>NZ_CP150339.1:0-3437500 GCF_051474665.1 Sorangium sp. So ce394
ATGACGATTCCGAAACACGAGCCGCGCGAAGTCTTCGATCGGGCGATCGAGCATACGCGGACGCTTTCCCCCGCGACTTTCGACCAGTGGTTCGGGGGAGTTCAGTTCGATGATCTGACCGACGGCGTCCTCACGCTGCGCGTCCAGAACGAGTTCGTCCTCGAGTGGGTCAGGGACAACTTCCTGCCGGCGCTGACGGACAAGATCCGAGAGCTCACCGGCTGGTCGGTCCAGGTGGCGTGGACGATCGATCAGAACCTCGACTCGCCGATCGCTCAGCGCGTGGAGCTCACCCCGGTGCGTCCGCGGGCGCTCGTGGTGCGCCCGACGAGCGCGGCGCCGGCGCCGGCGCCGCGCCCCGAGCCGTCGCTCCGGCGCGTCCCGTCGATGCCGGACGACCTCAACCCGAAGCACACCTTCGCGAGCTTCGTCGTCGGCCCGTCGAACCAGCTGGCGCACGCGGCCGCGATCGCGGCCGCGGGCGGCGGGGGCCGCCGGTACAACCCGCTCTTCATCTGCGGCGGCACGGGGCTCGGCAAGACGCACCTCATGCACGCGATCGCCCACCGCGTCTTCGAGGGCAGGCCGGAGGCGCGCATCATCTACGTCTCGGCCGAGAAGTTCACGAACGACTTCATCACGGCCATCCAGCACCACCGCATGGACGAGTTCCGCGCGCGGTACCGGTCGAGCTGCGACGTGCTGCTGGTCGACGACATCCAGTTCCTGGCCGGGCGCGAGCAGACGCAGGAGGAGTTCTTCCACACCTTCAACGCGCTCCACACGCTCGACCGGCAGATCGTGGTGACGAGCGACAAGTACCCCCAGAACCTCGAGCGCATGGAAGAGCGGCTCGTCTCGCGGTTCTCCTGGGGGCTCGTCGCCGACATCCAGGTGCCGGAGCTGGAGACGCGCGTCGCGATCGTCCGGAACAAGGCGGCGCTCGAGGGCATCGCGCTCACCGACGACGTCGCGCTCTACCTCGCGCAGATGGTCCGCTCCAACGTCCGCGAGCTCGAGGGGACGCTGATCCGGCTGGCGGCCAAGAGCTCGCTCACGGGCCGCCCCGTGGACCTGCCGTTCGCGCGCGCCGAGATCACGGCCACGTCGCCGCCGCGGGCGCAGATGATGAGCGTCGAGGACATCCAGCGCGCGGTGTGCCACCACTTCCACCTGCGCTCGATCGACCTCACGTCGAAGGACCGCCACAAGAGCGTGGCCTTCGCGCGCCACGTCGCGATGTACCTCTGCAAGCAGCGGCTGAAGTGCAGCTTCCCGGAGATCGGGCGGGCCTTCGGCAACCGCGATCACACGACCGTGATGAGCGCCGTCCGCAAGATCGAGGCGCAGCGGGACTCCGATCCGCAGGTCCGCGCCCACCTCGAGGCGCTCGAGAAGAAGCTCGCCGACGAGTGAGCCGCGCGCGCCGCGCGGCGGGGCTCCCGCCCAGGGCGGCCATCCCGCCGCGCGGTCGGCGCCGCGGGGGCGAGCCGTCGCGGCGGCGGTCAGCGCCGCGGGCGATCAGCGCTCGGACAGCGCGGCGCGCGCGTCGTCGGCGACGAGCTTGTTGCCGTAGGCGGAGGCGAGCTCGAGCACCTCCGCGAGCTCGCGCCGCGCCTCGTCGACCTGGCCCCGCTGCTTCAGGAGCGCGCCGAGCAGGTACCGGCTCTCCAGCGCGTCCGTCCGGTAGGAGCGCGCCTCGGCGTAGCGCGCGAGCTCGCGCAGCAGATCGCCGGCGGAGGCCGCGCCGTTCAGGCCGTCGAGGTAGGCGAGGTGCGCGCGGTTGATCGCGGCGAGGCGCTCGTGGCCGCTCTCCTCGGCGACCTCCCTCGACTCGGTGAACGACGCGTAGGCGCGCGGCAGATCGCCGAGCCGCCGGCTCGCGTCGCCGAGGTTGTGCAGCGCGGCGGCGGTCTCGAAGCGCAGGCCCGCCGACCGGGCGAGGTCGACGGCCCGGGCCGAGCTCTTCACCGCCGCGGCGAAATCGCGGAGGAAGAAGTGCACGAGGACGCGCTGCTTCTCGCGCTCGCTCGCCGCCGCGAGATCGCCCGGATGGCCGAGCGCCTCCGCCCGGTCGAGCGCGCGGAGCGCCGCCTCGAGGTCGCCCGTCGCCGCGCGGGTCTGGGAGATGGCGAGCAAGAGCCGCTCGTCGTCGATGTCGCCCATCGCCTCGAGCTGCTCGACCGCGCGGACCGCGCGGGTGAAATCGCCCGTCCTCACGCCGATCTCCGTCTCGCACGCGAGCGCCTTCCGGCGGAGGTCCTCGCGGTCGCCGGCGAGGGCGTACGCCTCCTCCAGGCGCGCGTACGCGTCGGCGAAGAGGTCCACCGCGCCGAGCGCGCGCGCCACGTCGACGCGCGCCGAGAGCTTCTGCTCCGGGACGCCGGCCTCGTCGATGCGCCGGAGCGCGCGGGCCGCGATGTCGCCGAGATCGGGCGCGGAGCGCACGCGCACCACGACGTCCGCGAGCGCGCGGAGCCACGCGGCGAGCTCCGCCGGCGGGCGGTTGGCGTGGTCGCCGAGGTCGAGCGCCTGGAAGATGAGCCGGAGCGCGGGGTCGAGCTGGCTCGCGCGGATCTTGTGGAGCGCCGCCCGCGCGTAGAACGTCGCGGCCCGGTCGCGGTCGCCGGCCTGGTAGAAGTGCTGCCCGATGCGCTCGGCGTGCTCGGCGCTGTCCTCGCCGACGACCGCGACGTACGCCGCCGCCGCCGCGGCGTGCAGCTCCCGGCGCACCTCGGGCGGGATCGCGTCGAGGACGATCTCGCCGTGCATGGGCGACGCGAAGCCCGCCTGCGCGGGGCCCTTGAGCCGCAGGAGATCGCGGGTCGCGAGCCCGGAGATCGCGCGGTTCACGAGCGAGAGCTTCTGCTGGAGCAGCGCCGCGAGGACCTCGGTCGGCACCGGATCGCCGAGGATCGCCGCGGCCTGGAGCACGGCGCGGTCGCTCGGGTCGAGCCGCCGCACCCGGGTGGCGATGAGCGTGCGCAGCGAGCGCGGCACCGCCGACGCGCCGTCGAGCCGGGCCTTCACGGCGCCGCTCACGACGGTGAGCGCGCCGGAGTCGCTGAGCTCCTTGATGAGCTCCTCGAGGAAGAGCGGGTGGCCGCCGGCGCGCTCGCGGCAGAAGCCGACCACGTCGGGCGGCAGGAACGTCGCGCCGATGCGCGCCGACATGAGGCGCGCGCTGTCGCTGTCCGAGAGCTCCCCGACCCGGATCCGATAGAAGTGGGGGTGCGCCTCGAGCAGCGGCGGCGGGTCGCTGCGCGTCGCGAGGATCAGCACGGCGCGGAGCCCGCCGGCGCGGCCGGCCGTGGCGAGGAGGGTCTCGGCGGTGAGCTGGTCCATCGCCTGCGCGTCGTCCCAGGCGAAGCAGTGGAGCCGATCCTCGCAGAGGCTCTGCACCATCCGAGGGAACGCCGTGCGCAGGATCGCGGTCGTCCCCTGCGGCGCCCGCGGGTCGACGAGCGCCGCGCCGAGCTGGCCGAGCACGGCCGCGGACTCGTCCTCGCGCAGGCCGAGCGCGCGCAGCCGCGGCAGCACGGCGCGGATGCGCTCCTCGTCGTCGCCCTCCTGGATGCCGCAGAGCACCTGCAGCATCGCGGTGAGGCCGCTCCACGGGACGTCGGCGCCGTTGTGCGGGCACGACGCGACGTAGACGCCGACGTTGTAGTCGCCCTTCGAGAGCCGCCGCTCCATCTCGGCGAGCAGCCGCGTCTTGCCGATGCCGCGCTCGCCCTGGATGACCGCGATCTGCGCGCGCTTCCTCGTGCCGGCGGCGAGGATGTCCCCGAGCTGCTTGAGCTCGTCGCGGCGGCCGACGAAGCGCCCGTACGCGCCGTCCGGGGGCTCCGCCGAGGTGACCACGCGCCCCCCCTCGGGCGCGGTCCGGCCCGCGCCGGGCAGCTCCTCGGTCGTGAAGGCGTTGCGGAGGACGCGCCAGGTGAGGTGTGACACGGCGACCTGGGACTCGGTCGCGCGGGCGAGCGCCTGGGCCGAGGCGATGAGCGAGGTGAGGCGCTCGTCGCGGATCGGGGCGCCGGCGCCGTCGACGAGGATGCGGGCGAGGTGGATGCCGGCCGAGGCCGCCGCGCCCCCGCCGCGCGAGCGGAGGATGACGAGGGCGGCGCGCACCGCGGCCTCGGTGTCGCGGCCGTCGGCGTCGCCGAGCCCGAAGACGGCGACGAGCTGCGACGCCTCCTGCTCGAGCAGCAGCGCGCCGTAGCGCGCCAGCACCTCGCGCGCCCGCGCGATGCGCTTCGCCGCGTCGGCCTCGGGCCCCGTGAAGATGAGCACGAGCGCCGTGACCTCGCGCCGCTCGCCGAGGCCGCGCGCGGCCGGGCTGCTGTCGGCCTTCTCGAGCAGCTGGAGGAGCCCCGACGCCGTGATGCGGCTGCGCGTGCTCGTCGTGTGCGGCACCTCGACCGGCGTGCGGTCGTTGGCGCCGAGCGGCTCCTCCTCGAGCGCGGCGCTCGCCTCGAGCTCGGCGCCCGCCTTCTCCTCGTGGAAGGGCTCGAGGAACTCGGCGAGGTCGTTCGCCCCGAACCGCTCGCCGGTCGCGTAGAAGAAGCCGAGGAGCGCCTCGTGCAGCCGCCCGGCGTCGGGGAACCGATCCTCGACGTTCTTCGCGAGCATCGTGCTCACGATGTCGACGAGCGGCCTCGGCACGTCGGGGCGCACGAGCGCGAGCGGCGGGTACTCGCTCGCCTGCAGCCGCCGCATGACCTCGAACGCCGTCGGCGCCGCGAACGGGTTCGAGCCGGCGATCATCTCGTAGAGCACCGTCCCGAGCGAGAAGAGGTCGCTCCTGCCGTCGATGGCGCCGGCGCGCGACTGCTCGGGGCTCATGTAGGCGAGCTTCCCGCGGATCCTGCCGGCGCGCTTCTCGCCGACCTCCTCCTCGGTCATCGACTGCGTCGCCTTGGCGATGCCGAAGTCGGTGACCTTCACCTCTCCCTCCCAGGAGAGGAGGATGTTCTGGGGCGAGATGTCGCGGTGGACGATGCCGAGGGGGCGCGACTGCTCGTCGCGCCGCCTATGGGCGTGGTCGAGCGCCTTGGCGATCTCGGCGGTCATGAAGACGGCCATGGCGAGGGGGATCGGCCGCTTCGACCTCCGGCAGCGGGCGAGCAGCGTCGCCAGGTCGAGCCCGGGGACGTACTCCATCGCGATGAAGTAGCTCGTCGGATCGCCGTTCGGGTGGTCGACGCGGCCGAGGTCGAACACCTGCACGATGTTGGCGTGCGAGAGGCGGACGGCGAGCTTCGCCTCGTGCACGAACATGTCGACGAAGCGCCCCTGCTCGGCGAGCTTGGGGAGGATGCGCTTGATGACGAGGACCTTCTCGAACCCCTCGACGCCGAAGCTCTTGGCCTTGAAGACCTCGGCCATGCCGCCTTCGCCGAGGCGCTCGAGCAAGCGATAGCGTCCGAAGGTCTCGTTCAGCATCGTCGCGTCGAAGCCCCGCGCAGCCCTGCGTCTAGAGCGCGCGCGGCGCGCCGGAGGGGACGGCCTCGGCGCGGCGCGCGCGCCGGCGCTCGCTCGCCGGCCCCGCCGCCAGGCCGCGCGTCACGTCTCGACCGCCTTGTTCGCGCCGGCGTCATCGTCCCCTCCATACATCGACTCCGCGATCCGGAACGCCGCCCCCTCGAGGCGCGCGTACGCCGCCCGGAGCGCGTCGAGATCGCCGCCGCCGTCGAGCAGCTTGCGCAGCGCGGAGCACTCGGCCTGGACCTCGCCGAGGAGCTCGGCGTCGAGCAGATCGCTGTAGCCTTCGAGGGCCTGCTCGGTCGTGTAGACGAGGGTCTCGGCCTGGTTGCGGAGCTCGGCGAGCTCGCGCCGGAGCGCGTCGGTCTGCTTGAACCGCTCGCCCTCCGAGACGAGCCGGTCGACCTCGTCCGGCGTGAGGCCGCTCGTCGGGGTCACCCGGACCTCCTGCACCCTCCCCGTCCCGAGATCGCGCGCCTCGACGCGGACGATCCCGTTCTCGTCGATGCGGAAGGTGACCTGGATCTTGGGCAGCCCGCGGGGCGCGGGCGGGATGCCGGTGAGCTCGAAGCGGGCGAGGCTCCGGCAGTCGGCGGCCATCTCGCGCTCGCCCTGGAGCACGTGCACGGGGACGAAGCTCTGGTTGTCGACGCTCGTCGTGAAGATCTCGCTCCGCTCGGTCGGGATCGTGGTGTTCCGCGGGATGAGCTTGAACATCACGCCGCCGCCGGTCTCGACGCCGAGCGACAGCGGCGTCACGTCGAGGAGCAGCACCTCGTCGACGTGCCCCGAGAGCGCGGCGCCCTGCAGCGCCGCCCCGACCGCGACGACCTCGTCGGGGTTCACGCCCTTGTTCGGCTCCCGGCCGAAGAACTCGCGCACCGCGGCCTGCACGGCGGGCATCCGCGTCATGCCGCCGACGAGGACCACCGTGTTGACGGCGGAGACGGGGAGCTTGGCGTCCCCGAGCGTCGCCCGGCAGACGTCGATGGTCCGCCGGATGAGGCTCTCGCAGAGCATCTCGAGCTCGTTGCGCCGCATCGACCGCTCGAGGTGGAGCGGCCCGCCGCCGGGGCCGACGGCGATGAAGGGGATGTTGATCTCGGTCTCGAGCGACGACGAGAGCTCGTGCTTCGCCTTCTCCGCCGCCTCCTTGAGCCGCTGCAGCGCCATGCGGTCGCGGCGCAGATCGATCCGGTGCTTGGCCTCGAAGTCGTCGGCGAGCAGGTCGATGATCCGCTGGTCGAAATCCTCGCCGCCGAGGTGCGTGTCGCCGCCGGTCGCCTTGACGCTGAAGACACCGTTCGCGATCTCGAGGATCGAGATGTCGAACGTCCCGCCGCCGAGGTCGTAGACCGCGATCGTCTCGGCCTTCACCTTGTCGAGGCCGTAGGCGAGCGCCGCGGCGGTCGGCTCGTTGATGATCCGGCGCACCTCGAGCCCGGCGATCCGCCCCGCGTCCTTCGTCGCCTGCCGCTGCGCGTCGTCGAAGTAGGCCGGGACGGTCACCACCGCTTCGGTCACCGGCTCGCCGAGGAACCGCTCGGCGACCTGCTTCATCTGGCCGAGGATCATCGCCGAGATCTCGGGGGGCGAGTAGCTGCGCCCCTTGACCTCGACCCAGGCGTCGCTGTTCGGCGCCTCGACGATCTTGTAGGGGGCGAGCAGGATCTGCTTGCTGACCTCGGGCGCGCTGAACTTGCGGCCCATCAGCCGCTTCACCGCGTAGATGGTGTTCTGCGGGTTCGTGACCGCCTGGCGCCGCGCCACCTGCCCGACCAGGCGCTCACCGCTCGCGGGGAAGCCGACCACGGAGGGGGTCGTGCGCGCGCCTTCGGCGTTCGGGATCACCCGCACGTCGTTGGCCGAGGCGACCCCTGCCCCTTCGACGACCGCCACGCACGAGTTCGTCGTCCCGAGATCGATGCCGATCACCTTCCCCATATGCGGCGAAAGATACTACAGGCCTGAATGCTCGCTGGGTGGGGAGACGACCGTGGCGCCCGCGATATTTGGGGAGATCGTGCGGCGAGGTGGCGGGGCACAGCAGAGTGGGCCACCGCCATGATGCGCATGAGGCAGGCGATGTGCGCCGGAGGGAGCCGGCGCGCGGAGCGGCGGTGAAGCTCAGTTCGCCGCGGGGGCGGCCTCGCCGGGCGGGCCCTTCGAGACGACGACCATCGCCGCGCGGATCAGGTAGTCGCCCAGCATGTATCCCGGCTGGACCTCCGCGATGACGACGCCGGCCGGGTGCTCGGTCGACTCGATCTGCTGGATGGCCTCGTGCACGCTGGGATCGAAGGGCTTGCCGACGGCGGCGATTCGCTTGATGCCCGTGCGCTCGAGCGTGTCGACGAACTGCTTGGCCACGATGCGCACGCCCTCGGCGACCGACTTCACGTCGGGCGCGCTCTCCGCGTGGGTGGCGGCGCGCTCGAGGTTGTCGAAGACCGGGAGGAGGTCCTTCAGGATCGACTCGCGCCCGCGGCGCTGCGCCTCTTCGACCTCGCGCCGGGAGCGCTTCCGGAAGTTGTCGAAATCGGCGGCGGTGCGCAGCAGCTGCTCGCGCAACCGCGCGGCCTCGGCCTGCGCTTCGCCGAGCTTGTCTTCGGGGGTGGGGGCTCGTTGCTCCGCCGGCTCTGCGCGTTCCGCCTGCGCCTCCGCCGTCTCCCCGGTGTTCTGGCTCGACCCATTTTGTTCCGAATCGCTCATAGGACGGCCGGCACTATAACCAGCCGCGATCCGCTGGCAATCGCCAGGCCGAAGGTCGGGCCATCGCCAGGCCGAAGGTCGGGCCATCGCCAGGCCGAAGGCCGGTCCGTGGCGGGCGAGCGCCGGCGCGCCCCGACGGCCGCGCCTCACCGGGGCCGGCCAGAGGCGCTTCGGGACCGGCCGCGGGCGCTCGCTCCGGACGCGCTCCGGACGCACGTTTTGCCCGGGTCGCAGCAATCCGCGGCCGGCGTGCATCCACCGTTTGCTCCGACCCCCTGCCCGGCGTTAGATCGGCCCCATGAGCATCGCCCCCAGCCCCGCCGGCGCACCAACCCCGGCGAACGCCTCGACGCCCGCCAGCTCGCCGCTCCTCGCGGCGCAGAAGCACCTCCTCGGCAACTACCGCCAGCCCGCGTTCGTCCTCGACCGCGGCCGGGGGTGCGAGCTCTTCGACACGGATGGGCGCAGGTACCTCGACATGTGCGCGGGGGTGGCGGTGGCCTCGCTCGGACACGCGCACCCGCGGCTCGTGGCGACCATCGCCGAGCAGGCGGGCCGGCTCATGCACGTCTCCAACTATTTCTTCAACGCCGAGAACCTCCGCCTCGCCGAGGAGCTCTGCGCGAAGACCGGCTTCGACCGCGCCTTCTTCTGCAACTCGGGCACGGAGGCGAACGAGGCGATGCTCAAGCTGGCGCGCCGCCACTTCTTCAACCGCGGCGAGACCGAGCGCTACCGGATCATCGCGTTCGAGAACGCCTTCCACGGCCGCACCCTCGGCGCGGTCGCCCTGACCGGGACGCCGAAGTACCGCGAGGGCTTCGGCCCCTCGCTCGCGGGCGTCACCCACGTGCCCTACGGGGACGTGGCCGCGGTGCGCGCCGCCATGGGCCCGGACGTCGCGGGGATCCTCGTGGAGCCGGTGCAGGGGGAGGGCGGCGTCCTGCCGGCCCCCGCCGGGTTCCTCGCCGAGCTGCGGCGCATCGCGGACGAGCACGGCGCCCTGCTGCTCCTCGACGAGGTGCAGACCGGCATCGGGCGCACGGGGCACTGGCTCGGGGCGACGTACGACGGCGTCCAGGGCGACGCGGCGGCGCTCGCGAAGGGGCTCGGCGGCGGCTTCCCGATCGGCGCGCTGGTGCTGCGGGAGCGGCTCAACGGCGCGCTGCCCCCGGGCTCGCACGGCTCGACCTACGGCGGCAACGCGCTCGCCTCCGCCACGGCGCGCACGGTGCTCGCGGTCGTCGAGGAAGAGAAGCTCTGCGAGGCCGCCCAGAAGCGCGGCGAGCAGCTCGGCCGCGGCCTCGCCGCGATCGCCGCGCGGCTCCCGGGCGTGTGCGCCGGCGAGCGCGGGCGCGGCCTGCTCCGCGGGCTCATCCTCGCGCCGGGCGTCGACGCGCGCGCCGCGCTCGGCCGCGCGCGCGACCGGGGCGTGCTGCTCACGATCGCGGGCAGCAACGTGCTCCGGTTCACGCCGCCCCTCATCGTGAGCGAGGCGCAGATCGACGAGGCCCTGGCGGAGGTCGAGGCCGCGCTCGCCGAGACGCCGGCTGCGGGTTGAGGTGGTCGCCTCGCGCGCAGCCGGGCCCGCCGTCGCGCCCCTCCCGTGCTCGGGCTGCAGCAAGCTGATCGATCCGCTCCGCGCGGGGCACGTCGCGATCTTCGATCAGCGCTTCCATTACTTCTGCAACGCCCGGTGCCGCCACGTCTTCCTCGGCGAGGCCTCGCCGGCGCCGGGCGACGCCCGGCCGGCTGGCCCCGCCGCGCACGGCGCGCCGTCCCTCGGCGCCCCCGCGCGCGGGATCTCGCCGGTCGCGCCGCCGGTGGCCGCCGGACCGCACGCCTCCGCGCCGCGCGCCGAGCCCGCGCGGGCGGGCGCGGACGACGGAGCCGCGCGCCTCGCCGAGCTCGACGCGCCGATCGTCGACGCGTACCCGCCCGTGTCGCTCGACGAGCGGCTCCCGGACCTGCCCGTCCTCGACGACGACCGCGCGCTGCTCGAGCCCATCGGGAACACCATCCTGAGCGAGGAGCCGCAGCGCTACGAGGCGGTCGAGGCGCGGGACATCGGCGCGCTCCTGCTCGTGCTCGCGATCATCGCGGGGACGCTCGCGGTCGCGCTCACGCTCGCCGGCGACGCGAAGCTCGTCATCGGCGCGCGCATCGTGCTCGCCACGGTGAGCGCGGGGATGCTCCTCGGCCGCGCCGCCACGACCGCGCGCGACGCCACGGACCCGCACCCGGCGCCGATGCTCGCCCCCGTCCTCGGCGGGCTCGTCGCTGCGGTCTGGGCCCTCTTCGGCGACGATCGCGCGCTGGCGGCCGAGGCCGCCTCGCTCGCGGGCGTCATCGCCACCGCCAGCGCGATCAGCGCGTGGCTCATCGAGAGCGCCCGCCACCGCGTGTTCGCGGAGCGGGGCTGGATCGCGTCCGTGCTCTCCACGCCGGCGCGCCGGCCGCCGGGCGCGTGGGCGCCGAGCCCGGCGCCCGCCGACCGGGCCCTGCCGCGCGGCGATGAGGGCGCGGCCGAGGGCGAGCTCTACGAGCTGCGGCCGGGCGAGAGCGCCCAGGTCGACGCGGGGGACGTCGTCCCCGTCGATCTCGTGGTCACGGGCGGCGACGTCGAGGTGCTCCCCTGGATCGGCGCCACCACGCCGGCGCGCCGCCGCGACGGCGACCCGGTCATCGCCGGGGCCACCGTGGTCCGGGGTCGCCTCGTCGGCGCGTGCACCTTCTCCGGCGGCGATCGCGCGGTCGCGCGCGTGCTGCTCGACGCCCGCCGGCGCGCGGACGCCCTCGCGCCCATCGCGCAGGCCTCCCGCGCCCTGACCGAGCGCTGGGCGATCGGCGCCGCGGTGATCGGCGCGCTCTCCGCCTTCGTCGCCGGCCGGACGCCCGTCGAGATCGCGATGACCGCGGCCGCCGTGCTCGCCGCGCTCGCCACGGCGATCACGGCCTCCATCGCCTCGGTGCACGTCGCGCGGGGCATCCTGCTCGGGCTCCGCCGGGGCATCGTCTACAAGAGCGCCGACGCCTGGGATCGCGCGGGCAAGGTCTCGGTCGCCGTGTTCTGCGCCCGCGGCACGCTGCTGCTCGGCGAGCCCGAACTCGCGGAGCTGGAGGCGACCGGGCAGAAGCTCACGCCGGGCGACGTGCTCGCGCTCGCGGCCGGTGCCGAGCGCACCGAGGAGCACCCGGTAGCCACGGCGATCGTGCGCGCCGCCCGCGCCCGCGGCCTGCGCCCCGACGGGGTGCGCAACCCCAACTTCCACCCGGGCCTCGGCGTGACGGCCGTCACCTCGTCCGGTGAGGAGCTCTGCGTCGGCAACCGCGCGCTCATGCTCGAGCAGCGGATCTCGATCGCCGCGGCCGAGAGCCGCGTCGCCGAGCTCGAGGCGCTGGGGCGCACGGTGGTCCTCGTCGCGGTGGGCGCGCGGCTCGTCGGCCTCATCGGCCTGCAGGACGGGCTGCGCCCCGGGGCGCGGGCCGCCATCCAGCACCTGCTCGACGCGCAGGTCGAGCCCGTGCTGATGTCGGGCGACGCGCGCGAGACGTGCGAGGCGATCGGCCGCTCGCTCGACATCGACCACATCCGCCCCGAGGTGCTTCCCGCGGATCGCGGCGCCGAGGTGCGGCGCCTGATCGACGCGGGCACGAGCGTCGCCGTCCTCGGCCACGCCGGCGTCGACGACGCCGCGCTCGGCGCCGCGGACGTCTCCGTGGCCCTCGGCGCGGCCGGCGCTGCCCCGGCCGACTTCTCCGTCGTCCTCGCCTCGGACGACGTCCGCGACGCCGCGCTCTCCCTCGCGCTCGCGCACCGCACGCGCCTCGAGGCGCGCGTCGGGCTCGCGCTGAGCGTCGCCCCGGCGCTCGTCGGCGCCGCGGTGATCTCCGCGTTCGTGCTCCCGCCGGCCTACGCCCCCATCGCCTCGCTGCTCGGCGGCGTCATGGCCGTCGTCCACGCCCGCGCGCTCGACGCGAAGAGCTGAGCGCGCGCCGCCGACGGCGCCGCGCCTCGGCTACGAGACGCCGGACGCCGCGTCCTTGGAGTCGCGGCAGTCCAGGCAGACGCCGTACATCTCGTGCTTGTGCCAGGTCACCTCGAAGCCGTACTTCGCGGCGATCTCTTCCTGGAGCGCCTCGATGCGCGGCTCCTCGAACTCGATGATCTTGCCGCAGCTCACGCAGATGAGGTGGTCGTGGTGCGCGCTGGCGTCGTCGGCCAGCTCGTAACGGCTGAGGCCGTCGCCGAACCGGCGCTCCGAGGCCACGCCGCACTCCGCGAGCAGCTTGAGCGTCCGGTACACCGTCGCGTACCCGATGCCGCGGTCGTGCGCGCGCACTTCCGTGAGCAGGTCCTCGATGGTCATGTGCGGCGCGCCCGAGAAGAACGTGTCGACGATCAGCCGGCGCTGCGCCGTCGACCTCAGCCCCTTCTTGGCCATGTACGCCTGGAGGCGGGCGCGCAGCCGGTCGAGGGCAACTTTGTCGACGTGGGTCACGTTGTCCCCCTCTCTCGCAACGACGGCCATGACGAGTTTATCCCGTTCGCGGCGAACCGCGTCAAGGCCGGCGACCGCGCCTGCTCGACGTGACCCGCCCGTTGCCGCCGTTCCCCGTCGCTATGCGCTCGTCACTCGCCGACCTGCGCCATGTAGCTGACCTGCGCGGCCGAGCCTCCCAGGGGGCTCAGCAGCGTGACGGGCGGCGCCACGAGCCCGGCCGCCGCCGTGTTGTCGATGACGACGTAGTAGAGGCCCGGGCGCAGCTTGTAGCGGCGCGTCTCGACGATCCCGGGCTGCAGCGGGCCGCCCGCCTGCACCGGGCCGGGCGGGGGGCCGAGCGGCTTGCCGGTCTGGTACGCCTCGCGCCATGCGTCGCCCGTCAGCTTGTCGACGATCATGATGTCCACCGGCGCGCCCTGCACGCTCACCTTGAGGTAGAGCGCCTGGTCCACGTCGGCGACCTCGAACGGCCCGAGGTAGTCGCGCTGGTGCGCGTGCACCTCGACGACCTCGTTCGCGAACGTGTACCGCTCGTCGTCCTCCACCTCGAACGGGTGGTGCGGCCGCTGCGGCGGCATGAGGATCCCCAGCGTGAAGTCCTTCCCGGTCTCCTCGTTGTAGAGGACGGTGAACCCGCGGGTCATCTCGCCCGCGACGAGCTGGTTGCCGATCAGGTTGGCGATCCCGCCGAACGGCGCGACGTTCGCCATCACGTCGATGACGGGGTTCTCGACGTAGCCGAGCTGGAAGCTCGGGCCTTGCACGATCCGGTTCAGCCGCCCCCACACGTAGATGTCGTCGCCCGCGATCTGGAAGTCGGGCCGGTACTCGACGGAGGTGGTGAGGGAGAAGCCGACCCGCTTGGCCGGCTGCATGTAGCCGTACCCGGTGCCGGCGATGTGCACGGTGACCGTCTGGGCGGAGTCGTTGACGTCGTACGAGCACTGCATCGGGAAGAACCGCCCGATGCTCGACGATCGGTCCTGGAGGCGCAGCGAGACGCCGCTCTTCAGCATCTCGGGGCAGATCTTGCTGGCGCCGAAGTTCGAGAACAGAAACCAGCGGAGGCCGGGGCTCGCGTTCACGGGGCCGCTGACGCAGGGGCAGCCGACGAACGTGAACGACAGCGCGACGGCGGCGAGCGTCAGCGCCGCCGATGCGGCGGAGGCGCGGGGGCGCGGGGAGCTTCGTGCGGGCACGCGGGGTAACATAGCGGGTCGACCTCGGGGCGAGAGCGGGTTTGCGCCCGGGAGGGCCGCCCCTCCCGGATCAGCGCACGAGATGCCATTGGACGCCGGGGGTCACCTCCAGATGCAGGTGGTTTTTGTGCGCCCGGTCGTAGTTGGGCGTGAGGATCGACGTGAAGATGTGCTGATCCGCGGCCTCGCACACGATGGAGCGCAGCTCGCGCGCCGCCGCGTCCGCGGGTGGGCCGCCGCTCGCGCCCTTGCCGGCCGCCCTGGGGCGCCCGGTCGCCTTGGCGCCCTCGCCGCACACCGGCGCGCCGCGCCTGCCGACGAAGTCGCGCTCGACGTCGAGCCACTCCTCCGCGAACCCGTCGCCGGCGCGCTCCTTGACGAACCTGTAAGGATCGATGGCGAGCCCGCCCGGGTGCCTCGTGGCCAGCTTGCCCTCGGGCCACATCTTCGATGGAGGCCGCCAGGCCGAGAACATCAGCACCTCGACGACGTCGTGCACGCGCAGGATCCGGCTGAAGTCCGAGAGCGCGAGCGCGAGGCGGCAGTCGAAGACGTCGTACGGGTTGTCCGCGCGCTGGTGAGCCGGCAGCGCCGTCCGGTAGAGGACCCCGCCCACCCCTTGCATCAGCCGCACCGGCGCGAGCACGCCCGGCGCGCGCGGCACCGGCTCGAACGCGATCTTCCGCCGCGCGAGCGCCGCGCGGCACTGCTCCGCGCTCATGGCCGCGTAGCGCGCCGACGGGCGCTTGGCCCAGTCCTGGTCGAACCGCACCTTCGGCTTGCCCTGCGCGCTCGGCGCGGCGGCGAGCGGGCCGAGCGCGAGGGCGAGGGCGGCGGCGGCGGCGGCGTGGCGTAAGGACGGCATCGTTGGCAGGGACGGCCTCCGGCGCGGCGAAGTGCCCGCTGGAGCTGAAGAAGTGAAGAAGGAGGAAGGCCGGAGGGCCGGAGGGCCGGAGGCGAAGCGCCGGAGGGCCAGCCACCGGCAGCGGCGATGCTGGACCCTCGGGCGCGGCGGTCGCGTCCATCCTACCGTGCCATTTGACCGGGCCGCGCGATCGCCTCAAAATAGGTCTCATGCGCATCCGTGGGCCCAGCGCCCGCACGCGCGTCTTGACGTATGGGAGCGAAGGTCCGGCCCGCATGGCTTCCCGGTCCGGGCGGTCCCTGTTCCAGGTAGCCACAGCGGCGCGCACCCGCCGCCTGCAGTCGACATGGGAGATGTTTCCAATCGCGCTCGAAAGATCCTTTTCGCCGCGGTCACCGAGTTCATCGCGACGGGCGACCCCGTAGGCAGCAGGACGCTCGCGCGCAAGTACGGGCTGGATCTCTCGGCTGCCTCGATCCGCAACGTGCTCGCCGACCTCGAGGAGGCCGGCTACCTCCACCAGCCGCACACCTCCGCGGGCCGGATCCCGACCGACCGCGCGCTCCGGTTGTTCATCGACGCGCTCGTGGAGATCCGGTCGCTCTCCCCCGAGCAGCAGGCCGAGCTCAGCGCCAGGTTCGCCGAGATCTACACCGTGGCGAGCGACCCGCTCCGCGAGACGGGGCGCTACCTGTCGGAGCTGTCGGGCGCCGCGGCGGTCGTCGCGGCGCCGCGGGCGGAGATCCGCGCCCTCGGCCAGCTGCGCTTCATCCCGACGAAGCCCGGGCAGCTGCTCGCGGTGCTCGTCTTCGCCGACGGCTCGGTCGAGAACCGCTTCATCTCGATCGACGAGGCGATCAACGAAGGGGAGCTCACCCGGATCCACAACCTGCTCGCCGACGTCATCGAGGGGCGCACGCTGGGCGAGATCCGGGATCTCTTCGCCCGCCGCCTCGCCGACGAGCGCCTCCAGATCGACGCGCTGAGGCGCCGCGCCTTCGAGCTCGGCAGCAAGGCGACGGCCGACGTGACGCGGCGGAGCGAGGTGGTCATCGAGGGGCAGAACCGCCTCATCGATCTGCCCGAGTACGCCGACGTCGACCGGCTCAGGAAGCTGATGAAGGCGCTCGAGGAGCGCGAGGAGCTCGTCGATCTGCTCGACCGCACCCTCGCCGCGGGCGCGGGCGAGGTCACCGTCTTCGTGGGCAGCGAGGCGGGCGACCTCGGCGGCGGCCAGCTCAGCCTCGTCGCCGCGCCGTACATGGAGAACGGGCGCGTCGCCGGCACCGTGGGCGTGCTCGGCCCGACGCGGATGGACTACGCGAAGGTGATGCCGCTCGTCGACGCGACCGCCGCGGCGATGAGCGAGGCGCGCGGCAAGGTCAGGTAGCGTCCTTCCGCCGCGGCTCGCGGAGCCGCTCGAGCACCTCGTCGAAGTCGGGGGGCGGCGGCGCCTGGAAGCGCATCGGCCGGCCGTCGGCGGGGTGGTCGAAGCCGAGCTCGACGGCGTGGAGCATCAGCCGCGGGGCGGGGATCTTCGGCCCGCGGTAGTCCCGCACGTAGACCGCCTCGCCGACGAGCGGGTGCCCGGCCTCGGCGAGGTGGATGCGGATCTGGTGCGTGCGCCCGGTCTCGAGGCGGCAGGCGACCAGCGTCGCGCCCGCGGCGCCGGCCCCCTCCTCGGGCCCGCGGAGCGCCTCGATCGGCTCGACGTGCGTCACCGCGAGCTGCCCCTCGCGCCGGCCGTCTCTGGCCGAGCCGCGCAGCCCGTCGCCCCGATCCTCGACGAGGTAGCTGCGGTACGTGCCGCGCGCGACGGCGCCGTGCGCGACCGCCAGGTACTGCCGGTGCATCGCGCGGACGCGGAGCTGCTGGGCGAGGTGCTTCTTCGCGGCGAGCGTCCGCGCGAAGACGAGCAGCCCGCTCGTCCCCTTGTCGAGGCGCTGCACGACGCCGAGCGGCGCCCGCCCGCGCAGGCGGTCGCGCCGGGCCAGCACCTCCCGCACCAGCGCGTCGAGCGTCGCGGCCTGCTCCGCGGGGTCCTCGTCGCCGTAGGGGATGGTGCTCACCCCGGCGGGCTTGTTCACCACCACGACGCTCGCGTCCACGTAGACCACGAGCTCGCCCTCGAGCTTGCGACGCCGCACCGTCTCGGGCCGCGGCGCGTGCAGGCGGACCTCGATCTGCTCCCCGCTGAGCACCCGCCGCCGGGCGCTCGTCGCGACCGCGCTCCCGACGAGCACCTTGCCGGTCTCGATCAGCCGGCGCGCGTCGGACCACGAGACCGACGAGAGCGCCCGGACGGCCCCGTCGAGCGGCCGCCGGTCCAGCGCGGCCGGCACGGTCCAGCGGCCATCCTGCGGGGGGCGCGCCGGGGCGGCCGGGCCTTCGTCGATCGGATCGGCGGCGTCGCGGGGGTGGGGGTGGGGGTGGGGGTGGGGGTGGGGGGTCGGAGCGGCGGGGCGGCGCGGGCGCATGAGGGGTCGTGGGGGGCGCCTCGGCTCCGCCCACAGGCGTGGGACCGGGCTCTACCGGCGCGGAAAACGCACACCCGCGGGGCCCGCGGGGGCGAAATACACCGCGAATGTTGACACATCGCGCGACCGGAGCCGAAGATATCCAGAGCCGTCATCGCTTTCTCGCCATCTGAGAGGAGACCCGTTCGTGGCCAGCACCCTTCTCGCCGTAGACGACAGCGTGACCATGCGCAAAGTGCTCGAAATCACCTTTGCGGGTCAGGATTTCCGCGTCGTGACGGCGAGCAGCGCCGACGCTGCGCTGCAGAAGCTCAAGAGCGATAAACCCGACCTGGTGATCGCCGACGTCACGCTCGAGCCGAAGAACGGCTACGAGCTGTGCAAGGCGATCAAGCAGGCCTCACCGGCGACGCCCGTCCTGATCCTGTCGTCCAAGCAGAACCCGTTCGATCCCGCGAAGGGCTCGAGCGCGCAAGCCGACGACCACATGGACAAGCCGTTCGACACCCAGCAGATGATCGACAAGGTCAAGAAGCTGCTGGCGTCGCGCGGCGAGGCGAAGCCGGCCGCCGCCGCGGCTCCCGCCGCTGCTGCTGCGACGCCTGCGCCCGCGCGGGCTCCCGCCGCGGCGCAGCCGGCCGCCGCGGCGCAGCCGGCCGCCGCGGCGCAGCCCGCCGCCGCGGGCGCGAGCCCGCTCCAGCGCGCGAAGACCCTCATCTACACGCCGAACGCGCCCGCCACCACCACCGCTGCGCCGGCCCAGGCCTCGGTCAAGACGGCGCCCGGCGGCGCGGCGAACGTGCCGGTCACGACGACGATGGCCTTCTCGCCGACGCCGGTGTCCGGCGTGCCGAAGACGGCGTCCGGTCCTGCGGCGGTCGCGGCCACCGCCTCCGCGCAGGTGAACGGCCAGATGGCGAGCAAGCTCGAGGGCCTCGGGCTCAGCGCCGAGCAGGTCGAGGCCGTGATGGCGCTGTCCCGCGACGTCGTGGAGCGCGTCGTCTGGGAGGTCGTGCCGGTCCTCGCCGAGACGATCATCAAGGAAGAGATCGCGCGCCTGACGAAGTAGCCGCGCGCCGCGCCCTCCGCGCGGCCGCGGTCATCGCGCCGCGCCGGCCGTCCCGGCGCGGCGCGCGATCCCGGGCGGCGCGCCCTCATGAGCGGCCGCTCTCGGGTCGAGCCCGTGCAGACCTCGAGGAACGCCCGCGCGCGCATGCGTCGATCGATCGGCGTGCGCTGCGCGAGCGCGCGCGACCGCTGCTTTGCCCGGCGACGCAGAGTTGCTACGTCAGGGCCGCGCCTCGTTCCGCGTTCGGCGCAGCCATGAACGACACGCACGACAAGAGCAGCGGCGCGCCCGCGGACGCCCGCGACGGGACGGCCGCGGCGGAGGAGACGACCGAGGGCGGCGTGGCGCCACGCGCCGCCACGCCGGAGGGCGAGGCGGCAGCGCGCGACGGCGCGGTCGGCGCGGACGAGGCGGCAGCGCGCGACGGCGCGGCCGGCGCGGACGAGGCGGCAGCGCGCGACGGCGCGGCCGGCGCGGACGACGCCGCGCCCGACACCGACGAGGTGCGCCTCGTGCCGCAGGGCAACCCGCTCCGCTGGCGCGGCGCTGGCGTGTCCGCCGCGGGCGCCCTGCTCGCGTTCGTCGTGATGGCGCTCGCGCCTCAGCTTCGCTGGGGCGTCCCGCTCGGCGCGCTCGGGATCGCCGTCGCGACGCTCGGCCTGCTCGACCTGCTCGGCACGTTCGACGATCCGCCGGAGCGCGTCGCCGCGCGCGTCGGGATCCGGGATCTGCTCGGCCCGCTCGCCCTGCTCGCATCCGGGCTCGCCGCGTTCTTCGTCCTCGTCACGCTCAGCGTCGCGGGCTACCTCTCGCCGAGCTCCCTCGCGCGGGGCGGCGCGCCCACGCTGCTCTCGCTGGCGGTGCCCGCCGTCGCCGTCCCTGCCGCCTTCCTCACGGCCGTGATCGGCGCGTTCCGGCTCGGCGAGCGCCTCGGCCCCTGCCGCGCCGACGAGGCCGGCGCTCCGCGCCCCCTCCTCCGGCGGCACGGCTTCTGGCTCGTCGCCCTCGTCACGCTGCTCTACCTCCCCATGCTCGGGAGCCACGCGCTCACCGACCCGTGGGAGACGCACTACGGCGAGGTCGCGCGCGAGATCCTCGCCAGGAACGACTGGATCTCCCTCTGGTGGGCGCAGGACGGATGGTTCTGGTCGAAGCCGGTGCTCGACTTCTGGATGCAGGCGCTCGCCATGGCGGCCTTCGGCGTCCGCTACCGATCGGGCGAGATGCTCTCGGCCGTGGCCGAGGGACGCACGCCGTGGCCCGAGTGGGCGGTCCGGCTGCCCATCTTCGCGCTGACGCTCATCGCCGTTTACCTCCTCTACAAGGCCGTCTCGCGGATCTTCAGCCGCCGCGCGGGGCTGCTCGCGGGCGTCGTCCTCACCACCATGCCGCAGTGGTTCATGGTCTCCCACCAGACCATGACCGACATGCCCTTCGTCGCGACGATGGCCGCGGCGATGGCGCTCCTCCTGCTCGGCATCCACACCGACGACGCCGAGGAGGCGCGCGTCTACGAGGTCGATCTCGGCGCGCTCAAGGTCGGCCTCTCGCTCTACCACCTCGTGCTCGGCGCGATCGTCGCCTGCGCGCTGCCGCAGCTGCTCTACCTGCTGTCGCGCCACGTCGAGATCCACACGGCGCCGTTCGGCCTGCGCCTCCACGGCGACGTCTTCAGCTCCGGCTCGCCGGGCAACTGCGGGCTCCCCGGCAACGAGGCCTGCCGGCCGGTGCTGCCCGTGCTCCCCGGACTGCAGCCGGCGCTCCAGGCGATCATCTGGGCGCAGACGCTCGGGATCGTCCTGTACGCCAGCTGGGGCGAGCGGCGCGTCCAGCGGCTCCTCTTCCTCGCCGCGTGGTTCTTCGCCGCCCTCTCCACGATGGCCAAGGGGCCGGCCGGCTTCGGGCTCCCGGTGCTCTGCGCTCTCGGCTACGTCGTCGTCTCGCGCCGGTACCGCGACCTGCTCAAGATGGAGATCCCCGTCGGGCTGCTCGTGCTCGCGTGCGTCGCGCTCCCCTGGTTCGTCGCCATGTACGCGCGGCACGGCCAGCCGTTCACCGACCGGCTCCTGTTCCACGACATGTTCAAGCGCGCCTTCACCCACGTGCACGACACGAACGAGGGCGACGACGTGAGCTTCCGCTACTACGTGTGGCAGCTCGGCTACGCGACGTTCCCGTGGACGGGGCTCGTGCCCGCCTCGCTCGTGTGGTGGCTCCGGCGGCGCGAGGGCGGAGCCCCGGACGAGCCCGGCTCGGCCGAGGTCCGGAAGAGCGACGCCTCGGTGTTCCTGGCGATGTGGTTCCTCTTCGGCTTCGCGCTCTTCTCGCTGATGCTGACGAAGTTCCACCACTACATCCTGCCGGCCGTCCCGCCGGCGGCGATGCTCACGGGGATCCTGCTCGACGACATGCTGCGCCTGGAGGCCCGCGCCGGCGCGCTGCGCTCGGGCGCGGCCTCCGCGCCGGCGCGCGCGCTGGCGACGGTCGTCTACGAGCGCGCGATGCTCGGCGCCGTCGCGATCGGCGCCGCGCTCCTCGTCTTCTTCGTCGGGCGCGATCTCGCGATGGCGCGCGACGGGCAGCCGAGCCAGGCCAGGCTGCTGCACCTGTTCACGTACAACTACAAGCGCCCTTGGCCGCAGTCGCTCGACTTCTCCGCGACCCTGTGGGCCTTCACCGCCGCGGCGGCCCTCCTGTGCTTGCTGCTGGTGGTCGCGCGCCTCCGCCGCCTCGCCCTCTACGCGCTCGCCTCGCTCGCGATCGCGTTCACGGCGTGGGGGCTCGACGTGTACTTCGTGCGGACGTCGCCTCACTGGGGCCAGCGCGAGACCTTGCTCGCCTACGCGCGCGCGAGCCAGGAGATCCCAGGGCCGCTCGTCGCCTACCAGATGAACTGGAAGGGCGAGAACTTCTATGCCGGCAACAAGCTGGCCGCCTTCGTCTCGAGCGGGAAGAAGTTTCAGGACTACATCAACGAGCAGAAGAAGAAGGGCGTGAAGACCTTCTACTTCGTCACCGAGCACGGGCGCATCAACTCCCTGTCGAACGAGCTGGGCAGCCCCCGCATCTTCGAGCGGCTCACGACCATCGAGCTCAACAACAAGTTCCTCGTCGTCCGCGCGACCTTCGAGTGACCGAACAGCGACCGAAGGTCTTTATCTCACCACCGCTGTCCGGATGTGAGGCTGTACGCCCGCTCCCATCCGCGGAACGCGGTTGTAGATTGACGACAGCACGTGGACGTCGCGAATCCCTTGCAGCTATGTCCATGCGGTAACGCAAGGGCGCAAGACAGGTCCTGCCCGGACGCTCTAAGTGCTCGAATTCACTCCAGGAAGGCGCAGGCACGCCTCCTGCTCTCTCCGGACCCGAGCGTCGCGGCGGAGACCTTCCCCCCCCCAGGTCCGCCGCGGCGCTCTTTCTTTGCGCCGTCGAGCGCGGAGCTCGCCGCACGCCGTGCGATCGGCTCCTCAGTCGGCGGCGCTCGTCGGTGCAGCTTGCAACGCAGCGAAATATCGATCCAGCGCGTCCAGGAGACCTGCTGTGGTGCTCACCTCCGCGGTCACGCCGACCCGGAGCCCCCGCTTCTCGGCGGTCGCGGTCGTGATCGGGCCGATGCTCGCCAGGAGCACGCGCTCGAGGCGCGCCGCGGCGCCCTCGCCGAGGAGATCGCACAGGCTGTCGACGGTGCTGCTCGACGTGAGCAGCACGACGTCGATCTCGCCCGCCGAGAGCGCCCGGAGCAGCTGCTCGCGGCGATCGCTCGAGGCGGGGCGGGTCTCGTAGACGGGCACGACGTCCACCTCGCAGCCGGCGGCGCGGAGCCGCTCGGGGAGCACCTCGCGGGCGACGAGCGCGCGCGCGAGCAGGACGCGGACCGGGGAGCGCGCCGCCCTGCGCTCGGCCAGCGCGGGATCGGCGAGGATGGCCTCCGCGAGCTCCTCGCCGCGGAACTCCTTCGGCACGATGTCGGCGCGGACGCCGCGCGCGGCGAGCGCGGCGGCCGTCCCGACCCCGATCGCGGCGAGGCGGGCCGAGCCGAAGGCGCGCGCGTCGAGGCCGAGCCGATCCAGCTCCTCGAAGAAGCGCGAGACCCCGTTCTCGCTCGTGAACACGACGGCGTGGTACCCGGAGAGCCCGCGGACCGCCGCGGTGACGCGCGCAGGGTCGGGCGGCGGGTGGATCTCGATGGTCGCGAGCTCCACCGCCTCGCCGCCGCGGAGGCGGATGAGCCGCGACGTCGAGCGCGCCTGGTGCCGCGGTCGCGTCACGAGCACGCGCTTGCCGAACAGCGGCTTCCGGTCGAACCAGCGCAGCGCGTCCCTGAGGCCGGTGACGGCGCCGACGACGATGACCGCGGGGCTCTGGAGCCCCGCCTCGCGGGCGCGGCGGGGCAGCTCGTCGAGGCGGCTCGAGACGACGCGCTGGTCGGCCCGCGTGCCCCACTGGATGGCCGCCGCCGGCGTCGCAGGATCGCGGCGACCCGGCCCCATCAGCCCCGCGACCACCGCGTCGAGGGCCTGCATGCCCATCAGGACGCAGATGGTCCCGCGGACCGAGGCGAGCTCGCTCCAGTCGAACCCCTTGCCCGCCCGGGTGACGCCGCTGACGATCATCACGCTGGAGGCGATGTGCCGGTGCGTCAGCGAGATGCCGGCGTAGGCGGTCGCGCCGAGCGGAGAGCAGACGCCCGGCACCACCTCGAACGGCACCCCGGCCCGCGCGAGCGCCTCCGCTTCCTCCGAGCCGCGCCCGAAGAGGAACGGATCGCCGCCCTTCAGGCGGACGACGCTGCGGCCCGCGAGCCCGAGCGCGACCAGCTCCGCGTCGATCTCCGCCTGCTTCGCGTCCTTCACGACCCGATCGCCCCCGCGCTTGCCGACCGAGCGCACCTCGGCGCCCTCCCGCACGCCGTCCAAGAGCGCCGGGTGGACCAGCTCGTCGTGCAGCACGACATCGGCCGTGGCGAGGAGCTCCGCGCCGCGCAGCGTGAAGAGCCCCGGGTCGCCCGGGCCCGCGCCGACCAGGTACACGACGCCCGGCCTGGCAGCGCCCGGCCCCCCGCCCGCGGCCCGCAGCAACGCCGCGCCGTGGCCCTCGTCGGAGGGGTCGTCGCGCCTTGGAAGCGCCGTCAAACTCCCGTCGTTCTGTCGTTCACTCATGGCAGACGTTGATTGTCATAGCGAATCTGCAGTGATGTTGACTCGGTGCGTTAAGGGGATAGAATCGCACCGGTTCGATTCAACGTCCGGCGGTTTCTGGAGTCCATTCAATGAGATCTGTGAAACTGTCCCAGGAGCTGCGGAGCTCGGAGCGCGGCTTTACGGACCGATGGTACGTCACCAACGGGGAGCGATCGGTCGGCCCGGTCAGGCTCGACCAGCTCGCGCGCGGCATCGAGAACGGAGTCGTCCCGCTCGATAGCTTCGTCCGCAATGAAGCATGGACCGTGTGGTGCCCGCTGTCCGACATTGCAATGGTCACGGTCGCCGCCACGGAGACGCCTGCGGAACAGCCGGACGAGGCCTTGGCGCTGGACGCGGACGACGACGATACGGTGCCGCTGTCGTCCCAGCGGACGCCCTCTCCGGTGACCCCGCCGCGTCCGGGGTCGGCGGCGCGCCAGACCGTGCGCCCTGGAGCGGCCCAGCGTTGAGCAATGTCCGCGCGCGCGGCGGGGCGGGCGCGGCCGGCAGAAGGAAAGTGGAGGGCCGGTCTCATGCGGGCGGTTTCGGGCGAACACTAGCCGATTCCAGCGCTCGGGCGATCCACGGATCGCGCGCGGCGAGACCGGAGCGGTCCCCGCGGGCGAAGGGCTGCTATGCTCCGCCGCCGTGTTCCCCACGAAGCGACCGCGCCGGCTCCGCCGCACGCCCGCCCTCCGCGCCCTGGTGCGGGAGACGTCCCTGAACCCGGGGGATTTCATCCTCCCCCTCTTCTTCAACGAGGCGCTCGACGCGCCGCGCCCGGTCGGGACGATGCCGGGCGTCTCGCAGCTGCCCGTGAGCGCCGCGGCGGCGCAGGCGCGGCTCTGCAAGGAGCACGGCATCGGCGGGACGATCCTGTTCGGGCTGCCGCGCACCAAGGACGCGTCGGGCTCGAGCGCCTACGACCCCGACGGCCCGGTCCCGCGCGCCGTGAAGGCGATGAAGGACGCGGTGCCGGAGCTGCTCGTGATCACCGACGTGTGCGTCGACGAGTACACCGACCACGGCCACTGCGGCCTGCTCCGGCAGGACGCGTCCGGCGCGATGGACGTCGACAACGACGCGACGCTGGAGGTGCTCGCGCGGGCGGCGGTGGTCCACGCCAAGGCGGGGGCCGACGTGGTCGCGCCGAGCGACATGATGGACGGCCGCGTCGCCGCCATCCGGCGCGCGCTCGACGCCGAGTCGCTGACGGGGACGGCGCTCCTCTCCTACGCCGTGAAGTATGCGTCCGGCTTCTACGGGCCGTTCCGCGAGGCGGCGGACTGCGCGCCCAAGTTCGGCGACCGAGCGGGCTACCAGATGGATCCCGGGAACGCGCGCGAGGGCCTGCGCGAGGCGGCGCTCGACGAGGAGGAGGGGGCCGACATGCTCATGGTGAAGCCCGCGCTCGCGTACCTCGACGTCATCGCGCGCGTGCGCGAGGCGACGACGCTGCCGCTCGGCGCCTACAACGTCAGCGGCGAGTACGCGATGATCAAGGCGGCCGCCGAGCGCGGCATGATCGACGAGAAGCGGGCGGTGCTCGAGCTGCTCACGTCGATCCGGCGCGCCGGGGCCGATTTCATCCTCACCTACCACGCGCTCGACGCCGCGCGCTGGCTCGGCTGAGCCATGCGGAGCCAGAAAGCGGGCAGGGGGGCTGCGCGGCGCGCGGGGTGGGCCGCCTGCGCGGTGGGGGCGGCGGCCGCCCTCGTCGCGGGCTGCGCGCCGACCCGGTGCGACCGGTCCGAGAGCGCGAACCCGCCCGTCGAGTTCACCGAGGCCACGCCGGCGGGGGGCGTCTACGAGACGTCGGCGCCGGACGGCGAGCTCCTCTATTTCCCGGGCGGCATGCGGTACGCGCTCAAGCACGGCCTCGGCGCGCGGCCGCGATGGCATCAGGTGTACCTGTCGTTCGAGAGCGACGGCACGAGGCGCGGCGGCACGCTGGCGCACGCGGCGGGCAACCAGGCCGAGGTGACGTGCGTGGACGACCAGCACCTGATAGTGATGAACGACAGCTGCTCCGAGTACTGGCTGCGGGTGGTCGCCGGAGGCGCGGACGTCGCCGACGAGGGCGCCGCCGGAGGTGAAGACGGCGCCGACGAGGGCGCGGCGAGCGCCGCCGGCAAGTGCTACGGCGACGACGATCCGACGCCCGCCGATCCCTAGGCGTGCGCCGCCGCCTGCCGGGCGAACTGGAGCCGGTACAGCTTGCTGTAGACGCCGCCGGCGGCGAGCAGGTCCTCGTGCGTGCCCTGCTCGACGACGCAGCCCTTGTGGAAGACGACGATGCGATCGACGGCGCGGATCGTCGAGAGGCGGTGCGCGATGATCAGCGCGGTGCGCCCCTCCATGGCGCCCTCGAGCGCGCGCTGCAGGCGCGCCTCGGTGTCGCTGTCGACGTTGGCCGTGGCCTCGTCCAGGATGAGGAGCGGCGGATCGCGGTAGAGGGCGCGGGCGAAGGCGATCAGCTGGCGCTCGCCGGCGCTGAAATTGCTGCCGCGCTCGAGCACCGGGGCGTCGAGGCCGCCCTCGCGGCGCTCGAAGAGATCGAGCGCGCCGATGCGGTTCAGCGCGTTCACCACCTTCGCGCGATCCGGGATCGCGTCGCCGGCCGCGATGTTCGTGAGCACCGTGCCGGGGAACAGGAACACGTCCTGCGGGACGACGGCGAACTTGCGGCGCAGCTCGTCGCGCGCGTACGCGCGGACGTCGCGGCCGAAGACCCGCACGGTGCCGTCCTCCACGTCGTAGAGGCGGAGCAGCAGCGACGCCACGGTGCTCTTGCCGGCGCCGGTCGCGCCGACCAGCGCGACCTTCTCGCCGCTCCTCGCGGCGATCGAGACCTGCCGCAGCACGGGCGCGCCCGGCTTGTAACCGAACACGACGTTGTCGAGCTCGAACGCGACGCCCTCGTCCGCGGCCATCGCCGCGTCGGTACAGCTTGCCGTGGCCGTCGCGTCCTCGTCCTTGTTGTCGAGCAGCTCGAAGATGCGCTCCGCGCCGGACATCGCGGACTGCAGCAGCGTGTACCGGGCCGAGAGATCGCGGATCGGGACGAAGAACATGTCGATGTAGGCGACGAAGGCGAACAGCGTCCCGAACGAGATCTCCTCCTTGAAGCTCTTCACGCCCGCGTACCAGAGCACCGCGGCGATGCACACGCTCGAGACCATCTCGATGGCGGCGTCGAGCGTCGCGTCGAGCACGATGGAGCGGTTGTTCGCGTTGCGGTACGCGGCGTTGATCTCGTCGAACTCCTCGGCCGAGCGCTCCTCCCTGGCGTAGGCCTGCACGACGGCCATGCCGGAGACTTGCTCGTTGAGGTACGCGTTCATCCGGGCCGTCTTCGCCCGCACCTCCCGGAAGGCGTCGCGGATCCGGCGCCGCGTCCAGTTGACGCCGAGCGCGACGGGCGGCACCGCCGCGAAGGCGAGCAGCGACATGCGCCAGTCGAGCGACACCATCACCGCGACGATGACGGCGAGGCGGAGCAGGTCGCCGAACGCGTTGAGCGCGCCCGACGCGAACATCTCGCCGATGGCGTCCACGTCGTTCGTCACCCGCGTGACGAGCCGGCCGACCGGCGTGCGATCGAAGAACCCGAGGCGCCGCGTGTGCAAGAACCCGAAGACGCGCGCGCGCAGGTCGGCCATGGCGCGCGCGCCGGCGAGCTGCATCAGGTAGAGCTGCGGGAACGCGAGCGACTGCTCCGCGAGCATGACGCCCGTGAGCAAGAAGCCGTTGCGCGTGAGGCGATCGAGCCCGCCGGGCGCGTCGAAGGCGTCGAGCGCGTCGCGCATGATGAGCGGGCGCAAGAGCGCCAAGAGGGCGGTGACGATGAGCAGCGAGAGCGAGAGCGCGAGGTGCTTGCCCTGCGGGCGCACGAACGGCCACAGCCGCAGCAGCATGCGCGCGTCGTACGCCTCGCCGAGCTGCGCCTCCTCGTGGAAGCGGCTCAGCACGTCCTCGGTGCGGCTCGCCTTCTTCGCCGCGCGGCCCCTGCTCGCCGAGGACGGCGCCGGCCGCCGCGGGCCCGCGCCCGCCTCTCCAGCGGCCGTGGCGCCGCTCGGTTTCGCCTGCATCGTCGCGCTTTCTCCTGAGCCTGGCTGCGTCACGAGAGCTCCACCGGCCGCGAGGACGGCGTCGCCTCGAGGGTGGCGAGATCCTCTTCGAGCTGCTGCTCCTCGGCGAACGACGCGTACAGCCCGCCAGCGCGAACGAGCTCGTCGTGCGTGCCGCGCTCGATGACCTGGCCCTGCTCCAGCACGATGATCGCGTCGCACCGCCGCGCGGCCGCCACCCGGTGCGTGATCAGGATGACGGTCCGCCGCGCGGCCTGTCGCTCGATCGCCGCGAGGATCGCCTGCTCCGTCTTCGCGTCGACGGCGGAGAGCGGATCGTCGAGGACGAGGACGCTCGGCTCGCGCACGAGCGCGCGCGCGAGCGCGACGCGCTGGCGCTGCCCGCCGGACAGCTGCACGCCCCGCTCGCCGACCACCGTGTCGAAGCCGTCCGGCAGCGAGAGGACCTCGTTCAGCACCTCGGCCTCGGCGGCGGCGCCGCGGATGGTCTCGAGCGCGGCGGGCGAGTCCGGATCGTCCAGCGAGTAGCCGATGTTGCGCGCCACCGTGGTCGAGAAGAGGAACGCGTCCTGCTGCGCGTAGCCGATGCTCGCGCGCACGGTCTCCAGGGGCAGATCGCAGATGTCGACGCCGTCCAGGAACACCGTGCCGCGCGGCGTGGGCATGAGCCGGGCGAGCAGCGTGGCGATGGTGCTCTTGCCCGAGCCCGTGCGCCCCACGATCGCGAGCGAGCCGCCCGCCTCGACGTCGAAGCTCACCCCGTCGACCACCTTCCTCGCGCCGTGGGAGAAGCTCAGCTCCTTGACGGAGATGGCGCCGCGGACGACCTCGGGGGCGGGCGTCGGGCCGCTCACGACCTCGGGGATGGCGTCGAAGATGGCCTTGAGCCGCACGTAGCCGGCGCGGCCGCGCTGGACGATCGCGGCGACGAAGCCGAGGGCGAGCACCGGCCACGTGAGCCGCAGCAGCGCGAGCCAGAAGGAGACGAAGTCCCCCCTCGTCATCTGCTGCTCCAGCACGAGCCGCCCGCCGTACCAGAAGACGATGAGCACGCCGACCGAGCTGATGGCCCCCATGAGCGGCCCCATGGATCCGCGCAGCTTGGCGAGCGAGAGGCTCTTCTCGAGGTACGCCTGGTTCGTGCTCGAGAACGCGGCCATCTCGGACGCCTCGAGCGCGAACGAACGGACGACCCGGACGCCCGCGAGGCTCGCGAGGACGCGGTCGCTCATGGCGCCGATCGCCTCCTGGTTGTCGCGGGTGCGGATGAAGAGCTTGGTCGAGAACGACCGGGTGACGAGCATCAGCGCCGGCATCGTCAGGAGCGCCGCGAGCGTGAGCCGCTTCGAGATGTTGAGCATCACGTACAGGGCGCTCGCGAACGCGAAGAGCGAGCCGACGACGTTCAGCAGGCCGAAGCCGAGGAGGAGGCGGACCTGCGTCAGGTCGTTCGTCGCCCGGCTCATGATGTCGCCGGTCGGCATCTTGCGGAAGAAGGCCGGCCCGAGCTTGTGCAGGCGCGCGAGCAGGATCGCCCGGAGCTCGTACTCGACGTTGCGGCCCGCCGTGAAGATGGTGACCCGCGAGAACACGCGCATGACCGCGGCGCCGACGCTCACCGCGAGCATGACGAGCGCCGCCCGCGAGGCCTCGCCCGACTGGAGCTGCACGGCGGCGTCGACGGCGTCCTTGACGAGGAAGTCGCGCTTGGCCATGAGCAGCTGCTGCGTCGCGAGCAGCGCCGAGCCGGTCAGGTAGAGCGGGAGCTTGCTGCGGAACTGGGCGCCGAGGCCCACGGGGTAGGTTGAAGGATCGCGCTTGACCATTGCGGGGGAGTGCCGCGCGGCGACGCTCAGCGCGCCTTGCGCGGCGTCGGCGCGAGCGGCTTGCGGTGCGATGTCGAGAGCGCGGGTCGATCCCGCCCGTCGACCACGAGCTCGAGATCGTCGAGCTCGAGCCTGGTCGCGAGCAGGCCGAGGAGGACGCGCGCGCCTCCGCGGCCATCGAGCTCGCTCACCACGCCGATCTTGTCGCCGAACGGCCCTCGGCGCACGCGGACGCGGCTCCCCTTCTCGAGCGCGCCGCCCTTGGCGGGCTCCGGCGCGGGCTTCGCCGCGGCGTCCGGCTCGCCGGACGGGGCACGCTGCGCCCGCGGCGCGGGCTCGGCCGGCGGCCTCTGCGGAGCTTCGGCCTTCGCCTGCGGCTCCGCCTCGCCGTGCGGCGCTCGCCGGGCCGGGGCGCCGCCCTCTGCGCCGTGCCTCGGCGCGGGCCGCGGCTCTCCTCCGCGACCGGCGCCGCTCGTCGATTTGAACAGCGTCGCCAGGGTCGGCCGGCGGGCGGGGAGGGCGGCCTCGACGCGCTCGTCGCCGCGGGCCCGGGCCTGCTCCATCGATCGCTCGCGCGCCCGGGCCTGCTCGGAGCGCCACCGCTCGTTCTCGGCCTCGAGCTCGGCGTGGGCGCGCGCCCGCTCCTGCTCGATGCCCTCGAGCTTGTGGTCGAGCGCGATGCGATCGTTCTCGCGCGACCACGCGACGAGCCGGTAGATGGGGGCCAGCGCGACGAGCGCGTCCTCGAGCTGCTCGTCGAGGATGTCGGCGTGCTCGATCGCGGTCTCGCGCGGGACCGACCAGCCGATCCAGAGCGGCACCTGACCGTCGGCGGCGCGGCGGAGCATCTCCGTGATCGCGTCGCGCGTGGCCGCGCTGCAGGCCACGCGATCGCCACCGCCGGCGCCGAAGGAGAACTGCTCCGGGAGCGCGTGGAGCGCGCTCGTGAGCTCGGCCGCGAGCGGCGAGGCCGGCTCGCCGGTCGCCTCCTCGGTCGTCGAGAGGCGGGCCCGGAGGTTGTCGACGTCGACCTTCGCGTCCGGGTGGACGGCGAAGCACACCTGCACCTCGCCCTCCGAGATGCGCAGCGCGAGGAACGCGTGCCGCGTGTAGGGGCTCGGATCGTCGATCGCATCGGAGATCGAGCGGCCGCGATCGAGCAGGCGATCGAGCTCGTCGCGCGCGGCCTGATCGCGCCAGAAGAAGACCCACTGGCAGTCGGCCCGGTGCTTGTTGCGGATCGACGGGTGCTCGTCCGAGCCATGGACGTCGACCGAGATGCCGAGCTCGCTCAGCCGGGCGACGACGCCGCGCGCCCAGGCGAGCGCGCGCTGCTTCACCTCGAGGCGGGGGCGCGAGTAGGCCTTCGAGGTCGCCTTTTCGGCGGCGTACGCGTCGAAGTCACGAGCGGTGAGGTGCAGGGAGGGATGGCTCATTGCTTCGACTGGGTGCGAGGCGCGGCGTGGCGTGGCGTGGACGGGCGTGGACGGGCGCAGCCCGCGGTCGGTCACGGGAGGAGCTGAGCTCCTCGTGAAAGTCGCGCGGATGGTATCGTGAGGAGCTTCGAAATCAAAGCCTCCACGCCGCGCGATCGATCCCGGCGATGCGTGGAGGCGGCACGCTTGACCGCCATGACAAGCATGTCACCGTAGGCACTCCCGTGCCCCCTCAAGAGGGCGATCCCACCCAGTTCATCGAGATCCCCGCGTAAATTGCGCATCTCCAGCGCAGCGGGGCCGCTCCCGGGCGCTCCCGTCTACCTCAGTCACCCGAGCACCCGAGCCCGTGAGCCTGCGAGGCCCGTCGGCCTGACGAAAGAGGAATCATGGAACAGCATCGAGACGAGCACATTGTCTGCGCGAGCTGCGGCACGTCGTTCCTATTCTCGGCCGCGGAAGCCGCCGTCTACGCCGAACGGCGGCTCGCGGCCCCGCCGAAGCGGTGCCGGACCTGCCGCCGCGCGCGCAAGGACAACCGAGGGGAGCACGAGAGCGCGTCGACCGCCCGCGCGGCGCAGCACCAGCGCCCTGGGCCGGCCCGGAGCGCCGGCGGCGGGTACCGCGGCGCGGCGCGCGGCGACGGTCGGCCTCGGAAGCCCCACTACACGGGCGACGTGAACGAGTACCGCAGCCCGATGCAGGACGCGTACTCGGGGCTCGCGCCCGCGTGGACGGTGCCGAGCCAGTTCCCGCGCCGTCCGCGCGGCGGCGCGCCCGCCCGCGACGACGGCAACTACCGCGCGCCGTCGTTCGCCGGCGAGCGCCGTGCTCCCGCGCAGGGCCGCGCCGCGGCGCAGCCGCCGCGCGCGCCGCGCAACCGTCCGACGTTCTCGATCACCTGCAAGTCGTGCGGCTCCGAGGGCGAGGTCCCGTTCAAGCCGGTCGAGGGCCGCGACGTGTTCTGTCAGGCGTGCTACCGCGCGCGCAAGCCTTCCTGAAGACCCCGCCAGCGCAGCCGCGAGCGCGCAGCAGCCCAGCCGCCCCAGGCCGGGCTCTCTCGGGCGGAGCAGCCCCGCACCTAGCTAGAGGCTGATCTCGCAGGCGAGCTCGGAGGTGAAGCCGAGCTCGCCGAGCGTGATCGTGACCTTCACGCCCCCGCCGGACGCGCGCCGCGCCGTCTCCTCGACCATCCCCACGACCCACAGCCGGAGCGGCAGCGAGGCGGGGTCGAAGTCGCCGATGTGGAGCGTCACCCGCCCGGTCGGCCCGGTGGCCACGCGCCACGAGCCGAACGTGAAGAGCCGCGACCAGATCGAGGTCCCGCGGCGCATGAGCGACGCGATGTCGGTCAGCGGCCGGGCGAACAACGTGCGCACGAGGCTGTGCAGCTCGCCGCCCACGCCGAGCCTCCCGATGTCGCGCCAGCGCTCGAGATCGCGCAGGACCAGCGACGTCGCGAGCTCCATGTACGCGTCGAGCGCCTCGAGATCGTATCCGACGAGCGCGTTGATCGAGTCGTGCTTGAAGTCGTCGGCGTAGCGGAGCGGCATCTGCGCGACGACCTCGTCGCGCGCGCTCCTCCCGTACTCGTCGACGATGGTGCGGTCGACGCTCCGCAGGACGGGGCCGCGCACCTGGTACTGCCCCCCCGCGAAGCGCGCCGGCAGCGGCCGGACCGGGGTGACGTTGGGCCGCCGCGTGTCGCGCTGCCGGTTGATGAGGGCGCCGAAGTCGGCGCTGCGCACGGTCGGCTCGGCCCGGAGGCCGAGGTCGGCGCTGCGCACCGTGGGGAGCGACTCGCCGCGCTGCGAGAGCAGGGTGGGCTCCGAGCCGCGGCTCCGCAGCGCGTTCGAGAGCGTCGCGCCGGGCGCGGGCTTCGCCGGCTCGGACGACGGCCGCATCATGGGCGGCGCCTCGGTGACGCGGCTGCCCGACACGAGCGGCGGCGAGATGCGCATCGGCGGCGCGGGGCTCACGTCGAACGACGTGCCCGCGCGCGAGCGGTCGCGCGAGGACGAGAGCCGATCGCGCTCGTTCTCCGTCGTGTTCCCGAGGCTCAGCGCCATCCGCCGCTGCACGTTGATGAGCCGGCCGAGCGCCGCCGTCCGCCGCGGCGGCTCGGGCGCGACGCGCTCGAGCTCGCGGACGACGTCGCCGGCCGTCTGGAAGCGCTTCGCGGGATCCTTCTGCAGGAGCCGCTGCACGATCGCCTCGAGCCGCGGGTCGACGGTCACCCCCGCCGAGGCGAGCGTCGGCACCTCCGCGTGCACGACGCGGAACGCCGTCGCCACGGCGGTCGGCGCGCGGAACGGCCGCGTGCCCGTGAGCACCTCGTACAGCAGGACGCCCACCGAGAAGAGATCGCTCCGCCCGTCGAGCGGCGACTCCCCCGTGGCCTGCTCCGGCGACAGGTAGTCCGGCGTCCCGAAGACGACGCCCGTGCGCGTCCGCGGCGAGGGGCCGTCGGAGTCGAGCACCTTGGCGATGCCGAAGTCGAGCAGCCGGACGACGGCCGAGCCGCGGCTCGGATCGAAGGCGATGAAGATGTTCTCGGGCTTGAGATCGCGGTGGATGATCCCGGCGCGGTGCGCGGCGTCGAGCGCCTCCAGCACCGGGATCGCGACCCCGACGGCGGCTTCCATGTCGAGGCGGCCGAAGCGCGCGAGCGCCATGCCCAGCGACTCGCCGTCGAGGTGCTCCATCACGATGTACGGACCGAGCTCGCCGACGCCCGCGTCGATCACGTCGACGATGTTCGGGTGGCGGATCCGGTTGACCGCCTGCGCTTCCTGGAAGAACCGGTGCGAGAGCTCCGAGTTGTCCGCCAGCTCGGGGTGGAGGAATTTGATCGCAACGGCGCGACCTGCGAGCACGTGCTCCGCCCGGAACACGTCGCCCATGCCGCCCCCGCCGATGCGCTCCGCGAGGCGGTACTTGTTGTCGACGAGGAGGCCGGGGGTCGGGGGTCGAAACGCCATCTGCTGCCGCTGGCGGGCGAGGGACCAAGGTCATGGTCCCCGAGAACACGCGCCCCTGTAAAGGGTTGGGAGGCACGCCCCTCCCGAAAGCTCGATCCTATTCCTTCGGGTTGCGTCGCGGCTAGGCTACCTGCTCCAGGTGTGGGGCGGATCGCACGCGAGGCCCTTGCGCGCGGGCAGATCACGGTTCAGGTGCATTCTTCCGCAGTTCGGCGATCCGGCCGGCGATCTCCGCGAATCCGCGGCCCATGGGCAGGGAGGCCACGAACCGCGGCGGCACGGAGAGCTTGCCGAGGTGGGCGCGCACGTTGGCTACGCCGAAGGTCAACGCAAATGCAGCGAAGGCGACGCCGTCGTTGCCGCTGTCGCCCACGAAGGCGTAGCGGTACCGCGCGCGGGTCGGATCCTCGCCGAACCGGCTCGAGAGCAGGCGCACGGCGCCCGTCGCCTTGTCGGACGGGTCGCGGGTGAGGTGGAGGTGGACGCTCGAGACGAGCGTCCTCACCCCCCGCTCGCGCAGCTCGGCGCGCATCCTCTGCACGTCCTCCGGCGGGACGCGCCGGTGCTCGCCGATGTCGATGGTGACATCGGTCACCCTCTGGTCGTTGTCGTCTGCGAGCGCCGCCGCGGGAAAACGACGCACCATGTCATCGGCGAGCGCGACGAGCTCGGCCCGACGGGCCCGCCGCGTGCCGCGGTCGAGCGCGTCGAGCGTGACGACGCGGCTCGCGCCGGCGCTCGGGGCGAGCCCTTCTCCGGGGCCGACCTGCTCGCGGACCAGCGCGACGGCGCCGTTCTCGACGATCGTCGCGTCGATCGGCCATTGCCGCTGGATCACCTCGCCCCATCCGGCGGGCCTGCCGGTGCAGGCGATCAACGCGAGCCCGGTCTCGCGCAGACGGAAGAGCGCGCCGTAGGCGGACTCGGTCAGGGCGCCGTGATCCAGCACGGTGTCGTCGAGGTCGAAGATCACCCCGGCGAGGCCGCGCGCGGCGTCGGGGGTCAGCAGGGAGAGCGGGTCCATCGGGCGATCGTCAGAGCGCGTCGATGCGCGCGATGAGGCTCTTCAGGTAGAGCCCTTCGGGGAAGGCCGCGGGGACGGGGTGGTCGCCCCCCTGGAAATGCCGGTCGAACACCGCCGCCTGCATGCGGGCGTCGCGCGCGCCGAGGGCGAGCACCCGGGTCAGGTCGTCGAGGCTCACGGCGCTGGAGCAGGAGCAGAGCACGACGATGCCGCCCGGCCGCGTGGCGCGGCACGCCCCGGACGCGAGGCGCCGGTAGGCGGTGAGCGCGGCGTCCTTGGAGGCGCGCGTGCCCGCGAGCTTGGGCGGGTCGCAGATGACGAGGTCGAAGCCCCCCTGCCTCGACGCGTTCTGCAGCGCCTTGCGGGCGTCGTCGCGCGTGAACTTGATCCGGTCGAGCAGCCCGTTCTCCCGCGCGCACTCCGCCCCGACCTCGAGCGCCGTCGCGCTCTCGTCGATCGCGAGGACCTCGCTCGCCCCGCCGCGGGCCGCCGCCATGGCGAAGGTGCCGACGAAGCAGAACGCGTCGAGCACGCGCCGGTTGTGGGCGAGCTGCTCCACGCGGGTCCGCAGCGTCCGCTGGTCCAGGTAGAACCCGGTCTTGTGGCCGAGCGCGAGCGGGATCGTGTACCGCAGCCCTCGCTCGACGAACCGCAGCTGATCGAGCCCGAAGTCGCCGCGCACCACGCCGGCGTCGGCGGTGAACCCCTCGAGCTTCGCGAGCGACTCCGGCGTCCTGTCCACGATCGCGCGCGGCGAGAGCGCCGCCTGGAGGGCGTCGAAGATCACGCCCTCGCGGCGCTTGATCCCGATCGTCCCGAGCTGCACGACCGCCGTGTCGCCGAACAGGTCGACGATGAGCCCGGGCAGCCCGTCCCCCTCCGCGTGGATCAGCCGGAAGGCGTCGGTCTCGTGGCCGGGCGCCCGCGCGGGCAGGCCGAGCTCGCGGCGGTGCGCGATGGCGCGCTCGATCCGGTGCCGGAACAGGGCCGCGTCGATCGGCCTGTCCTCGCGCGTGTACATGCGCACCGGGATGGCCGAGCGGGGGGTGTAGAGCCCGCGGCCGAGCACGCTGCCGTACGGGTCGGTGACCACGACCTCGTCGCCGGCGACCGCGCCGCCCTCGATGCGCGCGATCGCCTGAGCGAACACCCAGGGATGCCCCGACCACACCGGCCGAACATGACCCTGCTTCAACGTAACCGTAGGCATGATGAACCCGATTGCTCTCGATGGTGGCGGGGCTGCCGGCGGGGCGGCCGCGCCGTGACGTTTGCCGTGGGAGCTAGTACCCTGCGGGACGGCGCGCGTGTGAACCTTCCGCCACAGCGCGCCGTGGCGGCCGATGCACGCCGGCGTGCTTCATGGCCATGGTGACGACAATCCAGCGAGATGGTCGATGGCATCCCGGTTGCTAACTTCCCTGCACCGAAGAGGAGTCGCCCGATGCGCCGTTGCTTGACCCATGTCCTTGTTGCCGTGGCGATGACCGCGCCGATGAGCGCGCTCGCGCAGGAGAACAACAACTGTCCTCCCGGCGCGTGGTTCTGTGAGGAAGTGGAGCCGCCCGGCGACCCCGCCGCTGAGCCGCCGCCCGCAGCCGCTGCCGAGCCCCCCCCGGCCGAGGCGCTGCCCCCCCCACCGCCGGCCCCACCCCCGCCGCGGGGCAGGCGCGCGACCCGTCCGGCCCCGCCCCCGGTCGTCGTCTACCAGACCTCGCCTTCCGGCCCGCCGCCGCAGGTCATCGTCGTGACGCCCGGGTCCGCTCCCCCGCCGCGCGTGATCGTGCGCCGCATGACCCCGCCCGTTCCGCCTCCGCCGCCGAAGCTGCGCTGGCGCCGGCAGTGGGGCGTCAACTTCCGCGTCCAGGGTCTCATGATGGGCCGCGAGCACGGCGGCGCGGAGGAGGCCGGCATGGGCGGCGTCGGGGTCAGCCTGCGGTACCGGCCCGTCCCCGCGTTCGCGCTCGACCTCGGCGCCGACCTCCTCGCGGGCACCGACTACAACGGCTACGAGCGGACGGAAGTGCCGCTCTCGCTGAGCGGGATGCTGTTCGTCAACCCGCGCAGCCGCACGCAGTTCTACTTCATGGGCGGCCTGAACATGTCGCACGCCGAGGTCGAGCGGCCCTGGGGCGAGGCCGCGGCCAGCGGCGACGAGTTCGTTCCGAACACCGAGTACGACTACTTCGGCGCGCACGGCGGCATCGGCCTCGAATTCCGGCTCTCCCCGCGCCTCGCCCTGAACATCGATGCGCTCGGGTTCGTGCGCAGCCGCACGGACGACGGCGTCGTCCCCGAGTTCAGGGATCCCGAGACCGGACGCACGACCGATACGTCGGGCGGGGGGCTCTTCCGCGGTGGGCTCACCGTTTACTGGTGAGCGTATCGCTCCAGGCCCTCCCTGGCGAACGTCGCGAACGGGCCCGAGCGTAGACAGAGCGAGCGGGGACTGCTGCAGGTCCACGAGCGAGCTCGACCGGCGTGTCGAGCCGTGCAGCAACTCGTCCGACAGGGCCTCGCCTCCTGTCCGCCCTGACCGTGCGAGGCTCGCGGCGGCGTCGATCTCCTCGGGCAGCCGCCGGGCTCCCGGCGGCTCCCGCGCGGTATAACGCCGCATCGTGCCCCAGGCCTCGACCCGACGCGCGCTCCGCGGCTGCGCCCCGCTGCTCCTCTCCGTCGTCGGCGGTGCGACGTTCGCCCTCACGGCCCCCCCCACGGATCTCTATCCCGCCGTCATCGCCGGCCTCGCCCTGCTGGCGGCCGCCGTGCACGACGCCCCGACGTTCTGGCGCGCCTTCGGGCGCGGCGCTGCCTGGGGAACGGCGGCGGGCATCGTGGGCCTGCGCTTCGTGCCGGAGGTCATCCTGCGCTTCACGTCGCTCGGCACGGCGGCCTCCTACCTCGCGCTGATCCTGCTCGCGGCCGCCCAGTCGCTGGTCTGGGCGGTCTGCGGCGGCGTCACGAGCGTGCTCCTCCGGCGCGTGCGCGCCCCGCTCGAGCTCGCCTTCGCGACGGGCGTGTTCGCCGCCGTGGTCCTCCCGACGGTCTTCGGCTGGACGCCGGCGGGCCTCATGAGCCCATGGCCGGCGCTCGTGCAGCTCGCCGACCTCGTCGGCGAGCGCGGCGTCTCGGTCCTGTTCGCCGTGGGGGCCGCCCTGCTCGCCCGCGCGGGCCTCGCCGCGATCGGGGTGGCGCCCGGCGGGCGCCCGCTCGCGCCCGCGCCGGAGCCGCGGTCCGCCCGCCGTCGGCCGCCCCGCGCGATGCTCTTCCCGGCGCTCGCGAGCGCCGCGCTGTTCGGGGGGCTCGCGGCGCACGGCGCGCTCCGGATGGCCGCCGTGGAGCGCGCCAGCGCGGGCCTGCCGACGGCGCGCGTGGCGCTCGTCAACCAGGCCGTGGGGCCTCACGAGCGCTGGCAGCCGAAGAACCACCCGCGGATCCTGCGCTCCTTGCACGAGCTCACGCGGAAGGCCGAGGCCGGCGGCGCCGAGCTCACCCTCTGGCCCGAGGCGGCGTATCCGTACCCGCTCCCGCACAGCGCCCGGCAGGCGCCGCGCGGCGGTCGAGCGATCCTCGGCCCCGGCGTCCGCGGTCCGGTCCTCGCCGGGCTCATCACCCAGGCCCCGCCCGCGAAGGCCGACGACGGCGTGGAGGAACGGAACAGCTACAACTCCGCGACCCTCGTGCTCCCCGACGGGAGCATGCAGCCGACCCAGGACAAGCTGCAGCTGCTCTGGTTCGGCGAGACGGTGCCGGGCGGCGCTTACCTGCCCTGGCTGCGGCGCATCTTTCAGAAGAGCGGCGGGCTCGTCCCGGGCGCGGAGCCGCGCGCGCTCACGCTTCCCCGGGAGCAGGGGCCCGCGCTCCGGATCGGGGTGCTCAACTGCTACGAGGACACGCTCACCGGGGTGGCGCGGCGGATCACCGGCACGCTCGCCCCGAACCTCCTCGTCAACATCACGAACGACGCCTGGTTCACCGGCAGCGCCGAGCCCGAGCTGCACGCGCGGCTCGCGGTCATGCGCGCCGTCGAGCTGCGCCGCGACCTCGTGCGCGCCGTGAACCTCGGTGTCGTGTCGTGGATCGACGCCCGCGGCGTGGTGCGCAGCCGGGACGAGAGCGCTGCGCCGGGGGTGACCTTCGCGACCCCGGCGGTCAGGGATACGCCGCTGACGCTCTACACCCGCCTGGGCGACGCCCCGCTGGCGACGCTGCTCGCCCTCGCGATCGTCGCGTGCGCGCTCAGGGCGCGACGCTCCACGGCGAAAGCATCGCCCCGAGCTCCGGACGTCGCCGCGGGGGCGCGCCCAGCCGCTGGACCTCCGGAACTCGCGTCGCCGGATGCAGCCGCGCAAGCCGCGGCCACCGACGCGCCGCTCAGCCGTCCTTGAGCGCCTTGACGGGCGCCGCGCGGAGCTTGCGGCTCGCCGGCTTGCCCTTGATGGTCATCGGCTGCTTCGTGAACGGATTGATGCCTTCCCGGTCCTGCGTCGCCGGGATCTCCTTCGCCTTGATCTTCACGAGGCCCGGGACCGTGACCTCGCCCGGCCCCTCCGGACCGAGCTCCTTCTTCACCAGCTCGCTGAGCGCATCGAGCACGCTGGCCACGGACTTCTTGTCGAGGTTGGTGGCCTCGGCAAGACCGACGATCATCTGCGCCTTGGTCAGCTTGTTCGAACCGGGCATGTTTCCTCCAAGTCGAAAGGGGGCGTCCGTTTAACAAGCGAGGTTTCGCATCGCAAGGGATAAGTCATTGCGCCCCCGTCTTATTCGGTCTCGCGACGCCGCTGCGAGGCCGGATTCCAGTGGGACTGCTGCCCCGCGCCGCCGCGGCGGCCTCGAGCTCTCGGGTCAACGCCGTCATCTCTCGCTCCTCCGCGTCGGTTTTGTGGTCGTAACCGAGCAGGTGGAGCAGGCCGTGCCCGAGCAGCATCGTGATCTCGTCGAGCAGCGGACGGTCTCGTTCGGCGGCTTGCCGGGCGGCCGTGTCGATCGAGACGATGACGTCGCCGAGCAGGCCGTGCCACGCCGACGGATCCACAGGACCTCGCCGGCCGCGCTTGCGCGACGTGGCGCCGTTCTGCTCCAGCATGGGGAAGGCGAGCACGTCGGTCGGCTTGTCCTTGCGCCGGTACGTGCGGTTCAGCTCGTGGATGGCCTCGTCGTTCACCAGCGCCACGGAGAGCTCCACGCCCTGCAGGGCGAGGTGGGCGAGCATCTTGCTCGCGCGCCGGCGTACGACCGCCGTCGACACCCCCTTGAACGGCCCGCCTTGGGTCGTGATGGACACGACCGCGGGGGCCGCCGGGCGGCTCCCGCGTCGCTTCGTTCCCGGGCTTCCCTTGTCCTTCTCGGCCACGAGGTTCGCTATACCAGCTCCGGGATCTTCTTCGCATCCGCCAAGAACTGCGCGAGGCCGACGTCGGTCAGCGGGTGCTTGGTCAGCTGCTTGATGACCTTGAGCGGCATCGTCACGGCGTGCGAGCCGATCATGGCGGCCTGCACGAAGTGGACGGGGTGCCGCACGCTCGCGGTGAGCACCTGCGTCGGGAAGCCGTAGTTCCTGTAGATCGTCACGACCTGCAGGACCAGGTCCATCCCGTCCCCCGCGGCGTCGTCGACCCGGCCGACGAACGGCGAGATGTACGTGGCCCCAGCCTTGGCCGCGAGCAGCGCCTGGGCAGCCGAGAAGCAGAGGGTGACGTTCGTCCGGATGCCCTCGGCGGCGAAGATCCGCACCGCCTTGAGCCCCTCGTCGATGAGCGGCACCTTGACCACCACGTTCGGGTGGATCTTGGCGAGCTCGCGCCCCTCGCGGAGGATGGCGTCCCGCTCGACCGCCACCACCTCGGCCGAGACGGGGCCGTCGACCACCTCGCAGATCTCGGCGATCACCTGCCTCGTCGGCCTGCCCCCCTTGGCGAGGAGCGACGGGTTCGTGGTCACGCCGTCGATGACCCCCATCGACTGCGCCTCCCTGATTTCCGCGATGTCCCCTGAGTCGATGAACACCTTCATGGTCCTGCCTCCCCGAGCCGACGCGTCGGCCCTCAGGCAGTGTCCATGCTGGGATCAGGCGCCGGAGCAAGGGCCCGGCGCGGGCCCTCGCCGGCGCGCCGCAGGCGTCTTGCGAGCGGGGCGAGCGGGGCGAGCGGGGCGAGCGTGCAGGATGCGCCGGCTCAGACCGTCGCCTCGTCCTCGGCGCCGTGGCACGTGTTGAACGGCTTGCCGCTGCCGCAGGGGCACTCCTGCTCCTGCGTGACGGCGGGCTGCGGCAGCGCCGCCGCCGGGTTCGCGCCGATCGGGAGCGACTCGTCGTGCTGCGCGACCGCGTCGAGCAGCGCCGCCGCGTGGCGCTGGCGATCCGCCGCCTCGATCTGCGCCTCTTCCTGCTCGGCGCGCCTGACGTTCACGCTGAAGAGCTTCGTGACCACGTTCGAGGAGACGCGGGCCACCATGTTGACGAACATGTTGTAGCCCTCCTTCTTGTACTCCTGCTTCGGGTCCTTCTGCCCGTAGCCGCGCAGGCCGATGCCGTCGCGGAGGTGGTCCATGTCGGTCAGGTGGTCGACCCAGGCCTTGTCGAGCTCCTCCAGGTAGAGGTGCCGGAAGATGCGGAGCGACAGCTCGACCCCGATCTCCTCCTCGCGCTTCTCGTACGCCTTCTCGGCGCGCTCGTAGAGCTCGCGCGCCAGCGTCTCCTGATCGCCGATGTGCGCGACGTCGTCCGGCAGCTCGACGCCGAAGTGCTCGCGGAAGCCTTGGAAGATGCCGCCCCAGTCCCAGTCCTCGGGCGGCTTGCGCGCCGGGCACGACTCCTCGACCATCGCGCCGATGATCCGGTCCATCAGATCGAGCAGCCGCTCGCGCTGCTCCGTGAGCGCCTGGGGCACGAGCTCGGCGCACTCGTCGTAGATGTCGAGGACCTTGTCGGGGCGCGACTCGAGCTCGATCTTCACGCCCCAGCGCGTGTAGAGCTCGCGCTGCAGGTTCTCGAGCTCGACGAACCGATCCGTCTTCTCGAAGTCCTTCCGCACGATCTCGCGGCGGTTGCCGTCCTCGTCGAGCGGCATCACCGGATCGTTCGCGAACATCCCGAGCAGGTAGCCGACGTCCGGCCGCACCAGCTCCGCGATCGACGCGAGCGGCTTGATCGTCCGCTTCTCGCCCGTCGGCTTCCCCTCCTCGTCGAGGATCTCGGGGGAGTAGCGGCCGAGGAGCAGCGACTGGCGCATGTCGTAGATCGTCTTGCGCTGCGCGCTCATCACGTCGTCGTACTCGAGCAGGTTCTTGCGGATGTCGAAGTTGCGCTCCTCGACCTTCTTCTGCGCGTTCTCGACGCTCTTCGTCACCCACGGGTGCTCGATGGGCTCGTCGTCCGGCATGCCCATCCGCTCCATCAGGTTCTTCACCCGATCGCCGGCGAAGATGCGCATGAGGTCGTCCTCGAGGGACAGGTAGAACTTCGACGTCCCGGGGTCGCCCTGGCGGCCGGCGCGGCCGCGCAGCTGGTTGTCGATGCGGCGCGACTCGTGCCGCTCGGTGCCCAGGATGTACAGCCCGCCGAGCTCGCGGATCTCGTTGCCCTCCGCGGTGCACTCCTTCTTGAGCTCCTCGACCAGGGCCTCGAACGCCTCGGGCTCCGCCTCGGGCTGGCGGTTCTGCTCCTTGAACTTGAGCTTCGCGAGCATCTCCGCGTTGCCGCCCAGGATGATGTCCGTCCCGCGCCCGGCCATGTTGGTCGACACCGTGATGGCCCCTTTGCGGCCCGCCTGCGCGACCACGTACGCCTCGTTCTCGTGGTGCTTCGCGTTCAGCACGTTGTGCTTCACGCCGCGCTTGGTCAGGATCCGGCTGATCGCGGTGCTCTTCTCGACGCTCGTCGTGCCCACCAGGATCGGCTGGCCGAGCTCGTGCTTTTCGAGGATCTCGTTGATGACCGCCGTGAACTTCTCCTTCTCGGTCTTGTAGACGAGATCCTCGTAGTCGACGCGGACCACCGGCTTGTTCGTGGGGACGATGACGACGTCGAGCTTGTACGTGCTGTGGAACTCCGCCGCTTCGGTGTCCGCGGTGCCGGTCATCCCGGAGAGCTTCTTGTACAGCCGGAAGAGGTTCTGGAAGGTGATCGTCGCCATCGTCCGGCTCTCCTCCTGGATCCGGACGTTCTCCTTCGCCTCGACGGCCTGGTGCAGGCCGTCCGACCACCTCCGGCCCGCGAGGACGCGGCCGGTGAACTCATCGATGATGAGCACCTTGCCCTCGCGCACCATGTAGTTGACATCGCGCTTGTAGAGCGTGTGCGCGCGCAGGCACTGGTTCAGGATGTGCAGCGTCTCGAGGTTGACCGGGTCATAGAGGTTCGTGCCCTTGAGCACCTTGAGCGCCGCGAGCAGCCGCTCCGCCGTCTCGACGCCCTCGTCGGTCAGCGTCACCGAGTGACCCTTCTCGTCGACGGCGAAATGCTCCTCGTTCCGGAGCTGGGGGATGACCTCGTTGATCGTGCGGTACTTGTCGCTCGAGCGCTCGCCCTGGCCGCTGATGATGAGCGGAGTCCGCGCCTCGTCGATGAGGATGGAGTCGACCTCGTCGACGATCGCGTAATGCAGCGGGCGCTGCGCGTACTCGAGCGCCGAGAACTTCATGTTGTCGCGCAGGTAATCGAAGCCGAACTCGTTGTTCTGGCCGTACGTGATGTCGCAGCGGTACGCGTCGCGCTTCTCCGCGTCGCCCTGCTGGTTGACGACCACGCCGGTCGACAGGCCGAGGAAGCCGTAGAGCTTGCCCATCCACTCGGCGTCGCGCCGCGCCAGGTAGTCGTTCACCGTGACGACGTGGACGCCCTTGCCCTCGAGGGCGTTCAGATAGCAGGGGAGCGTCGCGACCAGGGTCTTGCCCTCGCCGGTGCGCATCTCGGCGATGCAGCCGTTGTGGAGCACCATGCCGCCGATGAGCTGCACGTCGTAATGGCGCATCTTGAGCGCGCGCCTCGACGCCTCGCGGCAGACCGCGAACGCCGGGACCAGGATGTCGTCCAGCGTCGCCCCGTTGGAGAGCTTCTCCTTGAACTCCGCGGTCTTCGCCCGAAGCTCGGCGTCCGAGAGCTTCTGCAGCTCCGGCTCCATCCTGCCGATCGCCTCGACCCGCGGTCGCATGCGGCGGATGGCGCGCTCGTGCGAGGTGCCGAAAATCTTCTTCATCGCCCAAGTGAACATCTTTACGTGCCTTGGCTCCGCGGCGGTCAGGTGGGAGGAAAGGGTCCGGCCGAGGAACGCGAACGTAGTCGCGCCGCGGGCGTCGCGCAATTCCGGGACCGCGCGCTCCGTCGACGACGCCGCCGAGGCGAGCCCTCCGCGGCCCGGATGGCGCTGGCCTCCTCCGCCGTCGACGCGCGCTTCCCCCCCCGCGCGCCAGCGGACCACGCCCGCGCACCGGCGACCGCGCCCGGACCGAGCCGCCCCGGAGAGCCGCCCCCTCTGAAGCGACGGGGCGCGTCGCGCCGCTGGGCGGTCGGGTCGTCCAGGATTCAAGCCATGGTGCACGAGGGGGGACTCGAACCCCCAAGCCTCGCGGCGCCGGAACCTAAAACCGGTGCGTATACCAGTTCCGCCACTCGTGCGCGCGGACGCTTGTGGCACCCTACGCCAGCCTCATCAAGCGGGAAATTCAGTTTGCCGCGGTGCGCCGATCGCGTCAGGGCGCGGTGCGCGAGCGGCCCGGACGTTGGCACCCGCACTGGACGCGGAGCCGGGAGCAACGGGCGGATCGGCGGAGCGCGCCGCCCTGGAGGGGCCGCAAACCTGGGCTGGCCCGTGCGCACGAACCGCGCACCGGCGCTCGTGGGCGGGGTAGGCGAGCCGACAGCATGGGGGCGCGCTCGTCGTCGGGGCGGAGGGACGCCGCGGAGGGAGCGCGAAATGGGCACAGCGGCGGCCCGGGCGCCGACGAGCCGGCCTCACCGGCGGCGACGCGCGAAAGGGCCGCGTTGACGCCGAGAACCGCGGCCGACGGGGGCCGGGCGGCGCCGCCGCCGCGCCCTCGGCACGTGCGTTGCGAAGACCGGGGCCGTCCGCGGACGCGGATGCTGCCGCCGAGCGGTGGGACGCGCGCGCGTCGCCGTCCCCGTCGATGCGGCGCACTTCGACTGCAAGCCGCAGGGAACCCCGATGACGTACCAACCGAACGTTCTCCTCTTCGATCAGGACCCTGTCCTCCGGAGGGCCACGGCGCTCCTCCTTGGCAACCGCGGCGCCCTCGTCAGCCCGGCCGCGACCCTGGAGGAGGCGATCTCCCTCTCCCGCGAGCGCGTCTACGACGTCGCGCTCATCGATCTCGCCCCCGGGACGAAAGGCGCCCGGGAGATCCTGGGCCGCCTGCGGCGCGAGGGCGCGCTGCCGCGGCGGATCGTCTTCTGCGCCGAGGAGCCGGTCTCGTGCGACGGCGCGGACGACGTGAGCGAGGTCCTGCTCAAGCCGTACGCCTTCGGCCGGCTGCTCAGCACGATCTTCGTCGAGCAGAGCCCCCGGCCGTCGACGAGGTCCGGGGTCTTCCCTCGCCTCCGGCTGGTCCGCGGCGGCCTCGCCAGCCCGGAGCGCGGCGCGCCGGGCGATCGAGGCGCGCGCGCCTCCGACAGAGCCGCGCAGCTCGATACGGCGGCCCGGCCGGCGGAGCCGCGCGAGGGCGCCGTCGCGGGGGCGAGCGGCGCCGCCGTCGTCCGGCTCCAGCGCAGGGCCCGCAGCGGCGCCTCCGGGCGGACGATCAGGTCGACGCGGCGCGCGCCGCGAGGTGCGCGCCATCCCGGATGACGATCCGCCGCCGGTCAAAGGCGATCAGGCCGGCGCGCTTCAGCTTGCCGAGCAGCAGGGTGACCGTCTCGCGGGTGGAGCCGATCAGCAGCGCGATGTCGGCGTGCGTGAAGGGGGCCGACACCAGCTGACCCGACGCGTGCGGCCGCCCCCACCGCCGGGCAGCGGCGCGGAGAAAGTCGAGCAGGCGCACCTCCACCGTGCAGAGCAGCAGGGAGCCGAGGCGCGCCTCGGTCTCGAGCTTGCGCGAGACGAGCGCCGCAGCGAGCGCCTCGCGGAGCGCGGCGTCGGCGGCGAGCAGCCGCGTGAGCCCGGAGAGCGGCACCACGAGCCCGCTCCCCTCGTCGAGCACGATCGCGCTCTCGGACGCGACCGGCGCGCCCGCGAGCGCGCTCTCGCCGACGAGGTCGCCGGGCCCGCGGTGGCCCAGCGGGACGACCCGCCCCTCGGCCGTGCGCTCGACCTTCACGCGGCCCGCCCCGAGCAGGATCAGGTGCCGCGGCGGCGCGCCCTGCTGGCAGAGGCACTGCCGGCGCGGGAGCCGCTCGATCCTGCCGAGATCGAGCAGCGCGCGCCGGCTCGGTGAGGTCAGCTGCGCCAGGGGCGAGCCAGACAGGATCCGCTCCTTCTCGAGATCCTGCGAGGCGTCGTCGCGCACGCCCTCGTTCCCCAGCGCAGGTCCGCGCACCTTCGGCTGTCCCATCGCGGCTTCGCCCAATCTTTCGGGATTTCAAGCCTCCCGATCGGGAGCCGATGGTGCAACGATCCGTTGACGGGGGCCACGCCGAACAGGCCGAGGACAGCGCTCCGCAGAGGACGGAGAAATCCCGCCGTGGCGGCGCCTGATAACGCGTTCAGCGGCGCGGGACGCAGGGCCTGCGCTATTTTTTTGGTACAGACGTGAAAGCAAGACCCGGGCCGCTGCCCCGTTCGATGCTACGTTGGGGGTGAGGCCACCAATGAAACACTCGATGGCACGAACCTCGCGCAATGCCCCGGCCCCCGTTCGGCGGGTGGCGCAGGCGGCGAACTGAGAGAAGGAGCTCCTCATGGGCATGGAGATGAAGCTCCAGTTCAAGCTGTCCCAGCAGCTTGTGATGACCCCGCAGCTGGTGCAGGCCATCCGGCTGCTGCAGCTCTCGCGGCTCGAGCTGGTCGACGAGATCAGGAAGGAGCTGGACGGCAACCCGGTCCTCGCGGACGACATGACCGACCCGAAGGCGCGGGACGGGGAGAAGGGGGATCAGAGGGGGAGGAACGCCGATCTGCCGACGGAGCAGCGGCTGGAGAACGGCGAGCGGTTCGACCGAGACACCGACATCGCGGCGCGCGAGACGGAAAAGCGGGTCAAGGAGGTGGACTGGGAGCAATTCCTGGAAAACCGCCAGCTGCAGCAGGCGATGCCCGCGCACCGGGGCGGCTTCGAGGAGCTGCCGCCGATCGACCAGAACCTGACGAAGCCGTCGAACCTGCGCGACCACCTGCTCTGGCAGCTCCAGATGAGCGATTTCGTCGAGAACGAGCGGCAGTTCGCCCTGCTCGTCATCGGCAACCTCGACGAGAAGGGGTACCTCGACCTCAAGGGGGGAGAACGTCCGGACGGCACGAAGGGGCCGGATCTGAGCCTCGCCGATCTGGCGCGGGAGGCGGAGCTGCACCCCGAGGACGCCGAGGAGGTGCTGGCGATGATCCAGCGCTTCGACCCGGTCGGGGTCGCGGCGCGCGATCTGTCCGAGTGCCTGCGGGTCCAGGCCGAGGTGCTCGGCTTCGACGAGATCGAGATGGCGATCATCAAGGACCACCTCCACAACGTGGAGCGGCGCAACTTCCCCGCGATCGCGAAGGCGCTGAAGATCTCGCTGGAGGACGTCTACGACGCGGTCCAGGAGATCCAGAAGCTGGAGAGCGTGCCGGCGCGCAATTTCGCCGAGGTCGACGAGAAGACCATCGCCATCACCCCGGACGTGTACGTCATCAAGGACGGCAACCAGTTCGTCGTCACCGACAACGACAAGGGGCTCCAGCGGCTGTACATCAACGAGAACCTCGCCCAGCGGATGCTCAAGGACCCGAAGGCGAAGGAGTTCATCAGCGAGAAGCTCCGGAGCGCGCAGTGGCTGATCCGGGCCATCGAGCAGCGGCGGCGCACGATCATCAAGGTGACCGAGTGCATCGTCGAGAAGCAGCGCGAGTTCCTGGAGCGCGGCGTGGGCTACCTGAAGCCCATGATCCTGCGGGACGTCGCCGAGTCGGTGGGCATGCACGAGTCGACCATCTCCCGCGTGACGTCGAACAAGTACGTGCACACGCCCCAAGGGCTCTTCGAGCTCAAGTACTTCTTCAACTCGTCGATCCACAGGGTGGCTGACGAGGACATCGCCTCGGAGAGCGTCAAGCAGGCGATCAAGAAGATCATCCTGGCCGAGGACAAGTCGAATCCCTACAGCGACCAGGCGATCGTCAAGATCCTCGAGGAGACGGACGGCATCAAGATCGCCCGCCGCACCGTGGCCAAGTACCGCGAGATGCTCGGCATCCTGAGCTCGTCGAAGCGCAAGAAGATGTTCTGAGCGGCGCCGGACGCGCCCGCCCGACCCCCATCCCCGGCCTCTTTGCCGGCCCAACGCCATGCCCGCCGAACCGATCACGGCCGCCCAGCTCTTCGAGCGCACCTTCGCGCCGCACTACCCGCCCGACGTGCTCGCCGACCTCGCGGCCGCGCGCTCCACGGACGCGAACCCGGCCGGAAACCCGTCGATCCTGGCCCAGATCGACCACGCGGCGGAGGTGTTCGCCCGGCTCGCGCCCGGGGCGTTCGGCGCGCCCGACCTCGGGCTCGATTTCTCCGACGCGTCGGTCCACCGGCTGGGCGCGGCGCTGACGCGCGAGCGGCGCGACGCCTGGCTCTCGCCGGCCGAGGGCGCCGCCGACGCGCGCGGTACGTCGGCCGAGGGCGGGGGCGGGGCGCCGCCCATGCTGGTCACCCTCGTGACGCACGGGGCGCTCTACGTCGGCGCGTGCGTCGCCAGGAACCACGGGGGAAAATGGCAGGTCCGGAGGCCGCTGTGGGAGTCGCTGGTCCGGCTCGAGTCGCGCGCGGGGACCGGCGATCTCGCGATCTTCCAGTGGTGGCTCAAGGCGCTCAGCGACGAGGAGATCGGCCGCGGCAGGCTCGCGGACCGCTACCGCACCCACGTGGAGGTGCCGACCTTCGACGCGGAGCGGCTGCCCGTGATCGCGGCGGGCGACCGGCGCATCCCGAGGCTCGCGAAGGTGCGTTACGACACGCTCTACAAGCACCTCCGCGCGCACCTGCCGGAGCTCAGGTCGGTGGGGGAGGATTTCCCGTCCCCGGAGCGCTTCGAGGAGATGGCCTTCAAGAGCCTGGAGTTCGCGCTGCTCGGAGGCGGGCGGATGCTCCTCATGCACGGGGCGACCGCGGAGGGGGTGCACCTGTTCTGGCTCGACGCGAGCGGGTTCGTGAAATCCGTGTACTACCCGGCCGACAGCTTCCCCGCCCACGTGGTCCAGATCGAGGGCCAGAAGATCCGGGTGATCGTGCCGGTCCGCGGCGAGACCCAGGCGCACGAGATGCTCTGGTGGGGGGCGTAGCCGGCCTCGCCCGCGCGCGCCGAGCGCCGGGCCGGAGCGCGCCGGGCTGAAGGCGCGCTCCGGCCCGGCGCTCGCGCACGGAGCGCGCCAGGAGTAGGCTCGCCCCGTGCTCTCGCCCGACGTCCGCTTCGAGGGGTTCACCGCGACCGACTGGGTCCGCGTGCTGTCGTTGTTCCGGCCCAGACGCACGGGCATCGACGAGCGCGAGGTCGATCGGCCGCGCGGCGGCGTCGTCGCGGTCCGCGCGGGCGGCAGGCTCAGGAAGCTCGTGCACACGGACGCCGGCCGGCTCCGGATCGACGACGCGCAGCGCGCCGGCCGGCTCTCCGCCGAGGAGCTCGCCGCGGGCCACCACGCGAGCTGGGCCGCGGTGATCGAAGCGGGCGCCCTCGAGGCCATCGTGGAGCGGTTCGGGGCGCGGGTGCGGCGCGGCGACGACCTCGTCGCGCAGACGCTCCTCTTGCTGCAGCTCGCGCGCGAGGAGCTCCTCGCCGGGAGGATCGATCTCTGGCCGGCGCGGCTGCGCGGCGTGCCGATGCCGTCGCCGGGCGTCGTGCGGGGCACGCTGGAGTCGCTCGCCGGGGCCGGCAAGACGATGGTGATCGGCCTGTTCGAGGGCGGGGAGCTCTGGACGAGCGTCGCGCTCCGCCGCGACGCGCGCGGGATCAACCTGATCCTCGGGCCGGACGAGGTGCGGGAGGACATGGGGCTGCTCGCCGGCGACTGGCGGCGCGACTACCGGCACCTCTCGCGCGCCATCGAGGAGCGGGCAGGGGAGCTGTCGCTCGGCTGCTTCGCCGAGGCGGAGACGATCCGGAAGCTCGAGGTCGACCCGAGCCCGGGCGCCTGGGCGCGGGCGGTCGCGGTGCGCGACGTGATCCTCGCGCCGGTGCCGGCGGCGCTCGCCATCCCGCTCGGGATCGACGCGGGGCGCGCGGCGCTCAGCGCCCTCCGCGCGATCGCGGAGCGGATCGATCCGATGGGGATCGTGGCGCCCGCGATGCGGGCGGTGCTCGAGCGGGCCGGCACCGACAGCGAGATGGCCGCGATGCTGCCGTTCCACCCGCTGGAGCTGCTCCGCAAGCTCATCAGCCGGGATCGCTGACCCGGCGCGCGCATCGCCGCGCCGGGAGGATCAGGGGTGCGCGGTGCTCGAGTCGCCGCCCTGGACCGCGGGCGCGAGCTGGAAGCGCCGCTCCTCGCACGCGTACGCGGTGGGGGTCAGCTCGATGACGGTGTGCAGCGGGATCGGCAGCGTCGGGCACGAGGGCGCGGGGCGATCCACGAGGTAGGCGTAGAGCGCGCGCAGCACCGCCTGGTGGCCGATCACGAGCACGGGCGAGCGCTGGCGCTCGAGCTGGATGATCAGCGGGTCGAGGCGCTGGATGACGTCCTCGTACGACTCGCCGCGCGGGTAGCGGTAGCGGAACTTGTCGGCCGCGCGCGCGTGGAAGACCTCGGGCATCTGCTGGCGGATCTCCTCGTAGGTCATGCCCTCGCAGACGCCCGCGTCGATCTCGTCGAGGGCGCGCCACGCGACGTGGTTCTGCGTCATCGGGCGCGCGGTCTGGATGGTGCGGCGCAGGGTGCTCGTCCAGACGTTGACGTGCTCGTCGCCGGCCCGCTCGCGGATGAAGACGCCGAGGTTCTTCGCGTACTCCTCGCCGCGCGCGCTGAGGTCCGAGTCGCCGCCGAGCAGCCCCTTCTCGTTGAACACGCTCTCGCCGTGGCGGGTCAGCCAGATCGGGTGCGGCGTGAGGTGCATGTTCATCAACAGCGGGACGAGCCGCGCCGGCAGGTAGCCGTGGATGCGGTTCAGCACGACCTGGCGGCCGACGTCGATGATCTTGATGTAGCTCTTCTCGGGCTCGCCGAGCGGCTCGTACGCGCGGGCGTAGTGCGCGATGCGCGCGCGGAAGTCGCGCAGCGCCGCCTCGGGATCGACGCCCTGGTAGTCGGGCGAGCGGAGCTTGGTCTCGCGGACGTTCGTCTCGATGATCGACTCGTCGTTGCAGATCGACTCGATGAAGACGACCGGGAAGCCGTGCGCCTGGCAGCGCTCGGTGACGAGGTTCCGGCGGGCGCGGGTGCTGTTGGTGGCGTCGTAGATCGCCACCTCGCCGCCGGAGCTGAGCCAGCCGATGAGGTCGTCGAGCGCCGTCATCGCCATGCCGAGCAGCGCCTGGCGGCCCTGGCTGTTGTCGGGGTCGAAGAACTGGTGCGGCTGCGCGGTGCCGAGGTGCGCGCGGCGGTAGTTGCCGACGTTGAAGAGCCGCGTGGGGTGGCCGAGCCACGAGAGGTACCGCGCGATCTTGCGGGCGATGGATGTCTTCCCCCGCGCGGGCAGGCCCACCATGGCGAGGACGATCGGCGACGAGTCGCGCGCGAGCGAGACCATGAGAGCGTTCTAGCCGATGACGGTACCGCCGGCGACGATGACGGAGAGCAGCCGGCCGCTCCGCTGTCCGTCGCGCCGGTACGAGAAGAAGCGGGCGGGGTCACACGCGGTGCACCCCCGGACGTCATCGACCGACGTTGCGTCGAGGCCGGACTCGGCGAGCTGGGCCTTGAGGATGCGGCGGACGTCGGCGTGCGGGCGCGCGCCGGGGGCGCCGCGGACGATGGCGGCGTCGCCGGCGCTGGAGCAGGCGGCGAGTTCGGCGGCGACGTCGTCGCCGATCTCGAAGCAGCAGGCCTCGATGTGCGGGCCGATCGCGGCGACGAGATCGGCGCCGGGGCCGGCGAGCGACCTGAGCGCGCGGGCCGCCTCGACCACGACCCGGAGCGCGGTGCCGCGCCAGCCGCTGTGGACCGCGGCGACGGCGCCGCTCCGGCGATCGGCGAGGAGGATCGGGGCGCAGTCGGCGCTGCGGACGCCGCAGCCGACCCCGGGCACGCGCGAGAGGGTCACGTCGCCGACCGCGCGGACGACCTCGTCGCGATCCTCGTCGCCGGTGAGGACGCGCGCCGCCACGCCGTGGACCTGGCTGAGGTAGTAGAGCCGCGCCGCCGGGATGCCGAGGCGCCGCGCGGCGCGCTCCAGGTTCTCGCGGACGGCGCCGGGGTCGTCGCCGAGGGCGATGGCGAAGCTCAGGGTGTCCCACGGGGGGGCGCTGACGCCGCCGCGCCGGGTGAAAAAGGCGTGCGAGAAGCCGGCGGCGGCGAGGAGGGGGCTCTCGAGCGCCTCGGCCGCCCCGGGGGCGTCGGTTTTTACGGTCATTTTCGGTGCCACGACGGATCCGATGCATCCGCTGCTTCGGTCATAGACGATACGGGTGGGTTGCGTGGTATTTTCCGGCTCCACGCATGGCCGCCGGTCCGGACCCGAACATCGGTCGAGATCTGCTCGGGGGGCAGTTCCAGATTCTTCAGAAGATCGGCTCCGGCGGCATGGGGTCGGTCTACAAGGCCGCCCAGCCGGCGATGAACCGGATGGTGGCGGTGAAGATCCTCCACCCCAAGCTCGCGAACCGAAAGGATCTCGTCTCTCGCTTCCGCCGCGAGGCGCGGGCGATGAGCCACCTCACCCACCCGAACACGGTGAAGGTGCTGCTCTACGGCGAGCTCGAGGACGGCTCGCTGTACATCGTGATGGAGTACCTGGAGGGCAAGAACCTGAACCAGGTGGTCCGCAAGGAAGGGCCGCTGCCCGTCGAGCGCGCGATCCCGATCCTGATCCAGGTCTGCGGCGCCCTGCAGGAGGCGCACATCCAGGGGATCGTGCACCGCGATCTCAAGCCCGAGAACATCTTCCTGTCGACCAACGGCGGGCTGAAGGACTACCCGAAGGTGCTCGACTTCGGCCTCGCGAAGGTGACGGAGCGCGAGCTCCGGCCGGGGTCGGTGATGCTCACGCAGGAGGGCATGGTCTTCGGGACGCCGGAGTTCATGTCGCCCGAGCAGGCGCAGGGCAAGGTGCTCGACGCGCGCAGCGACATCTACTCGCTCGCGACGATCCTGTACGAGGTGCTCACGGGCAAGCTGCCGTTCGAGGCGCGGACGCCCATGGAGTACATCCAGCACCACGTGACCCGGAACCCGATCCCGCTCGACGAGCGCGTGCCCGGCAAGCAGTTCCCGCCGGGGCTCGGGGTGGTGCTCGCCAAGGCGCTCGAGAAGCGGCCCGAGGATCGGTTCGAGTCGGCCGCGGAGTTCGCCGACGCGCTCAAGCCGTTCGCGGGCGGCGCGGGCAAGGGGTACACGGCGATGATGCCGAAGAGCGCCAACGCGGTGCTCGAGCAGGCGGCAAAACAGCACGCCGCCGCGCTCCAGGCGAGCAAGTCGCCCGCGTCGTCGCCGTTCAAGTCGCCGGCGAAGACGGTGAAGATGGTCCAGCAGCCGCCGGCGCCCGCCGTGAGGCCGGCGCCCGCGCCGCTCGCCAAGGCGCCGGCCAAGGCGGAGGCCAAGCCGCTGCTCCTCGTCGGCATCGCAGCGGGGTGCCTGATCGCCGGCATCCTGATCACCATCGTGGCGATGCGGCTGTTCCAGGGCTGAGCCCCCGCGGCCGCGCCCTGAAACGAGGCGTGCCACCGCGGGCGTGCTAGCGTCGCCGCTCCGGCGCGCCGGGCGCTCTGGATGCGCATCGCATGCGCCAGCGTTCACGGGGACGACGTCATGGCCTCGGAGCAATCAGGGAACCCAGGGGGAAACGACAACGATCCGGCCAGGAGGGCCGATCCGCCGCGGCATGCATCGGAGCCGCCGCGGCGTGCGTCGGAGCCGCCGCGGCGTGCGTCGGAGCCGCCGCGGCAGGTGTCGGAGCCGCAGTGGCGGGCGTCGGAGCCGCCGCGGCGTGCGTCGGAGCCGCAGTGGCGGGCGTCGGAGCCGCCGCGGCAGGTGTCGGAGCCGCCGCAGCGTGCGTCGGAGCCGCCGCGGCGGGCTTCGGAGCCGCCCGCGCGGAGATCCAGCGCGCCGGTGCGAGGGAGCGAACCGCCGCAACGGATCAGCTCGGCGGCGCGCACGGCGAGCGCGCCGCGCCTCGAGGGCCCGCCGCCGGCGCCGCCGGACGACGCGGCCGGACAGGACCGGGGCGCCAGGATCGCCACCTGGGCGAAGCGCATCGGGATCGCGCTCGCGGCGCTGCTCGTCCTCGCCGCCGCGAGCGTCGTGCTCGTCGTCCGGCACTACGAGGCGGATCTCCCCTCGACCCGCGAGCTCAAGGATTACCGGCCCCCGCAGGTGACGCGCATCCTCGCGCGCGACGGGACGCGCCTCGGCGAGCTCTTCACCGAGCGGCGCACCGTCGTGCGCATCGGCGAGATCCCGAACCAGGTGAAGCTCGCCACGCTCGCCGCCGAGGACGCGGGCTTCTACGAGCACGCGGGGTTGAACTACCTCGGCATGCTCCGCGCCCTCGCGGTGAACCTCCGCTCGACCCAGACCAGGCAGGGGGCGAGCACGATCACGCAGCAGGTCGTGAAGAACGTCCTGCTCACGCCGGACCGGACCTACAAGCGCAAGGCGCGCGAGATCATCCTGGCCCGCAGGATCGAGCAGGAGCTCACGAAGGACGAGATCCTGGAGCTCTACCTCAACAAGATCTACTTCGGCCACGGCCGCTACGGGGTCGAGGAGGCGAGCCGCTACTACTTCGGCAAGAGCGTGCGCGACGTGACGCTCGCCGAGGCCGCGCTGCTCGTCGCCGTCGTGAAGGGGCCGTCGGTGTACTCGCCCCGCGCGAACCTCGAGCGCGCCGTGGCGCGGCGCGACTTCGTGCTCGACCAGATGCACAGGAAGGGCTTCGCGGACGAGGTCCAGGTCGAGCAGGCGAAGCGGGAGCCGGTGGTGCTCGCCATCGAGACCGAGTCGCTCGCCGAGCTCGCGCCCGAGGTCGTCAGCGAGGCGCAGCGCGTGCTGCGCGAGGTCGTCGGGCCCGCCGCGCAGCAGGGCGGATACACGATCACGACCACGATCGATCCGGCGCTGCAGGCGGCGGCGCGCGCGGCCGTCCGCAAGAACCTCGACGCCTACGCGAAGCGGCACAAGCTGTTCGGCCCGCTCGCGCGGACCAAGAAGGAGCCGCCGCCCTTCGAGGGGACGCCGGCCGGCCACAAGGTCTTCCGGGGGGTCGTGACCGGCGCCGACGACGCCCGAGGCACGCTCTCGGTGCGCGTGGGCACGCTGGACGGCACGGTCGCGCTCCGCGGCGCGCAGCGGTACAACCCGAACGGGCTCGCGCCGAGCAAGTTCGCCGACGTCGACAAGGTGGTGCGCGTCAGCCTGATCGGGCCCGCGCCGGAGCCGGTCGTCGAGGCGGCCGCGACGGGGCAGGACGAGGACGAGGACGCCGCCGACGCAGAGGCGAGGCGCGCCGCGCCCGCAGGCAGCCCGGCGAAGCCCGCGGCCCCGGTGCCGCTGCGGCTCGAGCTCGGACCCGAGGGCGCGCTCGTCGCGATCGACGTGCGGACGCGCGAGATCGTCGCCCTGGTCGGCGGCTACGAGGCGGTGCGCGGCGGGCTCGACCGCGCGACGTTCGCGCGGCGGCAGCCGGGGTCGACGTTCAAGGCGTTCGTCTACGGCTACGGGATCCACGCGCGCACGCTGACGCCGTCGACGATCCTCGAGACGAACCCGCAGGCCGTCGCGGGGTACAAGCCGCAGAACCACGACGAGAGCGAGGGGCAGTCGCCCGCGCGGCTGCGCGAGGCGCTGGCGCACAGCGTGAACGTGGCCGCGGTGTCGGCGATGTCGCGCGTCGGCCCCTCGAACGTGGTCGCCTTCGCCGGCGCGCTCGGCATCCAGTCGAAGCTCGGCGCGGACCTGTCGCTCGCGCTCGGCGCCTACGAGGTCACGCCGCGCGAGATGGCGGCCGCGTACGCGAGCATCGCCGCGGGCGGCGTCTACGAGCCGCCGGTCCTGATCACGAAGATCGTCGGGCCGGGCGGGGCGGAGATCCCGCTGCCGCCGCGCCCCCCGGCGCGCCGCGTGATGGAGGAGCCGGAGGCGTACGTGCTCACGAGCCTGCTGACGTCCGTCGTGCAGACCGGGACCGCCAAGCAGGCGCGCTCGCTCGGGCGGCCGATCGCCGGCAAGACGGGGACGACGAACCAGTCGAAGGACACGTGGTTCGTCGGCTACTCGACCGACATCGCGTGCGCGGTGTGGACCGGCTACGACGACGCGGCGCCGCTCGGCAAGGGCGAGGCGGGCGCCACGGCGGCGCTGCCGGCGTTCGTGGATTTCATGAAGCAGGCGCACGCGAAGCGCCCGGTGGCCGACTTCCCGGTGCCGAGCGGCGTGGTGCGCGTGAAGATCGATCCGCAGACGGGCCTCCTCGCGCGCGAGGGGCAGGAAGACGCCGTCGAGGAGGTGTTCGTCGCCGGAACGGAGCCGGCCGAGGAGGCGCCGGTCCCCGAGGCGGACGCGGGCGCGGAGGCGGCCGACGCCGGAGCGCCGGAGGAGCTGCAGGGGGTCGTGCCGGCGCCGGGCGAGGGCCCGCGGCCGGCGGAGCCGGGGGCGGCAGCGCCGGGGACGGCGCCGGCCGAGTCGGAGCACGCGCCGGAGCCGGGTCCGCTGCCGACCGGCGAGACGGCGCCGCCGCCGTTCTGAGCGGCCGCTCGGGCCGGTCGGCGCTCTGTTCTACCTGGCGCTCTCCCCGGCGCTCTACCCCGGCGCCCCCGCCCGGGTCGGGCTGCCGGCGCCCGCGGCGATCTCGGGGAACGGGCCCGTGACGGCCAGCGTGAGGCCGTCTTCCTGCATGTTCACGAAGAGCGCCTTGCCGTCGGGCGAGAAGCACACGCCGGCGAGCTCGCTCGGGCTCCGCGCGTTGCGCGCGAAGTCGAAGATCTGCCCGTCCCTCGTCACGCCTCGCAGGTAGTTCCCCCGGCTGCCGTCCTCCGCCATGAAGAGCTCTCCCCAGGGGGCGACGGTGATGTTGTCGGGCGCGTCCAGCTCGTCCGTGCTCGTCGCGTGGGCGAGGACCTCGAGCGTGCCGCCGTCCCCGGCAGGGGTCAGCCGGAAGATCTGCCCGGCGCCGGCCGGGCCGCCGATCGTCGCGGAGACGTACACCACGCCCTGCGCGAGGCAGACGCCCTCCCCGCGCCGGAACAGCGCGGCCCCCTTGGCCTGCGCCTGCTTCCGGACCGTGTCGTCCCGCGGATCGGGATCGTCGATGTCCACCCACGCGATCTCGCGCGGCTCCCGCAGCGCCCAGCCCGAGGTGTCGGCCTTGCGGGCGCCGACGACGGCGAGCGCCTGCAGCTTGCCCTCGAACGGCGCCGCAGGATCCGCGGGCTTGAAGCGGTAGAAGCAGCCGTCCGCCCGATCCTCGGTCAGGTAAGCGATGTTCGTGGCGGGGTCGACGACCGCCGCTTCGTGGAAGAAGCGGCCGTATCCGGCGAGGCGCTGCGGCGGCGCCACCCTCGATGCGTTCGCCGCGCACACGAAGACATAGCCGTGGCGGGGGTCGACGTTCTCCTCGCACGTGAGCCAGCCCCAGGGGCTCGCGCCGCCGGCGCAGTTCCGGTTCGTTCCGGCGAGCACGAGGTTGCTCGAGCGGCGCTCGAGCGTCGCCGCGTCGACCACGAGCCTGGTGACGCCGCCCATGCTCGCCGCGTCGTACGCCTCCGCCGGCGCGCTCTGCCCGGCCCGGTAAGGCCCGATCTTCCGGTCGGCGGGCCCGTTCTCATGATTCCTGAGCAAGATCCACGTGTTGTCCGGCCCAGGAAAGCACCCCATCCCGTCCGGCCGGCCGGGCACCCGGTAGCCGTCGTCCATGTCGCCGCCGGCGCGCTCGAGGATCCGGTAGGCGAAGCCAACAGGGAGATCGAGGATGCCCGCGGGATCGGGGAGGAGCGGCCCGAACCGGCCGGCCGCGTTCTTCGTCCTCGGCCTCCGCGCGAAGATCAGGGAGAACGGCAGGGCCAGCGCCGCGGCCGCAGCCCCGCCGACGCGCAGGAACGATCGCCTCGGGACGCGTCGCTTCATGACGATGATCTATGTCGATCGGCCACCGCCCGAAAGCCGTCGGGGCCGAGCGCCGCGAGGCCGCCGTTCGGCCGATGCACGGAAACCATGCCGATCCGCGCGGGTGGACGCCTCGAGGCCGCGACAAGCTCGCCGGCACGCATGCCGCGGCGCGGTGTCACCCCGCTTGGCTTCCGTCGGGAACGGGACGGACCAGGATCTTCGAGGAAACGCGGCCCACGAGCCGCCGCAGGACCTGCTTCGCGCCGATCGCGCCGCCGGCGCCCACCGCGAAGACGAGCGGCGCCGCAGCGCCGCCGGTGACCGCGACGAGGCCCGCCGCGAGCAGCACGCCGGCGCCGGTCGCCACCGCGCCCGTCGAGGCCTCCTGGGCCGCGTGCACCATCGCCTCCTGCCTCGTCATCTCGCCGCGCTGGAAGGCCGTGACCCCCTCGTACGCGCCGAAGGCGCCGTCGATGACGAACCCGATCCCGGCCGCCTTGCCGGCGCCCTTCAGGATCTCCCGGCCCGCGGTCTTCATCACCTCGCGGGTCAGCGTCTTGGCCACCGCGGCCGACGCGCCGTCGGTGAGCGCCGCCTGGCCGGCCTGCCGCGCCGCCGCCTGAGCGACGAGCGCCCCCGCCTGCTTCCCGCCGTGATCCACGATGATCTTCGCCGTCGCCTGCGCCCCCACCGAGAGCCCCGGCGCGAACGCGTCCACGACCGCCGTGGTGTTCTCGACCATCGCGCGCCGCAGGCCCTCCCGCGCGCCCTCGTCGAGCAGCCCCTTGCCCGCCGCCGAGAACAGCGCCTCGGCCGCCCCGCGGACGGCGACCGCGCCGCTCCCTGCCACCGAACCAAGGATCTTGTTTCGTCGTGAGCTCATCTCGACCTCGCCGTCTGCGCGCGCCCCCGCCTCATCAAGGGGTAGCGCCCTGGGGCGGAAAGACAAGCTCAGCGCCGCGCGCTCCTTCCGTCGCTACGAGCGAGATCCGTTCCCGGCCGCCCCTGCGCAGATGCGCTCGGCCGGCGCCGCGCAGAGGCCGCGCTCGCCGGCCCGCAGGTCCACCGTCGCGGCGTCGATCGCGCCGTCGCCCGCGACGGCAGCGCCGACTCAGGCGCTCGCCGCCGGCGTGAAGACGGCGCGCACGCAGCCATCCTGCTTCTTCTTGAAGAGCTGGTATCCGCGCGGCCCCTCCTCGAGGCTCATCGGGTGCGTCACGAGGAAAGAGGGATCGATCTCGCCGCGCTCGAGGTGCTCGAGCAGGCGCGGGATGTAGCGCTGGCCGTGCTGCTGGCCCATCCGGAAGACCAGGCCCTTGTTCATCGCGGCGCCCATCGGGAACTTGTCGATATGCCCGCCGTAGACGCCGACGATCGACACCGTGCCGCCCTTGCGGCACGCCATGATCGCCTGGCGCAGCGCGATCGGGCGATCGGTCTCGAGCCGCATCGCCTGCTTGGCGCGGTCGTAGGCGTACTCGAGGCCTCGCCCGTGCGCCTCCATGCCGACCGCGTCGATGCAGGCGTCGGGGCCGCGGCCCCCCGTCATGTCGCGGAGCGCCTCGCGGACGTCCACCTCCTCGTAATTGAGCACCTCGGCGCGGCCGCGCTCGCTGGCCAGCCGGAGGCGCTCGGGGAGCCGGTCGATGGCGATGACCCGCTCCGCGCCGAGCAGGTACGCGCTGAGGATCGCCATCTGTCCTACGCCGCCGGCCCCCCACACCGCGATCACGTCGCCGGGGCGGATACCGCACATGTCCGCGGCCATGTAGCCCGTCGGCAAGGCGTCGGCCGCGAACACCGCGCGGTCGTCCGGGACCGCCTCGGGGACCTGGAAGGCGCCCTGATCGGCGAACGGGACGCGCACGTACTCGGCATGGCTGCCGGCGATGCCGCCAAAGGCGTGGCTATAGCCGAAGATGGCGGCGGTCGTGTCGCCAAAGGCCGCGTCGAGCACGGCGTGGCTCGGGTTCGAGTTGTCGCAGAGCGACCAGAGCGCGTGCTCGCAATAAAAGCAATGCCCGCAGCCGACGATCGAGCAGACGACGACGCGGTCGCCCTTCTTCAGCTTGCTCACGTCCGGGCCGACCTCGACGACCTCGCCGACGAACTCGTGCCCGAGGATGTCCCCCTTCTTCATCGTGGGCACATAGCCGTCGATGAGGTGCAGATCCGATCCGCATACGGACGACATCCGCACGCGGAGGATGGCGTCGTGCGGGGCGAGGATCCGCGGATCCGGCACCGTCTCGACGCGGAGATCGTTCACCCCGTTCCAGCAGAGCGCGCGCATGGCCTCACCTCCCCAGCACGGCCCCGCCCAGCACGGCCGATCTCCGGCCGCTGGGCTGTCCGTCGATCGTCGGTATCTCCCCGGCCTCCATCAGCTGCTTGAAGTGGCGGAGGTCGTCCCTGAGCTGCTGATCCGGCTCCTCGCCGAAGACCTTCGCGATCGCCCGGCCGAGCGCGCCGGCCGGCGCCTTGTAGTCGATCGTCACGCGGACCTCGGTGCCGCGGCCGCCCGGCGCCGGGACGAACCGGACCGAGCCCGCGTTCTCGATGTCCGCCGGCTCGCAGGAGCGCCACGCGATGAGCTCGTTCTCCCGGTCCTCGACGATCTCGGCCCGCCACGACACCGAGCCGCCGCCGGGCGCCCTCGCCGCCCACCGCGAGCGGCGATCGTCGATGACCTCGACCTCGGCGAGGTGCTCCATGAAGCGCGGTAAGTTCCCGAAATTGCGCCAGAATCTGTAGAGCTCGTCCGCGGGCTTCGCGACGGTCACGGCGCGCGCGACGCGCGTCGACGCCGGGGCCAGCGCGCCGAACAGGCGGCCGACGCGCTGGCCGGCGCGCAGGAGCCGCGCGCGGGGTGGAGCGCGATCGTCGGGCGCGCCCGCGGCGCCGCGGCGGCCCGAGACGCCGTGCTGGATCAGCGCCCCGCCCGCGAGCGCGAGGACCAGGCCGGGCACGCTGCGGCGGGCGAGCCCGTACGCCACGAGGGCGCTGCCGCCGATCGTGGAGACCAGGCGCTCCGCCCTGCCCGCTGTTCTGCCCGCCCCGGCCTGGTCGCGCTCGGCCAGCGGCGGCACCTCGGAGATCGGTTCGAGCATCGTCATGACACCCCTCCTCGCAACCTGGGCCGCAGCCCGGGTTCGCGGCGAGATCAGGCAAGGCGCGCGCCTGACCCGATCAGAAGCGCACGAGGAGGCGGGAGCCGAGGCCGGCCGGCGACGGCGTGAGGGAGAGCTCCGCCACGGGAGGCTTGCCAGGCGCCGGCGAGGCGGCCTCGGAGGGGCTCAGCAGGAGCAGCGTGACGCCGGCGCCGATGCCGACCAGCCCGACGCCGGCGAAGACGCCCGCGAGCGTCGTGGCGGTCTTCCCCCTGTCGTAGTCCCCCTGCAGCGATCGTGGGCACACGTAGCCCCCGCCGCCGGCTGGGGAGCACCCGTCCTCGACCTTGGACAGCGCGCTGGCGCGCACGGCGAGCGCCACCGCGGTCGCGATCGCGCCCGCGCCGCCCACGCCGAGCGCGATGTAGCCGCCCGTGCGGACGCCGCTGGACGACGGCGGCGCGGGCGCGGTGTCCGGGGGGCGCGCGTCGCGCGCCGGGAGCGGCGCGGGCACGGTGAGCGTCACGTCCCGGCTCGCGCCCGGCGTGAGCTCGACGCGCTCCAGGATCGGCGCGGCGCCGCCGTAGAAGAGCTCGACCGTGTGGGCGCCGAGATCGCGCTCGAGCGCGACGCCGAGGAGCCTCGGATCGAGCGGCTTGCCGTCCAGCACCACCTGCACCGGCGACCGCCCCTCGGCGCCGTGCAGGCGGACGGTCAACGTCCCGACCTTGTTGCCGAGCGCCCGGTACCGGAGCTCGGCGTCCTCGCTCCACCCGGCGTACTTCGCTTCGTTCGACTGGAGCGCGGCGCGCCGGAGATCCCACCAGTCGCGCCGCGCCGAGGCGTAGCGGCCCATCTCCTCCTCGCACTCGGCGATGTTCCGCAGCGCGCCGAGCCCCTCCGGGTAGATCTCCAGCGCGCTCCGGAAGGCGATGACCGCCTGCTCGCACTGGCCGGCGCTCCGCAGCTCGCGCCCGCGCGCGAACAGCGTCTTCGCGTCCTCCTCGGCGCCGATGGCGAGGGCCGGCGCCGGCGCGGCCGCGAGCAAGGCGGCGCCGCACAGCGTGATGAGCTGTCGCTCAAAGGATCTCACTCTTGTCGATCTCCTTGCGGCGCCGGGGAACGGTGGGCGGCGCGGGCTTGGCGGTCGCGGTGGCGCGGGGAGCGCCGCCTTCCGCCCCAGGACGCGGCTGGACCCCGCGCGGCCGCGCGGACGCGGTCGCCGCGGCGGAGGGCGCGGGCTCGCCCGCGGGCTCGCCCGCCGGGGCGACGGCGACCGGCGGCGCCGTCGCGGCGGGCGGCGGGGGCGGGGGCGGGCGCAGCGCGAGCTCCTGGAGCGCGCCGCGCACGCCGGGGGACAGGTGCCGCGCCGCCTCCGGCTCGGCGCGCGGGCCGCCGAGCAGGCGCCACGCGAGCGCGGTGGCGCCCGCGAGCGTGCCCAGGGAGGCGACCGCCACGGCGACGAGCGCCGCCGGCCGCCGCGCCGGCGAGGCCTTCACGGGCGCGGGCGGCGGTGCCGCGAGCGCGTCGCGGTAGGCCCGGACCATCTCGCGGATCGAGGTGAACCGCCGCACCGGCTCCTTCGCGAGGGCGCGCGAGAACCAGCCGTCGAGCCCCCGGGGGAGCGACCGCCGGACCTCGGTGGCCGGCTCGAAATCGCGGGTGCTGACCGCCACGATGAGCTCGGCGATGGTGTTGCCCTGGAACGGCGGCCAGTCGGTCAGCACCTCATAGGCGAGGACGCCGAGCGCCCACACGTCGGCCCGCGCGTCGACCGCGAGCGGCGAGGAGAGCTGCTCCGGGCTCATGTAGTTCGGCGAGCCCAGCATGACGTCGGCCTCCGTCTCGCGCGGCCGATCGAGGCCGAGATCGCCGTGCAGCGCCTTGGCGATGCCGAAATCGGCGACCTTCACCGTGAGCTCCGCGCCGGGATCGTCGAGGATCATCACGTTGGAGGGCTTCAGGTCGCGGTGCACGATGCCCATGTCGTGCGCGACGGTGAGCGCGTCCGCGATCTGATCGAGCATGTCCGCGAAGCGCCGCGGCTCGATCGGCCCCTTCTCGCGCACCTCGGCGAACAGCGTCCGACCCCGGATGTACTCCATCACGAGATACGGGATGTCGTCGTGCACGCCCGCGTCGTGGACGGCGACGATGTGCCGCGTGCGCGCGCCCAGGCGGGCCGAGATCTGGGCCTCGAACCGGAACCGCTCCAGGACGGTCCGGCTCCGCGTGGGGTCGCCGGTCAGCGAGACGCTGAGGAACTTGATGGCGAGCTCGGTCTTGAGCGTGACGTGGACCGCGAGCCAGACCTCGGCCATGCCCCCGCGCCCGAGCGGCCGGACCAGCCGGTACTTGCCGTCGACGATCTCGTCGGCCTCGTGCTGCCAGATGTCGGACTCGTCCGCGCCGGGCGCGCGCTCCGCCGCGCTAAGGCTGACCCTGACGGTCGTCGGCAGGCGGGGCGAGTCAGCGTCCACACGCGAAGGATAGTGGATGCCGCGTGCGAGACTGGCACTTTTTGTCCGCCGGCGTCCGGCCGGTGTGGGCGGCGGTCAGCCGGGTGGCGGCCGCGCGCGCGGGCGCATCACTCGGCGGCGTCGGCGAACAGCTCCGCCGGCGGCTCCTCGAGGCGCGGCGGCGCGTGCGGGGCCGCCCGACCCACGCCGCGGTCGAGCGCGTCGCCGAGGAGCGCGCCCACGCCGGGGACGACGTTCTCGATCGCCGCGTCGGCCTCGAGCGGGTTGAGCCACCAGAACGGATTGAGCAGCCGGCGGAAATCGCGGAACGAGCGCGCGGGGCGGCTGACCTCCACGGTGAAGGCGAGCGTCCCCAGGTTGGCGTCGAGCCAGTCGTCCATGTCGCCGACCGTGGGGTACCAGTGCGCCGCCTGCCGGATCTCGTACGGCTCGCGCGGCAGCGCGCGGCAGAAGGCGTCGCCGAGCGCGCGGTACAGCGAGGCGCGCGGGTTCGGCGCGCCGGTGTGCGCCCAGGGGTAGAGCAGGAGGTTGCCGCAGCTGTGAAAGCCGAGCGCGAGCGCGGGCCGCGTCTCCAGCGCGACGTCGCGCAGCGCGCGCGACTCGGGCTCCGAGAACGCGTGCGGCCCGGTGTAATGCGGCGACCACCGGAGCCGCGACCCCGCGAACGGGTGCAGCGGCCGCGACGCGGACAGCGGCGCGAAATTCCGGTTCAGATCCACGCCGCGGGCATTGCACCGCTGCGACGCCCATCTCTCGCCGCGGAGGCGCTCCAGGTTGTCGGCGAACGCGTCGGGGTTGACCACCGGCATCACGACCAGCCGCGCGTGCGCGGCGATGCTGCCCCGGCCGCCCGAGAGGAGCGACCGGACCGCGTCGAGCAGCGCGAGCCCGCCGATCACCTCGACCCCGTGCATGAGCGACGTCAGCAGGAACGTCGGGCCCAGCGGGTTGCCGAAGTCATACCGCCGCAACGGTCGTCCCTGGGAGGACGTCCCCACCGTCATTTCATGTCCGCCGTGCGCGCGCGCGAGGCGCGACCAGGCGGCGTCGAGCTGCGGGAGATCGGCGTAACGACCGGAAAGATCGGGCGAGCGTGTCATCCCAGTGTCTCTTATGTGACACCGGAATGGCGATGGGCGCCAGCGGATTGAGGCGCCGCGCGGCGCGGCGGGGCGGCATTTCTCTCGTCGTCTTCACGTCCGCCGTCCGCGTCCGCGCTCGCCGAGATCAGGTGTGCGTCACCCGAGCGGCCGGTTGGCCTTCCTCGTCGCGAGCAGGGCGAGGCCCTCGAACAGGAGGTGCGCGCCGAGGTGAAGGGTGATGTCGGCGTGGTCGAGCGCGGGGCACACCTCGACGAGATCCATGCCGACGAGGTTGATCCCCGCGAGGCCGCGGAGCAGCTGGATCGCGTCGCGCGAGGTGAGCCCGCCGGGCACGGGCGTGCCGGTGCCCGGGGCGTAGGCGGGGTCGATGCCGTCGATGTCGAACGAGAGGTAGACGGGCGCGTCGCCGGCGGCGGCGCGGATGGCGGCCGCGATCGTGGAGGCGCCGTCCCGGTCGATCCGGTCCATGCCGTACAGGGTCGCCCCGGCGTGCGCCGCGAAGGCGCCCTCCTCCGGGTGGCCCCAGGTCGCGCGGATGCCGATCTGGTGGAGCGCGCCCCGGCCGATCAGCCCCTCGTCGATGGCGTTGCGGAACGGCGTGCCGTGGTGGAACGGCTCGCCCCACACCTCCGCCGTGCTCGTGTCGAGGTGGGCGTCCACGTGGACGACCGTGACGGGGCCGTGCCGTCGCGCGAGCGCGCGGAGCACCGGGAGCGCGATGGAGTGGTCGCCGCCGACGACGAACGGCACCGCGCCGGCGGCGAGCACCTCGTCGACCGAGGCCTGGACCAGCTCGCGCACGGACTCGGCGTGGAACGGGGGAAATGGCACGTTGCCGCCGTCGAGCACGCGGAGCGCGCGGAACACGTCGACGCCGTGGCCGGGGTGATAGGACTGCACGAGGGCGCTCACGCGGCGCAGCTCGTAGGGCGCGAACCGGGCGCCCGGGCGGTAGGTGACGCTCCCGTCCCACGGGACGCCGAGGAGCACGGCGTCGGCGCCGGCGTAGGCCGACGCGCCGGCTTCCTGGAAGCTCGCGGTCGGGAGGCGGAAGAAGGGAGTCTGCCCGTGCCGCAGGTACGCGGCGGCTCGTTGTTGCGACATGAGATCTCCTAAAGGCTCAAGAGGTCCAGGATCACGGCGCGGGCGCGCTCCGCGAGCTCGGCCGCGCCGCCGTGATCGCCGAGCGGGGGGCCGAAGGTGATGTGAGCGCTCGCCTCGCGGCGGCTGGAGAAGCGGAGATAATGGGGGACGAAGGTGTCGTCGCCCGCCCAGCAGAGCTCCGGGGCATCGTAGGTGATCGCCGCAGGCACGATGGGGACGCCCGCGATCCGGGCGAGGCCGAAGATGCCTTTGCGGAAGGGGAGGACCTCCTCGCCGCGCGTCGTGGAGCCCTCCGGGAAATTCAGCACCGGGACGCCGTGGCAGAGGGCGCGGAGCGCCGACCGGAGCACGCGCGCCCCGCTCGCCGGGCGCCGCCGGTCGACGAGCAGCACGCCGAGATCGCGCGCGCGCTCGCCGACGATCGGCCAGCCGCCGATCTCCTGCTTGGCGATGGCGGTGCAGGGGGTGAGCGAGGCGAGGGCGATCGGGTCGAGGTAGCTGACGTGGTTGGCCACGATCACGAACGGCGGCGCGGGGAGCGCGCCGGTCACGCGGACGCGCAGGGCGTGCAGCGCGCAGAGCTCCCCGGCGATCGCGTGCAGGAGGCGCGCCCGCTCGCGGTCGCGCGAGGCGGGCAGCTCGGGCAAGAGGCTGGTCCGGAACACGGTGTCGAGCGCGAGCCCCATCACGCCGGAGACCCGGCTGACGACGGAGAGCGCCTCGGTCCACGGCCAGTCGCCCGCCGCCCCGGGGCGGCGGGCGGCGTCCAGCGGAGCGGTGGTCGTCATGAGGTCCGTCCGCCTCAGGCCACCGCGGCGATGCCGCCGTCCGCCGCGCGCGGCTCCCTCGCCTCGGCGGCGCGATCGACGAGCCCGACCCGCTCGAAGCGGGCCCGGAGCGCCATGAACGCGTCGCGATCGATGCGCGAGATGATGCGCGGGTGTCCGGTGCCGTAGAAGTCGGGGCGGACCTCGATCTCCTTGGCGCCGAGCATGGCGTGGAGCGCCCGCGCGGCGTGGTTGTCCTCCTCGACGGTGAACCAGCACGACTCCGCCCAGCCGAGGATCGACCCGACGAACGCCCGGAGCAGCGTGTGCGTGGCGCGGGAGCCCTGGTACTCGGGCAGGACGGCGAGGGTCGTGCAATAGACCTCCTTGCCGCGCGCGAAGGAGAGCAGGTAGCCCGCGGGCTTGCCCGCGGCCTCGACCATGAAGCAAGAGTCCTTGAAGAAATCGCAGCAAAGACGGATGTAATACCGCCCGAGCTCGCCCTCGCCCGCGCTTCCGAAGAGCGCCGCCTCGAGGTCCATCAGCGTCGAAAAGTCATCGCTTCGGAGCGTGCGCGCCACATAACGGCTCATCGTTGCGCCTCCTTGATTCTCAGTGAATCGTTGGTCGGCGCGCAGCATGCCGACCGACGGTGGAGAACGCGTCACAGAATCCCCGAGGTTGGGAGGCACCCCGGGGACGACGGCGCGTCAGGACCGATGGGAGATCGCGTACGGAGGGTGCCAGATCGGCGAGCTCACCGTGGCTTGAGGCGCTCGAGCGCCGCGGACGGGATCTCGAGCGCGAGCCGGGCGGCGGCCCTCGCCGTGTCGAGGAGCGCGGCGAGGCGCGAGGCCGCGCGCCACCCGCCGGTCACGCCGGTCCAGCGCTTCATGGGCGAGAAGATGTTGCCGTCGGTGTGCGGCGCGGCGCGATCCAGGAAGGTCGCGCTCGTGATGTACGCCGCCAGCACCCGCTCGGTGAGGCCCGGGAAGGCGGTGTACGCCGCGGCGGTGACGCGGCCGCCGACGCCGACGTGCACCTCGCGCCGCGGCCGCTCGGCGAGGGAGACCATCGCGGCCGCGACCCGCTCGGGGTCGAGGACCGGCTGGATCGGCTGGACGGCGCGGCCGGTGTAGTTGCCGGCGTGCTGGTAGATCGGGGTGTCGACCGCCGCGGGCAAGAGGGAGCAGACGTGGATGTCCGGGGTGTTGACGAGCTCCTGCCTCAGGCAGGACGCGAGGCCGAGGACCCCGAATTTGGCGCTCACGTAGGCGCTCATCGTGGGCCCGCCGAACTTGCCGAGCGCGGAGACGTTGTTGACGAGCACGCCGGCGCCTTGCGCGCGGAAATAGGGCAGCGCGGCCCGCGCCCCGTGCACGTAGCCGAGCAGGTTCGTCTCGATGACCTGGCGGTAGGTCTCGTAGGGCGCCTCGTCGGCGCGCGCGTAGAGGAACACCGCGGCGTTGTTCACCCAGACGTCGATCCTGCCGAACACCTCGACCGCGGCGCGGGCGAGGGCCCGGACGGCGCACTCGTCCCGCACGTCCGTCGGGACGGCGAGCGCCCGCGCCCCGGCGCTGGCGCACTCGGCGGCGACCTCCTCGAGGGCCGACGCGTTCCGCGCGGCGACGACCACCCGCGCGCCGCGCCGCGCGAACGCGAGCGCCGCCGCCCTGCCGATCCCCGACGAAGCCCCGGTGATGACGACCACCGAATCGCGCACGCACTTCCGCATGACTGAACCCCTCCCGCGCGGTCTGTCCCGCACCGGGAGGGGAGCAACCCGCGGGCCACCCTGGCCCGGGGCGCGTCCAGGGATTCCGCGGCCGGCGCGCGGCGCGCGGCGCGCGGCGCCGGGAACGCCGCAACGGGACGCGCGCCGCGCCGGTCCGCCCACGCGCGCGACTCAAAGAGCTCCGCGCCTCGCGACCGAGCAAGCCCGCAGCGCGACGCCAGCGCTCTCCTGGTGCTCGGTGCGCATTCCGAGCGCGGCGATCATTCTCACTTGCATTCTTTGGAGACCCGGCAATTCCTTCCCCACCGCCTCAGGCCAGTACACAGGCACCTTCACGTGACCTCCGGTGGAAGAGAGCAGCGCCCGCAATCTCATCTGCCCCATCACCAGCCTTTTCTGAAAATGCCTGTGCTCGAGCAGCGCCCGCTCCGCGTGCGCCTCGATCGTCCTCGCCGGGACCACGCGATTCTGACCCAGCGCCTCGCGCAGCTGCCCCGTCAGCCCCTCCACCACGCTCGTCGCCCCCTGCACCCAGGGCATCTTGAAGACGTCGTGGATCGCCTCCACCGTTTCCTTCAGCTTCTTGTCCGCCATCACGAGCGGGCTCGCCGCGGCCACCAGCGCCTTCAGCGTCTCCACCTCATCGAACGGGAGCTCCAGCTCCCCGGCGACCAGCACGAGCGGCGGCACGAACGCCCCGTCCTCGCCCACGGCCTCCATCATCGCCTGCTCCAGGTCCTCCACCCGCATCGGCTGCCCGCGCGCGAGGATCGCCAGCACGTCCCGGCGATCCTTCGCCGACGGCCGCTTGCCCGGCGGCATGTCGTCGTCGAGCTCCTCGTCGTCGGGCCGCGGCTTCACGTCCGCGAGGATCTCCTTCCACGCCGGGTGCTTCCGGATCCTCGGCATCGCCGCGGGGCTGAACCAGAGCAGATCGACGATCTCACGCCCGCTGCGCCTCGGCGCGGGCGCGGGCGCGGGCGCGGCCGCCGCGGGGGTCGGCTCCGCCGGCGGCGACGCGGGGCTCCTCGAGCCAGGGCTCGATCCCGCCATGGATTCCACGACGGACTGTCCGATGGAAGGCCTCCCGCCCGCCTCCAGCCGGCTCCACGGCCCCGCCGTCGCAGGCCGGGCGATCGGCTCCGCCGGCGGCGGCAGCACCACGAGCGGCGGGGGCGCCGGGCTCACGGCGGGCGGCGCAGGCGGCGGCGCCGGCTCGGCGGTGTGCGGCGGGGGACCACCCGGCCGGAACGGCAACGCGGCGTCCCCCGGCCTCGACGCCGGCGGCGCGGGCGCCTGCCGCGGCTCGCCCCCGCCCTGGAACGGCATCACCGGCGCCACCGCCGCGCTGACCTTGTCCCCCAGCTGGAGCGTCCCCTCCGCGTCCTCTTCCACCCCGCGCTTCTCCGCCGCGCCCCTGGCCTCCGGCGGGGACGGCTTCGCCTCGTCGCCGGAGACCCGGCCGCCGGCGTCGCCCTCGAGCGTCACCGTGATGCGCCCCGCCTCGTTCGGATGCCTGAGCCCGATCCTTCCCCGCCAGACCACCGTGCACAGCCCACGATCGGCGTCGATCCACAGCGTGTCCGCGACGAGCGCCACCTCCTCGTGCTCCCCCGTGGCCCGGTGCGCGACCGCCCTCGGCCGGACGCCCGGCAGGTTCGTCACCAGGCGGGCGTGATCGGGGCTCAGGTTCTCGAGGATGATGTGCTCGTTGGGTCGGATCTGCTCCACCTGCTGGTCCAGGGGCGCCGCCAGGAAGTACACGGGATCGAGCCCCTCCGGCAGCGGCCGCTCTTCCCATCCGGGCTGCGGGAACTTCCCGGCCAGATGTCCGAGCCACGATGTTCGCCCTGGCCAGCTCCGCCCGATCGGGGCGAAGCACACCGGCGCGAACGTGTCCGACGGATTGACCACATGCATCCCGGGCGGCTGGAGGTTCGGGACCGTGACCCTGCCATACATGTCCGGGGGCGCGTCGAACCGCACGCCGACCGGGTTGCTCGTGTCGGGGCCGCCGGCGGCGCGCTCCCAGCAGAGAGGCATCTTCGTGAAGCCCTGTCCTTCGAGGAGCTGGCCGTCTCGCACCCGGAAGGCCCGGTCGCACCACACCTCGATCGACTTGTCGATGTCTCCGACCGCCACGCGGACCATCATCGATCGCATGGGACGCTTGCCCGGAGCGTACGCGTGCCCGACGAGCATCACGTCGGCGCGCGGTTTGTAGGGCACCCTGTCGCTCGGCGCGACGACGCTGCGCGCCGGATCGTCGTTCCAGTGCTTGTCCTCCTCGTTCGGCGCCTGCTGCTCCGCCGCGAGATACGACCTCCCAGGCACGAGCACGAACGTCGCTTTCGCGACGACGGTCTGCGCAGCCCTCCCGTCCTGCGACTGCCAGACGAACCCCGACGCCGGCAGCGGGCACAGCGACACCACGTCCATCGGACGCGAGCGTACGAGGATCGACCCGTAACTTTAAGACTTGAAATTCTACACGTCGCCTCCTCGTGCGTCGTCCCCCGGAGGGGACGCGAGGGGTGTGGCATCGTGGCCGCAGGGCGCCATTCTCGCTGCCACGCGCGAGCTTTGTGCGTGGCATGGTGTAATTTTGCAGATTCGATGATGTGGTGCTTCCGCCCCGCCATCGTCCACGGAGCGGCGCAGTGCGCACACCCTGGCATCGCCTCGCGTCCAACGACCCTCGACGCCGACCCTCTACGCCGAACGGACCGCGCACGGCCATCCAGCGCCGTTCGCCTGCACAGCAGGCCCTGGACAGTACACCAGATCTCGTGAGACGCTCCCCGGCGTATTCCCAGCCATGATTCGACTTGCCTGGTTCGACAGGAGCCTTGGACGCTCGCGAGCAGACGGAGCGGGCCGGAGCGCAGGAGGGCGCGAGGATGACGTTCGTGAAAAGCCATGGTGAGGATCCCTCGCAGGTGACCGCTGGTGGTTCGGCCAAGGGCGTCGGCAAGGCGGCCGGCGCCGCCGCGAGCCGCATCGGCGGAAAGAACCTCGAGGTCGAGGTCGCTTCGGGCGACGCGCTCGACGTGCGCAACTTCTCCGTACAAGAGCGGCTCTCGTCCCTGTTCGAGGTCAACCTGGTCGCGGTCTCGGACAACGCCAGCATCGACTTCGACGCCGTCGTGGGCCAGCCGGCGCGCTTCACGCTGCGCGCGGGCGCGCACGACAGGTCCTGGTCGGGCCTCTGCAACCACCTCGAGCAGGTGCGGGTCGAGCCGGGCGGGCTCTCGACCTACCAGCTCACCGTCGTGCCGACGATGTGGCTCCTCACGCAGCGGAAGAACTACCGCATGTTCCAGCACACCTCCGAGCCGGACATCGCGCTCAAGGTGCTCCAGGAGTGGGGCATCGAGCCCGAGGTGCGGATCGACGGCGGCGCCTACAAGAAGCGGAAATACCGCGTGCAATACGCGGAGTCGGACTTCGCGTTCGTGAGCCGGATGCTCGAGGACGCGGGCATCGCGTACGCGTTCGAGCAGAGCGGGGACGAGACGAAGCTCGTCCTGTCGGACGCGCCGCACGCGAACGTGAAGCGCGGGGCGCCGCTGATGTTCCTGGACGACGCGAGCCTCTTGCGCAGCCACGGCATCTCGTTCGTGACCGACGTCCGGATGGGCAAGCGCGTGCGGCCGGGGAAATACACGCTGCGGGACCACGACTATCGCCGGCCGCCGGGCTACAAGCTCGTGGGCAGCGCGTCGGGCGGGCAGGGGCTCGAGGCGAAGCTCGAGCGCTACCAGTACACGCCGGGCGCGTTCCTCTTCGGCACGGATCAGGGGGACGCGACGCCGAGCGCCGACGACAAGGGCAAGGCGCGCACCGACGAGAAGGAGGCGGCGAGCCTGGCGCAGCGGCGGCTCGACGCGAAGCGCGGCAGCGCCAAGGTGTGCACCTTCGAGACGAACGCCCATGACCTCGCGCCAGGGAGCGTGGTGAGCATCGCGGGGCATCCGCACGAGGCGCTCGCCGAGAGCCGGACGCTGCTCGTCGTCGAGTCGTCGATGAGCGGGACCCATCACGGCGAGTGGTCGCACCGGTGCAAGGCGCGGGGGACGGACATCCCCTTCCGGCCGGAGCTCGTGACGCCGAAGCCGAAGGTGAACGGGGTCGAGAGCGCGACCGTGGTGGGGCCGCCCGGGGAGGAGATCCACACGGACGAGTTCGGGCGGGTCCGGGTGCATTTCCACTGGGACCGCGAGAGCCAGATGGACGACAGCAGCTCGTGCTGGATCCACGTGAGCCAGTCGTGGGGAGGCGCCGGGTACGGCGGGGTGACCTTGCCGCGCGTCGGGCAGGAGGTCCTGGTGGACTTCCTGAGCGGGGACCCGGACCGGCCGGTCATCGTGGGACGGGTGTACACGAACCTGCAGAAGGTGCCGTACAAGCTGCCTGACAACAAGACGCAGAGCGGGTGGAGGAGCAACTCCACGGGCGGGACGGGCGGCTACAACGAGATCATGTTCGAGGACGCGGCGGGGAGGGAGCTCGTCAATGTCCAGGCGCAGAAGGACCTGAACAAGCTCGTCAAGAACAACGAGACGGAGACGACGGGCGTCGATCGGACGCGCACGGTCGGGCACGACGAGGCGATCACGGTGGGGAACGACCAGACGATCGCGGTTGGGAACAACCAGACGATCACGGTCGGGAAGGATCGGGCCGCGGCGATCGGCGTCCAGGACTCGACGCTCGTGGGCAAGAAGCACACGGTCACGATCGAGCAACCCGCCGAGCCGCCGCCGAAGATCCCGCCCACCGGGACGGTGATGACGGATCAGTTCATCTCGCAGACGACGGGGCGGTCCACGCTTACGATGAAAGGGCCGGACGTGAGCCTGACGGCCGAGGGGAGCGTGTCGATCAGCGCGGGCGCGAACATCAGCATGAGCGCGGGCGCGAACATCCAGATCACCGCCGGCTCGACGATCCAGACGTCGGCGGGCGTGACGATCGCGAACGCGGCGGGCGTGACGATCACGACCACGGCGGGCGCCGTCGTGGAGGTCAAGGCGGGCCAGCGCGCGACCGTGGACGCCGCGGCGGTGGAGGTCAACGGGGATACGGTCTTGATCGCGGCGTCGGGGGTGGTGGACATCGACGGCGAGTACATCGACCTCAACTGATCCGCCGCTGGACGGGCGCTGCCATGATCGTACGGAACTACACTCGTTTCTGGCCTTTTCTCTTCGACAGCGTCGATCCGCAGGGGCGCGAGTTCGGCGTGTTCGTGCTGCGCGGGGCGTTCCGCATCGTCCCTGGAGGCGTCGCGCAGCTCGATCCTGAGCAACCGGAGGTGTCCGGAGGGGACGTGTTCCACGGGGACGCGGGCTCGTCGAGCCTGCGCATGGAGGGCGATCTCGCGCCGTTCAAGCAGCGGAGCGACATCCACATCAACGCTACGGCGCACGCGCCGGGGGGCTGGCCCGCGCCGGCGTGGTTCGTCCGCGCGCGCGTCGGCAAGGTGGACAAGACGCTCCGCGTGACAGGACCGCGGCGCTGGGTGCGCGAAGGCGACGAGTACCGCCTCACCGACCCCGAGCCTTGCCGCGAGGTGCCCATCCGGTACGAGCACGCGTTCGGCGGGACCTTCCAGGACGCGTGGGGGGCCCGCCACGCGTTCGAGCAAAACCCCGTCGGGAAGGGCTATCTCCCCGAGGGGAAGACGCCGAGCGACGTCACGTTCGAGGCGCCGCAGATCGAGTCGCCCGACGACCCCGTCACCGAGCTCGGCCGGCCCCACAAGCCGGAGGGGCTCGGCCCGATCCCGGGCGTCTGGCTGCCGCGGCGCGGGTACGCCGGGACCTACGACGAGGCGTGGCAGGCGGAGCGCTGGCCGCACGCGCCGCTCGATTTCGATTACCGGTTCTACAACAGCGCTCATCCGGATCTCGTTTATCCGGGATATCTTCGCGGCAACGAGGAGATCGTCCTCGAGAACATGCACCCGGACGGGGCGCTCGAGCTCCGGCTCCCGGGGTACGAGCTCGGGTTGCTGGCGCTGCTCGAGACGGGCTCGCGCGCGGTGGTCCCGATGCTCCTCGACACGCTGATGATCGACGTGCCGGAGGGGCGCCTGTTCATGACGTGGCGCGGCGCGTACAGCAAGAGACGCAGGATTGAGGCGCTCGAGGCGTGCATGGCGGCGCCGGGAGGGACGACTCGTGGCCGAGAATGAAGGGCTCTGCAAGACGGGCAACGCGTGGGTCGTCTGCATCGAGCCGGATGTCTGCAAGACGCCCATCGGCGACGAGATGAAGCCGGTGCCGTACCAGATCCGCGCCTGCCTGGCCGCCGGCGTGGACGAGGCGACCACGGTGAGGCTCGGGACGTTCGACACCGCGACGATGGCGAGCCGGATCACCACCGTCCAGGGCGACGAGCCGGGGACGGGCGGCGGCGTCAAGAGCGGCGTGAACCTGGGGTACTGCCGGCCGGTCACGCACAGCACGACCGTCCACGCGGGAGGGGCCAACGTCACCTATCACACATCGCTGTACGCGATGAACTGTGCGGGCCCGGACGGGCCGGAGAACACGTTCGGCAAGGCAGTGTTCATGGCCCACGGGTTGGCACCTTATGCAGGGCCGCTCGTGGATCTTAACAAGATGCGCGAGGAGGCCGAGAAGAGCTGGTGGGAGAAGGCCTCGGACTGGGTCCACACCGGGCTCGATATCGTCGGCTTCATCCCGGGCCTCGGGGAGATCGCCGACGGGCTCAACGCGGCCATCTACCTCGCGGAAGGCGACTATCTGAACGCGGCCATCTCCGCGGCGGGGATGATCCCCTTCGGGGGCGCGGCGGCGACGGGGGGGAGGCTGGCCGCAAAGGCGGGCAAGGCCGTTGCGGAAGCGGTCGGCAAGGAGGGGGCGCAAGAGGCCGCGCAGCAGGTCGGGAAGCAGGGGGCGGAGCAGCTGGGGAAGCAGGGGGCGGAGCAGGCGGGGAAAGAGGGGGCGGAGAAGGCGGGGAAAGAGGGGGCGGAGAAGGCGGGGAAAGAGGGAGCGGAGAAGGCGGGGAAAGAGGGGGCGGAGAAGGCGGGGAAAGAGGGAGCGGAGAAGGCGGGGAAAGAGGGAGCGGAGAAGGCGGGGAAAGAGGGCGCCGAGAAGGCGGGGAAAGAGGGCGCCGAGAAGGCGGGGAAAGAGGGCGCCGAGAAGGCGGGCAAGAAGGGCGCTGACGACGCCGCCGGCGGAGGTGCGAAGAAGCCGAAGAAGAAGGGCAACAACGGGGTCGTGGTCAAAGGGACCCCCGGCAAGGGAAGCAAAGCGGGTGGCGGGAAAGGGCGCCCGAAGGGCCCAAAGAAACGCAAGAACCCGTCAAAGAAGCCGGCGCGCGACCAAAAGTGCGTAGGAGATCCCGTCGACGTGGCGACAGGCGAGGTCGTCAATCAGGCGACAGATATCTCGTTGCCCGGCATCATTCCGCTCGTCATCGAACGCCAATATGCTTCTTCGTGCTGTGGCGACCGCGACGCGGCGCTGGGGCCGGGATGGGCCCACAGTCTCGAGGAGTGGATCGAGGAGGGCGAGGAGACGCTCGACCTGCACGATGGCGAAGGTCGATGGCTCTATTTCGATAAGGTAGGCGCCGGCGAGGCAACGTTTCACCGCGGTGAGCGGCTCGAGCTCCGCGTCGGCCGCGACGGGAGCTATCGCGTTTACGACCTGGAAAGCCGCATCGCCCGCGTCTTCGCCGGCCCGGGGCGTAAGGCGCTGCTCCGCTCGATCGAGGACGCGAACGGTAACGCGATCACGCTCGAATACGACGATGAATTGCTCTCACGCGTGGTCGACACGACCGGGCGTGAGGTCCTCGTCAGGTGGGACCGCGGCCGGCTCGTGCGGCTCGACGTTTGCGTTGACGGACACATCGAACAATCAGTGGAGTACCGGTATTCGAAGGGCGGGAATCTATCCGCCGTTGTCGATGCGCTCGGGAACGCCGAGGAGTACGAGTATGACGGCGCGGATCAAATGATCGCCGTGCGGCGCAAGAGTGGCGCGCGATTTCAGTACGCTTATGACGATGAGACCGGGCGGTGCGTGCGGACGTGGGGACCCGACGGGCTGCACGAGGTGGAGCTCTACGCCGACGAGCGGACGCAGACGACGAGGGCGGAGAGCGAGGAGCCGAAGATCTATACATGGAACGACGAGGGGCTCGTCACGCGCGAGGAGACGACGACGGGCGTCGTCTTGGAGGAGCGGGAGTACGACGAGGATGGCTTCCTCGTCGAGGAGCGCGACGGCGCGGGGAACACGACGCGTTTCGAGCGCGATGAGCGCGGCAACCTCGTGCGGGTCGTGGATCCGGCAGGGAATGTGACGGCGTGGACTTACGAGGGGGATCTCCCCGTCCAGCGTACGGGGCCCGATGGCCTTGAGACGCGTTATACGCACGACGCGCGCGGGAAACTCATCGAGATCCAGTACCCGACGGGCGTGACGTACAAGCTATCGTACGACGGTCGAGGGCTCCTGTGCTCGATCGAGGGACCTGACGGGCCGGTCATGCGGTATGAATACGACGCCCGGCACAATGTGATCGCAGAGACGGACGCGCGCGGAGCGCGGACCACGTTCGAATACGACGCGCTCGGACGGCCCGTGTCGATGACGGACGCGCTCGGGAGGGTGACGCGGCTTGCTTACGATCGGCTAGGAAGGCCCATCGAGATCCATCGCCCAGATGGAACCGTCGCGCGGCAAGCCTACGACGCGCAGGGCAACGTCACACGCGTCACGGACGCCCTCGGACATGTGACGGCGATGGAGTACGCCGGCACGGGGGTGCTCACGCGTATAACGCAGTCAGATGGGCACACATGGTCGTTCCGGTACACGTCCATGGAGCGGCTCCGGGAGATCGAGAATTCGCGTGGAGAGGTGTATGCCTTCACGTACGATGTTGCAGCTCGCGTCGTAGAGGAGCTGACATTTGACGGGAGGACGCTGAAGTACGACTACTCGAAGGCCGGAAATCTGTCGCGCATCGACTATCCGGACGGGAGCTTCCGGGCGTTCAACCACGATCGGCTGGGCAATGTGGTGTTCGAGCAGTCGACGGACGGGATAACGACCTATTTGCGCGACGCGCTCGGGCGGCTGACCACGGCGGTCGTGGAGGAGGGGGAGCGCAAGATCGTCACGATGTTCGAGCGAGACAAGCTCGGGCGGATCGTGACAGAGTGGCAGGGAGACAAAGCGGTGCGGTTCGAGTACGACGCGCTCGGGCGGCGGGCCCAGCGGGTGCTGCCGAACGGCGCGACCACGACCTATGTGTACGATGCGCTGGATGCGCTCATCGCCGTGGAGCACGACGGCTACCGGATGGAGATCGAGCGCGACGTGCTCGGACGGGAGGTCTGGCGCGGTCGTCCGGATGAGCAGGTGTCGATCCAGAGCGGATACGACGCGATGGATCGGCTCATCGAGCAGAGAGTATCGGCGTCGGCCCCTGGGACGGAGATCGCCAAGAGCCTGGTCGAGCGGAAATGGAGCTACGACGCGCTCGGGCGCGTGACGCGGATCGAGGAGGGTCGATGGGGCGCGACCACGTACCGGTATGACCGGATCGACCAGCTCCTCGAAGCGCAGCGCGGCTCGCTGCGCGAGGTGTTCGCGTACGACGCGGCGGGCTCGCTGCAGAAGATGGTCGAAGGGCTCGGGGCGCAGGCGGCGTCGCCGGAGTGGGATATTGCGCCGGGGAACCTGCTGCGGCAGACGGGCAAATCCAAGTATACGTACGACAAGCGGGGGCGACGCATCGTCAAGCTCGACCTCGGGACGCGGACAGGGGGCGCTGAGGGGGCTGCGACCGAGTACACATGGGACTGCCGCGACCGGCTGCGCGAGGTGCGGCGGCCGGACGGGACGCAGGTGCGATTCTCCTACGACGCGTTCGGGCGGCGGGTGCGCAAGGAGGTCGTGCCAGCGGGAGCCGAGACAGCGGGCCGTGCGGTGGAGTTCGTCTGGGACGGGGATGCGCTGGCGGCGGACCTGGAGCGGACGCGAGGTGTACGCGTGTTCGTGAACGAGCCGGGGACGTTCGTGCCGCTGCTGCAAGCGGAGCAGGGGCAGGTGTTCGCGGTGGTGAACGACCACCTCGGGATGCCGAAGGAGCTCGTGAATCCGGACGGGCGGGTGGCCTGGTCGGCGGCGCACTCGGCGTGGGGGCGGGTGGTCGACGTCTGGAGAGATCCCGGGGCGCAGCACGCGCGGTCGGTGGAGAGCCCGTTCCGGCTGCTGGGGCAGTACGCGGACGAGGAAACCGGGTTGTGCTATACGCGATTCCGGTACTTCGACCCGGACGTGGGGCGGTGGTGTAGCCCGGATCCGCTGGGGATCCGCGGCGATCGAAATCTTCACCAGTATGGTATAGCGCCGACAGTAGGAATCGATCCGTGGGGCCTCAGATCTGAAAGCGGCAATGGAGGGAATAGAAGATCGTGTGGCAACGCAAGGCAAGAGGTGTCACGAGATGCCGCGGAGGATACGCTCGAAACGGGAAGGTGGAACCAGGGTAGCTTTGATTCCCCCGCTGACTCGCTCCGATGGCACTTCAACAAACACGGGGCTGAAGTCGGTGCGTCGACCGTGGATGCGTACTTGCGGAAAGCTGAAGGTTTCGCGACCAATCTCAGGCGTGCTCAAAGATCTACCGTCAGAGGAAGAATTGACGGCGTCGTTCGATACAAGAAGGATGGCAAGTATATCGACATGGCACCGGATGGGTCGATTATATCGTATGGTAAACAGTGAGAGGGGACATGGATTGGAGGAAGCTCAATCTTTATGGGGCCGGGTGTATTGCTCGAATCTGCGGCCTTTATGAGGTGACCGATACGCGAATTCCCGGGGCGAAGTTCAAGATCAAGGTCATGGAGCGAGATAGCGGTGACTTTATGGCTTGTCTTAACGTATGCCTGAAGGCGCCCGACGGCTCGCCTGACTGGATGGTGGGACTGGGTAGAACTGATTTGGAGGCGCTTGAAGACGCGCTGAAGCGGTTCACGCAAGATCTGTCCAGCCGTGAGAGGGTCGATGACGACGACTTCGAGTGGAGCGATCCCATCGACTTTTGACGGCCAAAATCTGCATCGAATCCAGGTTGCAACGTTCCCGCTCCTTGCCCACGAGGCGCGGGGATGTGAGGACGTCCGTCCGTGCCGGCGGCCACGCCAGTGGTTCACGCCGGGTAGAGAATCCGCAGCCTGACGAGGCGGCCGGGGTCCGGTGCGACAGGGCGCCGAGCGTGCCATCGCGTCGTCCACGATCCCCGCCGGACGCGACACCTCACGGGAGACGCGCGCCGGACCTCGGACGCGGCGCCGTGGCGACGGTGAGCCAGCCGCGCGCCTGCGGGAGTCGCCGCGGGGCCGGGGAGGCGCGCTGCGGCGCGCGTGACTGGCTGGCGCAGCGGGGCGGATTCCCGGCCACGCGGGGCGGTGGACAGCCTCCGCGCCAGGGCGGTAGAAAGAGGACATGACGAGAGGGAAGCTCGCGGCATGCGCAGGGGCGGCGTGGGCTGTCATGACCGGCGGGTGCGGGACGCTCGTGGGGCTGGACGACGGCTATTACCTGCACGAAGGAGCGGGCGGCGGGACCGGCACTGGAGCACCCAGCGGGAGCGGCCCTGGAGCATCCACCGGGACCGGTCCGGGAGGGGCTTGCAGCGGAGCGGCGTGCCCCGCTCCGCCGAGCTGCGCCGGGCTGGAGGAGACGTGCGGCCCCAGGGGCGACGAGAGCTGCTGCGCGACCCTGGAGGTGGCCGGCGGGAGCTTCAAGCGAGACAACGACGAGCGATATCCGGCGAGGGTGAGCGGGTTCGCGCTGGATCGGTTCGAGGTGACGGTGGGGCGGTTTCGCAAGTTCGTGGAGGCGTATCCCGGCAGCAAGCCAAAGGCGGGCGCGGGGAAGCACCCGCTCATCGACGGGAGCGGGTGGAACGATGGCTGGGACAACAGCTGGCTGCCCGCGAACGCGGCGGCGCTGAAGGAAGCGCTGAAGTGCGACTCGACCTTGTCGACATGGACGGACGTGCCCGAAGCGCACGAGCATCTACCGGTGAACTGCCTGAGCTGGTACCTGGCGTTCGCGTTCTGCGCGTGGGACGGGGGCCGGCTGCCCACGGAGGCGGAGTGGAACTACGCCGCGGCCGGCGGTGAACAGCAGCGAGAGTATCCGTGGTCGGAGCCCGGGGACACGACCATCGATGGGAGTTACGCGGCGTACGACTGCACCGGAGACGGGTCTCCGGCCAGCGACTGTGCGTTCACCGATATCCTGCCCGTCGGGTCCCGTCCGAAGGGCGACGGGCGATGGGGGCAGGCGGACCTGGCGGGGAACATGTGGGAGTGGGCCCTGGACTGGTACGCCGACTATCCCGAAGAAGAGTGCGAGGATTGCGCCAACATGGCCGCTGCCTCGGACCGGGTGGTCCGGGGCGGGGCGTTCGTCAACGATGCCTCGTACCTGCCTACTTCGTACCGCATCAAGGACGATCCGGCGGACAGAGAAAATGACGCCGGCGTCCGGTGTGCGAGAGACCTGTAGTGGAGAGCGGCGCCGCGGAGCTCCTCGACGAGCGCGATGCCGGCGCCCCGCCGTCCAGCCGCGCGATCGCCGCGCGCCGGGCCCCACATGCAGCGCGGCGGCGCGGCGCGGCGATGCGTGACGGCGGGCACCGAGGGAGACCGCCGTCGCGCTCGCTCGCGGCCGGCCGCCGGCTCCCTGGATCCTTGACGCCGCCAGCCCGGTAAGCGAGCCTCCCGCCGTGTCGGCCACACTCGCGGAGGGGACCGTCTTCGCGCGGCGCTATCGCGTGGTGCGCCTCATCGCTACCGGTGGAATGGGGAGCATCCACGAGGTGGTGCACCTGGAGACGGCGCGCCGCCGGGCCCTCAAGGCCATGCACCCGCACATCTTCGCCGACGAGGAGATGCGCGAGCGCTTCAAGCTCGAGGCCCGCATCGCGGCGGATGTCGAGAGTGAGTACATCGTCGACGTCTTCGACGCGGGCGTCGACGAGGCGACCGGGACGCCCTTCCTGGTCATGGAGCTGCTTCGCGGCGAGGAGCTCGGCCAGCGCCTGAAGCGCGTCGGCCGCCTGCCGCCCGCCGAGGTGATCACCTACCTCCACCAGACGGCGCTCGCGCTCGACCGCACCCACGCCGCGTCCATCGTGCATCGCGACCTCAAGCCCGCAAACATCTTCCTGTCGGAGCGGGAGGACGGCTCGGTCCGCGTGAAGCTCCTCGACTTCGGCATCGCGAAGCTCATCGCCGAGAGCACGGCCGCGGCCGGCGCCACGCGCAACCTCGGCACGCCGATCTACATGGCGCCCGAGCAGTTCCAGGTCGGCGCGAGGCTCACGGGGGCCGCGGATATCTATGCTCTGGGCATGATCGCCTATACGCTGCTCGTGGGGGTACCGTACTGGAGGCAAGAGGCGAGGAGCGCCGGCGACATGGTCGCGTTCGCGCTGCTGGCCGTCCGTGGTCCCCAGGAGCCGCCGGTGCAGCGCGCGCGCGCGCAAGGTGTGATGTTGCCGCCGGGCTTCGATGCGTGGTTTGCGCGGGCCACTGCCGTCGTGCCGGCGGCGCGGTTCGGCCGGGCGGTGGAGGCGGTGCAGGCCCTGGGCGAGGTGCTCGGCGTTCCGGTGGGCGGCGAACGGTGGTCGATCTCCGGGACGCCGTCCCGGCCCGGGATGGTCGCCGCCGTCACGGCGATGACCCCGGCGCACGAGGCGGCGGAGCCGGCGACGATCCCGGACCCGGAGCGCGACTCGCGCTCCCACGGGCTGACGCTCGCGAGGACCCAGACCGAGGCGGCGGTGTCGGCGGGGCCGACAAGGGCGGTGAGGCCGATGCGAGGGCCGATCGCCGCCGGACTGGCGGTGCTCGGGCTCGGGGTCCTCGGCGCCGCGAGCTGGCTCATGCTGGGCGCTCGCGGCGGAGGCGGTCCGGAGGCGACGGCTCCGGACCCTGTTTCCGAGGCGTCGGCAGCGCCCGGGCCGACCGCGGCAGCGCCCGGATTAACCGCGGCAGCGCCCGCGACAGCGCCCGAGCCCAGCGCCGCGCCGCTCGGGCCCAGCGCCGCGCCGCTCGGGCCCAGCGCCGCGCCGCCCGAGCCCAGCGCCGCGCCGCCGGGGCCCAGCGACGCAGCGGTGCCTGCGACCTCGGCGCCGGCCTCCTCGGCCCCCGCCGCGGCCTCCCGCCGCCCGAGCGCACATCCGCCGGCGCCTACCAGCACGTCTGCGCCCTCGAGGTCCAAGGCGCCTTCGGCGTCGTCCGCCAACAAGAAGCCGCCGCCGCGCGAGCCCGCCTCGACCCCCGACCTGTATGGGCGGCATTGATCTGGCGCTCCGCCGCGCCGCCGCCGCGCCGCCCGCGCGCGCCGTGACCGGCCTGATGCGCCCCGGCGAGGCTCACTCGAGGGGTGACGTTTCATCTCGCCTGCCTGCCCTCCGGCCATCATGCTCCGCGTCGCTCGTCCCCCACAGGGGCCCGTGTCCCGAGCTCCCTTGCCCGCTGAGCGCCAGATCATGACTCGTTGGTTCCGCCGGCCCACGCAGCTCCTCGCCGCCCTCGGCCTGGTCTCGCTCTCCGCGCCCGCCGCGGCCCAGGACATCGCGGCCGCCGAGGCGCTCTTCGACCGAGGGCTCGCCGACATGAAGGCAGGTCGCTACGAGACGGGCTGCAAGGCCCTCGCCGAGAGCGAGCGCCTCGACCCTCAGCCGGGCACGCTCTTCACGCTGGCCTCCTGCGAGGCGAGGTGGGGCCGGGTCGCCACCGCGGCGGCGCGCTTCAAGGACTACATGGCGCTGTTCGATCGGATGACGCGGGCCGAGAAGGCCCGGCAAGGCAGGCGACCGCAGGTCGCGGCCCAGGAGATCGACGCGCTGTCTCGGCGTGTCCCGCGGCTCGCGCTCTCCCTGCCGCCGGGCGCGCCGGCCGGAACGGTCGTGCGGCGCGACGGCCACGAGCTGGGCGACGCCTCGCTCGGCGTCGCGTTGCCGGTGGATCCAGGAGAGCACCGGATAGCGATCGAGATGCCGGGAGGGGCTGTCCAGGAACAGCGCATCACGATCGCCGAAGGCGAGTCGAAGGAGCTGGTGCTGGACATCAAGAAAGGAGCGCCGCCGCCGACCTCCGGCGCGCCGGAGGCCCCGGCGGGCCGTCGCACGGCGGCCTACGTCGCGGGCGGGGTCGGCGTCGCGGGGCTCGCGCTCGGCGGGATCGTGGGCGCGCTCGTGCTCGGCAAGAAGGGCGTCATCGACCGGCACTGCGGCAGCGCCATCCAGGCCAGCGACCCGAAGGCCTGCGATGCCACGGGGCTCGACGCCGCGAACAGCGCGAACGCCATGGCCGTGGTGAGCACCCTCGGCTTCGGGGTGGGGCTGGCCGGGCTCGGAGCGGCGGCGGTGCTGCTGTGGACCGAACCGACGCCGGCCGGCGCGGCGACCGGCGCGCGCCCGAGGTGGGTCAGCGCGGGGGTGCTGGAGGCGGGGCCGGCGGGCGCGGTCCTCGGCGCGCGAGGCAGCTTTTGAGTCAGGCCGCCGCCCGCCGCCGCGCCCCGGCGCGTCAGTCGTAGAAGCGCTTGCCCGTCCTCGCCGCCTCGACGAGGGCCGGGGCGGGCGTCCAGCGCTTGCCGAAGCGGCGCTCGTAGATCTCGATGCGGCGGAGCACCTCCGCGGGGCCGAGGGCGTCGACGTAGCGGAACGGACCGCCGCGGAAGGGCGGGAAACCGAGGCCGAAGATGGCGCCGATGTCGCCGTCGCGCGGGCTCCGCAGGACGCCCTCGCCGAGGCAATGCAGCGCCTCGTTCACGAGCTGGAGCGAGCACCGCATCTGGATCTCCTCGACCGCCACGGGCGGCTTGTCCTTCGCCTTCGGCACCGGCAGCCCGAGCACGGCGTACACGCTCTCGTCCGGGTGCTTCCCCTTGCCCTTCTTCTTCGCCGCCGCGCCGTACAGGTACATCCCGCGCTCGTTCTTGCGGCCCTTGCGGTCGTCGGAGACGAGCTTGGCCATCGTGGGCGGCGGGGACATGCGATCGCCGAACGCCTCGATCATGATCGGGCCGATGTGCGCCGCCACGTCGATGCCCACCTCGTCGAGCAGCGCCAGCGGGCCCACCGGCCAGCCCCACGCGACGAGCGCCCGGTCGACCTGCTCGATCGACACCCCCTCGGCCAGGAGCCAGCTCGCCTCGTTCATGTACGGCCCGAGGATCCGGCTCGTGTAGAAGCCGACTCCATCGTTCACCACGATCACCGTCTTGCCCTGCCGCTTGCCGACCGCCACCGCCGTCGCGACCACCTCGGGAGACGTCGCCTCCGTCCGGATGACCTCGAGCAACGGCATCTTGTGCACCGGGCTGAAGTAATGCATCCCGACCACGTTCTCCGGACGCCTCGACGCGGCCGCGATCCGGGAGATCGGGATCGACGACGTGTTCGACGCGAAGATCACGCCGTCCTTGCCGTTCGCCTCGACGTCCCGCACGACCGCGTGCTTCACCGCGAGGTCCTCGAACACCGCCTCGATCACGAGGTCGGCGCTCTTCAGGCCCGAGCTGTCCGTCGTCGTCGTGAGCAGCGCGAGCTTCTGGTCCCGCTCGAGCGGCGTGAGCTGCTTCTTCTTCACCCGGTCGCCGAGGATGTCGGTCACGTACTTGAGCCCGCGGCCGAGCGACGCGTCGTCGCGATCCCGGAGGCGCACGGCGATGCCGGCGTTCAGGCTCACGTAGGCGATGCCCGCGCCCATCAGGCCGGCGCCGACCATCGCGATCTTCTCGACCTTCCTCGGCTGCACCGACGGGTCGTCGACGCCGGTGTCCTTCTTCATCGCGTTCGTCGCGAAGAAGAGCTCCATCAGCCGGTGCGCCGTGCTCGACACGACGAGCTCGCCGAACGCCCGCGCCTCGACCTCCCTCGACGCGTCGAACCCCCGCTCCGCGTAGGTCCGCAGCACCTCGATGATCCGCTCGGGCGCCGGATAGTGCCCGCCGGTCTTCTCGCGCGTCTGCTTCTGGGCCTGCTGGAAGAGCAAGGCCCGGCCGATCGGGTTCTGCTCGAGGGCGGCCCGGGTGAGCGCGGCGGCGTCGAGCTTCGGCCCCTTCTTGCCGGCGCGCGCCGGCCGGAACGGCGGGCCGGCCGCAGCGAGCTGCAGCGCGAGCGCCGCGGCCGTCTCCTTCAGGATGGGCGCGGGGACCACGTCGTCGGCGACGCCGAGCTGCCGCGCCTTGGAGGGGCGCATGTTCTTGCCGGTGAGGCCGTGGTCGAGCGCCGCCTGCAGGCCGGCGCGCTCCGCGAGCCGCTGCAGCCCGTTGATCCCGGGGAGCAGGCCGAGCTGCACCTCGGGCAGGCCGAGCACCGTCTTCTTGTCGTCGCTCAGCACCCGGGCGTGGCAGGCGAGCGCCACCTCGAGGCCGCCGCCGAGCGCGGCGCCGTGGATCGCGGCCACGATCGGCTTGGGCGAGCGGACGATCCGCAGGACCGCCTCGTGGCCGGCCCGGCACATCGCCTCGGCCTGGGCCGCCGTGGTGACGCTCTTCAGCATGTCGATGTCGGCGCCCGCGATCCAGGTGTCGGCCTTGCCGGACACGAGGATCGCGGCCTTGATGAGCGGGTTGCTCGCGATCTGGCCCATGATCCGCTCGAAATCGCCGGCGAACGTGGGCTTCAGCGTGTTGACCGCCTCGCCCGGGACGTCGTACGTGACGACGGCGACGCCGTCGGGGCGCACTTCGAGGGAGACGGGGCTCTTGGCCGCGGGGGACTGCGTCGCGGCGCTCTCGGTCGTCGTCATGCTGCCTCCAGGACCACGGCGGCGCCGAGGCCGCCCGCGGCGCAGACGGTGAGGAGCGCGTGCTGGCCGCCGCGCTTCTTGAGCTCGCGGAGCGTGGAGAGCACCATGCGCCCCCCCGTGGCCGCGAACGGGTGGCCGAGCGCGATCGAGCCGCCGTTCACGTTGAGCTTCTCGGGGTCGACCTCGCCGACGGCGGCGGACCGGCCGAGCTTGTCCGCGGCGAACGACGGCGACGCGAGCGCCTTCAGGTTCGACGCGACCTGCGCGGCGAAGGCCTCGTGCATGTCCACGAGGTCCATGCGATCCAGCGAGAGGCCGGCGCGATCGAGCGCCCGCGGCGCGGCGAGCACCGGGGCCATGAGGAGCTGCCAGCCCGGGTCGACCGCCGCGTAGGCCCACGACTTCACGTACCCGAGCGGCTGGTAGCCGAGCGCCTTGGCCTTGCTCTCGCGCATCAGGAGCAGGGCGCTCGCGCCGTCGGTGAGCGGCGAGGCGTTGCCCGCGGTGATGGTGCCGTGGCGGCGATCGAACGCGGGCGACAGCTTGGCGTAGGCCTCGAGGGTCGAGTCGTCCCGGACCACGTTGTCGCGCTCGACCGGCTTGTCGTACGGCGGGGGGATCACGTGCATGACCTCGGCCGCATACGTGCCGTCGCGCCAGGCGCGCGCGGCGTTCGTGTGTGAGCGGTGGGCGATGGCGTCCTGCTCGGCGCGCGAGATGCCGTTCTGCTTCGCCATCTTCTCGGCGGCCTCGCCCATCTGCTCGCCCGTGGTCGGCTCGCGCGAGAAGCCCGGGATCGGGGGCACGATGTCCTTCAGCGAGAGGCGGGAGAGGATCTCCAGCCGGGCGCCGAGCGTCTTGGCCTTCTGGAGGTCGGTCAGCGCGGAGGCGAGCTTGCGGGAGACGCCGAGCGGCACGTCGCTCATGCTGTCGGCGCCGCCGACGACGGCGACGTCGTGCTGGCCGGCGAGCATCGCCTCGGCGGCGCTCGTCATGGCCTGGAGCGACGTGGCGCAGGCGCGCGAGACGCTGAAGGCGTCGATGTCCTTGGGCATGCCCGTGCGCAGCACCACCTCGCGCGCGACGTTGAGCCAGTCGAGCGTCGGCACCACCTGGCCGTAGACGACGAGCGTGACGTCGCGCGGGCTCACCTCGCTCCTCTGGAGGAGCTCCTTGACCACCGTGGCGGCCAGATCGACGGTGCGCATCGCCTTGAGCGCCGTCCCCGCCTTGGTGAACGGCGTGCGCAGCCCGGCAACGACCGCCACCCGGTCCTTGCCGCCCTTCCCATTCTTGCCTGAAGCCATGTCGACTCCTCTGCTGCCGGAGGGTCCGCCGCGGGCCCGCCCCGCGCGCCCCGCGCAGCCCCCCCGGATCCCGGCTCGCCGGTTGGAGGGATCCCTTAGGTGCGCTAACGCGGCGTGTCAACCTCGCTCGGTGGAGGCGAGGCGGAGCGCGCGCTCGGCGAGGCGAGGAGGGTGGAAGATCGGCGAAGCGGCCCTGAATGCTAGTTGGGCCCACACGGGATCTTCCCGATAGCGTGGTTGGCTATGGGGCGACGGATTCGGTTCGTTAACGCCGAGAAATTGAACCACAGAGGGCACAGAGGAAGAGAGAAGAGAGAGCTCAGAATCTTTTCTTCATCCCTCTGTGCCCTCTGTGGTTCCAATCTCTTCATTCTCGGGTGGTTCAAGCTGAACGGTGCTCTAGCTGCGCCACGCCCGCTCACCCCTCGCGCAGGAACGCCTCGAGCAAGGTCGCCGACACGTCGAGGAGGTCGCGCTCCGTCACGATGCCCACGAGCCGCTCGCCCGCCACCACGGGCAGGCAGCCGACGCGCTGCTCGCGCATGATCCGCATCGCCTCCAAGGTCGGCGTCTCCGGCGTGATCGTCACGGGATCGGCGTGCATGACGGACGCGACCGTGGGCGGCGCGGACCCGTTCGACGCCGCGGCGCCGCGGGCGACGAGCCGGAGCAGCGCGCGGTGCGAGACGACGCCGACCAGCCGGCCCCGCTCGTCCTCGACCGGCACGTGGCGCACGTGCCGCCAGTCCATCACGCTCGCGGCGAAGTCGACGATGTCGGTGGGCCGCACCGTGAAGAGATCGGTCGACATGAACTGGCCCACGGTCCGGTAGCTGTCGCGCAGCAGATCCAGGTCCGCCTCGAGCGCCGCGGGCTCCCAGGTGTGCACCGGGCGGCCAGCCCCGCCGCTCCCGGACTCCTCCTGCTGGCGGGCGAGCATCGCGGCCGAGAGCGCGCGGCACTGCAGCTCCGGGGTGCCCTGCCCGGCCATCGCCGCGAGCGAGCCGAGCGCCCACTGGGCGCCGGTCTGGCCGCGGCGCACGCGCTCCTCGACGACGCCGAGGTAGCGGTCGATGTCGGCGGCGTCGATGCCCGCGGCCGCGAGGCCCTCCCGGGCCGCCGGGAGGAGCTCCGTGAGGATGAGCTCCGGCGCGGGGAGGCTCCGCCCCCCGGTCCACGCGAGCTGCGCCTTGAGGCCGTGGCGGGCCGCCGCGAAGAAGTTCGCCTTGGCGTCCTCGAACGGCATCTCCAGGTCGATGCGCGGGTGCCGCTCGGCGAGGCCGGACATGAGGCCGAAGAAGAAGGCGGCGTTCGCGACCTCGTCGAGGAGGGTGGGCCCCGCGGGCAGCGCGCGGCTCTCGATGCGCAGGTGCGCGACGCCGTCCGCGACGCCGTAGCAGGGGCGGTTCCAGCGGTAGACGGTGCCGTTGTGGACGCGCAAGGCCCGGAGATCCGGCGCCTCGCCGCGCGCGAGCGCCGCGAGCGGCGGCTCGCCGGTCTCGGCGGTCATGATCACGCGGAAGCGCGCGATGTCCTCGCGGAAGATCTCGAGCGCGCCCTCGCGCACCCAGCCGTCGCCGAAGTGGACGCGGGGCTTGTGCTGCCGGCCCTCGCGGTCGCTCGGGCGGGTGTCGACCGAGGTCTCAAACAGGGCGATCCGCGTCTCGTGCCAGAGCCGCTGCCCGAGGAGCAACGGCGAGTTGACCGCGGCGGCGAGGACCGGCGCGGTCACCGCCTGCGCCAGGTTGTAGAGCGGCGCGAACTCCCGCGCCCCGACCTGGAGGTGGACCTGGAAGCTCGTGTTGCACGACTCGAGCAGGATGTTGTCGTGGGTCATCTCGAGCTCGTCGAGCCCGTGGATCGACACGCGGAAGTCGCCCTGGCGCAGCTCCCGGAGCGCGCGGTTGAGCTCGTGGTAGCGCGGCACCGGCGTGAGGCTCTCCAGCCGGAGATCGCCGGCGCGCAGCGTGGGGAGGATGCCCGCGAGCAGCACGTCGGCGCCGACGGCGCGCGCGGCCTCGGCGGCCCGGCCGACGACGTCGGCGAGCTCGGCCTCGAGGCGCCGCAGGCAGCCGCCGCCGAACGGCAGGGGGGTGAGGTTCGCCTCGAGGTTGAAGCGGGCGAGCTCGGTCGTGAGCCGGCCGTCGGCGGCCCGCTCGAGCACCTCCAGCGCGACCGGCGCGGGCCGGAGCGCGCGGTCGACCAGGAACATCTCCTGCTCGGCGCCGATCCGGCGCACGCCCGACTCGATGCGATCCTCCTCGAGGAGGCGCTCGAGCGCCGCGACGTCGTCGAGCAGCGCCCGCATGAAGGCCTGGAGCTGCTCCTCGTTCGCCCGCTCGGAGACGTGATGCTCGCCCATCGTGATCCACCCGCCCTTTCGCCCGGTCCGCTCCCGCTCCGAAGCCTACGACGGGCGGCGGCGCGCGCGGAGCATTCCCGCGGCGCGCCGGCGGACGTCACGCCGGTGGACGTCAGAACCTGTGGCCGACCGCGAGCCGCAGCGTGGCGACCTTGTCCTCGGCGAGGCCGAACCCGAGCGGCGCGTCGAGCGCCACGAGCAGCCCCGCCCGGCCGTAGAAGCCGGGCTCTGCCGGCGTGTAGCCGACGAACGGCTCCAGCGCGAGCTGCGCCAGGTCCTCGTGCGCGAGCGTCAGCGCGGCCTGGAGCCGGAGCCCGCCGCCGAAGGCGCCCTTGCCGCGCAGCTCGAGCTCGCTCCCCTGCTCGAGCACGAGGTCGACGTCGCCCCCGCCGGTCGGGAAGGCGACCATCACCGCGGTGTCGGCGCGGTAGACGAGCCGCGTGGCGATCTCGGCCTCGACGCCGCCGCGGGCCCGCAGGGGGAAGTGCTCGGGGATGAGCCGGTGCAGATCGGCGTAGGCGCGCGCCGGCAGGGTCGCCTGCAGCGCGGCGCGCGCGTCCGCGTTGGGATCGGTGATGACCGGGATCGAGAGCGCGCCGCCGCCGAAGACGGCGAGCTTCTTGGACATCGTACGCGCGTAGTGGGCGCCGACCGTGGGGTTGCCGAAGAGGAAGCTGCCGGCGCTGCTGCTCTCGTCGACGTCGAGCCGCGACGACCGGAACGTGGCGGAGACGCTGCCGTAGGCGAGCGGGAGCTCCGCATCGAGGAGGAGCCGCTTGCGCCACGCCAGCTGGCCGACGAGGGCGAAGCTCAGGCCGAACGTGCTCACCTCGGACTCGACGTCGGCCATCGACCATCCGGCCGACTTGCTCAGGACGTCGAGCTCGAGCGCCGCGCGGGAGCCCTGGGACTTGATCCAGCTGGGATTCTCCGCCGATGCGGCGGTCCGGGCCGCGAGGGCGAGGGAGAGGAGGACGGCGGCGGAGAGCAGCGGTTTCGCGTTCAAGCGGTCCCAGCTGCGATGACTAACACGGTCCGGCTCGCCCGTGATCACCGAACGGCGCGCTCGGCGCCCGCGGCCTCCTCGTCCTCGTCCTCGTCGTCGCTGTCGTCCTCGTCGTCCTCGTCGTCCGCCTCGCTGTCGTCCTCGTCCTCGTCGTCCGCCTCGCTGTCCTCGAAGAGGAGCGAGGGGGCGCCGCCGGCGCCGTGCTCCGCGAAGATCGCGTCGGCGGCCACCACGAGCTCCTGAAGGCGCTCCGCGTCCACAGGGCCGTACACGGCGATCGCCATGGCGCGGTCCTGCACGAACAGCCACGCGTCGGGGAAGTCGCGCAGGGCGTCGCGGACGCGCGCCGAGAGCCACCGGCCGATCGACTTCGCCTCCGGCCCCTCGACCAGGAACTGCTCCATGAAATCCGGGTCCTTCTTGAACTGGACGCCGGTGTTGGGGGCGCGCCTGCCGTCGATGATCGGCAGCGGGCACACGGTGAGCCGGGGCGCTGGCTTGCCCAGCTTCGCGACCACCACCTGGTATTCGCTGCCGTTCTTCGCGTCCGGCCCGGCGACCGCGACGTAGGCGAGCTTCGGGACGAGCTCGTAGCGGGAGACGACCGCGCCGCCGCCCGCGTCGTCGAGCATCCGCTCGAGGCTGCCCGGCATCGAGCGCACCGGGCGAGGGCCGTCGATGTCGGCGACCGTCTTCCGGGAGTCGCGCTGCGCCCCGGACCGGCGCGAGGCCGCCTTCGGGGTCATCAGCACGCGCCAGCGCACGAGCTCGGCGTCGCGCCGCGCCTCGTGCCGGCCGCGCAAGCCGGTCAGGTACCAGACGACGAGCAACGCGAGGGGACCTACGTACCAGAGCCAGGGCATGGGGCGGCGATGCTAGCAAACCTCGCGGAGCCGCGGTGGGGTTGCGCGCATCCGAGGTAGGGGGGCGCGCGTCCGCGGTGGGGATGCGCGCATCCGAGGTGGGGCTGCGCGCATCCGAGGTGGGGGGACGGGCCTTCCGCAGGGACGCGCGCCCGCGGGCGGCGGCGCTCAGGGCGCGGCGGCCGCGGGCGGCGGCGCGTCGTCCCGCCGCTCGAAGATGCACCAGTAGCCGTTCTTGCTGTGGCGGATCATCCCGGCCACCTCGTAGATGCCGCGGAAGCGCCGGTCCTTGCGGAGCTTCTCCTGCGCCGGGAACGGGAGCTTGTCGCACGTGTCGGCGCCGCCGACGAACACGAAGTACCGCGGCGACTTGTCGAACACGCGCTGCACGTAGCCGGGGCCCGTCTTGCGCGTGTAGCCGCCCGGGAGCTTGGAGATCACCGGATCGACGAGGCCGAGGAGGTCGAGCACCGGATAGTCGGTCGCGTACCCGATGTACCCGATGTCGCCCACCGCGACCTCGCCGGGCTTGTTGTGCTCCTGGAACCACGCGGCCGTGCCGCCGGCGGCGGTGTCCCAGAACCGCTTGTCGTCGTCGAGGATCCGGAACTGGGCGCGATCGAGCTTGTGCGCCCGGAAGACGCCCAGCGCGACGATGCAGCCGACGGCGAGCGCGCCGGCGCCCGCGGCGAGGGCGATCGCGCGGCCATCGCGCGACGCCGCGGCGCGGGCCGAGAGCGCGGTGAGCAGCGGCTCGAGCAGCGAGCGGGCGCCGAGGCCGGCGAGGAGGAAGCAGAACGGCTCGAACGGGCTCATGAAGCGGTAGAACGGCATCCAGTCGCCGCCGACGAGGAGCACGTAGCCGCCCACCGCGAGCGCCAGGGCCGCGACGCACAGCGCGTCGCGGTGGCGCGCGACGATCGCCACGCAGAGGCCGAAGAGCGCGAGCAGGAGCACCGGCGAGGTGTGCGCCGCGTACTCCGCGAGGTAGCGCTGCCCGCCGGCGAGCTGGTCGGTGAGGCTCCCGGTCTTGGCGCTCAGCGTGTTCGGCAGCCACGTGCCGTAGTAGCTGTGCCGCCAGAACATGTGGCACGCGATCGGCGCGGCGAAGACGACCCCGCGGAGGAGGTTCTGCCGCCCGAAGAAGCGCAGGCCGAGGAACAGCATGGGGATGCCGAGGAACATCGGCGCTTCGGGGCGCGTCAGGCCGGCCAGCCCGAAGACGAGGCCCGAGTACGGGAAGCCCGTCCCCCGGTCGCGCTCGCGGAACATCATCTCCGTGCCGGCGAGGACGAGCAGGACGAAGAGCGGCGTCTCCAGGCCGAAGACGGCATATCCGCTCTGCACGATCGAGGTCGCGAACAGCCACGTGGCGATGCACGGGATCGCGCCGTGCGGGCGCAGCCGCGCCGAGAGGAGGTAGATCGCGCCGAGCGAGCCGCAGGCGGCGAGGCCGCCGAGCACCTTGGCGACGACGTCGGGGTCGAGGCCGACCTTGATGAAGGCCGCGAGCAGCACCGTCCAGAGGAAGTTCGTGTACCCCTCGATGCGCTCGCCGGCGTTGTAGACGAGCCCGAGGCCGCGGGCGAAGTTGCGCGCGTAGCGGTAGGAGATGTACGCGTCGTCGATCGTGAACGAGCGCACCCGCACCATGTTCGCGACGAGCACGATCGCCGGCAGCACGAGGCCGAGCGCGAGGTGCAATCGACCGGAGAGCGGCGCGCCGCGCAACCAGTCGCGCAAGCCCCGGGCAGGCGGCGCGTCGTGCTCGCCTTCGGCCGCGTCGTCCACCTCGCCGCCGGCGTCGCCGCCCGCCGCCGCGTCCCCGACGCGCCCGCGCACCTCTTCGTCCAGTTCCAGGGAAGCCATGTGATGCGTCTCCCTAGCATGGATGGTCCATGAACGGGTCGTTTCTTGGTCGGGCCGGTCATCCCAGCTATGCTCGAAACATGCGTGCAGTCATTGTCGCTCTTGCCGCCTCCTCCGCGCTTTCCCTCGCGCCGCCCGCGCTGGCCGCGCGGGACGTGCCGTGCGCCTTCTATGGAATCGACCCGGGGGCGCCCGTCGACGCAGGGAGGGTGATCCTCGACGAGGAGCGGGCAGAGCAGCTGGCGCGCGCGGGCGCCGGCGCCGTGCGCGTCGAGTTCCTGCTCGACGGCGCCGAGGCGTGGGACGAGGACAAGCTCGACGAGTACGAGGCCATCATCGACGCCGTGCGCGGCGCCGGCCTCGAGCCGCTCGGGCTGCTGTCCCACCGCACGCTCGCAGAAGGACAGGCACGCTGGAACGACGACCCGGACGGGGACGGCAACAACGCCTATGTGGAGGCGTTCGCCGCGACGGCAGAAGCGCTGATGACGAGGTTCGCCGGGGACGTCGTGCGCTGGGAGATCTGGAGTCAGCCGAACTGCTTCGAAGACCCCGATTACGCGCTCGATCCCGAGAACGCCGGCTGCACCTACATCCTGCCGCGCGTGCTCGCGCAGATCCTCGCCCAGATCCGCATCCGCAACGAGGCGCTCTTCAACGTGGGCGAGCTGTCGCTGATCGCGGGCGGCCTGCTCGCCTCGGACGACGCCGCGGCGCCGTTCTCGGGGGTCGACTACCTGCGCGAGCTCTACGAGCAGCCCGTGCTGGAGGAGCTCGCGCTGCGCTACGGCGAGCGGACCCCGTGGTCGTACCTCGGCCATCAGCTGTTCGTGAGCCAGTTCAGCGAGGTCGACCCGGTGGCGTTCGGCGGCACCCTCGACGAGGTGCGCGAGCTCGCCGAGCAGGCGGGGGACGAGAGCCCGTTCTTCGTGAGCGGGATGGCGTGGTCGTCGGCGCTCGTGGGCGAGGAGCTCCAGGCGGCGAACCTGACCACCTCGCTCGAGCTGCTCGCGCAGCGGGACGACGTCGCCGGCGTGGTCTGGGCGAGCTTCCAGGACGCGCCGGGCGCCGAGCGGCTCTACGGCCTGGTCGACGAGGCCGGCGCCGCCAAGGTCGCGTTCGCCGCGCTCCGCGACGAGGCCGCGGGCTGCGAGCCCGAGCAAGGCGGGGGGACCGGGAGCGGCGGGGACGGAAGCGGCTCGAGCAGCGGCGGCGTGAGCGGCGTCCCGTTGCCCGGCACGAGCGGCCAGGGAGGGCGGCCGATCGACGGAAAGCGGCGCGAGAGCTCCTGCAGCTATGCCGCCGGCGCGCCCCAGGGCCGCGGCGCGCTGCCGGCTGTGGGCTGGCTCGCGTTCCTCGCGGGATTGGCGATCGCGGCGCGTTCCCGCCGCGTCATCTGAAGTCAATACGGGTGAGCGCGGGCATCGCCTACACTGGCGCCATGCCTCACCGATCGATGCGCTTCGCGCGGCTGATGGCCGTGCTCGTGGGCCTCGTGTTCTGGAACGGCTGCGGGGACGACGACGGAGGCGACACCCCCGCCGGCGTGTGCGGCGACGGCGTGGTCGACGCGGGGGAGGTGTGCGACGACGGCAACACGGCGGAGGGCGACGGCTGTTCGCCGACGTGCCATCCCGAGGAGGCGCCGCGGCCCCGCTGCGGCGACGGCGCGCTCGACGCGGGCGAGGCGTGCGACGACGGCAACGCGGACGGCGGCGACGGCTGCTCGGCGGAGTGCGAGATCGAGGTGCCGCCGCGCTGCGGGGACGGCGTCGTCGATCCGGGCGAGCAGTGCGACGACGGGAACGTCGCGGCCGCCGACGGCTGCGAGGTCGACTGCACGAAGTCGAAGCTCCTGGAGATCGCCTGCGGGGAGATCCCGCCGGTCGCGCACGGGACGTGCGATGTGGTCCCCGGCGCGGGCGCCACGCTGATCCAGGGCGTCGTGCTCGCCCCGGGCGCGGTGTACCGCGGCGGCCGGGTGCTCGTGGACGAGCGGGGCACGATCGCGTGCGTCGGCTGCGATTGCGAGGCGGCGGGCGCGACGGTGATCACGTGCCCGAAGGGCGTCATCTCCCCTTCGCTGATCAACACGCACGATCACCTCACGTTCACGCAGAACAGCCCGTATACCCCGACGGAGGAGCGCTACGAGCACCGGCACGACTGGCGCACCGGCCGTGACGACCACACGAAGATCGACACGCCGGGCTCGGCCACGCAGGCGCAGATCCGGTGGGGCGAGCTCCGCTTCCTGATGGGCGGCGCGACGTCGATCGTCGGCTCGGGGAGCGCGACCGGGCTCCTCCGGAACCTGGACCGGGGCGATCAGGAAGGCCTGGCGCAGGATTCGGTCCTCTTCGACACCTTCCCGCTCCGCGACTCGAGCGGCCGCGAGCTCGTGAGCGGCTGCGGCTACTCGAACGACATGGTGAGAGGGGAGGACATCGAGGGAGAGGCCGCCTATTGCCCGCACGTGGCCGAGGGGATCGAGGCGTCGGCGCGCAACGAGTTCGTCTGCCTGCAGACGGCGCCGAACGACGTGCTGAAGCCGCAGAGCGCGTACATCCACGGGATCGGCCTCACCGCGCCCGACTACGCGGCCATGGCGGAGAACGGGACGGCGCTCATCTGGTCTCCGCGCTCCAACATCACCCTTTACGGCGACACGGCCGTGGTCACCGCCGCCGCCCGCCTCGGGGTGCAGATCGCCCTCGGCACGGACTGGATCGCGACCGGATCGATGAACCTCCTGCGCGAGCTCCGGTGCGCGGCGGCGCTCAACGAGGTGTATTACGACGGCTTCTTCACCGACGAGGAGCTGTGGAGGATGGTGACCGGGAGCGCCGCCTCGGTCACGGCCACCGACGAGGTCATCGGCGCGCTGTCGCTCGGGAAGGTCGCGGACATCGCCGTCTTCAACGGCGCGGAGCGCGCCGATCACCGCGCGATCGTCGCCGCCGATCCCGAGGACGTCGTGCTCGTGATGCGCGGCGGGAAGGTCCTTTACGGCGACGCGGCCGTGGTGGCCGCGGTCCGGGGCGCGGAGGTCTGCGACGAGCTCGACGTGTGCGGCGTCGCGAAGCAGGTCTGTCTGCAGGACGAGATCGGGATGGGGCTGGAGCAGCTCGAGCGGGAGGTGGGCGAGATCTACCCGCCCTTCTTCTGCGACGAGCCCGAGCGCGAGCCGCTCTGCACCCCGTCGCGCGCGGCGACCGCGCCCGTGAACGCCTCGGTGAACGGCTCGACCGTCTACACCGGGCAGCCGACGGACGAGGACCTCGACGGCGACGGCATCGAGAACGGCGCGGACAACTGCCCGAGCGTCTTCAACCCCATCCGGCCGCTCGACGACGGGGCGCAGGCCGACACCGACGGCGACGGCGAGGGCGACGCCTGCGACGCGTGCCCGGTCGACGCGGGCAGCACCCTCTGCTCGGCGCCGAACCCGCACGACGGCGACGGCGACGGCGTCGAGAGCGGCGCGGACAACTGCCCGAGCCTCGAGAACCCCGACCAGGCCGACATGGATGGCGACGGCAAGGGCGATCCGTGCGACCTCTGCCCGGCGGACGCGAACTTGGGAGTGCAGGGCTGCCCTGTGTCGATCTACGACATCAAGGACGGCACCGTCGCCGAGGGGATGGTGGTGGCCCTGGAGAACGTGCTCGTGACGGCGAAGCACGCGAGCGGGTTCTTCGTGCAGGTCAAGCCCGGGGACCCGGAGTACGCGGGGCCCGCGTACTCCGGCGTCTACGTCTACAGCCCGGAGAACGCCGTTGTCGCGGGCGATCGCGTGCGGATCGCGAGCGCGGCGGTCACGAACTTCTACGGCCAGATCCAGCTCGGATCCGCCGTGGTCGAGGTGATCGCGTCGCTCGGCGAGGCGGCGCCGGCGCCGGAGCCGGTCGCGCCGGCCGACATCGCCACCCGCGGGGCGCGGGCCGCCGAGCTCGAGGGCGTGCTCGTCGAGGTGGCGGACGTCAGGGTGACCGGGCTCGAGACCATGTACAACGAGTTCTTCGTCACGGGCGATCTGCGCGTGAACGACCTGCTGTACCTGGCCGACCCGTTCCCGGTGGTCGGCGACCGCTTCGCGAGCATCCGCGGCATCCTCGATTACCGGAACGACAACTCGAAGATCGAGCCGCGCAGCGCGGAAGACCTCGTGCCGGGTCCGCCGCGGCTCGCGGCGTTCGGGCCGGCGGCGTCGTTCGTCTACGCGGGGCAGACCGGGGCGCAGACCGTGCCGGCGCCGCTCGAGGTGACGCTCTCCAGGCCGGCGCCGGCCGACATGTTCGTGGCCGTGACCTCGGGCGATCCGGCGGCGCTCGCGGTGGTGGGCGGCGGCGTGACCGTGCCCGCCGGCGCGACGAGCGCCCCCGTGCTGCTCGACGCCGTCGCCGCGGCAGAGGCGGTGACGCTCACCGCGGCCCTCGACGTCGTGAGCCTCCCCGCGACGGTGCGCGTCCTCGACCCGGCCCAGGCGCCGGCGCTGGCGGCGCTCGACCCGTCGTCGGCCACGGCGGCGCCGGGCGGCACGGCGTCGTTCACCGTGGCGCTCGACATCCCGGCGCCGCCGGACGGCGCGGTCGTGGCGCTCGCGCTCGACCCGCCGGACGCTGGCACCCTGCCGGCGTCGGTCACGATCCCGGCCGGGCAGCAGAGCGCCACGTTCGACTACGTGGACGGCGGCTCGAGCGCCGGCGTCACGGTGACGGCGACGCTCGGGGAGAGCTCGCTCACCGCGACCGTCGAGGTGGTGACGGTGGCGGGAGCGCTCGTGATCAACGAGGTGGATTACGATCAGGAGGACACCGATGGTGCCGAGTTCATCGAGATCTACAACGGCACCGGCGCGCCGGTGGACCTCGCGGGTCACGCGATCGTGTTGATCAACGGCGCGAGAGCGCCTGGCTCCGTTTACGAGACGTTCGATCTGAGCCCTGCCGGGACGCTCGCGGTGGGCCAGTATCTCGTGGTTGGCAGCACGGCGGTGGTCGGCAGCGACACCCAACCGGGCGTGGTGCCGGAGGGCGCGCTGAAGATCGCGTTCTCGGGCGACGAGCAGAGCAACCGGGTGCAGAACGGAGCGCCGGACGGGATCGCCTTGGTGAACACGACGACGGGCGCCCTGATCGACGCGCTCTCCTACGAGGGGAGCATCACCGCGGTCACGATCGGGGAGGCCAGCGTGAGCCTCGTCGAGGGCGCGCCGCTGCCTGCCTCCGTGGCGGACGTCAACGATGCTCCCGGCTCGCTCTGCCGCGTGCCCGACGGGACGGACACGAACCAGGCCGCCGCCGACTGGGCGTTCTCCGAGACGATCACGCCCGGCGCGGCGAACGTGCCGTGAGCGAGCCTCGGCCGAGGCGCTGCGCTCTCCGGCGCAGCGCGCCTCGGCGGCCGCCATGACCCCGGTTCCGCCGCGCGGCCCGCGCCGCGCGGCCTCCGCCGGTGTCGTCATGCTGTCAGCGGGTCTGGAGGGGGAGGGGCCGCGAGCTTTTGCTCACGGAACAGGCGGCGCGCTGCCGCTCACGGGACAGGCGGCGCGCTGCCGCTCACAGGCAGCCGCAGAGCGGGTCGCCCTGCTTGCACACGCACTTGCCCTTCTTCGCCACCCCCGCGCGGGCGCCTCGCGCTGCCTTGGCCGCCGCCGACCGGCCGCCCTTGACCGCGGCCGCCTTGGGCGAGAGCTTCGACGTCTTCGCGTCGGCCTCGTCTTCCTCGGCCTCGGCCGCAGCCTTCGCTTCCTCCGCCGCCTTGTACGCGGCGAACGCCTTCTGCGCCTTCTCGGCGTCGCTCTTGGCCGTGTCGAGCGCGAGGGTCAGCTCGGAGATCTTCTTGTTCCGCGCCTCGAGCTCCAGGTTGAGCTGCGCGATCCTGTCCTGCTCGGCGATGCGCGCGGCGACCGCCTCGGCCTGGGCCGCCTCGGCCTCCTTCACCTTGCCGGCGAAGGTGGTGACCGCGACCGCAGCCGCGGCCGCGATGATCAGGCCCATGCCGACCGCGAGCCGGCTCCGCCGCTTCTGCCGCACGCCCTGGGCGAGCGCCTCGAGCTCGCGGTCCAGGTCCCCCGAGGAGGACGACATGGGCGGCACGCTGGCCGCCACCGGCGCGATGCTGGGGCTGACCTGGACCGCCGCGTGGACGCCCGTCCTCGTCCCCTGAGCATGCGTGGCGGGGGTATAGGGCAGCGCCCCTGGTGTGACGGGGGTATAGGGCAGCGACCCCGGCCTCTCTTGAGTGTTGATCATCGCGCGAGACCTCCTCCTCCGTGAGCGGTTCCTCGGCAGGCAAATGTGGTGCCCGGTGCGAGGAGCTCGCCACCGCGCCGCGCGCGCCCCCGGAAAGCGCTCGAATGCGAGCGACGCAGGAGATCTCGAGAGGATCCAGAGGCGGGTCGCGCTCGATCCGGTGGATCAGTTGTTCTGGTACATGGAGCTCTCACCGGACCTCCATGTGTCCCCCTGGTCCACTGGACGTCCTGCCCCCGCGCGTCGGACTCTCGTGCTGCTTGCGGGTACGGAGATCCGCCTTTGCTCAATGCAGCGCGAGGAGGCCTCGCGCCAATTTGGTCAACGACCGAGAGATGTCAATGGATGTGTACCGGCGCATCTTCACTGGAATGCCGGTCGGCGCATGCTCAGGGCTACGCCATCACCCCATGGCCGTTCCCGTACGGTTCCCGCGATTCGAGCTTGGCTGCACGAGCATGCGGCGGCGAGCAGACCTCGATCCGCAGGAATGCAGGAAGGGCGCCAGCGGGGGGGGCGGAGCGCGCGTCGCCGCGGGGCGGACGTCAGGGCTGCAGCTTGGCGACGAACGCGTCGGGGCCCCCGACGCTCGCCAGCGGGGCTCCCCCGAGATCGATGCTGCCTTCGAAATTGCCCGTCAGCGCGATGACGCCGAGCGCGCCCACCGCGACGTCCGCTGCGCTCTGCGCCATCGAATCGCCGAACGAGATGGCCCAGACCGTCGTGCCGTCCGGTGTGAACTTCGCAAGGAAAGCGTCCTTGCCGCCGCGCGACTCGAGGTGTCGAGAATCGAGATCCATCGAGCGCGCGAATTCTCCGACCACGACGACGTTGCCCACCTGGTCGACCGCCACCCCGAGCGCCTTCTGATCGTCCTGATTCCCGAATTGACGGCTCCAGCGAGGCTTGCCGTCGCGGTCGAAGGCGGCGACCACCGCGTCGGCCCCTCCACCATACTGCGAGGTGGACCCATCGATGTTCATCGTTCCGTAGGTGCTCCCCGCGACGACGATGCCTCCCTGGGCGTCCACCGCGACCGACACGAACTCCTGCGCCATGTCATCGCCGAAGCTCTTGGCGATGCGCGGCACCCCGTCCCTGTCGAGCTTGACCATGAAGGCGTCGTAGCCGCGGGGGATGACGGGCTTGTCCCCGAAGCTCATCTCCCCCGCGAGGCTGCCGACCAGGACCACGCCGCCATCGGGCGTGGCTGCGGCGTCGAGGGCGACCTGTTCGCTCTGATTGCCGAAGTTGAAGCTCCAGACGTGGTTCCCCCCCGCGTCTATCTTGGCGACGAAGATGTCCTCTCCGCCGCGGCTGACCAGGTCCTTCGCTCCGAACACCCTGGTGCGATCGATAAAACTGCCAGCGACGAAGATGTTGCCCTCGGCGTCCACGGCGAGCCCCTGGACCGTGTTGGCCGCGCGACCGCTGATGCTATTCATCCAGTCAAGGGCGCCGTTCGCATCGAGCTTCGCCACGAACACGTCGTCCGTGCCGGTGTCGTTGTCGAGCGGCGTCCCGTCGATACGGAGGGTGTTGTCGTGGGTCCCGGCCACGATCACGCCGCCGTCCTTCGTGTACGCAAGGCGGGTGCAGGCATCGGAGCCGTTCCCCCCGAACGCCTTCCCCCAGATCCTGGCCCCGGTCGGGTCGAGCTTGACGACGAAGGCGTCGGTCGAGCCCTGGTCGGTGGCGAAGCCCACGTTCCCGGTGAACCGCCCCGCGACCAGGAGGTTTCCCTCCCCGTCGAAGGCGATGTCATGGCCGTACTGCGCGCCGCTCTCCCCGATTTTGATGCTCCACTCGAGCTTTCCGGTGCACTTCGGCTCACCGTCGCAGCTCTCGTCCATGGCCTCCGTCGCGCACCCCTCGGCCGTGGGGACCACCTGATCGACGCACACCCCGTCGCGCAGACAGCCGTCCTTGCACTCGCCGACATTCAAGGTGAGGGGGGGACCGTCATAACAAGACACACAGGGCTCGTCGCCCGTGGAGGCGCTCGTCGTCGCCCCGCCGACGCCGCCGCCCGCGCCGCCGTCGCCGCCCAGGCCGCCCGTGCCGCCCGTGCCGCCGGCGCCGGCCGCGCCGCCGCCGTTCATCGCGATCACGCCCTTGTCGAAGCATCCGCCGAGCGCGCCGGCCACGCCGAGCGCGCCGAAGAGCACCAAGTAGCCGCTGCGTCTCATCAGAACACCCCTGTGATCCCAGCGCCCCACGGCGATATCCACGGACGCACCGCCGCGTCCCTGGGCTTCGCCGCGGCCGGCAGCGTGAGGAGCAGCGCCGCGCCGCCAGCGGCGAGCGCCCCGCCCACGATGAACGCCGGCGCGGGGATGAGGCGCGTGCTGTTGTACGAGCCCAGCTTGTCGCGCGTCTTCGGCGTGTCCGGGCACTCGACCTTCTCGGTGCACCCGAGGTCGATGAGATCGCCGCGCAGGGCGAGGGTCACGCCGAGCGTGACGCCGCCGACGACGAGCGCCGCCGCGCCCGTGCCCAGCGCAGACCAGCCGAGCACGCGCTGCGCGACGCCCTGCGACGCGGGGCCGGCGGGCGCGGGGGCGGGGGGACGGCGGACCTCGGGGAACGCGAGCGCGACCGACGCCTCCTGGCGCTCCGCCAGCGTGACCTCCTGCCGGACGACCCGGCCCGCCCACGCGCCCTCGACGAGGTGCTTGCCGGGATCGACAGGCCGGCTCACCCCCACGAGCGCGGGCGGCATCGGCTTGCCGTCGACGGCGATCTGCACCTCGCGCTCCGGGGCGCCGCGCACCCCGACTGCCAGCTTGGGGATGCGCGGTTTGAGATCGCGATAGGCCCTCTCGGCGTCGGCGACGGCCGCCTTGAAGACGTCGCTCGCCGAGGCCTCGAGCGCCGTGCGGCTCACCTGCAGGTAGCGCTCGGAGGCCTCGATGAGGCGACCGAGCTGCTCGAGGCACCGCGCCGCGTACAGGCCGATCGTGGGGGCCTGGATCAGCTCTTCCGCGCGCCCGAGCTTGTCGAGCGCCGCCGCGTACTCGCCCCGGTCGTAGAGCTCGAGGCCCTCCTCCGCGAGCGCCCGGGCAGCGTTGACGGTGGCCGGGTCGACGTCGGCCGCGCGCGCGGGGGGCGCGGCGGCGAGCGCGAGCGCGAACGCGACGGTGGCGGTGCCGAGGGCCCTCAAGCGCGGGTGCATGCGTCTCCTCAGAAGCCGAGGCGGTCGGCCTTGGTCCGCGGCGGGCTGGAGCCCGAGGGGCGCGCCGTGCTGGAGGCCGAGGGCCGCGCCACGCTGGAGGCCGAGGGCACGGCCGCGGCCCTGGTCCGCTGCGCGGACGGGGCGGCCTTGCTCGGCCGATCGGGCGCCGACGCGGCCCACGATGCGGCCGCGGCGGGCGCTCGGGAGGCTCGCGCGGGGGCGGCGCTGTCGGCAGCGGCCGGGGGCGCCGCGGCGGCCGTGGCCGAGGGCGCCGCGGTGGCCGCCGCAGTCGCCTCGCGGGAGGGCGCGATCTCGGGCGATCCGCTGGCCGGAGCTGCCTCCGGTGGCGGCGCGTTCGCCGGAGGAGCGGCCGCCTGCGCCTCGAGCGCGGGCGCCTTCGACGACGCCGCGCCGGACGGCTGCTGGCGCGCGGTCGGGTCGCTGCCCAGCGCGCGCCAGCCCACGAAGAGCGCCACGCCGAGGACCGAGGCCGCGAGGGCGAGCACGAGGGCGGTGACGGGCGCGACGCGGCGAGGCGGCCAGTCGACCTCCGCGCCCTCGTCGACGACCGGCGGCGAGGCCGCGCCCCCGCCCGGCGAGACGGAGACCGGCGGGGCGGACGCCGGCGCGGCGGACGCCGGGGCGGCAGATGCCGGTGCGGCGGACGCTGGGGCGGCAAATGCCGGTGCGGCAGATGCCGGTGCGGCAGATGCCGGTGCGGCAGATGCCGGTGCGGCAGACGCCGGCGCGGGAGATGCCGGCGGGGCGGATGCCGGCGCGGCGTCCGCCGGCGGGACGGAGCTCGGCGCGGCGCCCGCGGCGGCGGGGGCCGGGGCGGGGGCGGAGATCAGCGACGCCCTCCCGGCCTCCTGCGCCTCGCCGCCCGGCAGGAGCGCCTCGCGCAGCGCCTCGACCATCGCCGTCGCCGACGGGAACCGCGCGCTCGGATCGCGGGTGCACGCGTGCAGGAACCAGTCGTCGAACGCCGGCGGCACGGGCACGCGCGCCACCTTCGAGGGGACGGGGAGCGGGTCACTGCATATCTCGAGGATCATCGCGCCGGGCGCCTCGGCCGTGATCGCCGCCCGGCCGCACACGCATTCGAAGGCGATGACGCCGAGCGCCCACAGGTCCGATCGGTAATCGACGTTCGCGCCCTGCGCCTGCTCAGGGCTCATGTACGGCAGCGTCCCGATGAGCACGCCGGCCTGCGTCCCCAGGCCCTCGCTGCCGTACAGGCGCGTCTTCGCGACGCCGAAATCGAGGACCTTGGCCACCTCGCGGTCGTCGTCGCGGGCGAGGAAGATGTTGTCGGGCTTGAGGTCGCGGTGGACGATGCCGGCGTCGTGGGCCTTGCGGACCGCGCGCGCGACGTCGGCGAAGATGCGCGCCGTCTCGGCCGGCGAGAGCGGGCCGACGCGCTGGAGCCGGTGCGCGAGGTCCTCGCCCTCGAGCAGCTCCATCGCGATGAACGGGACGTCGTTGTCGACGCCGTGATCGAGGATCTGCACGACGTGCGGGCTGCGGAGCGCCGCCGCCGCCTGCGCCTCCTGGTAGAAGCGCGCGCGCACCGTCTCGTCCTTCGCGTACAGCGGGCCGAGCATCTTGATCGCGACCGGCGAGCCCAGCGTGAGATCGTCCGCGCGCCAGACGGTGCCCATGCTGCCCGAGCTGAGCGGGCGGATCAGCCGATACCGGCCGACCAGCACCTGTCCCTCCAGCCCGAACGCCTTCGTCGTCATTGTCGCAGGACCTGTCGTGCGCGCGTGGCCTACCCTACGCTGGTAATTGTTCAGTGCTGATCAACAAGAACAACGGATAGACCGGAAGTCTACGGGCCATGGCGCGGAGCGTCAATCGACGCCCGTACCTCGGGCTCGCAGGACGCTGCTAGACCACCGAACAGGTTGAAACGCCGCGCAACAGAGAGTTTGAACCACAGAGGCAGAGAGGGAACAACAACAAAAACTCTGCCCAACCATGGCGCATTTCTTCGTCTCTCGAGCGGTTCGGCGCCCTAGATCAGCACGAAGTCCTCGGCCACGGAGACCTCCTCGGCCATGATGCTCGTGGTCTCCTCGTCGCGCTGGACGGCGAGCTTGTAGAGTTGCGCCAGCACGGCCGGGTGATCCTCGACCAGACCCATGAACTCGGTGGCCGGCAGGTACAGCGCCACGGTGGGGTGGACGGCGATCACGTCGGCGTTCGCCGCGCGGCGGAGGACCATCGCGATCTCGCCGGCGACGTCGCCCGGGCCGAGCGTGGTGAGCACGAGCGGCTCGAGGTGGGCGTCGTCGGCGGTGTCGCGCCGGACCACGGCGACCTCGCCGGAGGCGATGAGGAACAGGCCGGGGGGCCGCTCGTCCTGCACGAGGAGCCGCTCGTTCTTCTCGAACGTGCGGGTGCGGAACCGCTTCACGAACGCGGGCCGGTCGGCGTCGGGGACGACGCGGAGCACGTCGCTCATCCGGACGAGGTTCTCCACCATGCGGTCGCGGCAGTAGGCGGCGAGCTCCAGGCCGACCTCGGGCTCGCGCTGGGCGATCTCGTCGATCGCGTCGCGCTTCACCTCGAGCACGATGGACGGCCGTGTGGCGACGACGCTGCCGGTGCGCGGCGCCCGCGAGAGCAGCGCCATCTCGCCGAACATGGCGCCGTTCGTGAGCCGCGCGAGGACGATCTCCTCGCTGCCGCGCCGGCGCCGGGCCTCGAGCTCGCCGCGCGCGACGAAGTAGGCCTCGCTGCGCGCGGCGCCCTGCTCGATGACGGTCGTCCCCGCCGCCACCCAGATGGGCGTGAACGCGGCGCACAGGGCGCGGAGCGCGTCGCGCCCGACGGACGAGAAGACCGGCTGGGGCGCGATCCCGGGGTGGTCGGCCTGGGCGGCGAGCCTGCGGGTGGCGTCGTGGATGATCTCCGTCGCCTTGTTGAGCAGGAGCGCGCCGGTGAGCACGGACGCGAGCGGCTGGAACGCCTCGGCGGTCGGCAGGGGCGGCGGCGGCGGCGCGCCCTCGCCGAGCCGCGGCGAGTCCCGGCAAAAGGCCTCGGCGATGAGGTCGAGGCCCGGGCCGGGATCGCCGCCGAAGCGCTCGCTCTCGCGCGCGGCGGCCACGGCGAGCGGCAGGTTCTCCAGATCGATGGCGCGGACGACCGCGGTGGCGCACGCCTCGCGCGCGGCCTCGTGCCGGTTCAGCTCGCCGAGGAGGCGGCCGCAGAGGCAGAGCGCAGACGGCATGGTCGGGTCGTGCCGGACCAGCGCCGCGGCCCAACGGAGCGCGGCGTCGCGCTCTCCTGCGAGCGCGAGCGAGAGCGCTCGGTCGATCGGCGACTCCGCTTGGTGGGTCGAACCCGGGAGCACCGGGGGGAGGGCCATGTAGGCGTCTATATCAGGGTTCGTTGCGCGACGGCAAAGAAGGCCGACCCGGTCGCAATGCGGCGGCTCGGCGGTCCGTGTCTGACCAGCGCGGGGCGCGGAGCGCGGCGAGCCGTCTCCGGGGCGGCGCCGGGGCGCAGCGCTCAGCCGAGGTGCTGCTTCAGGAACTCGATGCTCCGCTCCCACGCGATCTTGGCCGCATCGGCGTTGTAGACCTCGGGGCGCGTGTCGTTCGCGAACGCGTGGTCGGCGTCGTAGACGTGGAGCTCCATGGACTGGCCGCGGGCGGTGAGCTCTCTCCGGATCGCCTCGGCGGCGGCGGGCGTCGCCCACCCGTCGCGCGCGGCGAAGTGGGCGAGGATCGGCGCCTTGACGCGCGTGTAGTCGGGCGCGGGGCTCGGGACGCCGTAGAAGGGCACCACGGCCGCGAGCTCCGGGACCGTCGCCGCGGCGGCGAAGCTGAGCGCGCCGCCCATGCAGAACCCGATGACGCCGACCTTGCCGTTCGACCGCTCGTGCGCCGACAGGAAGCGGACCGCGCCGGCGATCTCCTCGAGGGCGCGCGGCTTGTCGAGCTCGGTCATGAGCCGGTTGGCCTCGGCGGCGTCCTTGGTGACCTTGCCGTGGTAGAGGTCGGGCGCGAGGGCGACGAACCCGGCGGCGGCGAGCCGATCGAGCAGCGAGCGGACGTGGTCGTTCAGGCCCCACCACTCCTGGATCAGCACGACGGCGGGCGCCTTGCCGCCCTGCTTCGGCCAGACGATCTCGCCGGTCGCCGAGGACCCATCCTTCACGGGGAACGAAACCTTCTCGGACATGCGACTCCTCCCTTTCAAGGCGGGGCACGGCCTCCGCCGGCCCCAGTGAACGAGCGGGGCACGGCCTCCGCCGCCCCCTCGGGCGCGGCGCAGGATAACCGCGCCTCGCGTGGTGCGCATCGTGCATCGCGCATCGCGAGATGCTGGGCACGCGCTGCACACCGGGCCGGCGGGGAGTAACATGAGCGCGTGGATCCGCTGGCGGAGCGATGGAGGCGGGCCGTCTCTTCCGTGAAAGAGCTCCGGCTGCGGGTCGCGTTCCTGCGGAGCGAGATGCTGCGCGCCGAGCCCGCCGCCGTCGCCCGCGCGCTCGACGACCTGTGCCGCGACGCCGAGCAGGCCGACCCCGCCGCGCGCGACGTGCTCGGCGCCGTCGTGCCGGTCCTCGCGGATCCGGCGCTCTCCGAGCGCGTCGCGCAGCTCCGGGAGCTCGCCGCCTCCCTCGCCCTCCTGTCGCTCTCGCGGCTCTTGCGCCGCAAGGCGGGGCGGCGCGAGGCGCAGCCGGCCTCACCGGCGCCCGACGAGCGCCAGGTGGCCACCTCGGGCGCGGGCCGCGCGCTCACGCTCGGCGAGCGGCGCGCGCTCGCGCGGCGGCCGACGCGCGCCGCCTTCGACGCCCTGCTGCGGGATCCGCACCCGCTCGTCATCCGCAACCTGCTCGCGAACCCGCGCCTGACCGAGGATGACGTCGTCCGGCTCGCGGCGCGGCGCCCGGCGAGCCCGGAGGTCATGACGGAGATCGCGCGGCACCCCGAGTGGCCCCAGCGCGCGCGGGTGCGCATGGCGATCGTGCAGAACCCGGGCGCGCCGCCGGAGATCGCGGTGCCCATGGTGCGCCTCCTCCTGCGGCCCGAGCTCCTGCAGCTCGCGGCGGCGGCGGACGTGCCCGCGGTCGTCCGCGCCGCGGCGCGGGAGCTGCTCGAGCGCCGTCCGCCCGTCCCGCACAAGCCGGGCGGCGCGCTGGAGCAGTGAGCGGCCCCGCGGCGACGCCGGCCGCGGCGCCGATCACGGCTCCGGCCCGCCGCGGCGCTCCGCGCGGTCGCGGCGGCGCGCGCGCCGCGCCGCGGCCACGGCGAGCGCCGCCGCGAGGCCGGGCAGGGCGCCGCGCGCAGGGCCGGCCGCGTGCGCGCAGGCCGCCGCCGAGGCGCCGTCCCCGGGCCGCGCGGGGCGCCCGGGCGCGCAGGTCGCGCCGAGATCGGGCGCCGTCCAGGGCTGGTGGAACGCCACCGCGCGCTCCTCGGGGTCGTCCACGTTGCTGAGCTCCTCGCTCGGCGCGTCGCCGAGCGCGATCCAGAGCCGCACGCGGCGCGCCTCCGGGCTCCACGCGACCAGGTGGTAGCTCCCGGTCTCCGGCACCTCCGTCCGCAGCTCGAGCAGGAGCCAGGAGCGGGCGCCGGTGACGGGCTCGTGGACCACCTCCGGCGCGCGGGCGCTCCCGGTCGAGAAGAGCCGCGCGCCGAGCCCCGCGGGCGCCTCGAAGGGCAGCGCCGCGGCCCGGGGCAGGCCGGGGCCGAGCAGCGCGAGGGAGGGGCGCTCGCGGCGGAGCGCGTCCATCTCCGGCACGCCGAGCTGCACGCGCAGCGTCTCTCCCTGCGTGGCGTCGAGCGTCAGCCATACCGGGCGGCTCGGACATCCGAGCTCCGAATAGACGATGCGGGAAAGGTGGAGCCCGGAGAACTCGAGCGCCTCCTCGGCGCTCGAGTGATCTCCGTAATCGAAGAACATCTCGCGTGCGCGCGCGGGGGGCGCGGACGCGAGCAGGGCCGCCAGCGTGAGGGCCAGGAGGGCGAGGCGCTCGAGGCGCCCGCGGAGCGTCGCGCGGCGGGTCCAGGTGATCATGTCCTCGACGCGATCTCTGGGGCCGAAGATCGGTCTGTCGACGCCGGACGCGCCGCGCCGCGAGGCGGGAAATCGCCCGCCGCGGGGGAGACGCCGGAAAAGCCCGGGAAGGGGAGGACGAGGGCGATGCGCGGCGCTGGCCGCGATCGCGGGCGGCGCTACGCGACCTCGGCCCAGCACCGCGCGAGGCGGCGGATCCCCTCGTCGAGGTCCTCGTCGCGCTCGACGGACGAGAAGCACAGCCGGAGGGCGAACGGGGTCACGGCGCCGTTCGCGCGGAACAGCGACCCCGGATCGAAGGCGACGCCGTGCTCGATGGCGGCGGCCAGGAAGAAGGCCTCGTTCGGCTCGGCGTCGGGCTCGACCCAGATCGCGAAGCCGCCCGCCGGCGGCTCGAACCTCCAGCCGGGCAGGTACCGGCGGAGCGCTTGCTCCATGCGGGCGGCGCGGCGGGCGTAGAACTCGCGCAGGCGCACGAGCCGCTGATCGAAGTCCTCGTTGCGGAGGTAGTCTTCCAGGATCGCCTGCGGCAAGCTGGCCGCCTGCAGATCGGCGGCTTGCTTGAGCTTGAGCACGTCGGCACGGAGCGCGCGCGGGGGCACGAGCCAGCCGACGCGGAGCCCCGGGCACAGCGTCTTCGAGAACGTCCCGACGTGGAACACGCGATCGGGCGCCTCGGCCAGGAGCGGCCGCGGGGCGGGGCCGTCGAAGCAGAGATCCGCGTAGGCGTCGTCCTCGATGACGGGCCGGAGGGTCGACAGGACCTTGGCCCGCTCGCGGGGCGACATCCTGCGGCCGCGCGGGTTCGAGACGGCGGGCATGAGGTAGTGGGCGTCGACGTGGCGCCCGTCGTCGACGACCGTCGCGCCGAGCGCCTGGAACAGCTCGAGCGCCCCGGGGTAGCTCTCGGGGTCGACGCCGATCCTGGCGCCCGGCCCGCGGAGCATCTGCGCGGCGAGCGACACGGCCTGCTGCGCGCCGCTCGTCACGATGACGTCGTCGGCGGCGACGCTGGCGCCGCGCCTCCGCAGCTGCCCGGCGATCCAGGAGCGGAGGTCCTCGTCGCCCTCGGGCCAGCCGTACTGGAGCGCCGGGCAGCTGGGGGTCTGGAGCGCGCGGACGAACGACGCCGCGAGCTTGGTGCGCGGGAACTCCCCCGGCGCCGGCAGCCCGCCCGCGAAGCTGACGAGGCCCGGCGTGCCTGCGGCGCGCCGCTTCAGCGTCTCGAACCGGCCGAGGCCGAGCCGCGGCCCGCTCCGCGGCGGATCTTGCGAGCTCGGGGCCTGCGACGGCCGGATGTGGGATGACGGGGGCGGATGGGGGGCGAGCGCGGTAGCGTCCATAGATTTGAGAGTCCGGACGCTGCTTATTCAAGGATGATGCCGCCAGCGCTGTCCGTCTCCAGACGGAGCAGAAACCCTCGGGGCCCACGGCAGGACGTAATTCCCTGGAAATTTGGTTACATCGCGGCAACGCCGGAGAGGCGAGAGCGCGTTGCTGGGTGTGGCGTGCTCGCGCGGCGTGTCAGGCTGCCACAGCGCAACGACGGGCGTGCAGGGGTGTCCCCGAGGCGGACATGGTCTGGAAATACGGCCGTCGTGGTCCGGCGGCGAGGGCTCTGCCAGGAGATCCGTGTCCGGCGCGCCGGGCGTGGAGCGCGCTCGCGCGGTGTTTCGCCCGGGCCGGCCGTCGGGGAGGAGGTGTCGTGCTGACTAGGGCTCTACGCCCCAGGCGAGCTCGCCGTCGTAGTAGACGGTGATCTGCATCGAGGGCGTCCAGGCCGTCGTCGCCTCGAAGGAGTAGTCGTCGGTCTGCGTCATGCGGTCGTAGACCTCTCTGTTGTAGATGCGGATCTGCGACTCTCCGGACGTGGCGCCCGCATCGATGCTGCCCGCGGCGGCGCTGAAGCCGAGCTCCAGGTAGTGATCCGCGTCCGTGCCCGACGCCGCGCGGAACGCCCTCGTGACGTTGGCGCACCCGCCGGTGACCCCGGAGAAGTCGCATTCGCTTTTGAGATCCACCATCTCGACGTCGGCCGTGAACCAGTAGCGAATCGTCAGATCGCTGAGCGCGATGCGCTCAGCGCCCGTGTTCCTGATCCGGACCTTGAACGACAGCTGCTGGGCCTCGGCGCCGGTCTCCCTCGCCGCGTACTGCAGCTCGAGCGCCGGCGTGGTCGCGCCGCCGGTGGTGGAGCTCGCGGTGGTGGAGCTCGTGGCGCTGCCGCCGCCGACGCCCGTCGTGGCGCTGGTGGTGCTGCTCGCGGTGGTGCTGACCGAGCTGCTCGTGGTGGCGCTGGTGGTGCTGCTCGTGGTGGAGCTGGTGGTGCTGCTCGCGGTGGTGCTGACCGAGCTGCTCGCCGTGGTGGCCGTCACGTCGGCGCCGCCCTCGCCGCCGGCCCCGCCGATGCCGCCGGCTCCGCCGTCCCCGCCTGCCGAGCTGCTCACCGTCGTGCTCGCGACACCGCCGCCGGAGCCGGACGTGCCGCTCGTCGCGGAGCTGGTCGTGCTGCCCGAGGTCGACACCGAGGAGCCCACGCTGATCGAGCTGGTCACGCCGATCGATGTCGAGGTCGGGCTGCCCCCGCCCCCTCCGCCGTCGCCGCCCAGGCTGGAGCCTTCGGCGCACGCCGCGAGCATCAGGAGGGAGGCGGCGGAGAGAGCCCTCGAGTCCCTCAACCAGGAGCGCGATTCTCCGACTCGATGGCTGCAACTGCCCGGCAGGAGCGGCGCTCCTGCCCTCGTTGACATCTTCATCGGAAAACCTCGGCTACAAGCTGCTTCGGACGCCTTCGGGCCGAGCAGCGACGCACACCTTGCCGTCGGTCGCATCTTGAGTACTCCTGCGAGCGCCCAACCGTGTCCGAAGGTCGAACGGAAGGAAGTTGAGCTCGGGAGTTTAACCAGATCCCCTGGTCTCCAGCAAGAAGTTTGGGCGCAGGGACAGGGCTACCCCGGTACATTTCTGCTGATGTCGTAGCCAGCTTTGGCGTTTTTGGAGTTTTCGGAGTTTACCTGTGCACAGATATGCGCACAGGTAGGCGAACAACACGGGCCGATGCCGGGGAGCGCTCGCGTCCTCGCCGCCTGTGGCCCGGCCCGCGGGGCTGCCTCACGCGTCCTCCAGCGGAGGCGGCGCATGGAGCCAGTTGAGCTCGGAGTCTTCCATGAACCGCGTCTGCCACTGGGCGGGTCTCTCCCAGTCACGAAACGAGAGCACCGCGCCGCAGAACGCCTCGCCCGTGCGCTTGCCCGGCGCGCCGATGAGCTCGTCGGCGAGGCGCAGGAGATCCGCCGGCTTGTCGGGCGCGTCCGCCACGAAGGCCCTCACCCACTTGTGGTATGGATACAGGATGCGGTTGTGCGCCAGGATCAGCCGGTAGCCGAAGAGCACCGCGCGCGCCGCGGCCCAGGTCAGGAGATAGCGGTTGTCGTGCTGCTCCGCCGACTCGAGATAATACCGCATCGCCTCCAGCTGGGCGATGAAGCCAAGCATCTTGTGCGCGCGCTCGTGCTCGGGATAGGCCGAGATCGCGCGCACCAGGCCGTCGATCTCCGGGAGCCGCGACCAGGCGACCGTCGCGCCCAGGAACGCCGAGCGCGCCGGCTCGCTGCCGCGCTCGCGGGTCTTCTGGAGCAGGTCGAGGCTGACGATCTTGCCGTCGACGTACCCGCCCGGATAGTCCACGAGGCCCTCGTCCGAGGCGACGTAGACGAGCTCGCCGGTCGCGTGACGCCGCCTCTGCTCCTCCTCGGTGACCACCCAGAAGAAATCGATGTCGGACGTCTCCTTCGCCAGCCCCTTCGCCTGGGAGCCCCCGACGATGACGGCCACGGAGCACGGGTCCGCGCTCAGCCGCTCGACGAGGCGCGATACGGTCCGGAGATGGTGAGGTCGATAGTTCGGTTCTCGCATTGGGTCATCCACGCTTTCTTGCCCCGAGGAGCTCGCTCCCGGAGGGCCGTCGCACGGTAGCGCGGCCGCTCGGAGACTTCCCGCTCAGAGGCGCCCGCTCGACGCGCTCGGCGAGACCCGGTTCGGCCTCGCCGAGCGCGGCCCCTCCCCGGGGGCCGGCGGCTGTGGACGGCACGCTCCAGTGACGGTATACGTCGGCCTGTCCTGACTGCCAGATCCTCGCGAGCAACGCGAACCAGGACGCCTCGCAGCAGCAGGCGCAGGCCGAAGCGGCGCTGACGAACGGCGCGAGCGTGCTCGTCCTCGACGCGGTCGACAGCGCGTCGGCGGCCGTCATCGCGAACAAGGCCAAGGCCCAGAAGGTGCCTGTCATCGCCTACGACCGCCCCGTCCCGGGCACGGACGCGATCGATTCCTATGTGTCGTTCGACAACGAGGCGGTGGGCAGGCTCCAGGGCGAGTCGCTGCTGACGGCGCTCGACAACGAGCCGAAGGCCCGCGTGGTGATGATCAACGGGGCGGCGACCGACGACAACGGGCTGGCCTTCAAGAAGGGGGCGCACGGCGCGCTCGACGGCAAGGTCCAGGTGGTCAAGGAGTACGACACGCCGGACTGGAGCCCCGACAAGGCGCAGGACCAGATGACCCAGGCCCTCACCGCGCTGAACAACCAGGTGGACGGCGTGTACGCGGCCAACGACGGGACCGCCGGCGGGGCGATCGCCGCGATGAAGGCGGCCGGTATCAAGCCGTTGCCGCCCGTGACGGGCCAGGACGCCGAGCTCGCCGCCGTCCAGCGGATCCTCCTCGGCGAGCAGTACATGACGGTGTACAAGGCCATCAAGCCGCAGGCGGAGGCCGCGGCGGTGATCGCGTACCACCTCGCCACGGGCAAGCCCGTGCCCACGGACATCACCGGCGGCAAGACGGTCAACAACGGGACGAAGGACGTCCCGTCGGTGCTGCTGGTCCCGCTGGCGGTCACCAAGGAGAACCTGAAGGACTGGGTGATGGCGGACGCGTTCTGGACCCAGGAGCAGATCTGCACGGCCCAGTACGCCGAGGCGTGCAAGGCGGCTGGCCTCTAGGTCTGGAGCTCCCCGGCTTGCCGGAGGGGCCGCGGGCGCGTCATGCGGCGGGCTTGGGCTGCGAGGCCTCGAGGCGCGCCTTTTCGGCGAGGAGCAGCTCGGTGAACGCCGCGGTGAACAAGCGCCTGGCGAGCGAGCCGAGGAGGTCGCCGACGAGCGGCAGCGGGACCTCGAAGCGTGATGTCCAGTCGACCTCGGTGCCGTCGCCGCGCGAGGTGAAGCGGAGACGTGAGCCGTGGTGCCGGAGCGGCTGGCTGCTCTCGAGGATGTGGTAGTCGAACGAGGCGGGGCGCTCGAAGGCCGTGATCTCCTCGACGTAGCGGATCCGCTTCCCGACGCGCACCTCGCGGAGGGCGCCGAGGCCGTTGCGCTCGGTGAGCCCCGGCCGGATGAGCGTCGTGCGGGTGCCGTCCTCGGAGCGAAGGAAGCTTTCGTGATCGGCCACCGCGTCGAAGACGCGCTCGAGCGGGGCGTGGATGTAGACGTTGACGTGGACCTCTGCCATGCGGCGACCATCGCATGGATCCCACGGAGCAAGCACGCGGGGAGGGGGGGAGAGGGGCTAGGGGGGAGAGGAGAGAGAGCTTGCGGGGGTGGTGGATCCGTCCTTGACGGGATTGGTGGGCGGCGGGGGGCGAGCGCAACCTGGGTCGGTCGGCAGAGCGCAACCTGGGTCGGTCGGCAGAGCGCAACCTGGGTCGGTCGGCAGAGCGCAACCTGGGTCGGTCGGCAGAGCGCAACCTGGGTCGGTCGGCTGCTCGGCTGCCTCAACGTGGGTCGGGCCGATGCCACCCCAACCCACGTTGTGGTCGACGCCTTGCGGTCGACGTCAGCGACGGCCGCCTTGCCAACCCGCTCGCCCTGCCTTAGTGAGTGAGTACTCACTCACCGAATAGGAGGCGGGTCATGGCGGGAGCACTGGACGCGCTGGTGGTCGGCGGAGGGCCGACGGGGTTGACGATGGCCGGGGAGCTCGCCCGGCGGGGGCTCACGGTGCGCATCGTGGACAGAGCACCGGAGCCGCCCTCGGATCACTCGCGAGCGCTCGCAGTTCAGACACGGACGATGGAGCTCTTCCGCAGGATGGGGATCGTCGATCTCGCCATGGAGCGCGCCGTGCGCGTGGGCGGCATCAACGTCCTCCTCTCCGACGGGCAGCGCGCCCGGCTGCCGATCTTCGACTTCCCGGAGCTGTCCACGCCGATCCCGGGCATCTTCATCCTCCAGCAGTTCGATACCGAGCGCGTCCTGGCTTCCCGACTCTCCGGGCTGGGCGTGACGCTCGAGCGCGGCATCGAGCTCGCCTCCTACACGCAGGACAGCGCCGGCGTCGCGTGCTCGCTCCGCCGAGCCGACGGGAGCAGCGAAGAGGTGCGCGCCAGATGGCTGCTCGGCTGCGACGGCGCGCGCAGCGCTGTCCGCAAGGGCGCCGACATCGCCTTCGAGGGCGATACCTACGACGATCACTGCATGCTCGGCGACCTCATCGTCGACTGGCCGCTGCCCGACGGCGACATCTACATCAGCCCCTCGCGTCGGGGCGTCGCCGCAGCGTTTCCCGTGCCCGGCAGCCACCGGTTCCGGGTCATCCTCATCCGGCCCGAACCTCCGCCGATGCACGGCGCGCAGGTCTCGCTCGAGGAGTTCGAGGCCGCCATGCGCGAGATGATCCCGGTACCCTTCAAGGTCCAGCAGTCGATCGTCCTCTCGCGCTACCGGCTCCACCACCGCGTGGCCGCGCGGCTGCGCAAAGGACGCGTGTTCCTCGCCGGCGACGCGGCGCATATCCACAGCCCGGCCGGCGGGCAGGGCATGAACACCGGGATCCAGGACGCCTACAACCTGGCGTGGAAGCTCGCGGCCGTCGAGCAGGGCCGGATGCCCGCGTGGCTGCTGGACACCTACGAGGTGGAGCGGCTCCCCGTGGCGCGCAAGCTGATCGACTTCACTGACCGCCTCTTCGGCCTCATGGCCGGACACGGTCCGGTGGGCCGGACCCTGCGCGCGATCGCGCCGCGCCTCGCGTCCCGCGCCCTCGGCATCTCCGCCGTGCAGCGCCGGATCCTGGGATTCCTCTCGCAGCTCAAGATCCGTTACCGGAAGAGCCCGCTGTCGGTGCAGATCGGGAACCCGCCGGAGCACGGGCCCCGCGCGGGGGATCGCGCGCCGGACGCCGTGGTCCGCAGCGCGGCGGGAGAGCACGTCCACCTCTTCGACCTGATGCGCGACGCCGAGTTCACGCTGCTGTTCTTCACCGGCCCGCAGGCGGACGGAGGGGCGCGCGAGCACGCCCGAAAGCTTGCAGCGCAGCTCGGCAGGCCAGACCTCAAGGTCCTCGTCATCGGCGCGCTCGAAGGCGGAGGCTTCGCAGATCCCGACGGGCACGCCCACGCCGCGTACGGCGTCGCGTCCTCGGCCGCCGTCCTCGTCAGGCCGGACGGCTACGTCGGCGTGCGCAGCGACCCGCTCGACGAGGGCGCGCTCCCGCAGGCCCTCGGCCGGCTCTTCACGCATAGGGCCGAAGCCGCCTAGCGCGTCGGCCGCTCGCGGCGCGCCGGGCGCCAGGGGGACGCGACGAGGCGCGCGCCGCTGGAGCGCGCAGCGCCTCGCGCGCGACGGCGGGCGCCGCGCGCGGTCCGTCCCGCGGCGGCGGCCGAAATCCGTCGGGATCGCGGCCGGGCGGTACTAGAGATGAGCCGAGGGAACGCCGATGAGCCGACGACCGCGCTCGAACGACACCTTGACCGAGGCGCAAAGAAAGATCGTCGAGGCCGCGGTGGCTGCCTTCGCAGAGCATGGCTTCCGCGGGACCGCGACCAGGGACATCGCCCGGCGCGCAGGGGTCGCAGAGGCGACGATCTTCAAGTACTTCCCCACCAAGAGGGATCTCCTCCTCGGGGTGATCGGTCCCGCCATGGAGCAGCTCGTGGGGCCCGCGCTGGCGCGCTCGATGGACCCGCTCTTCAACGCGACGTACCCGACCTTCGAGGCTTTCCTGCGGGCGCTCCTCGCCGAGCGCACCGCGTTCGTGCGCGCGCACCCGCAGCTCGTGCGCATCCTCGCGCAGGAGCTGCCGTTCGACGCCGAGCTGCGGATCGGCATCGCCAGCCGGGTGTACGCGCCGTTCCTCGCGAAGGGGATCGCCCAGATCGAGCACTTCCAGCGCGAGGGGCAGATCGTCGGCTGGCCGCCCGCCCTCGTCCTCCGCTGCATCGCCTCGACGTTCGCGGGGTACATCCTCCACCGCGTGTTCATCGCGCCCGACGCGGCGTGGGACGACGAGGCCGAGATCGAGCGGGTCATCGCCTTCGTGCACCGCGGCCTCTCGCCCGACCAGCCAGCGTGACCTCGCGCGGCCCGGCGCGCCGGACGCGCGCCATGGGCGGCGATCAGCTCGTCGTCAACAGCGAGCGGAGCTGCGACGGCGACACCTGGTAGTCCTTGCCGCAGTAGTCGCAGCGGATGTCGAGGACCTTCCCGTCTTCGACCATCTCCTCGATGTCGGTCCGCGGCAGGCTCGCCAGCGTGGTCATGACCCGGAGCTCGCTGCAGCGACAGCTGAAGCTGAGCGGTGAGTCGTCGAGCCGCGAGAACGGCATGCCGTAGAGCAGCTCCTCGAGCAGCACGTCCGCCGAGGCGCCCTCATGCGCGAGCACGTCGTCGAGGCGCTCGAAATCCTTGAGCCGCTCGGTCATCACCATGAGCGGGCCGCGCTCGACCTCCGGGAGCAGCTGCACCAGATATCCGCCGGAGGCGCCGACGCCGTCCTCGCCGATCAGCGTGGCCACCGCGATCATCGAGACGACCTGCTCCGACTCCTGCATGTACGTCATCAGGCCGCCGGAGATGCCGCCCTCGGCCGGGACCTCGACGACGCCTTGGTGGAGCATGCCGTTCGGCAGCGTGCGCATGACCTGCAGCAGCGATCCTTCGCCGATCTCCACCGCGCTCTTCTCGGCGGCGCCCTTGCCCAGGTTGACCAGGCCGCGGCTCGTGCCGTCCGGGTGCGAGTCGGCCACGAGGGTCCCGTGGCCGGTCGCGCCCTTGACGATCGCCTGGACGCGCAGGTTCGGCGCCATCGCCTCGCGCACGAGGATGGCGCCGGTGATCAGCTCCCCCAGCCGCTGCGCGGTCGAGCCGGTGGCCGATTGCACCGCGATGGCTCCGCGCACGGTGTCGGTGGTCAGCGCCGTGATGACGCGAAAAGCGCCATCGATCGTGATGGCGCGGACGACGGAATCAGAAGGTCGGAGCAAGATGGACTCTCCCGTGAGGAAATATCGTTAAGCCACGGACGGCAGATGGCAACCCGCGGCGCATGCGACCCGGGCGGAGAGGTGGCGATCGGACCTGCTGGCCCGTCGGCAGCCCGCGGATCCAGCGCAACGTGGGTCGGGTCCGCGGGGTGGGGCGGGGCGGGGCGGCCGCAACCTGGGTCGGGTTGGGGGCGGTGCAACCTGGGGCGGGTCGGGGGCGGGTCGGGGGCGGGGGGGCGGGGCAGCCGCAACCTGGGTCGGGTCGGGGCGGGCAGCCGCAACCTGGGTCGGGTCGGGGCGAGCAGCCGCAACCTGGGTCGGGTCGGGCGGCGCCGGCGGGCAGCCGCAACCTCGGTCGGGTCGGGTCCAACCTCGGTCGGGTCGGGTCGGGAGCGGGCAGCCGCAACCTCGGTCGGGTCGGGTCGGGAGCGGGCAGCCGCAACCTCGGTCGGGTCGGGTCGGGAGCGGGCAGCCGCAACCTCGGTCGGGTCGGGTCGGGGGCGGGCAGCCGCAACCTGGGTCGGTCGGCGGCAGCGGGCAGCCGCAACCTCGGTCGGGTCGGCGGCCGCAACCTGAGCCGGGTAGGCCACCTGGGTCAGGCCAGCTGCTGGCCGCCCGCGTCAGGCCGGCTGGCCGCTGGCCGCCGCAACCTGGGTCGGACCCGCTGGGTCGGATCCGCTCCACCTGCTCCGGGCGGGGGCGCCGTCGTGGAGGGGCTCATCCGCGCCGACGGCGCCGGTGCAGCGCCGCGGCGCAGGTGCCGACCGCGAGCAAGGCCCACGGCACCGAGGGGCTGCCGTGATCGTCCGCGCCCGCCGTGCAGGCGCAGCCGCCGCCCTGCACCACGATCCCGTCGCCGGGCGGCGCCGTGGGGCACGGACCGATGCTGTCGTCCTCGTTGCGGCAACCCGGGACGCACTGCTTCGTCGCCTCATCGCACACCATGCCGGCGTCGCAATCGCTGTCCTGCTCGCACGTCATGGGCCGGTCGTCCGCAGGATCGTTCGGATCGCGCTCGCCCACGTCGACCACGCCGTCGTGATCCTCGTCCTCCTCGCCGTCGGTGGCGCCGCCGCCGTCGGTGTCGGCCTTCGTCGGATCCGTCGTCGTGTCCCCGTTGTCGCCGTCAGGCACGCAGGTCGCCGCGTCGGCCTCGGTGTCCGCGTGCGAGCAGTCCTTGCCCAGCTCGGTCCCATCAAAGAGCCCGTCCCCGTCGCTGTCGGGATCGAGCGCGTTGATCTTCCCGTCGTCGTCCGTGTCGGCGCCGGGCTCGCGCTCCTCGCCGTCGATCACCCCGTCGTCGTCGCTGTCCGCGTCGTCCGGATCGGTGCCGAGCGCCGTCTCCTCGGCGTTCGAGAGGCCGTCGCCGTCACGGTCGCCGCGGTCATCCCCGGCGTCGTTCGGATCGGTCTCGTCGCTCCCCTCGTCGACCATGCCGTTGTGGTTCTGGTCCTCCTCGCCGTCGCTCGCGCCGCCCCGATCGGTGTCGGGGTCCACGACGCTCGTCGTCGAGGCCCCGCCATCGGCGTCCGGCGTACACGTCCCGGCGTCGCTGGCGGTGTCTTCGTCCGCGCAGTCCTTCCCCGCCTCGGTGCCGTCGAAGAGCCCATCGCCGTCGCTGTCCGCATCCAGGACGCCCGGCTGCCCGTCGCCGTCGCCGTCGTCGCTGGGGTTCGGCTCGTCGCCGTCGAACAGACCGTCGTCGTCGCTGTCGCGATCTCCCGGATCCGATCCGAGGTACGCCTCGAGGTCGTCGCCCAGCCCATCGCCGTCGCTGTCGACGTTCTGGTCGTCGTCGTCGCCGTGGCCCGCGGTCGGGTCGGTCTCGCCGGCCTCGATCGCGCCGTTCAGGTTCGCGTCCTCGGAGCCGTCGCTCGCGCCACCCCGATCGCTGTCACGGCGCACCGCCGACGTCCTCGTCGCCCCGCCGTCGGCGTCCGCCGTGCAGTGCCCAGCCTCCGCGTCGGTGCCGAGGCCGTCGCAGGCGAGGCCGAGCTCCGTGCCGTCGAAGAGCCCGTCGTCGTCGCTGTCCACGTCGCGCACGTTGATCAGCCGGTCGCCGTCCGTGTCGTCCGATGGGTTCGGCTCCTGCCCGTCCTGCACGCCGTCGTCGTCCGAGTCCGCGTCGCCAGGATCCGTACCCAGCGTCTCCTCGAGATCGTCGCTCAGCCCGTCGTCGTCGCTGTCGTCGTTTTCGCTGTCGTCGTCGCCGTGCCCGCGGGTCGGGTTGCTCTCGCCGTTGTCCGCGACCCCGTTCAGGTTCGCGTCCTCGGAGCCATCGCTCACGCCGCCGTCGTCCGTGTCCGCGTCGAGCGGCGACGTCTTCGTGGCGCCGGCGTCCGCGTCCGGGGTGCAGCGCCGCGACGGCGCGTCCGTGCCGGCGCCGTCGCAGTCGAGGCCGAGCTCGGTCCCGTCGAAGAGGCCGTCGTTGTCGCTGTCGACGTCGAGCGCGTTGATGAGCCCGTCGCCGTCGGTGTCGTCCGCCGGGTTCGGCTCGAGCCCGTCGCGCACCCCGTCGTCGTCGGAGTCGGCGTCGCTCGGATCGGTGCCCAGCGTCTCCTCGAGATCGTCGCTCAGCCCGTCGTCGTCGCTGTCGGTGTTCTGCCCATCGTCGTCCCCGTGGCCGGCCTGAGGAGCGGTCTCGCCCGCGTCGACCGCGCCGTTCAGGTTCGCGTCCTCGGAGCCGTCGGTCACGCCGCCGCGATCGGTGTCCGCGTCGAGCGGCGACGTCTTCGTGGCGCCCGCGTCGCCGTCGGGGGTGCAGTTGCCCTCCGTCGCGTCGGTGCCCGGACCGTCGCAGCCGAGGCCGAGCTCGGTCCCGTCGAAGAGGCCGTCGTTGTCGCTGTCGATGTCGAGCGCGTTGACGAGCCCGTCGCCGTCGTGATCATCCGTCGGGTTCGGCTCATGCCCATCGCGCACGCCGTCGTCGTCCGAGTCGGCGTCGTTCGGATCGGTGCCGATATGCCCCTCGAGGGCGTCGCCGAGCCCGTCGCCGTCGGTGTCGGCGACCTGCCTGTCGTCCGCGCCGTGCCCCGTCGTGGGGTCCGTCTCGCCCTCGTCGAGCACGCCGTTCAGGTTCGCGTCCTCGGAGCCGTCGAGCGCGCCGCCGTTGTCGGTGTCGGCGTCCAGCGGATCGGTCGTCGTCGCCCCGGCGTCGCCGTCGGGCACGCAGTGCCTCGCGAGCGCGTCCGTCCCCGGGCCGTCGCAGTCCGTCAGCCCCAACTCGGTCCCGTCGAACAGGCCGTCGTTGTCGCTGTCGACGTCGCGCGCGTTGACGAGCCCGTCGCCGTCGGTGTCGCGATCCCAGAGCTCCTCGTCGCCGTCGCTGATCCCGTCGTCGTCGGTGTCGGCGTCGTTCGGGTCCGTGCCAGCGGCGATCTCGTCGCCGTCGCTCAGCCCGTCGCTGTCGCTGTCGACGAGGATCGACGTCGGCGGCGCGCCCGGCTGGTCCGTGCCGTTGCCGTCCGTCGGGTAGTTCTGCGAAGATCCGCCCGCCGGGCTCTGCGCCGCGACGGTCGCCTGGTTCGCGATCTCGCCGTTCGTGCCCGGGTCGATGGTGACGCGGAACCGCACCGTCGTGGTCTCGTCGACGCCGAGCGACCCGCCCTGGGCCGCGCTGGCGTCGCTGCCGAGCCGGATGCGGACCGTCCTCGTGCCGGCGATGTACTCGCCCTCGTCGTCGCCGGCCGCGTCGGTCACGCCGCCCATGTTCGGGCCCGCGGTGATCTCGAGCGAGCCCGGCACGTAGGTGACCCCGGGCGGCAGCGGATCGCTCAGCACGACGTTCGCGGCGCTGTCGTCCCCGGTGTTCGCGACGATGATCGTGTATTCGAGCGTGTCGCCCGGCGCGACGCCGCCGCCGTTGAGGTCCAGGACCGACTTTGTCGACCTGGTAAGATCCGGCAGGCGCGTCGGCACCGACGTGATGAGGCCGCCGAGCAGGTAGCTGTCGTTGCCCAGGACCACCGCCCCGACCTCCGCCGACGTGTCGCCCGGCCTGAGCAAGTTGGACGGGACCTGGACCACGTCGATGTCGATGCCGCTCATGCTCAGCGGCCCGCCGGTGAGCCGCGGCAGATCGCCCGCCGCCGACGCCGGCGCGCCGAGGAACGACCGGGAGCTGTTGAAGAAGTCGTTCACCGGGTTCACCGCGTCGAAGAGCCCGGTCCCGTTCCACTCGATGCCGTCGCCGGTCGTGCTGTCGCCGTCGTAGCCGATGACGCCGAGCTTCGCGAGGCCCGCGCCCGAGGGGACGACGAACCCCGAGATCGTCCACTCCACCGCCTCGCCGTCGAACACCATGTCGAGCCCGTCGAAGATGGCGAGGTTGCGGGCGGGCGCGGTGGTCAGCTCGTAGAGCACGACCATCCACCAGCCGGCGAACACGAACGACTTGTTCACGTCGTTGAGGGCGATCGCGTTGGAGATGCCGCCCAGGCGGTAGGCGCCCGCGCCGCGCGCCCGCACGATCTCGGTGACGTCGGCCACCGCCTGGGCGTGGATGTCGCTGGAGGACACCTCGCCGGAGAGCGTGCCGGTCACGTTGCTGCTGAAGGTGCCGGGCCGATCCAGGGTCACGGCGAGATCGGCCGAGCCCGATGCGCGGCTCGCCGCCCAGTAGAGATAGGCATGGGTCACCCGCGCGCCCGTGGGGAGGTTGAGGACCGCGGTGGTTCGGGCCGCCGAGGGGGCTACCGTGGGGCTCGCCTCGGCCTGCCCCGCGAGCGGGCTGTCGGCCCGCCAGTAGACGTCGGGCGCCGTGTCCACGAGCGTCCCCTCCACGCCGCAGTTCGCGGCGACCGAGCCCACCATGGGCGCGACCTCGGACGGCCCGCACTCGTGCGCGAGCGTGTTGCCGATGAGCACGAAGTCGCCGCGCTGCGCCACCTGGACCCGGCGCACCGGATCCGCGCCCGCGGTCCCCGAGAGCGCCCCGAGCAGCGCGGCGCCGGTCAGCCCCGTGATTGCCAATCGCTTTGCCATCGACGCCTCCAGCCCTATGGCTGCTTCTTTGCCTTCTCGATGATGTTGAACTGGACGCGCCGGTTCTTCTGGCGCCCCGCCTCGGTCTTGTTGTCCGCGATCGGGACGTCGGGGCCGTAGCCCTTCGCCTGCATGCGCTCGGGCGCGATGCCGCGCTCGACGAGCGCCATCAGCACCGACTCCGCGCGCGCCTGGCTCAGCTTCGTGTTGAACTGGCGCGCTCCGCGGTCGTCCGTGTGGCCCTGGACCTCGATCTTGAGGATCTCCGGATGGTCCTTGAGCACGCCGGCGACCTCCTCGAGCAGCTCGTGGCTGACCGGCCGGATGGTCGCCTTGCCGGTGTCGAACTGCACCTGCTGCAGGATGACGATCTCGGTCTCGGTCACCCGGACCGAGGCCGGGCACCCGTGCTGCTTCGGATCCTCGTTCGGCTTGCCCTTCTCGTTCGGGCAGGCGTCCTGATCGTCGCGGATGCCGTCGCCGTCGGTGTCGCCCGGGCAGCCGTTCGTGGCGGGGTCGGTCGTGGCGATGCCGGGCAGATCCGGGCACGCGTCCGACGGATCGGGGATCTTGTCGCTGTCGCGATCGGGCGGCGGCGGGCAGCCGTGCTGCTTCGGGTCCTCGTTGCTCGGGCCGGCCTGGTCCGGGCACGCGTCGACGTCGTCGGTGATGCCGTCCTTGTCGCGGTCCCCGGGCGGCGGGCAGCCGTTCTTCTTCGGGTCCGGCGAGGCGACGCCGGCCACGGCGGGGCAGGCGTCGACCGCGTCGAGGATGCCGTCGCGATCCGCGTCCTTGGGCGGCGGACACCCGTTCTTTGCGCGGTCCGTGCTCCCCACGCCGGCGACGTCCGGGCACGCGTCGGCGTCGTCGGGGATGCCGTCGCCGTCCCGGTCCTTCACGGGCGGCTTCACCTCGGGCGAGTAGGCGACCATGGCCACCGCGCGGAACGAGGGCGTGCCGACGCCGGCGGTGAGGCCGGGGCCCACGCCGAGCCCGGCCTCGAAGTCGCTGGCGAAGCGGTAGCGCCCGCCGAGCAGGGCCTCCAGGTTGGTCGTGCGCGGCTGGACGTCGGAGATCGTGATCGAGCCGGTGATCTCCGGCCCGATCTGCAGCCGCCGCTCGTCGTCGAGCAGCAGGCCGACGCCGGCGCCCCAGTGCACCATCATCCCCTGCTCGACGTTGGCGAACTGCCGGGTCGACCGGAACTCAGGCCCCGCGGCGAGCGACCACACCGCGCGATCCAGGTGGCCGCCGAGGATGAGCTGCGGGCTGCCGCGCACGTCGCCGTCGCCGGAGTACGCCTCGGGGTCGCCGGTCGGCAGCCACACGTAGCCGCCGAGGGCGATCTGGAACGGATCGAAGTAGTCGCCGAAGAGGGTCGCGCGCGCGCCGAGCCGGAGGTCCCCGAGCGCGCTCGTGGCCGGCTGCGGGAGCACGGCCCCCGAGGCGACCCCGCCGTCGCCGGACTGGAACGCGAGCGGCAGATCGACGTTCACCGTGAGGCGCTCCCAGAGCGAGAGCGAGGCGCTCAGGTGGAGCAGGAGCTGGCTGCCGACGACCTTGCCGTCGCCGATATCCTCGTTCCCTCGGAGCCTCCGCAACACGAGCGGGTCCTGGGCGTAGTCGCCGAGGATCATGATGTGGGGCGACGCGTCTCCTGCTGCGTAGGCGGACTGGACACCGAACATCCGGTCGCCGGCCGGCGCGGGCTGGAACCTGTCGAGCGCGAAGCCCTCGGGTCTCGCGGGCTCCTGCGCTTCGGCCTGAGCCGCTGCCCCGAGCAGGCACAGCGCCGCCGCGAGCGCGGCCGTCGGATGGGTCCCCTGTGTACGAGCCGGCATGAACGAGGTCGCCTCCTTGCGCGAAGGAACAGCAAGCCCCCGGAGTATCGACCGAAATGCCCGCGGCGTTCAACGTTTCACGAGGTTTTTCCCGGCGAGGCGGGCCATCGGGCCCGCTCGAGGGAGGCGCTGTGCGCGTGGCGGCGCGGGCCTGGTCGCCGTGGTTCCGACGCGCATTCACGGTGCGCCTCGCGCGCCTGTACGGAGTTTCCTGCAAGGGCGGTCGGGTCCGGGGCAGGTCCGCTTGCGCCGTGAGGTCGCGCCGTGGAGCCTCGCACGCCAGGGTTGCTACCGGAGTGCGGCAGCGGTAGAGCGGCGCCCTGACCCCGCGGCACGCGTTGCTCGCGGCACTCGTTAGGAGGCACCATGGCCCGCGAACCGAAGAACTTCGATCATCTCCTCGGCGGCAACGCCAAGGGCTTGAGTGATTTGCAGCTCAAGGCGCATTTCACGCTGTACCAGGGCTACGTGAAGAAGCTCAACGAGATCTGGGAGCAGCTCGGTAAGGCGGATCGCAGCGCGCCGAACTACTCGTACAACGCGTACAGCGAGCTCAAGCGCCGCGAGCCTGTCGCGTTCAACGGCACGGTGCTGCACGAGCTGTACTTCGAGAACATCGGCAACGGCTCGACGCAGCCGAGCGCCCAGTCGAAGCAGCTCATCGAGGCCTCCTTCGGCAGCTTCGACAACTGGCTGGCGGACGCCAAGGCGGCGCTCCTGAGCGCGCACGGCTGGACGGTGCTCGTGTACGACTACCAGGAGAAGAAGCTCTTCAACAACCTCATCCGGACCGAGCACGATGTCGGCCTGTTCGCGAACACGCATATCATGGTCGCGATCGACGCCTGGGAGCACGCGTACTTCGCGGACTACCAGACCAAGAAGGCGGACTACGTGGCCAACGTGCTCTCCGGCCTGAACTGGGACGTGATCAACGCGCGCCTCCAGCAGATCGGCCCGCACACCGCGGCGTAGTCCCGCGGTTACACGGCGGGGGCACGCGCCGCAGTCTCACGGCGGGGGCACGCGCCGCAGTCTCACGGCGGGGGCACGCGCCCCCGCCGCCCCACCGAGCGGAGCTCGGTGGGGCCCCACCACCCCGCGATCCATTTGTGCCGCCTGGGGCGTGCTGCCGCTGCGGGCCTGACGTTGGTCGACGTCTGAGACGAGCGCCCTCGATGGCGTGATGCCTGCCTGAGGTGTGCGCCTTCCCATCCTCCGTACTCGCGCTCACGCCCTCACCAGCCCCGCGCTCCCCGGAGGAGCGAGCATCGTGTTCGCCGCGGTGTGCCCGCTCCGCGTTCGTCCTGTAGACTGGGCGCGACAATGACCAAGGCCGAGTCGAGCTCCCCCGGCGCCGGGGAGGAGAGCCTCATCTACGTCCGCCGGATCCACCGCCGCGACCTGAACCGAGTTTGGGAATTTCTCAAAAAGGTGTTCCGCGACGTGAACCGGGAAACGGTCGAGTACCAGCGTCCTCGCTCGAAGAAGCGGTTCCTGGAGGTCTACGAAGAGGAGGGCGTCGAGCAGCTCCTCTTCGAGGTCCGCCAGGGCGATGGGCAGGAGATCGTCGGCTACGCGGAGTGCGCGTTCGAGATCACCGGGACCGACAACTGGATGAACGAGCGGTACTTCACGAAGCACGACATGCGCCCGCTCTTCGTCGAGGAGCTCGCGGTCCACCCCGATTACCAGGGTCGCGGCGTCGGCGCCTTCATGCTCGAGCAGCTCGAGCACCTCGCGCGCATCCACGGCTGCACCCACCTCGTGCTGGAGGTGGCCGAGAACAACATCGGCGCCCTCAAGTTCTACCGGAAGCGCAGCTTTTACCGGCTCGACGCCGCGATCTTCATGGCGAAGAAGGTCGCTGTCGACTCGGAGCTCCTGCCGCCCCGGGCGCTCAAGAAGCCGCGCCCTCCGGAGGCGTCCTCCGCGTCCGCGAAGCCGAAGCGCTCGCCGCGGCGAGCGCCGAAGGCGCGCACCGCCGAGAAGCGGACGAGCGCCCCGCCGCCGGCGTCGCTCCCGCCGGACGCCGGGGCCGACCGGGAGCGCGCGCCCCTCGCGCGGGCGGACGCCGACGGCGACGACGACCCGCTGTGAGCCCGGACCGAGGCGCGACCCGGGCGAGGCGCGGCGGGCGCGCCGGGCTCGGCGGCGCGGGGTCAGAGCTCGACCGTGCCGTGCTGGCGCAGGGTTGCCGGCAGCGACAGCGCGTGATCGATGCAGGCGCGGATGTCGTCGAAGCTGGACAGGCCGTACCAGAACACCGTCCAGTTCTCGTTGCGGTAGCTGCCCTCGGCCTGCTGGAAATACCAGGGGTTGATCTCGTTGCCGTTCCGGGCGCGCCAGAACAGCTTCGGGTTCTCGTTCTTCATCCGCGTCCAGAGCGAGCCGCCGATCCCCACGCCCTGCGCCTCCGTGGTCACCGCGAACTTGTCGAGGTACGGAGTCAACGGCGCCTTGTCGCCCGAGTCGAGCGTGAGGATCGCCGTCGCCCGGTACGAGTCGGACAGGTAGATGCGGTAGAACGGCTTCTTGTCGAAGTAGTGCTCGTCGAGCTTCCGCTGGAAGCACGCCTCGAGCAGATCGCGCAGCCGGCCGCGATCGATGCCGTCGAGCGTGTCGTGCCGCACGATGCGCTCGCCGCGTCGGACGAGCGTGCCAGAGCCCGTGTGCGTGAACAGCTCCTTCGCCAGGTGATCCGGCGCCGTGATCGACACCGAGGAGGTCGGCGGCAGCCCGTCGAGCAGGAGCTTGATCTCCTGCAGCTTGAGCCGCATGCCCCCGGTCAACCAGGGCTGGGCGATGAGCCCCGCGTAGTCCTCCTCGAGGTTGATGGCCGAGATGATGCGCCCGTGCTCGTCGAGGAGGCCGCCCGCGCTCGTCAGGAAGATCATCTTGAACGGCTGCGTCGCGAGCGCGAGCTCGCGCGCGGCCACGTCGGCGTTGATGTTGACGATCTGCCCGCCCGGCGTCTCGCCGAGGCAGGCGAGGATCGGCAGGTGCCCCGCGCGCAGGCTGGACCTCACCGCGTCGACGTGGACGCGCTCCACCCTGCCGACCAGCCCGAGGCGGCCCTCGTCCATCAGCGACGCCTCGAAGACGCCCGCGGTGATCGGCCGCGTGCGCGTGCCCATCTCCTCGAGCGCCTCGACGAGCCGCAGGTTCTCGCGCAGGAAGACGCGGCGAGCGATCTCCAGGACCCGGGGCGTCGTGACGCGCAGCCCGTTGACGCGCTCGGTCTGGATGCCCGCCTCGGCGAGCGCCCGATCGAGCTGCGGCCCGGCGCCGTGGATCACGATGGGATACAGGCCGACCTGGTTCAGGAACACGAGCGAGGTCGCGAGCGCCTCCAGGTCCTCGTCGAGGATGGCGCCGCCGACCTTGATGACGGCGAACTTCTGCTGATCGACGGCCGCGTACTGCTTCAGGTACTGCTCGACCTCCTTGCGGCTGCCGAGGTTCCTGAGCAGGCGGACGATGACGTCTTGTGTCGAGCCCATCGCGGTCACCACCCGTTGGCCAGCACGTCCATCACGGCCTTCTGAACATGCAACCGATTCTCGGCCTCGTCGATGACCATGGAGGCCGGCGAGTCGATCACCGCGTCCGTGACCTTCACGTTGCGCCGGACCGGCAGGCAGTGGGAGAAGAGCCCACCCGCGGTGAGCGCCATCTTCTGCTCGTCGACGATGAAGTGCTTGTGCCGGTCGCGGATGGGCTTCTCCTGCTCCCAGCGCCCGAAGTAGGGAATCGCGCCCCAGCTCTTCGCGTAGACGACGTGCGCGCCCCGGTAGGCAGACTCGATGTCGTAGGTGATCGAGAGCTTCCGCCCGTTGTCGGCCGCGCTCTTCCTGGCGGCGTCGAGGTAGCGCTCGTCGAGGTGGTACTCCTCGGTGGGGCAGAGGAGGGTGACGTCCATGCCGAGCTTGGAGGCGATGAGGACCGCCGAGTTGGCGACCGCGGTGTTGAGCGGGCGCGGGTGGTACGTCCAGGTGAGCACGAACTTCTTGCCGTCGAGGCGGCCGAGGCGCTCCTTCATGGCGAGCGCGAGGGCGAGCTCCTGGCAAGGGTGGGTGATGGTCTCGAGGTTCACCACCGGCACGGTCGCGTGGCGGGCGAACCCCTGGAGCACCTTGTCCTGGCGATCCTCCTCCCAGCGCTGGAACTTGGGGAACGCGCGCACGCCGATGAGGTCGGCGTAGCGCGAGAGCACGCGAGCGACCTCCTGGATGTGCTCCTCCGGCTCGCCGTCCATCACGGCGCCTTCCTCGAACTCGATGGGCCATGCGCCCCGGCCGGGCTCCAGGACCACGGCGTGTCCGCCGAGCTCCCGGATGCCGACGTCGAAGGAGGTGCGCGTCCGCAGCGAGGGGTTGAAGAACACGAGCGCGATGGTGCGATCCTTGAGGCGCGGCTCGATCGGCCGGCGCTTGAAGCGCTGCGCGCGCTCGAGGAGGCCCTCGATCTCGGCGCGGGTATAGTCCATCGTGGTCAGAAAGTGCCGCATCGAATGCCTCCTCGTTGGATCAGCGCGGAGCGGGCGCTCGCATTGGAGCAATCCTGGCGGCGATGTCAACGATGCGCGCATGCCGGCGCGGCGCGCTCCGTCGGACGGAGTCGAGCGGCCGCTCCGCGTGCGGCGGCCGCGCTCCCTGGCGCGGCGACGACCGTGGTCCCCGCGGCGCCAAGCAACGTGGTTCCGGCGGCCCAAGCAACGTGGCCCCGCCGCCTCAAGCGACGTGGTCGCCTCGGCTTCAAGGTGTGATGCGCGCGACGACGTCCTCCGCCCGAGCTGGCGGCGGGGCCCGCCGGCGTCGAGCGTCTCGCTTCGGTCGGCGGGCGCCGGCGTCACGTGTGGCGCCGCACCGCCCCCGTCGCCAGCAGCGACCGGAGGATGTCAGGATTGCACGCGTCGGTTTCAGGATCGAAAGGGGTACGCAGTCCCCTTAAGGAAAATGCGCGGAAAACCAGGGTGCATCGCTTGGTCCGCATCCTGCTAAACCTGGAGGCAGAGCGCCCGTGACGGTATCCCCCCCCACCGTCGAATGGGCGCTCTTTTTTTTGTGCTTCTGCGGCGGCGTGGCGTGGATGAGGCGACGTGCCGGTGACGCTGGTTGTGATCCTCACGGTGCGATGCGAGGCGCTCGACGCATTCCGCGCGTATGAGAGGAAGGCCGCGGCCGTGATGGCCCGGTACGGCGGCGCGATCGAGCGAACCGTGGTGACGGCGCCCGACAGCGCTGGGCTGAGCCTGAAGGAGATTCACATCGTCACCTTTCCCGACGAACACGCCTTCTCGGCGTACCGTCGCGACGGCGAGCTCGGAGCGGTGGCGCACCTGCGGGACGCTTCGGTCGTTCAGACCGAGATCCTGCGCGGGGAAGAGGGGCCGGACTATCACGCCGTCTCCGGCTGACCCCTCTTGCCGTCGATGACTCGGTGGGCCGATCTCGCCGGCCTCGCACCGGTCACGGGGCGAGTTCCTCGACGCGCTCCGCCTGCTCGGGCGGCTCGGCGATGCACGCGGTGGCGACGCGCCGGAATCCGACCCGTTCGTAGACGCGCGCGACATCGTCGTTCTGCGCAGACAGGAACACGGTGCGCATCCCGGCGTCCAGGGCGTGCCGGGCCAGGACCGCGGTGACGGCGGCGGCGAGGCCCCGGCGCCGAGCCGCAGGCAGCGTCCCGACGCCCACGATCTCGGCGACGTCCAGCGCGTGCTGGTAGCTGCCCACGCAGAGCGGCCCGGTGAGCGCGCCGCCGCGGCCCCGGGCAGCGGCGTGCACCATCGTTCCCTCGATCAGCGACGCGTGCCAGGCCGCCGCGAGTCCGGCCGGGAGCGTCGCTGCGGCGGCGTCGCGCTCGGCCGGGCCAGCAGGGCCCGCCGCGGTGCTGAGCGCGCCGAAGGCGACGTGCGCGACGGCCTGCACGGCGGCGAGATCCGGATCGTGCGCGGCGACGATCGAGAGCGCGATGTCCTCGGGCAAGGCGGCCGGGACGGGCTCGCCGCGGAGCACGAGCAGCGGGCAGCGGCGGACGTGCAGGCCCGCCGCCTCGGCGGCCGCGTCGAGCCCGGGGGTCGTCTCCAGCACCCACTCGAACGCCTCCGGGATCGAGAGCTGCCGCTGACGCGCGCGCACCGCGGCCACATCCTCGGCCGACACGGCGCCGCGAACGCCGAGGGCGGGGCGGGCATAGTAGGGCCAGCCGTCGCCGCGGCGAATGAAGAGGGTCAGCGGTCCGTGGTCCTCGGCGTCGGCACGACGGCGAGGGACGGCGTCGTAGAACCGCTCGATCTCGGCAAGGAGGGTGCTCATGGGCCGGATGATGCCACCGCGGCTGCCGGGGTGGACGCCTCCGCGGGGCGTCCCTGGAGGCGTCCGTCGGGGCCGCTGGCAGGGCTCGGACTGGCAGCGTGGCAGTCGCTCGGACAGTTGCAGTCGTTCTCCCCCGCGCCGCAGGCGCCGTCGCCGCACTTCGTGCAGAGGTGCGCGCCGAGCCCCATGGTCACGCACTTGCCATCGATGCGCTCCATCAGGGGAATGCGCGCGAGCTCCGGACAGCAGACGGTGAACGATTTGCTGGATGCCATCGCTCCCTCTCCCGAGCAGTGCGTGGCGAGCTCCGCGCACGAGCCATCGGCTTGCTGGACGTAGCCAGGCAGGCAATCGCACTGCGGCTGTCGCGGGCGCAGCACCGGCACCGTGCCGGCCGGACCTCTCGGCCCGAGCTCGACCCCGGTCTCCACCGGGGATGGCGCCGGCGCGGCGCCGCTCGGGGGCGCCGGTGCGGCGGCGCCCGGGCTCGTCGGCGGTGGGGGAGGGGACGCGATCTTGCCGTCGGGGGTCTGGGATTCGATCGGGATCCAGTCGATGACCTGTCCGCTCGGCGTGACCGTCGTGGCCACGATGTTCCGGCGGGGCGGCCGCGGCGTTCCACCTGGCGCGCAGGGGTTGTCGGCCGCCGCGCGAGAGGGAGCCGCGGGGGCCGGCTCGCCGGTGGCGCAGCCCATCACGAGGAGCAGCAGCGGGCAGAGGCGCAGGGCAGGTGCGTTCATAGGGGCATGGACCACGGGAAGCCGCTGTATCTTACGGCGCCGCGCCGCTGACCGTCATCCGTCCTGTCAGGTGTAGAGGATGTGGGCGGCAGCCTGTTCGACGCCCCGCCCGACATCGACCGAACAGGCTGACGTACGCGCGCTGCATCACTTCGCGGGGGACCGGCGCTCCACGGTCCGGGGCGCCGGCGCGCCCGTGGCGCCAGCGCCCGCATCGGCGCTGCCGGCGCCGGGCGGCATCGGCGCCGGCCGCGCTCCCTGCACGTCGGGAGCGGCGGCCGCCTCCCGCGCAGGCTCGTCCGCTTCCTGCTCGTCGGTTGCGCCAGGGAGCATCTCCACCCCCAGCCCCAGCCCCTGCTCTGCAAGCTTCCCGGCCACGTCGTCGGTGGCGCTGCCGGGCTGCACCTCGAGCACCTTCGGCGCGTGAGCGCCATCGCCCGCGTGCGCCGCGGCGCGCGCAGGATCGCCGAGGGCCGCCGCCTTGCCCGCGCCGAGCAGCGCGTCGTCGCCGAGGGCCGCCGCCTTGCCCGCGCCGAGCAGCGCATCCCCCGCGGCCGCTGGCGCGGCATGCTCCGCCGCCCCGAGGCCCTTGAGCCCAAGGCGCCCACAGTCGTCGGCGCCGCGCGCCACCATCATCCCGATGGCCGCAATGGCGGCACCGATGACCCCCAGCTTCTTCCCGCCCTCGTCGCTCGTCCCCATGCCGGCCTCCGCGCCGGCGCGCATCGTACCAGGAACGATCGCCTCCTCGCGGACATCGCCGCTTCTCGACGTCGCTCTGCCGAGGGGCCGCGATGGCTCCCGCTCCGCCCACTGCGCGCGATGGCTCCTCCGACGTGTCGCCGCCGAGCGCGCGCCTCGACGTCCCCGGGGCAACCCCGGTGAGCGCCTCAGCTGCGAACGATCGAGATCCGGGGATCCGAGAGCAGCCAGAAGTACGTGCCCACCTGAGCCGCGGCGAAGGCGAGCGCCACCGCGAGCCCGATGGGCCCGACCTCCTTGAAGACGTCGCGCCCCACCGCGGCGATCAGCCCGATGCCGATCATGGAATACGACTGAAATTGCCGCACTTTCTGCGCATGCTCGACGAGCGCGTCCCGGGCCAGGTACGGGATCACGAACCCGAGCGCCACGCCGGGCACGGTGGGCCAGTAGGACTGCGCGTACGCGGTGAGTATCGCGGCGCCCGTGAGCGCGAGGGCGAGCGCCACGACGGTGCGCACCACACCCCACTTCCCTGCGTTGGTACGGAATTGCCGCCATCGGTCGAGCATGGCGCCATCCTAGCGCAGCCGCGCCCGGAGCGCGTGCTCAGGGCGCGTGGAGGTGAGGCCCCCGGCTCCAGCGCGTGCATGAGCATCCAGCATCTTCGAATGCGGATGGATGAGCTGACCGAGGCTCCAGCCCGCAATGACGGGTTCGTGTACGTCGGTCAACAGGATGTCCTCGAGGCTGCGATCGCGGTGGATGAGATTCATCGAGCGCGCATATCGCAGCGCGTCTGCGACCTTGATACGAAGTTGAGCACCAATCCCGTGCGAGCGCCCCGCCGTGATCCGCGGAAAGCTTTCGCAGGCCTCGCGGGTAGAGCCGCATCAACCCATGCCGCCCATCGTACCACCCACGGCCTTCCCGCGATGCGCCACCCGCGGCGTCCCCTCACACCCGGAGCACCACCCCTCTCGCCCGCTCACCCGTCGCCTCGGCGATCGCCTGCACGTAAAGCCGCACCTGCGCCTCCTGGGCCGCGTGCGCCGTGCCCGCGTCCGAGCCGGTCTTGAAATCGACCACGGTCCAGACGCCCACGTCGCCCACGCTCTCCCGGAACGAGAGATCGACCACGCCCTCGGCGATCGTCCCGTCCTCGAGCCGCAGCAGCAGCGGCGTCTCCCGCTCGCACGCGCCGCGCGCCGCGCTCTCCGCCGCGCGCCGGAGCAGCGGGTGCTCGAGCGCCGCGAGCGCCGCCGCGACCGCCGCGTCGACCTCCTCGGCCGGCGCCCCGAGGAGCCGCGCCTGCGCCGCGGCCACCGTCCTCACCTCGTCCTCGCCCGCCCGGAGATCGACCTCGGCGAGCACGGCGTGCACCAGCGTCCCGAACCGCTTGCCGTAGGGCCGGCCCTCGCGCGCGATCGCGGTCTGCTCGAACGAGATCACCGGCAGCGCGTCCGCGCGCGGCGCGCCGGCCGCGCCGCTCCGCTGCTGGACCGGCCCCGCCGCGCCGGCCGCCGCCGCTGCCGCCGCTTCCGCCGCTTCCGCCGCCGCCTCGTGGCTGATCTGCGTCGCCGTTTTCACGCGGATCGCCGCCACCGCGCCGTCCCGGATCGCCCGCTGCCGCGCCTCCAGCCACACCTCGTACCCGCGCTGCCCGATCTCCCCCGCCGTCGCGCCCGCGCCCGGCGCCGCGCCTGCGCCTGCCGTCGCGCCCGCGCCCGCCGTTGCGTCCGCGCCCATCGCCGTCGCGCCCGCGCCGGCCCCGCTCGCGTCCGCCTGCAGGATCCGCTGCTGCCGGAGCCCCGCCTCCGGCTCGCGATCCAGGTCGAGCGTGCTCGGATCCCACCACACCACGTGGTGCGACCCCGCCATCGGCGCGTGCTCCCCGGGCGCCACCGCGTCGCGCTCGTCGGCCTCGCACCGCGCCGGGCGCTCCAGCACCGTGTCGGTCCCGAACGGCGGGCAGCCGAGGTCCTCGCAGCGCCGCGCGCTGCGCCGGTCGCGCGGCGCCGGGTAGAGCACCGGGTGCAGCACGTCCAGCCAGCCGTCGCTCGAGCCGTCCCCCGGGCGCGCGTCGCCCACCGCCGGCACCACGAGCAGCTCGCGCGCCCGCGTCGCCGCCACGTACGCGAGCCGCACCGCCTCCTCGCGATCGCGCCGCAGCACCTCGTCGCGGCGCTCGACGAGCTCCGCGGGCACGCAGCCCGCGAGCGGCTCCGCCCACAGCCCGAGCTCCGGATCCACGTGACGCGACGGGTGCTGGTGCACCGCCGGCGACGCCGGATCCGCCAGGATCACCACCGGGAACTCGAGCCCCTTGGCCCGGTGCACCGTCATGATCCGCACCCCCTCCGTCCCCTCCTCGACGACCGGCGCCTCCGCGACCTCCCCCCGCTCCGCGTCCGCCTCGAGCCGCTCCACGAACGCCCGGAACGACGTCGCGCCGCCCGCCTCGAACCGCCGCCCGAGATCCATCACCCGCAGCACGTTCGCGAGCGCCTGCTCCCCCGTCGGCCAGATCGCGATGCCAGCGTGCGCGCGCGTCTCGTCGAGCAGCCCGCCGATCGTGTCCGCGATCGGCCGCCGGTTGCGCTCGCGGTGCAGCCGCCCGAGCACCGCGAGCGCCTCCGCGACCTCCGACAGCGGCCGCGATCCACCCTCGACCGCGAGATCGAGCGCCGCCTCGTCGGGTCGAGCCAGCGGGTGCAGGCGATGGAACCGGTCGCGGTAGAGGAGGAGCACGTCGTCCGTCAGCGCGAACAGCGGCCCGCGCAGCGTCGCGTAGACGCTGAGCTCGTCGTCCGGCCACTCGATCGCGAGCAGCGCGCTCCGCACCGCCATCACCTCCTCGCGATCGTGGAACGACCGCCCGCCCACGAGCACGTGCGGGATCCGCCGCGCCTCGAGCGCCCGCACGTAGGCGCGGGTCGCGTCCTCGCCGAACGTCTGGAACCGCTTGAACAAGAGGCAGATGTGCCGCGCCTCGAGCGGCACCCGCTGGCCCGGGCGCTCGCGCTCGGTCACCGTCCACCGCCGCCCGCCCGCGGCGCCCCGGCCGCCGTGGATGAGGTGGTGGACGAAGGCGCCCACCGCGTCCGGGATCGACTGCCGCACCCGGAAATCGGAGATCTTCCCGAAGTCGCCGTAAGGCCGCGGCACCGGCAGCGCGATCACCGTCGGCTGCCCGACGGGGTCGTCCCGGAACGGCTCGAGCGCGACGTACCGCGCCTGGCTCGCCGCGCCCTCGCCCGATCCCCCCTGCATCAGCGGCGCGAACGCCGCGTTGACGGCCTCCTGGATCGACGGGGCGCTGCGGAAGCTCGTCGACAGGTACAGCACGCTCGCGCCGCACGCGACGAGCCGGGCCTTCGTCGCCTCGTAGAGCGCGACCTCGGCCCGGCGGAAGCGGTAGATCGACTGCTTCGGATCGCCGACGACGAAGAGCTTGCCGGGAACCGGGCGCGCCCGCATCCAGTCGGTCTCGGCCGGGTCGTCCGCCGCGAGCAGGAGCAGGATCTCCGCCTGGAGCGGGTCGGTGTCCTGGAACTCGTCGACGAAGAGGTGCGAGAAGCGGAGGTTCAGCTCCTCGCGCACGGCGCGGCTCGAGCGGAGGAGGTTCCGGGCGCAGAGGAGCAGGTCGAGGAAGTCGAGCTTGCCCGCGCGCGCCTTGAGCGCGTCGTACGCCTCGATCGGAGGCCGGAGCTCGCGCGAGAGGCAGGCCGCGAGGTCGGCGCTCGCGGCCGTGAGCACGGCGTCGAGCTCGACCTTCACCCGGTCGCGCTGCGCGAGCACCTCGGCGCGCGAGAGGTCCGCGCCGAACGCCTTGCCCGAGCCCTTCCAGCGCCACTCCTTCCAGCGCGCGAGCTCGCCGAGCTCGGCCTCGAGCCCGTCGTGATCGCGCCCGCCCGTGACCTCCTCGCGGCGGCGGAGCTCCGCGAGGTACCGGTCGATGTTCCGGAGGCTCTGCGCGAGGTAGTCGCCCTCCCGGTCGGCCTCGGCGCCGAGGTCCGCGAGCGCCGCGAGGCGGTCGAGGAGCTCGTCGATGGCGCGCTCGCGATCGAACGGATCGCGGCGCCAGGGGCGCGTGAAGTCGCGGTGCTCGGCGAGCCGCCACGCCGCGCTCCGGAGCAGGTCGCGCGGGCCCTGCGCGCCGTCGCGCGGGCGCCGGCGGAGGATCCGGCGCACGCCCTCGGGCGGGTCGTTCAGGGTGCGCTGGAACCAGGCGTCGAAGGCCTGGTCGAAGAGCGCCTCGGCCTGGTCCGCGGCGGCGACCTGGAACAGCGGGTCGACGCGCGCCTCGACCGGCCACTCGCGCAGGAGGTCGGCGCAGAACGAGTGGATGGTGCCGATGCGCGCCGCCTCGAGGTGCGCGAGCGCCTCGTCGAGCCGCGCGCGCTCCGCCGGGCCGGACGCCGCGTCGCCGCGCGCCCGCTCGATCTCGGCGCGGAGGCGCAGCTTCATCTCGCCGGCCGCCTTCTCCGTGAAGGTCACCGCGACGATGCGATCGAGCGTCCCGCCGCCCTCCTCGGGCGCCTTCCGCAGCACGGCGACGATCCGCGACACGAGCGCGGTCGTCTTGCCGGTGCCCGCGGCCGCCTCGACGACGAGCGTCGTCCGGAGGTCCTCGCGGATGCGGCGGCGGGCGGGCTCGTCCGCGAGCTCCCGCGCGCCGCGCGCCCGGGCCGCGTCGGCGCTCATGGGCGCCCCCGCCGGGGATCCGGGCGCTCGCCGGGGCCGCGCCGGCGGGGCGCGCCGGCCGGGCCCGGGGAGGGGCGGGGCGAGGGGGAGACGACGCGCCGCGCGGCGGCGCCGCCCTCGGACCGGAGAGGTCGCCCATGAAAGCGGGAAAGCATAAAAATCATTGGGCTTTCTTCGTGTCTTCCCGCCTCCGCGCCGCCGCCGCGCGAGGTCGTGCGGCGAGGCCGCCGGGGCATAAGGTGGCTCAGATCGGCGTGGAAGGAAACGCCGCACGGTGCGCGGCCGACACGCCGCGGCGTTGCCCCGGCGCGCCCGAGCGGCGAGGGTGCCGAGCCCGGGCGATCTCGTGCGGCCCATGAGCGCGCATGTTCTTGTGCTAGCAGCAGAAAGACCTGAGCCATGCGCGTCGAGTCGATGAGCCCTGGAGCGCGGTGGTGGTACGCGCTCAAGCCCGCGAGCTGGCCCAAGGTGCTCGTCCCGGCCGTATGCGGGCAGGCCGTGGGGGCGGCCGTCGCGGGCCGGCTGTCGGCGGGCGCGCTCGCCTTCGGCGCGCTGTGGATGGTCGCGGACGTCGCGTTCGTCGTGCTCCTGAACGACTGGGGCGATCGTGAGGTCGACGCCCTCAAGCGGCGCATGTTCCCGGAGGGCTGCTCGCCGAAGACCATCCCGGACGGCATCCTCCCGGCGCGTGCCCTGCTCCTCGCCGGCCTCGGCGCCGGCGCCGCCGCGCTGCTCGTCGCCTGGGGGGCCGGCGACGCGCTCGATCGCCCGCTGCTGCTCCCCCTGGCCGCGCTCGGCCTGCTCGTCTTCGCCGCGTACACGCTGCCGCCGCTCCGGCTGAACTACCGCGGCGGCGGCGAGCTCCTGGAGATGATCGGCGTGGGCGGCGTGCTCCCCGTGATGCACGCGTATGCCCAGTGCGGCGCGTGGGCACCGGCGCGGCTCGCGGCGCTCCTGCCGGGCCTGCTCGCGCTCGCGCTGGCGAGCGCCCTGGCCAGCGGGCTCTCCGACGAGCAGAGCGATCGCGCCGGCGGAAAGCGCACCGTGACCGCGCTGTTCGGCAACGCGATCACGCGTCGGGCCACGGAGGCCCTCGCCGGCCTCGGCCCGCTCCTCTGGCTCGCGGCGCCGCTCCTCGCCGCGGGCGCCCCGCCGATCGGGTCGGTCGCGCCGGCGGCGGCCGTCGCGCTCTACTTCCGGGCGCGGCTCGTCGGGAAGAGCGCGGGCGCGGTGACGAACGCCTTCGCCGCGCAGGCGGCCTACAAGCTCGAGCTGCACCGCGCGATCTGGTGGGGGACGATCGTCCTGTCGGCGGGCGTGCTCGCCGCCGGGCTGTGCGCCGGCGGGAGGCCGAGGTGACCGGCGCCCCCGTCGCGTGCGCGATCCCCGCCGAAGCGCGCGACGAGCTCGCGCAGCTCACGCCGCTGCTCGGCGCGCGTGCCTCGGTCGCGCCCGGTCGGCCGAGCGCGCCCGCCCCGGTCGCGCTGGTCGAGCAGATCGTGGGCGGCAGCGAGGACGCCGAGCGCGCGCAGGCGTTCGCCCGCGGGCTCGGCGAGGTGATCCGCGCGATCGTCGACAACTTCCCCGACAACATCTTCTGGGACCTCGATTACCTGGCGTGCTGCCTGTGGCAGGCCGGGAGCGCGCCCGCGATCGGCGACTTCGCGTGCCGCGTGGTGTCGCTCTGCGTGGGCTTCGGCAACAAGTCGAAGCTGCGCTTCCGCTACGCGCACGACTTCCTCTACGGCTACGACTGGGCCCGCTGGGTGACGCGCAAGCCGGACGAGCGGGCCGGCGTCGGGCCGTTCGATCTCGCGTTCTTCGACTACCTCGACGGCCGGCAGAAGGCGCTCGTCGAGCTCGTGGCCAGCAATGATCGCAAGTACTCGCAGCTGAACGGCCGGGAGTACCGCAACCCGTTCAGCTTCATCCGTGAGCCGCGCGAGGAGTCGCAGCTCCATTACCTGCTCGCCCAGGTGGACCTGCTCCCGCTCAAGGCGTGGCGCTTCGACGGCGAGCGCCGCTGGGACCTGCCGTTCACCGACCTGCGCGCCAAGCTGGCCGAGCGCCTCGGCCTGTCGCGGGGCGGCGGGCGATGAGCGCCCGGCCGGGGGCGCTCCGGGCCTGGCTCGCGGCGTCGCGGCTCGCCTCGCAGCCGACCATCGCGCTCCCGCTGCTGCTCGGGCAGCTGCTCGGCGCGCGGGCGGCGGGCCGCCCGCTCGACCTCGGGACGCTCGCGGCGGTCCAGCTGTTCGGCCTCCTCGACCAGCTCTTCATCGTCTACGCGAACGACGTCGCGGATCAGGAGACCGACCGCCTCAACCGGACCGCCACGCCGTTCTCGGGCGGCTCGCGCGTGCTGGTGGAGCGGCGCCTCTCGCCCCGCGCGCTCGGCGCCGCGGCCGTGGCCTGCGCCGCGGCGCTCGTGGCCGTCTCGGCGGCGCTCGCCGCGGCGGTCGGCGCGCCGCTCCTCGTGCTCCTCGCGATCGCGGCGCTCGTGCTCCTCTGGGCCTACAGCTACCCGCCGCTCCGCCTCTCGTACCGCGGGGGCGGGGCGCTGCTCCAGATGGTCGGGGTCGGCGTGGTGCTGCCGCTCTATGGGTATCTGGCGCAGGGGGGCGACCTCGGGCGGTTCCCGTTCGCGCTGCTCGCGTGCTTGCTGCCGAGCCACCTCGGCTGCGCGATCGCCACCGCGCTCCCCGACGAGCCGTCGGATCGGGAGAGCGAGAAGCGGACGCTGGCCGTGCGCGTGGGCGGGGAGCGGGCCGCGCTGTGCGTGGCGCTCCTGAACGGGCTCTCGCTGCTGCTCGCGCCGATCGGCCTGGGCGCGGTGGGCCTGCGGCCGGCGCCGGGCCTGCTCGTGCCGGCGGCGGCTACGCTCGTCGTGCTGCTGGCCCGCCCGGCGCCGCCGGGCTCGCGCCTGCTCCTGGTCCGGGTCGCGGCCGCGGGGGCGGCGACGCTGTCGCTGTTGGCCGCAACCGCCGTCGCGCTCGCCGCGCGCTGAGGAGGAGGGCGGGGCGGTGACCCACGAGTTCCTGCTGCTCTCGCTCCTCTTTCTCCTGCCGGGGATCGCCATCTGGGTGGCGCGCCCGGATCTGCGCTCGCTGATGAAGCGCGCGGCGGTCGCCTCGCTGCCGTTCGCGGCGACCGAGCGGCTGTTCTATCCGACGTACTGGACGCCCAAGTTCCTGTTCGACCTGGCCGATCGGGTCGGGTTCGGCGTCGAGGACGTGCTGTTCATCGTCGGGCTCAGCGCGTTCTCCTCCACCGCGTACGCCGTGGCGTTCCGCCGCGCGCTGGTGCCTTGCGCCGCGCCGGGCGCGCCGTGGCGGACCCGACCGGGGTTGGCGGCGGCGCGGACCCGACCTGGGTTGGCGGCGGCGGCGCAGGCCCGACCGGGGTTGGCGGCGGCGGCGCGGACCCGACCGGGGTTGGCGGCGGCGCAGGCCCGACCGGGGTTGCGGGCGGCGGCGGGGTTGCGGGCGGCGGCGCGACCGTGGTTGCGGGCGGCGGCGGGGGTCGCGCTCGCGCTCGCGACGGCCGGGGCGCTCCTCGCGGCCGGGGTGCCCGTCCTCTACGCCGCGGTGGCGGCGATGATCGCGGTCACCGCGGCGCTCGTCGGAGCGCGCCGCGATCTGCTCGTGCCAGGCCTGCTCGGAGCTCTCCTGTCGGCGGCCCTCTACCTCGGCCTGTGCCTCGCCTTCGGGGCGCTCGTGCCCGGCGTGTTCGAGCGCACCTGGCGGCCCAGCGTGCTGCTGCCGGGTCGGACGCTCCTCGGCGTGCCGGTCGACGAGATCCTCTACGGGCTCGGCGCGGGCCTCGCGGCCACGGTGTTCCCGGCGTGGGCCTTCGAGCTCAGGTACGCAAAGGCGCCGCGCCCCGACCGACCAGCGGGCTGACCCGGAGACGCGCCCCTCCGCGCCGCGGGCGGCTCAATCGATGGCTTCGACGCACTCGATGTTGAGCGCGGTCTCCAGCAGGAAGACCGAGGCCACGAAGTTTCGCTCGGCGTAGAAGACCTTGAGCTTGTGGGACGACCCGGGCTTCAGGTGGAGCGCATCGGCCCACGCGTCCAGACGGACGATTCCCCCGTTCACCCCGTCGCTCACGGAGTGCTCGGCCACGATCGTGTCGTCGACGGATATCCAGACGTCGTCGCTCGATTCGTAGGAGAACGAGCTCCCCTGCGCGTAGATGAACGGCACCTCGAACTCGACGGTGAAGCCGAAGTTGTGCGCGTAACCCTCGTTGCCGAAGCCGCGGCCATCGACGTAATAGAAGCTCCGGTTGCCCAGCTGTCCGCGGCCGTTCCGGATATCGAGGTGGATGAGCTGGTGGAGCGTCTTGTTGACGGCCGGATCGTCCTGGAACCACTCGTCGAAGCTGTCGCCCGCGCTGGCGCCTTGCTCGGGCGGGTTCGCGACGACCGGCTTGCCGTTCTGGAGCTCGGTCTCGGGCTCGAATTTCTTCCCGCCGGTGGTCTGAGAAGGGCCGAAATCTTGATGTTTTTCGGAGAAGTCGCGCACGGTCATGGGGAAGCTCGCCGTGCAGAGGCTCGCGTCGCGGGGAGGCGGTTTGGCCGAGGCGGTGCCGCCGTCGCCGTCGTCGATGAAGGCGTCGGCACCGGCGCTGCCGCCGCCGCCGTCGTCGTCCTCGGGCGGACCGCCGCCGACGTTCGGCGTCTCGCTGCCGATCTCCTGGTCCGATGGATCGGGCGTCTCGACGTGCGAGGCATCCTCGTTGCGACGGCCGATGGAGGCGGTCTGGAGGGGGCACCCCGCGAGCGGCAGCGCCGCGCACGAGAGGAGCACCAGGGCCAGGGGCCGTCGAAAGGCCGGGCAGAAAGATGCTTCTGGGTGGGCCAGGGTCATGGAGCCGCCTCCTGCTCCCCTGGATGCGGTCGGGCCTGGTTGCCCTTCGCGAAATCGTACCGGCCGGCGTCATTCCAAGAGGGCGCGGCCGCGCCAGGCCGCCGCGGCGCCCGCTCGGACCGCTGATGCGCCAAAAGCGTCGCAGGGGTGGAATCTCCCACGGCGTTTTTGGCGCTTTTCTTCATCGGAGCGATGATGCTCCAGGGTGCGGGCGACGTTGGCGCGTTGCCGACACCTCCCGTGGCCGCGAGGGAGCGCTCGCGCCCGCCGCGTCACGGCAGCATCAGGACACACTCGGTCCGGCAGACCGGGGGTGAGCCGCCGCCGGCCGGCTCCTCGCAGATGGTCCGCTTGATCGCCTCGGGGGGGCAGATGGAGCCCTCCACGCACGTGGTCCAGCACTCGCCGGGGTACGCGGCATCGTCCATGCCGGTGCCGGTGCTGCCTGCGCCGGAGCAGACCTTCTGCTCGAGGGTGCCCGGCGGGCAGTAGGGCTCCACCGGGATGCACTCGGTCCGGCAGCCGCCACCGGGGTACGGGCTGGCGCCGCCGCCGTAGCCGGTGCCGCTGCTGCCGCTCGTGCCGGGGAAGCTGTCCTCGCAGACGGTCTGCGGGATGGTGTCCGGCGGGCAGTGGGGCTCCGCGGGCACGCACTCGATGAAGCAGCCGCCCCAGGCGCCGCCGCTGCCGTAACCCGTGCCGGCGCTGACGGTCGTCTCGGGGATGCCGTCGTAGCAGATCTCCTGCGCTTGCGTGCCCGGCGGGCAGTAGGGCTCCACGGGCACGCAGTCGGTCCTGCAATCGCCGGGGTCCGGCGGGGTTGTGACCCCGCCGGACCCGCCGGTGCCCTCCCAGGCGCCAGCGTCGCCAGCGCCAGTATAGCCGCCGGAGCCGCCGACGCCGACGCTGCTGCTGACGGCGACGGTGGTGCCACCGCAGACGGTCTGCGCCTGCGTGCCCGGCGGGCAGTAGGGCTCGACGGGCACGCAGTCGGTCCAGCACTCATCGGGAGGCATCGGCATGGCGACGCCGCCGTCCATGCCGCCAGCGCCGCCGACACCGACGCTGCTGCCGGTCCAGCCGCCGGAGCCGACGGTGGCAGTCGTGGGGGTGACGCCGCCGCTGCACGCGGTCTGCTCGATGGTGCCGGGCGGGCAGAGCGGCTGCGGCGGCACGCAGTCGGTCCAGCACTCATCAGGAGGCATCGGCATGGCGACGCCGCCGTCCATGCCGCCCTGGCCCGCGGAGGTGGTGATGCTGGTGCTGCCGGCGCCGCAAAAGGTCTGCTGGCTCCATCCAGGAGGACAGACTTTATCGGGCACACACTGGTCTTCGCACACATCGCCGATCTCGCACGGGGAACAGACCGTCTCCCAGTGGAAGCCAGGCCCACAGTCGGGCTCGGGCGGCGTCGTTGGCACGTCCGCGGAGCCACAGCCCTGCCCCTTTGCGCCGGTGAGCACCACCAGCGCAGAGAGCGCGACGAGCCCCTGGAGCGAGGAGCGAGCGGTCGACGAACGCAAGATAAGAGAAGAGAAGAATGCGAATCGCATGGGGATACTCCGTCCTGCGCGCCTGTGAGAGACACGCGATCAAGGAACGATGGCGCTGCGCTGCGGCATGCGGAGCGCTGCTGCTCCGCGGCTCCTCAGCGCCAGTCCGAGAGCTCGAGGGGAGATAGAGCACTGGACATGCCACGCCGGTTCGGCTGCTCGGCGACACCTTCCAGCCGGCCGGAGCGCGGCGTGAGGCGGGGAGTTCTGGGGTTGCGAGAGGGGTGGGCTGGCCTGTGTGTCAACGCCGAGCGTGGTAGGGCCACAGTGTGACGGACGGAGCTGGAAGCGTGCCATGTTGGGCCAGATGCGCCGGCGGGCATTCTGCGGAGCGACCCGACCCAGGTTGCGGCGGCGACCCGGCGAGGCGACCCGACCCAGGTTGCGGCGACCCCGGCGACCCGACCCAGGTTGCGGCGGCGACCTGTGAGGTGCCCGACCCAGGTTGAGGTGCCCGGACCCTGGAGCGACCCGACCCAGGTTGAGGTGCTCGGCGGCAACCTGGCCCAGCGACCCGACCCAGGTTGAGGTGCTTGGCGGCAACCTGGCCCAGCGACCCGACCCAGGTTGAGGTGCTCGAGGTTGAGGTGCTCGAGGTTGAGGTGCTCGACCCAGGTTGAGGTGCTCGGGTTGAGGTGCCCGCAGGTTGAGGTGCTCGACCTGCTTTCAGCTTGAGGTGCTTTGCCGGCGAGCCGCCAGCGCGGCGGCGCCGGTCGAGCGCGGGCTACTGCGCGGCGGCGCGCTGCACGTACGGCAGCCGTGCCGCCACCTTCTGGACCTCCTCGGCGCCCTCGAGCAGCTGCGCGATCGGATCCCACGTGCCCCGGAGCAGCGACTCGCGCGCCCCCGGCTTGATGGTGAACGGCACCGCGAGATCGCCCCCCGCCCGCACGACCTGCTCCTGCAGGTCCACCGTGACGAGCGTCGACGGATCGGCGTTCACGCGCGCCGCGAGCGCGGCGCGGTGCTCGCGGCTCACCGACACGCAGGGGATGCCCAGCGTCGTCGAGTTGCCGAAGAAGATCTCGGCGAAGCTCTCAGCGACGACCGCCTTGAACCCCGCCTTGGCGATCGACTGCGGCGCGTGCTCGCGCGACGACCCGCAGCCGAAGTTGCGGTCGGCGATCAGGATCGTGGCCCCCGCGAACCGCGGGTCGTTCAGCGGGTGCTCCCGCTTCTCGCCGCGCTCGTCGAAGCGCACGTCCCGGAAGAGGTGCTCGCCGATGCCGTCGAAGGTGACGCACTTGAGGAAGCGCGCCGGGATGATGCGGTCCGTATCGATGTCGTCCCCCGGAACATGAACGGCGCGACCGGTGACGGTTTGGATCAAGTCGAGTGCCATGGAAATCTCCCTCGGGTGCGAGCGTCGTCAGATTCCGAACACGTCACGAGCATCCGCGATCTCGCCGCGGACCGCGGCGGCGGCCACCATCACCGGGCTCATGAGCACGGTGCGGCCCGTGGGGCTCCCCTGCCTGCCCTTGAAATTGCGGTTCGACGAGGACGCGCACAGCTCATCGCCGATGAGCTTGTCCGGGTTCATCGCCAGGCACATCGAGCAGCCCGGCTCGCGCCACTCGAAGCCCGCCTCGCGGAAGATCCGATCCAGCCCCTCGGCCTCGGCCGCCCGCGCCACATCCATCGATCCCGGGACCGCCAGCGCGCGCACGTGCGGCGCGACCTTGTGCCCCTTCAGGCGCTGCGCCACCTCCCGGAAATCCGAGAGGCGGCCGTTCGTGCAGCTGCCGATGAACGCCACGTTGATCTTCGTCCCCTCGATCGGCTTGCCCCCCTCGAGCCGCATGTACTCGAGCGCCTCGCGGATCAGCGCCCGCTCGGACTCGTTCGCCACGTCCTCGGCCGCCGGCACCTTCTCCTTCACCGAGATCGCCTGGCCCGGCGTGATGCCCCACGTCACCGTCGGCGCGATCGCGCTCGCGTCGATCCGCACGACGTCGTCGTACCGCGCGTCCTCGTCCGACGCGATCGAGCGCCAGTACTCGAGCGCCTCCTCCCACGCCTCGCCCTTCGGGGCGTACGGACGACCCTTGATGTAATCGAACGTCGTCTGGTCCGGGTTGACGTACCCGACCCGGGCGCCGCCCTCGATCGACATGTTGCACAGGGTCATCCGCTCCTCCATCGAGAACCCCTCGATGGTCGAGCCGCCGTACTCGTACGCGTAGCCCGTGCCGCCCGACACGCCGAGCCGGCGGATGATCTCGAGGATGATGTCCTTCGCGTAGACGCCCGGGCCGAGCTTGCCCTCGACCTGGATGCGCCGGACCTTGAGCCGCTGGAGGCTCAGCGTCTGCGTGGCGAGGACGTCGCGCACCTGCGTCGTCCCGATCCCGAACGCGATCGCGCCGAACGCGCCGTGCGTCGACGTGTGCGAGTCGCCGCACGCGATCGTCATGCCAGGCTGGGTCAGGCCGAGCTCGGGGCCGATGATGTGCACGATGCCCTGCCGCCCGGACTCGAGATCGAAGAAGGTGACCCCCTGCTCGGTGCACGCCTTCTTGAGCGCGTCGACCATCCCCTCGGCCAGCGAGTCCTTGAACGGCCGCTTGCGGTTGTCGGTGGGGACGATGTGGTCGAGCGTCGCGAACGTCCGATCGGGCATGCGCACGCGCAGGCCGAGATCGCGGAGCATCCCGAACGCCTGCGGGCTCGTCACCTCGTGGATCAGGTGAAGGCCGATGAAGAGCTGATCCTCGCCGTTCGGCAACGTGCGGACTTTGTGGAGGTCCCAAACCTTGTCATAGAGACTCTTACCCATGATGGCCTCTCGCGGTGCAACTGAACGCGGCTGAAGGGGACGGCGTGCGAAGCGGACCGGCCCGAGCGCCGGGGCGCGCCAGCTGGCTCCAGGGAGGCGGCCGGCGCGCCCCCGATCCGGCGGTCCGGCGTCGGGCGGCGGTATGACTATGCGGGCCCGCGAGCATTAAGTCGAATGAAACTTTTTTCACGATGGGTTAAGTAACGCTACATGGATGCGTCGCTCCTCCCCGCGCTCGAGGATGTCCTCCTGGTGGCCCGCTCGGGCTCGGTCGCCGAGGCGGCGCGGCGGCTGCACAAGACGCCGTCGGCGATCAGCCAGCAGGTGCGCCGGGTGGAGGAGCACTTCGGGGTGGCGCTGTTCGAGCGCGACGGGCGCGGCGTGCGGCTCAGCCCGGCCGGCGAGGCGGCGCTCGGCGCGATCACGCGCCTGTTCGATCAGGCGGAAGGGGTGTTCGAGCTGCTCTCGGAGCTGGCGGGGGAGCCGTCGACGACGCTGCGCCTCGCGGCGAGCGACTACCTCGGCAAGGGGCTGCTCGTGCCGGTCATCCGCCAGATGCTCGAGCAGCGCGCGCCGGTGCGGTTCGCGATCACGACGGCGAACTCGATCGACGCCGCGCGGTGGGTCGAGCGCGGGGAGGTGGACCTGGGCCTCGCGTCGGCGTCCTCGGCGGGCGGCGATCTCGTGAAGCAGCCGCTGTTCGTGCAGCCGTTCCTCTGGGTGGGGCCGCGGCTCAAGGGCAAGGCGCCGGCGCTGCGCGAGCGGCTCCGGCACGAGCCGCTGCTCCGGCTGGCGCCCGGCAGCGTGGGGCGGCGGCTGCTCGACGCCTACCTGGATCGCGAGCGGATCCGGCCGATCTCGACGATCGACGTGTCGAGCGTGTCGCTCCTCGTCTCGTACGTCTCGGGTGGGCTCGGCGTCGGCCTCGCGCCGGCGCTCGCGCTGACCGAGGTCGCGCGCTCGCGGCTGGACGTCGAGGTCGCCGAGGAGGTCGAGCCGCTGCCCGTCGAGCTGATGATGCGCGAGAACTTCCGACGCAATCCCATCATCGAGCGCTTCATCGAGCGCCTTACGGCCGAGGGGCGCCGCGCGGAGCAGCGGACGCGGGCGCTCCTCCGGGCGTAGCGAGATCGCAGCGCGCGGCGAGCGTCGCCGCGGCCCGGCCGCGGGGGCACAGCTCGTCCGCCGAGCGCCGCCGGGCTCCGCGACGTTCCGGAGGTCAGGCCTCGCGCGGGCTGCTGCGCGTGTCCTTCAGCATCACGTCGTGGACGCCGCCCTCGTGGATGCTGACCGCCGAGGCGACGGTCAGGCGCGCGCGCATGTACAGGTCGCGCAGCGAGATGGCGCCGCAGTTGCACATCGTCGAGCGCACCTTGGCGAGCGTGACGTCGAGGTTGTCCTTGAGCTTGCCGGCATAGGGAACGTAGCTGTCGACCCCCTCCTCGAACTCCAGCTGGTCCTTCTTCTTGCTGGAGTCGCCGTGATCGTAGCGTTGCCAGTTGCGCGCGCGGTTGCTCCCTTCGCCCCAGTACTCCTTCATGAACTGGTTGTTCACGCGGACCTTGCGCCCGGGCGCCTCGTCGAAGCGCGCGAAGTAGCGGCCCATCATCACGAAGTCGGCGCCCATCGCGAGCGCGATCGTGATGTGGTAGTCCTGGCTGATGCCGCCGTCGGAGCAGATCGGCACGTAGACGCCGGTGCGCTGGAAGTACTCGTCGCGCGCCTTGGCCACCTCGATCACGGCCGACGCCTGGCCCCGGCCGATCCCCTTCTGCTCGCGCGTGATGCAGATCGAGCCGCCGCCGATGCCGACCTTGACGAAGTCGGCGCCGGACTCGACGAGGTAGAGGAACCCCTCGCGATCGACGACGTTGCCGGCGCCGATGTAGATCGGCTTGCCCTGCGACTTCACGAAGGCGATGGTGTCGCGCTGCCACTCGGAGTAGCCGTCCGACGAGTCGATGCAGAGCACGTCGGCGCCCGCCTCCACCAGCGCCGGCACGCGGTCCCGGTAATCGCGCGAGTTGATGCCGGCCCCGACGATCAGCCGCTTCTCGTGGTCGACGTTCTCGAGCGGGTGCGCCTGGTGCGACTCGTAGTCCTTCCGAAACACCAGGTATTGCAGGTGCTGCCGCTCGTCGATGACCGGGAGGGTGTTGAGCTTGTGGCGCCAGATGAGCTCGTTCGCCTCCTGGAGATCGATGCCGACCTTGCCGCAGTGGATCGACTTGAACGGCGTCATGATCTCGCGCACCGGCGTGCTGAGCGGCGTCTTGCCGAGCCGGTAGTCGCGGCTCGTGATGATGCCGACGAACCGACCCGTGGGGGTGCCGTCCTCGGTGATGGCGATGGTGGAGTGGCCCGTGCGATCGGTCAGCGCGAGGACGTCGCCCAGCGTGGCCTCGGGGCGCAGGTTCGAGTCGCTCACGACGAACCCGGCCTTGTAGTTCTTCACGCGCCGCACCATGGCGGCTTCCTCCTCGATGCCCTGCGAGCCGTACACGAACGACAGGCCGCCGCAGCGCGCGAGCGCGATCGCGAGCTCGGCGCCCGAGACCGACTGCATCATCGCGCTGGTGATGGGCACGTTGATCGTGAGCGGCGCGAGCTTCGGGTCCGGCGGCCCCGCGCCCCGATCGGCCTTGAACCGGACGACGGGGGCCGTGAGGTCGACGTTCGCAGGGACGCAGTCCTTCGTCGTCAGATTCGGGACGAGCAGGTACTCGCCAAAGGTCCTGCTCGGCTCATCGTAGATGAATGCCATGTCGGCTCGTAGTGCACGCGTTTCGCGCTGTCAAATGCAGCCGGGGCGGGTGCCGGGTAAAAAATGAGCAAAATCGGGCGGTTATGGGTGCGCGGAGGGGAGGGCGGGCCCCGACCGGGCAGGGGCGGCGGCGCCCGCGCCCGGCGCGCGTGGCGCGGCGCAGAGGTCCGGCCAGGGAGCGCCGGGCGTCGGGCGAGCACAGCTAGAGCGGGCGCACCGGCAGGCAGAGCTCGCAGCGGTAGGTGTTGGTCTTGGGATCGTGGAACTCGCCCTGGTAGAGCTCGAAGCAGGGCCGGTGGTCAGGCTGATAGCCGCTCTGCGGGAGCCACTCGGCGAAGAGCCGGTCCCACGCGGCGCCGATCGTGCTCGCCTCGTCGACGAACAGGCTCGCGGCGTACTTCCCGCCGGCGATGTCGGTCACGTTGACCTCGCCGTCCGCCTTGAAGCCGTCCGGGATCACGATCGAGGCGTCGTGGCGGCACTTGGACGGGTCGGTGACCTTGGGGTTGTCGTGCGCGATGCCGAGGCAGATGCGGTCCGGGGTCCACAGATCGCGCGCGCTCGCCCAGCGGACGAGGCGCTGCCAGGCCTCGGCGACGCTCCTTCCGGGGCCGTAGGGGCCGACGCTCCTGACGTAGGCCACGTGGTAGCTCGGCAGCGTCTTCACGGTGACGTTCATGATCTTCTCCTCGTCTTGGCGGGCGTCCGTGCCCGACGAGGCGTCATCCTGGGCGACCGCGCACGCCGCTGCTTTGCCGGGGTTGCGATCGACTTCACCCGGCTTGCGATCCGCTTGCCGCGCCTTGCGCGCGGCCGCGGCGCCGCCGTTGCGCCAGGCGGAGGCGCTCATGCCGAAGCGCTCCTTGAACGCGCGGGCGAAGGCGCTGGCCGAGCTGAAGCCGTTCTCGAGCGCGATCTCGAGGACGTCGGCGCGCGGCCGCAACGTGAGATGGCTGGCCGCGGTCTCGAGGCGTGTCCGCTGGATGAACTCGCGGAGGTTCTCGCCGGTCATGGACTTGAAGACGCGGTGGAAGTGAAACGGCGAGAACGCCGCCACCGCGGCCAACGTCTCGAGGGAGAGCTCCTCGCCGGGGTGGGCCTGGATGTAGTCGATGACGCGGTTGACCCGCTTCTGGTACTCGGCTCGGCTCCTGTCGCTGGTCGCCACAGGGGGAGGTTACCTGATGGCCGGTTTGAGAAGAACCGCGACCGGACCCAGGTTGAGACCGGACCCAGGTTCGCGCGACCGGACCCAGGTTGAGACCGGACCCAGGTTGAGACCGGACCCAGGTTCGCGCGACCGGACCCAGGTTCGCGCGCGACCGGACCCAGGTTGGGCGACCGGACCCAGGTTGGGGTGGATTCAGGTTGAGGTGGATTCAAGGACTATCCAGGTGGCGGACCACCTGGCGCCCCTGGCGGCGCCACCCCAAGGAGCGAGCCAATGCCTTGAAATCATTCACCCCACCAGCCGGCACGGCGTTTGCCATTGCACGCCAGCCATGAGCCAGCCCCGCGAAATTGCCGCAGGCGCCACCTACCTCATCACCCGTCGCGTCCTGCGCAGGCATCTGCTCTTCCGCCCTGACGCTGCCATCACCCAGCTCTTGGTCTACACCCTCACCGTCTCGACGCGCCGCTTCGGCATCGAGGTCCACGCGCTCTGCGCGATGTCGTCGCACCTGCACCTCGTCGTGACCGATACGATGGGCGTCCTGCCGCGTTTTTTGCAATTCTTCCATCGCATCGTCGCGCTCGGGACCAAGGTGCTCCGCACGTGGGAAGGGCCAGTGTGGGACCACGAAGCTACGAGCGTGGTGCGGCTGCTGACGCGGACGGCGGTGGTGGAGAAGATCGCCTACGTGCTCGCGAATCCTGTGGCCGCCGGCCTGGTCCGACATGCGCGCGAGTGGCCGGGCGCCAAGGTGGATGTGAACGAGCTCGGCTGCGGCGTGCTGCGCGCGACGCGACCCGCGGCATATCTCGATGCGAAAAATCCGCAGTGGCCAGAAGAAGTAACGCTCGCGCTCGCGCTGCCGCCTGTCATCGAACAGGATGGCGGCGACGGCTTTCGCGGCGAGGTCGCCGCTGAGCTGGAGCGACAGGAAGCGCAGGCCCGTGAGGAGGTGGGGCGGCGAGGGCAACACGTCCTTGGCGCGGAGGGCGCCAGCCGGGTGTCCCCCTACGAGCGTGCCACGAGCTTCGAGCCGCTGCGCGGCTGCAGTCCGACGTTTGCGGTCGGCCGCGAGCAGGGTGATGCATGGCGAATCGCTGCTGCCGCCGTGCGCGCGTTTCGTGCGTCGTACCGCGCGGCGCTCGAACGGTGGCGCAGCGGGGTGCGCAGCGCCGTATTCCCCGCGGGGACGTGGTGGATGCGCGCGTTTCACGGGGTCGCCGTGACGGACGCCGTGCTCACGGTGTAGTTGCTGCGCCGGCGGCGCACGGTGAGTCGGTCGGAGAGGCCACCGGGGGCGACACGTCGCCGGAGGGCACGTGCGTCTCAAGATGGCGGAGCGAGGCGACTCAAGACGCAGGTTGTTGCAGGATCGGCTTGACCGAACAGGAGCGTACCTATGGGTGGCTGGGTCCAATCGCCAGATCGACCCGGATTGGGCCGCTCCGCCAACCGGGGAGCAGCCCGACGCGCGTGGAGTGGCGCGGATGGGGTGGCGCTCGGCCAACCCGGGTCGGGTTCGCTGCTGGCCGTCAACCAGGGCCGGATCGTCTCAGGTTTCCCGGGTGGCGGCCCGGTCAGCCTGGGTTAGGTCGTCTTGTCGGGCAACCGGGGCCAGGTCGTCTTCTCGGCTAACCCGGGTTAGGTCGTCTCGGTCAAGCCGGGTTAGGTCGTCCCGGTCAACCGGGGTCAGGTCGGCCGCGGTCAACCCGGGTCAGGTCGTCCGGTCAGTCAACCCGGGTGAGGTCGTCCGCTAGGTCGTCCGGTCCCTCACTCGAGCTCTAGCTCCACGAGTCGGAGCTCTCCTTCCAAGAAACCCGTCTCCCGAAAATAGGTCACGTACTCCACCCGGCCTCCTTCCTGAGCGAGCTCCGCGTGCCCCAGGCCAGCGTACGGCCATGCCTCCGGGGTTGAGGGCGCCTCCGCGGTGAACGCCACCTCACTGTCCGACCACGGGCCCTCCGGCGCCGGGGCCGTCCGCACGGAGATCTCCGACGACATCGGCTCACTGTAGATCGCGACGTACCTGCCGGCGTGCTCGTTCCAGTGCACCGACATCATCGGCGCTCCCGCCATGACCGGCTCCGCCTCGTCATGATCCCCCACCCAGCTGCCGTCCGAGAAGAACCGCCACGCCCCGCGCTCCGTCGCCTGCGCGAGCGGCACGCGCGCGATGAGGCACGGGCACGTGAGCCCCGAGCACGCGCAGGCATACGCGTAGAGCAGCCCCTCGCGGACGAGCGCCGCCGCCGTGAACGACGGCTCGTCCGCGCCGAAGATCAGCGTGGGATCCGCGGCGCCCGGGCGCGCCGCCGGACGCACGATCGGCGCGTCGAGGCCCTCCCAAACCGCGATGGACGAGCCCAGCGCGTCGATGTTGAACCCCCCGGCACGCCCAATCAGCTTGCTGTAGAAGACCAGCGCGCGGCCCGTCGCCTCATCGACGACGATCGGCCCCGGCCACAGCGCGTAGCGCGCCTCGCAGTCCTCCTTGCACGTCTCCTCCGCCTGAGGGCCAAAGTGCGCGGCGTTGAACTCGAGCTCCTCCGCCGTGAACGGCAGGAACTCCCCAGGCGCGCCGGCCGCGTCGAGCGGCTCGCTCAGCGACGAGAGCCCGTCCGACGCGTCCAGGTCGTCGGTTGAGCAGAAGGTGCTCGATCTCCAGAGCGAGCCGTCGGCCCCCGGAGCCTCCAGGGTCGTATCGCCGAACACCCACACCGAGCGATCACCCCACCGCGCGCTGTACCCGCCGTCCCGCCCTCGAATCGATGGCTCGAACGTCAGCGCGCCCAGGTCGCGCACCGCGCGCACCCGAACCTCGGGCGCGTCCGCGCCGCACCCGACGCACAGGAGTGCGACCCCGGCCGCCCCCGTCGCCCTTCGATAACGCATGCGCGCGAGGATATCACGGCAGCCGAGGGCCGCCGCCACATGCGTCGCGCTCCGCGGTCGGACCGCGCGCGACCGCGAGCGCGACCCGGCCGCCGCGCGCAGAGGCCGCGTGCTCAAGGGATGGGGCGATGAGGAACGACAGGGGCCGCAGGGAGGCCAGGAAGCGATAACGCTGCTCGTCTCAAGGGAAAGACCGCCAGGGCGAAAAGAGCATCCAACAGCCTGTTTCGTCGAAGCGCTCCGGTGATCAGAGCCGTAAGTCAATTCAGGTGCAGCACCAAAAAAGTCGATGGTATCCGCTGGCCGCCCTGCTGTTCCCGACAGTGCATCGCGCGAGCGCGCATGCGCCGGAAGGCGCGACCCGCGCGGTCAGAGCGATCCGACGCCCCGTCGCCTCAGATCTGCCGGCACGCAGCGGCGCAGCGGCGGCACTCGTCCGCGCACGTCTTCATCTGCGTGTCGCCGGCGAACTTGTCGCAGCTCGCCGCGCACAGGTCGCAGAGGCTCGCGCACACGCTCGTGATCTGGGCGCGCTGCGGCGAGCTGCGCAGGAGGAGCTTCGAGGCCGCTTCGCAGATGTCAGCGCAGTCCTGGAGCAGCCGCACGTGCGTGGCGTCGGCGTGCCCGCCCCCCATCTCGAGGCAGTACTGGCTTGCATGGGTGCAGATCGAACCACAATCCTGGGTGAACCGAGCCACCTCCCGGAACGATCTGTCCCCCGGAAACCTGCTCATGACAATCCCCCTCGGTCAACTGGGCCGCTCTTCGCCTCGAGGATATCTCGCGACAACGAGGCAACCTTGGTATCCAGAGGTTGAATGGATTGAGCGATCTTCGCACGTCGGGCCATCCCGCATATAGGCCTCGGAGCAGCGACCGACGCGCGCGAGCCCTCTTGTCCCGAACGCGCCGCGCGAACGGCTCGGACGCCCAGGGGGGGCGCATGCGAGCGCGACCGAACGGCCGCGCCCGCCCTGGTCGCCCGCTCCGCGCGATGGCTGACGCGGCGCCGTTCGAACGACGTCCAGGAGTCGGCCGAGAGAGCGTTAGCGCACCCTCGCGTTCGCGAGTTCGCCGCGGGCGGCGAGAGCCCGCGGGTTATCCGCCAGAGCCGCGTCGCGGGCTGGGCCGCTAGCACCCGGGCGCGCGGCAGATCCCCATCTTGATGCGCGCGATCTCCTGGAGCTCCTCGGCGATCTCGAGCGTGCGCATCGCGGCGGCGCGCGCGAGCGCCTGGGCCTCCTCGGTGGTCGCGAGGCGCGCCAGGAGCCGCCGGCCCATCTCGTGGTGATGACCCTCGTCGGGCTGGATGACGTCGCGGTAGAGGCGCGCTGTCTCGGCGTCCCCCTGCGACTCGCAGTACTCGATGAAGGCTTGGTTGTGCACCTTGGCGAGCGCCTCGCGCGTGAACTGGCCCGCTGCGACGCGCTCGACCGTCGAGCCGAGCCCCTTCAGGTACCCGAACATCGGCGTGGGCGGCCCGAACCTGGCCGGGATCGACGCCGGATCGACGCCGAGCGCGCGGAGGCGCTCGGCGATGAGACGGTAGTGCCTCGCCTCATCGCCGCACTGGCGGGCGAGGGCGAGCTTCACCTCGACGTCCGTCTCGGTGGTGAGCCAGAGCGCAGCCTCCTCGGTCGCCTCGAGCTCCTTCTTGAGCGCGGTCGCGAGCAGCTCCGGGACGCCGATCCCGCTCCCTGGCTCCGCCGCGCCGGCCGCGGCCCCGATGCGGGCGAGGCGCTCTCCCACCCTGCGGTCGAGCTCGCCCAGGAATTCCTCTGGCTTCATGGGTGGCATGATGGGCGCGCCCCGGGCGGCAGGTCAATAGGCCGCCCTCCCAGGGGCGAGATGGGTGTACCCTCCCTGAATGGCCTGGCGCTTCCTGCCCCCGTGGCTCGATCTCGAGTTGGTCTCGATCTCGTTCGACCTCCCCGCGCGCACCGTCCTGAAGCGCACCGGGATAGCCGCGCTCGCCACCTCAAGCGCCACGGCGCTGCGCTTGACGCTCGCGCCGACGCTCCTGCGCGTCGCCTTCGAGCCCTACCTCGTCATCGACCTGCCGCCGCCGCTCGGCGACATGGGGTTGCAGCAAGTCGAGTACGACCTCCGCACAGGCGCCATGACGCCCAACGTGTTCTACACGGGAGGGCTCGTCCGGGTCGGGAAGGACTCGGCCGAGGACGAGGCCCGCGCCTTCATGCGCGGACTCGTCACCTCGACGCCCATGGCCATACCCCCGTACGACCCGACGAGCGATCCCGATCTCGTCGTGACCGTGCGTCAGGTGCTCCTGAACCTGGAGTCCGACGGCGGCGGCCCCGCCGTCCGCGGCGCCCGCGTGTCCGCGCGGCTGACGCTGCGCGAGGCGCTCGCGGGCGCGGTGGGCTCGGACGGGTTCCGCATCCCGGCGGGCGCCACCATCGCGGCCAGCGTCGACGTCGAGGGCACCCGGCAGGAGATCGAGACGGCGCCGCGCGTGCAGCGCATCGAGGTCGACTGCTCCTCGGCGGTGCTGCTCAAGCGCGGCGTCGAGCAGGCCGACCTCCGCCGCTTCGTCGTGAGCCGCGGCGGGGAGATCGCCGTCGAGCGGGTCGAGCCGCTCGGCGCGGCCGGTCAGGCCGCGGGCGTCGAGTCGCTCGTGCGTCTGTTCGGCGCCCTGGCCGCGGGCGGCGGCGTCGCGTTCGACCCGAAGCACCTCGGGCCCAGCGCCGTCGAAGGGCTCGTCAAGGAAGAGATCGCGCGCGCCCTGCGCCCGGCGCTCGTCGACTGGGTGCGGCAGAACGCCGAGATCATCGTGGGGATGGACCTGCGGCAGGTGCTCGGGATCCCGGAGGACGGCGGCGTGGCGTGAGGGGGAGCGGCGGCGGGAGCCGCTCCCGACGCGCGGTCGCCGCGGAGGGGGCCCATGACAGCGCCGTCGAGGCTGCGCCGGCCGAGCGACGACGCCGTCGGAGGAGGGCGTCGCCCGCCGGCGCGGGGGCGCGCGACGCCCGAGCCCTCGGCGGAGCCGAGGAGTGTTATACGTCCTGAATGCGCCTCTCCGCCATCCACATCTATCCCGTCAAAGGCTGCCGTGGCCTCGCGCTCGACGCGGCGGCCGTCGATGAGCTCGGCCTCGTCGGCGACCGGCGGTTCATGATCATCGACCCCGAGGGCAAGCCCCTCACCCAGCGCCCGCTGCCGCGCATGGCGCTCATCGAGACGCAGCTCTCCGAGGGCGAGCTCACGCTCGGCGCCGCCGGCCGCTCGCCGATCTCCGTGCCGCGCGCGTCGCAGTCGGCGCAAGGCGCGCGCCTGCTCACCGTCGAGGTCTGGAGCAGCACCGGCCTCCTGGCCGAGGACTGCGGCGACGAGGTCGCCGCGTGGCTCAGCGACTTCCTCGATCACCCGGCGCGGCTCGTCCGGGCCGGCGAGGCGTTCCGGCGGCCCGTCCTCAAGGATTCGGTGGCGCGCCCGGAAGATGTGGTGTCGTTCGCCGACGAGTTCCCGTTGCTGGTGATCTCGGAGGCCTCCCTCGCCGACCTGAACGCTCACCTCCAGGACCGGGGCGCCGCGGCGTTGCCGATGGATCGCTTCCGTCCCAGCCTCGTCGTGAGCGGCTGCGCCGCCTTCGACGAGGATCGGTGGGGCCGCGTCCGCATTGGCGAGCTCGTGCTCCGCGCCGGCGGCCCGTGCGCCCGATGCGTCGTCACCACCACCGATCAGCGCACCGCGGAGCGCGGCCCGGAGCCGCTCCGCACGCTCGCCACGTACCGGCGCGATCCGCAGAAGCCCGGCGACGTGAACTTCGGTCAGAACTACATCCACGAGACGAAGTCCGGCGCCTTGCGGGTGGGGGACGAGGTGACGATCGTATGACGGGGAGCGTGGGCCGCCCGCGCGGCTCGCGCGCGCCCGCACCACGGGCGCGCCCCGGCGGCTCGAGCGACGGGAGGCGGCGGGCTCGCCGGGGCGACGCGGACCGCGGCGCGTCCGTGATAGACATGGATCATGAGAAAGCACGCGTCGCGTTCCTGGATCGTCTCGCTCGCCTTCGTGACCCTGTTCTCCCTCGTGTCGCTCGGCGACGCCCACGCCGGTGAGGCCGAGAAGAAGCTCGCCCTGGAGCTCACGCACCTCGTCATGCCGAGGGAGGTCTACAACGCCCTCATCGATCAGCTGATGACCAACATGGGGGCGTCGATGCAGCAAGCGGGCGCGAGGATCTCGGCCAAGGACACCGGCAAGCTGAAGGCGGTCGTCGCCGAGGTCCTGCCGTACGACGAGCTGGTCCAGTGGAATGTCGACATCTACGCGGGGAAGTTCACCGCCGATGAGCTGAAGGAGCTCATCAAGTTCTACGGCACGCCGGTCGGCAAGAAGGCCGCGAAGCTCCTCCCCGAGATCAGCGGGGAGGTGGGAAAGAAGGTCGGGTCGGTCATCATGCAGCGGATGCCCGCGGCGATGAAGAAGGCTGGGATCCAGTAGCGCGCGCCGCGCTCGGCGTCATCGACCGTGCTACCGCCTGTAGACCAGGAAGCCGGCGATGGCGTCGAGCAGCGCCCGCGGCTCGTCGGCGCGCACCGAGTGGCCGCTGCGCTCGAAGATACGTAGATCGGCGCCCGGGATGAGGCGCGCGATCTCCTCCGACAGATCGGGCGGGCAGATCCAGTCGTGCCGGCCGGCGATGACGAGGGTAGGGACCTTGATCTCGGGGAGGCGCGGCGTGAAGTCGAATGTCCGCATGAACCGCTCCAGGGCCACGTTCCACGCCTCGACGTTGTAGATGGCGCGCGCGCTGGCCTCGGCCGCCTTCGGCGGGTCGAACGTGGTCGAGTAGAGCGGCCCCATGATCCGGAGGAACTCGGCGAACTGCTCGTCGCTCTCGAGCTTGCCGGCCCAGAGGCGCTCGCATGCGTCTCTCTGCTGGTCGGTGCCGCGGCTCGCCACGATCTGTTTCGATCGGTCGATGAGGCGGTGGCTGGCCGCCGTGGCCACGAGGATGAGATGCGAGATGTGCTGCTGGTACCGGAGCGCATAGGCCATGGCCACCATGCCGCCATAGGAGGTGCCCATCACCACGATGCGATCGAGGCCGAGGTGCTGGCGAAGCGCCTCCATGTCCTCGACGTTGTTCTCGAGGGTATATGTCTCCTTCGGGCCGCGCGCCGAGCGCCCCTGGCCGCGGTGATCGAAGTAGACGAGCTGCGCCCGGTCGGAGAGCGGGGTCATCCCGCCCTTGTGCGAGGAGTGATCGGCGCCCGGCCCGCCGTGCACGACGAACATCACCGGCCGTTCGCGCATCTCGGGGCCGTCGGGGACGAGGCCCATTCCCTCGACGTCGAAGTAGATCTCGGTGTCTCGGATCTTCGCGCGCACGGCGTCAGGGTAGCCGATCGGCGGCGCGCCGGGCGCGGGGGCGTTGGAGCGAGGGAGCTCGGGTGCGTGCGGAGGAACAGCGGAGGTGCAGCGTGGTGCCGGGGCAGCAGCGGGCGCCGAGGCGCGGTCGCGTCTGGCGCGCGGTCAGGCGACGCCGTGTCGGGTCAGCCAGTCGAGCTGGCGCTCCCAGCCGTCGGCGGCGGCGTCGGGACGGTAGCTCGGCCGGTAGTCGGCGTAGAAGGCGTGCGGGGCGTCGGGGTAGACGTGGATGTCGGAGCGCGCGGCGCCGGGCGCGCCGCCGGCTTTGGGGGCCGCACGGAGCGCTTGCTGCAGCTCGGTGACCGTCGACAGGGGAATGCCCTGGTCCTGGCCGGCATAGAGGCCAAGGACGGGGACTTGCAGCGCGCTCACCACGTCGATCGGGTGCTTCGGCTGCGCCTCGGTCCGGTCGCCGGTGAGGCGTCCGTACCAGGCGACCGCTGCCTTGAGCGCGGGGTTGTGCGCGGCGTAGAGCCACGTGATGCGCCCGCCCCAGCAGAAGCCCACCGCGGCGGCCTTGGTGGCGTCGGCCTGGCCGGAGGCGCGGGCGAAGGCGATGCTGGCGTCGAGGTCGGCGAGCACCTGCTGGTCGGGCACGCGGCCGGCCAGCGCCCGGAGCTCGTCGATGGTGCTGAGGCGGCTCGGGTCGCCCTGGCGGACGAACAGATCCGGGGCGAGGGCGTAGTAGCCGCGCTTCGCGAAGCGGCGGACGACGTCGCGGATGTGCTCGTGGACGCCGAAGATTTCCTGGATGACGAGCACCAGCGGGAACGGCCCGCCGGAGGCGGGGTGGGCGCGGTAGCCGGGGAGGTCGCCGGCCGGCGCGGGGACGGTGACGGCGCCGGCGATGAGGCCGGCGTCGTCGGTGCGGATGGGGCTCGGAGCGTTGCTCTCGGCGATGGGCGTGGAGGCGGTCATGGCCTGGGCCTGAGCAGCGGCCGTGCCAGAGGTGGGAGCGACCGACCCAGGTTGAGGTGACCGACCCAGGTTGAGGTGACCGACCCAGGTTGAGGTGAGACGAGGTGACCGACCCAGGTTGAGGTGACCGACCGAGGTTGAGGAGCGGCCGACCCGGGTTGAGGAGCAGCGACCGACCCGGGTTGAGGAGCGACGGGAGGTAGCCGACCCAGGTTGAGGTAGCCGAGGTTGAGGTAGCCGACCCAGGTTGAGGTAGCCGACCCAGGTTGAGGTAGCCGACCCAGGTTGAGGTAGCCGCAGGTTGAGGTAGCCGACCCAGGTTGAGGTAGCCGACCCAGGTTGAGGTAGCCGACCCAGGTTGAGGTAGCCGACCCAGGTTGAGGTAGCTACCCAGGTTGAGGTAGCTGAGGTAGCTAGCTAACCGCGACCGCCGCCTTACGTCCGAGGCGGCATACCCCCGCGGCCGCGCTCCTGTGCAGCTACCCCGCTGCCCGGACGCCCTCGCCGGCGACCGCATACGGCCGCAGCTGCGCGGTGACGCCGCCGCCGATACGCTCGGCGAAGAACTCCCGCGTGCGCCGCCACGAGAGCTGCGCCGCATCGGCGTGGTACGCCGGCCGCGTCTCGTTGAAGAACCCGTGCCGCGTCCCCGGATACACGAACGAGATCAGCTCCCGCCCCGCAGCCCGGAACGCCTCCTGCACCGCGCGCGCCTTCGGCGTGATCGCCGGATCCTCCTCCGCATAATGCACTTGCAGCGGAAAGCGCACGCTCGTCACCTGGTCCAGCGGCGGCGCCTGCCCGTAGAAGACCGCGCCCGCCGCGAGCTCCACGCCCGCAACCGCGAGCTGTCCCACCAGCCCTCCGCCCAGCGAAAAGCCGACCGCCGCGATGCCCCCCGGGCGCACGTCGAACCGCCCGGCCAGGTGCGCCGCCGCCGCCCTGGCGTCAGGCAGGTACGTCGACGTATCGCGGTCGCTGAACCAGGCGAACACCGCCTTCAGCCGCTCCTGCTCGTCCGCCGGCAGCCGCGCGACCACCTCGTCGCGGTCCGGAGCGCGCAGCAGCCCGACGCCGCGGGCCACCTCCGCCTCGGTGAAGGTCCGGTGAACCGCGTCGTGCGAGTACAGGTTCGGCGCGAACGCGAGGTAACCCTCCTGCGCGAAGCGCCTCGCCAGCTCGACCGTGTGGGCGGTGAGCCCCAGCCCCTCGTGGAGGATCAGCACCGCCGGCGCCGGCGCGCGCCCGGCCGACGACGGGCGGACCTGCACCGCCTCGACCGGCCCGTGGGGACCCCGGAACGACGTCCTCTCGACGCCCGTGCTCGCGGCGGTCACGCCTGCACCTCCGCCTCGGGCGCCTTCTCCTTTCGGACGGGCTTCAGCTTGCTCGGGGGCCGCGTGCCGAACGGCTCGCCGGCCACGATCTCGGAGCGCACCCCGTCGACCCCGACCGGGATGTCCCCGGTCAGCGTCACGCGGTAGAGCACGCGCTCGACGTCGAGGTGCCCCAGGTCCTGCGGGCCGAGGTGCGCGGTGGCCCGGTTGTCCCAGAACGCGACGCTGCCCGGCTCCCACCGGAACCGCACGGTGTACGCCGGGCGGCTGATCTGCTCGAAGAGCAGGTCGAGGATCGCGCTGCTCTCGCGCGGCGACAGGCCGACGATGTGGCTGGTGAACCCGGGGCTGACGAACAGCGCGCGCTCGCCGGTCTCGGGGTGGACGCGCACCACGGGGTGGATCGAGATGAGCGGGTTCTCCCGCACCTTGCGCAGGTACGGGCTGTCCTGGTCCTGCGGGGCGAACCTCAGCCCGAAGCGGTGCTCGGCGCGCAGGCCGTCGACGAGCGCGCGCAGCGGCGCGGACAGCCCCTCGTAGGCCGCCACGAGGTTGGTCCAGGTCGTGTCGCCGCCGTAGGGCGGCAGGATGTGCGCCCGCAGGATCGACGCCGCCGGCGGGTTCACGGCCGCGGTGACGTCGGTGTGCCAGCGGTTCTCATAGCTGAAGCGCTTGCCGTAGCGGCGATCGTAGCGGCGGGTGTCGATGGCGAGGATCTCCGGGTGCTCGTCGAACGGCTCGTCCTCGTGCGGGTGCGCGTAGGTCACCTCGCCGAAGCGAGCGGCGAAGGCGATCTGCTCGGCGTGGCCGAGCGGCTGGTCCCGGAAGAAGACGACCTTCCACTTCAGCAGCGCCGCGCGGATGGCCGCCACGGACTCGTCAGGCAGCGGCCTGGAGATGTCGACGCCGTGGATCTCGGCGCCGATGTGCCCTGCGAGCGGCTTCACCTGGATGGATGAATCGGATGGTCTCTGGCTCATGGGTCTCCTCCGCGTGGTCCCCCCCCGTCGCGGTTACGGGGGTCGGGTATGCGCGCGCCGTGCCAGGGAGCGATCCGCGGGGTACGCACCTGGAGACGGCGAGGCGAGGGCACGCGCCGAGCGCGCAGCGCGAACGTGTGGACGCGCGACGCGGATGGCGGCTTCACGCAGACCACGCGCCTCCCGCTCGCGTCCTCACGCTGCGGCGACCGCGTCCCCTCACCGGACGCTGCGGCCCAACCTCGCGCGAAGACGATTCAAGTGAGCCTCATGCTGCTGCAGGGCCGTGTGGCCGATCGACCGGAGATACTCCACGTAATTGCGCATTGCACCGACGGCTCGAGGGATGTTGCCCAGCGCCTCATACACGATCCCCATGTTCCAGCTCGACGCAGCCTCCGCCTCCCGATCGCCGATCTCACAGGCGATCGCCATCTGTCGGTCGTAATGCTCGATGGCCAGCAGGGGATCCCCGAGGCCGGCATGGGCGTTCCCCAGGATGCCGAGCGCCTCCGCCTCGCCCGAGCGGTCGCCGAGCGCTCGGAACACGCGCAGCGCTCGCTCGCACAGCGCGACAGCCTCGTCGAGCTCGCCGCGCAACACGTACATGCTGCCGAGGCCCGAGAGCGCGTTGCCCTCGCCGCGGCGGTCGCCGAGCTCCCGGGTGACGGCCAGCTGCCGCTCGTAAAACGAGATAGCAGGCTGCGTGTCGTCGAGCGCCGCGTGGGCGCCCCCGAGGCTGCTCAGCGCGCTGGCTTCTCCCCTCCGGTCGCCGATATCGACGAAGATCCTCAGCGCTCGCCAGTGCAGCCGGATCGCCTCGCGCGCCTCGCCCAGGCGCGCGAACGCGTTGCCCAGGTTGCAGAGCATCTCGCCGTCACCGCGTCGATCCCCGATCTGCACCAGGATCGAGAGCGCCTGCTCGCTCAGCGCAATGGTCCTTCGCAGGTCGCCGATCTCGACATAGGCGCTTCCGAGCAGGCCGAGGTGATAGGCTTCCTCCGCGCGTAGCCCGAGTCGTCGGGCCGCTTCGGCGCCCGCCGTATGCCAGCGGATCCGCTCTGCAGGCAGCTGCCGGAGAGCCAGGCAGCGCCTGCCTGCGAGCGGAAGCTCGGCGCAGAGCCTCGCAGACGCATCGTCCTGTGCGGCACGGCTCGAAGCCCACTCCTGCGCCGCGTTGACGTTGCCCCATTCGCGTTCGAACAGGGCGAGGCCGCGCATCATCGACTCTCCACCTCGCTCGTACAGGCTGTCCGCCTCCCTGAGGACGAGGAGGAAATGCTCGGCGAAGCGCGCCTCCACCGCCCCGCGATCCCCGGCGTCGAGGCGCGATCGCGCGTACTCGCGGGCGAGGTCGTGCATCCGGTAGCGCGCTGTCGCCTCGTCCCACTCCAGGAGGCTCCGCCTGACGAGCTCGCTCGTGAGGTCGACGGCGGCGCCTTCGTCCAGCCCGCCCACGCGCGCGGCGGCGGTCGCCTCGAAGCTCCCCGAGAAGACCCCGAGACGTGGCCAGAGAGCCCGCGCCGGGTCCTCCAGCAGCTCCACGCTGGACGCCAGCACGGCCGTCACGAGCTGCTGTCTCTCGGTGTCGAGCGTCTGCGCGCTCCTCCACCGCAAGCCGAATGCCGCGCGCCACGTCGGCCCACGCCTCGCTCTGGTTCGGCCAGCTCGTCACCGGTCGTCCGTCGCTCGGCAGCGGCTTCAGCCTGCCGAACGGCGCGAGATCCCAGTCGCATGCTTCGACCAGGACGGGGATCACCTGAGCGTTCGCGGCGTCGTGACGCGAGAGCGCCTGCTCCATCTCGTTCCAGTACAGGTCGGCGGCGAGGTAATCGACGCTGATGAGGAGCACGATGATCTCGGCGGCCTCCAGCCGGCCGACGGTCTGCCGGACCTTGTCCTCGCCCGCTCCGACGTGCCCCTGGTGCCACGGGCGAATTGTCCCATGGCGCTGCAGGACGGCGAGGCGCCTCTCGAGCTCGTCCCGGTGGCGGGCGTCGGTGGGCGCGTACGAGATGAAGACGTCGACTGGCGTGGACTTCGCGACCACGGGCGTGAGCGTAGCAGGACCGGCACGAACGGAGCTGCCGTTCCGCCTCCGAGAAGCTGTTTCGGAGGGAGTTCATCGCTCCTCGCGGCGGCCGTTGACACCGCGGCTCGTTCCGCGACCATCGCCTCATGGCGCGCACAGCTCCGGTCCCCGGCCTCCCTGCGATCCCTGGAATGAGCCCCGGTGTCTTCATCCTGGGCTGCGGCGCCTCCGGGGGAGGACGGGGACCCCGCCCATGAGCATCGCAATGCGCGACGATCTGCCGAGCGCCCCGGGGCTCGAGGATCTGGGGCCGCTGGGCTCGCTTGCACCGCTCAAGGGGGCGGTGGTGCGCATTCCGCGCTCCGGAAACCCGTTCGAGCCGCGACCTCCGCTGCCTGCCGACGATCCTGCCGCCCTCCGCGAGGCAGCGCGGCTGGTCGGCGAAGGGCTCGTCCTCCGCCAGCGTCACAACCACGGAGCGCAGGCCGCGCTCCTGACCGGGTGGGTCGAAGGGGCGCTGGGGCCGCCGCGCGTGGCTCGCGCGATCGGGCCCTCGGAGCAGCTGCTCTGGTTCGACGGCGCGATCGTCCTGCTGCTGGCCGACACCTTGACCGTGGCGTGCGCGACGACCGAGCGGCTCCGGGCGTTGCTCGCACACCCTCTGCCGCCCGGGCTCTCGCCCGCGCCAGCGAGGTACTCCTACGGCCCGATCGCCGGCCCTCCACAGCCCGGAGCGCCGCTCGGGTCGTTGGACTCCATGGACCGATACTTCCCGGAGGCGTTCGCGCTTCACGCGGCGGAGGGCGGCTGCTGGGTTCGCGGGGTGCTCCAGGGCGCTTTCGAGACGCAGTTCCAGATGAAGCCCGGGGGGTGCATCGCCACGGCGCCGCGCCACCCCGATCGGTTCGCGCGGGTCAGCTCGTGCGGCGAGTGGCAGCCGGGTTTGCGGGAGCAGGATGGCCTACGCGCCCAGCTCGAGAGATTCCGGGCATCGGAGGCGCTCACGAACGCGGTGCTCGCCGTGGACGAGCTCGTGGGCGGGTTCCGCGGGCAGCGGGGGATTTCGATCCTCGCCCCGTGGGCGGCGAGCGTGATTCGTGAACGGACCGCGTCCGGCATCTGGTCTGCGCCGGTTCACCCGTACAACGGAGCCTGGTTCGTCGGCTGGATCGAGAACACATCTGTGCGCACGGGCATCTACGTGGACGAGACGGGCGGGGTGTGGGCCTCGTGGCAGGAGCCAGACGACGACGACGTGCAAGTGCGCCTGGTGGGCACGAGCGTCGATCGATGGTTCGAACGTCAGATCTACCTCCTCGAGAACGGCTATGCGTCGGAGGCCACGTGCCAATCGGAGGAGGTGTTGCCGCCCGGGCTCAATCTCCGCGAAGACCTCTCCGACGCCGCTGCGCAGGTCTTCGTGGACGGGGATGCCGTATGGCTCGTGGAGGAGTGCGGCATTCAGCGGATGTCCCGCCGCGTGCCCAGCGTTTCGGACGTGCTGGCGGTCGCAGGATGCTTCGGGGGATGACCTCAGACATCTCGGACCTGCCGGACGGCCGGCGCCCACGACGTCCCCCTCGCACCTGGGTGCACGTGCCGCCACGAGCACCGCCGAACCAGCCCGCCGCCGCACCCCCGCCGCCGCACCCCCGCCCCGCCGCCCACGGCGCGATCTCGACGCGCACCGCGATCGCGGCCCGCCGCACGACGGGGTCCGTCGAGTAAGCTGCGCCGCATGAAGGTACCCCGACTCACGGGCCGCGCGCTCACCGCAGCGCGCCTCGCGGCCGAGGCGCCCGGATCGTCCGCCGCGCTCCGGAAGGTGCTGAAGCGCACCCTGGGCATCGACCGCCTCGCGTCGCTCCCGGAAGCGTGGCGCGACGAGATCCCCGCGCAGGCCCGGCCGATCCAGGCCGCGGCGCCGCGGCGCTGGGGCGACGCCGCGCTCGGCGCGCTCCCGCGCCGCGACTGGCCCAGGACCTCGCTCGCCTACGCGGCGGCCTACCGCCAGGGCGCCGCCGACCCGCGCCGCGTGGTCGAGCGCGCCCTGTCCGAGATCGACGCGCTCGCCGCGCAGCGCCCGTGCATGAACATCGCCGTCGCCGCCGCGCGCGAGGCGGCGCTCCGCGACGCCGACGCGGCGGCCGCGCGCCACGCCGCCCGCCGGGCGCGCGGCCCGCTCGACGGCGTGCCCTTCCTCGTCAAGGACGAGTTCGACGTCGAGGGCCTCGCGACCACGCTCGGCTCGCGCTGCGGCCCGCTCGCGCCCGCGCCGCGCGACGCCGCCGTCGTCGCCCGGCTCCGCCAGGCGGGCGCCGTGCTCCTCTGCAAGACGGTGCTGACCGAGTGGGGGATGTCGCCGCTCGGCAACAACGTCCACCAGCGCATGCCCCACAACCCGCACCACAGCGAGCGCGCGGCCGGCGGCTCCTCCACCGGCTCCGCCGTGGGCGTCGCGCTCGGGCTCGCGCCGCTCGCGGCCGGCGGCGACGGCGGCGGCTCGATCCGGACGCCCGCCGCGCTGAACGGCGTCTTCGGCCTCAAGCCCACCTTCGGCCGCGTGAGCCGCGCCGGCGACGGCTTCAAGGGCTCGGTCGCCCACGCCGGCCCGATCGCCTGCAGCGCGGCCGACCTCGCCCTCTTCCTCGACGCCGTCGCGAGCGAGCCCGACCCCGACGACGACCTCACCGCGTGGGCGCCCCCGCCGCCGCCCGGCGGCTTCGGCGCGCTCCTCGGCGCCGGCGTGCGCGGCCTGCGCATCGGCGTGGACGAGGCGGAGTGGCGCGACGCCAGCGTCCCGATCGCGAGCGCGTGCCGGGGCGCGCTGCGCGCGCTCGAGCGCGAGGGGGCCGTCCTCGTGGACGTGCAGATCCCGATCGCCCGCTACGCGGCGCAGATCGGCTACCTCGTCATCGGCCCCGAGTCGCTCGAGGCCCACCAGCGCGCCTTTCGGGAGCAGCGCGACCTCATCAGCGAGGACCTGCGCGTCACCTTCAGCGTGCTCTCGGGCGTCACCGAGCGCGAGCGGCGCGACGCCGCGCGGCTCCGCGCGGGGATGCGGCGCGAGGTGGCGCGGGCCCTCGCCGGCGTCGACGTGCTCGCGCTCCCGACGACCGCGATCACCGCGCCCCGCTACCAGGAGGCCGAGGAGGGGCGCGCCTTCCTCGATCCCGCGGCCCTGGACGGGGTGTGCCGCTTCGCCTTCCTCGCCAACCTCACCGGCCTCCCCGCCGGCACCGCGCCCGTCGGCATCGACGCCGAGCGCCTGCCCATCGGCCTGCAGATCATCGGCGACGCCTGGGACGAGGCGGCGGTCCTCGCCGTCCTCGCCCACCTCGAGCGGTCCGAGCTCGCCGTCGCCCCGCGGCCCCCGGGAGGCATCGACCTGCTCGGGTAGCGGCACCGCCGACGCTGCTCGACCGTGATAGAGTGTCGCCTCGTTCCATCGAGTCCACGGAGATCTGGAATGGGTCAGAGCGCCGGAAGCCATCCTCCTGATGTCAAGAGTGCTCCGGCGCCGTGGACGCTGACCGGCGACGCCTACATCGCGATGCTCGAGCTCCCGGAGCGCCTGCTCCGGGAGCGGTGCTTCATCCCGGAGGCGCTCCGCCCGCGCTTCGACGGGCGCTACAGCCTGCTCATGGCGCTCGACTACACGTCCTCGAACGTGGGGCCTTATCGCGAGCTCCTGTTCATCCCCGGGCGCTACCGCACGCGCCGCGGCCTGCGCTGGTCGATCAGCAAGATCTACGTCAGCTCGTGGGAGAGCGTGGTGAGCGGCCAGGTCAACTGGGGTATCCCGAAGGAGCGCGCCGATTTCGATCTCGCGCGCGAGGCCGACGGCGCCGAGCGGCTCCGGGCGTCGCAGGGGGGCGACGTCTTCGCCGACGTGCGCTTCGCGGCCGCGGGCCCGAGCCTGCCCGCCTCGAGCGCGCTCGTGCCCGCGCGCCTCCGCGGGCTCGTGCACCACCGCGACGGGCGCGATTACTTCTGCACGCCGACCGCGGCCGGGCGCGTCCGCCGCGCGCGCCTGCTCGACGCGCGCGTCGACCCGGCGCGCATGCCGCCCATCGACGCCGGGCGGGTCGTGTTCGCCGTCCGGCTCTCCGGCTTCCGGGCCGAGTTCCCGGCGGCCGACGTCGAGCTCCCCGACGTCGCCTGAGCCCGAGGCCGCGCGACGTCGCGCCCGGCGCGGCGCGCTCAGCGCCCCGGCGCGGCGCTGACCTCGGCGGGCCCGCCGGCGCTCGCGGCCGCGCTGCGCAGGAACTGCATGGCGAGGCGCGCGGCGTCGCGCTCGTAGAAGAGCGCGAAATGGCCGTCCTCCCCGCGCGTCGCGGCCACCTGCACGAAGGCCGCGGTGGCCTGCCCGCCCGCGATGTTGCCGCGGAGCAGGCCCCTCGTCTGCGCGGCGCGGAGGAACGGGAGCGCCCCCGCGTCCGCGCGGACCGGGCGGAGCGGCGTCGCGCCCAGCGCGATCGCCAGCGCCACGGCCGTCTCCGGCGGCGTGTACGTGTCGGGGAGCCCGCCGACATGGAGCACGTTCTGGGGCCTCCGGCCGGGCAGGGGCTCGCGATACAGGCGCGCGTAGCTCTGCGGATCGACGGGGTCGACGAGGGTCTGCACGAGCGTCATGAACGGGTGAAACTCGGTCAGCTCGCCCTTGCGGAGCTCCAGCGCGGCCTCGAGGAACGGCATGAACGGCAGATCGCCGCGCCGGAGGATGCCGAGGCGCGCGTCGCCGCCGCACCCCGAAAGGAGGACGCCGCGAAACAGGGGATCGAGCGCCGCCTGCGCCGCCGCGGACTGGCTCCCTTGCGAGTGGCCGGCGAGGAGGATACGGCCCTTGTCGAAGCGGGGCGCCGGCCGGCCGGGCAGCGGAGGCAGGAGGGGGCCGCCGCCCGGCCGCGTCGCCCTGGAGAAGTCCGTGTCGGCGATCACCCGCGCGAGCAGGCTCGCGTCGATGCCGGCCTGGCGCAGGTTGTCGCGCGTCGCCGCCGGGTTCACGGGGTTGTAGAAGGCGAGCGCCGCCCCGAGCTTCTGGCCGCGGAAGAGGCCCGCGGGGATGCCCGCCAGGGCGAGGACCCCGGCGTCGCGGCTGCCCGGGCGCGCGCCCAGCACGTTGGCGCCGCCGTGCAGCGGCTGATCGGTGGAGACGGCGGCGATCCCCTGGCGGGCCGCCCATCCCGCGAAGTTGTCCTCGCCGAGGAAGGTCGTCGCGTCGCCGCCGGTGCCGTGAGCCGTGACCAGCAGCGGAAAGCCGCCGGCCGGCGGCCGCGTCCTCGGCACGGTCAGCACATAGCGAGCGCGGATGAGGCCGCCGCACGCGTCGGTGCGATAGCGCGATCCCGGCGGGATCTCGACCACGCGCGGCGCTCCCCCGCCGCCCCGCGCGAGGGCGCCGCCCGCCGACAGGAAGGGGGCGTTCGCGATCTGCGATTGAAAGTTCGGCGTGCAGTAGGTCCCGGCGATCGTCCCATAGGAGCGGTGGCCCGGCGAACCCCGCCGATCGGTCTGCCATGCCGCGCTCACGATCCTGGGGGCGAGCTGGGGCGGGAGGCGCGTCGCCGCGTCGAAGAGCCGCTCGGAGAGGGCGTGCGGCGCGCCCGTGCGGAAGAGCGCCACCGCGGCGATCTCGCCCCGCGCGACGCCGCGCGAAGCGAGGTCGTCGAGGGGCGCGGCGTGCAGCGCGCGGGCGCGCTCCTCGCTCGCGTCGCGGAGCGGGCCTGTCCATTTCGTCCGCTCGAGATCGAGCGTGGTGCCGAGCGGCTGCCCGCTCGGATCGCCGAGATCGCGCCGGACCACGGCCAGATAGAGCGTGTCCGGCCGGAGCACGAGCCCGGGCGCCGGCTTCGCGGCGAGCGTGCCCGCCGGGATGAAGCGGAGCGGCGCGCGATGATACCGCAGCTCGAGCGGGACGAGCGCGCCGCGCTCGGGGCTCCGCGGGTCCACGTCGATGAGGAACACGGGGGATCGGAGCGACATCGTGTCGGCCGGCCGATCCGGGAGACGGCGAGTGTCCGGCTCGGACGAGAAGTGGAAGTAGATCGACGGCGCCACCGAGAAGCCGCTGCCCTCGGCCTCGACCGCCGCGATGTACGTGGCGATGAGCGCCTTATCGGCGCCGGGGAAGCTGCTCCACGACAGAGAGCCGTCCTCCCGCCGCAGGAGCTCGCTCGGCCACGGGAGGCTGTAGAAGGCGGGTAGGCCGCGGCGCGGCAGCTGAAAGTCGACGCGGGAGGCGCCCGGGAGCGCGCTCACCGGCGCCGCAGGATCGCGCGGCGACGGGAGGGCGGCGCCGCCGCCCGCCGGCGCGGGAGCGCAGGAGAGGAGCGAAGCAGCGAGCGCGATCGCGGCGAGGAGCGGAGACCCCGGGCCGGGGCGGGGGCGAAGGCGCATCGTACGGCGCCCGCACCGTAGCATCGCGCCGGGCCTCCCGCTGATGTGCCCGCCGGCCCCGGCAGCGAGATAGCCAACTCAAAACAGGATCTTGGAAGCAAGGAGGGGAATGTCCGCCTCGCCGCTCCGTCACTCCGCGGCTGCCGTCACGACCCACACGGCGCTCCCCATGCGCACGCCCTCGGGGCCCGCGTGGGGCGCGATGGCCTCGCGCAGGTCGGCGCGCACGCGATCGACGAGCTCCGGCGCGGCGTTCGCCTCGCGCAGCGCGGCGGACGCCGGACCCATCTTCAGGAGGAAATCGACGGTCTCGTCGAGCGATCTCCCGCCTGCGACCGAGAGCTCCTGGTCGATCGGCTCGCAATGCACCCGGACGAACCCCGCGCGCGAGAGGACGTCGACGACGCGCGCCGCGTCGGCGAGCGCGAACGGGCCGGGCGCGTGCGGATCGGGCTGCGGCAGCGGGAGGTGCCGGCCCACGGTCAGGGTCGGCACCAACAGCCAGGGGTTCTCCTGGAGCGGTCGCCAGCAGACGAACGCGAGCCGCGCGCCGCGCCGCAGCGCCTTCCGGAGGTTCGCGAAGGCCGCCGCGGGGTCGGCGAAGAACATCACCCCGAAGCGCGAGTAGAGGACATCGAACGGACCGGGCAGCGCCGCGGTCTGCGCGTCCGCGTTCTCGAAGGCCACGTTCGCGGCGCCCGCTGCCTGCGCCGCCGCGCGCGCCCTGTCCAGCATCGGCGCCGAGACGTCCACGCCGAGCACGGCGCCCGAGGGGCCGACACGACGGACTAGCTCGAGCGTCGTGTCGCCGATGCCGCAGCCGACGTCGAGGACGCGCTCGCCCGCGGCGATCCCGGCGCGATCCATGGCGAGGGCGCCGAGCGGCCGGATCTGCGCCGAGATGACGTCGTGGAGGGCCACCCACTTCGGCCCGCCGACCTCGTTCCAGTACTGGATCTGATCGGCGTTCGGCCCGGAGACCGTGATCATCGCTCGAGCTCCTTTCGATGCGCGCGCGGCGGCTTTGCCGGCGGCCGCCGAGAGGTACCTCCGATCTCGGTCAAATTCCACACCGCCACGGTTGCGGCTCCGCCGATTGGCCGCCGCGCTCCGGGCCAGGTGTGGCTGCATGGATGCAGGGATGAGCGCCGCGCGCTCTGGCCGGGCGGGGCGCGCGCTCAGCGGCCGAGGGCGAGGAGGAGCTTCAGAGAGCCCAGGATCTCTTCGTTGGTCAGAGCGCAGTGGCCATAGCGGTGGACCGGGAGAGGGACCACGACGCCGCGGTCCGAGGTGTCGACCTTGAGCAGGTAGAGCGGCTCGTGCCAGTAGGGGACGATCGGGTCCAGGGTGGTGTGGAGCGTCACCAGCGGGAGCGACACATCGCCGGTGGTCTCGTGCTCGGCGACGCTCCGGAGCGCGCGCGCCGAGGCGGCGAAGCGCTCGACCCGCAGGTTGAGCAAGAGATCGTCGTGCGAGCCGAAGTAGAGGCGCCCGCGGTTGTCGTAGGGGTTTCCCCCGAGCTGCTCGACCGCGTCGTTCGTGGCGAAGATGTTGAACTGGAGCACGCTCACGATGGTCGTCGCGATGGTCTCCGGGTCGTCGGGGTCGAAGGCCGCCTTCGCGGTGCGGACGAGCTGCCTGGCCGCGCTCGGGTTCGCGGCGATGGCGGCCTGCACCTTGGGCAGGTAGACGGTGAACCAGCCGGCGATCACCTCCGGGGGAATCTGGATGGCGCTGCCGGGGAGCACGCCGGGAAAGAAGGTATCGAAGAGGGCCCGAAAATCGCCGAAGTAGTTGAGCTGCTCCCGGAAGCTGCCGATGGGCCCGCACATGGCCAGCCCGCCGCTGTACAGCTCCGGATACCGCTCGAGCGAGAGCGTCGTGACGAGGCCGCCTTCGGAGACGCCGAACAGGTACGTGTGCGCCGGAGCCGCCCTCGCGCGGAACGCCGCGACGAGCTGCCGGACGTCCTCGACCCCCGGGAGGATCGCGAGCCCGTTTCGCCGATAGCTCGTCGTTGCGAAGGCGAAACCGCGGCTCAGCGCGGCCTCCTGCGGGTTGAACCCCTCGGGGAACGAGAAGCTGTAGAAGTCGAGGGGCTGGAGAGGGGAGACATACCCGTGCGCCCACACGAGGAGGTCGCCGTTCCATCCGCGACGGGGAATGCAGAGGCGGATGCGCGCGCCGCTCGGGAGGACCTCGTCGGTGCAGCCCTCGGGCGCCGGCCCCAGCACCTGCGCCTCGGCCGGGGCGGCGACGGCGCAGAGCAGCGCCGCCGCCGCGATCGCTCGCGCGAATCGAAGGAACGTTTGCATGGTCGACTCCGTTGCTGCGCCGCGCGGCCGTGAGGCTCGCGCGGCGGTGTGCGGATGCTCGCCTGTTGCGCGATGACCAGGGTAGCTGTGGTCTCCAGCGAGTCAATGCTCGCGCGCGTTCACGCCAAAGATGGCTTATCGTTCCTGCCGCGAATTTGTGTGGTGAACGCTCGCGCCGGCCGTCGTGGGCGCAGGAAGACAGGTTGTGTGGCGAACGGGCGTGCGAGGCGCCTGTCGACGCGAGGGGCGATGTCGCCGCGCGCAGGCGGCCGTCTCGCGAGGGGCGATGTCGGCCCGCTCGCCTGCGCGCCGATCAGCTGAGCGCGATCATCGCGGCCGTCGCCGCGTAGTCGACGCGCTGCGCGCGGTAGGGGTAGGTCGGCGGGAAGCGCTCGAGCGCCGCGCGGAGGCGACGGCTCGACGCGCCGTCGAGCGGGTCGAAGCGCAGGCCCACGGCGCGGCCCGGGTCGCCCTCGCGCCGGCCGTGCAGGGTGCGCGCGATCGTCGCCGTCGCGTCGATCCAGACGTCCGTGTCCGGGAGCCGGAACGAGACGATCACCGGCTCGCCCGTGAGCGCGCGGGCGCTCGTCAGCACGAGCATGCCGTCGACGGACAGGTCGATCGCCCGGGTCCCGAGCAGCCGGAAGCCCCGCTCGCGCACGGCATGGCACTCCACGATCGCAGCGCGGCGCGTGACGCGGCGCTCGCTGGCGAGCAGCATCTCCATGGTGGTTCTCCTCGGCGCGGTACGCTACGGAGGAGCGCTACAGGTGGGCAAGAAAACTACATGAGAGGGCCCCGCGCGGCGGCGGGGCCCTCTCGCGTTCGCTAGCGGCCCGTGCGGCGCCGGCGCAGGGCGAGGCCGGCGAGGGCGGCGAGCATGGGCAGGAGCGCTCCCGCGCTCCGGGCGTTGCCCGCGGGGCCGGGCCGCGCGGTGCAGAGGCCGTTGCCCTCGGCGAAGATGCCGGTCGGATCGTTCGCCTCGGCGGGTCCGCAGGTGCCCGGCGCGCTGTCGGTCGAGCTGCACACCTCGCCGGACGGGCAGCTGTTGCCGTCGGCGCCGCGGCAGCCGTCCACGCAGGCATGATCCACGCAGATCGACCCGCTCGTCGGGCCGCCGCAGTCGCTGTCCTGCCTGCACGCGTCGGTCTGATCGTCGTCCCCGTCGTTGGGATCCGTCTCGCCCGCGTCGATGGCGCCGTTGTGGTTCGCGTCCTCGTCGCCGTCCTTCACCCCGCCGTCGTCCGTGTCCGCGTCGAGCGGGTTCGTGGTCGTCGTCGGGTCGGCGTCCGGGATGCAGGTCCCCGCTTCCGGGTCGGTCGCCGCGTCGGCGCAGTCGCGACCGAGCTCGGTGCCGTCGAACAGCCCGTCGTTGTCGCTGTCGGGGTCGAGCGCGTTGATCAGCCCGTCGCCGTCGTGGTCGTCGCTGAAGTTCGGCTCGTCGCCGTCGAGCACGCCGTCGTCGTCGCTGTCCGCGTCGTTCGGATCGGTGCCGATCTCCTCCTCGAGCGCGTCGCTCAGCCCGTCGCCGTCGGTGTCCGCCGGCATGCCGTCGTCGTCGCCGTTGTTGGGATCGGTCTCGCCCTCGTCGATGGCGCCGTTGAGGTTCACGTCCTCCTGGCCGTCGGGCACGCCGCCGTCGTCCGTGTCCGCGTCGAGCGGGTCGGTCTTCGTCGCGCCGTTGTCCGCGTCAGGGCGGCAGTGCCCCGCGTCCGCGTTCGTGCCCTCGTGGTCGCAGCCCAGCCCGAGCTCGGTGCCGTCGAACAGCCCGTCGTTGTCGCTGTCCACGTCGAGCGCGTTGATGAGCCCGTCGCCGTCGGTGTCCTCACCGGGGCGCGGCTCCTGCCCGTCGGGCACGCCGTCGTCGTCGCTGTCGGCGTCGTCCGGATCGCTCCCGATCATCTCCTCCACCGCGTCGGGCAGCCCGTCGCCGTCGCGATCGTCCGCCACGGCGTCGTCGTCGCCGTTGTTCGGATCGGTCTCGCCCTCGTCGATGGCGCCGTTGTGGTTCGCGTCCTCCACGCCGTCGGCCACGCCGCCGTCGTCCGTGTCCCGATCGAGCGGGTGCGTCTTCGTCTCCGGGTCGGCGTCCGCGATGCAGCTCTCCGCCTCGGGATCGGTGGCCTCGAGGCCGCAGGGCAGGCCGAGCTCGGTGCCGTCGAACAGCCCGTCGCCGTCGCTGTCGGGGTCGAGCGCGTTGATGAGCCCGTCGCCGTCGTGATCGTCGCGGAAGTTCGGCTCGTCGCCGTCGATCACGCCGTCGTCGTCGCTGTCCGCGTCGTTCGGGTCGGTGCCGATCTCGGTCTCGAGCGCGTCGCTCAGCCCGTCGCCGTCGGTGTCGACCATCGGCAGGTCGTCGCCGCCGTCGTTCGGGTCGGTCTCATCCGCGTCGATCACGCCGTTGCGGTCGATGTCCTCGTTGCCGTCGGTCACGCCGCCGTCGTCGGTGTCCGCGTCGAGCGGCGAGGTCTTGGTCGCCCCCTCGTCCGCGTCGGCGATGCAGTGGCCCGCTTCCGTGTTGGTGGCCGGGTTGTCGCAGCCCAGCCCGAGCTCGGTGCCGTCGAACAGCCCGTCGTTGTCGCTGTCGACGTCGAGCGCGTTGATGAGGCCGTCGCCGTCCGTGTCGTCGCTGAAGTTCGGCTCGTCGCCGTCGATCACGCCGTCGTCGTCGCTGTCGGCGTCGTTCGGATCGGTCCCGATCGTCTCCTCCAGCGCGTCGCTCAGCCCGTCGCCGTCGGAGTCCACCGGCGGGGTCGCGTCGTCCTCGCCGCTGTTCGGATCGGTCTCGCCCTCGTCGATGACGCCGTCGAGGTCGACGTCCTCGTTCCCGTCGGACACGCCGCCGTCGTCGCTGTCGGCGTCGAGCGGGTCGGTCTTGGTCGCCCCCTCGTCCCCGTCGGCGCGGCAGTGGCCCGCGGCCGCGTTGGTGGCCGGGTTGTCGCAGGGCAGGCCGAGCTCGGTGCCGTCGAACAGCCCGTCGTTGTCGCTGTCCGGGTCGAGCGCGTTGATGAGGCCGTCGCCGTCGGTGTCCTCGTTCCAGCGCGGCTCCTGCCCGTCGGGCACGCCGTCGTCGTCGCTGTCGGCGTCGTTCGGGTCGGTGCCGCCCTCGAGCTCGTCGGGATCCTCGATCCCGTCGTTGTCCGAGTCGCAGCCGTTGTTGAACACGCCGTCGCAGTCGTTGTCGATCGAGTCGCCGCAGACCTCGGCGCCCGTGGGCTCGCAGATGCAGGTGTTGCCCTCATCGCACGTCGGGGTGAGCGGCCCGCAGTTGGCGTCGGTGAGGCACTCGACGCACGTGTTGGGCGTCCCCGTCGTCTCGCAGTACGGCGTCGGCGCGGCGCACTGCGCGTTCGTCTCGCACTCGTCGACGACGCTCTCGGTCGGCGGCACGCCGTCGGTCGGCCCGTTGCCGTCGGTCGGCGTCTCCTCGGCCGGCGCGCCCTGCTGCCCGGCCGCGCTGACGATCGCCTGGTTGCGGATGAGGCCCGAGGCGCCGGCGTCGACCCTCACCTGGAAGGTGACCGTCGACGACCCGGTGGCGGCGGGGAGCGAGCCCCCCACCGTCGCGTTCGCGCCGGTGCCGAGCCGCACGCGGACTGTGCGCGCCGCGGCGTCGTACTCGCCCTGGTCGTCGCCGGTCGCGTCCGTCTTCGCGCCCATGTTGGCGCCCGCCGTGACCGAGAGCGACCCCGGCACGTACGTCACGCCCGCGGGCAGCGGATCGGTCAGCACGGTGTTGACCGACGCGTCGTTGCCGGTGTTGACGACCTGGATCGTGTACTGGATCAGGTCGCCCGGGAGCAGCAGCCCGCCGTTCACGTCGACGGCCAACTTCGTGGAGGACGTGAAGTCCGGCTTGAAGGTCGAGATCGACGTGACGAAGCCGGCGAGGAAGTACAGGTCCATGGTGCTCGACGCCACGATGGGCGCCGAGGTCAGGCCCGGGGTCACCATATCCCTGATGTTGAAGACGTCGATGTCCATGCCGGCCATCGTCCCCGCGGTCCCGGCGAGTTGCGGCAGGTCCCCGTCGTTCGACACCGGCATGCCGAAGTAGGACCGCGTGCCATTGAAGAAGTTGTCGACGGGGTTCTGATCGTTGGCGAGCGCCACCCCGTTGAAGAGGAACGCGTCTCCGGGGATGGACTGGTCCCCCTCGAACGTGACCATGCCGATCTTCGCGTCATAGCCCGCGTTCGGCACCACGAACCCCGACAAGGTGGCGGTCGTGTTCGTCCCGCTGGCCACCGTGTCGAGCCCGTCGAAGAGCGCGAGGTTGCGCGGCGGCTCGGAGGCGAGCTCGTAGAACACGACCAGCCACCACCCGGCGAAGTGGTTGTCGAAGAGGTTGTTCGTGAAGCTCGCGGTGTTGACGCCGCTCACCCGGTACGCGCCGGACCCGTGCGCCTGCACGATCGAGGTGATGTCCGCGACCGACTGGTAGTAGAGGCGATTCGAGCTGACCTTCTCGACGCTGCCATCGGCCGTCACCTCCTCGGAGAAGCCGCTCGCGCCGGGCCGCTCCAGGGTGATGGCCTCGTCCGCGGTCCCGGCGCCCGCGACGGGCCCGAGGTGCGCGGACCAGTACAGGTACGCGTGGGTGACCGTCGCGCCGGCCGGCACCTGGAGCACCGCCGTGGTGCGCGCCTGGGCGGCGGTGATGCTGCTGCTCGCCTCCGCACCGCCCTCCGCGGGCGAGTCGGCGCGCCAGAAGATATCGGGCGCGCTGTCGCCGGTGTTGCTCCCGCACGGGCCGACGTCGCCCAGCACGGGCGGCTCGATGCCGTCGCCGCCGCACTCGTAGCCGAGCGTGTTGCCGATCAGGAGGAAGTCGCCCCGCTGATCGACCTGCACGCGCAGCTCGGGATCGGCGTGCGCTGCGCCGCCCTGCCCGGCCACCACGGCGAGCCCGACAAGACCACCTATGACGTAACGTCTCTTCACGGCGCCTCCTGCTGCTGCTTCGGCTTCTTCTCGAGGATCTTGAACTGCACGCGGCGGTTCTTCTGGCGTCCCTCTTCGGTGTCGTTCTCCGCGATCGGGACGTCAGGCCCGTAGCCCTTCGACGCGAGCCGCTCGGCCTCGATGCCGCGCTGGACCAGCGCCTTCGTGACCGACTCGGCCCTCGCCTGGCTGAGCCGGATATTGTACGCGCGTCCGCCGCGCGGGTCTGTGTGCCCCTGCACCTCGATCTTGGTGATCTCCGGGTGCTCCTTCAGCACACCCGCGACCTCGTCGAGGAGCTCGTCGCTCGCCTTCTTGATCGTCGCCTTGCCGGTGTCGAACTGCACCTGCTGCAGGATGACGATCTCCTGCTCGGTGACGCGCACCGCCACGGGGCAGCCGTTCTTCGCCGGATCCGGGTCGGGCTTGCCCTTCTCGTCGGGGCAGGCGTCCTTGTCGTCGCGCACCGTGTCGCCGTCGCGATCGCCGGGGCAGCCGTTCGTCGCCGGATCCGAGGTGCGGAGCCCGGGGATATCGGGGCAGGCGTCCTCCGCGTCGATCACGCCGTCGCCGTCCTTGTCGGGCGGCGGCGGGCAGCCGTGCTTCTTCGGGTCCTCGTTGCTCGGGCCGGCCTGGTCCGGGCACGCGTCGACGTCGTCGGTGATGCCGTCCTTGTCGCGGTCCCCGGGCGGCGGGCAGCCGTGCTTCTTCGGGTCGTCGTTCGCGATGCCGGCCGTGTCCGGGCACGCGTCGACGCGGTCGAGGATGCCGTCCTCGTCGCGATCCGACGGCGGGCAGCCGTTCTTCTTGGGATCGGGGTCGCCGACGCCGGGCACGTCCGGGCAGGCGTCCTTCTCGTTGACGATGCCGTCCTTGTCGCGATCGGGGTCCTCGCGCCGGACCTCGGGCGAGTACGCGAGCATCGCGACCGCGCGGAAGTCCGGGGTGCCGATGCCCGACGTGAAGCCGGGGCCGGCCGCGACGCCGATCTCGAAGTCGCGGACCGCCGGCGCGAAGCGGTAGCGCAGGCCGAGCAGCGCCTCGACGTTCGTGTTGCGCGCCTCCGGCTCCTCCAGCACGGTCGACACCGTCACCTCGGGCCCGATCTGGAGCTGCTCCTCGGGCAGCAGCAGCAGGCCGACGCCCGCGCCGCCGTTGAACATCAGGCCCTGCCGCACCTGCGCGAACGTCTGCGCCGGGCGCAGATCGACGCCGGCCGCGGCCGACCAGACGAAGCCCGGGATCCGGCCGCCGGCGATGAGCTGCGGCATGCCGCGCACCGAGTCCTCGCCCACGAACGAGCCTTCGCCGCCGCCGGTCGGGAACCAGACGTAGCCGCCGACGGCGAGCTGGAACGGGTCGAAGTAGTCGCCGAGCAGGCGCAGGCGCAGCCCGACCCGGAGATCGCCGAGCTGCGCGCCGCTCGGCGAGGCGAACGAGAGCCCCTCGGCCGCCGGGCTATCGCCCTCCTGCAGCACGGCGAGCGGCACGTCGACGTTGATGTGCAGCCGGTCCCAGAGCGACAGCGAGCCGTTCAGGTGCAGGAACAGCTGGTGCCCCACGATGGCGCCGAGGTGGTCTTCGGTGCCCACGCGCGTGAGCACGAGCGGGTTGTGGGCGTAGTCGCCGAGCAGGGCGAGGTGGAGCGTGGGGCTGCCGTCCTGGCGCGGCGAGGCCGCGTACGGCGACGCCACGCTGAACATCCGGTCGCCCGCTGGCGCTGGGTTGAAGCGGTCGAGCGCGAGGCCGCGCGCCGGTCCCGCCTCCTGAGCGGACGCTGGCGCGGCCCACGCCGCCGCCGCTAGGGCGGCGGCGCCGCAGATCCATCGAGGGGGGAAATGGACTCTCATGCGCAGGATCACCTATGGGGGCGTGGGGCGAGCGGCCGTCGACTGCACCGGCGCGCAGGCACGTTGGGGGAAACACCGCGTCCTCGACGTGGAGGAGCGGCCAGCTGCCTCGAATCCCGGGCCGTCTTATATTCTCCGCCGGCCGTCATCGGTGGACTTTTCGATGCCCGGCCGGCCGAATTCGCATCGGCCTCGACAGGTCGGCTCCTGCTGCGACCCGGGCTTCGCAGCGATGTCGCTGCCGGGCCTATGCAAGCGTTGTGCACGCCTCTCCGCGCGCGCGGCGCCGGCGAGCTCTGGCGACTCTCCGCGCGCGCGGCGCCGGCGAGCTCTGGCGACTCTGGGCCTCATGGCGGCTCGGCGGCGGGGCGATAGAGGTCTACAGACATCAGCGCTGCGGCCCACGCGCATCGGGGGGCGCCGTGCAGCCACGCCGTCATCCGGTCGCGCTGTCGCCCGCACTGGCACCGATGCTTGGCGGCGTGGCGGGCTCGAGGGGGGCGGCGCGCCGGCCCTGGCGTGCTTTTCTCACGGTCGCGGCGGCCGCCGTGCTACGCCGCGTTCGTGGAGCCGCACCCATCTCGCCAGCCGGCGGAGCGCCCCACGGCGCCTCCCGACGAGCCACGCCTCGGCAAGCTCCGCTCACGCCGTGCACCGGCGCTATGCGCTGTTCCACGCGGGGCGCGGCGCGCTGCTCCTAGCGTTCACGAGCATCTTCGGCGCATTCATCGCCGGCTGGCAAGGCTTTTGGGGGTCGCTCCGGTTCGGACTGGCGGGCTCTACCGTGCTCGCGGCCTCGGCGCTGCGCCACCCGGGCCTGCGGATCGCGCTCCGTGTTCCCCTGGCGGCCGGTGCGCCTCGACCGCGTCCCGCACCCGACCGTGTTTGCCAGGCTGGTGGTCGAGCGCGCCCCGCGCGTGGAGCGCGACGAGGTCTGGCGGCGTGGACCGGGTGAGGGGGCGACACGCGGGAGAGATCGGCGTCGCGCGCTGGGCGGTGCGCGTTCGAGGGCGACGCTCGCGCGGATCGTCCAGTCCACCCGTGTCGGCGTGACGTTCCGCATCGGGGCATAGGCGAGTATGCCTATGCCTCGCGCCAGAGCGCTCGGGTACGACGTCGTTGCGGTCACCCGCACCGGGTGACGCGGCGACGGACGGTGATCTCGGGACAGGGAGGCGAGGGCGAATGGAAACGCTTCGAAATTGGGGCGCGATCGCTCCAGGGCTCGTCGCGCTCGCGGCGCTGGCCTGCTCCACCAGCCAAGGAGATGGGACGACCGACGGCGGCGGCAGCGCTGGAGGGTTCACCGGGCCTGGCGCGAGCGGCTCCGGCACGGGTGGCTCGTCGGCGACGGTCGGCTCGTCGGCGACGGTCGGCTCGTCGGCGACGGTCGGCTCGTCGGCGGGGGTTGGCGGCAGCGGCGGGCGCCCGGACTCGGGGGAAGCTGGCGCGGGCGGCACGGGCGCCGGCTCCGGGGGCGATACGCAGAGCGCCGGTTGCGGCAGCGCGACGGCGCCGGCGAGCGGCCGCTTCAGCATCGATGTCGGGGGCACGACGCGCGAGTACATCCTCGCCGTACCGGACGGCTACGATGCGACCCGTGCTTACCGGCTGATCTTCGCCTGGCATCCCCGCGGCGGCTCGGCCGAGCAGGTCGCGACCGGGTTCGGCGGCGGCTACTACGGCCTCCAGAGCCGCGCCGCCGGCTCGGCGATCTTCGTCTCGCCCGAGGGCATCGACCAGGGCTGGGCGAACACGGGGGGCCGCGACATCGCGTTCCTCCGCGCCATGCTCGACCGTCTCCGCGGCGAGCTCTGCATCGACGAGAGCCGGATCTTTTCGACGGGGTTCAGCTACGGCGGCATGATGTCCTACGCGATCGGCTGCGCGATGGGCGACGTCTTCCGCGCCATCGCCCCCATGTCCGGCGCGCTCTACAGCGGCTGCGACGACGGCGACCGCCCTGTGGCCATGTGGGGCGCCCACGGCGACGCCGACAACGTGGTTCCCCTCGACAATGGTCGGACCGCTCGCGATGTCTTCCTCGAGCGAAACGGCTGCGGTTCGCAGACCACGCCGGTCGATCCGAGCCCCTGCGTCAGCTACGAGGGCTGCGACGCGGGCTACCCCGTCGTCTGGTGTGAGTTCAGCGGCGGCCATGCCATGCCGAGCAATTCCGGTGAGTCGATCTGGCGCTTCTTTTCGCAGTTCTGAACCAGCGCTCGCCCGGATGACATGCCCTTGCCTGGATAGGTGGATCCGATGATGAAGATCGGGAATGATTCGATAAAGCTCTTGCTGATTGGAGTCCTTGGCATCTGCTCTGGCGGGTGTGGTTCGTCCAGCGAGGATGGCAGCGCAGGAACGACGAGCAGCGGCTCTGGCGGGGCGGCGCCGAGCGGTCCTGGTGGAACGACGGGCACCGGTGACGGCGCCGGCGCGGGCGGCGCGGGCGGCGGAGTCGCCGGGACCGGTGGAGCCATGGAGACCGCTAGCAGCGGCGGCACCGGCGGGATGGTCGGCAACGGCGGCGGCGGCGGCGGCGGCGGCGGCGGCGGCGACGAGGCGACGATCGTCCCCGATCCTTCGTGGACCTGCGGTATGCCCGGCGGCATTCCGCTCCCCACGCGCGGCGAGCTCGTCTTTCGGGCGACGCTCCAGCTCGGCGAGATCCACGATGTCGGGACCACCCAGTTCGGGCGCCGCCGCCTCCTCGACGTGAAGGGCGGCACGCTCGAGGGCGACAAGATCCAGGCCACGTTCCTCACGGGCGGCATGGACCTCGAGCTCACGCTGTCGAACGGATCCGTCGAGCTCGAGGAGATCAACATCCTGAGGGCGAGCGACGGCACCCTCATCTATCTGCGGAGCTGCGGAGTCGCCGCCGCCGGCGATTCGGTGGTCCGGGTCGTCCCGGACTTCGAGGTGGCGCAGTCGAGCTCGCTCGCGTGGCTCAACACCGGGAAGTTCGCGGGCACGCGCGTCGTCGACGCCGAGGCGGGCACGCTCCAGCTCGACGTCTATGACATCTCCAAGGTGGCCGCCGCAGAGCCGAAGATCCAGCTCAAGGATCCCGAGGGTGTCCCCCATCAATCGTGGGAGTGCTCGACGGCGACCGGCGCGAGGGGCTCGAGCGTGTTCACCGAGTCCGTCACGCTCGGCTCTTCCCTCTCCGTCGGCGCGAGCAAGCGCGGCACGCGCAACATCATTCCCATCACCGGGGGCACCGTCACCGGTGGCATGCTGCTCAGCGGCCTCTCGGGCTCGGTGCTCCCCGGAGGCGCGGACTACCAGCTCATCGGAGCGAGCACGGTCCTGGACGCCAGGTACGCGCTGTCGTCGAGTGACGGCGAGGTCATCGTGGTGAGGAACTGTGGACCGTTCGGCGCGCTCGTGCCGGTCTTCGAGACGCGCGCGGACGGCCCTTACGCGATCCTCAACACGAAGTCGTACGTGAGCTCCGACCCCGGCGGGGCGGCGGGTGGGGTGAGCCTCACCTTCTACGAGCGCAAATAGCCCAGCAAGTCGACAGAAGCACAGGCGGCAGCCCCGACGTCGCGGACGAACAGCGCCCGGTAGGTGCGCCGGGGACACCCTCTCCGGCGCGGCGGGGCGCGGGTCGGCGGCCGGGCTGCGCCGGGCCTCGAGGACGCGGGCGACGCGTCTTCGAGCGCGCCATCCCCTCGCGCCATCCCCTAGCATCGTCTCTCCGCGGGCGGCAGCTCCCGGCGGCGCTACACGACGGAGGTCCTGGCGATGAACTTGTTTCCGGACGAGATACGGCGCGATCCCTACCCCTTGTACGAGCAGATGCGGAGCAGCTCTCCCGCGCTCCACATCGCCCCGTTCGATCTCTGGATGATCTTCGATTACGAGGGTGTGAAGCGGGCGCTGACCGATCACGACGCGTTCAGCTCCGCCGTGACGCCCCCGACCGGCAAGGCCCCGGAGTGGATCGTCTTCTCCGACCCGCCGCGCCACACGAAGCTCCGCGGGATCGTGCAGCGGGCCTTCACGCCGCGATCCATCGCGGGCCTCGAGCCGCGCATCCGGGAGCTGTCGCGCGAGCTCCTGGACCAGCGGATCGAGCACGGGACGATGGACCTCGCGGCGGACTATGCGGGTCCGCTGCCCACGATGGTGATCGCCGAGATGATCGGCATTCCCGCCGAGGACCGGGCGCGCTTCATGCGCTGGAGTGAGGCGATCGTGAACCTCAGCCACACCCTCTCGGGGGGCGAGGAGGCGGCCAGGGTCGTGAGCGAGCACGCCGCGGTCAAGGAGGAGATGAAGGCCTATGTCGCGGACCTGCTCGACGCGCGCCGGAGGGCGCCGGAGGACGACCTCTTGACCCGCCTCGTCGAGGCCGAGGTGGACGGCGAGCGGCTGAACGAGGACGAGCTCCTGAACTTCTTCCAGTTCCTCCTCGCGGCGGGCACCGAGACGACCACGAACCTGATCGACAACGCGATCCTGTGCTTGCTCGAGAGCCCGTCGGAGCTGGCGCGCGTCCGGGCGGCGCCCGATCTCGTGCCCGCTGCGATCGAGGAGGTCCTGCGCCATCGCTCGCCGCTCCAGATGGTGTTCCGCGAGACGAGGCGCGCGATCGAGGTGCATGGCCAGACGATCCCGGCCGGGAAGCTGGTGCTGCCCGTGATCGGCTCCGCGAACCGAGATCCTCAGCAATTTCGCGACCCTGGCCGGTTCGACGTCGCGCGCGATCCCAACCCGCACGTCGGGTTCGGGCACGGCATCCACTTCTGCATCGGGGCGTCGCTGGCGCGCCTGGAGGCCCGGATCGCGCTGCCGGATCTCCTCACGCGGCTGAGGGGCCTGGAGCTGGCGAGCAAGGAGCCGTGGGAGCCGCGCAAGGCGCTCATCGTGCACGGCCCGGCGCGCCTGCCGGTCCGCTTCGAGCCGGGGAGGCGCGCCGGAGGGCGCGCGGCGGGGGCGCACGCGGCCAGTCCATGATGCCGCCACGTCGACAGGCGCGGAGGCGCTTCGGCACGGCCGCGACGGCGTAGGCCGGCAGGGCTCAGCTCAGCCCGTCGAGCACCTCGGCGAGCGACGCGGCGACGATGGCTCGTTCAAGCCACCGTTCCAGCGCCTCCGGATCCTTCTCGGCCAGGATGCACTCCCGCGCGACGTCCGGTACAGCGATGCCGCGAACCCGGAGCGCGGTCAGAACGGCACGCGCCGCCTCCTCGGCACGCCCTTCGTTGCGGCCTTCGTTGCGCCCTTCGTTAAGGCCTTCGTTGCGGCCTTCCCTGTGGCCTTCCGTTCGCGCCTCGGCCCGAAGCTTCTGCTCGTACTCTTTGACCCACGCCCGGATTTCTGCGCTCACCTCGTCCTCCTCGTCGATCGCCGGCTCCTCGGTTCCGAGCCGGAAGTGTATCAGCAGCGGCGTGACGATGCTCTTCTCCCAGGCCTCGTCCGGCAGCGCCGCGAGATCGGCCAGCGCCTCGCGCAGGACGCGGCCTGAGCCGAGCAGCCGGAGCATCAGCGTCGCGCGCGTCCGGGGCAGCTCCGCGAGCACCACCACCCGCGTCACGAGGCCGGGCACGGCGTGGTAGACGCCTGGTTGCGCCGGCTCGCAGCGGTAGGCGTCAAGCACGGTCGCCGGGCGGCCCGGGCTGATGACGACCAGCGCAGGGAACGCCACCGGAGGCTGCGTCGGCGCGTCGGCGTCCTCGTCCGGCACGACGGCGCCGGCAGCGGCGCGGGCGCGGCGTTCGAGCTCGTGATGCCACGTGAGCTGCTTGCGCAGACACCGCCGGACCTGACGGAGGCTCGGCGTGCCGTGGAACGGCTCGAACAGGCTCGGCTCCGCCGCGAGCTCTCCGAGCAAGCCCATCCGGGCGCGCTCGGCGTCGCGCGCTGGATCAGGCACGCTGAAGACGTCGATCTTCTGGGTCGCCGCCAGGACCTCGACCTCGGTCTCCGCCGCCGAGACGAGGCTGAGCCCGTCGCGCAGCAAGCTCTTCGCGAACTGGTCAGAGCGGTTGTGCATCGGGGAACGACCCTAATCCATCATCGCATCACGCGCCATCATCGAATCGACGAGAAGAGGCGGTTTGAGGCATCGTCGCGCCGTGCGCATCGAACGCAGAACGCTTACCGGCATGGGGAGCCAGTCGTGTGGAAATCGTTATCGATCGCTGTTTATTGGCTGCGTGGGGGACGAGCGAGTCTCCAGACCGAGGGCAAGGCAGCGAGACTGCAGGGGTATGTGCGACCGACCGCTGCCATGGACATCAACTACCGTGATGGGGTGGCATTGCCAGCGGTAAGAAGGTATCCGCAACGGCGGCGGCCGACCTTGGGTGGTGTCGCGCAGAACCGGCGGCAGCGCCGGAGCGGTGTCAGCGGCGGAGCACAGAGGAGAAGCGGCGGGCGGGCGTGACGATGACGTGATCGGCGAGGGGTACGCCGACGAGGTGCGCGGCGTGCTCGACGGCGTTGGTCAGGTCGACGTCCTCGTCGGTGGGCTTGGGGTCGCCGCTCGGATGGTTGTGGCAGAGCACGAACGAGGTGGCGGCCATCTCGAGCGCGGCGCGCAGCACGTCGGTCTGCTGGACGACGGTGGCGGTGAGGCCGCCGCGCGAGAGCATGCGGACGCCGCGCACGCCGTGGTGGACGTCGAGCGCGGCCATCCAGAGCTCCTCGTGGACGAGCGGTGCGAGCGTGGGCTCGAAGAAGCGGGCGATGTCGCGCGGCGAGCGCAGGCGCCTCGGGCGGCGGGAGCGCGCGGCGTGGACGCGACGGCCGAGCTCGAGGGCGGCGAGCAGCCGCAGCAGCGTCGCTCAGCTCAGCCCGTTGAGCACCTCGGCGAGCGACGCGGCGACGACGGCCCGCTCAAGCCACCGTTCCAGCGTCTCCGGATCCTTCTCGGCCAGGATGCGCTCCCGCGCGACGTCCGGCACAACGATGCCGCGGACCCGGAGCGCTGTCAGCACGGCTCTCGCCGCCTCCTCGGCCCGAAGCTTCCGCTCGTACTCCTCGACCCACGCCCGGATTTCTGCGCTCACCTCGTCCTCCTCGTCGATCGGCTCCTTGGTTCCGAGCCGGAAGTGTACCAGCAGCGGTGTGGCGATGCTCTTCTCCCAGGCCTCGTCCGGCAGCGCCGCTAGATCGGCCAGCGCCTCGCGCAGGACGCGGCCTGAGCCGAGCAGCCGGAGCATCAGCGTCGCGCGCGTCCGGGGCAGCTCCGCAAGCACCACCACCCGCGTCACGAGGCCGGGCACGGCGTGGTAGACGCCTGGTTGCGCCCGCTCGCAGCGGTAGGCGTCAAGCACGGTCTCGGGTCGCCCCGGGCTGATGACGACCAGCGCAGGGAACGCCACCGGCGGCTGCGGCGGCGCGTCGGCGTCCTCGTCCGGCGCGACGGCGCCGGCAGCGGCGCGGGCGCGGCGTTCGAGCTCGTGATGCCACGTGAGCTGCTTGCGCAGGCACCGCCGGACCTGACGGAGGCTCGGCGTACCGTGGAACGGCTCGAACAGGCTTGGCTCCGCGGCGAGCTCGCCGAGCAGGCCCATCCTGGCGCGCTCGGCGTTGCGCGCTGGATCAGGCACGCTGTAGACATCGATCTTCTGGGTCGCCGCCAGGACCTCGACCTCGGTCTCCGCCGCCGAGACGAGGCTCAACCCGTCGCGCAGCATGTTCTTCGCGAACTGGTCAGAGCGGTTGTGCATCGGGGGACGATGCTAATCCATCATCGCGTCATGTGCCATCTCGAATCGACGAGAAGATGAGAATGGAGGCGCCGTCGCGTCGCACTGTGAACAATCGAGCTGCACTGCATCGAAACATCGAACGGCAACCGATTGCCGACATGAGGAGCCAATTGTCTGGGAATCGTGTCGGTTGCGTGAGAATTACGGCGGTCTGGAAGGAGTGAGCGGTATGCCAGGCCGGGGCCAGGTACCGCGACTGCGGGGCTATGTGCGACCCACCGATGCCGTGGACGTCAGTTATCGTGATGCAGTGACTTTGCTATCGGTAAGGAGATCTTCGCAACGGCGGCGGCGGTCGACCTCGGTTGGCGTCGCGCAGGACCGGCGGCAGGTCCGGGCCGGTGTCAGCGACGGAGCACGGAGGAGAAGCGGCGGGCGGGCGTGACGATGACGTGATCGGCGAGGGGTACGCCGATGAGGTGCGCGGCGTGCTCGACGGCGTTGGTCAGGTCGACGTCCTCGTCGGTGGGCTTGGGGTCGCCGCTCGGATGGTTGTGGCAGAGCACGAACGAGGTGGCGGCCATCTCGAGCGCGGCGCGCAGCACGTCGGTCTGCTGGACGACGGTGGCGGTGAGGCCGCCGCGCGAGAGCATGCGGACGCCGCGCACACCGCGGTGGACGTCGAGCGCGGCCATCCAGAGCTCCTCGTGGACGAGCGGTGCGAGCGTGGGCTCGAAGAAGCGGGCGATGTCGCGCGGCGAGCGCAGGCGCCGCGGGCGGCGGGAGCGCGCGGCGTGGACGCGACGGCCGAGCTCGAGGGCGGCGAGCAGGCGCTGGGCGTCGTGGAGGCCGAGCTCGGTGCGCTGCGTGATGGCGTGGGGCGAGAGGCGCCCGAGCTCGAGCAGGCCGTGCAGGCCGAGCACGCGCGAGGCGGCGCCGGGGATGCCGAGCACCAGGTCGACGAGCGTGGCCTCCGGGGCGGTGAGCACGTCGACGAGCGGGACGGCGGTGGGGAGGCTGTCGACCGCGTCGCTCATGGCGCCTCCGTGGCGGTGTCGATGGGCGGCGGCGCGAGGGCCGCGGGGATGTCGGCGAGCGCGGTCGTGGAGGCGCGCTGCGCGGCGCGGCTCATCGCGGCCACCTCCGGGAGCGGGTGAGGGCGCGGGCGAAGAGGCGGCGCGCGAGGCGGAGGCGGGTGGCGACCGTGGGGCGGGGGAGCGAGAGGGAGGCGGCGATCTCGTGCGACGTAACGCCGGCGGCGGCGAGCGCCAGGATCTCGCGCAGCTCGGGGCGGAGACGGTGGAAGGCGCGCAGGAGGCCGCGCGCGACGAGGCGGGCCTCTGGAGAGGGGGCGGCGAGCGTGGAGAGGCGGTGAGGATCGAGCGGGGGCGCCTCGTGACGGCGGTAGGCTTTGTCGCGGTAGTGCGATGCCTGTCGCGCGGCGACCCCGGCGAGCCAGGCGCGGAGGGCGTCGGCGGGAGCCGCGGAAGGGGAGGGGCGGAAACGGCCGGCGCGCATGCTGCGCCAGGCGCCGAGGACGGTGTCCTGGGTGAGGTCGTCGAGATCGGCGGGGAGAACGCCGCGGGCGCGGAGGGTGCGGCGGATGAAGGGGGTTTGATCGAGGATCGCGGCGTCGTCCAAGTAGACGGCGGGATGCGCGGCGGTAGACCGGCGGCTGCCAGGCCATGGCCGGAGCGGGCGTGGAGCGCCGGAGCGGACGCGGCGGCGGGAGGGCGGATCGATCTCTTGGCCCTGTTCAGGGCGTGAACGTACTGTTCGCATGTCGGACCTCGTTCGAGCGGGGTTCGGCCACGCCGCCCGGGGTGTTACCAGCACCCGCGGGCGGCACTATTCGTAGTCCAGCGACCCTACGGGCTGCCGGCCGGAAGCGTCAAGGAAAACCACGGCAGGGCCGCGTTATTCTGAACCGGGCAAGGGTGTACGGCGACCAGGTGCGGACGCTCACCCTGGAAGCCGTTCTGGTCTACATCGCCGCGAACCTTCGGCGCCTACGCCAGAAACGCGGCATGACCCAGGAGGGCCTTGCGGAGGCCGCAGAGCTCGACCTCCGGACGCTGCAGGACATCGAGGGCATGCGGCAGAGCGTGAGCCTAGGTGCGCTCGTCCGGCTCGCGAACGCGCTCGACGTGTCGCCTGGGGTGCTCCTCCGGCCTGCGGAGATGCCCGAGATCAAGCGCGGCCGGCCTCGCAAGCATCCCGCCGGCACTTGACAGCCATTCGCCGCTGTCCGCATCTCACCAGCCCGGCCATCCACGCTGGACTCAGAGGCGACGCATGCTTTGCTGCGCCTGTGGATGCTGCTCCGCGTGGTGGAGGACTGGGCAAGCCGCGGCAACTGGAATAACCCAGCCGCTGCTCGGCCGAGCCGCTGCTCGGCCACCTTTTCGGCGGAACGGTAAGGCATCGAGGGCCCGCTCGCGCATTCGTCCGGCGTGAATCCCGCACGCTCCCGCGTTGGTCGCCTTGACAGGACGGGGTAGGCGTCGGATACGCTACCTTCCCACGATGGGTGGGGGCAGCGCGACGGGGCGGGGAGTTCAAGGCGCTCCACGCGGGGGCGGCGGTCAGCGGCCGACGGGGCTGATGACGTCGAGAGGACCGCGGCCGACGCTCAATTGAGCGACGCCTGACGGCGCCCCTCCGTTGCCCACGGGTGAGCCGACCGTTGGACCGACAGGGAGGCAGGCTATGACTGTCATGCACGAAATCAGGATTACACCCGCGTACGTGAATTCTGGCGCACTGTACCTCGGCCCTGAGATCGTCCGTGTAGGCGCGATGACGCCTGGGCCCGTCACTGTGCTCGTCGATGGCGCGCCCGGACTCTCGTTCATCGGCCGCCTCAACGCCGGGCACGGAGTAGGAGGCCTTCGTCGTCTGCATGACGCGCTCGGCTTGCACGCCGGCCAGTCGCTGCAGATCATCGTGGAGTCCCCGAACACCATCATCATCGTCCAAGTCGACGCCGGAAACATTCAAGACAAATCGGTCGCACGCGGGCGACGAGCTCGCGGCATGAAGTACAGACCGCTGAGTGCCGTGCACAAGGAGTTCATTGCGGCCGAGATCTGCCGACTGGTCCGCATCGCGCGGGACGCGGCGCATCCGTCGCGGCGCACCGCGAGGTTTCTGATCGACTCGTTGCTCTGGTGCTGGACGGCAGATGGCATCGACGACTCTGGCGACGCCGGGCGCGACAAGTTAAAGTATAGCTTTGAACATCAAAGACACACTCGGGCCGCGAAGGATCTGTGGACCAGCAACGGCCGTCGGCCCACTGGCCTCAGGCACGACCACGCCGTGCCTAGAAAGGAGCTCCTTCGCTGTTTGTTGGAGTCTCCGCAACCTCGGGCCGAGCCAGAGACGCTCGAGCTTCTCGAGCGCCTCTGCTTCGCGATCATTATTGCTAAAGACGAAGATGCAAGGTTTAAGGGCTCGTTGCGTGACACGATGCCTTTGCCGTGGAGTTGTGATGCGAGAGGGGAGCAGCGATTTGATCGTTACCGAGCGGTGGGGCTGCGGGACGATATCATTGAGCCGTAGCGGTCCAGCGATGGGCTGCTGCCCGACTACCGGCTTCCCTCCCCTGTGGCTCGGTCGTCCCCTCGCGGCAGCGCCCCATGGCGTTAGGCCCGCGGAGGGGGAGGTATGGCGAACATCATAACGTACGAAGCCGGTCCCGACCTCAGGTGCATCCACATGAGCAACGGGCTTCATCTCCGTGCTCTCCCTGGCCGCGTCGGCGCTGGCCGAGACTGAGCGGGAGCGCGAGTTCGCCGCGTAGTTCGCCTCGCACGACCAAGGGGGTGTTCGGGCTCGGGTCGTGGGGTTCGACGTCAGCGAGCTGCCCTGGTCCCCGAGCACCTTCATCCGCGAGCGCGAGCTCATCCTCCAGGTGAATGAGGCGGCGAAGGCGAAGGCGGGCTGGGACCGGCTGGGGTACGGATGTGGGTCGGATGCGACGGTCTGGTCGTTGGGCGGCCGTCCAAAGCAGTTGGCGCTCTGCCCCGTCCATTGGGTATACCAGCACGAGTATGGGTGTGCTGTATGCAATGACAGGTAGCCGCGCGTGCCCATCCACTGCTTCTGACGTGGCGGCACAATTCTATGCCGGTTCCCATGGCTGCTCACCGGCGGGAGCCTTGCGCAACGGCGCAACCCGTTGCGGTCCATGGCAGAGCGTTGCGCTCCCCTCCTCGCCGTCCTCACCCGATGCGCCAAGACATCAGCATGTCTCGCGTCGGCATATCTGTTGCTGTGGGCCACGCCGCAACGAAACCACGGCATGCCGCCACCGCGGCAGGCCAGAACCATATGACATCACAGGAGGTTTACCCCGTGAGTGAATCGCCGACGTTTTCAACCATGGCCCTCCCCCCGGATCTCGTCGCGGATGACGTGATCGGTCTCCGCGATCAGATGAGCGCGCGTATCGCGGCGGTGCTCCGGCCCAGGGGCGGCAAGCGCAGGGAGGCGGACGCGCCGCTGCCCAAGGGGCTGGAGCCCCTCGCGGCGCTGCCGCCGCACATCGACAGGCCGTGGAGGCGCTTCGACGCGGCCGCGACGGAGCTCCAGGGGTTCCGCGACCTGCGGGCGAGCGCGCAGGCCGATCAGCGCCATTCGGCGGCGAGCGAGGAGGAGCGGAGCGCGGCGAACACCGACAGCGACGACCGATGGCGCGCGTTCGAGCAGTGGAACGCGGGCGCCGCCGGGCTCTCCGACGATGGGCAGACGCCGGCGCCGTCCGAGGCGCGCTGGCTCTACGCGCAGCTCTTCCCGGCGCCCGAGGGGCTCCGCTTCATCACGCGCCGGCCCCGGGTCCAGTGGGCCGCGATGGTGCAGCGGATGAAGATGCTGGAGGAGGAGCGCGCGCAGGCGGTGATCGAGGGGTTCGGCGGGATCCGGCATCACCGGCAGCTCGTCGCCGCCCACGCGCGCTTCGGCGAGGCGTACGGCTTCACGAACGTGGTCCTCGCCAAGGAGGGAACGCCGACCGATGGCCGGCCGCAGTGGAGCGCCGCCCGAGATGCGCTGCGGAGCCTGATCCAGAAGATCGAGAGCCACGCCGATCCGGAGATCCCGGGGAGCGAGGCGCTCGCCGCGTTCCTGCTGGCGCCCTACGTCGAGATGGTCGACGATCTTGCGAGGACCCGTCGAAGAGCCCCCGCCAGGAAGCCCGAAGCCGTCCCGGCGCCCCCGCCCCAGGCGGGCGGGACGCCGTGAACCCATCCGGGTGACCTGGCTCGTCCACGCGGGAGATGGGTGGCACCCGTCTCCCGGTGGACGTGCCTCCAACAAAAGACGGGTGGAACGCATCTCCGCGGTGGACGTGCCTCCCACAAAAGATGCGTGGCACCCGTCTCCCAGTGGACGTGCCTCTAGCAAAAGATGGGCGGCACCCGTCTCTGCGCTGGAGAGGCCTTCCTCCGACCCCACGATCCCTGGCCAGCACTTCCCGCCAGCGCTCTGGTGCAAGCCTCGCCCGCGTTGCGGCGGGGGCCCTCGACGCCCCGGCCAGGCTCGCGTGTGCTGGCATTCCGGCCCCGCTGGTGCAGGATCCACCCATGGACAAGCCCACGCTCGATCTGTCCAAGCTCACCGCCGATGAGAAGCTCGAGCTGAGCGATGACCTTTGGCGAAGCCTTTCCTCGGACGACCTTCCGCTGAGCTCCGAGCTTCGTGCTGAGCTCGACCGCCGCCTGGACCGCCTCGAGCGCGAGGCCCCGTCGGTCTCCCCTGGGAGGACGTCCGAGCCGAGATGACCACCCGCGAGTCGTAAGCCGCGTCGTCTTCCTCGCCGCTGGAGACTGATCGGATCCTCCCGAGCCCGTGACCCGCGAGACGCTCGCCTTCCGCCGCCGCGCCGCGGCGCGGAGCCTCTTCCCATGGCTGGACGCCCGGGTAATCTCGGACGCTCGGGAGGTGGGCCACGAACACGAACAGCGCATCGAGCCCGCGCGCGCGGGCGACGACCACGAAGTCCACGGCAGCCAGGAAGAGCAGCGCCGAGAAGCCGAAGAAGGCTGCCGCGCCCCGAAAGGCCGCCGCGACGAAGGAGAAGGCGCCTGCGAGGCAGAAGAGCACGGGGCGCAAGAAGGATGCGCCGCCCTCGCCGGTGCCGAGGCTCCTCGGCGTCCTCGAGTCGCAGCGGCAGCTCGGCGGTGCGTCGTATCCGCCGACGCTCGAGCGGCTCGCGGAGCTGACCGGTGACACGCCCGCGGTGACGAGCAAGGCGCTGAGCTCCAAGGAAGCGAAGGGGCGCGTGCTTCTCTCCCGCGCCGCGGGAGGCAAGAAGAAGCCGCCGCCCGGCACCACGCTCGTGCTGCTCAAGGAAGATCTCCAGACGGTCGCGCAGTCCGACCGGCTCCTGGAGGTGCAGCTCCAGTCGGCGCGCAAGCCCGATGCGCCGGCGGTCGATCTGGTGCAGCTCCCCAAGGGCCTCCTGCCTGCCCTGGGCCGCGCGTTCAAGGCGGCGCTCGATCAGCGCCTCGCCGAGCGCCGGATTCCCCGGACCATCGGCGCCTTGACCGGCAAGAAGCCGCTGTTCTTCTTCCTCGCCGACGCCGTCCTTCCGTCCGCGGGCGCGCCGGCGCATGCCGCCGCGATCACGGCCCCGACCGACGCCGGTCCCCGCCCCAGCGCCCCCGACGGCACTCGCCCGGCGGCCCTCAACGCTCCCGCCGAGCCGGCCACCGACGCCCCCTCCAACGGCGCCCCCGCCGCCTCCCTTGCCGGCGCCCCCGCCGCCTCCCTTGCCGGCGCCCCCGCCGCCTCCCTTGCCGGCGCCCCCGCCCCCTTCGCCGACCGCTTCGACGCCGCCTTCACCGCCCTCGACCGCCACGCCGGCGGCAACAACTACGTCACCCTCCGCGCCCTCCGCGCCGCGCTCCCCGACGTCCCGCGCGCCACCTTCGACGCCGAGCTCGCCGCCCTCCGGCGCCAGCGCCGCTACTCGCTCGATCCCTCCGACGGCCGCCACCACCAGATGGCCGAGGCCGAGCGCGAGGCCGGCATCCTCGAAGCCGGCAACCTGCTCGTCTACGTCGCGCGGAGGCACGACGCATGAGCGCCGAGGAGCCCACGTTCGAGCGCTTCCTCCAGGCGCTCCGAGGCACCAACCCGTTCCGCAGCCACCGCATCACCGACGTCGGGGGCGGCGAGGCCACGGTCGAGTCGATCCACAAGAACGCCTTCACCAAGCTCACGCGCGTCGTGCAGGACGCCGCCAAGGAGCCGACAAGCATCGGCGCCCTGCTCATCGGCGCGCCCGGCGTCGGCAAGAGCCACCTGCTCGCGCGCCTCTTCCAGTGGGCCGGCGAAGACAAAGCCACCGTCGTCTACCTGCACAACATCCTCGCCTCGCCCGAGCGGATGCTCCGGTACGTGCTCAACGCGACCGTCAGCGACCTCGCGGGCCACCGCGGGAGCGACTACACGCAGTCGCGCCTCTACACCATCCTCAACCGCGCCCTCATCCGGACCGGCGCGTTCAAGGGCCGCAAGATGATGACCGGCCCCAAGGAGATCGAGGCGCGCAAAGAGGCGCTCGCCCGCCTCGGCGCCAAGATCGACCCCCAGAACGCCGTCATCCCCGTGCTCAACGCGTTCCTCACCGGGACGTCGCACGCGAGCCTCGGCGACCCGAGCGCCGAGAAGCGCGCCCAGGCCGCCGTGCTCTGGCTCTCCGGCGAGACGCTCGGGCCCGACGAGGCGCGCCTGCTCGACCAGACGCGCCTGCTCGATCAGGCCGCCGGCGAGGACGGCCTCTCCCTCCCGGACGACGCCGCGGTGGAGCGCGTCCTCCACGTCCTCTCCCACCTGTGCGCGCTCGCCGAGCTCCCGCTCGTGCTCTGCCTCGACCAGGTCGACAACCTCGATCCGGACGCCGTGCGCGCCCTGATGTCGTACGCCCACGCGCTGCTCGACCGGGCCAAGCACCTCGTCGTGATCGTCTCCGGCGTGAAGCAGTCCATGCTCTCCCTGCGCACCGGCGAGGTGATCCCGGCCGCCGCGTGGGACCGGATCGCCGAGCGGATCCTCGAGCTGCACATGATCTCGCCCGAGGAGGCCCGCGCCATCCTCGCGGGGCGGCTCGACGCCGCGCTCTCCGGCTTCGAGGAGAAGGAGATCGAGGAGGTCATCGCCGCCCGCAAGCGCGATCGGCTCTTCCCGCTCGGCAGCGAGTGGCTCGAGCGGCGCCTCGACGGCGTGCAGGAGCTCCGGCCGCGCGACGCGATCCTCTGGGCGCGCGACCGCTGGGAAGCGCAGCAGGACCGGCTCGCGACCGTCGGCGGCAAGCGCTGGCTCAAGGAGTGGCCCGGCCCCGGCGCCGACCCGAAGCCGCACGCGGCGAAGCTCGAGGACGTCATCGACGTCGAGGTGAGAAAGAAGCTCGAGGAGGGCAAGAACCGCCGCCGGCTGCAGCAAGCGTCGCTGCCGCCCGACGAGGACAACCTCGCGAGCCTGACGCACCGCCTGCTCTCCAGGTGCGCCGGCAAGGCCAACGCGACGCTCCTCGGCATCGAGCACCTCACCGCGAAGAAGCGGGGCAAGGCCCCGGCGTATCACCTCCTCGCCAAGGAGAGGCGCGCCGACGGCGTGATCGTGACCACGGGCGTGACGTTCCTCTGCGCGCCGAGCGGGCACGGCGCGCGGACGCCGCTCCAGCGCATGGCCGAGGACACGAAGCACACGGACAAGCGCATCCTGGTCACCGACGAGGAGCGCCGGCCGCTGCGGCTCGGCGGCGCCGGCAAGGCCGCGTACGACGCGCTCGGCAAGCTGGGCCGCCAGCGCTTCCTCCACCTCCACCTCGACTTCGCCGGGCACGCGGAGCTCGACTCGCTGGTGGGGCTCCTCGGCGCCGCGAAGAGCCAGGACCTCGAGATCGAGCACCCGCGCGGGCAGTACCGCAAGGTGACCGAGGACGAGGTGATCGCGTCCTTCCAGCGCCAGAGCCTGCTGCTCGCGCACCCGCTGCTGCGCGAGCTGCTCACCGAGGAGATCGTCAAGGGAGGCACGGACTCGGTGCCGCCCCCGCCGTGGGATCCGCAGCAGACGCGCGAGCACGTCATGGCCGAGCTGTCGTGGCGCCTCGGCCTGATGGCCAGGGAGCTCGCGCAGATCTTCGCGAGCCGGAAGAAGGTCCCGGAGAAGCGCTTCCCGGAGGTCTGGTCGCACATCAAGAAGACGGCGCAGGCGCTCCACGACGAGGGGCTCGTCCACGCGACGGCCACCGACGACGACCTCTTCGTCCAGCTCCGGGGCAGGAAATGAGGCTCGTCCACGTCAACGTGACCCAGCTCCGCGTCGCGGCGACGTGCCCGAGGCTCCACTGGTTCGACGCGCGCGCCACGGCCGAGCGGCAGGACGGGCGGAAGGTGGTGAGCCGCATCTGGCGCAAGGGCGGGGAGGCGCCCGGCTGCGGCGCGCTGTTCCACACCGCGGTGGAGCGCTTCAACGCCGCCGCCGCGAGCTCGGACGAGGTGCTGGCCGCGCTCGAGGGCGCCCGCGACGCCGCCGGCCTCCAGCAGGCGCTGATGCGCTGGTTCAACGCGAGCTGCATCGACCTGGACGCCTTCGCGGCGCGCCCGGTGCCGCTGCGGCTGGGCTTCATCGCCGCGGTCCAGGTCTACATGGACGAGCTCGCGCGCCTCGCGGTGCACGCAAGGGCGGCGGGCCTGCCCGCCGCGGAGCTCAGGCGCCAGCTGTTCGGGGACTCGCGCAAGCGGGTCGACGTGACGTTCCACGTGGGGGAGGACGTCCACGTCCACGTGACCGGGGCGATCGACTACGTGTACTTCGATCCGCGGCTCGGGAAGCACCGCATCGTCGACTACAAGCTCACGCCGGCGACCTCTCCCAACAGCGATCTGTTCCAGGTCTTCACGTACGCGCTGATGCACCACCACCAGCACGGCACGAAGCCGGACGTGGCGGTGTTCTACCTCCACCCGACCCGCAGCGTGCGGGAGGCGCGCTGGGAGGAGGTCGAGGCGAAGCGCGGCAAGATCCACGAGCTCATCGCCAGCATGGTGGCCTGGTCCGACCACGCGCTCGGCGCCGGGGGGCTCTCGCCGCCGGGCGACCGCACCTACTGCGACGGCTGCAAGCACGAGCGCTCCGGGGCCTGCGTCGCGGAGCTCGGCCACAAGGACAGGGGCGCGTGGGACCGGCGCTGGGCGGCGCTCGAGGCGACGCGCGGCGAGGCGCCGGACGAGGGCGCGCGCGTCGCGGCGGGCGCGCCGGCGGCCGGAGAGCCGCTGGCAGACGAGCCGATGGTGGAGGACGACCCCGAGCTGGAAGCAGCGCTGGCGGTCGTGAAGCCGGCCGGCGAGCGCCCGAGGCCGGCGCCGGGCCGAGGGAAAAAGGCGCCGGCGGAGGCCCCGCCGGGCGGCGCGCGCTCGACGCCGGCGGAGGCGCCGCCGAGCCGTGGGAAGGCGCCGCCGAGCGGTGAGCGCTCGACGCCCACGGCGCTCGACGCGGGAGCAGGGCCGCCGGCGGCGCGGACCGCGGACGTCGCCGGCATGCTCCTCGGATTCGACGACGGCGGCTCGCCCGTATGCATGGATCCCGCGGTGCTGCGGACGCACGTCTCGGTGGTCGGCGCGGCGGGCAGCGGCAAGACGTGGATGGCCAAGATCATCGCGGAGGAGGCGCTGCGGGCCGGCGTCCCCGTCCTCGCGATCGACCCGCAGGGCGATCTCGTCCAGATGATGGAAGCGCGCCCGCGCCCCGACGTGCCGCCGGCGCTGCTCCGCGCGTGGGAGGAGCTCCAGGAGCGCATGGAGCCGCGCATCCTCACCCCGGGGTCCTCGCACGGCCAGCGGCTCTGCCTCGACCCCCTGAGGCTCCCGAGCGCGAGCGAGCTGTCGCACATCGCGAACCCCGCGCTCCGCGCCGAGGAGGAGGAGGGATTGCTCGTGGCGGTGGCGGCCAACCTCGTCAGCCTGTGCGCGTGCGGCGGCGAGGAGGAGTCGCAGCGCACGTTCCTCTTCCAGGTGCTGCAGCGCCTGCCGCGCGCGGCGCCGGTCCGGCTGAGGGACATCGTGGCCGCCGTCACCGCCCCCGAGGACCTGGGCATCGACGAGGTGGACAGCCTGATCCGCAAGTCCGAGCGCGAGCGGCTCGCGCGCCGGCTCAACACCTTTGTGCAGGGCCCGTCCGCGCGGCTGTTCTCGGGGGGGACGCGCCTCGACTTCACCGAGCTGCTCCGGCCCTCGAGGCCGGGGCGCGTCCCGCTCAACATCGTTTACCTGAACGCGCTCAGCAACGACGACGAGAAGCACTTCTTCCTCGCGGCCCTCGCGACGGAGCTGTACCGGTGGATGATCACGACCGTGGACGCGACCTCCGGCGGCGTGAACCTGCTCTTTTACATCGACGAGGCGCGCGACTGGATCCCGGCCGGCGGCAGCAAGCCGCCCGCCAAGCAGCCGCTCATCCGGCTCTTCACCCAGGGCCGGAAATACGGCGTCGGTTGTTTGCTCTGCACCCAGAGCCCTCGCTCGGTGGATTACAACGTGTTCGGCAACACGAGCACGAAGCTCATCGGGCGGCTCGAGGCGGCCCAGGACGTGGAACGGGTGATCGACTGGTTCACGATCGAGGGCGGGGCCCCTCCCTGGGTCGCGGCGCGCAAGGGGGCGCCGAGGGGGAGCTTCGTCGCGCGCTGGCCCGACATGCCCGCGGCGCTCGCGGGCCGCGCGTTCAAGGGGCGAACGCTCTTCACGCGCCACGCCGGCGCGTGGTCGCCCGACCGCGTGGAGCGGGCCGTCACCGAGGCGGGGCTCCGCGGCCCGGGCGGGTGACGCGCCCGGCGTTTGCGGGGGACTCGAGGCTGCTGGGTCGAGATGGCTTCCCAAGGTGAGAAGTTCGCCGAGCTCGCCGAGCGAATCGAACGCGAGCTGAAGCGCATGGATGATGCTGCGGCCGCCGCTGCTCGGCTCGGCCCCGCGCGGGCACGGGAAACCGCGCCTTCTTGGTTCGCCCGCGTCTTCTCGAGGTTGCGACGTCGGAAGGATCAGCCGAGCGCCGGGGATGAGGGAGCTCGCCGGTTCGACGAGGTGGAACGCCGCCTGGAATCCCTTGAGCAGTACGGCGCGGCGCTGGCGCGAGAGGCTGCACAGCATGCCGCGAACGCCGGTGAGTGGGAGCGACGCGCGGAGCTCGCGGTCCTGGCGGGCAATGATGATGTCGCGCGCGAAGCGCTCTCGCGGCAGCGCGAGGCGCACCACCGTGCGTCGTCGCTCGAGCGGCAAGCCGCGACGATCTCGGCGGCGATGGCCGAGTACACGTCCGCTCTCGCCGCCCTCAAGGCATCCTCGCGTTGAACGGCGTGCCAGGCCGGGACGCACGCAATTTCAGGGACGTACGGGCAGCCAGGGGTGGCGGAGGCGGCCGATGGGGTGGCGGCCGCCAGGGGCGCCGGGCCCGAGGCGCTCGCGGGCCCCTCCCGGCACACCCACGTTGGGTTCGCGGCAGGCCAACGCGGCCGCTCTCCGCTCTTCTTGCAAGTAGCTCTTGGCGCCTTCCGCACCTCATTACGTGCGTGAGACCTCTTTGGTCAGCAATAGCAAGAAAGGCTCTCACGAATGCTCCCGACGGTGGACGGCCCCCTCAGACGAGCATCGATTTCGCGATCGGATGCCTCGCCAACGCTGCTCGCGGCGAGTAGAGAGGAGCGGATGCCGGGAACACCGCACGAGGTGCTCATCGTCGCGCTGCGGGACCGTCCAGCGCTGCTCGCCGACCTCTTCCGGCGGCTCACCGGTAGCTCGTTCGGCACGCCGGCCGAGGCGACCGATGCCACCGTGCGTTTCACCAGGGCCATCGAGGTTCGTCCGGACCTGCTGCTGCGCTCGCGGGGGCTAGGCTGGGTGATGGTCGAGATCCAGAACTCCATCGATGAGCGCAAGCGGAGGAGCTGGCCGCTGGCGGTCAGCGTGCTCGTCCATCAGGAGAAGGCGATGGGCGAGGTGATCGTGATCACGGCCAGCCGCCGCGTGGCCTCCTGGGCGAAGCGGGCCGCGCGCTTTCGGGGCGAGCTCGGCACGCGTTTCGAGCTGACGCCGCGGGTGCTGCTCCTTTCGGGTCGGCGCGTCGAGGCGCTGCTCGATCCGGCGCATCCGGAGCTGGCGCTCTTCGCCGCCTGGGCCGTGCACCACCGCCATGGGCCCGCTGCGCGCAGGATCGTGGTGCGCGCCCTGGAGGTCACCGAGCAGGGGCTCACCGACGAGCCGTTGCGAGACGCGCAGGCACGTGCGATCCTGGCCGTGCTGAGCGACGCCATGGTCGCCTCGCTCAAGGAGCTGGCCATGGATCCGAGCAAAGTCCCTGAAACCCAAGCGTCTCGGCGTTTCCGGCTCTTCTTTGAAAAGCGCGGGAGAGCCGAGGGCAAGGTCGAGGGCAAGCAGGAGGCCCTGCTCGCCGTGCTCGACGCGCGCGGCCTGTCGCTGACGGCGGAGGAGCGCGCTCACATCGAGGCCTGCACCGTCCCAGCGGAGCTCGATCGATGGATCGCCCGCGCCGTAACGGCCGCCTCCATGAGCGAGGTGTTCGCGCCGGAACCGGCCCGGGCGGCGCGCCGTTCGATCGCCGGGAATCGCTCGCGCGGCCCGGAGCGGAAGGGGCGTAAGTCGCCGGCCCCGCGGAAGCCGACGCGGGCGTCGTAACGAACGCGCCGGCCTCCCTGGCCGGCATCCGCGGGGCCCCCCCGATCGGCCCACGCCGCTCTCGTCGCCATCGCCTCCTTCGTCAGCGATGGAGCTGGTAGCGGGTGCCACGCAGGCGGTCTCGTTCGACGCGAAGCCTCAAGGCTGCTGCTGCTTCTTCTTCTTCCACTTCTTCTTCGGCTTCGGCGGCGGCTTCATCTTCTTCGGATCCTTGGGCGCCCACGGCACGCGCGTGTCGATCGGCAGGATGTCCTCGTGCGGCAGCGCGCGCTCGCCCTCGCGCTTCACCGCGAACGACGCCGAGACCACGTTGATCCTGTGCGCCCCGACATCCGACAGATCCCCCTTCACGCGGAGCCCGATAGGGATGCAGAAGAGCCGCTTTCTCTCTTCCTCATCCATGTCGGCCGCCGCCGCCGCCCCGCCGCCCAGGCCGCGCCGGTCGCCGATCATGTTCGGGTTCTCCACCGCTTGCTGGAGCTGCTCGAGCACCTCCTCGGCGCACACGAGCTCCGGCGTGGGCTTCTTCTTGCTGCCGGACGGATACTGCACCTTGGACTGGACCTTGACCGTCACCGTCACCGGCTGCCGGTCGGGCCCCATCTGCAGCGCGCTCCCCGCGAGCGCGCCCTTGGCCGCGTCCACGATGCGATCCCACGTGGGGCCGTCTCCGGCCGTCGCGCTCACCAGCCGGACGCCGAGGACCTGGCCGTCGGCGGCCAGCTTCACCTCGAACGTCGCGCGCGCGTCGAGCGGCGCGGCCGAGGCGCGCACCGTGTCCGCCAGGGTGCTCGCCACCACGCCCGCGGCCGGGACGCTGATCCCCACGCTCTTGTCCTTGCTGTGCAGCGTCTCGTTCAGCACCTTGCCCGCGATCGCCGGATCCAGGGGCTGGGCGCGCGGGGCGGCCGTCGGCGCCGCGCGCGGCGCGTCGGGGCCGGGGAGGAGGCCCGGCACGCTCCAGAGGGGCGTCCCGATCCCGGGCGCGAGCGCGACGCCCCCGCCCGCCGCCGGGGGCGGGCCGCCGTACTCGCCGCCGGGCGGCGCCGCCGCCGGAGGGCCCGGCGCCTCAGCCACGGGTCCGGGCGCCTCGGCGGCCGCCGGCGACTCGGCCACGGGCCCGGGCGGCTCAGCCCCAGGCGCGGCGGCCTCGGCGGCGGGCGCCGCGGCCTCCGGCGCCTCCTTCGGCGCGGCGGCGGGCGCGGCCGGCACCGCCCTCGCGCGCTCGGTCGAGGCGACCTTGGCGGCCGCGGCGCCCGGCGCCTGCGCCGGCGTCTTCTCGGCCGGAGCGGCCTTGCCGACCTCGCCGGCCTCTTCCGGCGCGCTCGCGACCGCCTCGCCTCCGGCCGGCGCCGCCGCGGCGCCCCGCGGCGCCGGCGGCTCGAGCTCGATGTCGATGCCGTCGACGGCCGCCTGCGGCCCGGCCGGGACCTCGGGGGGCCGCTCGGGCGTCGGCGCCGCGAGGATCGCGAGGTGCGCCGCGACCGCCATGGCCAGGGCCACGGCCTCGCGTCCCCGCAACGAGATGCTCACCGCCTCCTCGATGCAAGGCGACTACGCATCGAGCGAGGCTAGCATGTCCCCCGGCGCGCGGACCGGCCTCCCCGGGTGTCCCCGGCCCGCCGCCGCGAAAAGCACGATTGCGGCGGTGGCCACGCCGGAGGCTGCCGGCGGCTGCAGAGACCGGCATCCGCCGGTGGCGACGTCATCGGCTGGATATGTAAAACCTCTTACGAAGCCGCGCGCCCTGCCTTCAGCCCCTCACCGCGCCCTCTGCCCTCGACGGCCCTTCACCCCGAGGTACCGCTGCTGATCCTCCGCGCTCGCCATCATCGCGGCCGACGTCGTCTCGAGCGCGATCCGCCCGCCGACCATGACCGCGAGCCGGCGCGAGAGCGCCGCCGCCACGGCGAGCCGCTGCTCCACCACGAGCATCCCGATGCCCTCCTGCGACAGCGATCGCAGCGCCTCGACGAGCTGCTCCACCACGAGCGGCGCCAGCCCCTCCGAGATCTCGTCCAAAATAAGGAAGCGCGGCCCGATCATCAGCGCCCGCGCGATGGCGAGCGCCTGCTGCTCTCCCCCGGAGAGCGCGCCGGCGAGGACGCGCCGGCGGTCGAGGAGCCGCGGAAACAGCGCGTGGACGCGCTCGCGCGTCCAGCCCGCGCCCGGCTCGCCGCCGCGCTCCGCCATCATCTGGAGGTGCTCCTCCACCGTGAGCGACGGGAAGATCCGCCGCCCCTGCGGCACATACCCGATCCCGAGGTTCGCGATCCGATCCGGCCTCTCCCCGAGGATCTCCACCCCGCCGAACCGCACCTGCCCCTCCGCGCGCGGGACGAGCCCCATCAGCGTGTTGCAGAGCGTCGTCTTCCCCATCCCGTTGCGGCCCACGAGCGAGAGCGGCTCCGGGCCGATCTCGAGATCCACCCCCGTGAGCACGTGCGCCTGCCCGTGATACGCGTGCAGCCCCGAGATCGAGAGGAGCGCGTCACCCATGGACCGCTCCGAGGTCACCCATGGACCACTCCGAGGTAGAGCGCGTGCACCTCCTCGCTCGCCTGGATCTCCTCCGGGCTCCCCGTCACGACCGTCTGCCCCTGGTGCAGGATCGTCACCACGCTCGCGAACTCGAGCGCGATATCCATGTCGTGCTCGATGAGCAGGACCGTCATGTCCGGCTCGAGCTCCGACAGCAGATCCAGGAGCCGGCCCCGCTCCCCTGGGGAGAGGCCGGCGGCCGGCTCGTCGAGGAGCAGCTGCCGCGGCCCGCCGGCGAGCGCCATCCCGATCTCGAGCTGCCGCTGCTGGCCGTGCGAGAGCGCCGCCGCGGGCGTGCCGCGCTCCGCGCTCAGCCCGACCCGCTCCGCCATCGCGTCGGCGCGCGCCCAGTCGGGCCGCTCGGCCAGCGCCGCGAAGAGGCTCGTCCGGCGCTGGCCGCTCCCGCGCGCGGCCAGGAAGAGGTGCTCGCGCACGGTCAGCTCGGCGAACAGGTGGGCCGTCTGGTACGTCCGGCCGAGCCCCCGGCGCGCCCGCTCGTGCGGGGAGAGCCGCGTGACGTCCTCGCCGAACAGCAGGATCGCGCCCTCGGTGGGCTCGAGCTCCCCGGAGAGGAGGTTGAACAGCGTCGTCTTCCCGGCCCCGTTGGGCCCCAGGATCGCGCGGCGCTCGCCGCGCTCGACGCGGAGCGAGACGCCCCGCAGCGCGTGGAATCCCCCGAAGAGACGCCCGAGCCCCAAGACCTCCAGCGCCGGCGCGCGATCACGGCCCGCGATCACGGCGGCCCCCTCGCCGGAGAAGTCGGGCATCGACGGGGCGGAGGAGCCGCCCGAGGGGGCGCGCGGCCCGACGCGCGACGCCCGCCAGCCCCTCGGGGAGGAACAGGGTGACCCCGAGGAAGATCAGCCCGATGAGCGTGTTGAAGCGGTCCGTGTACGAGCTGGCGAAGTTGGTGACCAGCGTGAACAACAGCGCTCCGAGGTACGCGCCCTCCAGGTGCGCGAGGCCGCCGGCGACCGCGATCACCACCATGGCCTCGGTCCGGGACATGTCGATCGCCCCGGGAGAAATCGAGCCGTTGTACCAGACCCCGAGCACGCCCGCGACCGCCGCCACGAAGCCGGCCAGGGTGAACGCGGCCACCCGGTACGCGGCGACGTTGAAGCCGAGCGTCCGCATCCGGCGCGGGTTGTCGCGGATCCCCTGGAGCGTCAGGCCGAACGGCGTCCGGACGACGCGGCGCACGAGCCAGTACATCGCCGCGGCCGCGGCGAGGCTCACGCCGTAGAACGCGCCCGGGCTCGACAGCGAGATCGCGCCGAACGACGGCGCCCGCACGCCGTTGATGCCCGTGTGGCCGTTGGCGAGGGCGTGATCCTGGTCGACGAACCGGTAGAGCAGCATCGCCTGGGCGAGCGTGATCATGAAGAAATAGATGCCCTGCGTCCGGCAGGCGACGAGCCCGAACACGAACGCCACCGCGCTCGCGATCGCGAGCGCCGCGATCACCCCGGCGTACCACGGCAGCCGGTGCGTCGCGGTGAGGATCGCGACCGTGTAGCCGCTCACCCCGTAGATCGCGATCTGCGCCAGGGAGAACATCCCGGCGAACCGCGACAGGAACACCACGCTGAGCGCGACCGTCCCGAGGAACAGCGATTGCGCCCCGATCTGCACCACGAAGAAGTCGGGCAGCAGCAGCGGGCACGCCGCGAGCAGCGCGAGGATCGCGAGCGCCGCGGGGCCGCTCGGGCCGGCGGCGCTCCTGGGCTCCTCGGCCGTCACCCGGACCTCCCGAGGAGCCCCTGGGGGCGGAAGGCGAGGACGGCGATCATCAAGAGGTAGGTGACGATCACCGAGTACGTCGGGAAGTACGCGAGGCCGACCTGCTCGATGAGCCCCACGAGGAGCGCGCCCAGCGCCGCGCCGCCGATGCTCCCGAGCCCGCCGACGATCACGACGACGAGCGAGGAGAGGAGGTAGCTCCCGTCGTCGCCGGGGGAGATCGAGAGGTTGGTGCCGCCGATCGCGCCCGCGAGCCCCGCCAGGAAGGCCCCGAGCGCGAAGACGACCAGGAGGACGGCGTCGACGTCGATGCCGAGCGCGGCGACCATGTCCCGGTCGTCGATCCCGGCGCGGACGAGGCGCCCGAGCCGCGTCCGCTGGATCACGAGCCAGAGCGCGACCCCGACGAGGACCGCGGCGCCCATCGTGGCGAGCCGGAGGGTCGGGTAGACGACGCCGGCGACGCTGATGCTGCCGTCGATCGCGGGCGGCGGGGTCACGTCGACGGTGTGACCGCCGTACTGCGCGAGGAGCTGATCGGCGATGACGATCCCGGCGCCGATCGTCACGAGCGCCTGGCGCATGTCCGAGCCCTTCGTCGGCCGGAGGAGCGTCCGCTCGAGGGCGAGCCCCGCGACGACCGTGACGAGCGGCGCGAGGAGCACCGCGAGCGCCCAGCTCCCGGTCGCCTCGAGGATGGAGTGGGCGGCGTAAGCGCCGATCAGGCAGAGCGCGCCGTGGGCGAGGTTGACGAGCCGCATCACGCCGAAGACGAGCGTGAACCCGCTCGCGACGAGGAAAATGAGCGCGCCGCGGGTCAGCCCGTTCAGCGTGACGAGGATGAGCTGGGTCATCTGCCTGGCGTCCGGTCCGCCCGCCGCCGCGGCGCGCTTCGGCGCCCCACCGCGCGGCGGAGCGGCGCCCGCGTCACGGGCAGCTGGGATTGTCGCGGTTGAACGAGCCCAGCTTGAGGAACTCGTCCTCGGGCAGCTTCATGGTCTGGTTCACCTCGGGGACGACCTGGAGCAGGCGCTTGAAGAGCGTCCCGTCCGCCTTCTTCTCGACCACGGTCAGGTACGAGTCGGAGATGGCGTTGCGGTTCTTGTCGAGCTTCACCTTGCCGCTCGGCGCCTCGAACTCGAGCTTGCCCAGCGCGTCCTTGAGCTTCTGCTGGCCGTTCGAGAGGTCGCCGCCGGCCTGCTTCAGGGCGAGCAGGGCCGCCTTCATGTTCGTGTAATACGAGTGGAGGGTGCCCGAGGGGAACTTGTAGGCGTCGGGGAACTTGGCCCGGTACGCCTTCACGAACGCCTGCCACCCCTCGCTCGGGTTGTCGTCCGCGATCGGCACCCCGGAGATGGTCCCGACGAGGTGCTCGGCGATGTCCCCCTTCGAGTCGAGGACCATCTGGTCGACCGTGCTCGAGCCGCCGATGAGCGGCGCCTTCCCGCCGAACTGCTTGTATTGCTTGAGGAACGTCAGGGCGTCGGCGCCGCCGAGCGCCACGTAGATGGCGTCGATGTCCTTCGGCAGCGACGAGATCACGGAGCTATAGTCCTTGGTCCCGAGCGGCACCCACAGCTTCTTCGGCACGCGCCCGCCCACGTGGCAGAACTCGGCCATGAACCCGCCCACCAGGGTGTACGGGTACGAGTAATCCTCGGCGAGGGTCGCGACCCGCTTGTAGCCCTTCTCCTTGAAGGCGTAGCTCCCGACGCCGGTCATCCACTGCGCGCCGTCGGGCGAGAACCGATAGAAGTTCGGCGCCTGGTCGCGGAGCGTGATGTCCTGCGCCGCGGCGCTGCCGTTGACGAACACCCGCTCCGGGTGGCTCTTCGCGAGATCGCGGACGGCGAGCCCCTCGTCCCCCGACAGCGGGCCCACGATGAAGTCGACCTTCTCCTGCTCGATGAGCTTGCGGGCGGCGTCCCGGGCGACGTTCGGGGTCGCGTCCGAGCTCTCCTTCACGAGGACGATCTTCTTGCCGGGGATCGCGCCGCCGAGCTCGTCGAACGCCAGGTCGACCCCCCGCATCGCCTCCTCGCCGAGCGAGGCCAGCGGGCCCGTCATCGTGGCGATCACGCCGATCTTGATGGTGTCGCCCTTCGCCGGATAGGCCTTGCCCTCATCGACCTTGGCCTGGCCGTTCTTGGCCTGCTCCGCCGGCGGCGCGACATCGTTCTTCTGCGGACTCCCGTCGTCGCAGCCCCCCAGGAGCCCTGTGCAGGCGAGCAGGGCCGCCGTCCTCGACATCCGCCCACGAGACCTCGTCAGGCCACCAAGGAAGCGCATCGAACCCTCCGTCTCCCTCCCCAACGGCGATCCCGGCGAGCCGATCTCGACGAGCCGACTGGGAATCATCGGAAAAGACCCATAACACGGCACAGCGCGCCGGGGGTATCTGTTTGGAACGGACGGGTGCGGGCTGGTCGGAACGCCGCGGCGGTGGCGCCGGGGCGTTTGCCGTGTGCCGGTAATGCAGTAAATGTCACAAATTGGATCGTGGCTTCAGAGCACCGGCGTGCCCGGCGCCGCGTCCTCGACCGTGATGGTGCATACTCGCCCGTCGACCTCGGCGGTGAGGAGCATGCCCTCGGACACGAGCCCTTTGCCGAAGTCGCGCGGCGGCAGGTTGCAGAGCACGACGACCCGCTTTCCGACCAGCTCTTCCGGGGCGTAGCTCGCGGCGATGCCCGAGATGATGCGCCGGGGCGCGCCGTCGCCGGTATCGACCCGCAGATCGAGCAATCGGTCCTTCTTCTTCACGCGCTCGGCGCTCGCGACCACGCCGATCCGGAGGTCCAGCCGGGCGAAGTCGTCGAACGGCACGGGGCCCTTGCCCTGGCGCGCCGGCTGGGCAGCGGCCCCGGCGCCGCCGTTCGCCTCGGGCGCGGCCTTCGCCTCCGGCGTCGCCTTCGCCTCGGGCGCGGCCTTGGCCCCGGGCGCGGCCTTTGTCGCCTCGGCGTCCGCCGGCGGCGGGGCGAACCGGGCGAGCAGCTCGGCCTCTTTCTCCTTCTCGAGGCGCGGGAAGATCGGCGAGCCCTTGCGGAGCTTCTCGCCGGGCGCTCTCGCGGCGGGGAGCAGCGGCCACTGGTCGTTGCCCGGCTCGGGCGCGAGCGGCCGTAGCCCGAGCTGATCGCGCATCCTGGCCGCCACCACCGGCATCACGGGCGAGATCATCACGCTGATCGCGCCGAGCTGCTCGACCAGGGTCGCGACGATCGTCCCGAGGCGCCGCGGATCGGTCTTCTTGGCCACCCACGGAGCGGCCTTGTCGATGTAGAGGTTCGCCGCCGCGATCACCGTCCAGATCGCGTCGAGCGCGCGCGTCGGCTGGTGCGCGTCGAACGCCGCCGCCGCGGCGGCCGAGGCCTGCTGCTGCGCGGCGAGGAGCTCCTCCTCGAGCGGGCCGAGCTCCCCCTTCTCGGGGACCTCGTCGGCGAACGGGAGCACCCGGTTCAGCAGGTTGCCGAGCGCGTTGCCGAGCTCCGAGCCGTACCGGGCCAGGAGGTCCTGGATGCTGAAATCGCCGTCCTGACCGAACGAGATCGCGCGCATGAGGCAATAGCGCACCACGTCCACCCCGACCGGCGGCGCGCCGGCCGCGGCGCCCGCGCCGCCGGGGAGGGCCGCCGCCGCCGCCTCGGAGAGGGCCTCCGCCACCTCGACGGGGCTGATGGTGTTGCGGAGCGTCTTCGACATCTTCTGGCCGCTGTAGGTGAGGAACCCGTGGGCGAACACCTGGCGCGGCAGCTCGGCCTCGCCGTAGCCGGCCGAGAGCAGGAACGCGGGCCAGTAGACGGCGTGGAAGCGGAGGATGTCCTTGCCGACGAGGTGCACGTCGGCCGGCCAGAAGCGCGTGTTGTCCTCGGGCTCCTTGAGCGCGGTGAGGTAGTTCGCCAGCGCGTCGAACCACACGTACATGACGTGCTTCGGGTCGCCGGGGACGGGGATGCCCCACTGGAACGTGGTGCGGGAGACCGACAGATCCTGGAGCCCCTCGCGCACGAAGCTCGTCACCTCGTTCAGGCGGCTCGCCGGCTGCACGAAGGTGGGGTTCTGCCGGTAGTAGTCGAGCAGCGCGTCTCCATACTTGGAGAGGCGGAAGAAGTAGCTCTCTTCCTTGACGCTCTCGACGGGCCGGTGGTGCAGCGGGCAGACGTTGCCGGGCTGCTTCAGGTCCTTCTCGGTATAATAGGCCTCGCACCCGACGCAGTAGAGCCCCTCGTAGTGGCCGAGGTAGATGTCCCCGCGCGCCTGGATGCGGCGCCACAGCTCCTGCACGGCCTTCTTGTGGCGAGGCTCGCTCGTGCGGATGAAGTCGTCCGGAGCGCAGCCGAGCTTGGGCCACGTGGCGCGGAAGGCCGCGGAGATCTCGTCGGCGTGGACGCCCGGCGCGAGGCCGCGCGCCTCGGCGGCGCGCTGGATCTTGAGGCCGTGCTCGTCCGTGCCGGTGAGCATGCGGCTCTCGTGGCCGCGCATCCGGTGGTAGCGGCACAGCACGTCCGCGGCGATCGTCGTGTAGGCGGTGCCGAGGTGCGGGACGTCGTTGATGTAATAGATGGGCGTCGTGACGTAGAAGCGGCTCGCCATGGGAGCGCTCTCTTACCATGGGGCGCTCCCCCGCGGCGAGGCGGCGAGCGGCGCGCCGCGGCGCGGACGTGCGGGGCGCGCGGGCCCTCGAAGGAGCGGCGCGCCCGGGGGGCGTTCGAGGAGCCAGAGGGCCCCTCATCGAGGCGCGGGAGGGCCCCACGGCGGCCTGCGCCGTGGCGCGTAGCGCTCGCTGCGCGCGCGCAGGGCGCCTCTCAGATCAGCGCGTCTTCGGGGAGCTCCGCCTGGTGCAGGATGGCATCGGTGAACACCTGGCCGTCGACTTCATAGTACAAGCGAAACTGCACCTTGCGCGCGTCCGGCCGCGGGGACACCGACCCTGGCGTCGCCGTGGATCCCTGGAAGATCTTGCCCGTGAAGATATACTGCTGGACCGGGCCGAACCCGGCATAGGCCAGCGGGAACGTCTCGGCGTGGATGAGCGCGTCGCCGCCGTCGAACACGTGGACATCGATCCACGCGTTGGCGCCCCAGGCCGTGTGGCTGACCCACGCGACGAGGTTGAGGTTCGTCTGGATGTCCTTCCCGACGCTCGGCCCGTCGGCGGGCCTCGGGAACGCGTTGATCTTCGAGACCTGGGCGGTCTGCACGTTCGCGATGTCGGCCCGCGCCTGCGCCCCCGCGCGGTAGACGACCGGCTGCGCCGGGCTCCGCGGCGGCGGGCCGCCGACGTCGAACCAGTAGTTCTCCCCGAAGCGGCTGTCCCACGCGTCGCAGCGACGGCTGGTCTGGGAGAAATGGTGAAACCACAGCTCCACGCCCGTGGCGTCGTCGGGCACCGCGAGCTCCAGCGGCGCGGCCCGGTGCGCGACCACCGGCCCGGGCGGCCTCCCCTCGGCCCGCACCTCCTCGACGACGCTCCCCTGCACGATCTCGCCGCGGGGGTGGAAGCGGACGTAGGCGACGATGTCGCCGATCTTGGCGCCGCGCCAGGTCGTGAAGCAGCGCGATAGGCGGCTCATGTCGTATTCGATCCTGAGCGCTCCTCGGCGCTCGATCTCGCCCTGCTGCGCGTGGATCCAGTCGGGGAAGAACTGGAGAACAGCGGCCTTTGTCATGGGATCCTCCTCCGATGGAGAGGTACAGAGGACCGGGACGGGGACGCAAGCGCGGCGCGGTCATCGCGGGTCATCGCGCGGTCATCGTACGGGCGTGGGCTCCGCCGGGTCGTTGCTCGTCATGCCCGCGGTCGCGCTCGGCGTCGCGAACACGCCGTGCACCTCGTCCGCCGGCGCCCACTGACCAGCGTTCATCAGCGCGCCCCCCGTGATCTCGGGCGGCGGCCCGGGGCGCGCCTGCACCTCGTCCGCGTGGACGCACACGTTGACGTGCACGCGCGGGTCCGCGTCGGGGCGCTGGGCCAGCGCCTCGTGGAGCGACGCGGCGGCGTCGAGCGCCATCCGCCGCGCCCGCCGCTCCTCGGCCGCGGTGGCCGGGAGGAGGCGCACCCCGAGCACCTCGTTGCTGGTGAGCGACGCCAGGATGAAGCCCGCGCGCGAGAGCCGCGCCTCCGCGAGGTCGAGCACCTGCCCGATATCGGCGGCCAGCGCCTCGTCGAGCTCGTCGGCGCCGCCGCGCGTCCGCACCTCCAGGTAAACCGCCACCGCCGAGTGCGTCGGATCAGGGCCGCCCGGCGAGACCGATGCCGGCCCGCCGATGGCGTCCCGGAGCGCGCTCATCAGCTCTTCGACCGAGCTGTAACGCCGCTCACGCATCTTCTCCATGCACCGCAGCACCACCGCGTCGAGCTCGGGAGGCAGCGGGACCCGCACGCTCGGGGGCAGCGGCGTCTCCTCCAGGTGTTTTCGCACCATCTCGTCCGTGTCGGTTGTGTGGAATGGTAATCTACCTACCAGCATGCGATGGAGAAGTACCCCGAGCGCATAGATATCGACCCGCGCATCGATGGGGCCGCCCAGGATCTGCTCAGGCGCCATGATCGATGGCGTCCCGGGCATACGTCCGGCGGTGGTGAGCCAGGTCGAGCTCTCCTCGGGGGCCATCATCTTGGCGATGCCGAAGTCGAGCAGCTTCACGGTGCGCGGCTGGCCCGAGCCGATGAAGATGTTGCTCGCCTTGACATCCCGGTGGATGATCCCTGCAGCGTGCGCCGCCCCGAGCGCGGCGCATACCGGCTCCATCAGCTCCAGCACGTCGCGGAGCCCGAGCCGCTTCTCGGCCTTGATGAGCGCGTCGAGCGTCTGGCCCTCGAGGTGCTCCATCGCGTAGAAGGGCCGGTGATCGTCGATCTCGCCGACCTCGTAGATCTCGACGATGTTCGGGTGGGAAATCCTGCGCAGGGCCTCGATCTCGCGCGCGAACCGGTCGAGCACGCGGGTGGAGTGGGCCACTGCCTCGTTCAGCACCTTGACAGCGGCGCGCTTCCCCGTGTGGAGGTGCCGCGCCGAAAACACGGCCCCGCAGCCGCCCTTGGCGATGAACTCCTCGAGGACGTACTCACCGGCGATCGTGCCCGGCGGGAGCTCGCTGTGCGCGATAAGCCTTTCAGCATACAACAACGTCCTGGTCTCGTCATCTTCGTCGGTCATGTCGCCTCTTCGCGTGGTGCGTCGATATCTTACCACCTGCGCGCGTGTTGCGTGCGCCGCGTGCGCCGAGTGGATCGCGTGAGTGGCGCGAGTTCAGCTGAGCGATAGTTTTTTGATCGGGTGAGAGTTTTTATGAAGTTTTATCAAGGCATATACAGGAGCGTTTCCAAATGGTAACTTAAACTTTCCCATAGCTCGACCTCGTTTCAAAAACTCAGCGATGAAAGGGAGAGACCGTCATGGAACTTTACTGTACGCGTCTCGCAGCACTCCTCGTCGTACCTCTGGTCACCACCGCCTGCATCGGCGCCGAGCTCGATGCTGAAGCGGACGCGCTGCTCGACGAAGCCGAGAGCGCGCTCGAGGCGGACAACGGCCAACTCCCGAACGCGTTGAGCCCGAACGCGTTGAGCCCGAACGCGCTGAGCCCGAACGCGCTGAGCCCGAACGCGCTGAGCCCGAACGCGCTGAGCCCGAACGCGCTGTCAGCCATAAAGAATCCGGGGGCGGGCGGCGCCCTGTCGAGGGAGCTCCTGCGCTACGTCGTGAGCTGTGCGCTGCGCCCCGACCAGACGTTCTCGTTCTCATGGACCGACGCCAACGGGGTCGTCCACCCGGAGGTCTACCGCGGCGAGCTCGGGTACGCGGCCTGGTGGACGACCACCCCCCTCGGCACCCCCACCTCCAACAACACCTATGTTCAGGGCCAGATCACGGCCTGCCTCGCCGCGCGGATGAACTGGTACGGTGTCTCGGTGAGGATCTCCCTGCGCAACAACGAGATGAACTCGACGCCGGAGGAGCGCGCGGCCTTTCCGGTGAGGGAGGGCGCGTTCTGGGGCAACGTGCTCTCCACGATGGAGGCGCCCTACCTGCGGGCCTGCTACTCACCAGGAGGCGTCGCGCGCGCGCGCCAATTGCAACGCGAATGTGCGGCAGGTCACATCAACGTCGACCCGGTGACCGGGGCCACAACCGTTCAGCAGTGTGGTGCCATGCAGATCGTGGGATCCTGCGATACGGTGTGCAACGGGACGGACTACACGAGCGGCTTCTACAGGGGATGTCTCAAGAATCCTTCGGTCTCGCCATGGGAGCGCACGGACGTCGTGATGACCACGTTCTTGCCGCCCGCCCCCTAGGAGCGTGAATGCGCTCGGAAGCCCTGCGAGGCCAGGAGCCGGAACGCCCGCCCCACGAAGCGCGGCGCTGTCCGGCTTGCGGGCACCGGAACCAGGGCGCGTGCCCCGAGTGCGCGCCGTCCGAGCGGCCGCCGTCCGGCCAGTCGAGCATCCCTCCGGACATCACGGAGGTCGTCCCCGTCTCCTTGCCTCGCTTCCCCGGCTACTGGACCCGGAGGACGCTGGGGCAGGGCGGCTTCGGCCTCGTCGTCGAGGCCGAGCCCGAGGGGGGCGGTCCGCGCGTGGCCATCAAGCTGGCGCGCGCGGACCGGCGCGACGCGGCCCAGCGCCTCCGGGCTGAAATCGAGGCGCTCTCGTCCGTCGGTGCCCCCCACGTGCCGGCCGTGCACGCGTGGGGGGCGCTGGACGACGGCTCGCCCTACGCGGTGATCGAGCACATCGCCGCGCCCACGCTCGCCGTCCGGCTCGCGGCGCGCCCCGCGCCGCAGCTCGAGGAGGCCGCCCGGCTCGGGCTCGCGACCCTCGCGACCCTCGAGGCCGTGCACGCGCGCGGCTACGTGCACTGCGACCTCAAGCCCGAGAACATCCTCGTCGATCAGCACAAGGCGACCCTCATCGACTTCGGCATCGCCCGCGTCGTGGGGCGGCGCTACGACGGGCAGGGCGAGGACCTGGCCGTCGGCACGGCCGAGTACATGGCGCCGGAGCAGTCCGCCGGGTGGGCCGACCTCGACGCGCGCGCCGACATCTACGCGATGGGCGTCATCCTCTACGAGCTCTTCGCGGGCCGGCCCCCGTTCTGGGGGCCGCGCGCGGCGGTGCTGGAGGACCACCGGAGCCGCAGGCCGCCGCGCCTGTCGGCCAGCGCGGCCGTGCCGCGGGCGGTCGAGGAGGTGGTGCACCGCTGCCTGGCGAAGGAACGGAGCGAGCGGTTCGCGAGCGCGACCGAGCTCCGCGTGGCGCTGGAGCGCGCGCTCCGGGACGAGCGCACGGCGGGCGAGCGCGAGGCGCCGCGCTCCGTGGCCGGCATCGAGCGCCGCGTGATGGGGCTCCTGTTCTTCGAGAGCGCGTCCGATCGCGTCGCCGTGCAGCGCCGGCTCCGGGCGCTCGGCGGCGAGCTCGCGCACGCCTCGGGCGCGCGTTACGTGGGCGTCTTCGCCCAGGAGGGCGCGGCCAGCCCTGCCCGCCGCGCGCGGCGCGCGGCCGACGAGCTGCTGCGGCGCGGGGTGTGCGCGCGGGTGCTCATCGATCTCGCGCCGGTGTCGATCCAGGGGCGCGCGGACGGGACGCGGCGTCTCCTGAGCCCGCTCTTCTCGCGCGCCGAGCGGTGGCCCTCCGCCTCCGCGCCGACCGGGCCGTTCCTCACGCCCGAGGCGTCGGCCACGCTCCCGGAGGCGCCTCACGCCCCGGCGGCCGACGAGCTGCCGCCGGGCATCGAGGACCAGTCGCGGGAGGCGACGCGGCCCGACGCGTTCGTCGGCCGCCGCGACATCCTCGATCAGCTGCTGCTGAGCGCCGAGGAGGCGCTCCGCCTGCGGCAGCCCACGGTCGTCTCCCTGACGGGCGGGCCCGGCCACGGCAAGAGCAGCCTCTTCGCCGAGCTCGTCAGGCGGCTCCGGGAGCGCCTGCCGCACGCCCACATCATCGATCTCCGGGGGCACGAGCCGACGAGCGCCGCCTCGGACGCGACGCTCCACGAGCTCGTGCGCGAGGCGCTCGGCGTGCCCGAGGAGCCCCCGGAGAGCGGCGTCCGCGCGGCGCTCGCCGAGCGGCTCGGCCCCGCGGTCGGCGAGGAGCTCTGCTCGGGGCTCGCGATGGCGCTCGGGTGGGTGGACGAGCAGACGGGCGTCGAGATCTTCCCGGAGCTCGAGGCGCTCCGGGCCGCGCCGGGCGCGCTGCACTCGGCGCGCGTGCGGGCCGCGGGCGAGTGCCTGCGCCGGAGCGCGGCCGCGGCGCCCGTGCTCGTCGTCCTCGACGACGCGCACTACGCCCGCGACGCGACGCTCGCGGCGCTCGAGTACGCGGCGCTCGCGGACGAGGCTACGCCGCTGTGGATCTGCGCGATGGGGCGCCCGGCGTTCGCCGAGGCGAACCCTTCCTGGGGCGAGCGCGCCGCCCGGCGCGAGGCGCTGCGGCTCGAGCCGCTGGACGACGAGAGCGCGCGGGCGCTGTGCCGGCGGCTGCTCCTGCCCGCGCGGGACGTGCCGGAGCCGGCGATCGATCGCCTGCTCGAGCGCTCGCAGCGGGTGCCGCTGATCCTCGTGGAGCTCGTGCACGGGCTCAAGCGCGAGGGGATCCTGCGCCGGCACCGGCGGGGCGACGCGTGGTACCTGGCGACGGACGAACTCGACAGCCTGCCTGCCTTGCCGGAGCTCGATCCGCTGGCGCAGGCGGAGATCGAGGCGCTCGGGCCGGCGCTCGGGTCGCACGCGCGGCTCGTCTCGCTGCTGGGCGCCGACGTGTCGATCGACGAGATCGCGGGCGTGCTGCGCCAGCTGGATCTCCGCGGCGACGGCGCGGCGTTCCCGCTCGACGCGCGCGTCGGGACCGAGCGGCTGCTCAGGGCGGGCGTGCTGGTCGACGAGCGGAAGGGCCGGCTGCGCTTCCGGCACGCGATGGTGCGGGAGGCCGTCGCGCAGGACGTCGCCGAGGCCGAGCGGCGGCGGATCCACCTGGCCGCGTACGAGCACCACCGCGAGGCGGCGCACGAGGGCCGGGACCAGCGGCGGCACAAGATCGCGCACCACGCGGCCGAGGCGGGGCTCGCCACGGTCGCGGAGGAGGTCTACCTGGAGCTCGCCGAGCGGGCGCGGGCGCGCCACGCCTACGTGGAGGCGGAGCTCTACTACAGCCGGGCGCTCGCGCAGCCGGCCCCGGAGCGCGGGGCGCGGCGGAGGGCGGCGTACCGGGGCCGCGGGCTCATGCGCTACCGGCTGGGCCGCTACCACGACGCGCTCGGGGATCTCGATCGCGCGCGCGCGATGGCGGTCGAGGAGGGCGACGTGACCGAGCAGGTCGAGATCCTGCTCGACGAGGCCACGGCGCTCGACTGGATGGATGACTACGGGCGGTCGAAGCAGCGGGTGGAGGAGGCGGGGGCGCTCGCTCCGGGCGATTTGCCGCCGGCGCTCGCGGCGCGCCTGTCGATGGCGGTGGCGCGCTCGCTCCACCGCGATAGCCGGGAGGAGGAGTCGGCGCAGCAGTTCGAGCGCGCGGCGGCGCAGGCCGAAGGGCTGGGCGACGAGGGATACGAGACGCTGGTGGTGTCCTTGCTCCTCCTCGGCTTCATCTATCCGGGGCTGGGGAAGCTGGACGAGGCGGGCGCGGCGCTGGAGCGGGCGATCCGCATGTGCGAGGAGCGCGGCGATCTGCTGCACCTCGGGCCGGCGATCAACGGCCGGGCGCTGCTCAGGGCCTGCCAGGGGGACAGCGCGGCGATGATCGCGGACCTGTGCCGCCTGCTCACCATCGCGCGCCAGCTGGGCCTCGGGATGCTGGAGCTCGTGAGCGAGTTCAACCTGGGCGAGTACCTTTACCTGATGGGCGATCTGGACGCGGCTACGCCCCACGTGGAGCGGACCGTGGCGCTGGAGCGCCAGCAGCGCGGGGACGAGGCGCGGGCGGTGGTGCACCTCCTCCAGGCGAGGCTGCTCCTCCATCGCGGCGAGGAGAGCAGGGCGCGCGAGATCATCGAGGCGATCCGGGCGCAGCAGGCGAAGGCCGCGGCGGCGGGGCGCGAGGACGCGGCGATGGCGCCCGCGGAAGAGGTGCTCTGGTCGATGATCGACCTGGCGACGCGGGACGCGAGCGACGAGGCGTGGGACGAGCTCGAGGAGCGGTCGGCCCGCCACTCGGTGGGGCAGGAGCAGATCGAGGTCATCGAGGCGCGCGCGCGGGCGCGCTCGCGGCGCGGCCTCCACGAGCAGGCGAAGGCGGCGCTCGAGCGGGCGATCGAGGCGGCGGGGAGGATCCCGAACGTGATGCGGGAGCGGCTCGAGCGGCAGCGAGGGGCCTAGTTCCGCGCGCCAGCCATCCCGCCAGGGATCGGCCTCCCGAGCGCGAGCGAATAGAGAGTTCAACGCCAAGACGCCAAGAGCGCAAAGAGGCGAAAAGGCATAATGTGTCCTTTGCGCCTTTGCGTTGAGCTCTCTTTCCGGATCCCGCCGCGGGCTCCTGGTGCGTGGGACTCGTCGAGCGCCGGTTGCGCCCCGCCTCGTGGCTGCTACCGTGGTCCGCGGGTGCGCAGGGGCGCCCATCCCGCCGAGAAGAAGCCTTCACCCTGCACGCGCGACGAACGCGGGTGTCCCATTGCGATGTCCTCCGGCCGAGGGGAGCGGGTACGGCCACGACGAGGAGAGCGCATGACTGGACCCAGTTCGCCCGAGACCCTGCCCTTTCACCTGACCGGCAACTTCGCCCCGGTGCCCGACGAGATCGCCGTTCACGACCTCGACGTGACGGGGACGCTGCCGCCGGAGCTGGCGGGCACCTACGTCCGCAATGGGCCCAACCCGAGGAACGGCCCCTCGCCCACCTGGTTTCTCGGCCAGGGCATGTTGCACGGGGTTCGCATCGAGGACGGTCGGGCCCGCTGGTACCGGAACCGCTGGATCGACGCGCCCACGACGTCGAACACGAACATCGTCCGTCACGCGGGAAGGCTGCTGGCCCTGGTCGAGACGGCGCCTCCGGTCGTCGTCACCCGCGAGCTCGCGACCGTCGGCGCGCTCGACTTCGCGGGCGGCCTGACCCGCGGCATGACCGCGCATCCGAAGATCTGCCCCTCGACCGGAGAGCTGCTGTTCTTCGCCTACGGCCTGCAGGCGCCGTTCGTCACGTACTACCGCGCGAATGCGTCCGGTGAGCTGGTGCAATCGGAGCCGATCGAGGTCGGGAGCCCCACCTACATGCACGACTTCGCGATCACGCGACGTTACGCGGTCTTCCTCGATCTCCCCGTGCTGTTCCATGGCTGGCGTACTCCCGTGCCGATCCAGTGGAGCGACGACTACGGCGCGCGCATCGGCGTGCTGCCGCGCGACGGCCGGGGCGACCAGGTGCGCTGGTTCCCGATCGCGCCTTGCAGCGTCGTTCACACCGCCAACGCCTACGAGGAAGGCGGGACGATCGTGCTCGACGTCATGCGCGCCTCGACGCTGGACGCGCCCTCACGGCTCCATCGCTACACCGTGGACCTCGAGGAGGGCGTCGTCCATGAGGCCGCGCTCGACGCGCTGCACGCCGAGTTCCCGCGCATCGACGAGCGCCGCACGGGGTCGGCGCACCGGTACGTGTACGCCCTCGAGCTCCGCAACCTGGTGAACGGCATCCCGACCCATACTGCGCTCCGCAAGTACGATGTCGCCACCGGCCGCTCCACGGTCCATGACTTCGGGCCCGATCGCTTCCCCGGCGAGTGCGTCTTCGTCCCCAGGACGACGGGCTCCGACGAGGACGACGGCTATGCCATCGGCTATGTCTACGATCGCAGACGGAACGCGAGCGACCTCGTCGTGCTCGATGCGGCCGACTTCGCGGCGCCCGCGCTCGCCACCGTCGCGCTGCCCAGGCGCGTTCCCTTCGGGATCCACGGGAGCTGGTTCCCGGATCTCGGCTGAACCGGTCCCGATTTCGGTCGCGCGCCTCGCCACGGCGCCGCCGGTCTCACCGGCGCTGTGAGCGGTCCGCCGGAGGCGCGGACGACGTGGTTGTCAACTTGAATCTATAACCGCGCACGCAGGGCTCGTATGCGATACGGGCGCTGCGCGTCGTGCTCGGCGAAGAGTCGGTGATGCCCCGCCGTCCGCTCCGCGGGCGCGAGCAGCCCGATGTGCTCGTGGTCCTGAGGACGCGCGGCCGACCCTGGCCGAGGAGCGACGTCGTGGCCGGGGTGCTGTCGACGCGTGCAAAGTCCGAGCGACCGTGCCACGGTAGGCCTCCGCCGCGCAGAGCTCGATGCTGAGGACCCCGCGTACGACAGGCCACCTCCTCGCCCTGTTGCTCCTCCTCGTCGCCGCGCCGGCCCAGGCCGGGGAGGGCAAGGGCGCGCCGGGCTCCCCAGCCACGCCAGCGCCGAGCGGAGCGCCTGCGGCCGCCGCGCCGAGCGGAGCGCCTGCGGCCGCCGCGCCGGCGAGGGAACACGTCTCCACCGGGCGGCGCGCCCTCGCCGCGGCCGGCGCGGTGGTCCCCGGGGTCGTCGCGCACGGCACCGGGCACTTCCTCCTGGGCGAGGCGCGCACGGGCTGGATCCTCCTGGGGCTCGAGGGCGCAGGGGCCGGGCTCGCCGTGGGCGGCCTCGCGGGCGCGGCGGTCTCCGGGGCCTCACGGCGCGTCATCGCCCCCATCGTGCTCACCACCGTGACGGGCGCAGGCCTGTTCGGGATCTCCCTCCTCGCGGACCTCTATGGCGTGCTCGCCCCGGAGGGCGGCACCGGCAGCCCTCCTCGGTCGCTGCCCTGGGTCGAGACGCAGCTCGGCGTGGCCTACGTGTACGACCCCACGTTCGCCTACCGCACGTTCCTCGTGCCGGGCATGGATCTGCGCCTGAGCTCGCTCCGCCTCTCGGGCTCAGGCTGGTTTTCCCTGAACGACGACAATGCGCGCCTGCGCGCCGAGGCCGCGTACCGCTTCCTCGGCCCCCGCACGCCGGAAAGCCCGCGCGCGGCCGACGGCTCGTTCCTCGAGCTCGAGGGCGCGATCACCCATCATCGCTACACCTCCGACGACTTCTCGATCACCACCGGCGAGGTTACCCTCCAGGGCCGGCTCGACCTCGCCCACATCGGGCGCACGCTCCGGGGCTCGTTCGCGGAGATGGGGTGGGGGATCGCGGTCGAGGGCTACCGCTACGGCCGCCGCCCGCTCGAGGGGAACGAACTCTTGATTCCCCATTTCGCCTTCGGCATGTACCTCGGGCACGCCGGATATCCGCGCGGCGAGGCCAAGGTGGTTTACGACCACCGGCACGACGGGTATGCCGGCGGCGCGAAGATCCCCGGCCTCGGCAGCGGCGTCCCGGGCCACCTCGGCCTCGAGGGCCGGCTCTACGCCTCGCCGCGCTGGGGCCTGCTCGCCGACGTGGAGGCCGGGTCCGCGTACGTCGGGCGCCTGTCGCTGCTCTTCCGCCCTGGAGACTCGCCATGATCCCGAGACACGCTCTCCTCGCGCTGCTCGCCCTCACCGCGCCGCTCACCCTCTCTTGCCTCGACGTCGCCGAGGGCCGCGCGCGCCGCGACCAGGAGGTGGGGAAGGCCTCGCGGGGCCAGGCGCGCGTCGCCGTGGACGAGGGGCTCGCGGCGATCCGCCGCCTCGAGCCGGGCGCGCTCTCGCTCTGGGCCAGCGCGCCCGCGCTCTCGGTGCGGCTCACCGACGAGGCGGGCGGGCCGTGGACGATCACGATCGAGAACATGCTCGCCGACGCCGAGCTCTCGGCCCGCGTCGGCGACGAGCGCGTGCCCGTGGAGCTCGTCGAGGCGCCGCATCCGACCCAGCGCACCTTCCGCCTCTCCCTGCCGCCCGGCGCCGAGGCGGCGCTCTCGCTGCGCCCGCCGGACGAGGCGCGGCTCGAGCCGTGGCGGTTCGCGGTGTTCGCCGACGTCCAGGAGAAGATCGACAGCGTTCAGGACATCTACGCGAAGATGAACGAGGCGGAGGGGGTCCGCTTCGCGCTCATCAGCGGCGATCTCACCTCGCGCGGCTCGCCCGAGCAGCTCGAGCGGTTCCAGCGCGAGATGAAGACGCTGCGTTTCCCGTGCTACGCGACGCTCGGCAATCACGAGCTCGGCACGCGGGACGACCTGTATCACGAGTGGTTCGGCCGGGGGAACTTCAGCTTCGCGTTCCGGGGCGTGCAGTTCACGATGCTCGACTCGGCGAGCGCGACGATCGATCCGCTCGCGTACGGGTGGCTCGACGGCTGGCTCGCCGAGGGGCGGGAGCGCTTGCACGTGGTCACGATGCACCTCGCGCCCCTCGACCCGGTGGGCTCGCGCAACGGCGCGTTCGCGAGCCGCGCCGAGGCGAACAAGCTGCTCACGATGCTCGCGGACGGGCGCGTCGATCTCACGTTCTACGGCCACATCCATTCGTTCTATGCGTTCGAGAACGCGGGGATCCCGGCGTACATCTCGGGCGGCGGCGGCGCGATCCCCGAGCGGCTCGACGGCATCGGGCGACACTTCGTCACGGTGGACGTCGAGCCTCCCGGGAAGATCGCGCAGGTCGCGGTCGTGCGCGTGGACTGAGTCGGAGCGCCTCGCAGTCCATGGCCCGCCGCGGCGATGCGCCGCGAGGCCATCGACCGGCGCGGGCGCGAGCGCCGGCGCCCGCGCTATCCTCGGCCCCATGACCTCTCCCGAGACGCTCGCCGCGCAGGCGCGCCACTTCATCGACGACGCGACCGGCGCGGTCGTGCCGCCGCTCCACGCGAGCACGACGTACGCGCGCGACGAGGGCTATCGCCTGCCCGCCGCCCACGAGTACACGCGCGACGACAACCCGACGTACCGCGCGCCCGAGGCGCTGCTCGCCGCCCTCGAGCGCGGCGCCGACGCGCGCCTGTTCGCGTCGGGCATGGCCGCCGCGACCACGGCCGTGCAGGCGCTCGTGCGGCCCGGCGCGCGCCTCGTCGCCTCGCGCGCGATGTACCACGGCCTCCGCCTCTGGATGACCGAGTGGTGCGCGACGTGGAACGTCGATCTCGAGCTCGTCGACGCGACCGACCTCGACGCCCTCCGCGCCGCCGTGCACCGCGGCCCGACCTCCCTCGTCTGGATCGAGACGCCCGCGAACCCCACCTGGGACGTCGTCGACATCGCGGCCGCGGCCGAGATCGCCCGCGCGCGCGGCGCGCGGCTCGCCGTCGACTCGACCGTCGCCACGCCCGTCCACACGCAGCCGCTCGCCCTCGGCGCCGACCTCGTGATGCACGCCGCCACCAAGGCGCTCAACGGCCACAGCGACGTCCTCGCGGGCGCGCTCGTGGCCGCGCGCGACGACGAGGCGTGGCAGCGCGTCCGCCACCTCCGCCACGTGCAGGGCGCGGTCCCCGGCCCGTTCGAGGCGTGGCTCCTCCTGCGGGGCATGCGGACGCTCTTCGTGCGCGTCGGCCGGGCGAGCGCCACCGCCTTGGAGCTCGCCCGCCGTCTCGCGGCCCACGCCGGCGTCGAGCGGGTGCTGTACCCGGGGCTCGAGTCCCACCCCGGTCACGCGGCGGCAGCGCGGCAGATGCAGGGCGGGTTCGGGTCGATGCTCTCCATCCTCGTGCGCGGCGGCGCCGAGGACGCGCTCCGCGTCGCCGGCCGCGTGAAGGTCTTTCTCCGCGCGACCTCCCTCGGCGGCGTCGAGAGCCTGATCGAGCACCGGGCGACCGTGGAGGGCCCGCGGACGCTGGCGCCCCCGAACCTGCTCCGGCTCTCGATCGGCCTCGAGTCGCTCGACGACCTCTGGACCGATCTCGACGAGGCGCTCCGGGCGCGCTGACGGCCGCCGACGGCGCGGCGACGGCGCGGCGACGGCGCGGCGACGGCGCGGCGACGGCCGCGGGGTGAGCTCGGCCGTCGCGTCGGCGTCATTGATGAACTGCATTCACAGATCTTCGTCTCCGCGGGCCGATTGTGCGCCGCGGCCGCCGGGTGCACCTTGCGACGCGTGACGGGGACCTCTGCCGGTCCCCGCGAGGAGAAGCCATGCGCGCCGTAGGACTCCACCGTTACCTCCCGATCGATCACCCCGAGAGCCTGCTCGACGTCGAGCTTCCGGAGCCGGAGCCCGGGCCGCGCGACCTGCGCGTGCGGGTGCGCGCGGTCGCCGTGAACCCGGTCGACGTGAAGGTCCGCTCGCCGAAGCCCCGGGTCGAGGACGCGCCGCGCGTGCTCGGCTGGGACGCCGCCGGCGTCGTCGAGGCGGTCGGCGCGGAGGTCACCGCCTTCCACCCCGGGGACCGCGTGTACTACGCGGGGAGCATCGCGCGGCCCGGCAGCAACGCCGAGGTGCACCTCGTCGACGAGCGCATCGCCGGGCCGATGCCGCGGACGCTCGGGTTCGCCGACGCGGCGGCGCTGCCGCTCACCGCGCTGACCGCGTGGGAGGGGCTGTTCGAGCGCCTCGGCGTCGAGCCCGACGGCCGCGACGCCGGGCGCACGGTGCTCGTCATCGGCGGCGCCGGCGGCGTGGGCTCGATGGTGGTGCAGCTCGCGAAGGCCGCCGGGCTGCGCGTGGTCGCCACCGCGTCGCGCGAGGAGAGCCGGGCGTGGGCGGCGCTCCTCGGCGCCGACGTCCTCGTCGACCACCGCGCGCCGCTCCGCCCGCAGCTCGAGGCCGCGGGCATGAAGGGCGTGGAGCTGATCTTCAACACGCAGAGCACCGAGGCGTGGTGGGACACGATGGCGGACGTCGTGGCGCCGCTCGGGCGCATCGTCGGCATCGTCGAGACGTCGGGGCCGGTCGACCTCGGCAAGCTGATGTCGAAGAGCGCGAGCTTCTCGTGGGAGCTGATGTTCACGCGGTCGCTCCACGGCACCCCGGACATGGTCGCGCAGCGGGAGATCCTCACGCGCGTGGCGGCGTGGGTGGACGCGGGGCGCCTCCGCTCGACGCGCCGCGAGCACCTCGGCCGGATCGACGCGGCGAACCTGCGCGCCGCGCACGCGCGCCTGGAGTCGGGGCAGACCGTGGGGAAGGTCGTGCTGGAGGGGTGGGGCTGACCGCGCGGCGCGCCGGGCCGCGCGCGGCCAACGGCGCGGGCGAGCTCGGCCGGCCCCGGCGACGCCGCGCGCCCGCGGCGAGGCGGTGCGATCCCGGGGCGCTGCTACGCTGAAGGGGCATGTCCGAGCCCGCGTGGAAGAAGCTCGTCGATCAGCTCAAGGACCAGGGGCACAAAAGCCCGTACCTCGACCGCCTCCGGCAGCGCCTGCCCGCGGCGGCCCCGTCGGATCTCGCCGGCGAGATCCTCAGGGAGATGGCCTCGGCGCTCGGGAGGTCCGAGGACAAGATCAACGTCGCGCTGCTCGAGCTCGAGCTGCAGGGCAAGGCGCTCGATGAGCTCGCCCGCGGCCAGGGCGCCGACGCGCGGGGGCGGGCGGCGATGATCGCCGCCTACAACCGGCAGCGGGAGGTGGCCGCGCAGGCGCTCTGGGAGCTGCGCGTGCACCGGGAGGCGCTCGGGTTCCGGCGGAACGACGACCTCGCCGCGATGTACCCGATCCCGCCGAAGCGGGCGTAGCGTCTCCTGTCACAGGGTGTCACCGGACACCCCTGTGACAGTGTGTCACCCGCAGAGATCCGCGGAGAGGGCGCATCGGCGAGCCGACCGTGCGGAGCGCGGGCGTCTCGGCGCCTCCGAGGCAGGCGGCGCGCGGCCGCGAGACGGCTCGATCTCCGGGGATCGGCGCGATCCCTCGCCTGGCCTGCCGGTTGCTGAGCCTGCCCCCGCGAGCGCGCCGTCGCGGTGAATCGACGGCCGCAACCAGAGGAGGACTCACCATGAAGCTCGATCGACGTGTGCTCATCCGCCGGACCTTGATCGCCGCCGCCGCCGTGTTGCCCATCGCCGCCGCGGTCGCCGCGAGCGTGCCGAAAGACGCCGTGGCCGGGTGCCAGATCACGGTGCGCGTGCACAACTCCGGCAGCCAGTCGTTCGCGGTCGACTGGGACGAGAGCAAGGTGAAGGCGAGAGGCGGCACGTGGGACAAGCTCGCGAAGAGCTCGTCCGAGCAGGTCGACCCCGGTGAGACGAAATCGATCGTCTATGGGGCGCTCTTCAACTGCGGAACGAATCGCCGGTACCAGATCCACACGACCCGGGGCGGCGACGAGGAGACGACCTACTTCCCAAGCCCCGACGGCTGGACGACCGACCAGACGCCGACGATCAACGTGTCGATGTGAGCCCGCGGCGAGCGCTGCGCGGGCTTCGCCCGAGGCGGCCTGGCGTCAGCGCGAGCCGAGCGCGATCGCGTCCTGGATCGCGGCCATGGGCAGCCGCACGCGGGCGGTGACGCGGGCCGCGCCGGAGCCGAGCACCTCGGAGGTGACCGCGACCGGGATCGCGACCTCGCCGCGCGCCGGCAGCGTCGCGAGCCCGGCGAGCTGCTCGGCGGCTTCATCCAGCGCCTCCTTCGTGTCGCCGGTCGCCCCCAGCAACGTGAGGCCCGCCAGCGAGAAGAGCCCGCCGGCCAGCGCCCCGGGCTGTCGCAGCGCCTCCAGGCCCGGCGCCGCGCCGAGCGTGCGCTCGTCGCGCCCCGGGTCGGTCGCGGCGCGCAGCCGGGCCACCACGGCGGCGTCCTCATCGCCGATCCCGAACCACGTCCGCTGGCCGGCGGGCACGACGTAGAGGTGCGTCGTGCGCGGGGCGTGCGCGGGCGGAGCGCCCTTCGCGAGCGGCGTGGAGCGCAGCTCGACGTGCAGCGTCCCCGCGGGCAGCGTGGCGGGCGCTCGGACGATCACGGACGTGGTGCGCTCCTTGTCCTCGTCCTTGCTCGCGCGGGCCTCCGGCGCGCCCGCGGCGCCCGGCGCGCCTGCGCCCCCCGCTGCCTTCGCGCTCGCCTTGAGCTTGTCCAGCTCCTCGCTGAGCAGCAGCAGCTCTTTCACTCCCGGGATCCAGGTCTGGGCCGGCTCCTCGACCGCGACCAAGATCCACGGCTGCAGCGCGCGGCGCGCGGCCTTCTGCGAGCGCGCCGCGCCCTTGCCGCTCTGGTAAGCCGCGAGCGCCCGCTCCGCCCCCGCGCGATCTCCGCCCGCGCCCATCACCAAGGAGCCTCCCGTGAGCACCATCGTGTCGAAGCGCTGGAGCAACCGATCGAGCACCGCCGCGTCGTAGCCGTCGTCCACCGAGTCGTCGCGCACCGCCCGGAAGAGGGCCTCGCGCAGCGGGGTGAGCTCCGCGCGCGACGCGCCCTGGGTGTAGAACGCGACGGCCGTGTCGCTCGGCAGGCGCAGGAAGGCCGGCGGGGGGGCGGCGTCCGGCGCCACGGCCGGCGCGAGGGCCAGCGTGAGCGGCGAGCGCCGGCTCGCGAAGCGCAGGCTGACGCCGACGTCGACCTCCGCGTGGCCCCACCGGAGGTCGATGCTCATGCTCTCGAGGTCGCGCATGAGCGCGTCGCCGAGCTCCCGGCCCAGCGCCCCCGTGTGGCCGTCGTCATCGGCGCCGTCCTCGCTCTTCATCACCTCGCGGATCGCCCACTCCAGCACCTCGATCCGCGCGTCGGCGTCGACCGGCTGCGGGCCGACGACCTCCACGAGGTAACGCGCGGCCGCGTCGATGTCCTTCGCGTCCTGGGCGCAGAGCAGGCGCGCGCTGCCCCTGCGCGCGCCGGGCTCGAAGGCGCAGGTGTGGGGCGGCGTCTCCTCGTCGGGGTCGGCGTCGCGCGCGCGCTCGACGCGCAGGATGCCCCGGTGCTCCTTGAGCACGAAGCGCTCGTGCAGCCGCAGCACCTCCTGCTCCGCGACCGGCAGGGAGACCACGACGCGCGACTCCGTCTCCGTGATGCCGAACCAGGCGACGTCGATCGGCCTGTCCAGATCGACCACCTCGGCGAGCGCGGGACCCAGCGCGTACTCGAGCAGCATCTCGGGCCTCATCGTGCCCGCGCTCCACAGGAGCGGGCCGAGCGGCGTGCTCGCCAGAAACCGCGTGAGGTGGCTCCAGGTCCGCTGCGGGTCGGCGATCCGCAGCACGGAGGAGAGCCCCTCCGGCGCGGTCGCGGGCTGCGCCGCCGCGAGGGCGGGCGCGGCGCGCGCCGGGGGCGGCGCCGGAGGCAGCGGCGCGACGGGGCCGTGCTGGGGAGCCGGAGCGCCGGCGCACGCGGCGACGAGGGCGATCGGCAGCAGGAGGGCGGCTCGCTTCATGGAGACCCGGATCGTCGCGCCCGAACGGCCCGCATGGCAAGCGGGCTCGGCAAGAGCACGCTCCTGACGGCCCGCGAGGGCTCATTTCGGGAGCTTCATCACCGTGCCGGCGGCGCTGTTCGTCCAGTAGACGCTCGTGGCGTCCACCGCGATGCCGAGCGGATGATCTTGCCCTGTCGCGAGCGTCGTGATGTCGCCGCCTCCGACAGGCACCTTCTTCACGGTCCCGTCATCGTTCGTCCAGTAGACGCTCTCGGCGTCGATCGCGAGCTTCCGCGGGTTGCGCTGCCCCTCCGCGAGCGCGAAGGGGCCGCCACCATCGAGCGTGGCCTTCATGACGGTGCCTCCGTCGTTGGTCCAGTAGACGAAGGCGGCGTCCACGGCGATGTCCTTGGGCTTCGCCTGCCCTTCTGCCAGCGTGACGACGTCGCCGCCCTCGATCGGCACCTTCATCACGGTGCCCCCTTCGTTCACCCAGTAGACGTGGGTCGCGTCCACCGCGACGCCGAGGGGCGACTCCTGCGCTGTCGCGAGCGCGACGGCGTCGCCGCCCTGGACCGACACCTTCATGACGGTGCCCTGGTCGGCGCTCGTCCAGTAGACGTTCGCGGCGTCGGCCGCGATGCCCATGGGGTACGTCTGCCCATCGGCGAGGATCTCGAGATCGCCCTCGAGCGACGACTTCATGATGATCTCTGTGCCGGAGTCCGAGAAGTAGACCGTGCCGCCGTGGACCGCGACGCTCCGGGGAGAGAAGGGGGGATCCCCCGAGACGAAGACGGAGGCATTGCCGCCGCCGGCCGGCACCATCATCACCGTGCGAGCGACGGCATCGGCCCAGTAAGCGTTGGTGTCGTCGACCGCGATGTCCACCGGCTCGGTTCCGCCCGACGCCAGGAGGAGCGGCTCGCAGCGCCCCTGCGCGCACGCCTCTCCGAGGCAGTAGTGGTCGCAAGCGCCGCAGTGCTCCGGATCGGAGCGCAAATCCACGCAGAGACCGGAGCAGGAGACCTCACCCTCGTCGCAGCCGGGCAGGTCGACCCCGCCGCTCCCACCCCCGCCGGAGGTCCCCGCGCTCGTGGCAGAGGAGCCATCCGGCGTGAATTCTCGAGGCTCGGGGGCACACGCGACGGCCAGAGTCAGCAGGCTGATCATGAGGAAGCGGTTCATGGCGCGCATTGTACACGGAACGCGGACGCCGTCCGGCCCGCCCGCCGGCGGGCGCGGCGCCGCGACGACTCCACGGTTGCCGGAGCGCGGGCGGCGCGGGATGAACGCAGAATAACCAACGAGATCGAACGGTTGTGCGTCGCGATGCTACCTCGCGCCCAGGGCCGCCGCGATGCCGGAGCGCAGGGTGCTGAAGGTGGCGATGCCGCGCAGATCGATGCCGAGCTGCACGAGGACTTGGGCCATGGCCGGCTGAATCCCGGTGATCAGCACGCGGGCCCCGAGCAGTCGCACGGACTGCGCGGCGCGGATCATCGCGTTCGCCGCCTGCGTGTCGATCGTCTCCACGCCGGTGACGTCCAGGATCACCGTGGAGGCGCCTTCCTTCGCGACCCCGTGGAGTAGCCCTTCCATGATCTGCTCGGAGCGCCGGGTGTCGATGGGCCCGACGAGGGGCATGGCGAGCACGCCGGGCGCGAGGGGCAGGAGCGGCGTGCCGAGGGCGCGGATCGTCTCCTGCTGCGCCGCGATGAGCTCGGCGCTCCGCCGCAGCTCTGCGGCCCTGGCCTCGGCGGCCTGACGCGCCCGCACCTGCTCGGTCAGCTCGACGCTGAAATGGCACACCCCGACGATCGCGCCCGCCCCGTCGCGAACAGGCGCGTACACGACGTTGAACCAACGTTGCTCGTCGCGGCCGGTCGTTGGGTCGCGGACCGCCACCGGGAGCTCGCTGGCGATGAAGGGATTGCCCGTGCGATAGACATGGTTGAAGAGGTCGAGGAGCCCCTGCTCCTTGGCCTCCGGCGCGACCTCGACGAGCGGCCTGCCCAGGAACTCGCGGCCCGGCAGGGCGGCGCAGTAGGCCGGGTTCACGAAGGTATACGTGAAGTCGTCGCCCTGCCACATGGCGGTGGGCGCCGGCGACTGGTTCAGCACCTCGACCAGGCCCTGGTACCCCGCCCGCGCCTCGTCCAGCGCCGCCCGCGCCGCTGCCAGCGCGGCCTGCGCCTCGGCCAGCGCGCTCTCCAGCGCGCCTATCTGCTGGCGCGCCGCGGCGAGGTCGGAGGTGGACGCGTCACCATGAACCACCTCTCCGTTCATTCGTTCTCCCTCAGCGGACCGATGTCAGGTCCTCGTTCCACGATTCACCAGCGCTCGACGTGTCGTGCGCTACAAAGGACGACGGCGCGCTCCGGCGAAATATCGAGTCTATACCGCAGCAAGGGCTCAGCGTACAGGCTGAGGTGGCAAATCGGCAGGACACCGCCTCGGCGCGTCTGTGGTGCGTCGCGCGACACCGGCCTGCATGGCCAGACCTGCGCTATCCGCGGAGCAGCACGTGGCGACGATCCCGACGATCATGAAGAGCGCGCTCGTGAATCCGGAGGCGACGGACCTCGCGACCACCGCGATGTCGCTGGGGCCCGGGACGATGGCCAGCACGAGCGTGGTGCCGAGCAATGCCACGATGTTGCCCGGGGTCATGGGTCGCGTCCGGAGCAACGGAGAGGCGCCGCGAGGGCGCGCGCCTCAGCGCGCCGGCTCGGTGTCCTCGTCGTCGAGCGCCGGCCACGCCGGCCGGAGCGGGAGGACGAGCGCGTCGAACGGAGCGGGCAGCGACACGGGGGCCCCCGCGTGCACGCAGAACTCCCGGCCAGGCCCGAGCACCATCTGGCGCATCCACAGGCCGGCGCCCGCCTGGTCCAGGACCGGCGCGAGCTGGGCGAAGAGCTCGCCGTAGGACATGCCGTCGGGCTTGCCGAACCAGTGGGCGTAGCCGGGCGCGCGCAGCGCTGCTCCGCCCCGCAGGCGGTACAGTCCCCCGGCCCCGCCGCTGGCCACGGCGGCGGCGGCGTCGTGCGGCGCCGAGCGGCTGGCCGAGACCGCGGCTTCGTTCAATGCGCCGAGCGCACCGAAATCTTGCACGAGGTACCAGTCCTCGTAGACGTCGCCGCCGCCGGCCGCCCAGGGAGCCCCGGAGAGCCCGACGCTGAACGACCGGACAAAGCCTGGCGACGGCGCTGCGGCGAGCGCCGCATGAAAGGCGCGCTGCCGGCCCTCGTAGTCCTTCGCGGCGGCCTGTGGCTGTCTCCAGTGCCAGAACACGTAGGCGAGCATCTCACCCCTTTTCCGAGGCTGGGTGTTTCATGTTCATGTAAACGCCGCCCGCCTCGAGCTCATCCAGCATCTGGAGAAGCCGCTTTTCCTTGGTCTCCTGGCGCTTCGCCTTGTCGATCCACGCGATGTAGTCGTTCTGCTGGTAGGCGGGGCGCTGCCGGTAAGCATCCATCAAGCCACGCTCGTCCAGCGCATTCTTGACGAAATCCGGCATCGGGTACCTGGGCCGCTTCAGGCCTGACGAATCGGCGCTCATGGCCTCATCGTTATACCGATGCCGGGCGTGGACGTGAAGGGCCCCGTCCGGTCCAGCGGCGCCGCCGGCGACCCGGCGCCCGCGGCGCTTGCGTGGGGGCGGTGCGCCGCCGCACGGCGCGAACGGAGACGCGCGCGTCGGCCGGTGGCTGCGCCATCGGCTCGCGGTCGCGCCAGGGGCCCGCCGACCGGGGCGCGGCCGGCCCCTCCGGGGCGCGTGCGCGGGGACCGCACCCCCGACGCTCACGGGAGGCTGACGTTGATGCTTGTGAGGATCTGATTCTTCGGGAGCGAGCAGGTGACCAGGTACGATACGAACGGCCCCTTCATCGAGTCGGGCACCGTCACCGACTTCCATTGCGCTCCGGGCGCGATGCTGAAGTTGAGGTTGCCGACCTCGGTCCCATTCCAGTTGGTGGCCGTCACGGAGCAGAGGGTGGCAGGCCGGGTGGTGTCCCTGACGTTGACTTCGACCTCATTGATCTGCTCGCCGGTGGTGACGAGCGGGCAAGCCACGTTGACGCTTTGCAGCGCCTCGATGCCCATGGCCGGATAGTACACCCGATTGGCGTGCTCCGGGGCCTGGGCGCGGCAAACCCCGCCGTGATGGTTCTGGACCGCCGCGTCGGCGACGGCGGAAACGCTGAAGATGGTCCCCAGAAGTGCGATGCTGTGAATGGTCTTCATGATGTCTGTTCCTTGCTCCGTATCGCTTTCGTGCGACGCGCGGCTCGGTCAGCCTCTCGGCCAGCTCGTGCCGCCCGGGCGCCTCACCGTTCGTCGATGGGGGTTTATGCGAGGCACGAGCCGCGGCTGACATCCATCGAAGAGCACCGCAGAGCGCCGCCGCGGGGCCGATGCCCGAACGACCCAGGGGCGGAGCCGCCCTCCGGCGGCCGGAGCGACGTTGGCCCCGTCGGTCGGCCGTTCCCCCTTCCGCGGCCGAGGCGACCCCGGCGAGGTCGTCGCCCCGGGGGACGCGGCCCTGGTGGGGCGATGGAACTTTCGATGCCGTGGCGCGTCTCAGCTCGCCGGAGGTTCCGCCCGATGCCCGGACGTCGTGGTCTCTTCCTTGTGCTGCCCCTTCTTGGCCCGGCGCCGCTCTCCGCCGGGTGTGCCCGGCCCATCGACGCCCCGGACGGCACCGCGTACGTGCTGCTCGATCCCGCGGCGCGCGCTCGCTGGACCGTGGAGAGCGACGGCTGGCGCGGCGCGCCGGTCCTGCCGGTCGCCCTCGACGCCGCGGAGCCGGCCCTGCTGCGCGGCCCGGGGGGCGCGGAGGTGCTCGAGCTGCGCGGGGGCATGCTCGCGCACGTGCGCGGCGGAGGCGGCGAGGTGCGCTGGCTCGCGGTGGGCGACGAGGCGCGCGACGACCGCCTGACCGTGCGCGCCAGCGAAGCGGCCGCGGCGGCGCTCGCGGCCCTCGTCGACGGGGAGATCACCGCGCGGCGCGACGGCCTGTGGACGCTCGCCGCGCCGGACCTGCTCGAGCGCGGCTCCTTCCTCGAGCCGCCCGCGGGCGTGATCGAGGCCCTACCCGACACGCCGCGCGATCGCGCCTCGTTCACGCCCTCGGCCTCGCAGGATGCCCTCGACGCGCTCGCCGCGCCGGCCGCGGCCGCCGGCAGCGCGGCCGGCGCGCAGGAGCCTGGCAGCGCGGAGGCGGAGCTGGTCGGCCTCTACGCCGCGGGTCTGCGGACGCTCCTCTTGGACGCCTCCGGCGGCTTCACGATCGAGGACGGCTGCACCGGCGCGGTGATCGCGACCGGCGAGTACTCGGCCGCGGGCGATCGCGTGACGCTGCGATCCCGCGGGGCGGCGCCGATCGTGCTGGGCCGGGATCGGGAGAGGCTGCTCCACCCGGACTGGGCGGAGTTCGCGCCGCTCGCGCCCGAGCCCCCGCGGCGCGCCGAGCCCGAGAGCGAGTTGATCGACGATGCCGGCGCGGTCGCCGGCGAGGAGTGACCATGAAGCGCAGGCATTTGCTGGGAGCGACTGCAGCTGGGCTCGCGGCCACCGCGTGGCCCGCGTTCCTCCGCGAGGCGTTCGGCGACGGCGCCGCGTGCGACGAGACGGGCAAGCCGGCGGCCGCCGCGGGGTCGCTGGTCCAGGTCTCGGCCGCGTTCCGCCGCGCCCGGCAGGCGAAACGAGCGCTGCTCGTCTTCGTCATCCCCGCCGACGACGGCGCCAAGTGGGAGCGCGGCCACGCGTTCGGCGAGCTGCTCAACTTCGGCGCGGACAGGGATATCGCCCCGCTCGCCGGCGTCGAGGTCGTCTGCGCGACCATGGCCGATCTGAAGAAGCTCGTGCCGAGCGCAGGCGACGGGGAGCCGCTCCTCGTGGTGGTCAGGACCGACAAGGTGCCCGTCGCCGCGACGCAGCTCGACGTCGCGCTCCCGATCTACGACGGGATGCACGGCCTCGGGGGCGGGAGCTGGGAGGAGCGGATGAAGCGCGACGACGCGATCGCGGCGAAGCGGATCGGCGCGCTCGGCGCGCTGCTCCGCAAGGGCCTCGGCGCCGGCGCGGACGACCTCGAGGCCCGGGCCGCGAGCGTGCGGGCGCGGCTCGTGAAGGCGCCGCCGGCGGGCGCGCGCTGGGCGATCGCCAGCGGATGCGGGACCGAGGTCGAGGGGGTCGACGAGACCGGGCTGATGGCGTGCGGCATGGGGCATGTGCCCTCCAAGTCCAGGCGCTTCCTCTACTTCTTCGCGGTCGAGGGGCGAGGGGCACCCCCGCGTTGATCCCGGTCGGCCTCACGCTCCAGCCCGACGCGGCGTTCCTCGATCTGCTCGGCGAGGCGATCCTTCGCGACGCCGACTACTACGAGGTGGCGCCCGAGACGCTCTGGCGCGCGCCGGACGAGGCCGGGGCCGATCTCCAGGAGAACGGCTTTCACCGCCGCTTCGCCGAGCTCGCGCGCCGGTCGGATCGGCCGTTCGTCGCGCACGGCGTGGGCTTCTCGATCGGCGGCGCCTCGGCCGCGGACGCGGGCCGGCGCGCCCGCTGGCGCGCGGCCCTCCGGCGCGATCACGCGATCTTCCGCTTCCGCTGGTACACCGATCATCTCGGGGTCAGCGCGCCGGCCGGGCTCTCGGCCGGGCTGCCGCTCCCGCTGCCGATGAGCGCGCACAGCGCGGCCGTCGCCCGCCGCGCGCTCCGGGAGATGCAGGCCGTCGTGGAGGACGTCGGCGTCGAGAACAGCGTCAGCTACTTCGTGCTCGGCGATCCGCTGGAGGAGCCGCGCTTCCTCGGGCGCATCCTGAGGGCGCCGCGGACGCACCTGCTGCTCGATCTGCACAACGTCTTCACCATGGCGCAGAACTTCGGCTTCGATCCGGAGGAGTACGTGGCCCGGCTCGATCTTGCGCGGGTGATCGAGATCCACCTGTCCGGCGGCGGCCCGAGCGATCCGGGCTGGCTGCCTTCCGGCCGGGTGATGCGGCTCGACGGCCACGACGACGCCGTGCCGGAGCCGGTGTGGCGCCTCCTGGAAGAGGTCGCGCCGCGGTGCCCGAACCTGCGCGGGGTGACGCTGGAGCGCATGGAGGGCACCGTGCAGGGCGCGGCCGACGCGGCCGCCGTGCGGGAGGAGCTGCGCCGCGCGCGGCGCGTGCTCGGCCGGCGCGGGAGGCGCAGGTGACGGGGCGCGCGGCCGGCGGGAGGGCAGGGGTGCGCGTGGCGGCGCGGCTGACCGGGGCGCAGGCGCACGCGCGTTACGAAGCGCTCGTGGCCCGCGCGATGACCGCCGAGGACCCCGTGGCCGCGCTCCGCGCCGCGGCCGGAGATCCGGCGCTCCCGCCCGCGCTCCGGCGGGCGCTGATCGCCGCGGACGAGGACGGCGTGCGGATGTCGGCGCTGCTCGTGGCGCGGCTCCGCTTCGAGCGGCTCCTGCGTGGATCGCCCGAGGCCGAGGCGTGGTTCGACCGCGATCCTGCGGAGTTCAGCGCCGCGTTCCGGCGCTACCACGCCGAGGTGCCCCCCACGGCCTTCTTCCCTCCGGGCGAGGCCGGCCTGTTCCGCCGCTGGATCGAGGCGCAACCCGGCGAGCAGGCCGACCCCGGGCACGGGCAGATGCAGCCCGCCTCGAATGCCGTCGTCCAGACGCTCGCGGGCGCAGCGGCGCCCGCTGGCGCGGCGGAGCCAGCCGACGCAGGCCCTGCGAGCGACCCCCGATGGCGAGCTCGGTGAGCCGATCTATCTAAATAGCCGGAATTGCGCGATCGGACGAGGCACGCTTCCGGGCGTGCCTCGAGCGGCGCTCAGAAGTTCCAGCTAATCGAAGCATCGTCCACGTAGACCTGCTCCCACGCTCCCGGGCTCGTCCCCATCGTGACGCGCACCGTGATGTTCTTGGTGCACGCGTACGTATTGTTGACCGTGTACTTGACCCAAGCCGCAGTGCCCACGCCCGAGTACGGCGTCGAACCGATATAGGTCCAGCTTGCAGTGTCGATCATCTCGACCGAACCATGATTGGCAAAGCCGTTGCCCCGCAGCCAGACGCTGGCCGAGCACGACGTCGGGGTCACTGTCGTCGTAAACGCCTTGTAAAATTGCAGCCAATCGGACGCGCCGGCCGAGGGCGAATAGTACAAATAGGCTATCGTCGAAGGCGAACGGGCCGAGCTCCAGCTGGTTAAGAATCCTCCGCCTTGGGCAGAATTGCTGGCCCAAAATCCCCAGCCGCCTGATTCCAGATCGTCACTGATGGTGACGGTGGCCGCCTTCGCGTCGTGCGCGCTGCCGAGCAAGCTGCCGACGAGTGCCAATGCTCCAAGCCCCACCCGAACGCCGTTCTTCGTGTTCATAACGATCGACATGCTCGTGAGCCCTTCCATTTTGATTTGTTCAACCGTGGCGCGGGCAGGAAACCATAGAAATTTTGCCTGTGTCAAGCTCCGCGGAAATGGCGCCGGGCGAGCCGTCTTTCGCGCATCCGAATCTCTGAGGGGACCCGAACGAGCCCGTCCTTGCGCCGGCGATGCTCGCGAGCCGCGTGGTCACGCGGGCGATTTCTCCGCGAAGATGCGCTCCATACTCCGCGAGGACGTCGGATTTTTGTTGTTTGCCGCAAGCGCACGCAGTTCGAACGGAAGCGCCACGACCCACTGCCTGACAGGCGCGTCGGGCAAGATCCGATCGACGAGCGTCGCCGCCTCATTGCATAACCGGCGCGATGCGCAGGTGGGGCAGGGGCTTGTTCGCTACGTCGAGTGGGCCGTGCTCATGAAAGCACCTTTCGATGCTTTGCGATGCCCGAGATGCGAACGGAAGATGCGCGCGCTTTCGACGAACACAGACCCTACGGTTTCCTATCCGCTGGCCGCGTCGCGGCATCGACCTGGCGCACGCCTACCGTGAGGATCCATGCACCAGATTCGTGATCTCGAGGAGCGACCGCACGAGCGGTGGATCCTCTGTCGAGAAGCGCAGCGAACGCGCGGGCAGCGACGTCGCGCGCGCCCCCCCGCGCTCACGGCGTCGTGACGGCCCCGCACGTCTGGCGCGCGAGCTGCTCTTGCGTGAGCGTCCGGAGCGTGTCGGCCAGCGCGGCCACCCCGTCCGGGATCGGGACGCAGTCCCGCGCTTCCCCGCATTCGTACCCGACATCGACGACCGCGTCGTCGACCTGGATCCGGAACAAGCTCCCGTCCACGGGTCGCGCGTCTCTCCCGTACAGCACAGGCGCCGCCGCGAGCGCCGCGACGACATCAGGATGGCCGAGCGCATTCGCGACGTCGCCGGCGCTCACCCCCTCCTCGCAGGCTTCGAGCTCCTGCGAGCACGTCATCAGCAGCGTGTCGCCCCGGATCGCGCGCCGCTCGAACGAGAAGTCACGGCACGGCGAGAGCGCGCTGGTCTCCGCGTTCGGGGTGAACCCACCGAAGTATCCCCAGCGGATCGTGTCCTCCACGCAACCGCAGCCGTCCGAGCCGCCGCTCCCGTCGGAGCTCGACCCGTTGCTCCCGCTGGAGCTCGACCCGCCATCCCCGGGCAAGCACCCCATGGCCCATCCCCCCAGAAGCCCGCTCGCCACAAGCATCAATCCCCAATAATTCCGCATTTCAAAGCCTCCGGCTGCGGCCGCGGCAAGATCCGGACCGGGCGTGCTGTATCGATGAAGAGCCCGTTCGACCGCTGGGTCGTATGACATCGGCGCCCGGTCGGCCAGATCGTGCCGTCGCACCGCGAGCCGGTGGAACGCGTCGACGACCCGCCGCTCCACGCTTCCGTGCGCCGATGCTCGAACCGCGCTGCGCGCCGTCGCGCGCGCCGGTGTAGCCTGACCGCATGCGCGCCCGCCGCCTCCGCCACGCCCTCGCCTTCGCCGCGCTGGCGGCCGGCGCCGGCATCGCCGGGTGCTCGTGGCGGGCGTCCGAGCGCCCCTCCGCGCCGCACCAGGACGCCGCGGGCCCGGCGGTGCAGCCGTCCGCCCCGCCGCCTCCCTCCGCCACCTCGGCCGCGGGCGAGCCGGCGCCCGGCGTTGCGCGGCAGGAGAGCGCGCCGGCGGGGCGGCCCCTCCTGCTCGTCACGGATCGCGCGGCGCTCGCCGAGCTGGAGGCCGCGGGCCTCGACTTCGGCGCGGTGCTCACCGGAGCGCCGCGCGCGCCGGCCGCCCTCTCCGCGCTGTCCCGCACCCCCGAGCTCGCGTCGGTCGCCGGCGTGCTCGCGGAGGATCTGCGGCAGGTCCAGCGCGCCGATCCGAGGAGCGGGACGAGCGTCGCGCGCCACGCGCACCGCCTCTTCGACGAGCGGTGGCTCTCCGCGGAGGGCGCTCGCTTCGAGCTCATCGGCGTGGTGAACCGGATGGATCGCCGCCCGTTCCACGCCTCGGCCTGCGGCGAGACCCGCCTCGTGTACCGGCTCGCCTACGCCGCGAAGCCCCCGGATGGCGCGGCCGGCGCCGCGGCCGCCGCCTCGCGCCTCCCGATGACCGCGGCGTTCGAGCTCCTCGCCACCGGCGGCGACGCGCCCTCGTGCCGCCGCCTCGCGCAGGCCTGGTCGCGCGCGGCGGAGCTCTCCGGCCCGGCGCTCGCCCGCTGGCTCACCTCGGCCGACGGCCCGCTCGCTCCCCCGGCCGTCGATCGCGCGAACCTCGCGCGGCTCGTGGTGAACCTGCAGAGCGTCCGCTGGCCGTCCACCGTGCGCCCGGACCTCGGCGGGCACGCGGAGTACGTGCTCCGCGCCTTCCGTTGGGACGCGCGCGCCGGTCGCTACGCGCCCCTCGCCCTCGAGAACACCCCCGACGTCGCCCGGATCGCCCGCGACCCGAAGCAGCGCGACCGGCTGCGCGCCTGGCTGTCGGCCCCCGAGAACCTCGCGCGCATCGACGAGGGGACCGCGCTCCTGCCCGTCGAGTTCCTCGCCACGAAGGCGCTGTCGGCCACGCCCCACGGGCTCGCGCGCCGCGCCAACCGGCCGTTCCGCGTCCTGTTCGAGCCCCGCGATTTCGGCGGCGTCGATTTCGGCGGCCTCACGCGCGTCCGCTCGCCGGAGGGGCTGCTCCGGCGGCTCGACCAGATGACCTGCCCCGGGTGCCACCAGAGCGGATCGATCGCCGGCTTCCACCTGCTCGGGCAGGAGCCTCCCGGCCGCGCCCTCGACGCGCTCGCCGCCGCCGAGTCCGCGCACCTCGCGGGCGATCTCCCGCGCCGGCAGGCGGTGGTCGAGGCCGTCGCCCGGGGCGCGGCGCCGGACCACGGCGTGCCGTACCCCGAGCGGGCCGACGGCGTCCGCGCCGGGTACGGCGCCCGCTGCGGGCTGGGCGATCCGAGCTTCGCGGACTGGACGTGCGCGGAGGGGCTCGTGTGCTCCGCGTACGATGCGCCGCGCGAGGACCGGACGACCGTCGGCGTCTGCCTGCCGGCGGCGCCGGAGGTCGGCGACCCCTGCCAGGTCGGCGCCGTCGTCCCCCACGCCGACCCGCACCGCGACCGCGCCGCGGCGGCGCAGCCCGGGGCGTGCCCGCCCGCCGCGGTGTGCAACACGAGCCCTGTCGGGTTCCCGGGCGGCATGTGCACCGGCAGCTGCGGCGCGCTCCCGGCGGAGGGCGTCTGCGGCGCCATCGCCGTGCTCGATCCGTTCAACCGCTGCCTCGCCCGCGGGACACCGTTCACCGAGTGCTTGAGCCGCCACGTCGCGCCCGCGGGCCTGCGCCGCTGCTCGAGCGAGGCGCCCTGCCGCGAGGACTACGTGTGCGCCAGGACGAGCTCGGGCGAGGGCGCCTGCATCCCGCCGTACTTCCTGTTCCAGCTCCGGGTCGACGGCCACGCGGTGCCGTGAGCCGCCCGGCGCCCGCCGCGCCGGGGCCGAGGAGGCAGCCCACCTGGGCACCGAGCCTCCGGCCGCGCGCCTCGCCTCCGGCGAGGGCAAAGCGCCGGCGCGATGGCAGCGGGGACAGGTCGCGCCGGTCAACGATGCATGACGCGCGAACCCCTGGAGGGGGATGGGTCATCCGGTCGTCTGCCAGCTCGAGCTCGCCGCCATGCCGTGAGCGGCCGCGAAGCCGCGATCGATCAACGCGATGAACGCGGCGTTCGCCCTCTTCGCCGAGCCTCCGCGCTCGAACACGCGGATCGCCTCGCCGTACGCCGTGCGCCACGTCAGCACGACCATGCCGGCGACGAGCCGCGCGAGGCCATCGGGCTTCGGACCAGCCAGATCGATCGCGAGCCCCTCGACCACCTCGTCCCCGATCTCGCGGAGGCGCGCCTTGAGCGACGGGCTCGCCGCGACGACGCGCCACCAGCCGACCGTCTGGCTGTCGACGCGCGCGAACGGGTGCTTCTGCTCGCACAGCCTGTCGACGAGGCCGCGGAGCGCGTCGATCGGCGACTGCCCTGGCGGCCTCTCGCCGATGGCCTCGCGCAGGAGCAGCTTCACCTCGCCCTCGCGATCGAAGAGGAGGTCTTCCTTGCGCGCGAAGTAGTTGAACACCGTCATCTTGGAGACATCGGCGGCGGCGGCGATCTCTTCGACCGTCACCGCGTCGAAGCCGCGCGCGAAGAACAGCTCCGTCGCGACGTCGGAGATCCGCTGCCTGGTCTCGCGCTTCTTCCTTTCGCGGAGCTCGCCCATGAATCGAATCTTAGACTAAGACAAAAATTATGCTTGCACAAATATTTACCGAGTCTAAGTTTTACGTCATGGCTCAGGACGTGGTCATCGTGGGCGCTGGTCCGGTCGGGCTCTTCCTCTCGATCGAGCTCGCGATCGCGGGCGTGAAGCCGCTCGTCCTGGAGCGGCTCGTGGAGCCCGACCGCACGATCAAGGCCGCTGCGGTCGGCGCGGTGGCGGCCGAGGCGCTGGAACGACGCGGGCTCGCGGGCGCGCTCGACGACGAGCAGCGCGCCGCCATGGCGCTGATGATGCCGGCGCTGAGGGCCCGCTTCGGACCTGGACCGGTGAAGAAGCCGGGAGGCCATTTTTCTGGACTGTTCTTGATCGACCAGGGCCTCCAGCGCGACCCGGAGCGCCGCATGCGTCCCGTGCCGCAAGAGGCGCTCGAGAAGATCCTGATCGCGCGCGCGACGGAGCTCGGGATCGAGATCCGTCGCGGCATCACGGTGGAAGACCTCGAGCGGGACGACGACGGCGTGACCGTGCAGACGAGCGCGGGCCCGCTGCGCGCGAAGTACCTCGTCGGCTGCGACGGCGGCCGGAGCCGCGTCCGCAAGCTCGCCGGCTTCGAGTTCCCCGGCACGGATCCGACCATCACCGGCTATCAGGCTGTCGTCCAGCTCGATGCGCCCGAGAAGCTGCCGACGGGTTGGCACCGGACGCCGCGCGGCCTCGTCGCGTCCGGACCGACGCCGGGGCGCGTCTTCACGGCGGAGTTCAACGGGCCGCCGCCCCATCGCGATGCGCCGATCACGCGAGCCGAGGTCGAGGCGGCGATCCAGCGCGTGAGCGGCACCGACGTCAAGATCCTGTCGATGACGATGGCGACGCGCTGGACCGACAACGCGCGGCAAGCGACGACCTACCGGATGGGCCGCGTCTTTCTCGCCGGTGACGCCGCGCACGTCCACTCGCCCTTCGGCGGCCAGGGCCTGAACCTCGGCCTCGTCGACGCCGCGAACCTCGGTTGGAAGCTCGCCGCGGCGGTGAAGGGGCGCGAGCATCTCCTCGATTCGTACACCGCCGAGCGCCATCCCGTCGCCGCGCGCGTCCTCGAAAATACCCGCGCGCAAGTCGCGCTCATGCGTCCTGACCCGCTGACGAGCGCGCTCCGCGCCATCGTGAGCGACCTGATGAAGCTGCCCGCAGGCAATCGCTACTTCGGCGAGATGCTCACGGGCGTCGGCATTCGTTACGACCTCGGTGACGACGACCCGCTCGTCGGCACGCTCGCGAAGGACCAGCTCCTCACGCTCAAAGGCGGCAGCGAAGAGCGGCTCTACACGCTGATGGAGAACGGAGGCGGCCTCTTCATCTCGCCTTTGGAGCGGTCACTCCCACAAGGCGTGCAAGTTGCACGCACCCAAGGCGGCCCGTCGATGCTCGTTCGCCCCGACGGCTGCATCGCGTGGACAGACGCGTCGTCGACGTCGCTCGACGACGCGCTCGCGCGCTGGTTCTGAATCAGAGCGACGCGCCCGTCGCCGCGCCGCCAGGCTCGAGGTCCCGAAGGGGCGATCTCCCGCGCCGGGATGAGATCGCGGGGTCGTAGGTGGGACGCGCTGACGTGTGCGTCTGTGGCAGGAGCTGCCGGTGCCCCCATCAGCACCGGCGCTGCCGGTGCCAACGTGACAGCGGGTAGGACCTCCGTGGTTTGTTTACATAGTAAAGACAGATCACTTTGCTCGGGACACAGCTTGTCGGACGCCGTATGCTCCGCGACGCTGGAGGCTCTCTCAGCACATCTGCCGCGTCCTGGCGCGGCGGGCCCCGATCCGCGTTCTCCATTGGAAGAATCAGTGAGGTAGTTCTATGTCGCTCTTCATCTTACGCAGCCCAGCTGCTTTCCTGGCTCAGGTTGGTTTGCTCGCCACGGCTTCCTTGGGCTTCGCCGGGTGCGGCCCGGCGGATCGCCTGGACGGTCCGATCGGCGCTCATGGGGATGCCGTCGTCGACGGCGAGCCCGGCGACGAGGCCGATGAGGCCAGCGCCGGCGAGGAAGCCTCCTTCGCTTCGCGCGAGATCACACGAGGCCTCCAGTCTCCGATGCGGATCGTCCTGGGCCCGGACGGCTTCCTGTGGTTGACGGAGCGCGTGTCGAAGCGGGTCCTGCGCGTGCGGCCGGAGGACGGGCAGCAGACGACCGCGGTCACCATCGAGGAAGCGTTCCAGTCGGGGGGACAGGACGGGGTGCTGGGCCTGGCCCTGCACCCGGATCTGCTCCAGGGCAAGGGCAGAGACTACGTGTACGTCTCCTTCACCTACGACGTCGATCCCGGCGCAGCCGTGGACCGCAGGACGAAGATCCGCCGCTACACGTATGATCCGGGGACCGGGACCCTGGGGAGCCCGCTCGACATCATCACCGGCCTGCCCGGGAGCGACGATCACAACTCCGCGCGGCTCCTCTTCGGCCCGGATGGGAAGCTCTACTACACGCTCGGCGATCAGGGGAACAATCAGTTTGGCAGGAAGTGCCTCCCCATCCGCGCGCAGGCGCTGCCCACGGCGGCGGAGGTCGCGGCGCAGGACTGGTCGAAGTACACTGGCAAGGTCCTGCGCTTGAACGCCGACGGCTCGATCCCGCACGACAACCCGCGGATCGACGGCACCCGCAGCCATGTCTATTCGTACGGCCACCGCAACCCGCAGGGCCTCGCGTTCGGCCGGGGTGGCAAGCTGTACGCGAACGAGCATGGGCCGAAGAGCGACGACGAGCTGAACCTCATCCTGCCCGGCAAGAACTACGGCTGGCCGCACGTCGCCGGCTATCAGGACGACCAGGCGTACACGTACGACAACTGGTCGGCCTCGAGCCCCACGCCCTGCGAGGCGCTCGAGTGGAACGACTTCGAGACGCCTCCCTCCGTCCCGCGGCAGGAGGAGAGCGCCTGGAGCCACCCCGACTTCCGGGAGCCGCTCCTCACCTTCTACACCGTCGAGGACGACCACGACTTCCGCCATTCGGTGTGCGGAGAAGACTTCTTCTGGATCTGCTGGCCCACGATCGCGCCCTCCTCGCTCCACTACTACCCCGCCGGGCGCGGCGTCCCGGGGTGGGGGAACTCTCTCCTGATCACCAGCCTCAAGAGGGGCGCGGTGTTCCGGGTGAAGCTGAGCGGGAACGGGAAATCCGTGGTCGGCGAGCCTGTCCGCGAGCTCGTCACCAGCAACCGCTACCGCGACCTCGCGATCGGCCCGGACCGCCGGACATTGTACGTGATCACGGACCCTTCGGGGGGCACGGGCGGACCGACCGGTCTCGGCACGACGGTCCTGGACAACCCGGGAGCGATCCTCGAGTTCAAGTACACGGGATCGCACTGAGCCAGCACCGGAGGGGCCGGGCCTGCGTCGTACCGGCGCAGGCCCTGTCCCTGCCGGGGCCTGTTCTATTCGTTCCTCTGCGCCTTTGCGCCTTTGCGTTGAATTCTCTCTCCGGATCCCTGGCCGCACGCCTGGTAGGTGGAACCAGGCCAGGTGCTAGGGCGCGCCCGCGTGCGTCAGCGTCTCCCAGCCGATGTGGTTGCCGAACCGCGTGGAAGCGCTGCTCATCGCCCTCACCCGTGCGATGAGCGCCTCGGTCTTCGGCATGCTGATGCCGCGCCGGTTGTGGAACTCGTTGTACCCGATCTCCCAGCCCATCACCGCCGAGTGGCCGCCGGCGTTCTTGGAGAAGCTGCTGCAAGGCCAGCTCCGCGCCGGCATCCAGCCCGCGGGGGAGACCTCCACGCCGACCCGATTGCGCGTGTTGTCGAGGTACTGCAGCACGTAGTCGGCGTTCAATTCGAGCGACTCCCGCAGGCGGTTCTCGTCATGTTCCGGGTCGTCGCTATAGGCGCTGCGAGGGTCGCCCTGGATGCGGAGGGTCTCTGCCATGTTCGCGAGCGAGCTCATGCCCATCTGGGTATGCCCGAGGTCGCGGCAGGTCTCCTGCTCGAGGCCAGCGATGTAGCGCGTCGGGCTGCTCCAGATCGACGCGAGCTCGGTCCCGCTGGTGTAGCGCGGCCTCCCCTGGTAGATCGGAGAGAGCGGCTGGCCGCCGTCGCTCGGCATGTAGATCATCGCCCTGCTCGAGTGTTCTACCTGGCTCACGACGTACTCGTACTTTTCGAGATCGTTCGTGAAGATCGCGATGTCGAGCGCCACCTCGTTCATCACGGCCGTGCGGTTCTGGCCGCCCGTCCAGCCGTCCTTCACCAGGTCCCAGTAGACGGTCCTGAAGTGGTTCTCTTGCAGCGCGGTGTCCGCGGCCGTCCAGCCGCTGTACGTGTAACGCAAGATCTCCGCGGCGCGCAGGAAGTTGGTGCCTGCCCAGCCAGCGTTGAAGTGACCGTTGGCGTAGACCTGAGAATTGTTGTCCGGGAAGCGGGGCTGATCGAACAAGATGGCGGTCAGCGTGCGCGCCCAGGCGTTGAGGATGCCCCTCGCGTTCTCGGCATACTGCGCGTCGCCGCTGTAGTACCAGAGCAGCGCCTGCGTATAGGCGGCGTTCGCGTCGTTGACGATGCCGTCGCAGCCTGCCTGCTCGTAGCCCAGATCGATGGCCTTTTGCTTCGATCCAGGCGTGGAGCACTTGACGACCGGCACCGGGTCGGCGACGTAGCTCCGGTCCGCGGGCCTCGAGCCCCTGGCGAGCTGGTACTCTTTGCTCCAGGGCTGCTCGCCGTTGCGGATCTTTGTTTTGACGAAATCCAGCTGTTCCTTGCTGACCAGGATGCCAGGATGTACGAAGGGGCTGGCGGGGGCCGCGCTGCCGGCGATCTGAAGCTCCGTCACGCTGGCGTAGTCGTTCACGGTGTTCCCGTTCACCGTGAGACGGACGTACCGCGCGTTGACGGGCTGGAATTCAATCGGCTGGAGCGACGTGCTCGGCAAGCTCTTCCCCGAGACGAGCGGCGAGAAATCGCGACCGTCCGTGGACGTCGAGAGCGCGTAGTCATAGATGCGTCCATCGACTCCGCCGTTGTACCAACCCAGAGAGATGCCGCAGATGCTCTGCGTCGCGCCCAGGTCTGCCGTCACGTAGGCGCCCTTACCGCGGCCCGACCAGCGGGTGGCCAGGTTGCCATCCGCGACGTTCGCTGCCGGGTTCTCGGCTTGCGCGACGCTGGCGACGAGGCTCGCCGGCGTGAGGCGAACCGTGCAGCCCGGCGCCGCGAGCGATGATGGCTTCTGGTCGAGGACCGGATCGCCGTCCGTCAGCGAGCCCTCGCCAGCGCCCGTGTCGGCATCTCCAGCGCAGCCCGCGAGAACAGCCGCCAAGGCGACACACATTGTGGGAGCGGTAGTGCGTAAGCTCAAGGTATTCTCCTTCGGGCGGATTATTTGCCCGCCTCAAGACACAAGTGTGCGTAGTGATGCTACCAAGTAAGAGTGAAAGTCTCAAAGAGATAAGGTGCAATTTCTACTGGGAATGTCAAGCCCTGCCGCGCGATCGGCTCCGGATGACAGCCTCATGCTTTGTTTGCGCGTCCACCTTTCTTCAGGATAAAGGATGCATGTCAGTCGTGTGTTGGCCGTGAGATGGGCCGTTGTCGATTCCTGGATTGCGATCGAGACATGCGCAGCTCGTAACCGCCTGGACTAGGGATCTCCTATGAATGCAGCAGGTCACCGGATCTCAATTGGCGTCCCCGAACGGCGCGCCGGCGTGACATGAGCGCCGCCGGCACCTCGCCCCCGGAGCGCCTCGATCCACCGCCTCGTCCGCGCCAACAACGCGGTCTGGGCCGCGATGTACTACGACGAGCTGGTGGACACGGACGACTACCAGCTCACGTACATGGCCGACGCCGACGCGGGCTACTACAACTGCGCCCAGGCCGTGTCGCGCTCGGGCCCCGACGTCCTCGCGGCCGTCGAGGCCTTCTACGCGGCGCGCGGCCTGCCCCCCGCCGTCTACCTCGATCCCGAGAGCGCTCCCGGTCTGCGCGCCCGGCCTCCGCGCGGGCCCATCGCCGCGGGATACATGGTTCACCCGCGCGACTTTCGCGCGCCCACGGACGTTCGCGGCGAGCGCTGGCCGCCACAAGCACGAGGGGACGATGACCTACCTGCTGCACGAGGCGCTCGCGGGCGCCTTCCGGGACCACGCGACGCGCGCGGCGATCCGCGAGCAGGGCGCCGACGTGACGTATGGCGCGCTCGAGGCGCTCGCCGCCAAGGTGGCGCGGCTGCTCTCAGCCGGCGCCCACGGCGGCGCCGGGCTGTGCCGGGAGGACGATCGCCTCGTGGCATCACCTCGGCCAACACCGAGGAGCAGGTGCACGAGCACCTGCTCCAGGGCTTTGCGCGCGTGCGCGACTACCTCACGCGCACCGGCGCGCCGCTGCGCCCCGCCGAGGCCGGTTGATCGACCGCGCCCCTCGACCCTGGGAGCGCGCCGCCCACCCCTCGACCCCAGGCCGGCTCACCTCAGGTAGCCTTCGATCGCCTCGTACCAGACGCGCGCCATCCGGGCGTAACCCGCCTGATTGGGGTGGACGGTGTCGCCGAGCTCGGACGTGGGGAAACCCGTGAACTGATCGGCGAAGACGATGTGCGCGCCCGCGGCGGCCCGCTCCTCGACCATCGGGGGGATGGTGGCGTTGAACGTATTGACCGCGTTCGCGGCGGCCGGCAGAGGGATGATGTTGCTCACGACGATCAGCGCGTCGGGCGCCTCGGCGATGAGCTCGTCCAGGAGAGCGGCAAGGCGGGTGTTGGCGCCGTTCGCGCCTTGCACCATGTCATTCGTGCCCGCGTGGAGCAGCACGATGTGCGGCATCTCGTTGAGCGCCGGGCTCGGCACGCGACCGGCGATCTGCTGGATGGTTTGCCCGCTGATCCCCTCGTGGTTGCGGGGGAACGTCACGCCGTCGACCATCGCGGGGCCGTTCTTCTGCTGCGTGCCGGTGAAGGTGATCTCGTGGTCGTCCTGCAAGGCCAGGCGGAAGAGCTCGACCCGGTACCCGCCGTCGAAGCCGAGACCGAAGGTGATCGAGTCCCCGAGGGGCACGACCTTGCAGGGGCCCGTCGCGGGGCAAGGCTGGAACCCCGGATCGGGAGCGCCCCCGCCGCCGCCCGAGCCGCCGGAGGTCGCGCTCGTGGAAGAGCTCGCACCGCCCTCGCCGGCGCTGGTCGTCGCGCCGCTCCCCGTGGTCGCCCCCCCGCCGGATCCACCGGTTCCGGTCGCGCTGCCCGCCCCGCTCGTGGTCGACGCGCCGCTTCCGCTCGCCGGAGCGCCGCCGGAAGTGGCCGTTCCAGACCCGCCCGAGCCCGCGGACGACCCGTCAGAATCGCTGGAGCAGGCCAGTGAGCCGACGAAGAGGAGGCCCGCGAGGGGAATCGCGCGGGCGAGGGCGCCGAATGCACCACGGCGGACGAGAAGCGGAGACGTCGAAGGCGACATATGAGCAGCGCTCCCGGTCGTAGGCGACCAAGTGGTGAAAAATTATGTTTATGGCCTAAATTCGGCGGGCTCGGCGCATTGCCACACCGCCCGCGCAGCCTCTGCGAGAAGTGGCGGAAGGGTACGAGGCGCTCGCAGCGATGTCGTTCAAATTCCCGGCGAAGGTTTTCAGGATCTCGACGTGCTGGGTCCGATCCGCTCGGCGGAAGCGAGCAGAGCTGCGCGCTGGCGACGCGGCCGGCGCACGAAGGGCTTGACCGCTGTGTTCCTCGATGCCGACGATGCTCCGGGCGACCCCGAGCATGACCGCGACGCTTCCAGCAAAGTACGGAGTGGCGCTCACCGGATCGGACTGGGTGGGGCTGCCTCTGCGGATCGGGCACGTTCCCGAAAGCGGCCGGTTCGAGGCGCTCTCCAACGAATCGGATGCGGTCCTGGTCTGGACGGGAGGCCCCTCGCAGGTCCACATCCGCTTCGCGGACCCGACCTCGGGAGAGGTGCGGGAGCACTCCTTCGAGCGGCTCTCGGGCATGATGGACCTCTTGCCGCGGAGGACCAGGCTCCACAGCGTCGAGTGGCGGGGGCGGCCGTCCGTGTGCACGGCCGTGAACTTCCCCGAAGCATCGATGTTGGCCCTCTGCTCGTCTCCGTCCCCCGGCCTGGTTCCGGAGCGGGGCCCGCAGTTCGGCCTGGTCGACGCCCACGTGGTCGACCTGGTCCTCCGGCTCCAGGCGCAGGCCGAGGGGCAGGAGTACCTGGGAGCCGTGTACGTCCAGTCGCTCTCCCTGGCGCTGGCCTCCTATCTCTCGGCGCGGTACGGCGCGGGGGCGAAGGCGGAGAGCTCGCTGCGCAGCACGAGCCTCTCGATCAGCCAGCGCACCAAGATCGAGAAGTTCGTGGACAGCGAGCTCTCCTCGAACTTCGGGCTCGTCGACCTGGCGGGGATGGCGGGCTACTCGCCCGACCATTTCTCGCGCCTGTTCAAGCACGCCTTTCGCCAGACTCCCTATCAGTACGTGCTCTCGCGCCGCATCGAGAGGGCGATGACCATGCTCCGGGACGAGCGGCTGTCCATCGCCGAGATCGCTCTGGCGTGTGGCTTCTCCAACCAGGGGCACCTCACGACGGCGTTCAAGCGCCGTACGGGGATGACGCCCGGCGCGTATCGAAAGAGGTGACGGGCCGCTCGGCGCCTCTGGGCACGGGATCTCGGACGACACGCAGCAGCTCGGCCGCGTCGCCCGCGTGATCGCGCCGATGAGCGGATCGCGGGCAGCTCACTGGCGCTCCAGCGAGGTCCGCCCCTGCCTTGACAAGGCAATCTACCAAAGGTAACCTACTAAGGGTAACCAGCCTTCGCCCGTGATCGGCGAGCAGGAGATTCTGCATGCACGCGCTCATCGTCGTCTCGCACCCCGAGCCCGGGTCGCTCACCCATGGCGTCGCCGCGCAGATCGCCGAGGAGGTGTCCCTGTCCGGCAATTCGTTCGAGATCGCGGACCTCGCGGCGGAAGCGTTCGATCCGAGGTTCACCGCGGCGGATCTCGCCGTCCATCGCAGGAAGGCGCCGCCGCCCGCCGATGTCGCCGCCGAGCAGGCGAGGATCGACCGCGCGGACGCCCTCGTGCTGGTCTATCCCGTCTACTGGTGGTCGATGCCGGGGCTCCTCAAGGGGTGGATCGATCGCGTGTTCTCCAACGGCTGGGCCTTCGACTTCGGCCTGGATACCGGGCTGGTGAAGAAGCTCGACCGCCTCCGGGTGCACCTCGTCGCCATGGCCGGCAGCGACGCGCGGGTCTACGCGCGGCACGGCTATCTCGGCGCCATGAAGACGCAGATCGATCACGGGATCTTCGATTACTGCGGCGCACGCGTCGCGACCTCCGAGCTCCTGTTCGACTCGGAGACGCGGGATCCGGCCGCTCATCTGGCCGCCGCGCGCGCCATCGGCCGCGATCTCTTCCAGGCTTCCAGGCGAATCGAGGCCACCGGGACGGCGTGAACGCGGAGGGCGCTGGGCCGGCGGCCTACCTACGGCGGGCGCCGGGGCCTCGGGCGCCGTTCAGGGCGCCTGGCAGGACACGCGGTGGATCGGCTCCTTTTTCCCCTCGCCGATCATCACGTAGTCCCAGCCGCCGGGCATCCACGCGATCGCCTCGGCCTGCTCCTCGTCGGCCGACGGCAGCATGCAGGGCGAGCCGGCCAGCGCCTGCGCCACCGTCTGATCCGGCGTCATCGGGTAGTAGAGCACGTGCGACGAGGTCCGCAGCAGCACCCCCGCGCCGTCCGGGTGCACGTCGCCGCCCGTGAAGCGCGCGCTCCCGGCGGGCGGCTGGATCGAGCCCGCGTGGACGAGCGTCGCCGGCGCGCCCGCGGCGGGGAGCGCCGGCAGCTCGTAGACCTCCGAGATGCCCTTGTTGACCTTCGTCACCACGGTGAGCGCCCCGGTGGTGGGGTGAACGAGCAGCGTCTCCGCGTCGTGGCTGCCGTCGGGGTACGAGATCACGAACACCTCGGCGGTCGAGGCGCGCGGCGCGCCTCCGAGCGCGTCCGGCTCCTGCACGCTGTAGACCGCGTAGCTGTCGCGCTCGCTGTCGTTGTCGCCGATGTCCGCGAGGAACAGGCAGCTGCCCCCGCCCGTGCGGCAGGGGCCGCGCGCGATGTCCTCCCAGTCGATCGCGGCCGCGCCGGCCACGTCCACCTGGGCCCGCAGCGCGCCGCCGAGCCCGATCGCGAAGAACCGGGGGTCGTCGCCGTGGTCGTTGTGCACGTAGAGCGCGTCCGGGTGCAGCGCGCTGGCGACCACGCCGGAGCACTCGTCGATGTCGCCCTCCGGGAGCGCGCCGACCCGCGCCACCCCGGCGCAACGAGGGCAGCCCGTGACCCGCACCTCCGGAGGCGGCGGATCCGAGGCTCCGCAGCCCGAAAGGAGCAGCGAGAGCGCGAGCGCTGGCGCCGCCGCGCGCCGCGCCAGCGACCCTCTCGCAGGACCGCCGCGCGGGCGGGGCGCCTGGAGGGGGCGCGGCGGCAGCAACGGGGCGCGGAGGATGTCGGTCGCGGGCATCGGTGACATGAGGTTCCCTGTCGGGTGATATTCTCGCATACTTCGCTGCCGCGCGACGCGGCGCGATCGGCGCCTGACCGGGAGGAGCCGCCGGGGGCGAGACGGTCGGCCCGCGCCCGCGCGAGCCGACGCGACGAGGCAGCGCACAGCACGAGCCCGGCGGGGAGCACGAGCTCGTCGGCCCTGCGTCCCGCAAGGCCCGAAGTCCTCATGGTAAGCTGTATTTCATGAAATGTCATGCTTTCATCATCGCCGGCTTGCTTCCCCTGAGCTCGCCGAGCGTGTCGTTTGCCGCCGCGTGCGACTCGGTCTTCTTCGCGTCGAGCGCCACCGAGCTCGACCTTCCTCCCGGGGGGGAGAGGGTGCTCTTTGCGGACATGGACGGTAACGGCGCCTACGACTGGCTCGTGAGCCGTCCCTTCGAGCTCACGCTCCAGCTTCGCAACCGCGACGGCTCGCTGCTCACCAGCACGACGTACACGCACGACGTGGACCGCGAGCGGTCCATGCGGCAGTTCGCGGTCGCCGATGTCACCGGCGATGGCCAGCTCGATGTCGTTGTCAGGGACACCCAGCGCGTGTTCGTCCTCCAGCAGACGTCGGGCAACCTGACGCACCTCGGATACCTCGATGTCACGCCGAGCGACCCCGGATCGCAGCTGCTGCTCGCCGCCGGGAATTTCCTTAGCCCGAGCCAGGCGGACATCGTCGTCGAGACGGCCCCGAGCGAGATGCAGCTGTTCCACGCGTCGGAGGGAGTGTTCCGCGCGGTCCATACGCTGACCGACGTCGCCGCGCTCGATGAGTTCGTCACGCGCACGACCGAGATGGTCGCGCGGGACGTCGATGACGATGGTCTACAGGACTTGCTGTATCCGGCCGCGGGCGGCGTCGCCATCGCCCAGCGGACCGCCTCGGGGAGCTTCCAGCCGGTACATCGGCTGGCGATGGACGGAGGCTACCAGCTCGGGGCGTTCGGCGACTTCGACGGCAACGGTCTCCAGGATGTGGCCGTGATCGCGAGGGATGAGGTTGCACCGGCGGACTACAAAATGCTTCTCCATACATGGCTCCAGGCTCCCGCGGGGACCTTCACCCCGCTGGAGCCCGAGGAGAGGGCTCGCGGCAGCGGCCGGATGCTCACGGCCGATCTCTCGGGGGACGGCGCAGACGAGCTGGTCGTCGGCTCGTTCATCGGGCAGCTCGTCGAGCGGCAATGGACGTTCACCGAGCGCAATCGGTCAGAGTACGCGCCGGAAGCGCTGCTCGACCTGACGGGCGACGGGTTGCTCGATCTCGTCAACTCCACCTACTACGACCCCTCCATGGCCCCCGGCGTGCGGACCGATCTCGCGATCGAGATCGTGGACGCGCCCGCCCTCGTCAGGTCAGGCGACGACCCCCGGCTGACGCTGTCGGTGACGAACCGGAGCTCAACACCGTCGCAGGGCATGACCCTCTCCGCAGACGGTGGAGAGAGCGGTCAGGTCAAGCTGAGCTGCGGCGTCCCTGGCGAATGTTCCGTACCCGGGCTCGGCGCCGGGGAGAGCAGGCAATTCGTGGCGACCCTCAACGTCGGGGAGGGCGAGCACGTGGACCTGAGCGTCTCGGTGTGCAGCCGTCTGGTCGACGTCGACGCGAGCAACAACCGCGCGACGCTGCGGATCCCCATCGACAACGAGGTGCGCGCCGACCTGCACGGCGACGTGAGCATCGTGATCGAGGACTCGGACATCATGCTCATCGAGCACGTGAGGAACGACGGTCCCTCGACGGCGAGCCGCGTGCGCCTGGAGCAGGATCTGCCCGAGGGCATGGTCGGTGTCACCTGGACGTCGGACGAGGGGGTGGACTGCGCCGTGCAAGCGGGCAAGCTGTCTTGCGAGGTCGCGGAGATGCCGAAGTTCGATGGCTGGTCCATCACCGTGCGTGGCAAGCTCGATTATCGAGGTCAGCGGGTCGAGACGTGGGCGACCGTCACCAGCGACGCAAAGGACCCGGACGAGAGCAACAACAGGTTCGGTCGCGTCATACCGGAAGGCTTCCTCGGCGGGATTCCGCGCACGCCGCCGGACGGCGATGGCTCGAGCGGCTGCGGCTGCCGCCTCGTTGCGTCCCCGTCCAGCGCCCCGCCCCAGGCGCTCTGGCTCGCGCTCGCGGCCGCCGCGGCCCTCGGGCTGCGGCGGATCCGCGGCAGCTGACGCCGCTCTCGCCGCCCCCTCCTGCGGCAGGTCTGGTAGCCCGATGCGGCGACGCAGGCGCGCCGCCGGCGGATGAGCCGCCGAGCATCGCTGGCCGCGGACCGGACGCGGAGGTCCGCCCGCGCGAGGCCGCCGAGGAGCGGCGCAGAAGTCCGGCCATCGCTGGCCGGTCATCCGGCGGGCGGCGCTAGGGCGCCGCGTTCGCCTCCCCCGGGGTCGGCGCGGTGACGGCGCCCTCGCCGGTCAGATCGGGCAGCCTGCCCCACGTCTCGCCGTCCGCTGCCGCCTCGATCGGATACTCGAGCTGGGCGAGCACCTGGTCGTTCGCCGAGATGAGGTGGACGGTCTCGCCCCTGGAGGCGCTGACCTTCCAGGTCGCATAGAAGCAGCTGCTCGGGCCGCCGTCCGGCAGACACGTGGTGTGGGGCCCGGGGCCGGCCTCGGGGGCCTGATCGCCGAGGACGAGCAGGTACGCCCCCGGGGCGAGCTGCGTGCCCTCGGGGAACCTGAGCGCGTCGGCCGTGTTGCACGCCCCGCTGTCGTCGGAGTCGCAGAGGCCGAGCCCGCTGAGATCGGCCGACCCCGGGCCCGGGTTGCCGAGCTCGATCCAGTCGCCGCCCTTGGCCGAGATCTCGTTCACCACGACGGTCGTCGACGTGGGCCCGCCGCCGGCCCCCGTCCCCGTTCCCCCTGACCCGCCGCCGCCGGAGCCGCTCGTGGCCCCGGTGGTGCCGCTCGAGGCCTGGGACGACGTGGCCGTCGTGCTGGCGTCCCCGGGCTCGTCGCTCGAACCGCAGCCTCCCGCGCAGAGCGCGGCAAGACAAAGCATGATGAATCGACCTTGTGCCATCGCGATGTTCTCCTCGGCCCACAGCACACGGCGGCCCCGGCGGTGCGTCAATGGGGCGGCGCGCGCGCGGCTCCCGGCCGCGGGTCCTCCTGCGCGTTCCAGCACCGCGCTCGAGTCGGCGGGATCACCAGCGCGGCCGCGCTGCGCCGTCGCGGCGCAGCGCCGGTGGACGCGCCCGGCGCGCCATCGGCTCAGGGGGCAGCGCCGCGGAGGTGGGGTACCATGCCCGGCGCCGTGTTGCGGCGAGAGCGGTCCACGCCGCTGCCAGCATGCGCTCTCGGTGTGAGGAGGACATGATGCGACGATCGCTGGAGCTGATCTTGTGCCTGTCGATGGTGACCGCGCTCGAGGCCTGCGCGGACGACTCGAGCGGAGGGGAGGGGACGACCGACACGGGAGGCGCCGGAGCGGCGAGCGCGTCGGGCAGCGGCGCGGGAGGCGCCGGCGCGGGATCGCCCGCGCACGAGGGCGGCGGCCCGGCGGCGGGCAACCCCGACGGGAGCTGCGCCGTGCCGGCCGAGGCGCTGGCCGCCGACACCTCGTCCCCGACCACGGTGATCGGCGACGGCACGCCGGAGAGCTGCACCTCGGAGGCCGTCGTCAGCGGCGTCGCGGCCGGCGGCATCATCACCTTCGACTGCGGCCCCGACCCGATCACCATCACGCTCGAGGAGACCGCGAAGATCTTCAACGATACCGGCCCCGAGATCGTGATCGACGGCGGGGGGCTCGTGACGCTGAGCGGCGGCGGAAAGCGGCGCATCCTCTACATGAACACCTGCGACGAGGCGCAGGTGTGGACGACGCCGAACTGCGACAACCAGGATCACCCGCGGCTGACCGTCCAGAACCTCACCCTCATCGAGGGCGACTCGACCGACGATGACGACGAGGGCGGCGGCGCCATCTTCGCGCAGGGCGGGCGCCTCAAGGTCGTCAACGCGCGCTTCTTCAACAACGCGTGCGATAAGGCCGGCCCCGACGTCGGCGGCGCCGGGATCCGCGCCTTCATGCAATACAACGGGCTGCCGGTCCACGTGGTGAACAGCACCTTCGGCGGCGCCGAGGGTTACGGCAACGTGTGCGCGAACGGCGGCGGCATCAGCAGCATCGGCGTCTCGTGGACGGTCGTGAACAGCCTGTTCTCCCACAACCGCGCGATCGGGAACGGCGGCAACCCCGCCATGGCGGGGACGCCGGGCGGCGGCAGCGGCGGGGCCATCTACAACGACGGCGACACGATGACGCTCACGCTCTGCGGGACCCGGATCGAGCGGAACGAGGTGAACGCCCACGGGAGCGCGATCTTCTTCGTGAGCAACGACCACACGGGGAACATCGTCATCGATCGATCGGTGATCACCGAGAACATCGGCGGATCGTGGTACCCGACCTACCCGCAGATCTCGAACCACGACGACACGCCGATCGCGGTGACGGACTCGGTCATCCAGTGAGCCCGCGGCCGCGCGCGGGCCGCTTCTCCGGCGGCGTCCGGTGCCTTGACGCACTATGCTGAAGGCATGCCCCTCAGCGACGACGTCCCCGAGTGGAAGGCGCTGCGAGACACCCTGCGCGATCTGGTCGCCCGCGCTGGGGCCGCCGCGGCGGCCGTGATCGACGAATCGAACAACATCTGGTGTGCCTGGCCGGTCGCGTCGACGGTCCCTCCGCTCGCCGCGCGCTTCGCCGAGCGGGAGCTCGTCGGACGTCCGGGGCCACCCCTCCGCCGAGGCGGGCGGCTCCGCGTCGCTCATCCCGCGGGTTCTCCTGACGATTCGTACATGGCGGAGTCGTTCGGAGGCATCTACGTGCTGGTGCTGTGGTTCAATGGCCCGTTCGACCCCGACTTCCAGCGGGCTCGCCTGCGGCGCGAGCTCCCCCGGATCGAGGCGCTGACGGTCGCGCTGCCGCCTCCGGACGGCCCGGACGCGACCGAGGGCGCCGCGAAACAGCGCGCCTGACGCGCCGCCCGCCGACCGGGCGCCTGGCCGAGCGAGGCCGGTTCGACGCCCGCGCGCTCAGAACATCACGTACATGGTGTCGGACACGACCTCCCGCTGCGCGCGGTGAGGCACGCGGCCGACGATGCGAACGCCCTTTGCGATGACGGGGGCCAGGGCGCGCGCGAGCTCGGGTGAGCTCCAGCCGCTCGTGATCGCGCGCCCGAAGGCGTCCGGCTGCGCCGGGCGTCTCTCCAGGACGCGCGGATAGGTGGCCTCCGGGTCGATCCGCTCCCACCGGCCATCCGTCGGGGAGAGCGTGGCCGCCCCTGCCTCGGCGAGCCCTCCCGTGATGTCCACGAGCGCAGGCAGGAAGTCGCGGTCGAAGAGGCGCTCGAGCGGCCGTGTCAGCTGCTCGGGCGCCGGAGCCCCGACGGACGCCCACTCGTCGTACGCGCCGCCCTCCTCCGGCCACGGCGGCTGCTGCTCCTTGAGGAACAGATGATCCTCGATGAAGAGGGCGTCCATGTCGGTCCGCATGAAGCAGCGGTAGGCGTCGTAGGGCGTATTGACGATCGGCTCGCCGCGCACGTTGAATGACGTGTTGACGATCACCGGGCAACCCGTCTTGTCGGCGAACGCGTCGATCACGGCCCGGTAGGTGGGGTGCGCCTCGCGGGTCACGGTCTGCACCCTGGCGGAATAGTCGACGTGGGTCACCGCCGGCACATCGCTGCGGGGCGCCCGGACGACCTCGAGCAGATCCTCGGAGCTGCCGCGGGAGAACGGCTTGCGCTTGTCCTCCACGAGCGGCGCGACGAGCAACATGAACGGGCTCTCGCCCACGCAGTCGAAGTACTCGCTGGCTCGCTCGGCCAGAACCGACGGCGCGAACGGTCGAAACGACTCGCGGTACTTGATCTTCCGGTTGAGCGTGACCTGCATCTCGCTGCTGCGCGCGTCGCCCAGGATCGAGCGCGCGCCGAGCGCGCGCGGGCCGAACTCTGCGCGCCCGCTGAAATGCCCGACGACCCGACCCGAGGCCAGGAGCTCGGCGACGCGGGCAGCCCGGCTGGACGGCTCGAGGCGCTCGCACGGAAGCCCGTGGGTCTGCGCGAAGGCCTCGACCTCGCTGGGCGAGAACGCCGGCCCGAGATAGGAGCCGCGCTGCGCGGAGCCGGGCGAGCTCGCCGGGCGCCGAGGCTGTCCGAAGTAGCTGTGGTAGGCGTCGAGCGCTGCCCCGAGCGCGCCCCCCGCGTCCCCGGCGGCGGGCTGGATCCAGATCTCGTCGAACGGCCCTTCCCGCAAGATGCGCCCGTTGGCCACGCAGTTGAGCGCCACCCCGCCGGCCATGCACAGCTTGGAGGCCGAGGTCAGACGATGCGCGTGCGCCGCCATCTTGAGGACCGCCTCCTCGATCGCGACCTGCACGGAGCGAGCCAGATCCATCTCTCGGCGCGTGATGCGCGCGGCGGGATCCCTCGCCGGCCCGTCGAAGAGCGCCGCGAACCTCGCGTTCGTGATGGTGTCCTCCCCGAAGAAGGTGAAGTACTGAAGGTTCAGGCGGATCGAGCCGTCGTCACGGATCTCGACCAGATTTTGAAGGATCCTGTCGACGTAGCGCGGCTCGCCGTAGGGGGCCAGGCCCATCATCTTGTATTCGCCGCTGTTCACCTTGAAGCCGGTGAACTGCGTGAAGGCGGAGTAGAGCAGCCCGAGCGAGTGGGGGAACCGCATCTCCTGAAGGAGGCGCAGCTCGGAGCCTCTGCCGAGGCCGATGCTCGCGGTGCTCCACTCGCCGACCCCGTCGATGGTCAGGATCGCCGCCTCCTCGAACGGGGACGGGAAGAACGCGCTCGCGGCGTGCGAGCGGTGGTGCAGGTTCTCCAGCACGAGGCCTCTGTAGGCGAGCTCGTGCTCCAGCACCTCGGCGATCCGGAGCTTGGTCGACAGCCATGACGGGAGCATGGCCGCCCACGGGTCCCGCGCGGATCGGCCGGCCGCCGCGGCGCTCGAGAGGACGCGCTCGAAGGCGAGCGCGCTGTCATCGTAGTAGGCGATCGCGGCCAGATCCGTGAGGTCGACGCTCGCCTCCTCCAGACAGAAGTTGATGGCCTGGCGCGGGAAACCTCGGTCGTTCTTGACCCGTGAAAACCGCTCTTCCTCGGCGGCCGCCACCACCTCGCCGTCGCGCACGATGCACGCCGCGGAATCATGGTAGAAGCAGGAGATGCCGAGGATGTACTTCTCGCGCGGGCGGGCGTGCCGCGGCTGCGCGACGACGCCTCCGGCCGCCGGCGCGCTCCGCGCCGGGGCTGGCGCGCTCCGCGCCGGGAGCAGGCCACGATCCTGGATATGCCGCGCGAGGACCCTCGCGACCTGCTCGTGACCTTCCGGGCTGAAGTGCGGGTCGATGGGGAACGAGATGCGCTTGCGCTCGTCGAACGGGAGCCGCGCCAGCTCCCCGAGCAGGTCGAGGTGCTCGCAGCCGAGCTCGCGCGCCGCGTCGGCGAAGAAGGCCTGATAGCTCGCCGCGCTCGGGATCTGGCAATAGTAGCGGACCGGGATCGGCATCAGGAGGACCGGACGAGGTCGAGCGGCCTCGACGAACCTGGCGATGATGGCTCGCAGGAGCCTGGACCCGTCCGACGTCGGCTGATCGTAGTGCGCCGAGCAGGGGCGAAAGCCGAGCATCCGCTGTATCCACGGCCGGAATGGCCTGATGTCGTCCCACGATCGCGGCGCGGCGAATCGAACGAGCTGATCGAACAGGGGCTGTCCCTGCAGCCGCTCCATCACGTCCGAGGCCGCCCGCGTGATGGGGGTCATGTTGGCCGGCTCGACGGGGACGCCGCGCAGCTGGCTGTACAGCATGGCCAGCCCGGGCATGCTGGGGAAGTGGTGCTCCCACGAAAGCCCCGCGTCCGGCCTGTCTCGCGGCACCGGCTGCTGGCGAACCGCGAGCGCGCCATCGACGAGCTCGAAATAGGGCTTTGGCACCAGGAGCTTGCGTCCGGTGGCGCTGTCGATCGAAACGCGGTGCGTCGAGAGCACGCGCTCGACGTTGTCGATGTACACGGCGAGGACGATCAGGTCGGCCTCGACCCCGGCGGCGAGCTCCTCGAGGATGAGGGTCTGTTGGTCCGTGCCCGACCCGGAGAGCCCGTAGTTGTAGACCTCCGCGGAGAGGAGGCGGCCGAGGTGCTCGGTGTACCGCTCGTGGTTTTCGCAGCCGTCGCCGGCGGTCATCGAGTCCCCGAACACGAGTATCCGCGGCTTGCCCTGCCGCTGCGGCGCGTAGTCGACATCGGAGCGGAAGCCCTGCGCGTTGGTGCGGACCAGATAGCCGCCGCGTTCATGCGGGATGCGCGCCTTCTGGTTGGGGACGTACAGGTGGCCGATCCGAGGGTGATACGAGACGAGCATCCGGTGGGTCTGTTGAGCGAGAAGAAACATGGCCTTGCCCTTCGGGGTGCTGGTACCTGTGCTGGCGCTGGCGTTGCCCGGCTCGTGCTGCGGCCCTGCTGGAGGCGAAGGAATCGTGCTGATCCGCCCGCCGCGGGCGGCGTGGTGGACGTAGGCGCTCCCCGCGCCAGACGCCTCCGATGCGCGGGCGGGTCGCGACATTCACGGACCGCGGCAGCGGGTGACCGGCGGGCCGAGCGGAGCTCGGGGCGTCCGCTCCTGCGCCCGGTCGGCTGCCGGGTCATGGCTCGCGCGTGTCCCCTATAGTGGAAGTTTGTTCGTTATAGCGGAATGTGCAGGCGGCCCCTGATCATCGCGCCGGTTCGATCTGGAGCACGTCCCAGGCCGGCGTGTGGTTGTTCTCCTCCGGAACCTGCGACGTCAGCGTCCCCCGGCGAGATCACCGGGTAATGGTCCAGATACGCCGGATCGCTCGCGCCCGGCAGCGGCGACACGAACCCGCGATTCAGAGGTGAGCGCGCGAGCGACAGCGTGCTATTTCGTCCGCGCGGCCTTCTGCGCCCGCGCAAGGTCGTCCTCCAGGCGCGCGATCACGGCGACGATGCGGTCACGCGGCGCGGCGTCGAGCCACATCTCCAGCCCGTGGCTGCGCGCGAAGTCGACGAGCGCGGGCAATACGCGGCCCGGCTCTGCGGTGCTCACCGTGGCGAAGGGGTGGCTCCACCCCTTGTCGGTCGCGAGCGCGTCCTCCGCGGTCAGATAAGGCCGCAACGCCACCTTGAGCGCCGCGGGCGTCATGCACGCCGTAGTCTCCTGGGAACGCCGCTGGAACGTGGCGGAGAGTCGGACCGGGCCGCCATCCATCCACTCCGCGGTTCCGCCGGCGCGCTGGATCTGGAAGCCGTAGCGCGTCGGGATCCGCGCCGACGTGGCGATGAGGTAGCGGTCCGCGATCACCGCCCTGCCGTCGAGCGAGTCGGCCACGGAGGCGGCCTTTGCGGCGTCCGGGAACGAGGCCCAGAGTCGCGCGCGGTCGGCGCTCGGGGGGCGGGCGGCGAGCCATTGAGGCCAGCGGGCGTCACCCGGGCGCGGGGCCAGCTCGGCGGCCAGATGGGCGCCGTGCCGCTCGGCGATCGCCGCGAGCTGCGCGATGGTGCCGTGGAGCGCTCCCAGATCCGGCGCCGCGGAGGAGAGCGACACGTGGCGCACCGGGACGGGGCCGTACAGGTCGAGGCCGCGCCTCTCGAGGACGGCGACGTCGTCCACCGCCAGCGCGATCTCCGCCGCCTCCAGCGAGGCCGCGTCCTCGAACCGCAGGCCCGCCACGATCTCCACCGGATCGTGCTCGTGGACGCCGGAATACACCGCTCGTCCGCCCCGCTTCCACAGGAGCGCGCGCAGCGAAGGGAAGTCGTCGTCCGCGGCCATGCCGGTGTGCACCATCACGCTCCCCCCGACGCGCGCGATCGAGTCCGGCGCCACCTCTCCGCCCTCCAGGCGGATCCCCTCGCGCTCCAGGAGCGATCGCCACTCTTTCCCGAACGGTTCGCCCGGCGTCCATCCCGGCAAGAGATCGTCGATGTAGCGGCGCGCGTCGTCGAGCTCCTCGAAGCGCCCGACGAGCACGCAGTCGCCGCTGTTGTTGCCGGAGAACCCCTGCCAGATGCGGATACCGTCGGAGAGCGGTGGCTTGCGCCGCGCGGGCCGGGCGCAGCCCGGGAGCGGCGCGGGCCCGAGGAGCCGCGCGCGCTCGGCAGACCAGGCGGCGAGCACGTCGTCCGCCGACCGGACCGGCGCCCCCCGCTTCTGGAACGAACAGGCCTTGAGCGTGCGATCCGAGGTGATCGTCACGAAGTCGAGCCCGGCCCCACAATCGCCGTCCACCCCCTCGAAGAGGCGCGGCACGGGCTCCAGCCGGTCCCCGAAGCAGACCGACAGCCGCGCGCGAACAGGGCTGTCCGCGATGATCTCGGCGAGGCGGCGCTCGCCCTCCGGGCCGAGGTGGTTGTCCGGGTCGAGCCCTACATACCGCAGCAGCGCCACGTCGCGGCACCCGAGCTGGGCGAGCCGCTCGAGGAGCGCAGGCAGCGAAGGGAGCAGCGCGGGCGTCGCGAGCCCGTTCACGCCGAACGTCACGCCCGCGGCCGCGAGCAGCTCCAGCCGGTCCTCCCAGGGCGTGTCTCGGTACACCGAGACGCGGATCTCCCCGACGTGCGGCGCGAGCGCGCGGAGCCTCCGCTCCGTGAGCAGCGTGCCGTTCGTGGTGAAATGGAGAGCGAGCGCGGTCCGTTCGGCGAGGCGCGCCAAGAGCTCGTCGAAGCCGGCGAATGCGAGGGGCTCTCCTCCGCCGAACGCCACCTCGAGGAGGCCGCGGCGCGCGAGGCCCGAGAGCACGTCGAACGCCCCGTCCACCGTCCACTCGCTCCCCGCTTCCAGGTCCCGCGAGCAGAACGAGCACGCGAGGTTGCACCGGTTGGTGATGCCGAACAGCGCGACGCGCGGGGCCCGCCGCGTCAACCGGCGCGTCTCGGCGCCGTCCCAGCGCACGTTCGTCCCCGTCCGCGGGTGGAACCAGAGGAGCGCCCCGTCGAGCGCGTGGGGCCGGAGCTCATCGCGTGACGGCAGGGGGACCGCGTCTTCCATGGCGCGAAGGATACTCCGTTTTGCAGATTTGTGTACGACCGGGGCGCACGCCTCGTCAGCGCGCCGGCCTCGATGAGCCGCATTCGTTCCAGTCGTGATCAGGCGCGCTCGCGACGGCGCGCCGACTCCATCCTTTCCTATTGACCGTGGAGCGGGTACCGTTCAAGAATTAGCGACACTCGCGGACGCTGGGCTCTTTGCGTGCCTCGTTCGCCCTCGTGCGTTCGAACAAACCATGTCGCTCGGCGTTCGAGCTCGTCTGTTCTGGGTGACAGGCGAGCCACCCCGTACGCAACGTACGTGGTCGCCTCGGCAGGCGCGGCCGGAGCACGCGGCTCTTCACGAAAGGTACGAGAACTCCCGTCGAGGTGCCTGTCGCCTCGGACGGCCGGAACGGAGGGGCGCATGAGGCGGCTGCGCGTCTTGCTCATCACCAAGGTCTTTCCCAATGCGATGCAACCGGAAGAGGCGCCGTTCAACCGGCACCAGTTCGCCGCTCTGTCGCGGTATTGCGACGTGGAGGTCCTGGCGACGATCCCCTGGTTCCCCGGCGCCGCGCGGTTCTCGAAGTGGCCGATCGCCACGGGAGCGCCAAGAGAGGAGGTGATCGACGGGCTGCCGGTCAGGCACCCGCGCTTCCTCTACGTCCCTCGAATCGCGCAGGGGTTGAACGGTGCCCTGTACGCCGGCTCCCTCGTCCCGGAGGTCGCCCTGCGATGCACTACGCCAGACGTCATCGTCGGGGCGTTCGCGTACCCGGACGGCTGCGCGGCCGTGTGCCTCGGCCGGCTCTTGCGGATCCCGACGGTCATCAAGGTGCATGGCACGGACATCGACGTCTTGCCGAGCCGGCGCGCGGTGGCGCGATCGCTGCGCTGGGGGCTCCAGCGTGCGGCGAGGATCGTGGCCGTCAGCCACGAGCTCGCCGCTGGGGTCGAGGCGCTCGGCGTCCCGCGCGAGCGTATCGATGTCGTCATGAACGGTGTTCACTCGCACGTTTTCCGTCCGCAGGACCGCGTTGATGCGCGGCGCCGCCTCGGTCGCGCCCCGGAGCGCCGGACGATCCTCTTCGTCGGACAGCTCGTCCGAGACAAGGGCATCTTCGAGTTGATCGAGGTCTTCCAGGGTCTCGCCTCCGCGCACGCGGATCTGGATCTCGTGCTCGTGGGCGACGGCGCCGAGATGAAGGCGTGCAGAGCGGCAGCCGAACGGCTCGGCGGTCGGCTCACGGTGATCGGCGCTCGCCCGCACCACGAGATCGCCGACTGGATGGCGGCCTGTGACGTGCTGGCGCTGCCGAGCCGCCATGAAGGCACCCCGAACGTCGTGATCGAGGCGCTCGCGAGCGGGAGGCGCGTGGTGGCGACGAGCGTCGGCGGGATCCCCGGCCTCCTCCACAGCGAGGCGCTCGGAGAGCTCGTCCCGCCGAAGGACCAGGCGGCGCTGGCCGCGGCGCTCGCGCGCGCCGCCTACGAGCCTTATGACGCGGCGCGGGTCGCCGCCATCTCTGGCTGGCGCGACTGGGACCATAGCGCGCGGAGGCTGTGTGAGGTGCTCGAGAGCGCCGCGCGTCCGCGCTGCGAGCAGAGCGCCCCTGCGCGCAAAGACGACCAGGACTCTGCCTCCCGCTCGCACATCTCAGGAGCCGTGCTGTAGCGCGCGCCAGCGCGCGCGCCGGGCGCCTCGCGCCGACAGCAGCCGCGCGAGCTCACGTCACCGCAATCGTCCCTCGACGGCGCGGGTTCAGCGCCTAGCGCCCGGGCGCGCCAGAAAGCCGGTCTTCCGGCTCGGGAGGGAACGGCGCGTCCTCCGGGTGGAGATCGCGATAGAGCTCCAGGACCCCAGCGAGATCCCGCGCCTCGGCCGTACGCACGACGCCGTCCAGCATCGCGGAGCCCGCCCCCTCCTCGCCGCGCTGTCGCATGCGCGCCCGATACCACCGCGCCCCGGACGACAGAAGCCCGCAGGTGCGCCGCAAAACAAAGTCCTTGCTCGACGCTATCCGTTATAGTAGACGTTCATCCTGTAAAACGGATGGCGGAAGGAGACCGCTGCCTGTCCCCTCCTGGCCTCGTCAGCGCTCGGAGCGCGCGCCGCCGGAAGCTCGTCTTCTGCATTCACCCTCTCCGCTTCCTGGACGAGACGCCTCCACCCGAGCTCACGGGCCGGATCTCACGGGTGCTCGGCCGCGGACGCCGCGGCGAGCGGACGCCGACCTCCATGCAACGAACGGAGCTGAACGCCATGACCATCGATTCTCACGATCGCGATCCCCGGAGCGATGCTTCGACGCCCGACGCCGCGAGCCCCGAGGGCGCCGCGAAGGGACCGAGGGCCGACAAGGCGGCTGGCCGGCGCGCCTTCATGGGCGTCGCCGGCTCGCTCGCGGTGGGCGGCGTCCTCGCCGGGAGCCCAGGCGTCGCGCAAGCGGCGCGGGGCAGGGGTATCGACGACCTGCTCGACGGGATCGGGTCGCTGCGCCGCGATCCGCGCGTCTCGCCGCTCGATCACGAGCTCCGCCTGCGCGCGCTGCGCGTGCGCGTGGAGGCCGCGGTCGACCAGTTCGAGGAGCCCATCGCGCCTCACCCGGACAACGGCGACGAGGAGCGCTATCCCAACAAGATCGGGACGGACACGCGCGGCCTGCCCCACGACGCGCGAGGCGAGGTGGATCGGGCCGCGTACCGCGTCGCCGCGCGCGCCCACGCGTCGCGCGAATGGGACGATTTCGAGGCCATCCCGCTCGCCGGGACCCGCAAGCTGGTCAGTCCGATCGGCACGCTCGCCGTCAGCCTGATCGGCACGACCCCGGCCCAGATCGGCGTGCCCCCGGCCCCCGCGCTGGCGAGCGCGGAGAAGGCCGCCGAGGCGGTCGAGGTCTACTGGAAGGCGCTGCTGCGGGACGTGCCGTTCGAGAGCTACGCCGACAGCAGCGACGTGGCCGACGCGATCGAGGAGATCGATCGCCTCTCGGGCTACACCGGCCCCCGGGCCGGCGGCCGCGTCACGCTGGAGACGCTGTTCCGCGGCAGCGTCACCTACGCCGATCCCCGGGATCGCTCGGGCAGGACGGCCAAGCACGTGGTTCCTCCCGGCGTGCTCGACGGCCCCTACATCTCGCAGTTCCTCCTGCGCGACATCCCCTATGGCCCGCAGGTGCTCCAGGGCGCGTTCCGCACGGCGCTGCCGGGCAACGACTTCCAGACCGATTACAACGAGTGGCTCGCGGTGCAGAACGGGTTCAGCCCCACCCGGTCGATCGCGTACGACCCGGTGCGCCGCTACCTCTCGACCGGGCGCGATCTCGCGGAGTACGTGCACGGCGGCGCGGCCAGCTTCTGGGGCGCGGCGCTGCTCCTCGGCGCGGCGCGCAGCGCGAACCCGAGCGTGCCGGGGGGCATCGCGGCGCCCCTGAGCCCCACGAACCCCTACCTCACCTCGGAGACGCAGGCGTCGGCCGCCGCGACCTTCTCGCTCGCCTACCTGCAGGGCCTGCTCCCCTTCGGGACGTCGCGCGCGATCCGCGCCGCCTACTGGCAGAAGTGGTTCGTGCACCGCAGCATCCGCCCCGAGGGGTACGGCGGGCTGGTCCACCAGCGCCTCGCGAACGGGCGCGAGTACCCGCTGCACGACGACATCCTCGGCTCGCTGGCGGTCGAGCTGACGTTCGACACGTTCGGGAGCTACCTCTTGCCGCAAGCCTTCCCGGAGGGCGCCCCGCTCCACGGGTCGTACCCGGGCGGCGCCGCCGCCATCGCCGGGGTCAACGTGACGCTCCTGAAGGCGTTCTTCGACGAGGACCACGTCATCGAGGATCCGTTCGTCCCCGATCCGGCCGACCCGACACGGCTCGTCCCCTACAGCGGGCCGCCCCTGACCGTGGGCGGTGAGCTGAACAAGCTGGCGACCAACGCCTCCTTCGGGCGCAACTGGGCGGGCATCCACTGGCGCACGGACGCCGCGGCGTCGCTGGCGCTCGGCGAGGCGGTGGCGATCAGCCTGCTCCGCGACGAGCGCCGGACCTTCCGCGAGCCGTTCGACGGGTTCACGTTCACCCGGTTCGACGGCACGCGAATCACGATCTGAGCCGGCCTCACCGCCCTGGGCGCGGCCCGCGGCCTCCCAGGCCGATGGTTTGCGCCGCGCCCGCGGCGTGAGATAGGATGCTCGCCGGGTCTCAGGTCCATCCCCGGCGGCACGCGGAGCGGGCATACTGCAGGGGAGGTCGCGCGGCGGTCGCCGGTCGGGGGCGCCGCGCGGGCAGCCACGGAAAGCTCCGCCCGTCGTCACGCCTTCCTATGCCGGATCCGAAAGATAGAAAGCGCACGCCGCCGTTCCTGCCGGGGCCGCAGCAAGAGCAGCTCTTACGGCACATCATATCGACGTTCCCTTACAGCATCTGGTGGAAGGACCGCGACTGCGTCTACCTCGGCACCAACGAGATGAGCGCCCGGGGAGCGGGGCTGAGCCGCGCCGAGGACATCATCGGCCTCACCGACTACGACCTGCCCTGGACCCGCGAGGAGGCCGAGCACTACATCCGCATCGACAAGGCCGTCATGGAGTCCGGCGAGCCGATGCTGAACATCGAGGAGACCCAGCGCCAGGCCGACGGCAGCACCCGCTACCTGCTCACGTGCAAGGTGCCGCTCAAGGACGAGCGCGGCGAGGTGTTCGGCATCCTCGGCTCCTGGACCGACATCACCGACCGCAAGCTCACCGAGATGGCGCTCGCCCGCGCCAAGGACGAGGCGGAGCGCGCCAAGGACGAGGCGGAGCGCGCCAAGGACGAGGCGGAGCGCGCCAACAACGCCAAGAGCGACTTCCTCGCCACGGTGAGCCACGAGCTGCGCACGCCCCTCACCCTGATCCTGTCCCCCCTGGAGCGGCTCCTCGAGGCCCAGCACGCGGCCCTGCCGGGCGACGTGCGCGACGAGCTGGAGCTCATCCGCCGCAACACGGCGCGGCTCCTCAACGTGGTGAGCGACCTGCTCGACTTCTCCAAGGCGGAGGCGGCGCGCATGGAGGTCGACTGGGAGCCGGTGGATGTTCACCGGTTCACCGCGCTGATGCTGAACGACATCCGGCCGAGCGCGGTGGCCCGCGGCCGCACCCTGTCGATGAGCGGCGACGCGCTCGGCGTGGTCCTCCTGGACCGCTACAAGTACGAGCGCATCCTGCTCAACCTCATCAGCAACGCGCTGAAGTTCTCTCACCCGGGGGGGCACGTCGAGGTCTCCCTGCGCGCGCTCGACGACGCCTCGTTCGAGCTCAGCGTGCGCGACGAGGGGATCGGCATCCCGCGGGACGAGCTCGGCAAGCTGTTCTCGAAGTTCACCCAGGTCGACGGCTCGGTGAAGCGGAGGTACGAGGGCACGGGGCTCGGGCTCTCGCTGGTCAAGCAGTTCGCGGAGCTCATGCGCGGCGCCGTCGCCATCGAGAGCGAGCTCGGCCGGGGGACGACGGTCCGCGTGCGCCTGCCCCGGTCGGCCGAGGACGGCGGGCCCGAGAGCGACGAGCCGAGGTCGCGCAGCGAGAACAGCACCGCGCAGACGCGGCGCTGGCTGAGCTCGCTGCCGCCCGTGGGCGCCGCGCCCGACGGCCAGGGGCTGGAGGCGGACGCCGGCGCGCCGCGCGCCGCGCGCACGTCGAGCCGCCCGCCGGGGGCCCCGCGCGCGGCGCGGCCGGCCGCGGAGGCGGAGAGGCCGCTGCTCTTGCTCGTCGACGACAACCCGGACATGCGGCAGTTCATGCGCGCGCTGCTGTCGCCGAGCTACCGCCTCCTGGAGGCGCAGAACGGCATCGAGGCGCAGGAGCTCATCGAGCGCTCGCCCCCGCAGGTCATCGTCTCCGACGTGATGATGCCGCGGATGTCGGGGATCGAGCTCACCGCCTGGCTGAAGGCGCACCCCGTGCTGCGCCACGTGCCGGTCATCCTGGTCACGGCGCGCGCGGACGACGAGGCGATCGCGTCGGGGCTCGACGGGGGCGCCGACGAGTACCTGGTGAAGCCGTTCTCTCCGCGGGAGCTCCTCGCGCGCGTGCGGTCGATGGTGCGGCTCTACCGGTCGTACCAGCAGCTCGGCGCGGAGCAGGCCGAGATCGCGCGGCACTCGGGCATGGCGCAGGTCGCGATGGACGTCCTCCACAGCGCGGGCAACACGCTGAGCAGCGCCGGGGTCACGGCCGATCTGGTGCGGGATCGCCTGGCGAGGTCGCGGCTGCCGCGGCTCTCGAGGGCGCTCGGCGAGCTGCTCGCGGGCGGCGGCGCGGACCTCGCGGAGCCGGCGGGCGAGCCGCGCAGCGAGAGCCTGCGCCGCTACGTGGAGCTGGCGCTCGCCGCCCTGGAGCAGGAGCAGGCGGAGACGGTGGCGGACGTCGAGCGCCTGCGCGAGCAGCTCGACGTCATCCGCGACGCCATCCGCGCGCAGGAGAGGTACGCGTACAGGAACGCGTACCGCACGGAGCGGCTCTCCGTGAGCGAGGTGATCCACGAGGCGCTGCACGCGCACGGGGTGGCGCTCGTGAACGCGCGCGTCGCGCTGCAGCTCGAGCTGCGGCCGGTCGACGACGTCGTGGCGAACCGCCACGATCTCCTGACCATCCTCTACAACCTGCTCGACAACGCGCGGGCGGCGCTCGACGACGCGGAGGCGCGCGAGCCCTGGATCGAGATCTCGACGTGGCAGGACGGGGCCGAGGTGTGCTGCGCCGTGGAGGACAACGGGCCGGGCATCCCCGAGGCCGCGCGGATGCAGGTGTTTCAATACGGGTTCACGACCCGGGAGGGCGCGAACGGCATCGGGCTGCATTTCTCGGCGAACCGGATGAAGAGCTTCGGCGGGTCCATCCGGATCGAGGAGGGCCGCGAGGGCGGGGCCCGGGTCGTGCTCACGTTCGCGGCCGCCCCCGGCGCGGGCGCGCGCGGCCGCTGAGCGCGCCGCGGCGCCGAGCCCGCCGCGGGCCGCTCAGCGCGGCCGCGCGGCGTGGTCGGCGATCACGCTCGCCACGCAGCAGGTCAGCTTCTTCCCCATGCCGAGGTGCAGGAACTCGTTCGGTCCGTGCGCGTTCGATTGCGGCCCGAGCACGCCGGTGATGAGGAACTGCGCCTCGGGGAACTTCTCCCCCAGCATCGCCATGAAGGGGATCGTCCCGCCCTCGCCGATCCCCATCGCCGGCCGGCCGAAGAACGCCTGCGACGCCTTGCGCACCGCCGCCTCCAGCCAGGGCGCCGTCGCCGGCGCGTCCCAGCCGGGCGACGGCTCGCTCACGCGGAACCGGACCTCGGCGCCGTACGGCGGGTCCTGCTCCAGCGTCTGCTGCAGGGCCGCCGCCGCCTTCTTCGGGTCGACGCGCGGCGGGATGCGCATCGAGAGCTTCGCCCGCGTGAACGGGCGCAGCACGTTGCCCGCGCTGGCGATGGGCGGGAGGCCGTCGGCGCCGGTCACGGAGAGCGCGGGGCGCCAGGTGCGGTTCAGGAGGAGCTCGGCCACCTCGCCGGTCACCGGGCGCGCGCCCTGCACCCACGGCAGCTCGCTCACGACCGTCGCGCCCAGGACCTCGGCCGCGGCCCGCGCCTGCTCGACGCGCTCCCTCGGGATCTCGACGTGCAGCGCGTCCACGAGGACGCGCCCGGTCCGCTCGTCCTCGATGCGCGACAGGAGCTGCCGCAGGATCCGGAAGCTCGAGGGCACGACGCCGCTGCCCACGCCCGAGTGGATGCCGTCGCGCAGGATGCTCACCTCGAGCGTGCCCTGGAGGAGCCCGCGGAGCGACGTCGTGGTCCAGAGCTGGTCGTAGTTGCCGCAGCCGGAGTCGAGGCACACGACGAGGCTCGGCTTGCCGATGCGGTCCGCGAGCGCGTCGATGTAGGCCGGCAGGTCCGGGCTGCCGCTCTCCTCGCAGCCCTCGATGAGGACCACGCAGCGCGCGTGCGGGAGCCGCTGCTCGTGCAGCAGGCGCAGCGCGGCGAGCGACGCGAAGCCCGAGTAGCCGTCGTCGGCGCCGCCGCGGCCGTAGAGCCGGTCGCCCTCGCGCACCGGCTCCCAGGGGCCGAGCCCCTGCCGCCAGCCCGTCATCTCGGGCTGCTTGTCGAGGTGGCCGTAGAGGAGCACCGTGTCGTCGCCCCTGCCCGGCACCTCCATCAGGATGACCGGCGTGCGGTTCTCGAGGCGCACGACCTCCACCGTGAGCCCGGGGATCGGCTGCGCCTTGCACCAGGCGGCGAGGAGCGACGCCGCCTTGTCCATGTGGCCGTTCTCGCGCCAGGCGGGGTCGAAGGCCGGTGACTTGTTGGGGATGCGGATGTAGTCGTGCAGCGCGGGGACGATCTCCTGCTCCCAGCAGCGCTCGCAGGACGCGACGGCTTCACTCTCGTCGAGCTTCGTCAGCATGGACCTCTCCAGGGTTGAGGACGGCGGTGATCTCCGGGGCCGACTCTACAGCGCCGGTGGGGCGGGTGTACCGCCGAGAGGGGAGGTCTGGCAGATCCTGCGTGCGGCGGCGCGGCGGCGTGGTGCACGGACAGGCGGGCGGGCTCCGCGCCGCGCTTGGAGGGCCGCCGTCCGGGCGCGCCGGGCGAGCGTGGTCGCGCCGGGCGCGCCGCGCTCACCACAGGCTGTCGACCCCCGGCATGCCGCGGCTGCGCCCGTCGAGGCAGTCGAGCAAATAGCAGGCGAGCCCGGCGTCGCCGGTCAACAGGCTGTAGCGCCACTGGCCGACCCGGTGGTGCTCGGCCTCCGACTGCGCGATGGCCCACGTGGCGAACGCGCGGGCGCGATCGAGCCAGGAGGCGTCCTGCGTGCGCCGGTAGATCTCGAGCAGGGCGGCGCCGTTGCCGTCGGTGCCGTGGCACAGGGCCACGCCCTTCGCCAGCGGCCCGGCGGCCACGATCGACCGCGCGCCCTTCAGGAGCAGCGGCAGCGCCTCGGGCAGCGCCGCGTGGCGCAGCGACGTGATGATCCCGGGCGCGCCGTGGCACCACTGCAAGAGCGGCTTCGACGGCGGCCCCGCGTGCGCGGGCCAGTTGGCGAGCTCGCCGTCGATCGTCGCCAGGCGGCCGAGCCCCTCGAGCGTCCGCGCGCGCAGCTGCGATCGCTGCTCCGGGCTCAGCAGGGCATGGGCGCGCCAGAGCGCGTAGAGGTTGCCGGCCCACCCGTGCGCGGCCCCGAGATAGCGGACCCGGCGGCCGTACAGGTCCTGCTCCCACAGCCAGACGCCGAGGGCCTCGTCGTGCGTCCAGCTCTCCCACAGCGCCGCCGCGCTGTCGCGGATCAGCGCTGCCCAGCGCTCGTCCCCGGTCGCCTCGTGCAGGAACAGCGCCGCGAGCATCGTCCCGGGCGCGCCCCACAGCGCCTCGCGCGCGGGGTTGTCGCGGTTGTCGCGGATGATCTCGGCCAGGCGATCGGCCTTGCGCGCGTCCGGCCGGGCCAGACAGCACACCGTCAGCAGGGCGCTCTCGCCGAGGAACCACGACGGCACACGCTGGCCGTCGTCGGGCGAGCGGAGGTACGCCTCGAGCACCTCGTCGAAGATCTCCGGCAGGCTCATCGGCAAGCTGCAGAAGCCCGCCGCCGCCGCGCGGGCGAGGGCGAGCCAGACGCCGCACGCGCCGAAGTACAGGCCTTGGTACGGGCGGGGCGCCCCCGGTCCCGGGGCGCCCTCGGCGTCGCGGGGATGCACCGGCCAGCCGTGCCGGCTCCGGGCCGAAAGCGCGTCCGCGGCCCATCGCTCGAGCCACGCCTGCGCCCGCCCGGGGTCCCAGGGCTCGGGCGGCGGCGTGACGTGCCGTGTCGGATCGTAGAGGGTCATGCGGCCTTGGGCGCCGCGACGGCGCGGCGGCCCGGCCGAGGATAGCAGCGAAGCGGAGCGCGACACGCGGGACGGCGGCCGGGATCGCGAGCGCGGCCGCCGTGCTCCCTCGCCTGCGCGACCCCCGTCATCGGTGAGGGTTCATCGCGCGGAGCGCCGAGGGGGAGGGACGCGACCGCGGCTCAGGGACAGCAGGTGAAGAGCGCGCTGGTGACCCAGGCCTCGGGGCAGAGCAGCACGCCTGTGCCGTAGCCGATGTGGAAGAGCTGCTGGCCGGTCTCCGCGCACAGGGTGGTGGCCTCTTCATCGAGCGTCTGCGCGGGCTGGCACACGTCGCCGTGGTCGATCTTGCTCGTCCAGCACGCGGGCGAGGGCAGGGGCTCCGCCGCCGGGCAGCACTCGTAGAAGGCCCTGGCCGTCGTGACGCCGGTGCAGCCAGGGCTGTCCCTCTCGTAATCGAACATGGCGAGGTCCGCGCCCTGGTTCCTGCACGTGATGTAGGCCTGATCCTTCAGCTCGACGCCGTAAACGCACGTGAGCCCGTCCCCCAGCTCGCCGCCCCAGCACGTCTCCGGCGGAGGAGGGGGAGGCGGAAGCGGCGCCGGCGCGCAGCAGCCGGATGGGGGGGGAGGCGGCAGCTTGTCGTCATCGCAGCTCGATCCGTGATCGGCGTCGGCGCTCTCCACGCCCGCCGAGACCGTATCGCTGTCAGGGGCCGGAAGCTCGGGGCTGATGCAGCCTGTGCCGGCGAGGAGGCTGGGAATCGATAGGGTGAACAAGAGACCCATCGTGCAGAAAGAACGCATGGTATCCTCCGTCAAGCCCGGCGCTGGCCGGGCAGCGTCGACGCGCGCGCCGCCGGAGCTCCGGTCGCCGCGCTCTCTTCGTCGTTCCGCGCTCTATCAACCGCGGCCGGGCTGCCGGTTTCCTCCGTCAGGCCATCTTGCGACCGCGGCTCAGGGGCAGCAGGTGAAGAGCGCGCTGGTGACCCAGGTCTCGGGGCAGAGCGGCACGCCTGTGCCGTAGCCGATGTGGAAGAGCTGCTGGCCGGTCTCCGCGCACAGGGCGCTGGCCTCTTCATCGAGCGTCAGCAGGGGCTGGCACGCATCGCCGTGATCGATCTTGCTCGTCCAGCACGCGGGCGAGGGCAGGGGCTCCGCGGCCGGGCAGCACTCGTAGAAGGCCCTGGCCGTCGTGACGCCGGTGCAGCCAGGGCTGTCCCTCTCGTAGTCGAACATGGCGAGGTCCGCGCCCTGGTTCCTGCACGTGATGTAGGCCTGATCCTTCAGCTCGACGCCGTGAACGCACGCGAGCCCGTCCCCCAGCTCGCCGCGCCAGCACGCGGTCGGCTCGCCGTGGGCGCACGTGTGCTCGATACGGCCATAGCCGCCGGCTCCGCACGGATCGAGCAGCCTGACCTCGCCGAGGGCGAGGCCCTGCGCGCCGCAGCTCGCCTCGGCCTCGCGCCACAGGGCCTCCGCCGTCCGGCAGCTCGTTTCCTCGTGCGGGGGCTTCGGCTCCGTTGCTGCAGATTCGTCCGGGCCCGCGGCGCTGCTCTCGTCGCCGTGCTCCCCGTCTTGTCCGGCCGCCTCCGCAGGGGCGGCTGCGCCGCCGGAGCTGCGGTGCCACGAGGGGGGCTGTCCGCGCGACGCGTGCGGGGGCAGACCTCTCTCCGGCGCGTCGACCCATCCCCGGCTCGACGGGAGCGCGACGGCCGGCGGCTGGGTACGCGCGCGTGGCGGCGGGGGCGGGACGCGGTCGACGGGGAGCTCGCTGCGGCGCCGCCCCGAAGGCGCCTCGCGCAGGTCCGGCGGCGCCGCGGAGCTGTGCGGCGGAGGGGGCGAGGTCCTCGGCGACGGGGCGATCGGGCGGGACGGGCCTCGGAGGAGCGGGGCGTGGATCCGGGGCGGCGCCGCCTCGTGGTTGTCGGCGGGCGTGCGCTCGGGGAGCCCGCCGTCTCCGTCAGGGCGATCGCCGGTGATGCCGACCGCCGGATCGGCGGGGCTGCGCGTGGAGACCTCGGGGGGCGCAGGGCGCTGGACGGTGGCGCCGAAGACCACCGCGGCCGCGCCGGCGGCGACCGCGAGCACGAGCGGGCGTCCCCCGCGCCCGACGAGGGAAGGGCGCGCCCCGCGCAGCCGCGCGAGGGCGCGCGCCTTTCGTAGGGGCGGCGGCGTCGCCGCCGCGAGCCGCTCGTCCACCTCGCGCAGCAACGCGAGCAGGTCACGGTCTCGCGTCATGGCGTCACCTCCCATCCGGCGTCGCGGAGCCGCGCGACCGCCCTCTGAATCAGCTTGCACACGTACCCTTTGGAGTGGCCGAGGACGCTCCCGATCTCCTCCTGCTCCTTACCGTCGAGATAGAACATCGAGAACGCGACTTGCTCCTTGGGAGGCAGCTTGCCCAGCGCCTCGAACGCCCGGCGAAGATCGTCGCGCGCGATGGTCACGTCTTCCAGCGCCGGGCGCGGATCGGCCTGGTCCTGCCCGAGCAGCCAGCGGATGGGCGGGAGGGCGAGGAACCGGTCCCGCCGCAGTCGGTTCAGACATCGATTCGAGGTCGCCCGGTACAGCCATCCTTCAAGGTTGTCTCGATCGCTCAGCGTCGCGAGCGCCTTCATCAGGTCGAGGAACACGTCCTGCGTCACGTCCTCTGCCCAGGCCACGTTGCCATGGCCGTAACGGAGGGCGAGGCGGTACACCAGGCGATGGTGGCGGCGGTACAGCGCCTCGAGCTCCAGCGCCGCCGCGCCCGAGGTCCGCGCCGTGGCCGGGGTACCCGGCGGCGGCGCCGGACCGACGCGCTCGGTCGGGTCGTCCCGCTCGTCGTCGCCCGGAGGGGAGAGCATCTCTCCGGCCCGGGCCTGTGGGCCGAGCCGAGATCGCGCGGCGAGGTTCACGGGAGCCTCCGCGCGAGGGACCCGTCCGCCGCGACGCACCATGAGCCGACCACGAGCTCCGCCATCTCGCCCTCACCACAACCGAGCTCGCCATCGGTTTCCTCTCCGCGCGCCGGAGGCGACGATCGCGCGGCCGGACCCGGGCGCGCGAGCGTCGCCGCCAGCGCGCGCCCCCCCGCGGAGCGCGCGCCCGGGTCGCGGCGGTCCGACGCGCGTCGAGCGGCGACCGCCGCCGCCCTCCTCGGCAGCGCACGCGCAGCGCCGCTCCGATCGCCCTGCGACGCGCTTCTTTGATATACAGGGCGGAATAGAATCGGGGGAACGGATGACATTGGAGGCGGATTGCAGCGGTATCGTCGCGGAGAACCAGCAGCTGAGGCAGCGCATCCGGGAGCTGGAGCAGGCCGAGGAGGAGCGGGATCACCTCCGGGAGGCGCTGCGCCGGAGCGAGGAGCATGTGCGCCTCTTCGTCACCTACACCCCGGCCGCGGTGGCCATGTTCGATCGGGACATGCGCTACATCCTGGCCAGTAGCCGATGGTTGGCGGATTACGGCTTGAAAGAGCGAGAGATCATCGGCCGGAGCCATTATGAGCTCTTCCCCGACATCCCCGAGCACTGGAGGGCGGTCCACCGGCGGTGCCTCGCGGGGGCCTCGGAAGGCAATGATGGGGAGGCCTTCCCGCGGAGCGACGGGCACGTCGATTGGGTGCGCTGGAAGATCTTCCCGTGGCACACGACGAGCGGCGAGATCGGCGGGATCATGCTGTTCACGGAGGTGGTCACCGAGCGAAAGCGGCTCGAGGATACGCTCCGGATGCAGGCGAAGACGCTCCAGGAGCTGTCGACGCCCATCGTGCCCATCAGCCAGGGCGTCCTCGTGCTGCCGCTCGTGGGCGTGCTGGACGCGGCGCGGGCGCAGCAGATCATGGAGAACCTGCTGGGCAAGGTGGTCGAGCGGCAGGCGCGGGTGGCGATCATCGATGTCACGGGTGTGCCGCACATCGACACGGCATCGGCCGCCGGCCTCCTGCAGGTGGCGCGGGCGGTCCGGCTGCTCGGGGCGCAGGTCGTCCTGACGGGCATCCGACCCGAGGTGTCCCGGGCCATCGTCGGCCTCGACATCGAGCTCGGCGGCATCGTGGTCCGACGCGATCTCCAGAGCGGGATCGCGTTCGCGGCCGCGGCGGGCTCGGCGGCGGCGCCGCCGGCGGGTTGACGCCCCTGCCGAGGGGGGGCTGCTGCTCCGGCGTACGGCCACGCTGCGCGCGCTGGTCGACGTAGGAACCTTACGCCATTTGAAGCGCCCAGCCAGGAGCCCACGCTTGCGGGCGTCGATACGTGTCCCTTCGAGCCCGGAGGTGCTGGCGGAGCTTCGGGAGCGCTGGGTGCGCGTCGTCGCTTCGCCAGAGCATGGAATGGGGATAGACCAGCATGGGATCGCGAACCGGGATACGTCGGAGCCGGTATTCGGAGGGCCACACCAATCGTATATGCTCCCCCACCAACGTCGCGACCGCCGACGACGCCGCGACCTCCTCCAGGATCGCGTCGATGCCGAAGTTCGGCCCGACCGTGTCGATCGCGACTCCGAAGCTCGCAGAAAGCTCGTCGTAGTAGCGCGACCACTCCGTTCCTGGCACGTTGCCAGGCATCCAGATCCTGTGGCCGTTGAGGTCGGCAGGGCTCACCGCCGTCGCCGCCGCCAAGGCGTGAGCGTGATTCGTGAGCAACTCCACCGGATCGTCGAGGACGCGGGCAGCTTTGATATCTCTACCAAGCTGCTCCGCCTGGGTTACCGCGCGAAACGTGGCGTCGATGGCGCCCGACCTCAGAGCAGCCAATGCGCTCTGGATGTCGAAGATGTGCGTGACGACATGGATCTCGACCTCGGGATGTACGGCGTGAAACTCGCGGACTAGCCGCGCGGGACCGAGCTGCGGGTGAATCACGTCGACGCGCAACGGGCGGCGTTCAGGACGCACCGAGCTCACGGCTCGCTCTTCCGCTGCGAGGAGCTCCCGTGCATGCGGCAGGAATACTCGCCCCTCCAGGGTGAGCTGAGCTCCTCGCGGAGTACGCGCGAAGAGCCGGACGCCCAGCGTCGCCTCGAGCGCAGCCACGCGCTTCGAGGCCGCCTGCTGCGTGATCGTCAGACGGATCGCCGCCTCCCGAAACTGGCCCGTGTCGGCGACGGCGACGAACGTGCGTATGCTCTCGAGATCCACGTGGGGTCACCTTCGCGCCTTGGCGGGCGCGTAAGGTAACAGCTCGCTCGGGCGAGCTGCAACCCTCGGGGCGCGTTGGGGCGGGCGGACCGCAGGCGGGCGGCGCTGACGATGTGTCGGCCTCCCGGCGCGGCACAACCGGCGGTTGTTCATCCACGAAAAGCAGTTGTTTGATCGGCCGACCCCGCCCCGGCATCGTGCTCCGTGTCCGATGGGCGCTCCCCCCGAGCGCCTGCGGGCTCGAACCGAGAAGGGACCCAAGAGATGACGACCGGAAATGACGCCGCGTTTGCCGCCCGGGTGATCGAGATTGGCTCGAGCGAGTCCGAGAGGATGTTCACGAACATCCGACGCGCCATGAGGCTCGCCGGGGAGATCAACGAGCTCTCCTTCGAAGATGCCGACGAGATCCGGAGAAAATTCAGCGAGTTGACGGGCCGGCTGGTCGACCCGAGCTTCTCGCTCATCCCTCCCTTCTACACGGACCAAGGCGTCAACATCCGCGTTGGCAAGAACGTCTTCATCAACCAGTGCTGCCATCTGATGGACATCGGAGGGATCGAGATCGGAGATGACGTGATGCTGGGGCCGAAGGTGAACCTCATTACGTCGTATCACCCCGTCGAGCGCGCAGAACGGCGGGCTCGCGCCCTGGCGAAGCCCATCGTCCTCAAGAAGAACGTCTGGATTTCGGCGGCCGCCACGATCTTGGCTGGTGTGACCATCGGCGAGGACTCCGTCGTGGCGGCGGGCGCCGTGGTGACGCACGACGTTCCCGCGCGCTGCGTCGTGGCAGGTGTCCCGGCCCGCGTGATCCGCGAGCTGCCGTGAGGAACAACGAGATAACTCTCGTGCCCTCTGTGCCTCTATGGTTCCAATCTCTTCACTCTCGGGCGCTTCAAGCGGATCGGCGCTCTAGCCGAGCCGGAGCGGGAGAGAGCGCAGCCGCCGCCTGGTCAGCGCGAACACCGCGTTGGCCACGGCGGGCGCGATCGGCGGGGTGCCCGGCTCCCCGATGCCGCCCATCTCGGCGTCGCTCTGTGGCGCTGTCGAGCCCGCCGCCCTCGGGCGGCGTCCACTCGGCGCGGAGCGCGTCCGCCCCGCGTTTTCCCGCGCAGACCTCCGGGGTCGCTCGCCGTGCGCGCGGGCCCTGGCCACGGCGGCGCGGGGCCTGGCACAACGCGGCGCACGGCACGCTGTGCCAGGCGTAGAAGTGTCTGATATCCATGGCCTACTTCGCCATATCAGGCGCCGGCCGGCGTGGCATACGGCATGCTGGCGGGGCGGGTATGACGGCGAGCTCATCCCACGATCGCCGCCCGCGTCGCGCGCTTCGTGCGCGCGCGGGGGCGGGCCTGTTGTCGTTGGCCACCTTCGTCGGTTGTTCGGGCGAGACGCCCGCTCCGCCGCCGGAGCAGACCTCGACGAGGTGCGACTTCGTGCTTCCGGCGGGCGGCGCGCCCGCGCCGAGCGGCGATCTGCGCATCAACGAGGTGATGACCGGCAACGACGGCGCGTGGGTCGATGAGATCGGCGAGACCGACGATTTCATCGAGCTCGTGAACATCGGCGATCGCGCGCTCGATCTCGGGGAGTACGCCCTGGGGGAGAAGCTCGGCGAGGCGACGCGGCTGCCGCCGCTGACGCTGGGGCCGGGCGAGACGGCGCTCTTCTGGGCCGACGACGCGCCCGAGCAGGGCCCGCGGCACCTGCCGTTCAAGCTCTCGAGCTCGGGCGCGCGCGTGCTGCTCTGGGCGCCGTCGTGCGCGCTGGGCGACGCGATGGACGTGCCGGAGCTGCCGCGCTCCGAGAGCTACGCGCGCTTGCCCGACGGGACGGGCGAGCCGTCGATCTGCCGCTACGCCACGCCCGAGCGCGAGAACGGCGAGAGCTGCGACCCGCCGGAGCCGCCGAGCCTCGGCGACAACGTCAACTTCGCGCCTTACCCGTGGCCCGAGCCGTTCCCGGCCATCGCCGGGCCGCTCGTCATCTCGGAGCTCTCGCTGCGGCCCGCGGGGTTCGTCGAGGTGCTGAACGCGAGCGACGAGGCCGTGGCGCTCGACGGCTTCGCGCTGCGCCTGTCGGCGCTCGCGCCGGGGCAGGCGCTGCCCGGCGACGGCGCGGGCGTGCCGCTCGCGTGGCCGACGCCGTCCGCCGCGCTCGCACCCGGGGAGCGCGTGAGCGTCCCGGTGAGCGCGGCGGACACCGCCGAGATCGAGGCCTCGCCGGACTTCGAGGGCGTGGTGACGCTGTGGCAGGCCGGCCGGCCGGAGCCGAGCGATCGGGTCGACTTCATCGCGTGGCCCGAGGGGGCGTCGCTGGCCCGCGTGCCCGACGCCACCGGGGCGCCGCGCTTCTGCGAGGCGGCGAGCCCCGGCGCGGCGAACGAGGGCTGCGTGGAGCTGTCCGGCCGCCCGCTCGCGAGCGGGCGCGCGCGCCGGCTGGAGACCGCCGGCGATTTCGCCGCGCTGGCCAGAGGCGGCACCGAGGTCGCCGAGGCCGGCGTCAAGTTCGTCGTCGACATGGCCGCGAACGACACCGTGCACCTCCTGAGCACGGAGAAGTGGGCGCTCCACTACACCTTCATCCGCGAGCAGATCCAGCGGGAGCCGCACCTCGATCGCTGCGATCCCGAGCAAGCCGCGGAGTTCAACACCGGCTGGGGGCTGTTCAGCCAATCCGAGTACTTCCGCGTCGAGGGGCGTCGCTTCCTCCTCGGCACGCTGGTGCAGCACACCAACGGCGCCAAGACCGTCGAGTTCGCCCCCGGCGACAAGCTCGTCGGTGCGCAGATGCGGCGCGCGTTCTTCGCGGCGATGAAGGCGGTGCCCGACCCGGAGGCGTGGTCGATCCGGCCCACCGAGGCGCGGCAGATCGCCGAGGCGCGCGCGATCGAGGGGACCGCGCCGCTGGTGGGGCCGAACGCGCCGTACCGGGGGCTGACGTATCAGCCGCTCAACCCGGCCGAGGGGTTCGGCACGCTGACGTTCGTCCCGGGGCGCGAGCTGGAGACGGCGGAGCTCGGCCCGAACGTGATCGTGGTGACGGACGACGTGCCGAACGAGACGGCGTTCATGGGCGGCCTCATCACCGAGGCGTTCCAGACGCCGCTCTCGCACGTGAACGTGCTGGCGCGCGGCCGGGGGACGCCGAACATGGCCCTGCGCCGCGCGCGGGAGGACGAGCGCCTGAAGGGCCTGTTCGGCAAGCTGGTGCGGCTCGAGGTGCGCGCGACGGACTTCGACCTCCGCGAGGCGACCGCGCAGGAGGCCGACGCCTACTGGGAGGCGCGCAAGCCGAAGGGCGAGCGGCTCTCGCCGGCGCTCGACGTCTCCGTGCGCGGCGTCGTGTCGCTCGACGCCGCGAATTACGCGATGAGCGACAGCATCGGGTCCAAGGCGGCGGGCATGGCCGAGCTGTACCGCGTGAGCGGCGTGGGGGCGTATTGCCCGCCCGACCTGATTCCGCTGTACGTGCCGCCCGCGGCGTTCGCGATCCCGTTCTCGCATTACATGGATCATTTCGAGGCGAGCGGCGCGGCGGAGCTCCTGGCCGAGCTCGAGCAGGACCCCGAGTTCCGCGCGGACCCGCGCGCGCACGCCGAAGGGCTGGCCGAGGTGCGCGCGCGGATGCTGGAGCACCCGGTGGATCCCGCGCTCTTGAGCGAGGTCGAGGCCGCAATCAAGCGGCGCTTCGGCGGCGACCGCGTGCGGCTGCGCAGCAGCAGCAACACCGAGGATCTGGCGACCTTCAACGGCGCGGGGCTGCACACGTCGACGAGCACCGACCTCGACGCGGAGTCGAGCTCCATCGAGGACGCGCTGCGGACGGTGTGGTCGAGCCTCTGGAACACGCGCGCCTACGACGAGCGCGAGTTCGGGCACGTCGAGCAGGCGCGCGCGGCGATGGCCGTGCTCGTGCACCAGGCCTGGCAATCGGAGCGCGCGCAGGGCGTGGCCATCAGCCGCAACGCGCTCGACGCGACCCGCGACAGCCAGTATTACATCAACGCGCAGATCGGGGAGGCGTCGGTCACCAACCCCGCGCCCGGCGTGACCAGCGACGAGATCGTGTATACGCCGCCGCCGCGCACGATCAAGGCGGAGTACCACGCTCGCTCGAGCCTGACGCGCGGGCGCGACGTGCTGTCGTTCCCGGAGGTCCAGCGGCTCGGCTGCGTGCTCGGGTCGATCCACGACCATTATCGGCCGCTGGTGGACCCGGAGGGGGAGAACCGGCTGTACGCGATGCAGATCGAGTGGAAGCTGATCGGCCCGGAGCGGCGGCTGCTGGTCAAGCAGGCGCGGCCCTACAGCTTCGGCGCGCTCGAGGCGCCGGGCGACTGCCGCGAGTACTGAGGCCGCGCCGCCCGAGCTCGCCCCGCGTGGGGGCGGGAGGTCTCGTCGAGCCGCCCCGCGCCCGCGCGCGGCTCGTGCGAGACGCCTGGGCCAGCGGACATCCCTCCTCCCGGAGAGCGCATGGCCGCCGGACGTGACCGGACGCAATTCACCCGCCATGTGAAGAAATGCAAACGGATCGCGAGCCGTCGATCGCGACGATGTCGTGTCCAGGGCAGACCGCCACGCCCCCTCTCCGGCGACGAACGTTCTTATGCGTTCTGCTATCCTCGCGAGAAGTCAATGATATCTATCGACGGTCCATCGATGTATTGATGAGCCTGTTGCCGCTATGCGGCCTGCGACGCCTCAGGCTGAGTCTGCCGTGTGACCGCTCGTGGCTTCATGTCGCGCTCTGTCTTAACCAAATCTTATCAATGCTTCGTCTTGCACGTTGAACGAGGCTCTTCTATGTTCGCCGCATCGCAGGCGCGACGCGCGCATTCCGCGCCGTGAACGACGGCCTGCGAACCAGGAGCTATGTCATGAAGATGCGACGAGCGTTCGCGGCCTTTGGCATCATTGCTGCTGTGGGCATCACCGGGTGCGTGGGCTCCGAAGAGCCTGCGGAGCCGGAGATCGTCCGCCTGGACCCGAGCGAGGCCGCAGAGAACCCGCTCGGCAGCTGGAGCGGGCCCTCCTCTGGTCCTGCCGCAGAAGCGCAGTCGGTCGGCGAGACCTCAGATTCCGCCGCATACTGTTGGGTGTGGCTCGACTACTGCGTCGATCCGCGTACCGGGACGGGGACCTGCCACGATAACGGCGGCTGTAGCTGGGAGCAGTTCATCGATGCATGCATTAGCCTGTACGAAGACATCTGCATCTGAACGTAGCGGGGAGTCCCGCGGCGCGTCTTGAGACCGCTTCCAGCGCAGGTGCGCGCGCCGGCTACGCCGGCGAAGGCCGGCGCGCGCCCGGCGCTGGCAGGCGTTCCCCTGGGTCGCCCGCGCCCGATGCCGGGCCGGCGCGCGCCCGCCCGGTGGTAAGGTGGGCGCGTGGTCCTGCGTCCGGCAGCCTGGGTGGGTCGCGACCGAGAGCTGAACCTGCTCGACGACCTGCTCGGCGCGGCGCTCGCCGGCCGCGGATCGAGCGCCCTCGTGGCCGGCGAGGCCGGCATCGGCAAGACGCGCCTGCTCGAGGAGCTCGCCGAGCGCGCGCGGGCGCGCGGCTTCGCGGTCGCGTGGGGGCGGGGGTGGGAGCTCGGTCAGGCGCCGAGCTTCTGGCCCTGGCTCGAGATCCTGCGCGCGCTGCTCGGGCGGCCGCGGGCGCCCGCGGCGTTCGCCGGCCGGCTGCGCGGGCTCTTGCTCGAGCTCGCGCCCGGGGAGCCCGCGCGCGGCGCGGACGTGTTCCAGCTCTACGACGCGGTCGCCTGCCACCTCGCGGCGCACGCGCGCGAGGAGCCGATCGCGCTCTTCTTCGACGATCTCCACGCCGTCGACCCCTCGTCGCTCGAGCTCATGGAGTTCGTCGCGCGGGGCCTGCGCGCCGAGCGCGTCGCGCTCTTCGGCAGCCGGCGCGACGTCGACGGTCGCCGGCCGGAGGTCGACGGCCGCCGGCCGGAGGTCGAGCGGCGCCTCTCGCGGCTCGCGCGGCTCTGCGAGCACCTCGGGCTCGAGCGCCTGTCCGAGGGCGACGTGAGGGTCTGGATCCAGCAGACCACGGGCGACGACGACCCGGGCGCGGCGCGCCGGATCCACGCGGCCAGCGACGGCAACCCGCTCTTCGTGAGCGAGCTCCTGCGGCTGCCCGCGCCCGCCGCGCGGCGCTCCTCCGCGGACCTGCCGGGCACGCTGCGCGCGCTCGTCGGCGAGCGCCTCGCCGCCCTCGAGGCGGGCCACCGCGAGGCGCTGCGCGCCGCGGCGCTGGTCGGGCGCGAGTTCGGGCTGCCCCTCGTGGCGGCCCTGCTCGAGCGGCCCGCCGCGGAGCTCGAGGCCGCGGCGCACGAGGCGTGCGCCCTCGGCGTGCTCGCGCCGGTGAGCCCGGGCCGCTACCGCTTCTCGCACGCCCTCGTGGCCGAGACGCTGGTGCAGGAGCTACCCCCGGCGCGGCGAGCGCTCCTGCACCAGCGCGCCGCCGAGGCCCTGGAGGCCCGCCACGAGGGCGACCCGGCCGCGCCCCTCCACGAGATCGCGCGCCACTGGCTCGAGGCGGGCGTCGCGTCGGCGCCGCGGGCCGCGCGCGCCGCCGAGCGCGCCGCGCGCCTCGCCATGGCGCGCCTCGCGTTCGCGGACGCCGCCGCGCTCTACGAGCGAGCGCTCGCGGCCGAGGCTCTCGCCTCGCCCGTCGATCCGGCGCGGCAGGGGGAGCTGCTCGTCGCGCACGTCGAGGCGCTGGCGCGGGCCGAGCAGCGAGCGAGCGCCGAGGCCGCGTGCGAAAGGGCCGTCGCGCTCGCGCGGGCCCGCGGGGACGGCGCGCTGCTCGCGCGGGCCGCGCTCGCGCTCGGCGCGGAGAGCCGCGCCGGCGCCGCCGATCGCGAGGTCGCGCGCCTGCTCGCCGAGGCGCGCTCGCTCTTGCCGCCGGGCGACAGCCCGCTCGCGGCCCGGGTCAGCGCGCGGCTCGCCAGCGCGCGCCAGCCCGAGCTCGATCCGCGAGGGCCGATGGACCTCGCCCGGAGCGCCATCGCCATGGCGCGGCGCTTCGACGATCCGGGGCTCTCGCTCTCGGTCATCCACGCCGCGCTCGGCGCCCTGATGGACTTCGCGCCGCCCGGGGAGCGCGCCGGCCTGAACGCCGAGGCGCTCGAGCTCGCGGTCTCGTTCGGCGACGGCCCGCGCGCGCTGCTCGCGGCGCAGCGCCTCGCCTTCGATCGCGCCGAGCTGCTCGACGCGGGCGGCTTCGAGGGCGCGCTCGGCCGCTGCGAGGCGCTCGCGAGCGAGCTCGGCCAGCCGCGCTACGGCTGGGTGCCCGCCATGTTCCGGTCGATGCGCGCCGAGTGGCAGGGCGACCTCGAGCGCGCCCTGCGCTGGGAGGACGAGGCGCGCCGGATCCGCGATCAGGGCGCCGCTGAAGGAGCGAGGCTCGTCCCCTCCCGGCCGCTCTCGCGGGCGCTCGGGCGCTACGACCCCGAGGGCCTCGAGCGCTTCCTGGGCGAGCTCTCGAGCCGGGCGCCCGACAGCGCCGCCGTGCCCCTGTTCACGGCGCTGCTCGCGAGCTGGCGCGGCCAGGAAGGGCCCGCGCGCGCGGCGCTCGACGCGCTGTGCGCGCGCGGCTACGCGGGCTTCCTGCGGCGTCCCGAGCCCCCGCGCGGCGGCCCCGGGCCGGACGATCCGACCGTCGCCGGGTACATCCACATGCCGGAGCTGGCCGTCGAGATCGCGTGCGCGCTGGGGGACGCGCCCTGGGCGCAGGCGCTTTACGACGAGCTCGCCCCGTCCGCCGGCACGGCGTTCGTGCTGACCACGACCGCGTTCTCCCTGCACGGGCTGGTCGATCTCGCCCTGCTCAACCTGAGCGCCGCGCTGTCGCGCTGGGACGACGCCGAGCGGCACGCCCGCGCGGCCCTCGCCGCCGCCGAGCGGCTGGGCGCGCGGCCCCTCGCGGCGCGCGTCCACCACGATCACGCCCGCGTCGCGCTCGCGCGCCGGCGCACGGCGGGGGCCAGCGAGCGCGACGCGCTCGCGGCGAGCGCCCGGGAGCGGCTCGAGCGGGCCGCAGCCCTCGCGGGCGAGGTCGGCCTGAGCGCGCTCGAGGAGCGCTGCCGCCGGGCGCTCGCCGGGCTCGAGGGCGCGCCGCTCGCGCCGCTCGCGCCGCTCGCGCCGGCCGACCCTGCGCCGGCGCCGGCCCGCCCTCGACCCGGGCGCGCCGAGCCGCTGCGGCTCGTCCGGGAGGGCGAGTACTGGACCGTCAGCGCCGCGGGCGCCCTGTGCCGCGTGCAGGACAGCCGCGGCATGCGCATGCTGGCGCAGCTCGTGGACGAGCCCGGCCGAGAGCTCCACGTGCTCGAGCTCTCGGGCAGCCCCGCGGGCGTCGATCCCGGCGACGCGGGCGAGATCCACGACGCGCGGGCCCTCGCCGAGTACCAGGCGCGGGTGCGCGAGCTGCGCGCCGAGATCGAGGAGGCCGCGGCCTTCAACGACCTCGGCCGCCGCGAGCGGCTCTCCGCGGAGCTCGAGGCGGTGACCCGGGAGCTCTCGCGCGGCCTCGGCCTCGGCGGCCGCGCGCGGCGCGGCGCCTCGGCGGTCGAGCGCGCGCGCGTCAACGTCCGCCGCCGCCTGACGCTCGCGCTGCGCCGCATCCGCGCCGCGAGCCCCGCCATCGCCGACGAGCTCGAGGCGGCGCTGCGCACCGGCGTGCACTGCGTCTACACCCCCCCGACCTGAGCGCCGCGCCGCTCAGCCGCTCGCACGGTCGAGCTCCGCGCAGAGCTCGGGGGAGAGCTCCAGGTTCACGGCGCGCAGGTTCTGCTCGAGCTGCTCGAGCGTCCGCGGCCCCACGAGCGGGACGACGCGGGGGGCGCGCTGGTGCATCAGCCAGGCGAGCACCAGCTGGTGCGGCAGCACCTCGAGCCGCCGCGCGATCGCGGCGACGGCCGCGAGGCGCGCGTCGCTGTCGCTGCCGACGTAGGGCTGCATGGCCCAGTGGCCCTGCCGCTTCTCGGCGCTGTCGTAGATCCCCTTCAGGATGGGCGAGTACGCGACCAGCGTCAGGTCCGGGTGCTCGCGCAGGTAGTCGAGCTGCTCGTCGTCCACGATCGACGTGTGCTCGAGGCCCTGGCGCCGGCGGAGGTAGCTGTGCTGCTGCTGCAGCGCCACCGGCGCGGGCCAGCCCTCGGCCGCGCAGCGCTGGCGGATGCGCTCGAGGCGCCAGGTGCGCACGTTCGACCAGCCGATGAACCGCGCCTTGCCCGCCTTCACCAGCCGGGCGAGCGCCTCGAGCGTCTCGTCGAGCGGGGTCACCCGATCGTCGACGTGCACGTAGTACAGGTCCACGTGGTCCGTCTGCAGCCGGCGCAGGCTCGCCTCCAGGGCGCGCTCGAGCGTCTCGCGGCCGGCGCCCTCGAAGTCGCGGCGCGCGCTCGTCCAGTCGACCTCGCCGCCGCGCCAGTGCGCGTCGGGGGTCCGCACCATCGCCGCGCCCTTGGTCGCGAGGAACACCTGCCCGCGGTTGCCGCGCTGCGCGAGCCAGCGCCCCAGCACCGCCTCGCTCTCGCCGCCGTGGCTGCCCTGTCGCAAGAACCAGCCGTAGCAATTGGCGGTGTCCAGGAAGTTGCCGCCCCGCTCGACGTAGCGATCGAGCATCTGCCGCGACTCCTCCTCGCTCGTCAGCGTGCCCATCAGCATGCAGCCCAGGCTCAGCTGGCTGATTTTCTGGCCCGTGTTTCCCAGCTCGACGACCTTCATCGTGCGCTCTCCTGGCTCGAGGTGCCGCATCGGGACCGCGCCCGGCGCATGCCGTCTCCCGGGCCGCCCGCCTCGAGCCGCGCGGGCGCCACCCGAGGGGCGTAACCTCGCGAGGAACGGACGTAACCCGGGCGATCTCGCGGCGCCGGCCGCGCCGGAGGGCCCGCCGTTCCCCGGCGAGCCCGCCGTTCCCCGGCGAGCCCGCCGTTCCCCGACGGGGCCGAGGCCTCTCGGGCCAGCGCCGCGTCGCCCAGGCTCGTCCCGGCGCTCCCGGCGACGGAGGCTCAGCGCTTGCGCAGGTACTTGCGAATGTCGACGGAGACGGCCGCCACGATGATGATGCCCTTGATGATCTGCTGCCAGTAAGGGGACACCCCGAGGATGACGAGGCCGTTGTTGAGCACCTCGAAGATGAGCACTCCGGTGAGGATGCCGCCGACGGTCCCGACGCCGCCTGACGTCGAGACGCCGCCGATGACGCAGGCCGCGATGGCGTCGAGCTCGTACATCAGGCCATAGTTGTTGGTGGCGCCGCCGGTCCTCGCCGCGAGGAGCGCCCCGGCCAGGCCGTAGAGGGCGCCGGCCAGGAGGTACACGAGCAGGAGCGTCTTCGGGACGTCGACCCCCGAGACGACCGCCGCTTCGCGGCTCGAGCCGATGGCATAGATGTTCTTGCCGAGGCGGGTCTGGTTGAGGAGCACCCAGATGAAGAACGTGATCACCGCCGCGATGATGACGAGATACGGCAGCGCCCAGTCGCCGCCGAAGCGGATCGCGCCGGTGCCGATGGCGGTGAAGTCGTCCCGCAGGCCGCCGATCGGCTGGGCGCCGAGCGGCGGGCGGTCGACGTAGAGCGACGCGGCGCCATAGGCCATGATCATCGTGCCGAGCGTGGCGATGAAGGGCGGCACGTTGAGGAAGGCCACGATCGACCCGTTGACGAGCCCGACCGTGGCGCCGACGCTGACGGCCGCGGCGACGCACAGGAGCACCGGCTGGCTGGCGAGGTGCGGGTACATCCGGCTCGCGTAATCGGGCCGCTGCAGCAGCGAGGCGGCGACGCAGGCGGCGAGCCCCACCGTGCGGCCGGCGGACAGGTCGGTCCCGCGCGTGATCAGGACCCCTCCCTCGCCGAGGGCGATGATCACCCGGACGGAGGAGATGATGAGGACGTTGATGAGGTTGGCCACGCTCAGGAAGCTGGGCCGCAGGACGCCGATCACGAGGACCAGCAGGAGGAGGACCAGAGAGATCGCCTGCCGGCTGGCGAACTCTCGAACTGCCCTCATGCGATCGCGGGCGGCGCCGCCGGCGCTGCTGGTTGCCATGGAGTGGTCCCTCTGCTTTCGATCGATCCGGTGGCTCAGCGGAACTGCGTGGACAGCGACATGATCTCCTCCTGGGTGGCGCTCTTGCCCTCCAGGATGCCCGTGACCCGCCCCTCGCACATGACCATGATGCGATCGGACATGCCGAGCACCTCGGGCAGCTCCGAGGAGATCAGGATGATGCTCTTCCCCCGCCTCGCGAGGTCCGCGATGATCGTGTAGATCTCGTATTTGGCGCCGACGTCGACGCCGCGGGTCGGCTCGTCGAGGATGAGGATGTCGGGGCTCGTGAGGAGCCAGCGCGCCAGGATGACCTTCTGCTGGTTGCCGCCGGACAGGTCCTGGATGAAGGCGCGCGTGCTCGGCGTCTTGACCCGCAGCGCCTCCACGAGCCGCCGCACGTCCGCCTCGGCGCGGCCGAGATCGAGCAGGCCGGCCCTGCGCTTGTAGCTCTTCCAGCTCGCCGACAGCGTGTTGTCGGCCACGTGGAGCATCGGGAAGATCCCCGTCGAGCGGCGCTCCTCGGTGAGGAGCGCCATCCCGCGCGCGATGGCCCTGATAGGGCTCCCGAGCTGCGCCTCTCTCCCGTCGACGACGACACGACCCTTCGCGACGGAGCGCAGCCCGAACAGCGCTTCCATCACCTCGGTGCGCTGGGCGCCCACGAGGCCGCTCACCCCGAGGATCTCGCCCCGCCGGAGCTCGAAGCTCACGTCCTCGAAGGACCCCGGCTCCGCCGAGGTCAGCCCCTCGACCCGCATCACCACCTCGCCGGGGTCGTTCTCGCGCGGCGGGAACCGGTGCGTCATGTCGCGGCCGACCATGCGCTGGATGATGAGATCGGTCGTGAGCTCGGACGACGGATAGGTCCCGACGAGGCGCCCGTCGCGCATGATGGTGACCTCATCGGAGATACGAAGGATCTCCTCCATCTTGTGCGAGATGTAGATGATGGCCACCCCCTCGCCCCGGAGCCTGCCGATGATCTCGAAGAGGTGCTCCACCTCGTGCTCGGTGAGCGACGAGGTCGGCTCATCCATGATGATGATCCTGGCGCGCCGGGAGACCGCCTTGGCGATCTCCATCGACTGGAGCTTCGAGACCGGGAGGTCCACGGCCCAGGCGGTCGGGTCGATGTCCATCCGGAGCTCCTGGAAGAGCGCCTGCGTGTCCCGCAGCATCTTCTTGTGATCGACCAGCTTGAGCGGCCCGAACCGGCGGATCGGGTAGCGCCCCAGCCAGAGGTTCTCCATGACGCTCCGGTAGGCGATCGGCTGCAGCTCCTGGTGGATCATGGCGATGCCATGATCGAGCGCGGCGCGCGACGACGACAGCGATACGGTCTTGCCGGCCAGCGCGATCGTGCCGGCGTCCGGCGTGTACATGCCGAACAGGCACTTCATCAGCGTGGACTTGCCCGCGCCGTTCTCCCCCATGAGGGCGTGGACGGTGCCCGGACGGACCCGCAGGGTCACCGAGTCCAGGGCCTTCACCCCCGGGAACACCTTGGAGATGCCGCTCATCTCGAGGGCGTAATCGGCGCCGGCCATGACGATCTCCTGTTGCTCTCGGCCGGGGGAGGCGGCGCCGGCCGCTCCCCGACCGACGCGCGTCGCCAGCGCGCTGGCCTCACTTGTACTGCTGGTGGTTCTCCTTCGTGACCTTCCGGTAGGGGACCCAGACGTACCTGCCGTCGAGCGGCGCGACGCTGGTCTTGACCTCGGCGCCGGTGGCGAGCGCGAGGGAGATGTCGAAGATCGCCTTGCCCTGGGCCTTGGCGTCGTTGAGGACGGTGCCGAGGAGCGTGCCGCTCGCGATCGCGTCGAGGGCGGGCGGCGTCGCGTCGACGCCGACGACCGGCATGTACTTGCCGCCGGTGAAGTACCCGGCCGCCTTGAGCGCCTCGATCGCGCCGAGGGCCATGTCGTCGTTGTTGGCGAGGACGACCTCGATCTTGTCGTTGTGCGCGGCGAGGAAGGCGGCCATCTTCTCCTGCCCCTTCACGCGCTCCCACATGGCCGTGTCCTCCGCGAGCTTCTCCACCTGGAGCCCGGCGCCGGTGATGGCCTTGATGGAGTACTCCGTGCGGATCGGGGCGTCCTGGTGACCGGGCTCGCCGGTCAGCATGACGTACTGGATCTTTCCGTCCTTGTTCCGGTCGGCCTCGGGGTGGGCCTTCCAGTAGTCGACGACGATCTCGCCCTGCATCGTGCCGGACTGCTCGGCCTCGGCGCCGACGTAATAGGCCTTGTCCCACCTGGCCATGTCTTCTTTGAGGGGCTCGCGGTTCCAGAAGACCACCGGCACGTCCTTGGCCTTGGCCTTGTCGATGATGATCGGCACCGCGGTCCGGTCGACCAGGTTGATGGCCATCACCTTGAAGCCCTGCACGAGGAACTGGTCGACCTGATCGTTCTGGATGGGCTGCTGGTTCTGGCTGTCGACGATGTTCAGCTCCGCCTTGCCCTTGGCGCTCTCCTCGATGGTCCGCCGGATGTACGACATGAAGGTGTTGTCGAATTGGTAGACGGCGACCGCCAGCCTGGGCGTGCCGGAGGCGGGCGCGCCGCTGGTCGATCCGCCTTCCTGACAGCCGGACATCATGACGGCGACGGCGGCCGCCGCGAAACAAAGCGCCCTCATATGGAGATCTCCTTACGCATCAGCCGTCGAATGAGCGAGGCTCGTCGTGGTCTCTCTGGATTCCCGCTGGTGAAACGACGAGCGCCGTCGAGCGGCGATCGCTTCCACGACGACCGAGCGACGGAGTCGGTGCCTAGACCCGGAGGTCTCGGCGCGCATGACGGCCCGCCCGTGGCGAAGCAAAAGCACGCACTTCGTCATCATGTTAACGATAACATATGGGGTGTCAACGCGAATCGAACGGCCCGCGGGCCGCCTCGATCCCGGGGAGGCCCGGGGAGGACGAGGCGAGCGGGGCTCCTCCGAAGCGCCGCGTCAAGCGGGGAGGGCGCCCGCCCGCGGTCGCGGCGGCCGGCCGCCGCTGCGCGCCCGTCGAGGATGGCGGCGTACATCGGTCGATTTGGATTGACGCCCGTCATGTTAACGTTAACATATGCGTCCTGAGCCGCGATCTCGCGGCTGAGCTTGCCCTTACCTGACAGGAGACGTCGCATGTCGATGAGCATGAAGCTGATGGGTGCCGTGTTGATGAGCGTCGGCATTGGCTTTGCGGGGGCCGCGTGGGCCGCGGGCGGGGCGGCGGACGTCCCCGCTTCGGTGGCCGAGGGGAAGGATTTTGGTTGTGGTGCAAAAGGACAGAAGGCCTGTCCGATGCAGGGCTGGATGAAGACGGTGATGCAGTCGGCGACCACGAGCGGAGACGGCGCGAAGATCGCGTCGGCGCTGGATTACGTCGCGTCGAAGCCGCCGCCCGGGATGCCCAAGTGGGTCGCGATCTCGAAGGAAGGCGCGGAGAAGGCCAAGAAGGGCGACATCGACGGCGCCAAGGCGAGCTGCAAGGCGTGCCATGATCTGTACAAGGCGGAGTACAAGGCGAAGCTCCGCGACGCCGCGTTCTGAGGCGCCTCTCACGGCGCTCCCCCTCTCCGCAGCTCGCGCCGGGCGCACCCCCTCCTGGCAGCCCTGGCCGTACCCGCCGGGGCTCAGGCCAACGCTGGCCCGGGAGCGCTCCGGCCGATCCCGACGACGTTGCGTTTACAGACGCGCCGCTCGCCACTAGCCTGGCGAGCAGTGAGGTGCCCATGTCCACATCAGCCCAAGGTCCAGAGTCCGACGAACAACTCACCCCGGTGCGCTGGGGCGTCCTCGGGGCGAGCAACTTCGCGCTGACGGTCAGCCTCCCCGCCATGAAGCGGGGGCCCCTCACCCAGCTCGCCGCGCTGGCGTCGCGCGACATCGGTAAGGCGACCGCCGCCGCGCGATCGCTCGGCATCCCGAGGGCGTACGGCAGCTACGACGAGCTGCTCGACGATCCGGAGATCGACGCCATCTACAATCCGCTGCCCAACCACCTGCACGTGAAGTGGACGGCGCGCGCGGCCCGCGCCGGCAAGCACGTCCTCTGCGAGAAGCCGATCGCGCTCAGCGCCGAGGACGCCGAGGCGCTTGTCGACGTGCAGCGCGAGACGGGCAAGCTGATCGCCGAAGCGTTCATGATCCGCAACCATCCGCAGTGGCAGCAGGCGAAGGACTGGGTGCGCCGCGGCAAGATTGGCGAGCTGGTCAGCGTCCAGGCGGCGTTCTCGTACTACAACCGCGACGCCGCCAATATCCGCAACAAGAAGGCGGTCGGGGGCGGCGCGCTCTACGACATCGGCTGCTACGCGGTGAACACGTCGCGCTTCCTGTTCGGACGCGAGCCCGTGCGGGCGATGGCGCTCGTCGACCACGATCCAGAGTTCGGCACCGACCGCTTGACCTCGGGCCTGCTCGACTACGGCGGCGCGCACCTGACGTTCACGTGCAGCACGCAGGCGGTGCCCTACCAGCGCGTGAACGCGTTCGGCACCAAGGGCCGCATCGAGCTCGAGATCCCGTTCAACGCCCCCGGCGACCAGCCGTGCAAGGTATGGCTCGATGACGGCTCGACGCTGAACTGCAGCTCGGCCAAGGTCATCTCGTTTCCCGCCGTCGACCAGTACCACCTGCAGAGCGAGGCGTTCTCGCGCGCCGTCCGCGCCGGGGGGCCCGTCGAGAATTCGATCGAGGTCGCGGTCGGCAACATGCGCGTCATCGACGCCCTCTTCCGCTCCGCCGAGAGCGGGCGCTGGGAGAAGATCTCGCCCGCGACAGGCGCGGGAGGGAGACCGCTCAGAAGCGTGCGTTGAGCGCGGCGAGCTCGCCCGGATCGCGGGCTGCCCCGCCCGTTCCCGGCGCGCCGCCGCCCCCCACGGCCAGGCGCCGTTCTTCACGAAACCTGCACGCATCGCTCCACCAAGCTCCACGAGCTGCTCATGCCGCCCACCCGTCCTGTGAGCTAGGGTGAAGCCATCACTCGAGCACGGCGGTGAGGCGATGGCAGGAACGGCGCACAACGGTGGCGGACGGCGCGGAAGCCGCTGGAGGATAGCGGTCTGGGGCATTGCAGCGCTCGTCCTGCTGCTGCCCTTGATCGCGATGCAGTTCACCGAAGAGGTCGCCTGGGATCTGGCGGATTTCGTCATCTTCGGATCCATGCTGGTCGGCGCTTGCGGCGCCTACGAGCTGGCTGCGAGGGCGACGAGCAACAACGCGTACCGAGCCGCCGTCGGCGTTGCGCTCGCGGCGGCGTTCGTCCTCGTCTGGATGAACCTCGCCGTCGGCATCATCGGGAATGAGGAGAACCCCGCCAATTTGATGGTTGGCGGGGTGCTCGCCGTCGGGATCCTCGGGGCCATCGTCGCGCGCTTCCAGCCACAGGGAATGGAGCGCGCGCTGGTCGCGACGGCGATCGCTCAGGCGTTGGTCGCCGTGATCGCGCTGATCGCCGGATGGGGCTACACCTTGATCCTGACAGGCGTCTTCGTCGCGCTGTGGCTCACATCGGCCCGGCTGTTTCGGAGGGCGGCGCGGGAGCAAGCGCACGCGGGCGCAGCGCCGTAGCCTGACCCGCGAGGTGCGCTATCGACCCCTGCGAGAGCTTGTCCGTGGGTCTCCACGATGCGTCCCGAGCCGCTCGCTGTCGTGTCCGGTTGCGCGGCCACGGTCGGCGGGCGTGGGTGGTGGCCCAATTTGCCCCCGAGTGATTCACATGAAGGCGGGAAGGCAGGAAGATCATTGATCTTTTCTTCCCGCCTCCCCGCCCTCATGTTCAAATCCGGCCACCACCCAGGCGCGGGAACCAGGAGGATTGACCTTGCGGACGCCACGTTCCCTGCTGCATTCTCCCACCTGGCTCGTGGATCCGCGCTCCCGAGGAGCGCTACCCCGCTCAGGTCGATGCCATGATCGCGGAAGCTCACCTGACCCTGCGAGGGCGCCGGTTCTCGTTCCTCGACTTCGGCGGGGCCGGGAACATCATCCTCGCGCTGCACGGTCATTTCGGGCGCGCCCGCATGTTCGCGCCGCTCGCCGCCGCGCTCGGCCCCGGACACCGGCTGGTGGCGCTCGACCAGCGTGGCCACGGGCTCAGCGACCACGGCGGCCCGTTCACCCGTGAGGACTACGTCGAGGACGCCGCCGAGCTCCTGCGCACGCTCGGCCTCGGTGCGGCCGTGGTGCTGGGCCACTCCATGGGCGGCGTGAACGCCTACCAGCTCGCCGCCCGATACCCCGAGCTCGTACGCGCGCTGGTCATCGAGGACATCGGCGCCGTGGTGCGCGAGCCGGAGGTCCAGCACCCGGTCCTCGACGTGAGCCGGTGGCCCGTGCACGCCCCGACCCGGGAGGCGCTCGCGGCCGCCATCGAGGCCCAGGGCATCCCGGACGCGAGCTACTTCATGGACAGCGCGACCGAGGACGCCGACGGCTGGCGTCTGCTCTTCGATTACGCCGACATGATGGCCTCGCAAGAGGCCCTGCTCGGGGACTTCTGGGATGACTGGCTGGCGTCCTCCTGCCCGGCCCTGCTGCTGCACGGGCAGGAGAGCCCGATGCTCTCGGCGTCGATGGCGCGGACGATGGCCGAGCGCAGGCCGCGGACCCATTGGAGGACGTTCCCTGGGTGCGGCCACTGGATCCACGACGGCGACCCTGCCGGCTTTGCCGAGGCCATCCGGGAGTTCCTCGCCCGGATCTGACGAGGTGCGCGGCGCTGACGAGCCGCCGCCGTCCCGCTGCCGCGGTCAGCCCGTGCTCGGCGGCGGCGCCTCCTCGCCGTCGCCGGCACGGGCGGTCCGGCGCCGTTCTTCTACCGCCTGGCGAGCCTCGAGGCCGGCCGGCAGTATCCGCCGCTCGTGTTCCTGCACGGAAACCACGCTACGCGCGGCACGGGACGATATCCGCGCGACGACACCAACGGTCACCTCGACAAGACGTCGGTCGCTCCGTAAGTCGGTACGTCGGTGGCGGCCGGAGCGTATCCCCCGGCTCCCCTGCACGCCGCCAGAGCCACGACGACAAGCGCGCTGCGCGCAAGGCCGCAGAGCTCGCCTCGCCGAGCGGGTCACGGCCTTGCGCTCGCTCGGGGCCATGAGGTAGCTGACGGCCCTCATGGACACGCTGACGCATGGGCTCCTCGGGCTGGCGGTCGGCGCGACGCGTCGCCCCGACATGAGGCCCGGCGAGGGGCGCGCGTCGCCGACCGACCGCGCCGTCCTGCTCTCGTGCGTGATCGCCGCCGAGCTGCCGGATCTCGACTATTTCTGGCCGGCCGGGGACGCGGTGCTGCGCACCCTGCGCGCGCACCGCGGGCCGTCGCACGCGCTCCTGTTCGCGCCGGTGGTGGCGGCGGTGGCCGCCGGGGTCGCCTGGCTCGTCCTGCGGCGGCGGGCTCGGTTCGGCCCGGTCTACGCGTTCAGCGTCCTCTCGGTCGCCCTCGCGCACCTCTTGCCGGATCTCTGGACCGGGTGGGGAACGCGCCTGCTCCTCCCGTTCTCGGACGCGCGCCTGACGCTCGACTGGACCGGCGTGCTCGACCCGCTGGTCACGCTGCCGCTCGCCCTCGGCGCGCTCGTCGCGTGGCGCCGGCGGGCGCGCTGGCGGCGCGCGATCCTCGTCGGCGCCGCCGTCGCCGCCGTGTACGTCGGCGGCCGGATCGCCATGCAGCAGGTGCTCGTCGCCCGCGTCGCCGCCGCCCACCCCGGAGCGCAGCGCGTCGCCGTGTTCCCCGCGATGCTCGGCGTGACGACATGGCGCTTCATCGCGACGCACGAGGACGTTTACGCGGCCGGCACGGTCGACCTGCTCGGCGGCGCGCCGACCGAGGAGCGCCGGGTCGCGCGCGCGCCCAGCGGCCCTGTCCCTGCCCGTGTCGCCGCCGTCCCGACCGTGCGTGAGGCGCTCGCCTGGGCTCGCTTCCCCGTGGTCCGCCACGCGCCCGCCGGCGACGGCGGGACCACCGTGCGCGTCGCCGACCTCCGCTACCACCTGCGCGGCGACCCGACGCTCGAGTTCATCGTCGACATCGCCCCCGACGGCGCGGTGACGCGCGCCCGCCTCGAGCGCGGCGGCTCCGCCCGCGAGCTCCTCGACCGCTGGCGACAGTAGCGCTCCGCGCCTGCCACGAGCACGAAACTCACCCGCGTTGCCTCTTGCATTTGCCAGAGGCTTTCATCGTCGACGCAGAGGGCCCGAGAACCAAAGGAGACAAACCACGGAGGCACAGAGGGCACAGAGGAGAAGAGGAAAAGAGAGTTACTTCTTGCTCTCCTCTGTGCCCTCTGTGCCTCCGTGGTTTGAATCTTGTTTCCTTTCTACAACGGCGTGCGGCCGCACAGCGCCCTCGGGTACGTCACGCCGAACGAGCTCCTGGCCGGCCGTGCCAAGGCGATTTGGGCCGAACGAGGTCTGAACCTCGAAGTCGCGCGCGAGACCCGTCGCCAGCGTCCCTCCGCTGCAAAGGCCGTTGGACCGAACTATCCTATCCAGAGCACCAACGACATCTCGCACGGCGGTGCCTACTTCACGAGTGTGTCTTGTTCGATCCCGATCGGCAAGTCGTACATCACCGCGCTGACCATCGACGAACAGTGATGATGAGCTGACCCGAGCAGCCGCTCGCCAGCGGCGCGCCGACGCCATGGGCGCGCATCGGCGCCTCACGCCCTCGGGGCGCGTCGAACGGGCGGAGCCTGGACTCGAGGCCGAGCGCCTGGCTCAACGCCAAGATCGCGCTGGCGCGCGTGCTGCTGGCGACGGTAGGCCCCCGGCGCCATGCCCGACCACTGCCGGAACGCGTGGCCGAACGAGGCCTCCGACGCGTAGCCGGTGAGCTGAGAGGTGAGCGCGAGCGTCGCGCCTTCGCGCAGCAACATCGTGGCCTTCTGCATGCGCATCCGCGTGAGGAAGCCGAGCGGCGGCTCGCCCACGAGGCTCGTGAAGCGCGCCGCGAAGGCAGACCGCGACAGCCCGACCTCCTCGGCGAGCGAGGCGACCGTCCACGGATGCTCCGGCCGACGGCTCATCAGGCCCATGGCCGTGGCCACGCCCGGGTCGCGCAGCGCGCTGACCAGCTCGAGCGATCGACACGAGTGCGAGGGCCCGTCGCCGAGCGTCTCGACATACGCCCGCATCACGTGGACGAACAGCACGTCTGCCATGCGAGCGAGCACGAGATCGGCGCCGAACGGCCTCGACTCGATCTCGCGCGTGAGGAAGCGGAGGTGCTCCACGAGCGACGTCTGACCCGCGCCCGCACCCGCGAGCCGGAACGCGGGCGGCAACGACGACACGATCGGGACGGAGAACGGATCCTCGAGCTCGACGAGCGCCGACGTGATCCGCGTCTCGGTCCCCGCGCCGCCCAGGGTCAGGTGCCACACGCGACTGTCGCCGCTCTCGCGGACCCCGGGCAGCTCTTCGAGCGCGACGACCGGCGTGCCTTCGCGATCCCGGAGCGAATGCGCCCGGCCGTGCGGCACCACGGCGACGTCGCCGGCCGTCAGGTCGAGCGCGTGGCCGTCGTCCTCGGTCGAGAGCCAGGCCGCGCCGCTCACCACGTGGTGGATGCAAAAGGTCGAAGGCCTGCTTCGAAGCGCGACGCCCCACGGCGCCCTCGCGTCGAGGCAGGCCCACGACGCCGCCCTCGCGCGAACCGAGGACAGGAGCTCGCTCAGCGGGTCCACGAGCGGCCCCGGCTGGACGATTTCGCAAGCAACGTGGACGCGCTCGACTGGTCGCCTCCGCGCGAGCGCCGCATGGTTGGGGGGTAATTCGAGGCCTTCATTCGCCCCCGAAAGGATAACTCATGTCCACCGAAGCGACCACCGAGCCGGTGCTGGTCACCGGCGCCACTGGCAGGCAAGGCGGAGCCGTCGCCGCTGCGCTGCTCGAGCGAGGCGTCCCCGTGCGTGCGCTCGTTCGTGACCCCGGCGCGGCGCCTGCGATCGCGCTGCGCGCCCGCGGTGCGGTCCTCGTGCGGGGCGACTTCGACGACCCCGGCTCGCTGCGCGCCGCCTGCGAGGGAGCGCGAGCGGTGTTCTCCGTGCAGCACCCGAACATGGCCGATCTCGAGTCGGACTCCGAGCGAGCGCAGGGGAAGAACCTCGTCGAGGCAGCCCGGGCGACCGGCGTTCCGCAGTTCATCCATACGTCGGTGTCCGGAGCCGGCGCGCACCACCGGCGAGCGCCGGGCTGGGAGCTCGAGCGGGGCGCCAGCCGCAACTACTGGGAGAGCAAGGCGTACACCGAAGAGCTGGTGAAGAATGCCGGATTCCGCTTCTGGACCCTCATCAAGCCGTCCTTCTTCATGGAGAACTTCGTCCGCCCTTCCATCATGTTCGAGGGGGGCACGGGCGACCGCCTGCTCACCACGATCGCGCCTGACACGGAGCTGGCCGTTGTCGCCGTGCAGGACATCGGGGCAGCGGCCGCGGCCGCCGTCCAGGAGCCGTCACGGTTCCACGGCGTGGAGCTCGAGCTCGCCAGCCAACGGTTGACGATGCGCGAGATCGCCCGTGCCCTGTCCCGCGCGCTCGACCTCCCCATCGAAGCTCCGTCGCTCACGGCCGACGAGGCCATCGCCCGGGGTCTGATGCCCATGATCGCGCGCCCGCACGCGCGGCTGAACCACTACGGCAGCCCGGCCACCCCCGAGGCGGCGCGCGCGCTCGGCATTCCGCTCACCGACTTCGAGACCTGGCTTCGACACCACCGTGTGTGAATCTCACCCCGGAGGCCCTCGGCAGCCGTCGTGTCGAACGATTCAGGTGACGCTGTAGCGTCCGCGCTCCCGAATGGCTCGCGGCAAGCCGATCACGTTCCGGGCGGGCGGAGCTGCTTGCGGACCTTCTTGATGAAGGTCTGCGTGCACTTTCCGTGGGTGGCCTCATGCTCGATGATCTCGAGCGTGAGCTTGGCCTTCGTCCCGCTGGAGAGATGCGCAGCCGCGTTCACCTCCCTGGCGAGCTGGATGCCCTCCAGCGACGCGGGTCCCTGCGGCTTCTCGACGGCCGCCGTCTTGTTCGGCTGCCGGTAGTGGGAAGGCTTCGTCTTGGTGACGTCGCGGAAGCGGGGGTCGTCCGAGCGCCGGCCGGTGCCGTGGCAGCCCGGGCAGGTGGCGGTGCTGCCGGAGAACGAGTTGGCGATGCGGCCGTCGCCGCCGCAGACGCCGCAGGATTCACTGGTCATGAGCCAGGCCCTCGGGTCGGGGTAGGTGCTTCGGGTCCTTCATGCCGAGAGCATACAGGCGATCGTGGCTCGTGGTAGCCTCGCCTGGGGCGATCCTCCGTTTTGCGCGTGGTTCGCTGCAAGCGCAGCGGCGCGCCCGCCCCCTCGGCATCGAGCCGCCCGTCGGCGGGTGACTGCGCCGATCGGCGGCCCGGCTCTCCTGGTGATGCTCCGCAAGCGCCACGGCTGGGGCGGAGACGTCAGCCCGGCCGGACCCGCTTGACCGCAGGACGGCTCGTGCAGCGGGCGATCCACGCGTTCACGTTCGCGAACGGCGAGAGATCCACGCCGAAGCGGGCCAGGAACGGCAGGGCCGTCACGAGCGCCACGTCGGCGAGCGAGAACTGGTTGCCCACGAGGTACTCCTTGCCCTCGAGCGCGCGGTCGAGGATCCCGACCCCGTCCGCGAGGTCCTGCTTCGCGCCCTCGGCGACCTTGGGGTTGCGCTCGTCGGCGGGGAAGCGCTCCAGCGTGTTGCGCAGGAGGCGCGTCGTCGCCTCGTACAGCGTGACGTTGGCCCAGGCCATCCACTTGAACGCCTCGGCGCGATCGGCGCCGAGCGGCGGGAAGAGGCCCTTGTCCACGCCGTAGCGCTCGCCGAGGTAGAGCAGGATCGCGAGCCCCTCGAAGATGGGCTTCCCATCGACGACCAGCAGCGGGACCTTGCCGTTCGGGTTGAGCGCGAGGTACTCGGGCTTGCGCTGATCTCCCGCCGCGAGGTCGAGCTTGACCTTCTCGTAGGGGACGCCGAGCTCCTCGAGCGCCCAGTGCACCCGGTCTGCGCTCGTCATGGGGGCGTAATAGAATTTGAGGTCGGACATGCGGCGAGCAGAACCCCGCCGCGCGCGCTCCGCAAGGGGCTTCGTTCGTCGCGCATGAGCTCGATCTCGGTCGGCGGCGCTCAACCTGAGGCCGTCATGCCCGCGGCGCCGTGAGGCGGCAGGGATCGCGCGCTACGACACTCGCTGCTGGATGATCCGCGCAAGGCTGTTCAAGGGGCTTCGCGCGGGCACCATGAAGGTCGGCTCGCTCTTCGCCGATGTTCGCGACATGCCGAGCGATCGTTGCGTCTATTGCGGCACCACGCCGCCGCCAAAGCTCCATGGCGATCATCTGATCCCCAGGCATCGAGGTGGCCCCGAATCGGCGCCGGCTGGATGCGCGGGGGCGCGGCGCGCCGCGATGGCCTGCTCGTGGACGGCGGCGTAGCGGCCGCCGGGCGCGACGATGACGTAGGCCGTGAGCGGGACGTGCAGCTCCGTGGACACGTGGCGCAGCTCCAGGCCAGCGCGCCATCCTCGCGGGTAGGCGTCGGGGGGCTCACTCCGATATGGCGCTGGCCCCGAGCAGGCTCTGGGTGAGCTTTCCGCCTTCGACCGCGAGCTCGCGTAACGCGGTGTCGATGTGCCGGTCCTCGACGACGCGCCCGGCCCCCTCGTCGGCGGCGAAGAGCGCGGCCTTGCGCAGGAGCTCGCGGAGGAAGGCCGCGCTCACGCCCTTCGTCCTCGCCACCAAGGCGTCGAGCTGCGAGAGGCGCAGCTCGAGCCCTCGGCCGTAGAGCTCGAAGAGGCGGCGACGGCAGCCCTCGTCGGGCAGCGGCACCTCGAGCGCCTGATCGATGCGCCCCGGCCGCGCCGCCAGCGCGGGCTCGAGGATGTCGGGCCGGTTGGTCGTCAGGATGAAGAGGATGTCGGCGTCGTCGGAGAGCCCGTCCATCTGGTTCAGCAGCTCGAAGAGCACCGCGTTGCTCCCCGCGCACTGCCGGGTGCGCTCCTCCGCGACGAGATCGACGTCCTCGAGGATCACCGTCGCCGGCTCGAGCAGGCGCGCGAGCGCGCACGATTGCTCGATGAGCCCCATGCCCCGCCCGGTCAGCAGGATCACCGTCCGATCCGGCATCTGCCCCGCGAGGTACATCGCCGTGAGCGTCTTGCCCGTACCAGGAGGTCCATGCAGCAGCATGCCGCGCTTGAGGTGGCGGCCCATCGCCCTGAGCTCGCCGCGGAGCTCGGCGAAGCGGACGGCGTGGCGCTCGATTCGCTCGAGGAGACCTTGCGGCAGGATGATCTCATCCTTGCCGATGGTCGGCAGCCGATGAAACCGCACGTCGATGGTGCCTTGCTGCGGCTGCTCGAGGGAGATGACGTGGCCCCGGTAGATGCTCCGCGCGCGCATCGTGTTCCGCACCTCGGCGAGCACCGCCTCCGCTTCGGCGCGCTCCGCGGCCATCACCTCCAGCGTGAGGCTCTCGCGCCACCCCGCTGACGCGCTCACGTACACCACCAGGCGCTGCTCGCCACGCCGGACGAGGTGCACGCCGCTGCGGACGCAGGCGATGACCCGGCCCTGATCGAGCGGCAGGTTGACGTACTCCACGGGCCCGACGTCGATCCCTGCCCCGGGCATCGCGCTCCGGGGCGCCGCGATCTGCGAAAGCCTCGCCGTGAACATCTCGTGCGTCGAGGTGATCCCGAAGAGCTCGGCCTCGCGCTCCGGCTGACCGAGGTAGGCCTGGAGAGCGAGGTGCAGGTTGGGGTGCTCGTACTTCGCAAACTGCTCGGACACGACGGGCATCTGCGCCGGATCTCCGCCCAGGTGCTCGCGAATGCGCCGCCGTATCTCCGGCTCCTGTGCGGGCGCCTGCGCTGCCATCTGCTCGAGGAACGCCTGAAAAGAAGCGCCGAACGTCGACGGGTCGAGCTTGGGATCGGTCATCTTCGTCACCACCACCGCCGAGGCTACACGAGCCGCAGCGGCCATGGATCTCTCCTTCGGCGGCGCGGCGCAGGGGCACCGGCGCGCGTGTCCGCGCCGGACCCGGCGGACCGCTCGGCCGCGCGCCCCTCGGCCGCGCGCCCATTGACCGCGGCGCTCGGCGGCGCGAGTTATCCGTCATGAACGCGCCCACGTACGAGCTGTATTACTGGCCGGGCATTCAGGGCCGCGGCGAATTCGTGCGCCTCGCGCTCGAGGACGCCGGCGCTCCTTATGTCGATGTCGCCCGCCTGCCCGCGGCGAAGCACGGCGGTGTTGCCGCCATGCAGAAGCTCATGAAGAGCCACGCGCTCGCGCTCGAACCCTTCGCGCCGCCGTTCCTCCGCTCCGGCGACCTCGTGATCGCGCAGGTGGCCAACATCCTCTTCTACCTCGGCCCGCGCCTCGGCCTCGCGCCGGACGACGAGGCGAGCAGGCTCGGCGCCCATCAGCTCCAGCTCACCATCACCGATCTGGTCGCCGAGGTGCACGACACGCATCACCCCATCTCCGTCGCGCTCTATTACGAGGACCAGAAGCCCGAGGCCCTCCGCCGCAGCCAGGCCTTCCTCGCCGAGCGCATGCCCAAGTTCCTCGGCTATTTCGAGCGCGTCCTCGAGCGCCACGGCGGCCGTCACCTCCTGGGAGGCGCGATGTCCTACGTGGATCTCTCGTTGTTCCAGGTGATCGAGGGCCTCCGCTACGCGTTCCCGCACGCCATGGCCGCCTTCGCGCCCAGGATCCCTGGGCTCGTCGCGCTGCGCGACCGCGTGGCCGAGCGCCCGCGGATCGCGGCCTAGCTGGCCTCGGATCGGCGGATACCCTTTAATGAAGACGGCATCTTCCGGCACTATCCGGAGCTCGATCCGGCGCCGTCGAAAAGATGATGGCCTTGATGATCCGCCCTTGAAGCCTGGTCAATGAGGGTTTCCCGGCGCGGCCGGGAGCTCCGTCAGGGGGGGCCGGCGTGGGGTCGCGACCCGAGTCGCTTACCGCGCCGCGTACTTCATGACGAACGGGGGGTACCGATCGCCGACGATCGCGCCCGGCGCGAACGCAGCGTCGAGCTGCGCGAGCTCGTCCGGGGAGACGCGCACGTCGAGCGCCGAGAGGTTCTCGTCGAGCCGCGCGCGCCGGCTGATGCCGACGAGCGGCACGATGTCGTCGCCGCGCGCGCGCAGCCACGCGATGGCCAGCTGGGCTGGCGTGCAGCGCTTCAGGGCGGCCATGTCGACGAGCGGGCGAGCGGCGCGGACATTCTGCTCCAGCGCGTGTCCCTCCATTCGCGGCGCCACGAAGTGCGCGCCAGGGCTCGGCGCCGTCGCGCCGCTGAGCAGCCCGTCGGCGAGGACGCGGTAGGCGACGATGCCGATCCCGAGCTCGCGCGCGGTCGGCAAGATCTCTGCTTCGATGAAGCGGCACGCGAGCGAGTACTCGATCTCGAGCGCGGTGATGGGGTGCACCGCGTGCGCGCGGCGGAGGAGCTCTACGCCGACCTCGGACACGCCGACGTGACGGACTTTGCCCTCGCGCACGAGGTCGGCGATGGCGCCGATCGTCTCCTCGAAGGGCACGTCGGGGTCGGGTCGCCCGGGCTGGTAGAGGTCGATCTCGTCGACGCCGAGGCGCTGGAGCGAGTAGGCCGCGAACGTCTTCACCGTGGTCGGACGGCCGTCCATCCCGAGGAACTTCCCGCCCGGGGTACGCAGCATGCCGAACTTCACGCTCACGAAGGCCCGGTCGCGCCGGCCTTCGATGGCGCGTCCGATGAGCGCCTCGTTGTGCCCCATGCCGTAGAAGTCGGCGGTGTTGAGCAGGCTCATCCCGGCGTCGAGCGCCGCCTGGATCGTGGCGATGCTCTCGGCGTCGCTGCCGGCGCCGCGGCTGGGCGACATCCCGCCGCAGCCGAGGCCCAGCGCGCCGACGAGCGGACCGTTCTTGCCGAGATGCGTGCGCGGTATCATGGGCATCGCTCGATCCCCCTCTCAATGTTAGAGCGAACGCTCTAACAATGGTTCGCCGCATGCGCACTGTCAACCCCGACCAGCACGAGAAGAAGCGTCGCGAGCTCCTCCGCGCCGCCCTGCGTCGCTTCGCCGCCGAGGGCGTGCAGGCCTCCATCGCGAGCATCTGCGCCGAGGCGGGCGTCAGCCCTGGGCACCTCTACCACTACTTCCCGAGCAAGGAGGCCATCCTCGAGGGCCTCTTCCAGCTCGTGCTCGACGAAGCGACCGCGCACCTGTCGGGCGACGTGAAGGACGCGCGCGACCTCCCCGCGCTCGTGGCCGATCTCTATGGCGGCAAGGGGCCGTCCCTCCTCTTCGACCTGCTCGCCGAGTCGCAGCGCAACGCCGCGATCGCGGATCGGCTCCGGCGCCACAGCGCCGAGATGAAGCAGCTCCTCGCGGGCGCGATCGCGCGCGGACAGGCCGCCGGCCTCGTCGACGACACGCTGCCGGCGGCGGACCTCGCGACCATGGTGCTCGCCGTGCTGGACGGCAGCAAGGCGATCCGGCTACGCGATCCAGCCGTCGACCGCGACCGCGCGCGCGAGATGCTGCTCGCGCTCGTGTCGCGCGTCCTCAGCACGTCCGGTGATCGACCCCTCCGATGATCACGAATTGCTGACTCAGCTGCTGCGGTTACTCCGACTCGCCCTCGGCGAGCGCGACGGGCTGGTCGCTCTCGGTGAGCACGCCGCGCCCGTGCCACACCATCAGCACCGCATAGAGCGCCGCGAGCACGCGAAAACCGCTGAGCAGGCCGAAGCGCTGCCCGAGCGAGCCGCCCGCCACCGCGCCGATCAGGCTCCCGGCAGGTCCCGAGAGCGAGAACAGGCCGCCGACCCGGCCGCGGCCGAGCTCGGCGGTGAGCGCCGCGAAGCGATTGACGCTTGTGAGGTGCTGCACGCCCAGCCCGAGCCCGAGCAAGACCGCCCCGATCCACAGCGACGCGACGCCGAGGGGGAAAGCGAGCAGGAGCTCGGTCGCGAGCAGCAGCGAGAAGGCGATCGCGTAGCGGGCAGCGTCGCGCAGCGGCGACAGGACGCCCCCGGCGAGGAGCAAGGTCAAGACGAACACGGCGCCCTGGAGGGTCACCAGGCTCGCGGCTTGCGGCACCGAGAGGTGAAACTCGCGAATCCCGATCAACACCACGAACACGGCGAAGTAGGACATCGCCATCTGACCACACAGCTCGATGAGCATGCTCTGGCGCAGCTCGCGGCGAGACAGGATGATCCCGACCTGCCCGCGCAGGCGCTCGACGAGCGGCGTGGCCGAGCGCCCGCGGCCGGGGGGAGCCCCGGAGAGCACGCGATCGCCGACGAAGACCGTCGCCAGCAGCCCGAGCCCCGTCACCACGAACACGCCGGTGTAGCCGAGCAGGCCGAGGAGCTGCGCGCCGAGCATCGGGCCCACGAAGAACATGCCGAGCGAGTGGGACGCGCGCTGCCAGCCTGCCTTGCGCGGGCCGAGGCGAGGGAGCAGGTGGAGAAACTCGGTCTGGGTCGCGACCATGCGAAACGGGTTGAGCAGCCCGAAGACGACGACGCCCGCGATGAGCTGCCAGGGCCGATCCATCTGGGTGAAGCCGAGCAGGTACAGCGCCGCGCCCGCGAGGCCGCCGAAGCGGTACAGCGGCCGGCTGCCGTGGCGGTCGAGCAAGCCTCCGACCGGCATCGAGAGCAGCAGCATGCCGGTGAACTGCAGGCCGCCGACCAGGCCGATCTGCCAGGGGGAGGCGTGGAGAGAGGCGGCATACAGCGGCAGGACCACCTTGGCCACGCCGTTGCTCGTGCCCGCGAGCAGGCCGAGCACCATGAAGCCGAGGAGATAACGCTGGGGGAGAGGCGGCGAAGAGGTCATCACGCGAACCGAGGCGAGCGGCCCGCGGACGGCGCGTTCGTCCGCCGTGCCGAATCGGGGGGGCTGCCGCGCGGGCGCCCTGCAAATCACGCTCCCGGGCCGGCGCAGGCCCATGGCGACCGCCTCGTCGCCCCTGGCGCCGCGGCAGGAGGCCGGCGTCAGCGCGCCGCCCGCCGCCTGCTGCTCCAGCAGCACCCGCGCAGCACGCGTCCGCTGCTGGCGCAGCAGAGGGGGACATCCATCTTCAGGAGCGCTCCGTCCATCTTCATGCGCGCTCCGTCCAGCTCAGCTGTCGAAGGGGGCGCCCTCCAGGAGGGCGCTCGCGTCGAAGGGCTGAAAACCCGGCACGTAGCGGCGGCCGAAGTCCGAGAGGAAATTGCCGGCCGTGGTGTGCGGCTTCCGCTCCACGACGCCGCAGAGGGCGCGCCGGAAATCCTGCTTCATCTCGAGCCGCGGATACGCCCTCAGGATCTCCTCGACCGCTCCGCGCGGCAGCGCCTCCAGCCCGACGCCGCCGTAATCGATCCCGATCCCGAGGTGGGCGATGGCGACCTCCGGCTCCTTGTGCGGGGCGATGCCCAGGCTTGTGTGCAGCGCGATGGCGTCCCACACGAGGGACGCCTTTTCCCGGGGCAGGCCGCGTTCGGCGAGAAAGGTCCGGGCGGCGTTGGCGCCGTCGACCTCGAAGCGCTCGGGGCCGGCGAAGCGCTCGGTCAGGCCGAGATCGTGCAGCACCACGGAGAGGTAGAGCAGCTCGCGGTCGCAGGCGAGGCCGCTTTGCCGGGCCGCGAGCTCGCCGAAGTAGTACGAGCGCATCACATGGTGAAAGAGGTAAGGGGCCGAGACCTCGCGCGCGAGCGCGGTCGCGTCCTGGGCGAGGCGCGTGTCGGGGGCGTGGATTCCTGCGATCGCTGTGGTCATGGCGGGGGGCTCCTGTCTGCCGGCGAAGGCCGAGCGAGAGGAGGGTGCGCGCTCGCTGTCCGGGCGCCCCGCCGAAGTGCGGTCATTTCCTGCCACGCGCGCGGGCGTTCCCGGAGAAGCGCTCCCGGTACTCGAGCGGTCCCACGCCGAGCCGGCGCAGGAAGGTGCGGCGCAGGTTCTGCTCGTCGCCGAAGCCGCACTGGTGGGCGATCCGCTTGAGCGGGAGGTCCGTGCCGGCGACGGCCTGGCAGGCGGCCTCGAGGCGCATGGCCGCGACCGTCTTCGCCGGCGTTTGCCCGAGCGCGGCCGTGTACGCGCGCGCGAAGGTGCGCGGGCTCATCCCCGCCTGCGCGGCCAGGCGCTCGACGCGGAGATCGCCGGCGAGGCGGTCGGCCATCCAGGCGTGCAGGTCGGCGAAGGTGCCGCCCTCGGCGGCCTGCGCCGCGAGCGGCGCGCTGAACTGCGACTGCCCGCCAGGCCGCTTGAGGAACACGACGAGCAGCCGGGCGACCGCCATCGCCGCGCGGTGCCCGAGGTCCTCCTCGACGAGCGCGAGGGCGAGGTCGATGCCCGCGGAGATGCCGGCCGAGGTCCAGATCGAGCCGTCGCGCAGGTAGACGGAGTCCGCGTCGACGCGGACGCGCGGGTGGCGCTCCGCGAGGAGCGGCGCGGAGCGCCAGTGGGTCGCCGCGCGGCGACCGTCGAGCAGGCCCGCGGCGGCGAGGAGGAAGGCGCCCGTGCACACGGCGCAGGTGCGGCGCACGCGCGGCGCGCGGCGGGCGAGCCAGGCGACGAGATCCGGCGGCACGGCCGGGGCCTCCGGCGGCCCGCTGCCCGGCACGATCAGGGTGTCGATGGCCTCGTCGTCGAGCGCCGCGAGCGGCTCGGCACAGGCAGCGAGCCCGGTCGTGGTGCGCACCGGCCCGCCGGCCGTCGCGGCGACGATCGCGCGATACGGCGGAGGAGCGCCCGGCGCGCGCAGGGTGTTCGCCACGGTGAAGGCCTCGAGAGGGCCGGCGAGATCGAGCAGCGCGACGCCCTCGAAGGCGAGCAGGACGACGAGGCGGGGCTGGGTGAAGCTCGGTGGCATGAGGGGAGAGATAGAGTAGATAGATCGAGGCGGGCCACGCGGGGGCGCGGCAGAGCGGCGACGGCGCTGTACGAAGGATACAATATTGACGAAGCAAGAAACAAGAAGCCAGAAGCAGGCTGGCAGATCTCACACGACTACCACAAGAACTCTTGCGCCGAGACCCAAGCGCTACAGCGCATGAAGAACGCCATCAGTGTCGGCGAAGATGACGAGTCACCCCCGTGCTGAGGAGAGTTCGATGGAGGGACGGTTCATCGGTGAAGGCCAGTCCAGGGCGTTCGAAGCGCTGCAATCCTGGCACGAAGCGGGGCGCCCGCCGGCGTGCGTCGTCCATGGTCCCTCCGGCGCAGGGAAGAGCACGGTCATCGAACGCTTCTTCCGTTCGATCGCGGGTCCTGGCACCCTGAAACTTCTCGTTCACGCCGGACGTGCGTTTGGCGCGGCCTTCGAAGAAGAGGTGCTCGCGCGGCTCTCAGCCGGCCCATGGCCCGAAGGTACGGGGTTTGACGATGTTCACTTCGGTGTCCGCACCAGCCTCGTCAACCGCATCATGAACTGGGACGGCGAGGACGGTCAGCCGCAGCTCCTGATTGGCTTGATCGCGCCTGACGCCTGTGTGGACTGGCCGGACGACCCTCGCCGCTCGGTGCTGGACGAGCCAGGCTCCGCCGCGCGTGTGCTGGTGGCGGTCTCCGGCACGCGCGACGTTGCCGAGCGATGGGCAGAGCGGCTGGGTCTCCGCGCCGCGCACGTGACGTATGTTTCGGTCGGCGGATTCCGCTTGGAGGAGCTCGATCCATCTCTCCGCGACCGCCTCGCCTGGGCGGCGGTCGACGGTCCAGGTCCACGCGCTTATGTGGACGCGATCGCGAGATCGCTCCGCGATCGCGGCGCGGCGCCGATGGAGGCGCTCATGACGACCCTCGCGTGCGCCTTCGCGCCGCTCGACGCGACCGAGCTGGCGCCGCTCCTCGGCGCGCAGGTCGCCGAGGTGACCGGTTCTCTCGACACGCATCGCGAGGCCGTCGCGCCGGTCCTCCAATGGCGTGAAGAGGGGCACCGGATTCGCTTTCGTCATGAAACCCTGCGCGCCGCCTGGGCGGCCGCGCGCCCGGAGCACGTCGCGCTCGCTGAGCAGCGGCTCGCCGAGGCTGCCCGATCGCTCATTCGCACCTGGGAGAGCGGCGACACAGCCGAGAGGGGCGCGGTCGCCTACCTCCGCCGGTACGCCGGCGACCATCTCGTCTCCTCCGGCGCACCGCGCGCCGATCTCCTTGCGCTCTGCGCACCCCGGTGGGCATGGCCGCGCTCGCGCGAGGATCTCGCTGCGCGTCGGGCGGAGCTGGGACGCGTGCGACGCTCGATGGCGGCGCCGCTCTTCGCCTCCGACGCCGTGGCAATCCCGTCCGACGCGCTGTCGAGCTTGGTGCGGGTCGCGCTCGCGCAGGGCGCGCTCGCGACGCTCCACCGCGCGTGGCCTCCTGAAGCCGATCGGGCCGACGAGGAGGCGTGGAACGACACGGAGCGGGCGCTCGCCGTCTCGATCTTCGCTCTCGCGGCGCGCGCCTCTCCCTCGCTGCGCGCCAGCATCGAGGCGCCCGCGCTCGACGTCGTGAGGCGGACAGGCGCGGCATGGCGCGGTGATGGCTGGGAGGATGCGCTCGCACTGCTCACCGCGGCGCGCGCAGCATCGGGCGACGAGGCCTCGACGTTCGCGCGGTGGGCGGTCTCGTCCACGTGGCGCGCGGACGGAGGGCCCGACGGCACCTTGAGCGCGTGGCTCACGGCCGCCGACTTCCTGCCGCGCTCCGAGGCAGAAGCGCTCGTCCAGCAAGCCGTCGAGCGCGCGCTGTCGAGCGCGAAGCCGGGGCAGGCGCTCGCGCGGCTCGCCACGGCGGATGGGATCGGGCAGAACCAGGCGCTCGCCATCCTCCGCGCGGCGGTGTCGCTTCCACCGACGTCCCGAGCGAACGCCCTGGCGCCCCTCTTGCCCGTGCTGCCCGATGAGGAGCGGGCCCGCGCTGTCTCGATGTCCTTCGATGCGTTCTTTGCGGACCAGGACGAGGGCGCCGAGAGGCACGACGCCGACGCATGCACCGCGGCGCTGCTTCCCTTCCTGGGGCTGGCCGAGCTCTCGAGGCTGCTGGACGAGGCCCTCCCGCCCCCTTCCGCGCTGGCCGTGCGGTTCGCCGAGCTCGGCGCTCCGGAGCGCGCGCTCGGCATCGTCCGAGAGCGCTGTGGCAGCGGGATCTTCGCCGCTCGTCCCTTGCTCTGCGCCGCAGCGACCGAGGGAGGCCGCTCCCTCGCGCAAGCGGCGCGCGACGCGGTGGCCTCGCTGGATGCTCCGTGGGCCGCCGCGGGGCTCGTGTGTGATCACGCCGCCGAGGCGATCCAGGTGCTCGGGCTCGAGACGGCGGTGGAGATCGCCGAGGGAGGCGGCGGAGGTGGCTCGGAGGCCGCGCGCATCATGGCCCTCGCGGCGCTCTGTCTCGCCGCCCCCGAGCGGTCGCGCCCCGCGCTGGCCGCGCGCGCCGTCGCTGCTTACCACGACGACCGGGGTACTGAGGGTCTGGAGAGCGTGGTGCGCTGCGCTCCCTGGATGTCGCTCACGACAGCGGCAAGGCTGTTCTTCGTGAGCCTCGGGGACGCCGCGGAGAACGTCACGCTCGTCTCGACGCTGAGCCGCTGGGGCGGCGTGGAGCAGCTCGCGCCCCTCATCGCGCGCGTCGGCGGAGATGACGCGCTCGCGGCCGTCGCCAGCGTCCTCCCCGAGGCGCTCCTGTGGAAATCGCGGAGGAAGACCGATTAAAAAAGGCGCCCTTTGGACGGGCTCCCCGAGACTGATCGTGCAGCGAAGGCGGCATCCTTCGATGCGCGGGGGCGCAGCGCGCCGGCGGCGGGATGCTGCGCGTGGCGAGGGCCTACTCGTGACGACCAGCGAACATCGTTCTCCACAGCCCTCCCCGCGAGCGGAGACGCAGCCAGGGCATCGACTGCGCCTTGAACCTCGGCGAGAAAGGCGTCGCCAAGGCCAGGACGTGCCCGAGCGTCGTAGGTGGCGCCTCGTTCAGCTCGGCCTCAGCCAGGTCGTGAACGATGACCGGGAGCGTCACCGGAGCCGCGCGCGGGCGTCACGGAAGACGTCCTTGGCCGGTCGCCCCCGGGACGGATCTGCGTCGAGCTCTGCGTCCCGGCGCGTCGCTTCCTCGGTCCAGAGGCGCCTGTGCTCCTCCTCGGAGAGCTCATCCAGGCTTTCCAGAAGCGTCTCTGCGAGACGTGCGCGCTCCGCGACGGGCAGCTTCAGGGCTTCGGCTTCCAGCTCGGGAAGGTTCACGGGGGGATTGTACCGCGCGGGTCGGAGGCTGCTCGGGCGCGCTTACCCATCGGCGAGGAGATGCCGCGGCGACGGCGACGGACGACGTTGACTGGCGGGCGCTTGCGGTCATCGCGGCCCCGGCTCGGCCGGACGGCGCGGCAGTGCGTGGTTCGCCGTCGGCGCCGCTCGTTCTCGACCGCGAGGGCCGTGTGCTGCGCCGTCGCGGTACCTCGTGGTATCTTGCGGCTCATGGAACGAGCCATCCAGGCCCCGCCGCCCGGCTTCGACGATCTCACCGTGCACGAGCAGATCGAGTACGTCCAGGCGCTCTGGGAGCGGATCGCGGCGAGGGAGGCCGAGGTGCCGGTACCCGAGTGGCACAAGGCCGAGCTCGATCGCCGGCTCGCCGAGTACGAGGCCGCACCGGAGGCTGGCCGGTCCTGGGAACAGGTCGAGGCCGACCTCCGTGCACGCCTCGTGACGCGTCGATGAGCCGGCTCCTTGTTCGCCCGTCTGCCGAGCTGGACATCCGGGAGGCGGCGGACTGGTACGAGGGCGAGGAGGACGGCTGGGCGGACAGTTTGTCGATGAGCTATGGCACATCGTCCGCCGGATCAGCGATCTCCCGTCGCAGTTCCCCGACGTCGGGCGGGGTGTCCGGCGCGCGCTGCTCAAGCGATTCCCCTATGCGGTCTACTTTCTGCTCTGTGGCGAAGGAAACGAGCGGGCAACGGTCATCCTCGCCGTACTCCATCAGCGGCGTAGCCCGTCTGTTTGGAAGAAGCGCGATCGAGACGAAGGTGGAATGGGCTGACCCGGCCCTGGTGCCGGCGGACGCCGGCGACTGAACTCTACCTCATCGTAGAGACTCGGCCCGAGAGCGAAGATATCGATCTTCGTCACCATCGGCAGGTAGAAGATGTTCGCGCAGCTTCGGCGGGTCAGGGAGTCGCGAAGCATGTCTTGATCCACCTCGAAGTCCGGGCCGAGCAGCTCCGCGAACGCGCGCACATGGCGGGGCATCATCGCGACGACCAGATGGATATCGAAGTCGGCCTTCAGTTACCCGCGAGCTCGTCATTGATCACGAAATCGACATGGTCACCGACGAGCGCTTCAACGACGCGCCGAAAGTCGGTGACCATGGGCTGCCTTCGCTTCCTCGCTGAACTCCAGTGCCTTCCGTGTCCGTTCGACTCTCTCGGTTGGAGTCATGCGCAGGTTCTCGGCGATGAGCGATGCATCAACGCCGGGAGGGGACTCTTCCGAGGTCCCGTTGATCCCAGCTCTTCTCGGCATCGGAAGGTTCAGCCTCTGCTCGTTCGGCCTGGCGGTCACGCATCGGCTTCGGGCTCCTGACCCGCTGTACCACGGCGGCGGTCCCTGACGAGAGCGAGCGGGAATGGTTGCCGATGCTGGCCGGCTACCGTCACCCTGAACGCGTACGCCCGTCGCAGTCGTCCTGCCTTGGACGTTGCGGTCGGAAGCGGCGCCACGGCGGCGATCTTCTTCGGGGGTCGGAGCCCGCGGAGGTTCCACGTGCTTCAGCGCGTCGTGCCGCTGCCGATCGCGTCGCTGCCTGAGGCTCGCGGAGCTGCTGGCGGAAGCGGTGCGCGGGAGGTCTTCGGCTGGATGCGCAGGGGCGCAGCGCGCCGGCGGCGGGGCGCAGCGCGCCGCGAGGGCCTACTCCCTACTCGTGGACGGCGGCGTAGCGGCCGCTGGGCGTGACGATGACGTGGGCCGTGAGCGGGACTTCCAGCTCCGAGCCGAGGTGGCGCAGCTCCAGGGTCATCGCTTCGTCCTCGCGGGTCGGCGTGGGGTCGCCGCTCGGGTGGTTATGGGCCAGGACGAAGCTGTGGGCGGCCATGTCCAGCGCCGTGCGCAGGACGGTGGAGCGGCCGACGTAGAGGGCGTCGTCGGAACCGCGGGCGAGCAGGCGCGTCTCGCGGACGCGGCCGTGGGCGTCGAGCGCCGCGATCCAGAGCTCCTCGTGGACCAGGGAGGCGAGCGTCGGGCCGAAGTAGCGCGCCACGCGGGCGGCGTCGGTGAGGAGCGCGCCCCGGCGGGCGCGGGCGGCGTGGTAGCGGCGGCCGAGCTCGAAGGCGGCGGCGAGCCGGGTCGCGTCGAAGAGGGCGATCTGGGTGCGCTCGGCGAGCGCCGCGGGCGAGAGGCGACCGAGGGAGGGGAGAGCGGCCGTGCCGAGGAGGCGCGGTCCGACGCCGGGCAGGCCGAGCACCATCTCGAGGAGGGCGGCCTCGGTCGCGGTCGGCAGCTCGGCCGCCGTCTCGGCGGGGGCGTCGACGGGGGCGGGGCTCATCGGGCGCATCGGGGCCACCTGCGAGAGCGGGTGAGGGCGCGGGCGAAGAGGCGGCGCGCGAGGCGGAGGCGGGTGGCGACCGTGGGGCGCGGGAGCGAGAGGGAGGCGGCGATCTCGAGCGAGGAAAGGCCGGTGGCGGCGAGCGACAGGATCTCGCGCAGCTCGGGGCGGAGACGGTGGAAGGCGCGGAGGAGGCCGCGGGCGACGAGGCGGGCCTCGGAGAGGGGGCGGCGGAAGCCCGACCCAGGTTGGGGCGACTCGGGTCGGGCTAGCCGCCGCGTTCGCCGCGTCCAGCGACACGGGCTGCGCTCACGCGACGCCGTGACACGATCCGAACGCCCGAACCCCCCACGGTCCCGCAACGCATAAGCCCGGCGACGATCCAGCTGCGGAGAGGATCCGGCCGGACCAGACCGGGTTGACACCTGCACCCGCTCGGCGACAGATGGAGCCGTGGCTCGCACCGCTCCCGTGCCCAACATCCCCGCCATTCCAGGCATGAACCCCGGCACCTGGATCATGGGAGGAGGTGGTGGCGGCGGCGGCGGCAACGGGCGAGGCGGTCGCGGACGCGGCGGCAAACAGGGTGCCGGCGGCGGGAATGGCGGCAGCGGCGCGAGCGGCGGCGGCAAGGACGCGGGCTCCTGTGGGCAGGGCAGCGGCGGCGGATGCCCGAACCCGAGCCACGGCGGCCGCGGCACCCAGGCGGGGGACCCCGTCGACCCGATCACCGGGCGCGTCTACACCACGACAGCGGTCGACCTTGCGCTGCCCGGCACCATCCCGCTCATCATCACCCGCAGCTACAGCAGCTCCCTGGCCCACGAGGATCTCGGCCTCGGCTTCGGCTGGACCCACGCGCTCGCCTGGACGATCGACGAGCGCCGCCGCTCGATCCTCGTGATCGAGCCGGGAGCGAACCCGACAGAGACGCCGCGCCCAGCCGAGGGGGCATCGGTGCGCCTGCCCTGCGGCAAGCTCACCCGACACCCTTGGGGCTACTTGATCGATCGCAATGGGCTCGCGTACCTCTTCGGCGAGGTCGAGGGCTCGCGGTGGAAGCTGTCGCGCATCGTCGACCGGCGCGGCAACGCGATCAGCCTCCATTACGAACGCGGCAAGCTCGCGACCGTCCTCGACAGCGTGGGAAGGGTGGTCACCGTGCGCAGGCACCCGGACGGACACATCGCCGCTTTCGAGGTCAAGAACGCGAAGGCCCAGGGCCGCCGCGTCTCCTTCCGCACGTACCTGTACAACGACCGAGGCGACCTGGTCGCGGCCGTCGACGGCGAGGGCCAGCCGACGCGCTACGAGTACGACGTCGACCACCGCCTCCTCCGGCGTGCCGAGCCCGGCGGGCTGGTCGCCGAGTTCCGCTACGACCAGGAAGGCCGATGCTACGAGAGCTGGTGTCACCGCGAAGGCAATGACGGACTCGACGCCTCCATCCCCGAGTTTCTCGCCGATCACACCACGCGGGCCAAGGGCTTCCTCCACGTGCGCCTCGAGTACGGCCCCGACAGCACGGAAGTCGTCACCTCGCGCGGCATCCGGCGCGTACACGGCAACGCGCTCGACCAGCCCACGCTGGTCACCTGGTCACGGGGCGTACACAGCTACACGTACGACGACGCGGGCGAGCCCACCCAGTACATCGACGCGCTTGGCCACGTCACACGCGCCGAGCGGGACAGCGAAGGCCGCCTGCTGCGATCCGTCGATCCCACCGCAGCGGTGACGGATTACGTGCACGACGAGCGCGGAGACGTCGTGGAGATGCGCGACGCGCTGGGTGGCGCCGCCCGGTATGAGCGCGACGCCTGGGGAGACGTGCTCTCCGTGCATGACGAGCTCGGGCTAGTCGTCGCCTTCGCTTACGACCTCCGCGGCCTCCTCGTCACCGCCACCTTGCCGAACGGCGGCGTTACCCGCATGGAGTACGACACCCTCGCCAACCGGACCTCCGTCGTCGAGCCGCACGGCGCCACACGCCACATCAGGTACGACTACCTGGGCCGCGTGGTGGGCTTCACCGACGAGCGCGGGCTTCAGACGTTCTTCACCTACGACGCCAGCGGCCGCACCCGCAGTATGCGCACCCCCGGGGGCGCTGAGGTCGTCTACGAGTACGACGCAGACGGCAACGTCTCGCGCATCCTGGACGCCGATGGCCGTGCCACCCTGCTCCGCTGGGGAGGCATCGGCGTGGTTACGGAGGTCGTGCGCACCGATGGTCAGATCGTCCGTTATCGCTATGACCGCGAGCAGGCTCTCGCACGAATCATCAATGAAGTAGGTGAAGAACACGTCTATGAGCGCGACACCGAGGGCCGCATCGTTGGCGAGCGCACCTTCGACGGCCGCGCCATCTCCTACCGGCTCGACGCCATGGGACAAATCCTGGCTATCCGCGAGGACGCGCGTCTGACGGAGCTCAATTATGACCCCTGCGGCCGCCTCGTCGGGCGCAGCTTCTCCGATGGGCGCGTCGAGCGGATCGAGTACGATGCGCTCGGCCGCGTCGTACGCGTTGAGAGCGGCGATAGCGCCTGCGAGTACACCTACGATGCCCGCGGCCGGATCTTGCGCGAGCGCCTCGTCGACCATGGCGTCACCACCACGGTCGAAACCGCGTACGACGTCATGGGCAAGGCCGTGCGCGCGGAGGGCCCGTTCGGCGCGATCGCGATTGAGCGCGACGTCGCCGGCCGTCCGGTACGGATCCACCACGGCGACATCGCGCCGATGCAGCTCCACTATGACCCCACTGGCCGCGTCGTCGAACAGGTATTGCCCGGCGGCGGACGCATCGCTCAGGGCTTCACGCCCGACGGCATGCTCGCCCGCGTGCAGGTCCTGAGCCCCAGGGCAACGCCGCGCGTCGGGCCGGGCGAGCCGGCGTGGGTCGGCCAGATCCCCCTCGGCGAGACCTTTGCGCGTAGCTACCACTACTCGCCGGCCAGCCTGCTCGCGGCCGTCGACGACGCGAGCGGCGTCCGCGTCGAGCTCCGGCGCGACGCGAATGGGCGTGTCGCCGAGAAGCGTCATGTTCAGGGAGCGCGGCACGCGGTCGCCGAGTCGTACGGCTACGGCGCGAGCGGCGATCTCTACGAGCCAACCGTCCCACGCGAGTACGCCTCCGGAGGCCGCCTCGTCCGGCGGGGCGAGGTCGAGTACGCCTACGATGCGCTGGGGCGCGTGTCGCACAAGCGTGCGCCCGACGGGAAAGCGTGGTCGTTCATCTGGGCCGACGACGACCAGCTCATGGCCGTGCGCCTACCCGACGGGCGGACGGTCCGCTTCGCGTACGATCCGTTCGCGCGGCGGACCGAGAAGCGCGTCGAGCGCGCCGGACGCGTCGAGAGCGTGACCCGCTACGCCTGGTACGGCGACGCCCTCGTGCGCGAGATCCATGAGACTGCGCGCGCGGCGGGCGATCCCATCGTCCAGGAGCGGACCTATGTCGTGCTGCCAGGGACGGTGCTGCCACTGGCACAGCGCGAGACCAGGGCCGGGCAACCGCCGGAGCTGCTGTACTACGTCGAAGGCCCGAACGGCGCGCCCGAGGCGCTCGTTGCGAACGATGGGGCCCTGCTAGAGACCCTCGCCCCTACCCTGTACGGGCGGGTCGACGGCGAGCCCAGGACCCCGCTCCGGTTCCCGGGCCAGTACGCAGACGAGGAGACCGGGCTCCATTACAACCGGAATCGCTATTACGATCCCGAGACGGGCTGCTACCTGAGCCCGGAGCCGCTGCGCATCGAGGGCAGCCTCAAGCCCTACGCCTATGTCGACAACATGCCGGTCGAGCACGTCGACATCGACGCGCTCGTTCGCTGCACACTCACGCGCACGGTCGGGGATCCGATTACGAGGAGCAGCGGCGGCAGCCCGAGCCGGCTCCATCCGGCCGTCGAGAGGGCATTGCCGCGGCAGCCGGCCCGGCACCCGATAGAGCCGCAGCCTGCGGAGCAGTGCGCCGAGCCCCACGTGCTGAGCGACCACCTCCGGGAGTGGGAGCAGCGGACCGGCAGGTCATGCACGCCGGGTCAGCCCGGGTGGCGGCGCAACCTTCGCGCAGCGCTCGGCGAGGTGCAGGGCATGGAGTCCGAGACCGGGACCAGCAACATCCCGGCTTGCCCCAACTGCTCCCAGCTCATCCCTCGGCTGTGGACCATGGCGGGCCGCAAGCCGCCGCGCCCGAGCGAGGTTGGCGGGGCCATGAACCCGCAGAACCCCACGTATCACGATAACCCAAGCAACCGCCTCACACGACCGAACCGCCCGGGAGGCATCCAGAACGTGGGCACCTGGAGGGTGGTGGGCGATCGGTTCCAGAGGGTCACATAACCATGAACGCTGTCCAGGGATTCTCCGAGGCCCTGTGCGCGCTGGCCGAACGCGCGCCCATCCGCCGCGCCTGTGACCGCCGCACGCTCGCGAAGCTCGCGCCGCCCGGCTGCCCGCCCCGCTGGACCGAGGCGGCGGACCTGCTCCTCGCGCTGACTCAGGACCGAGGCCTGCCCGTCCTCGGCGACTACGACTTCGGCGCCCTCGCCGAGTTCGACTGCAGCTTCCGCCGCCATCGCTCGGGCCCGCCCGACCTGGTGATCGCAAGGCACGCTTCGGGCCGGCGCGTGCTTCTGACGCAGCGAGAGGGCGCTGTGTACCTCGGCCGGTACGAGAAGCGCCTCTGCAGCGATCTGCGCGTGTTCCTGGAACGCCTCGCCGCCGAGCTCTCTCCCACGCCCGCCCTGGCTCACTTCTCGATCCACTGGCGGGCTGGGGACGAGGCCAGGAAGCTCGCGAACAAGCTCCGCGCCGCGGAGAATGGCGCCGCATCGGCGCCGCACGACACGTGCTGGTCGGACGACCGCTGGTTCATCGTCCGGGATCGCGCCGCCGCTCGCCGCTTCGAGGACCTGCCCGCGCTGCTCGCGGCCGCCCGCGCTGCCGGCGCGGAGCTTGGCCTGCACGACGGCCGCGCCGAGGCGATGCTCGTCGAGGATCTCCAGCGCGTGCCCAGGGGCGCCCAGCTCCACCAGGCGGCCTACATCGCGGAGATCTCCATTCAAATCGCCGAAGGGCGGCGGATCGTGCAGGCCCTCCATTACGGGGACGTCGCCACCGAGCGAGCGGAGTGGGAGGACGGCGAGCTCCTCGTCCAGCGCACGCGCCCGGCGACCGAGCTGTTTGCTCCGATCCCCGAGCTGCAGGAATACCTGTTCGCCCGGCGTATCCACCGCCTGGATCGCTTCCGGCGTTCCGAGGAGGACCTGCGCAGGCTCTTCGGCGACGACCTCTGGCCCGTCCTCTCCGCGGTGGAGCGGGACCACGGCGGCGTCATCGCGGAAGATGACTTCGCGCCGTGGAGTCTGCTCGGCGTGGCGCCCCTCATCGCGCCTGGGTACGTCGCGGAGACCGTTGCGGGCGACCAGCGGATCAGGGAGATCCAGGGCAAGCCGGTGCGGCAGGTAGGCAAGGTCGACAAGATGCGCTGGCTTTGCATCGACGAGGAGGGGCGCTGTTACGTGACAGGGAGCCTCGGCGACGACCTCGAGCCCGGCGGCGACGACATCGAGTCGGCCTTGCTACGCCTCGCGCTCGACTGGAAGCTCCAGCGCTGGCGCACCGAGGCCAGCATGGGCGGGTTCCTCCAGCGCGAAGGCGCCGAGCGCGTGCTCAAGGAACTGCACGGCGCGGCCGAGCGAAAGCTCGACACCTTCGGGCACACCTATCATGCCGGCCCCGGCTTCATGCTGCGGCACCGCAAGGCGGTCCTGGGACTCGACCCCTACTTCCAGCTCATCGCCACCTCGACCAAGCGCTTCTGCGAGCTCCTGCGCCCGCTTGCCGCCGCGGGCCGCCCTGTGCGCGTCCTGCAGGACACCGAGTCCTTCCCGACCGACGAGGAGCTCGCCGCATGCGCCCACGCAGGGGTGGTCATCTCCGATCACTGAAACCGCAGGTACCCGACCGAGGTCGGGGGAACGAAGCCACGGCCTTTGGCTCCGCGTGCTCCAGCTCGCTGTGCGGCTGGCGCCGAGCCGGACTATTGGCGCCCGCGCCAGTAGAAGGGCCGCCGATTCAGATGTGCAATCGCGAGAATACGAATGTGATCGCCGCGTACCCGGTACAGCACGCTGTAGGGGAATCGCCGCACGAGCCACCAGCGAACATCGTTCTCCACAGCCCTCCCCGCGAGCGGTGATGCGGCCAGGGCATCGACTGCGCCTTGGACCTCGGCGAGGAAGGCGTCACCAAGGCCAGGACGTGCCCGAGCGTCGTAGGCGGCGGCCTTGTTCAGCTCGACCTCAGCCAGATCGTGAAAGATGACCGGAAGCGTCACCGGAGCCGCGCGCGGGCGTCGCGAAAGACGTCCTCGGCCGGTCGCCCCCGGGACGGATCTGCGTCAAGCTCTGCGTCCCGGCGCGTCGCTTCCTCGGTCCAGAGGCGCCTGTGCTCGTCCTCGGAGAGCTCATCCAGGCTTTCCAGAAGCGTCTCTGCGAGACGTGCGCGCTCCGCGACGGGCAGCTTCAGGGCTTCGGCTTCCAGCTCGGGAAGGTTCACGGGGGGATTGTACCGCGAGGCTCGGAGGCTGCCCAGGCGCGCTGCCCCATCGGTGAGGAGATGCCGCGACGACGGCGAGGGCCGACGTCGACTGGCGTGGCGCAGGCATGGAGCGGCCTAACCGAGCTCGGGCGAGCCGAGCACGGTCGGGTTGCTTCACGCGGTCCAGCGCCTCTGCCGCTGCCGGGGCTTGCGGAGCTCCCGCCCGGGGCGGTGCGCGAGAGGTGGCGGCCGGATGCGCAGGTGCGTAGCGCGTCGGCGGCGGGGCGCAGCGCGCCGCGAGGGCCTACTCGTGGACGGCGGCGTAGCGGCCGCTGGGCGTGACGATGACGTGGGCGGTGAGCGGGACGTGCAGCTCCGCGGCGAGGTGGCGCAGCTCCAGGGTCATCGCTTCGTCCTCGCGGGTCGGCATGGGGTCGCCGCTCGGGTGGTTATGGGCCAGGACGAAGCTGTGGGCGGCCATGTCCAGCGCGGTGCGCAGGACGGTGGAGCGGCCGACGTAGAGGGCGTCGTCGGAACCGCGGGCGAGCAGGCGCGTCTCGCGGACGCGGCCGTGGGCGTCGAGCGCCGCGATCCAGAGCTCCTCGTGGACCAGGGAGGCGAGCGTCGGGCCGAAGTAGCGCGCCACGCGGGCGGCGTCGGTGAGGAGCGCGCCCCGGCGGGCGCGGGCGGCGTGGTAGCGGCGGCCGAGCTCGAAGGCGGCGGCGAGCCGGGTCGCGTCGAAGAGGGCGATCTGGGTGCGCTCGGCGAGCGCCGCGGGCGAGAGGCGACCGAGGGAGGGGAGAGCGGCCGTGCTGAGGAGGCGCGGTCCGACGCCGGGCAGGCCGAGCACCATCTCGAGGAGGGCGGCCTCGGTCGCGGTCGGCAGCTCGGCCGCCGTCTCGGCGGGGGCGTCGACGTGGGCGCGGCTCATCGGGCGCATCGGGGCCACCTGCGAGAGCGGGTGAGGGCGCGGGCGAAGAGGCGGCGCGCGAGGCGGAGTCGGGTGGCGACCGTGGGGCGCGGGAGCGAGAGGGCGGCGGCGATCTCGAGCGAGGAAAGGCCGGTGGCGGCGAGCGACAGGATCTCGCCCAGCTCGGGGCGGAGACGGTGGAAGGCGCGGAGGAGGCCGCGGGCGACGAGGCGGGCCTCGGGAGAGGGGGCGGCGAAGGCGGAGAGGCGGTCCGGGTCGACCGCGGGGAGCTCGTGGCGGCGGTGGGCCTTGTCGCGGTCGTGCGAGGCCTGCCGCGCGGCGATGCCGGCGAGCCAGCGGCGGAGGGCGTCGGCGGGAGGAAGAGCGGGGGAGGGGCGGAAGCGGCCGGCGCGCAGGCTGCGCCAGGCGCCGAGGAGGGTGTCCTGGGTGAGGTCGTCGAGATCGGCGGGGAGGACGCCGCGGGCGCGGAGGGTGCTGCGGATCAGCGGGCGCTGTTGGAGGAGCGGGGTGGGGTCGAGGTAGACGGCGGGGTGCGAGGGCTGGGGATGAAGGGGTTTGGACGGGCGGGCGAGCCGGTTGAGAGCAGCGGGACGGGGACGGCGATGGGAGGGCGGATCGATCACTTGGCCCTGGTCAGGGCGTAGACGTACGGCTTCCATGTCGGACCTCGTGAGAGCGGGGTTCGGCCACGCCTCCGGACGGTGCCAGCCGTCGCGGGGGCACTTTGTGTTTTGTTCAGGGTACGTGCGAGGCGCGATCCGAATCATGAAAAGTCGCCATCGACGACTACTTTTTGCCTGCCCAAATTCAGCCCGTGGCGATGGAACCCATCGAGACTGATACGGTTGTTCGGTACATCGCGGCGAACGTGCAGCGGCTTCGGGTCAGGCGAGGGCTGACCCAGGACGAGCTGGCAGCAGCGGCGGACGTGAGCCCTGGCCTGCTCCATCGCCTCGAACGCGCCAAGACCAACGTCAGCGTCGCGGCTCTTGTAGCGATCGCCAACGCACTCGGCGTGACACCAGCAGCACTGTTCCGGCCAGCCGAGATGCCGGACACGACGCGTGGGAGGCCGCGCAAGCGTCCCGCCGGCCCTTGACGGCCATCCCTCGCTGCCCGCAGTCGACCGCCTACGGCTATCGCCGGTGCTCCTCACCGTGACGCAGAACTGGCGCATGCTTTGCGCAGACGCTGCACCGCGCCGCGGCGAACTCTACAGGCCGTAGCAGCTTGAGGGCCCCAGCCGATGACTGGCCGGGCCATTGCAGGGCCATTTCTTCGCTTCGGAGGGGTAGGGCATCGAGGAACCGCTCGCGCCTTCGTCCGTTGGAGAGCCCGCTCGGTCCTGCGCTGGCCTCCTTGACAAGGTGGGCCAGCCGTCGGCTAGGCTACCTTTCCACGATGCATGGGGGCGGCACGAGGGGGTGGGGGCGGAGTTCAAGGCGCTCCACGCGGAAGCGGCGGTCAGCGGTCGAGAGGACTGATCACGCCGAGAGGGCCGCGGTCGACGATGTGGGTGTAGATCATCGTGGTCCGCACATCCTTGTGGCCGAGCAATGTCTGGATCGTCCGGATGTCGGTGCCCGCCTCGAGCAGGTGGGTCGCGAAGCTGTGGCGGAGGGTATGGCATGTCGCGCGCTTGGTGAGCCCCGACGCCCGTCCGGCATTGTTCACGGCCCTTTGCACCGCCGATTCGTGCAGGTGGTAGAGGACCTGTCGACCCGTCGCTGGATCGGTGCAAGGGCGAGAGGCGGGGAAGAGGTACTGCCAGGGGAGGCTCGTGGCTGCTCCTGGCATCTTCGCTCGCAGAGCGTGGGGCAGGTCGACCTCGCCGCGGCCAGCCGCGAGTTCCTTCTTGTGCCGTTGCGCCACGGCGTCGAGCTGGGCCTGCAGCTCGTCGCGCGCCCGAGCGGGGAGCAAGGCCGGCCGGTCGTGCTGTCCTTTCCCGCGGCGCACCATGATTTGCCGTCGATCAAGGTCGACGTCTTTGACACGAATCGAAAGCGCTTCGAGGAGGCGGAGGCCGCTTCCGTAGAGGAGCTCGCCGATGAGTCGAAAAGGTGGGATCAGGTGCTCAAGCAAGGTGAGCGCGTCCTTTCGCGAGAGGACCGTGGGGAGGTGCTCCGGCCGGCGGGCACGCTCGAGCGCTTCGAGCCGGGGTATCTGCAGGTCGAGGACCCGCTTGTAAAGGAAGAGGAGCGCGCACAGTGCTTGGTTCTGCGTGGACGCCGCGCTGCGGCGCGCGACCGCAACATCGTTGAGGAAGGCCGTGACCTCTTCCGCGCCCATCTGCCGTGGGTGCTTGCCGTGATGAAAGCGAATAAATGCCCGGATCCAGTGGACATACGCCTCTTCGGTACGCGGCGAGTAATGCAGGCGCCGGATGGTGGCGCGCACGGCTTCGATGAGGGTCATGGAGGTGGTTCCGATTGGTTGGGGCCGGTTCGTCGGACCCGCAGTGACCCTTATCGGCGCAGGGCGGGCGCGAGTTGCGGCGGCCAGCGGATATTTGGGCCGCACATCAGTCGCCCGAGGCAATCAATCACAGGCACGCGTCTTGCTTCTCGGCACACCATCGCCGTCCGAAGCCCATCAACGGCGATACGTAGTTGTGTAGCGGCGGCCTATCTCCGGAGATGCGCAGATAGCCTGCGGAAGATCGCGACCTATCCGCGGGGGTATCTAGATATGCTGCGGGGTGCCGCGACTCATCCGCGAGAACACGGTGATCGGGCACCGCGGTTCGCAGCCTACATGCAAAAATGCGAAGATATGTCGCGCAGCACAGATGATTGCGATGTTCGGCGCGCGAGCGGTCCCAGTGTTGCCGACTGCCCGTGCTGCGGCGCGTGCCAGCCGCGGATTCCACCGCACGTCGCAGCGGAGTGGATTGGCGTAGTAAGAGTGAGCCATCGGCGCCCTCGGCGCCGGTGCCACGAACCACGGAGACGCCCATGCAACGCGCTCGCCAGACGTCCCTCGCCGCCGCCCTCACGCTCACCGCCGCGTGCACCGTGGGTGACGGCGGGACCGGCGGCGGAACGTCGACCACCACGAGCACGTCGACGAGCGCGGGCTCGGGCGGCGGCGGCGAGGGCTCCGCAAGCAGTTCCTCGAGCGGGACGGGCGGCGCCGCGAGCAACTCGTCGAGCGGGACCGGCGGCGGCTCCTCCGAACTCGTCGAGCTCGTCGAACTCCTCGAGCGCCGCCCAGAGGGGCAGCGTCGGCCCGAGAGGTAGCGGGTCGAGGGCCGCTGCGCCGTACGAATGTTGGATCGTTCCGTGTCGAGCCAGCACGGCGCCCGAGGAGTGCCTACGCGCGGACATGTGCTCCGGCTATACTGCGCCGCGATGGTCGAACCCCGTCCCGACTGGAGCCTTCTCGACGGTGCAGAGCGGCGCGAGACCGCCGCCGCCATCTGGCGCGCGTGGCGAGGCGAGCGCCGCGCGGCGGCGTTGGTGATGGGGTTTCCCGGCGTCGGCAAGACGGCGCATCTAGCCGAGGCACTCAGAGCGGCAGCGGAAGCGATCGGCGTTCCGTCGGTGCTGGTCGACACGCCTCCGGCGGACACCTCGGACGCCCAGGCTTCGCTGATCGCGGCGCTGGCCGAGGCCCTGGCTGGCGCTGGACAGGCCGAGCTCTCGCAACGCGTGGCTGAGGCGCCATCCGCCAAGGTGGCGCTCACGGCCGCGCTCTCCGGCGGGGTCCTCGTGATCCTCGACGACGTGCAGCTCCAGTTCCAGGCCGGCACCGGCAGCCCGCCGGAGTGGCTGGACAAGGCCATGGAGGGCGTCGTGAAGCTGCGCGGAGCGCGCGGCTGGCTCGTGCTGCTGGCGAACCGGGCGATGGATGATCGCGCCTGGCGGGAACGCTGCTTCGATGCCGTGCTCCGCGCGCCAGTCGACGACGTCACCGCGGCAGGGGCGATCCTCGACGCCGCCAACTTGACGGGCTCCGGCGACCCGCTCGTCGGGCGCCGACAGGAGGTCATCGTCCGGCTCGGGAGCAACCCGCGCGCGCTCACCCTGCTCGGGAAGCTGCTCGATCGCTACACGGTGGAGGATCTGCTGGGTCCGCGCGTCGACGCGGACCCGCTCGCTATGCGAGATCCGACGCTGGTCGAGGCCTTGGAGAGGCGCATCGTGGCCAAGGCGGTGCACGGGCTCTCCCCCGAGACGCGGCGGTGGCTCACGACGCTGGCCGTGGTGCGCCAGCCGGCCACCGTCGAGTTGGTCGAGGCGATGGCCGACCCCGGGCTCGACTGGCGGAGCGCGCGTCAATCGCTGCGCGATCGCTATCTCCTTCTGATCCGGCACACCCGCGATGTCCTCTACCCGCTCGTGCGAGAGCTGGAGCTCCCGCGCCTTCGGAGCGACGGCGCGGCCTGGGCCGAGGCGCATCGGCGGGCAGGCGCCTGGTACGCGAGGCCGCTGCTCGGTGGCCAACTCACCGTCGGCCATGCCGCTCGCTTCGAGGAAGCGCTCTACCACCTGAGCGCTGCGGGCGATCCGAAGCTGCTGGAGCAGCTGATGTCGGCTGCGAGCGCGTCGTTGAAGTCGCAGTACCACCTCGCGACGGCCGACCCAGCCACGACCGCGGAGCGGGACGCCCGGATCCATCTGCTCTCGCTGTGGCTGGCCAAGCCAGGCCCGCCCGCCGCCGAGTACCACCTGGCGAAGCTCCTCCGCGATCGAGGAAGGGACGAGGACCTCCCGCGGGCGGTGCCGCACGTCCGACGCGCGGCCGAGGGCTTCGACTCTGGGAACGTATGGACGCTGTGGGTCCAGCTCGTCCGGAAGGTCGATGGCATCGACGCGGCGATCGCGGCCGCGGAGGAGGCGGTAAAACGCGTCGATCCGGGCAAGAGCATCTTCTCCGTATATCAGATTCTGGGAGGCGCCCTGGGCGACGCAGGACGACCCGAAGCTGCCATCCGGCGCCTGTGGGAGGGCTACGAGGTCGAGCGCAGCCGAAGCAGGGTCCGATTGATCGAGGAGGCGCAGTATATCGCTGCGGCGGACGCGAGCGATGCCTTGCTGACCGAATGCGTCGGGCGGGTGCGAACTTCCGCGGATTTGCGACCCCAAGCGAGACTTGGCGAAGTGCTCCAGCTCGAGCGGCGCGGCCAGTGGGAGGCCGCCGCGCGGGCCGCAGCCGCCGGGCGCCGAGACGCTCCGCGGTACCTCCACCTCGCGCTTCACGAAGCGCTGAGCGCGCTCGGCGCGCGGCAACCTGCGCTGGCCCAGGCAGCGCTCGACTCGTATCCCCACGCGTGGAGGCTCGCCCAGCGGGAGTCGCTTGCGTGGCTCTTCTCGCTCGTGGCCTTGCAAGTCGGCCGGCTCGACGACGGGGTCCGTTATGCCTCGATCTACCTGGGCCAGCCGGTGGCGCGCGATCGTGCCGTGCTCCGGGCGACGCTGCTGCGCGAGTGGGATCATCGGGTAGCGACGGTCGGCGAACAAAATCCCGCGCTGAACTTCCCGATCCTGCCCCCAGCCGTCACCGGCCTTCCGACGAACGTCCTCCGGCCTCAATACGGCCCGCCGGTTCTGCCCGATGTCTTGAAGACCGCGGGCACCGCCCCCGCTGCCCCGATGCTCCCGACCCCGACCACCCCCGGAGTCCCAATGCCCTCTGCCACCCATCCCAGCTTACCCCAGCCGCTCGTCGCCGCGAAGCGCGCGGCTCTGCTCGTCCCCTTCGTCGGCGCCGGCCTCTCCCTCGGACCGGATGTAACGGGAGGCTTTCCGAGCTGGCGTGACCTGCCCGGCCGGCTCCTCGCCGAATGCGATCGCTACTGGGTGTGGCAGGACGATCGCGATCGCGAGACGCTGCGCGCGCGCTTCCTCGAACCCGACCCGACCGATCCGACCCGCGAGCGCGCTCGCGCCATGCCGCTGCAGGAGATGTTGCGGCAGCTCGATCAGGTGAAGGACAAGCTCGGCGCCGACTACGCAGCGGCGCTCACCTCGATCTTCCGCCCGATCGACGCCGCACCCGGCGCCGCGCAACGCGCGATCATGGCGCTCCAAGCGCCGACGGTGATCACGACGAATTACGACAAACTGCTCGAAGCCGCCGAGCCACCGCCGGCCCGAGACATGTACACGGGCAAGAGGGCCGCCGCGGCGCTTGCCGACATTCGCACGAAGCGTCCCGTGCTGTTCAAGGTTCATGGCACGGCCGAGGACGCCGACTCGGTCGTGCTGACGTTCGACGAGTACCGCGAAGCGCACGCCGACGCGGCTTACCAAAGCGTGCTGGGCTACCTGCTGATCGACCGTACGTTCCTGTTCGTCGGCTACGGGATGTCGGACCCGCACGATCTCGATCTCATCCTCGCCGACAACGCCGAGCAGCTCCGGGGCGCGACCGGGCTCCATTTCGTCCTCCTGCAGCGCCTCCCCGATCCGCAGGCCGAGGTCGATCGCAAGGAGAGACTCCGGAAGGACTACCGCGTCGTCGTGATCCCGTACGACAGCCACGCGGAGGTCGTACCCTTCCTCGAGGCGCTCGCCCGCGCGTGAGACCACCACGTCGGACGCCGCGCTCTCGAGCGGCGCATAAGAAAGCGAACGCGTACGCGGAGGCGATGCGGGGCACGTGCCCGCTTCGCAGACGGCGTGCCGACGCGATTCGACGGGAGTTCGCGTGGAAACTCAGCCCGAGAGCATGGCGGCGCGCGGCTCTGCCCCCTGAGGCGCCGAACAAGCCGATGAAGCTGGCCGGCTTCGCCGGCAGCTTATCGTCGGTCGTTGGGCAGCCGAGCGTCGAGGCTGGGAAGCTCGCGATCGCCGGGCGAGGTCTTCGCCATAACTGGCGCGAGTTGTCAGGTGACAGCCTTGCCGCGCTGAGTGATTCTCGCTCGCGGCTTCGAGAGCTAGAACTGCCGTGTTGGTTGTGCCATCGCGAAGATCCAAGTTTCGCATGAGGAAATAGGCAATGCGTGAAGATCGTGTTCAATCCTGGGCGCTCGTTGCGGGCACGGGGCTACGCCAGGGCATCGCGGAGCCCGCCGTCCTCGCTGCCGAAGAGGTTGGCGCTGCGCTTGCTAGAGCAGATCTGGGCGTAATCACTGGTGGATGGCCTGGAGTAGATCACATCGTCGCGCGCACCTTCAGCGAAGGGCTCGCGGCACGAGGGATCAGCACCGAGCACCGTCTGGTTCAAGTGATTCGCGAAGACCGACCCATAGAAATCAACGTCGGGAAGGTTGTGCGCACTCGGGTAGGGCCGTCCGAGTGGATGGATCCTCAAAGCTACGCTGACTCAGTCATCCTGATTGGTGGGCTCGGGGGCGCCTATGGGAGCTTCCTCGGGGCCCTTCACAAGGGGCTCCCTCGTTTCCCAATCGCCGGAACGGGCGGAGACGCCGCCGGAGCGTTCAAACAGATGATGGACCTCTGGGATGTGATCCCAAACCCTGGAATGTCGAGAGCTGAGTTCGACTCGCTCTCTGCCCGGATTTCCACGCGTGACGATGCACGGCGCGTTGCACAGCAACTCGTTGGGCTCATTAGGAGGTTGGTCTCGCCGATCAGCACCAGTGAAGCTCGGGAGCCGACGCAGGTGTTCTTGAGCCACAGCCGTGAAGATATCGGTTGGCTGAACCGCTTCCGGACTGTTTTGCGACCGCTCGAGCGTCAGGGCTACATAAAGACATGGGCGGATTTAGACATAGAAGCCGGCGCGGAATCGGGGGCGGAGATCTCACGAAAGGTCCAAAGCTGCGATGCCGCTGTGCTGCTGGTCAGCGCGCACTTCCTCGCGTCCGACTACCTGAACGAGACGGAACTCCCTCAATTGCTCGCAAGAGCACGGTCGGGCAAGCTCCGGCTTTTCTGGGTACTTGTCTCATCGTGCATGTGGGATCTTACGGAACTGGCGGGCTATCAGCCCGCGAACGACGTCAATCGTCCACTGGTGCAGATGACGGACGCGGAGGCGCAAGTAAGCTTGGTGGATCTCGCTCGCCGCCTCTGGAAGTGAGCGACTTGATCGTGGTTGTGCTGCCCAACCCTGCTTGCTGCCGACGGCGCTGCGCGCCGCTGCAGAAGCTAGCGTTCGGCGGGCGAGCGTGGTGCCACGACCGGTCGCATGAAGGCTAGGCTCTCGCAAAGTCCGCTTGTATTCGTCGGGTCAGCTCCGCAATAGCGCCTCGCAGGGCCTCCTCGTCGGTCGTCGTCTCGAGAAGCCCGAGAAGCGCGCGGACACGCCGTACCGATTCGAGCCGCGCCTCGAGCGGGCCGCCGTCGTGTCGCTGGCGGTCGTAGAGGCGACACGTGAAGGCACGGCAAGCGCGAGGACGGTCGGAGTAAATCGAGCATGCGCGTTGGGCCCCCAGCGTCGACAGCGACGAACACGGCTGCTCGAACGCGTTCCCTCGCTGGAGCACCTGGAGGCGATTCTTGCGCGCGCCGGGGAGCTCCTCGGGCTCGAGGGTGACGCCCCCGAACAGCGACCCGTCGCAACAGAGTCCACATGACCGACAGAGGGTCCCGAGCTCGGCTTCCATTCCGCTGCGCATGGGCCGAGAGAAGCAGGCGGGTGAGGGTTCCGTCTTGAAGAAACGCGACACATGCGCGATCCTCGACGCGATGGATCTGGCACGAGAACGTCGTCCGCTGCCCCCGCCGCGAGGTGTCTTGCAACGAACGCGCCCTGACGGCTTGCTCGTCAGCCGTCGCGTCGCGCCGTCGGAGGCGCTCGCCCCGTTCGTGCATCACTTCTGGGCGGTAGCGTGGGACCTGCGAACGCCGTTCACCGCCGAGGGCCTCTTGCATCCCACGGCGTGCCTCACCGTGGAGCTCGGGGGTCAGCAGGAAGTCGCCGGCGTGCGCACGGGCCGAACGGAAATGATTCGCCAGGGCGCCGGTCGCGTCTTCGGCATCACCTTTCGCCCGGCCGCATTTCAGCATCTTCTCCGTGCGCCGATGTCGAGCCTCACCGATCGGACGGTTCGGGTTGCGAGGGTGCTAGGGAAGGACGGTGAGCTCTGGGCACGCGCACTCAGCCGCGCGCCGGAGTTCGAGGAGTCACTTTCGATCGCCGAGGCGTTCCTCGCGACGCGTCTTCAGCCACTCAGCCGCGATGCCGAGAGCACGCGCGACATCACCGAAAGGATGATGCGAGATCCATCGCTCTTGCGCACGAGCGACGTTGCGACGGTGCTCGACGTCGACATTCGTTCGCTCCAGCGCCGGTTCCGTCACTACGTTGGCGTGGGACCGAAATGGGTCATCCGCCGCTATCGGCTGCACGAGGCGGCCGAACAGCTCAAGGCGGCAACCCCTCCCCCTCTCGCCGACCTCGCCGCCTCGCTCGGCTACGCCGACCAGGCCCATTTCGCGCGCGACTTCAAGCGCGTCGTCGGACGAACACCGGGGTCTTTCGCGGCCTCGTCGTAGCGCGGCCCAGCCGGAGGGAAGCATGCTGAGCGCCGCCGAACAGGGGGCTGGTGCTGACGGCGCGCCGAGCCTCGCGGGGCTCGGCACGCCGCCCCGCAGCACACCCGCAAGTCGTTCGGCGCCGGAGAGCGTAGCCGACGGTTGCTGTCGCCCGACGCCCGATACGGGCGGGAACGCCGCGGGGCAAAGTACGTCGTGGCCGATGTCACCGCGCCGCGCCACGAGGTCGCCGGCCGGCGACGGTCGTGGTAGCGCTGCTCCTGATGGCGAAGGGCAACCGCATGGCGACGACGCGCGAGGTTCGCTCCTCGCAGCGACAGCGGCGTGTTCGCGTCTACACCGCCTGGCACCCGGTGCTCGTCGCGCTCCTGGAGCACGTGCTCCCCGAGGGCTGGTACCAGTGCATCTCGGAGTTCCAGCTCGTCCGCGAGCCGCTCCGCGTCGACATCGTCATCCTCCGTCGCAGCCGTCGCGGAGCCCCACCCCGGCCGCGCCTGCTCACGAGCGTGGTGGGCGAGCTGGCCGAGCACACGCTGGTGCACTTCAAGGGGCCGACCGACGAGCTCGAGCGCGACGACGCGCGCATGCTCCTCGCGTACGCGCTCCAGTACCTCGTGGTTGCCGAGATCGACGATCCCGGCGCGGTCGCCCTCCGCGTGCTCGCGCCCCGCCTGACCCCGCGCTTCACCGAGGCGCTGAGGTCGCTGGGCTGCACGCTCACACCGACCGGGCCGGGCACGCATGAGGGGCGGCTCGGGGTCTTCCCGCTGCGGGTGGTGGAGACGGTGCCCGCCAACGCTCGCGAGGGCGAGCATCTGCTGTACACTGTGACCCCTGGGATGGTCGCCGACCCCGGCGGCATCCCGGCGCTCTCCCCGGCGGAGATCGCGGTGTTCTGGGCGCTCCTGGAGCATGTCGAGCAGGTTCGACACCCCCTCCCGGGGCAGAGGAAGCGGCACATGAAGGACGAAAAGCGGGTCGTCGAGAGCTTCGAGCAGGCGCTGGCACGCCTCGTTGCGCGGCTGCCGCCTGAGCAGCGCCTCGCGGGGCTCGCGCCCGAGCAGGTGCTGCAGGCGTACGCGCCCGAGCAGGTGCTGCAGGCGTACGCGCCCGAGCAGCGCCTCGCGGGGCTCGCGCCCGAGCAGCGCCTCGCAGGGCTCACCGAGGCGCAGGCGGTGCTCGCGTTGCCGGACGCGATGCTTCGTGCGCTGTCGGAGGAGTACCTCGCGACGCTGCCCCGCCGAACGCAGGCTGCGATTCAGAAGCGCCTCGGGGCGGCATCGGGGCGGCAGCCCGCGCGCCGACGAAAGACGCGCGGCCCTTCAAAATGACGACGGGAGAACGCAAGCTGCGGTGGCGGTCGCGTGATTCGTTCTTCCTGACCGGGTGCCGAACATGCCAATGCGGCTGACGGTTCGGGCAACCGCGCTTCGCTCGGCAGCCTGCCCCGCAGCAGATTGGCAAACCGTTAGGCACACGGACGACAACGGAACGAGGACGCGACTGAGGACGCACATGTGGAGATGTCGGTGATCATCCCGTCCCGCGCAGGATCGGCGAAGACCGCGGCCACGTGATCGCCGGCGTTCAGCGGGTCTTCACCGGCATCGAACGCGGATTTCGTCGGTGACCTCCCCCGAATTCCCGCACAGAGAGTATGCCGAGGTCGTCCGTCTGAACGACATGCTCAGCCTCCTCAAGCTTCAGGCAGAGGAGGTATGGACCCTGCGCGCGGCCTCGTGAAGCTGCCGAGCGACACGCGAGAGCTGGTCCAGCGGCGCGCCCAGGGGGCATGAGAGTACTGCCATCTTCCGCAGGACGCATCGATCTTGCCCCACCAGGTAGACCACATCATCGGAAGGCAACATCGTGGTTCGGATGATGTCGACAACCTGCGTCTATGCTGCATTCGCTGCAACTTGAAGAAGGGGCCGAATGTCGCGTCGATCGACCCCGAGAGCAAGCTTGTCGTACAGCTCTATCATCCCAGGCGGCACGCGTGGCGAGAGCACTTCGTCACGGAATCGACTGGAGTCATCAACGGGCTTACAGCGGAGGGGCGCGCGACTGTCCAGCTCCTGGACATGAACGATGAGGATCGAGCTCGCTTGCGCGCGTTCCTGCTGCGCCGAGGCCGGCATCCGTGAGGTCGCGGCGAGGCTCGACACGGCGCGGAGCGGGCCATCCTCCTGCGCGAGCGAAGAGCGGCCCCCACCTATCATTGACCGGGCGCGTCGACCTCGCCCAACGAGGCAATGCGCCCGACGGCGCTCCACGCCGCAGGTGATTGCCAAGGCGTCGATCACCCCACGGCCGCCGCCGTCCCCGCGCCTGTGGACGCGCCGGCTTCACCGACGCGGCTCGCTGGCGGGCTCCCGTCCATCTCGCCCCCCTTGCCGCCTCGTCCACCGAAGCCGCCGGCCCCGCCCGAGCCTCCCCCGGCGCCCCCCTTGCGACGCCGCGCCGCACTCGCCGAACCCGCCCCTGCGGGCCGCCGCCTCGCGATGGCGGCGCGCTCCGCCGGAACCTGAACGAGCGATGCCGCACCGGTTCGTCCGACGCCCCGCTCGTGGGGGCGAGGGGTGTCCGCCGGGGAAGAGCACGGCGGCGGCCGAACGCGCGGGCCGCGACCGAGATGTTGTGGCATGCCACGTCGCGGTGAGCAGCAGGTTCACGCTGCGACGGAAAAACTTCGCTCCGGCAATATCTGCTCTCGGGGTGAGCCGGTCCGATGGCCATCTGCTACTGCCATTGGTGAAACCGTTGATTCGCCAGAACGATGCTGGAGTTCTCTGCGCTGCCGGAAGCTCCGTTCGTGGCCTTCGCTAACCTCGAACTCCTCATCAAGAATGCCTGTGGTTCGATGAGGGAGCCTCCGTGCGTCCGGAGCGGACGAGGCGTGACAGCAAAGCAGGCGCGTCCTCTCGGGGGCCTCGGTCGGCCATCCCGACGACAGGAGAGAGGGGTATGTCGAAATTCCGCTTGAGCCGACGTGCCATGCTGCGAGGCGCCGGCGCCATCGCCGTCGCTCTCCCGTGGCTGGAGATCATGGGAACCGAGCGCCTGGCGCGCGCGCAACCCGCCCCCGCCCGGCGCTTCCTCGCCGTCTACACGCCCGGCGGGACCCTGATCGATCGCTGGCGTCCGACCGGCACCGAGACGAGCTTCACCCTGGGCCCCATCCTGGCGCCGCTCGCGCCAGTGCAGGACCGGCTGCTCGTCGTCGACGGCCTCGACATGAAGAGCGCGCGCGGTGAGCAGCACCAGAGCGGGATCATCGCCTGGCTCACGGGCACGTCGCAGGAGGGCGCGAACAACGGCGGCTACGGGAGGGGGCCGTCCATCGATCAGGTGATCGCCTCCCGGATCTCCGCCGGTCGGACGGCGGAGGCGAGCATCCAGCTCGCGGTGCGCTGGGCGACGGGCAAGTCCCACGGCCTGATGACGCCGATGAACATCGCCAACTTCGAGGAGGCCGCGCCGTACAGCCCCATCCAGCCGCGCCTCGATCCGGTGGAGATCTTCACCGCTCTCTTCGGCACGCTAAACCCCGGCGCCAGCGACGACGCCGCCCGTCGCCTCGCGCGGAAGCAATCGATCCTCGACTTCCTCGACCGGCGCTACGCCGCCCTCTCCGCGCGCCTCGGCGCGGCCGACAAGCAGAAGATCGACCAGCACCTGACGAAGATCCGCGAGATCGAGCAGAGCCTCAGCAGCACGCCGACTGCGACGAGCGCTTGTCGGGTCCCGACGAGGGTCGACACGTCCGACTACAACCCGAGCGCGGGGCTCAACGCGGACGACCCCGGCACGATCGTGGACAGCTCGACCGACGCGGCGATCCCCAAGGTGGGCAAGCTGATGACGGACATGCTGGTGATGGCGCTCGCCTGCGACATCACCGCGGTCGGCACCCTGCAGTGGAGCGACACCGAGGCGAAGTACACGTTGCCGTGGCTGAACCTGACCGAGCACCACCATTTCTACCAGGAAATGGGCGGCTTCAGGCCGGCCGAGTGCGAGCTCATCTACACCTGGTACTCGGAGCAGCACCTCTATCTCTTGCAGGAGATGGAGAAGGTCGACATGGGCGGGCACTCGCTGCTCGACGAGAGCGTCGTCTTCTTCGGCTCCGAGATCTCGGATCCGCCGACCCACATGAAGACGAACATGCCGTTCCTGCTGGCCGGCGGCGGCGGGGGCCTGCGCACCGGGCGCTGGGTCCGGTACCCGAACCTCCCGCACAACAACCTGCTCGTCTCTATCCTGAACCTGTTCGGCGACACCCGGACCACGTTCGGCGCGCCGGCGTACTGCACCGGGCCGCTCACGAACCTCACGTAGGCATTTCCCGCGATGCCTGGCTGAAGGCGAGCTTCGCCGCCGGCGCGAGCGGCGGGCGCGAGCCATCCTCGACCGCTGAGGTCATCGCCGAGACCTCCCATTCGCCATCACGCCCCAGCCTGCGGGCCGCCGCCTCGCGACTGTGGCGCGGACTTACCCGACTTCACCGGCGATGTGGAGCGCCGTATCCAGCGGTGCCCCGCGTCTCGGGGCGCTCGTTGACCGACTGTGGTCGATGGCGCGCGTGTTGCGGCATGCGCGTCCGCCTACCTGGACGACTGGAGAACATCACGCGCCCGCCGCGATCGCATCCTGGAGGCGCGGGAACTCGGGCTTGAAGCCGAGATCTTCGCGGATGCGGCGGCCGTCGAGGAGGACGTCGAAGGCTCGGGCCGCTTCGCCGGCCGAGCCGTCGGGCGGTGGGGCGCCGACCGACGCGAAGACGGTGGCGAGGTCGGGGGCTTCGTCGTCGACCACGTTGTAGGTGCGGTGCGAAGGCGATGCGGTGTCGAGCACGCGCGCGACAGCCTGCGCGACGTCGGCGTGATGAATCAAGGCCATGCGCTGCGACGGCGGCCAGCCGCGCATCATCGGGATCGCTTCCTCGATGTGCGGATCACCGTCGCCGTAGACGAAGGGGAGGCGGAGGACGCGCACATCGAGGCCCTCGAGGGCGAGGAGCGCGCGTTCGGCGGCGAGCTTGCTCGCGGGGTAGCCCGGTGGCGGCGCGCAGTCGTCGCCCTCGTGGGCGAGGCGGCCGCCGCTCGGTCCGTAGACCAACCCGGTGCTGGTGAAGACGAAGCGGTTCACGTTCGCGGCGCGGGCGGCGGCCGCGAGTCGTTGCGTGCCGAGGTCGTTGACGGTGTGCGCTTGTTCCGGGGTGGCGCCGCGGAAGAAGGCGGCGCAATGGACGACCGCGTCGATGCCGCGCACCGCGGGCGCGAGCGAGGCTTCGTCGAGGAGATCGCCCTTCACGGTCTCGATCCGGTGCTCGCGCAGCTCGGCGGCGCGGTTCGGATCGCGCACGAGGGCGCGGACATGATCGCCCCGGCGGGCGAGGCGCTTTGCGAGACGGCTTCCGACCTTTCCGGTCGCTCCGGTGACGAGGATCTTCATGACCGCGATGCTAGCGACGCGCGCGGGTTGGGAATTGGAAGAAGCGGACAATGACACGCGCGGGCATGCGCGATCGGCGCGCACGTTCGTCCTCCGGTCCTGCACGCGAGCCCCCGCCGCCATCGCCTCGCGCCCAGCGCGTCGATTGCGCCGGCCGTCGAGGCGCTGTTCGCGACCGAGCGCACCGGCGACGCGCCGCACGTCTCGATCCCGCGCCCCGAGATCGAGCTGATGTTTCGCTTCGGGCCGGCGGCGCCACGCGGGCTCGACGCGCATGCGTTCGGCGCGCAGCAGCGGGTGCGTCGCTTTCCATATCTCGTCGTGTACCGAGACGAGCCAGCGCGCATTCGGGCCGCCGCCTCACGATTGCAGCGCGGTGCGCCGGAACCTGAACGAGCGATGCCGCAACGGTTCGTCCGACGGGCTGCTCATGGCGACTGCGATGGGCTATGAGCTATCTTCGCCCGCACGCTCAGCCCACCACGAGCGCCGAACCGAAGCACGCCGTCGCGACCAGCATGGTCACGATCGGCGGCGGCGGAAACGCGCGGACGGCGATGGCCAGCAGCGCCAGCGACACCGCCGCGTTCAGCGCCACGACAGCAGGGGGCGCGGCGAGGGCGGGCGCGGCGAGCACGCAGACGGCGCCGTGCAGCGCGAGCACCAGGCCCATGGCCACGCTGAACCCCCTGAAGAGGCCGAGCAGGTCGCGCGACAGCCCGATCATGGTCATCCGGTGCGCCCGCATCGCGCCGAGGACCGCGGTCTCCGCGGCTGGCTTCGCGGGGCGACCGAGCAGCAGCGCGGTGATCGCGAGGTGCCCGATCCCGGTGACGACCCACGCCCACGCGCCCACCTGAAACAGCACCTGTGCACGGCACCTCATGACAGCCCTCGTCTCTTTGCCGCCGGTCCCTGGCGGGTGCGCTCGGGTTCGGCGTCGCGGTCGGCTCGCCGTCGCGCCCGTCCTCCGCGCCGCCGGGCGACCCGTCACCGCCCTTGCCGACGCTCGGGAGCTCGCCCTCGCACGGGTTCACCACGGCAGCCCCGCCGGTTACGGTCTCCGCCGAGCACGCGTCGCCGCCAACCCTCCCATCGGCGCCGTCGGCCACGTCGCTCGGCCCGGGCAAATCCTTGCCGTCATGGCCCCCACCCGTAGGTGGGGCGAAACACCTGCCTCGGAGGATCTCGACCGGTGTTTGCGCGGCCCGGAGAAGCACCGGCATGCCGGTACCATCGCCTGTTCTGGTCCGCGAGCAGACCAGCCTGGCGCGGGTGCGGCGGCCCATCGAGCTGGAGGCCGCATCGCCGTGCGTGGCGGACCCGAGCCATGCTACAGTTCCCCTATGTCCACCGAGGAACTTCTCGCGCAGGTGCTGCTGTTGCCCCGCCACGAGCGGGCCCGGCTGGCAGAAGAAGTGCTCTCCAGCCTTGAGGAGCCCGACGCCGAGGAGGTCGCTGCAGCGTGGACGGGTGAGCTGACGCGCCGAGCGCGCGAGGTCGAGGAGGGTAAGGTCCAGACGGTCGACTGGGGCACGGCGCGAGCGGAGATCCTGAAGGAGCTCGAGGACCGGCGTGCGGGTCGAGCTTCATCCTGAAGCGCGCGCTGAGCTTCGTGCGGCGGCCATCTGGTACGACGAGAGGCGGCCCGGGCTGGGCGACGAGTTCATCGCCGAGGTCTCGTCGATGCTCGATAAGATTGGAGAGGCCCCGACATCTTTTCAGATTTGGCCAGGGACTTCTCCTGCACCACGGAGCATTCGCAGAGCGATCGTCGACCGTTTTCCGTATGTCATTGCGTTCGAGGTGCACCCCGAGCACACGCTCGTGCTCGCCATCGCGCACGCAAAGCGACTTCCGCTGTACTGGCTCACTCGTGCCTTGTGAATAGCCCGCCCACTACGGCAATGCCCGACGCCGCTTCGCGCTGCGGGTGATTGACAGCGTTGTGCGGGTGCGGGCGAGCTCCACTCCAGCGATTCAGCAAACCGGCGCGTCTCCAGGGCGACGCCATCCTCCCCCGTGATCGTCTCGCCCTGCTCGTCCCAGCCGATGCCGCCCTTGCCCGACGGCCCCAGCGTGAAGGTGACGCCCAGGGCCGTGAGCCGGTCCTCGCCGAGGTAGGCGGTGCCGATCGAATCGCCCCCGCGCCCCGGGCCGCCGTAGCCGCAGTGAAGCACTGTAAGGGGGCAGGAGGTTCGACCGTTCGCCCGGAATGCATACGAGCTTGAGCCGAAAAGCTGGTCGTCTCGTGATCGCGATCGCCGCGCTGCTGGCCGCGTGCGGCGACGCACACCGTCCGGGTGGGCCCCCGCGGGGCGCGGAGCAGCCGCCCGAAGCCGCGGTGACGCCGACTGCGGCATCGACGGCGACCGTCGCCGGCGGGCCGACGGGGGCGCCCCTGCCGCCCGGCCCGGCGACCTGCGCTGCCGCGTCGGACTGCGTGTTCGTGGCCGCGGCCGACCGCTGCTGCTTTTGCGGCACGATCTCGTCGAGGGCGGTCGCGAGTGCGTCCAACCTGGTGATCTACGACGGCAGCGGAGACTTCTTCCGTGAGCTCAACGCCCGTAGTGCCCCCGCGTGCAGGAACCTGCAGTGCGCCCCGTGCCCGCCACCGCCGCAGCTCGCGTGCGTGGCCGGCACGTGCCAGGCCGCGCCGCAGCCAGGCCCCTGATGGGATAGGTGACCGGCGCCGCGCGGACGGTCACGACGCCCCGCAGCCGCCGGCCCCGCCCGAGCCTCCCCCGCGTGGCGCCCGGCCGGGCCGGCGCGCTGGCCGGGGAGCCTCGACCCCTCGCCATGAGCCAGGCGCCCCCCTCCTTGACGCGCCCGCCGCGGCCTGGGGCGATCACCCCTCGTCTTCGTCCTCGCCCGGCGCGCCGTCCTCCGTCGCGCCCTCCTCCGACGCGTCGCCCTCCGTCGCGCCGTTCTCCGCGGTGTCCTCGCCTTCCTCCTCTTCCGCTTCATCTCCGGTGGACGCGGCGCCGCGCGAGACGGGGAAGGGCGCATAATCCCTCATCCTGTCGGTGCCGGCATACCAGTATTCCGCGGCGGCGCGCAGCCGCCGCTCGGCGTGCATGACGAGCGTGTACGCGGCGTCGCGGAGCTTGCGCGCGCGCTGCGCCTCGGGAGAGAACGTCTTGTCGGCGAGCATGCGCGCGAGCTCGGGCGAGAGCGCGCGGAGGCGGGCCGCCGCGTCGCCCTCGCCGCGAGGCGCCTTGCGAAGGGCCTCCGCGTGCTCGGAGCAGAGCAAGAGCAGGTCGGAGACGTCCTGGACCAGATCCGCGTCGCCGCTGCCCGCGCGGATCGCCATGAGCCGCTTTTGCCCCTCGGGGCTGTTCTTGAAGCGGAGATCGAAGAAGCGGAGGAGCGTTTGCCGGTGCTGGGCGGCCTCGGCGGCCGGCCCCTTGAACATCGCGACGGCCTGCTCCTGGCGCTGCTGCACGGCTTGCCAGCGCGATTGCGTGACGCGCAGGAGCTCGATCCTGTCGCGGAGCGCGCGGATCTCCTCGCGTGTCAGCGCGGGCTCGTCGTCGGGGAAGGGGGTGCGGACGAGATCGGCCGCGTCGCGCTCGGCGGCGAGCTGGATGCGGCTCGACCAGATGACGCGCCGGGCGAGCTTGCCGGGGAAAATCACGGTGTTGTCGCCCAGCGACTCGGCCTCTCGCAGGAGCTCGGCCTCGCGGGCGGCGCTCAGCGTGTACGCTGCTGCGCCCGTCGAGGAGCGAGGCGCGCCCCGTGTCTCGCGCGACGCGCGCTTCGTTGCGGCCTTGTCGGTCCTGGACGACGTGGTGGTGGATGCCTTTGCCATGGTAAAAATACGCCTCCTTGTCGGGGCCAGCGCCCCTCGGAATGAGGGGCCGGAAGATCGGCGAGGGTATCGGCGAACAAGGCATTGGCCAGAGGAGAGCACGAGTCGGTCGCGCCGCGAAGAAGCGCTCGGGCCGAGGCTGGGAGAGGCGGTGTGCCGCGCATCGAATCGAGGGGGGCGGCGTGCCTGGCGCCGCGGGCAGCGGGCCGCGGAGGCGGTGCACGAGGGAGGAGGGAAAAAGAGTTGCGCTGCAACCACGAAAGGCGCGCGAGACGACGCCGCGGCTGCACAGGAGACCCATCGGGCCTGCGCAGGAGCCAGACGATGATGACGAAGGACCCCGACGGGGGCGCGCAGGAGGGTCGCGAGGGCCGCGCAGGACGGCGGTTCGTGTAGCGCAGGACACCAACTGGGGGTGCGCAGGAGGGCGCCCAGGCCGCGCAGGAGAGCCTGCGGGGCTGCGCAGGAGACGCACCGGGGCCGCACAGGAGGGCGCCGGGGTTTATCCAGGAGGGCCAATGGGCCGCGCAGGACGGCCGACGGCGCTGCGCAAGAGGGCCGGCGGGGCTGCGCAGGAGGGCCAATGGGCTGCGCAGGACGGCCGGCGGGGCTGCGCAGGACGGCCGGCGGGGCTGCGCAGGAGGGCCGGCGGCCCTGCGCAGGAGGGCCGGCGGCCCTGCGCAGGAGGGCGCCGGGCTTGCCCAGGAGGGCCGGCGGGGCTGCGCAGGACGGCCGACGGCGCTGCACAGGAGCGCCCAGGCTTGTATTGTCCGGGAGCGCCGACGGACTGCACAGGAGGACCGGCTGGCCATGGGACTGTTCGACGTCGTCATCGCCCACGCCCGCTGCCCCGGCTGTGGGCATTCCCCGGAATGGCGCATCCAGTATCGGTACGGCTATTGCCGGCAGCACGAGTACAGGATCGGCGACCCGATCTGCTGGTTCGATCCGCCTGGGCGCCCGGCGCCGCTCGACGATCACGGAGAGAACGTGGGCGGGCTCGTCGCCGTCCCCGGGCTCGTCGAAGCCGGCTGTCCGGGATGCGGCCAGGGCGACGGCGCGGTCCTCCTCTTCCGGGACAACATCGTCTCCAGCGTCGAGATCACGCGCTCGGAAGGCGGCGACGCGTGCGAGCAGATCGAACCTCCCTCGGGCTGGATGCGCTTCTGGTCACGCCGCGTGGCAGGTAGCGCGAACGAGGACCGTCTCGAGCTCTCGTGCCGCGGCGACCGGTGGACCATGGCCGTCGCCGACGGCGCGGGGGGGCTCGCTGGCGGCGCGGCCGCGGCCCGCGCGGCGGTGAGCGCGATGGTGGCGCTCGGCGCAGAGATGGAGCTCGATGCCGACGGCTGGTGCGAGCGCCTCCGTCGGCTCGACGGCGAGCTGGAAGCAACGCCCACGTGCGGCGAGACGACGCTCGTCGTCGTCCAGATGCGCCGAGGCGAGCTGTGGGGCGCCAGCGTGGGGGACTCGGGAGCGCTCCTCGTCGAGCCCGACAGGGTGATCGATCTGACGGCGGCGCAGAGCCGGAAGCCGTTGGTCGGCAGCGGCGCGTGCAGGCCCGCCGGCATCCGACGCCGTCCGCTCTCGGGGCGCCTCCTGGTCGCCACCGACGGCCTCCTGAAGTACGCGTCGCATGCGACGATCAGCGCGCTCGCGCGCACCGGCGGCGTGCAGACGGCGGTGGGAGCGCTGATCCAGGCGGTGACCCTCCCGTCCGGCAACCTGCAGGACGACGTCGCGGTGGTCCTCGGCGAGCACGTCGCCTAAGTCCTTGAATAGACGGTGCTTTCCTGTGACGATCGCCCAGCGAAAGAAAATCTCGTCGGCGTGTCGATCCGCCCCTGGCTCGTTCGTCGCCACTTCAGAAGACGGCGGTCACGACGGCCGCAGGCGATGCCTGCGCCGCAAGGAGTTACGCTCATGTCGAGGCTTCGGGTCAACGCATTTTCAATCTCCATTGATGGTTACGGCGCCGGTCCCGACCAGGATCTGGACAATCCGATGGGCATCGGAGGTATGGCGCTGCACAAGTGGGTCTTGGGCACGAAGACGTTCCAGAGGATGAGCGCCGACTTCGCCGGATCCCTGATCGGCGACCAGGGCGGCAGAGAAGGCGTCGACGACGACTTCGCCGCTCGCGGCTTCGAGAACGTCGGCGCCTGGATCCTCGGCCGCAACATGTTCGGGCCGATGCGGGGCCCTTGGTCCGACGACGGTTGGAAGGGATGGTGGGGCAACAACCCGCCCTACCACGTACCCGTCTTCGTGCTCACGCACCATGGTCGCGCGCCCATCACGATGGAGGGCGGAACGACGTTCCACTTCGTGACCGATGGCATCCATGCCGCGCTGAAGCGCGCGACGGAAGCGGCTCAGGGCAAGGACGTCCGACTCGGCGGCGGCGTCGCCACCGTTCGCCAGTACCTCACCGCCGGGCTGATCGACGAGATCCACCTCGTGATCTCCCCCGTGCTCCTGGGCAGGGGCGAGCACCTCCTCGCCGGCATCGATACGGTGAGCCTCGGCTACACGTGCACGGAGCGCGCCTCCTCGGACGACGCCACTCACGTCGTCTTGACGAAGTAGCCTCTGAGCCCCACGGCGCTGCGCGGGCGGCGACCCCGCGCCGCTCAGCCGCAGCCGCCCTCGTCCTCCCCGCCGCCGCCGCCGCAGTCGTCCCCCTCGACGACCCACAACCCGGTCGCTCCGTCGCATTCGGCGACCGCCGTGCCGCATTCGTTGTTGTAGCTGCACGGCCCCACGCCGTCATGGCCCTCGCAGCTCGTCCCGCTCTCGGGCAGCGCATCGGGGCACGGATCGCACTCCTCGACCCACACGCCGTCGATGCACCTGCTCCAGCAGCCCGAGCAGGCGCTGTCGCATATCTCGTCCTCGTTCGCGCAGGCCGCGCCCGGCTCGGCGCCGCCTCCCAGCTGGTCGCACGCCACGGGGCCGCCGCCGGTGTCGCCCGACGCGCTCGACGACGTCTCGGGGGCGCCGCCGGCGCCGTTCGACGCGCTCGACGACGTGGTGCCTCCGGACGAGTCGCCCCCCGAACCGGTTCCAGTCGGCTGCTCGACGGCATCGGAGCAGGCGAGCACCTGGAGCAGCGCAACGGGGAGGAACCACCGCATCGAGGTCTTCATGCCGTGCCCCTGAAGCACGTGACGTGCCAGCCTCAATCGCGAGTTTTCTGCGTGATTGAGGATGTGCCTGTGCCAGTGTGGGTCTTCTTGCGCACCGTCCCAAGCCCGCCCGGGCAAGCCTATGCCCGCAGCCTGCTCCGCCTCAGGATGCAGGTCGCTGCACGGATACCGAGGAGCTGCATCGCCGCGGCTGCGACGCCGGGCTGCTGACCTGACACACCGGAGTTCTTGCGGTGGCCAGCCTACAGGGAGGACAATCGGGTGAGATGGTGACCACCTCCTCGTCGGTGCAGGTCGAGCTGCTGGAACGGACGGACGTGTACGTGGTGGCGACCTGGCGGCGGCTCATGCTGCTCATCTGGCGCGGGCAGGAGAGCGTCGCCGGCATCGAGCGTTCCCGGGCGCACTTCCGGGCCTGGGCGGAGCGTCAGCCGGGAGGGGCAGCGTTCCTGATCGTGGTCCCCCGTCAGCACACCGGGCCCCCCAACGAGGAGAGCCGGGCGGCGATGCAGCGGGCGGCGAGCGCTCCAGGGGAGTACATGAAGGGCGTGGCCACGCTCGTCGAGGCCGAGGGGTTCATCGCCGCGTCGGTCCGCGCCATCATGATGCGGCTGCAGCCCCGCGGGTCGCAGGCGCCCGCGCCGAACATCTTCCGGACGCCGGCCGAGGTCGCGGCCTGGGCGGCGATGGTGCTGCAGGACCGGGAGATCACGCCCGAGGAGCTCGCGGAGGCGCTCCGCGTGGCGCGCGAGGGCTGAGCGCGCGCCGCCGCCCGCTCGCCCTCGGGCCGGCCCGGTGTGCCCGGGCGGCCCCGCGTCGCCAGCCGTCAGGCTCCGTCGAACACGGCTCCGTTGATCTTGTCGCAGAGCGCCGCGTCGTAGCCGAGCTTCGCGTCGTGGAGGCTCACCGCGGGGACCGCGCCCATCAACGAGTTCGTCAAGAACACCTGGTCCGCGGCCATCAGATCCTCCACCGTGAGGCGCCGGTCCTCGACGGCGAAGCCCCACTGCGGCAGGAGCCGCCGGACCTCGGCCGCCATGGTGCCCGGCAACGCGTGCGCTGACGCGGGGAAGCACGCGGTATCGCCGAACACGCAGCACACGCTCGCGGTGTTCGTCTCCGACACGGAGCGATCCGCGTTGAGGATCAACGCCTCGTCCGCGCCGTGGCGCTTGGCCCAGTCCCCGGCCAGTTTATAGTACATGTAATTGAGGGTCTTGTGGCTGGCGAGGTGCGTGTGCCGGCAGTGCGGATACACCCGGAGGGCCAGCCCAGGCTTCGAGCTCAGGGCGGGGCGCGGCGAATAGGGCCTGGCGCTCGCGAAGAGCACGGGGGACGGCCGCGCGCCGCTCGGCTTGCCCGCGGCCGCCACGAGCTTCACCGCGGCGACCGCGCTCGACAGCCCGTTCCTCCGGATGAGCTGGGCGATGACGTCGGCCCAGGTGACATCCGGCGGCGCGGACTGGAAGAACTCCCGCCAGGCGAGCTCGAAGCGCTGCAAATGGGCCTGGAGCAGGATCGGACGGCCCGCCTGGACGCGCAAGGTCTCGAAGAAGCCGAAGCCATACGCCAGCCCTTCGGCGTCGAGCGGCACCGAGGCGGCTGCGCTGGGTTTGAAGGCCCCGTCCTGCCAGACCGTGCTGGCGGTCCGCTCGTCGCCGCCCGTCGCGGCCAGGGCGTTCATCAGCGTGCGCCCCTTGTGGAGCGTCTCTTCGAACTCACTCGCTGGATCCGAGTCGAAGACGACGCCGCCGCCGACGGAGAACACGACCTTGCCGCCCGTGAACGTCGCGGTCCGGATCGCGATGGATAGATCCATCGTACCGTCGAACCCGACGTAGCCGATGCTGCCCGTGTAGATGTGCCTGCGGACCGGCTCGAGCTCGTCGATGATCTCCATCGCCCGGATCTTCGGGCACCCCGTGATCGAGCCGCCCGGGAAGGTCGCGCGGAGCAGATCGACGGCATCCATGCCGGGATCGAGCTCGCCCTTCACGATCGAGACGAGGTGATAGACGTTCTGATAGGCCTCGAGGCGCTTGTGCTCGAGCACGCGCACCGACCCCGGGCGGCAGACCTTGCCGATGTCGTTGCGGAGCAGGTCGACGATCATCGACAGCTCGGCGTCTTCCTTCGCGCTCTCCAGGAGCTCCGTCCGCAGGGCGTCATCCTCGTCCGGAGTCCTCCCCCGAGGCCGCGTGCCTTTGATGGGTCGCGTCTCCACGCTGCCGTGCCTGAGCTCGATGAACCGCTCGGGAGAGGTCGAGACGATCTGGTGGTCTCCGGCGTTGATGTACGCGAAGAAGGGCGCCGGATTGGCCGCATACATCCTGGCAAAGCAGTCGAAGGGGTCCCCGGCGAACGGCGCCTGAAAGCGCTGGGACATGTTCACCTGGTACACGTCGCCGTCGACGATGTACCTGCGGATCGCCTCGACCGCCGAGAGGTACTCCTCCCGCGAGACGATCGAAGCACATTGGCCGCTCGCCCGCGGCGCCGGCTCGCGGAGCGCCGCCGCCGGCGCGCCGAGCGCCTCCTTGAAGCGCGCCACGTCTCGGCGAAACGCATCGTCGTCCCCTTGCAGGCGCATCGCCAGGAGCGTCGTCGCTCCCGAGACCCGGTCGTGGATCACGAGGATGGCCGGCGCCACGAGGTGCATCAGCGGCAGCTCGAGGTCGTCGATGCTCGTCCTCGGCAGCTGCTCCAGGCAGTCCTTCAGATCGTACGCGAAGTAGCCGAGGAGCCCGCTGGACAGCGGCAGCGGCGCTCCCAGCTCCGGCACGCTGCAGCGCTGCAGCAGGCGGCGCAGCGCGGTGAACGGGTCCTCGTCGAGCTCGACGCGATGGTCGCCGTCGGCGAGCGTGGTCCGCGCGCGGTGACCGCTCAGCGACAGCCAGGGATACACGCCGAGGATGTGGTGACGGGCGGAGTCGAGCTCCCCGCCGCTCATCAGCGCCACGGTGCCGGGCAGATGCGCGAAGCGGCGCACCACGTCCAGGAACGGCTCCTTCAGGTCGAGGGGCTCGGAATGCACCCCCGTCACCCTCCGGAGCCAGGGCAGGCTGACGTCGACCGCAGCTGTGCTCATGACAGCGCTCCTTTCAGCGGACCCGAGCGCAGGAAGTTCTCGACCAGCGTGAACCCGTGCTGGGTGAGGAAGCTCTCGGGGTGGAACTGGACGCCGAAGAGCGGATGGCGGACATGTTGGATCGCCATCGGCACGCCGTCCGTGGCCCGGGCGTTGACCCTCAGCTCCTCGCTGATGCCCGTGATGGCGAGCGAATGATAGCGCGCTACCGTGAACGGCTGGGGGACGCCTTCGAAGAGGCCGGTCCCGTCGTGATGTACGGCGCTCGTCTTGCCGTGCATCGGCACGGGCGCGTGCACCGTGCTGCCGCCGAACGCTTCGTTCATGCACTGCATGCCGAGGCACACGCCCAAGATGGGGACCTCGCCCTGGCAGCGACGGATGAGCTCGGTCGAGATCCCGGCGGCGCTCGGGCTCTTGGGGCCAGGGCTCACGAGGACGTAGTCGGGCCGCTGGCGCGCGACGTCTTCGACCGAGAGCGCGTCGGCGCGGAACACCGAGATGTCCAGGTCGTAGCTGCGGAACATCTGCACGAGGTTGAAGGTGAAGGAGTCGTAGTTGTCGATGACGAGAAGCTTGGCAGGCATGCTCTAGCCTCGTGGTTTCGTGTGAGAGAGGGCGCCGCCTTCCTCCCCGGCGCGGCCGCTACAACATCGTGAGCCCACCGTCGACCGGCAGGTACGAGCCGGTCATGAACCGCGACAGGTCGCTCGCCAAGAAGAGCACGGCGCCCGCCATGTCCTCGGGCAAGCCGTTGCGGCGCAACGGGGACTTGGAGGCGATCGCCTCCTTGACCGCGGGCGCCATCGGCATCGCCGCGTCCGTCAACGTGAGCCCGGGCGCGACCGTGTTGACGCGAACGCCAGAAGGACCCAGCTCGGCGGCGAGCGCGCGCACGAAGGCGTCGACCGCGGCCTTCGCCGTGCTCTGCGCGAGGAACCCCTCGTTGCTGCGCCTGGAGAGGCTGCTCGAGACCGCCACGATGCTGCCGCTCTTGCGCCGGAGCATCTCCGGGACGACCGCCTGGCACGGGAGGAACACCGCCTTGAGCTCATCGCTGACCTTCCGCTCGAGATCGGCCCAGTCGTACTCGACGAAGGGGCGATGACGAAAGTTGATATGAGCGTTCGCCACCAGGACGTCGATGCGCTCGAAGCGCTGGTGGACGGCCTTCACGAGGTTGGCCACGTCGGCGGCGTCGGTCACGTCCGCCCCGAAGACCTCGGCGATCCCGCCCTCCGCCTCGATCTGCTCCTTGACGCGCCGAGCCTGCGCCTCGCTGTCCCGGTAGTTGATGGCGACCCTCGCGCCGTGCTCCGCGAGCAGCAGCGCGGTGGCGAGCCCGATACCACGGCTGCCGCCGGTGACCAGCGCCACCTTGTCGTGGAGCAGCCCCGAGCCCGCCCGCGTCTTCGGCGCTCGTCGAGCCGTGGAGGAGGGCTGCGCCTTTCGCTCGCTGGGAGGCCGGCGCGCGATCTCGCGGTCGATCGCGGCGGCCATCGCGTCGAGCTTGGGCGAATCGAAGAGCTCCGACACGACGAGCTCGACCTGGAATACGTCCTTGATCCTCGCCAAGACGCGCATGGCAGAGAGCGAGTGCCCACCGATGCCGAAGAAGTGCGTTCGGCGGCCGATGCGCGCGGCGGGCACGTTCACGACGAGGGACCAGATGTCGGCGAGCGTGCGCTCGGTCGGGCTCGCCGGGGGCTCGTACGGGTCGCTCTGTTGCAGCTCGCCCTGCGCCTCGAGGAGCGCGCGGCGATTCATCTTGCCGTTCGGCAGCTGCGGCATCGCGTCGAGCAGGACGAACGCGTCCGGCACCATGTACGCCGGCAGCCTGTTTTGCAGGAACGCGCGCAGCTCCAGGAGGCGCACGGCGCTGCCGGGTGCGCTGGTGTAGAACGCGATCAGCCGATCGCCCTGGCCCACGACCGCCCGGGCCCGGATGCCTTCGAAGTCGCCGAGCACCTTCTCCACCTGGCGCACGTCGACGCGAAAGCCCCGCACCTTGACCTGAAAGTCCCAGCGACCGATGTAGTCGAGCGTGCCGTCCGGGAGGTGTCTGACGACGTCGCCCGTGTTGTAGAGGCGATCGCTCGGCTCAGCGCCGAACGGGTTGGCCACGAAGCGCTCGGCGGTCAGGGCATCGAGGCCGTGGTACCCCTCGGGCAAGCTCACGGAGGCGACGTGCAGCTCCCCGGGGACGCCTTCGGGCACCAGCCTGCCCTGGCGATCGAGCACGTAGACCTTTGTGTTGGCGATCGGCGTGCCGATCGGGACGAAATCGCGCTCACCGTCGAAGCTCGCCGTATCGTAGTAGCTGATGTCGTTGAGCTCGGTGCAGCCATAGTTGTTGAGCAGGCGCGCGCTCGGGAACACCTCGCGGAAGGCGAGCACCAGGGCCTTCGGCAGCGGCTCACCGGCGGTGATACATATCTTCAGCGCCGGCAAGCGCCGCCCGCTCGACTGCAGGTGCTCGATGACGCTCGCGAGGTGCGAGGGCCCGATGTTGAGGCGGCTGACGTGGTGCTCGGCCAGCGCGGCGACGAAGGCCGCCGCATCTCGGACGGTGTCGTTGCCGATGAACACCTGCGGGCACCCGTTGAGCAGGCCCGCGAACAGCTCCTTGACCGCGACCGCAAAGACGAACGTCGTCTTCTGGGCGACGACCTCACCCGCCTCGAACGGCAGCCAGGTCTCGAGGGCGCTCAGCCAGTTGTTGAGCTGGCGATGGGGCACCCGGACGCCCTTGGGCTTGCCCGTCGACCCCGACGTATACATGACATAGGCGAGCGCCTCGGGCTGCGCGCGCAGCTCCGGCGGCGTATCCGGGTACTTCGACGCGGCGTTCCAGACCTGCTCGAGCCTGAGGCACCGGGCGTCGTCGAGCTCGAGCAGGGCCTGGTGCCGGGCGCCGCAAACGACGGCGCTCGGGCGCGCGTCCTCGAGGATTTGCCCCACGTAGGACTTCGGGTAGGCCGGGTCGATCGGCACGTACGCCGCCCCCGCCTTCCAGATACCGAGCAGGGTCGCGAGCAGCTCGCCGCTGCGATCCAGACACACGGCGACCAGGTCCCCTCGCGCGACGCCCCGCGCCGCGAGCGCGTGCGCCACCTGGTTCGCGTGCCGCGCGAGCTCGCGGTAGCTCCAGGCGCCCCGCGCGTCCCAGCACGCCACCGCGCCCGGCGAGCGCTCGACCTGCGCGTCGAAGCGCTGGACGAAGGACCAGGCGGGCGCTGGGGTCGCCGGCGCTCGGTTGTACCGCTCGAGCAGCTTCTGAACGTCGGCGTCGCGCAGCAGAGGCAGCTCGAGCACGCGCCGATTCGCGTCGCTGAACATGCCTTCCAGTACCCGCTGATGGTGAGCGAGCAAGCGCTCGATGGCCTCGCGGTCGTACAGATCGGAGGCGTACACCACCTCCACCTCGAGCTCGTCCGCCCCCCCCGAGTACGACAGCTCGATCTCGCATCGCGCAGGGACGTGCTCTCTCGCGAGCAGCCTCCGGACCGCGTCGTCGTCCTCGTCGGGATCGGGGTAAGCGTAGAAATTCACGTCACCCGGCAGCGGAGCGCCCAGCGAGGTCTCAGGGAAATTTTGATGCCTCATGACGATGGGCACCAGCGGGTTCGCGCCGCCGCGACGCGCGACGTCGGTCGCCTGCAGGATCCGTTCGAAGGGCACGGCGTGCTCGAACGCGGTCAGCACCTGCGCGCGCACCGCCTTGAGCAGCGCGCCGACGCTGGTCTGTTCGTCGATCTGCAGCCGGAGCGGCAATATATTGATGAAGAACCCGATCAAGGGCTCGAACTCGACGTCCGTTCGGTTGGACGTCGTGGTGCCGATGCAGAGGTCGTCCCTGTTCGTGTACCGGCCGATCGTGACGCCGAGCGCCGCGAGCAACGACATGAAGAGCGTGCAGCCGTGCTGGCGAGACAGGCGTTCGAGGTTTCGCGCAAACTCGCTCGAATAGCGATGCACGAAGCTCTGGCTCTTCGTGCCGGATTTCGCCTGCCGCGTATGCGTCGTGGGGAGCTCGAGGCTGTCCTCGTAGCCCTCGAGCGTTCGACGCCAGTAGTCGAGGCGCGCGGACGACTCCGAGGCCCGCTGCGAGCGTGCGTAATCCTTGTATTGTACGGTCAGCGGCGGCAAAGCTGGCCGCTCCGCGCGGCAGAACGCCGCGTAAGCGCTCTGGAGCTCCCCCAGAAAGACGGCCTTCAGCGACCAGGCATCCGCCGCGATGTGGTGCACGTTGAACAGGAGCAGGTGCCGGTCCGCCGCCAGGCGCAGCAAGCTCACGATGAAGATCGGACCCCGGAGGAGATCGAAGCGATGCTCGAGGTGTCGCTCGAGGTGCTCCAGCATCCGAGCGCGGTCGACGGCGATGACCGGCAGGCGCACGCGCTCCGGCGGCGCGACGAACTGCACGGGCTCTCCCTTGTCCGTCTGCCCGTAGCAGGTGCGCAAGCTCTCGTGACGGGCGACGATCTCGCTCAAGCTCTGCTCCAGCGCCGCGACATCGAGGTTGCCTCGGACGAGCAGCAGGAGGGGCAGATTGTAGCTCGTGTTCTCTGGACTGCGCTGGTGGTGGATCCACAGCCGCTCTTGGAACAAGGACAGCGGGCTGCCCTCGTCGCCGGTCGCCGGCGGCGCCTGCAGTTCATCCGCCGCCGCCGCTGGTGACGCTGCCGTGGCCGAGGGCGCCATCACGACGGGCTGCAAGCTCGCTGCCTCCTCGCGAACGATGCCTCCCTCGTCGTGCACGAGCCCCGAACGGCCCGTGACGTGAACATACGAACCCTCATCGACAGCCATACCTGCTCCTCCAGGGAGTGGAACGTCCAAACGCATCGGCGATTCGCAGACCCCTGGCGATAACTGGGCTATATTTGTGCAAAGCTAAACCCTGGCTCAAGCTTCTTGCGCGATCGCCAGTATCCCAGTGATACCCAATTGAGCCGCCTCTTTCAGCGCGCGGTCGGTCAGAGGGGCACTCACAGCTCGGCAGGCCGCCGAGGCCGGTCAACCGCCGCAGGTCCTTCTCAAGTATACCAAGAACGGTCGATCATGCGCGTTCGGGCGTGCGCCGCGTCGTTCATTCCCGCAAGGGAGCACGAGGACCTTACCACGATCTGGCTTTGGTCGGAGGGTTTGGTAGGTTCGCGCACACGAGACCACGCTCATGTTGGTCGCGTGGACGTAGTGATGACTGCAGAGCGTGTCAACGGATTTGAAACAGCGGGAGCGTGGATTCCAGAGGGAAGCAGCTTACCGTCTCGAGAAAACGGCGCGGCGCGCTGAGGTGCGGAAGGCATCGGTGCAGACGGTGGCTCTGGGCTCGGAAACGCTGTCAACGTCCAAACAAGCGGTTTGTTTCATGGAAGTTTCTGATGGACATGGAATTGGCAATCTGATCCTAGTCACCCGGTCAGTAGAACAGGCCTTGCCTTCAGTCGCGCACGGTCACCTTGGCGTACAGCGCGACGAGGGCGATGGTCGGGTGGCCGTTCTCGCCCCCTTGCCGCCTCGGCCGCCGCGGCCGCCGGCCCCGCCCGAGCCTCCCCCGGCGGCGCCCCTTGGACGCCCCCGACGCCCCCCTTGGACGCGGCGCCGCACACGCCGAGCCCGCCCCTGCGGCGGCCGCCTCCGCCGCCGCCCTGGCCCGGCCCGGCGCGCCCCAGTCGCCGTCGCCGGCCCGGTTCGCTTCCCACCCCACGACGCTCGGGAGCCCGCCCTCGCACGCGTTCACCGCTGCAGGCCCGCCCTGCGCGGTGGAGAGCTCGGCGAGGTGCGACGACCTGAACACCCCCGCCGCAGATCGGTCGGGCCGCCGCGGGGGCACTTCGCGTGCGGAGCGGTAGGGCATCGAGGGCGCGCTCTCGCCTTCGTCCGGTGTAGCGCCGCACGGTCCCGGGCCGGTCTCCTTGACAAGGTGGGGCAGCCGTCGGATACGCTACCTTCCGACGATGCGCGGCGGCGGCACGAGGGGGTCGGTTCGGAGCTCAAGGCGCTCCACGCGGAAGCGGCGGTCAGCGGTCGAGAGGGCTGATCACGCCGAGTGGCCGCGGTCGACGATGCCGCGAGGCGGGCGCAGGCTCGCACACTGCAGGAGAGCTCATGTTTGACCACGTCGTCTTCGGAGTCAGCGACTACGCAGCGAGCAAAGCGTTCTTCCTCAAGGCGCTCGAACCGCTCGGCGTAGCTGTCGTCGTGGAGGGGCCGCTCGGCCTCGAGCTCAGCGCAGACGGTAAGTCGTCGTTGTGCATCTGCCAGACCGAGGAGAAGCCGGCGCGTCTTCACCTGGCCTTCACGGCCGAGAATCGCCAGCAAGTCGAGGCTTTCTATCGCGCGGCGCTGGAGGCGGGCGGCAAAGACAATGGCGCGCCTGGTCTGCGCCCGCAATACCACGCGAACTACTATGCAGCGTTCGTCATTGGCCCGGACGGGCACAACATCGAGGTGGTTTGCCACGACCCCGAGGCCTGACCTTCCCATCGAGGGGACGTCCACGAGCGGGCTTCACCCACCCGCGGCCGCCCCCGTGTCGATCGTCGGGCGACGCCATCCACCGGAGCACCATGATGAGAAATCGCCTCGCGAGCTGCAGTTGCGGCAAGTTGTCGGCCGAGGTCGATGGCGAGCCGATTCGCGTGTCCGTCTGTCACTGCCTGGCCTGCCAACGACGGACCGGAAGCGTGTTTGGCGCTCAGGCCAGGTTCGATCGCGCGAACGTGAAGATAAAGGGGCAGGGGAAGGACTTCGTTCGAATCGGAGACGAAGGGACGAAGAGCACCTTCACGTTTTGTCCTGAGTGCGGCGCCACCGTCTATTACGCGATGGCCGGGCACGAGGACGTGATCGCCATACCGGTGGGAGCCTTTGCGGACCCGGCCTTCCCCGGTCCAACGTCTTCGGTCTATGAAGAGCGAATGCACGGCTGGGTGGTCATGCCGCGAGACATCGAGCACATGCGCTAGGCGACTGAAGTCATCCTCGCCCCGTCCGCGCTGCCCCGCCGTGACGAGGGCTCGCGCTCTAGCGGATGTCGTCGACGCTCACGCCGAGTCGCTCGGCGTAGAGGCCGAGGGTGCGCTGCCACGCCGGGCGGGCCTGACAGCGCTCGAAGTAGGCCTTGAGCCTCGGGAAGGGCTCCATCAGGTCGGTCTTGCGGATGCTGCGCAGGACGCCGGCCATCATGATGTCGGCCGCCGTGAAATCGTCGCAGGCGATCCACTCGCGGTCCTCGAGGCGGCGCTCGACGTCGCCGAGCCAGCGGCGGGCGAGCTTGGGCACCTCCGCGTGCAGCGTGCGCGCGGCCTTGCCGCTGTCGAAGATCCCGATCATGTCGAGGCACACGAGGGTCGGCTCGACGGTGCCGACCGCGGCGAAGCACCACTGGACGACGCGGGTGCGGCCCTGGACGTCGCCCGGGATCAGCTTGCCGGCCTTCTCCGCCAGGTAGAGCACCACCGCGGCAGATTCGGCCACCACGAAGCCGTCGTCGTCGATGACCGGCGCCTGGCGGAAGGGGCTGATGCGGCGGTAGGCGTCGCTGTCGAGCTCGCCGGCGGTGTGGTCGAGCGCGTGGACGCGATACGGCAGCCCGGTCTCCTCGAGCGCCCACTGCGCCCGGAGGTCTTTCGTCTCGCCGATCCCCTCGGGGAAGATTCTACCGAAGCCATAGAGCGTGATCATGTCGTTCTCCGATCGGTGGCCGGATCCCCCGGCCGGCGCCGGAGCGTGCCATGCCGCGGACGGCGGCGCGAGCTCCGGCGCCAGGCCGGTTGACCCAACCCGACGCGGCCCAGCGAGCCGACCCGGGTCGAGGCATGAGCGATCCAGATTGACGCATGAGCGATTGCTGCTCCTCGGCGTCGATTCCACACATCCTCCTCCCGACGACGGTGGGCCGCTCACCTGCGCTCCTCCACAATACGCGGCCTGATCGAGGCCGCCGAGGAGGAATTCAGGGCGTCACTCGCGCTCTCCCCGCCGACCCGGGCGCGCCAGCGGGCGCTCGGCGTCGCGCACTGGGAGGCGGCCGAGCACGCCACGCGCGTCGTCCGGATGCGCGTGGCGGCCGATCCGCCGCTCGGCTTCGTCAGCAACCCGCCGGATCACATGCTCTTCATCGACATGCGCGTCTATCTGCCCCGGCTGCTAGAGGACTTCGCCGCGCGCGGCGGCCGCGTGGTGAAGGCCTCGCTCGACGCGGCCGGCGTCCGCGACCTCGCCGCGGGGCACGACCTCGTGGTCGTCGCCACCGGCCGCGCGGGCCTCTCGGACCTCTTCCCGAGGGTCCCCGAGCGCAGCCCGCACGCCGGGCCCCAGCGGCGGCTCTTCGCGGGCCTCGTCCGCGGGCTCCGCATGCCCGAGCGGCTCGAGTTCATGTTCCAGCTCTCCCCGGGGCACGGCGAGATCTTCGAGAACCAGTACCTCACGCTCGGCGGGGTCGAGCCAGCGCTGCTCATCGAGGCGAGCCCCGGCGGCGCGCTCGAGCCGATCACGCGGATGCGCTACGAGGACGATCCGGCGAGGTTCGACGCGGCGCTGCTCGACGCGGTGCTCGCGCACGCGCCGCTCACGGCCGAGCGCGTCGATCGCCAGTGGGCGATCCTCTCGTCGCCCGACGCGGCCGCCCGCTTCATCGCGAGCCACGCCTGACGCGGGGGACCCCGGCGCTCCACCCCGTCGCGGCGCACGCCATCGTGCACCGGGGCCTGGTGGAGCGGCTCGGGGAGCGGCCCGCGCAGCGCCGGCGCCCCCGGACATGGCAGTCGCTGGCCGGTCGGGGCGAGCTATGGCGCGCCGACGCGGCGGCTTGCGCGGCGCGCAACGAAGCGCGCGACGAAGCGCCGATCAAAGGGCTGGACTGACTTAGTAAATAGTGCTAACTTACTCTCGGACCACGTGATGCAGGCCGTGGAAGGCCGCCGTGATGATCCGTCAACCCCGTGGTGCGCCTGGTCAGGGTCTGACGAAGGTGCACGCAAGCCACGAGCAGGAGAGCCGCCATGACCGTCGTGATTGGAAACAAAGAGTACTTCCCCGGTGTCGGCAAGATCCCCTACGAGGGGCCTGAGTCCGACAACCCCCTCGCCTTCAAGTGGTACGATGAGAGCCGCGTCGTCGCTGGCAAGCCCATGAAGGACCACTTCAAGTTCGCCGTGTGTTACTGGCACACCTTCTGTGGTCGCGGGCACGACCCGTTCGGTCCGGGGACGATCAACTTCCCGTGGGACGAGGGGAAGGACCCGCTGACCCGCGCTCGCATGAAGATGGACGCGAACTTCGAGTTCATCACCAAGCTGGGCGCGACGCACTACTGTTTCCACGACATCGACCTGGTGGAGGAGGGCGACAGCCGCGCCGAGACGTCGCGCCGCCTTCAGGGCATCGTCGAGTACGCCAAGCAGAAGCAAGCGCAGTCGGGCGTCAAGCTGCTGTGGGGCACGGCGAACCTGTTCTCGAACCCGCGCTACATGAACGGCGCCTCCACGAACCCGGATTTCTCCGTGGTGGCCTACGCCGGCGCTCAGCTGAAGGACGCCCTCGACGCCACCATCGCGCTGAACGGTGAGAACTACGTGTTCTGGGGCGGCCGCGAGGGGTACATGAGCCTCCTGAACACGGACATGAAGCGCGAGAAGGAGCACTTCGCGCGCTTCTTGACCATGGCGCGCGACTACGCGCGCGCCCGGGGCTTCAAGGGGACCTTCTTCATCGAGCCCAAGCCCATGGAGCCGTCGAAGCACCAGTACGACTTCGACGCCGAGACGGTGATCGGGTTCCTGCGCCAGCACGGCCTGGACAAGGACTTCAAGCTCAACCTGGAGACGAACCACGCGACGCTCGCTGGTCACACCATGGAGCACGAGATGCAGGTGGCCGCGGACGCCGGCATGCTCGGCAGCATCGACGCGAACCGCGGCGACTATCAGAACGCGTGGGACACCGATCAGTTCCCCTACAACGTCAACGAGACGGTGGAGATGATGCTCATCCTGCTCCGCAGCGGCGGGTTCCAGGGCGGCGGCGTCAACTTCGACGCGAAGCGCCGCCGCAACTCGACGGATCTGATCGACACCTTCCACGGCCACATCGGCGGCATGGACGTGTTCGCCCGCGCGCTCATCATCGCCGACGACCTGATCCGCAAGTCGCCGCTCGAGTCGATGCGCAAGGCTCGTTACGCGTCGTTCGACGGCGGCAAGGGCGCAGAGTTCGAGCAGGGCAAGTTGACGCTGGAGCAGCTGGCCGAGATCGGCAACGCTGGTGGTGAGGTCAAGCTCACGAGCGGTCAACAGGAGCTGTACGAAAACATCGTCAATCGGTGGATTCGGTAATTCGATAGGGCGCGCGAGCGAACGGCGTCTTAGGCGCCGCTTCAGCTCGCCCCCACCCTCGCCGCCGTTCTTCGAGAAGATCACGGCGACGAGCTTCATCCTGCCGTTACAGGTCGGCTCCGAGAGCCCTGACCCTGCGGAACACGGTTGCTTGTCCCGTCCGCCGCGGACGCGCGCCAAGCCCCTGGGCTGGACGGGCGCGCTCGTCCATCGTCGCGGGTGGCGGCAGGTACAGGGGAGTTGGACAAATCGAGGGCGGTCCGCGGACCGCGTCGGACGTGGAAAGAGGTTGGCGATGGAGACGCGCAAGCCGGTCATTCTGGGTTTCATGGGCAACCGGGGGTTCTTTCCCACAGAGTTCGCGGTGGAGGGCGCGCGGGCGACGGCCGGGGTCGTAGAGGCGCTGCTCGGAGAGCACGTCAAATACGTCGATCTAGGCAATGTGGAGTCCTACGCGGACGCCAAGCGCGCTGCGGGGGCGGCTCAGGAGTATCGGCAGGGAGTCGATGGCGCTGGCGCTATCGGCGTGATCTGCTCGATGTACAATTTCTCGGATGAGAACGGCATCCGGGACTTCCTGCGCCTCGCGGATCTGAACATCCCGGTCTTGATCCACACGGAGCCGGACGTCCGTGGCCAGGGGAGGATGGGGGAGCGGGGCCGTCGCGACGGCGCTTGTGGCCGTTTCTCCGCGGCCAACGCCCTGCGCCACATCGGCTACCCCTACACCTTGACGACGAAGCACTGCGAGTCGGTGCGCTCCGCCCAGTTCGCGCGGGATCTGCACGCGTTCTATGCCACGTGTGTGCTGGCCTCCAAGTTCCGGCGTCGCGGCCGCGGCGTTCGCCTGGGGCTGGTGGGGTCGGGGCCGGACGCCTTCCAGACGGTCACCCACGTCTCCACGGAGCTCCTGGGGCACATGGGGTTGAGCACGGTGGGGCTGGAGCTGATCGCCCTGGATCGGCAGATGCGCCAGGTCGATGCAGCGCAGCTCTCGGACAAGCGCGACGAGATCCGCGCCCACTTCGGCGCGGTCGATGTCCCGCCGTCTTCGCTGGACGCCATCGCGCGGATGGGCGTGGTCTTCGACCGCTTCATTCGCGACAACGACCTGGACGGCATCGCCGTGCGCTGCTGGACGGAGATGCAGAAGTACCAGATCGGCGGGACGGTCGGGGTCATGCCGTGCACGTGCATGAGCATGCTCTCGGACAAGCTCTTGCCCGCCGCGTGTGAAACGGACATCGCGGGCTGGATGGGGATGTACATGCTGCAATGCGCGTCCGGCCTGGTTCCGGTCCTGGGGGACTGGAACAACATGTTCGACGACGACCGAGAGGAGGTTGACCTCTTTCATTGCGGCGTCTGGGCCAAGAGCGTCATGCACCCCGGGGCCAGGATCACGGAGCATCAGATCCTGGCCAAGGAGGTGGGCAAGGAGAACAGCTGGGGCGCGGTCGACGGCGATCTCAAGCCCGGCACGTGCGCTTTTTTGCGTCCGTGCACCAACGCGCGGGAGGGCAACATTTTCATGTATGGCGGCGTGGGGCGCGTGACGGAGGAGCGCATCAAGACCTTTGGCACGCGCGGTCGCGTCCACATTCCGCGTATCCAGAAGCTCTTCCGCCACGTCACCGACCCCAAGCGGGCGGTGGAGCACCATACGGCCCTCGTCGTGGGTGAGGGCCAGGCGATCGCCACCACCATGAAGGCCGTGCGAGACGCCCTGCCGTACATCAACGCCCAGGCGGGCCTGAGCCAGGCAGGCCGCGAGTTGATCGAGTACTACGAGCACAGCACGGTGGAAGAGCTCTAGCGGCTCGAAGGCGGCGCGCGTCGACGAGGCAGCACGAGCGCCGCGTCGAGCGATCGGAGGCTGAGCGCCTCGTGCCGAGGGCAGGGCCGCAGTCCGGGCCCCGCCTCGGCCGGCCACCGCAGCGGCCGGCCCTGCCCGAGCCTCCCCCGGCGCCCCCCGTGGACGCCGCGCCGCGCACGCCGAGCCCGCCCCCGCGGCCTCCTCCTCCCGCCCTCGCGAGCCACGGACCGTCGCCCATGACCCGGGCCGAGGTGGGTCCCGCTCGTGACCCGGCCGAATTTGCGGTACGCTTCCCCCATCATGAGCGACGTCGAACCCGCTGGTGAAGCAGAGGACTGATGACAACGATCAACTACGTGGTCGGCGACGCTACCAGGCCGGTCGGCGAGGGCTCGCGGATCGTCGCCCACGTGTGCAATGACGTCGGCGGCTGGGGGCGGGGCTTCGTGACCGCGCTGTCGGCGCGCTGGGCTGCGCCAGAGGTAGAATACCGCCGCTGGCACCGAGGTGAGCTCGCCGATCCGCCGTTCGGGCTTGGCCAGGCGCAGCTCGTGGAGGTCGAGCCCAGGTTGTGGGTCGCGAACATGATCGGCCAGCACGACGTGAGAGCGCGCGGCGGGGTCCCACCGGTGCGCTACGAGGCCATCGACGCTGCGCTCGCGGCGGTCGCCGCTTTCGCGCGTCAGCGCGACGCGTCCGTGCACATGCCTCGCATCGGGGCAGGCTTGGCCGGAGGCAGCTGGAGCGAGATAGAGCCCCTCATCGAGCGGAACCTGTGCTCGGCGGGGCTTAGCGTCAATGTCTATGACCTCCCGGGTCAGCGGTGAGCCGCCGCCCCGCCTAGCCTCAGGTGCATTCGTGTCGAAGGTTGATCTCAAGAGAGAGCTCAAGCATCTGTACCAGGCGTCCGCGAAGGAGGTGGTTCAGGTCGAGGTGCCGACATTCAAGTTCCTCATGATCGACGGCGAGGGGGACCCCAACACATCACAGGCGTACGTCGAGGCAGTGGAGGCGCTGTTCTCCGTCTCCTACACGGCGAAGTTCATGGTGAAGAAGGGGTCGCAGGGGATCGACTATGCGGTCATGCCTCTCGAAGGCCTATGGTGGTCGGATGACATGTCCGTCTTCACCGCCAACGATAGGTCGAGGTGGAAATGGACGATGATGATCATGCAGCCTCATTTCGTGGAGGATGCGGTGATCCACGCGGCCATGGCAGAGGTGAGGCGAAAGAAGGCGCTCCGCGCGGTAGACGCCCTCAGGCTGGAGAGCTTCACCGAAGGATCCTGCGCTCAGGTACTTCACATCGGCCCCTTCACGGAAGAAGGGCCGACCATCCAGCGAGTCCACGATTTCATCGATGCGCGCTCGGCGCTCGCAGGAAAGCACCACGAGGTGTATCTGAGCGACATACGGCGCGCCGACCCAGCCAAGTGGAAGACCATCATCCGCCAACCCATGGAGTGATGGCTGACAGACCGTTCGCGCCGACGCCGCTTCGCGGTGCGGCTCGACTCAGGCTTCGCCCGCAGAAGACACGCGCTCCCTCACCACCACGACCCGTCCTCGGAGGTTCTATGAAGCGAGTTACTGGCATCGGCGGCATCTTCTTCAAAGCCAAAGACGCTCCGGCGCTGCAGGCTTGGTACAAGCGGCACCTCGGGATCGATGTCCAAGCGTGGGGCGGCACGGCCTTTACCTGGACCGACGGCGAAGGGAAGCCGGTCGCCGGCACGACCGTCTGGTCCATCGCCCCGGCAGAAGGCGACCAATTTGCGCCCAGCGCTGCGACGTTCATGGTCAATTACCGGGTCGAGGACCTCCACGCCCTCGTTCAAGTCTTGCGCGAAGAAGGCTGCAACGTCCTCGAGAAGATCGACGACTCCGAGTACGGCAAATTTGCCTGGGTCATCGATCCAGAAGGAAACAAGGTAGAGCTTTGGCAGCCGCCTGCCGGCCAATGACCAGGGCGATCGGCCTCAGCACGATTCTGCGGCCTGACAGATGCTCCCCGTCATGTCTGGCGGTCGTTCAATCAGAGGTGCGCTGCATGCTCTGGAGGATGGTGTCCAGGTTCCACGTCTCCGGCTTCTGCCGGGGCGGGAACTTCTGGAACGAGGCCACGAACTTCCTGGCGAAGGCGAGGGCCGGGATGATCGCGAACGCGTGGTCGATGCGCCACTTGTCGTAGAGGATGCTGCCCTGATCGGCCTTCTCGAAGGGATCGGTCCGGAGGTCGAAGAGCTTGGGCAGGCGGAGCGGCACGAAAGGCTCCTGCCAGACGAGGAGCCCCTGGGCGCGCTGCTCGGCGAAGACGACCTTCCAGCGATCGTAGCGGAGGGCGACGACCTGCCCCTCGTCATTCACGTAGAAGAACTCGCGCCGCGCGCTCGGGCCGGCGCCGGAGAGCAGCGCCGTCTGATCGTAGCCGTCGAGATGGACCCGGAACGTCTTGCCGCCGGCGCGGTAGCCCGTGAGGAGCCGCTTCTTCACGTCGCGCACGCCCGCCGCCGCGGCCAGCGTGGGGAGCCAGTCCTCGGACGCGACGATCGAGGTGTCGATCCGGCCGGGCGCGATGACGCCGGGCCAGCGCGCGAGACAAGGCACGCGATAAGCACCCTCGTACTGCGTGTTCTTCTCGCCCCTGAACGGCGTGGTCCCGCCGTCAGGCCAGCTGAACGACTCGGCGCCGTTGTCGGTCGTGTAGATGACGAGGGTGTCCCCGGAGATGCCGAGATCGTCGAGCGCCGAGAGCAGCCTCCCGACGTGCCCGTCGTGCTCGACCATGCCGTCGGCGTAGACGCCGAGCCCGGTCTTGCCCGCGGCCTCGGGCTTGAGGTGTGTCCATACGTGCATGCGCGTGCTGTTGAACCAGACGAAGAAGGGCCGCTCCGCCTCGTGCGCGCGCTCGATGAAGCCCAGCGTGGCGGCGAGGACCTCCTCGTCGATGGTCTCCATCCGCTTGCGGGTGAGCGGCCCCGTGTCCTCGATCCGCTGCCCGCCGCGGCCATCGGCCCAGCTGTGGACCACGCCGCGCGGGCCGAACTTCTCCCGGAACTTCGGGTCCCTGGGGTAGTCCGGGTGCTCGGGCTCCTCCTCGGCGTTCAGGTGGTAGAGGTTGCCGAAGAACTCGTCGAAGCCGTGCATCGTGGGCAGATGCTCGTCGCGGTCGCCGAAGTGATTTTTGCCGAACTGCCCGGTGGCGTAGCCGAGCGGCCGGAGGATCTCGGCGATCGTGGGATCCTCGTCGCTGAGCCCCCGCTTCGCGCCCGGGATGCCGACCTTGGTGAGGCCGGTCCGGAGCGGCGTCTGGCCCGTCATGAGGGCGGCGCGCCCGGCGGTGCAGCTCTGCTGTCCGTAGTAGTCGGTGAAGAGGATCCCCTCGCGCGCGATGCGGTCGATGTGGGGCGTCTCATAGCCCATCATCCCCCGGTTGTACGCGCTCAGGTTGAACCAGCCGATGTCGTCTCCCATGATGATCAGGATATTCGGCTGCTCCCTGCTTCCCTTCCTGGTGCGAGCTCCGCCGCGCGGACGCCGTGCCTGCTGTCCCATGTCCGGATCATGCGCGCGGGCGTCCAGACCGGGAGCAGGGCGGCGCGTGATTCATCTACTGAGAGCACAGAGGAGAGAGAAGAAATAGGAATTCTTAATTCTCTTCACTCTGTGCCCTCTGTGCCTCTGTGGTTCATTTTCTCGGGGTTTCAACCCGTTCGGTGTCCTAGAGCCCACTGAGCCCGCCCCGCAGCTGCCGCAGCGCGGCTCCGTCCAAGTGGACGATTCCGCAGCCGCGCACGCGCGTCCCACGTCCCCGCGGCGTCCCGCGCGCGGTCGCGCAATCGCCTCCTCATGATGCGTTCAGGCAGGCCTTCCACACCTCAAACGCCTGCGATTACCGCGACGTAGCACCAGGCGGAAGCCTTCCTAACGTATAGCTGCACCCTGCTGAGCTGAGCGCTGCACAGGCGGCAGGCAGCGCTCGCGACAGGAGCATCGCGGTAGACACGCCCGTCACGAGCTGGTAGGCTCGGCGTGACCACGGGGAGCGTTCCTCCATGTTCACGTTCGCTCGGAAGCCGCATCCATCTTCGGCACCTTCTCCTGCCCCGAAGCCTGCGAGGCAGCGCTCCTTTGAGCCGCGCTCGCCCGCGCCCGCGAGCGCCCCCTGGTCACGCATTGAGCGCGCAGCTTCGAAGGCAGACGGGGAGACCGAAGCATCTCCTCGTGTCGCCCCGGGTCCTCAGTTCGATTTCTCCCGCATCTCGGTCCTGCCGCCGATCCAGCGCAAGGCGACCGTCAGTGTCCCCGGGGATCCGTACGAGCGCGAGGCGGACGAGGTGGCCGACCAGGTGATGCGGATGGCGGAGCCGGGGCCTGCCGGGCCTCCGCCGGGCGCGATCATGCGCACCTGCTCGGCGTGCGAGGAGAGGGAGACGATTCAGCGTGAGCACGTATCGGCGGCGCATACGGGCGCGGCGCTGGACACGGGGGCTGCTCTGCGCGCCGCCGAGCGCGGGGGCGAGCCGCTGCCGCGGGCGGCGCGGGATTTTTTCGAGCCACGCTTCGGGCAGGACTTCAGCCAGGTGCGGGTGCACACGGACGGCGAGGCGTCAGACGCGGCCCGCGCGGTGCAGGCGCGAGCATACACCGTCGGGCGCCATATCGTGTTTGGAGCCGGCGAGTATGCTCCCGGTACCGCGGCAGGGATGCGGCTGCTTGCCCATGAGCTCAGCCATGTCGTCCTCGGCGCGGGCAGATCGCAGGCCATCGCGCGCAAGACCAAGGGCGAGGTGGCCGTCGATAAGGCGCACACCGATTGGCTCGATCCCGACGCGAACGTGAAGGCCGACGTCGACGTGATCAAGGTCGCGCTCAGGGAGATCAAGAGAGGCAAGAGCGTCGAGTACAACCGCGACGCCGCCAAGAAGAAGATCGCCTCCGCGCTCACGACGCTCGGCACATCCAAATCCGCCGCCGTCGAGGCGGAGTGGGACTGGCTGGTCAACGAACGCGCCTCGGCCGGCACGGCGAAGTACAAGGCCAATGAGAAGGCGTTCTTCGCACAGCTGACGACGCCGCTCAGCACGCTGAGCGCCAAGCATGGCAGTGCCCAGACGAAGTACTGGCTCAAGAACACTCCTCCCCAGGTGATGGACGTGATCTACGCCGTGGCGGACCAGGACATGCCGGCGGACCAGCTCTGGTGCTACGCGTTCAAGGAGGGGCTTGTCGACTACGTGCGGGACGAGATAGGCCTCTCCAAGACTGCCGATCCGACGATGGCCCAGCTCAAGGGCGTCAGCACCACCAAGACCATCTCCGGCTTCGACTACGTTGGCACCGACGATTTCTGGGCCGATTATACCGCCAAGAAGGAGCCGCTCTCCGGCTATCTGCCCAAGGGTTACGACCTGACCAAGGTCACGCGCGATCCACGGGTGAACGAGAAAGGTCGCACCGTCGAATCCGCCCAATTCCCCGACCTCAAGATGGGCCTGCAGGCCCTCTCGGCGTACATGAAGCGGCGCCGGGCGCTCTTCCTCGCGGACGTGAAGACGTACGGCTATACGGCCCCCACCAAGGACGAGCTCGTGTACTGGACGTACGTCTACTACAACGTCGGTGAGTTCAACGGGCAGCTCAAGAAATACAAGGGCAAGCGCAAGCTCTCGGACTGGATCAACAACCGTGAGTATTCGAACGCCATCAAGGTGCTCGAGAGCTATCGCATGATCACGGCGATGAAGATATTCTGAGCGCCGCCGCGAGATCGCCGAGGGGGATCGCCTCGTCCTCGACGGTGAGCGCGCGCTCGTCGAGCGACCAGCGCCCCTCGAGCGGGATCCGCCCGATCGCGCCGACCCTGGGCGCGGCGACGAGGAGCTCGCGCACATCGTCGAACGCGCGCTCGACGAGCACAAGACCGTCGGTGCAGGCCGCGCGGCCCAGGCTGGGGTGGCGGAGCTTCGTCACCCCGGTGGAGATGTAGACCCAGCTCGAAGCGTCTTTGTCTGTGTCGTGCACGACGACGCCGTGATCGGTCGTGAACACCTCGAGCGGGCCGCAGCGCGCCGCTTGCTTCAATCGATGATGGTTGTGGGCGAAGTAGGCGAGCAGCGCGAACGGCGCGCCCGCCGGGGACGGCGGAGCCAGCTCCTCCGCCGGCGCGAGCGACGAGGCGAGGGCGCGCAGCCCGGGCTCGGCGAGGACGACGACCTGGCTCTCGGGTAGCGCCGGGGGGCCGGGCGACCAGACGGGCGTGTACCGGGCCGTATCCACGAAGGGCGGACTCTCCGGGCCTGGCTTCGCGAGGTGGTGCTCGATCAGCCAGCGGAACGATCCATCGATCGTATCGAGCCGCCTGAGGTGCGCTCGACCGTAGAGCAGATCGACGACGCCATCGATGAGGCGAGGGCGCGCGGCGAGCGCCGGAGGCAGCGCCGTCATCGCGAGGAAGTCGCCGAACGACGAGGTAGTATCGATGGTGATGGCCTGGCTGCCGCAGGGGGCCTGGATCGTCAGGATCACGCCGCCTGCGCCGCTGCCGCCGCTCTCGCGGCCCTCCCAGCAATCGTCGTTACCGCCCCCGTCGAGGTGGCCCCGGCCCGCAGAGGACGCTCGATCGGCGGGGAGCTTGCCCGAGAAGGCCTTGACCACGGCCGGCGATCTCGACCGAGGCGCGCTCAGGCCGGGTGTCAGGGACGCGCTATCGCGGGCAGGGCCGCGGCAGCCCGCCGCGCCGAGGATCGACGCGGCGAGCGCGGCGAGGAGCGGGAGGCAGTCGATTCGACTCATGGACCGACGGGGAGCGAGAGCGATCGCGCGCCGACGATAACACGCCCTGTGCCGTCGAGCAGCTGGCAAGATCGTTGCGTCGACAGGCGCGCGAGAGCGGACGTACGGGAGCTGCGCGGAGAGACCAGCGGACCGGGCTCGACGAGGAGGAGCGCGTCATGGCAGCGCAGCGCCGGCCAAGGCCTCTCGGGTCTCCCTGCCGGGGGCGGAATAGCCATGTTCGGAACGTGGCGTCCGCTGCCCCGTCCCCGCCGATCCCCGCACGTGCCGACGGCACCGGTCCCTCCGGCGACGCGGGCGCATCTCCGCCGTCGCCTGGGGACGGTGGCGCCGGGCTCGTTCGTGTCCAGGCGCTTCGCCCCGGTGCGCGGGCGCCTGCGGCGGCGCGCGCGCGTCAAGCTGCGCCGTGACACGGTCCACCTCTGGACGCTCGAGATCGCGACCCACACTGGCAAGTGGGACAAGACCGGCTTCCGTGGCCCGTGGCAGGGCTCGCTGTTCGTTTGCGCTCAGATCCCTGGGACGATCGCGGCTCGCGCAAGTACCCTTTCTCCGCGAGGCCCGCGGCCGCGACGCGGCCTGCTGCACGCGAGCCTCCGCGTTGCCGAGGCGCGCGCGCTCACCTCACAGCGCGCCCGAGCCAGACCGAACCCCCCTCGCCCAAGGAGATGCCCCATGCAGATCACCCTGTCGCCCCAGGACTACGCCACCGCATTCCGCCTCCTCTCCGCGACCTCCAGGCACCCGGAGAACATCGCGGAGGGAATCCGGCAACGCATCGTCCCCCACCTGCCCGAAGGGCCGTCCTTGCTCGACGTCGGCGCCGGTCCCGGCGCCATCGCGGCGCGGCTCGCGCCCTGGTTCGGCGCCATGACCCTGATCGAGCCGAACGAGGCGCAGCTCGGCGCGTCCGCGCCGGCCGGCGCCGAGATCTTCCGCGACACCTTCGAACGGTTCGAGTCGCCGCGCCGGTACGATCTCGTCCTCTGCTCCCACATGCTCTACCACGTGCCCCTCGCGGACTGGGGCGGCTTCATCGACAGGCTGCTCTCGTTCGCCAAGCCGGCGGGGTACTGCGCCATCGTCCTCGGCGCCGATCGGGGGCAGAACTACGAGATGCACCGCGATTTCACGTCGATGGTCATCGACAGCTCCGTGCTCATCAAGACGCTGCGGGACAAGCAGCTCGCGTTCGACGTGGTGGGGAGCCACAACGCCTACACGGCGGAGACGCTCGAGGAGATGGTCACGCTCTGTCGCTTCTTCGTGCTCGCGGACTGCATCTCCGCCGAGCAGCTCGCCGCGATGACGGAGGGCGAGGCGCGCGCGCTCGACGAGAAGATCCGCGAGCACGCCGCGCGGTGTAGGACCGAGGACGGCGCGTACCGGCTGAGCCAGGACGACGACATGATCATCCTCCGCCGGGCGTGACCGTCCCGCCGCGCGTCGACGGCGTCCTCCGCGTCAGCGCGCGACCGCGCCGAGATCCACGAACGCCTGGTCGGTCATGATCACGAAGGGCCGCTCGTCGAAGCTCAGGCCGCCCTTGCCGTCGTGATCGACGATCTGCAGCTTGCCCATGCCGTAGCCCATCGGGCCGCGCGCATAGTAATGCGCCTGCAGGGTGTACCGGCTGGCCCGCCGGTCCCGGGGCGCGCGGATGGTGAAGCACTCGGGCCCGTAACCGGTGGTGACGTCGGCGTGGAGACGGCCGCCGCTCGGCAGCGTCGGGCGCTCGTAGTAGGCGTGGCCGCCGCGGTCGTCCCGGATGTGGAAATCGACGTCGTTGGCGTCGGTCTCCCAGGTCAGCACGAATCGGAGCGACGGCGCCCGGTCGAGGGCGGCGCCCGCCTTCGCGAGCCGGGCCAGGACGGTAGGCCGGCGCGCCGGCTCCGCCTTGAGCCACGCGGCGGCGACGAGGCCGAGGTCCTCGCGCAGGATGCCCTCGACGCCGGCGAAGCGCCCCGACGGGTAGCGGCGCGCGAGGCCCGCCGCGAGCGCGTCGAAGGCGGCGGCGTGCTCGCCCCGCTTGAGGCGCGCGAACGCGAGCAGGCGGTGGCTGGAGGGGTGATCGGGGCGCTGCTCGCGCGCCTTCTCGTAGGTGTCCACCGCCAGATCGAGGCCCACCTCGGCCGGGAGGCGCTCGAGGCGCGCGCCGGCGAAGCGGCGGAGGTCCGCGCGCGCCGGGAACAGGTCGATGAGCGAGCCGTACGCGCGGGCGGCGCCCGGCGCGTCGCCCGCGGCCTCGAGCGCCTCGCCGAGCGCGACAAGCGCGAGCACGTCGCCGGGCGCGTCGGCGTGCCAGGCCGAGGCGTCGCGCGCCGCGGCCTGCGCGTCGCCGTGGGCGAGGAGGTCGTGGACCCGCGCGAAGCGGCCGGTGTACGGCTGGACCGGCAGCTCCGGCGGCGGCGCGGCGGCGCGCGGCGCGGCGGCGGCGCGCGGCGCGGCGGCGGCGTGCGGCGCGGCGGCGGCGTCCGGAGGCGCCAGCTGGAGCGGGTACACCACGTCGACGCTGCCGACCTCGGGCCGAGGGAACGTCAGCCCGTAGAAGGCGCGGATCACGCAGGAGACCACGGCCCCGTCGGGCAGATCGGAGCCGCCGTCGCGCGCGTTCACGACCGCGCCGCTCGGGTCGATGGTGAAGCGCACGGCGACGCGGCCCTGCAGGCGGGGGCTCCGCTCGAGCCCGCGCTCGTAGCAGAGGCGGAAGCGGCCGAAGCTCTGGCGGACGATGCGCTGGATCACCTCCGGCGGGAGGCGGCCGCTCACCTGCGTGACGCCCATGCGGACCGAGGGCGCCGCGGCGCGGTGGTGGCCGCCGAGGCGGCCGTGCCCGCTGCCGAAGCCCTGGCCGGCGCCCGCGGACGGCGCGGGCGCGGCGGCACCGTGGCCCACGGTGCCGATCGAGCCGAGGCCGATGCCCTCGCCGCGGCCGCCGCCGCCCTCGCCGATGCCCGACAGCCCGAGCCCGCCCGCGCCGAAGGACGCCTCGCGCGCGCCGGGAGGCGGCGCCGGCGGCGCGGGGGGCGGGCGCAGGGCCGCGGCCTCGCCGGCGGCGTCGTCGGCGCGCGGGCCGGCGGGCGGCGCGGCTGCCTGCGGCTTCTCGGCCGGCGGCCACGAGCGCTTCTGCACGGCGATGCGGCCGCCGTCCACGGTCAGGATGTCGGCGAGGCCGCGCCGGGGGATGTCGAAGCGCTCGTAGTCGCCCTCGGTCTCCAGCACGAGCAGCGCGGTGTACGGGCTCAGCACCCGGTGCGCGATCGAGAGGTCGACGACCTGCTTGCGGAGGGCGTCCTGGCCGCCGGGCGCGACGTCGCCGGCGAGGAGGCCGTCGATCTTCGCGCGGGCCCAGGCGCGCTCGAGCAGGGGGCGCTCCACGCCGCGGAGGTCGGGCGCGGAGGTGCGGCCGTCCACCGTGATCCGGACCGGCAGCTCGGCCGGCACCTCGGCGTAGACGAGCGCCTCGTCGCCGGGCTGCACGCCGTCCAGCGTGCGGGGCCAGACCCAGCGCGCGCCCTCGACGCTCACCGCGATCCCCGAGCGGGTGGCCGAGGAGAGGCGCCGATCGAGCTCGGCGACGCCGCGGGCGCCGTCGATCACGGCGCCGTCGCGGGGCAGGCCCGCCGTGACGAGCTGCCGGAGGACGGCCTCGTCGCGGAGGCCGCCGAGCGCGACCGCGTCGAGCCGCTCGACGCCCGCGTCGCGCAGCGCCGCCGCGGCGCCGCGCAGGGCGCCCGGCGCGACCTCGCCCGCGGTGGCGACGCCGTCGGAGAGGAGCACCACGCGAAGCGGCCCGCGGGCGCGCGCGCGCTCGCCGGCCCAGCGGAGCGCGCGGCCGAGATCCGAGGCGCCGAGCGCCCTCCGCTCGCGGATGCGCCGGAGCTCCGCCGCGCCGAACGCCGAGGCCGCGCCGTCGAAGACGGGGGCGACGGTCTGGTCGTAGCAGGCGACGGTGAGCGGCGCGTCCGGGCCGCCCGCGCGCGCGACCGCCTGCGCGACGGCCGCGAGCAGGCCGAGCTGCTCCTCGAGATCGAGCGCCCGCGAGGCGCTGGTGTCGACGAGGACGACGGCGGAGGCGAGCGGATCGGGCCGCGACTCCACCGTGGGGCGCACGCGGGCGAGCGCGAGCTCGCCGCTGCGCAGGCCGCCCCGCGCCTCCATCGGCGCGAGGCGCGCGGGCGCCACCACGAAGTCGGCGTCGGGCGCCTCGTCCGTCCGGTGGAGCGCGTGGATCGGCGCGGCGGCGCCCGCGACGGTGGCCTCGAGATCGAGGTAGCTCACGACGGGCAGGCCGCGCAGCGGGACGGTGAAGGGGGCGTCGGGGCGGAGCTCCTGGGAGTACGCGAGGACGATCTCCTTCACGCCGCGCGGCGGGATGGGGAAGACCCGCGCGGTCACCTCGTTGCCCGCCGCCTGCTCGAGCAGCGCCGGATCCTGCTTGCGGTGGAGGAAGTCCTCGTACGCCTCGCGCGCGCGCTGTCGCTCGATGACCTCGCCCTCTTGCCAGCGCTTGCCGAGCCGCATGGCGAGGCGGCCGAGGCTCGCGCCGGGCGGCAGGGTGACGCGGAAGGTGCCTTCGAGCGCGCGATCTTCGGGGTTCTCGAAGGTGAGGTGCAGCTCGGTGAACGCGAGCGGCGCCTCGATCACGGCGCGGCCGGTGAGGGCGACGAGGCGCAGCCCCGTGCCGTCGGCGGCGGTGAGCCGGATCGGCGCGGCCGCGGGGCGGCGCGCCGCGGTGGCGGGGGCCGGCTCGGCGGGCTGGGCGCGCGACGCGGCGGGGTCGGGCCCGCGCCGGTGCGCGCCCGGGGCGGCGGGCGGCGAGGCGCTGTCGGCGCAGCTCGAGAGCGCGAGGACGAGGGCGGCGAGCGCGGCGAGCGCAGCGCGGCCGCGGGGGAGGGAGCTTCGCACGAGGGCCTCCGGTCGTGGCGCGGCGGGCCGCGCCTGAACGCGCAGGACCGCCGGCGTGGGATGGGGCGATCGACATCGGGGTGGGCCGGAGGTTCCCGGCCGCGTCGCTCGAGCCCGGGTCGCCGCCGGTGCCGGCCCGCCGCGCCGGGTGGCGGTCGTGGCGAGGAGATGACTAGAATCGTCGGCATGAGCCATCCCACCACGCCGCGCTCGCGATGCGCGCCGGCCGTCATCGAGGCTGGTCCGACGCCGCTGCGCGGAGGGGCGCGCCTCGCCGCGCAGGCCGGGGCGACATGAGGGCCATCGTCTACGACCGGTACGGCGCGCCCGACGTGCTGAGGCTCGCGGACATCGCCGTGCCGGAGATCGGGGACGACGAGGTGCTGGTGCGCGTTCGCGCGGCGTCCGTGAACTCCTGGGACTGGGATCTCGTGACCGGAACGCCGGTGGTCTTCCGCTTCTGGGGCCTGTTCAAGCCCAAGCACAGGGTCCCCGGCGCGGACGTCGCGGGGCAGGTCGAGGCAGTGGGCAAGAACGTGACCCGGTTCCGCCCGGGCGACGAGGTGTTCGGAGATCTCTGCCAGTGTGGCTGGGGCGGCTTCGCGGAGTTCGCGCGCGCCCGCGAGGGCGCGCTGGCGCTCAAGCCGGCCGGGATGACGTTCGAGCAGGCCGCGGCCATCCCCCAGGCGGGCGCCATGGCCCTGCAGGGGCTCCGCGATGAGGGGGCGATCCGGCCCGCGCAGACGATCTTGATCAACGGCGCGGGGGGAGGGGTCGGCACGTTCGCGATCCAGATCGCGAAGTCGTTCGGCGCCGAGGTCACCGGCGTGGACCGGGCGGAGAAGCTCGAGACGATGCGCTCGGTCGGCGCGGATCACGTCGTCGACTACGCGAGAGAAGACTTCGCGGAGAACGGGAGAACGTACGATCTGATCCTCGACGCCGCGGCGCATCGATCGATGTTCGACTATTCGCGCGCGCTGAGCCCGGGGGGAACCTACGTGATGCTCGGGGGCTCCGTCGGTCGGATCCTCGAGCTCTTGTTGCTCGGTCCGTGGATCTCGAGGAGCGAGCGAAAGAAGATGCGCATCCTGGCGGCGAAGGCAAATCACGAGCTGGCTGTCCTGGCGGAGCTGTTTCAAGCGGGGAAGGTGAGGCCCGTCATCGATCGCTGTTACCCGCTCGCTGAGGTCGCCGACGCGTTTCGCTATTTCGGGGAGGGAAGAGCGTGCGGGAAGATCGTCATCACCCTGTGACCCCGAGGGAGAGGCATGCTCGCGTTCATCCACACGGCCCGCGTCCACGTCGAGACCTTCAGCCGCCTCGTCCGGGCGGTGGACGACGCGATCCCGGTTCGGCATGAGGTCCAGGAGCGCCTCCTCGCGGACGCGGTGGCGGCCGGCGGGATCACGGACGGCGTCAGGTCGGCCACGGCCGCGGTCGTCCAGGCCCTCGCCGGCGGCGGCGCGCGGGTGATCGTGTGCACCTGCTCGACCCTCGGCGGCGTCGCGGAGGCGGTGCCCGTCGACGGCTGCGTCGTGATGCGGATCGATCGCCCGATGGCGGAGCAAGCCGTCGCGAGCGGCCGCCGGATCGTCGTCCTGGCTGCGCTCCAGAGCACATTGCAGCCGACCGTGGCGTTGCTGCATCAGATAGCGTCCGACGCGGAGCGCTCGATCGACGTTGTCCAGATGCTCTGCGAGCGCGCGTGGCGGCTCTTCGAGGCGGGTGACCACCCCGGTTATATCGGTGAGATCGCCACGACCATCGAGACCACCGCGCACCCGAGCGATCTCGTGCTGTTGGCGCAGGCGTCGATGGCTCCCGCTGCCGAGCTCGTTCGACATCTCGGGATCCCTGTCCTGAGCAGCCCGAGATCGGGCGTGGAGGCTGCCGTGTCGAGGTATCGCTCCACTCCTGCCGGTGGAGCACCGCGCGCGAGAGGATAGGCGGGGAGCTCGGGCACGTCGCGAGGCGTCGCGGGGCGCCTCGAGGGGACATCGCCGCGCCTGACGCCGGCGAGGAGGCGAATCGATCTTCGCCGTGTCGCCCGCGCGGCTACGCCGCCATGACGGGCTTTACCGCGCGCGCGCGCCGTGATGCAGTCACGCCGTGACCACACCGAGCAAACCCAAGGCGCCCGAGGGCGATCTCGCCACCTTCCAACGCGAGCGCGTCACGCACCACGGGGAGACGCGCGACGTCTATCGGAAGGGGAAGGGCCCCGCGGTCCTCGTGCTGACCGAAATGCCGGGCATCTCTCCCCAGGTGCTCGGGTTCGCCGACCGGGTCGTGGCGCTCGGCTGCACGGCCGTGCTGCCGAACCTCTTCGGGACCGCCGGCCGCGACCCTCTGCAGCCGTCCAGGCTGTCGGGCACGCTCTACGCGCTCTCGACCATGGCCAAGGCCTGCGTCAGCAAGGAGTTCACCGTCCTCGCGACGGGGCGCTCCTCGCCGGTCGTCGACTGGCTCCGCGCCCTCGCCGCGTCGGAGCACGAGCGCTGCGGCGGGCCGGGCGTCGGCGTCGTGGGGATGTGCTTCACCGGCGGGTTCGCGCTCGCCATGGCGGCGGACGCTCGGGTGCTGGCACCCGTCATGTCGCAGCCGTCGCTCCCGCTCGGGCTCACCGAGAGCCGGCGGCGATCCGTCGATTGCGAGCCTGCGACCCTCGACGCGGTGGCGCAGCGCTGCGACCGGGAGGGCCTCCGGGTCATCGGGCTCCGCTTCAAGGGCGATCCGCTGGTGCCCGAGGAGCGGTTCCAGTTCCTGCGCGAGCGCCTCGGCGACGGCTTCGTCGCCGAGGAGCTGGAGCAAGCCGACGGTCACCCCGAGGGCCCTCTCAAGAAGCATCACTCGGTGCTCACCGGCGCGTTGATCGACGCGCCGGGCGAGCCGACGCGCGCCGCGCTCGACCGCGTCCTCCAGCTCTTCCGCGACAAGCTCCTGGCCGCATAGCGCGCCGGCGGCGCCCCTCGATTCAAGGAATCGCCGCGGACGTGAACGGTATCGGAAAGATCTGCCCCGCCCTCCACGCCTCCGCGTGATCCGCGTAGCGGCACGTCCGCGGATCACCGCTCATCCCCGTGCTCATCACCCCGAGCGACCCGTCGAGCGGCGCGAGGTTCCAGATGATCCGCGTCGCGCTCAGCGAGTCCTGATCGAGCGCGGCGCGCACCCCGCCTGCCTCCTCGAGCTCGCCAGGCGGGAGCGCCAGGATACCGACCTTCCCGAACCACCCGCCGATATTCACCGTCTCCACGTCGCCGGTCGCGGGGAAGGTGCCGATGTCGAACCGCGCGTCCGCGCCCGCGAGCGGGTGGTTGTAGGTCAGCTCGTGGATCCCGCCCCAGGTCCACGCGCTCACGTCCGAGCCGAGGGACGCGCGGAGCATCGCGTCCGCCTCGGCGAGGGCTGCGCGGACGGCCTGGTCCCGCGCGGCGCCCGGGTCGACGCCCGCGCTGATGCCGAAATAAGGCGCGCGCGGATCCTCGAGCACATCCATCAAGCCGCCGAGCTGGTTCGTGAGGAACACGCTCGGCGCGAAGAACGCGTACTCGTCGGGACCGATCACGTCCCTCACCGTGTTGCGCAGCAGGATCAGCGTGAGCATCTCGTACACCGCTGCCCCCTGGCTGCCGGCCGCCGCGTTCCCGTCCCACTGCGCCAGCGCCGCCGCGGCCGCCGCCGCGCTCGGATCGTCCGCCGGCAGCCCGGCGCGCCCGAGCGCCGCCAGGTAGCTGTCGCGCAGCGGCAGCCCGATCGTGGTCTGCGTGTCGAGCTGGATCGAGGCCATGTCCTGCGGCGTGAGCGGCGCCGTCGCCGTGGTGAGGCGGGTGATGATCCGCTGCGCGCGCCACGGCATGTCCCAGTAGTTGGCCAGGTGGACCGGCCGGCCCTGCGGCGCGTAACCGCGCGGAACGATCCGGTGGTTCGCCGTCACGAGGAGATGCGACGGCGGATCGTAGACCGAGGGCAGCTCGGCGTCGGTCGCGTATCCGGTCCACTCGTGCCCGCCCGTCCCCGGCACCGGATAGAGCGAGTTCAGCGGGCTCTCGCGCTGCGGCGCGAGCCCCGAGAGCTGGTAGCCGATGTGGCCGTGGGTGCCCGCGTAATCCGCGAAGATGAAGTTCCACCCGATGCTCTGCTTCAGCGCCGCCGCCCGGAACTGCGCAAAGGTCTGCGCCGCCGGCATCTCGAAGTATCCGTCGACCCTCCACGCCGGTTGACCCGCGGTCGACTTGAGCGCGAGGGTGCCGAACGCCTCCAGACCCTCCAGGCCATCGTTGAGGATCGGCCCGTGGGGCGTCGTGCGGAACGTCCGCTGCACGTCCGGCTGCCCCTTCACGCGGAGGGTCTCCGTGCGCGTGGTGACGCGCCTCCACTGGCCGTTGACGAGCACCTCCTCGCCGCCTCCGTTCGCGGGGCGGAGCGTCTCCACGTACAGGTCGACGCTGTCGAAGAGCGCATAAGTAGGCACCCAGGCGATGCTCTCCGTGTGGCCGCTGATGAACCCGGGGAAGCCGGGCACCATCCAGCCTGCAACGTCGTACTGCCCGCTCACCTTGAGCTGAGCCACGTAGACGGAGGACGGGGTCGCATGGGGGAAGTGCGGGTCTGTCGCCAGGAGCGGCTTGCCGGTCGAGGTGAGGTGCCCGTCGACCGCCCAGGCGTTGCTCGCGCGCCCGCTCGCGGGCGTCATGCCCAGGGACCGCCCCGCGAGCCAGCGCGAGCCCGCGAGGCACGCCGGCGGGGGCGGATTGATGATGGTCGCGGCCGGCCCGCTCGGGCCGGGCGGCACGAGGAACTGCGAGATCGGGCTCAGGTTGCCCTGCGCATCAAACATCGATACTTCGTTCCCCGCCTCCTTGATCAGCGTCGTCGCGACCTCCGTCCCGGCGACGGATGCCACCGCGGCGCGTTCGAGCTTGGTGAACCACGTCAGCGTGTCGAAGGTGACCCCCACGTAGATGTAGGCGAGGACGCTGTCCTCGGGCGTCCAGGGATCCGGCTGAACGCCGAGGGCTTGGAACTCGAGCGGCAGGCCGGTCTTCGACGCTCTCGCATCGGAGATGTACTGGTTCACGCCCGCCGCGCAGCCCTGCAGCGCGCGCTTCGTCCGCGAGGCCGCCGCCGCGTAGCGCGCCGCGGCGAACGCCGAGAGGTTCTGCGCGCGGGCGAGGAGATCCTGATCGAGGATGCTGTCGCCGTCGCCGGGCCCGTAGATCTCCGCGAGGCGCCCCTTGGCGCTCCGGCGCAGCACGTCCATCTGGAAGAGCCGGTCGCGCGCCATCGCATAGCAGAGGCCGCCGTAGCCCGTCGCTTCGTCGTCTGCGGTCACGTGGGACATCCCCCGAGCATCCACGCGGATGGACGCGACCCCGCGCCCGCTGATCTCGACGGCGAGCTGCCCTTCCCCCGCTCGCTCCGCCAAACCCCCACCCTCCTGGGTGACGCTGCACGCAGCAGCGGATAACAGGAACACCACGCCGGTCATTCGTCTCATCGTGCGCATCTCCTCCTGGACGTTTCACGAAGGCCGCGCTCCACAGACGATGTGCGCCGCGCTCACCTGCGCCACCAAGCCCCCTTCAGCGCGCGCGTGCGGAGAGCGGTCGACATTGCAGCATGCCGTCTCGGAAGAACTGGACGGCTGCCAAAACTGGCAAACTAGCACTTCCACGGTGTACGCGCCATGCGCGGAACCCATGGCGAACCGAGCTCTTCAGGACGCCGACCACACCGTTCGCGGAGCTCGCACACGGTACGTCCGGGGCTCGGGCGCGCGGTGCAAGGAGGTCGTCGCCGCAAGGTCAACCCCAAGGCGCCCCTCGGGTCGATGCAGCGTCACCGGCCAGTTAGGTCACCCACCAAGGAAGCTTTGTCTGGCACGATGCGCCCGCTGCGCCGAGCGCATGAACGCTATGCATTGGAGGCGAGCTGTCGGCTGATCCAGCGTGCTGAGCCCCCGAACGCCACGGCAGAAGGGGAGCGCTGCTCACGATTTGGCGCCATCGGTGCGCGTTGGTTGGGGCCATGGATCGGAGCGTCAGATGAAGAAGAGCACGAGCTTGAGCATGCTTGTCGTCGGCCTGGCCGCTTCGAGCTGCGCGCCGGCGGATCCTTCGAAGGACGCTGAAGCGCTCCTCGCCGGGGTCAGCGAAGATCCGGCCGCGCGAGCGCTCTCTGCCCCGGTGGGCGGCGCGCACGGCGTGCCGGACGACACCGCGCGGACCATCGGCGCGGACGAGGCGGCGCTCGTGGCGGAGGAGGTCGCAGACATCTACCGGCCGTTCGCGGCAGCGCGGTCGGCCACGATCACGATCGCGCCGGAGCGAAAGCGCGGCCCGCCGGGCGGCGCCGCTGAGCGGAGGCGAGGACCTCCTCGTCGCGCGCCAAACGTCTCTTCCGCCCGATGTGCACGCGCCTACGCATGAGGCAGCACCAAGGCGGGGATCCACGCGACGAGGAGCGGCCCTGTCCTTGCACGAGGGCCGGGCATGAGGTTTGGCATCTATCAGCTGGTCTCCTGCGCCGAGGGCCAGGACGTGCACCAGCGCTATCGGGACACGTTTGCCTCGTCGCTCGCCGCCGACGAGCTGGGATACGAGTCGATCTGGCCGGTCGAGCACCACTTCGATCCGCGCGTGTCGGTGCTCTCGTGCCCGGCGCTGTTCCTCGCGGCGGTCGCGTCGCGCACGAGCCGCCTGCGGCTGGGCACGGGCATCGTGCAGCTGCCCTTGACCCATCCGCTGCGCGCGGCCGAGGAGCTGGCGACGCTGGACGTGCTCAGCGAAGGGCGCGTGGAAGCGGGCGTGGGCCGCGGCGTGCACCCGGCGCACTTCGCCGGCTTCGGCGTGCCCATCGCCGAGAGCCGCGCGCGCTTCGAGGAGGGCGTGGCGTTGCTGCTGCAGGCCTTTCGCGAGGAGCGCGTCTCGTTCCGGGGGCGGCACTTCGACGTCGCCGGCGTGCAGATCGTCCCGCGCCCGGTGCAGGCGCGGGGCCCGACGGTGCGCGTGGCGGCCAACTCGATGGAAACGGCGGTGTTCGCCGGGAGGATGGGGCTGCCCGTCTTGACGGCCTCGCACGTGACGCCGTTCCCCAAGCTGGACGGGCTCCTGGGTGCGTACCGCGAGGCGCGCCGCGAAGCGGGCCACGCGCCGGCGGCGCCCGACGACATCTCCGTGGTGATGCCGCTCTTCGTGGCCGAGGACCGCGCCGGGATCGAGCGCCAGCTCGCCCCGGGCGTCGCGAGCTACGTCGCGATGGTGTCATCGGCGCTCGCGCCGCAGGTGGAGTCGGCCTCCGTGCCGGCGGACCGCGAGCGCTTGCTGGCGCTCCTCGCCGGGATGCGCGCCACCACGCTCGCGAGCCTCGACGCGTCGATGGGCGTCTTCGACACGCCGGAGGGGTGCGTGGAGCGCCTGCGCGCGCTGGCCGCGCGCTTCGGCATGGGGCGCATCATCGCCTGGTTCAACTTCGGCGAGATGCTGCCGCACGCCGCGGTCACGCGCGCGATGGCGCTGTTCGCGGCGCGCGTCATGCCGGCCTTGCAGGACGCGTAGACGGATCGCGCGCCCGTACCACGGCGCGCGCCCGTACCACGGCGCGCGCGCCACGCGGCGTCGCGGCGCTCGTCGCGGGGCGCTCAGGCCGCGAGGGCCTCGGGGTGGCGACGTCGCCAGAGGGCGAGGCGCCAGCGCATCACGGCCGCGAAGAGGCGCATGGACAGGCTGTCGGACGGGGGCAGGGGCCGCACCCGGGTGTTCTGGAACGACGCCACCCGAAAGCGCCCGTCGTCGCCCCGCACCACCACCAGCGTCTGCCGCGACCGCCGGCTCGGGGGCGCCGTCTTCTGCCAGGGCCACAGCACCGCGCCGGTGCTGACGACCACGGCCGCGTCCGGGCCGAGGAAGCGCACGCTCTCGATCTCGCCGACCAGGCGCGTGCCGGCGAGCACGCCGGCGAAGAGCTCCTCGTGCGTCCTGCGGTTCGCCTCGCGGCCGCGCAGCCACGAGCCGTCGAACGTCACGTAGTCGGAGTCGGGCGTGTAAAACGCGTCGACGGCGCTCGCGCCCTCGCGCGCCCACGCCTCGCACAGGGCCTCGAACAGGCGCCGAATTGCCGCCTCGTCGGTCGAACGATCCATGGGAACTCTCCTTGCGATGTAACTCTCTTAGTAAGTAAGATAGTTAGCGCGGATTGTCAAGCCCGCGGCGGCTCGGGTAGAGTGCGGGTGGATCGAGGCGAGAGGCGATGGCCGGGAAACGGGCGAGCGCGAAGGAGGTGAGCGAGCTGATCGACAGCCTGGGCGACCGGCTGGGCCGCGAGCTGAGCACGCAGTCGGTGCTCCTTCACCAGGCGATCGCCGAGCGCCTCGGGCTGAAGGGCACCGACCACAAGTACCTCGACGTCCTCCGGCGGGCGGCGGAGGCGGGGCCGGTCACGCCGGGCGACCTCGTGCAGCTCACCGGGCTGACCTCGGGCGGGGTGACGGGGGTGCTCGATCGGCTGGAGGCGGCGGGGTTCGTGCGCCGCGTGAAGCACCCGAGCGACAGGCGGCAGCTGGTGGTCGAGCCGGTGGTCGATCGTTACGCCGAGATCGGCGCGCTCTTCGCGCCGTTCCGCGAGCGCTGGGCGGTGCTCTGCTCGCGCTACTCGCTCGCCGAGCTGCGGCTCATCTGCGATTTCTTCGAGCAGGCGACCGCGCTGATGGCGGAGGAGATCGCCCGCATGCAGCGCCCGGCCGCGCCCGAGGCCGCCCCGGCGAGCGCCGCGCCTCGCGCCGGCGCGCGCGCCGAGACGGGCGCCCGCGCCGAGAGGGGCGCGAAGGCGCGCCCGCGCCGGACTTCCTGAAGCGGCGGCGTCTCCCGCCGCCCCTTCAGGGCGCGCCTTAGAGCATCATGCCGCCGGACGCCTCGATGCGCTGGCCGGTGATCCAGTGGCTCTCGGGCGAGAGGAGCACGGCGACCACGCCGCCGATGTCGTCCGGGAGGCCGACCCGGCCGAGGGCGGTCTGGGCGGCGATCATCTTGTTCAGCTCGGCGTTGTCGCGCACGGCGCCGCCGCCGAAGTCGGTCTCGATCGCGCCCGGCGCGAGCACGTTGACCGAGATCTTCCGCGGCCCGAGCTCCTTCGCCATGTAGCGGGTGAGCACCTCCACGCCGCCCTTCATCGCGGCATAAGCGGCGTACCCGGGGAACGTGAACCGCGCCAGCCCCGACGAGACGTTGAGGATCCGCCCCCCGTCCGCGATGAGCGGCAGGAGCTTCTGCGTGAGGAAGAACGTCCCCTTCAGGTGGACGTTCACGAGCGCGTCGAACTGCTCCTCCGTCGTCTCGGCGAAGCTCGCGTGGACGCCGATGCCGGCGTTGTTCACCAGGTAATCGAGGCGATCGCGCCCGAAGCGGCCGGCGAGCTCCGCCTTCACCGTCTCGGCGAACGCGCCGAAGCCGCGCGTGTCGGCGACGTCGAGCGCGAGGGCCGCCGCCTTGCCCCCCTTGGCCTCGATCTGCTTCACCACGTCCGCCGCCTCGGCCGCGCCGCCGCGGTAGGTGAGGATGACGCCCACGCCGCGATCGGCGAGGTGGAGCGCCATGCTCTTTCCCAGCCCGCGGCTCCCGCCGGTGACGAGGGCGACGGGGCTCTGCTTCGATGTGCTCATGGTCGGGTCCTTTCGGTGGAGACGCGGCCGCTCGCCGCTGTCTGCGGGCATAGATAGCGAGCCGATCCCGGTTGAGAAAGGCCCGGGGTTCCGACACACTGTTTCGCTAGCCGAAACAATGAGCATCGACCTCGAATCGCTGAAGATCTTCGTGAAGGTGGCCGAGCTCGGGAGCTTCACGCGCGCGGGCGAGCACCTCGGCATGCCCAAGGCGCGCGTGTCGCTGCGGATCTCGGCCCTCGAGGCCGAGCTCGGCACCCGGCTCCTCCAGCGCTCGACCCGCGTCGTGCGCCTCACGCCCGACGGCGAGGAGCTCCTCCCGCGGGCGCGGCGCCTCGCGCTCGAGGCCGACGAGGTCGGCGCGATGTTCCAGGCGGCGAGGGCCCTGCGCGGGCGCGTGCGGATCGATCTGCCGGTGCGCTTCGCGTGCGACGTCATCATCCCGCGCCTGCCCGAGCTGCTCGCGCGCCACCCGGGGCTCGAGGTGCTCCTCAGCACGACCGATCGGCGCGTCGAGCCGCTCCGCGAGGGCTTCGACTGCGTCCTGCGCATCGGCGCCCCGGGAGACCCGGGGCTCGTCGGCCGCAGGCTCGGCGCCCTGGGGATGGCGAACTGCGCGAGCCCGTCGTATTTGCGCGAGCACGGTACGCCCCGCCGGCTCGAGGATCTCGATCGGCACCTCGTCGTCCATTACGCGTCGACGCTCGGCGCCGACGCGCCGTCGTTCGAGTACCCTCACGAGGGCGCGTATCGCGAGCGGCCGATGCGCAGCGTGGTGACGGTCAACAGCGCCGACGCCTACCTCGCGGCGTGCGTGGCGGGGCTCGGCATCATCCAGGCGCCGCGGGCAGGGAGGATCGGAAGCAGCCTCGCCGCAGGCGCGCTCGTCGAGGTCCTGCCCGCCCTCACCTGCGCACCCATGCCGGTCTCGCTCCTCCACACGCACGGCAGGAGCGTGCCGCGCCGCGTGCGCGCGGTGATGAGCTGGATCGCCGAGGTGCTCTCTCCGCACGTCGACGCGCTCGACCGCTGACCCGGGGAGCCGCGCTGGAGCGAGCTCGACCCTGCGTGTTCGGGCGAGCTCACCCGATCGACGTCGACCGTCACGGCCGAGGGGCGCGCGCAGCAGGAAAACGACGCGGTCGGGGCGATTCGCGCGAAGGACGACCGAGGTTGCCCGCATTCACCCGGATAACCGTCCTGTCCCCCAGGGGAGCCAGGCTCTCGTGGCGGTTCGTGTCGCGCATGCAGGGAGAGTGAATCGATGAGACCGTCATATCTTGCCTTGGCGAAATTGTTCTGTGTCGCGGCAATGGCCCTTGGCCCCGTGGCCTGCGGCGGCGACGAGGGCGACGATGCCGCGCCGGATCTCGACATCGAGCGATCCGACGGGACGGCGCCGCTCGAGGGCAGCGGGAGCTGCCCGCTGCTGGACGGTCCACACTCGTACAACGAGCTGAAGGGTCCGCTCGAGAACGTGCCGGTCGACTGCGTGCCCAGCTGGACCGAGGCGCAGCTGAGCTCCGGGTTCGCCCTGATCCGCGACACGCGGTTCGAGGAGCTCACCGTGCCGTCCCAGCCCGGCTTTCCGCGGCGGATCCCCTGGCTCGACCCCGAGAACGGTTGCGAGGAGCGGGCCCCGGCGGCGACCTACTTCCTCCACGAGGCGAATTACCCGACGCCCTGGTATGCCAGGGTGACCGGGAATCTGACCTTGCAGACCGAGAACGAGCCGGACGGAGAGGTGTCGTGGAGCCACCACGTCGCGCCCGTGGTCCGGGTCGGCGGACAGCTCATGATCCTCGACCCCGCCATCGAGCCGGATGGGCCTCTCCCGATCGCGCAGTGGATCGCTCGGTTCGCCCCCGGCACATTCCAAACGGCGGTGTGCCGGGACCACGCCAGAGACAGCGGCTGCGTCGACGCGGTGCCCGCGGCGCCGTCGCTCCCCGGCATGGCGTCCGATTACGACGGGATCCGCCTGCGGCTGGTCTCCGAATGGCGCGTTCAGGAGCTGCTCGGGCGCGATCCGTACCGCTCCCTCGGCGACTGCCCGCCGTGGGTCACCTCCTGCCCCCCCGAGCCCGCGCCCAACCCGAACCTGCCGCCGAGCATCCTGCGGTTCGCGTCGGACCGCACCGACATGCCCGTCTGGTATCCCATCTATGTGATCGGCGACAACTTCGTCCCGGGCTTGACGACCGTGCGCATCACCGGGAACGGCATCGACGTGCTGGCCCCCATCTCCCAGATCAACAAGCGCAGGATCCTGATCGAGGAGGAGTATCCGTTCGGCGTCTATGAGGTGACGGCGTCGAACGGAGCGCACACAAGCCAGCCCGTGTCGCTGACGATCGCGTGGTGATCCGGAGGACCAGGCACGCGCGCCGGATCCCGGCGCGCGTGCCGCCGTCCGAGCGCGACGCCCGGCCGGGCGCAGGCGCCGCGGCGGCGCGCTGACGCGGGCTCCGGGGCGAGGCGCTGTCGCGGCTACGCGGACGCGATGGTGACGCCGATCCCCGGCAGCGCCTCGATCCAGAACACCGACGAGAAGCCCGCCTCGAGGAAGAGGCGCTGGAACTCCTCGCCCGTCCGGTGCCGGACGAAGCCGGGATCGGCGAGCATCGAGATCGGGCGCGCCAGCTCGACGAACCACGCCGGGCCGGCGTCGGCGACGAATACCCTTCCGCCGGGCGCGAGCGCGCCGCGGAACGCCCGGGCGGCGGCCGCGCCGTCCGGGTAGTGGTGGAACGACAGGCAGCAGAAGATCGCGTCGAAGTACCCCGCGAACGCCGCCGGCGGCCGCGCCACGTCGGCCTGAAAGAACGCCATGTTGCCGCAGCCCGCGCGCCGCGCGCCCTCGTGGGCCTGCTCGAGCATCCCCCGCGACAGATCGGCCGCGACGACCTCCCCCTCCGGCACGAGCCGCGACAGCCGGATCGCCGCCTGCCCCGTCCCGGCGGAGGGATCGAGGATCCGGGCGCTCGGCGCGAGGTAGGGCCGCATCAGCGCCACCGTCTCGTCCACGATGGGATCCGAGAACGGCCGCACCACGGCCTCGTACAGGTGGGCCACGTCGTCGAACGCCCGCACGCTCTCGTAGCCCTCCGGCTCGCCGGGCAGCAGCACCGGCTGCGCGTGACGCAGCGAGAGATCGGGCCCGCCGCCCCGCGGCGCGCCCGCCTCCGGCCGCTCGCCGAGCGTCGCCGGCCGGTAGAGGCCCAGCCGGCGGAGCGCCAGCGCCGGCTGGAACACGTGCAGGTTCCACGAGAGGAGCGCCATCGCCAGGCTGTGGTTCAAGAGGTGCCGCTCTGGGCTCGGCGCGACCATCGATTTTCCTGCCACCCTGCCCGCGCGACTGCGTGGACGTCCGCTTCTCCTCTATACTCTCCGACCCGCGGATGACGAGCAAGAGCGCCTCGTTCCTGGGCACCGGGCGTTTCGAGCTCCGAGCCCACCTCGGCCACGGCGGGATGGGGACCGTCTACCGCGTCCACGATCGCGAGCTCGGCCAGGACGTGGCGCTCAAGATGATGCGCCAGCCGGGGCCGGAGCAGGTGCTCCGCCTGAAGAGCGAGTTCCGCGCGCTCGCCGGCGTGACGCACCCGAACCTCCTCCAGCTGCACGAGCTCTTCGTCGACGACGAGCGCTGCTTCTTCACGATGGAGCTCGTCGAGGGGAAGGACCTGCTCCGCTGGATCCGCGACGACCTCGGCATCCCCGGGGCCTCCGTCCAGGCGCCGACCGCCGAGCGCGCGACGGCCACCATGACCCTGACCCCGGCCACCCCCGCGCCCGGCGGCGACACGACCGCCAGCGCGGCGGGGAAGACGCCGCCGCTCGCGCCGCGCGCTTCGTCCAGCGCGCCGGGCGCGGCGGGCGCGCCGCCCGCGTCCGGCGCGCTGGACGAAGCGCGCGGCGCGCAGGGGCCCGTCCCCGAGCAGGCCTGGGCGCGCCTGCGCCAGGGGCTCGCAGGGCTCGTCCGGGGGCTGCACGCCCTGCACGCGTCCGGCCGCGTCCACCGCGACGTCAAGCCCGCGAACGTCCTCGTCTCCGCGGGCGATCGGATCACGCTGCTCGACTTCGGGCTGGTCACGGCGTTCCGCGGCGCGAGCGAGCGTCCGCCGGACGAGATCGCCGGCACCCCGGCGTACATGGCGCCCGAGCAGGTCCGCCGCGGCGCGATCACGCGGGCGGCGGACCTCTACGCGGTCGGGGTCATCCTCTACGAGGCGCTCACCGGCGTGCTCCCGTTCCGCGGGACGATGGACATGATCCTCTACCAGAAGGTCCAGTACGCGCCGAAGCCCGCGCTCGCCCTCGCGCCCGACGCGCCCGAGGACCTCCTCGAGCTCGCGATGGCCCTCCTCGCCCTGGATCCCGATCGGCGCCCGGGCGCGGAGGCGTGCCTCGCCGTGCTCGCGCCGGGGCAGGGCGGCGCCGCGGCCGCTGGCGCCGCGGAGGCCGCGCCGGGGCCGCCGTTCGTCGGGCGGGCCGCCGAGATGGCGGCGATCGCGCGGGCGCTCGACGAGGTCGCCGGAGCGCGGCGGCAGATCACGGTGCACGTCCACGGCCCCTCGGGGATCGGCAAATCGACGCTGGTGCGCGAGCTCCTCGAGGCCCAGCGGCGCGCGGGCGACCTCCTCGTGCTGCAGGGGCGCTGCCACCCGGCGGAGAGCCTGCCGTACAAGGCGCTCGACGCGGCGATCGACGGCCTCGCCGCCCACCTCGAGACGCTGTCCGCCGAGGCGCTCTCGGCCCTCGTGCCCGCAGGGGCCCGCGCGCTGACCCAGCTCTTCCCCGTGCTCGCGCAGTTCCCCGCGCTCCTCTCCGGCCCCGAGCCCGCCGCCCAGCCCGACCCGATCGCCCTCCAGCAGCAGGGCGCCGCGGCCCTGCGCGACCTCATGGGCCGCCTCGCGGCGACGCGCCTCGTCGTGCTGTGGCTCGACGACGTGCAGTGGGGCGACGTCGACTCGGCGCCGCTGCTCGACGAGCTCACCCGCGCGCCGGCGCCGCCGCTCCTGCTCCTGCTCACGTACCGCAGCGACGAGCGGCAGCGGAGCCCGCTCCTGCGGCACCTGCTCGAGGGCGCGGACGGCGGCGGCGGGGCGGCGCGCACGATCGAGCTCGGCGCGCTCGGCGTGGACGACGTCGCGGCGCTCGCGCGGGCGATGCTCGGCGCGGACGGCGCCCGGCGCGCGGGGCAGATCGACGCCGTCGTCGCGCAGGCCGAGGGCAACCCGTTCATCGCGGCCGAGATGGCGCGCTACCTCGGCGCGCGCGCCGCCGAGGGCGGCGCCGGGGACGAGCGCGCGCCCCTCGACGTGGCGGCGCTCGTGATGGCGCGCGTCCGCGCGCTCGACCCCGGGCCGCAGCGCCTCCTCGAGATCGCCGCCGTCGCGGGCAAGCCGCTCGAGCGCGGCGTCGCGCTCGCGGCCGCGGGGCTCGACGAGCGGCAGCGGCCCCTCGTCGCCCGGCTCCGCGACGCGAACCTCCTGCGCGAGATCGCGGGCGACGGCGCGAGCGGCGTGGCGATCTACCACGACCGGATCCGCGAGGCCCTGCTCGCGGCCCTGCCGGCCGAGCAGCGCGCCGGCAGGCACCGCGCCATCGCGGAGGCGCTCGAGGCGCAGGGGGCGCGCGACCACGAGGCGCTCGCGTACCACTGGGAGGGCGCGGGCGAGCCCCGGAGGGCAGGGGAGCACGCGCTCCGCGCCGCCGACCGCGCGGCCGCCGCGCTCGCCTTCGAGCACGCCGCCGTCCTCTACGAGAAGGGGCTCGCGCTCTCGGGCGACGCGGCCGGGCGCGCGGGCATCCTCGAGAAGCTCGGCGACGCGCTCGTGAACCTGGGCCGCGCGCCCGAGGCGGCGGAGCGCTACCTCGAGGCCGCCGCGCACGTCGGCGGCCCGCCCGCCGCGGAGCGGGCGCTGGCGCTGCGGCGGCGCGCGGCCGAGCAGCACCTCAAGGCGGGGTTCATCGACGCGGGGTGGCGCGAGATGAGGAGCACGCTCGAGGCGCTCCGCGTGCCGATCCCCGGATCGTTCGCCGGCGCGCTCGCCGCCGCGTCGTGGCGGCGCCTCGCCTTCTTGCTCGGGCGCTCCGACGCGCGGCGGCGGGCCTTCCCCGCGGCGCTGCCGGCCGCGGAGCGCCCGCGGCTCGACGCGCTGTGGACCGCCTCCACCAGCATGTCGATGCTGAGCCCCCACCTCGCCGACGCCTTCCGGATGCTGCACCTCCGGCGGGTGCTGAAGGTCGGCGACGCCTCCACCGTCTGCCGCGCGCTCGCCTACGAGGCCTCGATGGAGACCCACCTCGGCGGCGCCCTGCTCGACCGCAGCGTCGAGGCGCTGCTCGAGCAGGTGAGCGCGCTCGCGGTCCGCACGGGGGACCCGTACGACGCGGCGTGGCGCGAGCTGGCCCTCGTCAACGTGGCGTTCACCCGCGGGGAGTGGCGGAGGACGGCGGAGGCGTGCCGGCGCGCGGACACGCTCTTCCGCGAGCGCTGCCCCGGCACGGCCTGGGAGCGCGTCACCGTGGCGATCTTCCACCACTTCGCCCTGGCGTGGCTCGGCGAGCTGCGCGAGCTGCTCCCGCGCCTGTCGGAGCTCGCGGGCGACGCGCGCCGCCGCGGCGACGTGCACGCGCTCTGCGAGGCGCACGTGGGCGAGCCGATGCTCGCGTGGCTCGCCGCCGACCGCGGCGACGAGGCGCAGGCGAGCGCGGCGGCGGCGCTCGGCCGCCAGGCGTCGCGGTCGCGCCGCTGGCCCGAGCACGGCTACCGGCGCCAGGAGTACGCCGCCATGATCGCGTCGGGCTACGCGGCGCTCTACCGGGGCGACCCCTGGGCGGCGTGGGCGGCGGTGCTCGATCACTGGCCTCGCCTGGAAGCGTCGTTCCTGCTGCCGCTGCGCGGGACGGGCCTCGAGCTGCGCTGGACGCGGGCGCGCGCCGCGCTCGCGGCGGCGGCCACGCGCCCGCGCGCGCGGCGCGCGGGGTGGACCGAGCGGGCGCTGCTCGACGACGCGCGCGCGCAGATCCGCCGCATCGAGCGGGATCCGCTCGCGGCCGGCGCGCCGATCGGGCAGCTGCTCCGCGCCGGCATCGCGCGCGTCGAGGGGCGCGCCGGCGAGGCGGCGCGCGCGCTCGAGGCCGCGATCGCGGGGTTCGATCGGCTGGAGATGGCGCTGCACCGCGAGGCGGCGCGGCTCGCGCTGGGGCAGCTCGCGGGGGGCAGCGCGGGGGCCGCGCAGATCCGGCGCGTCGAGGCGTGGATGGCGGCGCAGGGGGTGGCGCGGCCGCGGGCGCTCGCGGCGGCCGTGGCGCCGGGGCTCGATCTCTCACCGGAAGGAAGGACCCATGCAGCAGCGACACACCGATCCGCGCCGTAGGCCCGTGCAGGCGCCCGTGCACCTCTTCGACGGCGGCGAAGGGCGCGCGCCGGAGGCCGCGCCCGCGCCGCGCCCGGAGGCCCCCGCTCCTCCCGCGCTGGAGCGGGCGCTCGGCGCCTTCCGGAGCGACGGCGTGAAGGCGAGGGCGGCCAGCTTCGCGGCCGACCTCGAGCCGCCCAGGCTCCGCCGCGCGCTCAACGACCCGGATCTCTTCCCGGACGAGGGCGGCGCGCCGGACGACCCCCAGGCGATCGCCGGCCTCCTCCTCGACCGGGCGCGGGACGGCGGCCGCCTCGCCCGCGCCTTCGAGCACGGCGCCTACCGCCGCTTCGACGCGTCCGCGGGCGAGGCGTGGGCGCGCGCCGTCGCCGAGCACCTGACGGGCGTCCCGATCGCGGACCCTGCGCGCGTCTACGCCGAGGGGCGGCCGGCGATCGCCCGGGCGCTGTTCATCGAGGGCCGGGTGCCGCTCGCGGCGCTGTCCGAGGACGCGGTGACGGCGGCCCTGTGCGTGGGCGGCTGGGACGGCGGCAGGCACGGCGACATCGGGCGTGGCCTCGTGGGCCTCGAGCGCTGCCGGGAGCTCGGCGAGGCCATCGCGCCGGCCGACGCGCCGGAGCTGCTCCGTCCCTTCCGGGAGTGGGGCCGCGCCCTCTGGGATCGCGTCGCGCCGGGCGCCTGCCTCTTCTGGGCGGGCTCGGCGGCCGGCGCGGGGCGCGTCGCGCTGGTCCTCCGCAAGCACGAGGACGGCGAGCAGCGCGCGCTGCAGCTCTGGGGCACCCCCGGCCTCGACGAGGTGCGGCAGGACGATCCCGCCGAGCCCGAGGCGCTCGTCGAGGGGGCGCTGTGGACGCGCTTCCCCGACCCGCTCGAGACCGAGACCGAGTCGCTCCGCTTCTGCGGCGTCGGGCTCCTCCCCGACCTCGGCGGCGTGCGCGCCGATCTACGCCCGCGCGGGCGCGCTCGGCTGCTCCTCCGGCGCAGGTCGGACGGGGAGCTCCTCTACCGCTCGGCGTGGCTCTCGATGGAGGCCGAGGGGCTCTCGATCGCCCGGCTCCTCGGCTCGCTGCGCGGCGGCCCGGCCGCCGCCGAGATCGAGGCCGTCTGGCGCGTCCACTCCCTGTGCCTGACGCCCACGCCCGACGTCCCCGACAGCCAGTTCCTGCTCGAGTGCGCGTCCACCAAGCGGGGCCGCGTCGAGCTCCGCGTCGGGCCGGGTCGCGGCGCCGGCGCGCTCGCGGACGAGCCCGGCGCGTACCTCCACGGCGGCGGAAAGGCGGCGTTCTGATGGGCGGCGGGAGCGACGCGGGCCGGCGGCCCACCGTGAACGTCTTCGGCGCCGGGATCGCCGGGCTGACGGTCGCGCACGAGCTCGCGGAGCGCGGCTTCGTGGTGCGCGTCGTCGAGCAGGACACCTGCCTCGACCGGCACGGCCGGCGCCGGATCGCCATGGGCGGCGTGGCGCGGACGCAGTACGCGATCGGCCGGCAGGCGCGGCCGGGCGGGGCCGAGGGGCCCTGGTCGGCGCGGTTCTGCCGCAGCGACGTCGACGGGATGAGCGCCGTCGCCGAGGCGCGCGATCTGCGCCTCGTCCCGATCCACGTCCCGTTCGCGCGCGGGAGCCACGACGCGCCCGGCGGCGAGACGCGCGCCGACGTCGAGGCGCGCGTGCGCGCGCTGCTCGCCTACCTCCGCGGCAAGGACGTCGATTTCCGGCTGGAGATCACCGGCTACGCCGACGCCCACGACGACGCGCCGCCGCCCGGCCCCGGCTCGCGGCCGCTGACCAACCCCGAGGAGCACCGCGAGCTCTGCGTCGAGCGGGCCGAGGCGGCGCGCGCGCTGATCGCCGCCGCCGCGGGCGACTCCGCGTGCACGATCGCGGCCGGCAGGCAGGGCGAGCGGGCGCCGCGGCGCTCGGACGGCGAGGCGCCGGACCACAACCGCTGGGCCGTCGTCGAGGTCTGCTTCACGGTGCTCCCTGGCGAGCACGGCTTTCGCTTCTTCCCCTCGTATTACAACCACGTCTTCGACACGATGCGCCGGATCCCGCTCCTCGACGAGGACGGCAACGAGAGCGGCAGGACCGTTTACGACAACGTGGTGCCCACCCCGAACCAGGGCATCGTCAGCGGCGGGCTCAGCCCGCTCATCATGCCGCGCTCGCCGCCCGGCTCGGATCACGAGCGCGCCGAGCGCCTCGCGGCGCTCCGCACCATGGGCTACACGGCGGCGGATCTCACGCAGCTCATGCTGCGCGTCCTGCGGTACATGTGCACCTCCGCCGGGCGCCGCGCGCTGGAGATGGAGCGCATCTCGTGGTGGGAGTACCTCGAGGGGTACGATCCCGCGACCGGCGCCCGGCTCTACCATTACAGCGAGCGGTTCGAGCGGGACGCCAAGACGCAATCGCGCGTCCTCGCCTCGTTCGACGCGGTGTGGGGCGACGCGCGGACGTGCGGGAACACGTATGTGCAGCTCTTTTACAACTGGGTCCGCACGCTGCCCAAGGTCGACGGCACGCTGAGCGGCCCGACCACCGAGGCGTGGCTCGAGCCCTGGAGGGCGTACCTGGAGCGCCGCCTCGGGGTGCAGTTCATCCTCGGCGGGCTGGAGCGCCTCGAGCTCGAGGGCGGCGAGATCGTGCCCCACGGCTTTCTGATCCGCCTCGCCACCGGGGAGCGGCCCGCGGGGGACGACCTCACGCCGCGGGAGCGGGAGCTCGCCGAGGCCCTCCGGAGCGCCGATTACCACGTGGTCGCCACCGACGCGTGCTCGGCGGAGGCGGTCACCGAGCCGCTGCGCCGGGCCGGGGTCGCCGCGGGCGTCCCGAGGGATCTCGGCGGCTTCACCACGAAGGTCCGGCCGGCGCCGCCCGAGGAGGGCGAGGGGGCGCCGCGGCCGGCGGCCGGCGCGGGGCATGCGTTCGGCGTGACGGCCTGGGATCGCTTCCAGACGATGTCGGGTCTCCAGTTCTTCTTCACCCAGGAGCTGAAGATCAACAATGGATATGTCTATTACAGCCAGGCGCCCTGGGGATTGACCTCGATCAACAGCGCGCAGTTCTGGCGGCGGCGCCCCACGCTCGAGCGCGACGGGTTCGTCTCGCTGCTCAGCATCGACCTCTGCGACTGGAACACCCGGGCGCGGGAGGGCGCGGCGGCCGGGAGGACCGCGGCCGAGTGCGGCCCGGTGGAGATCGCCGAGCAGGTCTTCGCGCAGATCGTGGCCGAGATGCGCCCGGCGGGCGCGGCCGAGGCGCCGATCTACGATCCTCCGGCGCCGACCTGGTTTTACCTCGACGAGTACCTCGAGTTCGACGATCGCGGCGTGTTCACGCGCGCCCGGGTCCCGTACCTCGTGCCGATCAAGGCCGATTTCCAGAGCCGCCCCGGCCCGCCGCCGTGGGATCCGACCCCGCGGGTGGTGAGCCCGCCGCCGGCGAAGGCGCCGGATGCGGCGCTGTGGCAGGCTCCTCACGGCGGCTATCTCGTGCACTGGGGCAAGCTGGTCTTCGCCGGTGTGTACCTGAAGACCTTCACCCGCATGTCGACCATGGAGGCGGCGAACGAGTCCGGGCGCCACGCGGTCAACGCGATCCTCGACCACCTGCGGCTCGTGAAGGCGCCCGCGACGGGGGCGCCGGCCACGCCGGGCGCGCCCGCCGGGGCGCCGGCGGCCTCGGGCGTCCCCGCCGGCGCGCCCGCTCCGGCGCCGGGCGGGGGCTACGCCGGCGCCGCGCCCAAGGCGGCGCGCCACATGCGATCGGAGGTCTTCTACCGCTCCACCCCGGCCGGCGATTACTGCGCGATCTGGGACATGGAGCACTGGGAGCTGCCCGAGTTCGCGCTGGCCAAGCAGTACGACGCCTGGTGCCTGGAGCGCGGCCTCCCGCACCCGTGGGATCTCCTCGGCATCGAGCGGATCCCGTCGCTCGTCTCCAAGCTCGCCCATTCGGCCGGGGCGCAGGCGGGCGCCGGACCGGCCGGGGCCGACGGCGCGTCGCTCGACGCGCTGCTCGAGGGGACCCTGCGGATGGCGTACCCGTGGGGCGGCGCGGACGCCGTGCTGGAGATGCTGCGGGGGATCCGAAAGGCGGTGGAGGAGGGGAGCAAGCAGGCCTGAGCGCGCCAGCAGGGGGCAACGTCCAAAACGCCAGTATCTGTCAGGAGGATTCGCAACGGCCAGCCTCGGTCGAGAGAAGCGCGGTCCTGCGATCGCGTCCGCGTTCTGTGATCCCGTGAACCCATCGTGAGCAACATCGGAGCGATAGGATTGCCATGAACGTCATCGACGAGCCGCTGTGCCCCAAGTGCAAGACCCTCACCACGTTCTACGGATGCTTCTCTTGCCAGGGGCGGACCCAATGCGGTCGTTGCTTCGCCTGCACCAACCCGGGCTGCGCGCGGAACGCGCACGAGCGGCACATGCACGAGAGTGAACGCCTCGTCGGTTTCGACTTCGGATCTCCGTGGCTGTACCCGCAGGTGCCGAACGTGCAGGAGCAGTGGCTCGATTGGAGCTCCTGGTCGGTCAAGTTCGATTCGACGACCACGGAGATCCCGACCGAGAGGGACCCGCCCTCCAGCAAGACCAAGAGGGCGCGCGTCAAGGAGGGAGAGGGGGCGACCTTCGATCCGAACAAGAGATTCAAACCGGATCCCAAACTGCTCAAGGTCGCCAAGGCGGGTAAAGGGCACCCGAAGAAGCTGTCCGACAACACGCGAAAGCTCCCTCCCCTCAGCCTCGGCGTGGCGACGTGGAACCTCAACCACATCAATCAGGCGGAGGAGAAGACCAGCACCATCGCCTGGATCTTCATGCGCCATCTCTGGATCGACGTCCTGGCCCTCCAGGAGGTGAACCTCGCCGGAAGAGACGTGCTCGAGAAAGACACGTTCGTGGCCACGCTCGAGGAGAGCGGCCTCGAGTGCCGCTTCGGCCCGCTCATGCGATCGTTCTCCGCGGTCGGCCCTGAGATCGAGGTCGACGAGGAGGAGGACGAGGGACGCACGAAGGGCGAGGACGACGAGACGGACAACGAGGGCGAAGACGACGACGGCTCCCCCGAAGAGGACGCCCCCGAGGCCTACGATCCCGGCTCCGTGAGAGAGGAGACATGGTCGATCTGGGGGACGGCGCTCAAGGTCCGAGTGACGGGCGAGGGCGAGGGCGTGAAGCTCCGCGAAGTGGAAGTGGACATGGGGTGGTTCAAGACCTGGAAGAGCGTGCGGCTCGGCCAGCCGGAGTACTACCCCGTCGTCGTGCGATCCCGCATGTTCAGGAAGGCTCGCGAGGGCGACGCCTGGGCGTCCTACGACGGCAATCGCCTCGCGCCCGGGGTCCACTACTGGGCAAAGAAACCCTGCGCCCTCAAGCTGTGCGAGCTCCCAGCCGAGAAGGCCCCGCCCATCGTGGAGAGGCTCCCGCTGAAAAAACCGTCGAAGGACGGCTCCGTCTACCTGCCCGTGGCGCTGCTGGAGGAGCTGAACGAGCAGCTCAACAAGAACGGAGGATCGCCCGTACGGACCAACGCCGGCACCTACGTCCGCTCCATCAAGAGCACCGCTCGCTCCAGAGGAGCGCCCTGGGTCCGCAAATGGGTCTTCACGCTCGACCAGCACCCCGAGGTCCAATTGCTGCTCGTGCAGATGAAGCCCGCGGACGACCTGAAGCAGGTGATCGCCGATTATGAGAAGACGAGCAACACGGCCAAGCCGGACAAGAAGCTCGTTCGCCAGTTCAAGAACTATGAGAAGGCGTGCCGGCAGCTCGACGCCCACCCCGAAGGGCAGCTCGTCGCCTATCTGCAAACGCGCTTCTGGCCGGCCTACTGCCGGCCCGTCGTCGTCCACGACCTGGAGCTCCTCGATCCGCGGGGCGAAAAGGTCTCCGTCGGCGTCGTCCACACGACACCCGCCGGACACGGGCTCAAGCGACAGGGAGAGTACGAGCAGCTCGAAGGGATGTTCGCCTACGTCGGCAAGGCAGGCGGGCACTGGGTGCTCGCCGGCGACTACTACCTCGACCCCGAATCGACGGTGGTCAAGTCGACAAAGCTGAATCATTGCAAGAGCCAGCTCTTCGAGTCCCATCTGACCAACGCGAACCTCGACCTCGCGATCTCGGTCTCCGCGACGAATCAAACGCGTTTGAAGGGGAACGCCCAGAACATCCAGGACCGCACGACCCGGATGATCGTCGCGAAGCAGGAGGACGGGAAATCGGGAGAGCGGACGGTCGTCGTCCTCAACAAGCGCGCGGACTTCTTCGCGCACTCGAAGACGTTCGTCTTCCGGCAGGCGGGGATCGTCGCCCCGGGCGGCGGCCTCTTGCCGCTCGACTTCGACCATCGCGCGTTGAACTGGTGGTCGGACATCAGCGATCATTGCCCGGTTGGCGCCCTCCTCTGCACAGGGGAGCGACCCCAAGCCTGGCGCCGGTTCGAGATCCAAAAATTGCCGAGGGGCTTCAGGTCGAAGATCGAGGAAGCCTGCGACAACGTGGCGTGCATGCGGCGGGACGCCGTTCGAGGGATCAGCGAGTCGCTGGCCGACCTCTGCGAGCTCGCGAAACAGCGCCAAGCGATGAGCGACGACTGGACCGCATGCCTCAAGAGCTTCTGTGTCCTCCTCTCGTGCGTGCTCAACGATCCCGATCTGTCGGATCTCGCGCCCAAGGTGCCGGAAGCGGACTATGAAGCGTTCGCCAAGGAGTCCCAGGGGTTGACCAGCGAGTCCCTGCTGCGGTGGCTCTCGTACTGTCACGACGTCCGACGTCCGACCGACGAGCGGCTCAGGGACTTCATGATCGCTCGATTGAAATCCGATCCCATCGACGCGGGGCTGAGGGCCGTGCTCGAGCTCGGCCCCGCTCCCGTGAAAGCGGAGAAGAAGAACAAGAAGAAGGCGAAGAACGTCGGCCCGACGAGCATGGAGCTCGAAGAAGAGAGGCTGTCGGACGACGATCTCCGCAAGGTGGGCCAGGGGTGGATCGACAGGGGTCCGGCGTCCAAAGACTCGTGGGATCGAAGAGCCCGCGGGTACCTCCTCGACTGCTGGGTGGCGGGGCAGCCTGAAGGCTTCGAGAAGCTCGTCGGCGACGGCATGGCCCTTTGCAACCGCGTCCATAAGGCCAATCGCTACCTGCACCTCCTCAACTACGTCCTCGGCGATCTCGATCTGGAGGACGAGGACGAGACGTACGGCTCGATCACGCCGAGGGACGAGGAGAGCCGCTTCGAGCCGATTCCATACATCGAGGTCGGTGAGTTCCAGGCGCAGCTCCTCGGACTGCGCGACAAGTCGAAGGTGGTCTCGGGAGGCGAGGAGGAGACGGGCTCGGACGACAAGGAGAATTCGTGATGGGTTTCAAGCACGTCGTGAGGCGAGGAGAGTGCCTTTCGAGCATCGCTTTTCGTTATGGGTTCTATCCCGACACGCTCTGGAACCTGCCCGAGAACGCGGCCCTCCGCGAGAGGCGCTCGAACCCCAGCGCCCTCTCGCCGACCGAAGATGTCGTCTTCATCCCCGACAAGCGTTTGAAGATCGAAGAGCGGCCCACGGGCGCTCGTCACACCTTCCGCCGCCGCGGCGTGCCTGAAGAACTGCGACTCCGGTTCCTGGACGCGAAGTCCGAGCCGCGCGCCGGCGTCCCCTATGTGCTCGAGATCGACGGCGCGACGTTCGAGGGCGAGACGGACGGCGACGGCTTCATCGTCGTGCCCATCTCACCCGCCGCGGCGAGGGGACGGCTCCTCCTGGGCACCGGCGAGGACCAGGAAGAGCTGGCGCTCTCGCTCGGCCATCTTCCGCCCCTCGATGCGGCGGAAGGGCCGCTGGTGCGGCTCGTGAGCCTCGGTTACCTGGAGAGCGAAGAGCAGGGCCGGGAGGAGGGCCTCCTTCGGATCGCCCTGGAAGACTTCCAGAGCGACCACGGCCTGCCGGTGACGGGGGAGGTCGACGGAGCGACCCTCGCAAAGCTCGCCTCCGCGCACGGCTCGTAGCCCGGGGGACCCCGCGGATCGTCGTCTCCTGCCGCAGCGCATGACGACACATCGGGGGCCGGACTTCCCAAAGCGCTTCCCGGAGCACTTTTCGGGCGTGATTTGCGCCGACCAGCGCCGGGAAGTGCGCGATCCTGAGTCGTCCGCGGCCCCCAGCAAACCCGCACACGAAGGTCAATCATGCTCAAAGCAAGCTCGATTCATCGCGGCTTTCTCGTCCCCGCGTTCGCGCCGCTGCGCGCCTCGATCTGGGCCGCCCTGGGCCTCACGGCGTCCGCGTGCGGCGGTCACGTCACGATGGATCCCGCGAGCAGCGGCGGCGAAGGCGGGAGCGCGACCGGCTCGACTGGCACGACGGACCCCGCCTTCGTGTGCGAGGGCGCCGTGCCGCTGCTCCGGCCGGACGGGGCGCACAGCGGCTACGCCAGGTGTCCTGACGGCACGATTCACCGCGTCGAGGCCGTGGCCTGTGAGGGCTGGTTGCCGGCGTGCCAGGGCCTCGAGGACGATTTCTTGTGCAAGACCGACGCCGACTGCACGGAGAAGCCCGGCGGGATGTGCGGCTCGCATCGTGTCGACAACGTTGACGGCACGGTGTGGTTCTGCGGCTGCGTGTACCCCTGCGTCACGGACCAGGACTGCAACCCCGGCGAGGCCTGCGTGTGCACCGGCGTCTTACCGACCAATTTTGCGTTTCCGACGTGCGTGTCCGCGGGCTGCCGCACCAACGACGATTGCGCGAGCGGCGAGTGCGGCGTCTCCTTGTACAACGACGGGTGCGGCGTTGAAGTGGATCTCGCCTGCCGCGCCCCCGGCGATGTGTGCCGCACCGAGGCCGACTGCAGGGCCGGAGTCGAGCAGTGCGCTGCGCCTGACGGCGAGGGCGAGTGGGCGTGCCGGCCGTCGAGCTGCGCCATCGGCCGGCCGCTGGCCGTCGACGGCCGGGCGCGCACCGCCGGCGGCGCGGCGCGCTCCGACTGGACCTCTGCCTCGCTCACCCCGGAGACCACGGGGCTCTGCGGCGACGTGCGCGCCGCGCTCGCCGCGCACTGGCGCGACGTCGCCGCGCTCGAGCACGCGTCGATCGCGAGCTTCGCGCGGTTCTCGCTGGAGCTGCTCGCGCTCGGCGCGCCGCCGGCCCTGCTCGCCGGCGCGCAGCAGGCGGCGATGGACGAGGTCGCCCACGCGCGCGCCGCGTACACGCTCGCGAGCGCGTACGCCGGCGCCGCGCTCGGCCCGGGGCCGCTCGACGTGACGGGCGTCGCCCCGGCCACCTCGCCTGCGGCGATCGTGGCGGCGCTGGTCGAGGAGGCGTGCGTCGGCGAGACGGTCGGCGCCGCCGAGGCGCGCGCGCTCGCCGGGCTCGTGCGCGATCCGGCGCTCGCCGGGACGTACGACCGCATCGCGGAGGACGAGGGGCGGCACGCGGAGCTGGGGTGGCGCGCGCTCGCCTGGCTGCTGCGCGGCGCGGGCGACGATCTGCGGGCGGTGGCGGCGAGCGCCTTCGAGGGCGCCGTCGCGCGGATGAGCGCCGATCCGGACGTCGCGCCCGGCGCCGTCGCCCCCGAGCACGGCCTGCTGTCGCGTGAGATGATGGGCGCGCTGCGGCGGCAGGCGCTCGCCGAGGTGGTCGAGCCGTGCCGCCGCGCGCTGCTTGGCTAGCCCGGGGGCGAGCGGGCTTCGCTCGAGGATCATCCGGCGACCAGGCCGCGCGTGCGGCCGCACAGCCGCGCCAGCCCGAGCAAGCCGTCGATGGTCGGCGTGGGCACGCCGGTCAGCTTGCCGATTTCATGCACCACGGTCACCAGCGCGTCGATCTCCAGCGGCTTGCCGGCCTCCGCGTCCTGCAGCATCGATGTCTTGAACGCGCCGAGCTTGCGCGTGACCTCCATCCGGTCTTCTCCGCTCTGCGCGATCGGGCAACCGATCCTCGCGCCGATCGCCGCCGCTTCCTCCATCGCCTTGAGGCAGAAGCCGCGCACCAGCGGATCATCGAGGATCCGGTCGCACGTCGCGCCGGTGAGCACCGACACCGGGTTCATCGTCATGTTGCCCCACAGCTTGTACCAGATGTCCGTCCGGATATCGGCGCTCGCCTCGGCGTCGAAGCCGGCGCGCTGCAGCAGCGCGACCAGCGCGGTCACCCGGTCCGAGTGTCCGCCGGCCGGCTCGCCGAGCAGCAGGCGATTGCCGAGGCCGACGCGCACGAGCCCTGGTTCCGGGCTGGAGCCCGACAGATGCACGACGCACCCGATCACCTGGCGGAGCGGGATGGCGCGCGGCAGGACGCCGCCCGGGTCGAGCGACCGGAGCCGGGCGCCGGCATACGGCACGTTCTCGGGCGCGAAGAACCACCACGGCACGCCGTTCATCGCGGGGACGACGAGCGTGTCCGGGCGGAGCAGCGGCGCGATGCGCGCGGCGACGTCGGTGAGCGCGGTGGCCTTGACCGCGATGATCACGACGTCCTGCGCGCCGAGCGCGGCTGGATCCTGCGCAGCGCGGATCGGCACGCTGGTGATCTCTTCCTGGATTTGCAGCAGCAAGCCGCGTCGCTGCAAGGCGGCGAGGTTCTCTCCACGCGCGACGGCGCTGACGTCGCAGCCTGCTTTGGCCAGCCGGGCGCCGAGCAGCCCGCCGATGGCTCCGAGACCGTAAACGGCGATCTTCATGATGTGTCCCTGCAGCATACCCCTCGCTCGGCCCCTTCGTTCCGAGCTCCGGGAGGACGGCGGTGATCCTCGCGCTGCCAGGCCGCTGAGCTCGCTCGCCCTTCGTCTTTCTCCGCGGCAGCCGGGCGCGACCGGCAGAGAGAGCCGCGCGCGCCGCGCCCGCCGCGGGATGCTGCCGCTCGCGGGGCGCGGCGCGCCGGCTCTCTCAAGCGGCCGCCGACGTCACTGCGGGACCTTGAAATACTGGGCTGCGCTGACGTTGCCGCACGCTTGCAGCTCGGCCTCCACCCCCGCGGTGGTGATGCCGCCCGGGATGGTCATGCACATGCCGGGGAAGGGGTCGCGCGCGTGCATGGGCGCCAGCCTGTAGTTGCCGCCGCCTCGGTTCTGCGTGTGGAACCTCTGGCTGTCGAAGAAGCCGCCGTCGAGCCGGCAATCCTCCTGAACCAGCGGCGTGCCAGAGGCCACGCCCGAATCCAGGGCGTCGATGCACTTGTGGGTCACGGCGTTCTCGATGATGACGGCGGCCCCGTCCCGGTGGAAGATCCAGTCGGGCGCGGACGTCGCGCTGGGGGTGCAGCTGACGACCTTGACGGCCCCGCTCGAGTCCGTCGGATCGACGCCGAGGCAGGCCCCGGCAGCGGACTTGAGCTGACCTGCCGTATCGACGAGCGCGGCCTGGTCGCTGCCGGTCTCCTGAACATCGGCGTCGGTCGCGTTACCGAGACAGCCGGCAAGAACGGAGCACGCGGCAAGCATAATGATGGAAATTTTCATGGTATTCACCTTGTTAAGTTTGGTAGGCGTTTATCGACTTCTATGGGAAAATCCCTGTCCCTCTCCCCTGCGTTGCGTCGATGCGCATGGGCTCTCGCGACGCTTCTACAGCGGAGCTGTCGGTGTCGAGCTCCGGATGGCTATAAGCCCTCGTCGCTGCCGCAGACGGCGGAGACACGGACCATTGCCGCGACACAGGACAGCTTCGCCAGGGCCGGATACCACTGCTTCACGGAGTCATTCCCCCCTGCGTGCGAGGCACGGAGCGCCTCGACAGGAACGGCCGCAGGCGGACTCGACCCCCGAGGTCCGGCTTTGCCCTGCGTCGCTGCTCGGTTGCCCTGGTGAATGCCGGCACCCTCGGTCGTCCTTCGCGCAAACCGTGCGGGACGGCGTCTTTTTTTGCTGCGTCGACCGCCGATCGAGCCAAGCAGCCAGCGCGTAGAACTCCGCCGTTAGCGGCCCCGCTGCTTCGCCTCGGAGCGACTCCAGATTCTCTTGGTCAGGCCATGAAGGATCGCCGGCCCTACAGGGCAATGCGATCGGGCCGGCGCGCGGCGGACGACACCTGCGCGAGCGCATCGGCGAGCGCGCCGCGCGGATCCGCCGGCAGGTCGACCGAGCGCCACGCCACGTAACCGTCCGGGCGCACCAGCGACGCGCCCCCGGCCCCGATCCCGAACGTCTTCCGGAACGCTCCCTCCTCGACAGGGAGCACCTCCGCGCCGATCCGAACGCATTCGAGCGCGACGCCGAGCCGCTCGACGGCATGCGTCGCGGCGGGGCCCCACCGCGCGTCCTCGGCGAGCAGCACCCAGGTTCGCTGGAACAGATCGAGCGTGGACAGCCGCTCGTCGCCCCTCGCCACCCACGCGTGCGGCGCGCGCGTGCCCGGCTGACCCGCCCATTGCTCGGGCCGCATCGCCGGCGGGAGCCCGTCGCCCGCGCCGAGCACCGCGGTCGATCGGTACAGCTGACCGAGCTCCATCGCATCGTCGTCGATGATCGGCACGCCCGCGGCGGCCCCGCCCGCGTATGCCTTGTAGTCGGCCCGGGCGAAGATCTGGTCGTGCCGGAGCCACGCGATCGGGCGTCGCTCGGCGTCGTAGGTGTCGAGCAGCTCTCGCGTCGACGCGCCCGACAGGACCGCAGACAGCTTCCACGCGAGGTTGTGGGCGTCCTCGATGCCGGTGTTCGCGCCGTAACCGCCGCGGCTCGGCGGCAGGGTGTGCGCGGCGTCCCCGGCGAGGAATACCCTGCCGGACGCGAAGCGATCCGCGATCAGGCCGCTCATCTCCCATCGTCCGGTGGTGACGATCTCGACGTCCAGGTCCGACCTGCCGATGGCCCTCGATATCAACGCCCTCAGCGCGCCCGCGTCGCGCTCCTCGTCGTCCCAGAACATCAGGACCCAGCGGCCATCGCCGTAGGTGGTGAGGAATGCCTTGAACCCCGGCTGCTCGATCGCGAACTGCGTGACCCCCGTCCGGCGGTACTCCTCGAGCGGAGCCCGGAACAGGACGCTGCGCACCGTCTGGATGTGGCCCCGCCCGGAGCGGCCGATCCCGAGCGCCTCGCGGATCGGGCTGCGGTGGCCGTCCGCCGCCACCAGGTAGTCCGCGCGCATCGCGTACGCTCGCCCGCCGCGCTCGCGCAGCCACGCGGTCACCCCGTCGGCGTCCTGCTCGAAGCGGACCAGCTCGGTCTCGAGCCTGATGTCGGCGCCGAGCTCGGCCGCCCTGTCCCGGAGCATGGGCTCGAGGCGATCCTGAGCGAGCGCGGCGCCCGCGCACGGCGAGCGCTCGATCGAGGGCGCCCCCTGCTCCCCGGGCGTCCACGGGAGCTCTTCGAACCACTCGCCGGCGAGGCTCTCGACCCGGGCTCGGCGCAGCCGGAAGGTGGGCGGCACCTGCGGGATGCGCGAGCCCAGCCCGACCGCGCGATAGAGCTCCAGCGTCCTCGGCGTGTAGCCGATCGCGCGCGGATGCGGCGAGCTGCCCGCGTGCCGCTCGACCACGACCGCCCGCACACCTCGCCAGGCCAGGAATACCGCGGCCGAAAGGCCGACCAAGCTGCCCCCGACCACGAGCGCCGACGTCGATTCTACGTGCATGATGACCGTCCTTTGATACAGTGTATCACGTCGATACAGTGTATCGCGCCCGATTTGTTGTCAACCGCGCTCCGATGCGAACAAGACCGGGGCATGACCGCACGGCAGAAGAAAGCGCGCGCGACCGGCGCCCCCCTCCTCTGGGAGCGTCCGGAGCCCGTCCCCCGTCCCGCGCCCGGACCGCTGAGCAGAGACCGGATCGTGCGCGCCGCCATCGCGCTCGCCGACGCGGAAGGCCTCGCCGCAGTGTCGCTGCGCAAGGTCGGGGCCTCGCTCGACGCCGGTCCGATGCGCCTCTACGGCTACCTGGACACGAAGGAGGAGCTGCTCGAGCTCATGGTCGACGCGGTGTACGGGGAGATGGCGTCGGCAGGGCCGATCCCCGGCGGCTTTCGCGAGGCGCTCCGGGCGATCGCCCACCGCACCCGGCGGGCCGCCAGGGAGCATGCATGGTTCATCGATCTGCTGGGCGGCCGCCCGCATCTCGGTCCGAACGCGCTCGCGCACCTCGAGGCCTCGTTCGCCGCGCTGAGCGGGGCTCCGGGCTTCGAGGACATCGATGCCGTCATGCTGGCCGTCGGGACCGTCAACGCCTATGTGATCGGCGCCATCCGCGGCGAGGCCAACGAGCTGCGCGCCGAGCTCGCGAGCGGCATGAGCCAGGCCGAATGGCAGCGAGCGTCGGACGCGTACATCCACCGGATGATCGCCACCGGCCGCTTCCCGACGCTCGCCAAGGTGGTCCGGGACGCCTCGCACCCGCCGGCCGACGTCGTGTTCGACGGGGGCCTCGATTGCGTGCTCGACGGCATCGAGGCGCGGCTCTCGCGCGGAACGAAGGCGGGCGCAGGCGCTCGCGAGCGGCGGTAGCCGCGGCCTCTTGCCCCGCGATCAGCTGCCCTTGCAGACGTCGGCGCAGGTGCCCGTCGCAGCGGCACACGCGAAGGACGCGCAGTCCGAATCGGCGGAGCAGGGCGCGCCGGCGGCGCCGAGCGGCGCGCACGTGGCCCCATCGCACGCCGTACCGGCCGCGCAGTCTCCGTCCGACGCGCATGGACCGCCCGCCGGCTCGCGCGCCTGGCACGTCCCGTCCTCGCCGCAGCGAAGCTCCTCCTGGCAGTCGAGGGTTCCCTTGCACGACGCGCCCACGGCGAGCCGTGGCGCGCACGCCCCCTCGTCGGACGGCGAGGGCTGGTCGCATCGGAGCGCCTCGTCGCAGTAAAACGCCGAGGAGCATGGCTCTCCGGCCGCCGCCCTCGCCCTGCACGCCGACGTCGTCTGCCCGCTCGCGTCGGTGCTGCGCACGCAGCGGTCCCGGGCGCAGTCCCAGTCCGTGGCGCACGTCCCGCCCTCGGGCACGGAGCCGTCCCACGCGTCGAGGCAGGACGGCGTGAACCCGTCGTTCACCCCCAAGAGCACGCCCAGGATCTGAAGCTCGGCGCAGGGGGCCGCGTCCACCTCGGCGAGGCACGCCTCCGCCTTTTCCGGGACGAACGTGCCGTTCACCTCGCCTCCGCCGGTGACGGCAACGAGGATCGCTTCGAGCGTCGACGCGCACGCGTCGGCGGAGCTCGCGTCCAGGTCATGCGCGGCCCGGGTCGCCGCGTCGCAGCACGCGAAGGTGCGGTCGCAGAGGGCCTTCGCATACCTGGAGAAGAAGTCGCCGCTTGTCGGCCCCGGCCCTCCGCTGCTCGCCCGCGTCTCGTCGTCCCCGCATCCGGGCACGGCGGACATCAAGACGGCGACGGCCGAGAGGAGCGTCGCGAGCAAGACGGGTCGATGCGTGCGCATGAAGAACCTCCTCGGTCCGATCTTAGATGGATTCGCCGGGGCCAAGCCAGCGTGAGCTCCATGACAGGCATCATCCTCCTCGCCGAAGCGGGGGAGGACCAGATGTCGAGATGATGCGCGAGCGCCTCAGGGAGGCGGAGATCGTGGGAGGTTGTGCCGACCGCCCCTGGCCTGGCGCGGTTTGTCGCTGGTGGCGCGGTTTGTCGCTGGTGGCGCGGTTTGTCGCCGCGTGGCGCGATTTGTCGCCTTCGCGCTCGGTTTACAGCCGAGTACACAAACATTCGCAATGGGAGAACGCCTGTGTCTGCGCGTGCAGGCCGGGCGAGAGCGGATTCGCTTCGTCTCCTCCCATCAACAACGGCGTCGAGGGCTTATTCATGACGAGTCTAAGATCCATACTGCTACGTCAGGTCGCTCAATCGCGCGCCGCCCCATGGCGCGCGGCGCGCTTGCCGCTCCTCGCGTGCCTGGGCGCGCTCACGACCGCCTGCACGGCCGGCGCCGACGATCCGGTCGAGCTGGACGGGCCCGTCGGTCAGGCGGAACAGGCGCTCTGCGCGCCGGACGACGTGGCCTGCAACGACACGACCATCCACGACTGGCCGACGTGGTCCCAGCAGCCCGACCGGCCGGACCCCGTCATCGAGGGAGAGGCCCCGGACGCCGGCACAGGCACGTTCCAGGTGCAGGCGTGCGATCCGAGCCAGCTCGGCAAGCTGCCGGAGAACCCGAACCCGAAGGGCGCCGACCTCCAGAACATCACCACGAACTTCCACGTCCTCCAGTCGATCCAGCTCCTCGCGTCGATCGTCAACAAGACGGCCGAGGCGATCAACGGCCTCAAGACGGAGCCGGCCGCGGACGCGGACAAGGGCACGTGCGTCTGCAGCCAGCAGGTGTCCTCCCAGTGCCTGAACGTCATCCAGCAGGACAAGACCACGTACGAGGAGTGCCTCGACTTCTGCGACCCGAGCTCGCCCTCCGCGGACCCGTGCAGCACCGGCGTCCTCGTGTGGCTCTCCAACGACATCCAGCAGACCCAGGCGGGCAAGGCCAAGTGGGCGCTCAGCACGGTGAAGTGGCTCGACAAGATCGCCGACCAGATCGGCGGCGGCCAGTTCGCCAATTTCCTGAGCCAGTTCGGCGGCGAGCTCGACAACATCAGCGAGGTGATGTCGAAGATCCAGTGCTACATCGACCAGTACACCGAGGGATACCACCTCGGCAGCTACTCGGACCAGCGGCCCGACCTGCACATGTGCATCCCGTGGGCCGGACACGGCGCCTACGCCAACCTGTCGGACAGCGACCGGTGGGGCATCGGCGGCCGCTATACGTCGCACACCCTGAGCAAGGAGCGCCGCGCCCAGATGCGCACCGGCGGCTTCGCCGTGACCGCGTTCGGCGAGACGCTGAGCATCCTGCCAGGGATGGAGTTCAACATGCAGCTTGACGGTTACAAGTGGTTCAACCGTGAAGCTCCCCTCGGCATCGAGGAGCTCGGCCACCTCGCCGGCGGCGGGGTCAGCCTCGACGCCGCGAAGAAGCTCGGCGTCTTCTACCTCGCGGACGAGGACCAGATGACGTCGCTCGACAGCGACGGCGACGGCCGCGTCTCCCCGCAGGAGTTCCTGATCGGCACGTACATGCCGTTCGACTACACGCCGACCGACGGCGTCCCGGCCCAGCTCACCTGGCCCCGCGAGGGCGCGGACGCGATCGAGGACTGGGAGGGGAAGTCGGCCGCGCTCCTCGCCGCGGCGCTCAACCTCGACCTGCGGCTGAAGCCGATCGAGAAGGAGCTGACGCCGATCCCCCTCCCGCCGGTCCCCGGCGCGTACCTCATCCCGTACTTCAAGCTCGGCGCAGGGGTGAAGTGGTACGACGAGGCGTATTTCATGCGCAAGCGCCTGCAGGAGGCGCTCAACAAGAACACGTCGCACAAGATCTCCGATCTCGACTTCAACCGCGACATGCACGGCTTCCAGGCGCCGGACGTGACCGCGGAGGCCGGGACGCAGGTGTCGGTGAGGCCGGAGGTGGGCGCGAAGCTCTTCCTCGGCGTGCCGATCGGCAAGCTCCTGAAGGTGGGCGTGGAGGCCAGCATCGGCTTCTCGGTCGATCTCAAGCCGAAGGGCTCCGGCGGCGTGGTCGACCTCAACGCCTCGCTCGAGCAGGCGCTCGTGAACAGCAACCCGAACGAGGACCTCGAGTGCAAGCCCGTCTTCTCCTACAAGGATGAGGCGTCCTGCTCGAACAAGTACATCCCCGAGTCGTCGCTGGATCTCGCCTGCTCCCCGCTCGACACGAAGAACTCCTGCTGCATCACCTTCATCAACGGCAGCCGCGCCTGCCTCGACGACTGGACGGGGATCACGCAGGATCAGTGCAGCCCGTCGAAGCTCTCGTACGCGCTGTTCTCGACGTTCCTGAAGGACAAGGACGCGAAGACGTACAAGAGCATCTTCCAGCAAGGCTTCACGACCCAGTGGAGCGCGAACAAGTCGTGCGAGGAGTGCGCGAACGACGGCACCTGCCCGAACAGCCTGCGCGCCCCCGCGCTGCCCGAGATCTCGGCGTGCGCCAAGCACGGCGTGTGCTGCCTGCCCGCGGTCTCTTCGCCCTACGGTCTGGCCTACTCGCTGTCGATCACGGACGGCACGTTCGGCGGCTCCCGCTTCCTCCAGCCCGCCGACCTCGCCTACGATCGCAGCGGTAACCGCCTCTTCGTCGCGGATCGGACCGCCATCCGCCGCATCAACCTGCAGACCGGCCAGGTGACGACGATCGCCGGCTCGGCCGCGGCGGGCAACGTCGACGGGGTCGGGACCGCCGCGCGGTTCAACACGATCTCGGGGATCACGTACGACGCGGGCTCGCTCTACATCGCCGATCGCGGCGCTCGCTCGGTCCGCAAGCTCAACCTGAGCACGAACCAGGTGACCACGATCGCGGATCGGACGGTGTTCCTGACGCCGCGGGACGTCGCCGTGCATAACGGCGCCCTCTACGTCACCGACAGCGGCGCCCGCACGCTGATCCACATCCCGCTCCCGTCGGGCGCGGCCACCACCGTGGCCGGCACGTCGGGCCAGACCGGGGGCACCGACGGCATCGGCTCGGCGGCCCGGTTCTCGGAGCCGACCAACCTCGTCGCCGACGGGCGCGGCAGGCTGTACATCAGCGACACGATCAACAACACGCTGCGGCGGTTCGACGTCGCTTCGGCGGCGGTCACCACCGTGGCCGGGACCAGCGGCTCGGCGGGCTCCGCGGACGGCATCGGCTCGGCCGCGCGGTTCACCGCGCCGAAGGGGCTCACCGTCGACAGCGTGGGTCACGTGCTCGTCGTCGACGGCAACAAGCCCGGTCGCGTGCGGCGCTTCGACCCGGAGACCTCCGCCGTGACGACCGTCTCCGGTGCTCCCGGCACCGTGGCGACGGACGGCCTGGCCGACGACGCGATCTTCGAGCTGCCCTCCGGCGTGGCCGTGCTCCCGACCGGCGACATCTACGTGAGCGACACGACCCCTGCGACGGTCCGCAAGATCAGCGGCGACTGCGACTCGGGCATCCCCGGCGCCGTCGTGTTCGACGTCACGGAGGCCGAGTGCCCCGGCAACTTCGACGCGTACAGCTGCCTGTCGGAGACCAAGGCCGACGCCACGGAGTGGCAGGGGCCCGGGTGCCACCCGCTCCAGACGGGCTTCCCGTCGGCGTGCGGCTGCACCTCGAACGCCGATTGCGCGAGCGGCGAGACGTGCGATGTCCAGGCGAAGGTGTGCACCGTCGGCGGGACGCCCGTCGACTGCGTCTGCACCGCGCAGAGCACCTGCCCGAACCAGCCCGGCCGCGCCTGCGTGAACGGGGCGTGCGCCCGGCACTGCACCTACAGCCCCTCGACGGCGAACACGGCCTGCGGCCAGAACGAGGTCTGCACGCCCGGCGGCACGTGCGAGCCGAAGGCCGGCCCGAACGTGCCTTATGCCGAGGAGGTGATCTGGGGCATGAAGAACGGGGATGACCCGACCCACGCGATCGCGACGTACGGCCTGACCGAGATCGAGCTCATCGCCGCGCTCAACGCGGGCATCCACGTGGGCCTCGAGGCGAAGCTGTTCAAGAAGTGGAAGAAGTTCACGCTGTGGAAGTGGCGGCGCACCTTCGATATCGGCTCGGTCTCGAAGTACAAGTTCCAGCCCGGGCTCGAGGCCACCTACCAGTGGGACACCTCGCCGCTCGGCGACATCACCAACTACCAGCCCGGCGAGGTCACGCGGTACGCGCAGGTGAACGCGGCGACGGCCGACTTCCTCGCGTGGTGCAAGGACGAGATGCCGCTGCACGCGGCGGACCCGCTGCCCCCCACCACCGATGACGTGGTCGGCGGCGTGGAGGACGTCGTGAACTTCGGCTTCGACGTGGGCGAGACGGTCTCGTCGGCCGAGAACCTCTGCATCAACGGCCAGCCCATGACCGACTGGCTGCAGGACCAGGACGCGCTCACCCAGACGTTCGTGACCGGGACCTGCTCGTACGTCGGCCCGCAGACCGGCTCGCGCGGGAGCCTCACCTTCCCGTGCCAGGAGTCGCATCGCCACCTGCTCAAGCACTGGGGGTGCCTGGACACGCAGCGCACGGCTCAGTCCCTCCAGCTGGCCATCGGCGACTTCAGCGGCGCGGTGGTCAACCCCGGCACGGCCCACTTCGACCTGACCAAGGTCCTCGTCGACCCGGACGCCGGCCTCGAGGCCGAGAACCTGGTGAAGCGGACCGCCGCGTCCGAGGCGTGGCTCGCCGAGGTGGAGACCTGCTTCGACGACCACTACGAGGACACGATCCCCTGCGCGTGCCAGACGGACGCGGACTGCACCACCGGCCCCGGGCAGACCTGCGTGAGCGGGACGTGCCAGACGCCGGAGAACACGGTCGCCGAGTGCTCCGTCGTGGAGAACACGGGCGTCACCGTCGAGCGGTGCTGCGGCGACGGCGTGCAGCAGGCCTCGGAGCAGTGCGACGACGGCAACACCGTGAGCGGCGACGGCTGCTCGGCGCTCTGCAAGCCGGAGTCGAAGGGCGCGTGCTGCCGGTCGGGCGGCTGCACCGACCTCGGCCAGGGCGGCATCAGCTCCGGCCAGAGCTGCGCGAGCGCCGGCGGCTACTTCGTCAGCGGCTATAGCTGCGCCGAGGTCGACGCGTGCGGCAGCGAGCCTGTCGGCGCTTGCCACGAGGCCGACGGGACCTGCCACGACCCGACGACCCAGTCGCAGTGCGCGGCGGTGCCGGGGGCGGTGTTCACCGTCAACGGGGCCTGCGAGAACCCGGTCCAGACGCTGACGCTGCAGCCCGGCAGCGCCGGCATCGACGCGCACATCACCAACATGACCGGGGCCAGCGGGAACAACTACGGCAACACCGTCAACCTGACCGCGGGGTCCTGGACGGCGAACAGCGTCTGGTACCGGAACCGGAGCCTGCTCCGCTTCGATCTCTCGCCCATCCCGGCGGGCGCGACGATCGAGCGGGCGCGCCTGAGCCTGTACGCGGACCCCGACGCGCGCCTCTACGGCCAGGGGAACTACAACCCGTATTCCCCGGGGCACCTGACGGTCGGCGGCTCCAACGCCTTCCTGGTCCAGCGCATCACCGCGGCCTGGCAGGAGAACACGGTGACGTGGAACAACCAGCCGGCCGTGTCGACGGTCCACCAGGTGCTCCTGCCGCAGAGCACGTCGAGCAGCCAGGACTACGAGAACATCGACGTGACCGCGCTCGTGCGAGACATGCTCAGCCCGTCGTCGAGCAACAACGGATTCATGATCCGGCTCGACAGCGAGGCGAACAGCTACCGAGAGGTCTCGTTCACGTCGAGCGACTACGCGACCGCCCACCGGCGTCCGAAGCTCGAGGTCCTGTACCGCAACCCGTGAGAGCCGGCGTCACCGGTCCGGTCCGATAGGCACGCAGGGTAGCGGGCCGCCGTCCGCGAGGCGGCGCCCGCTACCCCGCCCATGCGGACGCCCTCTACGGCGTTGACGCGTCGGCCCGGTGACGCCGCTCCCGTTCACGCTTCAGCTTCCGTTCGTGTCCGAGAATGCAGAGGAATGCAGAGGAAATAGAGACGATGAGAACCGCACTTCGAACTTTCGCAGGCATCACCGGCGGCGTCCTTGCGGGCGTCTTGGGGCTGTCCACGGCGCTGGCTCAGGTCACGCCGCTCGACACAAACCACGTGGTCATCATCGACCGCTCCGGCAGCATGTATGGGACCAACCTCGCCCTCGCGCAGCAGGCGGCGAAGATCTACAAGAACACGCTCGCCTCGAGCAACGTGCCCGCCTCGCAGTCGTTCACCGAGCAGATCGGCCTGGCGAGCTACGCGGACACGGCCTCGGAGTCCTTCCCGATCACGCCGCTCCCGGCGTCCGGCTACGACGCGGCCGTGGACGCGCTCGTCGCCGACGGGTCGACGTCGATCGGGGCGGGCCTCGAGCAGGCGCTCGACATGCTCACCGCGGAGAACCCGACCAAGGGGCCGCGCGAGTGCGTCGTCCTCCTGTCCGACGGGCAGCACAACACGCCGCCGGCGCCGAGCGACTTCTTCACGGATTACTTCACTCGCGTGGACGAGGTCCACTCGATCGCGCTCGGGGCGGGGGCGGACGAGCCGCTGATGGCCGACATCGCGACGAACTACGGAACCTCGCCCGGGCTCTTCATGCGCGCCGACGTCAGCTCCGACATCGACCAGCTCGAGCTGCTCGGCGCGTTCAACCGCATGGCGAACGACTGCCGCGAGGGCGGCATGATCGATCAGGGGCTGAACCGGCTCGCGCCGGGGACCTCGCCGCAGGATCCTCCGCCGTGCGTTGATGTGTACGTCTCGGCCGCTCAGATCGTGGATTTCACGATGATCTTCCAGGGCAGCGCCGCCCCCGACGTGTACCTGATTCCGCCGTCGCAGCACCCGGAGCACCCTATCCCCATCACCGAGGCGAGCTACGGGTCGTCGAGCTCCGACCTGACCTTCTTCTCGGCCGACAACTTCAAGCGTTTTTCGCTGAACCTCACGCAGTCGTACGAGGAGGGCTTCTGGAGTTTCTGCGCCGCCAACAACACGCCGTCGGACATCTATATCTATTCCGCCGTGTCGACGCTGATCGACGATATCCAGCTCCAGGTCACCACGAACGGCCTGAACGTCGGGTCGCAGCCGCTGGTCGTCGAGGCCGCGGTGACCCACCTGGGCGCCCCCGTGACGGGCGCCGCGGTCATCGCCGAGATGGAGGCGCCGAGCGGCGCGGGTACGTCGCTCACGTTCTATGATGACGGGCTCGCCGCGCACGGCGACACCACGGCCAACGATGGCGTCTACTCGACGAAGTTCAATCAGTTCGCCGAGGGGGGGAGCCACCAGATCACGGTCTTCGCGGACCACGCCGGCAACTCCGCCGTCCCGATGTTCACGCGCCAGTACAAGTTCGGGGTTTACAAGGATCCCGCGACGGTCGTGACCTGCCAGAGCCTCGGCCAGGCGGGCCCGGCGACCACGGCGACCGTGAACGGCACGGCGTGCTTCCAGATCGACCCGGCGAACTACCCGACGGGGTGGACGCCGGCGAACCTGTGGCTGCAGGTGACCGCGATGGACGGCCTGCCGCTGAACGGCGTCAGCGTGTCCGTCAACGGCGGGGCGGCCCAGAGCCCCGCGGCGAACAGCTGGGGGATGCAGCTCTCGACGCCGTTCCCGGGCGCGGCGAGCCCCGTCGTCTACCAGGTGAGCACGACGTCGAGCCGGCAGCTCCAGCTGGCGTGGCATCCGTGATCGCCGCCGCGCCCCCGGCGCGGGCCTGCCGCGGCGCCAGCGCGGGCGGTCGCGGGTGACCACGCGGCCGCAGCGCCGGTGGGCCTTGGCCTTCCGGCGCCGCGGCGGGCCTTGCCGGCGTCGCGGCGGGCCTTGCCGGCGTCGCGGCGGGTCTACCGGCGCCGCAGCGCGCGGGACGCGGAGCGGGCGCTCGCGTAGCCGAGCTCGGCGGCGAGCGCGTGCCGCGAGGGGGTGGCGATGGCCAGGTACCGATCCACGAGCGCGGCGCGCGTCTCCGCGAGGAGCGTGCGGTGCGACGTGCCCTGCTCCCGCAGCTGCCGCTGGAGCGTGCGTGCGCTCACGCCCATGCGCTCGGCCACCCGATCGATGTTCGGGTTGCCCTCGGCGATGCACTCGCGGAGCGCGTGGCGGACCTCGTCGACGAAGCCGGACGGCGGCGCGGCGGGCGGCGGCGCGTCGACCCGATGTTGCTGCTGGAGCCGCAGCTGCGCGAGCTCCTCGAGGATCTCGCACAGCCGGAGGTCGGGGGAGCGGAACGGAATCTCCAGGTGCTCCCGCCGGAAGACCAGCTCGTCGCAGGGGGCGCCGAACTCGACCGGCGCGTCGAAGATCTGTTCGTAGGCGCCTGCGCTGCCCCGGCGGTGGTGCCGGAAGCGCACGGCCAGCGGGCGGACGTGCTCGCCGGAGAACGTCCGCGCCCGGAGCACGGTCATGCCGGCGAGGAGCTCCGACACGGCGGGGAGGCCGTTGGGCGCGACGTGGCGGAAGCGCGCGCGGCCGCCGTCCGCGCTCAAGCTCAGCTCGCCGGAGTCGGCGAGCAGCGGGGCGAAGCGGATGAAGCGGGAGAGCGCCGCGCCGAAGCTTTCGCTGTTCCGCGACAGGTAGTCGAGGATGTCGAGCGTGCCGACGTCGAGCGTCTCGGCGATGCGGAGCCCGAGCAAGGGGTCGCCGCTCACCCGTTCGGCGGACGACCAGACGTACCGCGCCGCGCTCAAGGGGATCGGCACGCCGCGCTGGCTGAGGGCCCCCGGCGGAAGCGCCGCGCCCCGCAGGACCGCGTCGAGCGGCAGGCCGAGCTTCGGTGCGGCGGAGATGAGGAGCAAGATGAAGTCGGAAAATGCAGGCGGAGCCGGCTCTTTGCGCACATTTCCTCACAAATCTAAGGACCTAGACGATAGAGGGATGTGGGCCGCCTTGCAACCTGGGCGGGCGTCGGGAGCGTGCGTTCCCGTGGATGCCGCGCCCTCGCCATGCGCTCGCCACGCCCGCTGGTCGTCGGGGCGCCGTGGCCACCTGATGGCCGGCCTGCGGCGTCGTCCGCGAGCGCGGGGGGAGCCCGCGTGCTCACGCTCGTCGGGGTGGCGGCCGTGGTCGTCGGCGTTCCCGGCTCGGACGGCGACAGCCTCGACCTCGACGACCTCCCGATCCCTCAGGCGGGGAGCTGTGGGGGGTGTTTCGAGGTGGACCAGGCCGTGAACGAGGAAGGCGGCTGCGCTGACGTGACCCCCGGCAGCAGCGCGGCTGTTTGCGGGCCGGGCGATACGGAGCTTGGCATCGCGCGCGACCTGCCGGCGCTCGATGACGGCGCATCGCCCGATCCGGGCGTGTCACCTCGCGGCGACTTTGTAAAGAATATTTAAAAATGAAGCCCCGACGGCGCTGGACATTGAACGTCGGGTGTCATCCGCTACATCATCGCTCGCCTGAGGTCGCTCCGAGCAATGCTTGGTCGCCCCCTGGGCGCGGCATCGCGCGCTGGGCGGCGAAGGCTGTCTCCCCGGCGGTTTCCTGCGGGGGAGTGGGGCACGAGGCCCGGGCTGCGCCGCTGGGCGGCTCGGGCCGAGCGGCGACCTTGCTGAAGGATGGATGGAACGCGCCGCTCGACTGCTCGCAACCATTCGCGGTGGTCGGGGGCCGCGCTTGTAACGGAGAATACCTGGATGGGAAGCTCGAAGATGGGGCTGCTATGGGCGTGCGGGGTCGGAGCGGCCCTGTTCGCCGGGGGGTGCTCGGATGCCGGGGAGGAGATGCCGGAGCGCCTCGACGAAGTTTCGCGATCGCTCACCCTGGCGGATCGGCTCGATCAATGCGCGCAGGATCCGCGCGTGGTCGCCGGGCTCGTTTCGCAGGACATCTGCGCGGGCGCGGGGGTCTTCTTCCACGAGACGTTCGAGGGCAACGGCCGCACCTGCGGTACCTGCCACCCCGTGGCCAACAACACGACGCTCGACGTGCAGTTCATCAGGGCCCTGGACCAGACCAACCCCGATGACCCGCTCTTCGTCTTCAGGGAGGTGCCGGAGCTCGCCGAGCTCGAGACCTCGGACCTCCTGGACGACGCGGCCATCCTCGAGAACGTGGACGGGTTCATCGATCCGACGCACCGGTTCGTCTCGCGCGGGGTGAACCACGTCCTGTCGCTGAGCACCAGCATCCGGGCGGATTCGGGGGACGGCACCACCAATCCGCCCGCGGAGCGGACGGGCTGGGGCGGGGACGGCTCGAGCGACGGCACGCTGCGCGGCTTCCTCAAGGACGCGGTCACCCAGCATTTTCCGAAGCGCCTCGCCCGCGAGCCGGGCGTCGATTTCCGCTTGCCGACGCCGGAAGAAGAGGACGTGACGCTGGCCTTCCAGCTCAGCCTGGGTCGGCTGAACGAGCTCGATCTGGCGAGCGTTCGCATGTTCGACGCGGAGGCGGAGGACGGCCGGCAAGCGTTCATGGACCCGGACCGCGGCCGCTGCAACGTGTGCCACCACAACGCCGGCGCGAACTTCCAGGACACCGGCAACAACCGCAACTTCGACACCGGCACGCGCAACAGGGGGTCGTCGCTCAATGGGGGCAGCTTCGGGGGCGAGTTCCTCGCGGACGGCGGCTTCGGGGGGCGAGACCTGCCAGCGCCCAATTTCGATGGCACGGGTATCGGTTTCCCGAATTCGTTCGGCAACGGCACCTTCAACCCGCCGCCGCTGATCGAGGCCGCGGACACGCCGCCCTTCTTCCACAACAACCTGCAGATCAACGACAGGGCGGATCCGGGCATCAACGATGCCGTCACGTTCTACGCCTCGACGCCCTTCAACTTGTCGCCTGCCGCCCAGGAGCTCGAGCAGCGCTTCGGGACGCCGCTCAACCTGGTGCCGCTCGACGCGAACGCCATCGCTCGTTTCTTGCGCGCGCTGAACGCCGCTTTCAACGTCGACATCGCGAAGCAACGGCTGGACGCCGCGCGGGTGCTCGTCGACAGCTTCGCGAACACGCGCGCCGACGTGCAGCAGAGGCTGATGGAGCTCGCCCGCGTCGAGATCGACGACGCCATCGAGGTGATGGCGCCGATGGCGCTGTATCCCGCTGCGTCGCAGCAGCTCGACCTCGCGCGCGTCGAGATCGCGCAGGGTATCGCGGCTAGCTCGGCGGTCGAGCGCCGCAACCGCATCGTGAACGCCGTCGCGCGCGTGACGACCGCGCGGGCCCAGTTCGGGCAGAACATCACGTTCGTGCTCGGTCAGGGCAACCTGATGTACTGAGCGCGGCGGCCTCGCCGAGCGCCGCGCGAACGGTGTTCGGCTGAGCGGCGCCGGGGGCGGTCACGAGAAGAGCATCTCGGAGCCGTGGGCCGTCAGGTGGGCCGTCAGGAACCTGAGCTGGCGCGCGCCCGCGGGGCAGCCGCTGCGCGTCGAGCTCCGCCCGCGGGGCTAACCTCGCCCGCGGGGCTAACCTGGGTCCGCGCCCGCCCGCGGGACTAACCTGGGTCCGCGCCCGCCCGCGGGACTCGCCCGCGGGACTCGCCCGCGGGACTAACCTGGGTCCGCCGCCCGCGGGACTAACCTGGGTCCGCAATGAATAACCTGGGTCGACCTCGGGGGATGGCGGGGTGGGTCGGCCTCGGGGATGGCGGGCTACGTCCGCCATGGCGCCGCCACCCCCCTACGCAGATGGATCATCGTACTTTCCGCACGATTTCGCGTGCATGTCACGGTACGGTTTGTGCTGGCAGGAGCCGCATGTCCGCTCCTCGGAGACTCATCGCCGGCGCCACCTACTTCGTGACGAGGCGCTGCACCCAGCGGCAGATGATGCTGCGGCCCTCCGTGGAGACGAACCAGGTGTTCCTGTACTGCCTCGCGGTGGCCGCCGAGCGCGCCGGCATCGAACTCCACGCCTTCGTCGTCATGTCCAACCACTGGCACGCTGTGTTGACCGATCCAGAGGCCCGCTTGCCCCAGTTCCTGCAGCTCCTCCATCGGCTCGTCGCGAGCTGCATGAATGCCTTCCTGGGCCGAACCGAGAACTTCTGGTCGGCGGAGCACGCGAGCATCATCGCGCTCGAGAGCGCCGAGGACGTGCTTGACAAGATCGCGTACGTCATCACCAACCCGACCGCCGCCGGCCTCGTGCGGTCCCCCGAGGAGTGGCCCGGAGCGATCACCACAAAGCTCGGCCAGCGCCACGTCGCGACGATGCCTGAGGTCTACTTCCGCCGGCATGGCGCCAGGCTGCCCGAGCGGGCGCGCATCGACTGCACCGTGCCGCCTGTCCTCCGCGAGCTGGACGCGGAGACCATCGATCGACGCCTTCGCGTACTCGTTGCGCGCAACGTTCGGCAGGCACGATCCAAGGTCCGCGCTAGCAGACGCACGTTCCTCGGCGCGGACGGGGCGCGGACGATGTCACCTTGGCAGCGGGCGGCCACACCGGAGCCGCTCCGCCGTCGCCGGCCAGCTGTCGCGGTGAGCGATCCCCACGATCGCAAGGTAGCCCTAACGAGGCTCCGCGCCTTTCGGAGCATGTACCGGATCGCTCTGAGTCGCTGGAGGAGCGGCGATCGAACAGCACGCTTTCCAGAGGGTACGTACATGATGCGTGTGTTCCACGGTGCCTGCTGCGACCCCGCGTCGTAGAGACGGCCACCAGGAGTAGTACTCAGGAAGCGGCCTCAAATCGCGGCCAGAGCGCGGCGCGCTGTCTACGGGGCAGTGAACGGCGCGATGTCGTGCGACGCGGCGGTCAAAGGCTCGCCGCCGGTTCCAGGTCGGCGCAGCCGAGCCGTGAAGATGCTCGGTAGCGCCGCGCGGCGCGACCGCCCGTGCGGCCTCCGGCGCCTCCGGACGCCTCGTGCAAGCGATCGGGGAATTAGTAACCTGGGTTCGATTCACGCCGGGTTCGATTCACGCTATCAGGGAATTAGTAACCTGGGTTCGATTCACGCCGTTCCTCCACGGACCAGGGTGTCGCGCTGGTCGGGGTGTCGCGCTGGTCGATCTCGTCGAGGGATGGGGCTCGCGACCGGGGGCAGACTTCACGACGCTCCGATTCCACCACGATCGGAGCTACGTCTGGATGGCGCTTCACGAAAGAACGTCGTGCTCGCGCGGCTCGCGAGCGACGAGCGCGGCAGGATTATCGCGGCCAGCGCGGAGGTGGCACGCTCGGAGGTGCCACGGGGGGCAAGGACGTGTACCTGATGCAGCTGCCGTTCAATGAGGAGGCCCCGGGCGCGGCCGGCGCGGTCCCGATGCGCAACCTGATCGAGACCTCTGCGATCGCACGCTAGATCACGGACGAGATGTCGCCGTCGATATGGCTCGTGTGCGTAGACGTCGCCTTCTCGGATCTGGCGCCGCCGGTCTGGCGCCGCCGGAGCTCGACCCGGGCGCGGCTGCAGGGGCCTCCACGTATTTCGGCGTGCGGATTTGCAGCGCGCCCTAGCTAACGCGCGCCGACGAGCACGCTGGCCGACGCCGGCGGGCCGTCAGAGGCAATCGACGAGGCCGTCGTAAATCGACCTGTCCGTCCCGGGGAGCGCGGCGTCGATCGCCCGAGCTCCCGGCGCCGAGAGCGCCGTCAGGAGGTCGACCACGGCGGTCTCCGGGGCGACGGGCACCTCGCAGAGGAAGATCCTGGCGTCCACCTCCACATCGCCCGTGGAAGCCAGGACCTCCTCGTTGCTCGCCGCGAGGACCCACACGCAGCGGCCTATCGTCCCGGCGTGCTCCTCGACGGAGCAGCGGAATCGAAGCGGCTTGTAATTGCTGTACTCGCCTTCGCAGAAGGTGTCGCCGCACACGGCGTCGAAATCGTCGTCCAGATCGCGGCGCAGCGCGTACCATGCGTCGATCTCAGCCGAGCTCGCGAAGTACGACTCCGCGTCGATGAAGCTCTGCGCGCCGGTCGAGCCGGCCGGAGCCCCGGTGCCGCCTGGCTGCGGCGCGGTGTCCTCCGGTTGCTGCGGGACGGCGCCGTGCGCGGCAGAACAGGCGAGCGCGAGAACCGGGAGAAGCGTGGTCAGGGAGTGACGAACCAACATGCGTGCCTCCATCGAGCGCGACGCGCGGCGCCGGCTCGAGCTATCGCCGCTTCCGGGCCCTCCGCGCTGCCCCGCGACGGCGAGGCCAGCGCGAGGTCGGACCTCGCGGCGTTTCGGGAGGCGCTCTTTGCGAACGGCGTGCCTAGGCTTTTTGCCGCATTTCGAAGCCTACCCCGCTCTCCGGGGCCTGGCGGCCGCCAGGCGTACCGCCAGGTCCGCCACCTCGGAGCGATGCTACCCGCGCGTCGCGAGCCCCCGCCGCCCCCATTCCCGGTACGTCTCCACCCACCCCAAGAGCTCCTCGCGCGACGCGCCGTGCTGCGCGGCGACCGGCTCCGCCTCGCTGCCGCCCAGGTAAGCGAGCACCGCAGCCTCCATCTCCCGCGGATCCCGCGCCGCCGCGCCTCCGGCGGCCGCGCTCCCCTCCGGCGCGGCCCCGCGGACGGCGACGGCGACCCCCGGCGGGACGCGCGCGACGGGCAGCCGCGCCGCCGGATCGCCGAGCAGCACGTACGCCGACAGATCCTGCCGCTGCATCCACAGATCCGCCCGCCTGGCCCTCCGCGCGCCGTCGTCGGCGCCGCCGGGCGAGGCCGCGTCCTTCTCGTACATCGCCGTGAGGTTCCGGTCGATCTCGCCGAAGAAGCTCGCGATCTCGTGGTGCACCACCCCGAAGCGGTGGCCGTTCACCGCCGACCGCAGCGCCTCCTGGAAGCGCTCGTGCCGGGGTCGCGGGGCCCCGCCGCCGGCCGTCGCGATGCCGTCCTGGAAGCTCCACGTCCAGCTCAGGTCGACGTGGCCGATCACCCCGAGCGGCCCGTCGGGGTTGGCGAGCGCCTGCTGGGGCAGCGCCGCCACGAACGGCCGTTCCCCCTCCCGGGGCAGCGCCGAGAGCACGGTCCGCGCGTGGCCGTCGTGGAGCCCCAGGGCCGCGAGCTGCTCCAGCCACGGCAGGTAGGCGCTCCGCGCGGGCGCGCCTCCGCCGAAGCACGCGAAGAACAGCCACAGGCCGCCGGGCAGGAACTTCCGGCCCCGGAGATCCTTCGCCGCGATCCGATCGTTGCTCCGGCTGATCTTCATCGCCCCCTGCAGCCGGCGCTGCTCTTCGGGCGAGGCCCAGCGCCCGCTCGCGGGCAGGCCCAGGCCGTGGCTCATCGAGAACAGCAGCCCGGCCTCGGCGCGCTCGGCCCGCGCCAGCAGGTCGTGCGCGTGATCCAGGAGATCGTCGTCCGAGAAGCGGCCCTCGCCGCCGCCGATCTCGACGAGGTCCGCCGCGGGGAACCTGCCCTTCCTCCGGAGCGCCTCGGCGGCCGAGCGGAGCGGCTTCATCAGGTGCTCGTGCCCCTCGGCGATCGCGCCCGTGCCGTCCCGCGCCGTGTAGAGGATGGCGGGCGCGCCCCGGGCGAGCTCCTCCTCGCCCTGCCGCTCCCAGCGGAGCAGCTTGGCCACGTACGCCTCGTAGGCCTGCTCGTCGACATCGCCCTGCTCGTCGGTGAACGCGAGCCGGCCGACGAACGCCTCACCTCCGAGCATCTGCTGGAGCTCCCACGAGACCAGGTCGGGGCCGCCAAGGATCAGGAGATAGCGGGGCAGGTCGGCGAGCTGGCGGCCGACCTCATCCCGGTAATCCTGGCCGATCCAGCGGTTCGCCGCCTCGGCATCCATGCCGGGTTCGACCTCGTAGATCTTAACCTGGGCATGTTGATCCTCGCGCCGCTTGTCCAGGAGCGGGGCGATTCGGTCGACGAGACGCCTGCCGGCGTCGCCGCGGGGGACGACCAGGCCCCAGCGCTGGGCGGGCAGCGCGTCGGGCAGGCCGCTGCGCTCGGCCAGGTGGGTGGGCCTGCGCGACCGCGCCGCCGGCCTCGGCGGCGCGTCGACGGCGTCCTGCGGGAGACCGCCGGAGAGCACAGGCGCCTGGGTGTCGGCGTGGGCGAGGAAGAGGTGGAGGGGCATGGGGTCAGGGGCGCGGGGCGGCGGACGCTCCGGGGGGGCGGCCGTGGGATCGCTCGCAGGCCTCGTGCTGCGCGCGGGCCTCGGCCTCGCTCTCTCCGGCGTAGAGCGCGCGCATCTCGGGCGGCAAGCACGAAGGGGTCGCCTCCTGGAGCCGCCGCCGCACGCCGCGGAGGGTAACGGGCCAGAGGCGCGCGCTGCCGTCCTCGGAGACCGTGACCACGCGCTCGCCGTCCTGGCTGAACCTCGCGCCGCGGAGCGGGGCCGCGTGCCCTCGGAGCTCGAGGACCTCGCCCGGGCGCTCGAGCTCCCAGACCAGCGCCCGCGCGTCGCTCGAGGCGGTGACGAGGCGCCCGCCATCCGGGCTAAACGCCGCGGAGGTGACCACGCCCGTGTGCCGCTTCAGCTCGAGGATCTCGCCCGCGCCGTCGAGCGTCCAGACCCTCACCGTCGGCTCGGACGCCACGGTGACGACGCGCTTCCCATCCGGGCTGAACGCCGCTTCGTAGACCGGGGCGGTGTGCCCCCTGAGCTCGCGGGGCCTCGCCGGGTCGTCGAGCTCCCAGACCCGCGCCGTGCGATCCTCGGACGTGGTGACGAGGCGCTTGCCATCCGGGCTGAACGCCGCGGAGGTGACCGTGCCCGCGTGCCCCTTGAGCTCGCGCGACCGGCCCGAGCCGTCGAGCTCCCAGACCCGCGCGGTCCCGTCGCGCGACGTGGTGACGAGGCGCTTGCCGTCGGGGCTGAACGCCGCGGAGTAGATGCTGCCCGTGAGCCCCTCGAGGTCGAAGAATTTCCCCGAGCCGTCGAGCTCCCAGACCCGCGCGATCATCCCCGTGGGGTGGGGGTCGGTGACGAGGCGCCTGCCATCCGGGCTGAACGCCGCGACATGCGCGGGCCCCGCGAGCTGCAGCGCCGCGCCCGCGCCATCGAGCTCAAGCACGTGGACCGCGTCCAGCCCGACCAACACCGCGACGCGCCGGCGATCCGGGCTGAACGTCGCGAGGCGAGCCATCACGGGGAACGCCTTGGTCGCGAGGATCTTGCCCGCGCCGCCGAGCTCCCGGACCTGCACCTCGTTGTCGTGCCGGCCCGTGACGACCAGGCACGCGCCGTCCGCGCGGAACGCCGCGGCGTGGATCACGAGCCCCGGCGGCGTCCTCCAGGGCGCCGTGGCCGAGAGCGCGTCGAGCGCGAGCTGGGCGAAGCCGCGCGCCCGCTCCGGCGCCGCGACCTCGAGCAGCAGCTCGCTCACCCGCGCCAGCTGATCGCGCGAGGCGAGCTCCCGCACCCCGGCCATCAGCGCCGCGTCCCGCGCCTCGATCGTCCTTTGCCTGGCCTCCTCCGCGGCGCGCTCGGCCGCCATCGCGGCCTCGGTCGCCGCCGTGCTCTTCGACCACGCCACGAACGCCAGCACGCCCATCACCACCGCGAGGACGCCGGCCGCGACCCCCGCCGCCCGCGCCCGCCACCGCCGCCGCGCCTCGGCCTCCTTGCTCCGCGCGATGAGCGACAGCGCGCCGGGCTCGATCTCGTGCTCGTGGCGGCTCAGGAGCTCCTGCGCGGCGGCGAGCCGCTTGCCCTCGAGCAGGTGATCGTACGCGCTCGCCTCCGCCGTCCACGCCGCGAGCAGCTCGAGGTCCGCGGTCATCTTCCGGTCCTCGCTCACCCAGCCGCGCAGCCGGCCCCAGCTCCGGATGAGCTGCTCGTGGGCGATCTCGGCGCTCCGCTCCTCGTCGCCGCCGACGACCACGAGCCGCTCGGCCGCGAGCAGGGCGAGCACCTCGTCGAACACCGCAGCCTCGGCGTCGGGCCCGCGGCGCAGCTCCTCCAGCCGGCGCCGCCGCCGGGTGTTCAGGGCGGCGTCGTCGCGCGCGTCGACCAGCTGGACCAGGAGGCGGCGCGCGGCGCGCCGGCGGACCTCGTCGAGCCCGTCGAGGATCGCGTCGGCCCTCCGGGCGAGCGCGCCCGTGACGCCGCCGAGCCGCTCGTACTCCTCGCGGGCGAGCCGCCGGCCCCTCCTGCGCTTCCACAGCTCGTCGAGCGTGTACTCGAGCAGCGGCATCGCGCCCGGCTCGTCCCCGGCGTCATCGACGAGCTGCGCCGCGAGCCCCTCGTCGAGGGCGAGGCCCACCTGCGCCGCGGGCCGCTCGACGATCGCCGCGAGGTCGTCGCGACGCATCCGCCGCACGAAGATCCGGTGCGCCTCATCGTAGGCCACCTGCTCCAGGTCGGGCTCGCCGTCGCCGAGCCGGAGCTCGCCGCACCGGCCGAGGAAGTCGACGCGCAGCGTGGCGATCACGCTGACGCCGGAGGCGGCGTCCCCCGCGAGCCGCCAGAGCTCGCGGAGGAAACCCTCGCGCGTGGCCTTGTCCGGCAAGATGGTAAAAATCTCCTCGAACTGATCGACGACGAGCAGGAGCGGCGCCGCCGGATCCTGTCGCGCGGCGAGGGTTTGCGCGAGGCGCTCGCGGAAGTCGGGGGTCGGCCGCAGGGCTGGCGGCGCGACCCACCGCGGGTCGCGCGCCCTGAGCGCCGGGACGACGCCGGCCAGCACCAGCGAGGATTTGCCGGTGCCCGAGGCGCCGGTGACGATCAGGAAGCGCCGCGCCCCGCGGTCCGTCGCCTCGACGAGCCGCATCAGGTCCGAGACCGCCTCCTCGATCTCCGCCTGCCGGCCGTGGAAGTAGCGCGCGTGCTCGCGCTGGAAGGCGAGCAGGCCCCGGTAGGGGCGGAGCACCACCGGCCGGTGGTCCGGCCCGTCGGCGGCGCGGGCGTAGAGCTGCAGGGAGGCCCAGTCGACGCCGCCCGCGTCGGCCGCCAGCGCGGCGAGGCGCTCGCGCGCCGCGACGAACGCGCCCTCGAGCGAGCCGTGCGCGACGAGGAGCTCCCGGTAGAGCGCCTCCGTGAGCGCGCCGGCGCCGTCCCACGACAGCGGGTAGCGCGACGCGACCACCGCGGGGATGCCGGCGCGGTGGAGCGCGAGGGCGACGCTGCCGAGGCGGCTGTCGATCTCGCCGGCGTCGCCGCCGTGGCAGGCGCAGAGCACGACGAGCCGCAGCACGCCCGCGTGCGGCCGGAGCTTGTCGGCGAGCCGCTCGGCCTCGACCACCTCGTAGCCGGCGCCGTCGGTGGTGCGGAGGCGCAGCCCGTAGGCGGCGCGCTCCGACGCCAACGACGCGCCGTGGCATACGAGGTGCAGTATGTGCACCGGGGCGTGCGCCGCGAGCGCCTCGCCGAGCGCCCGCAGCGACGCGTCGCCGAGCTCGATCACGCTGCCGCCTGCGTCTGGGTGGCCGCCGTCCCGGTAGGCGCCGCGGATGGAGGCGAGCTGCTCCTCGTGGGGGACGCCCATCCCGCCCGCGGACCAGGCGACGAGGATGCGCCCGTGTTCGGGCGGCGGATCCGGCGCCCGCGGCGCTGTTGCGCTGCCCGGCCACGCGTACCGGATCAGGCAATGCGGCAGCTTGCCGAGGCGCGCGCCGGACGGGAGCTCCACGGCCTCCCACGGCAGGGCGAACAGCTCCGCCGCGCCGAGCTCGAGGGTCACCTGCACCGGATGGCGCGGGTCCTCGAGCAGCCGCTCGTCGGCGTCCCACCCGAGGCGCCCCAGGAAGCGGCGGAGGCGAGCTCCCAGGTTAGGAAGACGCCCCGGGTCCGGCGTCGGGCTGCGGAGGTCGAGGAGGTCGGCGAAGACCCCCTCGTCCCACGCGAGATGCGCGTCCGCCGAGGTGCCGTCGGCGCGGGTGCGGAGGTACCCGACGGTGCCGTGGCGGCCGGGGCCGTAAGGGAACGAGAAGGGATCGCCCGCGTCCTCGGTGCGCGCGAGGTGGACCTCGATCTCGAGCGGTTCGCGCAAGGGATCCCCGGCGGCGCTCGCGGCGCGCGCGTCGCCCGCGCTTCCGGCGCGCTCCCCGCCGGCGCTCACGGCGCGAGCCTCCGGAACCGCTCGAGCAGCGCCGGGAACGAGGGGCACCGCACCGCGCCGTGCACGTACGCGAGCAGCGCCTCGCGCGCCTCCACCAGCCGCTCGAGCGCGCCCACCACCTCGACCTCGTCCGCGAGCACCGCCTCCGCGAGCGAGCGCCGCGCGTCGAGCACGTCGAGGATCGCGCGCCGGCTCGTCGCGACGCGCACCGCCGCCGCCTCCTCGTCCGCGCCCGCCGCGCGCACCTGCGGCGCGCCGCCGTCCGCCTCGACCACGAAGCGCTCGCCGTCGACGCGGATCGCCACCGCTCGGCCGGCGAGCCGCGCGCTCACCCGGGCGTGGGCCTCCGGCAGCTCGGCGGCGAGCGCCGCGAACGACTCGGCGAGCAGGCGCGCCACCGGGCCCCGATCATCCGTCGCGGAGGAACTCGAAGACACCTGGGCCCTCCATGGCCACCTCCACCCCGCGGACGCGCCCGGAGAGCGCCGCCAGCCCGCTCACCTCGTTGAGCACCGTCACCGCCTCAAGCTCGCGCTCGCTCGGCATCACAACCTGGGCTACGGCTTCGGGCGCGAAGCGCAGGCGGAGCTCGTCACCGTCGCCGCGCGCGACGACCTCCATCCGGCGCGGCACGTCGCTTGCTGCGCCGGAGGCGAGCAGCGCCATCACCCGCGGCACCCGGAGCGGCCGCCCCACGTCGAAGCAGCCGTCGTACGCGACGCGGATCTCCTCGTCCCGGAAGACCCGCAGCGGCTCGCTCCCCCGCCACAGGAACAGGCCCTGGTAGCGCGCCGCCGACCGGCCGCGGTCGGTCATCCGCACGTGCACGACGCTCCACGCGTTCGCGGGATCCCAGGGCAGCGCCGAGCCCCACTCCCACGAGAAATCGTCGCCCCAGAGGAAGTGGCCCCAGTTGTGATCGTGGTACGCGGGCGCGGCCTCCACGCGGCGGGTCACGCCGCCGGCCGTGATGGTGCCGCGCGCGACCAGGCGCGGCACGAACAGCCACGAGAGGCTCCGCTCGGGGGAGAGCGGCTGGTTCGCCGAGAGCGCCGGGGTGGTGGTCGGCACGAGCTCGAGCTCGGCGGCGAGGGGGCGGTCGCGGAGGGCGATCGAGAGCAGGTAGCGTCCCCGATCGAACCGCAGCCAGCTCTCCCCGAAGCGCGCGTCGACGCGGCCCGGGACCACCTCGACCTCGCCGTCCGCGAAGCGATCGACGCCGCCGTCCCACGCGTCCGTGCGCGCCAGGGCGATGAGGCGCGCGACCTCGGCGCGCCGCGGGTCCGGCGCCCAGCGATCGTCGACCAGGTTGAAGTTGACGAGCAGGTGGGCGCCCTCGGTGTGGACGAGGAAGTGCTGCCACTCCTTGTGGTCCGCCCGCCCCCGGAGCCGCGCGGGCGAGCGTCGGAAGTAGTCGGTGGCGGCGAGCGTCGCCGAGACGCGCGGCACCGGGGAGGGGAAGGGGAGCGCGGCGGTCACCGGAGCAGGCTCCGGAGCCCGCGAGCGGCCGCCGCGGGATGGGGGGCACCGCGGTCCTCCCGCCGCGCCTCTTCCCGGCGCGCCTGCTCCTGGCGCGCCTGCCGCAGCGGATCGAGCTCCGCGAGGAGCGTGCGCCGCACCGAGATCGCGCCGAGCAGCAGGTAGATCAGCGCGTCGCTGCGGGCGTCAGTCGCCGCGCCGCCCGGGGCCGCCGCCGCGCCCGTCGGCGGCGGCTCCACCGACCCCGGCTCCACCGACCCAGGTTGCGTCGCCGGCGGTGTCGCCGGCGCCCCCAACCCAGGTTGCTTCGCTGGCGCCCCCAACCCCGCCAGCGCCCCCAGCGCTCCCAACCCAGGTTGCGTCGCCGGCGCCCCCAACCCCGGCGGCGTCCCCAACCCAGGGTGCGTCGCCGGCGCCCCCAACCCAGGTTGCGCCCCCAACCCAGGTTGCATCGCCGGCGCCAACCCAGGTTGCATCGCCGGCGCCAACCCAGGTTGCATCGCCGGCGCCCCCAACCCCGCCGGCGCCCCCAACCCCGGCGCCCCCAACCCCGCCGGCGCCCCCAACCCAGGTTGCGCCCCCAACCCAGGTTGCGTCGCCGGCGCCCCCAACCCAGGTTGCGCCCCCAACCCAGGTTGCGTCGCCGGCGCCCCCAACCCAGGTTGTGTCGCCGCCGACGACGCCGCCGGCGCCCCCGGCGCGCCGAGCAACCGGTCGAGCCGGCGCGCGAAGGAGACCAGCCCGAGGAGCAGGTGGAGCGGCACGTTGCCCTCCGCGGACGCGTCCCGGACGCTATCGAGCAGCGCCAAGCGGATCTCCTTTCGCCGCATCGTAGAGCCCACGGAGCGCGGCCTCGAGGTCTGGCGACCGCGCCGCCCGCAGCAGCGCCTCGAGGTACGCCGACGGGAGGATCGCGTCCGGATCGTCCTCGAGCATGTTCATCCCGACCGCGTCCCAGACCTGCCGGCCCCGGCGGACCAGGTCCGACCCGGCGAGCGCCGCGGCCCACTCCGCCCCCTCGGGCGTCGTCGCGAACCGCCGCCCCTCCGCGATCAGCGCCGCGAACGCGGCCTGCGCGGCGACCGGGTGCTTCAGCACGAGCAGCTGCGCCCGGCGCAGGATCGCGGGGATCGCCCCCGCGCCGGCCCCCGCGCCGGCCCCCGCCCCGTCGCCCCCCTCGGCCGGCCGGGCGGCGGGCGCGAGCAGGCGCTCGAAGAGCAGGTCCTGAAGGCGCCTCGACTCCTCGTAGATCATCGCCTGCAGCCGGATCAGATCGAAGAGGGCGGGCCGCTCGCGGTCTTCGCCGTCCTCGGCGGCCGGCGCGGGGTACAGCGCGGGGAGCATCCGGAGCAGGTCGATCATCGTTCGTTCACCTCACGCGCTCGAGCACGTACTGGATCAGGCTCTCGAGCAGATCGCGGTGGACCCCGGGCAGGAGCCACGCCGCGCAGCCGTCGAAGGCGCGCTGGGCCTCGCCCGCCCAGGCGCTCGCCACGGCCCGGGCGTGGTCGATGCTGCCGGTCCGCTCGATCAGCGCCCGCAAGAAGCGCACCTCGTCCGGCGTCTTGACGCGGGCCCCCGCTTCGGCCGCCGACCCGTGCCGGGGCAGCGCCAGGATCCGGATCGCCTCGGCGCGATCCTCGGCCGCCGCGTGGCGCAGCGCGTGCAGCAGGATCAGCGTTCGCTTCCCTTCCCAGAGGTCGCCGCCGATCTCCTTGCCGTACTCGCCCACGTCGCCGGCGAGGTTCAGGATGTCGTCCTGGATCTGGAACGCCACGCCGAGCCGCCGCGCGAAGCTCGAGAGCGCCTCGATCCGGCCTGGATCGAGCCGCGCCGCGATCGCCCCGATCGCGACCGGGGTGATGAAGCTGTACCAGCACGTCTTCTGCTCGACCATGGTGACGTAGTCCTCGTCGGCCAGGTCCCACGCCGCCCGCCGGACCCAGTCGAGCTCCAGGGCCTGCCCCTCCACGGACTCGCGCGTCATCCGCGCCACGGCCTGCAGGATGCGCAGCGCTGGGCCGAGGCCGAGCGTCTCGATGTTGTCGAGGAGCGGCTGGAGCGAGAGCGCGAGCATGGCGTCGCCCACGTTCACCGCGACCGGCACGCCGTACGCGCGGTGCAGCGTCGGCCCGCCGCGGCGCAGGAGCGACTCGTCCTCGATGTCGTCGTGGATGAGGAAGGCGTTGTGGTAGAGCTCGAGCACCGCCGCCGAGCGCAGCACCGCCTCGAGCTTCCCGCCTAGGGCGCGGCAGGCCGCGATGCACAGCGCCGGGCGGAGGCCCTTGGCCTCCCGCAGCGGGTAGTCGAGCATGAGATCGTAGAGCGCCGCCCCGCGGCGCGGATCGGCGGGGATGATCCTGCGGATCTCGGCCGTCACGAGCTCGCGGCATTCGTCGAGGTAAAGGTGCAGCTCCGCCGGCGTCATCGCGTCCCGGGCTCGGCGCCGCCGTCGCCCGCGCAACGCCGCCGGATCCGTCCATTCTGGATGGCGTCGAGCACGGGCGTCAACGCGCCTGCGCTCCCCGCCGTCGGCCGACGCGCGCCGGCGCGCGCGGGCGCTGCGGCGCCTCGTCCCCGTCCCCCGGGATCCCCGCTGGGCCGACGCTCGAGGGGAGCCGTCCGGCCCCAGGACCCTGCGGCTGCGATCGGCTGCCGGCTGTAATCATCGGGCATCACTGTAACCAAACTATCTCCGCAGCAACATTACCATCATGCGGTCGAGCGGAGGGACCCAGGAAACCCCAGCAAAATAATGTGAAGGCTCGTCCGCCGTGGCGGCATCCAGTCCGGTGAGCTGCCCGAAATCGGGCGGAGGGCTGTCGCTCGTGTGCTCTCTGGGCCGACGCGCGTCTCCCTGGCTGCTTGCCGACGGCGCTTCTTTCCCTCGAGCCAGCGACCGACCATCTCCTCCTGACGAGGGCCTGCATATGCACATGAAGTTTGGCTTGAGGAAACCTGGACATCACGGCGTTGCCCCAGCATCGCTCATCGCCGGGACCACGCTGGCCGCGGCCGCTCGCCTTACAGCGATGCTCCGGGCGAAGCGCGGGCCCGCGCCGCGGAAGAGGGCTGGGTGGTGTGCGGTTGACTGACTAGCTCCGCGTCGTTCTGGAGGCGGGGGCCTCGACGAGCCGCCCGGCCCGAGGGGCGCGTGTTCGTCGCGCGGCGCGGGGGCGACGACAAACTCGCCAGAGCCCTCGCTCTCCGGCAGCGCCGGAGAGTGAGGGCTCTAGGTCTCACACATCGGCCCTCCCCGCGACACGCGACGAACACGCGCCCCTCGGTCTACCCTCCTCCAGAACCAGAGAGAGCTCGAGGCGCCGCTCGACGAAGCGCACAGCGGCCTCGAGGCGCGAGCTCACGCGCGGGACTCCGCTGCCGCGCGCGCACAGCGGCGCTCGGTGAATCGCCGGTGGTGTTCTGAAGAGAAGTTCGCCTCCGGAGTTGAACGATCCTCACGAGTCCGGGAACAGAGCTCCGAAATCGAACGGCGCCCTTCAATCCACATGGCGACGCCCGGCGCGAGCCGCGGACGAGCGCCGGTGATCCGGGGACGCCCGCACACGACCAGGAGCCGATCATGAAATCCATCGACCATCACTTCACTTCTCCGACAACGCAGGGCGCCGGCGCGGCAACGAGGTGTTTGCGAGGGGTGTTCTCGATGATCCTCGCCTCGTCGCTGCTCGGCACCTCGGCCCTGCTCGCGGGCTGCTCCGACGCTGGCGGGACCCCGGCGAGCACGGACGTCGCGAGCGGCACGGGCGGCGGTGGCGGCGATGACGCCGGCGTCGGCGGCGGCAGACCGCCGGTCGAGTGCGCCGGTGACTCCACGATCGAGGCCAACACCGATCCGGACGATCCGGTCCAGCGAGCCATGGACCGCCTGGTGCGCGACGACAAGTTCCCCGCCGTGCTCGTCGCCGTCCGCGATCTCGACGAGAAGACCCGTCACTACACGGCCGGCGTCGGCGACCTGGAGACGCAGGCGAAGGTGCCTGTCGACGGGCAGGTGCGCATCGGGAGCAACACCAAGCCCTTCACCGCCGTGGTCGTCCTGCAGCTCGTCGGCGAGGGCAAGGTCGACCTCGACGCGCCGATCGAGACGTACCTGCCGGACCTGATCCGCGGCGAGGGCATCGACGGCCGCGAGATCACGGTGCGGCAGCTGCTGCGGCACGAGAGCGGGCTGCCCGATTTCGTCGGGCTGCTCCTGGGTGACGACCTCTTCAAGGCCATTCGCACCTACGTCCAGCCCCGCGCGCTGCTCGACCTGGCGCTGACGCAGCCCGGGAAGGCTCCCGGCGCCGAATGGGCGTACAGCAACACCAACTACATCATCGCTGGCCTGCTCGTCGAGAAGGTCACCGGCCGCCCTCTGGCCGAGGAGGTCACGCGCCGGATCATCGATCGCATCGGGCTGCGCGACACCTACGTCCCCGAGGTCGGCGAGCAGGGCATTCGGAGGTGCCATCCCAGGGGCTATCACGCGAACCTCGGCGAGCCGCTGCGCGACGTCACCGAGCTGGACCCGTCCATCGCCGGGGCCTCCGGAAACATGATCTCCACCCCGAGCGACATGAACCGTTTCTTCACCGCCCTGCTCGGCGGCGAGCTCCTCGAGCCGGCGGAGCTCGAGGAGATGCGCGCCACCGTCGACGCATCCAGCCAGTGGCCCGGCTACCGATACGGGCTCGGCCTGAGCAGCCTCCCGCTGCGCTGCGGCGGCGTCGTCTGGGGCCATGGCGGCGACATCTTCGGCTACGAGACCAGCGGCGGCGTGGCCGAGGACGGCCGCGCCGTCACCGTCGCCGTCACGGCGCTGCCCTCCGCCGTGCCCGGCGTGCAAACCCGCGAGCAGGCTTATGCCGTCTACGAGAACGTCCTCGCCCTCACGGACACCGCCCTGTGCGATTGAGCCTCGAGCGCGCCCTCGCGCCGGTGGTCACGACAGCCGTGCTGGCGTGATCCGCAGCGGGCATCGAAGTAAAAATCGTATCGAGGCGTGAACGATCCTCGCGAGTCCGGGAACAGAGTTACGAAATCGAGCGGCGCTCTCCCATGAGACGCAGCGAGGCCCGGCGGCGCGAGCCGCAGGCGCGCAAGCGGTGAGCCGAGGGCGCCAAGCAACCGAACAGGAGCTGAACATGAATTCCATGCACCATCGTTTGACCTCTCCGAGGACTCGTGTCGCCGGCGCCGCTGAGAGGCGCTTGCGCAATGTCTTCTCGGCGGCCCTGCTCTCGGCGCTGCTCGGCTCCTCGGCCCTGCTCGCGGGCTGCGACGACGACGAAGCCCCGGCGAACACCGACGCGACGAGCAGCGTGAGCGGCGGCGGCGAGGGCGGCAACGAGGGCGAGGGCGGCAACGAGGGCGAGAGCGGCAACGGGGGCGAGGGCGGCAACGGCGGCAACGGGGGCGACGGCGGCAATGGCGGTGATGACACCGCGCCGGGCGAGTGCTCCGACGGCTCCACGAACGGCGCCAACACCGATCCTGACGACCTCGTGCAGCAGGTCATGGACAGCATGGTGAGCGACCGCAAGTACCCCGCCGTCCTGGCCGCCGTCGTTGACCCCGACGGGAATACCCATCACTACGCCGCCGGTGTCGCCGACCTGGAGACGCAGGCGAAGGTGCCCGTCGATGGGCTGGTGCGCTTCGGAAGCAACAGCAAGACCTTCACCGCCGTGGTCGTCCTGCAGCTCGTCGGCGAAGGCAAGGTCGACCTCGACGCGCCGGTCGAGACGTACCTGCCAGACCTGGTGCGCGGCGAGGGCATCGACGGCCGCGAGATCACGGTCCGGCAGCTGCTGCAGCACACGAGCGGGCTGCCCGACTACGACGATGTGCTCCTGGCCGAGGGCGTCTTCAAGATCCAGCACACCTACTTCGACCCCTACACCCTGCTCGACATGGGGCTGTCGCAGCCGGGGAAGGCCCCCGGCTCCGAATGGGCGTACAGCAACACCAACTACGTCCTCGCCGGCTTGATCGTCGAGAAGGTCACCGGCCGCCCGCTCAACGAGGAGATCACGCGCCGGATCATCGACCGCATCGGGCTGCGCGACACCTATCTTCCCGACGTCGGGGAGCAGGACATCCGGGGATGCCATGTGAAGGGCTATCACACGGACGTGCCTCGTGAGCCGCTGCAGGACGTCACCGAGCTGGACACGTCCTGGGGATGGGCCGCCGGACAGGTGATCGGGACCCCGAGCGACCTCAACCGCTTCTTCGCCGCCCTCTTCGGCGGCGAGCTGCTCGAGCCGGCAGAGCTCGAGGCGCTGCGCACCACCGTCGACGCCCCCGGCATGTGGCCCGGCGCCCAGTACGGGCTCGGCGTGGTCAGCACCCCGCTGAGCTGCGGCGGCGTCGTCTGGGGCCACGGCGGCGACATCCCCGGCTACCACACCCGCGGCGGCGTCACCGACGACGGCCGCGCCGTCACCGTCGCCGTCACGGTGCTGCCGTACTTCCTGTATGGCGAAGAGGGCGCCGAGGAGGCCTACCTGGAGATCCTCGACCTCGTCGACACCGCCCTGTGCGAGTGAGCCCGCGCCCGCGCCGCCGGCGCGGGCGGCGCACCCGGTCCTCCGCCGGCGCTCAGCCCTGCTTGCGCGGCGCCTTGAGCGAGAGCTTGAGCAGCACGTCGTCGCGGATCAGGTCGTCCTGCTTGCCCGGATAGACGATCCCGAAATCCTTCCGGTTGATCACGAACTCGGCGTTCCCCGACACGGCGTCGGCGCCCTCGGTGATGGTCGCGGGGAAGGTGATGGTCTTCTTCACCCCGTGCAGATCGAGCTCGCCGGTGACGGTGTGCGTCGCGCCGTTGTCCCCGCCGGCCTTGATCTCGGTCGAGGTGAAGCTCGCCTTCGGGAACTTCTCGACGTCGAAGAAATCCGCCGACTTGAGGTGGCCGTCGAGCTTCTCCGCGTCGGTCTTCACCGACGCGGTGTCGGCCTCGATGCTGAGCTTGCCGCCCGCGGCCTTGCCGCCGGCGAGCGTGATCGAGCCCGAGATCTTCTCGAACTTGCCCTCGTGCTTGCCGGTGACCTTCGAGCCGACGAAGCCGATGGTCGACGCGGCCGCGTCGATGGGGAACGTCTCGGCGGCGCCGGTGGGCGCGGCCGCCTGCGTCTGCGCCGGCGCGGCGGACGAGACGGTCGCCTTGGGCTTGTCCTTCGTCGGATCCTCGCAGCCCGCGAGCGAGAGCAGGAGAGCGGCGGGGAGCGCGAGGCGAACGATGCGGGTCGTGATCATGAGAGACATTCTCCTTATCGGTCATCCAAACTGCACAGAACGCTTGGTGAACGAGCCGTAGGTGAGCCCCGTGATGGGGAACGCCGCCGCCTCGCTCACGTCGATCGACGCCCCGAGGGCGGCGACGACCGGTACGAAATGCTCGTGCGTCGGGAGCGCCATCTTCACGCCCGGCGCTCGCCTGCGGTAATCGAGCAGCGCGTCCACGTCCCGGCGCCCGAGGACCTCGGCGCACCAGGCATCGAACTCCGTGGCCCAGGGCTGCGCGACCGCATCACCGCGCCAGTCTGCCGCGCGCAGGTTATGCGTCAAGAAACCGCTGCCGATCAGCAGCACCCCCTCATCGCGCAGCGGCGCGAGCGCTCGGCCCATCTCGAGGAGAGGGGCTGGAGAAAGCGTCGGTAACGAGATCTGGAGCACGGGTATCTCCGCGTCCGGGTACATGCAGACGAGCGGCACATAGGCCCCGTGATCGAGGCCCCGGCGCGGATCCTCGGCGACCGGCCCGAGGCGGCCGAGCAGCTCCCGGACGCGCCGGGCGAGCGCGGGGGCGCCAGGCGCGGGGTACGTCACGCGGTAATACTTCTCGGGGAAGTTGTAGAAGTCATAGACGAGGGGCACGGTCTCGGTGGCGCCGACGGTGACCGGCGCGTCGACCCAGTGGGCCGAGAGCATCAAGATCGCCTTGGGGCGCGGCATCGCCTGCGCCCAGGCGCGGAGCTCGGCCACCCACGCGCGATCGTCGAGCAGGAACGGAGAGCCGTGCGCGAGGAAGAGGGCCGGCATGCGCCCCGCGTGGGCCTTGTCATGGGTCTCGGACATGGAACCTCCCTCGGTCGCGATCGACGTCGCGCCGGTAGTCGAAGCCGAACTCGAGGTCGTCGGCGTCGAGCGCCCGCAGGCGCCCGCCATGGGCGCGGCCCCGCCCGCGGCGAGGAGGAGCTTCAACGCGGCCCGGCGATCCATGAGCGAACCCTAGGACGTTTCCGAGAATGGTACAATGCCCCCACAATGAAACGCCAGGTTGTCAAAAAGGAAACCATCGACGCAGATTTGCTCGATCTGCGGGCCTTTTGCCTGGTCGTGGATCTCGGGTCGATCACGGCGGCCGCGAGGACGCTGGGGGAGACCAAGGGCAGCGTCAGCCGCCGCATCACCCGCCTGGAGCACGCGCTCGGCGTGGAGCTGCTCCGGCGCAGCCCGCGGCGCGTGCAGGCCACGGAGGACGGCCTCGCCTACCGGATGCGGGTGGGCCGGGCGCTCGAGCTCCTGGAGGACGCGAACGCGGCGCTGCAGCAGGCGCGCGCCAAGCCGAGCGGGCACCTCCGGGTGACCGCGCCGTTCGACCTCGGGCTGAGCCTGCTGGCGCCGCTCTCCGCGGGCTTCGCGGAGCGCTACCCGGAGATCTCGGTGGAGATGCTCCTCACCGAGGCGCTCCTCGACTTCGACGCCCACCAGATCGACGTGGCCCTGCGCGCGACCGCGAGCCTCCCGGACTCGTCGCTCATCGCCTACAGGCTGCAGCACATCGAGATGGGGCTGTTCGCGGCGCCGGCCTACCTCCGCAAGCACGGGCCCGTGCGCAGGCCCGAGGACCTCGCGGGGCACCGGCTGCTCCTGGCCCAGACCACCCGCGGGCACGCGACGATCGCGCTGCAGCCGCGCGACGGCGGCGATCGCGCCGAGCTCCGGGTGCGCGCGGCGATCGCGGCGTCCGACTACTCCTTCTGCCGCGAGGTCGCGCTGGCCGGGGCCGGGATCGCGCTCGTCCCCGCGGTCAACGTGCGGAGCGATCTCGACGCGAAGCGGCTCGTGCCCGTGCTCAAGGATCACGCGATCGACGGCGCTGCTCCCCTCTACCTCGTGCACCCGGGGACGCGCTTCCTGCCGTCGAAGATCCGCGCCTTCCGCGACTACCTGCTCGACGCGTTCGGCGTCCAGGGGCGGCGCGAGGCCTCCGCCGCGCGATAGCGGGCTCGTCCGTCGCCGCTCCCGGCCGCGTTTCCCGGTCGGACCGGACCCAGGCCGCGTCTCCCGATCGGACGGACGCCGGCCGTGCTCGCGCCCGAGCAGCGGATCACCACCGGCTGCTTCTGGGGAAGCAACGCGCCCGCAGCCCCGCCGCCGGGCGCCGCGCGGCGGTGGGCGCGGGCCCAGGGACCGCCGCCGCCAGGGGGCGAGTCGCAGGACGGCATGGGTGTTGCTGTTCTGTCGCCGCGCGGCGCTCCCGCGGAGGGGTCGCATCCACCGCCTTCACCGCAGCTCCTCTCAGCGTCTCTCACGGAACCCCCTCCGGCGCCGGCTCGGCGGCGGGGCGGCGCCCGGACGCCGGAGGAGCGGCCCCGCTTCCAGCCGCGCACCGAGGTCCATCTGCGCACGTTCATCGACAGGAAACGCTTTCTTCTGGTGCTCGCGGCGCTGCTCGCCCTGCCCGGGTGCAAGCGCGAGGGCGAGGCGAGCGCCGGCGCCCGGCTCGCCCTGGACGCCGCGATCCCGGCCGAGTTCCCGCGGGAGACGCGGCTCAGCATCGGTGATCCGACCGTGCAGAAGCAACTCCAGCTCTCGGGCGACATCGACCGGCTTCCGTTCCGCGTCGACTGGCAGAACATCAGCGGTGGACCGCAGACCGTGGAGGCGTTCCGCGCCGGCGCCCTCGACGCGGGCGCGGTCGGCGACACGCCGCCCATCCACGCCACCTTCACCGGGCTCGACGTGAAGATCATCACGGTGCAGGTCCGGGAAAAGCCCATCTACGAGCTGGCCACGGCGCCGGGCGTGCGGCTCGCGTCGATCCAGGATCTCCGCGGCAAGAAGATCGCGTATTCGCCGGGGCAGGCGCAGGGCGCGCTCGTCCAGCGCGTCCTCAACAAGGCCGGGCTGTCGCCGCAGGACGTCACGCTCGTCCAGCTGAGCAGCAGCGAGTTCAAGGAGGCGCTCACCAGCCGCCAGGTCGACGTCGCGCCGCTGTCCGGCATCATCCTCCTGCGCTACCTGAACGAGTACCGCGCCGAGGGCGCCTCGTCGATCCCGCACGGGGTCCGCGACAACCTCAGCTTCTTCTACGTGCGCAGGGCCGTGCTGGAGAACGCCGACAAGGCGGCCGCGCTGGCCGAGTACGCCAAGTGGCGGACCCGGGCGCAGCTGTGGGCGTACGAGCACCCGGAGGCGTGGATCGAGGCCTATTACGTCAAGGATCAGGGCCTGACGGCCAGGGAAGGGCGCTTCCTCATCGAGTCCGCCGGCAAACCGCACTATCCGGCCGACTGGACCGAGGCGATCGCGCTGACCCAGGAGACCGTCGATCTGCTCGCCGAGGCCTCTGGCCAGAAGCGCTTCGAGGCCAGGACGATCTTCGACCTTCGCTTCCAGACGATCGGGGCGGAGGTGGCCGGCGCCGCCCAGGGCGCCGGACCGACGGACCGGCCGGCGACGGCCGGGAGGAGCACGCCATGACCACCGCACTCCCCACGAGGGCCTCATCGCCGCGCCTCGTCAGCATCCCGGATCTCACCGCGACGGCCGAGATCTCCTCGCCGCAGCTCGGCGCGAGCGCGCCGCCGGCCCGCGGCCCGTCCGCCGTCCGCCGCTCGCCGCGCCGGCTCGGCCCTGGCCGCCGCATCCCGTACGGCCTGGCGCTCGGCCCGGCGCTGCTGATCGCCGTCTGGGCCGCCGCGTCGGCGACCGGCGCGCTCGACGCGCGCGTGCTCTCCGCGCCGTGGACCGTGGTGAGCACGGCGCGCGACCTGATCGCCGACGGGCGGCTCCTGTCGAACCTGCTCACGTCGGCGCAGCGCGCGTTCCTGGGGCTCGCCCTCGGGGTCGGCCTCGGTACGGTCCTGGCGTTGCTCTCCGGGCTGACCCGCGTCGGCGAGGCGCTCGTGGACGGGCCGGTGCAGATCAAGCGCGCGATACCGACGCTCGCGCTGATTCCGCTGCTGATCCTGTGGTTCGGCATCGGCGAGCAGATGAAGGTGCTCACCATCGCCCTCGGCGTGGTCATCCCGGTCTACGTGCACACCCACGCCGCGCTGCGCACCATCGACGCGCGCTACGTGGAGCTGGCCGAGACGGTCCGCCTGACGCGGTGGCAGTTCATCCGGAAGGTGGCCTTGCCGGGGGCGATGCCGGGCTTCCTCATGGGCCTCCGGCTGGCGGTCACCGGCGCGTGGCTGGCGCTCGTCGTGGTCGAGCAGATCAACGCCACGAGCGGCATCGGTCACATGATGTCGCTGGCCCGCTCTTACGGCCAGACGGAGATCATCCTCCTCGGGCTCGTCGTGTATGGGCTGTTCGGCCTGGCCTCCGACTCGGCCGTGCGGCTCATCGAGAGAAGGACCCTGTCATGGCGTCGCATCCTGGCCGGCTGACCGCGCCGCCGCCTACGGTGCGGATCCGCAACCTGGTTCGCCGCTTCGGCGCCCGCACGGTCCTCGACGGCATCGATCTCGAGATCCAGCGGGGCGAGTTCGTCGCGCTGCTCGGCCGGAGCGGCTCCGGCAAGAGCACGCTGCTGCGGGCGATCGCCGAGCTCGATTTGGAAGTGACCGGCACGGGCGAGCTGCACGTGCCGGAGAATCGAGCGGTCGTGTTCCAGGACACGCGGCTCTTGCCGTGGGCGCGGGTGCTCGACAACGTGATCCTGGGGCTCGACGTGCCGTCGGCGCGGGCGCGCGGGGAGGCGGCGCTCGCGGAGGTCGGGCTCGCGGGGCGGGAGCGCGCGTGGCCTGTCGAGCTGTCCGGCGGCGAGCAGCAGCGGGTGGCGCTGGCGCGGTCGCTGGTGCGCGACCCGGAGCTCGTGCTGGCCGACGAGCCGTTCGGCGCGCTCGACGCCCTGACCCGGATGCGCATGCACGATCTGCTGCGCGAGCTGTGCGCGCGGCACCGGCCGGCCGTGCTGCTGGTCACCCACGACGTCGACGAGGCGATCGCGCTCGCCGACCGGGTGCTGGTGCTCGAAGGCGGCCGCATCGCCGAGGAGCAGCGCATCGATCTGCCGGCCCCGCGCCCGCTCCGCGATCCCCGCTTCCTCGCGTACCGCGAGTCGCTGCTGGCCGCGCTCGGTGTGGCGCCGGCCGCGGCCTCGACCGAAGACACCGATTCGAGCTCTGAACTGGAAGGGAGTGCCCCGTGACCCATCGGCCCGGACGACTGCATCTCAACGCGTTTCTCATGAGCGTAGGCCACCACGAGGCCTCGTGGCGCTTGCCGGAGAGCGATCCGTTCGCGAACACGAACATCGAGCATTTCAAGAACCTGGCCCGCATCGCGGAGCGGGGGAAGCTCGACTCGCTGTTCCTCGCCGACAGCCCGGTCCTCTGGAACAACGTCGGCCGCAGGCCGGCCGGGACGCTCGAGCCGACGGTGCTGCTCGCGGCGCTCGCGGGCGTGACCGAGCACATCGGGCTGATCGCCACCGCCTCGACCACGTACAACGAGCCGTTCAACCTGGCCCGGAGGTTCGCGTCGCTGGATCACATCAGCGGGGGGCGCGCCGGGTGGAACATCGTCACGACCGCGGGCGTGGATGCGGCGCGCAACTTCAATCTGGACGAGCTGCCGGCGCACAGCGACCGTTATGCCCGGGCGGCGGAGTTCATCGATGTGTCGTTGAAGCTGTGGGACAGCTGGGACGACGACGCGCCGCTCGGCGACAAGGAGAACGGCGTCTGGGGCGACGACCGGAAGATCCATCCGCCGCGGCACGTGGGCAAGTACTTCAAGGTCGAGGGGGCGCTCAACGTGCCACGGCCGCCGCAAGGATATCCGTTGCTGGTGCAGGCCGGATCGTCGGAGGACGGCAAGGAGCTGGCGGCGCGGTACGCCGAGGCGGTGTTCACGGCGCAGCAGACGCTGGACGACGCGCAGCAGTTCTATACCGATCTGAAGGCGCGCGTGCGGGGGTTGGGGCGCGATCCGGAGTCGATCAAGATCTTGCCGGGGATCGTGCCGGTGATCGGGGCCACCGAGGCGGAGGCGCAGGCGCTCGACGCGGAGCTCGAGCGGCTCATCAAGCCGGAGTATGCGAAGCGGCAGCTCGCGCAGACGCTGCGCGTGAAGCCGGAGGAGCTCGATCTGGACGCCGAGCTGCCGAGGGATCTGCCGAGCGAGGATCAGATCGAGGGGGCCAAGAGCCGCTACACGCTGATCGTGAGCCTGGCGCGGCGGGAGCGGCTGACGGTGCGCCAGCTCATCGGCCGGCTGGGCGGCGGCCGGGGGCATCGGACGTTTGCCGGGACGCCGGAGCAGGTGGCGGACGCGATCCAGCACTGGTGGGAGCAGGGGGCGGCCGATGGGTTTAACGTGATGCCGCCGGTGCTGCCGTCGGGGCTCGCGGCGTTCGTGGAGCACGTGGTGCCGATCCTGCAGCGGCGCGGGCTGTTCAGGACGGAGTACGAGGGCAGGACGCTGCGCGAGAACTACGGGCTGCCGCGGCCGGCGAACCGCAACCACGGTCAAGAGCTGGTCGAGGCGGCGGAGTGAGCTGAGTTACGGTTGGCCGCAACCTGGGTTGGCGGGCGGAACGTCAACCCCAGTCGGGCGGGCGGGCGGAATCTCCGCCGGACCTCCGCCGGACCTCAACCTCGGTCGGGCGGCGGAACCTCAACCCCGGTCGGCGGAACCTCAACCCCGGAACCTCAACCCCGGTCGGGCGGCGGAAGCTCAACCCCGGTCGGGCCGGGGAACCTCAACCCCGGTCGGCGGAAGCTCAACCCCGGTCAGGCCGGGGAACCTCAACCCCGGTCGGGCCGGAACCTCAACCCCGGTCGGGCCGGAACCTCAACCCCGGTCGGTCGGCGGAACCTCAACCCCGGTCGGGCCGGAACCTCAACCCCGGTCGGCGATCGGACTCGCAACCCCGGTCGGGTGAGCAGCTGCCGGCGAGCCGCTCAAGCGAGCCATAAGTAAATTAAAATACAAAATGCCCAATCCCGAGCGGGTCAGCGCAACCTGGGTCGGAAGAATGCGGCAGGGTCGGAAGAATGCGGCATCCCGGGAGCTCAACCCCGGTCGGGTATGCCCCGTTAGATCAGCCACAACTGCGCGATTTTATTGTCAAATCCGGAGGAGTCGAGCGCCGGTTCATGTAGCCTGCGTCCGACATGCGCATTCTTTTTGCTACATGGTTTGCTGTCACCCTGTCCGCCTTGGCGGCTGCCGCGTGTGGAGACGACGACGGCAGCGGCCGGCCGTCCGAGGGCAGTGGCGGTGATGGCGGTGCAGCTGGCGCGGGCGGTGGCACCGGCAGCGCGGGCTCTCAGGGGGAGGGCGGCACCGGCGACGGCACCGGCGGCACCGGCGGCACCGGCGGCACCGGCGGCCCCACCGGCCCCACCGGCACCGGCGGCCCCACCGGCCCCACCGGCCCCACCGCCTCGCGCGACCTCCTCGATCAGCTCCACGCCCTCGACGGCCTCACCGCCGTCGAGCACGACTCGACCCTCCCGGGCTACCGCTACTTCGTCCTGGAGCTCGACCAGCCCGCCGACCACGACCACCCCGACGCCGCGCGGTTCCAGCAGCGCCTCCTCCTGCACCACCGCGATCCCGCCGCCCCCGTCGTCCTCGTCACCGAGGGTTACAACCTCTACCCCGACGCGCAGTGGCTCGACGAGCCCGCCGAGCTGCTCGCCGCCAACCAGATCCGCGTCGAGCACCGCTTCTTCACCCCCTCTCGCCCCGCGCCCGCGGACTGGTCGCTGCTCACCATCGAGCAGGCCGCCGCCGACCTCCACCGCGTCATCGCGTCGCTCCGCCCGCTCTACGAGGGCCGCTGGATCTCCACCGGCGCCAGCAAAAGCGGCATGACCGCGATCTACCATCGCCGCTTCTACCCCGCCGACGTCGACGGCACCGTCGCGTACGTGGCCCCGCACAGCGCCGGCGTCTCCGACCCGCGCTACCTCGACTTCGTGGCAGAGCGCGGCGACCCCGCATGCCGGCAGGCCCTCCAGCACTTCCAGCGCGAGGTGCTGCTGCGCCGCCCCGCCATGCTCGACCTCATGGAAGCCGAGGCCGCCGAGCTCGGCGTCACCTATGACCTCCTCGGCATCGACAGGGCCCTGGACATCGCCGTCATCGAGTCCGTCTTCTCCCTCTGGCAATACAAGGACTCGAGCTTCTGCGCCCGCGTCCCCACCTCCGCCTCGGACGACGCCGCCGTCTGGGCCTTCCTCGACGAGGCGAACGCCCCCCGCCTCTGGTCCGACCCCTACCTCTTCGCCATGGAGCCGTACTACTGGCAAGCCGCAGCAGAGCTGGGCTATCCGAGCTTCGCGGAGGAGCACATCGCCGATCTGCTCCTCTACCCCGGCGCGAACGTGCCCACCTCGTTCGTCGAGGCCGGGCCCGGCAAGACCCCGCTCTTCGATCCCAGGGCGATGCAGGACATCTCCGCCTGGCTCACCACCGAGGGCGAACGGCTGCTGTTCATCTACGGCGAGAACGATCCGTACACCGCCGCCGCCTTCGACATCGGCGCCGCCCGCGACTCCCACCGTTTCATCGCGCCTGGCGGCACCCACGGCGCCGTCATCCTCTCGCTCGCGCCGGCCGACCAGGCGCTCGCCCTCGGCGCGCTCGAATCCTGGACGGGCGTCGCGCCGACCCACCGCGACCCGTCGGCGCTGCGGCCCCTGCTCCGAGGCCGTCGCTGGATGACGCGCGACTAGAGAGCGCTGCGTCGCCCAACGACAAGACCTCTCCCATCGCTCCTCCCACGGCGTCATCCACGCGCCGCCGACGCCGCCGCGCACCGCGCCGCGTAGGCGGCGGGCGTGAACCCGACCTGCGCCTTGAAATCGCGGATCAAGTGCGCCTGATCGTGATACCCGAGCTCGGTCGCGAGCGCCGCCCACGCCACCGACGCCCCCGACGCCACGCGCTCCGCGGCCTCCTGGACCCGGGATCGCCGGATGATCCATTTGGGCCCGACCCCGATGTACCGCTCGAACGCGCGGTGCAGCGTGCGGACCGAGACCCCCGCGATCCGCGCGAGATCCTCGGCGCGGTGGACGTCGCGATCCCCTTGCGCGCGCGCGGCGAGCGTCATGGCCTCGTCGAGCCCCGGATCCGAAGGACCCCTGTGCGCCCGGAGGAGCGCCTCGATCGCCCGGACCCCGAGGAGGTCGTCCGGTTGATCGAGCACCTCGCGCTCCAGCGCGTTCGCCGCGTCACCGAACACCTCCGCGAGCGGGACGGCCCGATCGACCAGCCGGCGCATCGGACAGCGCGCGAACGGGAAGAAGCCCCCCGGCTTGAACTTCGTGGCCACGACGCGCCCCGTCCCCTCGAGCCGGGAGACCTCGCGCCGCGTCCCGAGCCCGTTCACGATCGACCCGTTCACCTGGATCGCCAGGTTGACGCAGGGGTGCGGCAGGATCTCCTGCTCGAACGGCGCGGGGAGCGACCACCGGACGACCCAGTGCCAGTCGACGAGCGCGGCCAGATCGGGCGCGGGCGCGTGGCGGCGCAGCTCGAAGCGCCTGAACCCCGCCGCGGGGTTCAGGATGCCGAGGGTGCGGCCTCCGGGGGGGATGCTCGAGCTCATCGCGTGGCGCTCTTTTACAATACGGGGCCCATCCCGGGCAGTAGGGTCCGGCCCGGAGGCACGACATGGCTGATTCGACCACGCCCACGCGGGGGAACCTCGTCTTCTATCATTCACCGCACACGCGCGCGTCAGGCACGCGCATCCTCCTCGACGAGCTCGGCGCGCCGCACGAGCTGCGCGTCCTCAACATGAAGGCCGGCGAACAGCGCAAGGCGCCCTACCTCGCGGTGAACCCGCTCGGGAAGGTCCCCGCCATCGTGCACGACGGCGCGCTCGTCACCGAGCAGGTCGCGATCTTCATCTACCTCGCCGACCTCTTCCCGGAAGCGGGCCTTGCCCCGGCCCCCCGCGATCCGCAGCGAGGCCCCTACCTCCGCTGGCTCGTCTACTACGGGTCTTGCTTCGAGCCGGCCATGACCGATCGCGCGATGAAGCGCGAGCCCGCGCCGCCGGCCATCTCGCCTTATGGCGACTACGACACGATGTTCGGCACGCTCGTGGAGGCGCTCCGACAGGGCCCCTACCTGCTCGGCGAGCGGTTCTCCGCGGCCGACATCCTCTGGGGTGGGGCGCTCCGGTGGATGACGCAGTTCAAGCTCATCCCCGAGCTGCCGGAGATCGCCGCCTACGTCGCCCGGATCTGCAGCCGGCCGTCGTTCGCGCGGGTCACGGCCGACGACGCGCAGCTCGCCGCGGCGCACGAGGCGGCGGTCGCGGCGGCGGCGCAAGCGAGCTGACCCGCCGGCGGTCGGCGCCGGCGCGCCGGCGCACAGCGCGCGAGCGAGCCTCGCCGCCCAGCTCGTCCGCGTCGGGACGAGCGCGAGCCATGCGGCGCTGGGCGCGATCCGGTCCCCACATCGGCATTGCCCGCCCCTTGCCTTCGTGATGAGCTGGGCGGCATGGTCGCTTCGAAGCTTGTTGCGGTCCTCTCCACATGCACCCTCGCGCTGGCGGCCTCCATGACCGGAGGCTGCACCGCTTCAGACGCCGCGGAGCCCGACGCGGACGACTGTTCGACGCCGGGACAGAACCAGTTCCTCTTCGACCTGATGCGGGACGCCTACCTCTGGTACGACCGCGTGCCGGACCTCGATCCCCGGTCCTACCCCTCGCCCGAGGCGCTGCTCCGGGATCTCGTCGACCCGTCGCGGGACCGGTGGAGCTACATCTCGAGCAAGAGCGATTACGAGGCTTATTTCCGGGAGGGGCAGACCCTCGGGCTCGGCTACCGGTGGAGCTTCGACCCGCAGGGCAGCCTCCGGCTCGCGCTGGTCCACCCCGCCTCGCCCGCCGGAGCGGCCGGCCTGCGGCGCGGCGACAGGGTGCTGGCGATCAACGGGATCGACGTCGAGCAGGTGGCGAACGACAACCTCTGGTCGGAGGTGACGGGCCCCGACGAGGAAGGACACGAGATCTCGCTGACGATCGAGCGCGCGGGCAAGGAGGTCTTCACCGTCGCCGTCCGGAAGGCGGTGCACGGCGTCACCACGGTGATGAGCCCGCGGATCCTGCAGGCGGGGTCCGCGACGGTGGGTTACCTCATGCTCACCACGTTCATCGAGCCCACCGCGAAAGAGCTCGACGACGCCTTCGCGATGTTCCGGGCCAACCACATCGACGAGCTCGTCCTCGATCTGCGCTACAACGGCGGCGGGCGCCTCGCCGTCGAGCGGCATCTCGCGAGCCTGATCCACCGGCCCGCGGACAAAGGCGCGCTGCTCGACATCACCGCGCACAACGACAGGCACGTCACGTGGGACAAGCGGGCTTCGTTCGAGGACCTCGACCAGCCGGCGCTCTCCCTGTCCCGGCTGGTCGTCATCACCACCGGCGGCACGGCCTCCGCGAGCGAGACGCTGATCAACAGCCTGCGCGCCTACATCGACGTCAAGATCGTCGGCTCGACGACGCACGGCAAGCCCGTCGGTATGCACGGGTGGGACTATTGCGACAAGATCGTGCACCCGATCTCGTTCCGGGTGCTCAACGCGAAGCAAGAGGGCGACTTCTACGACGGCTTCGCCCCCGACTGCCCCGTCACCGACACGCTCGAGGCGGAGCTCGGCGACGAGGACGAGGCTTGCCTCGCAGAGGCCCTCCACCTGCTGCAGCACGGCGCTTGCTCCACCCCGGCGCAGCCGGCCGAGGCAAGCGAACGGCGCGCCGCCCCGCCGCCGGAGATCCCCTGGGACGGCCTCCGGCGCGAGGTCGGCGCGCTCTGAGGCGATCTCGCCCTCACCGGATTCCCGCGCCCTCACCAGAATTCCCGCGCGCCGACCCAGGGCCCGTACGGCTGCCCCCGCCGGCGCCGCCCGCCCACGCAAAAGACGGCAGCGACCGGCTTGACACGCTGCGCGGCTTGGCGGACATTCCTCCGCCATAGCGGACATTTGGCCCGCGGCCAGGAGGGACTGTCATGAGCCTGCAACTCGGAAGCATCGCGCCCGACTTCGAGCAAGCGTCCACGCACGGGACCATCCGGTTCCACGAGTGGGCCGGGAATTCGTGGGTGATCCTGTTCTCGCACCCGAAGGACTTCACCCCGGTCTGCACGACTGAGCTCGGCGCGGTCGCCAACCTCAAGGCGGAGTTCGACAAGCGCGGCGTCAAGCCCATCGCCCTGAGCGTCGACGACGTCGACTCGCACAAGCGCTGGTCCGTCGATATCGAGGAGACGCAGCGCACGAAGCTGAACTACCCGATCCTCGCCGACGTGGACCGGAAGGTGTCCTCCCTGTACGGGATGATCCACCCGCAGGCGAACGACACGCTCACGGTCCGGTCGGTGTTCGTCATCGATCCGAACAAGAAGATCCGCGCGACGTTCACCTATCCCGCGAGCACCGGGCGCAACTTCGACGAGATCCTGCGCCTCATCGACTCGCTGCAGCTCACGGACAGCCACTCCGTGGCGACGCCCGCGAACTGGAAGGACGGCGATGACGTGGTGATCGTCCCCTCGCTCCAGGATCCCGAGGTCCTCAAGCAGAAGTTCCCCAAGGGCTACAACGCCGTTCGCCCGTACCTGCGCCTCACCCCGCAGCCGAACCGCTGAGGCGGCGCGGCGCGGCGAGCGCTGAGGACTGCATGCGATCCGCGACGCGGCCCCTCGCGGCGCTCGCCGTGACGCTCGCGGCGCTCGCCGTGACGCTCGCGGCGTGCTCGCGCGCGCCGGCGCGCGACACGCTCGGCGCGACCGGCGACGCCCCGAAGCCGGCGGCGTCGGCCGCCGGCCGCGGATGGCGGCTCGTGCACCACGAGACCTTCGATGCCCCCTTCCAGGAGCCGGCGGCGTGGACCGAGGACCCGTACGGCGACGCGAGCCCCTACCACGTCGACGTCTTCGACGACGACGGCGCGTTCTTCGCCGCGCGCGGCGGCGAGGCGTTCCGCGAGGGCCTGCGGAGGTTCCGCTCGTTCCGGAAGTCCTTCACGTACGGCGAGGGAGGCTGGCTCACGGTCGAGCTGTACGGCCGGGACAGCGACCGCGACGGCGTGCCCGAGACGGGCGGCCGCTTCGAGGCGGCCTCCGGCAAGGCGAGGCTCGTCTCGACCCGCCATTACGACGGCGCGATCCTCCGCTCGACCGCGCCCCTGCCGGCGCGGTACCGCGTCGAGGTGACGGTCTCCAACATCGACTTCGGCGGCCAGCGCGAGGGCAGCTGGACGCACGGCGGCAAGATCAACGGCTACGACGGGGACGAGGTGGCCGACCCGTGGCGGTTCACCGATCGGAGCGCGAAGCCGCTGTCCGCCACCTTCGGAAACGGCGTTTACTTTCTCTGCATCACCGATTACGCGCGGCCGGCGCCTCACAACAACGTCTTCATCCATCATCACCGGAAGGTCGTGATGGACACCGACAGCAACTTCGGCGACGACGGCCCCTGGTCGGAGATCTGGAACCCGGTGACCGGCCGCGCCGAGCCGGACGGCTCGCGGTATGTGAGCATGATCTGGCTCCGCGGCGACGCGTTCGGGAGCCCCTGGACGGGCAACGGGTTCACGTCGTACACGGCCGGCGGGTGGAAGGACGGCCCCGTCTTCGTGGACAAGTACCTCGACAAAGAGACCTATGTGTTCACCGTCGAGCGCGACGGTGATGGGTATGCGATGTCCGCGGCGGGCAGGTTCCACCACGGCGGCCTCACGACGTACGCGGCGCGGCGGGGGTTTCGCGAGCCGCCGGTGACGTGGCATTTCAACCAGCGCCCCGACGAGCTCGCGGGCCAGGTCCATAACGAGACAGTCGACTTCGGCGAGCCGTTCGAGACCTGGCCGGCGGGGTCGGCGTACCCGGATCACTTCTTCTTCGGCGACCCGCACATCAACTATTACGAGGGCACCGCCGAGTTCGACGACGTGAAGCTGTACCTGCCGGACGAGGGGTAGTGGCCGGTGCGCCCGGCCAGGGAACCCGAATTCTCGACACCTGAGGAGAAGACGCGGTGCAGACGAAACTTCGGCGCTCTCTCTCTGGCCTCGCCGAGAGAAGGAAGCTCCAGCTCGGGCCTCTCGAAGATCAGCGCTCGCTGGTGCTTTCTTGTGCGGCAGGCTGCGCGTCAGGCCCGTATCAGCCACCGCTGAATTCTGGTTGAAGCCGTTCACTCGCCTCGACGCAGATCCGACCGTGCTCCACGGGAACATGGGCCCGGCGTACCCGACGGTCGCGACGTACGCGAAAGATCCTCGGTTCGCCAGCCACACCCAGCTTGCGTACCGCCTTGTCTCCCCGGTCAGCCGGTCACCTCGCGGAGGAACCTCCGCACGTGCGTCAGCACCATCTTCACCTTCGGTATCTCGGCCAGCGCCTCCGGCACCGTCACCCGCACGGCCAGCTCGCGGCCCACGAGCGCCGGCAGGACCGTGACGAGCTCGTCGCCGGTGGGCTCATCGATCATCGCGTCCGGGATGAGCGCGATGCCCAGCCCGGCCAGGCAGCAGTGCCGGACGAGGTGGATGTCGGTCGCGAGCAAGGCCGGCTCCACCGGGAATTTCCCCCCGTTGCGGGTGGGCCACGCGGACGCGTCCTCGCCCGGCGCTCGCCAGGAGAGGAGCTCGTGGCGGGCGAGGTCGTCGATCGAGGCCGGCGTCCCCCGCCGCGCGAGGTATTCCTTGCTCGCGCACAGCCGCTCTTGAACGCGCAGGATCACGAGCGAGAGCCAGGGCCCTCGCGGCGCGCCCTCGCCGAAATGCACGGCGACGTCGACGTCGACGAGCGACTCGGAGAGCGGGTCGTTGCTGAACTCGTAAGAGAGGCGCAATCGCGGGTACGTGCTCCGGATCGAGGCGAAGATCGGCGCCATGAGGTGCGGCGGCAGGCCCACGGGCAGGACCAGGCGCAAGAGCCCCGAGGGCTCGCGCCCCATCTCGCGAATCGACGAGATCAGCGCGCTCGCCTCCTCGACCATCGCTTGCCCCCGGTCCGCCAGCGCGCGCCCCGCCTCGGTGAGCACGACGCCCTGCCGGCTGCTCTCCAGGAGGGGAACGCCGGAGCGCGCTTGCAGGGACTCCACGCGGCGCCGGAGCGTCGTGCGCGGCGTGCCGGTCACCTCGGCGGCGGCGTGAAACGAGCCTTGCTTGACGACGTGCAGGAAGGCTTGCAGCTCCTCGAGATCCATCGGGTCCCCTCGTCGGCCGGAACGCGGCCCACGGCGGGCCACCCGCGGTCATTGTACGCGTCCGACCGAACGCATCCCCGCCCACCGAGCGCTCCCCCGAGAGCTCGACGGCGGCATGGTTCGAGGTGAACCCTGGCCGTTCGGACGAGCTCCCGCGGGCCGTGGAGTCGAGGCCGCCTCTTCGACACACGGCTAAGTTCTTGATATAGCGCCAATTTTCCAGAAGGGCCGGACCGCCTTGAAGGAGGCTCTGCCAGCCCGAGGCGGGCTCCGCAGTTGGGGCTTGACGCCTGGAAGCGGTTGGAATTCCTTCCTCCTCCGCGGCGTCATCCAGACCGCGGCGTCCTGCGCCGCTCCATCTAGGGACCCGACCTCGCGAGCATAACACACGTGAACTCGCCAACGATGTTCACGCCGAGCACGTCTCCGCTAGGACGCGAGCTCGTCAATGAGGACAGTGATGAACTTGCGAATGCTAACGTTTCCGGTCGCATCGTCGTGGTTTGCGTTCACGGTGCTCGCCTGCGCGCCCAGCAACCAGGGCAGCCAGGTCGGCTCGCCCGCTCAGGCGAGCGCGGTCGATCAGGCCAGCAGCGCCGCGCCTGCCAGCACCTCGAGCCAGACCGGCGCGGCGGAGGCGCCCCCGGCGGCGGAGCCTGCGCCCCAGGGGCCCGCGCTGCGGCCCGCGGCCAAGGGAGCGTACTTCACGGGCGAGTATCGCAACCTGTTCGCGGAGCTGGGCCACAAGCCGGCCGAGATCGACGCCAAGATCACGAAGGCGTACACCCAGCTGTTCCACGGCGACCCCAAGGAAGAAGCCGTCATGTTCGCGGCGGGGAAGAACGCGAACGGCCCCAAGGCGTACATCATGGACATCGGCAATAACGACGTCCGCTCCGAAGGGATGTCGTACGGCATGATGATCGCCGTTCAGGTCGATCGAAAAGACGACTTCGATGCCCTGTGGAACTGGGCCAAGTCTCACATGTACCACGCGGATCAGCGTCACCCCGGCTTCGGCTATTTCTCGTGGCAGATGCGCCCGGACGGCACGGCCATCGATGAGAATCCCGCTCCCGACGCGGAAGAGTATTTCGCGACGGCGCTCTTCTTCGCGTCCCACCGCTGGGGGAACGGCAAGGGGATTTATGACTACCGGAAGGAGGCCCTGGGCCTGCTCGACGCGATGAAGAACCGCAAGGCCATCGCGGGCGCGGTCAACGCGAACAAGCGCAAGACCACGCTGCACGCGCTCTTCAATCCCGAGCACAAGATGGTGCGGTTCACGCCCGATGCGGACAACTTCGCGAAGAACGGCGATCACACCGATCCGTCGTATCACCTGCCCGCGTTCTACGAGCTCTGGGCGGCCTGGGGCCCCGAGGCGGATCGCGCGTTCTGGGCCGACGCGGCCAAGGTGAGCCGCGATTTCTTCGTCAAGACGACGCACCCGAAGACCGGGCTCGCCCCGGATTACGCCAACTTCGACGGCACCCCCAAGGCTGCCTCCTGGGACGCGGGGACCGCCAACTTCCGTTACGACGCGTTCCGCACCGCGATGAACTGGGCCGTGGATGCGGCGTGGTGGGCGAAGGATCCGCGGCAGACCGAGCTGAGCGATCGCATCCTCGCGTTCTTCGACTCGCAAGGCCCCGAGTACAAGGCCAACTTCACCCTCGACGGCAAGCCCATCGTCGACCACGGGTCGCTCGGGCTCGTGGCGATGAACGGCGTCGCGGCGCTGGCTGCGAGCCAGCCGCGGGGCTGGCGCTTCGTCAAAGACGTGTATTCGCGCGAGCCGCCGACCGGCAAGTGGCGGTACTACGACGGCATGCTGTACACGATGTCCCTGCTGCACTTGAGCGGGAAATTCCGCGTCATCATGCCGCAAGCGCAGCCCGCGGCGGCTGCGGCGGCTGCGGCGGCTGCTGGCAAGCGCTAGCTCGGCAGTCAGCTCGCCCTGCTGCTCATCTCTGCAGCGACCTTCCGCATCGCCTGCTCGTGCGGCTCGAGAAAGCTCACGAGACGCTGGGTCAGCTCGGGCCCGGCTGCTTCCGGCGTTCCAGCGCGGAACGGCGGGGCGGGGTCGTATTCCAGCATCAGCTGCGTCATCTTCGCGGTGTCCTCCCCGCGCAGCAGCGCGAGGAGCGTCAGCCCGAAATCGATGCCTGCGGTCACCCCGCCGCCCGAGATCCGGTTGCGATCGACCACCACGCGCGCATGGACGCACTCCACGCCGAACGCCTCGAGGATGTGGCGCATGGCCCAATGCGTCGTGGCCTTGTATCCTTGCATCAACCCTGCTGCGGCCAGGATCAGCGATCCCGTGCACACGGAGGTCACGTACCTGGACCGAGGGCCTCGGTCCCTCAGAAATTGAAGGATCTCCCGGTCCGCCATCGCCTCGGTCGTGCCGATGCCGCCCGGCACGAACAGGATGTCGAGGTCGTCCGGACAGTCGCTGAAGGTCGCGGTCGGCTGGATGGAGACCCCGGTGTCGGACGTGACCAGGGCGCGCGTCTTCCAGAGCAGGTGGGTCTCCGCGTGAACGGCCAGCACGTTCTGCGGACCGATCAGATCCAGCGTCGTGAGACCCGGATAGAGCACCATGCCGATCTGGAGCGGCGGCTGCGGAGCGGGCATCTTGAGCTCATGCGTTTCGGTCATCTCTCGTCCCTCTTCCTTTCGTTCGTTCATCCGTTGACCGTCCCGAGCGCGTCCGATCACGATCGACCGAAGCGCGGCCGATCGTCCTCCGGCGCGACGCGGGAGCGCTCTTCGATCGGTGGGGGGCGGTGCACGCGATAACGCTATCCGTCGCGCGCATGGCAATGACGACAACGTGCCTGCATTTCCTGCCAAACGCCTTGAGGCGCCGAGTCGCCGAGTCGCCGCGTGCCCCGGGCAGAGACGCGCGGCGCCGCTATCGCGCCGGCGCGATCTCGGTGAACAGCCGCTCGTGCGCCGCGAGCATCGCCCCGAGGCTGAAGCGCGCGTCGAACGCCTGCGCGTTGCGCGCGCCCATCGCGGCTGCGGCCGCCGGATCGGACAGCAGCGCGAGGAGCCGATCCGCGAGCGCCCGGGGGTCCTCGGGGGCGACGAGGTAGCCGCCGGCGCCGTCCTCGATCGCCTCCGGCACGCCGCCGACGCGGGTCGCGACGATCGGCTTTCCGGCGGCCATGGCCTCGAGGACCGCGAGCGGGAGCCCCTCCCAGCGGGACGAGAGGACATAGGCGTCGAGGCCGGCCATCACGTCGGGTACGTCGCTGCGCAGCCCGAGGAAGTGCACGCGCTCCCGCGCCGCCATGCCGGCGCGCCGGGCCTCGAGGTCGGCCCGGGCCGGCCCGTCGCCGGCGATCACCACGTGCGCGCGCGGGTCGCGGCCGAGGACCTCGCCCGCGGCGTCGAGCAGGACGTCGATGCCCTTCTGGCGCGACAGCACCGCGACCGTGCCGAGCACGCGCGCGTCCTCGGGCAACCGCAGCTCGGCGCGGAGGCGGTCGCGGCGGCCGGCGCGGACGCGCGCGCCGTCGATGCCGTTGCGGATCACGTGGACGGGCCGCCGGACGCCGAGATCGCGCCGGAGCTTGGTGGCCAGATCGCCGGAGACCGCGATGATCGCGTCGGCGAGCCGCACGTAAACTCTGAATTTGCGCAGCGAGCGGGGGCTCGCGCTGTTGATCTCGTTGTGCTCCGAGTAGACGACGCGCGGCCGCGGCAGGAGCAGGCGCGACGAGACGCCGCCGAAGATGAGCGGGGCGAAGTTGTGGACGTGCAGGACGTCCGCCCGCACGTCGCGCAGGAAGCCGCGGATCGCGAGGGGCAGCTCGGGATCGACGCGGGCGAAGCCGAGGTTGAGCCGCGGGCGCCGCCGCAGGACGAGCCTCCGCTCGGGCGGGAGGTCGACCTGATCGAAGAGCTTGCCGGGGGCGTCCAGGCAGATGAGCGACGGGTCGAAGCGGGCGCGATCGAGGCCGTTCAGGAGGCTGACGGCGACCTTCTCGAGGCCCCCGACGTCGAGGTTGATGACCACCGTGCACACGCTGATCTTCCGCATAGGGCCCGCCTCCCGCGCTCGTACCACGGCGCCCCGGCGACGGGTAAACCAGGTGCGGCGCGCGCGGCGATCGTGTAGAGCGGAGGCTCTGCGGCGGCTCCGGCTCCTTCACCTGATGCCTTGTCGCTTCTGGGGCGGCCCGGAGCGGCAGACCGTGCAAGCGGCGAGGATCCTGCGCGATCGCGGCGCGTGCGAGGTCTCGTTCGCCGTGATCCCGCACCGGGAGGCGAAGGTCGCGGACAACCCGCTCGTGGTGGGGGCGCGCGCGGAGGGGTTCGAGGCCGAGCCGCTCGCGCTGGAGCGGGGCTACGACCTGCTCGAGGGGGCGCGGCGGCTCCGCGCGATCGCGGCGCGGCTCCGGCCCGACGTGGTGTGCACGGTGGGGTACAAGGCGGACCTCCTGGCGCTCGGGCTGCGCGGGCGCGGCGCGCCGCGGGTGCTGGCGGTGGCGCGCGGGTGGACGGGCGAGGACCTGAAGGTGCGGCTCTTCGAGTGGGCCGATCGCCGGACCCTGCGCTGGCATGACGGGGTCGTGGTCGTGTCCGAGGCGCAGCGCGCGGCGGTGCGGGCGTGCGGGGTGAGCGAGGCGCGGATCTTCCACGTGCCGAACGCGATCGATCTGGATCGGATGCCGCCGCCGGTCCCCCGCGCGCGGCTGCTCGCGGAGCTCGGGCTCGACGCGTCGGCCCGGCTCGTCGGCGCGGTGGGGCGGATCAGCCCCGAGAAGGGGCAGCGCTCGCTCGTGGAGGCGTTCGCGGCGGTGGCGCGCGCGGACCCGCGTGCCGCGCTCGTGCTGGTCGGGGACGGGCCGGACGAGGCCGCGGTGCGGGCGGAGGTGGCGGCGCGGGGGCTCGGCGACCGCGCGCGGCTGCTCGGCCTGCGCCGGGACGGCGCGCAGCTCATCGGGGCGCTCGACGTGCTGGCGCTGCCGTCGCGCACCGAGGGGCTGCCGAACGTGGTGCTGGAGGCGTTCGCCTACGGGACGCCGGTCGTCGCGAGCGCGGTCGGCGGCGTGCCGGAGCTCGTGCTGGACGGCGAGACGGGGTGGCTCGTCCCGCCCGGGCAGCCGGGCGCGCTGGCGCGGGCGCTGCTCGACGCGCTGGGGCGGCCGGAGGAGGCGGGGGCGCGGGCGACGCGCGCCCGGGCGCGGCTCCTGTCGCGGTTCACGGCGGAGCGGCAGGCCGACGCGTGGCTCGAGGCCATCGCCGCGGCGACCGGCGCCGCGGCGACCGGCGCCGCCGCGGGGGCCTGATCGGCGCGGGCGGCGGGCCTCCCGCGGAGGGCGGCAGACCTCCCGGGCGGCCCGGGTCAGCAGGCAGGCGCGGCGAGGCTCGCGGCCGCGGGCGCGAGCGCTTCCGGGGCGCCGCGGCGCTGCTGGTGGAGCTGCTGGTAGATGCGGGCGAGCGTGTCGCCCACCACGGTCCAGTCGTACCTGCTCTGGACGAGCGCCCGGCCGGCCGCGCAAAGGCGCGCCCTGAGCGCCGGATCGGCGTCGAGCTCGAGGAGCGCGCCGCCGATCGCCTCGGGGCTTCGGGTGATGAGCGCGTGCTCGCGGTCGCGCAGCGCGAGCCCCTCCGCGCCGAGCTCGGTGGAGACGACGGGCACGCCGGCCGCGAGCGCCTCCAGGATCTTCAGCCGCGACCCACCCCCGATGCGCAGCGGCACCACGGACGCGAGCGCGTCGGCATAGTAGGGCCGCACGTCGGGCACGGTCCCGGTCACCTCCACGCCGGGCAGCGCGCCGAGCGCGCGCACCTCCGGCCCTGGGTTCCTGCCGACCACGGTGAGGCGCCACGCGGGCCGCGCGGCGCGGATGGCGGGCCAGAGATCGCGCGCGAAGGCGACGATCGCCTGCGCGTTCGGGCGATAATCCATCGAGCCGACGAAGACGATGCGGCGGCGTGGCCCGGACGCAGCGCCGCCCGCGCCCGCGAATTCGTCCACGTGGACGCCGTTGTCGACGGCGAAGGCGCGCAGGCCGGGGCGGAGCGCGAGGAGCTTCTGGCGATCCCGCTCGCTGACCGTGAGGTGCGCGTCGAACTGCTCCAGCACCTTGCGCTCGAACCCGGCGAGCTGCGACGCCAGCGCGAACGCCGCGAGCCCGCGGAGGCGATCGGGCGCGTTCTGGCTGTAGCGGGAGAGCACCTCCGACTCGATGTTGTGCCAGTCGCAGAGGAGCAGCGGCCGATTGCGCGCCGCCCGCAGCAAGGGCAGATACCCGGCGAGGTGGACGCTCTCGACCTGCACGGCGTCGAACTGCCCTTCGTCGAGGACACGCGCGAGCTCCTGGCGCATGGCGCTCGTCGTGTAATTGAGGACGACGAGCGGCAGCGGCCCCACGGCGCCGCGCAGGATCTTGCCCAGGGAGTTCGGCTTCTCCTGCGTGAGCGTGAGCACCTGATCGGTGATCTGCGCGATATCGTTCATCGGCTGCGGGGCGGGGCCGGCCGCGCCCATCCGCGCCCGCCCGTTACGGACGGCGCCGTCGTCGGCGAAGCTCAGGTACGTCACCCGCGCGAACCGCGAGAGCTGCCGGACAAAATGCCAGTTGCGTAGCTTGGCCCCGGTGTCGAGCGGCCAGCAGGCGCGAGGCGCAAAATAGAGAATACGCATCTGTCGCATCGAGGACATAGACACCTCCAGCTCGCGCGGACGTGCAGGCAGGTTGCACCGAGGCCTCACGCGTCGCGCGGCACGTTCAGGGTGATGAGCGATCCGAGCCTCCGGCGCCGGCCCGGTGATGGGATTGCATGGTCGACGCCCGAAGAGCGGCGACCATGACCTGGAAAGGTAACATGGCTCTTTGGCACAATGTAAAGAAATCAGTGCGAAGCGGCGCGCGTGAGCGTCGTGAGCGTCGTCAGCGTCGTCAGCGTCGATTGCGGCGGACGGAGGCGGCAGGCGCCTCGCGTCACGGCCCACCACGGGAGGCGCGCGCGCGGAAGCGACCTGATTTTATCGATTTCGTGAACGCTTCCGGGGCGATGCGCGCGAGCGGCGCGCGCGTGGGCGGAGCGCGCTGAATTTATCGATTTCGTGAACGCTTCCGGCGCGATGCGCTCGTCGCGCCGATGCGGGCTATCGCTGGGCGAGCCCGCCTTTCCTCCAGGGCTGGAATCGCCCGGACGTCCATTTCCAGTCCGCGGCGCATCCCCCGGAGTCTACCCTGCCTTCGGCGCCGGCAGGCAACCGCCCTTCCAGGGAGGAGCGACCGCGATAGCGCACAAGAATGATATGCCTGGACGATGCATGGGCCCAGCGTGAGCCGGGTGGTCGCCGAGCTGCTCGCCCTCGGCGTGAGGCAGGGCGGCGTCCTCCTCGTCCACACGTCGTTCAGGGCGGTGCGTCCGATCGAGGGCGGGCCGCTCGGGTTGATCCGCGCCTTGCGCGCCGCGCTCGGGGACGACGGCACGCTCGTCATGCCGACGATGACCGACGGACAGAGCGTGTTCGATCCCCGGTCCACGCCGACCAGCGGCATGGGGATCACCGCCGAGACGTTCTGGAGACAGCCGGGCGTGCTGCGCAGCGGCCACCCTGGCGGCTCCTTCGCTGCGGCCGGCCGCTTCGCCGAGCGTATCTGCGCGCCGCAGCCGCTGTCGCCACCGCACGGGCCGGACAGCCCCCCGGGCCGCGTCCACGAGCTCGGAGGCCAGGTGCTGCTGCTCGGCGTCACGCACGCCGAGAACACGACCCTCCACGTCGCGGAGGCCATCGCGCGGGTCCCCTACTCGGTCGCGCACCCGTGTGTGATCGAGGTCGACGGCGTGGCCCGGACCGCGATGATTCACGAGACGGATCATTGCTGCCGGCGGTTCGGGCTCGTCGATGGCTGGTTGCGCGGACGGGGGCTCCAGCAGGAGGGGAGGGTGGGCAGCGCCCACGCGCGCCTGTGTGCTTCACGCGATCTCGTCGCCGTGGCGGTCGAGCACCTCGCGAAAAGCCCGCTCGTGTTCCTCTGCCCGCCCGACGAGGGCTGCGACGAGTGCGACGCGGCGCGCGCCAGCGTGCCGGCCGACGCGGCCCGCAGAGAGCATGCATGATGGCCGGCGCGGCGCGGCGCGGCGCGGCGCTGGGACCCTCGCCAGCACTGCGATTCCGCTGGAGAGATTTAGTTAGACTTACTAACTATTCGACCGGCTCCGGCGCGGCGCTGGGGCCCCCGCCAGCACCGTGATTCCGCTGGAGAGATTTAGTTAGGCTTACTAACTAGTTAGCCGGCTCCGGCGCGCCCGGGGGGGCCTCGCCAGCGCCGCGATACCGCTGGATAGCTTTAGTTAGCCTTTCTAACTATTGCGGTGACGCTCGTTGACCGCCACGCTGCGGCTCGCGCGCTCCGGGCCAAGCTGCGGCTCACGCTCCCCGGGCGCGGCGCTGGCCTGCGTATCGGAAGAACGCGCCGGTCCGCCGCGGCGACTTCGTCTGGGGACTTCGTCTAGAGATCGAGCGCCAGCGTCAGGCGCATGGCAGGCCCTCTCCATGCGAACGCGATCGTCCGCGCCGGCTCCCCGGTGGACACCGTCGCGGAGGGACCGAGATCGTACCCGCCCGAGGCGTCGATAACGACGATGGACGGCACGCGCCATTTCACGCCCGCGGCGAGGCCCACGAAGCCGAACGTCTCCGCGTCGCCTCCCGCGCGCACGGAGCCCACGCCGCCATGGCCGCGCATGTACAGGCCGAGCCTCGTCGGGACCGGCCAGAGCACGTAGCCCGCGTAGAGGTGCCCTCCGAAGCCGCCGACGCCGGCCGGGCCGGACGTCCCGACGACCCCGTGAACGCCGAGGCCGAGGAGCGGCCCGTGATGCGCGCGATACGCCTCGAGGGCGACGCCGGCAGAGACGGCGTTGCCCACGGATACGCGCGCTTCCGGGACGAACGCGACGCCCCAGAGCGGGCCGCCGAAGACGACGCCGTCCTGCGGCGCGAACGGCCGATCGGGCCAGAGGCTGCGGACCTCGGCGCGATCCCCGGTCACCTCCGTGACGACGCCGGTCTTGGCGGCGTCGCCCTCCCGCGCGGGGACCCGGGCCTCGGCGCCCACGCCCGGCGCGGATCCGGGGATCGCCTGCGCCCAGGCGCGCTCGCCGCGCGCCTCGACGACCGCCGCGCGCGGGAGCAGGTCCGCGAGCTGCTCCCGGATGCGCTCGGGCGTGCCGGACAGCGCGGACGCGCTCGCCCCCGGCGCGGGCGGCCTCTCGCAGCGCGCCGGCGTGACCAGCTGGACCACCGACGTGAGCTCTCCGTACCTGGCCCGGCGCGCCTCGTACGTCGAGGAATCCTCGTGCTCGACGCACACGCTGACCAGCGGATCCGCCTCCGGAAACGGCTTCCCGCTCGGCACCGTCTCGCGCCGGAGGCACTCCCGCTCCGGGGCGCCGCCGGCGAACGCCAGCTCGTCCGAGGCGACGAGCAGCAGCTCGGCGCCCGAGCGCTCGAGCAACGCGCACAGGTCGCGCCCCGGATCGCGCTGCGCCGAGTTGTCCTCGACGACCTCCTCGCTGTAAACGAAGCGCGAGCCGCGGAACGCGTCGCGGATCACCGAGGTGACCGCCCGGGAGCTCGTGATCGCGTGGACCCGCAGCGCGCCGTCCGAGAGCCCGCCGGCGATGTCGGCGGCCGTGGGGCTCGGCGCGTACGTCGACAGCCGCGTGTAGAAGACGCAGCCCGCCGGCGCGAGACAGACCGCGGCGGCTGCGCAGGCGCGGAGGAGGCGGCCCAGCCGACCGGCAAAACGCATCGCAGCCTGTCTACGGCCCGGCGCTCGCTGCGACAAGCCAGCTCGCGCCGCGGACGGCCCGCGGCGTCGATCTCCGCCGGGTCAGTCGGACGCCACCTCGCGCGGGCGGCGGGCGACCAGCGCGTGCCCCTCCAGGACCTCGCGCACGATGCCGTCCGCGTCGGCGTGCTTCGCGATCGCCCTGCGGACCTCGACGGCCAGGTCCTCCTCGCGCGATCCCGGCCGGCCGTGCCAGGTCGCCGCGAACGACAGGGCGCGGTCGACGAAGCGCTCCACGGGGGTCGCTCGCTGCTCCAGGACCGAGATCCGCTCGAGATGGCTGAAGGCGGAGTCGAGCAACACGGCCTCGTTCTTCGCGCCCTCGCGGATCTGCGGCCGCGCCGGGTCCTCGGTCGAGTACTTGTCGATGAGCGCCTGGAACTCCTTGTGCCACGCGTTCGCCGGGACCTCGGGGTAGGTCTCCCCGAACAGCGCCACCGCGCCGCCTCGCTCGATCAGCGCGTCCAGCGACTTGATGGTCTCGACACGATCCATCCAGTGGAACGCGCGACCGATGGTCACGAGGTGGAAACGGCCGAGGTGCGGCCCGAGCTCGTACGAGCTGCCCTGAACGAGCTGGATCGAGACGTCGGCTCGAGCGGCGTTCGCCTTGGCGGCCGCGAGCATCTCGGGCGACGGATCCACCGCGGTCACCGTCCGGGCGCGCGGCGCGAAGTCGATCGCGAGGAACCCCGGACCGGTCCCGAGATCGAGCACGCTGCCGTCCCGCGTGAGCCCGACCAGCTCGGCGACGCGGCGGCTGAGCAGCTTCGGATAGGTGGGGCGGCCGGTCGTGTAGTACTGCGAGGCGGTCTTGAAGCGTTCCGGGTAGAAGAGCTTGCGTTCTGACATGGTGATGGACCTCTCCTGGCCTCAGGCCAGGGTCATGGCCTCCGGATGGATGAGAGGAGCTCCGACACGGCGAGCCGCGCCGCCGGCGCTGCTCCGCTGCGAGCACGAGGCCGGTCAGCGAGGGCGGCGCCGGAGCGCTCCATGGACGCCGGCATAGGGCACGCGGCGTACCAGCGCGGAAAGCTGCGAGCGGCGGGCGCGGCGGCGCGACGCTGCTGCTCCTGGAGCAGCCGCTCAGCAGCGCAGCTGTCCGAGGCGCACGGCGGCCGCCCCCGAAGGCGCTCGGCAGCGGCGCCCGGATCGCCCGATGACTTAACCGATTTAGCGCCGGCTCAGCTCGCGGCGACGATGTCGCGCACGAGCGCGACCACGTCGTCCGGCCGCGACAGGAACGGAGAGTGGCCCGCGTCGAGGCGCCGCACCTGCCGCGCGCGCTGCGACATCGCCTCCTGCGCGAACACCGGGATGGCGTTGTCGCGCTCGCAGATCACGTACGTGGACGGCAGCTCCTGCCACGCGGCGGCGCTCAGCGGCTGCACGAACGACGCCCTGGCCTGCGGCAGCAGGGCCGCTTCCGCGACGGCCGCGACCTCGTCCGCGCAGTCGTTGTAGAAGATGTTCCGCGCGTCCGCGGTCTGCAGCGTCAGGCCGTCGGCGGAGGTGATGCACCACGGCGGCTCCTTGCCGCCGATCGACGAGAGCAGCGACTCCCCCGGGCCGAGCTGGAACGCGCACAGGTAGACGAGGTGGGCGACCTTGCCCGTGCGGGCCGCCACCTCGGTGACCGGCAGCCCGCCGTACGAGTGCGCGACCACGACGGCCTTGCCCGGAACCTCGGCCAGCGCCGCGCGCACCGCCTCGACGTCCGCCGCGAGGCCGCCCAGCCGAGCCGCGTCCAGCCCGGCGCTCGGCAGCGCGGGCGCGCGGACGTCGAGCCCGGCCCCGAGCAACCGGCACGCGACCTGCGACCAGCACGCCGGGCTGTGCCAGGCGCCGTGAACGAGTACGACCGAATCGACCTTGCTCATGAGCTCCTCGCCTCCTCGGCTCTCGACGTTGTCTCGACCGTGATCGAACGGACGCTATCCGAGGCCCCCCAGCGACACCAGCGAGCGCTTCGCCCGCGCGCCGGCAGGGGCCGAATTGGAACATGAAGGCGGGAGGGCGGGAAGAAAACATGAATGATCTTCTCGCCTTCCCGCCTTCATGAGGACTCTCCCCTGGGCGACGTCGACCACGACCCACGGCGCCCGACAGGCGCGCCCTGGACGGCGGCCCGGGAACGGAGTAGATCAAATACCGGAACTGGATTCCGAATAATGGAACGATCTAGGACGGTCGACAAGGCGGTGCGCGCCCTCGAGGCGCTGCGCGAGGGCGGCGGCAGCGCCTCGCTGGCGGAGCTCGCGGCGCGCCTCGGCATGCCCAAGGCGACGCTGCACCGGCTGCTCGCGTCGCTCGCCGCGCACGCGCTGGTCGAGCAGGACGGGGAGGGTCGCTACCGGCTCGGCGTCGGCCTCATCCGCCTCGGGCTCGGGGCGCAGGGGCTCGACCCCGTCGCGCGCGTGGCCAAGCCCGAGCTCGAGCGGGCGGCGCGCGCCTTCGGCGAGACGTTCTTCCTCGTCGCCGCCCGCGCGGGGCGGCTCGTCGTGCTCGACAAGGCCGAGGGCACGGGGCTCCTGCGCGCGGCGCCGACCGTCGGGGCCGAGGTCCCGGTCGACGTCACCGCGAGCGGACGACTCTACCTCGCGCACGCGCCGGAGCTCGTGGGCGCACAGGGCGCGGGCCCCGCCGCCGAGCGCGCCGCGAAGCGCGCCGCGAAGCGCGGCTACGACGTCAACGAGGGCGAGTGGATCGACGGGCTGACCGTCATCGCCGCCCCGGTGCTCGCGCGCGGCGGCCTGCACGGCTGCATCGCCTGCGCCGCCGCCGCCCAGAGCCTGCGCGGCGATCGACGCGACGCCGCGGTGCAACACACGCGCGACACCGCCGAGCGCGTCGCGCGCGCTCTCGAGGGGGACAGCAGGAGGTGAACGTCATGAAGACATGGATCGATGGGCGAATCGTCGACGCGAAGGACGCGACCGTGAACGTGACCGATCACGGGCTGCTCTACGGCGACGGCATCTTCGAGGGCATCCGCGTCGCGGCGGGGCGGCTCTTCCGGATCGACCGCCACCTCGCGCGGCTCGAGGCCGGCGCGAAGGCGCTCGGCATCGCGCTGCCGCGCCCGATCGAGGGGCTCCGCGCGATCGTCGAGGAGACCGCGCGCGCCAACGCCGAGCGCGAGGCCTACGTCCGCCTCGTGGTGACGCGCGGCGTGGGCCCGCTCGGCGTCGACCCGACCACCTGCGAGCGGCCGGGGCTGTTCTGCATCGTGGGGTCGATCCGCCTCTTCGACGACGAGCAGCGGCGGCGCGGCCTCGAGCTCATCACGTCGAGCTACCGCCGGCCGGACGCGGACGCGCTCGACATGCGGATCAAGAGCCTGAACTACCTCGGCTCCGCCCTCGCCAAGCTCGAGGCCAGGCAGCGCGGCGCCGACGACGCGCTGCTCCTGAACGCGCGCGGCCACGTGGCCGAGGCCTCGGTGGCCAACGTGTTCGCGCTCCGCGGCGACGTGCTCGCGACACCGCCCGCCACCGACGGGTGCCTCGAGGGCATCAACCGCGCGGCCGTGATGGATCTCGCGCGCAGCGTCGGCCTCACCGTGGTGGAGCGCTCGCTCGGGCGGCTCGACTTCTTCGCCGCCGACGAGGCGTTCCTGACCGGCACCGGCGCCGGCGTGATCGCGATGCGCAGCCTCGACGGGCGCACGATCGGCCGCGGCGAGCGCGGCCCCGTCACCGCCCGGCTGACCGCGCTGCACCGGCAGCTCGCCGAGCGCGAGGGCGTCGAGCTCATCGCCGCGCCCGGCGCCCCTACCTGAACGGACGAGCAGATGGAAGAGGAAAGCGACTTAACCGGTACATAGGCCCGCTCCCCGCCTCGCCGGCCCCGCCTCCGGGCGACACGGTCGCGGCGGGCGCGGCGCGCGCGGCAGGTCGAACGAGGGCGCGTCAGCTGTCGCGGGCGATCTCCGCGAAGATCCCGCGCAGCCAGATGTGCGCCGGGTCCTTCGCCTGCCGCTCGTGCCACACCTGATCCAGCGAGAACCCGCCGAGCTCCACGGGCGGCTTCATGATGCGCAGCGCCTCCATCTCGGCGAACACGCGCGCGATGCGCGCCGGCACGGTCAGCACGAGATCCGTCTGCGCGACGATGTGGGCCGCCACGAGGAAGTGGGGGATCTGCAGCGCCACGCGGCGCGAGAGCCCCCGCTCGGCCAGGACCTCGTCCACCCGACCGCCGCCGTCGCCGCGCGGGCTGATGAGCGCGTGCGGCAAGCTCGTGTAGGTCTTGAGGTTCAGCTTGCTGCCCACCACGGGGTGATTCTTCCTCACCACGCACATGTAGTGCTCCTCGATGAGCCGTTGCCGGTAGAACCCCGCGGGCACGGTGGGCAGCAGGCCGATGGCCAGGTCGACCTTGCCGGTCTCCATGGAGCTCCACATGTCGCTGTCGTAGGGGCGCGCGATGAGATCGACGAACGGCGCGTCGGTGAAGAGCTTTTGCACGAGCCGGGGCAGCAGGATGAGCTCCACGTAATCGACCGTGGCGACCGCGAACGAGCGGCGCGCCGTCGCGGGATCGAAGCGGGGGCGGCGCGCGACGGTCGCCTCGATCTGGGCGAGGGCCTCGCGAATGGGGCCGATGAGCTCCTGCGCGCGCGGCGTCGGGATCATCCCCCGCGGCGTGCGCACCAGGATGGGGTCGTCGATCAACGTGCGAAGGCGCCCGAGGGCGTGGCTCATGGCCGACTGGCTCAGCCCGACGCGCGCCGCCGCGCGCGTGACGCTCCCCTCCGCCAGGAGGGCGTCGAAGACGACGAGCAGGTTCAGATCGATCGAGGCAAGATGCACGGGATGCATGTGGCCCATGCTACTAATGAGTTGGAGGGGCGCCACCGGCCGGTCTAGACGTTCTCCGTTGGACCGGAACGGTCGCAGACCCCGCCGAGGGAGCGGTCGGAGGGACGCCGCCGGTCGTCACGCCCATGTCTCGCTTCGATCCCCCGAGCACGCCCGCGGAGCCTGGCTTCCGGCCCCTCCTCGCGCCCGAACCGCCCGTGATCGCAACCCTGTTGCAGATCGAGCCGCCGGTGCGTACCGTCTCGAGGTCCTCTGTGGTAGGTCATGATGTAGTCGGAATCGTGCTGCGAGCGCCGGTGAGGGTTGATGTGCCCGGCCCGGTCCGCTAAGTAGTCGCCCCCCAAGATCGCCCTGGCGCCGGTCCCGCGCGGCTCACCTGACCGCGGGGCGGCTAGAGCGCCCTTGCCGCCCGGGAGCGGATCAGGGGTCTCCGGTACGCCGCGAGGGCGGCATGGGTGACCGAGAGAGGCCATCTCGTCTACGGCTGAGCCCGCATGGCCGGCCCGGGTCGCGCCGACGGCCGACGCTCGCCGAGCCGGTTTCCACCGCGTTTCCCCGCTGCTGCACGCCGAGCGACGCGCAGCACCCATGAGCGTCGCGTTTCGGCAGCTGTACGGAACAACGGTCACAGGAAGAGAGAGCGCTATGCCAAGTTCGAATTGGGGTTCCTTGTTCGTCGCTCCGCTCGTCGCCGTCTCCCTCCTCGCCTCGTGCGCCCCTTCCGCGCCGCAGGACGAGCGTCACGCCGCCCTGTCGAGCGCGCTCACCGCCGCGGACAGGATCGCTGCTTGCGAACAGGATCCCCGCGTGGTCTCCGGGCTCGTGACCAGGGAAATTTGCGCAGGCGCTGACATCTTCTTTCGCGAAACTTTCGAGGGCAACGGCCGGACTTGCGGATCCTGTCATCCTGTCGAAAACAACTTCACGATTGACATTCCCTTCATCGACGCTCTCCTCGACATCAACCCTTTTGACCCGCTGTTCGTCTACGAGGAAGACGCCGCGCTGACCGACCTCGAGACGTACGAGCTGAAGACGAACGGCCTGATTCGCGAGAACATCGACGGCTTCGACGATCTCGACGGCAAGTACGTGATGCGCGGGGTCCAGCACACGCTCTCGCTGGCGACGACCATCGCGCCGGACCCGGCGCAGGAGGGGGAGGGCATGCCGCTCCAGCGCACGGGGTGGTCGGGCGACGGCGCCCCGGGCAGCGGCTCGCTGCGCGACTTCCTCACCGGGGCGGTCACGCAGCACCTGCCGAAGGATCTCAGCCGGGAGCCGGGGGTCTCGTTCCGGCTCCCCACCGAGCAGGAGCTCGACCTCACGCTGGCCTACCAGCTGAGCCTGGGACGGACGAACGAGCTCGACCTCACGCGGGTGAAGCTCACCGACCCCGAGGCGAACGAGGGGCGGCTGGCGTTCCTGGATCCGCAGCGGGGCCGCTGCAACGTGTGCCACTCCAACGCGGGCGCGAACCACCTGGACACGGGGCGGAACCGCAACCTGGACACGGGGGCCCGGAAGGCGCCGGGGACCGCCAGCGCCCCGGGGGCGTTCGACGGCGGGTTCGGGGGCGCCGGGCTTCCGGCGCCCAACATCGACGTCCTCGGCCGCAATATCCTCGACGGGTACGGCGACGGCACGTTCAATACCCCGCCCATCATCGAGGCCGTGGACACGCCGCCGTTCTTCCACTCGAACGCCTTCGGGAACGACATCGAGGCCGCGGTCTCTTTCTACATCAGGGAGGACTTCAAGGTCTCGCCGGCTGGCCGGGAGCTGGAGGCGCGGTTCGGCACCCCGATCCAGTTCCCCGACGCCGACATCGTCACGATGGGGCGCTTGCTCCGCGTCCTGAACGCCGCGTTCAACCTCGACCTCGCGAAGCAGCGCCTGCAGGCCGCCCGGACGCTCGCGCGCCAGTTCCACGACACCCGCGACGACGTCCAGAAGCGCCTGATGGAGCTGGCCGAGGTCGAGATCGACGACGCGGTGCAGGTCCTCAGCGTCGCCGGCACGCCGCTGCACCCGGTCTCGCGGTACCGCCTTCGGCAGGCGAAGACCGAGATCGCGGCGGGCCTCTCGGCGGCCTCCTGGTCGGCGCGCGAGAGCCGGATCTCGATCGCGCTCCTGCGCGTCCAGAACGCGCGCGACGAGTTCGGCTCGAACATCACCTACCGGCTCGGCCAGGGCAACCTCATGTACTAGCGGCGCCCCGGCGAAGGAGACCACGACCGCCAGGCTGCCGAGGCTGCCAAGAGGCGAGATCTCTCGGACATCTTGGCGTCCTCGGCAGCCTGGCGATCCTCCCCCGTGCGTCGCTGCACAAGCGCCGCCGCCCCGCGCGCGCCAGCCGCTGGCCAACGCCGCGCGAGCCGGTAGGTTACGGGCCCCGGCGTGGCCGGTCTGCCAGGTGTCCTGCTCTGATGTCGTCCGGTTCACGTTCTGATCGCGGCGCGCTCCCCGCGCCCGAAGCGGCGCGCCCCCGCGGCGGGCGCTCGCTCCTCCTGCGGCTCCTCGGGCTGAGCTGGGCGTACCGGGGGCGGGTCGCGCGCGTGCTCGGCTACCAGATCGTCCTGCTCTCGCTGGGGCTCGCGGGGCTCGGCCTGACCGGGCTCGCCATCGACATCCTCCGCCACCGGCTCGATCCGTCGATCCGCGCGCCCGCGCTGCCGCTCGGCGTCGGCCGGCTGGTCGACGTGGAGCGGGAGCCCATGACCGCGGTCCTCTCGATCGGCGGCGCCATCCTCGCCATGGCGGCCGCCCGCGCGGTGCTCAACTACGGGTACGCGCTCTCCGTGGGCCACCTCGTCCACATGGAGATCGTCCCGGATCTCCGCGCGCGGGTGTACGACAAGCTCCAGCGGCTGAGCTTCCGGTTCTTCGACGCCAACACGAGCGGCTCGCTCATCAACCGCGTCACCGGCGACGTCCAGCTCGTGCGCTCGTTCGTGGACGGCGTGCTGCTGCAGAGCGTCATCATGGTCCTGTCGCTCGGCGTGTACGTCGCGTACATGCTCCGCACGCACGCCCTGCTGACGGTCGTGTGCCTCGCGCCGACGCCGCTGCTCTGGATCGCGAGCACGCTCTTCGCCCGCTGGGTGCGGCCCGCCTACCTGGTGAACCGCGAGCTCGTCGACCGCATGGTCCTGAGCTTCAGCGAGGGGCTGCAGGGGATCCAGGTCATCAAGGGGCTCGGGCGAGAGCGCGAGGCCCACCGCCGCTTCGACGAGCGGAACCGCGAGGTGCGCGAGCAGCAGCAGGGCACGTTCCGGAAGGTGAGCGTTCTCAGCCCGACCATCGACCTGCTCGGGCAGCTGAGCCTCGTCCTCCTGCTCGGCATGGGCGGGCTGCTCGTCACGCGCGACCGGATCACGCTCGGGCAGCTCGTGGTGTTCGCCGGCATCCTGCAGCAGTTCTCCGGGCAGATCGCGAGCATGGCGACGATCGTCAACACCGCGCAGCAGAGCTTCATCGGCGCGCGGCGCGTCTTCGAGGTGCTCGACACCCCCGTCGAGATCGCGAGCCCCGAGGCGCCCGAGCGCCCCGCCCGCGCGGAGGGGCGCCTCGTGTTCGAGCGCGTCACGTTCGGGTACGACCCGGGGAGGCCCGTGCTCCACGGCGTCGACCTCGACGTCGCGCCCGGGCAGTTCGTCGCCGTGATCGGCCCGACCGGCGCGGGCAAGAGCACGCTGCTCAGCCTGATCCCGCGCTTCTACGATCCGACCTCCGGGCGCGTCCTGCTCGACGGCGTCGACCTCCGGCGGCACGACCTCGACCTGATCCGCCGGCGCATGGGGGTCGTCTTCCAGGACAACTTCCTCTTCAGCAACACGGTGGCGGCCAACATCGCGTTCGGCGCCCCGCACGCGACGCGGGAGCAGATCGAGCGCGCCGCGGTCGTCGCCCGCGCCCACGAGTTCATCCGGGAGCTGCCCGAGGGCTACGACACCGAGCTCAGCGAGTCGGCGGTCAACCTCTCGGGCGGCCAGCGGCAGCGGCTCGCCATCGCGCGCGCCGTGCTGCTCGACCCGCCGCTGCTCCTGCTCGACGACCCGACGGCCGCGGTGGACGCGCGCACCGAGCGCGAGATCCTCGACGCGATCCTCAGCGCGACCCGGGGGCGGACGACGATCATGGCCACGCACCGGGCCCACCTGCTCCGCCGCGCGGACCAGGTGATCGTGCTCGACCGGGGCCGCGTCGTCGAGCGGGGGACCCACGAGGAGCTGCTCCGGCGGCGCGGCCACTACGCGAGCGCGCTCTCGCTGCACGACGCGCACGCCGCCGCCGCGCGCGCGGACGAGAGCCCGCCGCCGCCTTCGTGGCGCGGCGCGCGCCCCGCGGCGTCGGGCCCGGCCGAGGAGCCGGCGTGAGCCGCGCCGGCGAGGCGACGCGCCGCGCCACGAAGGCGGCGGCGGGGACGGCGCGCGCCGCGGCCGAGCCGGCGCCGATCGACGTGCGCCTCGGCCTGTCGCGCGCCGCGGTCGACGACGAGCGGGACCACGCCCACGGCCGGCTCGATCTCGGGCTCGTGCGGCGCGTGTTCACGTTCACACACCCGTACGCGAGGAAGCGCAACGCGCTCTTCGCGCTCGTCGTGGTGCGGTCGATCCAGCTCCCGCTCCTCACGTGGGCGGTCGGCGCCATCATCAGCGGCCCGGTGGCCCGGCGCGACGCGCGCGCCACGCTGCTCTCCGTCCTCGGCTTCGGGGCGTTCGCGCTGCTCACGGCGGTGGTCTTCCACTTCCGCTCGCGCCTCGCGCTCGAGCTCGGGGAGGCCGTGGTGTTCGACATGCGCGATCGGCTGGAAAGGCACCTTTTGCGGATGCCGATGAGCTTCTTCGTGAAGACGAAGGTGGGGCGCCTCATCGGCCGCATGACCTCCGACATCGACGCCATCCGGGTGGCGGTGCAGGACGTCGTGTTCGTGAGCACGGTGCAGCTCGGCACGATGGCGGTGGCGATGGCGCTGATGGCCCGCGCGCACTGGCCGCTCTTCCTCGTGGTGGCGGCGATGGTCCCCGTCTTCTGGGGGCTGATCGTCTATTTCCACAAGCGCCTCGGGGCGGCGCACCAGCGCGCGCAGGAGAGCTTCACCCGGGTCACGGCGACGCTCGCCGAGTCGGTCACGGGGGTGCGCGTGACGCAGGGCTTCGTGCGGCAGGACATCAACGGAGGGCTCTTCCGGGCGCTGATCTTCGATCACTCGCGCTACAACATGGATGCGGCGCGCCACTCGGCCGCTTTCCTCCCGCTCCTCGAGTTCAACGGGCAGCTGTTCCTGGCCGTGCTCGTGGTCGTCGGCGGTTATCAGGCCCTGCACGGCGCGATCGAGCTCAGCGTGCTCGTGGAGTTCTTCTTCCTCGCGAACCTCCTGTTCAACCCGATCCCGGTCCTGGGCAACCAGTACAACCAGGCCCTGACGGCGATGGCGGGCGCCGAGCGGCTCTTCCGCGTGCTCGACACCGAGCCTGACTGGCCCGACGAGGGCGGCCTACCGGCGCTGCCGCCCGCGCGCGGCCGGGTCGTCTTCCAGGGGGTGAGCTTCGCGTACGAGCCGGGCAAGCCGGTGCTCCACGGGGTCGATCTCGTCGCCGAGCCGGGCCAGATGATCGCGCTGGTCGGGCACACGGGCAGCGGCAAGACCTCGATCCTGAACCTGCTGGCGAAGCTGTACCTGCCGACGGAGGGGTCGATCACCGTCGACGGGCACGATCTGGCGGCGACGTCGTCGGCGTCGCTGCGCGCGCAACTCGGGCTGGTCTTGCAGAGCAACTTCCTCTTCAGCGGCACGGTGCTCGACAACGTGCGCATGGGGAACCCGGCGGCGACCGACGCCGAGATCCGCGACGCGGCGCGGGACCTCGACGTGCTCGACCTGCTGGACGCGCTGCCGGAGGGCCTCCGCACCGAGGTGGGCGAGCGGGGGACGGGGCTGTCGCTGGGGCAGCGGCAGATCGTGTGCTTCCTGCGGGCGATGGTCGCGCGCCCGCGCATCGTGCTGCTCGACGAGGCGACGAGCTCGGTGGACGCGCTGACCGAGGCCCGGCTGCAGGCGGCGCTCGGGCGGCTCCTGCGCGGGCGGACGAGCTTCGTGGTGGCGCACCGGCTGAGCACGATCCGGCACGCGGATCGGGTCGTGGTGCTCGACCACGGGCGGGTCGTGGAGCAGGGGACGCACGCGGAGCTGCTCGCCCGAGGAGGGGTGTTCGCGGCGCTTCACCGCGAGGGGACGGGCCCCTGAGAGGTGGTCTAGAGATGCAGGGGATGTCGCTCCGACGTGGGAGGGCGACGGGGGGCGATCAGGCGACTTCCAGGCGGACGGCGACGTTGTTGCGGGTGGCGTTCGAGTAGGGGCAAACCTGGTGCGCCTTCTCGACCAGCTGCTCTGCCTGCGGACGCTCGATGCCCGGCAGCGAGATCCGCAGGCCGATGTCGAGGCCAAAGCCGCCCTCGGAGCGGGGGCCGATGCCGACCGTCGCCGTCACGGTGGCCTCGGCGGGGATCCGCGCCTTCTCCTGCGCGGCCACGAACTTCAGCGCACCAAGGAAGCAGGCGGCGTAACCCGCCGCGAAGAGCTGCTCCGGGTTGTTCCCCTCGCCGCCGGCGCCGCCGAGCTCCTTCGGCGTCGAGAGCTTCACGTCAAGGGCACCGTCCGCGGTCTTGGCCCGGCCGTCGCGGCCGCCCTGGGCAGTGGCTTGGGTCGTGTACTTCACGTCAACAGGCATCGGAGCGCTCCTTTCGTGACGACAGACCCGGGCACGGAAGAGCCTCCCCCCGCGGGGCAGGGCCCGGCCAAGACCGCCGTTCGGATACGCTCCCCATACTGCTCAACCTCACCGTGCGCAACGAAGGAGGCGATCGCTCGGCCGCGCGGCGCGCGGCTCAGGGGCCCGTCCAGGCGTACTCCAGCGCGGAGACGTCCGGCGCGCCGACGGGGATCTCCCCCGTGAATCCGAGCGTGACGAGCTCGAGACGATTGCCGAACGGATCGTTGAAATAGAGCGACGCCTGCCCCGGCGGCCCGAGCCGCGTGGGGCCGTACGTCGGGACGCCAGCGCGGTTCAGGCGCTCCTTCCACGCGAGCAGCCCGCCCGGCGCGACCCAGAGCGCGCAGTGAGGGTGATCCGCGTGGCGGGGCGGCTGCCCGACCGCCGATTCGAACAGATCGAACCGCGGCCCGCCCGCGAAGGCGATCGAGAGATGAACGCCGCGCGCCACCTCGTCCGCCGGCCGCCCCATCCGCTCGAGGAACGGGGCGTCGACGCGCATCAGCACGCGCGCGCCGAGCAGCCCGACATAGAACCGCTCCGCCACCGCCAGATCGGCGCACGGCACGGTGAGATGATCGACCGCGCGCAGCTTGCCGCCCCACGGCGGACGCAGGCGATAAGCAAGGTGAGACCAGGCGAAGAAGAGGCGCATTCCCACGCCGATCGCCTTTCGCTGAACCCGCGCAGCCAGCGGCGCGGCCGTGAACCCCAAGGACGTCATGCGTTTCCTCCATCCCGATGATGAGCGTCAATCAATCAGTTGATTGACATTACGCCACGGCGGGCGAGCGGTCAAGGCGGGCGCCGGGGGCGCTTGATGGACCCGGAGGAAACCTGTAGCGTTGCGCGGGCTTGGCGAAGACGAGACGCGCCGCCGCGGCCGGCAAGGCCTCGACCTCGGAGCTCGGTGCAGCGCGGCGGCGCGACCTGCTCGAGGCGGCGTACACGCTCATCGCCGAGAAGGGGCTGGAGGGGCTGCGGACGCGCGACATCGCGGCGCGCGCAGGCGTCAACATCTCGACGCTGCACTACTACTTCGGGACGAAGGACGCGCTGCTCGTCGCCATCGTCGAGCACGTGACCGACAAGTTCGGACAGGAGCGAAAGCCCGCCGGCGGCCCGGGCGCCGCGGGCGCGGCGGAGCCGCCCGAGAGCCTGAGAGCGCACTTGGAGCGCGCATGGCGCAGCTTCCAGGACCATCCGCACCTGGCGACCGTCCTTCAAGAGCTGTCCCTGCGCGCGCATCGGGACGCGGCCGCGCGAACGGCGTTTCGCGCCATCCACAAGGAGTGGAACCTCGGGGTCGAGCACCTCGTGCGCCAAGGCGCGCGCGCCGGACAGCTGCGCTCCGACCTGGATCCGCGCGCGGCCGCCGCGGCGATCACGTCCTTCATCATGGGCGCCATGCTCCAGCTCGGGATCGACGCCGGCGCGTTCGACTTCCACCACGTGTCAGGCGAGATCGATCGGTGGCTCGCCACCGCGCCCGGCAAACCGGCGCGCGGCCGGAAGGCCTGATCGCCGCGCAGGAGCCTCGATCCGCCGCCCCGGCGCGGCGAACGCACGTCGCGATCGTGCGCCGCGATACCACCCGGCGCGCGATGGGGGCATTCTGCAGAAGTCTCGTTGGAGAGGAATCGGGGAGATCGAGCGCTCAGGCCTCGCCTGCGCCGACCCTCTCGAATCTCTCCATCGGACAGGTGCGCTGTGCCTTGGGGGCGCACCGTGAAAAACGACGAGCCACGCGCGATCGCGTGAAGGATCGACGGGCCCGTCATCATTCATGAGGTCGCGACACGAGCGACGACTCGGCACGTTCCGCGGGTCGCGCGCGATCGAACGCGCTCGAAACCATAGATGTCGATGGCGAACGGCAATTCTCTGAGGGGCGCGTCGCGCCCCGCGCCGAGGGTGGGTCGAGGGTGACAGGTGCTGGGGCGATGAAACGTCGTCGTTTTCTTCAGTCCGGGGCGGCGCTCGGCGCGATGGCCGCGGCGGGCACGCTCTTCCGGAGCTCGAGGGCCGGAGCGGCCTTCGGAGAGACCCCGGAGCCGTACCGACAGATCGGGCTCCCGCCCGAGCTCCGCGCCGAGAACATCCTGGAAGTCTTCCTGTACGGCGGGCTGACCACCTGGGAGACGTTCTATGGAGTCGAGGCGTACGGGCGCCCCGACGATCCGAACCCGGACCTGCGGGGCACGCAGCTCCACACCTTCTACAACCCCGCCGCGCCGGAGAGCTCGCTGCTCTCCTCGGTGCTCACGGAGTGCGGGCTCGCGGCGGGCGACCTCGGGCTGGTCCCCTTCGCCCGCGACGCGCTCGGGATGAACGTGAGCCTCGGGCCGCTCCTCGCCCCGCTGATCGCCCGCAAGGACGTCCTCGATCGCATGCGCGTCGTCGTGACCCGGCACGATCTGGAGCCGCACGAGGCCGCCATTCCCTACGCGCTGTGCGGCCGCGCGCTCGGCTCGCCGCAGATGGCGTGCCTCGGCGCCCACGTGCAGCGCCACGCGATGGAGCACGGCGATCCGGGGCGCGCCGCCCCCTACGCCTACACCTTCACGGACCTCGGCATCCCCGGCGACAACCTGCAGGCGTCGCTCGCGACCGGGCTCCACCCGGCGGCGGCGCGGCCGCTGCTCCTCCGCGCGAGCAGCGAGGAGTTCCTGGGGCTTTTGAAGCGGCCGAAGGTCGGCGCGGCGCCCGAGCGGGCGGCGTTCGACGGCCTCCTGTCGCGCTACGTGGACCAGTACCGCGACCGGGTGAGGTACAGGCGCGAGGGCGATCCGCTCCGCGCCTCGCGGCTGTCCGAGCTGAGCCAGACGATCCGCGCCGTCGCGAGCGCGCACGAGCTCGACGCGGTGCTCGACAGCGCGCTGTTCGAGCAGACGGTGACCGCCCTCTGCGGCCTGGAGAACATCAACGCCCCGGCCATCTGCCTGCGGGTCATCGCGCACCTGCTCACGCACCCGGCGACGCCGGCGCGCTACTGCTGCTTCATCGATCCGGGGCTGGTCATGGCCGACGGCGGCGGCGGCTACGACACCCACGCCGAGACGTGCCGCACGCAGGCGGTGAACCTCGGCAACACGCTCACCGAGCTCCTGTCGCACGTCCGGCGCCCGGACGAGCAGGGGCCCGAGGCCGAGGGGAAGCTCGACCTCGACCGGACCCTCGTCATCCTCAACATGGAGTTCGGCCGCTCTCCGGGCGCGCAGAACGAGCTCGGCCGCAACCACTGGCCCTACGGCTACGTCACGGTGTACCTCGGCGGCCCCATCCGCGAGAAGCAGCGCGGCATCTACGGGGCCATCGGGCCGGACGGGCGCGCCACGACGTTCGTGAAGCCGCCGGAGCAGCGGATCGCCGCGCTGCTCGCGCTCGGGATCTGGCCGTTCGCCCAGGAGGGCTTCGGCGTGAGCGACGTCGAGGGGACGCGCAACGAGGGCGAGTCGGCGGAGGCGGCGCTCGCGAGGGTGCTCGGGCACGGATGAACGGGGCGACCACGATGAGACGCGCGACGCTGAGCTCCACGCTGCTCCTTGCGACAGGCCTCGCCGGCGCCCTGCTCGGCGCGGGCGCCTGCGGCCCCGACCCCGCGCCCGGCGCGCCGGGGGCGCCCGAGACGCCGGCCATCGAGGACGACGCGGGCGCGCCCCCGACGCCCGAGCTCCCCGACGCCGGCGTGGACCGGCCGGCGGAGGAGGCGAGGGATCCGCTCGCGCGCTGCCAGGACTCCGACGCGGCGTTCGTGCGCCGCGCCCACCTGGCGACGCTGGGGCGGAGGCCGCGCAGCCAGGACGAGGTGCGCTTCTACACCGACCTCATCCGGCAGGTCGACGGCGGCGCGCCGCTCGCCGAGGGCGCGCCGCTCAGCGCGGGGCGGCGCTACGCGGTGCTCGCCATGATTAAGGCGTCGCAGCTCGACTACCTCCGCCGCTGGACGGACTTCTACCTGGACAGCCTGCGCGTCGTGCGCGCCTCGGAGAGCTCCGCGAAGTGCTTCTCGACGCTGCTCAGCGCCGACGGCGAAGCCCGCCGGAAGGCCGCCGAGCGCGTGCGGCGCGAGCCGGCGCGCGCCCAGGGCGACGAGTTCTCGATGCTGGATCTGATGCTCGGCTCGCTCGAGAGCGACGATGTCTCCTCGATCTACGTCGCGAACCTGTTCAGCATCGTGTCGCAGAGCTTCGAGGGCGCGAACGCGGACCCGGTGAAGCTCGAGCTCGCGCGCCGGCAGAACTTCGGAGCGCGGTTCAGCGGCGCCTACCTGCACCGGGACATCGTGTGCCTGCGCTGCCACAACGGCGAGGCGTCGGTCACCTTCGACCCGGAGCCGAGCAAGAACCGGTTCTTCCCGCTGCCGGGCCTCTTGGAGAAGAGCCTGTTCACGGACTCGAGCGGCCCCCCGGAGAAGGACGGCCACGACGGCATCGCGCGGGCCTACGGCGTGTTCCGCTTCGGCGGGTTCTCGGTCGCGTCGATGGCCGACGCCGAGCCGCTGCCCGTCGTGCTCCCGAACGCGGTGGTGCGGCCCTGGGGCTGGACCGCGGCGTGCGGCGAGTTCTTCTCGGAGATCAGCGACGATCCGGCGGGGGTCGACGCGCTGCTCGGCAGCGTGCGCGGCGCGCGCACGTCGATGTGGGACCTGTCCGCCGCGCTGCAGCGGGGCTTCGTCGGGCTGCGCCAGCACGGCCTCTCGCGCGGCGAGCGCGGCGAGATCCCGAACCCGGACGAGGCGCTCGCGTACCTCGTGTCGGCGCACATCGCCGAGGAGGTGTGGCGCGAGGTCATCGGCACGCCGCTCACCGTCGCGCACTACTACCCGCGCAGCGCCGCGTCGCGCGGCGAGCTGCTGCGCGTCACCGAGGCGTTCGTGGCCTCGGGCTTCTCGCACGTCCGCCTGCTCCTCGAGGTGCTCCGGAGCCCCGGGTTCAACCTGCAGGCGCCGGAGGACGGCTGCGCGGACGAGCCGTATGCGTTCGCCCCCCTGTTCGACCCGTGGATCATCGCCGAGGAGGACCCCGCCCGCCGCAGGAACAGCGTCGGAGACGCGATCGCGCCGCTGTCGGGCCGGACGCTGCTGAGCGCGGCCCACGGCGCGCTCGACTGGCCTGCGCCGATCGCCGTGCCCATCGCCGACGCGGCGTTCCTCGGCGCGATCGGCGTGTTCGTGGACGACGGCCAGCCCGGGCACCGGGGGCTGGACTTCCAGGCGCGCCTCGTCTGGGAGGACCGGTTCGCCGCGTGCGATATCGCCCCGGAGGGCGACCTCGTGGCGCGGCTCCTCAAGGCGGCGTCGGAGCAGCCGGACGCCACCGTGGCCGACCTGATCGCGGCGCTCAAGGACCGCATCGTCGGCGACCCCGGGCTCGGCGACGCGGGCGAGCGCGAGGCGCTCGAGCAGGTCCTCGGGGCCTCGCTCGACGCCGAGGTGGCGGCGCTCGATCCCGAGGAGATCGAGCGCCGGGTGCGCGGCGTGTGCGGGGCGCTGCTCGAGTCGCCGCAGTTCATGCTGGGTACGCTGGTGCCGCGCGGGGTCGAGGCGACCCCGAAGCTCACGCCGCCCGACGCCGCCTACGGCGCGGTCTGCGCGCGGCTCGCGGCCGAGCCGCCCATCGACGGCTTCCAGGTCGAGTGCGCCCCGGGCGGCGTCCGGCTGCGGAGGGAATGACCATGGCCACCTCGCGGCGCCGTGCACCGGGACGTCCTTGCCTGCTCCTCGGCGCGATCCTGCTCGCGTCGTGCTCCGACGGCGGCGGCGGCGGCCCGCCGGCGAGCGGCGACGGCGGCGGCCCGCCGGCGAGCGGCGACGGCGGCGGCCCGCCGTCGAGCGGCCAGGGCGCCTCCGCGCCGACCGGCTCGAGCGCCTCCGCGTCGAGCGGCTACGACCCGGCCGCGGCGCGCTTCCCGACGCCGCGGGCCCTCTACGAGGGCGCGGTGGCGCCGTCGTGCGCGGGCGCCGAGGGCAGCTGCCACCACGGCTGGGCGCAGCCCGAGCTGTCGTCGTTCGAGGCGTTCATCGCGACCGCGGGCGCGTTCTGCCAGACCGGCGTCGGCGATCCGCGCGCGATCGTCGACGGCTGCGAGCGCCCGGGCGACCGCCTGGTGTTCGCGGACGGCGTCGAGCGCGCGCTGCTGCGCGTGATCGTCCCCGAGGGCGCGCCGCGGGTCCCCGCCGAGGTGACGGTGGCGCTGGACGGCCCCGCGGGCGACGTGAGCGCGGTGGCGCGGGTGCGCGCGCCGGTCGTGGAGGGCCAGGCCGAGCTCCGGCAGGAGCTCCGCGGCGTCGTGTTCACGCCGCTCGAGCCCGCGTCGCGGCTGCGGCTCGACCTGAGCCGGGCGGGCGAGGACGTGGCGCGGGCGTTCGACCTGCGGCGCTGGCCGCGGCGGGGCGCCGACGTTGTCGTCGGGGACGCGAACGGCAACGGCCGTGACGCCGCCGGCGCCGGGCTGAGGCAGCTCGTCCCCGGGAAGCCCGAGCGGACCTTCCTCTACCTGCGGCTCCTCGGCGACGAGCTCGGGCCGCGCATGCCGCTCGTCGAGGGCGGCTGGTCCGAGGAGGCGACGCGGGCGCTCTACTGCTTCGTGCGCGGGCTGCCGGAGGGCTGGCAGCCGGACACGCGCGTCGCCGACGAGCCCATCGCGTACGCGGGGTGTCCGAGCGACCCGGAGGACGGCGGCCCTGCGGCGTCGGACTACGAGGCGGTGCAGGCGATCTTCGACCAGCGCTGCGCGTCGGGCCCGTGCCACGGCGCCGAGCGCGCGTCGGGGCTCGACCTGCGGCGGGCCGCGCTCGCCGGGGGAGAGGTCATCGGCGCGCCGTCCCGCGAGGTGCCGGGCCGGGCGCTGATCGCGCCGGGCGCGGCGGACGAGAGCTACCTGGTTTGCAAGATCGAGCCCGGCTGCGCCGAGCGGGCCCAGGGCACCGCGCCGATGCCCGTCGGGGGGGCGCTCGGCGCCGAGGAGCGGGCGGCGATCCGCGCGTGGATCGAGGCCGGGGCGAAGCTGGACTGAGCCGGAGACACCGAAGCGATGGCACCCACCCGAGCGATGGAGAGCGGAAGCATGTCTGGGAAGCGATGGCCTGGGGCGCGCCTTGCGCCCGGCGGCGCGGCGGGGCCGGCGCTGCTCGGCGCGCTGCTGTGCGCGCTGATCCTCCCGTCCTGCAAGGGCGACGGCGGCGGGGCCCCTCCCGCGGCCGCGGCGCCGTCGCTCGTATGCGGCGACCGGACGGTGCAGCGAGGGAACGAGTGCGTGGCCGAGCCGGAGGGCACGCCGCCCGCGGTGCGGTGCGGGCCAGGGACCACGCCGGTGGCGGGCGAGTGCGTTGCGGTGCAGACCTCGGACGACGGCGACCTCATCGACGCGGAGGTCGACCTGTCCGGCAGCGGCTTCCTCCCGGCGTGCATCGATGCGCCGCCCGACCCGGCCGCGAGCAACGGGAGCTGCGTCGTGGTCGACGGGGCCATGGTCACCTGCAATCCCATCACCAACGAGGGGTGCGAAGGGCAGGTGGGGCACTGCGGTTACGATGCCTTCGCCGGCCTCTTCCAGTGTCTCTGGCAGACGGGCGACGCGGAGAGCTGCGAGACCTGCTCCATAGCGTTCGAGACCTGCGGCCCGGGCTTCACGTGCAGGGGCGGTCTCTACGCGTGCCAGCGATACTGCTGCGATGACGGCGATTGCGGGGAGGGCGCGGCGTGCGTGCTGCAGCCGCCTTTGCCGTTCGGCATCTGCCAGGCCCAGCGATCCGACGCGTTCGCGCACCTGAGCGACTTGCGCCCGCCGGACCCCGGCGCCGGCGTCGGGGGCTGGTTCGGCGAGGGCGGCTGGTCGGGGGAAGGCGGTTGGTCCGGGGAAGGTGGTTGGTCGGGCGAAGGTGGGTTCGGCGAAGGTGGCTGGCTGGGCGAGGGCGGCTTCGGAGAGGGCGGGTGGTCAGGAGGAGGCGGCGCCGGAGGCCGAGATGCGGGCGCCGGCGGCGCGGCAGGCGGCGAACCGCGCCCTTAGGACAAGCTCCTTCGCTCCTCCGGAATCGAGCGAGCCTGCTCCTCCCGGCGTTCCCGCGTGCGACACGGCGCCGCAGGACAACGTGTCGCATAGGCGCGCCGCAGGACAGCGCGTACACAGGCCTCATGAGACGCCGACAAATCTTGGACCTCGCTGCCGTGAGCGCCGCGCTCGCCACCCTGCAAACGCTCGGCGGATGCGCGCAGGACGACGGCGCTCCCGGGCAGTCGCCCACAACCCCCGAAGGAGAGAGCTCCCCCATGCAGCACATCGCCATGCTGATTTACCCGGGCTTCACCGCGCTGGATCTCATCGGTCCCCAGGCCGCGTTCAGCATCCTCGAGGATACGAAAATACACCTCGTGTGGAAGACGCTCGACCCCATCACGACGGATTCGGGCATCACCCTCTCCCCCACGGCGACCTTCGACACCTGTCCCGAGGAGCTCGAGATCCTCTTCGTTCCGGGCGGCGTCGCGGGCACGATCGCCGTGATGAAGGACGGCGCGGTCCTCGATTTCCTCGCGGCGCGCGCGGAGCAGGCGAGCTACGTGACGAGCGTTTGCACGGGGTCGCTCGTGCTCGGCGCGGCGGGGCTGCTCCGCGGCTACCGCGCGACCACGCACTGGGCGTTCCGCGAGGTCTTGCCCCTCCTCGAGGCCGAGCGCGTCGACGCGCGCTACGTCGAGGACCAGAACCGCATCACGGGCGGCGGCGTGACGTCAGGCATCGATTTCGGCCTCCGGATCGCCGCCAAGATGCGAGGCGAGGAGGCCGCGCAGACGGCGCAGCTCGTGCTGGAGTACGACCCGGATCCGCCGTTCCAGGCGGGCTCGCCCGAGTCCGCGCCCGCGGCCGTGGTGGAGGGGCTGCGCGGCCGCATCGCGCCGGCGCTCGCGCAGGCCAAAGAGGCCGCGGAGCAGGCCGCGGTGCGCTGGTGAGGCGCGGCGCGTCGACCCCGAGGGCCCGCTGATGCCTCGCGCGCCGGACGGGGCCCGTCAGGCCGTCCGGAAGGCGTGGTAGAGCTCGTCGCGCCACGCGACGAGGTCGGCGTAGCGATCGCGCAGCTCGGGGTCGGAGAAGCTCCGGCGGCTTGCGGCGCCGAGCTTCAGCGCGGCGGGCGGCGCCACGTTCACGAGCACCTGGCTCATCGCGATGTCGGCGAACGTGAAGCGGCCGAGGAGCGTCCTCGGCGCGTCGTCCGACGGGCCCGACGGCGAGCTCCGCGCGAGCGTCGCGCGGAGCTCGTCCAGCGCCGCGACCATCGTCCGCAGGTGCGCCTCGGCGCCGTCCTCGTGGCCGCCGTACTTGCGCAGGGTGCGGCGGACGCCCAGCCCGCCGAGCCGCGCGGCGAGGGGGGCGTGCGCGCGGCGGATCGGCGGCGGGGCCATCTCGGCGAGCGCCTCGTCGTCGGCCAGCATGCGCGACAGCGCGCGGGCGCGCCCGGCGGCGAGCGCGCGCTCCGACAGGTCGACGATCCGCGCGATCTCGGCCTCGTGCTCGGCCGGGAACAGCGTCGGACCTGCGCCGCGCCCGTCGGCCCAGCGCGCGATGTCGGCCGAGTCCGCGAGCACGCGCCCGTCGTCGGCGGTGAGCACCGGCACGGAGACGCGGCCGGTGAGCCGGCGGAGCTTCAACCGGAGCGCCGGCTCGCCGAGGAGCGGCTGGTAGTGCCGGAAGGTGTACGGCACGCCGCGGACGTCGAGCGCCCAGCGCGCCTTCTCGGTCCACGGCGAGAACACGAGGCCCAGGAGCTCCGTCATGGCGCCGGCAGCCTACCACACGCGCCCGCGCGCCCTCGGCCGATCGCCCGTCGAGGGCGCGGCTCGTCGCCGGCGGCCCTCGGGCCCACCCCGGGCGATCTCACGCGCCGGCGTCGAGCTCGACCCAGATCGACTCGGGCGCGTCGAACCCCTTGAGCCGGAACGCGCCCGCCCGGCGGAAGTCCGCGCGCGCCGCGTCGGGGAGCGCGGCGGCCGCCGCGCGCGAGAGCGTCACCCGGCCGGGGCGCGGCAGGGCGACCCCGGAGCTCGGCTCGTCCGCGCGATCCTCTTCGGTGACCGCCTCGATCCGGAAGAGCCGGTGCACCTCCGCGCCGAGGACGTCGTGATCGCTCATCCGCACCCGGCCCCAGTGGACGATGAGCCGGAGCTCGGCAGCGTCGCCGACGGCGCCGCGGAGCACGCGGGCCGCCTCGACCGCGCGGGCCACCGTGGAATAGACCGCGAGGTACCCGTCGCCGGTCCCCTTGAGGAGGCGCGGGCTCGTCGACCCGCGCAGGGCGCCGCGCAGCCGGTGGAGGTGGTCGACGAAGCTCGTATCGCCGATGTCCTGGAGCAGGCGGGTCGATCGGACGATATCGATGAGCAGCATCGCCACCTCCACCCGGTCGGTCAGCTCGGGCTCCTCCTCCCGGCGCGCGGCCGGGAAGAGCTCGAGGAGCGCGATGTGGAGCTCGTCCCAGTGGATGCGCTCCAGGTGCGCGCTGAGGCGGGCGAAGGTGGGGGAGGCGGCGATCGCCCGGCGCGCGGCGCCTTCGCCCTCGCCGTCGGCGAGATCGGCCGAGAGGCGGTCGAGGAGGGAGAACACCGCGTCGGCGATCTCCTCGTCGGCGTCCGGGCGCCGGAAGAGCTCGCGCTGCACGTCGACCACGAGGTCCCAGTGGCGGGGCCAGGGCTCCCCGTGGCCGATGACGACGTTGCGGATCGCGTTGAACTGGCCGCCGCCGGGGAGCGGCTCGATCAGCGCGCGCAGGGAAGGGTGGAGCAGGTAATACCGCGAGCGCGGCAGCGCGTGGCGCGAGCCGACCACGGCGTCGTGCGGCTGGCGGAAGCGCTGGACCTGGCGCTCGGCCCCGGGCTCGGCGCCGAGCACGCCGAGCAGGCCGCACTCGAAGAGCTCGCGGAAAGGGTGGTAGACGTCGTCGGCGTCCCGGCCGTGAGCATCGAAGTACGCGCGGTCGACCTGGTGAAACTTGCACCACACCTCGACGAGCTCGTCGTGGGTGAGGACGTCGCTGGGGAGCAGGGCGAGGAACTCGGCCCGCTTGTCGCGGTGGCGGAGCACCTCGAGGAAGACCCGCATCTCGTCGAAGATGTTGGCGACGAGGAGGCCGGCGCTGGTGCTCTGCACGATCCGCGTGAAGGTGCGCTCGTCGAGGGCCTGCCGGTTGCGCGAGATCTCCGAGGCGAGGATCACGAGATCGCGCGGCCGCCCGAGGGTGTGCCGGCAGAGGAAGTCGAAGGTCGACTCGCCGCGGGACGAGCGCCCCGCGCGCACCTCGTCGAGGAGGATGAACTCGCGGAGCGGCAGCCTCTCGTAATAATACGTGAGCTTCTCGAGCAGCTCGAAGAGCTCGTGCTTTTCGTAGCGGAGCCTCGCGGTCGCGCCGAAGAGGTTGTTCTTGATGTCGGACTCGTAGGCCGAGAACGCCTCCTCCCGGATCGTGGCGAAGATCTTGACGTGCGGGTTCGCGTTCATCAGGTCCCACGCGGCCTCGATCATCCCGGCTTGCATGTGGATCCACGCGTCCCGCGGCAGCCCGCGGAGCGCCTGATCGAGCTTGTCGATGAAGATGAAGACGCCGCTGTGGAGCGCGCGGAGCCGCCGCTCGAGCGGGCGCTCCATCGCGTCGACGACCTGGTTGATCTGGCGGACGGTCATCGAGAGGAGCTCCTTCAGCACCATCGTCGGCTCGACCGGCCGGCCTTCGAGGAGCCCGCGCAGGTTCCGGGGGAGCGGCGAGAGGTCCTCGGGATCGCCGGCGCCGGCGCCGGACTGGTAGGAGACGATCGACAGGCGGAGGCTGAAGCTCCAGAGCCGCTTGCAGTCGTGGAGCCGCGACATGAGATCGCGCTGGGGCTGGTCGACGCTGGGCAGGTCGCCCATCAGATCGAGGTACGGCCGCCCCTCCGGGATGAACTGCACGGCGGCGTGGCGGCGCTCGCGGCCGGTCGCCAGGTAGATCTCGCTGAGGACCGAGCGCTTGTACGTGAGGAGGAGGGTCTTGCCGAGCCCCTTGCTCCCCGAGACGAAGTGCTTCTTGGCGCTGTCGAGGAACTCGCGGACCACGGCGTTCTTGAAGGTCAGGTCCTTCAGGGCGCCGATGTCGATCTGGTTGGCGTCCGAGATCCAGCTGTGGTCTTTCGGGGTGTCGGGCGCGCCGCCGGGGGGCGGCCTCGGCGCGGGCTTGTCCGGCGGGCGGCCGGCGAGCGCCCGGAGCGCCTCGAGGAGCTCGCCGGCGGAGGCGAACCGGCGGTCGCGGTCGCGGTGGGTCGCCCGGGCGAACCAGGCGTCGAAGCCGCTCGGGACCTCGGCCAGCCGCGACGGCGCCGGCGGGACATCGAAGCAGATCTTGTGGACCAGCTCGTACAGCGACTCGCCGCGGAAGGGCCGGCGCCCGGTCATGCACTCGTAGGCGATCACGCCGAGCGACCACAGGTCCGCGCGGTGATCGACGCCGCGGGCGTTGGCGATCTGCTCCGGGCTCATGTAGCTCACGGTGCCCAGGGTCGCGCCCGCGTCGGTCTGCGGCGTCCCCTGGCGATCGAGCCCGAGGTCCTCGAGCTTGACGATCCCGAAGTCGAGGACCTTGCAGAGCGGGCGATCGTCGTCGACGAGGAAGATGTTGGCCGGCTTGATGTCGCGGTGGACGACGCCGAGGCGGTGGGCCTTGCCGAGCGCGCTGCAGACGTCGCCGAGGACCGCCACCGTCTCCTCGTAGGAGAGCGGCCCGCGGGCGATCCGCTCGGCCAGGTCCTCGCCGCGGAGGAGCTCCATGGCGATGTAGGGCACCTGCGTCGCGGCATCGACGTTGAAGTCGAGGACCTGCACCACGTTCGTGCCCCGCAGCTTCGCCGCGGTCTGCGCCTCGCGGAGGAAGCGGGCGCGCGCCTTCTCGGTCCCGACGACCCCCGGATCCATCAGCTTCAGCGCCGCCGGACCGCCGAGGTGAAGGTCGGCCGCCCGGAAGACCCGGCCCATGCCCCCTTTCTTGAGGAACTCCTCGAGCCGCCAGCGCTCGCCAACGACGTCCCCCGGGCCGAGGCGCTTCCGCGACAGGTCGCTCTGACCCGCGGAGGACACCGTGGCTCCTTCCGGTCGGTGGGCACTCTCATCCGACATGTCGCGCAGCGTACCAGCCCCGGCGCTTCAGGAGAACCGGTGTGCCCGCGGCTACCAGCCGAGTCCGATGCGCAGCGGCAGGAACACCGCCATCCCGGTCACGATGGTGCCCAGGATGTCGCGGCGAGAGAAGTAGTAGACGCTCGCCGCGAGGCTCGCGGGCAGCCGCGCGTCCTGCATGGTCGCGATCAGGTGCCCGTCCGTCATCACCACCTCGGGCACGATCACGGCCGCAAGCGCGGCCAGCGGCGCGTAGCGCAGCCCGCGCCGGAGCCAGCCGGGCAGCGGCAGATCCTGGTCGGGGTACAGGAAGAAGGCGCGGGTGAACGCCGTGATCAGCGCGAGGCCGAGGATGGCGACGAAGATCTCCCAGGGGCTCATCGCCGGGCCTCCTCGGCCCCCTGGCGTGCGCGTCGGTGCGCCCCTTCGGCCGCCTCGATGCCCAGGCCGACCGCGACCGCGGCGGCGATGGCGACGAGGATGTTGAGCTTCAGCGGCAGCGCGTAGGCGGCCACCGCGGCGCTCGCGGCGGTGCCGCCGGCGAGCCAGGTGGCCCTGTCCTGGAGCAGCGAGCACGTCACGCCGAGGAGCGCGAGCACGCCCGCGAAGCCGAGGCCCCATTCGACCGGGATGACGTTGGCCAGCGCGATGCCGCCCAGCGACGAGGCTTGCCATGCCGACCAGTTCGTCGCGACGCCGCCCCAGAAATAGGGTTCCTGCTCGGGCGTCGGGCCGGGCACGGGGAAGCGCTTCATGAAGATCACGTAGTTCAGGTCGCCGCTGAAGTAGCCGCACAGGCACCGCCGCCAGCGCGGGAGCGGCGCGAAGTAAGGCCGCCACATCGCGCTGAAGATCACGAACCGCAGGTTCACGCAGGCGGCGGTGGCCCAGACGACCCAGATCGGCGCGCCGGACGCGATGAGCGGCATCGCGGCGAGCTGCGCGCTGCCGGCGAAGACCGCGAGCGACATCAGCACCGCGAGCGGCGCCGTGAGCCCGCTCTTGACCATCGCGACGCCGGTCACGAGCCCCCAGGCGGCGACGCCGAGCGACACGTGCAGCATCTCGCGCGCGCCGCGGCGGAACTCGGGGTGGAGCGCGGTGGCGCGGGCGAAGGCGGCGAAGGACATGCGGTCGCTCGAGGGGGTAGGAACTGTCCAGACGGGCTGCAAAAGTCAAGGCCGCCAGCCCGGCGCCGCCGCCCGCCCAGGGCGGCTGCTCCCGGATCCTCCGGCGCCCGGCGCCGGCGGGGAGCGATCGCCTTGCATACCGACCGACTGGTCGGTATACCTCCTAGATGCCGGCGCGGACCTACTCCAGCGCGCGAGAGCGCATCCTCGACGCGGCCGAGCGGCTCATCGTCTCGCGCGGGGTGAACCAGCTGACCGTCGAGGCGGTGATCACCGAGGCGGGGATCAGCAAAGGGGGCTTCTTTCACCACTTCGCGACGAAGGACGCGCTCCTCACGGCGATCGTCGATCGGCTGACGGCGCGGGTGAACGACGACGCCGCGAAGCGCGCGGCGCAGGACCCGGAGCCCCGGGGCGCCCGGCTGCGGGCGCAGATCGCGCTGACCTTCGACGAGGACAAGCGCGAGACCGCGGCGCCTCGCGCTTTGCTCCTCGCGATGATCGAGGCGGCGAGCGCTCAGCCCGCGCTGGCGCGCCACGGCAGCAAGCTGACCGCCGAGGCGGTCGCGCGCGACGCGGCCGAGGACATCCCGGTGGGGCGGGCCATCGCGATCCAGTTTGCGCTCGACGGTTTCTGGCTCTCCCAGGCGCTCGGCGCGGTGGCGTTCAGCGAAGGCGAGCTGCGGGCGCTGCGCGACGCGCTCCTCGCGCTCGCGCAGCCCGAGGCGGGCGCGGGGCGCCGGCCCAGGCGGCCACGAGCTTCCAAGAAAGGCGGTCCAGCATGATGTCTGTCCCCGATATCTCCAGCGCGAAGCACAAAGCAAACCCTTATCCCGTGTACGCGCGGCTGCGCGCCGAGGCGCCGGTCGTGCGCACCGTGCTCAAGGACGGGAAGCCCGCGTGGCTCGTGACGCGCTACGCCGACGTGGCGTCCGCGCTGAAGGACCCGCGCCTGGGCAAGGACCCGTACCGCGCGCTCAGCCCGGAGGAGCGGGCGAGGCAGGTGCCGTGGACGCCCGGGTTTTTCCGCCCGTTCACGAAGAACATGCTCGATCAGGACCCGCCGGATCACACCCGCTTGCGCGCCCTGGTGCATCAGGTCTTCACGCCGCGGCGGGTGGAGGAGCTGCGCGGGCGCGTCGAGGCGATCACCCAGCGCCTCATCGCGCGGGCGCGGGCGCGTGGCGCGATCGACCTCCTGGAGGAGATCGCGCTGCCGCTGCCGATGACGGTGATCTGCGAGCTGCTCGGCATTCCCGAGGCGGACTGGCCGCGCTTCCGGGCCTGGACGAACCGCATGATCGGGATCGCCACGAGCGTGGACATGGTGCTCGCGATGCCGTCTCTCTACATGTTCCTGCGCTACCTGCGCGCGCTGTTGGAGCGGCGCCGCCGCACGGGCGGGGACGATCTCATCGCGGCGCTCGTGCGCGCCGAGGAGGCGGGCAGCCGGCTCAGCGAGGAGGAGCTGCTCGCGATGGTCATGCTGCTGGTCGTGGCGGGCCACGAGACGACGGTGAACCTGATCGCCAGCGGGACGCTCGCCCTGCTCGACGATCCGGAGGCGCTCGACCGCCTGCGGCGCGAGCCTGCGCTGATCAAGCCGGCGGTCGAGGAGCTCCTGCGCTTCACGACCCCGGTCGAGCTCGCGACCGAGCGGTACACGACGGAGGACGTCGCGTTCGGCGAGCGCGTGGTCCCGCGGGGACAGCGGCTCTTCGCGGTGCTCGGCTCGGCGAACCACGACGAGGAGGTCTTCGCGAGCCCCGAGCGGCTGGTGCTCGACCGCGATCCCAACCGGCACCTCGCCTTCGGCAGCGGCGTGCACTACTGCCTCGGCGCGCCGCTGGCGCGCCTCGAGGCGCAGATCGCGTTTCCCGCGATCGTCCAGGATCTCCCCGGCTTGCGGCTCGCCGTGCCGCGTTCTTCCCTGACGTGGAAGCCGTCATCCATCCTGCGCGGGCTCGACCGGCTGCCGGTGAAGTGCGCGGCGGCGCCGGTCTACTCCGTCCCCCGGGCGACGCGACCGCCTGAGGCGGGCGCGCCGCTGTAGAGCACGCTCTTCGCGCCGGGCGTTCGTGCGCCCATGTCGCGCAGTGTCCCGGTGTGGCAGAAAGGTCGTCTTTTCCGCTGCGCAGCCGGGAAAGCCGGGGGAGGACCCACGTGTTTCTGTCCGTGGATGGGCCTTTGCCGTCCTCCGTTCACGCGATCGGGAGCCCGGCGACCGGCATGCTCCATGCACTCACCGTGCCTCATGCGCTCCGGGGAGCCCAGGCTTTGTCCTCGCGATCGTCGGCGAGCGGGTCGCCGGGAGCGCGACGAGCGCGCGACGTGCGGTGTGCCCGCCTCGACACCGGGCCATCGCGCGGCCGTCCCCGGGGCAGGGTAGCGGCGAAAGGAGAGGCGTCCGTGCGAATCCATCATCTCAACTGCATCTCGACCTGTCCGATCGGCGGCGCGCTGATGGATGGCCAGACGCTGGGGCTCCGCGGGAGGCTGACGTGCCACTGCTTGCTCCTGGAGACGGACAGCGGTCTGGTCCTCGTGGACACCGGGCTCGGCTTGCTGGACGTCTCGATGGCGAGGAGGCGGCTCAGCCGGTTCTTCCTGTTCCTGGTACGACCGGAGTTCCGCGCCGAGATGACGGCGTACCGGCAGATCCAGCGCCTCGGCTTTCGGCCCGAGGACGTCCGTCACATCGTGCTGACCCACCTCGATTTCGACCATGCGGGGGGCCTCGACGACTTTCCTGGCGCGGAGGTCCACCTGCTCGCGGACGAGCGCGACGCCGCGGTCGCCCGGCGGACGCTGCTCGACCGGATGCGTTACCGGCCGGCCCAGTGGTCCACGCAGCCGAACTGGATCGCCTATCCCTCGGACGGCGGCGAGCGCTGGTTCGGCTTCGAGGGGGCGCGGCCGGTGGGTGGTTTGAAGGACGAGGTGCTCTTCATCCCGCTCATCGGTCACACGCTCGGCCACTCGGGCGTGGCGATCCGGAGCGATGGCCGCTGGCTGCTGCTCGCCGGCGACGCGTACTTTTATCACCGCGAGATGGACCTGGTGCGGCCCACCTGCACGCCCGGCCTGCGCGCCTATCAGCTCATGATGGAGAAGGACCGCGGCGCGCGGCTCGAGAACCAGCGCCGGCTGCGCGCGCTTCGCCGGGAGCACGGCCACGAGGTGACCGTCGTGTGCTCTCATGACGTCGTGGAGTTCGAGCGCCTCACCGGGCGAAGCCACGCCGTACCGGCGGGCGCCCGGGAGAAGGGCGCGCCCGAGCCACCGCTGTGGGTCCCCGCCGCGGCCGGAGCGCAGCGGATCTGAGCCGCAGAGGGCCTCGGGCTACGCCGCGTCCCGCCGCGGCGCCGCCCCCACCGGCAGCGTGAAATAGAACGTCGTGCACCCCCCTTTGGGGCTCTCGACCCAGATCCTGCCGTGGTGCGCCTCGACCAGCCCCTTCGCGATGTACAGCCCGAGCCCGAGCCCGACCGCGCGTTCCTCCCTCGCCCTCCCCCGGAAGAACCGCTCGAACAGCAGCGGGAGATCCTCGGCAGGGATCTCGCGGCCGCTGTTCCGGATGGAGATCTGCACATCGTCGCCGCGCCGCTCCAGCGACGCCCGGATCGGCGTCTCCGGATCACCGTATTTCACGGCGTTGGAGAGGAGGTTGCTGAGCACCTGCTCGACGCGCCCCGCGTCCGCGCACACGACCGGGATCTCGCCCCGGATCTCGACCTCGACCGCGTGCCCCTCCGTCTCGCCCGCCATCCGCTCCACGACCGCCTGAAGGAGCGCCGGCAGGTCGACGGGAGCGCTCTCGATCGTGAGCCGCCGCGACTCGATCTGGGAGATGTCCGTCAGATCGGACACCATCCGCCCGAGCCGCTTGGCGCTCGCCAGGATATGCCCCGCCCTCGTCTTCACCGCGGCCGCCACCTGGGGCTTGCGCTCGATCTGGGCCGCATAGCCGATGATCGTCGTCACCGGCTGCTTCAGATCGTGCGCCACCACCGACGTCCACTCTTCCTTGAGCCGCTCGAGCTCCTTGAGCCGCGTGATGTCGTCGAACACGACGACCGCCCCGAGCGGCTTCCCGCTCCCGTCGACGATCGGCCCGGCGCTCACGAGCACCGCCAGCGTGCCGCCGTCGGCGCGCCGCAGCGCGAGCTCCCTCGAGCTCGTGACCTCGCCGCGCAGCGCGCTCGCCGAGGGCTGCTCGCCGTCCGGGAGCGGCCGCCCGTCCAGGGAGTAGAGGCCCCACGCGCCCGCCTGCCCGGGCGGCGCGCCGATCCCGGCGAGCTCCTGGGCGCGATGATTCCAGGCGATCTGCGCGCCGGACTGGTCGAGGAGGAGGATGCCGACCGGCGAGCGCTCGATGACCGCGTTGAGCCAGCTCCGCTCGGCCGAGAGCTGCCGGAGGAGCTGCTCGCGCTCCTCGTCGGCGAGCTTCTCCGCCGTGACGTCGCGCGAGATGCCGATCCCGGCGACCGGGTTGCCGTGCTCGTCGCGCTGGATCGTGATGTGGGTCGATATCCAGCGCGTGCGGCCGCTCTTGTCGATGATCCGGAACGTGAGCCGCCCGCCGGCCGCGGCCATCTGCTCGACGAACTCGTGATAACGCCCCTTGTCCTCGGGATGGATCAGCGTGAGGAACAGCTGCGGGTCCTCGTACCAGGCCTCGGGCGGATGACCGGTGTGCTCGAGGACGGCGGGGCTGATGTACTCGTATCCCCCTTCCGGGCCGAGCCGCATGCGGAAGATGACGTCGCTCGCGTGCTCGGCGATCAGCCGCAGGCGCTCCTCGCTGAGCCGCAAGGCCTGCTCGGCGCGCCGCTGCTCGGTGACGTCGAGGGCCGTGCCGATGAGCCGGAGCGGGGTTCCGTCGTCGGCGCGGGCCACGTCCGCCTCGGTGTGGATGAGGCGCTCTTCGCCGCTCGGGCGGAGGATCCGGTACTCCATGCAGTACGGCCTCTCCCCCTGGAGCGCGAGGTCGACGGCGCGCATGAGGCCCTCGCGGTCCTCCGGGTGGACGCAGGCGAGGAAGCGCTCGTACGTGAGCGCGCCGGCGTCGCGGGACAGCCCCAGCATCGGATAGCACTCGTCGGACCAAAAGAGCTCGTCGGTCGGAATGTGCCAGTCCCAGTTGCCCAGCCTGGCGATCTTCTGCGCCCGGGCGAGGCTGTCCTCGCTCAGCCGGAGCGCGGCTTCGGTCTTCCTGGCCTCCGCGATCGCCGTGTTCAGCTGCTCGCGCGTGCGCTCCAGCGCGCGCTTCTCCTGCTCGAGCTCCTCGATCCGCGCGCGCAGCGCGCGGGGCTCGGCGGCGGCGAGCGCCATCCCGAAGAGGCTCGACAGGGCGCTCGCGACCTCGACCGCCTCGGCCTGCGGCAGGGTCGGCTGCGCGGCGGCGCAGAGCAGCACCGCGCGCAGGTCGCCGGCGAAGGCGAGCGGGATCGCGACCGCGTGGGCGCAGCCGCAGCGGTCGCGCAGGTGGACGGCGTCGAGCAGCGCCGCGGCGCCCTCGCCGTCGGGCGCGCCCTGCACGACCCCGGCGCGGGCGGCCTCGGCCGCGAGGCTCGGCGCGTCGAGCGGCAGGCGCTGGAGCGCGTCCAGCGAGCCGTCGCCGCCCTCGGAGGCGACGAGCATGAGCGCCCGCGGCTCCCCGGCGAGCTCGTAGAGACAGGCGATGTCGGCCTGCAGGAGGCGCGACGCCGCCGCGACGAGCGCCCGCGGCGTGCCGCCCTCGGCGGCGCGCAATAGGGCCAGCGACGCGTCGGCCACGGCGCGGGCCAGCGCGCCCGACGCCGGCGGCTCCCCGTGACGTCCCGCCCCGGACGGTCCACCCCGTCCGGTCCCACGTCCTTCGTCGTCGCTGTTCACTCCACCCCTCGCGCCTTCTACCAGGATTCTGGCAGACGCGAGCTGAGATTATCACGAGCGCTCGGTAGGCACCTCGGTCCGCTCAGCAGCCGTGCGCCGGGCTCGGGGCAGCGCGCCGGCGGCGCTCGCCTCGAGCCCGGCGCAGGGCGCCGGAGGAGCCTTGGGTGCTCTCCGGCTGCGCGACGTTCGACGGCAGGAGACAGCGCACGTCGTTACAGTGTGAGCGTCGCGATCTCTGCCGTCGAGCTCGCCTTCGCGGGGAGGACGGCGATCCTCGCGCTGCGGAGTCGGCGTTGGCCCGAGGCCTTGCTGGATCCGTCGATCCTCGAAGAGAGCCCTTCGGCGCCTCTGTCCGTCGCGCTGGTTCGTCGATGTCTTCACCCGCGGCTGGTTGAGCGGCAGCTGGAGGTAGTTCGGGCCGACCCGCTAGCGCTGCGTGTCCGAGTACGAGAACGTCCGGCCCTGGAGCAGCTTGTCGTCCAACAAGTCCATGCCGTAGACGAGGACGCCTGTGCCGAAGGCGGCCTGCTCGACCTCGGCGAAGTCGTTCGTCGGGTTGCTGTCGAGCGCCATGCGCCGATCGGGCGGAGCGGGAACTTCTCCGGCGCCAGATCTTCGTCGCGTCGAGCGGATCGACGTCGGGCTCCGGGTGCTCGCCGTCTTCCATGAGCTGCGCGCAGACCTCCCACTCCGGCGCGCCGCCGCGCGTGATGGCGTCGTGGAGGACCTGCGTCGCGTGGTTGAAATTCTTGGCCTGGATGGTCGAGGCGTGATCGCTGGTGAGGTTGACCTCTCCTTGCCTGGGGAGGAAATGGTACTTCACGAGGACCGCCTCGCCCTCCCGGGTTCTCGAGGACGGCCGGTCCGCGATCGCCGACGGTGCGGTTGTCCTCGTCGTCCGTCACCGGGTGTCTCTGCCGCGTGGTGAGGGTGGGGTTGCTCTCGTGAACCGTATCCTTCGTGGCGCCGCTCCTCATCGCTCCATCCTCCCGGGCCGGCGAAGCCGCCGTCCTTGGGGGCAATGTGGCCGCGGGCCCTCATCGGTCCCAATACATCGTTGCTGCTGAAGTGATAGCCTGGAGCTGTCGGCTCGGCCGCGCGGTGGCGCGCTGGTAGGCGTCCCGGAGGGTCGCGGCGAGGCGCTGGAGGGTGCTCTCGATGGGGGAGCCGCGGCGGAAGGCGAGCGCGAGGGTGCGGTACGGGGCGCGCGGGGCGAAGCGGCGCAGCGAGAGGGCGCCGCTGCGGTTCTCGATGGGGACGGCGCGCGCGAGCAGGAGGGGCACGCTGTCGCCCTCGGCGACCCTCTGGACGAGGGTGGAGGGGTTTGTGGCGCGGACGCTCGCCTCGTCGGCGCCGACGCGCTGGCAGAGGGCGAGCGCCTGGTCGCGGAAGCCGTGGCCGTTGACGAGGAGGAGGACCTTGGCCGCCGCGAGCTCGTCCATCCTGGCGAGGCGGCTCGGCTCCGCCGCATGCGCTCGAGCAGGGGGCCCGCCGAGGTGACGAGGACGCGGCGGCGATCGCGCTCGAAGAGGTTCACGCCGAGGGCCTCCTCGAGCTGCGCGATCTGGGCCGAGAGCGACGGCTGCGCGCCGCGGCAGGCGGCCGCGGCGCGCCGGAAGCTGCGGTGCTCGGCGACCGCGAGCGCGTACTGGAGCTGGCGGAGCGTGAGGGGATGCGGTGACCAGCGCACGGGCGCGGGGTAGTACGCGGCGCGCGGGGGGGGGCTCTGGGGTCGAGGGGGCGGCCGCGGGCGGGGGGGTGGGGGGCCTTGGGGGGCCTTGGGGGGCGGGCGCCCTGGGCGACATGCCCGGCGGTTGACGCCTGCGGTCATCTCTCCATGTTCCCCGCGAACGCGGGTTGTCCGCGCACGGAGGAACCATGTCCAAGACAGCGTCGAACGAGACCAGGAAGATCCGCTACGCCGTCGTCGGGGCGGGCAACATCGCGCAGGTCGCCGTGCTGCCGGCGTTCAAGAACGCCGCCGAGAACTCGGAGCTCGTGGCGCTGGTCTCGGGCGACCCCGATAAGCTCGCCGCGCTGGGCGAGCGCTACGGGGTCACCGAGCGCGGCGGGTATGACGAGCTCGAGGACGTCCTGAGGCGCGCGCGGGCGGACGCGGTGTACATCGCGCTGCCCAACGCGATGCACCGCGAGTACACGGAGCGGGCCGCGGCGGCGGGCGTTCACGTGCTCTGCGAGAAGCCCATGGCCATGACCGAGGAGGACTGCGAGGCGATGATCCGCGCCACGAAGGACCGCGGCGTGAAGTTGATGATCGCCTATCGCCTGCATTTCGAGGAGGCGAACCTGCAGGCGGTCGAGATCGCGCGCTCGGGCAAGCTCGGTGAGGTGCGCGCCTTCACGTCGCTGTTCACGCAGGTGGTGCGCCCCGGCGACATTCGCACCCGGAGCGACGCGGGCGGCGGCGTGCTGTTCGATCTGGGCGTGTACTGCGTGAATGCCGCCCGGTACCTGTTCCGCGAGGAGCCGAGCGAGGTGCTCGCCACGAGCCTGCGGATCGACGAGAGGCGCGCCAAGGATGTCGACGAGACCACGGCGGCCATCCTGCGTTTCCCGAGCGGCGCCGTGGCGCAGTTCACGGTCAGCCAGGGGCTCGCGAGCGTGTCGTCGTTCCGTCTCGCGGGCACCGAGGGGGACCTGCGCGTGGAGCCGGCCTTCGATTACACGGCCGACATCAGGCATTACCTGACGGTGGGCGGGAAGGCGGAGGAGAAGACGTTCAAGAAGCGCGACCAGTTCGCCCCCGAGCTCGTCTATTTCTCGCGCTGCATCCTTGAGGACAGGGAGCCGGAGCCGTCGGGACTCGAGGGGCTCGCGGACGTCCGGGTGATGCTGGCGATCCAGAGCTCCGCGGCGAGCGGGAGGGTCGAGGCGGTCCCGCCGCTCAAGCTGGAGCAGCGGCCTGATATGGGCCAGAACATCAAGAAGCCCGCGGTTACCGCGCCGGAGCCGGTGAAGGCGCCGTCACCGTCGGAGCAGTGAGGGAGGACCCGGACGACGCCAACCCGGGTTGGCAAGAGAAAGTGGGAACCACCCGACCCAACCACCCGACCCAGGTTGCGGATCACCGACCAGCGTCACCCGACTCAGCATCACCCGACCCAGGTTGCGGATCACCCGGACCACCCGACCCAGGTTGCGGACCACCGGACCACCCGACCCAGGTTGCGGACCACCCGACCCAGGTTGCGGACCAGCCGACCCAGGTTCAACGACCGACCGGGGTTGGTACGACCAGATTGGTGACGACCCGACCCCGCTCTCCGTTCTCGACCAACCCAGGTCGGGAGAGGGGAGGAGGGAGAACCCACGTCGGGGAAAGGGCAGCCCAGGCCAGAGGAGCCGCCGCAGGTTGGGCGAGCAGCCGCAAGGACTATCCAGGTGGCGGACCACCTGGCGCCCCTGGCGGCGCCACCCCAAGGAGCGAGCCAATGCCTTGAAATCATTCACCCCACCAGCCGGCACGGCGTTTGCCATTGCACGCCAGCCATGAGCCAGCCCCGCGAAATTGCCGCAGGCGCCACCTACCTCATCACCCGTCGCGTCCTGCGCAGGCATCTGCTCTTCCGCCCTGACGCTGCCATCACCCAGCTCTTGGTCTACACCCTCACCGTCTCGACGCGCCGCTTCGGCATCGAGGTCCACGCGCTCTGCGCGATGTCGTCGCACCTGCACCTCGTCGTGACCGATACGATGGGCGTCCTGCCGCGTTTTTTGCAATTCTTCCATCGCATCGTCGCGCTCGGGACCAAGGTGCTCCGCACGTGGGAAGGGCCAGTGTGGGACCACGAAGCTACGAGCGTGGTGCGGCTGCTGACGCGGACGGCGGTGGTGGAGAAGATCGCCTACGTGCTCGCGAATCCTGTGGCCGCCGGCCTGGTCCGACATGCGCGCGAGTGGCCGGGCGCCAAGGTGGATGTGAACGAGCTCGGCTGCGGCGTGCTGCGCGCGACGCGACCCGCGGCATATCTCGATCCGAAAAATCCGCAGTGGCCAGAAGAAGTAACGCTCGCGCTCGCGCTGCCGCCTGTCATCGAACAGGATGGCGGCGACGGCTTTCGCGGCGAGGTCGCCGCTGAGCTGGAGCGACAGGAAGCGCAGGCCCGTGAGGAGGTGGGGCGGCGAGGGCAACACGTCCTTGGCGCGGAGGGCGCCAGCCGGGTGTCCCCCTACGAGCGTGCCACGAGCTTCGAGCCGCTGCGCGGCTGCAGTCCGACGTTTGCGGTCGGCCGCGAGCAGGGTGATGCATGGCGAATCGCTGCTGCCGCCGTGCGCGCGTTTCGTGCGTCGTACCGCGCGGCGCTCGAACGGTGGCGCAGCGGGGTGCGCAGCGCCGTATTCCCCGCGGGGACGTGGTGGATGCGCGCGTTTCACGGGGTCGCCGTGACGGACGCCGTGCTCACGGTGTAGTTGCTGCGCCGGCGGCGCACGGTGAGTCGGTCGGAGAGGCCACCGGGGGCGACACGTCGCCGGAGGGCACGTGCGTCTCAAGATGGCGGAGCGAGGCGACTCAAGACGCCCATGAGCCGTGCGCATGGCGACGTGGGATGGAGTTGCGGGCCGAGCGACCACGATGCGGTGCCGGGGTGAGATCGCTATAGGCGCTGCTTGGTCGGATCGGATCGAACACAACCTGGGTTGGCTCGGGTGGGTAGGTCGCAGGCGGCAATGCAGGTAGCAACCCGAGTTGAGTCGCTCTTCACGGGTCCGCTTGAAGCTGTTTGCGAAGCGTGTGTGTGCAAGCGCGAGGCGCTCTGTACAGATTTGTGGATGGCGAGCGGTCGACATCCACCCGGGTAGCTCGCGGGTGAGCCATCCGGGTCGGGTAAGCCGCCCCTGGGGAGCCCGCGGGTGGGCAACCCCGCGGGTGGGCAACCCGGGTCGGGTAAGCCCGGGTGAGCAAGCCCGGGTGAGCAACCCGAGTCGGGTAAGCCGGGGTGAGCAACCCGAGTAGGGTAAGCCGGGGTGAGCAACCCGGGTCGGGTCGGTCCGCCGCCACTCAATGGGGGTCAGGTTCGCCCCGGGGCCGACTCAATGGGGATTGGGTCCGGAGTCAGGTTCGCCCCGGGGCCGACTCAATGGGGGTTAGGTCCGCCCACTCAGCGTCGGGTCCGGGCCGGCTTACCCGTTGGCCCTGACGACGGCCTCGAGCTGGGCAGCGCACTGGCCCCAGCCTTCGTGGAACCCCATCTTCTCGTGCGCCTCGCGGTCGGCGACCGTCCAGTGGCGGGCGCGGGCGGTGTACTTCGTCTTGCCGCCTTGATCCTCGAACGTCAGGATCACCGTCATGAACGGCTTCTCCGACGGCTCCCATGCCGTGGTGTACGCGTCGGTGAATACGAGCCGCTCGTTCTCGACAACCTCGAGGAAGACGCCCTTGTTCGGGTATTCGTTCCCTTGTGGGTCGCGCATCACGATCAGGCTGGCGCCGCCAGGCCGCACGTCGAGCTCGGCGAAGGGCGTGGTGAACGGCTGAGGGGCGAACCACTTCTTGAGGAGCTCAGGGTCAGTCCAGGCCTTGAACACCTTCTCGCGCGGCGCGTCGATGATGCGCGTCAACACGAGGTCGCGGTCGGAAGTCGAGGTGGCGTCGGGCTTGGTGGTCATGCGTCGTCTCCTTGTCGGCGATGGGTGTGGGACGTTCGAGAGAGCCCTGGGCAGGCGCCGCCTCAGACGGCTGGATGCGCGTGGCGCTCTGCGTCTTGAAGGACGCGAGCTCGGCACCGTCGTTCCGGTCCTCGGCTTCCTTGGCTCGTGCTCGTTCGGTCTTCGAAGTGTTGGACAGACCGGCGCTCCGAAACTCATCGGTCGCCCCTCGTTTTCGGGGACGCGTGCCGCACTTTCGCGTCGCGCTGGACGACATCAGCGCCGGCACGCGCAAGGCGCTGCTGGCGCGGGCGACGACGGCGCTGGCGCGTCGTGCTCCGGCGCTTCAGGCATGCCCGTCACCCGAGGAGCCGGTCGCACGCCTACCGGGCTGGAGCGATCTGGTCCCGCAGGTGCGTCGCGCGCCCGGCGCCGGGGTGCGGGCTCGCGCGTGTGGCGGGATCCTGCGCATCGCCGAGCAGCGAACCACGTCGCTCCGTGGTTGGAGCTGCGCATCGGCGAGCTCCCTGAGCCGATCGCGACGCGTCCGCGCCGCCGACGCCGGCCAGATCGAAGGCTGCGCGAGCGCGTCCTCACCGCGCCCCCCGGTCGATGGTCGCTCGACCGAGCGCTGGCGCGGCTCCACGCGCCCTCGCGCGCGCCTCGGCCCCGCGGTCACCCTTCGAGGTACGAGCCGAGCTCTCGTTGCCGCGAGCGCATCCGGAGCTTCTCGAGCAGCTTCGCCTCGATCTGGCGGATGCGCTCCCGCGTCAACGAGAACGACTGCCCGATCTCCTCGAGCGTCTCGTCCTCGTTGCCGTCGAGGCCGAAGCGGCGCCGCAGGAGCTCGCGCTCGCGCGGCTGCAGCGAGTCGAGCAGCTCGCGCGTCTGCTCGATCAAGCGGCGCCGGGCCAGCATGTCGGCGGGCGTCGGCTCCTCGTTGGCCAGCAGATCACCGAACCGGGTGTCGCCTTCCTCGCCGACCGGGGCGTCGAGGCTGAGCGGCTCGAGGGCGAGCTCGCCGATCACGCGCACCTTCTCCACGGAGAGCCCGCTGCGCTCCGCGACCTCCTCGACCGAGGGCTCGCGCCCGCGCTCCTGCACCAGGTCGCGCCGGGCGCGCACCACCTGGCTCCGGATCGCGGTGAGGTGGACCGGCATGCGGACGGGCTTGCCCTGGTTGAGGATCGTCCGCTTGATGGCCTGCTTGATCCACCACGCAGCGTAGGTGCCGAAGCGGTGGCCGCGGCGGTACTCGAACTTGTCGGCGGCGCGGATCAGGCCGAGGTTGCCTTCCTGCACGAGGTCGAGCAGCGGGACGCCGAAGCGCTGGTGCTCCCGCGCGATGGCGACCGCGAGCCTGAGGTTCGCCTGGACGAGCTCGGATTTCGCCTGGGCGACCGCGCGGCGCCCCCGGGCGATCGCCGCGAGCGTCGCCTCGATGGACGCGCGGTCCGCCTTGTCGGCGGCGGCCGCCGCCGCGCGTAGGCTCCGCTCGATGCGCTCCTCGAAGGCCGGATCGAGGCGCAGCTCGGCGAGGCCTGCGGCCAGGCCCGCGAGGGCGATCTCCACGCCATCGTCGTCCTGCTTGCGGGCGGCGAGCGCTCGGGCGACATCGAGCAGGCCCGCGAGCCGCGTCGCGCACGCGTCCGCCTCGGGATCGTTCGCGTCGGCCTCGCACAAGAGGTCCCGGAGGCTGAGCGCCCCGTTCTCGACGTCCTCCGCCGTGAAGGCCAGCTCGCGAAGGGCGATCGGCGAGCGGACCCACGCCTCGAAGCACGCGAGCGCGCCCGCCTCGATGCGACGGCCGATCGCGACCTCGCCCTCGCGGGTGAGCGGCTGGCTGCCGGCGAGCGACCGGAAGTAGAGCTCGGTCGCCCCGAGCGTCGCGTGCGTGCCTGCGGCCTTCGCACGGCGCGCAGGAGCGCGCTCGCCCCCGCGCTCGGCCGCGGAATCGATGGAAACGGGAAAACTCGATTCGGACTCGCTCGCCGACAGCGAGGAACGGAACCTCATTCAATGCGCTCCAGGGTTGCCGCTGCGTCGTGCCTGACCACGAAGGGCGTGAGGGGGCACGATCATCGAGGCGCCTCGATATCCTAACCGCCGAGGACGTAAATAGGAAAACGAATCGCGCGCCGATTTGGCGTATTTTCAAGGCGTTTTTCTTGGGTCTGCCGCCGCTCGGAGCGGCGGCTTCCTCCCCCGGCGCGGGAGCGCGCGGGCGCGGGCCGCCGGACGAGCGGGCAGGGCGTGCTGGGCCGTCGGCGGTGCATGCCGGTGCGGTTTGGTCGTCGGGTACTGTCGCTGGACGTGACCAAGCCGGCGCCCGACGCGCACGGCGGAGCGAGTCGCCGGGCCGTGTTCGTCGCGGACGTCAAGGCCGAGGCGGCTCGATGCGCTCCCGAGCTGAGCGATTTATCGAGGCAAATGGGGCGTTGGAAGCGGACGGAGCGGGCTCATGGGTGAGCGCTCCAGAGGCTTCGCTCGGCGCACGGTCGAGGGCCCGTGCTCCGCGCGTGGCGCCGGGGGTCCGGCGTCCGCGTAGCGACCCGGCGAACCGTGCGCCTCCCCCGAGGCTGTGCTTCCGGGGACATAGGGGGACGAGCCTCGTCAGAGCCGACCCCCCTGAAGCTCGTCCGATCGCTGCCGGCGGTCCCACCCGGCGGCCCCACCCAGGTTCGCCTTCGCGGTGCCGGTGCCGGTGCCGCCTCACCCAGGTTCGCCTTCCCGCCCCACCCAGGTTCGCCTTCGCGGGGGACGACGTGGCGCTCGTGGGTGCGCTGCCGGTGGCCCCACCCGGATTCGCCTTCGCGGGGGACGACGTGGCGCTCGTGCATGGGTTTCGGCGGAGCGATCCCGCGGCGTGCTCCGCCCTGTACGACCGGCGTGCCGAGCACGTCCGCCGGGGGGCTCTACCGGCTGCTCGGCTTTCATCGCAACCTCGCGGACCTGCACCACGACGTCTTCGTGCGCACGCTCGGGTAGCTGTCGAAGCTCGAGGACCCGAGCGCGCCCGAGGGACGGCTCACGATGATCGCGGTGCACGAGGCGTGCTCGTCGATCGGCTGCATGAAACAGTGCAGCTGGCTCTGGTTCCTGCCGAGCGACGACCTGCTGGAGGTCGAGTACGGCGTTGCGTCGGGTGAGGTGCTGGACGCCTTGCGGGCGACCTACGCGGCCTCGACACACTCTTGGTGCGCGGCGGCGCTGCTCCTCGCTGGGACCGCGTTGCTGCTCGTGGCGCCCCGGCACGCCCACGGCTTCGAGCTCGGGATGGCAGAGCCGAGGGGGTCGGGACGTGGATCGCGGCGCCTCTGCGGCGGAGCTTTGGATCCGGTCCTCCGACGGATGGCTGCTCCGCCGCACGCCGGGTCGGTGCGCCCGCGTTGCCACGGTGGATGCGGATGGCGCAGAGATTGCCGTCGAGGGGGCGCTCGACCTGTCGGTCGTCCATCGGGAGCGCTCGCGCTGGACGATGTGGGTGGGTCCGTTCCAGGTGCACGTGATCGGGAAGCGCTTCGAAATCCGATGGGATCCGCAGACCGAGCAGTTCGGGGTGGCCCTGCGCGAGGGGGCGTTCTCTGCCCACGGGCTGGTCATGGGCGATGCTCGTGCCGTCCGCGCCGGCGAGCGGCTCGTGGTTTCGCCCGCGACAAACTCGCTCGAGGTGGGGCCGATCGACGCGACAACGTTGACCGACGCTGCCGGCCGCAACCTCGGTCGGCGGCGGCGGCCGCAACCTCGGCGGCCGCAACCTCGGTCGGCGGCCGCAACCTCAGTCAGCGCCGGCGGCCCAACCTCAGTCAGCGCCGGCGGCGCAACCTCGGTCGGCGCGACGGCGGCGACGCTCGTCAGCTCGGATGAGCCGTCTTCGCGCCCTCCGGGGGCTCCATCTCAGGAACCTGATCCGGAGCATGAGCGCATGAACCGACGGATGATGGCTCTCGGAGCCGTGGCCATGTTGATCCGCGGTTGTGACGAGATCACCTCCCCCGTTCCAGGGCGGATGGGGCCACGCCGACGCCCCCTCCTGCTCCGGCCGCAGCGCCGCGGACCCCGATGTCATCGTCCAGGTCGTGCCGTCCGAGCTCTTCACGGACGGCGTCATCGATCTGTCGGCTTCGCGGATCAGCCATCGCGAAGAGCTGGCCTACCCCGGTTGCTGGGGCACGGGCGCAGGCGGCTCACGGTTCCGGGGCACGCTCGAGATCGTCAGCAGCGACGACGCCTCTCTCTTCGTGAAGCTGCGCGGCCCCGCCAACGAGGATCTCTCGCTCGACGGAGACTACACGGTCGACCGCTGCGGCGCGGCGACCGCCCCGGCACCTGACGGGTGATCATCAGCCTCCGCCCACGATCGAGCGCTGCTGCACAGCGGCCGCACCGGCGCCAGACCGGCGCTCTTCACCGCCCCCGCCCGCTCGCTCCGGCGGTCGGCCTGCTCCTGGTCCGGTCCCCCGGGTCCCATCCTCGCGCGGCGCGCGATCCACCGGCGTCCCGCCTCGTTGCCGCCTGGTCGGCTGCCGCGTCCGCGCCTATGCTTCACGCCCGCGCTGCCCTCGGGGCGCGAAGCGGGCCACGCCACGCAGGAGCGACGCGCATGATCCAGATTTTCGGCACCGCCAAGTGCAAGGCCACGCGGGCGGCGCAGCGCTTCTTCGCCGACCGCGGCATCAAGGTGCAGCTCGTCGACGTGCGCGAGAAGGGCCTCTCCAAGGGGGAGCTCGCGAGCGTGGCGCGCGCCGTGGGCGGCATGCGCGCGCTCTACGACGCGGAGGGCGCGCGGGTGAAGGAGCGCGGCCTGCATCACCTCGGCCCGAGCGAGGCGCGGATCGCCGAGCTCCTGCTGGACGATCCGCTCCTGCTCCGCACGCCCATCGTGCGCGACGGCGCGCGCGCGTGCGTCGGCCAGGCCGAGGCGACGTGGAAGGCCTTCGCGGAGGCCGCCAAGTCCGGCTGAGGCGCTCACGCGACCGCCGCGGGAGCCCCCGACGGCGCGCCGTCACGCCGTCACCCCCCAGGCGCGCGCCCGTACTCCTTGAGCTTGCGGTACAGCGTTGACACGCCGATCCCGAGCTCGGCCGCGGTCCGCGTCTGGTTGCCGCCGTTGCGCGCCAGCGCGGCCAGGATGTGCTCCTTCTCGACCTCGCCGAGCGTTCGCGCGCGCTCTCCGGGCGCCGGCGCGCGCGGGCCGGCGTCCGGCGGCTGCAGCGCCGAGCGCACCTCCTCGGGCAGATCGTCGGCCTCGACCCGCCGGGCCTCGGCGAGCGCCACGGCGCGCTCCATGGCGTTCTCCAGCTCCCGCACGTTGCCGGGCCACGCGTACCGGACCAGGCGATCGGCCGCGCCGGGGCTGAGGCGCGGCGCCGGCCGCCGCATGCGCGCGGCCGCCTGCGCGAGCAGCGCCCGCGCGAGCGGCAGGATGTCCTCCCGGCGCTCGCGCAGCGGCGGGAGCCGGAGCTCGACCACCTTCAGCCGATAGTAAAGGTCCTTCCTGAATCGGCCGGACGCCACCTCCGCGGCGAGCTCGCGGTTGGTCGCCGCCACCACCCGCACGTCGACCGGGCGGCTGCGGTTCTCGCCCACCCGCCGCACCTCGCGCGCCTGCAGCGCCCGGAGCAGCTTCACCTGCACCCCCGCCGTCAGCTCGCCCACCTCGTCGAGGAACAGCGTCCCTCCGGCCGCCGCCTCGAAGATCCCCGCGCGGTCCCGCGTCGCGCCCGTGAAGGCGCCGCGCGCGTGCCCGAAGAGCTCGCTCTCGAGCAGCGGCTCCGGGATCGCCGCGCAGTTGATCGCGAGCATCGACGCTCGCGCGCGGGGCGAAGCGTCGTGGACGAGCCGCGCCACCCGCTCCTTCCCGGTGCCGCTCTCGCCCGTGATCAGCACCGTGGCGTCCACCTGGGCCACCCGCCGCGCGAGCTCCAGCACGCGCTGCATGGCTAGGCTCGACGCGACGATGCCGCCCGGCTCCGCCGCCGCCGCGGTCCGCAGGAGCGTCTCCGCGCGCGCCTTCAGCCTGCGCTCGGCGCGCCCCAGCGCCTCGGCGGCGCGGCGCAGCGAGGCGTCGAGGCGATCCTCCTGGAAGAACGGCAGGTGCGGATCGAGCTCGGCGCCCCAGGCCTCGGCCGTGCGACCGGCGAACAGGCAGCTCGCGTCGCCACGGCCGAGGCAGCGACGCTCGATCACGTAGATGTCCCGGCCCTCGACGCAGCTCAGGTAGCCGCTCGCGAAGCCCGCGAGCGTCCAGCACACCGGCGACTCCGCGCGGCCGAGGTGCAACAGGTGCTGCTCCGCCTCGTACGAGGCCTCCACCGTCGCTCCCTCGGGCGACAGCGGGCCGTCCGCGCCCGGCGCGAGGCGGATCATCCCCTGAAGCGTGTGGATGCGCCCGCCAGCGTTGCGCCACTCCTCGTCGCTCTCCAGCGGCAGCTCGGCGCGCGCCGCCTCGGCCGTGCGGAAGCCGTGCGCGAAGCCGAAGCGGGTGAGGATCGCGCGGGCGGCCGCCGCCCCCAGCGCGTCGATGAGCTGCTTGCGCAGGAGGCCCATCGCGACAGTATCGAGCAGGATCGCTCGCGCCCCGGAGAAGCGGAGCTCGCCGGCCTGCGGATCGACCGTGAGGAGCTCCGAGAGATCGAGATCCGCTGCGCGCATGCTGCCTGCCGGGTCGGCGTGACCGGAGCATAGGTGGCTCGCCGGGCGCGCGGAAGGCTCGGACGCGCCGCTCGGCGCCCGGCCGGGATCGAGCGGCGCGGCGCCCGCCCGACCGCTGCTCCACGAAACACCCCGGCGAGCGCGCGTCACAGCCGAGCGTGGTAGTCCTGGATGACGTCGTGATGCGCCTGCGACATGAACGGTCCGGTCGAGAGGCGCTTTATGCGTAGCTGCCTGAATCGCCACGAGAGCTGTGATGCCGACACGCCCGGGGCCTGCGCGTCAGAGGCGTCCGACCTTCCTGGTGCGCCGCGTCGAGATCAGAGCGGCTTTTTCGCGCGGTAGCGCGCATAGCAACCCGGGCAGCGCCACTCCATCATCCTCCGCCCGTTCGCGTCGGCGGTCCGCGTCAGCCGCCAGCCATAACGAGAGCTGATGAGCGTGTAGTTCGTCTCCGTCTTCGGTGCAGGCATACCGCAATCCACGCACTTCTGCGCGACGCGCTGCTCGCTGTCCGGCGGCTCTCTCGTCGTGTGACCCGACGCAGGGGCCGTGCTCTTCGGACCATCGAGCGTTTCCGGGTAAAATGAATCCCGCCTCGTCGCCGACATCTGTACCTCAGGGGGTGCGCCGAAAGGCCGCTGAGCGTGCCGCCTCGCCCGCCCTCGGGGCGCCCGGAGGCTAGCCGTGAGAAGTGTACCGAAGTACGTCTCGGGCGCCAAGGTTGATCTCGGCGAGACGAGCCCTCACGGGGGAGCAGGCCTCTCGTGCATCGAGCGCATGTCGCGGCTCCGGCAGCGATCACCCGGATTGCGGATGGACGCCTACAGCGCGCGAGGTCGACCCCGCTTGTCTCCCTGATGCGCGCCCGCGTGCGCTGCGTGGGTGACGGGTACGTGAAGACCCTCGCCCCTTGCATTCCCAATCTCGATCGGCGGTCCGATCACCGGACGGGGACTGGCGTCATCAACCTCGGCACGCGGGGTTCTACGTGCTCGGCGGGTCGACGCTCGTGGCCACCGGGATGTTCGTCGGGCTCGGCGCAGCCAGCATGGCCGAGCGCAGGGCGCTCCACGCGCGCCGCGCGTCATTCTGCCACGACGCGCAGGGAAGCCGGTGCGTACCCGGTTTCGCATTGCCGCCCACTCGCTCGCCGCTGGCGGGGCGGCGAGCGCTGCGACGCTGCTCATCTGGCTCCGTCCACCACGCTGCCCCCGGCTCGGCGCGGGCCGGCCCGCCGCGGCGTCGGTCGGGGTCGTCCCGTCGTCCGAGCGCGCTCCTGGCGCCTGTCGTCCGGGCGCGCCCCTGGCGCTCGGCGGGGCCTGTAGGTGTAGGCAGCGACGGGCCGGAGCGCGCTCCCGCGATCACCGCTCGCGGTGCCGCTCCTCGACGTGGTGCCGTCGACGCTCCGCGCGAGGCTTCTTCGCCGGCCGGGCCGGGGTCGCCGGCCTGGCCTCCGCCCCCGCCTTGACCGTCGCGCCCGCCCTGACCGTCGCGCCTGCCCGGACCGTGACCGCTGGCCTCGCCGGCGCCGCCGGCCGGACCGTGGCCGCGTGGCGCCCGTGGTCACGGTGCTGCACGTGGTCGCGGTGCTGCACGTGGCCGCGGTGCACGTGGTGCCCGCGGTCGTGGTGCACCTGGGGATGGTGGTGGTGGTGGTGCGCGCGGCGGCGCTCGAAGTCGACGCGGTAGTGGACCAGCGCGCGCGGCTCGTCGCGGTAGTAGACCCAGCCGTGGCGCGACGGATAGTACCAGCGGCCGTCCACGTAGTAGACGTAGCTCCCGCGGTAGTAGACGCGCGGGTAGGTCTCGACGTGGACCGGCGGCGCTGCGATGTGAACGACTGGCTCCTCGTACACCGCGAACTCGTGGTACGTGACCGTCGCGGGCGCGGCGGCCCTGGTGTGGACCTCCGCCGCGCATCCGGTCGCGCCGAGGAACGCGAGCGCGACGAGCGCGGCCAGCGCGGCGAGCTTGCTGCGCTGCGGGGAATGCGCCGTGGCTGTGGGGGACGAGTGTTCGAGGACTGGCACGTTCATCTCCATGGGGTTCACAGGAGCAACTGCGATGCCACCCGGCAGCCCGGAGGCAGCCGCCGGCGCCTGGCAGCGCGCCTGCTCCTGGTATAGCGCTTGCTGACCCTCCGCGCATCGGCGCGACCGCGCCAGACTTGGATAAAGGAAGACGATCCCATGAAACTCTCGAAGGTGCTCTCGGGCCTCGCTGGCTGCGTCCTCTCCACTGCCTCGCTCACGGGGTGCATCATCGTCGCTGATGACGATGACCACGTTCACGTCGCGAGCGGCTCGCTCACCGTCGCGATGACCATCGACGGCAGCGACGACTCGTGGGAGTGCTTCGATCACGACGTGAGCGGGCTCGCGGTCAGCGTCGAGGACGAGGCAGGCTTCCTCGTCGCGGACGGTGTCGTGGACTGCGAGGATTTCGCGCTCACGATCGGCGGCCTCTCCGACGGTTACTACGACGTCGATGTCTGGCTCGTGGATTTCGACGGGTACACCATCAGCGATATCGTGCGCGTCGAGGGCGTCGACGTGCTCGACGGCCACGAGACGATCGTGGACGTCGATTTCCCCTGGACGTGGATCGATTCGTGAGGCGCGCGGCTCGCCCGAGCGGCGGCGCGTAGGCCGTGCCGTCGGCGATCGCTCGCGCCGCTCAGAACTTCTCCACCGACGGGCGCACGTCGAGCTCGTGGGTCCAGGCGCTCGGCGGCTGGGCGTGGAGCTGGAAGTACGTCTCCGCCAGCGCCTCCGGGGCGAGCAGCGTGGCGGCGTCTCGGTCCGGCGCCATGCCGCGCACGCGGGGCGTGTCGATCAGCCCGTCGACGATCACGTGCGCCACATGGATGCCGCGCGGGCCGAGCTCGCGCGCGAGCGACTGGGCGAGGGCGCGGAGGCCGAACTTGCCCACCGCCAGGGCCGCGAAGCGCGCGCCGCCGCGGAGCGACGCCGTGGCGCCGGTGAAGAGGAGCGTTCCCCGGCCGCGCGCGAGCATGTCGGGCAGCGCGGCCTGCGCGCTCAGGAAGCCGCCGAGGCAGTTGATCTTCCAGGCGTCCTCGAGCTCTCGCGGCGTGAGCTCCAGGGCGCCGGCCATGCGAAATACACCGGCGTTGTAGATCATCGCCTCCGCCGGGCCGAGGGCCTCCTTCACCCGCGCGAAGGCCGCCGCGACCGAGGCCGGATCGGCGGCGTCCGCGGGGACGCTCAGGGCGCGCCCGCCGGCCTGCTCGATCTCCCGCTGTACGGCCTCGCAGGTGGCGGCCGTCCGGGCCACGAGCCCGATGGAGAATCCCGCGCTCGCAAAACGCCTGGACACCGCGGCTCCCAGGCCGGGGCCCACACCGACGACGACAGCTACCCTGTTCGAGCTCATGCGTTGACCACCTTCCTGCCGGGCCTCGCGCCCGGCGAACGCTGGCAGATTACCCTCGCCCGGGGCTCCCAGCCGCGCGCGTCGCACCCGCCTGGAGCAGATCCTCGTCAAGGCGCGTGATGCGCCCCGCACTGTGACGGGGATCCGCCTCGAAGCTCGGCGAGGTCGCCCTCCGGTGGGGCCCTCCACTGACGCACGAAGAAGGGCCACGCGTCGTGGAGATACACGCCGAACGGGACCCACCAGATGAGGTCGTTCGTCAGGCAGAGAACGGCGGACCGGGGCGGCCACTGCCCGGTCGCGAGCAGGGCCGCGAGGCCGATCGGCCCGAGGAGCTTGCCGAGCAGGCCGACGGCGGCGAGGAGGAAGCCGCGTTCCGGGGCGCGCGCGACCTCCGCATAGAGGATGGCGTAGACCCCGACCACCATCCCGAGGCAGGCGAAGATCGCGGGGTGGTTGAGGGGCGGCATGCCCGAGAAGCGAAACAGCCATTGCGGGTCGAGCGCCGCGTAAAGCCCCCAGCAGGCGTTGTAGAGGGCGGCGAGCGAGAAGACGGCGCGGTGCAGTCGGCGGCGGGGGATCATGGGGCCTCTGAGGCGTCGGGCGTGAGGGCCAATATATCCGCGGCCCGCGCGAACCTGAAGAACGCGGCCACGATCGGGGAGGGATTCCCCTTACCGCTGATCCTGCTGACTGCCTTGCTGCTGCGCGTACGCCTGCGGGCCTTGCTGCTGGCCGCGTTGCTGCTGGCCGAGCTAGACGCCCTGCTGCTGGCCGCGTTGCTGCTGGCCGAGCTGGGCGCCCTGCTGCTGGCCGCGTTGCTGTTGGCCGAACTGGGAACCCTGCTGCTGGCCGCGTTGCTGCTGGCCGAGCTGGGAACCCTGCTGCTGGCCGCGTTGCTGCTGGCCGAGCTGGGCGCCCTGCTGCTGGCCGCGTTGCTGCTGGACGAGCTGGGCACCCTGCTGTCCGAACTGGGCGCCCCGCTGCCCCGACTGCGCGCCCTGCTGTCCTCGCTGCTGGACGCCTTGCTGCCCGAACTGGGCGCCCTGCTGCTGGCCGCGCTGCTGCTGCGCTTGCTTCTGCGGGCCCTGCTGCTGGACGCCGTGCTGCCCGTACTGACCGCCTTGCTGCTGGCCGCCTTGCTGCCCGTACTGGCCGCCTTGCTGCCCGTACTGGGCGCCTTGCTGCTGGCCGCCTTGCTGCTGCTCCTGCAGCAGCGTGCAGAAGAGCTGCTCGGCCTCTCTCAGGTGCTGCTCGACGTCCGCTCGCATCGCCTTCACCTGAGCGCGCAGCCTCGCGTTGTCCGCGCTCGCGACGAACGGCATGTCGAGGAGCTCGAGGGCGCGGCGATGGAAGGAGACCTGCGCCCAGATGTAGGCGATGTCGAACTCGGCGCCTTCCTGCTCTTCCAGCGACTCGCTCAGCTCGGTCGAGCTGGCCTCGAGCTGTTCGCAGCGCGAGCAGGCCTCGATGCTGGCCCTGCCGCCCTTCGACAGCTCCGCCCCGCGCTGCCCCGCCTGCGAGTGCTCCTCGATGATCTGCTCGGCGTAGCGCTGCACCTCCGGGGACTCGGCCTTGTCTCGGGCGATCTCCGACAGCTGGACCTCCTTCTGGTGAATGAGCGAGACCAGCAGCGTGATCTCCGCCTCCGACCCCTGCTGCATCGCGCCTTGCCGGCCGCCCTGCCCGCGGTCGCCTTGCCTGTCGACTCGACTGCCGATCTCGCCGCGGCCTCCCTGCCTGCCGCCTTGATAGCCGGCCTGCTCGCCGCACTCGTGCGCGCCGCCGACGCGCTGGCCGCCGGCCTGCCCGCCGACGCGCTGCCCGCCTTGCTGGCCGGCCTGCCCGCCGACGCGCTGCCCGCCTTGCTGGCCGGCCTGCCCGCCGACGCGCTGCCCGCCTTGCTGGCCGGCCTGCCCGCCGCGGTGCCCGCCTTGCTGGCCGGCCTGCCCGCCGCGGTGCCCGCCGCCGCCCCTGCCACCGCCCCTCGCGCCGTCTCTGCCTGTCTGGCCGCCGCTCCTGTCTGCGTCCGTGGTGCCCCTGCCGGTCCCCTGGTCGCCGGCCGTCCCCTCGCGGCCCGCCTCGGCATCCTCGTCGCCGCCGATGCAGCCGCCAGCCCCCGCGAGGACAAAGCTCCCCGCGAACATGATCGCCATGAGGCGACCTGAACGATTGCCCAACATCTGCTTGCTCCTTGCTCGATATCGGCGCGCTGTCGCGCTCACCTGCCGGTTATCGGCCCCCAACATCTGGGTTCGCGCCGCGGGGATGGTGAGCGAGGGGGAGCCCGAAGCCGGCATCGTCTTTTCCCCGAGAGCACCACGCCTCCGGCGCGATCTGCGCGAGAATCGTAGTCCCGCTCAACGTCGACCCTGCCCGTCGCAAATCCGCCTGCCCCCAGCCGCGGCTCTCTCTCACGCTCATTGACCTCTCCGCGCATGCGCCCGCCCCGGAGCCGCCGCTCGCCCCCGTCCGCGCCGGCGCGGGCCGGACAGGCCGCCTGACAGCCGAGCCGCCGTGCGCGCCCCCAAGAACCTGCTCGCCGCGCGCCGGCGGGAACCCTCCGGCGCGCGCGGCTGTCACACGGGACCATGCCGCCGACCGTCGTCCGGTTCTTCGTCCTCGCTTATGCCATCACCTGGTTGTGCCAGCTGCCGCTCCTCCTCCAGCAGTGGGGCGCGCCCATCCCGCCGGAGGCCGCCATGGCGCCGCTCGCGCTCGGCGCCGTCGGCCCCTCGATCGCAGCAGCGGTGTGCGCCTGGAAGGAGCGCGGCCGCGCCGGGCTCTCCGGGCTGCTCTCACCGCGCCGCGCCCCCGCGGGCTGGGCCTACGCGCCGCTCGCGCTGTGCATGCCGGCGCTACTGCACCTCCTCGGCCTCGCGCTGCTCGCGCTCGCCGGCGGGAGCGCGCCGGCGACGCTCCTCTACGCCCCGGTCACCCCGGAGCAGCGCGGCATCGCCGTGCTCGCGCCCCTCGGCGAGGAGCTCGGCTGGCGCGGCTATGCCCTCCCGCGGCTCCTGCCGGCGCACGGGCCCGTTCGCGCCAGCCTCATCATCGGCGCTGCGTGGACCCTCTGGCACCTTCCCATGATGTGCCTGCCGGGCGTCCCGTGGTGGTCGCTCCCGCTGAGCGCGCTCTTCATCACCTCGCTGAGCGTGCTGATGACGGCGCTGCACCTCGCCTCCGGCGGCAGCATGCTCGTCGCGTGCGCGGCGCACCTCGGCATCCACCTCGACAACGTCTCGCGCGCGCACCTGTCCGGCGACGGCGCGACGCCGCTCCTCGTGACGACGATCGCCGCGATCGCCGCCGCCGCGGTCGCGGCGCGGCGCATGCAGACCCGGCAGGCGTGGGCGAAGGCCGCGGCGGCGCAGCTTTGATCGCGCGCGGCGTGAGCCAGCTCCGGCCGCGGCCGCGCGCGATCCGGCCCGCGCCGCCCCTCGCTGCGCCGCCTTTCGCAGCGCCGCCGATGAGCGTAAGCTCCGGGCGATAGCCGCCCGAGCGACGCCTCGGCCCCGCCCCGAGCCTCCGGTTGCGGTCACTCTATGGGAACCTCCGCGCACCCCCGCCCGTCCTCCGGGCCCTCGACCAGCGTCGACGCCATGGACATCGAAGCCCTGAAGCGCGAGCTCGAGCGGCTCCGCGCCGTGGCTTCCCGCGATCGCGGGTGGCTCAACGCGGTGCTCGAGCACAGCCCGCACGGCGTCATCATCTGCGACGCCTCCGGGAAGCTCGTCCTGCACAACCGGTCGGCCGAGCGCATCTGGGCCGGCAGCGCCTCGACCGAGTCGATGCAGGACTGGACGCTGTATCGCGCCTTCCACGAGGACGGCCGCCCGTACGAGGCCGCCGACTGGGCGATGGCGCGCGCGATGTCCGCGAGGCAGGTCATCGAGAGCGAGGAGACCCGCATCCAGCGCTTCGACGGGACGCGGGGCATGGTCCTCGGGAGCGCCGCGCCGATCGTCGGGCCCGGAGGCGAGCTCGAGGGGGGGATCTCGGTGTTCGCCGACATCTCCCGCCTGAAGCAGGTCGAGGCGGAGCGCGGCGAGCTCGCGGCGCAGCTCTCGCGGCGCCTCGAGGAGCTCGATCGCAGCGCCCGGCTCACGCAGGCGCTGCTCGCGATCAGCTCCGCGCTGAGCGGCGCGATGACGATCGAACAGATGGCCTCCGCCGTCGTCTGCGACGTCCACCGCGTGCTCGGCGCCTCGACCACGATGATGTACGCGGCGGACGCGGCGGCCGGGGCCGCGACGCTGATCGCCCAATCGGGGCTGGAGGAGCAGCGCGCGAGCCCTTACGCGATCGTGCCGCTCGACGCCCGACTGCCGCTCTCGGAGGCGCTCCGGCAGCGCCGCCCGATCTGGGTGGGCACCCAGAGGAGCTTGCACGCGGCGTACCCCGAGCTCGCGGCGCTCAGGCCTGCTCGCGACGACATCCAGGCGCTCGCCGTCCTGCCGATCGTCGCCCATGGAGAGCTGCTCGGCGCGCTCTCGTTCTCGTTCGCGGCCGAGCGGGCGTGGACCGACGAAGAGCGCGAGTTCTTGCTCAGCGTGGCCGCGCAGTGCGCGTCGGCGCTCGACCGGGCGCGCCTGCTCGAGCAGGAGCGACAGGCCCGGGCGCGCGCGGAGATGCTCGCGGCCGAGCTCGAGCGGCAGCAGGCGACCTTGCGCCTGCTGAGCGAGGCGGGCGCCGTGCTCTCGAACTCGCTCGACGTCGGGGCGCGGCTCGCGCACCTGACCCACCTCGCCGTGCCCACGCTGGCGGACTGGTGCGCCGTCGACATGCTGAACGGCGACACCGTCGAGCGCGTGGCCGTTCACCACTGCGATCCGGCGAAGATCGAGCTGAGCGAGCGCCTGCGGGCGATGTCCCCGCCCCGGCACGACGCCCCGACGGGCGTGCCCGCGGTCATCCGCACCGGTCGCCCCGAGTGGATGGCCGACATCCCGGACTCGATGCTCGAGTCCGCCGCGATGAACCCCGAGCACCTGCGCCTGATCCGGTCGCTGGGCCTCAGGTCCTATGTCGTCGTCCCGCTCCGGGGGCGCGAGCGGAACATCGGGGCGCTCACGCTGGTCCACGCCGAGTCGGGCCGGCGCTTCTGCGAGGCGGACGTCGCGCTCGCCGAGGAGCTCGCGAACCGCGTGGCCTTGCAGATCGACAACGCGAGGCTGTTCCAGCAGGTCGACGCGTCTCGCCAGCAGCTCGCGGGCCTGTTCAACCAGGCGCCGGCCGGCATCTGCATCATGCGGGGCCCCGAGCACGTCTTCGAGCTGGTGAATCCGACGTATCGAGACATCCTCGGCGGACGAGAGGTGCTGGGCAGGCCGATCCGGGGCGCGCTCCCCGAGCTCGACGGCCAAGGCATCTTCGAGCTCCTGGACGGGGTCTACCGGAGCGGTCAACCCTACGTCGGCACGTCCGTGCCCCTCCGCCTGCGCCGCGGCGCCGCCGGACCGGAGGAAGAGCGCTTCTTCAACTTCGTCTATCAGGCGATGCGCGCGCCGGACGGCAGCACCGAGGGCGTCATGGCGTTCGCGTTCGAGGTGACCGACCAGGTGCTGGCGCGCCGCCACGTCGAGCAGCTCGCGATCGAGCTCGCCACGAGCGAGGCGCGCCTCCGGACGCTGGTCCAGGCGACCACGGCCGTCGTGTGGACGGCCACGCCGGAGGGGACGATCATCGAGAGCTCGCCGAGCTGGCTCGAGTTCACGGGGCAGGAAGAGGCCGAGTACCTGCAGGGGGGCTTCCTGCGAGCGATCCACCCCGATGATCGGGAGGCGATGATGCGGGCCTGGTCGGACGCGACGGCGCGCGGCGGCGTGTATGAAGCCGAGTACAGGCTCCGCCGGAAAGACGGCTCGTATGCCTACACGATGGCGCGCGCGGCGCCGGTCCGCGCCACGGACGGCAGCGTGCGCGAGTACGTGGGCTGCAACATGGATATCAGCCAGCAGCGCGAGGCCGAGCGGCTCACGCGAGAGCACGCCGAGGTGCTCGAGACGCTCCACGAGGTGGGGCAGGTGCTGTCGGCGGAGCTCGAGCTCGACGCGCTCGTCCAGTCGGTCACGGACGCGGGGACGAAGCTCTCCGGCGCGGAGTTCGGCGCGTTCTTCTACAACGTGAACGACGCGCAGAGCGGCAGCTACATGCTGTATGCGCTCTCGGGGGCGCCGAGGGAGGCCTTCTCGCGCTTCCCGATGCCGCGCAACACGGCGCTGTTCGCGCCGACGTTCCGCGGAGAGGGCGTGATCCGCCTCGACGACGTGACCCGGGATCCGCGCTACGGAAAGAGCTCTCCTCATCGAGGCCCGCCGGAGGGGCACCTCCCCGTGGCGAGCTACCTGGCCGTCCCCGTGGTCTCGCGGAGCGGCAAGGTCATCGGCGCGATGTTCTTCGGGCACCCGAAGCCGGGGGTCTTCACCGAGCGCTCCGAGCGCATCACCGTCGGCCTCGCCGCCCAGGCGGCGGTGGCGATGGACAACGCCCGGCTGTTCCGGGAGGCGCAGTCGCTCATCCGCGCGCTGGAGCGCACCAACGCCGAGCTCGACCAGTTCGCGTACGTGACGAGCCATGATCTGAAGGCGCCGCTCCGCGGCATCGCGAGCCTCGCCCAGTGGATCGAGGAGGACCTGTCGGACAAGCTCACCGCCGACACGCGCCGGCAGATGGAGATGCTGCGCGGCCGCGTGCGCCGCATGGAGGCCCTGATCGAGGGGATCCTGGCCTACTCCCGCGCCACGAGGTTCCGCGAGAAGCCGGAGAGCGTGGACATCGAGAAGCTCTCGCGGGAGGTGGTCGAGCTCATCGCCCCCAAGCCGCCTGCGCGGGTCACGCTCGACGTGCCGCCCGCGAGCTTGCGGACGTACCGGGTGCCGCTGCAACAGGTCTTGATGAACCTGATCACGAACGCGCTCAAGCACGCTGGCCGCGAGGATGCGGCGGTGTCCGTGTCCGCCCGCGAGCAGGGCGATCAGTACGAGTTCTCGGTGTTGGACAACGGGCCTGGCATCGCGCCTGCTTATCAGGAGAAGGTGTGGGGGATGTTCCAGACGCTGCAGGCGCGGGACAAGGTGGAGAGCACCGGGATCGGCCTTGCCATCGTGCGGAAGATCGTGGAGAGCCGCGGCGGGCGGGCGTGGGTGGAGTCGGACGGCAAGAACGGCGCGACCTTCCGGTTCACGTGGCCGAAGAGGGAAGAGGCGCAGGGCGCGGCGTAGCGCACGGCGCCTGGGGCGCTCGCTCTTGGACACGGAGGACTCGGGATTGGAGACCCCGCCTCGGCCAGGCGGGCCGTGGTCGATCCGCGATCGCGGCGACCCGGGGAGGCGCGGGGCCGCGCTCAGTTCGAGGGCTTCGGCATCTGGAACACCACGGCGTCCTCTTCGGCTTCCAGGTCGTTGACGTTCCAATAGATGAACCCGCAGTCGACGGCGATCTCGAAGAAGTACGGCTGTCCGGTCGTGAGGGTGATCGTGTCCCCCTTGCCGATGTGCGCCCTGCGCACCTCGCCTTGCCCCTCGCTGTTCTCGTAAACGGTCCAGTAGACGAACTCGTCGTCCACCGCGAGCGACTTGGCGACGGCCTGGGCGTCGACCGTGGTGGTGAAGGGCGGGGCGCCCGGCGCCGCGTCCGTCGCCTTGGACTGGACTGCACCGGTGTTGTCGGTCACCCAGTACACGACGCCGCCCGCGAGCACGATCTCGGTCGGGTTGCCGTTCGTCTCCGCGAAGACCTCGGCGGTCTCGCCGAGCGGCTCCTTCGTCTTGCGCAGGATCTGGCTTGCCCAGTAATCCGACCAGTAGACGTGCGTCGCGTCGACGGCGACGCCGATCGGGTGGTCGCTGGTGGCGACCTGCTCGGCGACGGGCTGGCTGCCGTCCGCCTTGGCCCGCCACACGGCCGGGGGCGTCTGCGTCGCCCAGTAGACGCTGTCGCCGAACGAGGCGATCCGGCCGAAGCCCGGAATGACGTCCTCGTCCTCCTGCCGAGGGACCTCCGCGATCCGGATCGGGCTGGAGCTCGGCGGATCGACGGAGATCCCCAGCACGTCTCCGTTGCTCCAGTTCATCCACGAGAGCTGCCCGCCCGAGTAGGTGACCCAGGTGGTGTCGCCGAATCCGAGGGTGCCCGGGAGCGTGCGCGCGGCCCCGCCGTCCTTCGGGATGGCGACGATGGCCTCGTCGTTGGCCATCAGCACGGCATCCGGGGTGACCGCCATGCCCTTCGGGTTGGACCCGAGCACCCCTGGCATCTGCGTCACGGGGCACTCTCCCGCGGCGCAGCTCGATGGAGGGCACGAGGGCGCGCGCCCGCCCGCCCCATCGGCGCCACCGGCGCCACCGGCGCCCGACGTGGCCTGCGCCGAGCCGCCATCTCCGGGGCCCGTGGTCGCCGTCGCCGCGGAGGCCGTCGTCGAGGACGAGGCGGGGGTCGCGTCCGTGCCGGGCTCGATGCCGAAGATGAGGTTGCAACCGCTGCCCGCCGCTCCGAGCGCGAGCAGGGCGCAGGGCAGAGCGATTTCCTTGACCATGACGAAGTGTATAGAACGCGAGCGCGGCGCTGGCTACGATGGGCCGAGAGCGCGCGATGGGAGACGAACTGCGAGCTGGATTCGAGCGTGTCCGGAGCGGCGGCTGCGCCTGCGGCGCCGTGAGGTTTCAGCTTCGTGGCGAGCCTGTGCGCGTGGGGCTCTGCCACTGCACGTCGTGCAGGAAGGAGACCGGCGGCGTCTTCATGCCGTACGCGGTGTGGCCGTGGTCGAGCTTCGAGTCGACGGGCGAGACGAGGTCCTGGGAGGGACGCAGCTTCTGCACGACGTGCGGGTCGCGGCTGTTCTCGCTGCGGGAGGCGGAGGGCGAGGTCGAGATCAAGCTGGGATGTCTGGACGACGCTCCGACGGATCTCGCGCCGAGCTACGAGATCTGGATCAAGCGCCGCGAGCCGTGGCTGACGCCGCTCTCGGGCACGGAGCAGCACGCGGAAGATCCGCCGTGGGTCGCCGGGGCCGCGAGCGCGCCGCCGGCTCCCGGCGAGCCCGGGTGACTGGCACCCTCCGCGCGCGCCCGGGCGCGACACCCGCGCTCACGCCAGCCTGCGGAGCTGCTCCAGCCGCCGGCGCTGGTCGAGGTCGCGCCGCTTGATCTTCCCGGTCCTGAGCTCCTCGTACGGCCCGCACACGGGCCGGTAATCGCACTGCGCGCACGCCCCCTCCGCCGGCATCGGCAGGAGCGCCGCCCTGTCGATCGCGTCGCCGATGATCCCCGCCACCTGCGCGGCCGCCTCGCGGGCCCGCGCGTCCAGGTAGATCGGCACCTCGGTGAAGCCGCCGGCGGACGTGCAGTAATAGAGCCGCCCCGACTCGACCTGCGTCCCCGGCGGCATGAGCTTCTCCAGCGCGAGCGCGTAGAGGACCGGCTGGAGCGTGCCCCCGCCGCTCACGACCGCGTCGCGCGGCGCCCGCGCCTTGCCCGTCTTGTAGTCGGTCGCCCGCATCGCGCCCCACACGCTCCGCTCGACGAGGTCGATCGACCCCCGGAGCTTGACCCCGCAGTCGAGCTCCACCGGCTGGTCCGAGCTCCCCGGATCCCGGGTGGCGAAGCGGCGCGGCAGCCCGAACGACAGCTCGAAATGGATCGGCTCCCAGTCGCGGTCCTCCGCGGCGCGCCGCAGCCACTCGCGGAGATCGGCCCGCACCGACGCGATCCCGTCGTCCCAGACGCGCTGGATCGCCGGCGCGAGCTCGTCGGCGTAGCGCGCGGCCACGCGGTCGAGCGCCCGATCGAGCTCGGCCCGCGCCTCGTCGAGCGAGGCCACGCTCACCGGCAGCTTGCCCGCGTCGCGCAGCGCGACGAGCACCTCGTAGAGCACGTCGTGCACGAGCCGGCCGCGCTGGAGCGGGTCGAGCTCCTCGATCGCCTCCGGCGCCGGGCGCGGCGCGAGCTTGTGCACGGCGTAGAGGAAGAACCGGTAGGGGCACGCGGCGAAGTGCTGGAGCGCGGTCGGCGAGAACGACCGGCGCCCGAACGCGTGCTTCGCGAGCGCCTCGCGCGCCTCCGCGACCGGCTTGAACAGCCCGTCCGCGCTCGTCCACGCCGGGATCCAGCGCCGCGCCCGGAACCGGAGCGCCCGCGCGAGGTGCGGGTTCGCGCCGAGCAGGTAGCGCGCCGTGCCGATGGTCCGGTCCTCCGGGAGGCTGAAGAGCGTCTCCAGGAGCGCGAGGTCGTGCTCCGCCGCGTCGATGGCGTCCTCGGGCCGCGCGGGCGCGGGCCAGCCGATGCGCGCGGCGCCGCCCTGCTCGGCGCGGCGCTCGAGCTCGCCGAAGCCGGGCAGCCTGCCCTCGGCCGCGCGCAGGAGCTCGAGCCCGTAGAACGACGGCACCCGCGGCCGCGACTGGTCCATGTCGACGCGCGGGTACGACACGACGAGCTTGCGGCGGGCCGCGCCGACCGCGAGCCGGAGCGCGAGGCGCTCGCGCGCCACCCGGTCGTCGCTCGTGTCGAGGCCCGAGGCGCCCCCGGCGATCGCCCGGCGGAGCGCGTCGCGGAGGATCGGGTCCTCGACGACCTTTTGCGGGAAGATCCGCTCGGCGAGCCCGGGCACGAAGACCACGTCGAACGAGCGCCCGCGGGCGGCCTCGATCGGCGCGACGAAGAGGCGCCCGTCGCGGCGGGCGGCCGGGGGCAGCACGAGGTCGGTGAGCCGGTGCGCGAGGCAGAGGCGCACCTCGCCGAGGTCGACGGGGCCCACGTCGGCCATCGGCGCGAGCTCGGCGAGCACCGCGAGCACCCGCTCGGGGCGCCGGAGCGCGCGCGTCGCGAGCGCCGAGAGCCGGTCGCGCCAGGCGCCCCACGTCGCCCGCTCGCCCGGGCTCGGCAGCGCCGAGAGGAGCGGCAGCGCGAAGTCGCGCAGCGCCGCGAGGTCGGCGAGCGTCCGCGCGATGCGCGCGGCGTCGCGCTCCTCCGGGGCGCGCGCGAGCTCTTGCCGGAGCTCCCGCTCGAAGCCGGAGAGCCGCGCCTTCCACCGGTCGAGCCCGCCGATCACCGCCGCGTCGACGAGGATCCGCTCCCAGCGCCGCGGGGCGCGCAGGGTGCCGTCCTGCACGGGGGCGTCGCGGTCGCCGCTCGGTGCGCCCGGCGCGGCCTGCGATTCGGGCGCGCCCGGCGCGGCCGGCGCGGCCGGCGGTTCCGGAGCGCCCGGCGGTTCCAGCGCGCCCGGCGCGCCTGCGCGGGGCAGCGCGCCGCCGCGGGAGAGCGCCTCCTCTTCATCTCCGATCGCCAGCGCGTCCCCGAGCTCCTCCGCGCCCTCGTCGAGCTCGCCGCGCAGGAGCGCGGGGAAGAGGTCGTCGTCCGGCGGCACCCACCGATCGGCCTCGGACGCGGCCGGGGGCGGCTCGCCCGCGGGCGTGGCGTCGGGCACCTGCCCGAGCGAGAGGTACTCGGCGAAGCGCGACGCCGAGAGGTGCTCGGCCGCGCACGCGAGCAGCGCGAGCAGCGCCCGGCCGGCCGGATCGGGCTGGACCGAGCCCTGCGCGAAGTACGCGGGGATCCCGGCCCGGCGCAGCGCCTCGACGAGGTGGGCGCGGTACTGCTCGGGCGCGCGCAGGAGGATCGCCATGCGCTCGAACGGCACGCCGCGGCCGGCCTCGCGCAGCGCGATGCGGGCGAGCTCCACGCACTCCCGGCTCTCCCCGGGCGCGGAGAGGATCTCCACCTCGTCGCCGAGCCCCGGCGCCTCGTCGGTGAGCGGATCGAACAGGTGCTCCTGCAGGCGCGCGAGCGAGGTGCTGGGCGCGCCCGGCGGCGGCCCGTCGTCCGCGTCGTCCGCGTCGCCGCCCGCGTCGCTGGCCGCGCCGGCGCCGTCGTGCGCGGCCGAGACCGCGGTCAGCGAGATCCGCCGCGCCGGCGACCGGAGCGCGGCCTCGAGGTGGCGCAGCGACGCGGCGTCGCCGGCGGGCACGGTGGCGAGCGCGTCGGGCGAGCGCGCGGCAAGCGCCTCGATCAGCTCGCGCTCCAGCGCGAACCGCACCGGCAGGTCGAGCAGGAGCATCGGCAGCCCGAGCAGCGGGTGCCTCGCGCGCGGGTCGCCCCCGTCGTCGGCCCGGGCGCGCTCGGCCGCGAGGCGCAGGACGAGCGCGCGATCGGCGAGCCCGGCCGCGTCCAGGGCGGCGTCGAAGGCGCGGGCGATGCCGTCGAGATCGGCCGGGGCGAGCGCGTCCGGATCGACGCCGGCGAGCCGCACCTCGTCGAGCGTCCGCGCCACGGCGCGCGGCAGTCCGGGCCGATCCGCGACGCGGGCGAAGCGGCCGAGCAGCCCGTCCTGCGCGAGCCCGCCGATGGCGCGCGCGCACAGCGCCTCGATCGCGAGGGCGCTGGCCGGGACGAGGCCGCGCGCGGCGAGCGCCGGCATCGCGAGCGCGGCGGCGACGCGCCCCAGGGTGAGCCGGTGCCAGCCGAAGGTGGCGCGCCGGCCGCGGATCGACGCGCGGGCGAGCTCGCTCGCGGCCTCGACCGACGCGCCGACGAGGAGCACGCGCTCCGCGGGGCGCCGGCGGCGCAGCCAGCCCACGGCGCGATCGAGGCGGGCGGCGGCGCTGGGCGAGGTGATGACGGCGTGGGGCACGAGGGCGATGAGGGATGCGGCGGAGGCCGCGGGGGACCGGGGGAGGCCGCTGCACGACGGTGCAGGCCGGGAGTGTGAAGCAGAACGGCGGTGGAGGAAACCCGCCGCCGAGCGGGACGGCGCTGGCGCGGGGCCGGTCGAGGCCGCCGGCTTCGGGGCCGTCGAGGCCACCGGGCGGAGGCCCGCGCGCCGCTCGGCCCCGACGACGGCTACGCGTACGCTACCTGACGTGGCTGTCCAGATCGCCGCGCTTGCCTTCCTCGCGATGGTTGCGCTCATAGCGATCGTCGCGGTCGTGGCCGTGGCGCGAACACGCTGAGCTGGCTGCCTGCGCGGGTCTCGACGGCCGGCGCTCGGCGCGGCTGGCGGGCCCCGTACCGTGGCAATGGGCCGCCGAGCCCGGCGCTGCACCCGACGGGGCGAGCGCCAGTGCGTTCGGCGGGCGACAGCGGAGAGCCTGGTTTAGCCGCCACTGTAGGCTGCACTCGAAGGGTTTGCTCCCACCGCGGGAGCATGATACGCTTTCCACTCCGTGAGGATCTTCAGCCGCAGCACTCTCGTTGAGTTCTGGACTCGGCACGCCGATGCCGAGACTCCGCTGCGGCTCTGGTTCTCCATCGTCCAGAGTGCCTCCTGGACGGGGCCCGCTGACATCAAAACCGCCTTCGGAAGCGTCGACTTCCTCCCGAATAACCGGGTCGTGTTCGACATCAAGGGCAACAACTACCGCTTGATCGCTCAAGTCAAGTACGGTCCATTGTATCTGGTTTACATCCGATTCATCGGCACCCATGCCGAATACGACAGAATTGATGCGACGAGCGTATGAGGGCACCGCGATGATCAAGCCTGTTGTGGATAAGGAGAGTCACGGTCGGGCGCTTCGCAGAATCGAAGAGCTCTGGGACGCCGAGCCAGGCTCGCCCGAGGCGCAAGAGCTCGATGCGCTCGCGACGCTAGTCGACGCGTACGAGCGCAAGCAGTTCCCCATTGCTCCGCCAGACCCGATCGCAGCGATCGAGGCGCGCTGCGAGCAACTCGGGTGGACTCGCAAGCAGCTCGAACCGCTGATCGGTTCCAGGGCACGGGTCTCGGAGGTCTTGGGCCGCAAACGGGCGCTCACGCTCCCGATGATCCGAAAGCTCCACGCATCGATGCAGATCCCAGCCGAAGTGCTGATCGCGCATCCGCCTCGTTCGCGTGGAAAGCCGCCGCCGCGGCGAACGTCGGGACGGAGCACTCATGGCAAAGGCGCGAAACGCGCCGCGTGAACGGCGCCTTCCATCTGCCTCGAATCAGCTGCCGAGCAAGCCCATGCTGCCGACGGCGCTTCGCGCCGCGGCAGACCGGCAGATCGTTGGGCCGACGGGACGGGTCGATGGTCGTCCGCGAGGTGGGATCGAGCGCCCGGACGTTCGCGCTCGGCGTTGCAGACGCCCAACTGCGCTCATCTCGCCAACGCCGTGATGCGCGACCATATCGAGGCCGTGTGCCGCCAGAGCGGCTTTCGTCCGCCTATCATCTGTACACCGGAGCAACTCGCGCTCGAGGAGGAGACATGACCCCCGACCCGATTGTGGAAGAGGTCCGTGCAATCCGCGAGGCCATCGCACGGGAGCACGGCTATGACATCGACGCGATCTTCGAGGCGTTTCGACGCATGGGAGAGACCAGCCGAAGACCCCACGTCACTCCACCTGCCCGAAAATCGCCCGGTTCAAACGACTCCACGTTGGCCGAAGAGACCGCCCAACAAGGCATTGCGGCGGGCAGCGCTTCGCGCCGCCGCTGAACGCCAACCCGAGGCCTGCGTCGAGATGGCTGACGACCTCGCGAGGCCCCGTCGGCGAGCCCCCGCCAGGCGGGCCGGAGCCGTCCGGGCGCCCCCGCCCGGGGCGCGCGGCACGCCGTGAACCCGTCCGGGTGAGCCGGCTCGTCCGCGCCGGACATGGGTGGCGCTCGTCTCCCGGTGGACGTGCCTCCACAAAAACATGGGTGGCGCTCGTCTCCCGGTGGACGTGCCTCCACAAAAACATGGGTCGCACCCATCTCCGCGGTGGACGTGCCTCCACAAAAACATGGGTGGCACCCATCTCCGCGGTGGACGTGCCTCCACAAAAACATGGGTGGCACCCGTCTCCCGGTGGACGTGCCGCCACCAAAACATGGGTTTCACCCATCTCCGCGCTGGACATGCCCCCCTCCGCCGACCCCCGCGATCCTCCGCCAGCCCCTCGCGCCCCCTCTCGCCGGCGCCCCGGGGCCGCCCTCCCGGCGTGACGCGCCCCAGCGCGAGCCGGTTGCCCGCCGAGACGCCGGTACGGCAGCCGCGGACCCGACGAGCGGGCGATCTCGCTCGCGGTCCTACCTCAACCGCGGCCCTCCGCTATACTCACCGCGTCATGCTGTGCGCTGCCGCGGCGGGGCCACCCCTCCGCCCTCTCATGGACCGCCGTGCCCCGGGGCCGGCATGAGCGACGTCGACCTCCGCTGGATGGACCGCTGCCTGGAGCTCGCAGGGCGCGCCGCCGGCCGCACCGCCCCGAACCCGATGGTCGGCTCGGTCATCGTGCGCGGCGGCGAGGTCCTCGCCGAGGGGTTCCACGAGCGAGCCGGGCTGGCCCACGCTGAGGTCGACGCCCTCCGCAAGCTCGCCGGCCGCGCCGAGGGCGCCACGCTCTACGTCAACCTCGAGCCGTGCTGCCACCACGGCCGCACGCCGCCCTGCACCGACGCCCTCCTCCGATCCGGCGTCCGGCGCGTCGTGATCGGGATGATCGACCCGAACCCCCTCGTCTCCGGCAAGGGCGTGGCCCTGCTCGAGAGCGCCGGGATCGAGGTCACGATCGGCGTCCGCGAGCTCGCGTGCCGCGAGCTCAACCGCGCCTACATCGCGCGCATCGCCGAGCGCAGCGCCGCGCCCGCTCGAGCGACGCCGACGTCCTGACGCCGCGCTCCGGCACCGCCGACACCCCCGCGAGCGGCGGCGGTCGCGTACCCCACGCGTCCAGCGCCCGCGTGCCCCCCTGACGAGCGCGGCGCCGCGACCTCTCCCCCCATGAACCCCACGGCCGTACACGCCGCGGCCAGGCGCCCGGCGAATCTCGCCCCTCGCGCGCCATTCCAGGACGCGACCCGGCGAGATCCCCCGCTCGCGCGCCATTTCCAGGCCCCCGCCGCGCGTGGATCCGGCTCGGAGGCTCGGAGGCGCGCCGAGCACCGCGCTGGCACCACGCTTGTTATGCCCTCCGCCCACCCGTGGGCCCGGGCAGCGCAAAGACTGTGTGCGTCCTCACGCCATGGCCGTTGTAGACATCATTTGTAGACGGAAAGGTGGCAGTATGAAGAATGCTATCCTGATCGCGATCCTGTGCCTCGGCGGGCTCGGCTGCGCAGATACGCAAGCTGGGGATGAGGGCGAGCAACCGTTGCTCACGTCCCGACAGCGCATCGTCGGAGGCGCTGTGGACACAGCGCACGCCTATGTCGTGGGCGTGGGCAATCGCGGCCGGGCGTACTGCAGCGGGACCGTGATCTCCCGGCGCACCGTGATCACGGCGGGACACTGCCACGGCGGGCTCACGCGGGTCTTCTTCGGCACGAACCTCGGGCGGCGCTCGGCGAGCGTGCAGGTCGAAACGTCGCTGCGCCACCCCGAGTACGACCCGGGCACCCTCAAGAACGATCTCACCCTCCTCAAGCTGGAGAGCGACGCGCCCGTGCAGCCTGCGCCGCTCCTGCGCGAGTCGATGGACAACAGCGGCTGGTACATCGGGCCGGACTACACCTTCGTCGGCTATGGCGTCTCCGACGGGGTCGCCGGGACGGGGTTCGGCATGCGACGCGCCGTGGCGTTTCCCATCCTGGCGATCGGCCCTGCCCAGGTCGGCGGGACGCCGGGGACGATCGACGAGACCCAGTTCTATTACCAGGTCCCCGCCATGAACACGTGCGCCGGCGACTCCGGAGGTCCGGCGTTCCTCGTGCGGCGGGGCGTCGAGCGCCACGCCGGCGTGACGTCGTTCGGCGACGACCCCTGCACCCTCGACGGGGTGCAGGCGCGCACCGATTACGACCAGATCTCCCGGTTCATCCAGCCGACGATCGACGAGTTCGAGGCGGACAACCCATGCCGCGCGGACGGCCTCTGCGACGCATCTTGCGATGTCGGCCCCGATCTCGTCGACCCGGACTGCGCCGACCGCCACTGCGGCGCAGACGGGGTGTGCGCGCTCGCCTGCGTGTCCCCGCCCGACCCGGATTGCGCGCTCGGCGACGATGGGGCGGAGGAGTGATCAGGGCGTGTCCGAGGGGTCCGCCGGGTCGCTGCCGGCGCCCCGCTCGTCGCCGTCGAGGAAGCCGTCCTCGTCGCGATCGATGCCGGCGCGGTAGCCCGAGCCCGGCGGCGTGCACGTGTACGTCAGCGGGCGCCCCGTCGCGGCCGCGATCTGGCGGAGCACGGCGTCCGGGATCGGCGGCAGCGCCAGCCGGTCGGCGGCGAACTTCCCAGCGCCGGTGTAGAGAAAGCCGATCTCCTGCAAGATCACGTGGCTCTTCGCGATGAGGTCGCACTCGCCCGCATTGGCCCGCTGGATCAGGAGATCGACGCGCGGCCCGGCGGCGGCCTGGTTGTCCCAGCTCAGGGTCACCTGCTGGCCGACGATCGGCGCCAGGTTCGAGTCGAAGGCGAGGAGGAACGCCTCGAGCTGCCGGCGGACCGCGTCGCCCGCCGGCGAGTCCGGCAGGCCGTCGGGGTTGTCGGGGAAGGTGCCAAACTGGTTCGTGAAGCCCGTGAACGGCGAGAACCCCATCCCGCGGAAGAACCGGAACAGCGTATCGAAGCTCCCGTCGTGCAGGAAGCCGAACCCCCGCACCTGATCTCCCTTGTGCGCGTTGTCGCCCGGCAGGATGCCGAAATCCGGGGCTTCCATCCCGAACATCCCGACCTTCTGGTACAGGTTGCGCAGGTGCGGCGTCTTCATGAGCTGCGGCTGGAAGTCGAACGTCATGTTGCCGTCGGTGCCGAAGAAGCCGGGCCTGTCCGTGCCGGGGTTGCTGTCCGGGTCGAGGACGTGGCAGCCGTTGCAGATGGCCGTCCCGTCCAGGTTGCTGTCGAAGAAGGTGTCGCGCCCGGCCTGCTGATCCGGCGTGAGCGCGTTGTCCAGGCGGCGGATCGGGTTGGGCGGATACGTCACCTGGAGGATGAAGTCCGCGAACGCCTCCATGTCGGCGGCCGGGATCGGGCCGCTCCGGCCGAGCAGGTCGGTGAAGCCGGCCTGGAACTTCAGGAATGCGGCGCGCTCGTCGTACGAGCCGCTGTCCGGCTGGGCGGTCGGGGCGTCGTTGCCGCCCGTGCGGTCGCCGCGCCAGTGCATGGGCCCGTGGTTCGCCATGCCGCGCAGGCTCTGGGTCGTGGTCGGGCCCTTCATCGGGTGGAACTCCTTCGGCATCGGCTGCTGCGTGAACAGGTTGAGCAGCGGGCCGACGAACGGGCCCGGGTTGGCCGTGACCGCCGCGTCCGGATTGCCGAGATCCCACCCGAGGCTGTCGAAGTCGCCGAAGATATGGCAGCTCGCGCACGACGAGTCGCCGTGCGCCGAGCTCGATCGCGCGTCGTAGAGGAACCTCCGCCCGAGCGTGACGCTCGGCGGCTCGGGGCTGTACATCGCGACGTGCGCCGTCTCGGCGCCGGTGGCGGTGTCGATGATCGAGATGGCGTTGTCGAAGCGGGTCAGCACGAACAGCTGGCCGCGCGCCTCGTCGAGCGCGAGGCCCGACGGGCCGCCGCCGCTCACCTCGATGTGGTCGGCCGCGTCGGGCACGAACGTGTCGGCCTCGAGCGCGGCCGTGCTGAACACGCCGACCTTGCTCGAGCCGAGCGCGGCCACATAGAGCGTCGCGCCGTCGCTCGTGACGGCCATGCCGACCGGCTGGGCCAGGCTCGCCTCGCTCTCCGCGTTCGGCGTCGGGGCGCAGCAGACCGAGTAGTCGATGTGCTTGTTGAGGTGCCGCGGGGCGACGCGGGGCGCGCCGCTCTGGCGGAGCACCGTGATCCGGCTCTCGTGCAGGTGGCCCCGCAGGCTCTGCCCGGCGAAGGCGCCCGGGCCCTCGAACCGCTGCTCGTTCCTCGCGTCGGTGTTGGAGACGTAGACCTTCCCGTTCGCCGGGTTGACGACCATGTTGAAGAGGATCGTCCCGACGCCGGTGAAGACCCCCGAGGGCCCGGCGACGGGCCGCGGGGGGCTCGCCATCGCGTCGATGGCGAACACGTCCTTGTCGGGCAGCGAGAGCTTCACCCGGTAGTCCCAGGGGTTGCCGAGCTCGTCGACCCAGTGCGCGCCGTCGAACTTGACGATGAGGCTGACCGGGGGCGCCGGGTCGCCGTCCGCGTTGGTGGCCGGGCCCGGCGCGCTCTGGTCGGGCACGAGCAGCTCGGTGATGACGGTGGTCTGGTTGCCCGAATGGAAGCCGGCGGCGTAGACGCGGGCGCCGTCGGGCGTGGCGGCGAGCGCGCGCGGCGTGTCCGTGAAGAGGGTGAGGATGGTGAGCGGCGCGCCCCCGAGCGACGTGCCGAGGTGGTTCGCGTCGAACACCCAGACGTCGGCCCGGCCCACGCCGGGCGTGGTGAGCTGCGGGTCGTTCGGGTTGTTCTGGCCGCGGTGCGCGGCCGTGATGAAGGCGCGGCGCCGCCCCGGGCCGGCAAACACGATGTCTCGCGGCTCGTCGCCCACGAGCAGCGTGCGCTCGACGCGGCCGCCGTGACCGCCGGGGGAGAGCTGGACGACGCTCACGCTGTCCGACAGGTGGTTCACGACCCATACCTCCGTGTCGCTCCGCGCCGCCACGGCGACCGGCTCGAGCCCGACCGGGATCGAGCTCCGGTGGACGAGCGCGCCGTCGCGCACGCGGAAGACCTCGAGGCGGCCGTCCGGCGTGTTGAGCGCGAACAGCAGATTTCCGCTGGGAGACAGCGCGAGCGGGCGCACCTGCCCGCTCTCGAAGAGCGTGGTTGAGCCGGCCAGCGAAGGAGCGCTGGACGCGAAGACGGTCGTGGCCGCCGCGGCGGACAAAAGTCCGGCGGCGACCCTTCGCAGAGCGAACGGTGACTTCATGGGGCCTCCTCGAGCAAGCGACTTCAGGGAGCGATCGGAGATCGGGCGATCATCGATCGATTAACACAACCACGCTCCCTTGAGATCCACGAATCGGCGCGAATGTTTCAATGTTGAAATGTGTGCGCCGTCCCACGCGCGTTCCGGCCTTCGAGGTCGCGGCGCGTCACGGGGCAAACGTCGAATCCCTGCGCCGCGGAGCGCGGCGTGCGCGGCGGTGGGCTCGGCGGGCCAGCGTTCGACAAGACGGCGCGGCGTGACGGGCGCCGGCGCCGGAGCGCTGGCGGGCGCAGGAGGGGGGCTGGAAGGACGAGGGAGAGGCGGTCGGCGCCGGAGGGGTCGACGACGCCTGAGCGGGGTGCGCGGGCGGGAGGCGCTACTTCTTTCCCGTCACGTACCGGATGCCGCCGCGCTCGGCGCCCATATCGAGCGCGCCGGTGCGGCGGAGCGCGATGCCGCGGGGCGCGTTCGCCCTGAGGCCGTCGAGCTGGCCGATCATGGCGACGATCTCCGGCGCGCCGTGCCGCCTCGCAAAGGCCACGAGCGGGCACTCGCGCGCGCCGGAGGCGAGGCGCGCGCCGGCGTCGCTGACCTTGGCGAAGCGGGAGCCGCCCGGCGAGCCCGGGGCCATGCTCTTCATGATCAGGCGCCGCGCGGGCTCCAGCCGGAACACCATATCCATCGCGGCGTCGAGGAGCGGGCTCCGGTCCAGCTGCTTGCGGTAGAACGCGAGCAGCATGTCCTCGGCGAGGCGCAGGGCCGGCCCCCGGTCCACGCCGAGGTCGTGCAGGAGCGCCTGGTAAATCGCGAGCACCGGCGGGCCGAGCTCGAAGAGCTTGCGGCTCATGCTGCTCTGGAGCTCAGGTATCGTCGCCTCCAGCGCGAGATACCTCTCCTTGGCGTGCGTGTGGAGCTCCGCAGCGCACTCTTCGCCGAGCTCGCGAGTCGCGACGAATCGGCCTTCCCTGAGGATCTGAGCAAGACGTTCGGACGGCGACGACATGCTCATAAATTACCACACGCGGCGAAGCGGCGAGAACCATCCTTCGAATTTTTCCCGGCGGAGACGGGCACTCGCGCTGGCCGGACTGGCCGGCCAATGGGCCCTTGAAATGGCCGGCCAGTCCGGCCAGCCGGGGCGGCGGACTCGGCGGGTCAGCCGGACTACGCGTCAGCCGTCCGCGCTGCCAGACCGGCATCGAGCCCAGCGCGATCGGAGGAGTTCCGCCCGGACGCAACATGCGCTGCGGAGTCCCGGGTCTCCGGACTGGGCCTCTGGTGGAACGAGACGGAAATCGTTCGGCAATACGCCGGGACGGCTCCGGGCCGCGCCCCACCGGTGGAGCGCGGCCGGCGGGGCAGCGCTACGCGGCCGCCGGCCCCCACAGGCCGGGCACGCGCGTCCCGCACGCCGGGCACGCGCCGCCGGAGAGGAGGACCTCCTGCGTCTCGTAGTTGAACCGCCGCACCACGACCTCGTAACAGCTCGGGCAGCGGGTGTGCGAGAGCTCGCGCACGCGGTCGGCCACGTTGCTGACGTAGACGTACCGCATGCCGCGCGCGTACGCGACGCCGGCCACGTCCACGAGGAACGCCGGGTCGGTCGTCAGGCGATCGCGCATCTTGTAGCGCGGGTAAAAGGCGTTGAGGTGCCAGGGGATGTCGCGATCGACGCGGGCGATCTCGGCGCCGAGGGCGCGGAGGCCGTCCGCCTTGTCGTTGAAGCCCGGGACGACGAGCGTCACGACCTCCACCCAGTAGCCGAGGCGGCGGGCTTCGCCGATCGCCGCGAGCACGGGCTCCACGCGGCCGCCGAGCGTCCGGTACTGGTCGGCGCTCCACCCCTTCAGGTCGACGCGGAACACGTCGGTGACCGGGCGCATGTACGCGAGCGCCTCGGGCGTCGTGTTGCCGTCCGAGATGAGCGCCGTGACGAGCCCCCGCCGCCGCGCCTCGGTGAACACCGCGCGCGCCCACTCGGCCGTGATCATCGGCTCGTTGTAGGCGCTGGCGAGGACCCCGCAGCCGGCGGCGACGGCCGTCTCGACCAGATCCGCGGCGCTGATGTCGATCGGCTCGCCGTCGCCCTCGGGCTCGCGCAGCGCCTGCGAGACCTTCCAGTTCTGGCAATAAGGACACCGCAGGTCGCACCCGAACATCCCGAAGGTGAGCGACCGCGCGCCGGGGCGCACGTGGAAGATCGTGTTCGTCTCGACCGATCGCACGTAGTGGCGAGCGACGTAGCCGAACGGGACGCGGAGCTCGCCGCCCTGCTCGAAGCGGATCCCGCACGCGCCCGCGCGCCCCGGCGAGAGGACGCAGCGGTGCGCGCACGCGGTGCACCGGAGATACCCCTCTTCGGGCCCTCGCTCGTAGAGCTCGCCGGGCACCGTGCGGCGGGCGAGCTTCGCCGTGAGCGGCTCGCCGGGCGCGCCGCCCGCGACGGGCTCGGCGGGGGCGCGCTCGCCGCCGGCGCAGCCGGCGCCCGCGTCGGCGGGGGCACGCTCGCCTGCGGGCGCCGCGCCGCGCACGAGGTCCTCGACGCGGACGTGCGGGCGGCAGCCCGGGTCGAGCGGATCGCCCGTCGCTGCTTCCGGGGCGCTCTGGCCGTTCGTCTCCATGGGGAGGCGCCCATCCTCGCATCGGCGCCGCGAAAGACAAGGGCCGGCGCCCGGAACCAGGAGGCCGAGGGCCCTCGATCGCCGACGCGAGCACCGGTGGGACGGCTCGTGACCCGTCGCGACGCTCGACCCGTCAGGTGCCGAGACCCGACCGCGCCCGGCGCAGGAGCCATCGCGGGCCGGCGCGCCACGTACGCGGCGCCGACCAGGCCGAAGCTCAGCGCCGGCCAGCGAAGGACGAGCGCGGCCCCGCCGGCGAGGGCGGCGAGCGAGGCAACCGAGGCGCTCGGGACGAGGAAGGTCAGGCCGTAGCGCATGCAGCGGGGATGCGTCCGCTCGTCCATGCTCTCACATCGGGTGCTCCTCGAAGAAGTCGAGCAGCCGCTCGCTCGCGTCGAACGTCTCGCTCTTCGGCCCGAACACCGGCGGCAGATCTCCTCCGCCCGGCCACGTGTGCCCGCCCCCCTCGACCGCGCAGTGCTCGACCTCGGCCTCCTCAGCGCAGCGCGACCACGCCCTACACGTCGTGTCGCCGTGCGCGTAGGTGACGTGCGAGACGCGGGCGCAGCCGTCGCGCTCGCGCCAGATCGCGAGGCTCTCGGCCACGGAGATGAACTCGAGGCTCCCCGGCACGGGCACCGGGACTACCCCCGTGCCTCCGTTGTAAGGGATCACGATGTCCGCGGTCCCGTGCACATGCAGGACGGAGATCGGGCGCGCCGGCTCGCAGGTCGCCGGCGGCACGTGCAGGACGCCGGCGACCGGAGCGATCGCCGCGATCCTGTCCGCGAGCTCGCAGCCGAGGCGGTGCGCCATGAGCGCGCCGTTGGACATGCCGGTCACGAAGATCCGCCGCGGGTCGACGCGGTACTCCTCCGAGATGGCGTCGATCAGGTCACGCGTGAAATCCACGTCGTCGACCCCCTCTTGCCACGCCTGGCCGCAACACAGGCCTGCGTTCCAGCTCCCGCCGATGCCCGCGGGATAGGCGACCAGGAGACCCCGCTCGTCCGCAAGCGCGCTGAGCCCCGTGAGGGCGGCCTCCGCCTCGGGCGTCCCATTGAAGTGGTGAAAGTCGAACACGAGCGGGACACGCCCCCTCTTCTTGTGAAGAGATCTCGGGACGTGCAGCAGGGCCGAGCGCTCCCGGCCGCCGCTCGTCACATGGATCCAGCGGTCTCCCGCGGGGCTCTCCCCGCCGGAACAACCCGGCTCGCCCGCCATGACACGCTCCGCCGCCGTCCCCAGCGGCTCCGGTGAGCCGCAGCCAGCAAGGACGGCGGCAGCGATCATCAGGAACATACCTCTTCCATGGCTGACGATATCCATGCACACCTCCCGAGAGAGGGAACAGTACAATGCGCGTCAGGCATGGCCAGCGCCTCCCTTCTCACGATCGCGCGTGCGATCCGGACGTGCGCTGTGCGCAAATAGCGCTTCACACGCCCCGCAAAGCCGACGGCGCGGCTCAGGGCGCTGGCGAGCGCGGCGGCCACGGCCGCGCGAGGCGAGCGTTCAGGCCGGCAGCGCGCCCGCGCCCTCGGCGAGCCTGGCGAGCTCGTCCTCGCCGAGCTCGCGCTCGCCGGCGAACGCGATGCCCACGACGGCGCGCACGCTCGCCGAGGCGTCGCGCACCGGCAGGGCCACCGCGGCCTGCGCCGCGACCGCCCTGGCGCCCGGCCGGACGTCGCCGGACGTGTCCGTCTGCAGGTTGCACGTCTGCACGGGCTGGCCGCGCTCCCAGGCGAGCCCGGCCATGCCCTTGCCGCGCGGGACGCGGCGCGTGATCTCCTGCACCTTCTCCGGGATGTTCACGGCCGCGGCCAGCGCGAGCGCGTCGCCCTCGACGAGGTGCACCGTCCCGGCGATGCCCCCGTTCTCGGCGACGAAGCTCCGCAGCCACGGCTCGAACGATGCTTGGCGCGCATGCATGCCCGCACCCTCGACCGGCGCGGCGCGCGCGTCAATCGCGAGGATTCGCTCGCCCCCGTCATCCGTCTTTCGTCTTTCGTCCTTCGTCCTTCGTCTTTCGTCCTTCGTCCTTCGTCCTTCGTGCGCGTGCGCGTGCGCGTGCGCGATTCTTCGGAGTCAGCGCGCACGCGCACGCGCACGAAGGACGGGCACGGAAGACGAGAGACGGGAAAGGGGGGACGGAAGACGGAAGACGAGAGAGGGGGGGCGGAAGACGGAAGACGAGAGACGCCTGCACGAAACCCGAGCGAAAACCGCTCTAGCGCGCGCTCACGCCTCCTCCTTCGCGCGCTTCGGCCAGCGCACGAAGAACGTCGCTCCCTCGCCGGGGCGCGACGTGACACCCACGCTCCCGCCGCGGCTCTCCACGGCCTTCTTCACGACCGAGAGCCCGATCCCGGTGCCCTCCACCTTGTCGCGCGACTCGAGCGTCTGAAACAGGTCCCAGATGCGACCATGGTACTCGGGCGCGATGCCGGGCCCGTTGTCCGTGACGGCGAACTCGTAAAAGGCCCCGGCGTCCTTGCAGGTCACCTCGACCCGCGGGTCGCTCCGGCGCGCGTGCTTCAGGGCGTTGCTGATGAGGTTCTGAAACACCTGCTGCATCGGGACGCGCTCCGTGAGGATCGTCGGCATCCCGGGGGCGATCTCGATCCGGGCGCCCGCCGGCGGCGAGAGCAGCTCGACGACCTCGGCGAGTAGCTGGCCGGTATCGACGCTGACCGTGTCGCCGCGCACGCGCCCCGCCCGCGAGTAGTGGAGGATCCCGTCGATGAGCGCCTCCAGGCGGCGCACCCGCCCGCGCAGGAGGTGAATCTGCTCCTGCGTCTCGTCATCCATCTTTCCCGTGAGCGACTCCTCGATCCACTCCGACAGGTTCGCGATCCCCCGGAGAGGCGCCTTGAGGTCGTGCGAGGCGACGTAGGCGAACTGGTCGAGCTCCTGGTTCGTCTTCGCGAGCGCGGCGATGAGCTCCTCGCGGTGCTGGCTCAGCTGCTCGATGCGGCGCCGCGCGAGCACCTGATCGGTCACCTCGAAGGCGACCACCATGACGCCCGTGACGGCGCCGGACGGGTCGCGGATCGGCTGCGCGACGTAGTTGAAGAAGGCGTCGCTCGCCACGCCCCCGCGCACGATAGGGATGTTCAGCTCGATGATGTGCAGCGGCTGACCGCTCTTCAGCGCACGATCCAGGGTCGCGATCACCTCGTGCTCGCCGAGCTCCGGGAACACGTCGCGCACGCTCTTGCCGACGATCTCCGCCCGGCCGACCATCTCGCAGTACGGCGGGTTCGCGACCTCGTAGACGTGCTCGGGGCCGACGAACACCGCGATGGGGACCGGCGCCTGCATGAAGAGGTCGTACAGCTTCTCGCGCTCGCGCTCGGCCGCCGCCCGCAGGCGCGCGATATGGAGGTGCGTCGCCACCCGGGCGACGAGCTCGCGCGCGGAGAACGGCTTCGCGAGGTAGTCGTCCGCGCCCGCCTCGAGCCCCTCGACGCGCGACTCCTCGCCCGCCCGGGCGGAGAGCATGATCACCGGGACGCTCCTCGTGCGCTCGTCGGCGCGCAGCGCGCGCAGCAGGCCGAACCCGTCGAGGTTCGGCATCATCACGTCGGTGAGCACGAGATCCGGCGGGCACGCGCGCGCCGACTCGAGCGCCGCGACGCCGTCGGCGACCGCCTCGACCGTCCACCGCTCGCGCAGCACGCGCCCGACGTAGTCGCGCATGTCGGCGTTGTCGTCCGCGAGGAGGATCCGCGCCGCCGGGCCCGCCGCGAGCGCGGCGTCCACCGGCGAGGTCAGCCCCGCCGGCGCGAGGGGAGCGACGTCGTTGTCGGGCCCCGCCCCGGGCAGCCAGCGCAGCGCCTCGTGCACGAAGGGCGCCGCGCCCGTCGCCGTCGACACGAGCGTCCGCCGGGCGTTCACGCGGTCCTGCGGGAGGTGCGCGGTCCCGAGGGGAATGGAGATCGTGAACGACGTGCCCTCGGCGACCTTGCTCGCGACCTGGATCGTCCCGCCGTGCAGCCGGACGAGCTCGTGGACGAGCGCGAGCCCGATCCCGGACCCTTCGTGGGTGCGGGACCGCGCCCCCTGGACGCGATGGAACCGCCTGAACAGGTGCGAGAGCTCGTGATCCGGGATGCCGGTCCCCGTGTCCCTCACGGTGAGGTCGACGCGACCGCCGTGAGCGCGGAGCGAGAGCGCGATCGTGCCCTCGAACGTGAACTTGAGCGCGTTCGAGAGGAGGTTGAGCACGATCTTCTCCCACATGTCGTGATCGACATAGACGGGCTCGGACAGCGGCGGGCAGTCGACCTCGAACGCGAGGCCCGCCCGCTCCATCGCGGAGCGGAAGGCGCTGGCGAGGTCCGCGGTGAGCGCGGACAGGTCGGTCGGCTCGTAAGACGCCTGGATCCGGCCCGCCTCGATGCGCGAGAAGTCGAGCAGCGCGTTCACCAGCTTGAGGAGGCGGACCGCGTTGCGGTAGGCGGTGTCGAGATCGGCGCCCGACAGGCTCCGTTTCGAGGACGCGAGCGCGTCCTCGAGCGGCCCGAGCATCAGCGTGAGGGGCGTGCGGAACTCGTGGCTCACGTTGCTGAAGAAGGTCGTCTTCGCGCGATCGAGCTCGGCGAGGGCCTCCGCCCGCCGCCTCTCTTCCTCGTAGGCCTGCGCGTTGGCGATGCCGGCCGAGATCTGGCCGGCCGCGAGGTGGAGGAAGCCGCGGTAGTTGTCGTCGAGGAGGCGGAACGGATTCAACCCGACGATCAGGACCCCCGCGCGCCCGGTCTCGCCCGACGGGGAGATCGTGAGCAGGGCGGCCTTCGCCGGCGGCCTCGGCCACGCGCCGGTCGGGAGATCCCGGAGGTCCGGCGGCAGATCGACGACCCGGCAGGCCTCGTGCTCGCGCAGCACCTCGGCCACCGGCCAGAGCGACCCCTCCGCGAGCGCGATCGTCTCCGGGGCCGCGGCGTGGCCGCGCGCGATCCCGGTGGTCCCGGCGAGCTGCATGCGCTGCTTGTCGGGGTCGACGACGTAGATGAGCGCGAACGGGATATCCTTGGCGTCGGTCGCGAGCGAGCGCGCGCTGTGCGCGCACGCGTCCTCCCACGTGCGCGCGTTCGCGGTCTGCGCCGCGAGGTCGCGGAGGAGCGCCAGCTGCCGCTCCCCGATGATGCGCTGCGTGTCGTCGGTGTTGGCGCAGATGATCCCGCCGGTCCCGCCCTGATCGTTTGGCACCGGGCTGTAGGAGAACGTGTAATACGTCTCCTCCTGGTAGCCGTGCCGCTCCATGATGAGGAGGAGCGCCTCGTCGTAGGTGCCCTCGTCGCGGCGCATCGCCGACGCGGCGCGCGGCCCGACCTGGCCCCAGATCTCGCGCCAGACCACGGACGCGGGCTGCCCGAGCGCCTCGGGGTGCTTGCCGCCGACGATCGACTTGTAAGCGTCGTTGTAGAGGTTGATGAGCGCGTCGCCCCACCAGACGAACATCGGCTGGCGCGAGGTCAGGATGATGCGCACGCACGTCTTCAGGCTCTGCGGCCACGACGCGACCGGGCCGAGCGGCGTCTTCGACCAGTCGATCGCGCGCATGCGCGCGCCCATCTCTCCTCCGCCGGCGAGCACGGCGTCGGCGCGATCGGGCGGCGGGCCCTCCTGCTTGAGCGACATGGCTCCTTGTAGCGTGGGGAAGGTGGCCGGAGAAGGGCAGAAAGACCGGTGCGCTCCGGGTGAAACGGCGGCCCAGTGCGGCGAACGGGGCAGCCGCGCTACGCGCCCTCGTCCTCGGGCGGCGGCGCGTGCGGCGCGTCGAGCACCCCGCGGAGCGCCCGGCGCACGACGTCGGGCGCGTAGCCTTGCCGCGCCAGGAACGCGTAGAGCTTCTGCCGCTGTTCCATCGGATCGAGGCCAGAGAGGGAGCGAAGCTTCTTGCGCGCCGCCCGCTCGGCGACGGCGAGCTCATCCGTCCCCTCGTCGGTCATGACCCGCCGGATCGCCGCCTCGGCCACGTCGCGCGCGACGCCCTTGCGGGCCAGGTCCTGCTCGATCCTGCGGCGCGAGCGCGGCTTGCCCACGATGCCGGAGCGGGCCTTCGCCTCGGCGAAGCGCGCGTCGTCGAGGAGCCCGTTCGCCGAGAGCCGCGCGATCGCGGTCGCCACGTGCTCCCGGGGCTCGCCCTTCTCGATCAGGCGCTTCTCCAGCTCCCTGGCCGACCGCGCCCGGAACGACAGGAGCCGCAGCGCCCGGTCGTAGGTCTTCTGCTCGCCCGCGGCGGCCTTCCGGGGCGGCTCCGCCGCGGCGGCGGCGCTGTCCTGCCCGGGCGCGAGGCCCGCGGCGCTCGCCTCGGGGACGGTGGCGAAGGCGACCCCGTCGACAAGGATGACGACGTGGCCTGGCTTGTCCGGCGAGGGGACGATCCCCGTGATGATCGGCATGCGCGGGAGCACGATGGCGCAGCCCGCGCGGGCCGCAAGCGCGCTTCGCCCAGCGCCCGGTGGGCCCGGAGACCGCCGCGGTCCGGTAGGCCCGGCGACCGCCGCGGCCAGCCGCCCGGTGATCGGTCGCTCGGCGGTCGCGTCAGGGGTCGAGCACGAGCACGCCGAACGCCTCGGGGACATGGAAGTTCGGCTTGCTCGTGCGGGGCGGGCTCCACGCGAGGTAGCGCCGCGGCTCCTTGCCCTCCATCCGGTAGAGATTCATGGGCAGCCGCGCGTTCGGGGCGAGCGCCTTCACGATCTCCGGCGCCGTGAGCAGCGCCTCGATGACCGCCGTGCGCTCCTCCGCGCTCTGGCGCGCCGCGATCGTCGCGCCGCTCGACCACGCCGTGTCTTCCAGGCGCGCGCCGCGGTCGACGGCGATATCGAAGAAGTGACCGAACGGCCCTATCTCCACCTCGAAATACCGCTTCGGCGCGCCCGGATCCGGCGTCAGGAACAGCTCGATGCAGTCTTCCCTGTAAAGCCCCTTCCGCTCCTCGCCGACCGGCTTCGATCGATCCGTGTTGAGCCCCGCGTTCGAGAGCTCGAAGAGGGCGTGGAGCCCCGCCTCGGACCAGAGGAAGCGCGCCCGCGTGGGGAACCCGGTGCGCTCGCCGGCGTAATCGGTGTCCCACGCGACGGCCTTCGCGCGGCCCCAGGCCGGGTCGTCCGCCTTGCCGTCGAGCACGACCCGCTCTCCGGGCGGGAGCCGAGCCGCGCGCGCCTCCGGCTTCGCCGGGCCCGCGGCGGTCCCGCCGTCTGGCGCGGCGGTCCCGCCGTCTGGCGCGCCCCCGGGCGCCGCTCGCGGGGGCGGCGGCGCGGGCTCCGACCCCCTGGCGGGCCCGCCGCCCGGCAAGGGCGCTTGCCCGGGCTCCCAGTCGAGCCGGAAGGGCGCCATCGCCTTGTAGTGGACCGGCCTCGGGGCCTTCAGGAGGTCGGCGCCGTCTCCCGTGATCGGCGTCGTCTTGAGATCCAGCCCGAAGCGCTTCGCCGCCGCGTCGATGAGCGGCGATGTCCGGTGGCCGCCGAGCTCGCGCGCGAGCGCCGGGCTGTTCCACACGCCGAGGAGCTCGGCCACCACCCGGTCGACCCGCACCGGGTTCGTGCCGCCGACCGCCACCATCTCCGCGGTGGGGCGCAGGACCTGGAAGCCGTCGCCGCCCATCGCCGGCGCGCCGTCGCCGAGCACGGCGTCCGGCGTCGAGATCTCGAGCACGTCGACCATCCGCTCGGCGAAGACGCGGAGCGACGACAGGTAGAGCGCGCGGTCCTCCTGGCCGGCGGCCTTCGCGTCCAGGTAGGGCTTGAGCTCGCGGTGCATTCGCCACTTCTGCTTGTAGGCCGGCGCGCTGTCCGACAGCATGACCGTGCCCTGCATGCCCTTGATGCCGGCCGAGATGACCGAATACCGGTGCATCTTGAGCCGCGGGAGCGACAGGAACAGCCCGCGATCGAGGTGCTCGGCGAGCACCTTGGGCATGAGCAGCGTCGGGACGTGGCTCGCCTCGATGCCGCGGATCGCGAGGGGCTTTCCGGGCCTGTCGCCGGCGACGTCGAAGACCCCGTCGTCGTCCATGGCGACGAGCGCGGCGCCCTCCTCGGCGGCCATCGCCTCGTAGCCGGTCCGCTGGACGAGATCCTTCCAGAACTTGTGGGAGTGGCCGCATCCCTCGGCGATGGTGATCTTCGTGTGCCCGCGCGCCTTGAGGCACTGGACGACGCCGCGGACGAACTCCGGCTGCGTGATGCGGCCGGTCACGCCGTCGTCGCCCTTCGATTTGGCCGGGTCCTTCACGCTGTCGAACCCGCAGAGGTTCGGCTTGAGGAGCACGGGAGTCGCCGGGGGCCGGCGGGGCACCACCGCCTCGCAGATGCGCTTGCCGAGCTCCAGGGGTCCCTGGCCGCGGAGCACGGTGACGGGCGAGCCGTTGGCCTTGAGGCGCTCGACGTGCCGCTTCCGGAGAGCGGCGCCGTCGATGCTGTCCGACGCGATGACCGAGGGGCCGGGGTCGTACCGCTGCGAGGCGCCCGCGACGACGTCGCTCGACGCGGCGGGCACGGCCGTGGGCACGGCCGGGTGCGCGGAGGCGGCGGCGAACGAGGAGGCGCTCGCCGCCGGCGCGGGCGCGGCGACCGAGGCCGGCGGCGCCGGCGACGGCGGGTCGGGCGCCGGCTGCGCGGCGGCGGGCCCGCCGTCGCCGGGGCCGCCGGCCGGCTGGGGCTGCGGGTCCTCGCAGCCCGCGAGCAGGGCGAGCAGCGCCGGGAGCGCCGCGATCGCGCGGGAAGACCGTCGTGCTCGGCGGCCGTGGAACGTCGGTATCCGGTTCATCCTCGCGAGCACGATGGAGCGAAACGGCGCCCGGGTGAAGGCAGAACGTCGAGGGGCTCGCGCCTTGCGTGACGCGCGGTCGCCGGGTGCGTGCCTGGAACGGCGCGCGCGGGATGGATGAACGATGACGCCCGCTCCGGCGACCGACCCGGCGGGGCGACGTGCAAGGCGGGAAGGGATCCGCCGCCCGGATGCGTACAGAGGACGAGCCTCGATTCCTTGTCGTCCGGAAGCCGCGCTGCCGTGACGGCGCGATCGGAGGCGCGGCTTCCCATGCCATGACAGCCGCCGCGCCGCGCGCGGAGGGGCCTGGGGCTCTCTTGATGATCCTTCCTGGAGGAACCGATGAAATCCCGTTTTCCTACGTGCTCAATCCTGCTCGTGGCATCCTTGCTCTCGCTGTCCGCGTGCGGCGGCGACGGCGGCGACAGCGATGGCGGGGGCGCCGCCTGCGGAGAGTTCGCGGCGTGCGGCGGGGACCCGACCGGATCGTGGACCATCGAGGAGACGTGCCTCGACCCCTCGATGTTCGCGGAGCTCACCGAGAGCTGCGACGCGACGATCGATATCAGCGGCGTCGAGATGGTCGGAACGGCCGAGTTCAAGCCCGACAGCACCTATGTCACGACATCCACGATGGAGGGGCCGATGAAGATCGTGTACCCGCCGTCGTGCCTGACCATGGAGGGCGTCACGATCACGTGCGCGCAGCTCGACGCGACCATGCAGGAGCTCCTGGCGCAAGGCGTCGCGTCCTTCTCCTCGGCGTCGTGCGTAGCCGCGGGCGCGGGCTGCGCGTGCACCCTGGTCCTCGAGGAGACCACCACGACGGGGGCGGGCACCTGGTCGGTCTCCGGCTCGAGCTTGACGGTCCAGGCCGACGGCGAGGCGGCGCAGGAGGTGCCGTTCTGCGTGGAGGGATCCTCGCTGACGATGGCCATCCAGGCCGGGGAGGAAGGCGGCGCTCCGGGGACGGCGAAGAGCTACATGCGGCTCACGAAGCAGTGAGCCGCGGCGCGCGCGGGAGCCGCTCCTGGCCGGCTGCTGGCCCGCGATCACGCGGAGCACGCCTGCAGCGGCCGCGCGACGGAGAGCCCCGGGACGAGCGCCTCGATGCGGGCTCGCTGCCGTCTCGTCAGCTCGCCGAGGGCGCGGATGAGGGCGAGATCCTTTTGCTTCGCCTCCACGAGGATCGCCACCTCGCGGCCGCCCGACGCCGCCGCGACCTCCTCGCAGAAGCGGAGCAGCCCGCGCCCGGTGATGTGCTCGGCGTGCGCCCCGGCCAGCTTGCCGTTGCACTGCTCGCTGTAATGGAGCTCGGGCACCCGATCGGCCGGCCAGGTGCGGACGGCGCGCTCGAGCTCCACCTCGAAGGGCGCGCTCCGCGGGTTCGCGGCCCAGTGCAGGTTGTCGAACACGATGGGCACCTCGCCCCCGGTGGCCTCGAGCAGCTCGGGCACCGTCCAGCAGCGCTCGTCGTTCTCGAGCGCGAGCCGCGCGAGCGCCGGCGGCGCGAGCCGGGCGATGCCCGCCCGCAGCCGGGCGGCGGTGCGCTCGCGATCGCCGTGGACGCCGCCGCCGTGCAGGGTGATCGAGCCCTGCGCGCCGAGCAGATCCATCACCCAGCCCTGGTCGTTCATGACCGCGAGCGAGTTCATCAGCACCTCCTCGTGCGGTGAGGAGAGCACCACGAACTGGCTCGGATGATTCGACAGGTGCACGCCGCCCCGCTCCGCGACGCGCCGGACGGAGCGCAGATCCGGCACCAGCATGCGCGCCCCCGGCGCGATGTCGAGCAGCGGGAAGAGGTCGCTGGAGACGCGGTGCGCCGTGAAGCCGAGGCCGGTCGAGTGCGCCACGGACCGCCGGACGTACTCGGCGTTGTACCGGTAGATCGGCGTGAGATCGACCAGGCCCTTCAGATAGCGCCCGAGCTGGGCGGTCTTCAGCGAGGGCTCCGGCATTCCGAGCGACTGACAGACGTAGCCGAGTCGAATCATGGCGACAGGGTGTGTCGTCCACGAATCACCGGCATCGGGGTCGCCGCGATTTTATTCCATGCTGTCGGCTGCTGAGCCCCGCGGGGCTGCCCGGGAGCTCCTTTGCCGCGCCGGGGCGCGAAGGCCCGTGGGACGATCGCCGGCCGCGCCGACGGAATGCCGTCCGCCGCGTTCGTCTGCTCCGCTGCGTGCTCCGTCGGGCTCGGCGGCCCCGGAGGCGCCCGGCGTGGGCGCCGGCCGCGCCGCGGCGGCGGGAGCGGGCCGGTCGCGCCGGGACGAGCGGCGTCGTTCCTGTTGACCTCGCCGGGCGTGAATCGTCTAGTCTCGACGCTCGCTCCTCTCCGAGCGCGCGCGGCGCTGCGCCGCCTCATGCCGCGTTCGATCCGGCGACGGAGCGCACCAGCCAGGCATCACGTCGAATCACGGGTCCTCGTCCAGCGAAATCGTCCGTTCCGACCTTGATTCGACCGGCGGAGCCGTGGCTCCCCATCGAGGTTGACCATGCCCCACGTGCGGATTTTCTTCCTCCTCGGTCTCACCTTCTTCCTCGCAGCTTGCTCGAGCGACTCCCCCGGGGATACCAGCGGCGGAGCACCCCTGTGCGGGACGGGGCAGACATTGTGCGGCGATGTGTGTGTCGACCTCGCCACCGACGCGGCCCACTGCGGGGCGTGCGACGTCTCGTGTGAGGAGGGGCAGCTCTGCGATGGGGCGGGGGAGTGCGCGGTGTCGTGCCAGCGCGGGCTGGTCGCGTGCGACGGGACGTGCATCGATCCGGACACGGACCGCGACCACTGCGGTGCGAGCGGCGATTGCACCGGGAGCGACGCGGGCGTGACGTGCGCGGCCGGGGAGATCTGTAGCGGCGCGGGGCGGTGCGAGCTGTCGTGCCAGAGCGGGCTCGTGGCGTGCGGCGGGACGTGCATCGACCCGGACACGGACCGCGACCACTGCGGTGCGAGCGGCGATTGCACCGGGAGCGACGCGGGCGTGGCGTGCGCCGACGGGGAGATCTGCAATGGCGCGGGTCGGTGCGAGCTGTCGTGCCAGAGCGGGCTCGTGGCGTGCGGCGGGACGTGCATCGACCCGGACACGGATCGCGACCATTGCGGGGCGAGCGGCGATTGCCGCGGAAGCGACGCGGGGGAGGCGTGCGCGGCCGGGGAGATCTGCAATGGCGCGGGTCGGTGCGAGCTGTCGTGCCAGAGCGGGCTCGTGGCGTGCGACGGGACGTGCATCGACCCGGACACGGACCGCGACCACTGCGGTGCGAGCGGCGATTGCACCGGGAGCGACGCGGGGGAGGCGTGCGCCGACGGGGAGATCTGTAGTGGCGCGGGTCGGTGCGAGCTGTCGTGCCAGAGCGGGCTCGTGGCGTGCGACGGGACGTGCATCGACCCGGACACGGACCGCGACCACTGCGGTGCGAGCGGCGATTGCACCGGGAGCGGCGCGGGGGTGGCGTGCGCGGCCGGGGAGATCTGTAGCGGCGCGGGTCGGTGCGAGCTGTCGTGCCAGAGCGGGCTCGTGGCGTGCGGCGGGACGTGCATCGACCCGGACACGGACCGCGACCACTGCGGTGCGAGCGGCGATTGCACCGGGAGCGACGCGGGGGTGGCGTGCGCGGCCGGGGAGATCTGTAGTGGCGCGGGGCGGTGCGAGCTGTCGTGCCAGAGCGGGCTCGTGGCGTGCGGCGGGACGTGCATCGACCCGGACACGGACCGCGACCACTGCGGTGCGAGCGGCGATTGCACCGGGAGCGACGCGGGGGAGGCGTGCGCGGCCGGGGAGATCTGCAATGGCGCGGGGCGGTGCGAGCTGTCGTGCCAGAGCGGGCTCGTGGCGTGCGGCGGGACGTGCGTCGACCCGGACACGGACCGCGACCATTGCGGGGCGAGCGGCGATTGCACCGGGAGCGACGCGGGCGCGATCTGCGGCGCGGGCGAGATCTGCACCCACGGCGCATGCGAGGCGTCGTGCGCGCCGCCGCTCGTCGCGTGCGGCGGGGCGTGCGTCGACCCGTCGACCGATGAGACCTACTGCGGCGCCACCGGCGACTGCGCGGGGGCCAGCGCGGGCGCGACGTGCAGCGCGGGCGAGGCGTGCGTCGCGGGGGCCTGCGCGAGCGCGGACGCGAGCCTCTCCGGGCTCGCGGTCTCCAGCGGAGCGCTGAGCCCGGCCTTCGATCCGGGGTCGAAGCTCTATGTCGTGTCCGTCGAGGATCAAATCGCCTCGATCGAGGTGACGCCGACGGCGTCGGCCGAGGGGGCCACGATCGCGGTCAACGGGATCGCCGTCGCCTCCGGGAGCGCCTCGCCGCCGATACCGCTGATCGAGGGCGGGAGCACGGCGATCACCATCGAGGTGACCGCGCCGAGCGGGGACGTGACGACCTACGGCGTGGTGGTCCTCCGCGGCGGGGTCGCCTCGGCGTACCTCAAGGCCTCCAACACCGACGCGGGAGATCAGTTCGGCTTCGCGGTCGCGCTCGACGGCAACACGCTCGCCGTGTCCGCGCTCGGGGAGGACAGCGCCGCGACCGGGGTCGATGGAGACCAGAACGACAACACGAAGAACTCCGGCGCCGTGTACGTGTTCGTGCGGGACGGCGGCTCCTGGATCCAGCAGGCGTACCTGAAGCCGAGCACCGCCGACGTGAACGACGACTTCGGGTACAGCCTCTCCCTGTCCGGGGACACCCTGGCGGTCTCCGCGCGGGGCGAGGACAGCAACGCCACCGGCGTGAACGGCAATCAGGCGAACAACGGTGCGCCGGGCTCCGGTGCCGTGTACGTCTTCCGGCGCAGCGGAGGGACGTGGTCTCAGGAGGCTTATCTCAAGGCCTCCAACACGGATGCGCAGGATCAGTTCGGCCACGCGGTGGCGCTCGCGGGAGACACCCTGGTGGTGGGCGCGCCGGGCGAGGATAGCGGCTCCACCGGCGTGAACGGCGGACAGGGGGGCGCCGTGGTATCGCAGACCGGGGCTGCCTACGTGTTCACGCGCGCCGGGGCGACATGGACCCAGCAGGCGTACCTGAAGGCGTCGAACACCGGGGCCGGCGACGCGTTCGGCACCAGCGTCGCGATCTCCGGGGACACGATCGCGGTGGGCGCGATCGGCGAGGCGAGCGCCGCGACGGGCGTGAACGGCGTGCAGACGGACAACGCGGCTCCCGGGAGCGGCGCCGTCTACGTGTTCGCGCGCGCCGGGACGACCTGGACCCAGCAGGCGTACCTGAAGGCGTCGAACACCGGCGCGGGCGACATGTTCGGCGCGAGCGTCGCGATCTCCGCGCACGCCCTCGCGGTGGGCGCGACCGGCGAGGCGAGCGGCGCGAACGGCGCGCAGGCCGACGACAGCGCCCCCGGGAGCGGCGCCGTCTACGTGTTCACGCGCAGCGGGACGAGCTGGTCGCAGCACACCTATCTCAAGGCCTCCAACGCGGAGAGCGGCGACGCGTTCGGGGCCTCGGTCTCGATCGACAACGATTTCCTCGCGGTGGGCGCGCCTGGCGAGGACAGCAGCTCCGCGGCGTGGGGCTGGCTCGAGTCGGACAACGGCGCTCCCGGGAGCGGGGCGGCGTACCTGTTCGAGCGCTCCGGCGGCGTGTGGTCTCAGGACGCGTACATCAAGGCGTCGAACACCGGGGCATTGGACGCCTTCGGGGCGCGCCTCGCCCTGTCCGGCACGACGCTCCTCGTCGCCGCGGCCTCGGAGGACAGCAGCGCCACGGGCGTCGACGGCGACGGGGCGAACGACGCGGCCGACGGCAGCGGCGCCTGCTACACGGCGAGCTGGTAGCGGCTCCGCACCACCGCCGCTCAGCGCCGATCCAGCCCCACGATCCGGTCGAGCAGCCCCCGGTCGAGGCTCGACTCCACCGCCGTGGCGAGCCGGTCGTACTCCTCGTGCCGGCTCGGGATCGCCGGCTCCCCCGCGGGCGCGGCGAGCCCCCGCCGCGCGCGCAGGGCCGCGAGGAGCGACCGCCGGAGCCCGTCGTTCTCGAACAGCCCATGGATCATCGTGCCCACCACCGCGCCGTCCGCCGACACCGCCCCGTCGAGCGCCGCCTCGGCCCGGCCGCTCCTCGACCGGATCGCGAACGCCGCGCGCGCGCCGCCCACCCGCTCCACCTGCCCCATGTGGATCTCGTAGCCGGTCAGCTCTCCCGCCCCCCCGCTCGCTCCCTCTCCGCTCGCTCCCTCTCCGCCCGCTCCCTCTCCATCGCTCACCACGCCGAGGAACGACCTTCCCGCGATCCGCGCCCGCACCTGCGCCGTCGTCTTGGTCCGCTCGAACCGCGTCCACACGTCGAGCAGCCCCAGCCCCCGCGCCGACGGCTCGGCCGACTCGACGCCCTCCGGATCCTCGATCGCCCCGCCGAGCATCTGACAGCCGCCGCAGATCCCGAGCGTCCACCCGCCCCGCCGCGCGCGCGCCGCCACCGCCTCGGCCAGGCCGCTCTCGCGCAGCCACGCGAGATCGGCCATCGTGCTCTTCGTCCCGGGGAGCACCACGAGATCCGCCGCGCCGAGCTCGTCCGGCCGCTCGATGAACCGCACCACCACGCCCCGCTCGTGCTCCAGCGGCTCCACGTCGTCGTAATTCGAGATCCGCGGCAGCCGGACCACCGCGATGTCGAGCTCCCCCGGGCCCGCCGGCGCCCGCCGCCGCCGGCCCTCCAGCGACACCGAGTCCTCGTCCGCGATCCGCAGCTGCTTCAGGTACGGCACCACCCCGAGCACCGGGACGCCCGTCCGCGCCGTGAGCATCTCGAGCCCCGGCTCGAGCAGCTTGATGTCGCCGCGGAACTTGTTGATCACGAACGCCGCGACGCGCGCCCGCTCGTCGGGCTCGAGCAGCGCCATCGTCCCGACCAGCGCCGCGAACACCCCGCCGCGATCGATGTCGCCCGCGAGGAGCACCGGCGCGTCGGCGACGCGCGCGACGTGCATGTTCACGATGTCGCGGTCCTTCAGGTTGATCTCCGCCGGGCTGCCCGCCCCCTCGATCACCACGACGTCGTGCGCCTCCCGGAGCCGCCCGAGCGACCGGGCGATGATCTCCTTGAGCTCCCCCCGGTACGCGAAGTAGTCGCGCGCGTGCAGGCTCCCGATCGGCTTGCCGAGGACGACCACCTGCGAGCGCGAGTCCCCCTCCGGCTTGAGCAGCACCGGGTTCATGTCGACCGTCGGCGGCACGCGCGCCGCCTCGGCCTGCACCGCCTGCGCCCGGCCGATCTCGCCGCCGTCCACCGTCGCGAACGAGTTCAGCGCCATGTTCTGCGACTTGAACGGCGCCACCCGGAGCCCCCGCCGCTGGAACATCCGGCAGAGCGCCGTGCAGAGCAGGCTCTTGCCGACCGAGGACGCCGTGCCCTGCACCATCACCGTGAGCGCTGTCATCGCCAAAGCTCCTGTCCGAGGGAGGTCGCCGCGAGCGCGGCCGCCGCGAGCCCGGCGAAGAGCAGCGCCGCGAGCGCCACGATCCGGCAGGCCTCGTCGATGAGCTCCCGCCGGAGCGGCTCGATCGCGTCGCCGAGCCGGTAGTGGCCGCGCTTCTCGAGCTCGACCCGGAGCAGCCCCGCCATGGCCGCCATCGGCCGGCCCGCGTTCGGGCTCTCGGTGCGGCCGCCGTCGCGCCGGAGCACCAGGAGGCCGCGGCGCGCGTCGGCGCCGCGGAGCCAGCCGGCCGCGAGGAGCAGGAGCGCGGTGAGCCGCGCCGGCACGAAGTTCAGCGCGTCGTCGAGCCGCGCCGACGCCTTGCCGAGGTACTCGTAGCGGCCGTGGTAGCCGATCATCGCGTCGAGGGTGTTCACGGCGCGGTAGAAGAGCGCGCCTGGCAGCCCGAAGAGGGCGAAATAGAAGAGCGGCGCGACGAAGCTGTCCGACGCGTTCTCCGCGACCGACTCGACCGACGCGGCGACCAGCGCGGGCTCGTCGAGCTCCGACGGGTCGCGGCTGCAGAGGCTGCGCAGGGCGCCGCGCGCCGCCGGGACGTCGCCGGCCGCGAGGGCGTCGCGCACGCCGAAGGCCGCGTCGCGGAGCGCGCGGAGGGCGAAGGTGGGCTTCAGAAGGAGCCCTGCCAAAGCGACGCCGAGGACCGGGTGCGGGGCGATCAGCGCGGCGGCGAAGGCGCCCAGCGCCGCGAAGAGGCAGGGCACGGCGAGGGCCATGAGCGCGCCGAAGAGGAGCTCGGCCGCGCGGCCGCCCCGCGGCGCGCGGCGCTTCAGCGCGCCGATGGCGGAGCCCATCCACACGACCGGGTGGACGGCGGCGGGCGGCTCGCCGCAGGCGAGGTCGAGCGCGACCGCGAGGAGCAGCGCCGCGGCGGCCGTCATCGCCCGTCCTCGCCGCCGACGAGCGCGACCGGCCCGGGGCGCAGGCGCAGGATCGCGCCCATCACGGCCACGTAGAGCTCGCTCGCCGAGCGGCCGAGCCGCTGGTGCGCGCGGCCGGCGAGGTCGCGGAAGACCCGGCCGAGCCGGCTCTCGGGGACCACGCCCATGCCCACCTCGTTCGAGACGAGGACGACGTGGGGCGCCGCCGACTCGACGGCGGCCGCGAGCGCCTCGATGCGCGCCTCGATCCGCTCGGGCGCGCGGCCCTCGGTCTCGTCGCGGAGCAGCAGGTTCGAGAGCCAGAGGGTGAGGCAGTCGACGACGATCACGTCGACGTCGGTGAGCGAGGCGATGCGCTCCGGGAGCGCGACCGGCTCCTCGACGGTGACGAACGCGTCGCCGCGCTCGCGGGCGTGGGCGTCGATGCGCGCGCGCATCTCGTCGTCGAACGGCTCGGCGGTCGCGACGAAGGCGCGGCGCTCCCCGAGCGAGCGCCCGAGCGCCAGCGCGAACGCGCTCTTGCCGGAGCGCACGCCGCCGCCGACGAGCGCGACCCGCCGCGGCGCCGCGCCGTGCCGGGTCATCGCGCCCGCTCCTTCCGGTGCGCGGCGGCGCTCGCCACGAGCCCCTCGGGGACGCGCGGGTTCGAGGCCCAGTGCGCGTGCACGTAGGAGGCGAGGACGTTCTGCGCCCGGTACCCCTCGCGCGCGACCTGGCCACCGCGCCGGCGCCGCACCGAGTAGGCGTGCTCGATCGGCAAGGGCGCCTCAGCGGCGGGCGAGGGCGGCGGCGCCGCGGGCGAGGGCGGCGACGCGGGCGAGGGCGCCTGCGCGGCGTGCGCGGGCGCCGCGGGGCGGAGCTCCGAGTAGCGGAACTGGTGCCCGCGGAAGCGCAGCCCCGCGCCGCCGAGGATCGTGCGCGCCTGCGTCTCGACCTCGACGTAGCCGAGCGCCTGCAGCTTCTCGCACATCACGGCCTCGGCCGGCACGAGCCCGACCATGGGGTGCGCGCGGCCGTCGAGCGTGCGGATCGCCTCGGTCAGGTACATGAGCCCGCCGCACTCGGCGTAGATCGGGCCCCCGCCGCCGGCGAAGGCGCGGATCTCGGCGCGCAGGGCGGCATTCTCGGTCAGGCGCTCCGCGTGCACCTCGGGGTAGCCGCCGCCGAGGTAGAGCGCGTCCACGTCGGGCAAGCGCGCGTCGCGGATCGGCGAGAACCGCACGAGCTCCGCCCCCGCCGCCTCCAGGCGGCGCAGGTTGTCCGCGTAGTAGAAGTGGAACGCCTCGTCGAACGCCACGCCGATGCGCGCCCGGCGCGGCGCTGCCCCTGCGGCGGCAGCAGCGCCGGCCGGCGCCGCCGTCGCGTCGGATGCGGCCGGCGCGGCCGCCGACGTCGCCGCATCGGAGGCCACCGGCAAGGCCGGAGCCCCGCGCGCGATCTCCAGCAGCGCGTCGAGCCCGATCCACGCCTCGGCCTGCGCGCCCCAGTGATCGAAGCGCCCCTCGGGGATCGCGGCCTCGTCGGCCGTCCGCAGGCCGAGGTGCCGCTCGGGGAAGCGCTGCGCCTGGTCGCGCGGCAGGCCGCCGATCACCGGCGGCGAGCGCTGCGCCTGCGCCTGTCGGAGGATGTCGAGGTGCCCCCGGCTGCCGACCTGGTTGCACACGACCGCCGCCACGCGGAGCGCCGGATCGAAGCCCGCGAAGCCCTGCACCAGCGCCGCGACGCTGCGGGCCATCCCGGACGCGTCGACCACGAGCGCGACCGGCGCCTCGAGCCATTTCGCGATCTCCGCCGTCGAGCCCTCCTCCCCGGTCGGGCTCGCCCCGTCGAACAGCCCCATCACCCCCTCGATCAGCGCCACGTCGGCGCCCGCGGCCTCCGCCGCGAACGTCGACAGGACCGCGTCCCGGCCCATCATCCAGCCGTCGAGGTTGTGCGACGTCCCGGCGACGGCGCGGCCGTGGTACGTGGGATCGAGGTAGTCGGGCCCGCACTTGAACAGGGCGACCCGGAGGCCGCGTGCGCGGAGAGCGCGCGCGATCGCCACGGTCGCGGTCGTCTTCCCGACGCCGCTCGCCGTGCCGGCGACGACGAGCCGGGGGATGGCCGGGGACATCAGAAATCGACTCCGATCTGGGCCTTCATCCCCTGCTCGAACGGGTGCTTCACCGGCCGCATCTCGGTCACCAGATCGGCGAGCGCCACCAGCGCGTCGGGGGCGTTCCTGCCGGTGATCACGACGTGCACGTGCGGGGGCCTCGCGCGCAGCGCCGCGAGGAGCTCGTCCTCCGCGATGAAGCCGTAGTGCAGCGCGTACGTGATCTCGTCGAGCACCACGATGTCCTGCTCGCCGCCCCCGATGAGCGCCGCGGCCTCCTGGAAGGCCGCGCGCGCCGCCGCCTTGTCGCGCGAGAGGTCGTCGCTCTCCCAGGTGAAGCCGCGCCCCATCACGAGGAAGGTCAGCCCGGGGAGCGTCTCGGCGAACAGGCGCTCTCCCGTCTTCCATTTCCCCTTGATGAACTGCACCACGGCGACGCGCATGCCCCGGCCGAGCGCCCGGAACACCATCCCGAGCGCGGCCGTCGTCTTGCCCTTGCCGTGGCCGGTATAGACGATGACGAGCCCTCGTCGGCCCGCCGCCGTCGCGCCCGCCCCGGCCCCTTGCTCCGCGCTCACGAGCCCTCCTCCGCCGGGCGGGGCGCGCGCGCCTTCTCGGCCTTGCGGAAGCGGTGGCTGAACTCCGGATCGTAGAGCCGCGAGTCGGCGAAATCCGTGGACGTGAGCACCCGGCCCACGAGGATCATCGACTGGCTCTTGATCCCCTCGGCCCGCACCTTCTCCCGGATGTCGGCGAGCGTGCCCGTCACGATCTTCTGATCGGGGCAGCTCGCCTTGTGCACCACGGCGACCGGGCAGTCGGCGCCGTAGGACGGGATGAGCGCCGCGGTCACGTCCTTGAGCAGGGTGATGCTGAGGAACAGGCAGAGCGTCGCCTGGTGGCGCGCGAGCTCCTCGAGCCGCTCGGCGGGCGGCACCGGCGTGCGCCCCTCGGCGCGCGTCAGGATCACGGTCTGCGAGAGCTCGGGCAGCGTGAGCTCGCGCCCGAGCGCCGCGGCGGCCGCGGTGAACGACGAGACGCCGGGGACGATCTCGTAGGGGATCCCGAGCGCCTCCATCCGGCGCATCTGCTCGGCCGTCGACCCGAACAGGACCGGATCGCCCGTGTGCACGCGCGCCACGTCGTGCCCCGCGTCCCTGGCCTCGACGAAGACCTCCACGATCTGGTCGAGGGTCATGCCCGACGAGTCGATGACCCGGGCGTCCGGCCGCGCGGACGCCACGATCTCCCGCGGGACGAGGGAGCCCGTGTACATGACGACCGGGCAGCGGGCGACGAGCTCGGCGCCGCGGACCGTGATGAGCCCGGGATCGCCCGGGCCCGCGCCGATGATGTAGACGCGCATGGGGTTCTCTCCTCGTGTCGTGCGCCGGCGGTCGCGCCGGGGACTGCGGGCGCGCGAAGCTAGAGCGAACGCGCGGCGAACGCCAGGGCTCATCGTGGAGCCTCCGGTCGCGCCGCCGCGGGCGCAGCTCCGGTCGCGCCGCCGCGGGCGCGGCTCCGGCCGCGTCGCCGAGAAAGATCCTTGACCGCGGTTGGCTCACTGTTATACAAAGTAACACTGTTACGAACTGGCGGCGCGGGGGCCTGCGCCGCCGCCCAGCGGCCACACGACACGGACATGGCGAGCACGCGCGTGAAGACCACGAAGACCGGCGGCGCGACCCAGGCGGAGCGCCTGCAGGCGTCGAGCTTGCAGCGCCGCGAGCAGCAGAAAGAGAACCTGCGGGGCGCGATCCTGGCGGCGGCGGGCGAGCTGTTTCTGGAGCAGGGGTACGAGGCGTTCTCGATGCGCCAGGTGGCCGAGCGCATCGGCTACTCGGCGACGACGATCTACCGCTATTACGAGAACAAGGACGATCTCCTGTTCGCCATCGTCCACGAGGGCTTCACCGAGTTCCAACGAAAGCTCGTCGCGGCGGCCGAGAGCGCGGCGGACCCGACCGAGCGGATGGTGGCGCTCGGCGCCGCGTACGTTCGGTTCGGCATGCAGAACCCGGTGCACTACCGGCTGATGTTCATGCAGCGGTTCGACTTCGTCTTCGACCAGCGGAAGGAGCAGCAGCAGCCGATGGTCGGGTCGTTCGACGTGCTGCAAAAAGCGGTCGCGTCCGCGATGGATGCCGGCGCGATAGAGCGCGGCGACGTCGAGCGCCACAGCCAGGTGGTCTGGGCCCTGGTCCACGGGATCACCTCCCTCGCCCTGGCCAACGGCGGCCGCTTCGGCCCCGATGACGTCGATCGGACCATGGGGATCGCCATGAAGATGATGGTTCGAGGCCTGCGCCCCTGACCGCTCTCTTTTTTTTTTCGCAAAGTTAACACTGTTACGAATGATTTCGACGTTACTTTTTCGTCGATGGAGGGTGTGATGGATCGAGTCTTTGGTCTGAGTGGCTTCCTCGTACTACCGTTCTGGGCCTTGATGATCTTTCTGCCGCGCTCTCGCTGGACGCGGCGGATCATGGAGTCGCCGCTCGTGATCGTCGCGCCCGCGCTGCTCTATACGGCGCTCGTCCTCCCGGTCGTCGGCGAGGTGCTGCCGATCGTCAACCGACCGAGCCTCGCGGCGGTCGCCTCGCTGCTCGGCTCGCCGGCCGGCGCCACCATCGGCTGGGTCCACTTCCTCGCCTTCGATCTCTTCGTGGGCCGGTGGGTGTACCTCGACAGCCGCGATCGCGAGATCTCGCCCTGGATCATGGCCCCCGTGCTCTACCTGACGCTCATGCTCGGCCCGATGGGGTTCGCGCTCTACCTCGCCGTGCGCGCCGTGGCCGAGCGGTCGGCGCGCGCCCGCGGCGGGATCGCGGCGAGCCTCCGCGCCGAGGAGGCCTGAGATGAGCGCGCGATCGCTGCACACCTCTCTCCAGCTCCCTCGCCCGATCGAGGAGCTCCTCCGGCGAAGCCCGGTCTTGTTCGCGGCGGCCGCCGTCCACGTCGCGCTGCTCGTCCTGCTGCTCGGCGTCGCCCCGCTCGACGCGCGCCTCGTGACGGGGTTGAACCCGTGGATCAAGCCGGCGAAATTCGCCGCCTCGATCGCCATCTACCTGCTGACGATCAACTGGCTCGTCGGCGACGTCGCGCTCCCGCCGAGAGGCCGGCGGGCCGTCGTCTGGGGCACGGTGGCGATGGTGAGCTTCGAGATGCTCGCGATCGTCATGCAGGCGGCGCGGGGCGTGGCGTCGCATTTCAACCAATCGTCGCTGTTCGACGGGGCGGTGTTCGCGCTCATGGGCATCGCCATCCTGGTGAACACGGGGCTCGCGGGGTACCTCGCGTCCAGGTTCTGGACGACGCGACCTCCGCTGCCCGCGCCCTATCTCTGGGGCATCCGGCTGGGCTTTCTCCTGTTCATGCTGGCGTGCGCGGAAGGCGGCTTCATGTCGGAGCAGAACGCGCACAGCGTCGGCGTCGCGGACGGCGGGCCCGGGCTCCCCATCGTCAACTGGAGCACGCGAGGCGGCGACCTGCGCGCGGCGCACTTCTTCGGGATGCACGCGCTGCAGGCCGTCCCGCTGTTCGGAGCCTGGCTGTCGGCGCGGGCGTCGGGGTCGGCGTCGCGCACGCGGCGGGCGGTGCGGTGGGTCATCGCGTTCGGCGTCGTCTATGGCGTCGTCGCGCTGGGGCTCTTCCTCATGGCGCTCGCGGGGCAGCCGCTGATTCGCATGTAGCGCGCGCGCCAAGGACGACGGCGGTCCCGCGCTTCGAGGCGCCGACGCCGGCGATCACCTGTAGAAGGCGACATCGTCGACGTAGACGTCGAAATCCTCGTCCTGCGCGAACCGGAACTCGATCACGTAGAGCCCTGCGCGGTCGAGGGCTTGGGCCTCGGGCGCGGCGCCCCAGCCCTCGCGCGTGAGCTCGTCGAAGGGGATGACGACCTCGGCCCACTCCGTGCCGAGGTGCGCGGTGTAGAACCAGTGATCGAAGCACCGGTTGGGCTCGCCCGAGCCCGCGGCTTCATCGCAGATCCCGCCCGCGGGCTCCGAGACCTTGTCCGAGACGTTGACCTTCATGGTCGCCTCGGCGCCCGCGTCGCCGAGCTTGGCCCAGAAGATGATACCGGCGAACGCAGACGCGTCATAAGGGAACACCTGCATGTCCTCGCCGTTCAGCGCGAAGCCGACCCCGGCGCCCCACTCCGTGAAGCCGGACCCGAACGTGTGCATCGCCAGCGTGCTCTGGCCGCGCGGCGGCATGAGCGCCTCGGGGACGAACCCGACGGGCATCTCCTCCGTGTAGACCGGGGGAGATTGCGTGCCTGTTCCATCATTGTAGCTGTACCAGTGGCCGAGCCTGCCACCGGTCTCTGTGATGGCGCTGTCGCCATCTTCCATGTCGTCGATCAGCTCGACGTCCGTCGGGACGTCGACGTCGCCCCCGCCGGCCCCCGCGCCGCCCGTGGCCGAGGCCGACGACCCGCCGCCCGTCGCGCTGGACGCGCCGCCCGCCCCGTCCACCAGGTGGTAGCGCTCATCCAGCCCCACGAGGGCGGTGCACCCGCCGGCTGTGAGCGTCCACGCCGCCCACATCCATGCTGCGCGCCTCTTCGCCATATCTCCTCCTACCACCGCCGCGCGGGCGCGGTCCACCGGCGCGCTGGACCGCCGGCGGCGCCCTGCTGCCGCACGCGTCCCCCTCGCTCCGCTCGCGCGGTGCGCAAACCGTGGGTCCCAATGTCCAGAGCTCGGCAATCGAGTCCCAGCGGTCACATCCGCTCAGGCCGCAGGTCGGCTGTCGTGACTGTCACGGTGCCTACCTTTGTCCACATCTCGCGACGGCCTCGGGCGGCGTCGCTTGGACCGGTCGAACGAACCTGGTATGGAGAGCGGCGAGGGGCGTTACATGCAGTCAAGCGAACCGGTTCGGGACGACGCGGGGACGACCTGGACCTTGGAGGCGGGGGTGCCTTCGGCGCTGCAGCAAAGCGCGGCGCTGCGCATCGCCCTCATGTGGCGCCACGCCGGGAAAATCGAGACACGCTTGCTTTCGCCGGACACGCCGCTCGTCGTGGGGCGCAGCGTGCCTGCAGCGCTCTGGATCGACGATCGCACCCTCTCGCGGGAGCACGCCCGCTTCGTCCTCTCCGGCGGGCGGGTGTGGGTCGACGATCTGGGATCCAAGAATGGGACATTCCTCGACGGCCGCCGCGTCTCGCGCGCCGGGATCGCGGTCGGGGATGAAATCGTGCTCGGCAACGTCGCGCTGCGGGTGCAGGCGCTCGGCGCCGGCGGAGAGTCGCTCGATCTCGAGGGAGAGGAGAGGCTCTTGCGCCGCGTGGAGGACGAGCTCACGCGCGCGCGACATTTTCGTCGCCCGTTCGCGCTGCTCCATGTGCGTATCGGCGCGGCGGTCACGGCCGAGGGCTGGATCAAGGTCGTGCGCGCGTGCCTGCAGCCGGTGCACCGCGTGGCGCTCTACGGCACCGGCGCGGCCCAAGTGCTGCTGCCCGAGACCGGCGCCGAGGAGGCGAACCGCATCGCCCAGGCCATCGCGGCCTCGTCCATCGGCGGCGACGCCCGGCTGCTCGTGGGCTGCATCGTCTACCCCGACGCCGGCAGCAGCGCGAACGAGCTCTTCGCGGCCGCGCACGAGGCCGCCCGCCGCGCCTCGCCCGAGCACCCGGTCGCGCGCGGCCCCTCCGCGGCTGCGGCCACGGTGCTCGCGGGGGAGGACCCGGCCGTCCCGGCCGTGGGAGGGTTCATCGCCGGCCAGCGGATGCGCGCGCTGATCGAGGCCGTGAAGCGCGTGGCGGCCTCGCGCATCCCGGTCGTCCTGCACGGCGAGACCGGGACAGGCAAAGAGGTCCTCGCGCGGATGATCCATGAGAGCGGGCCGCGCAAGGGGATGCGCATGGTGCGCGTCAACTGCGGGGCGATCCCGAAGGACCTCGTCGAGAGCACCCTCTTTGGCCACGAGCGCGGGGCCTTCACGGGCGCCCTGCAGCAGCAGAAGGGCGTCTTCGAGGAGGCCGACGGCGGCACCGTGTTCCTGGACGAGATCGGCGAGCTGCCGCCGGCGGCGCAGGCCGCGCTCCTCCGCGTGCTCGAGGTGGGGGCGTTCAGCCGCGTCGGCTCGAGCCGCGAGATCGAGGTCGACGTGCGCGTCGTCGCGGCGACGCACCGGGATCTGGAGGCGATGGCCGCGTCCGGCGCATTCCGGGAAGATCTGTATTACCGTCTGAGCGGCGTCGTCGTCGACATCCCGCCGCTGCGCGAGCGGAGGGACGAGATCGAGCCGCTCGCGCGGCACTTCCTGCGCGCGGCCGGCGAGGCCAACGGCCGACACGTCGAGGGCGTCGCCCCGGAGGCGCTCGCGCTGCTCGGCGCCTACGCGTGGCCTGGCAACGTGCGCGAGCTGCGGAATGTGATCGAACGCGCGGTCGTGGTGGCGCGCGGCGCGATCATCGAGCCGGAGGACCTGCCGCCGCGGGTGCGCGCGGCGGAGCGCGCGGCAGAGCCGGAGCGCGCATCGCACGCGGGCCGCGCTTCAGAGCCCGGCGGCCTCGCGGCGCCGCTGGACTCGGGGTCACGCTCCTCGGCGCCGCCCCCTCCGGAGGAGGCGCCGGCCGAAGCGGGGCGGCCGGTCCGCGGGAAAGTGCAGCAGTACGAGGCCAAGCTCCTCCACGACACGCTGGAAGCCGCGGGCTGGAGCCGGGCCGAAGCCGCGCGGCAGCTCGGGATGCCGGTGCGGACCCTGTCGTACCGCATGAAGGTGCTGGGCGTGAAACGGCCCTCTTCTTGCTGATTCCTGAGTGCTGATTGCTACTCTTGCCAATGTTCGATGCACCCCGGCGGACGCGCGCCGCCGGGAGCGCGCCACCTCGCGATGAACATGTCGAACCGTACGATTGCGCGGAAGTACACGCTGATACGTGAGATCGGCCGCGGTGGGATGGGCGTCATCTGGGAGGCGCTCGACCAGGCGCTCCGCCGGCCCGTGGCGCTCAAGGTGATGACGCCCGAGCACGTCACCTCCAGCACGGCGCGGCACCGCTTCGAGCAAGAGGCGATGGCGATCGCCCGGCTCCGGAACGAGCACATCGTACAGATACATGAGTACGGTATCGACGAGGATTGCCCCTACATCGTCATGGAGCTCCTCGAAGGAGAGGACCTCGAGGGCAGGCTCGTCCGGGAGCGGCAGCTCTCGCCGTCGGCCACGCTCGCGCTGCTCCGGCAGATCGCCGTCGGCCTCCAGGCGGCGAGCTCCGCGGGGATCGTGCACCGCGATCTGAAGCCGGCGAACGTCTTCATGGCCCGGAAGGAGCCCGGGGAGTGCGTGAAGCTCCTCGATTTCGGCGTGGTGTGGACGGTCTTCGAGCGGTCGGACGAAGAGCCTCAGGGCGCGGCCGGCAAGACCATCGGGACGCCGTCGTACATGAGCCCCGAGCAGGTCCGCGCCGTCGTGCCGAACCACCTCAGCGATCTCTGGTCGCTCGGCGTCATCGCCTACCGGGCCCTCACCGGCCGGCTCCCCTTCGCGGCGAGCGGGATCGGGGAGCTGTTCATCAGCATCTGCACCGATCGGTTCCCGCCGCCGTCGAGCCTCGTCCCCGGCCTGCTCCCCGGCTTCGACGGCTTCTTCGAGCGCGCGCTGGCGAAGGATCCGGCGCAGCGGTTCCAGTCCGCGCGCGAGTTCGTCGCGGCGTTCGCGGCCGTGACCGAGTCCAGCAGCGGCCCCACCAAGGTCCTCGTCGCCGACGACGAGCCGGATATGCAGCTCATGATGAAGCTGCATTTCCGGCAGAAGATCCGCGACGGGGTCTACGAGTTCATCTTCGCCGAGAACGGTCAGGTCGCGCTCGACGAGCTCCGGCGCCACCCCGATATCGACGTCATCTTGACCGACATCAAGATGCCTGGGATGGATGGACTCACGTTCCTCGGTCGCGTCCCGGAGGTGAACCCGTTCGCGAAGACGGTGATGATGTCAGCCTATGGCGACATGGGCAACATCCGGAGCGCGATGAACCAGGGGGCCTTCGACTTCCTGCTCAAGCCGCTCCATCGCTCCGATCTCGAGGCGACCATCGACAAGACGGTCAAGCACGTGGCGGAGCTGCGGAGGAACGCCCGCTCGGACGAGGAGAACAAGATCCTCCGCCAGTACACGAGCGCGGCGCTGGTCGAGCGGATCCGGGCGATGGGGCCTGCCATCGCGCTCGCGAGCGAGGCGGTCATGTCCACGGTGGCCTTCATCGGCGTCTTCCAGTTCACGCCCGTGATCAAGGAGAAGCTGCCTGCAGAGGCCATGAGGCTGCTCAGGGCCAACTTCGAGGTGATCGTCCCGGAGCTCGTGGCGAAAGGGGGAGTCGTGGACAAGTTCCTCGGCGACGCCGTGATGACGGTGTTCCAGGGCCCCGAGCACCTGTCGAGGGCGCTCAGCGCGTGCGTGTCCGTCCGCGCGCAGATGGCGGCGGTGGCGCGCCGCGCCGGAGAGAGCTCGCCCTACGCGCAGGGTATTTGCATCGGCCTGTCCACGGGGCAGGTGCTCGCCGGCAGCGTGGGCTCTCAGGCGTACGGCCGGCTCGACTACACGGTGCTCGGCGAGGCGGTCAACGCCGCCGCGCACCTCGCCAGGGCGGCGCTGCCGGGAGAGATCCTCGTCGACGCGGCGGTCCGCGACGCGGCGCCGGAGCTGTTCGACTTCGACGAGGTCGGCGCGAGGAGCCTCCTGCCGGACGCTCCTCCCGTGAGCGTCTTCAACGTGGTGCGACGCGATCGGGCCGCCCTCCCCGCGAACAGCGAGGCGACCGTGCGGGTCGCCACGACTACCACCATGCGATAGGTCGAGCCGTGCCGACGCTCATCCACAATCCCGGCGGTCCTGAGGAGCAGGTCTTCTTCATCGGAGGCGCCTCCGTCACCATCGGCCGCGCGGAGGATCAGGCGATCTGCATCCCGCACAGGAGCCTGTCGCGCTGCCAGGCGCGGATCGAGCTGTCCGAGGGCAAGTTCTTCATCGTCGATCTGCAGAGCAAGAACGGCACGTTCGTGAACGGCGCGCGGATCCAGCGCGGGGAGATCCGGAGCGGCGACACCATCACGCTGGGCGATCTGGACTTCTTGTTCACGGTGGACGGTGCGTCGACGGAGTCGTCGCTCCGGCCGCAGGCGATCCGGCGCCTGACGCACACCTCGATCAGCGAGCTCGTGGGGGACACCAAGCCCGGCCGCGCCGGGCGGCCGAGCGCGGAGGCGCGGCTACAGATCCTGATCGAGATTGCCAAGCTGCTCCCGGTCTCCGACGACATCGACACCCTGCTCCACAAGGTCCTCGATCTCATCGTTCAGATCCTCGACGTGGACCGCGGGGTCATCCTGCTCGTCAGCGAGGCGACGGGGCAGCTCGAGCGGCGCGCGGTGAGGACGTCGCGGCCCTCGCCGGACGACGAGCCGATCTTCAGCCAGAACATCGTCGACTACGTGCTGCGCAACAGCGTGGCGGCGCTGTTCGCCGACGCCGTGCTCGACCCGCGCCTCGGCGCGGCGCGCTCCGTGGTCGCCCCGTCGGTCCGAGCCTCGATGTGCGTCCCGCTCAAGCCCAAGGACGACATCATCGGGGTGCTTTACGTCGACAACCTCAGCGCGTCGCATGTCTTCACCGAGCCGGATCTGGACTTCCTCGTCGCGTTCGCGAGCCAGGCCGCCGTCGCCGTGAAGAACGCGTCGCTGTACCGGCGCCTCGAGCGCGAGACGGTGGAGCGCATGCAGCTCGTGCTGGACGCGAAGCTCGCGTCGCTCAGCGGGGTGGTCGTGGGGATCGCCCACGAGATCCGCAATCCGCTGAATTTCATGAACAACTTCGCCGACATCGCCGCCGATCTCGCCCAGGATGTGACCGAGGGCCTGCGCGCGCAGGAGGCGCGGCTCGATCCCGGGGGGCGCGCGCGGATCGAGGAGAACCTGACCCAGCTGCGCGACAGCATGGCCCGGGTCACCGAGCACGGCCGGCGCGCGGACGCGATCATCCGGCGGATGCTCCAGCACGCCCGGCGCCCGTCGGGCGAACGCGCGCTGGCCGATCTGAACGCGGTGGTGGACGAGAGCGTGCGGCTCGCGCTCGCCGGGGCGCAGGGCGGCGACCTCGACGTGCGCGTCGTCGCGGCCTACGATCCGGGGCTCGCGCCGGTGGAGATGGCGACGCTCGACATGGGGCGGGTGTTCCTCAACGTCGTCGACAACGCGCTCTATGCGATGCGGCAGAAGAAGCGCGAGCGCGGGGCCGGCTATGCGCCGGAGCTCCGCGTCCGCACCGCGGATCGGGGCGATCGCGTCGAGGTGCGCATTCGGGACAACGGGATGGGGATACCCAAGAACGTCGAAGCGCGGGTGTTCGAGCCGTTCTTCACGACGAAGGCGCCCGGAGACGGAACGGGGCTGGGGCTGTCGTTGAGCCGCGAAATCGTGGCGCAGGGGCACCAGGGGACGATGCGGGTGGACAGCGAGGAGGGGGAGTATACCGAGCTGGTGATCGCGCTGCCGAAGGCCGCCGGCGCGCCGCCTCGGAGCTGACCTCCGAGCCAGGAGGGGGCTCGCGTCCCGCCCGGACGCGCTGCGTCCGCGGGGGACGCCAGCCAGGTCGTTCCACCTGGACCCGCCACCGTTATCCTGCTTACCTGCTGCCTACCGTGACCGTATCCCGTGACGAGATCTTCACCGCGCTCGTCCCCCGCCTCGTGTCGGCCACGTACTTCGAGGACGCTGCCACGGCGGTCCTCCAGGCCATGTTCGCCTGCGTCGAGGAGGCGCTCGCCGACACCCCGCTCGCCAGCCGCGCTCGGGTCCTGCGCGGCGTCGTCCACCTCCGCCCCGAGGGCAGCTACCAGCGCCTCTTCGGCATCGACCGCGCGAGCGGCGCGCGCATCGAGGGCACCGGCTATCTCACCTCCGGCAGCGTCTGGAGCTGGATCGAGCAGCACCGCTGTTCGGTCTCGATCGACGTCCAGCGCGCCTCGATCCGCTCCTGGATGCGCGACGGGGCGGTCGAGCTCCGCGACCCGCCGGAGGCGGCCGGCATGCCCGGCGACGCCACGCGCAAGCGCATGCTCGATCGCGACGCGACCCACGTGCATGTCGTCCCGCTGCGCGCGCCCGGCGGCAGCGTCGACGGCATGATCACCCTCGAGGCGAGCTGCAGGGGGACCGTCGGACGGGAGCTCCCCTGGGCGGAGTGCTACGAGGGGCTGGAGATCCTCGCCAGCATCGCCGGGGCGTTCATCGCCGCCCGCGCGCTGCCGCTCCGCTCGGACGAGCCGGCGAGCCCGGACGAGTTCCTGCCGGTCGTCGGTCAGAGCACCGCGCACCTCGTCGAGCTGCTCCGGGCCTTCGCCCCGCGGGACGACACCATTCTCATCACCGGCCCGACCGGCGCCGGCAAATCCAGGCTCGCGCGCTGGTGCCACGAGCACTCGCAGCGACGGGGCCAGCCCTTCGAGTCGCTGGACCTCCTCGGCGTGCCCGAGGACCTGCAGATGGCCGAGCTGTTCGGCTGGAAGCGCGGCGCCTTCACCGGCGCGGTCAAGGACAACCCGGGCGCGGTCGCCCGCGCCGCGAAGGGCACGCTCTTCCTCGACGAGATCGACAAGCTCTCGCTCAAGGCCCAGGCCGGCCTCCTGCGCTTCATCGAGGAGCGCGCCTACCGGATGCTGGGCGACGACGGGGCGGGGGAGCGCCGCGCCGACGCGCGCCTCCTCGTCGGCACCAACGCCGATCTGCGCGCCGCCGTGCGCGCCGGCCGCTTCCGCGAGGACCTGTATTACCGCATCAACGTCCTGCCGGTGCGGCTGCTCCCGCTCGCCGAGCGGCTCGACGAGCTCCCGCGCTGGGCCGAGTACATGCTGAACCGGCGCCACCAGGAGGCCGACGGCAAGGGCGCGGCGCGCTTCGAGCCCGAGGCCATGAAGCTCCTCGTGTCCGCGCCGTGGCCGGGCAACCTGCGCCAGCTCGACAACATCGTCCGTCGCGCCTACGCGCTCCAGCTCGCGGGGCAGAGCGGCCTGGGGGGCGATCTCGTGATCCAGCGGCGCCACGTCGAGCGCGCGCTCACCTTCGACGGCGACGCCGAGCCGAGCGCGCTGGCCAAGCTGCTCTGGCGGGCGGCGCTCAGCTTCGTGAGCGAGGCCGAGCGACGCCGCGGCGGCGGCGCCCCGCTCCCGCTCGAGCTGACCGACGCCTTCCGGGGCATGGTCCTGGGCGCGGCGGTGCAGCGGACGGGCAACCGCGACGACGCCTTCACGCTGCTCGGCCAGGAGCCGCTGCTCAAGAACCGCAACCACCACCGGGCGCTGCGCCGCGAGCTCTCGCGGGTGCGAGAGGTCCTGGACCTGCTCGGGGGCGAGGTCGATCCGGATCTCCTGGCGGTGCTCGACGCCGACAGGGAGCCCTGACGGAGAGGTGCCGGCGCGCTCCGCGCGCCTCCGTCGACGAAGAGCTCGAGCATGCAGCGCCACGTCGCCAACGAAGCCGCAATCGCGCCGGGCACCACGTTCGCGGGGCGCTACGAGGTCCTGACCAAGCTCGGCGAAGGCGGCTTCGGCGTGGTGCACAAGGCCCGCCAGCTCACCACCGGGCAGCCGATCGCCTTGAAGATCCTGCGCCTCGCCGAGCAGGGCGGCGCCGCGCAGGCCGACAGGCGGGCCGCGCGCTTCCTGCGCGAGACGCGGCTCTGCGCCCAGCTTCACCACCCCAACATCGTCCAGCTCGTCGACTCGGGGCAGATCGAGGACGGGACCCTCTACACCGCGTTCGCCTTCGCGCCCGGCGACGACCTCGCCGCGCTGCTCGAGCGAGAGGGCGCGCTCGCGCCGTCCGAGGCGCGGCACCTGATGCTCCAGGTGCTCGACGCCCTCGCCTGCGCCCACGCGGCGGGCGTGGTCCACCGCGACCTCAAGCCCAGCAACATCATGGTGATCCCCACGGGCGCCCGCCGCAACGCGCTGGTGCTCGACTTCGGGATCGGCGCCGCGCTCGACGACGGACGATCCATGCGCCTGACCGGCAGCCACGACGCGCTGGGCACGCCGGGCTACGGGGCGCCGGAGCAGTGGCGCGGCGCCGAGCCTTCGCCGCGCGCGGATCTGTTCTCGTGGGGCCTCGTGTTCCTCGAGTGCCTGACGGGCGCGCCGGCGTACGGCGGCACGGAGGCCGAGATCTTCTATCGGCTGCTCGGCCCCGAGCCCGTCCCGCTCCCCGCCGCGCTCGAGCGCCACCCGCTCGGCGACCTGCTCGCCCGCGCGCTCCGCAAGGACGAAGGCGCGCGCGACGTCACCGCCCGCGGGCTCTTCGAGGCGCTCGAGGCCTGCAGCCTGCGCGGCCTGTCGCGCGAGGCGATGCTCGGCGGCGCCGGCGGCCCCTCGTCCGGCGCGGACACGCGGTCGCTCGCCTCGGCCGCGACGGTCGCCGGGTCGCTCGACCGACGGAGGGCGCCCGCGCTCGACGGCGAGCGCCGGCAGCTGACGGCGCTCTGCTGTCACCTGAGGGCCCGCGCCGCCGCCGGGCAGGCCGCCGACGCCGAGGCGCTGGACGATCCGCTGCGCTCGGCGCTCGCCCTCTGCGCCGACGTCGGGCGCCGGCACGGGGGGTACGTGGCCGCGGCGCTCGGCGACGATCTGCTCGTCTACTTCGGCTACCCCAGCGCGGCGGAGGACGACGCCAAGCGCGCTGCCCGCGCGGCGCTGGCGATGGCCAGCGCCGTGCCTACCGAGCAGACCGACGGCCCGCCGAGCGCCGCGCGGGGCGTCCGGATCGCGGCGAGCGTCGGCCTCCACACCGGCCTGGTGGTCGACGGGAACCTGGGAGACCTCGACGGCGCGTGCCTCGTCACCGGCGCCACCCCGCGGCTCGCCGCGCGGCTCGCCGCGCTGGCGCCTCCGGGCGCCGTGACGGTCAGCGCCGCGTCGCAAGCGCTGCTGCGCGCCTCCTTCGACCTCGAGAGCGAGGGGATCCGCTCCCTGGAGGGGATCGTGGCGCCGGTGGAGACCTTCCGTCTCCGGCAGGAGCACGGCGACGCGGCGAGGTGGCCGACCCCCGAGGGCTCGAGGGCGCCGCTCTGCGGCCGAGATCAAGAGCTCGGGCTCCTCGTGGAGCGGTGGCGCCGCGCGTGCGAGGGGGCGGGCCAGTCGAGCCTCATCACCGGCGAGGCCGGCATCGGCAAGAGCTGTCTGGCGCGCGCGCTGCGCCATCGGATCGTGCGCGACGACCCCACCTTCCTGGAGGCGCGGTGCTCGCCCGACACGCAGAACAGCCCCCTCCGCCCGGTGATCGAGCTCCTCGAGCGCGCGCTCGGGCTCGACCAGGAGCCCGACGCGGGCAGCAAGATCGCGCGGCTCGAGGGGGAGCTCACCGGCCACGGCCTCGCGCTCGCCGAGTCGATGCCGCTCTTCGTGCCGCTCTTCTCCCTGCCCCTCGGCGAGCCGTACGCCCCGCTCGACGTCTCGGCGCAGCGGCAGAAGGCGCTGACGCTCAAGGCGGTCACGTCGCTGCTCCTCGCGATGGCCGACAGGCGGCCGGTCCTCCTGTTGGCCGAAGACTTGCACTGGGCCGACCCCACCACGATGGAGTTTCTCGAGCAGCTCGTTCGCGAGGCGCCCGCGGTCCCGCTGTGCGCCGTCATGACGGCGCGCCCCGAGTTCTCGCCGTCGTTCTCGACGGCCGACGTGCTGCTGCTCCCGCTGAGCCGCCTCGAGCGCGCGCCGATGGAGGAGATGCTCGCCGGGCTGGTGGGCGACAAGGCGCTGCCTCCCGCCGTGATCGAGCAGGTGACGGACCGCGCGGACGGGGTGCCGCTCTTCGCGGAGGAGCTGCTCCGGATGATGCTCGACGCGCTGCTCCTGGTGGAGCGGGACGATCGCTACGAGCTCACCCGGCCGCTCTCGGGCGCGGCGATCCCGGGGACGCTGCGGGCGCTGCTCACGGCGCGCCTGGATCGGCTCGCGCGCGCCAAGCAGACGGCCCAGCTCGCGGCGGCGCTGGGCCGGGAGTTCAGCCTCAAGGTGCTCTCGGCCGCGAGCCCGCTCGGCCCGGAGGCGGTGGCGGAGGACCTGGAGCGCCTGATGAACGCGGGGCTCGCGCTGCGCAGGCGGCGGGGCAAGGAGGCGGTGGGGATGTTCAAGCACGCGCTCATGCGGGACGCGGCGTACGAGTCGCTGTCGACCGGCGCGCGGCAGCGGATCCACGCGCGCATCGCGCAGACGCTGGAGGAGGGGTTTCCGGAGGTGGTCCGGACGCGGCCGGATCTGCTCGCGCACCATCACGCGGCGGCGGAGCAGGAGGGGCGGGCGGTCGGGTACGCGCGGCGGGCCGCGGAGCAGGCGCTGCAGCGCTCGGCCTACGCCGAGGCCATCGCGCACGCGTCCAGCGCCGCGGCGTGGGCCGGCGCCCTGCCGGGCGCCGAAGCGGTCGAGGCGGAGCTGGCCGCGAACGGCGTCTTGACCCAGGCCCTCATGGCGACTCGAGGCTGGGCCGACCCGCGGGTCAAGGCGACCGCCGATCGCTCGGCCAGCCTCCTGGAGCGGCTCGATCAGGACAGCGAGCACCGGGTGCCGACGCTGTGGTTCCTGTTCACCTACCATCACGTGGCCAGCAACCGCGGCGCGGCGCGCGCGCTGGCCGAAGGGCTGGTCGCCCTCGCCGAGCGCTCCGGCGATCAGGGGCTCCGCGCCGCCGCCTCGGCGCTCCACGGCATCGCCCTGTTCATGGATGGCGACCACGCGGACGCGAGGCGCGCCGTCGAGCGCGCCGTCGAGCTCTACGATCCCGACCTGCATCGGGATCACGGGGCGCGCTTCGGGCTGGACTCGCTCGTCCTGGCGAGGTCGTTCGTGGCCCTGCTCTGCTGGTTCTCGGGCGACACCACAGCTGCCTTCGCGCTCATCGCGAGCGCCCTCGAGTGGGCTCGAGAGGTCGGCCACGTGCCCTCGATCGCCCTCTGTCTGATGTACGGCGCCATGGTCCGCCAGCTCGCCGGCGATCGGCGCGAGGTCGCCGCCATGGCCGGAGAGCTCCTCGCCCTGAGCGGGAAATACGGGTTGCCCGCCTACGAAGGATACGGGGTGATCCTCCACGGCTGGGCGGCTGGCGACGAGGAGCGCCCCCGGGCCATGGTGGGCGTCCTCCTGGACCTCGGGTGCAAGCTCGGCCTCTCGTACTACGCCTCTCTGGTCGCCGATACCCAGGCGGCGCGCGGCGAGCTCACCGCGGCCATCGAGCGCATCGACCGCTGTCTCGCCATGTGCCGTGAGAACGACGAGCACTTCTACGAGCCCGAGCTCCACCTCCGCCGCGCGATGGTCGCGGCGCGGCGAGACCCTGCGGCCGAAGGCGTGCGGACCTCGCTGGAGCGAGCGGCCCTCCTCGCGCGGCGCTTCGCCGTGCCGAGGGTCGAGGCGCTGGCGACGCTGGAGCTGCTCCAGCGCTCCGGGGGCGACGAGCCACGACGAGCGCGGCTCGACGAGCTGCTCCGTCTTCACCCTGGCCTGCGAGCGATCCAGGCCGACAGCCACGAAGGAGGCGATGGATGAGCATGAACAAGTTGATGGAGTTTCGCACGACCTACCTGCGCGCGATCGCGAAGGCGTGGGCCGAGCCCGCTTTCGAGGACAAGCTCACCAAGGACCCCGCCCGTGCGCTGCTCGATTATTTCGGCTTCGACTGGGGGTCGTGGCAGAACGCATGCACCCTCCACATCGTGAGCGCCGGGCGGCCGGCGCCGCGCGGCGACATCGCGGGCGACGGGCTCCCCCCGGGGCGATTCGAGTGGATCGGCGACGAGTGGGTCTGGTCCAAGAACCTGCTCGACACCTTGACGATGTACCTGCCGCTCACGGCCCCGTCCACGGGCGCCGCCGAACGCGCCATGGCGCTCGCGGACTACTACAGCCAGCGCGCGTCGCTGTTCGACGACGACTGGGGGGCGGAGTACGGTCCGGGCGGGAAGAAACCGGTCCTCATCACGCCGGCCCTCGGCCCTCAGAGCGGCACCCCGATCGGCGGTTTCGTCCCGTCCGACCAGGGGTTCGAGGCGTTCAAGGTCGTGCTGCTCGCGGCGATCGCCAAGGCCTGGGCCAGCGAGGACTTCAAGCAGATGCTCCTGATCGACTGCGTCGCGGCGCTGAGGACCATCCGCGGCTACAGGCTGCCCTGGAACATGAACATCTGTGTCATGAACGACGATGGGGCCCAGTGGATCAAGCCCGACGCGTCGAGCGACCCGCCGTCGAAGGGCCAGTCATACTGGACGTTTTCTCGGCCGCACGCGCTCACGCTCTACCTGCCCACGGCGCCGAGCGACGAGAACGCCGAGCCCGTCGCGCTCGCCGTGTACAACGCCACGGGAGCGGAGTACCCCTTCACGTGCTGCTGCTGATGGAGGCGACGACGGCGGCGGAGGAACGATGGGGTGAGCTCTGGCCGAGGCGCAGCGCCGCGGCCAGAGCGACCCCGTTCACCCGCGCTCGTTGATGGCTGGGACCGGGACCGACGATGGAGCCTCTCGAGCTGAGCCAGGTGCTGGCGTTCAAGCCCACCCTGCGCGTCGAGCGCATGGAGACCGGGGCGATCTTCCTGATCGGCGAGCGCGAGCGCTTCGTCCTCTCCGGCGCCTGCACCGCCGAGGTGGCGGCGCTCGTCGACGGCCGCCGCACGGTGGGCGAGATCCTGCGCGCCGCGGCCGGCCGGCTCTCCGAGCCCGAGGCCCTGTACACCCTGGGCCGGCTCGCGGCGCGCGGCTACCTGGTCCCCGCGACACCGGAGCTCCCGTCCGAGAGCGCGGCGTTCTGGCGCGGGGTGGGTCTCGACGGCAGGGCGGCCGCCGAGGCCCTGAGCCGCACGCCGGTGTCGGTCCTGGCCCTGGGCGAGGCCGCTTTCGCCGGGTGGATGACCGAGGCGCTCGAACAGGCAGGCGCGCGGATCGACGGCGAGGCGGCCGTGCAGGTGGTGGTGACCGACGACTACCTGCGGCCCGAGCTCGCCTCGATCAACCGCCGCGCGCTGCGCGAAGGCGCGCGCTGGTTCCTGATCAAGCCAGCCGGCGTCCAGCCGCTCCTCGGGCCCGCCTTCGAGCCCGGCGCCGGCCCCTGCTGGGATTGCCTGGCGTTCTGGATGCGGCAGAACCGCCCGGTCGAGGAGCTCGTTCGCCGGCGCCGGGGGCACGAGGGCCACGTCGCTCCCCCCGGGGCGGCCACCGAGGCGAGCGTCAGGACCGCCTGCGGGCTCGGCGCCTCGGCGATCGCCCGCGCGCTCGCCCAAAACGAGTCGAGCTCCCCCCACGCGCTCAGCGCTCGGGTGCTCGCCCTGGATCTGGCCACGTTCCAGCTCACCGCCCACGCGGTGGTCCGGAGGCCGCAGTGCCCGGCGTGCGGAGATCCGGCGCGGATGGCGGCCGTCGGCGAGCGCCCGATCGAATTGCAGCCGGTCGAGAAGGCGCATTTCGAGGACGGCGGATATCGCCGGCAGAACCCGCGGCGGACCTACGAGCGCTATCAGCACCTCGTCAGCCCGATCACGGGCGCCGTGACGCACCTCGTCCCGATGCCGGGGCGCGACACCGAGCTCCGCGCCGTGTACGCGTCCGGTTATCTCGTCTGCCCTCGAGAGGGCGTTCCGAGCACCAACGTCTTCGACAAGGGCTGCGCCGGCAAGGGGCGCAGCGCGGACCAGGCCCGGGTGAGCGCGCTCTGCGAGGCCCTCGAGCGCTACAGCGGCGTGTACCAGGGGGACGAGGCGCGCGTCCGCGGCAGCAAGGACGAGCTCGGCGCGGCGGCGCTCGCGCTCGGGGACCTGCTGAATTTCAGCGAGGCTCAGTATCGCGAGCGCGCGGGCCTCAACGCGCGGGCGGCGGATCGCCGGCAGTGGGTGCCGGAGCCGCTCGATGCGGGCACCCGGATCGACTGGACCCCGGCGTGGTCGCTGAGCAAGCGCGAGCGGCGCTACGTCCCGCTGGCCTACTGCTACGCCGAGGCCCCGGCCGAGAGCGGCACCGCGTTCTGCGGCCCCTGCAGCAACGGCGTGGCGGCCGGCACCTGCCTCGAAGAGGCCGTATTGCAGGCCTTGCTCGAGCTCGTGGAGCGCGATGCCGCCGCGATCTGGTGGTACAACCGGCTCGCGCGCCCGGCCATAGAGCTCGACAGCTTCGGGGATCCGTACTTCGAGGCCCTCCAGGCGGACTACGCTCGCCTCGGCTGGGCCGTCTGGGTGCTCGACCTGACGCACGACCTCGGTATCCCCACCTGCGTCGCGCTCGCCCACGAGGCCCGGGAGGATCGGTTCACCATCGGGTTCGGCTGTCACCTCGACCCGCGTCTCGCCGTGCAGCGCTCGCTCACCGAGCTGAACCAGCTCTTCGATCCCGGGGGCGCGCGCCGTGCGCCGTGGGATCACGAGCGGCTGCAGGGCCGCGCGCATCTCTTCCCGAGCCCGGATCTCCCCCGGGTCGCGGCCGAGCGCCTGCCCCGGATCGGCGGGGCCGATCTGCGCGCCGACATCGAAGGATGCCTGAGGCGCCTCGACGAGGCGGGCCTGGAGCTCGTCGCGGTGGACAAGACCCGCCCCGACATCGGCTTGCCCGTGGTCCAGGTGATCGTCCCGGGGCTGCGCCATTTCTGGCCCCGGTTCGGCCCGGGGAGGCTGTACCAGGTGCCGTGCGCGCTGGGGTGGCTCCCTCGCCCGCTCGAGGAGGGCGAGCTCAACCCGGTCCCTCTGTTCGTCTAGCCCCGATAGCCGCCGAGGAGCTGCGCATGCGAGATGGCTTCCGGATCCTCGATATCGACCGTCACGTCTCCGAGCCTGTCGCCCTGTGGGCGGAGTACCTGCCGGCAGCGATGCGGGCGTATGCGCCTCGGCTCGCGCCCTTCGGGCCGCCCGAGCCGCTGGCCGCGCGGATGCGCCGCCTCGGCGAGCACGCGCTCTTGCCCACGCCCCCCATCCTCTGCGTGGACGGCGAGCCGATCCTGCGCGTCCCCGAGGCGGCCTACATCGAGCTCGGGCTCGCCGCCGCGCGCCGCCGCGAGCTCCTCGCCGCTTCGGAGAGGCCCGAGGGGCACCTCGCCGAGATGGACGCGACCGGCGTCGACGTCGCCGTCCTGCTCCCGACGTACGCATCCTATCTCGTCCACGACGACGGCATCGGCGCCGAGCGCGCGCGCGCCTACGCCCGCGCCTACAACCGATGGCTGGGCGACTTCTGCGCGAGCGCGCCGGACAGGCTCCTCGGCCCGGCGCTGCTCTCGCGCCACGATCCGGAGGCGATGGCGGTCGATCTGGAGCAGGCGGCGCGCGACGGCGCGCGCGCCGTGGTGCTCCGGCCCAACCCGGTGCAGGGCCGCACGCTGAGCGCGCCCGCCCACGCGCGGTTCTGGGCGGCGTGCGCGCACCACGGGATCGCCGTGCTCCTCCACGAGGGCACGCACGCGCGCGTCGCCACGGCGGGGGCCGATCGCTTCGAGACGCGGTTCGGCCAGCACGCGTGCTCTCACCCGATGGAGGCGATGATGGCGCTGCTCTCGCTCGTCGAGGGCGGCGTGCTCGAGGCCCACCCGACGCTGCGGGTGGGCCTGCTCGAGGCCGGGTGCGGCTTTCTGCCTTACTGGCTCTGGCGGCTCGATCAGGTCGAATACGCGCAGATGCGCGGCGAGGTGCGCGGCCGGGTGCGCCGGCCGCCCTCGGAGTACTTCCAGCGGCAGTGCTGGATCGCGCTCGAGCCCGGCGAGGCGATGCTCGACCGGGTGGTGCGGGAGATCGGCGCGACGCGGATGGTGTTCGGGACCGATTTCCCGCACATCGATCACGGGCCCGGGATGGTCGATGAGGTGATGGCGCTGCGGGGCGAGCTCGGGGACGAGGCGCTGCGGGCGATCCTCTGGGACAGCCCGTGCGGCCTGATGGGCGTGAATCCCGGCGTATCGACGAGCGCGTAGGTATCCGGCGCTGGACGGAGCGCGCGTGGGCATTGCGCGCGCGGCGATGCGCTCAGCATTGCTCGCCGCGACCTGGGGGCGCAGCCGGCCGCCCGGGGTGGGATTGGTCTGCCCGCGTGTCCCGCCGACGCCGGGGGCGACCGCGCGTGTCTCCAGGTGAAGCGCAGCGTCTCCAGGTGAAGCAGCCTCGGTCGTCGCCGGCTGCCGGGGGCCCTGCCCGCCCACGCAGGCGGCGCCGATCGCCGCGTCGGCGGCTCGCGCGCGGCGGTTCGCGCGCCTGGCATGCGCGCTGCAATAGGCGAGGACAGGACAAGGACAGGAGATCGAGGCGACCCGGCTTTATCGACCGTTCGAGGAACCGCCGGCGATGGACGCGACGTTTGCGCTGCTCGCCGCGGAGAAGGCCGACTCCTCGTGTCCCGGTCGAGGCCAAGGTGGCCTCGACCCGAGGTCGCCGATCAAACGGCAATTCTAACCAATGAGCAGGAGCTAATCATGAGCAAGAGCCAGCAAGTTCTCACGGTGGACCCGAAGACGGTCTCGATCAATTTCACGCAGGTCAACGGCCAGAGCAACCTCATCGTGAACGTCCCGAATACCCTGCAGGTCGCGGTGGCCAACAGCAGCGGCTACGAGCTGCAAAACGTCACCCTGGACCAGGCGGATGTTCACGTCCTGTACACGCCCAGAGGCAGCAACAAGTCGCAGGATGTGACGTCCGCTTTCGCGGTTACCTTCACGCAGGGAGGCAAGGTGATCTTCCCCAGCGTGGTCTCTTCCGGGCAGTGCAAGCCGCAGGGCTTCTTCGTGACGCCCTTGGCGCCGCAGGCGCTCAGCTATCTCGACGGCACCATCACGGTCGTCATCGAGAGCGACAAGATCATTTATGACGTGAAGTCCGATACAGGCGGCCAGTCCACGTCGGACGGCTGGACGGTCACCACGAGGGGGTAGCGCGAGCACGCCCATCGCTCCCTCGCCAAGAGGTCGCCCAGAGGGGCCGAAGTGGCTCTGCCCCTCGAGCGAGCGCGACGGTCGGCCGGGCGGGACGAGGGCGGCAGCGGAGGAAGAGAGCCCGAGCTCAGAGGCAGCGCAGCACGTTGTCGCGCACGAGCTGCCAGATGGTCTCGGGGATATCCCCGAGCCACCGCGCGTCCCGCTCGACCGGCGCCTCGGCGTCGTCGAGCGGGTCATCGGGGCTGTAGACGAGCCGCCAGAGCCGCTCGCTCACCGAGCCGTTCCGATCGATCACGAAGCGCTGCACGAGCTTCTTCGCGAGCGCCTCGCCCTCGACGTCGAGCAGCAACACCGGCGCCGCCACCTTCACCTCGCGCAGCGGCTTGAGGCGCAGGTACGCCCCCTTCACGAGCTCCGCCTCGTCCGGCGGCTCGAACCCCGCCTCCCGGAAGTCGACCGGAGCCTTTGTGTTGCCGACGAGGTAATACTCTCCCTGGGTCTCGGCGAGGATCGCGCCGCCCAGCCTCCCTACGCGTGCCATCTAGACCTCCTCCGCGGTGACGCTCTCGTCCGAGAGCACGAGCGTGCGCCCCGGCGTCTGGCCCGGGAGCGCTTCCCCATCCCATGTGTACTTGTTCGTATATCCGCGCGGCGTGACCATGTACCCCTCGAAGACGAAGGTGTTTGTCGACCCCACGAGCACCGTGGTCAGCATCCCGATCTCGTAGTCGAGGAAGTGATCGACATCGGTGAGCACCGCGCTCTCCAGCTTGCGATACGCGCTCTTCACGAGCGCCACCGGCGTCGTGCCCGCGCGGTGCTGGCGGATGATCTCCTGGGCCCGCACGATCTGGCGCGTCCGCCGCCCGCTCGCCGGATTGTAAAGGCCGATCACGAAGTCGGCGGACGCCGCCGCCTCGAGCCGCCGCTCGATGACCGGCCAAGGGGTCAGCAGGTCGGACAGGGAGATGGCGCAGAAGTCGTGCCCGAGCGGCGCGCCGACGAGCGACCCGCACGCGTTGAGCGCGGTCATCCCGGGCACCAGGCGGAGCTCCGGCGACTCGCCCCGCTTCCAGCCGATCTCCTCCAGCACCTGGAAGACGAGCCCGGCCATGCCGTACACCCCCGCGTCGCCCGACGAGATGATCGCCACGCGCGCGCCGTCCCGCGCCCGCTCCACCGCGGCCCGCGCCCGGCCGATCTCCTCGGTCATGCCGGTCTTGATCACCTCCTTGCCCTCGATGAGGTGCTTCACCAGCCGGATGTACGTCGTGTACCCCACGATGAGATCCGACGCGGCGATCGCCTCGAGGGCGGCGCGGGTCGCGTGCTCCTCGGCGCCGGGGCCGATCCCGACGATCGACAGGACTCCTTTGCTTTCACCCATGGCTCTCCTCGACGTTGCGCTTCGCGAACGGGACGCGCGCCACGGCGAGCGTCATCGACCGGCCCACGCCCGGCTCGGTGTAGGCCCGCTTCGGCACGAGCAGCTTCGCAGCCCCCGCCGCGCGCAGGGCGGCCGGCTCGGCGACGCCCCGGGCGCCGACGTGCTTCTTCACCGTCTCCGACGGGTTCTCGATCCCCTCGGTCGCGTCGAGCTCCTCGGCCGTGAACGTGACGAGCGGCCATCCCCGCCGCGCCGACAGCGCGAGCAGCGCCTCCTCGTCGGCCTTCTTGTCGATCGTCGCCAGCGCCTTCACCGACTTCGCCGACAGCCCGTGCTCCTCGAGCAGCCGGTCCACGCCGCGCTCCACCATGTCGAGCGGCGCGCCGCGGTCGCAGCCGACGCCGAGCACCAGGCTCTTCGGCCGGTAGACGACGGCGCGCTCGACGATCTCGGGGTGCGAGCGCCCGAGATCGCGGTCGCTCGCGACGAGCAGGATCTCCCACGCGCCCGGATCCACGCCGTCGAGCGACGTCGCGTAGCGCACGCCCGGCGGGAGCGGCGTCCCCTCGGGCCAGAACGAGGGCTCGCCCGTCTCCTGGACGAACAGCACCGGCGCGGCGTTCACGACCGCGGCGCAGCCGCGCGTCACGTTGCGATCGGGGTCGTCGAGCGTCCACCCGAGCTCGCGGCCGAGGATGTCGACCGTCAGCGTCCCGATCGCGTCCGACGCCGTGGTCACCACCGGCTGCGCGCCGAGGAGCGCGGCCACCTTCTCGGTGAACGCGTTGCCCCGGCCGACGTGGCCGGACAGCACGCAGATCGAGAACCGGGCCGCGTCGTCGACGCACACGACCGCCGGATCGACCTTCTTGTTCTTGAGCAGCGGCGCGACCATGCGCACCACGGCGCCGACGCTGATCACGAACACGTGGCAGTCGTAGGCCGTGAACGCCTCGGTCAGGAGCGGCCCCATCGGCAGCGGCAGCGGCTTCGCGCCCTCCGGCGCCCCGTCGAAGAGCTTCTGCGACACGTAGAGATCCGCGCCCGGCAGGCCCGGGACGAGCCGGCGCGCGATGTCGATCCCGTGGCGCGTGATGGCGTAGACGGCGTAGGGCTTGCGCTCGGGCGTCACGGGGCCTCCGGCTCTTCGTTCAAGCTGCTTCCGAAGCTGCCCGGCAGCGACGCCTCGGCCTCGCCGACGAGCAGCCCGCGGCGCTCCCCGCGCGTGACCACCACCATGGCGAAGCAGTCGCCCCGCTCGCCCTGCGCGGCCCTGAGGTCCCGCACGATCCGCTGCTCGGGCATCGTCGCCTTGGAGACGAACACCGCCCGGTCGAGGAGGCCCGCCCGCGTGAGCGCCTCGGTCACCTTGGGCATCTCCGCGCCGATCTTCATCAGGACCACGGTGTCGAAGCGCCGGAGCACGTCGGTCAGGTCGTCGACGCCGTACGTGGCGGGGAGGATGGCGATCCGCTCCTGCCCGTCGGCGAGCGACAGCCCGCTCACGGCCGGGACCGCCGTGACCGAGGTGACGCCGGGGACGACCTCGACCTCGAGCCCGGGGTAGCGGCGGAGCGCCTCGCGGCGCACGTAGACGAACGTGCTGAACAGCGACGGATCGCCCTCGGTGGCGAACGCGACGGACAGGCCCCGCGAGAGCCGCTCGCCGATCTTGTCGACGGCCGCGTCGACGTAGGGGCGCACGCGATCCGGGTCCTTGCTCATGGGGAAGGTGAGGAGCAGCCGCTCCTTGTCCCGCTGCTTGCCGACGACGGGCTCGAGGATCCGGTACGCCATCGACGCGCCGAAGTCCGAGCTGCGGGGGAGCGCGAGCACGTCCGCGCCCTCGAGCACGCGCACGGCGCGCAGCGTGAGCAGGTCCGGCGCGCCGGGGCCGACGCCGACGCCGTAGAGCTTGCCGAGGCCGCTCATGACGCCTCCGAGGCGCTCGCCGCGGGCTTCGTCGCGGCGAAGACGTGGATCGGGTTCAGCGCCTCGTACCGCATGTACCGCGCGAGCGGGACGCCGCGCGAGACCGAGAGCAGCGTGACCTCGGGGTCGAGCCCCCGCGCCCGCAGCGCCCGGTACGTCTCGGCCACGTTCTCCATCGTGATCGCGTTGACCACGAGCCGGCCGCCCGGCCGCAGCCGATCGAGCGCCGCCGTGATGATCTCCTCCATGCTCCCCTTGCTCCCGCCGACGAACACCGCGTCCGGATCCTCGAGCCCCGCGAGCGCCTCGGGCGCGCGGCCCGCGATCACGCGCACGTTGTCGACCCCGTGCGTGCGGACGTTGTCCCGGCAGATCTCCACGCCCTCCGGGTCGACCTCGATCGCATAGACGCGCCCGAGGGGGCAGAGCATCGCCGCCTCGATCGAGACCGACCCCGAGCCGGCGCCGACGTCCCAGACGACCGCGTCGGGGCGGATCGCCATCGACGCGATCGAGAGCAGGCGCACCTCGCGCTTCGTGATGAGGCCGTTCTTCGGCATCCGCTTCGCGAACGCGTCCTCGTGCAGGTACGGGACCGCGGGCGGCGGCCGCCACGCCGGATCGCTCCGGAGGAGCAGGAGCACGTTCAGCGGCCCGATGTCCTCGCAGGCCGCGAGCGCGGCGAGGTCGAACGCGCGCACGCGCTCGCCGGCGCCCGCGAGGCTCTCGCAGACCCACGCCTTCCAGCCGGCGTCGCCGTGCTCGAGGAGCCGCGCCGCGAGCCGGGCCGGGCCGTTCTCGCCGTCGGTCAGCACCGCGACCTTCGAGAGCCGGCGGAGGCGCGTCGCGAACCCCTCGGGCGAGCGCCCGTGGACCGAGACGAACGCGGCGTCGTCCCAGGCGATGCCCGTGCGCGCGAACGCCCACTGGACCGAGCTCAGGCTCGGGATGATCTCGACGTGCTCGCCGCCGAGCTTCCGGACGACGAGCGCGCCGACGCCGAAGAACAGCGGATCGCCCGAGGCGAGGATGCACACGTTCTGCTCGGCCGAGAGCGCCTCCACGCGCTCGAGCGCCGCGGAGAGCCCGCCCTTCAGGGCGATCTTCTCGCCGCGGAACTGCGGGAAGAACTCGAGGTGCCGCTCGCCCCCCACGAGCACCTCGGCCCGGGCGACCGCGGACGCGGCGCGGCTCGACAGGCTGGCGCAGCCGTCGTCGCCGATGCCGACGACGGTCACGGCGCGGCGGGCGCTCACCGCGCCCCCTGCGCGGGCTCGCCCGCCGGAGCGGGCGCCGCCTCGGCCGAGAGGAGCAGCAGCGCGTGGACGATCGCCACGGCGATCGGGCTGCCGCCCTTGCGGCCGCGCGCGACGATCGACGGGAGCCCGGACTCGAGCAGCGCCTCCTTGGACTCCGCCGCCGACACGAACCCGACCGGCACGCCGATCACGAGCGCCGGCCGCGCCCCCTCCTCGCGGGCGAGGCGCACCACCTCGAGCAGCGCGGTCGGCGCGTTGCCGATCGCGACGATCGCCCCGTCGAGGAGCCCGAGCCGGTGCGCCTTGCGCATCGACTCGATCGCGCGGGTCGAGCCGGCCGCCGACGCGGCCTGGATGACGTCGTCGTCCGAGATGAAGCAGTGGATCTTGCAGCCGTAGGACGCGAGCCGCTGCTCGTTCAGGCCGACGCCGATCATCTTCACGTCGACGAGCACCGGCGCGCCGCCCCGGAGCGCCTCGATCCCGCGCGCGATCGCCTCGGGGTGGAGCCGCATCAGCGACGAGAACTCGAAGTCCGCGGTCGCGTGGATCACCCGGCGGACGACCTGCCACTCCGCGTCCGGGAAGCCGTGCGCGCCCGCCTCCTCGTCGATGATCGCGAAGCTCTTGTCCTCGATGCGCCGCCCGAGCGCGGTCATCTGCCGCATGTCGTTCACCGCGCGCGCCTCCTCACCGCTCATGGCTCCTCCGCTCTGTCTCTGCCGGCGCCTTCGGCCGGGTACCGGCCGAGCAGCGCCCCGTTGAAATCGACAAGGCAGGCGTGCACCTCGAGGCCGCCGCCCGCGTGGCGCGAGGTGTGCTCGACGACGCGCCTGCAGATCCCCCCGGCCACGCCGGTGAGCCCCTCGCGCTGGCACAGCTCGAGCACGTGCCGCGCGGTGTTGGCCTGCCGGATCTCGGCCGCGATCTCCGGCCGCGCGCCGAGCTCCTCCGCGATCTGCGCGAGCAGCTCCATGCTCACCTCCGAGCCGGCGGCGTGCGTCATCATCTTGCCGTCGGCCATCTTCGAGAGCTTGCCGATCATGCCGACGATGACCGCGCGGGCGATCCGCCGCCGCGCCGCGTGGCGGACGCCGGTGCCGATGAAGTCGCCCACCTGGATGAACGCCTCCTCCGGCAGCTCCGGGTAGAGCTTCATCGCGTACGCCTCGGACTTGCCGCCGGTCGTCAGCGCGAGCGTCGCGATGCCGCGCTCGGCGGCGACGTCGATCGCCTGCACCACGCTCGCGCGGAAGGCGGCGGTCGAGTACGGCTTCACGATCCCGCTCGTCCCGAGGATGGAGATCCCGCCGATGAGCCCGAGGCGCGCGTTGATGGTCTGCTTCGCCATCTCCTCGCCCTGGGGGACGCTGATCGTGACCGTGGCGCCGGCGAAGCCCGAGCCCTCGAGCTCCTCGAGCACCATCTCGGTGATGTTCCGGCGCGGCACGGGGTTCACGGCCGGCGCGCCGACCGGCAGCCCGAGCCCGGGCTTGGTGACGACGGCGACCCCGTCGCCCCCGCGGATCTCGACGCCCGGCTCGCGGCGGAGCTCGACCTCGGCGACGAGCTCGGCGCCGTGGGTGCAGTCCGGATCGTCGCCGGCGTCCTTGATGACGCTGCACGTGGCGCGCGGCCCCTCGCGGTCGCAGCGCTTCAGCGGGAAGGTCACCCGCTGCCCGTTCGGCAGGGTCGTCTCGATGGCGTCGACGGCCGCGCCGCGCGCGAGCACGCGCGCCGCCGCCTTGGCCGCGGCGGCCGCGCACGCGCCCGTCGTGAACCCCTCGCGCTGCCCTTTCGGGTCTCTCGGCCGGACCTCTGCCATCCAGGATCCTGAACGATTACGCGGACTTCTTCAGCGGGTTGTTGAAGAAGCTCTCGAGGAGCACGCTGCCCTCCGGCGCGCCGAGCGCGGCCAGCCGCTCGCGGAGCGGGTAGATGACGGCGCCGTCGCCGGCGCAGAGCGCGGCGTCGTAGGGCCCGGCCGCGAGGTGATCGCCGACGAGCGCGCACGCGCGCGCCGGACGCTCGGGGTGGCCGACCGGGAGGAAGCCGCCGAGGACCGTCAGGCGGGCGCGCTCGGGGAGGCGCTCCCGGACGAACCGCTCGGACACGAAGGTGTCGTCGGACTCGACGAGCCAGACGAGGTCGAGCTGCGCCGCGCCGGCCGCGGCCGCGCCCCGCGCGATCCCGAGCGCGGCGGTGATGCCGGTGTCGGTGGCGACGACGAGCGCGCGGCCGGAGAAGCCGTCCGGGAGCCGCAGCTTGCCCCAGGGGCCGCTCCACTCGAGCTCCGCCCCGACGGCGATGTCGTTGAGCACGTTCGACCCCGGGCCGGCGCCGATGCGCTTGACCGCGATCTCGACGCTGCGCTGCTCGGCGTCGCTCGAGAGCAGCGAGTAGGCGCGCTTCGCGAGCTTGCCGCGGGCAGGGTGACCCCGGTGTTGATGATCACGTACTGCCCGCCGGCGAAGCCGAGCTCCGCGCCGTCGACGCGCTCGACGCGGAGCAGCCGCGCCCCGTGGCCGAGCGGCTCGGCGTGGACGATCCTGATCTTGGCGCTGCCTTGAGCCATCGGTCCGCTCCTGCTCCTGCTCCTGCCGTGATTACTCCGCCGGGTAGACCTCGTGCACGAAGTCGTGCATCTCCTCGAGCTCGCGGTAGAGCCGGCCGAGCCCGTCGACCTGGGCGCGGAGGTCGAGCTCGACCTGCTTCGTGAGGATGAGGAGCGAGCGCAGGTAGGCGATCTTCTCGTCGCCCGCGGGCGTCTTCGCGACCTTCTCCTGGAGCTCCGCGAGCGACCCCTCGAACAGCCGCGAGAGGCTCTTGAGATCCCCGGCGCGCAGCATCGCCGAGATCGGGCCGGGCGCCTCGGCCGCGGGGCCGAGCTCGGCGAGCTCGTGCGCGCGCTCGGCGGGATCGTCGATGCCGAGGATGTTCATGAGCCCCAGGCGAAGCGCGGCGATTTCGTGACAGGCCATGTCGGCTCCCTCCTAATCCGCCCCCTCCTACCAGCTAGAGAACAGGGCGGGAAGGAGCAGGCGGGGCGGCCCGTGCGCGCGCTTCGACGGGCGCTCGGTCCGTGCTAGGTGGGCCCGCCGCCGCGCGCCCAGCGAGCGCGGCGCCCGCGCGCCCATGCAGAAGATCACCCTCCTCGATCGCCTCCGCTACCGCTTCGATCTCACCATGGCGAAGGGCGCGCCCGCGCTCATCGCCTGGCTGTTCGTGCTCTCGACCGCGATGGTGGTCGTGTTCGCGGCGATCGTCGTGCTCCTCGGGCTCGCCCCCGACGGGGAGGAGGGCGCGCCGGTGTCGTTCCCCTCCGCCCTCTGGATCACGCTGATGCGCGCCCTCGACGCCGGCACCGTCGCCGGCGACACGGGCAGCCGCGGCTACCTCGCCGCGATGTTCGCCGTCACGCTCGGCGGCATCTTCATGGTCAGCATCCTCATCGGCATCATCACGAGCGGGATCGAGGACCGCGTGACCGAGCTCCGCAAGGGCCGCTCCCTCGTCTGCGAGGAGGGGCACACCGTCATCCTCGGCTGGTCGCCGCAGATCTTCTCGATGATCCAGGAGCTCGCGATCGCCAACGAGAGCCGCCCGCGCGCGGCCATCGCCGTGCTCGCCGAGAAGGACAAGGTCGACATGGAGGACGAGATCCGCGCGCGCGTCGGGCCGACCGGCAAGACGCGCGTGGTCTGCCGCACCGGAAACCCGTGCGATCCCGCGGACATCGCCATCGTGAACCCGGACGCGGCGCGGTCGATCATCCTGCTCTCGCCCGAGGAGGGGAACCCGGACTCGCAGGTGATCAAGTCGATCCTGGCGCTCACCAACAAGGCGGGGCGCAAGAAGGGGCGCTACCCGATCGTCACGCAGATCCGCGACCGGCGGAACCTCGACGCCGCGCGGCTCGTGGCGCGCGACGAGGCGGCGCTCATCCCCACGGAGGACGTGCTCTCGCGCATCACCGTGCAGACCTGCCGCAGCGAGGGCCTGAGCGTGGTCTACGGCGAGCTGCTCGACTTCAAGGGCCACGAGATCTACACGCGCGACGAGCCCGCGCTCGTGGGCAGGTCGTTCGGCGAGGCGCTCTTCGCGTACGACGACTGCGCGGTGATCGGGATCCGGCGGCGGGGCGGCGAGGTGCTGCTCAACCCGCCCATGGACGGGCGGATCGAGCCGGGCGACGCCGTCATCCTCATCGCCGAGGACGACAGCGCGATCGGCGCGCCCTCGAAGAAGCCGCCGAAGGTCGACGAGCGGGCGATCCGGGACGGCAAGCCCGCCGCGCCGCGGCCCGAGCGCACGCTCCTCCTCGGCTGGAACCGCCGGGCCGCGGCGTTCATCAACGAGCTCGATCACTACGTCGCGGAGGGCTCCGAGGTCACCGTCGTCGCCGACGTCCCCGACGCCAGGGAGCAGCTCGAGGCCGAATGCGGCGAGCTCCGGAACCTCGCCGTCAGGATCGAGCGGGGCGACACGACGGACCGGCGCACGCTCGACCGCGTGGTGGGCGCCTACGATCACGTGGTGACGCTGAGCTACTCCGACGCGCTCGATCCGCAGGAGGCCGACGCGCGCACGCTGGTCACGCTGCTCCACCTGCGCGACATCGAGGCGAAGCGCGGCCAGAGCTTCAGCATCGTGAGCGAGATGCTCGATCTCCGGAACCGCGAGCTCGCCGAGGTCGCGCACGCGGACGACTTCATCGTGAGCGACAAGCTCGTCAGCCTGATGCTCGCGCAGATCTCCGAGAACCGGGACCTCGCCGCGGTCTTCGAGGACCTGTTCGATCCGGAGGGGTCCGAGCTGTACCTGAAGCCCGCGCGCGACTACGTGCGCCTCGCCCGCCCGGTGACGTTCGCCACGATCGTCGAGTCGGCGCGGCGCCGCGGCGAGGTCGCGGTCGGCTACCGCCTCGCGGCGCAGGCCGACGACGCGGCGCAGGCCTACGGCGTGAAGGTGAACCCGAGGAAGCGCGCGCCGGTGACGCTCGGCGAGGGCGACAGGATCATCGTCCTGGCCGAGCAGTAGCGCGGGCGGGGCCCAAGCGCGCGGGGCCGAGGCCGCTCCGCGCCTCACTGCATGATGTCGTCGACGAGCCGCGCCACCAGCCGGTCGCCGAGCAGGTGCTCCTCCACGAGGTCCTTCGCGTCCTCCTCGCGGACGCCGCGGTACCACACGCCGTCCGGGTAGACGGCGACCGTCGGCCCCTCGCCGCAGCGCCCCATGCACGACGTCCTCGTCACGCGGATCTGCTGCTGCTGGCCGGCCTGCTTCACGCCGCGGCGCAGCGACTCGAGCAGCGCCAGGCTGCCGCGGTCCACGCAGTCGGCGTTGCCGCAGACGAGCACGTGCTTGCGCAGCGGGCGGTGGGCGTGCGGGTGGTTCGACGCCTGCGTGTGCGTGAGCGTGTGGCGCACGCTGTAGAGCATCGCCTTGAGCCCGCCGACCTCCCGGGCGAGCCCCGGCAGGGCCGTGCGGTACATGCACGTGTCGCAGGGGAGGGGAGCCTCGCCGGCGAGCGCCTGGCGCGCGCGCTCGTCGATCAGCCCCGACAGCGCGCTCGACCGGCCGAGGTGGGGCGCGAGCGACGCGCGGATCCACGGGTACGTCGACGCGAAGCGGTCGACCTGCTCGGCGAGCTTCGTCATGAGCCGGCCGGCGAAGAGGAAGTAGGGGAGGACGACGACGCGCTCGGGCCGCTGGCGCGCGACGCGCTCCAGCGTCTCCTCGACCGAGGGCCGCGTGACGCCGATGAAGGTCGGCTCGACCAGGAGCAGCCCCCGGCCCTCGCCGATGAGGCGCGTCATCTTGCAGAAATCGCCGTTCGCGTCCGGGTCGCTGGACCCGCGCCCCACCACGACGAGCGCCGTCCGGGCGCGCGCCGCCGGGTCGTCCGGCAGCGCGGACGCGGCGCGCTCGAACGCGAGCTCCGCGAGCGCCGGGTGCACGCCGAGGTGCCGCGCCGCCGAGAAGCGCACGCCCGGGTGCGCCGCCCGCGCCTGCTCGAGCGCCAGGGGGATGTCGTTCTTCACGTGCCCGGCCGCGAACAGGAACAGCGGCACGACCGCCACCCGCGACACCCGCGCCGCGAGCGCGGCGAGCGCGTCGGCGAGGTACGGCGTCGCGAGCTCGATGTAGCCGTGCTGCACCACGAGCCCGGGCCGCGACGCGCCGTAATCGGCGACGAGCGCCTCGAACTCGGCGTTCGACGCGGCGTCGCGGCTGCCGTGGCCGATCAGCAGGAGCCCTTCGTCATGCATGCGAGCGCCTCCTCCAGGGTGAGCGGGAGCATTGCGCGGCCGCGCGGGTCGAGCGGCTCGGCCGGGCCCAGCCGGGTCCAGAGCTCCGCGACCCACGGCCGCCTGAGCCGCGCTCGCGCGAGGAGCTCGCCGGCCGCGAACACCTCCCGCGGCGGCCCGTCCGCGAGCACCTGCCCGTCGCCGAGCAGCACCGCGCGCGTCGCGAACAGCGGCACGAGGTCGACCGCGTGCGTCGCGGCGACCAGCGTGGTCCCCTGCTGCTCCGAGAGCGCGCGCAGCGTCCGGCACAGGGAGAGCTCGCCCTCCGGGTCGAGCCCCGCGGTCGGCTCGTCGAGCAGCAGCACGCGCGGCTGCATCGCGAGCATCCCGGCGATGCACGCGCGCTTGCGCTCGCCGAAGCTCAGCGCCTCGATCGCGCGGCCGGCGAGGTGCGCGATCTGCACGGCCGAGAGCGCCGCCTCGGCGCGGCGCCGCGCCTCGGGCGCGGGCAGGCCCAGGTTCCGCGGGCCGAACAGGACGTCGTCGAGGAGCGTCGCGCCGAGCAGCTGGTCGTCCGGGTCCTGGAGCACGAGCGCGGCGCCCGCGGCCACGGCGTCCGAGGGCGAGCCCACGCGGCGACCGGAGATCTCGACGCTGCCGCCGGGCGCGGGGAGGAGCCCGACGAGCGTCCTGAGCAGCGCGGTCTTGCCGGCGCCGTTGCCGCCGAGCACCGCCACGGACTCACCCTCGGCGACGTCGAGGCGCACGTCGCGCAGCGCGGGCTCGGCGCCGCGGTAGCCCACCCTGGGCGCGCGGAGGGCGATCGCGCTCATCCCGCCGCTCCGGCGGCGACGCTGAGGCCGAGGGCCGCGAGGGCGAGGGCGGCGAACGCGAGGTTCGCGGCGGGCGCGCTCGGCCGGCGGTCGGCGATGGGGAGCTCCCCCCGGTAGCCGCGGAGCTGCATGGCGACGGCGGCGTGCTCGGAGCGCTCCAGGGTCCTGAGCGCCACGACGCCCGCGACGGCGCCGGCCGAGCGCGCGGCGGCGCCCGGGCGCGCGAACCCGCCGCGGAGCGCGGCGGCGCTCCACGCGCTGTCGGCGGCGCGCTGGAGCACGCCGGCGAAGCGCCGCGCGAGCGCGAGCAGCTCGACGAGGGCCGCGGGCGCGCCGAGCCCGGCGAGCGCCGCCTCGATCTCGGCCGGCGCGGCGGCGCTCGAGAGCCACCGGAGCACCGCGGCGGCCGCGAGGACGCGCGCGGCGATGGCCGCGGCGCGGCGGGCGCCGTCGCGCGCGATCGCGTCGAGCGGGAACGGCGCGCCCGCGAGGAGCGGCTCGCCCGGGGTGAGCGCGAGCGCGAGGGCCGCGGCGACCCCTCCGAGCCACGCGGCGGGCGCGAAGGCGCGCAGGATGGCGCCGGCGGTCACGCCCTGGAGGGCGAGGGCCGCGCTCGCGACGGCGAGCAGCGCGGCCGGCGTCCAGGGCGAGCGCGCGCCCGCGGCGACGCAGCACGCGGCCACGGCGGCCCCGAGGCGGAGCCGGGGATCCACGTCGCGGAGCCGCGCGGGGGGGTCAATCCGCACGGAGCCCGTCGCCGCCGGGCTTGCCGGCGGGCTGGCCGGCGCGCTCCACGAAGAGCACGCGCGAGAAGTAGCCGATGGCGAAGCCGGCGAGGAGCCCTGCCCAGAGGAAGGCGAAGAGCAGGAGGTCGCCCTCGAGGCCCGCGAACAGCGGCCCCGTGTCGTGGCGGCCGGCGTCCTCGGCGACGCGGCGGACGACCGCCTCGTCGACCCCGTCCCACGAGGCGTCGCCGCACGCGGCGAGCCAGAGCGCGGCGGCGAGCCGCAGCGCGCTGGCGAGCCGCAGCGCCGCGGCGCGCGCGCCCCCCGCGAGCGCCGGCAGCGCGCGCTGCGCGGCCCGCCGCGTCACGACGCCCCCGCGGGGAGCGGGACGACCTGGAGCCGCTCGAGGATGTCGGGCCGCCGGGCGCGCAGGAAGACGAGCGCTCCCGCGGTCATGGCGCCCTCGAGCAAACCGAGCGGCAGCTGGGTGGGGACGAAGGCCAGGGCGACGCCGGTGAACATGGATCCCACCGACCCGTCGCCCGCGAGCCCGAGCGCGAGCTCGAGGGCCGTGGTCGCGTACGTGGCCCAGTCGGACGTCACGCCGGCCAGGAACCCCGCGACCCAGAGGCTCGCGCCGCAGCGCCGCGCGAGCCGGAAGACGAGGTATCCGGTGAACGCGCCCGCGATGCCCATCGACGCGACGTCGGCGCCGAGCGTGGTGAGCCCGCCGTGCGCGAGGAAGAGGGCCTGGATGAGGAGCGCCACCACGGTGACGAGGACGGTCATCCAGGGGCCGATGAGCACCGCGGCGAGCCCGGTGCCGCACGGGTGGGAGCAGGTCCCTGCGGTCGGCACCGGCACGGGCATGCACGAGATCGCGAAGACGGCGGCGGCGACGAGGCCGACGAACGGCTTGTAGAAGGCGTCGTCCCGGGTGCGGCGCCGGAGCAGGTGGAGGGCGACGGCGACGAAGGGCAGGGCGAGCGCGTTCCAGACGGCGCACCAGCCGAGCGGCAGGACGCCTTCCGCGAGGTGCATCGCGGCCGCGGGCCGGGGCGCGAGCAGCGTCGCGAGGAGCACGGCGGCGATGGACACAGCGCGGCCGTGAAGACCGATTTCGGCGCTCCGGGTGAAGTCCGCACCCGAACGCCACGAAGACATGCGCAAGCTGCACCTCGTGGGGGGCTCGGGTAGGTCTCCCGGCTGATGGGTTCAGGGGGCCTTTCTGGCTCCCAGCGCCGCGTCCACCTTCCCAGGCCTCTTCAGAGGCCCAGTGGTCTTTGGAGGCGGCTCCCCACTCACGGTGGCGGTACCGCGCCGGTTTCGCACCGGCTTCCCTGTTATGCCCAGAGGGCACCCGAGGTGTGGATTGTCAGATGGATGCTCGGTAGTCCCGTTTCGCGCCCGGCGTCAAGGACGTCGCGCCGCGGCCGCGGGGCAGGCGCTCGCCCTGCGGCGGCTGCCCCGCGACCGCGGCGCGCGCAGGCGCGTTCGCGGCGGCCGTCTGGCGGCGCGCGCTGGCGCGTTCGCGGCGGCCGTCTGGCGGCGCGCGCGGGCGCGTTCGCGGCGGCCGTCTGGCGGCGCGCGCGGGCGCGTTCGCGGCGGCCGTCTGGCGGCGCGCGCTGGCGCGTCTCACGCCGGAACGAGCTCCGTGATGAGCCGCGCGCGCGGGCTTCCGCCGTGGGCCGTCCAGCGCGTCGCGGGCCGCCGAGCGCTCCCGGCGTCCGGAGGTCCGGCGCGGCGGAGGGGCGCGCTGTACCGCGCCCGGCCTCACGGCATTGCGAGCGGCCGGTCAGCCGCTGCCGCGGTGTCCACCGCGTGTGGTGCCGTCCTGTCGAGCCGACAGGCTGCGCTGCGCGCGCTCGCGCCCTCCGGGGGCAACGTGGCTTCCGCGAAATTGACCGAGACGCACGCGGACAAGCTTCCTCGAAAAAGCTGCAAGCGATGTGCTTCTGTGGTTAAAGTCTCTTTACTTGTTCATCCCGGGATCGCCGCTCGCTCCCCGGGGCCCGCTCGGAGCGTGCGCCGCCCCGCGCGTGCGGCGCACGTTCCGGTGATTTTCTCGCCGCAGTGTGCTTTGTTCGTCCTGGCTCTTTACTTGTGAGCAAGTGTTCCGTGCCAGGCTCGCTTCGTCGCGGAGCCTGGCGTGAACGGCGGCGGGCTCTCGTGTTCTCTTTTCGAGGGCGCGGCGAGCGACTCCGCCGGACGCTGCTCCGGCGCGGGTATGCCCGGCTCGAACGCGCATTCGCGAAAATCGGCGATGTGCGCGCTGCGCTGTCACCTGGCTGTCATCGTGCGGGAGCAATTCGCTCATCCGCGTGCAGCGGTTGCACTTTGTTATCGACAACCTGCTTCCGGGTGCCACACTCCGATCACCGCATGCGCACCGGCGCGGTTTCCCCCCCCCGGCCCGGAGCGCGTGCGGGCTATCTCGAGCACCGCAGCGGACGTTCTCCGCGCCGCTGCGGTTTCCCTACCGCGGTCATGTCTGGCCCCCCTCCAGCATGACACGCGGTCTTTTTTTGGCTCTCCTGGCGCGCTGTTCGGCAACTCACTTTCCTGTGAACGCCGCCTGCGATTTCGCCAGGAACGCTTTCATTCCGAGCTGTTGGTCCTCGCTGCCGAAGAGCGCGGCGAATGCCTGCGCTTCCAGCTCGTTGGCGGCGGTGAGGTCGAGGCTCTCGCCGCGCAGCAGGACGCGCTTGGCGGCGGCGACGGCGAGCGGCCCGCGCGAGGCGATCTTGAGGGCGGTGTCGCGGGCGCGCGCGAGGAGCTCGGCCGCCGGGAAGACGGCGTTGACGAGGCCGATCGAGAGCGCCTGTTCGGCGGTGATCATGTCGCCTGAATAGATGAGCTCGCGCGCGCGGCCGGGGCCGACCCGCCGCAGCAGCCGCTGGGTGCCGCCGAACCCGGGGATGACGCCCAGGTTCACCTCGGGCTGGCCGAGCTTGGCGCCTTCCGCGGCGTAGATGAAGTCGCAGGCGAGGGCGAGCTCGCAGCCGCCGCCCAGCGCGAAGCCGTTGACCGCGGCGATCACGGGGAACGGGGCGGTCTCGATGAGGTCGGCCAGGCGGTGGCCTGCCTCGGCGAACCGCTTCGCGGCGATGCTGTTCATGGCGGCCATCTCCGCGATATCGGCGCCGGCGACGAACGCCTTGCCAGCGCCGGTGAGCACGGCCGCGCGCACCTCGCTGCCCTCGGCGGGCGCGAGGAGGTCGTGGAAGGCCGCGGTGAGCTCGCCGAGGACGGCGGGGTTCAGGGCGTTGAGCTTGTCGGGCCGCTGGATGGTCACGGTGGCGACGTGGCCCGCGCGCTCGACGGCGACGAGCTGGAGCGCACCGCGAGCAGGGCTCCCCGGCTGCTGTTCTTGAGCGGTCATGACCGGTGGTTAGCAGCGCGCCGCGCCGGGGGGAAGCGAGCCCCGCGCCCGAGCGGCGAGCGCCCGGCCGGCGCCGGAGCGCGCGGCGCCGAGCCTCCTCATGAGGACGCGAGAGGCCCGGCCCCCGGCGCGCGCCGGCGATGTTGACGGGTGAGCCGCAGCGTGGTCCTCTACCCTGGGCGCGCCGATCAACCAATGAGCTACCGCTGGCGTATCGACTGCTTCCCGGATGTCGTGTGGATCGCGCGCGGCTCCGACGCGCCGGCGCACGCAGGCGCGCAGCGGCTCTCGGCGACAGAGGCGACGTGGTGGCTGAGCGCGCGGTCCGCCGACCCGATCTACGGCCCGCTGGTCCTCGCCGACCTCTGTGATGCGCTCGGCCACACCCTCTCCACGGGACCGTCGCTCGATCCGAGCAGGCTCCGAGCGCGGGTGCAGGAGGCGCTCCTCGACGGCCGCCTGGTGGCGTACCGCATGCGGAGCGTCTCCTCCGGCGCGCCCGTCGTGTCCCCGGAGCGCCCCGAGGCCAGCGGGCCTGAGCCCCCTGCCCGGGACGAAAAGACCTGGGTCGCGATTCAGCTCATGGACGATGGAGACCCGCCGCAGCCCGTCCCGTTCAAGAAATACCGGCTCGAGCTGCCAGGCCAGCTGCCCCGCGAGGGCATGCTCGATCAAAATGGCCGCATCTTCGTCGAGGATATCGACCCAGGGGCGTGCAGGATCTCGTTCCCGGAGCTCCATGACGACGACTGGCGTCCTGCTTAGGCGCAGAGACGACACGAGCTGCTGCGAGGCTCTTCGACTGGCGATGGCATGACGGACAAACAGGTCTCGGTCGCGACAGGCAAGCAACATCGGTTCATCCTCGCGCCCAAGCTCGAGTGCAGCGAGCTGCCGGGCCCCCACTTCGATTTCGACACCACGTTCATCCGGCCCGACGGCATGGCCGCGCTCGGAGCGATCGCCGACACGCTGCGCCGCAAGCGCGACAAGCGCGCCGCGATCTTCGGCCACACCGACACGGTCGGCGACGAGACCTATAACAAGAAGCTGAGCGAGGAGCGCGCGCGGGTCGTGCTCGCCGCGCTCACGCACGACCCGGCGCCGTGGGAAGACCGTTACCAGGCCGAGCGCTGGGGCGTCCGTGTCGTGCAGGCCATGCTGAACGACGTTCAGCCGCGCGAGGACCGGAGCCCACGGCTCGCCGAGGACGGCGTCTCTGGCCCGCTCACCCGGGCGTCGATCCAGCGCTTCCAGGAGCGCGCGGGCGTCGACCAGGACGGCGACGCCGGCCCTGCCACGCGGAAGGAGCTGTTCCTCGCGTACATGAAGCGCTCCATCGAGGAGCCCGTGGACCCGGGGCAGCTGGTCGACATCGGGGGCGCCAAGTACATGGGGTGCGGCGAGTACAACCCCTTCACCGAGAGGAGCGCCGACGACGCCAGCCGCCGTGTCGTGGTCATCCTCTTCAGCCCCGCGACCGTTCCGAGCGGCCTGCCCTGCGCGATCGGCGATACGGGGCCTTGTCAGCCCAACCTCCGGGGCAAGGACGCCCCTCCGGCCCCGGCCGACAAGACACCGCACTTCCGCTGCAATGTCTACCGGGGCATCGCCGAGCGCTGCCCTTGCGGGCCGGGCACCGAGCTCATGTCGTTCCGCGTGCAGCTCCACGACGAGATCTACGCCCCCTGCGGCGGCGTCGCGTACCGGCTCACGCTGCCGTCGGGCAGCGTCATCCACGGTGAGGCCGACGCGAGCGGCTGGCTCCGCAACGCCGTCCCGAAGGGCAGGCAGGTGGTCCTCGTGACGTACACGCCCGAGGGGTACGATCACGAGATCAGCCTGCGCGTGCGGCTGACCGACGCCGACCCCGCCTCGGACGACGCGATGCTCTGCCACCTCTTCAATTTCGGGTTCGCCCACGACGACGGCTCCGATCGGGGGATGATCCTCCGCTTCCAGGCGGCGAAGGGCCTGGAGCTCACCGGCGAGATCGACGACCCGACCCGAGCCGCCATTCGGCAGATCGTCGAGGGAGATGACGGCTCGATGCGCGAATGCCTGCGGGAGGACGCCGCATGAGCGACACGAAGGCCGCTCCGAGCTTCTTTTACTACGCCATGGTCGACGGCACCTCGGCCGTCGACAGCGTCGCTTTCGGCAAGGATCTCGACGCCAGGGGCGGGTCGACGGGGTGGCGCAACCTGCTCGATCTGCTCGCGGCCGATCCCGCGGACGGCGCGCGGCTCGTCGATCCGAGCCACGATTTTCTGCCCATCTACAAGCTGAAGCGCGCGGGCGCGATGGCCGCGGGCGATCCGAAGGGCATCTCCGTCATCTGCCCTGGCGGGCTCAACGGGGAGGGCAAGGACGCGATGTGGCAGGACTTCCGCGGCGGCACGCCCGTCGCGTTCCCCCTGACGGGCGGCCGCCGCGTGCAGCTGCTCGGCCGCCACGCGGCGGCGGAGCTCTCCGCCAAGTTCATCGCGTCGTTCGTGGTCAACCCGGCGATCGAGGTCGACGGGGCGAAGAGGCACATCGCCAGCGACGCGACGTCCACGAAGGGCACGCTCTTCCGCGCGAGCCTGCTTTACCTGAGCTCTCATGGATGGCTCGGCGGCTTCGCCAAGGGCGACGAGCTGCAGCCCTACCCGGCGGCGTCGCCCGCCTCCGCGCCAGGCGTCACCGACGATCCCAGGTCGGCGTACGTCCCGATGGCGGCGTACTTCGTGATTGGCAAGATCGACGCGTCGGGCAAGGGCTTCTCGGGGCCGGAGTGGATCATCCTCGCTCAGTGCTCGACGCTCAACAACACCACGTGGGCGCCGTGGGCGCGCGTGATGGCGCGCAGCAGCCCGCAGGTGCGCGGCATCCTCGGCTATGAAGAGGCCTCGCCCGCGGCCGTGGCGTCCATCTCCATCGCGGATTCGTTCTTCAACAACCTGAAGGCGAAGATGCCCTTCTACGAAGCGTGGAAGGCCGCCAATCGGGGACAGAACTGGGCCGCCATCGTGCACAAGGACGCGATGGGCGACACGCTCGCCGGGTGGGCGAACAGGCCGCCGCTCTCGGGCAACGCGCTCTCCGATTACCTCGGCTCTGCCTCGAGGGCGCCCGCGCAGGTGAAGATCGACGACCCGCCGCCGCCTTATGGGGTGAGGGTCTTCCACCGGAGCGGCAGCAGCGGGGCCGAGATCACGCCCGACGTGCTCGACAGCTACACGGCGTTCCTGATCGCGGATGACGAGTATCGGGTCGTGATCACTCCTCCCGCCGGGGGCGACATCACCCGGGTGAAGGTCCAGTGGATTCACATCCGGGACACCTTTCAGCAGTTCGACCTCGCCAGGCTCTTCGCTCAAATCGTCGCGAGCGGTTCGGGGGTGACCGTGAGCCGGAAGGACCCGAAGGTCGTGGTGGCCGACTACGCCGCCGCCCAGACGGGCGCGGTGGAGATCACCTTCACCGCCACGACCGAGGAGCGCCTCCGCGCGAGCGGGCTCGCGGCGCATCATTCCTATCTCTGGCCGCGGATCCACCTGACGGGAAAGGGCATGGCGGACGTGCGGCTCGACATGAAGACCCGCGGCATCGGATACTACGGTTGATGAGGGTCCGCGCGCTCCCGCTCGCCGCCGCGTTGCTCCTCGCCGCCTGCGGCCGCCCGGACGCCGCGCCGACGGCGCCCGTCGCGCCCGCTCCGGCGGCGAGCTCGCCCGGCGCCGCTGCCCCGCCTGCGGGGACCGCGCCGCCGGCCGCTCCCTCCGCCGAGGCCGCGCCATCCGCCCAGACCGCGCCGCCGGCCGCTCCTTCCGCCGAGGCCGCGCCGTCGGCGGCCGCCGACGCGCCGGACGCGGGGGGCGCCCTGCCGGCCGAGCCGGACCCGACGGTGTTCAAGCTGTCCAGGCTGTTCATCGGCAAGGTCCTGACCGTCACGGCGGGCGGGCGCGCCGAGCGCGTGGTGACGAGGAGCTTTCGCGGCGATACGCCCGAGCGCGGCCACGTCACGCCGGCGAGCGTCGAGGCGTTTCGCCGTGTCTTGCGCGAGGCGCGCTTCTGCTCCCTCGCCCCGAAGCAGCGCGAGAGCGCGCCCAGCTACACGGTCATGGAGGCGGCCTTTCCCGACGTCGCCTGCTGGGTCGAGCTGCCTGACAGCCGATGGGAGAAGCTCCCGGCGGCGAGGAGGGTGCTGGACGCCGCTCGCCGCCTCGAGGCCGAGGCCTTCCCGAAGCCGTGATCCGCCGTCACGCCCCCTCCCTCTCCCCCATCATTCCCCCCTCATCCCCCTGGAGAGAGCCAGCGGAGGAGGGGGTGCCGCGCGGGGGGCCGGCGGGGTAGGGCCCCACAAACCCGAGCGCCGGCGTGCTCCTCGCGACGCCCTCCGGGACCGACCCACCCATTCCCACGGCAATAGCCCCGCAAAAGGCGCGAGTTTGTGGGAGGGGCCCCCGCCGGCCCCCCGCGCGGCACCCCCTCCTCCGCTGGCTCCGCTGCAGCCGCGCCCCCTCCGCTACACCGCCCGCCCCGTCTTCTGCCCCTTTTCGTCGTACACGTAGAACCCCCGCCCGCTCTTCTTCCCGTACCACCCTGCCGCCACCAGGTTCCGCAGCAGCGTGGGCGCCCGGTACTTCGAGTCCCCGAACTCCCGGTGCAGCACCTCCGCGATCGAGAGCACCGTGTCCAGCCCGATCAGGTCCGCGAGCTCCAGCGGCCCCATCGGGTGGTTCAGCCCGAGCCGCGCCCCCGCGTCGATGTCCTCCGGCGTGGACAGCCCCTCCTGGAGCGCGAAGCACGCCTCGTTCAGGAACGGGATCAGCATCCGGTTCACGATGAACCCCGGCTGGTCCTTCGAGGTGATCACCGTCTTGCCGAGCCCCACCGCGAGCGCCCGGACGGCCTCGTACGTCGCGTCCGACGTCTGCACCCCCCGGACGAGCTCGACAAGCTTCATCAGCGGCACCGGGTTCATGAAGTGCATACCGATGACCAGCTCAGGCCGGCCGGTCACCGCCGCGAGCCGCGTGATCGAGATCGACGACGTGTTCGACGCCAGGATCGCCCCCTTCGGCATCGCCGCGTCCGCGAGCTTGAAGATCCCGCTCTTCACCTCGAAGTTCTCGGTCACCGCCTCGACGGCCAGGTCGACCCCCGACAGGCCGGCGATGCCGTCCGCGACCGCCACGCGGCCGAGGAGCGCCTCCCGCGCCTCGGCGGCCATCTTGCCCTTCTCCACCAGCTTCGCGAGGATGGCGGCGATCTGGGCCTTGCCCGACTCCGCCAGCGCCCTCGAGACGTCGCACAGGACCACCTCGAGGCCCGCGGCCGCGGCGACCTGGGCGATGCCTCGCCCCATCTGGCCCGCGCCGATCACCCCGAAGCGCTTGATCGTCGTAGCTTCCATGGCCGCGGTTGATACCCGAAGCCGAGGGCGCGGTGAACCGCCCATGCCGACGGCCCGCCCGCTGGCCGTCCCCGCAGCAGAAGCACGCGAAAGCTCCGCCCGCGCTTCCCGACCCGCGGGGGCGAGGAACCTTGAAACCGCGGCGGCCGCCCGGCTATCTTCGCCCGGCCCGTGAACGGACCGGACCGATCTCGCGAGGTCCGCGGAGAGACGATGAGCGTTGAGACGATTCGGATGGCCCTTGGGCGCCTGCAGGATGAGCCCGAAAACGAGGCGGCCTGGAACGAGCTCGCGGAGGCCGTGACCGCTCCGAACAACGGCGCGGGCGCCGGGGACGTCGAGCGCCTGCTCGGCGCCGCCCGCGCGCGGCACGAGCAGCGGCGCGAGTGGCAGGCCGTCGCCCGCCTGCTCGAGCTGGAGATCGCGCTCGCCGCCGGCAGCCCGGTCGAGGGCGCGATGCAGGCGGAGCTCGCCCGCGTCTACCACGAGGAGCTCATCGACGTGGACCGCGCGACGGCCGCCTACAAGCGGCTGCTCGAGCTGCGCCCCGACGACGACGACGCCGCCGAGGCCCTCGAGACCGACGCCTCGAAGCGCGAGCGGTGGCGCGACCTCGTGGACCGCTACGTGGCCGAGGCCGAGGCCGCCACGGACGGCGCCTTCAAGAGCGCGCTCACCACGAGCGCGGCCGACATCGCCTACCGCTACGGCCGCGCCGAGCTCGGCGAGAAGGTGACCGAGCTCATCGATCTCGCCCTCAAGCTCGACCCGAAGAACCGCCGCGCCGCCAACCTCGCGGAGATCGCCTTCGCCGCCGCCAGCGACTGGGAGGCCGTCGTCCGCGTCCAGTCGCTCGTCAAGGCCGAGGCCCAGGCCAAGGAGGACCGCGTCGCGGCGGGCCTCCGCGCGGCGCGCACGATCAAGACCCACCTGAGCGACCCGGCCCGCGCGGTCGCGGCCTACGAGGAGGTGCTCGACCTCTCGCCGGGCCAGCCCGAGGCGCTCTCGTTCCTGGCCGAGGCGTACTCCGCCGCGGGCGACTGGGATCGCCTGGTCGCGCTGTACGAGGACCAGCTCCGCAGCGGCGGCGTGAAGCCCGGCGAGGAGCTCGGCATGCTCGTGCAGATCGCCATGGTCCACTGGCGCATGCGCGGCCAGCCCCAGGCGGCCGAGCCCTATTTCGACCGCGTGCGGCGCGCCGACGCGGCGCACGCCGGGATGCTCAACTTCTACCGCGAGGTCCTGGAGCAGCGCGGCGACAAGCCGCGGCTCACGACCATCCTCACGGACGCGCAGCGCGCCCTGCCCGACGGCCCCGAGAAGCGCGCCATCGCCACCGAGCTCGCGCGGCTCGCCGAGTCGCAGGAGAACGCCGCCAAGGCGATCGAGCAGTACAAGTCCGTGCTCCGGACCGACCCGGAGAACCGCCAGGCGCGCGACGCCCTGAAGCGCCTCTACCTGCAGACCGAGGGGTACAACGCCCTCGTCGAGCTCTACCGGCAGGACCTCGAGCGCACGCCCGCCGACGACGTCGCCGGCAGGGTCGCCGTGCTCCGCGAGATCGCCGGGATCTACCGCGACCGCGCCAAGAACGACGCGGCGCTCGTCACGGTCCTCACCCAGATCGTCCAGCTCGACGACAAGGACGTGGACGCCGTGCGGGAGCTCACCCGCATCTACGAGGCGCTCGGCCGCTGGCGCGACCTGCTCTCGTACCAGCAGCGCCTCGCCGAGCTGACCGAGAGCCGCGCCGAGAAGGCGGGGCTCTACCGCGCGGTCGCGCGGCGCTGGTTCGACCAGTTCTCGAACGTGCAGAACGCCATCGCGGCGTACGAGGCGCTGCTCACCGTCGAGCCGATCGACGAGGAGGCGCAGCAGAAGCTCCGCGAGCTGTACCTGAAGCGGCGCGCGTGGCCGCAGCTCTACTCGCTCTACGAGCGCAAGCTCGAGAGCGCCGAGGGCGCCGCGAAGATCGAGCTCCTCGGCGAGATGGCCAAGCTCGCGGCCGAGCGGCTCGATCGCGGCGCCGACGCGATCGCGCTCCAGAAGCGGATCCTCGAGCTCGACCCGAGCGCCCCCGGGGTGCTCGACGCGCTGGAGAAGCAGGCCGAGCGCGAGAAGGACTTCGCCACGGTCGCCGAGGTGCTCGAGCGGCGCGTCGACCTCGCGGCCGACGACGCCGCGCGCCTCGTCTCGCTGCAGAAGCTCGGGGCCGTGTACGCCGAGCGCCTCAAGGACCCGGCCCAGGCGGCGCGGACGTGGCGGCGGGTGCTCACGCTCTCGCCGGGGCACGCGCGCGCGCTCCGCGTCCTGCGCGACGCGTACTTCGCCGCGGGCGACTGGGACGGGCTCGAGGAGCTCTACGCCTCGCAGAACGACTGGGAGGGCCTCGTCGACTTCCTCTCGGGCGCGGCGGACAAGGCGACCGACCCCGCGACGAAGCTCGACATCTCCTTCCGCGCGGCGCGGATCTTCGAGGAGCAGCTCAAGGCGCCCGAGCGCGCCGCGCGCTCGTACGAGCGCGTGCTCAGCGTCTCGCCGCGGGACGCGCGCGCCGCGGCGGCGCTCGTGCCGATCTACGAGGAGGAGGAGAAGTGGGCCCGGCTGCCGGCGCTCTACGAGATCCTCCTCGACGCGACCGACGACGCCGAGGCGCAGGTCGGCATGCTGCGCAAGCTCGCGGCGGTGACGGGCGGCCCGCTCTCGGACAAGGCGAGCGCGCTCGGCTACGCGCGCCGCGCCTACGAGCTCAAGCCCGACGAGGAGGGGCTCGACCTGCTCGAGGCCTGGTCGCGGGCGGCGGGCTCCTGGGGGCCGTTCGTCGAGGCGGTCGAGGGCCGGCTCCGGACGGCGACCGACCTCACGACCGACGTCCAGCGCACGCTCCGGCTGAAGCTCGCCGAGGTCTACGCGCGCGAGATGGGCAAGCTCGACGAGGCGGTGACGGTCTACCGCGGCCTCGTCGAGGACGACCCGTCCGACGACGCCACGGTGAGGGCGCTCGACGCGCTCCTCCGCGCGAACGAGCGGCAGGCCGACCTCCGGTGGTTGTTCGAGCTCCGGGCGAGCCAGGTCGGGGGCGAGGACCGCGCCGAGATCCTCGAGGAGTGGGCGACGCTCGAGGAGGAGGTCTTCGGCGACCCGGCGAAGGCGATCGAGCTTTTGCGCAAGGTCATCGCGCTCGCGCCCGGGCGCATCAACGCGCTCCGGGTGCTCTCGCGCCTCCTGAACGCCGCGGGCGAGTACGAGGCGGCGGCCGAGATCGTGGCCACGCACCGCGACGTCAGCGAGGGCGACGAGCGGGCGCGGCGCGAGATCGAGCTCGCGACGCTCTACCTCGACCGGCTGGACCGGCCCACGGACGCGTTCGAGGCGGCGGTGCGCGCGCTCGAGCTGACGGCGCACGACCCGGACGCGATCGCGGTGCTCTCGCGGCTCGTCGAGCGCCCGGAGACGCGCGTGCGCGCGGCCCGGGTGCTCGCGGTCGAGTACGCCGAGACGGGCAACCACCGGCGCGAGGCCATGGCCCTGCGGGTGATCCTCGAGGCGGAGCGGGATCCGGAGCGCCGGCGCGAGCTCTACCTCACGCTCGCGAACGTCGAGGAGACGAAGCTGCACGCGGCGGGGACGGCGTTCGACGCGCTGCTCCGGGCGCTGCACGAGTTCTCGGACGACATCGAGCTCTGGGACCGCGCCGCGGAGCTGTCGCGCCGCGCCGGCCGCCCGACCGATCTCGCGGAGGCCTACCGCGTGCACCTCGTCGCGGGGCGCACCGAGGGCGACAAGGTGCTCGGCAGCTCCGTGGAGGTCGAGCTCTGCGAGCGCGCGGCGAGCCTGCACGACGAGCAGCTCGGCGACCCGGAGGGCGCGAAGCCCTACCTGGAGCGGGTGCTGAGCCTCGACCCGAACAGCCACCTCGCCTTCGAGCGGCTGAAGCAGATCCTGACCGCGGCCGAGCGCTGGGGGGAGCTCGAGGAGCTCTACGACCGCGCCGCCAAGGGCACGACCGACCAGAGCGAGCGCATCGAGCTGCTCAACGAGGTGGCGCTGATCGCCGAGGAGATCATCGGCGACGCGGCCAAGGCGATCGGCTACTACGAGCGCATCCTCGAGCTCGATCCGTTCTACACGGCGGCGCTCGACTCGCTGGAGAAGCTCTACGAGCGCGAGGGGCGCTTCCGCGACCTCGCGGCGCTCCTCGAGCAGCGCCTGAAGACGGCGACCGAGGCCGAGAGCGTGGAGATGAAGCTGTCGCTCGGCAGCATCTACCTCGACCGGCTGCACGAGCCGGAGGGGTCGCTCGGCCACCTCGAGGACGTGCTCCGCATCCGGCAGAACGACCCGAAGGCGCGCGAGCTCGTCGAGCGGCTGCTCGACATCGGGGCGCTCCGGCTCCGGGCGGCGCGCGTGCTCGAGGCGGTGTACGAGGCGCGGGACGAGATCCGGCAGCTCGTGCGGGTCCTCGAGATCCGGCGCCAGGGCGCGGAGACCGAGTCGGAGCAGCGCGAGCTGCTCCGCCGCGTGAGCGTGCTCCAGGACGAGCGGCTCAAGGACGACGCGGGCGCGTTCGCCAGCCTGTCGGAGCTCCTGCCGCTCGAGCCGGAGGACCTCGCGGCGCGCGAGCGGCTCATCGAGATCGGCCGGCGCCTCGGCGAGCACGAGCAGGTGGCCGAGGTGCTCACGGCGGCCGCCGACGCGTGCGGGACGGCCTCCATCCGCGGCGAGATCCTCATGGAAGTCGCGCGGATCTGCGAGGACCTCCTCGGCGACGCCGACCGGGCCGAGAAGGTCTACCGGCGCGTGCTCTCCATCGATCCGACCGACCCCTCGCTGGTGATCCCGGCGGCGCAGGCGCTCGGCCGCATCTACGCGGCGAAGGAGGAGCACCAGGCGCTCGCGGGCGTGCTCGCGATCGAGGTGCGCCTCGAGGAGGACGCCGACACGCGGCGGTCGCTCTACGAGCGCATCGGCACGCTGTACGAGACGGTGCTCGACGACCCGACCAAGGCGATCGATGCGTGGCAGGCGCGGCTCGGCGACGACAGCGCCGACGCGGCGGCGCTCGCGGCGCTCGAGCGGCTCTACGAGCGGACCTCGCAGTGGCGCGAGCTCGTCTCCGTGCTCCGGGCGCGGGAGCAGTCGACCACCGAGCCGGAGGAGCGGCGGCGCGCCATGACCAAGGCGGCCGAGACGCTCGCGCAGCGGCTCGCCGACGTGCCCGAGGCGATCAACGCGTGGCGCGCGGTGCTCGACGAGTTCGGGCCCGAGCGCTCGACCCTCGCGGCCCTCGAGGCGCTCTACGAGCTCGACGAGCGCTGGGTCGACCTCGCCGAGACGCTGGAGACGGACCTGTCGCTCGCGGTGGAGACGCCCGCGCGGCTCGACCTGCTCGCGCGGCTCGGCGACGTGCGGCGGCTGCACCAGGGCGACGCGGCGGGGGCGCTCGAGGCGTACCGCCAGGCGCTCTCGCTCGACCCGTCGAACGCGCGCTGCCGCGCGGCGCTCGAGGCGATGCTCGAGCGCGACGACGCGCGCCGGGACGCGGCCGAGACGCTCGAGCCGCTCTACGAGGCGGACGGCGACGCCGAGCGCCTGCTCCGGGTCCTCGAGATCAAGGTCGAGACCTCGGATCTGCCGAGCGAGCGGCTCGCCACGCTGCAGAAGGCGCTCCGCACGGCCGAGGGGCCGCTCGGCGACACGTCGCGGGCGTTCGGCTACGCGCTCCGCGGCGTGCGCGAGGCGGCGGGCGAGCCCGACGTGACGACCTGGATCGAGACGGTCGAGCGGCTGGGCGAGGCCACCGGGCGCTGGGCCGAGGTGTGCGAGCTGTTCCAGCGCATCGCGCCGGACATCCTCGACGGCGACGTGCAGCAGAACGTCCGGCTCCGGGTCGGCGAGCTCGCGCGGCACAAGCTCGACAACCGCGAGCTCGCGGTCGAGCAGTACAAGAAGGCGCTCGAGGCCCACGGCGACGACCGGCGGGCGATGATCGCGCTGGAGGAGCTCTACGGCGAGGCGAACGACGCCGGGCGGCTGCTCGAGATCCTGAAGCTCCGGGTCGAGAACGCCGAGAGCGACGAGGAGAAGACGGGGCTGCTCTTCCGGATCGCCGAGCTCGAGCGGGGCCCGCTCGCGGACCAGGCGGGCGCGATCGCGACCTACGAGACGATCCTCGACATCGCGCTCCACCCGGACGCGATCGCGGCGCTCGACAGCCTCTACCGCGAGGCGGGGCGCTTCCAGGACCTCATCCGGCTCTACGAGCGGCAGCTCGACGTGCGCGCCGGCGATCTCGCCGAGCTGCACGTCAAGATCGCGCTCGTCGCGCACCGGCACACGGAGGACCTGGAGCGCGCGTTCGACGAGCTGTCCGAGGCGCTGCTCATCGATCCGGCGCACGAGGGCGCCGTCTCGCTGCTCGAGACGATCCTCGCGGGCTCGGCCGAGGCCGAGCACCGGGCGCGCGCCGGCGAGATGCTCGAGCCGGTGTACCTGCGCCGGGCGGACTGGAACCGGGTGCGGGTCGCGCTCGAGGCGCGCCTCGCCGCGAGCCAGGACCCGGTCGAGCGCCGCGACCTCCTGCAGCGGCTCGCGACGCTGCACGAGGAGCAGCTCGAGGACTACCGCGCGGCCCTGGAGACGGTGGCGAAGCTCCTCCACGAGGACCTCACCGACGAGGGGGTCTGGGCGGAGCTCGAGCGGCTCGCCAAGGTCGCGAGCGCCGAGCGGCGGCTCGCGGAGATCTACGCGGCGGAGCTCGGCGAGCTCACCTCGGACGACGCGTCGAGCGCGAAGCTCAGCCGGCGCACCGGCGAGCTCTACGCCGAGCTCGGCGACGTGGCCGACGCGCTGAAGTGGTACCGGCGCGCGCACGAGTTCGAGCCGGACTCGCGCGAGCTGTTCGACGCGATCGACGGGCTGCTCATCAAGGAGGGCCGCCACGCCGAGCGCATCCAGCTCTACCGCGCCGCGCTCGATTACCGGAAGGACGAGGACCGGCTCGACGCCCTGCACACGATCGCGCGCCTGGAGCGGACGGAGCTCCGCGAGCCCGCGCTCGCGATCGAGACGTACCGCGCGGCGCTCGACGTCGACGAGGACGACGCCCGGGCGCTCGACGCGCTGACCGAGCTCTACCGCGAGCTCGACCGGCCGCGCGACCTCGCCGACCTCTACCTGCGCCGCGCCGAGGCGGCGCCGGACGGCGAGCGGGCGGCGCCCTACCGGCTGGCGCTGGCGGAGCTGCTCCGCACGCGCCTCGAGGACACCGCGGGCGCGATCGATCAGCTCGAGGCGATCGTCGGCGAGGTGCCGACGCACGCCGAGGCGATCCGGGCGCTCGAGGCGCTGATCCAGGACCCGCAGCACAAGGCGCGGATCGTCGAGATCCTGCGGCCGCTCTACGAGGGGGCGGACGACTGGCGGCAGCTCATCCGGCTCAACGAGGAGCGGTTCGGCCTCGCGTCGGACGCGCGCGACAAGGTCGCCGTGCTGCGCGAGACGGCGAAGCTCTGGGAGACGCGGGGGAGCGACGAGCTGCGCGCGTTCGACGCGATCCGGACGGCGTTCAGCCTCGATCCGGACGACGGCGAGACGCGCGGCGAGCTCGAGCGGCTCGCCGAGCAGCTCGGCGCCTGGGAGGAGCTCGCGGAGAGCCTCGAGCAGGGCGTGACGATCACGTCCGACGAGCTCACGAAGCGCGAGCTGCTCTCGTCGCTGGCCAAGGTCTACGACACGCGCATCGACGACCCGCGCCGGGCGCTCCGCGCCTACGCGCGCCTGTCCGCGCTCGACCCGAGCGACCCCGAGCCGCTCGAGCAGATGGACACCCTGGCCGTGCTGCTCAGCGACTGGGACACGCTGATCGCCGTCCTCGAGAAGAAGAGCGAGATGGCGTCGGACGAGGAGAACGCCTCGATCTGCCGGCGCATCGCCGAGACGAAGCTCGAGATGCTCGAGGACACCGAGGGCGCCATCCAGGCGTACGAGCGGGCGCTCGAGCTCGACCCCGAGAGCGCGATGACGATCGACGCGCTCATCGAGCTGCACGAGCCCCGCGGCGCCGCGAGCCGGCTGGTGGAGCTCTACGGCCGCCGCGTCGAGCTCGCGGGCCCCGACGAGGAGGAGCTGCGCTACGACCTCAACGTCCGCGCCGCCGAGCGCTACGAGAAGGACCTCTCGAGCCCGCGCGACGCGATCACGGCGCTCACCGCGGCGCTCGACGCGAAGCCGGGCGACCCGGCGGTGCTCTCCTCGCTCGAGCGGCTCTACCGGGCCGAGCGGATGTGGGACGAGCTCCTGTCGAACCTCATGCTCCAGGCGAGCGCCGCCGCGGACCGGGACGCGCGCGTCAAGCTGCGGACGGCGATCGGCGACCTCTACGCGCGGGAGCTCGAGAGCCCGAGCGACGCGATCGAGCAGTACCGGCTCGTCCTCGACGAGGATCCGGCGAACGATCACGCGATCCAGGCGGTCCGGGCCATCGGCGAGGGCCGCGAGGAGCTGCGCCTCGACGCGGCCCAGGTCCTCGAGCCCGTCCTCCGCGCGGCCGGCCGCCACGAGGAGCTCGCGGCCGCGCTCGAGCTGCGCCTGCGCGCGCAGACCGAGCCGTCCGACCGGGCCGAGACGCTGCGGGCGATCGCGGCGGTGCAGGACGTGCAGCTCGGTCGCCCGCTCGAGGCGGAGCAGGCGCTGCTCCGCGCCCTGGAGGACGCGCCGGACGACGCGTCGCTGCACGGCGAGATCGAGCGGCTCGCGGAGCGCACCGACGGCTTCGGCCGCTACTGCGACGCGCTCGCGCAGCGGGCCGCGTCGACCTTCGACGCGACGATCGCGAAGGACCTGTTCCTCCGGATCGGCCGCATCGCCGAGGAGAAGCTCAAGGACGACCGGCGCAGCGCCCAGGCCTACGCCAAGGCCGTCGAGCACGCCGGCGACACGCCGGAGCTCCTCGAGGCGCTCGATCGGCTCTACGGCCGCCTCGGCGACGAGAAGGCGCTCGCGGACGTGCTCGAGCGGCGCGTCGCGGTGACGAGCGGCGATCGCGACCAGGCGGATCTCTTCTACCGGCTCGCGGTGATCCAGATCGAGTCGTTCGGCGACAAGGCCCAGGGCCTGAACACCCTGCGGCAGGCGCTCGATCGCGCGGTCGATCACGAGCGGGCGAGCGCCGCGATCGAGGCGCTCACCGAGGATCCGGCGCTGTTCGACGAGGCGGCCGAGGCGCTCGAGGGCGTCTACCGCACGCGGGGCGACAACGCCGCGCTGGCGCGCCTCTACGAGAAGCGCATCCGCTTCGCGCCGACCGGCGTGGAGCGGATCCGGATGCGCCTCGACCTCGCCAAGGTGCTCGAGGTGCGCTCGAACGACCCGCGGGCGGCGCTCGACACCCTCGAGAAGGCGCTCGCCGACGACCCGTCGGACCCCGACGTGCTCGGCGAGATCGAGCGCCTCGCCCCGCTGACGGGCGGCTGGGCGAGCGCCGCGGCCGCGCTGGAGCGGGCGGTGCGGGCCGGGGCCGACCTCGACGGCGACACGGCGCGCGACCTCTGGATGCGCATCGCCGAGTGGCAGAAGAACAAGGTGGGCGACCCGAAGGCCGCCGAGGCGGCGTACGAGGCGGCGCTCACGCACGACCCCACGAGCGAGCACATCCTGCGCTCGATCGAGGAGCTGCAGCGGGCCCCCGGGCGCGAGCGCGACCTCATCGGCACGCTCCGCCGGATCGCGGCCCTCGACGGCATGGAGGGGACCGCGGCTGAGCTCCGCCGCGAGGCGAAGGAGCTGGCCGAGCGCGCGCTCGCCGACCGGGAGCTCGTCGAGGCGATCCTGCGCGAGATGATCGCCGCGGACGAGGGCGACACCTGGGCGCTCGCCGAGCTCACGAAGGTGCGCGAGGAGGCGGGCGACCACAAGGAGGTCTTCCGGCTGCTCGTGCGCCAGTCCGAGCTCTACGCCGAGGCCGATCGCATCCGCGACGCGCGGCACGCCGCCGCGGCGGTCGCGCGCGAGAAGCTCGGCGACGACGCGGCGGCGATCGAGCTCTACGAGACGCTGTTCGAGGCCGACCCGGGCGACGAGCGCGCCGCGACCGCGCTGCGCGAGCTCTACGCGAAGGCCGGCAAGCACAAGGAGCTGCTCTCGCTCCTCGAGCGGCTCACCGACCTGGCCGAGTCCCCCGAGGCCCGCTCGGCGCTGCGGCTCGAGAGCGCGGAGATCTGCCTCTCGCGGCTCGACGCGGTGAGCGAGGCGACCGAGCACCTGCGCGCGGTCCTCGACGAGCAGCCCGACAACGAGAAGGCGACGGTCCTGCTCGCGCAGCTGCTCGAGAAGACCGGCCGCGATCAGGAGCTGTCGGATCTGTTCGTCACGCAGATCGAGCGCGCGAAGGACCGCGGCGACGTCGCGGCGGAGCTCTCGTACAGCGTCCGCCTCGGCGAGGTCTACGAGACCCGGCTGAACGACACGGCCCGGGCGATCGAGACCTACCGCGCGGTCCTCGAGCGCGAGCCGCGCCACCCCGGCGCGCTCCTCGCGCTGGCGCGCCTGCACGAGCAGCGCGGGGAGAAGGCCGAGGCGGCGCAGCGGCTCGAGGTGATCCTCGAGGACGCGAGCGGCCCCGACGCGGTGAGCACGTCGCTCCGGCTCGCGGATCTGCACCGGTCCCTCGGCGACGAGGGCGCGGTCCGGCGCGTGCTCGAGCGGGGCCTCGCGGCGGACGCGTCGGCGCAGGACATCCGCAAGCAGCTCCTCGCCCTCTACGAGAAGCAGCAGGCCTTCACCGAGCTCGCCGATCTCATCACCGGCGACGCGGAGACGGCGGCGCAGCCGGCCGAGAAGGTGGCGCTCTACCGCAAGGCGGCGGGCATCCACCTGACGAAGCGGAACGACCCCGGCCGCGCCGCGGACCTCCTCGTCAAGGCCACGGAGCTCGTGCCGGGCGATCGCGAGCTCCTGCTCGCGCTGTGCGACGCGTACAGCGCCTCGGGCCGCGGCCAGAAGGCGGCCGAGGCGCTCCAGCAGATCGTCGAGTCCTACGGCGGCCGCCGCTCGAAGGATCTCGCCGCGATCCACCACCGCCTCGCCAAGGCCTACCTGGCCGAGGGGCAGCGGGAGCGCGCGCTCGCCGAGCTCGACACCGCGTTCAAGATCGACCCGGGCTCGATCGCCATCCTCCGCGACCTCGGCGTGCTGGCGCTGGAGCTGTCGGAGTCGGGCGACGACGCGGCGAAGGCGGCGCACATCGACCGCGCGCAGAAGACCTTCCGCGCGCTGCTCCTCCAGAAGCTCGACGAGGGCGCGCCGATCAGCAAGGGCGAGGTCTTCTATTACCTCGGCGTGATCAGCCACCGTCAGAACGACGACAAGAAGGCGATCCAGATGCTGGAGCGCGCCCTCGACAACGAGAAGGACTTCGCCCCGGCGAAGGAGCTCCTGGCGCAGCTCAAGAAGTGACGTAATCTCGCCGTGTGACGCGGCTCGTCAGCATCGACGGTGTCATCCATCGGCCGGAGGAGGCCAAGGTCTCGGTCTACGACCGCGGCTTCCTCTACGGCGACAGCGTCTTCGAGACCATCCGCACCTACGGCGGCGAGCCGTTCGCGCTGGAGGAGCACCTCGCCCGCCTGGAGCGCTCGGCCGAGCGGATCGCGATCGCGCTGCCGATCCCCCGCGACGAGCTCGGCCGCGAGGTGCGCGCGCTGCTCCGGGCCGCGACCGCGGCGGAGGGCGCCGGAGCGGCGGCGGGCTCGGCTGGCGCCGCGGGCTCGGCTGGCGCCGCGGGCGCAGCCGCGCCGCTCGAGAGCTACGTCCGCGTGATGCTCACCCGCGGCAGCGGCCCGCTCGGGCTCGATCCCGCGCTCGCGGGCGCGCCCCTCCGCGTCATCGTCGTCGAGCCGCTCAAGCCGCTGCCGGGCGCGCTCTACCGCGACGGGATCTCGGCCATCACGACCCCCACCCAGCGGGCCGGCGACGCGGCGCCGGGCGCCAAGGTCTCGAACTACCTCGAGAGCCTCCTCGCCCTGCGCCAGGCGCGGGCCGCCGGGGCCCACGAGGCGCTGATCCTCGACCCGTCCGGCCACGTCGTCGAGGGCACGACGTCCAACGTCTTCCTGGTGGAGCGGCGGCCGCCCGCGCACGAGGGCGCGGAGGACGCGGGGCACCTCTTGATCACGCCGCCCAAGGAGGCCGGGATCCTGGTCGGCATCACCCGGGCCAACGTCATCGACGTCGCGGGCGAGCTCGGCATCCCCGTGTGCTGCGAGCCGGTCACGATGGCCCGCCTCCTTGCTGCCGAGGAGGCGTTCATCACCTCGAGCCTCCGCGAGATCGTCCCGGTCGTGCGCGTGGACGGGCACGCGATCGGCGCGGGCGTCCCCGGGCCGAAGACCCGGGCGCTGCACGCCGCATTCCGCAAGAAGGTGGGTCTCGGTGAGGCGCCTCTCCCGTGGGAGGCGCCCTGAGCCGCGGCGGCCGGCCGGACCGCGTCGAAATCTTGCGATCCAGGATGTGCCGCTCGGGGACCACGTCCAAGAAGCGGGCCAGCGCGCTCCGTGCGCGGCCGGACGGGGCTCGGGCCTCGCCCGCCGTACAATTTGCTCGAGAGGAATCCATGATGAATCGCTCGCTTCGAATCGCCTGCTTCTTGATCTGCGCGGCCTCTGCCGCAGCGACGGCCGGGTGTGTCATCACCGCCGAGACGCTCGTGCGCTACGAAGGCAACGACGAGAGCGTGCGCGTCGACTACCTCCCGACCCAGAGCATCCGCATCGTGAGCGACAACGGCGACGTCGAGGTCCGCATCGGGGACGTGAGCGACGTCGTGGTCACCTTCTCCCCGTTCACGATGCGCAAGAAGGACGAGAACCAGCTCGCGGTGCAGGAGATCGAGGAGGACCTCGATCTCGTCGCGAAGACCGACCGCGACATCGTCATCACGACCGGTACCAAGCGCAACGCCTCGGGGTACCTCGGCGCCGACATCGAGGTCGTCCTGCCGAACGAGTTCGACGGCGGGCTCCGCATCGAGCAGGACAACGGTAGCGTCGACGTCGACCTCGACCGCGTCCCGTCCCGCGGCACGACCATCGTGAGCAACAACGGCAGCATCGATCTGGTCGGCGCGCGCGGCGCGATCGACGTGGCCACCAAGAACGGCAGCGTCTTCGTCGACCTCGACGCGTGGAGCAGCTCGGACGGCGCGATCTCCTCCGGCAACGGCGCGATCGAGCTCTCGGTGCCGGCGGGGGTCGACGGGACGATGACCGCGCAGACGCTCAACGGCGACGTCGTGGAGCAGGGCATCCCCTCGACGTGGGCGACCGCCGGGGAGGGCAGCGCGACGTCGTACACGATGGGCGACGGCGACGGCGGCCTCCTCGAGCTCTTCACCGAGAACGGCGACATCACCATCGACGTGAAGTAGCTCCGCCAGGACAAAAGCCGAGAGGCGAGCGCCGGAAGGATCCGGGCTCGCCTCTCGGGCCTTTGTGTCGAGCGCGCCGGTGTCGCCGGCGCGCTCGATCACGCGCCGGTGTCGCCGGCGCCCTCGATCACCCGCCGGCCGCCTGCTGCGCCTCGGCGCCCTCGCCGCTCGGCGCCTCGCCGCCCGCGCCCTCGGCAGGCGCCTCGCCGCCCCCGGCCGGCGCGGCCGCGCCCGCCGGGACCGGCACCCGCAGCTGCCCGCCTCCCTGCTGCGCGAGCACGCCGAGCGCCTTCTGGAAGAACGCCGCCAGGAAGGGGATCTCGCGCGGCGGCGAGGTGATCAGCCCCGCCTCCTTGATGGCGCGCGCCACGGCGAGGGCGGCGGTGGCCGCCGCGTCGCCCTTGCGCGCGCGCAGCGAGACCGCGCTGCTCCGGATCCGCGTCGCGAGCTGCCCGCGCACCTCGGGCGAGAAGAACCGGTCGGTCGCGAGCTCGAGCTCCTCCCGCAGCGCCGTGTTCACCAGCGCGGGATCGCGCATCCCGGCGGTCCCGAGCCGCTGGCCGACCTTCTGCAGGAGCTCGTCGAGCGCCTGCCGCGCGGGCAGCCAGTGCCGGAACTCCGGCTCGTCGTGCAGCGAGGCGGAGCCGGCGATGTGCGACGCCACCTGCTCGTCCGTCAGGCTCTCCTCGAGGTCGGCCACCGGGTGCCGCGGCTCGGCCTCGGGCGCGGGCTCGACGAGATCGCGACACCCCTCCAGCCCGAGCGGCAGGACCTGCCCCGACGCGGCGTTCTGCCGCTTCGCGAGCGCGATCCGGTGGCGGGCCCACTCCAGGGAGACGGGCACGGGCGCCGTGCCCAGGTTGTCCTGCGCGCGCGCCCGGCCCTCCTTGAGCTGCGAGCCGCTGAGCCACCCCGCGCCGGCGTGCACCACGCCGACCCCCTCGCGCACGATCACCTCCGCGATCCGGTAGCGGCCGCTGGTGTCGCGGCTCGTGATCGCGATCGCCTCGGTGCCGCTCGAGTCCGGCGGGATCAGCGTCGCCTCGACCACCTCGGCGCGCTCCTCGGCGAGCCGCACCACGCGCGGCCGCGTCGGGATCGCCGCCCCGCGCGACTTCAGCACGTTGAGCGCGCGCCGCGCCGCCTTCCGCGCCGCGCCGGAGGCCTCCTCCGACTCGGCGGCCGCCGCGATCGCCTCCGCGTTGGAGGCGCCGAGCCAGGCGTCGACGAGCGCCGGCGCGGCGTCGCCCGCCGACCGCAGCGCCTCGATCGCCCGGTCCCAGCCCGCCGCGAGCACCTCGGCGTCGAACTCGACCTTGGCCGCCTCGGCGCCCGCGCTGCCCTCGGGCCGCGCCCCGCCGTCGGCCTTGCTCTTCGCGGCCGAGGTCGCCTGCTTCGCCTTCGCCTTCGCGGCGAGCGCCTCGCGCGCCGTGAGCGCCGGCTTGTCCGCCGCCGCGACCTGCTTCGCCTTGGCCGCCGGCAGCGCGAACAGGAGGTGCGCCGGCTTGGCCGGGCCCTGCGGCCGGCCGCCCTTGCCCGTCACCACCGTCGCGGCCGCGCCCTGGCCGACCACGGTCACCATCCGGTCGCTCTGCTGCTGCTTCGCCGCCGCGGGCGCTCGTCCCTCGGCCCCCGAGGGCCGCGCGCCCCCGCCTTCCGCCCGTCCGCCTTCCGCGACCGGCCGCGCCGACAGCCCGCGGTCGGGCCTCGGCCCCCGGTCGGGGCGCGGGCCGCGGTCGGGCCTCGGGCCGCGGTCGGGCCGCGGCCCCCGGTCGAGCCTGGGCCCCCGGTCGGGCCTCGCGCCCTGCTCCGCGCCGGCCCCCTGCGCCGCGCCAGGTCCCTGCTCCGGCCTGGGGCCGCGGTCGGGCCTCGGCCCCCGGTCGGGGCGCGGGCCGCGGTCGGGCCTGGGCCCCCGGTCGGGGCGCGGGCCGCGGTCGGGCCTCGGCCCCCGGTCGAACCGCGGCGCGCCGGAGGGCGCGGCGGATCGCTCGGGCCTGGGCGCGCGGTAGTCGCGCACGACGCGCGGCGCGGCCGTGGGCGGCGGCGCGGCGTCTTCTGTCGTGGGCGGCGTCGTGGGCGGCGTCGTGGCCGGAGGCGGCGCGTCCGCCAGCGCCGGCCGCTTGCGGGGCGCGATCAGGTCCAGCAGCGAGCCCTGCGGCTCCTTTGCGGCGGCCTTCGCCGAGGGGCGCGGCGCTTCGCCTGCGGGCTGCGCCGAGGCGCCCTCGGACGGCTCGTCGGCCCGCTTCGCGGAGGCCGCCGTGCTCGCCGAGCGGACGACCCTGCGCGCGCGCGGCTTGTCTCCGCTCTCTGCATCGGGGGCGCCCTCGTGCGCAGGTTCGGGAACTGCGCTGGCGGTCCGCTCCGTGCTCTCGCTCTCGTTCTTTGTGCTCATGTCGAGGCTCCCGGGGACATTTTGGAGATGGGGGCCGCGGCCGCGGCTCCCCGATTATCGCGATAGATGGGCAACAGCTTCGATCTCGACGGCGGCGCCCTTGGGCAGCGCCGCCACCTGCACCGTCGCCCGTGCGGGCGGCGCGCCGCCGACGGCCGCCCCGTACACCTGGTTGACGACGGCGAAATCGGCGAGGTTCGTCAGGTAGATCGTGGTCTTCACCACGTCGTCCCAGCCCGCGCCGGCCGCGGACAGCACCTCGGTCAGGTTCTTGATCACCTGGGCCGTCTGCGCCTCGATCCCCCCTCCGACGAGCTCGCCCGTCGCGGGATCGATCGGGATCTGGCCGCTGCAGAACACGAGGTCGCCGGCCCTGACGGCCTGCGAGTAGGGCCCGATGGCGCGCGGTGCCCGGTCGGATGTGATTGCGGTTTTGGACATGTCGACCTCTGAATCGTGGAGCGCCCCGGCGTACGGAAGGCCCGCCGGCCCCGGCCCTCGCTCGCGTGGGTCGGGGGCCGAGCTGCGCGGTTTTCGCTAGCCGAAGCTCTTCCGGCCTTCGATGGCTCGCCCCAGCGTCACCTGGTCGGCGAACTCCAGATCTCCCCCGTGCGGCACGCCGCTGGCAATCCGCGTGACCTGGATCCCCATGGCGCCGAGCTCGCGCGCGAGGAGCAGCGCGGTCGCCTCCCCGTCGACCGAGGGCGGCGTAGCGACGAGCACCTCCCGCACCGGCTGCTCGGGGTCGCGCACGCGCGCCCGGAGCGCCTCGAGGGGCAGCTCCTCGGCCCCGACCCCCTCGAGCGGCGAGAGGAGCCGGCCGAGCACGAAGTAGCGCCCGCGCATCGCCCCGCTCCGCTCGATCGCGAGCAGGTCCTGGACGCGCGCGACCACGCAGAGGAGGGCGCCGTCGCGCCGCGAGTCCTGGCAGATGGCGCAGAGCGCCCGGCCGTCGTCGTCGAGCTCGGCGATGTGGCCGCACCGGGTGCACGGCCGGATGTGGTCGCAGAGCTCCGCGAGCTCGCTGCCGAGGTCGCGCGCGGTGTCCTCGCCGGCGGTCACGAGGAAGAGGGCGAAGCGCTGCGCCGTCTTCTCGCCGACGCCCGGCAGGCGGGCGAGCAGCTGGGCGACGCGCGACAGCCGGCCGGGCAGGCCGCCGGGCGCGCTGCGGAAGCCGGCGGGGCCGCCGTTCGGGAGCTTCGAGGAGCCGGGGAGCGAGGCCGGGGGACGCAACGCGATCAAGTGTGCATGCCGGGGAGCTTCACGCCGCCGGTCACCTTGGCGATCTCGCTCTCGACGAGCTTGTCGGCCGTCTCGAGCGCCGAGTTCGACGCGGCGACGATGGCGTCGAGCGCCATCTCGAGGCCCTCGCTGGCGAGGAAGGCGGGGTCGACGTCGATCCTGCGCACCTTTCCCTCGCAGGAGACCACGACGGTGACCTTGTCGCCGGCGGCGGTCGCGCTCACCTCGCGGTCCTTCAGCTCGCCCTTCACCTGGTCGATCTTGCGCTGCATGCGCGCCGCCTGGCGAACCAGCTCATTCATTCCGCCGCGAAATTGCATGGTCAGACGGCCGTCTATGCCGTGAACCGCGCCGCGCCGCAACCGGGAAGGGGACGCGGAGAGCCCGGCCGGCCCCCCGTCCGGTCCGTCTCGCCGCGAGCGGGCGCTTCCGCCTCTCCAGGGACTCCCCGGCGCGCGTCGGCTCCAGGGAACTCCCCGGCGCGCGCCGGCCGCCCCGGCCCCTGCGGAGCGGGGGTGCGTTTCGAGCGGCAACTCTGGCAAACTGACCGGAATGCGGGGCGCCGTCCGTGCCGGTCACAGCTGCGGCGACGCGCCCGCGAGAAGGTGCTAGTCGAGCAGCGTATGAGCTACGTCGTCCTCGCGCGGAAATGGCGCCCGCAGTCCTTCGAGGATCTCGTCGGCCAGGAGCACGTATCCACGACGCTCGGCAACGCCATCGCGCGGGATCGCGTCGCGCACGCCTTCCTGTTCACGGGCGTCCGCGGGGTCGGCAAGACGACGAGCGCGCGCATCCTCGCCAAGGCGCTGAACTGCGTGCACGGCCCCACGGCGAAGCCGTGCCAGGCGTGCCCGGCGTGCGCCGAGATCACCGTCGGCGCGGACGTCGACGTCCAGGAGATCGACGGCGCGAGCTACAACGGCGTCGACGAGGTGCGCAAGCTCCAGGAGAGCCTGCCGTACCGGCCGGCGCGCGACCGGTTCAAGATCTTCATCGTGGACGAGGTCCACATGCTCTCGAACGCGGCGTGGAACGCGTTCCTGAAGACGCTGGAGGAGCCGCCGCCGCACGTGAAGTTCATCTTCGCGACGACGGAGGTGCACAAGGTCCCGGTCACGATCCTGAGCCGGTGCCAGCGCTACGACTTCAAGCTCATCGGGGCGCAGCAGATCGCGGCGCGGCTCCGCTGGGTGCTCGATCAGGAGAAGATCCCCGCCGACGATCCTGCGCTCAGCGCGCTCGCGCGGGAGGCGGCGGGGAGCATGCGCGACGCGATGAGCCTGCTCGACCAGGTGATCGCGTGGGTGGGGACGAGCGGCGATCGCATCACGGCCGAGGGCGTGGCGAAGGTGCTCGGCGTCGCCGATCGCGTGGTGCTGCACCGGCTCGCGGAGGCGCTCGTGGACGGCGATCCTGCGGCGTGCGTGCGCATCGTCGGCGAGCTGGCGCAGCAGGGGTACGACCTGCCGCACGTGGCCCGCGACTTCCTCGCGCACCTGCGCGATCTCGTGGTGGCGAAGGTCTGCGACGATCCGGCGCCGCTGCTCGATCTGGCCGACGAGGAGGTCGCCGACGCGCGGGCGCTCGCGGCGCGCGCGGACGCGGACGATCTCACGCGGCTGCACCAGGGCTTCTCGCGCGCGTTCGACGACATCGTCCGGAGCGGCCAGCCGCGGGCGTCGCTGGAGATGGCGCTCGTGCGGCTCGCGAGGCGGCCGCCGCTCTTGCCGATCGACGAGCTGCTGCGCCGCCTCGGCGATCTCGAGCGGCGCCTGAACGGCGGCGGCAACGGCGGAGGCGGCGGAGGCGGCGGTGCGCCGGAGCGCGCGCCGCAGCGGCCCGGCGCGCCGTCCGGCGGCGCGGCTGCGCCCCGGCGCGGCGCGGCGGAGGCTGCGCCGGAGGACGCGCGGGCGGAGGCGCGCGGCGCGGGCGCGGCGCCGGCGTACGGCGGGGCGGCGAGCGGGGCGGCGAGGGCGAACGGCGCGGCGGCGAACGGCGCGGCGGCGAACGGCGCGGCGGCGAACGGCGCGGCGGCGAACGGCGCGGCGGCGTACGGCCCACCGGCGAGGGCGAACGGCGCGGCGGCGAACGGCGTCGCGTTCGCGAGCGGCGCGCCGGGCGGGGGCGGGGGGGCGCGGGCGAGCGGCGCGGTGGCTGCGGGCGGCGCGGTGGCTGCTGCCTACGGCGCGCCGGCGGCGGGCGTGGTGGCGCGCCCGAGCGGCGGCGTGGCGGCGAACGGCGCGGCGGCGAACGTCGTCTCCCTCGTGAACGGCGCGCCGGGCGTGAACGGCGCGGCGGCGTCCTTCGCGGGCAGCGCCGCGCCGGCGTTCGCGGGCGCGGCCGCGCCGGCGTTCGCGAAGGCGCCGTACGCGAACGGCGCGGCCGCGCCGGCGTACCGCCCCGACAGCGCCCCGCCTCCGTCGCCGCGCGGCGCGCTGTACTCCGTTCCGCAGAGCGCCCCGGCGGCCCCCGCGCCGTCGGGCCCGGTGTCAAGGACGAGCAGCGCGCCGCCCCCGGCGATGAGCGCCAGCGACCTCGCCACCTGGCGCGCGGTGATCACCGCGGTCCGGGCGCAGCGGCCGGCGCTCGCCTCGGTGCTCGAGCACGCGGCCGTGCTGGAGCTCTCGCCGACGCGCGTCGTCCTCGGCTACGAGGCGAACTCGTTCCTGTCGGGCCAGGCCACCGAGCCGGCGGCCCGCGACATGCTCGCCCGCGTGCTGCATGCCCATTTCGGCGGCCCCGCCGAGCTCGTCTTCGAGACGGTCACCCGCGGCAGCGCCGGCCCGTCGCTCGCGCAGGTCGAGACGGCCGAGCGCAAGGCGCGCGTCGAGGCCGCCCGGCGGGCCGTGGCCGACCACCCCCTCGTCACGGCCGCGATCGAGCTGCTCGGCGCGGAGCTCAAGGACGTGCGGCTCTCTCAGGAGTTCGCCGACGGATGAGCGTCGGGCGCCGCCGCCCGAGCGGGCTCAGCCGGCGTTCCGCAGCCAGCCGCGGTACGCCTTGACCGCCGCGTGCTGGTCCGGCCAGCGGACGAAGCGCGCGAGCGTGACGAGATCCAGATCCGGGAGCAGCTCGCTGGCCGCGATGGCCTCGTACGCCTCGCCGCGCAGCGCGTGGAGGTGGAAGGCGTCGTTCTCCCAGAACCAGACCTCGCGGACGCCGAGACCGCTGTAGACGGACAGCTTGTCGATTCCGCCGCTCGTCAGCGCCACCTCGATCGCGATATCGGGGAATTCCTTGATCGCCTCGCCGACGCAATAGCACTCGTCGGGCTCGAGGCCGCGTGCCTTGGCCTCGAGGCGGAACGTGGTCGAGCCGTAGCCGTAGAGCGGCACATCCCGCTCCACCGCGAAGAGCTCGATCAGGCGGGCGATGCTCTTCTTCGCCAATTCGTGATCGATGGACGGGCTCATCAGCTCCAGCGTTCCCTCGCAGAAGGTCATCCGCAGGCCGGGCCGGTCCAGCTCGTCCCGCAGCCTCACGTAGGTCTGCCAGGGGACGCCGTGGAGCACGAACCGCTGCTCTCCCGCGGGAGCGGTCGGGGACGGAAGCGGCATGTGCACGGCGGCTACCATGGGCGCTCACGCAGGATAGCACGCTCGCCCCGCGCGTCGCCGTCCTCACACGCCGCGACAGGCCACCTCAAGCGCGTCGCGCCGCGCCGCCAGGAGCTCCGCCCGCTCTTCCACGGTGCCCGGGCCGACGTCGACCACCTCGAAGCCGGCCGCGCGGTACAGCGCGCCGAGCCGCTGGTTGATCCGCTCCGCCTCGGCGGCCCGCGCCTCGCTGCTCCTGCCCCAGCGCGGCGACTGCAGCGCCGGCATCACGGCGAACAGGAACACAAGCGCATAGCGCTCGAACGCGGGCTCGCCTGGCGGCCAGGGATACGCCGTCTCTCCGCTCGTGCGCAGGTAGTACTCGACCGGATCGAGATACCCGCGCTCCAGCCAGTCCCCATCACTTGCCTCCGCCTCGATCGCCTTTTGCGTCTCCAGCACCCGCGCGGCGAACTCCCGCTTGCGGCACAGGGGACAGACGTGGTCCGGCGCATCGATGGGGCGAAACGGCGCGTCGGGCGGGTGCCCGTGGGTGCGCGCCCCGAGCTCGTCGAGCACGCGACGGTGCGCCTCGCCGTGCACGCGGTAGCCCCGCGTGGTCGCGAGGTGGCGGAGCGTCGTGGTCTTGCCGCACGAATAGGCGCCGGTCGCGACGAAGAGGCGCTTGCTCGTCTCCGACGCCCTCATCGCCGCGCCCACCACACCGAGCCGGCGCCGCGCTCGATCGTCCGCCCGGCCAGGGACATGAAGTGCGCTGTCGCGTCCACGACGCCCGCGTGCTCCTCGTTGTGATCGTGGCCCCCGAGGACGCCGCCCGGCTTGAGCTTCGGCCACCAGGCCTCGAGATCGGCGAGCACGGCCGCGCGGTCGTGCGAGCCGTCGAGAAACACGAGATCCAGGCTCGCGTCGGCGAAGCGCGCCGCCGCCTCCGTGGACGGCATCCGGAGGACGTGGGGTCTTATCCCGAGCGCCTCCATGTTCGCCCGGAACGCGCCCGGCACGTCCTCCGCGGCCAGGAGGGCGCGATACCGCGCGTCGTACCCGTCGCTGGAGCCGTCCCACGTGTCGACGCAATGGAGCGCGACGCCGTTCCTCGCCGCGAGCCGCCCGACGTACGCCGTGGAGAGCCCCTTCCAGGAGCCCACCTCGACCATCGCGCCGCCCCGGAGCGAGCGCACCAGCGCGCGGTACGCGAGGCCGTCTTCCTCGGAGAACCAGCCCTGGATGGGGTCGACCCGCGTCACCGGGAACAGCGCGAGGAGCGCCGCCTGCTTCCGCGCTGGATCGCGGTATTCGTACTGCCGGTCGCAGAGCTTGACGAAGCCGCGGGCGTCGTGCGCGACGAACAGCGGTCGCTTGATTGCGGCGAATTTCTTGAGCGACGTGGACCGCTCGGGCTCCCGCTCTCCGCGCCGGATCTCCTCGGCGGTGGTCGCGAAGATCACGTCCTCGTGCCGGATCGGGCGCCCCTGGTCCGGGCCGTCGGTCCACGGCCGCTCTCCCGGATATCCGGCGCGGTCGGTGCCGTACTCGAGGAGGCGAGCCAGCTTGTCCGCCTCGCTCGCGCGGAACAGGAGAGGGCCTGTGACGCCGCGCGCGTCGAGCTCGTCCAGCACCTCCTCGAGGAAGAGCAGGTTCCGGCCGATGTACGGAACGGGGATGACGGGCGGCGTCATGACGGGTCGAGGGACGCGCGCGCCGCCGGGGGCGGGCCCAGGATGCCGTCCCAGGGCTGCCAGGTGGACGCGAGCCGCGCGTTCGGGTGGAAGATGAGCTCGTGGACGATGCCCGGGCCCGAGCGCTTCGTCTCCTCGAGCTGGGCGAGGTCGGCCTCCTCGAAGACCACATCGATGTCCTCGAAGCGGAACACCTCGACATAGTAATAATAGCCCACGATCTGCCGCTCGAACGAGAACCGCGCGTCGGCGCTGAGCGCGTCGAGGATCGGCTCGAGCCGGACGCGGCTGCGATCGCTGTACTTCACGACGTGGTTCTCGACCACCGCGGTCGGGTCGGTCTTCATCAGCTGCCGGAAGATCACGTTGTCCACGCCGAGGGACCGGGCGAACCGCAGATAGGCCACGATGGCATCGACCGAGTCGATCTGCCCCGAGAGGAGCACGCAGGAGAGGCGCACCCGGGTGCCGCCCGCCGCTGCCGCCGAGACGACGCTGCGCAGCTCGTCGACGCTCAGGCCGTCTTTCATCACCATCAGTCTGGCGTTCGTGTCGTGATCGGGGTGGGCGCGGCTGATGTTGAGGTGCTGCACGCCGGTGTCGGCGATCCAGTCGATCACCCGCTTTCCGTCGCGCCGCTGGAGCAGCCCCGAGCCGTTCGTGGTGAGCGTCCGCTTGCGCCCTCGGCGGGCCTGTCCGAGGGCGAGGATGCGGGGCAGCCGCGGATCGCGGCTCGGCTCGCCGCCGGTGATGGATACCGTCGGATCGAGCGGCCTCAGCGCGTCGAGGGACTCGGCCATGGCGTCGAAATAGCGAGCGTCGTCCTCCTCGACGGTCTTCTGCAGCGAGAGGCTCCGCCCGCGCGACGCCGGCCTGAGCTCCTCGACGCAGAAGTGGCATTTGGCATTGCACGGCTGCCGGCTGTAGATGGAGAAGTTCGCGTTGCGGTAGATCTCGACCGGACGGCCCCACAGGTCGAAGCGCACCGTCTCGCCGGCGGTGCTGTTGCCCGTGAGGTCGAATGCGCGGCTCTTCAGGCGGCGCCATTCGTCGCGGAAGGGGCGCGCGCTCACGGCAGGCCCCGCATGGCGTCGGAGCGCGCCACGAGGTCGGGGCCGAAGGCGCGGCCGTCCGGGTTGAGCATCGTGAAATGGGTGCCGACGAGGAACGGCTCGTCCCAGTCCTCGCGCTTCTGCGCGAAGCCGTAGCGCTGGAGGTGGAACACGTTGGCGAGCGCGAGGAGCCCCGCGTCGCGCACCGCCTCCACGACCCACGCGTCGCCGTCGGCCTCCGTCTTGCGCAGCCGGACGTTGAGGACGAGCTGGCGGTCGCCGCCAAGCGCGGAGAGCCGCTCGCGAATGGCGCGCGCGAGGGGGAGGAGGCCGCTGTCGTGCTCGAGGAGGTGGTGGTTGATCGAGAGCTTGAGGGTGGTGGGCTCGCCGAGCTTCTGGAGCCAGGCGTCGAGCCCGGCCGGATCGCGCGGGATCTCGACGCCGTTGGTCACGACGACGACGCGCGCGCAGCGGGGCTCGGCGCGGGCGAGGCGCACCATCTCGTCGAAGTGCGGGTGGATGGTGGGCTCGCCGCCCTCGAGCTGCACCTCGAAGGGGCCCTCGGCCGGGAAGCTCTCGCGGTAGCGGTCGAGGGCGAGGAAGGTCCGGCCGCGAGGCGACGAGCAAGTGCAGCACCAGGGGCACGCGCGGTTGCAGTGGTTCGTGGTGGCGACGTAGAGGCGGTGCGGGCGCTCCGCCGTGGGGCGGTCGAGCGGGAGCGCGCCGGTGAGCGTGGCGTTCTGGGGTCTCGTCGCGGTCGGCATGGGGCCTCCAGCGAGGAGGATACGGCGGGGTGGGGCGGGGATGAAGGAGATCCGGGGGCGCGGATCACGGCGCCGGGGCCATCGCGCCCAGGCCGAAGTGCGAGGCGTAGCCGAGGGCAATCGGGCCGTGCCAGGGGACGTGCACTCGCACACGCCGCAATCCGACGCGCAGCTCGAGCAGTCCTCGGCCCCCGCGGAGCAGACGCCATCGCCGCAGACGGGCGCGCAGGTCCCGCAGTCGGCGGCGCTGGTCGAACAGCTCTCGCCGCCGCACACGCCGTCGCCACAGACGTGCGCGCATGTCCCGCAGCCGGCGGAGCAGGTCGAACAGCTCTCGCCGCCGCCGCACACGCCGTTGCCGCAGGAGAGCTGATAGCCGAAGCCCGCGTCGTGCAGCTCCTCGCCTGGCGCGAGCGAGATCACGGCCACCCCGTGGCCGCCGCCGTCGTGGTCGACCGTCGGCTCATGCCCGGGATGAGCGTGTCGCCGTCGAACAGATCGACGACGACGCCGTCCACGCCGAGCTCCGGATCGTAGAGCCCGTCCGCGTCGCCGTCGACCCACACCGCGCCGCCGATCGAGCCCCTCGGCAGCAGATAACACACCTGGATGAACGGGTGATTGTCCGGGTTCGGGTGATCGCTGCTCTTGTACGAGGTCCTCCCGGGGAGGTCCTCCTCGAGGAGGATACCGTGGTTGGGCACGACGCCGCTCACGCAGTCCTGCACGAGCCCCGTGAGGACGATCTCGCGCCACGCGCCGCCGCTGGACTCGAACGACGCGACCACGGCGGGGTCGACGCCCCCGACGCTGTCCCAGATGACGTCGGCCTCGCTCCAGGGGGCGAGCACCCGGTGCACGCGCACGGTCTGGTTGGTGCTGCTGTAGGTGGAGACATGGAACTTGGCCGACGAGATGAGCGCGCCCTCGGGGATCGAGCCGAGCTCGAACCCGAACAGGGCCCGCTTCTCGCCGTAGGCGCTCGAGTACCCGGTGTTCACCTCGTAGGAGTCGGGCACGTGCTAGCCCGGGTTGAGACTCCAGATCTCCGCGTCGCGCACGTCGCCGAGCGCGCCCCGCTGGATGACGTCGTAGACGGGCGTCGGCGGATCGGTAGGCTGGCGGCGCTGGTGGAGGTCGCGAACAGCGCCGCGAGCGCGGCGGATGAGACGATGACGGCCATGTTTCATGGGTTGCTCCTTCTGGTTCCTCGTCGGGGTCGAACCACTGCTGGAGCGTCATCCGAGGTGCAGGCGCCGTGACGCAGGGGTCAGGCTCGATCGTTGTTTGTCGAGCTCTCCTCGAGCAGCGCCCCCGCGGCTGCTCGGTCTCCAAACCGGCAACACGGGAGCGCTCGCCTCGATTCGAGGGCGGATGCGCAGAGTGCCAGTATCCGATCTATGCGTGTCGATGCGTCCTGTCCAGCCATTTCGACGAGCGACGGAAAATCCGACTCTACCCCGCGGCTCTCATGGCGCTCCTGTGCTCTCGTGTCTTCGGTCGAGGAGCGGTGTCGCCGGCCCTGCGGCGCTTTCCCCAGCTCTCTCCCACTCTCTCGGCCGCCGGTCCACCCCGCGAGCCCGCGCGGCGCTGTCCACGTTCTCTTGCATCGCCTCACGCGACCTCAACACCGCGCCACCGGCGCACCCCGCGCCAGCCGCGCGGTGAACGTCGTCCCCCGCTCCGCCTCGCTCTCGACCTCGATCCCCCCGCCGTGCGCCCTCGCGATCTGGTGCGCGATGAACAGCCCGAGCCCGAGCCCCCGCCCCATGCTCGCCTTCCCGCCGACCATCGCCTGGTGGAACGGGTCGAACAGCGTCGCCAGGAGCTCGGGCGCGATCGCCGGCCCGTCGTTGTGCACCTCGATCAGCACGTCCTCCCCGCGCGGCCGGATCGCCACCCGGACGGCGCTCCCCGGCGCGGCGTAGTCGACCGCGTTCTGCACGAGGTTCGTCACCATCTGCGCCACCCGCTCCGGATCCCACCGCCCGGCGCCGCTCCCGCGCAGATCGAGCCGGATCGGCACCCCCGCGTGCATGGCCCCGAGCTCGTCGATCGCCCCCTTGCAGATGAGATGGAGGTCCCCCGGGCTCGGCGCGATCGGGATGCTGCCGCCGAAGCGGCTCCGCGTCAGATCGAGCAGATCCTCGATCGTCCGCCCCATGCGGCGCGCGCTCGCCGCGATCCGCTCGACGCTCTTCGCCTGGCCCGGCGTCAGGTTGCCGTGGTGCATCAGCACGCTCGTCGCCAGCGTGACGGACGTGAGCGGCGTGCGCAGGTAATGGCCGAGCGCGCCCAGGAACCGATCCCGAAACGCGAGCTCCTCGCGCCGCGCGGCCTCCGCCCGCTTGCGATCCGAGATGTCGATCACCGTGCCGATCATCCGGACGCTCCGCCCCGCGGCGTCGAAGCAGGCGCGCCCCTGTACGCAGACCCAGCGCTCGATCCCGTCGCAGAGCCCCACGAGGCGGTACTCGATGTTGTACTCACCGCCGCTCGCCGGGTCCTGCGAGCGCAGCACGGCCTCCTGCACGCGCGCGCGGTCGTCCGGGTGGATCGCCGAGACGAAGAGCTCGTAATCGACGTCCTGCTCCGGACCCACCCCGGACACCTGCCGGCAGCGGTCGTCCCAGCGCAGCGCGCCGGTCACGGTGTCGTAATCCCAGACCCCGACGCCGCCGGCCTCCGTGGCGAGCCGCAGGCGCGCGGCGCTGTCCTCGAGCGCGGCGCGCGTCGCCGTCTCGATCTCGCGGGCGCTCGTCCACATGCTCGCGTCCACCACCGCGTGGAGGACGTGCGCCTCCCGCACGCCGAGGGAGATCCCCTGCGCGGCGCACACCTCGATCAGCGCCGCCCGGAGGTGCGACAGCTCGCGCAGGGTCGCCGCGACGCAGCGGACCTGCGCGGCGTGGAGGCGCGCCTGGTCCTCGATGCGCTCGTGGGCGCTCGTCGGCTCCCCGTCCTCGCCGGCGCGGAGCTCGGCGCGCCGGCTCGCCGCGAGCGCCTCGATGAGATCATCGAACAGCCTGGGGACCTCGTCCGCCAGCAACGGACCCCCGTGCCGCTTCGCCGCCGCCCTCGGATCGTCGAGCACCCGGCGCGTCCAGCGCTCGATCACGTCGCGCTTGCAGCTGCGCAGCCTGGCGGCGAGGGAGGTCTCGAGGGGCGGACCGGCGTCATCCATCGCCACAAAAGCGAGCGCGCACCACCGCGGATGTCACGTGAGGGGACCCCCTGATTGGCGCGTCGGTGGCCGTCATACGAGCTCGCGCCGGCGCCGAGCGCGCTCACGGACAAGGAGGACGCGACAGCGAGGAGACGGGACGCCAGGGACCAACAGGAGAAAAGAAGAGAGAGGGGGACGAGCCGCCGAGGAGCCAAGGGCGCCGATGAGGAGAGCAGAGAGAGACAACCTCGCCGCGGAGCCAGGACGCCAGAGGAGAGAAAAGCGAAAGCCGCCATGGTCAAGAGAGCTAGGAGATCCTCGCATCAGCGCTTTGTCATTGCGATTGGGTCGTGGTCGACTTTGCCCAGAGAGAGTCCACATGAAGGCGGGAAGGCGGGAAGAACATCAAGATTTTCTTCCCGCCTTCCCGCCTTCATGTTCAAAATTGACCACGACTTGCGATTGCGGCCCGAGCATCGCGCCTTCCGGCAGCGATCAAGCGTCACCATGGAGTGACGGCGCTGCCGGGGAGACACACCGGTCTCGGGCGCCAGGCAGGAAGCCTGGCCCTGCTGCTCGCGCGCTTCTGGAGGTCCGCGGACCGATGGCAAAGATCACCGGGTGGCGAAGGGTGGCGTCGGCCATCTGGCGCGCGCCGGAGAACCCGCAGATCTTCGGCGCGTTCGACTGCGACGCCGGCCCGCTCTCGACGTTCATCGAGGCGGCGCGGGCGGCGGGCCACCACGTCACGCCGACCCACCTCGTCGGCCGCGCCGTGGCGCACGCGCTCTTCGAAGTGCCCGATCTGAACACCCGCATCGCCGCGGGTCGCGCGGTGCCCCGCCGATCCATCGACATCTTCTTCATCACGACGGTCGAGGGCGACAGGGATCTCTCCGGCGTGAAGATCGCGTCTGCCGATCGCAAGAGCGCCGTCGAGCTCGCCCGCGAGCTCGCCGAGCGGGCGCGTGGGCTCAAGGGCTGGGCACCGGAGGGGGATACGGTGAGCGGAACGGACACTGCTGCGGCGTTGCTGCAACCATTTCTTTCATCCTGCCCAGAGGTGCTCTTCATCGCGGGCGTCGGTGGAACGATGCTGCATTGGAGCAGCGCGCTCCGCCGGGCCAGCGTGAATGGAAGCCGCCCCCGTCCCGCCGGCCCCCCCTTTCACCCAAGCTGGTGATGGCCCGTCAGCGACGCCGTCGGCGACCGCTCATGAGCTTGCTGGCTCTTCATCCGTTGTGGCGCGCAGGCCGTACAGTGAAGACAGACGCTCTGGTGCGTGGATAAACCGTTGATTGCTCATCTATTTTCGAGAAGATGAGCGGATCGTCATCCAACGTCGATCCTCTGAGAGGAACGCGGAGATTCGTCCTTGACATCATCGAATCTTTGGCGCTCTCCTTCTACCGACCATGACAACAAGACGCCCGGGGGTTGAGCGAGGGACGGCGCGAATCAACGGATATCAAATCACCGCGAAGACGGGCGAGACGGCGGCCTCGGTCACGTACCGAGCCCGCCGAGAGGGCGATGGTAGGGAGGTGGCGGTGAGGATGCTCCACGCCGATCTCTCGCGGATCGCCGATGTCACGCGCTTCAAGCATGCCTGTAGCGCCATCCGGCGCATCGACTCGGAGCGGATCGTCAAGGTCCACGGCGTCGAGGAGCACGCGGACGGGCTCTTGCTCGTGACCGAGTATTTCCCGGGCGCCGCGCTGTCCGAGCTCCTGAAGGATCGGGGCGAGCTCGACGTCGGCGGGTTCCTGAGCGGCGCCATCCGGATGACCGAGGCCCTGGCCGACATCCACCGGCGCGGCCTCCTCCACGGCGACATCAGGCCCCGGAACATCCTGCTCGGGGAGGGCGAGCAGATCAAGCTCACCGGCTTCGGCGTCGAATCCATCGTGACGCGCGAGCGGGAGGCCATCTACGGCCGCGAGGTCCTCTCGGAGGTGCTCCCGTACACCTCCCCCGAGCAGACGGGCCGCATGAACCGCAGCGTCGATTACCGCGCCGACCTGTACTCGCTCGGGGTCGTGTTCTACGAGATCCTCGTCGGACGAAGGCCGTTCGAGGCCGCGGACCCGCTCGAGCTGATCCACGCCCACATCGCCGTGCGGCCGACCCCGCCCTCGGAGCTGAGCCCGAAGGTGCCCCCGGCGCTCTCGGCCATCACCATGAAGCTGCTCGGCAAGAACGCCGAGGATCGCTACCAGAGCACCGAAGGCCTGAGGGACGACCTGGAGGAGTGCCGGCGGCGCTGGGAAGAGCGCGGATCCATCGACGATTTCACCCCGGGCCAGCACGACAGGACCGATCTCTTCCAGATCCACCAGAAGCTCTACGGCCGCGAAGGCGATATCCGGCGGCTCATCGAGTCGTTCGACGACGTGCTCCGGGGCAGGCGCGCGATCGTGCTGGTCTCGGGCTACTCGGGGATCGGCAAATCGTCCCTCGTCCAGGAGATCCTCAAGCCGCTGGCGCGCGAGCGTGGCTATTACGTCAGCGGCAAGTTCGACCAGTACAACCGCGACACGCCCTACAGCGCCGTCGTCCATGCGTTCGACGCGCTCGTCAAGCAGCTCCTGTCCGAGAGCGAGGAGCGCGTCCAGCGATGGCGGAGGGCCATCCTCGACGCCCTCGGGAGCAACGCGCAGGTCATCTGCGACGTCCTGCCGTCGCTCGGGCACCTCATCGGCGCGCAGCCGGCCGTGCCGGCGCTCGGCCCGGTCGAGGCCCAGAACCGCCTGAACCTCTATTTCAAGAAGTTCGTCGCGGTGTTCGCCCGCCCAGCCCACCCGCTCGCCGTCTTCATCGACGACCTGCAGTGGGTCGACTCGGCCAGCCTCAGCCTGCTCAAGTCCCTCCTCGCCGACGAGGGGATGGAGTCGCTCTTCTTCTGCGGCGCCTACCGCGACAACGAGGTGAGCCCGACCCACCCCTTCCTCGTCGCGCTCGAGGAGCTCCAGGCGGCGCGCCTCGGGGTCGTCGACATCGTCCTCGAGCCGCTCCGGCTCGCCCACCTGAGCGAGCTCCTGAGCGACAGCCTGCAGACCGGCGGCACGGACGCGCTCGCGCGCGCGGTGCTGAAGAAGACCGGCGGAAACCCGTTTTTCGTCAAGCAGTTCCTCAGGCACCTGGTGGAGGTCAGGGCCCTGGTCCTCGACCCCGCGGCGGGGTGGCGCTGGGACCTCTCGACGATCAAGGAGCTCGAGCACACCGACAACGTCCTGAGCCTGATGGCGCAGACCATCCGGCGCCTCCCGGAGGACACGCAAGAGGTGCTCCGGCTCGCCGCGGCGATCGGCAACTGCTTCGAGCTGGAGATCCTGAACACCGTCAGCGCAGAGGCACCCGACGCCACCTACGGTAGCCTCGCCAGGGCCATCGACGATGGGCTGATCGTGAGCGCCGGCGAGGGCTACCGCTTCGCGCACGACAAGATCCAGGAGGCGGCCTACTCCCTCATCCCCGCGCGGGACCGGCCGGGGTTCCACCACCGGATCGGGAGGCTGCTCCTCGGCAAGCTCGACCCCGACGAGGGGCAGAGCGTGTTCGATGTCGTCAATCACCTGAACAGCGCCGGCGATCTGATCCAGGCGCCGGAGGAGCGGCTCACCGCGGCCAGGCTCAACCTCCGTGCAGCCGCGCGCGCCGAGGAGTCGAGCGCCTTCTCCGCGTCGCTGAAGTACCTGGAGCACGGCATCTCCCTGCTGCCCGCCGACGCGTGGGCCTCCGAGTACGAGCTGACGTTCGCCTACCACACGAAGAAGGGCGTGCTGGAGTCGCTCTGCGAGCGGCACGACGACGCGCTCGCGACGCTCTCGGGCTGCCTCGACAAGGCGCGGGGGCGGGTGCACGAGACCGAGGTCCGGCGCCTGAAGATCAACGTGCAGATCCTGAAGAACGATCTGCCCGCCGCGCTGGACGAGGGGCTCGCCGCGCTGCGCGCGTTCGACATCGACCTTCCGCCGTACCCGGACGACGGCATGCTCACCGCCGAGATCGAGCGAACCATGGCCATGATCGGAGATCGGCCCATCGCGTCGCTCATCGATCTTCCCGCCCTGACCGATCCCGAGATCGCCGCCCTGCAGGACCTATTGCAGGAGATGTTCTCGCCCACCTACCAGCTGGGGACGAACAACTTCGGCATCACCGTGATGAAGATGCTGCAGAACTCGCTCACGCACGGGATCTCGAGGAACTCGATCTACGCGTACGTCAACTTCGGGACGATCCTGTGCGCCCGGCTCGACGTCGAGCGGGGCTACGAGTTCGGCAGGGCGGCCGTCCGCCTCAACGAGCTCAATCCGGACAAGAAGTCCGAGGCCATGCTGTGCAACATGTGGGGCGCGTGGGTGCAGCACTGGAAAGAGAGCTACGCGACCTACAAGGCGTCGCTGCGCAAGGGCATGCACGTCGGCCTCGAGACGGGCCAGTACATCTGGGCCTTTTACAATGCGTGCAACTCGCAGCTGAGCAGCCTGCTCCTGGGGAAGAACCTCCACGAGCTCGTCCAGGAGGCGAAGGACAGCGAGCACATCTGCAAGCTCGACAGGTTCAACGCGATCACCTGGATCGTCGCCGCCGCCGCCGATCTCGGCGAAGAGCTCAGCACGCCGGCCGAGGGGGACGGCCACAGGCCGCGCGCGCGCCGGGTCCATCTCGACGCCATCATCGCGGAGGCCAGGCGGATCAACAACACCGCGAGCCTCTACTTCACCAACATCTTCACGGTCATCGGCGGCGTCTTCAAGGGCGAATACGAGCGGGTGGCCGCGGTCTGGGGCGAGACCGACCCTGGCGCCGACGTGATGCTCGGGGCCTGGCACGCGAGCCCTTGCTATTACTTCTATGGCGGCGTGGCGTCCTCGCGGGCCTCGATCGCGGCCGCCCCGGAGCTCGGGAGCGCGTACGTCGAGCGGCTCAGGGCGTTCGCGGGCAAGCTCGATCTCTGGGCAGGGCTCAACCCGCAGATCTTCCGCCACCGCAGCCTGATCTTGCGGGCCGAGCTCGCGCGGATCGAGCGGCGCGAGGGCGCGGGCGCCCTCTACGATCAGGCGATCTCCGCCGCGCGGGAGGCGCGGCTCCTCCACGACGAGGCGCTCGCGAACGAGCTCTGCGCGCTCCATTACCGCGACATGGGTAGGGAGTTCCTCGCGCACGCCTACATCGCCGAGGCGCACCGGCTCTACGCGCGCTGGGGCGCCGCGCGCGTGACGGAGCGCCTCGAGCGGGAGTTCGCGCAGGCGCTGGGGCGGGAGGCGCCGCGCCAGGCGGGCCCGGGCGACCACGCCGGGGCCGCCCAGAGCGCCTCCCTCGAGCACGCCGCGGAGGTGGACCACGGCAAGGCGAAGCTCGACACGCTCGCCGTCATCAAGGCCTCGCAGGCGATCTCGGGCGAGATCCTGTTCCCCTCGCTCCTCAAGAAGCTCATGCAGAGCATCCTCGAGAGCGCGGGCGCCAGGAAGGGGCTCGTGATCCTCAGGGACAACGACAGGCTCGTGGTCCAGGCGGAAGGTCACGTCGAGGCGCGGGAGATCAAGGTGCTGTCGCCCGTGCCGCTGGAGGCGTGCGGGGATGTCGCCGCGAGCGTCGTGCACTACGTCACGCGGACCGCGGAGAGCGTCGTCCTCTGCGACGCCGCCAGCAGCGATCTGTTCGCGAGCGACCCGTACATCGCGAGGACCCAGGCCCGCTCGATCCTCGCGGCGCCCATCCTCCGGCAGGGGCGCCTCGTGGGCGTCATCTACCTCGAGAACGATCTGGCCGCCGGAGCGTTCACGCCGGACCGGCTGGAGGTGACCCGGCTGCTCGCCGCCCAGGTGGCCATCTCCATGGAGAACGCGCTCCTGTATGCGAGCCTCGAGGAGAAGGTCAGGACGCGCACCGCCGAGCTCGAGGTCGCCCACGCGCGGATCGAGATCGAGCTCTCGGAGAAGCTCGCGCTCATCGCTCGGCAAAAAGAGCTCATCCGCACCCTCTCCACGCCCATCCTCGAGGTGTGGGACGGTGTGCTCACCATCCCGGTGGTGGGCGGGCTCGACGACGACCGGGCCGCGACGATCATGCAGGATCTGCTCGAACGGGTGGTCCACACCCAGTCGAGGTCCACGATCCTCGATCTCACCGGGGTGAGCGCGATCGATCCCGGCACGGCCGAGCGCCTCGTGCGCATCATCCGATCCGTGCAGCTCCTGGGCTCGCGGAGCATCATCACGGGCATTCAGCCCGAGGTCGCCCGGACCATGATCTCGCACGGGCTCGACCTGAGCCGCGTGACGACGCGCGCGAAGCTGCGCGACGGCCTGCGGATGTGCATGGCACAGCGGAGCTGAGGGGCTGAAGCCCGCCGGTCGCGCCGGTCCGCCGCGGCGAAGCCGCCGTGGGGCGGCTCGTCCCGTGCGTCAGAGATCCCGCCGATCGTGCGCAGATCGGCTTCCATCACGAGGGCGCCTGGACGTGGACGCGCCGGACCCCGGGCTGCTTCGCGAGCTGGTCAATCAGCGTCTCCACGCCGATCGCGTTCGGGATCCTCGCGTCGAGCGTCACGTTGACGCGCCGCTTGTCGTCGAGGCGGCGCTCGTAATCCATGTCCGAGACGACGGCCCCGAGCGCTTCGAGCACCTTCATGATGTCGGCCACGCCGGCCGACTCCTCGCCCAGGACGAGGGCGATCCGGCGCCGGGTGCTGCGGTCGTCCTTGTCCTCGAAGCGGCGGAGCGCCGTGAGCGCGAGCACGCCGAGGAGCGTGACGACGACGGCCTCGACGTACATCGCCGCGCCCGAGCACATGCCGATCGCCGTCACGAGCCACAGGCCCGCCGCGGTCGTGATGCCCTGGACCGTGGTCCCGGTGCGCAGGATGGAGCCGCCGGCGAGGAAGCCGATGCCGGCGACGATCGACGCGGCGATGCGCGAGGAGTCGACGACGACCAGATCGTCCTTTCCGTAATGCTGGAAGTAGACGAACTTCACCGAGATGACCATGAACGTCGCCGCGGCCATCGCGACGAGCAGGTGCGTCCGGAGCCCGACCTGGCGGCCGTGGCGATCGCGCTCGTACCCGATGACGCCCCCGAGCGCCGCGCCCGCGGCGATCCGGATCAACAGGTCGACGTGCATGGTGTCCATCTGTGCTTCCACCTCCCGTGGGCGGCCGAGGCTCGCGGCGCGCTTGCGCCCCCGCGCGTCCTCGCCGGACGCCGTGGCGACGCGTCCCCGTACGTAGGGCTCGCCGACGCGCAGGGGGAGACGAGGCCGCCGGACGGCTTCGCCGGCGTCATCGCCGCTGGCGCCGGGCGCCCGACGCGGCCGCGCGCGGCTGCGACGCCGAATCGCTCGCCGGCGACGCCGGCTCGTCCTCGCCGCCGGGCCGCGGCGCGGCGGGGAGGGGATCCCCGATGCCGTCGAGCTCGCGGTCGAGCTCGCCCTTCTCGGTGCGGAACGCGTCGCGCTGATCGGCGGGGAGCTCCCGCAGGCGCGTCGCGAGCAGCGTCTCCGCGTCGAAGTAGACGCCGTTGCGGCTCGCGCTGAAGTGCAGGTGCGGCCCCGTCGACCGCCCGGTCGAGCCCACGTAGCCGACGAGCTGATGGGTCGCCACGTGGTCCCCGCGCTTCAGGCCCGCCGCGTACCTCGAGAGGTGCGCGTAGCCTGTCTCGACGCCGTTGTCGTGCTGGATCGCGACCCACTTGCCATGACCGCCATGCGGCCCCACCCAGGAGACGGTGCCCTCGAGCGCGGCATAGACCGGGGTCCCCGACGGCGCGCCGTAGTCCGTGCCCTCGTGCGGCACCACGCGGTGCAGGATGGGGTGCATCCGCTTGGGGTTGAACGGCGACGTCCGACGCAGCGTGGGGAGCGGCGCCTGCCACGGGCTCGGCACCGGCTCGCGTCCGTCTTCGTCGACGAGCCGCCCCGTGGCGCCGCCGTCGAACCGGTAGAAGCGGGCTTCCGGCTGCCCGGCCGCCCGCACGTCGAGCGCCAGGACACGAGGCTCCTCCGGCGCCCTGGCGGCGTCGGCGACGGCGCGGACCACCGCCCCGCGACGGAGCCCGTGAGGGAGGCGCCGCGCGAGCAGCTCCTCGGCTGCCCGCCGCACGCTCGCCTGCGGCTCCGCCGGCTCGCCCGGGGCTCCCGCGGTCCAGGCCAGCGCGAGATGCGGTTCTGCGCCCGCGTCGGGAGCCGGCGCAGGCGGCGGCGGCGCGTCCAGCGGTCGGGCGCTCGCGAGCTGCCGGCTCGCCGCATCGAGCGACCTGTCGATCTCGACGGCGCGCACCGTGAACCACACGACCACGACGCCGAGCAGCCCGAGCCCGAGCCACACCGAGGCTTCGGTGCGGGGCGACCAGCCGTCAGGCGTGGACTCGGGTCGCTTGGGGCTTCCACCGGGCATCCGAGATCACCTTGCGCTATGGCATCGACGCGCCTTGGCGGCAGTGACAGGGGCACGAGACATGCGGACGGCGCGCACGCTATGCGCGAGCGTCGCTCGCGTCAACCCCGGCCCGGCCGCACGGAAGGCCCCCTTCGCGGCCGCATCGCTGGCGCTGGGGCCTGCCCTGGGTCGACAGAACATCCTTTTGCGCGATCCGATCGGGCCGTCGTGGTTTGTCACCTTCCCGTCCTCGTAGAGGACGAAGCTAGGGGTTGTTAGGGATTTTGTTCCCGTGAAGTCCTTCTTGCTGATGCAGTCGAAATGCGATGTCAGCGCTGCTCTCAGGTCTTCAGGATTGTCGTGTTTGCTGGGCTGGCAAGCGGATAACGTCGCGACGAGCGACTCGCCCTCTGCACCTCGATGCGCCGCGAGCCCGGCGCGTCGGCGCATCGGAAAAAATCCGCCACCATGACCACGTGGCAGAGCGAGCGGACGGGGCCAGTCCGTGACGAACAAAATCTGAAGGATCGCTCCCCGTGACGGCATGAAGCCCGGTGAGGCGCAGAGATGCGGCCGGTGAGCCATCTCTCGGCGACGTCGGGCGACGCCCCTCGAACGGACGTTGACCATCCTCCTGATCCAATTCGACGGAGTCTAACGTGAAATTTTACGTCATTCTTGCTTCTTCAGCTCTCCTTTCGGCGTGCACGGGAGAGGTGGACGGCGTCTCCGCCCATGGGACGGACGGCGATTCCGCCGCCATCCTCGGAGGCACGGTCGATGCTCCTGCCGATGGCGCGGGCGCGCCGCCCTCGGGGGCGCACCCGCCGACGCGCGAGGAGGCGGAGGCGATCCTCGATCGCGTGGTCGCGCTCTACCAGGACCACGCAGCGGCCGCGAATCCGGCGGGTACCCACAAAATCTCGTGGAGGATCGACTGGGACAGCGATGCGGTCAGCGCCCATGTGCTGCTCAAACGGGGGGAGGACTGGACCATCGAGGTGAGCAAGGGATGGCTCACGGCCCCGAGCATGACGACGGAGGTGTTCGCGCTCACGATGTGCCACGAGATGGGGCACTTCATCGGCGGGTTCCCGTTCAAGACCTCCGGCCGGGACAGCACCGGCGCGCTGGGCACGTCGGTCTCCTCCGAGGGACAGGCCGACTACTTTGCCACCAAGGATTGCTTGCCGCGGCTGTGGGCGAATGAAACCGACGCCAACGCCGCGGCGTTCGCCGAGCTCGACCCTTCCGCGCGCGAGCGTTGCACGACGGCCTACAGCGACCTGGCGAGCCAGCAGCTCTGCGGCCGGATCCTGCGCGCCAGCCTGCAGACGGGGCGGCTGTACGAGGAGCAGGCCGTGCTGCAGGCCCCCAGGGAGCTCGTCTACCCGCGGTTCGACACGCCGGACACGACCGAGGTCGCGGTGACCAAGGAGGGCCATCCTGAGTCCCAGTGCCGCCTCGACACGCTGGTGGCGGGAGCCGTGTGCAGCGTGAAGGCCACGGGGACGGAGATCCCGGGGTTCGTGCCGCCGTACGGCGAGTATAGCGCTGCGAGCCAGGAAGCAGCGCGCCCGTTCGCGTGCCAGACCGGCCCCGGGGCCCGACCGAGGTGCTGGTTCCAGCCGGACCCTGTCGTCACCGACTGCTCCGAGCTCGGTGAGCAAGCGTGCGTCGTCGAGGACGGGGCACACGGGGTCCGGTACTGCGGCACGACGACCGGCGTGAGCTATTACTGGTGCTTCCCGGGCGAGGTGTGCAAGACGAGCAGAGACGGCTTCTCGGACTGCTATGCTCCCGACGTCGATCCCGATGAGGGATCTTTCTGAGCGCGATCGACCGATCTCGGTGTCAAACGACGCCGAGCGATTGGGTCACGCCGAGCTCGGCCGTGATCGTTGAGCAGCTCATCCAAACGCTCTCGCTCAGGCCCGGTGGCGAGAGCCGCCCGAGGAGCCGTCGATGAGCAGCGCCTGCGGCCGCGTCGCGCGAGCGTGAGCCCCACGAGCGCCGAGGCGAGCGCGGCGGCACCTTGCAAACCTGCGTTCTGGCCGGCGGCGCTCCGGCCGGCGCTGCAGCCCATGGCGGCCGGCGGCGGATCGCCGAGCGCGCCGGCGCTGGCGAGATCGCCGGAGAGCGGCGCCGCCTCGACGTCGTCGAAGGTGTCCGGGGCGGCTTCGGGTTCGCCGGGATCCGGCGCCGGCGGTTCGGCGGTGTCGGCGGCGAGCGGCGCCGTGTACATGAGCTCAAGCCCCTTCTCCGGTCGTTCCATGACGGGGCGCCCGGCCATCCCCTCCGTCGCGACCGCGCCATCTCCCGTCATCCCGTCGCCGGTCGCTACCTCGAACAGCGTGTTGCCGAGCGTCACGTACCAGCCCCCGTCGAACCAGCGCGCATGACCGAGATCGGAGCCGATCTCTTCAGGCTCTTCCCCCGGGCGCCCGATGTAACGTTTCCCGTCGTTCAGGAACACGACATCCCCCGTATCGCTGATGCCGTCGTGCCCGATGCGGAGCCTCTGCTGGTCGAACCGGCTCGACGTCGGGAGGTCGCTGAGCTGGTGCAGATCACCCGCCGGGGTCCGCACCCAGACCTGATTGACGGCGCCGTCGCTCTTCAGGAAAGCGGTATACCCCGCATGCAGGAGCAGCCCCGCGGCGTTGCCTTGCCTCGAGTCGCCGAGGAACACCTCCTGGCCGTCCGCTGTATAGAGGTAGCTCGAGCACACGGCCCCGTTCCACCACCGGCCGGCGACGTTCGTGCCGTCCGTGATCGGCCGCTGCAGGTAGCCGGGATGGTTCCCGAGCCGGAGCTCGCCCGGGCCGCGGATCGACGGTTCCTCGTATGTACTGTAGTAGATGTCGCCGGAATCCGCGATGTCGGCTTGAAACGGTGTGGTGGTGCCTGGCCTGAGATGGAACGTCGTATCGACGTCCGTGGTCAGCGTGAGCAGGTTGATCCGGTCCTCGTCGGGCGTCATCCAGAGGAGCGAGTCGCCGTTCACCGCGTCGATCCATCCTCGCCTCTCGGTCCTGCTGAAGAGGCCGTTCGCCCACGCGAAGAGGTACCCGTTCCACGACTGCATCACGACCCCTGACGGCGTGAGGGCGCCGTAATCCTCGGTCGTGGTGTGGGGGGTGGGCGGCTGGAGCTCCCCGATGTAGGTGACCAGCTCGGTCGCGCGGTCGACGACGCCGAGCAGGTAGTTGTGATCGAGGAACAGGATGCGCGTCGCGTCGAAATCGATGATGGCGCCGGGGGCGCGCTGCACCACGGAGAGCTTCGGGCTCTCCTCGACGTAATAGGCGGGGGCGTACATGCCGTAGCTGGCCGGCATCGTCAACGTGCCGCCGCCGGGGTTCTCGGACTGGAGCCTGATCGTGAGCACTTCGCCCGACTGGAGCGGAGGCGACAACGGGGGCAAGATGATCTCCATCGCACCTGGCAGCGTCGACGGCCCCCCTGTCACCGTCTCAGCCTTGCGCATCTGGCTGAACACGACCGCCCTGAAATTGAGGCACGAGTAGGGGGGAGTTCCGACACACCTCGCGACGATGGGGGTACCCCTGGTGATCGGGGTGTAGGGGCGTGGGCTGACCACCCACATGGTCGGGGGCGCGTACCGGTGCACGAGTCGCTGAACCGTCGAAGCGTCCCCGTACCTATCGTACGCGGTGACCTTGAGGGTGTACGGACCGTACGGGATCGGGGTCAGGTCGAACGTCCCGGTATGCATGCCGTTGACCTGGTTGCGCGTGAGCGGGATCGTCACCCCGGCGTACTCCGCCTCGACGGCGTAGACCTCCTCGGGCGGTGTCGCCCGGACGCTCACCCGCATCGAATTCAGTCGGGTCACCCCGACCGAGCTGTCTGACGATTCGTTCGGATCGGTGGTCAATTGACTCACGGAAACTCGCGCAAGAGCCGCCGTGGACGAGAGGGACGTCAAACCCAGAACGGCCAAACCGATGAGCGCGCGGTGCATGTTCATGCGTCCTCCATGGATCCATGGTTGCGCCCGGCTTTGATGCCGGCCCGGAGCGCCCCATTCAAGCGGTCGATGGGGATCCGCGCCGCCTCATCCGGACGGCTCCCGCGTCTTGTATCGCCCGTACCAGGCGTCGAGGGCGGCCGGCGAGAACACCTTCAGGCGGGCCAGGATCACGCGTGCGAAGTCGAGCGGCGCCATGGCCGAGGCGGTGATCACGCCGCGATCTTCCACCGCGGCCCCACGCGCGCCGGCACCTCCGTCTCCTTCGCCCGTGACCGAGAGACGTCGACGATGACGTGCTGGTCCTCGGGTGAGGCGAGGCCGCCGGCGGTGCTCCGGATACCGAAGAATGCGCTTGCCAGGCCGCTCTGTGAGGGCATCATGGCCAGGACCCCCCAGGGGCCGCAAGCATGCCCTCGCAGACCCTCGCGACCAAGCTCGCCGCGCCGGACGCCGAGCAGCAGAAGGCCCGAGCCACGGAGCCCTGGCTCTTCCCGGTGTTCTTCCTCTCGGGCTCGGCAGCGCTGGTGTATCAGGTCGTCTGGCAGCGCGCCCTCTACGCGATCTACGGTGTCGACATCCTGTCGGTCACGGTCGTCGTCACCGCGTTCATGCTGGGTCTCGGCCTCGGGAGCCTCGCGGGTGGGGCGCTCTCGCGCCGGCACCCGCGAGCCGCGGTGACGCTGTTCGCGATCGCCGAGCTCGGGATCGGCCTCTACGGCGCGCTCAGCCTCCGCCTCTTCGCCCTGATTGCAGGCGTCACGCACGGCATTGGCCATGTCGCCGCCGGTGGGGTGGCCTTCCTGCTCGTGGTGCCCCCGGTCATGCTGATGGGGGCCACACTTCCCCTCCTGGTCGGGCACGCCACGTCGCGATCGCATAACGTCGGTCGCTCGCTGGGTAACCTCTACTTCGCCAACACGCTGGGCGCGGCGTTCGGCGCGTTCCTGGCGGCGCGCTACCTGCTGGGCGGGCTGGGCCTCCGGGCCACCGCGGAGGTCGCCGCGACGCTCAACGTCCTCCTCGGTGTGCTCGTGATGGCCCTGCGCCGGCGGCGTCGCGGCGAGCCATGAGGCTCCTCGTCGCCGTCCTCGTCGCCACGCTCGGCGGTTATCTCGCGCTCTCGCACGAGGTCCTCTGGGTCCGGGTCTACAGCTTTGCGACCGAAGGCGCGCCGGAGGCCTTCGGCTCTCTGCTCGCGGCCTACCTCGCCGGTCTGTCCGGCGGATCGCTCCTCGCCGGTCGCTACTGCCGGAGCGCCGCGGCGGAGCGCTCCGGGCAGCTCTACCGCGTGGGCGGGGTGATCGTCGCCGGGGCGCTCGCGGCCTTCCTCGTAGCCCCCGCCGTCGCGCACCTCGTCGGCCGCGGCGTGGATCCGGCCTCGACGCTGCCCGTCTTCGCGCTCGCGAGCACCTGCCTCGGCGCGGGGTTTCCGCTCCTGTGCCACTTCGCGATCCCCGCGGACGAGCTGGCCGGCGCGCGGCTGTCCTACGTCTACGTCGGCAACATCGCGGGCTCGACGCTGGGCAGCCTGGTCACCGGCCTCGTGCTGCTGGATGTCTTGCCCCTGCGCGAGCTCAACGTGGCCCTCGCGATCGCGGGCGCCGCGCTCGGCGTGATGCTGATGCTGTCCGCGTCGAGGACGGCGCGCTCGCGCGTGCTCAGCGGCGCGCTCCTGGCGGCCGCCATCGGGTCCTTCGTGGGGTCGGCGAAAGCGCTCTACGGCGACCTCTACGAGAAGCTCCTTTACGGGGAGGAGCACCGCGAACACGGTCGCTTCGCCCACGTCATCGAGCGTCGCGAAGGCGTCGTCACGGTCTCCCGGTCGGGCACCGTGTACGGCGGCGGATCCTACGAGGGCATCGCCAACGTCAGCCCGCTGCCGGAACAGGACGAGAACCGGGTGCTGCGGGCCTACCTGGTGTCCGCGTTCCACCCCGAGCCGCGCGACATCCTCATGATCGGCCTCGGATCCGGCTCCTGGCTCCAGGTGCTGGCGAACGACCCCGACGTCGAGCACCTCACCGTGGTCGAGATCAACCCCGGGTTCGTCGAGGCGGCGCGGCGCGCGCCTGTCGTCGCGAGCGCGCTGGAGAACCCCAAAGTGGAGCTGCTCATCGACGACGGCCGGCGCTACCTGGGGAGGACCTCGCGGCGCTTCGACGTCATCGTCGAGAACACAATCGTGTACTGGCGCTCGTATGCCTCGATGTTGCTCTCCCGAGAGATGATGGAGCTGTCCCGCCGGCGCCTGAAGCCGGGCGGCGCGCTCTACTACAACACCACCATGTCCACCGCGGCTCAGAAGACCGGGGCGACCGTGTTCCCCTACGCCGTGCGCTACCAGAACATGCTGATCGCGAGCGACGGTCCGATCACCATCGACCGCGCGCGCTTCGAGAGGAAGCTCGACGCCTGGCGTATCGACGGCCGTCCCGTGCTGCCCGCCGGCAGCCGCGCCGCGCAGCTCGATCTGCTGAAAGAACAGGACTGGCGCGGCGGGCCCACCTGGGAAGGCCGGGAGTCGATCCTGCAGCGGACGCAGGACGACCCGATCATCACCGACGACAACATGGCGACCGAATGGTGGGCGTTCGACACGTACCCTTAGAGCGGCGGTCACCCGCTTCGGATACGGGCCCATCTCGACGTTTTCGGTGCTCAGCGCACCGGAGTGCGCTTCCGCGCCGAAAACGCCGAGCTGGACCCGTCTCCTGTGCGGGGGACCGCCGCTCTGTAACGCATGTACCAGAGACGGGCGAATACGGCTCTAGACGCTAGAACGCCCCCACCACGCCGACCCCGCCGCCCTCCGGGCCGAGGAGCGGCACCACGCGCGCGTGCACCCGCCCCGGCGCGCCCGGCCTCGCGCCGGCGGCGCTCGCGCCCTCGGCGCCCGACCGGCCCGACGTCAGCACCAGGATCGCCCCCGCGCCGAGCGCGGCGACGCCCACGCCGATGCCGATCGTCGACACGAGCGCCTTGGTCTCCGCCGCGTCGATCTCCTTGCGGCCCAGGGGAGTGCACTGCTTGGCCGGACACAGCGCCGGGTCCTTCTCCGCGTCGCTGGCCTGCCCCGCGGCGAGGATCCCGAACACCGCACCCACGCCGAGCACCGCCGCGCCCGCGCCCCCGATCACGAAGCCCGCGGTGCGCAGCCCTTCGCCGCCGCCCCCGCCGGCGCTGCTACCGGCGGCGATCCCGGCGCCGCTCGCCGCCGGCCCCGGCTGCGCCGCGGCCGTCTGCGCGGGCGGCGCGGGCTGGAGCTTCGGGACCGCGATCGTCTTCAGATCCGCGCTCTCGCCGACCTGCACGGTCGTCGACCACACCGAGTAGCCGCTCGCGGTCGCCTCGACCTCGTGCGCCCCCGGATCGATCGGGATCGGCGTGCCCAGCGCGGCCGCGGGGATGTCGTGGCCGTCGACGCGCACCAGGAGGCCAGGCGTGCCCTCCGCCTTGAGCACGATCTTCGAGAGCCTCGGCTCCAGCGCGCCGATGTGCTCCTGCGCGAACGCCTCGCGCGCGGCGTTGCCCTCCTTCTTCGAGGCGAAGAGCGCCTCCTTGAACTGCCCCCACGCGGTCGCCGTCTTGCCGAGCGCCTCGTTGCACAGCGCCAGGTTGAGCAGCGTGCCCGTGCCAGGCCGCAGCCGCTGGCTCTCCGCCAGCTTGGGGCACGCCTCCGCGTACGCCTTCGCCTCCATCAGGCGGCGCCCTTCTTCGAACAGCGTCTGGGCGAGCGTCGGGTCGCTGCTCATCCCCTGCGCCAGAGCGCCCGCGGGCGCGAGCAGCGCGGCCGAGGCGAGGACGACGGAGGCGACGGCGAGTCGAGCGCGACGGATCGCGGGGGGCGCAGGCAATCTCGAGAGGATCATGGCGGTGGGCTCAGTGCGGGTCGTTGAGGTCGATGCCTCGGGGAGGACGCTGGGTCGATGACGCTGGCGAGGTGCGGGCGGCCGACCCGCCGCGCCCCGCAGGCGCCCGCGGGGGCGCAGCCCTCGTCGGCACCGATGCAGGCGCCGACGCGGAAGCGCTCGCCGACGCCGAGGCGCTCGCCGCGGCGGCGGCGGTCGCCGCTCCGGTCGGCAGGATCGTCGGCTCCTCCGGCGTCGCCGCCCCGGCGCCGGGCACAGGCGGCTCCGGGGCCGGCGCCGGCGCGGCCGTCGCGCTCGCGGCCTCCGTCGCGCTCGCCGCCGCGCCGCCCGCGTCGTCCGCGTCGCGCCCGCGGAGCATGAACACGCCGACGGCGAGCGCTCCGAGCACGAGCGTCGCCGAGAGCAGCGCGATCGCGATGACCACGGCAGGGGACGCGGGCAAGCCGGGGAGCCGGCGCCCGTCCGAGGAGATCCCGAGGTGCGTCGACGAGGCGAAGGTCGCCGCGGCGCGCGAGCTCATCGGCGCGCTGTACGGGCCGGGGACGATCTGCTGATGCGGCGAGAAGCCGTCCGGCGGCACCGGGCTCGGCCTGCCGCCGTCGCCGGGGGGCGCCGGGCTCGGCCCACCGTCGCCCGGCGGCACGCCCGGCGACGACCCCCGGGAGAACGGCGACTGCGGGTGCGGGAAGGGCGTCGTCGCCTGGGCGACCGGCGACGGCGGCCGGGAGAACGGCGACGGCGGCCGGGAGAACGGCGACGGCGGGTGCGGGAAGGGCGTCGTCGCCTGGGCGACCGGCGGCGGCCGCGAGAGCGGCGACCCCGCGCCAGGCAACGTGCCGTTCCGCGGCGACGGCGCGGCGTCGGCCCCGGGCGAGGGGAGCCCCGGCCACGACGGCTCGCGCAGCGCCGGCGCCGAGGCCCGCGGGTCCACGGAGGAGAACGAGGGCTGCGACGCCCGGTGCCCGCCGGCGGCCGCGGCGTGCAGCGACAGGCCGCCCATGCGCGCGACGCGGACGAGCGTCGGGTACGTGCGCGCGGGCGCGAACGGGGCGAGCGCCACGACGAGCTCGGCGACCGACGCGTACCGCTGCTCGCGATCGCGGGCGTAGGCCTTCTCGAGCACGGTCGCGAGCGGGGCGGGCACGTCGGGGCGCAGGTCCCGGAGCGGCGTCGGGGTGCCCGTCAGCACCTCCGAGCAGAGCTGCGGCAGCGTCTCCGCGTAGTACGGCTGCCGGCCGGCGAGCAGCTCGTAGAGCGAGACGCCGAGCGCGTAGATGTCGGTGCGGTGGTCCACCGAGCGCGTCTGCCGCATCTGCTCAGGGGACATGTACAGCGCCGAGCCCAGCGCCGCGTCCGTGCCCGTCAGGACGTCGACGGCGGTCGTCATCTTCGAGATGCCGAAGTCGAGCACCTTGACGAGCGGCGAGCCGTCGGCGCGCGCCGTCAGGAACAGGTTCGCCGGCTTGAGATCGCGGTGCACGATGCCGAGCCCGTGGGCCTCGGCGATCGCCTCGCTGCCCTGGACGATGTAGTCGACCGCGTCCTCCAGGCCGAGCACGCCCTGGTCCCGGAGCAGGCGCGCGAGATCGCTCCCGGTCAGGAGCTCCATGACCATGTACGGCGCGCCGTTCTCGAGCGTGCCGACGTCCGAAACCCGGGCGACATGCTCGCTCTTGATCCTCATGCCCGCCTTCGCCTCGCGCAGGAAGCGGGCCGACCCCTCCGGGTGCTCGGTGAACGCGGGCAGCAGGAACTTCAGCGCGACGTGCTCGTCGAGCACGATGTGCCGCGCCTCGACGACCACCCCCATGCCGCCCTGGCCGATGATCCGCTCCACGCGGTACTTGCCGGCGAGCACGGTGCCCAGCTCGACAGGGGCCAGCGAGGGCTGTTTCGTCTCGGAACCCGACACAGCGCGCGATGATCACCGCTTCGCCCTCGGACGGCAAGCGCGCGGCGCCCGCGCGGGGCGCCGCGCCGCACGGCAGGCAGAACAACGCGAAAGATGCAGCAACGCGGGCCGCCGCGCGCCCGCGCCGCAGCACGGTTGCGGCGTTGCTCGCTCGCCGTCGCTCGTCGCGCCGCGCTCGTCGCGCTCGTCGCGCGCGGGGCACGGCCGCGCGGAGGCACCGCCGCGCCCGCCACACCGCAGCGCCTCGCGCCGCTACACCGCCGTCTTCCGGCCGAATCCTCCACGAAACGAAGGCGTCGTACGTCCGGAGCGCGTCGCGGAGGGCGAGACGGAACGGGGGCACTTCTGGTTGGATAGGACCACCCCCGGAGACAAACACCGTGCGCCTGCTCATCCAGCACCGGACCCGTTATACGTACCCCCGCCCCGCCTCGCTCGGCCCGCACCTCATCCGGCTGCGGCCCGCGACGCACGCGAAGGCGAAGATCGAGTCGTACAGCCTCAAGATCGACCCGCCCATCGCGGCCCACTGGCAGCAGGACCCGTACGGCAACCACGTCGCCCGGGTGCTCCTGCCCGCGGGCGAGCGCGTCCCGCACTTCGACATCCTCGTCGAGCTCGCTGTCGACGTCCGCCCCGTCAACCCGTTCGACTTCTACCTCGACGAGCGCGTCAAGCAGGTCCCGTTCGCGTATCCGGCCGAGCTCGAGCAGGACCTCGCCCCTTTCCTCGACAGCGCCGATCCGTCGATCGCCCGCGGGCCGCAGCTCGACGCGTTCCTCGCCGGGCTGCCCTCGAAGGGCGACACCGTGTCGCTCATCGTCGCGCTGAACGCCGCCGTGAACCGGCGCATCAAGTACGTCATCCGCGAGGAGCCCGGCATCTGGACGCCGGAGGAGACGCTCGCGCACGGCCGCGGCAGCTGCCGCGACTCGGCCGTGCTGCTCATCGCCGCCCTGAGGTCGCGCGGCCTCGCCGCGCGCTTCGTGAGCGGCTACCTCGTGCAGCTGACCGACGAGGGGATGATCCCCGACCAGCCGCGCGGCGTCAGCCGCGACGTCGTCGACCTGCACGCGTGGGCCGAGGTCTTCCTGCACGGCGCCGGCTGGATCGGCCTCGACGCGACGAGCGGCCTGCTCTGCGGCGAAGGCCACATCCCGCTCGCCTGCACGGCCTCGCCCGCGCTCGCGGCGCCGGTCGAGGGCACGAGCGACACGCGCGCGACCGACATGTTCTTCGAGATGAAGGTCGGCCGGCTCGGCCACGAGCCGCGGCCGACGACGCCCTACGAGGAGCCCGTGTGGCAGGAGCTCCTGGCCGTGGCCGACCGCGCGGACGAGCGGCTCGCCGCCGCGGGCCTCACCCTGACCATGGGCGGCGAGCCGACGTTCAACTCGCGCGAGTACCCGGACGCGCCGGAGTGGCGCGAGGGCGCGCTCGGGCCGACCAAGTGGTCGCAGGGGCTCCGGCTCGCGCACGAGCTCCGCCGCCGGATGGCGCCGGGCGGCGTCGTGCTGCTCCGCGCCGGCAAGCACTACCCCGGCGAGAGCCTGCCGCGCTGGGCCCTCGAGATCATCGACCGGCGCGACGGCGTCCGTCTCTGGACCGAGATGTCCGGGGCGCGCCACGCGGACCCCGCGACCTCGACGGGCCGCTCGCCGCGCGCGAAGAACGCCGCGCTCTCGCGGAGGTTCGCCGAGGCGCTCGCGGCGCGGCTCGGCCTCTCCGAGTTCCTGCTGCCGGCCTACGAGGACCCCTGGCGCCACCTCCAGGACGAGGCGAGCCTGCCCGTCGACGTCGACCCGCTCCAGGCGAACCTCGACGACCCGGAGGAGCGGCGGCGCCTCGCGCGCGTGCTCGACCGGGGGCTCGGCAGCGAGGCCGGCTTCGTCCTGCCCCTCGCGCGCCAGTCGGGCGCGTGGATCAGCGAGCGCTGGAGCTTCCGGCGCGGGCACCTCTTCCTGCTCCAGGGCGACAGCGCCATCGGCCTGCGGCTGCCGCTCCGCTCGCTCGTCGCGGTGGCCCCGCCGCCGCCGCTCGAGGAGCTCGTGTCGCCGCCCGACCCGCGGCGCGGCGATCCCGAGGCCGACGAGGCGGCGGAGCAGCAACGCCGCGTCGAGCTCGTGGAGGGCGACGGCGGCCCGGAGCACGCCGAGACGGCGCGCGCGCGCGGGGCGCAGCGCCACGCCCACGACGGCGAGCGCGCCGCGCACGCCCAGCGCGCCGCGCCGGCCGCCGGGCGATCGGGCTACGGGGTGCGCACGGCGCTCTGCGTCGAGACGCGCGACGGCGCCGTCCACGTCTTCTTGCCGCCGCTCCTCTCGCCGGCCGACTTCTTCGAGCTCATCGCCGCGATCGACGCGACCCGGCAGGACACGCGCATCGACGTGCTGCTCGAGGGCTACCCGCCGCCGCCCGGCGCCGACGTGCTCCGCTTCTCGGTGACGCCGGACCCGGGCGTGCTCGAGGTGAACCTCCCGCCGACCGACGGGGTGCGCACGTACGCGTCGCTCGTGGAGACGGTGTTCGACGCGTCGCTGCACAGCGGGCTGCACTGCGAGAAGTACCTGATCGACGGGCGCATGGCGGGGAGCGGGGGCGGCCACCACCTCACGTTCGGCGGCCCGACGCCGCTCTCGAGCCCCTTCCTGCGCCGGCCGGATCTCCTGGCCAGCCTGCTCACCTTCAACCAGCACCACCCGTCGCTCTCGTACATGTTCGCGGGCCTGTTCGTCGGCCCGACGTCGCAGGCGCCGCGCGTGGACGAGGCGCGCCACGAGAACCTCTACGAGCTGGAGATCGCGCTCGCGCGCGCGTTCGAGCGCCGCGAGGACGAGCCGCCGTGGCTCTCGGATCTCCTGTTCCGCCACCTGCTCGTGGACATGACGGGCAACACGCACCGCGCCGAGGTGAGCATCGACAAGCTGTTCGATCCGCAGACGGCGCACGGCCGGCAGGGGCTCATCGAGCTGCGCGCCTTCGAGATGCCGCCGCACTTCCGGATGGCGGTCGCGCAGGCGCTGCTCGTCCGGACGCTCCTCGCCTCGTTCGCCGAGGAGCCGTACACCGGCCAGCTCGTGCGCTGGGGCCAGGCGCTGCACGACCGCTTCCTCCTGCCGTACTACCTGTGGCGCGACTTCGAGGACGTGCTCGATCACCTGAAGCAGCGCGGGCTCGCCCTGCCCGCCGACGCGTACCGCCCGTTCATCGAGCTGCGCTGCCCGGTGGTGGGCACGCTGCACGCCGGCGACGTGATGCTGGAGGTGCGCAACGCGATCGAGCCGTGGCACGTGCTCGGCGAGGAGCTGACCACGTCGGGCACGTCGCGCTACGTGGACTCGTCGATGGAGCGCATCGAGGTGCGGGTGAAGGGGCTCACGCCGGAGCGCCACACGGTGCTCGTGAACGGCCACGTGCTGCCGCTCCGGCCGACGGGGACGGCGGCGGAGTACGTGGGCGGCGTGCGGTTCCGCGCCTGGGCGCCGCCGCACAGCCTGCACGCGCACCTCGGCATCCACCACCCGATCCATCTCGACATCGTGGACACGTGGGGCAAGCGCTCGATCGGCGCGTGCGCCTATCACGTGTGGCACCCGGAGGGCCGCGCCTTCCACGCGCCGCCGCTCACGCGGTTCGAGGCGGCGGCGCGGCGGGCGCAGCGGTTCACGATCGAGGGACAGACGCCCTGGCCGGTGACGGGGAAGCCGGCGGCCCCCCACGGCGACGCGCCGTACACGCTGGATCTGCGGCGCTACCCGATGGACCGGCCGCCGCCGAAGCCGCCGAAGCCGGAGGACGAGGGGGGATCGGACCACGTGGGAGACGAGGTGAGCGCCTGGACGGATGTCGGGCGCTCACGGTCGAGGCGGGTGTGACATTCGATCTCACCGCGCCCGAGCCGCGCTGAAGCCGCGGAAATCCCGGACATCGAGGGGCCGAGCCCAGCCTTGGCCCGCGCCCCTGTGGCGATTTGCCTTGGAGTGACGTGCTGCGCCTGCCGGCCGCGGCGGCTCGATGTCCGCCGCCGGGCCCGCCGCGCGCGGCGTCGCGCGGCGCCGCGCGTCTCCGCGGCTCGCGAGAGCGCGTGAGCCGCGCCGGAAGGGCGGTTGGTACGTCCCCTGCTTGGTGAGTCGATGTCCCCTGCATCGCATGCGGACAGTACACCACGAAGGAGGACAACCCATGATTCGCAAGATGTTGGCTATGCTTCTGGTCTCCACGGTTCCCCTGGCGGCGGGCTGCTTCGTCGACGCGGACGACGACACGCCGGGCGACGGCGACGACAGCTGTATCACCACGTGCTCGACCGAGCGCGACGACTGCATCTCGGCGTGCGATGACGACGGCGATTGCGTCTCGGCGTGCGAAGAGGATCACGACTGCGATTCTCTGTGCGTCTGAGCGACGAGCGCGCGTCCAGGGCGCGGAGCGCGCCTTGATGGTCCGGAGCGCGCCGTGCTGACGCGCGGCGCGCTCCGCTGGAGTTCTGTCGGCGCGCGGCGCCGTGCGTAGATGGCCGATGGCCGATGGCTGATGGCTACTGGCTCCCGCTTCCAGGCTGGATGGCCCGGAGGCGGGAGCGCTCCATTTCGGGGCCGGCGGTCCGGGGCCCGCGGTCGGCCGGGCGGCGTGCTCGGCTCAGCGCGGCCCGGGCAGGCGCCGCGAGAGCCACGCCGAGAGCGAGGGGCGCTTCCGGAGCGTGAGGCGCATCGGCTTGATCCCGGAGGCGAAGGCCGCCTCGGCGAGCGCGGGCAGGAGCGCCTCGTCGATGTTCTTGAGGGCGACCACGCGCTCTTCCCGCCGCTCGATCCAGACGAGCTCGCCGTCCTCGGCCTGCCCGAGGCGCGGCTCGCCCTCGTCGAGCGCGGCGCCGCCGTAGAGCTGCCACATCGCGGCCTCGACGCCCGCCGCGGCGCCCTCGTCGTCCCACGCGGACGCCCACGCGGTGCCGGTCGCGCCCGTCTTCCGGTCGCGCACGAACAGGGCGCGATCGCCGTCCCAGGTCGCGGCGAGCGCGCGCATCTCCCCGAGCTCCAGCGCGCCCTCGAGCGGGCGCAGGAGCAGGTAGGAGAGCCACTCGCCGAGCGAGTCCCAGTCGAGCGCCTCCAGCCGATCGGCGAGCTCGGGCGGCACCTCCTCCAGGCCGACCCGCGCCACGGGATCCTGGCCGTCGAGGGTGAGGATCTGCTGGGTGGTCGCGGGGATCCGGTCGGAGAAGAGCGCGTCTTGCCGTGACCAGTCGAACGGGAAGGCCCGGTCGGGCGTGGGCGACGCCGCGCTCGCGCCGGTCAGGTTGTGGGCGCAATACTCGAACCCGAACCCGTAGGCGAACGACGGATAGTCGACGAACAGGGCAGGCAGCTCGTTCTCCTCGAGGATCTGCTCTCCGGCGGCCTGGGCGGCGTCGATGATGACGGCCCAGTTGAGCTGGTCCAGATCGACGTCGTTGGTCTCCTGCATGAGGAAGCGCACCTCGCCGAGCATCGCGTCGCCCTCGATGGCCGCCCTCAGCGCGAGGTGCGCGTCGCTCGTCAGCGAGGCGCTGAGGAGCGCTCCGACGTCGAAGTGCTGGTCCTGGAGCCCGTGGACGTACTCGTGGACGAGCACGTTGTCCTCCACCTCGCCGATGAGCGAGATCGCCTTGCTCTCGGTCGAGTACCAGGCGGCGAACACGTCCATCGACTGGCCGAAGGCGGCCTGAAGGTCGGTGTCCGGCGGGAAGAACCCGAGTCGGCCGTAGGTGGCGGCGAGCGTGGCGAGCGCCTCCTCGTCGATCGCGTCCGCGGCCTGCTCCGCCTCGGCGTCGACCTCGGCCCGCGAGATGGTGCGGACCGGCACCTCGCGCTCGAACGACAGCTCGCGCACCTCTTCGGCGCGCGTGGCGAGCCAGGCGAAGCGGCTGGCCTCGGGGTCATCCTCGTCGCCGCAGCCGGCGGCCGCGGGGAGGGACGACATCAGGAGGACGAGCGCTGGTTGTCGGAAGAATCGACGCATGGCCTTTCACCTCGCAGTCTCGCGTGGAGCCGGGTCCGTGGAGGCTTCCGCTTTCGGCCTCCACGCTCTTGGCAAGCGGCGATCATCGCCCGACCCGACGGCGCGTTCCAGCGCCGCGCCCGCATCGCACGATTCTCACGGGGGGGCGCTCGCGCGCACGTCCGGGGTGCCGTGGCCGGGCGCGACCCGGGCCGCGCTGCGCCCCGGGCCGCCGCGTGGTCGCCGGCGGGCGCGCCGCGATCGTGGCCAGAGGCGGCAGCCTCGTTCAGGGGGCCAGCGCGGCTCAGGCCGTCTGGACGTAGTGGCGCGAGAGGAGATCGTTCTGGATCCAGAGCAGCTTGTTGAAGGCGCGCAGCGTGCGCACCTCGGTCTCCCGGTCCAGGCCGAGGGACAGGATCGTCTGGAGCAGGGCGTCGGAGACGAAGCCCATGAGCGCGTTGATCTGCACGAGCGGGACGACGATCTCTGGATTGCCGGCCTTGGCCGTGTGGATCCGCCCCACCATGTCGAGGTAGGCGACCATCCTCGGGTCGTACGGGTGGGTCACGAGCCGGACGAGGTAGTCGGCGAGGTGCTTCTTGCGGAACTGGATCTGCTCGTGGCTCAGGGTGAGCGACAGGAGGTCCGCCGGCCCTTGCCCCTCGTAGCCGTGCTGCTTCGGCACGAAGTGGCGCTTCGTGGCGTCGTAGAGGAACAGCTTCTCGTACACCGCGTCGACGAGCGCCTGGACCTTCGGGGCGAGGTGCAGCGCGGCGCCGTGGATCGCGGCGATGTCCGCCTCTCCAAAGCCGACGAACTCGATGAGATACCCGAAGCGATATTCGAGATCCGACTCTAGCAGCTTCTCGTCGATGTGTTTCATGGCAACGGTGCTCCTCTCCGCCTTGCCGCGCGCGGCGTGCTGCGGGACAACGCTGGGCGACGACACCGGAGCAGCTGTCCGCTGTCAAGCCTTGACTGGCGGGCCGCCGCGGGCTCATCAGGACGTCGCGTCGCGCGCTGCGCGCGCTGGATGCCGTCGCGTCGCGCGATCGAGCGCGGAGAGACGCCTGCGCCGCCGGACGCGCGGCGACGGCGGCGGAGATCACGAAGCGCGCAGCCGGGTAGGGGGAGCTCCGATCCGGAGTGCAGGCTGCGACCGATGGCCCGGCCGGCGTGGCGTCCTTATGGCCAGGTACCGCTGGGAGCGTGATCGGCTTCCCACCACAGGACAGCGGGAAGGAGGAGGCATGCAGAACACTGGACCGAGCGAGGATCCGAAGGGCGCGGGCCCGAAGCCGCCTTTCGAGGGCAAGAGCCAGGACCGGCCGGGCATCGAGGCCAAGATGGATCCGAGGCCCGATTACGGCGAGTCGTCGTACAAGGGCCTCGGCCGGCTGAAGGACCGCGTCGCGCTGATCACCGGCGGGGACAGCGGCATTGGCCGCGCCGTCGCGCTCGCGTTCGCCCGGGAGGGCGCCCACGTGGCGATCGCGTACCTGAGCGAGCACGAGGACGCGAAGGAGACCGTGCGGGTCGTCAAGGAGGCGGGGCGCGAGGCGATCACGATCCCCGGCGATCTGGCCGACGAGGCGCATTGCCGGAAGGTGATCGAGGAGACGGCGCGCAAGTTCGGGCGGATCGACATCCTGGTGAACAACGCGGCGGAGCAGGGCAAGTCCGCCGAGCGGTTCGAGGAGATCGACGCCGCGCGCGTCGAGCGCACCTTCCGCGTCAACATCATGGCGATGTTCCACCTCGTCCGGCACGCGCTGCCGCACATGAAGGAAGGGAGCGCGATCATCAACGTGGCCTCGATCCAGGCCTACCAGCCGAGCCCGAACATCCTCGACTATGCGTCGACCAAGGGGGCGATCGTCACCTTCAGCAAGGGTCTGGCGCAGGACCTCATCAAGCGCGGCATCCGGGTGAACACCGTCGCGCCCGGCCCGGTGTGGACGCCGCTCATCCAGCAGTCGTTCCCGGAGGAGAAGGTGGCCAGCTTCGGGAAAGACTCGCCGATGCAGCGGCCCGCGCAGCCGGCCGAGCTCGCTCCGGCGTTCGTGTTCCTGGCCTCGAACGAGGCCACCTACATCAACGGCGAGGTGCTCGGGGTCACGGGCGGCAAGCCGCTCGCCTAGCGCTGGCTCGGCCGATCAAGCTCGTCCTGGACCCGCAGGTGGGCTCGCCGAGCCGCCCGGCCCCGGCGAGGGTGTTCGTCGCGCGGGGTGGGCACGGGCAGAGCTCGCCTGGGACGTCGTGTGCCCGCCGTGCTGCGCACGCCGGGCACACGACGACGAGAGCCTCGCCGCCGGGCTCGACCCATGCCAATAGACGCCAGCCACCCGAAGAGAACGAGCATGAAGATCGCCAAATCGAAAGACGGCACGGGGCTAGCGTACGATGTCCATGGCAGCGGGCCCGCGCTCATTTACATCACTGGAGCCAGCTGCTTCCGCTCCTTCAAGCCCATCCTGCAAGATGCCAAGGAATTTGCCAAGGAGTTCACCGTCTACAACTACGACCGCCGAGGGCGCGGCGACAGCGGCGACACGCCGCCGTACTCGATAGAGCGCGAGGTCGAGGACATCGAGGCCATGATCGACGCAGCCGGCGGCAAGGCCAACCTGTATGGCCACTCCTCCGGTGCCGTGCTGGCCCTCGAGGCTGCCCTGCGCCTGGGCGACAAGGTCGACAAAGTGGCGATGTACGACCCTTCCTATGTGCACGACGAGGCAGAGAAGGTCACGTACGGTCGGCTGAGCCAAGAGGTGCAAAGGCTGCTCGATAACGGCAACAACAAGGAGGCGATGCGCGTCTTTTTGAAGGGCATCGGCATGCCTGGCGTCTTCGTCTGGCTGCTGCCCCTGTTCCCTGGTTGGAAAACGATGGTCGCGCTCGCGCCGACCCTCGCGTACGACATCGCCTTGACCAAGGACCTCCCGCCGGTCGAGCGGGCCGCCCAGGTCGCCGTGCCGACGCAGATCATCGTCGGCGAAAAGAGCCCGGCCGGTATCCACGACGTCGCGCGCCAGCTGACGAAAGCGATCCCGAACGCGAGGTTCGAACGGCTCGCAGGCCAAGACCACATGGTCAGCGCGAAGGCTCTGCTGCCCGTGCTCTCGCGTTTTCTCAAGCAATAATCCGGGGAGGGGTCCCCATCGGCTCGCCGGCGGCGAGAGGGGGCCGGCCCGGGCTCGGAAGCGGGGCGGCTCAGCCCCTGACCCAGGCGTTGATTCGCTCTGCCCAGCCAGGGGGGCCATCGGGGGTGAGGACGAGCCGTCGATACGGCTCGCCCTCCAGCTCGATGGTCAGCGGATTGTCCTTGCGGCTCTGCAGCGTGTACCAGAACTCCTTGCCGCGATCGGTATAATACGTCCCCGCCTTGATCACCCCGGGCAGCGACGTCCCCGGCGCGCGGATCTGCCGCCATGTGGCGGGCGGAAGCGCCGCTTCCGCCCGCACCACGTGCGCGCGGGGCACCACGATGGGAGCGAGCTTCACGGCCCAGAGCCGCTCGGCGCCCTCAAGGGTGAGGGTCAGTCGATCCTCTTCGATCCGTAGCTGCATCCCGGGAGTCTAGTTCAGCGGGAGCAGCCGGCGATCGGAATTCACCGCGGGATTGCCGCCCTCGAGCGGCGGAGCCTCCGCCGGAGAGCGACCCCGACCACAGCGAGGTAGATGGCGCTGGCCCGGCCGCCGGGCGCCGTTGGCCCCACGGCGCAGCCAGCGTCCACCGGCTCGCCCGCTCCGGGGCCGCTCGAAGTGCTCGTCGGACCCGGGCCTCCATCGCCGCCCGCGCCCGCGGCGCCGCTGGATGCGGTCGCCGTCCCAGGGCCGCCAGCGCCGCTGGATGCGGTCGCCGTCCCCGATCCGCCAGCGCCGCCATCGCCGCCAGCGCCGGCGGTGGTGCTCGTCGAGCTTCCGCTCGCCGAGCCGCCGCCATCGCCTCCGGCGCCGGCGGCTCCGCCGCCATCGCCGCCGCTGCCGCCTGCACCAGCGTCTTCGCCGCCAGCGCCGCCCATGCCGCCAGCGCCGGACTCACCGCCACCGGCGCTGCCGACGCTGCCAGTCCCCGATCCGCCACTGCCAGCGCCGCCGGTCACGGGCTCCCCGCCACCACCACCGCCAGCTCCGGGCTCAGCCCCGCCAGCGCCGGGCTCAGCCCCGCCACCGCCGCCAGCGCCGCCAGCTCCGGGCTCAGCCCCGCCAGCGCCGGGCTCAGCCCCGCCAGCGCCTCCCGCGCCGCCAGCGCCCGTGCTGCAGCCGTTGTCCCCCGGGCCGTGCCATCGAGGATCGTACAGCTCCGCGTCCTTGTTGGGGCCGAGGATGAGGACATGGCCGCTCGGCAGGAGCACGGACGCGGAAGCGAAGTGAGAGAGCAAGGTCGACGGGGCAGGTGTCCAGGAGTTCGTCGCGGGGCCATACACCTGCGCTGTCGTGCCTTCGATGACGAGCACCTCGCCTGTCGGCAGCAGCATGGCAACATGACCGAAGCTCGACACCGGGCTCATGGGCCCCGTGGGCGCCCAGGCGTTCGTCACCGGGTCGTAGACCTCTGCGGCTCCACCGACGACGAGCACGCGACCGTCCAGGAGCCGCGTCGCCGTGGGCTTGCCCCGAGGCTCGCTCATGGGCGCCACCAGAGACCAGCTCTGGGTCGCGGGATCGTAGATCTCGGCGCTGGCGAGCGGCTCCGCGGTCGAGATCTCGTAGTCGTCGTATCCCTGCATCCCGCCGACGACCAGCACCCTGCCGTCGTTCAGCAACGTCGCCGCGTGCTCCGCCCGGCCTGCGTTCATCGGCGCGACGGTGAGCCAGGTGTCGTCGGCTGGACGATACAGCGCAGCCGATCCGGTCCTGCGGACGAGGTACGGCTCCATCGGGTAGTCCAACACCGCGCCTCCCGCGATGAGCACCTCGCCGCTCCCGAGCAAGGTCGCCGTGTGATTGGTTCGACGCTCGTCGTCGGGGGCGGCCAGCGTCCAGGCGTCCGCCGCCGGATCGTAGATCTCGTTGTAGAGATCCGTCTCGAAGCCATCGAGCGGGCCCCCGCTGAGCAGCACCCTGCCGTCGGCGAGGCGTGTCAGGTCGGGAAAATACCGCGCGAAGCTCAAGGGCGCCGCCAGGGAAAACGTCATGCTCGATGGATCGTAGAGCTCGGTCGTCTTCGTGGTGCCGCTGCCGCCTGCGATAAGGATCTTCCCGTCCTCCAGCGCCACGGCCTTCGCGTAATTCCGGTTGATGTTCAGGGGGCCGAGCTGCGTCCCCGAGGGCGGCACCGACGGGTCATAGATCGCGGCGCCCGGCGCGCTCGAATTGCCGCCGACGAAGAGGACCCGTCCATCCGAGAGCAGCGTCGCCGTGGCGCCGCTGTGGCCCACCTCGCTCCTGGGCGCCGTCGAGAACGTTCGCGTGCTCGGATCGTAGAGCTCGGGCGGCTGGGTCCCAGAGATGAAGACGCGTCCATTGCACAGCCGCGTCGCCGTGTGCGAGCCGCGCCGCACGCTCATCGTGCTCGCGACAGACCATGCGTTGGCCTCGGGATCGTAGATCTCGGCCTCGGCCTCCCAGCCCGTCACCAGCACGTCGCCGTCCTCCAGCAACGTCGCCGTGGGCAGGTGCCTGGCGCGGAGCATGGCCGGCCCCGCGGTCCACGCGCCCGTCGCGGGGTCGTAGAACTCGACGCTGGACAGGGTGTCGCCCCCGATGACCCTGCCTCCCGCGAGCAGCACGCGGCCGTCCTGCAAGCGCGCCGCCGCGTGATCCCTGCGCACGCTCGACGCCGCAGGCGTCGGCGACCAGGTGTCCGACAGGGGGTCGTAGAGCTCGGCGGCGGTAGACGGAGCGGCGCCAGCCGGAGCGCCCCCGGCGGCGAGCACCCGCCCGTCCTCGAGCAAGGTCGCGGTGTGCGACGAGCGCTCCGAGGTCATCGTCGCGGCGGGGGTCCACGCGTCGGTCGTCGGATCGTAGAGCTCCGCCGTGGCGACCCACTCGGCGCTGTCCGTGGCGCCGCCCGTGACCAGCACCCTGCCGTCGGCGAGCAAGGTCGCCGTGTGACCCGACCGCGGCCCGCTCATCGGAGCAGCGGGCAACCACGCACCGAGCGCGGGATCATAGATGGCCGCGCTGGCGAGGTGGACCTGTGTCGACGAGCCCTGCCTTCGCCACCCGCCCGCGACGAGCACCCTGCCGTCGGGCAGCAAGGTCGCGGTGTGCTGCGCGCGGATCGTCGCCTCAGAGGCCGCCATGACGGTCCATGACGGGTTCACGAGGAGCGGCGAGCCCGTCGCCTCGACGTCGAGCGCCTCGCCCGAGGGCGCCGCGCAGCCGAGCCCGCATGTCAGTTGGATTGTCCAGAGCAGCGCCACCCATCGCGCGAAGCGCCACCCAGCCCAGGAAACCACGCGTGAGCCCATACCCTCCTCGATCCTCGAGAACGCGTCTCCCACGAACGCATCGGCCGGGCCGCCCCGCGCGGCCGGCACTCGTGGGGTGCAGCGCGCGTCGCGGGGATTCAGGAGATCGCGGCGGAATCGTGCCCGTCGGCTCGATCCGCCGCGCGGGTGGGCCGAAGGTGCTCTCGCCGCAGGCGCGTCCGGATCGTCACGGGCGCGACGGCCCGCGCGGCGCCGGCCGCTCGGGGGCCGCCTCGCGGGCGAGCGCCGCCTGGAAGCGCTCGGGCTCGTCGTCGATCTGGATCATGTCGCCGGTCCGCGAAGCCTCCTTGCTCAGGGCGACGACGAGCTGCAGGAGCTTCGAGCCCACGAGGATCCGGACGCGGGAGATCGTCGCGCGGTTCGCGGCGAAGAACGCGGTCCACGCGTCGCTGACGCTCGGCGCCGCCACGGTCACCGCGCGGACGTCCACGAAGAGCGCGGCCGGGCCGAAGCGCGCGATCTCCTTGCGGATCTCGTCGAGCGGCAGCTCGCCGAATTCACCGCCGTCGCGCCCCGCGATCGCGATCAGCACCACGCCCGGACGGAGCCGCCGGTGTCGCGCCCGGCGATGGTCACGAGCACCGCGCCGGGGCGGAGCCGGCGGAAGACGAAGGAGCAGCCGTCCTTCGCGAGGCGGATCGAGCCGTCGCCCAGGATCTCACGGTGAATCATCGCTGTCCCGGTCCTCTCCGCCGGCGCGCCGCGCCGACGCTCACGGATCGTTGTCGCACGGCGCGCGCGCAGGTTCAACGAGGAGCGCCGGCGCTGGCTCCTCGGCCGCCGCCATCGCGCCGAAGGTCGTTGGAGAGCGGAAGTCGCCGCAGCTCGGCACCTTCAGGGGCGCATGGCTGAACACACCTCCGAAGGACTGGAGCGACCGCTCGCCGCCGCGCGGGATCTCCGGGTAGAACGGCTGCACGAGGAGCCCCGAGATGGAGTACAGTCAGGCCTCCAGTCCGTCGAGCGTTCCGACGTGAGCGCCCATCCTGCCGGGAGGTCCATCGATGAAGAAAACGTATGCAGGGAGCTGCCACTGTGGCGCGGTCCGCTTCGAGGCCGATATCGACCTGAGCGCCGGGACCAACAAGTGCAACTGTTCCATCTGCACCAAGACGAGAAATTGGAACGCGATCATCAAGCCGGACGCGTTCCGGCTGCTCGCGGGAGAGGACGCGCTGAGCGATTACCAGTTCGGCATGAAGGTCGGGCACCACCTGTTCTGCCGGCACTGCGGCGTGCGCTCGTTCGGGCGCGGGCACGTGAAGGAGATCGGCGGCGACTACGTGGCGGTTCAGCTCGCCTCGCTCGACGACGTCGATCCCGGCGAGCTCCTCGCCGCGCCGATCTGGTACGCCGACGGGCGCAACAACAACTGGCAAGCTCCACCGGAAGAGACCCGGCACCTGTGAGCATCGCCGCCGCTCCCCGCGGTGGATGAGGTGGGCAGCCCGGCGAGGCGTCCCGCGCCGCCAGCGCCCCTAAGGGCTCTTGAGCTGCGTCAGGTCGACGCGGACGCCCAGGTGGAGGAGCGCGTCCTCGGGGCGGGTGAAGGTGCTCACGGGCGTGACATACCCCCTCGAGAGCCGCCCCACCTGGAGCACCCCGATCGCGCTCCTCAGGATGACCGCCGCCCGCTTGAACCCCTGGAACAACCGCGCGTGCGCCTGCCCGAACGTCACCTCGAACCCATCGTCATTGCGCATCGGCGCGTCCCGGGCGTCCACGAGCAGGAGAGAGCGCGGTCGGGAGATGATCCGGATCGCCTGCTCGATGCGCCGGAAGCTCTGCTCGAGCTCCTCGATGCTCGGATAGGGCAGCGACGACCGACGGATGAACACGAGCTGCTGGGTCGGATCGTGACGGACCGCCGTGTACGGGTCCCGCTCGATCTCGCGCAATCCGTGGAGAGGCACGCGCAGATGTTAGGCGGATCGCCGCCCCACGTCGACCCCCGCGGCGCCGCGGCGGCTCATCCACCCTCACAATCGGCGCCGCACTGCGCCCCTCCGCACGCCAACACCTCCGCTGCCGCCGGCGCGCCGCTCTCGTACAGCATCGCGCACAGCTCCCGGCACGCGGCGTCGCCCGCGGCGCACGTGTCGGTGCACGCGACGAGCGCTCGACACGACGGGTCGGCGGCGCACGCGTTCATCTCGGCGGCGCACCGCGCGTACCGGCAGGAATCGCACCGGGACAGCGCAGCGCGCGACGGGCACTGCACGGCGCACCGCTCCGCCGCACAGCCGCCTTCGAGCGAGACGCCGGAGATGCCCTCCCGGTGCGCGGTCATGCACGTCTGCTGACAGGGCTCCTCTCCCGGAGCGCACCCGAGGAGGCAGTTGGCCAGGGCGGCGCACTCCGCGCTCCGCTGGCACGCGCAATAGCGCTCCTGGCAGCGGAGCGCGAGGCACGTCGTGCAGGGATCGCCGAGCGAAGCGCACGCGTACTCCGCCTCTCCGCCCGCCCCGCCGCCGGTCGCCGCGGAGCTCGCCCCGCCGGTTCCCCCGGCGCCGCCCGCTCCCCCCGCGCCGGCGCCGCCCGACCCGCTCGCTCCGGCGCCGCCCGCGCCGCCGGATCCGCCCGTCCGGGGGCTGTCCGGCGCCGAGCTGCAGGCCGCTGCGAGGAGCGCCACAACAGCACACGTCTTCCAGGAAGAACAGTTCATGGTCGACGCTACCCCGAAGATCGCCGGCAGCTCAAGGTGGGGTGACGGGCCCGCGTGCTACCGTGGCCCCACAAGGAACCTCCACGATGGCCCCCCTCCTCGATCGAGACCTGGAGCGCTACGTCCACGACCACACCGAGCCGCCTCCCGCGCTCCTCGACGAGCTGCGCGAGCACACCCTCGCCAGCGAGCCGCGCGCAGGCATGCAGGTGGGGCGCGTCGAGGGCGCCCTGCTCAAGCTGCTCTGCGCCCTCATGCAGGCGCGCCGCGTCCTCGAGATCGGCACCTTCACCGGCTACTCGGCCCTCAGCATGGCCGAGGCGCTCCCGCCCGACGGTGAGCTCATCACCTGCGACCGCGACCCCGACGTGACCCGCGTCGCCAGGTCGTTCTTCGACCGCAGCGAGCACGGCAAGAAGATCCGGATCGCGCTCGGCGACGCGCTCGAGACGATCCGCGCCCTGCCGGCGAGCCCGGCGTTCGATCTCGTGTTCATCGACGCCGACAAGGAGCGGTATTCGGCCTACTTCGAGGAGGCCCTCCCGCGCGTCCGCCGCGGCGGGCTGATCGTCGCCGACAACACCCTCTGGGGCGGCGAGGTCGTCGCCCCGGCGACCGCGGACGGCCGCGCCATCGCCGCCTTCAACGACCTCGTGGCCCGCGATCCCCGGGTCGAGAAGGTCATGCTCTCGGTGCGCGACGGGGTGACGCTCGCGCGCAAGCGCTGAGGAGAACCGAGGGGACCGCACCGCCCGCAGGCCGCCGCGCGCTTCCGAAATCCCTCCGTGATTTCCAGCGCGCGGCGCTAGAGTCCAGCCAGCATGCTGCTCGCCATCGACGTCGGGAACACGAACATCAGCTTCGGGGTGCTGGAGGGCGAGGCGCTGCGGCACCACCTCCGCTGCGAGAGCGCGCGCTCGCGCACCGCGGACGAGTACGCGGTGCTCGTCCGGCAGATGCTCGACCTCCGCCGCGTCGACCTCGCCCGCATCGACAGCGCGATCATCGCGAGCGTCGTGCCGACGCTGACCGACACGATGGTGGGGCTCGTCGAGCGGGCCTTCGGCATCGAGCCGCTCGTCGTGGGCCCGGGCATCAAGACCGGCATGGCCATCCTCTACGAGAACCCGCGCGAGGTCGGCGCCGACCGGATCGTCAACGCGGTCGCGGCGCACGAGTGGATGAAGCGGTCGCCCGAGCCCGCGCCGCCGCCCGAGCCCGGCCGGGGCGATCACGCCGCCTCCGGCGTCATCGTCGTCGACTTCGGCACGGCGACGACCTTCGACTGCGTGACCCCGAAGGGCGAGTACCTGGGCGGCGTCATCGCGCCGGGCATCCAGATCAGCGCCGAGGCGCTCTTCTCCCGCGCCGCGCGGCTGTCCCGCGTGGAGATCGCGCTCCCGCCCCGGGTCGTCGGCCGCAACCCCGTCCACTCGATGCAGTCGGGCATCGTGTACGGCTACGCGGGGCTCGTCGACGGGCTCGTGAACCGCCTCCGGCGGGAGCTCGGCTACCCGTGCCGGGTCATCGCCACGGGCGGCCTGGCGCGGCTCATCGCGCCGCAGACCGAGACCATCGAGGTGGTCGACGACGACCTGACGCTCACCGGGCTGCGCCTCATCTACGAGCGGAACGCCGAGCGCGGCGGCGGGCCGTCCCCGCACCCGACCGCGGCGGGCGGAGGCGGCCAGGGTTGACGGCGCCCGCGCCCGGCCGCGCTTCTCGGCCCGCGGGCGCGCCCGCGCTCGCCCCCGCCGCGGCGCCCGCGCCCGGCCGCGCATCTCGGCCCGCGCGCGCGCTCGCCCTCGCCGCGGCGCCCGCGGCGCTCGCCCTCGCGCTCCTCCTCGCCGTTCTGCTCGGCGCCGAGCCCGTCTCGGTCGAGCGCGCCCTCGCGGGCCCGGGCCTCGACCGGACGCTCCTCCTCGACGTGCGCCTGCCGCGCGTGCTCCTCGCGGCCATCTCCGGCGCCGGCCTCGCGGCCGTGGGCGCCGCGTTCCAGGCGCTGCTCCGCAACCCGCTCGCCGAGCCGTACGTGCTCGGCGTCTCCGGCGGCGCCGCGCTCGGCGCCGCGCTCGCGATCGCGCTCGGCGTCGGCTCGGCGACCGTCCTCGGCGCCACGCTCCTGCCCGCGGCGGCGCTCGCCGGCGGCCTCGTCGCGACGGTGCTCGTCTACGCCATCGCCCGCGGCGCGGCCGAGGGCACCTCCGGCGCCTCGATGCTCCTCGCCGGCGTGATCGTGAACTCCATCGCCGCCGGCCTCATCACGTTCCTCAAGACGATCGTCTCCCCCTCGCGCTCCCAGCAGCTGCTCCGGTGGCTCATCGGCTTCGTCGAGCTGCCCACCGCCTCGGTGCTCCTCGGCGTCGCCGCCTACGTCGCCGTCGGCTGCGCGGTGCTCCTCGCCGACGCCGCGCGCCTGAACCTCCTCTCGCTCGGCGACGAGTCGGCCGGGACCCTGGGCGTCGACGTGCGCGCCGTCGAGCGCCGGATCTTCTTCGCGTCCTCGTGCGTGGTCGGCGCGATCGTCAGCCGGACCGGCCTCATCGGCTTCGTCGGGCTCATCGTCCCGCACGCGGTCCGCCGGCTGGCCGGCGCGGATCACCGGCGGCTGCTGCCGCTGTCGCTGGTCGCCGGCGCGGTGCTGCTGACGACGTGCGACCTCCTCGCGCGCCTCTCGTTCCGGTGGCTCGGCACGGAGCCGCCCGTCGGCGCGGTGACCGCGGTCCTCGGCGGGCCGCTGTTCCTCGCGCTCCTCCGGCGCTCGCCGCGCCTGTGAGGGCGGCGCGCCGGGCCGCCGCGAGCGCGACGCTCGGCCGCCGCGGGCGCGTCAGGCCATGCCGAGGAGCTTGTTCATGCTGGCCTCGTCGGCCGGCGTGAACGGGTAGCGATCGAACTCGGCGCTCGTGACCCACCGGAACGCGTTCACCGCCAGCGAGGCGAGCTCGCCGCTCTTGATGTGACACTCGTAGAGGTACAGGTCGACGATGTAGCGCTCGTACGGGTGGCTCACGAACGAGATCAGCTGGCCCACCTCGATCTCGACGCCGAGCCGGTGCCGGACCTCGCGCTTCAGCGCGGCCGCGTCGGTCTCGGACTCTTCCACGCGCCCGCCGGGGAACTCCCAGAGCATCGGCAGCACGGCGGTCGGGCGGCGCTGGGTGATGAGGTATCGGCCGTCCTGTTCGATCACGGCGGCGACCACGCGGATGGTGCGGACCATTTCCATGGCGAGTGCCTCAGGGATGCCCAGCGTACGACGGGGCGTGGGGTTGTGCGAGCGGGACGGGCGTGTCCTGGGAGCTCGGGCCGCGTGGCCTCACACGCTCACGCGGAACAGCTGCTGGCCCATGAGCAGGATGTCGCCCCCGGAGATCTCGGTCTCGCCGAGGACGCGGAGGAAGGTGCCGTTCGAGCTGCCGAGGTCCGTGAGGAACAGCCGGCCGCCCTGGAGCGAGATCTGGCAGTGGAGCCCGGAGACGTAGCCGTCCTCGGGGAAGAGGATGTCGCCGCGCTCGCGCCCGAGGTGCAGGCCGGTGTCGGGGACGGGGAACGCGTTGCCGGTCGCGTCCCTGCCGATGATCAGCGCCAGGCGCGCGACGTAGCCCTTCGAGGGGCTGCCGAGCCGCTCGACCCCGTCGGGCGTCGCGGGCGCGGGGGTGAGCGACTCGACGCGGACGATCTCCTGGCCGATGCGGAAGACGTCGCCGTTCTCGAGCTGCACCGGCGTGTCCCTGCGCAGCCTGCGGTAGACGCCGTTCAGCGAGCTCTCGTCCTTGACGAAGAGGCGCCCGCCCTTGATCGAGAACGTCGCGTGGCGCGGGGAGAGGTAGCTGTCGCCGCCGAAGATCGCGCCCGCGTCGCGCCCCACGGTCGTGGGGTTCGCGGGCAGGGTGTACGAGCCGGCCTCGGTGCCGTCGGCGCGGAGCGCGGTCAGCACGACGTTCGCGGCGCCCGACGTGGACACGACCGGCGCGGGCGGCTGCACCGAGGCGCCCGCCGGCTTGACGAGCTTGAAGCCGCAGAGCGCGCAGAACTTGTTCGACGGCGGGTTGGGCTCCTGGCACTGCGGGCAGACGACCGTCCCCGCGCCGGCCGACGCCGCGGGCGAAGCCGGCTGCGCGGCGGCGGCCGCGGCCTTCCTGCTCGTGCCGGTGTCCTCGCCGCGGACGGGCGTGGCGAACGCCGCCGGATCGATGAGCGCGGGCGGCGGGGGCGCGACCGCGGGGCCCTTCTGGGCGCCGGTGCCGATGGCGGTCGGCTCATCGCCGTAGGGCTGGTTCGAACGCGAGGCCGCCGGCACGCCGTGGGGCGGGGTGCCCGCCGCGAACTTCTTCGGCGCAACGTCGCGAGGCAACTCGGCGCCGCAGCCGAGGCAGAACTTGTAATGGTCCTGATTTTCCTTGGAGCACTTCGGACAGGTGATCACCAGGCCTCCTCACAACGAGCGACCGGACAGGGTCTCAAGGCGAACGGCGGCGGGAGCATATTCGCCGCGGCCGCCCTCTGTCGACAGTCTGTCGCTCCTTCATGCGCGGGCGGCCGGCGGCGCGCGCGGGCGGCGGGCGGCTGGGCCCGGCGGGGCCGCCGGCTCGCCTCGCCGGCGGCGCGCCCCTGCGCGGCGCTCACTTGGACAGGAGCGCGAGCGCGTCGCGCACGAGATCTCCGAGCGGGGCGCTGTCGACGCGCGCGCCGAGGGCGGCGACGGCCCGTTCGGCCTCGGCCGGCCGGTAGCCCATGCGGGTGAGCGCGCTGTGCAGGAGGTCCTGCTTCGCGCCGGCGGCCGCGGGCGGCGGGGCCGCGGCGGAGGGCGCGGCCGAGGGGAGGTTGACGAGCTTGTCCTTCAGCTCGAGGACGAGCCGCTCGGCGGTCTTCTTGCCGACGCCGGGGATGGCGGTGAGGCGCGCGGTCTCCCGGCGGGCGATGACCGCGGCGAGCTCCCCCGCGCCGAGCGCGCTGAGGATGGCCACCGCGATCTTCGGGCCGATGCTGGAGATGCCGATGAGCACGCGGAACGCCGCCCGGTCCTCGCGGGTCGCGAAGCCGTAGAGGAGGAGCGCGTCCTCGCGCACGTGGGTGTGGACGAACAGGGTGATCGCGTCCGAGCCGGATGGCGCGGCGAGGCCGCGCGCGCGCCCCACGGCGCCGAGCGGGACCGTCACCTCGTAGCCGACCCCGGCGACGTCGAGCACCACCGTGCCCTCGTCGCCCTCTTCCACGACGTGGCCGGAGAGCCGGCCGATCAATTGACCTTGGCCCCTTGCTGGATCCACCGGCGGATGGCGTCGCGCTCCGCCGCGGGCAGGGTGTCGCCGGTGTAGGGCATCGGGGCGCCGCACTGGTCGGGGGCGCACTCGAGGTCCCCGCAGCTCAGGGTGTCGTCGAGCTTGTGCATGAGGAAGCTGTGCGCGGGGTCGCCGGCCGCGATCCGCGGCATCCCGGACGGCGCGCGCGACGCGACGCCGACGTTCTGGGCCACGATCGCGTCGATCTGCGCCGGCGTGGCCTGCTCGCTCACCGCCGGGCCGAGGTAGGCGAACCCGGCCGAGCCGGCCTCGGCGCCGTGGCAGGTCGAGCTGAACGAGCAGGACCGCTGGAAGACGGGGAGGACGTCGGTCGCGAAGCTCACCTCGGGGGTCGCCCCGTCGAACTTGCTGTAGTCGAAGCACGCGGTCTCCGCGGGCCCCGGGCCGTCGTCGCCGCCGCCGCACGCGGCGCTCGCCGCCGCGATCAGGAAAATCAAGAAGAATTTCCGCACGTTCACCCCTCGCAGCTCGATCCTCGGGGCGCGACCCTAGCAGAACTGCGCGCGCTCCGTAACGCGCGACGTCGCGCAGGGCGTTGGAGCGCGCTGGAGCGCGTTACGGAGCGCGCGTCGCCCGGGCGCGGCGGGCGGGAAGCGTCGAGGCGGCCGCGCGCCGCGCGGAGATCGCCGTGCGTTTGGCCGGCCGGCGCGGCGGCGGGTAGGCTGGGCGCTGCATGAGGATTGGCCTGGGCATCGGCTCGATGGGGCTCGCGCTCGCCGCGCTCGCCGCCGGGTGCGGCGGGGGGCGGGACGCGGTCGAACAGCAGCTCGCCGAGCTGCGCGCGGAGCTCGTCCGGGTGCGCGCGGACAACGCCGTGCTCGCGGACCGGGTGGGCTCGCTGGAGCGCGCGCGGGTCGCCCCGCGCGTCGCCGCGCGCCCGGACGAGGCCGAGCCGCGCGCCGCCTCCCCGGAGGAGCTGGACAGGCCCGACCTCGAGGTCGTGCGGCTCGCGCCGGAGGACGACGGCGCGCGGCCGCCGGTGCTCCGCTCGACCGCGAACGGCGTCGTGATCGACGAGCCGCCGGGCGGCTCGCCGCCGCCGAGCCCGCCACCCTCCACCCCGTCGAGGCGCAAGCGATGAAGTTCCACCCGAAGGCAACGCTGGTCCCGGTCTCCCTGGCGCTCGCCGCGGCGGCGCCGCTGGCGCTCGCTCAGGAGCAGGGGGGCGAGGAGGGCGCCGGGCCGGGCGTCACCGTGGTCCAGCTCCCGCCGGCCCAGCCGACCGTCGAGACGCAGGTCGTGGTGCCGGGCTACCCGCAGCCGGGGTTCGATCCGAACGCCCACCTGCCCTCGAGCTCGCGCGGCACCACGGACACGTCCCGCGCGTCGGACGGCTTCGATCTGGGCCGCCGCAGCGAGGGCCCCGCCTCGGTGCGGGGCGGCGCGAACGGGAGCTACGTCGTCGAGGGGCAGTTCGTGCCCGAGTCGCACTCGGTGCGGCGCGGCGACACGCTCTGGGACATCTCGGGCAGGTACTACACGAACCCTTACGCCTGGCCGCAGGTCTGGGCGCTGAACCCGCAGCTCCAGAACCCGCACTGGATCTACCCGGGCGACCGGATCCGGCTCCGCGACCCGAACGAGGCCCCGACCCGCGGCAGCATCGGGCTCGGCTTGACCAAGGCGGGCCGCGGGGGGCGGGTGCCGGCGAAGACGATCTTCCTGCGCGACCTCGGCTGGGTCGACGACGTGAAGAAGGACACGTGGGGGGAGCTCGTCGCCAGCCCCGACGACCAGATGCTCCTCAGCGAGGGCGACGACGTCTACCTCCGCCTCTCGGGCGACCACGAGGTCGCGATCGGCCAGGAGCTCACGATCTTCCGCGAGATCAAGAAGGTGAAGAGCGGCGGCGACGACAAGGGCGAGCTCGTGACCGTGCGCGGCACCGCGCGCGTCGATCGCTACAACCCGAAGACGCACATGGTGCGCGCGCGGCTCATCGAGTCGCTCGACGTGGTCGAGCGCGGGGACCGGGTCGGCTCGGTGGCGCGCCGCTTCGACGTGGTGCCGCCGGCGAGCGCCGACGCGGACCTCGAGGCGCGGATCATCGCGGCGATCTATCCCTACCAGCTGTTCGGGCAGCACCAGGTGGTGTTCATCGACAAGGGCGAGAAGGACGGGGTGAAGCCGGGGCAGCGCTTCTTCGCGGTCCGGCGCGGCGATCGCTGGGTGCAGCAGCTCGGGGGCGCCGGCAAGCTGGCGACGCTCCGGCCGCGGGTGCAGGACGAGCGGCCGGCGCAGGTCGACGCGCCGAAGTTCGGCGTCGATGAGGAGCTGCTCCCGGACGAGACCTACGCCGAGCTGCGCGTGCTCAACGTGCGCGAGCGCACGGCCGCGGCGCTCGTGACGAGCGCGATGTACGAGGTCGAGCGGGACGCGGTGCTCGTCTCGCGCAAGGGCCTCTGACCGCCGCGGCGCGGGGCCTGGCGAGGTCGGGCCGCCGCGTCGCCGTCGCCTGCGTGGGCGAGCGAACCGCGGCGGTGCGCGGCGGCACAGTCGGGGCGTCGCCGCGCTGCGGCTCGCGACCCGGACGGCGGGGTCGAGGGCCGCGCTGACCGCGACGAAAAGCGCCATCGCGGAAATGTACGGCGACGCGCGGACGCGTGTACGTGGAGGCGTGGAGGGCGAGGAAGGCGCGGAGTCGGAATGTGCATCGACGCGCGGGCGTCGGCGCAATGTCTCCACGAGGGGGGCGCGGTCGCGGTATGATGTTCCGTCTATCATGCGTCGCCGCGCAGAAGCCCAGTCCGAGCTGAAGGGCGTGGATGGAGAGCCTGCCACGCAGCGCTCGTTCGAGAGCGCGTCGGATCGCTGCGCCCCGAAGAGCGGATCGCTGTCCGAGGTGCTCGGCGAGGGCGCGGTGCGGGCCCCCCGATCGAGCGGCGCGCCCCCGAGCCTCGCCGGCACGGCGCCGGAGGCGCGCGGCCACGCGCTGCGCGAGCGCGGCAACCTGCTGCTCCGGCGCAACGACTACGCGAGCGCCGCGCGCGATTACGACGAGGCGATCGCGCTGTTCCAGGCCGCGGGCGACGGGCTCGGCCAGGCCCAGGTGCTCATGGATCGCGGCGCGCTGCGCCTGCGGGAGGGCGTCCCCGTGCAGGCGGCGCGCGACTACGACGAGGCGCTCGCGCTGTTCCAGGCCGCGGGCGACCGCGCGGGGGAGGGGGAGGCGTTGCGGGCGCGGGGCTTCGCGCGCGCCGAGGAGGGCGATCTCGGCGGCGCGGTCTGCGACTACGATCTGGCCATCCAGCTCTTCCTGCAGCTCGGCGATCGCGAGCCGCTCAAGCCGCGCGCCGGGGCGGCCGCCCCCGACGCCGACGGCGCGGGGCCGACGGAGTCGCCCCGCGCCCGCCCGCACGGCCCGGCGCACGCGCGGGCGCTCAAGTCGCGCGGCGATCTGCGCGTCCGCCTCCGCAACCTGCCGGGCGCGGCGCGCGACTACAGCACCGCGCTCGCGCTGTTCCAGGGCGCGGGGGATCGGAGCGGGCAGGCCAGCGTGCTGAAGGCGCGCGGCGACATGCGGCTCGGCCAGGACAACATGACGGGCGCGGCGCGCGACTACGACTGGGCGCTCACGCTGTACCAGGCCACCGAGGACCACCTCGGCCATGCCGGCGTGCTCAAGGCGCGCGGCGATCTGCGGACCCGGCAGGAGGACCTCGCGGGCGCCGAGCGGGATTACGATCAGGCGCTCGAGCTGTTCACGGCGACGCGCGACGTGCTGGGGCAGGCCGCCGTGCTGAAGGCGCGCGGGGACATGCGCTCGCTGCAGGAGGACCTCGTGGACGCGGTGCGCGACTACGACCGGGCGCTCGCGCTGTTCCGCACCGGCTTCGAGCGCCGCGGCCAGGCCGCGACGCTCAAGGCGCGGGGCGATCTCCGCCGCAAGCAGTTCGAGCTGGTGGCCGAGCTCGTGGGCGTCGCGGCGGCCGACGCGTCGGATCTGGAGGACGCGCTCTCGGACTACGAGCAGGCGCTCGCGCTGTTCGAGGTGCTCGAGGACGGCGCGGGGCAGGCGGGGGTGCTCCGGGCGCGCGGCGATCTCTCGCGCATCCAGGGGGATCTCGGCGCGGCGCTGGCGCTGTACCTGAGCGCGAAGCGGCTCCTGGACGTCTCGGGCAACGCCGCGGAGCTCTCCGCGACGCTCGCCGAGATCGCGCGGACGCACGCGCTCGCGGGCCGCGCGGCCGAGGCCCGCGCCGCAGCCGAGCAGGCGCTCGCGCGCGCCGATCGCGCGACGAGCCCCGAGGTCCGCGAGCTGGCGGAGGCGGTCCTCTCCGGCCGGATCACGGCGCGCCCGGAGGAGGGCGCCACGCGCGACTCCCGGGTGCCCATCAGCCCGGGGCGGTTCGAGCGAGAGAGGTTTTGAGAGGCCGAAGGGCAGAGGTTCTACTTCACGTGGCGAAAGTCTGACCACCACAAGCGTGCTGATGTCGCGGTACGAAGCCCGTACGTGCGCAGGGCTTCGATAAGGCTCTCTCGGTTGGGGCTCCAATTGCTGACCGAGATCGTCGGAGGCTTTGCAATGTACTCTTTCGCTCCGTTGATGATGTCAACGGCTCGCGCGACGCTGTCGCTCCTCAGGACTAGAAATGATCTTCCAAGTGGCGGTGAGAGCTGCCGCAGCCAGAGCCCATCACCTACGTAGCTCGTGACGCGGTGATCGCTGCACTCGTCCATACGTCGCAGATGGAGCTGACGAACGAGTGCATCTGCGTATCTTCTAGATCGCAACGGGAAGGCGAATTCTTCACGGAGCTGTCCGCTCTCCTCCAGCTGTTCTTCGAACGCCAGTGTCTCGAGCCAGGTGAGGACTTCCCCCGCCTCGAAGCTCATTCGCTCAGGCAGGTACGCGTACGTCCAGACGCCAGCGGCGCTTCCCCAGAAGACCATCCTCCAATCGCTCCAGCCTCCCACTGAGATCAGGTCGAGCCCTCGCCAAGACCAATGGGGCCAGTGACGCAGCTCGATAGTCGATCGGCTGCTGGAGCTGGTCGGAAACCCTCTCCTCCCCTCGAAGTCGAGCTGGCGTGCGGTGCCAGGATCGAGGGACGATCGCTCGAGGAGCCCAAGCCAGAGGTACGGGGTCGAGGCGGATTCATTGGGATACAGGAACAGGCTGTTCAGATCGCCGAGGGCCGAGTCTGGTCCGCTCGTCGCCGTCTGGTGAACGGATGCGATCGCGACCGGAGCTCGCACCGCGCTGTGCTTGCTTAAATACCAATGCAGCCGAGGTGAGCCGATTTGAGGGATAGGAAGGCGATGCCGCGTCCTCGTATCTTGAGTGAATTCGATCGCCTCGATGTCGCTCCCAATGGCCGAGGTCATCTGAGAGACGCGGGACTGGCCGATCCATAGTCGAGAAGAGCACATCGTGTTTTCCCATGTGTACACGGGATGATGTGACGCTTGAGGTGCGTCGATGGTGTGTGTGAAGCTCGTTCTTAGCTCTGGGCCAACCTCGACCCGTACGCACAACCCACACTCTCCGCATGACGCTGCTGCGCTGCGGAGAGCATCCACTGAGCGTGCTACGAGCAGACCACGGAAGAGAGTCACACCTGCTCCCGCATACCCGTCGCCGGACGGGACCAGGGGTGCGAGGCCAAGACGCGCTGCGAGGGCTCGTTCGGGCCCGTTCACGCGCAGAATCGGCCACCAGGATTCGTAGCCGTCCGCCCGTACAATAAACTCCAAGTAGCCCCGCCAATCCTCGGCGCTCAGGTACACTGGGCCGAGGCGGTCGCACCACGCCGATAGCTGAAAGTAGCCGTCGTTCCGAGAACGGACGACACCTGTGCCGCCTGATTTTAGCGCAGCCGGCTGCCCGAGCGCCACACCGCGGACAATGGGGAAGCCGCGATGTCCGGTGAGCTCGATGAGCTCGCGATCCATCGCATGCGTGGGTGAATCATCATGCGGGCTGACGTCGGCAACGACAGACGCCCGCGCGAGGGCGTCGCGCACAAAGGAGGACCACTCACGGGTCACAGCTTCACCCACCCGCTGCCATCATGATGCCAGGCTCCCGGCTGAACAACGTTTCCATCCTTGTCTTTGTATGTCCCCTTGGTGGTAGGAGACTGGGCATCGCTCTTGCCGGGTGACCATGCGGGGTTCCACTTGGGATCCGCCGGCGCAAATCTCGTTCCTCCTCCGGGTACTTTGCTGCCAGGGGGCGGTAGCCCAGCCAGACTCCATAAACGAGCGATGGTTTGCGTGCAATTGGGGCAAGCTTGCTCGAGGCTGTCCTTGTCGCTTCCCTTGTAGGATTTTATGCTCTCGATGCCGCCCAGAGCCTCCTGGAGATGGTTCTGCCAGTTTGGGTCGTCTGGATGGCAGCTTTTTCCCGTTTTCTCCTCCCAGCGATTAAGATAATCACTGAGCGCCTTCGGCTCTGAACAATCCTCGGGGTTGCCCGCGCTCCCCGGCGGTCGTGCTGGCGTGGGAGGTACCGCTGCTTGCACCGCAGGGTGCAGCCTCTCGCGTTGGGCTTGGCCGGAGTGCGCTTCGCGCGTCAGGGAGCCTGCTTTGCCGTTCTTGCCGGTGTAGGTTCCAGCCACCTCCGTATGCATCTTTGCCAATGCATCCGGATCGACCAGCTCTGTCGGCCAGTTATCGACGTAAGCATACGCCTTGAGGCTCCCCTCGAGCCCGATCGGCTCCGGGCTCAGGTACGTGCCCGTCTCCGGGTCGTAGTACCTGTGCCCGTTGTAGTAGAGCCCGGTCTCCTCATCGGCGTACTGTCCCGGAAACCTGAGCGGCGTGAGCGCCGCGTGCTCCGCCGGCACCTCGCCGTAGAGCCCCGCCCCGAGCTCCGCCGCCACGCTGCCGTCCCCCTCGACCAGCGCCTCCGGAAACCCGTTCACCCCGTGGACGAAGTACCGGAGCGCCCCCGCCGCGCCGTCCCGCTGCGCGAGCGGCAGCGCGCTCTCCGGCAGCGTGACGTAGCTGCGCTCCTCGACGATGCGCGCGCCCGTGCCGTCCGGCCGCTCGAGGCGCTCGTGCACCAGCGCGTCGCCGCGCCACGCGTAGCGCGTCACGCTCTCCACCTCTCCCATCCGCGCCACGCGCTTCTCGATTCTGCGGCCGAACGCGTCGTACGCGAACGCGATCGTGCGCCCCTCCGGCGTCCGTGCCTCCATCAGCCGTCCGTCGCCGCTCCATGCATAGGCCCACACGCGCTCGCGTTCCTGCTCGCCGGCGGCGCCCGATCCGGTCACGCGCTTCCGCACCACGTCGCCCCGCTCGCCATGCTCGTACCGCACGGTCTCTCGTCCCGCCGCGCGCGCCGTCAACCGCCCCCCCGGCCCATACGTCCGCCGCTCGCCCGCTCGCTCCACGTCGCCCGTCGTCGTGAACCGGAACCGCTCCGCCGCCTTGCCCGCCCTGCGCCGCTCGACGACGCGGCCGTTCGCGTCGCGGAACAGCTCCCCCGCCGCGCCGCCGCGGTCCTGAGCCGCGCGCAGCAGCCCCGCGGGCGACCACGCGTACGTCCTGCGCCACGTCGCGGGCGACACGAGCGGCCCGACCCACGGCGGCTCGCCGGGCCGGATCCGCGGCGTGGCGGGCTTGCCGAGCACGGTCTGCCGCGCGAGCAGCCGGTCGGCGTTCACCTCGGTCGCGATCGTGCCGCCGCCGGGCAGGACCCGCTCGACCTCGAAGCCCCGAGCATCGTAGGCGAGCCGCAGCGGCTCGCGCTCATCGCCCACAAGCGCGGCGACGGGCCGACCCACGACGTCGCGCTGCACGGCCACCTCGCCGCCCGGCCCGCGCACGCCGATGGCCTTGCCCATGGCGTCGTAGGTCCACGCGAACGCCGCGAGCTCCTCGCCGCCCCGCCTCGTCACCTCCGTGAGCACCCGCCCGCGCCGATCGTAGGAGTACACGCACTCCACATCGCCGCTCGCGGCGCGCTCGAGCCTGCCGAGCGGATCGTAGTCGAACACATCCTCTCGTCCGTCGGAGGTGGCGCGCTTGACGAGCCTCCCGACGGCGTCGTACTCGAAATCGACCGTGGCGGGGCCGCACCGCATCTGCGCGATCCTGCCCAGCAGGTCGAGCCGGTAGGCGATCTCCCGGCCATCGAAGGTCCGCTCGCCGGTGATGCGCCCCTCGCCGTCGCGCTGGATCCGGTGCTCGTCGCCCGCCTCGTTGACGATGCGCACCAGGTCCTGCTCGCGGTCGTAGCGGTAGAGCACCCTGGTTCCGTCGGGCCGTACGAGCTCGGTGACGACATGGAAGCCGCCCCAGCGCAGCGTCGTGGTGCGCCCGTCGGCGTCGGTGATCTTCGCCAGATTGCCATCGGCGTCGAAGTCGTGGCGCGTCACCGCGCCGCCGGGCCCGAACACGGCGCAGAGCCGGCCGCACGCGTCGTAGGCATAGCGCGTCTCGTGGCCGGCCTCGTCGGTGAAGCCCACGACGCGGCCGAGGAAATCGTAGCGGATGCGCCGCTCGGCGCCGTCGGGCTCGACCACGCGTACGCGGTTCGCGAGCGCGTCGACCTCCATGCGCGTCTCGCCGCCGTTCGGCAGGGTGGCGCCGACGAGCAGGCCGCGGCTGTCGTACGCGAAGCCCACCACGAAGCCCGCGTCGTCGTGGACGGCGACCACGCTGCCGCGCGCGTCGCGCTCGTAGCGCGCGGTGCCGCCGAGCGCGTCGGTCACGGCCGAGACGAAGCCGCGCGCGTCGTGCTCGACGTGGGTCGTGTTGCCCATCGGGTCGACCTCGGCCAGGAGCCGCCCGTCGGCGTCCCGCTCCCAGCGGAACACCTGCCCCAGCGCGTCTTCGTACTCGAGCAGCGCACCCGCGCCGTCGTAGCGGAACGTGTGCACGCCGCTGCCGCCGCCCCAGACCATCCTGTCGAGCTTGCCGAAGACGTTGCCGTCGATGCGCCGGACGGCGCGCGACGTGATCACCTCGGTGAGCGCGCCGTCGTGGCGGTCGATCTTGACGTGCAGGAACCCCCTCGCCGGCGACCCGTCGCGCAAGACCGCCGGCACCTCCTCGTCGAGCGCGTCGTTGCCGTCGCGATGGCACCATGCCTCGACGCATCGCCCGTCCTTGTAGCGGAACTCCGCGACGAGCCCGCCCGGCTCCTCGCGCCGCAGCAGGCGGTGGTCCTCGTCGTAGGCGAAGCGGTGCGCGTGCCCCGCGGCGTCCTCGGCCGCGACGAGGTCTCCGCGCGCGTCGAACGCGTAGCGCCGCCGCGCTTCCCAGCGCCCTTGCGCCGTGGCGTTCTTGACCTCGAAGGCGGCGATGCGGCCGTCCTTGTGCCGCCGCGCGCGCACGACGCGGCCCACGCTGTCGATCACGTGCGCGAGCCGGCCGTCCTCGTACGACAGCTCGATCAGGTTGTCGTGCAGATCGACGATCCGGCTCAGCAGCCACCGGCTGCCCCGCGCTTCGGCGAGGAGGTACGCCAGCCCGCCCGCGGCGAGCGCGTAGCCCCACGGGTACCGGGTCAGCACGCCGCACGGCAGCCGCGCCGATGCGCCCGGATCGAGCTTTCTCGGCAGCTCCGTCGGCGCCGCGTGCGGCTCGAGCACCCGCAGCCCACGGCGCCGTTCCTCGACCTGCCAGGCCAGGGAGTGCGTCCAGCCGAAGCCGAGGCCGACGTCTTCCTCGACGAGCGCGGAGCTGTAGCTCCGCCTGATCACGAGCGGGATCGTGCCGGGCAGCGCCAGGTCGGCGTCCGCGACCGTGTAGACGCGCCCGGTGATCGGATCGACCGGATCGCCGGCGTGCGTGCCGCCTCCGCTGCCGTGCGCGGGGTTGGGGCAGCCGCCGCCGCTGCCCGGCCCGCAGCTCCCCGCGTCCTTGCCGCCGCCGCGCGCGCCGGTGCCTCCGTTCTTGCCGCCGTCGCCCTGCCCATCGCCGCGGCCATTGCCCCCGCGGCCGTTGCCCCCGCCGCCGGCCCCGCCGCCGCCCAGGATGAAGACGCCGGGGTTCATGCCGGGGATCACCATTGCGTTCGGAAAGGGGGCCGTTCGTGCCATGAGGGCATGCTCGGCGGCAGGCGCGCTTACGGCAAGCCGCGCGCAGCTCCTCCACGGTCCTCGGCGGCGGTTCCGCAGCGCGTCCCCCACGCGGCTGCTGGGTGGGGGCCCAATTTGCCCCGGAGTGATTCCCATGAAGGCGGGAAGGTAGGAAGAACATTGATCTTTTCTTCCCGCCTTGATGTTCAAATCGGGCCCCCACGCGGCGCTGCACGTCGGCGGCGGTCCCCCCACGCGGCGCTGCACGTCGGCGGCGGTCCCCCCACGCGGCGCTGCACGCCGGCGGCGGTCCCCCCACCGGGCGCTGCACGCCGGCGGCGGTCCCCCCACCGGGCGCTGCACGCCGGCGGCGGTCCCCCCACCGGGCGCTGCACGCCGGCGGCGGTCCCCCCACCGGGCGCTGCACGCCGGCGGCGGTCCCCCTTACCTGCACCGGGCCCCCGCGAGCGCTCGCCGACGCAGGGGCCGAGCCCCGCCTGCCGCGATTCGACGCATCGCACGGCGGGCGCGCCCGGAGAGCGCTCAGCGCCGTCGCCTGCCGCGCGCCGGCTTGCCGCCGCCGCGCGGCCCCGGCCTGCCCCCGCCACCGCGCGGCCCCGGCTTGCCGCCGCCGCGCGGCCCCGGCTCGCCCCCGCCACCTCCGCGCGGCGCGGGCTTCTCCGGCGGCGCCTCCGTCGTCCGGACCACGAGCAGCGCGCGCCCGCGATCGAAGGTCGGCGTCACGCTGACGTAGCCGTTCTCGCGCGCGAAGCCCGCCATGTCGCCGCGATGCTCATCCATGTACCGGCTGAAGCGCGTCCAGAGATCGCGCGCCTCCTCGTCCGGGAGGGGCGCACCGTCGATGGAGGCTGCGAGGTTCGATCGATCGCTCACGGGATCCTGCGCGCGTCTCGGGGTGGCGCGCCGGCAGGGCGCGCCCGCTCCGCGCGGCACAAGCGTGCCCTCGCGCGCGCGGCCCGGCAAGACCGCAGCGCGCGCCGCCCCACCCCGCCGGCGCCCGGGGCGCGGCGGCGAGCGCTCACTGGATCCCGTACTCCTTCAGGCGCCGGTAGAACGTCCGGCGCGGCAAGCCAACGACCTGCGCCGCCTTCACCCGGTTCCAGTTGCAGCTCGACAGCGCCACCAGGATCCGCTCGCGCTCGCTCGCCTTGTGCGCGTCGAGCGACGTCTCGACGCGGAGAGGCTCGCTCGACGGCGGGGCCCGGCCGGCGCTCGCTGGAGCCCCGCCGCCGAGCGGCGCGCGCGACGGGGGCGGGGCCTCGGCGCCACGGAGCGACCGCGGCGCCGCGTCGGGGAGCTCGAAGTCGTCGCTCTCCAGCTCGGGGCGGTCTGACAAGACCCACGCGTTGAGCAGCACGTTCTCGAGCTGCCGCACGTTGCCGGGCCAGCTGTACGCCGACAGCCGCTTCAGCGCGGCGCGCGAGACGCTGCGGCGATCCCGGCCGTAGCGCGCGGCGAAGATCCCGAGGAAGTAGTCGATGAGCAGCGGGATGTCCTCGATCCGCTGGCGCAGCGACGGGACCCGCACCTCGACGACGTGCAGCCGGTAATAGAGGTCCTCGCGGAACGTGCCGCGCGAGACCATGTCGGCGAGATCCCGGTGCGTCGCCGCGATGACCCGCGCGTCCACCGGCTCCTCGCGCGCGCCGCCGACCGGGCGGACGACCTTCTCCTGCAGCACCCGCAGCAGGCCGGCCTGCATCTTCTGCGGCATCTCCCCGATCTCGTCGAGGAGGATCGTCCCGCCGGTCACCTCGCGGAAGAGCCCCTTGCGGTCGCGATCGGCGCCCGTGAACGCGCCGCGCATGTGCCCGAAGAGCTCGCTCTCCAAGAGGTGCTCCGGGATCGCGCCGCAGTTGACGCCGACGAACGGCTTCTTCGCCCGCGGGCTCGCGTTGTGGATCGTCCGCGCGACGACCTCCTTGCCCGTCCCGCTCTCGCCCGTGATGAGGATCGGGATGTCCGTGTCCTTCACCCGGTCGATCAGCGCGTACACGCGGCGCATCGCCTCGCTCGTGCCGACCAGGCCCTCGTAGCCGAAATGGCCGCGGATCACCGCGCGCGCCGAGCGCAGATCCCGCCGCGTCGCGGCGAGCTGCGCGGTGCGGTGGCCGAGGAGCTCCTCCAGCTTCGCGCGCGCGGCGCGCAGCTCCTCGTTCGCGCGCTCCAGCTCCCGGGCGCGGCGCTCGTTCTCGCCGACGAGGCGCGCGGTCTCGATCGCGATCGCCACCTGGTCGGCCAGCGCCGTCAGCGTGGGGAGCTCGGCCTCGAACTTCGCCGCCGCGCTCAGGCGCGTCTCCAGGTAGAGCGCGCCGATCACCTGCCCGCTCCGCTGCCGGATCGGCACGCAGGCGACCGACTGCAGCATGAGCTGGTGGACCGAGACGTAATCGCTCATGCGCGCGTCGTCCCGCGCGCTCGCGGTCACGACCGGCTCGCCCGTGGAGATCACCCGCTCGGCGATCGAGCTGGAGAAGCGCGCGTGCGGATCGTCCCCGGCCTGGTCGCGCGAGGCGTGGATCGAGAGATCGACCGCGCCCTCGCCCGCGGCGGGCGGCGGCTCGCCGCGCGGCGGCCGCTGCAGGATGATGAACCCGCGCTCCGCCTGGAGCAGCGCGATCGCGTGATCGGTCACCTTCGCGAGCAGGCGCGTGAGGTCGTGCTCGCCCGCGATCTCCCGGTTGATCTCGAGCACCCGCGCCAGCCGGTCCTCGCCCGGCGGCGGCGTGGCGGCCTGGGACGCCGCGCCCTGCGCGGGCGCCGCGCCGGGCGCCGGCGCCGCGCCCGGCTGGGCGAACGGCACCGTGCGGCTGCTCATCAGCTCGAGCATCGCCGCCGCCCGGATCTCCTTGCGGCGCGCGTCGTTCCAGAAGACCTCCCGGAGGTCGCGCGGCAGCTTGGAGGCGATCTCCTCCAGCGTGATCAGCGCCTCCTCGCGGTCGTGGCGCGCCCGGATGAGGTGCCCGCGCTCCGTCTCGAGCTGCGCCCGCGCCTCGAGCGCGCGCCAGATCCAGTCGCGCTGGCCCGCCGCGCGCGCCGCCTCGAGCGCCTCGTCGTACGCCGCCCGGGCCCGCCGCTCGTCGCGCGCGAGCGCCGCGACGCGCCCGCGCGCGAGCGCGAGCAGCGCCCGGTGGGCGCCGGTCGTCCCGAGGCGCTCCGCCGCCACGTCGATCTCCTCGCCGAGCGCAAGCGGGTCCGCGCCGGCGCGCGCCACCGCGAAGAGCACGCGCTCGAGCCGCGCCTCGACCCCGTCGATCCGCCGGCCCATCGCCTCGTACGCCTCGGCGCACTCCAGGCAGAGCCGCTCGGCCTGCTCGAGGTCGCCGGAGCGCGCCGCGTGCTCCGCCTCGAGCGCGAGCAGCTGGGCGTGCTGCTGCGGCGCGAGATCCGCGCGCTGCGCCGCGAGCGCGTCGAGCGACACCCGGGCGCGCGCGAGCCGCCCGAGGTAGAGGTCGAGGTTCGCGAGGTTGAGGAGCGCCTGCCGGATCGTCGTCACGCGGCCCGAGCGCCGGCCCAGGTCGACGGCCGCCTCGAGGTGGCGGATGGCCGCGCCGAGGTCGCCCTGGAGCTTCGTGAGCGCGGCGAGGTTCAGGCGGGTCGTCGCGAGCGTGCCCGCGTCGCCGGCCTGCTCCGCCGCCGTGAGCGCCTCCTCGTAGACGGTCTTCGCCTCGCTGAGGCGGTCGTCCCGCTGGAGCGCGAACGCGAGCGAGACGAGCGCGACCGAGAGGATCCGCGGCTCGCCCGTGAGCCGCGCGAGCCGCACCGCGTGCTCCAGCGTGCGCTTCGCGTCCTCGTGCCGCGAGGCGAAGCTCTGCGCGAGCCCGCGCGTCGCCACCGCCTCGGCGACGATCGCCTCGGGCGAGGCGCCGAACGCGGCGGCCGTCGCGAGCTCGGGGCGCGGCTCGCCGGGGAGCTCCGCCTCGAGCTTGACCGGGCCCACCCGCTCGACGGCCTCGCCCGCGCGGCGCTCCGCCTCGCCGTAGTCGCCGGTGCGGAGCAGCGCCCGGGCCATCTGCAGCGACCAGAACGCCGCCTGCGCGCGATCGCCCGAGGCCTCGACCTGGTCCTTCGCGCGCGCGAGCTCCGCGAGCGCCCGCGCGGTGTCGCCGCGGTTCACGGCGAGCCGCGCGCGCGCGATCACCACGACGGGCGAGCCGTCGCCCTGGAGCCGGCCGAGCGCCTCCGCGGCCGCGTCGAAGTGGCCGCGGTCGAGCAGCCGGTGGATCTCCGCGGGCGGCAGCGCCGCGCCCTCGGCGCCGGCGCCGCCCGGCCCGGACGCCGCCGCCCCCGAGGCGGGGGGCGCCTCGAGCAGCCGATCGACGTCCTCGGTCGACGCGACGGGCGCGCGCGCGATGCGCGCGACGATCTCCCGGATGCGCGCGGGCCACCGGCCCGCGCGCGCGACGACGTGCGCGGCCACCGCGTCGCTCAGCGACAGGATGGTGCGCTGCACGAGCTCGCGGGCGACCTGCTCGTCGAGCGGCGCCATCTCGAAGCGCTGGAACCCGCGGGCGAAGTCGGCGGCGCGGCCGGGCGAGGGCGCGCCGGCCGCCGGGGCGCCGTCGGCGGCGCGCTCCCGCGGGTCCCCGAGCACGAGCACGAGCTTGCCGCCGGCCCTCCGGACCTCGTCGAGCCGCTCGATCTCCGCGTCGCCGAGCCGATCGGCGTCGTCGACGAGCGCCGTCACCCGGCCGAGATCGTGCGCCGACAGCTCGATCGCGAGCGCCCCGCGCGGGTCGGCCACGCGGGCTGCCTCGACCCACGCGACGGCGTACCCGCCGACCTCGAGCGACCACGCGATGCGCCGGAGCAGCGCGCTCCGCCCGGACCCGGGCGGCCCGGCGATCGAGAGCCCGGAGCCCGCGGGCAGCGCCATGATCTGCGCGAGCAGCCGGCCGGACGGCGCGTCCAGCCCCACGATCGGCCAGACCACCGCGCCCGCGCCGGCGTCGGGCCGCGCGCCCGGCTCGGCGGGCCCGGCGGGCTCCTCGCTCGGCCCGCAGGGGAGCCGCGCGGCGCGCCGGAGCGCGTTCGCGAGCTCATCCGCGCTCGGGTAGCGCGCGTTCGGCTCCTTGGCGGTGGCCCGGTCGACGACCTCCTGGAGCGCGCCTATGACCTTCGGATCGCGCGCGCCCTCGCCCTCGCTCTGGCGGAGCGCCTCGGCGAGGGTCGCGCCGAGCGCGAACACCTCGGCGCGGACGGTGAGCGGGTCGCCCTTGAAGAGCTCGGGGGCGGCGTAGCGGGGCGTGAGGCCCACGGGCCGCGAGCCGTCGTCGCGGAACGGCGCGGCGAGGCCGAGGTCGACCAGCGTGGCGCGCCCGCCTTCGCCGACGATGATGTTCGCGGGCTTCACGTCGCCGTGCAGCAGGAGCGCGCGGTGCAGGCGCGTGAGCTGGTCGGCCGCGTCGGCGATGGCCGCGAGGTGCCTGGCCAGGTCGCCCTTGCGCGCGAGCAGGTCGGCGAGGCTCGTCCCCTCGACGAGCTCGCGCACCATGAAGGGCCGCCCCGACGCGGGCAGCCGGCCGAAGCGAAGCACGCGCGGCACGCCCAGGCCCTCGACGCCCGACAGCGCCGCCGCCTCGCGGACGAGCGCGAGCACCTCCGGCTCGTCCGCGTCCTCGCCGAGCGTCTTCAGCGCGACCGCCTTGCCGGTGATCCGGTCGCGCACCGCCCACACCTCGCCGCCGCCGCCCTTTCCGAGCGTCCCGATCGGCTCATATCGCGGGGGGAACAGCGGGTGTGACGTCACGCGATCCCTCGATCAGAGGCCATATCCGGCGGACAGCCCGAAGAAGAAGCCCGTGATGGAGAATCCGGCGTCGAGCCGCGTCTGCAGCTGCTTGATCGGCTTGTACCGGAAGCTCACCTGCGGGAACGAGATCCACGGGAACACCGACGGCTTCGAGCCCCCGTTGACCCAGCTCGGCTCGCTGTAATCGCCGTAATGGTTGTTGGAGCCGTCGCAGTAGGCGCCGCCCGGGCCGCCCACGCCGGAGCACTTCCGCCACGCGCTCACGTCGTCGGGGCTCGGGTTCGACCCCGATGCGCCCGGGTACGCCTGGGCGCGGTGGAGATCGCCGAACACGAGGCCGAGCCCGACGCCGCCGCCGACGAGGAGCGAGAAGCGGCCCTTGTCGTCGATGGGGACGTCGAAGAGGAGGTCGCTCGTGAAATAGAGGAGCTTCATGTCGCTCGACACCATTTCCCAGGCGAACTGGTCGTCGTTCTTCCCCTTGAAGAGGAAGGGATCCATCGAGTAATCGGCGTAGGACAGCGCGAGATCGATCTCGAGCCCGTTCTTGCGCGAGGTGAACTCCGGGCCGATCATGAACACGTTCACCGTCGCGCCGCCGTCGGCGAACAGGTTGATCATGAACTTCGGGACGATGACGTTCCGGAGCCGGAGGCCGATGAACTTGTGGGCCTTGCCGTCCTTCTCGAACGGGCTGTTGTCGTCCGCGACCTCGGGCGGCGCTTCCGGCACGTCGTCCTTCGCGGCGGGCGCCTTGTCGTCCTTGGCCTGCTCATCCTTGGCCTGCTCGTCCTTGGCCTGCTCGTCCGCGGCGACGGCGTCGTCCGGATTGCTGCCGCCGCCGTCCTTCGACTGCGCGCGGGCCGTCCCGGCGAAGCACACGGCGCCGAGCAACGCGGCGAGCGCGGCGGCCCTGGCAGGCACCCCGACCGCGAGCAGCCGACCCATCTTCAAGTGGTACATTGTAGGTCACCTAGCGATGCGTAAGGTCAAGGCCGGATCCGGGCACGCACGGAACGAACGCGCCGAGGCCAAGCTCCGGTTCTCCGCGCGCCCCGGTACACCGGGGACCAGCCGAGGGGGAGGGTACACGAGACGCCGCGCGGTGTGACGCCTGCGGACCGCCCAAGGCAGAGCTTTTTCCACCCGGGCGTGCCCGAGCGCGCTCGCTCGCGCCCTGGCCTGGGCGGCCGTGCGACACCGGCGCTGGCGACGCCGCCGTGCCGGCGTCCCCGGCGCGCGAAGCGCGTCGGCCCGAGGTTGCGCACGGCAAAATAATCCGCAATAGACGGAAAGGATGATCCTGCATCAGTCTCAGGTCGAGCAGACGGTCGACCGCGATGAGCGGGACAGGTTCATCAAGGAGCTCGTGGTGGTGCGGGTCCGCAGCACGGCGGTCGAGGTCGCGCCGGCGAGCCGCGGGATCGAGGGGGCGCGCGCGCCGGGCGGGGAGGACCCGACGGTCGACCGGGAGCCGGTGGTGCACGACGTGCCGCTCGCGATGATCCGGAAGCGCAGCGCGCGGCTGCGGAGCACGGTGGCGAGCGTGCTGCTGATCCACGGGTACGGCCAGAACCGGTACATCTGGCACCTGCCGTCGCGCAGCTTCTCGAACTACCTGGCGCGGGCGGGCTTCGATGTCTTCAACCTGGATCTGCGCGGGCACGGGCGGTCGCGGCACCTCGGCGCGCGGCGGCCGGGTCACGTGACCGATTTCGTCCGCGAGGACGTGCCGGCGGCGATCGAGGAGGTCCGGCGCATCTCGGGCCCGCGGCCGGTGTACCTGATCGGGCACTCGCTCGGGGGGCTCATCAGCTACGCGACGGCGCCGACGATGGGCGACGCGGTCGGCGGGATCATCACCCTCGGGAGCCCTTACCTGTTCACGCACGGGTCGCGGGTGCTCGAGCTGGTCGGCCGGCTGATGCTGACGGTCGATCAGCGGGTCCCGCTCGGGCAGGGGGCGCTGCCGCTGTCGGCGTGGGGGGAGCCGTTCCGGTTCGTGCGCGCGTTCATCGAGAGCCCGATCTTCCCGCTGCCGATCCGCGGGTTCGTCCCGGGCTCGATGGAGACCCGCGTGCTCACGCAGCACATGTCGCTCGCGATGGACAGCGGCAGCATCACGGTGCTGCGGAACATGTTCCTGGACGCGGCGGCGTCGCGGAAGAGCGGCCAGCACATGGGGAGCCTCTTCGGCTACGCCAAGGCGTTCGAGGGCCTGGATCTGCCGCTCCTCGTCGTCGCCGGCGCGCACGACGACCTCGCGCCGCCGGCGTCCGTGAAGCCGGCCTACGATTTCAGCCGGTCCTCGGACAAAACGTACCGCGAGTTCCCGCGCGGACATCTCGACATCGTGGTCGGGAGGGACGCGCCGCTCACGGTGTGGCCGCTCATCGAGGCGTGGCTGAAGACGCGCATCCGGCGCGCGGCGGCGCGGGAGCGGGAGCGGCTGAGCGCGTAGGCCGCCGCGGGCGCGCGCCGCTCCTTTGCTTCTGCGCCAGCGCGCGCGGCTCCTTTGCTATCGTGCCCGCATGGATATCGAGCTCCGGCAGATGGCGGCCGAGCAGCACGCCGAGTTCCGTCAGCCCATCCTCACCGCGTTCGGCATGCCCACGACCCCCGAGCGCCTCGAGGGCGTGAAGCGCCTCCCGGAGCTCACGTCGCGCATCGGCGCCTACGAGGGCGCGTCGGTCGTCGGGGCCGCCGGCTCGTTCGCGCTCACGATGACCACCCCGGGCGGCGCGGTGCCCGTCGCCGGGCTCACCATGGTCGCGGTGAACCCGACGCACCGCCGCCGCGGCATCCTCACGCGCCTCATCCGCCGGCACCTCGACGACGCGCGGGCCGAGGGGCGGCCGATCTCCTCGCTCTGGGCCACGGAGGGCGGCATCTACGGCCGCTTCGGCTACGGCATCGCGTCCCAGGCGTGCTCCATCTCGATCGAGCGGGATCGCGCCGCGTTCCGCCACGAGGCGGGCGCAGAGGGGCGGGCGCGGCTGCTCGACGAGGCGGCGGCGATCGAGGCGTTCGCGCCGGTCTGGGAGCGCGCCCGCGCGTTCGCCCCCGGGATGCTCGCGCGCTCGAAGGTGTGGTGGCAGGTCCGCCGGCTCGCCGACAACGACTTCACCCGCCAGGGGGGCGGCCCGCTCCAGCGCGTCGTCATCGAGGTCGACGGGCGCGCGGAGGCGTACGCGCTCTACTGCATGCACCACAAGTGGGACGCTTCCAGCATTCCGGTCGGCTCGCTCCGCGTGATCGAGGCGATCGGCGCGACGCCGCTCGGGACCCGGCTCATCTGGCGCTACCTCTTCGACATCGACCTGGCGCAGCGGATCGAGGCGAGCCTCCTGCCGCCGGATCACCCGCTCGGCCTGCTCCTCGTCGAGCCGCGGCGCCTGCGCCTCACGGCGAGCGACGGGATCTGGGTGCGCATCGTGGACGTCGAGGCCGCGCTCGCGGCGCGCGCCTACGGCAGCGCCGAGGCGCTCACGCTCGAGATCGCCGACCGCGATTGCCCCTGGAACGCCGGCCGGTTCCGGCTCGACGGCGGCGAGCGGCGCGCGGCGCGGACCGGCGCGGCGCCGGACCTCCGCCTCGACGTCGCGGCGCTCGGCTCGGCGTACCTCGGCGGCATCTCGTTCCGGTGCCTCGCCGACGCCGGCCAGGTCGAGGCGCTCTCCGAGGGCGCCGTCGAGCGCGCGGACCGGCTGTTCCGCGCCGCGCGCGCGCCGTGGTGCCCCGAGATCTTCTGAGGGCCCGCCCCCGATGACGCTCCCGCTCCGCGGCGTCTACGCGGTGACCCCGACGCGCCGCCGCCGCTTCCTGTGGGCCGCCTGGTGGACGGCCGAGCCCGCGCGCGAGCCGTTCCGCCCGCCGGACGCGAGCCAGGGCGGCGCGCGGACCGTGGAGGAGGCGAGGGCGCAGGCCGAGCGCGCCGCCGGGCGCCCGCTCGTCGAGATCGAGCCGGCGTGGGCGACGGCCTGGACGCGCATCCTGCGCGGCGAGCCCCCGTGGCCCAAGCCGCGCGCGCGGCGGGAGGCGCCCCCGCCGCCCGCGTCCGAGCCGTCGCGGCGCGCCCCGTCGCGGCCCGCGTCCGCGCGCGGCGTGTCGCCGTTCGCGGTGCTCGGCCTCCCGGAGGCGGCCGGCGCGGCCGAGGTCCGCCGGGCGTTCCGCCGGCTCGCGCTGGTCACGCACCCCGATCGCGGCGGCGACGCCGGCGAGTTCATGCGCGTCAAGTGGGCCCACGACGAGGCCATGTCCAGGGTCTCGCGCCCGAAGCGCCGGGCGTAGAGCGGCGGTCACCCGCTTCGGATACGGGCCCATCTCGACGTTTTCGGTGCTCAGCGCACCGGAGTGCGCTTCCGCGCCGAAAACGCCGAGCTGGACCCGTCTCCTGTGCGGGTGACCGCCGCTCTGTAACGCATGTACTAGAGACGGGCGAAGACGGCTCTAGACTAGCGTTTCACCGCCTCCGCGACCTTTCCCGCCTCGTCGAGGAGGGGCGCGTACTCGCGGCCGAGGAGGGGGTTTTGGCGGAGCGCCCGCTCCAGCGCGGACCCGGCGCGCAGCGAGAGCTCCCGGCGCGGCGCCGGCTCGGGCTCCGCCTTCGCCTTCAGCAGGAGCAGCGCGCCCTGCTCGGCGATCGCCGCGGGGAGGGCCGGGTCGATGGCCAGCGCGCGATCGATCATCGCGAGCCCGGCCTCGACCTCCGCGCGCGCGTCGACGAGGCTCGGCGCGGCCGAGGTCGCGCGCAGCCGGTGGACCTCGGCCAGGGCGCCGAAGATCCGCGCGTTCCGGTCGCTCGACCCGAGGGCCCGGAGCAGCGCGCGCTCCGCGGCGTCGAGCGGCGGCGCCGGGCTCCGGCCCCGGGACGCGAACCACCGCGCCGCGAGCAGGTCGACCTGGCCGAGCGCGAGGAGCGCCCCCGCGCTCGCGGGCCTCGCGGAGAGGACGCGCTCGACCGCGCCCCGCGCCGCGCGGAGCGCGGCCGCCGGATCCTCGCCGCGGTCGAGCGCCCACCGCGCCGCCTCGAGGCGCGCGAGGCCGGCCCCCTGCTGCGCCTCGAGATTTCCCGGGCGGAGGCGCATCGCCGCGCCGTACCCGTCGAGCGACCGCGCGAGCGAGACCTCGGGGCTCTCGCCGGCGAGCCGCTCGTACCGGCCCTGGATCAGGTAGGCGAGGGCCAGGGCGCCGTGGGCCGGGTGGCTGTCCGGGCGCAGCCGGAGCGCCGCCTCGAGGTTGTCCTTGGCGAGCTCGAGCGACTCCTCGGGCGGCGTCCCGTGATCGAGCTCGTACTGCGCCCGCTGCGCGTAGAACCAGCCCTGGTTGAGGTGCAGCGGCGCGTCGTTCGGCGCGATCTCGATCGCCCGCGCGGTGTGCGACGCGCTGAGCTCGAAGAGGGGGAGGGGGTCGGCGCCGCGGGACGCGCTGTCCTCGGCCATCATGCCGTAGGCGATGCCGGCGTCGTTCCACGCCCAGAAGGAGCTCGGGTCGAGCGCGAGCGACCGCTCCATGCTCTCGACCGCGCGCCCGAGCGAGGGCCGCACGTCGAGCCCGAGGGAGCTCTCGTGCGACGCGAGCAGGAAGATGCTCGCCCCCATCGCGCCGTGCGCGGTCGCGTCCGACGGGTCGCCCAGCACCGCCTGCTCGCTCTCGGCGATCGCCTGCACGAGGTCCGGCCGCGGATCCGCGCCGCGCGCGAGGTCGCGCCTGGCCCGGTGCACGAGGGCCCAGGCCTTCTTCGCGTGGGCGCCGCTCGCGCGCGGGTTCGCGCGGAGCGCCTTGTCGCAGCGGGCGATGATCTGCGCGAAGAGCTCGTCGGCGCCGCCGCCGCGCTGCGCCTCGATCAGCATGATCTCGCTCAGGGCGCGCGCGGCCGCCTCGTGGACGTCGGGATCGCTCTCGGCCATCTCCGCCGCGACCTCGTACGAGGCGACGGCGTCCCGGAACTCGACGAGCGCCGCCTCGGGCTCCCCGAGGTCGCGCGCCGCCGCCCCCTTCGCGAGCAGGATGTCGCCCTCGAGCATCTTCGCCTCGTACTCCCAGGGCGATCGCGCGAACGCGCGCCGCGCGTCGGCGAGCGCCTCGTCGAAGCGCCCCTCGTAGAGCCCGATGAGCGCCGCGGTGTACGAGGACGGCTCGGCGGCCGAGCGCGCGCTGTCCCGGAGGTGCTTGAGCGCCGGGAGCCTGTGCCGCTCCTCGAGCTCGAGCTGATGCGCGGACCGCTCCCCCTTGTCGGCGAGGCGCCGCGCCCGGTCGAGCCCTTTTCTGTAGAGCATCCCGTGCACGAGGCCCGCCGCGAGCTTCGCCTCCCGCGCGGCGTACCCGCTCGCGAGCGCGGCCTCGAGGTGCGAGAGCGCCTCCTCGGGCTCGTGCAGCGCGAGGTGCCCGCGCCCGAGCGCGTAGTGGCCCGGGCCCTCGACGAGATCGCCCCCGGCGTCGCGCATGGCCTGCATCTTCCGGTCGATCTCGCCCATGCGCGCGCGGATGACCTCCTTTTCGCGCGACACCTCGTGGAGGGGGAGCGCGTACGCGTAGCGCATGAAGAGCTCCATCTCCTTCACGTCCTGCCCGAAGCCCTGGGCCAGCGACGCCATGTGCGCCGAGCGCTCGGCCTGGCGCGCGGCGGCGAGCTTCGCGCGCAGGGCGACGGCGCCCGAGAGGGCGAGCACGAGGAGGGCCGCCGCGGCCGCCGCGACCGCGAGCTTGTGCTTCTGCGCCCGCTTCAGCGCGCGGTAAGCGAGGCTCGCGGGCCGCGCGTCGATCGGCTCGCCCGCGAGGTAGCGCCCGAGATCGAGCGCGAGCATCTTCGCGGAGTCGTACCGCCGCTGGGGCTCCTTCTCGAGGCACTTCATCACGATGGTCTCGAGGTCGAGCGGGATGCGCCTGTCGATCTGGCGCACCGGTACGGGCAGCTCGTTCGCCACCCGGGCGACGAGGCTCGTCACCGACGGGTCGACGAACGGCGGGCGCCCGGCGAGGATCTCGTAGAGCGTGGCGCCGAGGGAGTAGACGTCGGTGCGGCGGTCGAGCTGGCGCTGGCCGCCGGACACCTGCTCGGGCGCCATGTACGCCGGCGTCCCCTCGCTGCTGGTCGTCGCCCGGCCGTCCGCGGCGATGTCCCGCGCGAGCCCGAAATCGAGGAGGTAGGGGCGGAAGGCGCCGTCGGCCGTCCGCTCGACGAGGATGTTCGCCGGCTTGATGTCGCGGTGGATCAGCCCGAGCCGGTGGGCGGCGTGGAGGCCGTCCGCCACGTCGGCCACGATCTTCACCCGCTGCTCGAGCGACGTCTGCTGCGCCACGCGGTGGAGCGGCAGGCCGTCGATGTACTGCATGGCGATGAACGGCTGACCCTGCGCCTCGCCGACCTCGTACACCTTGCAGACGTTCGGGTGCTCGACCCGGGCCTGGGCCTGCGCTTCCCAGATGAAGCGCTGGGCGAGATCCGGGTCGTTGCCCCGGATGAGCTTGAGCGCCACGTACCGCTGGAGCCGCGGGTCCTTGGCCTTGTAGACCGTGCCCATGCCGCCCCTGCCGATGAGCGACACGCACTCGTAGCGGTCCCAGTCGCGGATGGGAAACCGGCTCGGCACGCGCGACGACGGCGGATCGACGCACGCGAACACGGTGTCCTGCGTGGCGCCCGAGCCTCCCGGCGCCGCGGAGCGCGACGGCCCGCTCTCGGGCGCGAGCGGGACGGGCCTCGACGTGGGCTCCGGGTCCGCCGGACGCGCGACGTTCGCGCTCTCCTGGCTCGCTCTCCCCGCTCGGCTCATGATCCGGACCCTCTTCAACATCGAAGGCGGAGCCCCCCGGGCTCTGGGCGCCGATCCCGCCCGAGGAGGGGCGCGACGACCGCGCGCGAGCCGCTGCACGATTCATAGCTCATCGCCCGCGAGCGCACCGACATGAACCTTCGCCTCCGCACCTGCCTCGGCAGCTCCCAGCGCGATGGCCTCGACTCGCCATCTCCCGAACGCCTGGTCGCCAGCCAGTGAGCGTCTCGCCTGGGCGTGAGCTACGAGCGATGTCGTTACAGAACTGTCGTGCAACGGTAAGCTGTAGTTTATGTCCATGTCAACACCCGGGCGGCCCGAGCCCCGGTATCGTGCTGTCGTTCAGGACGGCGCCGAGGTGCGATGCTAGCCGCGGGGCGATGTCCGCGCGGCGGGCGCGCAGGTGCGGGGGGCGCGCTGCTCAGGGCGGACGCAGGAGGTTGACGCGAGCGACAACGTCCGTGGCGATTTTGGTGAGGCGCACGACGTGACGCCGGGGTGGGTCCAGATGCGATGCTGCGGATGGGCCCGCTTCCGGGGCGCTCAATACTTGACGGTGCAGCCGAACGCCTCGGTCTCTTTCGTGGAGACCGGCTTTCCGGCGGTGAGCTCGGCGAGCGCCGCATCGACGTAGTTGGTGACCTGCTCGTCCGGCTCGGGCTCACCGCCCTTCGTGCTGTCGATGGCGCCCGCGTAGACGAGCGTGCCCTGCGGGTCGATGACGTACATATGCGGTGTGCGCTGGGCGCCGTACGCGCGCCCGACATCGCCCTTCTCGTCGATGAGGAGCGGGTAGCTCATCCCGAACTCCTGCTTTGCTTTCACGTTCTCCTCCCGGGTGGTGCCCTGCTTGCCCGGAGCGCCCGAGTTGATGGCGAGCCACACGACGCCCTTCTGGATGTGCTGCGCTGGCACGCCCTTCAGGCCGCCCTTCCTGTGGGAGAGCTGCACGAACGGGCAACCGGGGTTGAACCACTCGAGCACGACCGTCTTGCCCTTGTAGTCGGCCAGCTTGACGGGCTTCCCGTCGAGGTCCGGCAGCGTGAAATCGGGCGCGGGCTGGCCGATCTTCGCCTGGGTCGCCGGCGCCTGGGCCGCCTTCGCCTCCGCGGGCTTCGCCTCGGTGGCCTTGGCGGGCTGCGCCGCCGCGGCGCCGTTCGCCGCCGGCGCGCTGGGCTCGCCGGGCTGAGTGCACGCCGCGAGCGCCGCGGCGAGGAAGGTCAGGGGAATGAGCTTGTGCATGCCGAGACGCTTACCACGCCCCAAGAGGAGCGCATGCGTCAGGGGAACTCCGGCCAGCGATCTCCCGTCGCCCACCGGTACCGCAAGCCGAGCTGCCCGAGATCCGCGCCCAGCAAGCCGAGCCGATCCGGCGTCGCCGCCACCACCATCGCCGTCGCCACCGCGTCCAGGTGGTGTGTCAGCGCGATGGCCAGCATCGGGCCGACGCGCACGACGACGCTGCCGCGGCCGGGGTTGCCGATCACCTCGGCGGCGGCGCCGAACCGGAGCTCGCCGAACTTGTCCATCTCCCCCATGAACCCGAGCCGCGCGCGGTAGAGGTACGGCGGCTTCATCACCGTGTGGAGCGCCTCTTCGTAGAGGTAGAACCCCTCGGGCGCGCCGAGCACCGCGTAGCCCGTGGCCACGCCGAACAGGCTGCCTCCGAGCAGGGGTATCGAGCCCGACACCTCGATCTCCCCCGCGACGTAGCGCGACAGGGGACCCTGCATGAGCTCGGTCTCCCTGCGCGTGTACGACGCCCGGGGCTCGAGGAAATACTGGCTCGTCGAGAAGGCGTATCGCGCGCCGCCGCGGATCTCCACGCTGGGCAGCGCCGCGCGGAGGCCGACGTACTCCGCGCCGCCGCTCGGCGACACGCTCGCGTAGCCCTCGATCCCGAGCCAGGACCAGTGCGGCTTGCCGTAGCCGAGCGCGAGGCTCGGCCGGTAATAGATGACGCCGAGCTCCAGCACCGCGGAGACGAACGGGCGCGCGCCCGCGCTCCGCGCCCAGTACGAGCGCTTCTGGAGCAGGTCGACCCCCGAGGACACCGGCGGCGCATCGGCGGCGGGCGGCGGCAGGTCGGCCGGGTCCTGGGCGCGGGCCCCGGCGGGCGCGAGGGCGAGCGCGGCGAGCGCGGCGGCGGCGGCGGCGAGCGTGCGGCGCAGCGCCATCGCTAGAACCTGCCCACGAGGTACCCGCCGAGCGGCGCGGGCACGAAGCGGATCGAGACGCCGTCCCCGCGCGGCGCGCGCGCCGACGTCGAGCCCGGGGCGCCGCCGCGGTAGTGCAGGAGCCACGGGAGCCCGAGGCCCGTCAGGGCGCCGACGGCCGCGCCGGTGAGCGCGTCGGTCGCGAAATGCTGGTCCGAGACGACCCGCAGCGTCGCCACGGCGGTCGCGGTGCCGAGCGACGCGGCGCACGCGAGCGCGTCGGGCGCGCCGCCGCCGTACAGGGGCAGGTGCGCGTGGTGCGAGCACACGAGGCCCGCCGCCGTGAACGCGGTCGAGCTGTGGCCGCTGAAGAAGCTCCGGTAGCGCTTGCTCCCCCGGCAGTCGTGGTCCTGCTGCTCCTCCGGCCCGGTGCAGCCGGCGCGGTAGGGGCGCTCGCGGCTCGTGAGCCCCGCGACGACGCCGTTCAGCGCCGCGTTGAACGCGAGCGCCTCGATGTCGATCATCGCGATCTCCCACGCGACGCTGCCGCGCCCGTGCCCCCACCAGGTCACCAGCAGGGCGTCCACCGCGAGGTGGTTGGTCATCAGCGTGAGCAGGAGATCGCTCGCGTCCCGCGCCGTCTCGCGCTGGCGATCGCTCCGGATGCGGAGCGCCTCTCGCGCCGAGCCGTCGAAGCCGTTCACGGTCGTCCACCGGCCCTCCGAGGGCGGGATGGCCAGCGTCCCGAAGGCGGTCGCGGCCAGGAGGCCCGTGGCCACGTACTCGCTCACGCGGAAGCGCGGCCAGCGCGGGTCCCACGCGACCTCGCGCCGCGCGCGCTCCGGCGGCGCCGCGGTCGTCCATGCGGCCGCCGCCGCGCCGGGCGTCGCCGGGGCCGGCTCGGCCTGCGCCGCGCCGGGCGTCGCCGGGGCCGGCTCGGCCTGCGCCGCGCCGGGCGTCGCCGGGGCCGGCTCGGCCTGCGCCGCCGCCGCGCCGAGCGTCGCCGCCGCGGCGAGCGCGCCGGCGGCGGACCGTAGGGCAGCGGTGCACCTCAAGGGGCGGACCGCGCGATCAGAAGTCGGGGTGGCCGATGACGAGGAACTCCAGCGGCCCGGCGCCCGCGTTGCGCAGCCCGTGGTGCACGTTCTTGTCGACGTGCATCATCTGGCCGGGGCCGAGCGGCACCTCGCGGTCGCCGACGATGCCGAGCGCCTTGCCGGACAGAATGTAGATGGTCTCGGTGGTCTCGGTGTGGAGCTCGCGCGAGATCTCGCAGCCGGGGTCCATCGTGCCCTTGTAGAAGCCGAAGGCCTGCCCGAGCCCCTTCCCCAGCAGCTGCGCGAAGAAGACGCCTCTGTTGGGCAAATACTCGGTGGCGTCTTCGTCGGCCGCGGTCAGCACCACGGCCCCGTCGATCTGCTGCCTCATGGCGATCCTCCTCCTCGGCGGGTGAAGCTGCTGGAGAATCCATCAGTTACAGAAGCGCACGGCGTCCTGTCAACGGCGCTCCGCGCGAGGATCGCGACCGTGACGGTGGCATTTCAGAACGGCAACACCACGCTCGCGGCGGCGCGGAGCTCGTAGCTGAACGACATCGTCTTCAGCCCCTTCGGCGGCAGCTCGACGCGGCCGCGGAGGAAGCCGTCCTCCTCGTCGAGCGTCCAGCCGGGGGCCTCGCCGAGCGCGATCTCGACGTCGGCCACCTCGCTGACCGGGATCCGCTCGGTGACCAGCACCCGCTTCACGTCGCTGGAGAGGTTGGAGAGCGAGAGCTTCACGCGTCGGCGGATCTTGCGGCTGCCGGTGATCGCCGAGGTGTCCTGCTCCTCGTCCACGGTGCGCCGCACGCGCACCGCGTCGTCCACGCCGAAGCCGAGCTCGAACGGCTCCCCGGCGCCGACGAAGTCGAGCCGGGCGCGGCCGATGAGGCTGCCGCCGCGCGCGACCTTCACCGGGCCCGCGAGCAGCGGGCGCGGCCGCCCGCCGGCGCCGCCGCCGTCCAGCGTCACGGTCGCGCGCAGGTGCGCCGCGGGGTGGGCCTCGGGGTACAGCACGAGCGCGAGCTCGGCCGGCAGCGCGCGCCGCGCGATCTCGATGCGCGTCGGGCGGCCGTCGGAGGGCAGGGTCACCGGCTCCGCCGCCTCGAAGATCAGCGGCTCGCCCCCGTCGTCCACCCCAGGCATCTCGTCGACCGCCCGCGCCCCGCGGCCGAGCCCGGCCGTGGCGATGGCCTGGTCGCGCGCCTCGACGACGACGCGGCGGCGGTCGACCTCCGCCCTGCGCCGCGCGCGGAGGACGTCGTCCGCGAGCAGCGGCGCCTCGGCGCTCCGCGACGGCCGCGCGGTCGAGAAGCGCGCGGTGACGTTCTCCCAGGCCTCGCCCGTCGCCTGCCACGCCGCGGCCCAGGTGGTGAGCTCGACCGAGCCGCCGGCGCCCTGCGCCCCGGCGCCGCCCGCGCCGGCCGCGCTGGCCGCAGCGGCGCCCGCGGGAGCGACCGAGAGCCGCGCCAGGTGCTCGGGGCGCCAGATCGCGCACGCGACGCGGTACGTCAGCTCGATCTCGACGGGCTGCGGCGCGGGCGCGTGCACCTCGACCTCGACCACCGCCTCGTAGCGCGGCTGCTCGATCGACCCCTCGCGCAGCCGCGCCGCGGCGCGCCGGGCGTCGTCCTCGGCGTGCGCCCGCGCCGCGCGCGCGTCGGCCGACGCGCCGAGGGCCTCGGCCAGCGCCGCGTGCAGGGCCTCGACGCCGGCGCGCCACGAGGCGAGCCGCGCGGGCTCGCCGGCGTCCTTCGGGACCTCGCTCATCGCCTGCGACCACTTCGCCAGCAGCTGGTCGAGGTGCGCCTCGCGGCGCGACGCCCGGTCCCGCGCCCGCTCGGCGGCGCCGGCCCGGCGGGACGCCTCGCGCTGCTCGCGCGAAAGCGCGTCGATCGCCTCGCGCCCGAGCGCCGCCTCCCGGTGCGCCCTCCACCGCACGCGCGCCGCCGTCACCCGGACCGCGCCCTCGGCGCCCGCGCCCGCGACGCGCGCCTGCACGGTGCGCTCGTCGACGAACACCGACACCCCGCCGATCGCGATCCACTGCGCCCCGGCCCCGACCTCGACGCGCGCGGCGCGCACGACCTCGGCGCGATCCTCGAACAGCGTCACCACGCGCGCGGCGCTCGGGTGAGGCGCCCCCTCGGCGGCGCTCGCGCCGCCTGCGCTCGCGCCGCCGGCGCCCGCTGCGCCGGCGCTCGCGCCGCCCTCGGCCCCGCCGCCGGCGTCCCCTCCGCCGGCGCTCCGCTCCGCCCGGTCCGAACCGCTCGCACTCGTCACCGTCGCCATGGCGCGCCTATTTCTCCTGTTATTCTCGACGGTTGCCGCCGACGATCTCGTTCTTGGAGGAGAGCGCCACGCGGTAGGTGAAGGCGACCGAGGCCTTGCCGCCGGGCGCGATCGGCACGCGCCAGCGGAGCCCGCCGCGCACGGGCTCGCCGAGGTCCTCCTGGGTGTACGGCTCGGCCCTCGGGTGCGACGAGACCAGCTTGATCTCGACGTCCTTGTCGTCGGTCACCGGGATGCGGTCGAGGACCTCGACCTCGACGCCCACGCCGAGCGACGAGGAGAGATCGATGGTGATCGCGTGCTCGACGGAGAGCGAGCCGCCGAGCAGGCCGGCGCTCGACTCCTCGACGCGGGCGTTCCTCGCGACCCGGATCCGCTCCTCGACGCCGAGGCCGGCGCGGAGGAGGCCGCCCCGATCGACGTGCCCGAGCGAGGACTGCGCGGCGAGGGCGCCGTCGACGAAGATCTCGACCGGCCCGGCGAGCAGCGGGGCGTCGAACGGGTTCTCGACGCGCGCCTCGCGGTAGACCTCGGCGGCCTCGCGCGGCACGGCGACGAACCGCGGCGCCGCCGGGGCGCGCGCGGCGCTCAGCGCGACGCGGTGGAGCCTGCCGTTCGACGGCACGTCGGCGGCGCTCTCGCCCGCGTAGAGGTGGTCGAACTGCCCGCGCGAGTCGCGCGGGTCCACGGCCCGGGGCGGCGGTCCGAGGTCGTCGATGGCCATCTGCGCCCGCCGCGCGGCGCGCCTCGAGGGCCCGGGCTCGTCGCGCGCGAGCCGGCCGCGCTGCGGGCCCGTTCCGGGGAGGTGCAGCGCGTCGAAGTCGAGCCACCCTTCGACCTGCGCGGGCTCGACCGGCGCCGGGGCCGCGCCGGCGCCCTCGAGCTCGCCGCCAGGGTCGAGCAGCTCGTCGGCCGCGCCGGCCCAGCGCTCGACGCTCGCGTCGTGGGCGAAGGCGGCCATGGGCGCCTCGGGCGCGCTCGCCTGGAGCGCCTGCGGCGGGGGCGGGCCGCCGTAGCCGCCGCCGAACGAGGGGAGCGACAGCCCGCGCGACTTGCGCGCCGCGGCGGCCGGCATGGGCGCGGCGAGCGGCATCGGCGCGGCGGCCGGCGCCGGGGGCGGGGGCGGCCTCGGGGCCGCGGTGCGCTCCCGCCGCATCGGCGGCGGGGCGGCTCCGGCGCGAGGAGGCGGCGGCAGCGCGGCCCCGCCGGCTGGCGGCGCTGTCCGGGCCATCGCCTCCCGCAGATCGTCGCTGGTCTGGCCCGGCGCGGCCCGGCTCAGCGTGGGCTCGTCGTCGTCGTCGGGCGCGGGGGGCGGGAGCTCCGCCGGGGCGGCCGTGGTCCTCGCGGCCGGCGGGGGGAGGGCGGCGACGAAGCGGTCGAACCCCTCGAACATGGCGTCGAGGCCCTCCGGCGCGGGGCGGTAGCCGCGGCGCGGGGGGCGCTGCGCGCGGCCCAGCCGGAGCGAGGCGAGCTCCGGCAGCCGCGTGTCCTGCACGAGGTCGGCGGTGGCGAGCGCGACGCGCACGCCCTTCCAGTCCTCGCCGGACGCCTGCGCGACGAGGGCGTCGAGCTGCAGCGCGACCTCGGTCGCGCCGCGCGAGAACCGCGCCGCGTAGGCGGGCCACCACCGCGCGGCGCCGACCGCGTACTCGAGCCGGAGCGCCGGCGCGCCGCCCGACCCGTCGCGCGCCGGCGCGAGCCGCACGACCACGTCGAGGCGCGCCGGCGCGCGCTCCTCGATCTCGCCGCTGGTCGCCTGGGCGGCGTCGAGCTGCGCGGAGCGGAGCTCCTCGCGGGCGCGCTCGAGCTCGTCCTCGAGCGCGGCCAGGCGGGCGTCGAGCGCGGCGAGCTCGCCCGAGATCAGGCCGCTCACCGCGAGGGCGTCGCGGATCCGGGCCGCGGGGTCGCCCGGCCGGAAGCGCCGCGCGAGCTCCGGGTGGAGCGCGACGGCCCCGAGCTGGTCGCGCCAGCGGCGGAGGTGGTCGTGCTCGGCCGACAGGCGCTCGATCGCGAGCTCGAGCGCGCGGAGCTGCGCCGAGAGCGCGCCCCGCGAGACGGGCGCCGGGGGCACGACGAGCCGCGCGCGCACGCCGACGACCTCGCGCGGCGCCGCCGCCGCCGCCTCCGGCGGGCCGCCCGCGACCGCCACGAGCGCGCGGAAGCTCCCCGGCTCGGCGAGGGGCGTGACCCCCGGCACCGAGATCTCGAGCGCCCCGCGGGGCAGGGGCGCCGCGAGCTCGACGCGGCGGGTGACGATCGCCCCGCGCGCGTACACGACGACCGACTCGATACGGCTATCGCACGCGATCTTCTCCGCCGTCATCCGTTCGTCCCTCGCCCGCGAACGTTGTGTGGAGGCGCGACGGTATCACGCCGCGCCCGGCGCCCGATAGCGGGCTATCTCCTCCTGTCGAGGAAGCTGAACCCCGGGAGCGCGTCGATGCCGTACGCGCGGAGCGCGAGCGCGTCGAGCCGGTGGAAATCGCGCTCCCGGAACGAGCCGCGGAGATCGCCGATCAGCTCCTCGGGGACGCTCGCCGGCGGAGGCAGGCGGATCCGCCGCAGGTACTGGGCCTGGAAGCGCAGGTAGCCGCCGCGCATCTTGACCGCGTACGACCACACGAAGAAGAGGGCGACCCTGGAGCTGAGCAGCCCGCCCAGCGCCTCCATGTCCCAGGCCTCCGACGTGACGAAGTAGAGGTTGTGGTGCGGGAGGAACCTGCCCCCCTCGTAGACCACCTCGTTGGATCCTGCGATGTCGGGGATGAGGAGCTTCGGGGCGGAGGCGAGCTCGGGGACCACGCGATCGATGGTGCGAAACCAGCTCGCGGCGCTCCTCTGGGCGATGTAGCGTTTCCTGATCTCGGCCTCGTGGGCGCGCAGGTATCCGGCGAGCTTCGGATATTCTTCCAGATTGACCACCTTGCCGTCGTCGCCGAACGTGTTGATGACGAACCGCCCGGCGTCCCGGACGCGGCCGCCGTCGAGCTGGTCTCGCATGACGAGCGGCACGAGGCGGTCGCGCTCGATATCGACCTCGTCGCCGACGATGTAGATCCGGTCGCTTCCGGTGGCGACGCCGATGCCGACGCGGGTCCCGCCCACCTCCTCGATCGGCGCGAACCGCGCCTCGAGGGCGCGCAGGGCCTCGAGGTGCTCCGGGGAGCTGAGCACCCACGGGTCGTCCCCCTCGAACCAGGAGGGGTACTCCGCCACGGCGACGCCGGCGCCGCGCTCCGGCGCGCCCCGCAGGGCCGCGGACGCGGCCTCGCACTCCTCCGGAGAGGCGGTGTGCAGCGTCGCGACCGGGACGCTCCCTGTCTTGCCGGGCGACACGGCGAAGATCGAAGGATAGGCGACGACGTCCGACTCGAACGGGGAGGCGCGGTGCAGGTCGACGTAGCACTGCACCCGGAACCACGTCGAGAGCATGCGGCGGAGCGGGGCGCCGTACCGGTTGAGGGTCCACCGGTCGGCGCAGATGAACGAGAGGACCCCGCCGGGCGCGAGGAGATCGAGGCCGCGCTCGATGAACGCGACGTAGAGATCGGCGCGGTCGTAGAGCGACCTGTACCGCTGGCGATACTCCTCCTGGAGCTCGGGCGAGAGCTGCTCGATCCGGACGTAGGGCGGGTTTCCGACCACCGCGTCGAAGCGGCGGCCCTGGCTTGTGAGCAGGAAGTCGCCGTGGGCGATCCAGGCCTCCGCGAGGCGCTCTGCGTCGCCGTGGGGCAGCCCGAGCCGGGCGAGCGCGCCGGCGACGGCGAGGCGCGAGCGGTCGACGTGATCGCGCGCGACGTCGTACGACCGGATCGCGGACGCGATTTGCAGGAGGTCGCGGTCGTGGCGCCGCGCCGACTGGATCAGGCGCTCGGCGGCCGGGACGAGGAACGCGCCGTGGCCGCAGGCCGGCTCGAGCAGCGACAGCGACGCGAGATCCCGGTCCGCCGTGTAGCCCGCGAGATCGAGGATGAGATTGACGACGTGGGGTTTGGTCAGCACCACGCCGTGGGTCTCGCCCGACGAGCGCTCGCCGTAGTCGTAGGCGCTCGGCGGGAGCATGACCGTCAGATCGAGGGCTGTCTGCATGGGCGCCGCGTGGAGATGCTAGCCGCGATCGGCGCCCTCCGGCGATGCCCGCCGCCGCGCTCGCCGCGCTGCGCCGGCGTCGGAGGCCGCGGCCGCCTGCCGCGCGCCGCCGCGAGGGCGTTTCTCCGCGATCGGGGGAGACGCGGATCGCGTTTCACGGGGCGTCGCCATTGAATAGGGTAGAGTCGCCCCCATGGCCTTCCCCCTGTGTCTCTGTTCCGGCGATCGCGCCGCGGCGAGCGCCGCCAGCGAGGGCGCCCCGCCGCCGGCCGCCGCGCCCGTGCCGGGCCGCCGGCCGGTCGAGGTGGCCGCGTGATCCTCGGCATCGGCATCGACGTCTGCGGCATCGGACGCATGGAGGAGGCGCTCGCGCGGTGGGGGGATCGGTTCTGGGAGCGCGTGCTGTCCGAGCCCGAGCGGCGCTCGCTCGCGCACCGTGTCGACCGGGCGACGGCGCTCGCGGGCCGCTTCGCCGCGAAGGAGGCGGTGGTGAAGGCGCTGGCCGGGGCGCCGGGGGTCGGCTGGCACCACCTGGAGGTCCGCGGCGCGCCGCGCACGCCGCCGACGATGGCGCTCCACGGACCGGCGCGCGCGCTCGCGGACCGCCTGGGCGTCACGCGGGTGCACCTGTCGATCACGCACGACGCCGGGGTGGCGGCGGCGGTGGTGATCCTGGAAGGGGACGGCGAAGGCCGATCCCCGACGACGGATGACGCGGGCGGCGAAGGCCGATCCCCGAAGACGGATGATGAGGACGGCGAAGGCCGATCCCCGAAGACGGATGACGCGGGCGGCGTAGGCCGACCCCACCTGGACGACGAAGGGAAAGAGCGCTCGTGATTCCGGTCCTCTCGCGCGCGCAGATGCGCGCCTTCGACAAGCACGCGATCCACCATTGTCACGTCCCCGGCGTGGTCCTCATGGAGAACGCGGGCCGCGGCGCCGCCGACGTGATCTCGGCGATCATCGAGGCGCGCAGCGCCGCGCCGTCCGGCGACGCCGCGCTCCCCGGCCACGCCGCGCGCCCTGCGCCGCCGCACCTGGCTGCGCCCGCCAAGGCGCTCTGGCCCGCGACGCTGGCCTCCGGGGGCGGCCCTCGCTCCGGGAGCGTCCCGCCGCCGCCGAACGGCCGCCGCGACGCCGACGACGCCCGCGCCGCGCGGGTGCGCGCCTTCCCGGTGCGGCACGTCCCGAGCCCCGGCCAGCCCGCGACGTACCCGCTCCACGCCCGCGTCGTCGTCGTCTGCGGCGCCGGCAACAACGGCGGCGACGGCTTCGTCGTGGCGCGCCACCTCCTCGCCCGCGGCGCGGAGGTCCAGGTCTTCCTGGCGGCCTCGTCCGAGAAGGTCACCGGCGACAGCCGCATCAACCACGACGCGTACGTCGATCTCGGCGGCGCGCTGACCGAGCTCCCGCCGGGCGCGCCGCTCGCCCCGCTCGAGGCCGCGCTCGCGGAGGCCGATCTCGTGGTCGACGCCCTCTTCGGCACGGGCCTCGACCGCCCGATCGAGGGCCACCTCGCCGACGTCATCGGCGTCCTCAACACGGCGACCTGCCTCTGCATCGCGCTCGACGTGCCCTCGGGCCTCGACGCCGACAGCGGCGCGCCGCTCGGCGCCGCGGTGCAGGCCGACGAGACCGTCACGTTCGGCCACCTCAAGATCGGCCTGCTCACGCCCGAGGGCGCGCGGCTCGCCGGCAACGTCCATGTGGTCGATCTCGGCGTCCCGGACCGGCCGATCCTCGCCGAGGTGGGCCACGTCGCGGAGGTCATCCGCAAGGAGACGGTCGGCGCGTCGTTCCGCCCGCGCGAGGCGAGCGTCTACAAGCACCAGGCGGGCAACGTGCTCGTGATCGCCGGGTCGTCCGGCAAGCTCGGCGCCGCGCTGCTGACGGCGCGCGCGGCGATGCGCACGGGCGCGGGCCTCGTGACGATCTGCACCTGGGCCGACGCCGCGCCCGCGATGGAGTCGCGCGTCGTGGAGCTGATGACGACCTCGATCGATCCGGACCGCATCGCCGCGTCGCTCGACGGCGCGCTCGCCGGGCGGCGGGCGGTCGCGATCGGCCCTGGCCTCGGCCTCGACGAGCGGGCGCGGGCCGCGGTGGATCACGTCGTGCTCGGCTGGGACGGCCTGAAGGTGGTCGACGCGGACGCCCTGACGCACTTCGCCGGCCGCCCCGAGGCGCTCGCGACCGCGCGCGGGCGCCTCATCCTGACGCCGCACTCCGGCGAGCTCGGCCGGCTGCTCGGCCGCAGCGCGCGCGCCGTCGAGGAGGACCGCTTCGGCGCCGTGCGCGAGGCGGTGGCCCGCACCGGGGCGATCGTCCTGCTGAAGGGGGCGCGCACGGTCATCGCGCTCCCGGACGGCCGCATGCTCATCTGCATGGCGGGCAACCCGGCGCTCGCCACCGCCGGATCGGGCGACGTCCTGACCGGGCTGATCGCGGCGCTCCTGTGCTCGATGGGGCCATCCGCCGCCGCGAGCGCGGGGGTGCTGATCCACGCGCTCGCCGGGGACGTGTGGCGCGCGCAGACGGGCAGCGATCGGGGGCTGCTCGCGAGCGAGATCGCGGAGCTCGTCCCCGGCCTGATCGCGGCCCTGGCCGCCGGAGTCGATCCGCTGTCCGGCCAGGTCTAGACGGGGTGTCGGGGGACGAGCCGCGACGAGGATAAGCAACCGTTCACGGCTCGGATCTCGGCAGCTTCCGTCCCCCGTCTTCCGTCTTCCGTCTTCCGTCCCCCGTCTCCCCTCTTCCGTCTCCCGTGCGCGTGCGCGTGCGCGGTTCTCTTCGATTTTACTCGAATGAGCGCTGTCTCTGTCCTCTCAACGGCAGGGCCTTCCCCTGCGAGGATTCGGGAGCATGGCTCTTCTCAATCACATATCGCGCACGCGCACGCGCACGCGGAGGCCAGACGGGAGACGGGAGACGGGAGACGGGAGACGGGAGACGGGAGACGGGAGAGGGGACACGGGAGACGGGGGACGGGGGACGTGGAAGGGACAACGCTCCCCCACGATCCAAGCCACAAACGTTTACGAGAAACCCCTCACTCGTCCCGTCACTTCTTCAGCAGCTTGAACGCGTGCGTCCACCGGTTGTTCAGCAGGCCGGGGATGCACCAGAGCATACAGAGAGGCTCGATCGCGCGCGCCGCCTCGACGCCCCCCATGTCCTCGGTCTCCCACCCGAACGCGTCAAGGATGCCCTCCACCTCCTTCTTCGCGCCGGCGCTGTCGCCGCAGATGAACATCGTCGGCCGGACGCCATCGAAGTCCGGATTGACCATCCACACGCTGCCGACGCTCGAGAAGGCCTTCACGAAATGCGCGTCCGGCGCGCGCCGCGCGAGCCTCTCGAGCAGCGACTCGTTCGGCCCCGTGAAGAACTTGAGCACCCCGTTGACGGGCGGCTCGTCCGCGATGGGGTTCGTCGCGTCGATGACCGTCTTCCCCGCGAGCGCCGCGGGGCCCGCGAGATCCACCGCCTGCTCCGCCGCCGTCCCCTTCACGGCGAGCACGACGATGCTCCCGAACTGCGCCGCCTCCGCGAACGTCCCCACGCGAGCGTTCGGCCCCGCGTCCGACTGCCAGCTCGCGAGCTTCGATGGCTCGCGCGTGGCGCGCATCACGTCGTAACCGTGCTTGAGGAACCCGTCGGCCAGCACCTGCCCGACAATCCCGGATCCGAGGACCGCGACGTTTTTCATGGCGTGGATCATCGCACGCCCGCGGAGCCGAGCTCCAGCGCTGTTGTCCGAAATTCGAGGCACGCTCGGGCCGCGTTCGCGGGGCGGCGCCGGGCGGAGGAGGCATGATGAAAGCTCGCGTCGCAACGTGGCTCGTCGCGCTCGCCGCTGTGGCCGTCGCCGGATGTGATGACGACGAGGAATGGTTTCCCTATCCCGGCAGCCCCACGGCGACGGGGGGCTTCACGACGGGCGTCGGGGGGGCGGGCGGAGACGGGTCCGCCGAGCAGCGCGTCGACGTGTCCGCCGTACCGCCGCCGCCCATCAGCGGCGGCACGCTCCTCGTCACGGCCGACAAGAACCTCGCCGTCGCCGCGGACCCGGATCGCGACAGGATCTCCATCATCAACCTCGGCACCCTCGAGGTGGAGGCCGTCCTCCCCCTGGACGAGGGCGACGAGCCGGGGCGCGTGACCGAGGGCCCGCCCGGCACGGCCCACGTCGCGCTCCGCCGCGGCGGCGCCGTCGTCACGATCGATCTCGCGACCCGGCAGATGCACCGCAGGCCCGTTTGCCCAGCGCCGCGCGGCGTCGCCTACGACGCCGCGGCCGACCTGCTCCACGTGGCGTGCGCGGGCGGGGAGCTCGTCACGCTCTCTTCGGACCTCGAGGCCCCGCCCGTCCGCGTGCTGCGCCTCGAGCGCGACCTGCGCGACGTGGTGATCGAGGGGGACGCGCTCCTCGTGAGCCGGTTCCGGTCGTCCGAGCTCCTCGTCGTCGCGGAGGACGGCGCCGTGACGGAGCGCGTGAAGCCGCCGGGCCACGTCCAGGAGCGGTTCGGGCGCACGTTCGAGCCGGCGGTGGCCTGGAGGACGATCCCGCTGCCCGGGGGCGGCGTGGCCATGGTGCACCAGCGCGGCCTCGTGGACCCGATCGACATCGACGGTTCGACGGAGGGCGGGTACTCGGGGTTCGACTGCAGCACGACCGTGATCCAGCCGGCGGTGACCTTCCTGCGACCGCTGCCCAGCGAGGCCAACCCGACGCCCGCGTCGCCCGCGCCGGGCGCGGGCAGCCTCCCCTTTGGCCTGCTCCCCGTCGACATGGCCATATCGCCCGACGGGTTCCGCGGCGCCATCGTGATGGCGGGCAGCCGCACGGTGATCGAGACGCCGCTCGACGTCCTCGAGGGGGCCGAGGCCGAGGAGACCGAGTCCATCGACGACTGCGCGTCCTTCATCGACCAGCGCGCCCTCGCGGTGCCCGGCGAGCCCATCGCCGTCGGTTACGACGAGGCGAGCAACCTGCTCGTGCAGCTGCGCGAGCCGCCGAGCGTCCTCCGCTTCGGGGCCGTGAGCGGCGCCCACGTCGCCACCTTCCTGCTCCCCGGCGAGAGCCGGCTCGACTCGGGCCACGCCATCTTCCATGGCACCCAAGACGCACACGTGCAGATGGCGATCGCGTGCGCGTCGTGCCATCCGGAGGGGCAGGACGACGGCCGGACCTGGTCCTTCGAGCCCATCGGAGCGCGCCGCACGCAATCGCTCGCGGGCGGCATCCTCGAGACGGCGCCGCTGCACTGGGACGGCGACATGACCGACCTCGACGCCATCATGAGCGAGGTCTTCGAGCAGCGGATGGGGGGCATGCGCCAGCGCCCCGAGCGCGTCGCGGCCTTCGCGTCGTGGCTCGATACGATCAAGCCCGTGCCCGTGTCGGAGCCGGCGGATCCGGCCGCCGTCCAGCGCGGCGAGGCGCTCTTCAACGACGCCGCCGTGGGCTGCGCCTCGTGCCACTCGGGCGAGAAGCTCACGAACGGTCAGACCGTCGACGTGGGCACGGGCAAGGCCTTCCAGGTGCCCTCGCTGCGCGGGCTCGCCGCGCGCGCCCCGTACATGCACGACGGCTGCGCCGCGACGCTCCGCGATCGCTTCGGGCCCTGCGGCGGGGGGGACAAGCACGGCGTCACGTCGACGCTCGCGCCGGCCCAGATCGACGACCTCGTCGCCTACCTCGAGACGCTCTGACGACCGGAGCCACCCGGGGCAGCGCAGGGGGGCGCGCCGGGCTTCGCGCTCGCCTGCGCAGGTCCCGCGGGCGCGCCGGGCCCGCGGGCGCGCCGCTGAACGCCTGCGCGGCGCCCCCGCCGGCCCGGCCGCCAGTCCGGCGCGCGCCGCGGGCCTCTTCGCCACTCTGACGGGCCGCGGCGACCTGCTGTCGATTTGACACGCGCCCGCGTGCCTCCGCCCGCGCCATCCAGCGCCTTTCGCGCCCTTCGCGCGATCCCCCCGGTGGCACCTGCCTTGCCAGCGCTCATCGCAGGAGGTCCCGCCATGCTCGTCCACCCCGCCCATGCCCCCGCCCGGTCCCCGAATCCAGCGCCGTTGTCGCCCGGCGTGACACGCGCGGTCGGGCGCGGGCCGTCGCTCGGCGCGGCCCGGACGGCGCCGGGCGCGGGCGCGCGGGCGGCGGTCGACGAGCTGCTCCGGGGCCTTGTCGAAATGACACCGGAGCTCTTCGGCCGCGCGCTGCGGCTCTCCCGATCGCCCGCGACGGCGGAGGACCTCGTGCAGGACACGGTGGAGCGCGCCATCCGGTTCGCGGCGAGCTATGAGCCCGGGACCAACCTGCGGGCGTGGGTGCACCAGATCCTCTTCAGCGTCTTCATCACCCGCTGCCGGCGCAGCCGCCGCGAGCGCAACGCCCTCGACGTGCTCGCGACCGACCCGTGCGCGTGGACCGCGCCCGAGCGCCGCGCCGACATGCACGCCCTGTCGCCCGGCGTGCGGCGCGCGCTCGCGACGCTCCCGCCGAGCTTCCGCGACACCGTGGTGCTCGTGGACCTCGAGGAGCTTTCCTACAAGGACGCAGCGACGCAGCTGGGCGTCCCGGTCGGCACCGTCATGAGCCGCCTGCACCGCGGCCGGAAGCTGCTCGCCGAGGCGCTGCGCGGCGAAGCCCAAGGCCCGAAGATCGACCTGAAGACCGACGCGCCCACGGACGTGCAGGCCGCCGCGTGATCGGCGGCCGCGCCCTGCGCGCGCCCGGCTTGCCCCCCTGATCGGCGGCCCCTACCATCGGCGTGCCACCGAGGAGGCGTTCCTCGCCAGGAGGCACCATGGCAACGACGGCGAAAGAGCCCCACGTCGTGATCGTCGGCGGAGGCTTCGGCGGCCTGAACGCGGCAAAGGCGCTTCGCAACGCGCCCGTCCGGGTCACGCTCATCGACAGGACCAATCACCACCTGTTCCAGCCGCTGCTCTACCAGGTGGCGACCGCAAGCCTCTCGCCGGCCGACATCGCGGTCCCGATCCGCTCGGTCCTGTCGCGCCAGCGCAACGTGCGGGTCCTGCTCGGCGAGGTCACGAGCGTCGATCTCGCCGGGCGGCGCATCACCGTCGACGCCGACACGATGAAGTACGATTACCTCATCCTCGCGGTCGGCGCGGCGAACAACTACTTTGGCCACGAGGAGTGGGCCCGCTTCGCGCCGGCGCTCAAGAACCTCGACGAGGCGCTCACCATCCGCGAGCGCATGCTGCTCGCCTTCGAGGCCGCCGAGCGCGAGGCGGACCCCGTCGCGCGGCGGCGGCTGCTCACGTTCGTCGTCATCGGCGGCGGCGCCACCGGCGTCGAGATGGCCGGCGCCTTCGCCGAGCTCGCGCGCTACATCCTCGAGCGCGATTTCCGCTCCCTCGACGCCTCGCTCTCGCGCGTGCTGCTCGTCGAGATCGGCCAGCGCATCCTCCAGGCCTTCCCCGAGAGCCTCTCGGCGAGCGCCGAGGAGCAGCTCACGTCGCTCGGGGTCGAGGTCATCAAGGGCCGCCGCTTCCGGACCATCGACGAGCAGGGGGTCGAGTTCGAGGACGGCGAGCGCCTCCCCGCCGCGACGGTCATCTGGGCGGCGGGCGTCCGCGGCACCCCGCTCGCGCGCGCCCTCGGGGTCGAGCTCGATCGCATCGGCCGCGTGAAGGTCGAGCCGGACTGTTCCCTGCCCGGCCACCCGAACGCCTTCGCGATCGGCGACATGGCCATGCTCCGCGACCGGAACGGCGTCGAGGTGCCTGGCCTCAGCCCCGCGGCGATCCAGGAGGGGCGCTTCGTCGCGCGCAGCATCCTCGGCGACCTCGCCGGCCGCCCGCGCGGGCAGTTCGCCTACCGCGACAAGGGGACGATGGCGACCATCGGCCGCTCGCGCGCCATCGCCAAGGTCGGGCACCTGCAGATGTCCGGCACGATCGCGTGGCTCGCGTGGCTCGGCGTCCACGTGCTGTTCCTCATCGGCTTCAAGAACCGCTTCGCCGTCATGTTCGCGTGGATGTGGCAGTACGTCACCTTCAAGCGCGGCGCCCGGCTCATCACCGGCCACACCACCCCCGCCGCGCTCCCCGCGGCGGCGCCCGCGGCCGTCCCCCCGGCGCCCCGCCCGTCGGCCAGGAGCGCCGTGGCGGACGCCGTCTCCGGCGGCGCCTGAGCGACGTCCGCGCTCGCTTGCTTGACGCGCGGCCTCCACCATGGCGGATACGCTTCCAGTGAAGGCACGCAGAGCCCAGCCATCCGCGCGAGCGGCGACCGCCGAGCCGCCGCCGCCGCCCCCGCCCCCGGCGAGCGAGCCGGGCGGGGACGACCTCGCGCTCGACGAGTCCTCGGACCTCACGCCGGTCGTCGCCACCAACCTGAAGCGGTTCCGGGCCGAGCGCGGCCTGTCGCTCGAGCGCCTGGCCAAGGCGTCCGGGGTGAGCCGGGCGATGCTCGGGCAGATCGAGCTGGGCCAGAGCACGCCGACCATCAACGTCCTCTGGAAGATCGCGCGCGCCCTCGGGGTCCCGTTCTCGGCGCTGATGAGCCAGGCGACCTCGCCGGTCACGACCGTGATGCAGGCCTCGCACGCGCGCATCCTCCGCTCGCGCAACGGCGACTTCTCCTCCCGGGCGCTCTTCCCGATGGATCGGCCGCGCAACGTGGAGTTCTACGAGCTCCGCCTCGCGCCGCGCTCCGTGGAGCACGCCGACGCGCACGCCCCCGGCACCTCGGAGAACCTGATCGTCACGGAGGGCTCGGTGGAGATCACCGTGTCCGGCGAGCGGCGCGTCCTCGAGACCGGCGACGCCATCCTGTTCGAGGCCGACAGCCCCCACAGCTACCGCAACCTGGGCGGCACCGAGGCCGTCATGTACCTCGTCATGACCTACGGCTCGCGCGGGTAGCCCCCCCCACCGTTTCCGGACCCCGGCCGCCACGTGTCCCTCCGGTATCCAAGACGTGTCCTCCGTTATATTGTCAGATTCCGCTTGCGCCCTCTGCTGTAGCGTGAGATATGTCCGTTATAGCGGCGGGAGCCCGCTGCTGGTAGCAAGGAGTCGGCGCGATGCGGATCACCTGGATCGGGGGGTTGGATCGCAACCAGGCGCAGCTGGAGCGGATGGCGTTGCAGGCCGGGCACCGTCTGGAGTTTCACACGGGCAACACGGGGGGCCGCGGGGCGGCCGAGATGCGGGCGGCCATCGAGCGGGCCGACCTCGTCATCGTGCTGACCGACGTGAACAGCCACGGCGGCGTGCTGCTCGCCAAGAAGCTCTGCCAGAAGCTCGGCCGGGCAGCCTTCATGGCCCGCCGCGTCGGCGCGTCGCGCTTCCAGCAGCTCCTCGACGCGCTCGCGCAGCGGGAAGCGCGGTATCTGGCGACCGGATGAGGGAGTAAGGACGAGCGATGCGATGCTTGATCATGGTGCTCTGCTGCGTGCTTGCGCTGGCCGGGTGCTCGAAGAGCGAGGCGAGCAAATCGGGCCCGGTGCAGCTGCTGAACGTCTCGTATGACCCCACGCGCGAGCTCTACGAGGAGGTGAACGCCGCCTTCGCGAAGCGCTGGAAGGAGCAGGGCGGGCAGGACATCACCATCAAGCAGTCGCACGGCGGCTCGGGCAAGCAGGCCCGGTCGGTGATCGACGGGCTCGAGGCGGACGTGGTCACGCTCGCGCTGGCCTATGACGTCGACGCGCTCGTGCCGAGCGGTCGCCTCAAGGAGGGGTGGCAGGCGCGCCTCAAGGACAACAGCGCTCCTTACACCTCGACCATCGTCTTCCTGGTGCGCGCGGGCAACCCGAAGGGCATCAAGGACTGGGACGATCTCGTGAAGGAGGGCGTCGCGGTCATCACGCCGAACCCGAAGACCTCCGGCGGCGCGCGGTGGAACTACCTCGCCGCGTGGGGGTACGAGCTGAAGCGGACGGGCGGCGACGAGGCCAAGGCGAAGGAGTTCGTCGGCCGCCTGTTCAAGAACGTGCCCGTCCTCGACACCGGCGCGCGCGGCTCGACCACGACGTTCGTCGAGCGCGGGCTCGGCGACGTCCTGATCGCCTGGGAGAACGAGGCGCTGCTCGCGGTGAAGCAGAGCGGGCAGAACGGTAAGGAGAAGTTCGAGGTGGTCGTGCCGTCGATCAGCATCCTCGCCGAGCCTCCTGTCGCGGTGGTCGACAAGGTCGTCGACAAGCGCGGGACGCGGGCGGCGGCGGAGGCTTACCTCAACTTCCTCTACACGGAGGAGGGGCAGCGCATCGCGGTGAAGCACTTCTACCGTCCGCGTCATCCGGCGGTCCTCGCGGCGGCCGAGTCGGAGGGCGTCTTCCAGAAGGTCGCGCTCTTCTCGATTGACGAGGTGTTCGGCGGGTGGCAGAAAGCCCAGAAGGCGCACTTCTCCGACGGCGGCGTCTTCGACCAGATCTACCAGGCCGGCAAGTAAATTTCTGTGGCTCTCCTCTGGCGGCGACAGAGCGTTCTGCCCGGCTTCGGGCTCGCGATGGGGATTACGGTAACGTACCTGTCGCTGCTCGTGCTCGTCCCGCTGTCGATGATCTTCCTCAAGACAGCGACGCTGGGGCCCGGCGAGATCTGGGATGTGGTGACGTCTCCGCGCGCCATCGCCTCCTTGAAGATCAGCTTCTCCGCGTCGCTCATCGCGGCGGGCATCAACGCGGTCTTCGGCGTGCTCGTGGCGTGGGTGCTCGTGCGCTACAGCTTCCCGGGCAAGTCGATCGTCGACGCGCTCGTCGATCTGCCGTTCGCGTTGCCGACGGCGGTCGGGGGCATCGCGCTCACGGCCATCTACGCGCAGCAGGGGTGGGTCGGCCAGTTCCTCTACCCGCTCGGGATCCAGAGCGCGTTCAGCCGCCTCGGCGTGGTCATCGCGCTCACCTTCGTGGGGCTCCCGTTCGTCGTGCGGACGGTCCAGCCGGTGATGGAGGAGCTCGAGGTCGATCAGGAAGAGGCGGCGGCGTCGCTCGGCGCGGGCCGCTTCGAGATCTTCCGCCGGATCCTCCTGCCGGCGCTCTGGCCCTCGATCCTCACCGGGTTCGCGATGTCGTTCGCGAGGGCGTTCGGCGAGTACGGCTCGGTCGTGTTCATCTCGGGGAACATGCCGCTCAAGACCGAGATCATGCCGCTCGTCATCATGACGAAGCTCGAGCAGTACGACTATGCGGGGGCGACGGCGCTCGCGCTCCTGATGCTGATCTGCTCCTTCGTGCTCCTGTTCGTGATCAACCGACTCCAGCGCTGGAGCGGCTCGCGCGTCTCGTCGCGGAGCCCGGTCGAGGCGCCGCGCGCGGCGCCCGCCGGGGCCGCGGGGGCCGGCGCGCCCGGGGTCGCGCCGTAATGGCGGGCGCGGCGGGCAAGCTGCGGGTGAGGACGCGCGGGGCGGTGCGCGGCGCGACCTCCGAGCCCGCGCCGGTGCGCTGGGCGCTCACGGCGGCGGCGCTCGCGTTCCTCGGGTTCTTCCTCTTCCTGCCGGTCGTGGCGGTGTTCATCGAGGCGCTGAAGGACGGCCTCTCGGGCTACTGGCGGGCGATCACCGCGCCGGACGCCGTGGCCGCGATCCAGCTGACGCTCACGACCGCGCTCATCGCGGTGCCGCTCAACCTGGTCTTCGGCGTGGCCGCGGCCTGGGCGATCGCGCGCTTCGAGTTCACCGGCAAGAGCCTGCTGGTCACGCTGATCGACCTGCCGTTCGCGGTCTCGCCGGTGATCTCCGGCATGATCTTCGTGCTCCTGTTCGGGGCGCAAGGGGTGATCGGCCCCTGGCTCCTCGATCACGACATCCAGGTGATCTTCGATCGCCCCGGGATCATCCTGGCGACGACGTTCGTGACGTTCCCCTTCGTCGCGCGCGAGCTCATCCCGTTCCTGGAGAGCCAGGGGGCGGACGAGGAGCACGCGGCGCTGTCGCTGGGCGCGAGCGGGTGGAGCATGTTCTTCCGCATCACCCTGCCCAACGCGAAGTGGGGTCTGCTCTACGGGGTGGTGCTCTGCAACGCGAGGGCGATGGGCGAGTTCGGCGCGGTGTCGGTCGTCTCCGGCCATATCCGGGGTCAGACCAACACGATGCCGCTGCACGTCGAGGTGCTCTACAACGAGTTCCACTTCTCGGCGGCGTTCGCCGTCGCCTCGCTGCTCGTCCTGCTCGCGCTCTTCACGCTCGTGGTGAAGCGCCTGATCGAGCACCGGGCGCAGCGCGAGACCGGCCCGGAGCTGGACGAGACGGCGAAGGCCGGCGCGGGCTGACGGGGCTGCGCCCGGCTTGCGATGGGCCCCCCTGGCGCTCCAGGTTCGAGCGAGGGGGGCACGATGCGGTTCTTGGAAACGATTGGGCGTGCGATCGGGGGAGTCCTGTCTCCCATCGCCTGGCAAGGCAGCCTTCTCCGGGGAGCGAGGTTGTTCCACCCGGACGGCGTGGTCTACTGCGCGGGGGTGAAGCCGCTCGCGGTGGAGGGCGAGGTCGGCGCGCTGGCGCAGCGGCTCGGGGGGCCGGCGCTCGTGCGGCTGTCGGGCGGGATCTGGCGATGGCGGAGCGCGAAGGTCGAGCGCCGTCCGGACGTCCTGGGGATCGCGGTGCGCTTCCGGGACAGCCAGGAGGTGACGCCGGCGGCGAGCGCCGGCGATCAGGATCTCATCTTCTTGAGCGCGCGGCGCCTGTGGCTGCTTCCGATCGCGGTCTTCACGACGAAGACGCGTGATTTCCTGGACAACCACTATTACGCGCAGCTGCCGTTCGACGTGGAGGGCTTCGGTCGCGCGGAGTTCCGGCTGATACCGCTGCGCCCGTCGACCGTGAAGGGCAATCGCCTGGAGAGGCTGGAGCGTTCGGCTGCGGTGGGGCTCGCGCTGCTGCGGCTCGAGGTCCGTCGCAGAGGAGCGCGGGCGCGCTGGATGGCGGTGGCCGATATCGAGCTGTACGAGCCGGTGGACATCGACCAGAACACCCTGCGCTTCAACCCGTTCCAGGCGGGGAAGGGGATCGTGCCGACCGGGTTGCTCCAGTCGACGCGGCTTTGGACCTACTGGGGCAGCTACCTCGGGCGGGTGCTCGGGGCGCGGGTACGGGCGAAGCGGGCGAGCGCGCGAGCGGCGCGAGCGGCACGGAGAGCGCGGCGGAGGGGGCAGGAGGAGTAAGGGGCGCTCTCCGGAACGCAGCGGCGCAGCGGCCGGCGGAGGGGGGAGGGCGGAGGGAGGGCGGAGCGGGGCGGGGAGCGCACGGCGCGCGCTGGGCCCCCGCCCCGCGGCGGGACTCCCGTCGAGGCGGCTCGGACGCATACGTAAATGCTGGTGGGGCGCGGTAAAGGCGTTGACAGCTGGGCAGAAGTGAGGCATGACCTCCCGCCGCTTCGAACAGTCGGTGAGGTAGCCAAGTGGTTAGGCAACGGTTTGCAAAACCGTTATACGCGGGTTCGAATCCCGTCCTCACCTCCGCAAGGACGAAAGTCCGGCCCGAGCGCTGAAACGGCCCCAGGGGAGAGCGATGGGCCACGCTGGAGCGCGAGCGCCGGTATCCTCGGAAGGCTCATGATCCGTCTCCTGACCCCGGCCGACGAGCCCTTGCTCTGGGAGATGCTCTACCAGGCCATCCACGTCCCGGAAGGCAGCCCGCCGCCCCCGCGGGACATCGTGCACCGGCCCGAGCTCTCCAGGTACGTGCAAGGCTGGGGACAGCGGGACGATCTGGGCGTCGTGGCGCTCCAGGAAGGCGAGGTCGCTGGCGCCGCCTGGCTCCGGCGGCTCACCGGCGCGCTGCGAGGGTACGGCCATGTCGACGACGAGACCCCGGAGCTCTCCATCGCGCTCCTGCCCCATCACCGGGGGCGAGGGCTGGGCACCCGGCTGCTGACCTCCCTGCTGGAGGAGGCTCGGAACCGCTACCCGGCCATCTCGCTCAGCGTCTCGCCGGACAACCCCGCGCTGCGGCTGTACCGGCGCCTCGGGTTCGTCGAGGTGGGCCGGAACGGCGCGTCGCTCACCATGGTGCTCACGCTCGCGGATCAGCGAGGCTCGAACCAGGTGTACCCGTAGTCGAAGCAGAGCTCCTCGCCCTCGTGGATGTCGCGGAGCGCGATGGCAGCCATCGAGTCCGGCACCGGACCGTCGTTCATCTCGATGTTGGGCGTCGACGAGTGGTTGTACAGCGCGAGCAGCCCCCACGCATACGCCTTCTCCCGCCCGGGCTCCTGTCCCCACGTGAACACGTGATGGAGCGCCTGACAGTCGCGGTGCTCCTCGGTCTTCAGATCCGACGCCGGGAAGCAGCTGACGGCGGCCCACTCGACGACGGCGCCCTTCGGCAAGAACCGGCGAGCGAAGACCCCGCGGCCCTTGCCGGGGATGCGGCGCCAGACGACGTTCGGATGGAACTGGTTCTCGGCGATGAGGGCGTCGATTTCCTGATCGGTCATGGCGGGCGCCGCGGACGCTACCACGCCCCGCCGCGGCGGGACATCGCCCCGCCGCGAGGGCGCCGGCGAGCCGCGCTGTGCCGGCGCGCACATCGGGCAGGATCTCCGGCGGCGCGCCGCGCTGGTCCCGCCCGCCGGATGCCCGGCCGCCGCTAGCTCGGTACGTCAGCGATCCCTGGCGGGATTTCTCACGCGCTGAACTACACTCGGCGCCGCATGAGACGCCTGCCGCGCGGTTCCGCCGTGGTGATCGCCGCGATCGCCGCCTTCGTACTGCTTGGATTCGTGCTCTTCTCCGCGCCGGGACACGACGACAGCCACATCACCTACTGGGCCGCGCACACCCTCAAGGAGCACGGCCAGATCCTCAATTACAACGGCGAGCGCGTGGAGCAGAGCTCCAGCCTGGCCCACGTGCTCCTGCTCGCGCTGCTCGGCGCCGTCACGCGCGTGTCGCTGCCGACCCTCGGCCCGCTCACGTCGATCGCGGCCGGCGCCGCCGCGATCGCGCTCACCGCGCGGCTCGCGCGCGCGGCCGTCCCGGCGGCCCCGCGCGGCGCCGAGCTGCTCGTCGCGACGGCCTCGTGGTTCATCTACTGGGGCTTCGGCGGCCTCGAGAGCACGCTCGTCGCCGCCGCGGCGGTGTGGCTCGTCCTCGAGCTCGACGGCTACCTCGCGGCGCCCGGTCGGCGCGCCCTGCTCCGCTTCGCCGGCGCCGCGCTCCTCTTCCTGTGCGCGCGCCCCGAGAGCCCCCTCGTGCTCGCGTGCGTCCTCGCCGCCGCGCTCGCCTACGCCCTCCTCCGGGCGCGCTGGGCCGATCGCGCCGCAGGCCGCCTGCGCGAGGCGCGGACGGCGCTCGTCGCCTGCGCGGTCGCGGGCGCCGAGGTCGCGCTCCTCTTCGGCGCGCGGCGGCTCTACTTCGGCGCCTTCTTCCCGAACCCGGTCTACTCCAAGGCCGCCGGGATCGACGTCGCCGATGGCCTGTCCTACCTCTGGGCCAACCTCTATCCGACCGGGCTCTGGCTCATCGCGGGCGTCGCCGTGGGCATCGTCCAGATCGCGCGGGCGGCGCTCCGCGAAGAGCCGTGTTACGCCGCCGTCCTGTCGGCGGCGTTCGCCGTCGCCTACGTGGCCTTCATCGTCCTGACGGGCGGCGACTGGATGACCGGCGGGCGCTTCCTCTCGCACGCGCTCCCCCTCCTGGTCGTCGTCACCATGGTCGGCCTCTCCGCGACCCTGGGCAGCGCGCGCCGCGTGCACATCGCGCTCGTGCCGCTCGTCGCGGTGAACCTGGTCGGCGTCGTCGCGCTCGCCGACTCGAGGTCGTCCGGCCGGCCGATCTGGTCGACCTTCGGCCTGCGCGAGGCGCTCAAGGCGCGCGTCGGGGACCGCGACTACTCCTGGTTCGAGCTCGCGAACAAACCGCACCTCCGCGACACGACCATCACCGATGTCGTCCTGGACGCCATGCGGGAGATCAAGGCCAAGAAGCCGGATCACCGCTTCGTGGTGATGTCGTCGCAGGCGGGCATGACGGCCTACCACGTCTTCAAGGAGCATTACGGATCAGCGGAGTTCATCGACACGTGCTCCCTCGCGACGCGCGATTTCCTGACCTGCCTGCCGCCCGGCATCCTCAGCCGACGCCGCATCGGGATGGTGCTCAACTTCCGCACCTACTTCGACAAGCAGGCGATGATCGACCAGCGCTGCGGCACCCGCCGTCCGGACATCGTGTTCGACCACAGCGGCCGTGGGGTGGAGGCGATCCTCGAGCGCAAGGGGTACTCGATCGTCTACCGGCAGCGCGGCCCCATCAAGAACGAGGGGCTCGGCCCGTGGCTGCGGAACACCGTGCCTTCGGACACGTTCGTGGCGATCGACACGGCGCTGCTCGCCGGCACGTCCATCGAGGGCAAGCGGACGAGCTACAAGTGGAACATCCAGTGATCGTCGGCGCTCGCGGCGCCCGGGCCCGTGATACCGTGGCTCGGCCGGAACACCTCACCCGCGACGCGAGCGCGCTGCGGGCTCCGGCGCGCTGACGCATGGCCTCGGATCCCCCGCGACGACCCGCCGTGCTGCCCGAGGCGCAAGGCCCCCGACCAGGGCCGAGCGCCCCGTCGGCGCCGCTGGAGCCCACGCTGCCGTACGACGCAGGCGCGGCGAGCTCCGATCCGACGCCGAGCGAGCGCGCGCCGACGCGGCTCTGGTCGCCGCAGCGCCCCGCGCCGCCGCCGTCGCCGCCCCTGGCCGTGCCTCCACCGCCGTCGCCGCCCCTGGGCGTGCCTCCGCCGCCGGCCGTGCCTCCGCCGCCGGCCGTGCCTCCGCCGCCGGCGCGGGTCGCCGCGGCGCTTCGCGCGGCCGTCGCGGCGCTCGGCAGGATCCTCCAGCGGAAGCCCCGCGGCGCCGGTCCCAGGCCGCCGCTCCGGCCGCAGCTTCTCCGCTGGGGCAAGCGGCTCGCGATCGCCTTCGCCGGCCTCCTCGCCGCCGCGGTGATCGCGTTCTTCCTCGTCGTCCGGCGCTACGAAGCCGACCTGCCGACCACAGCGGAGCTGAAAAATTACAACCCGCCGCAGGTGACGCGGTTCCTCGCGCGCGACGGCACGGTGCTCGGCGAGCTCTTCGTCGAGCGCCGGACGCTCGTGCCCGTCACCGAGATCCCGCCGGTGATGAGCCTCGCGGCGCTCGCGGCCGAGGACGCCAGGTTCTACAAGCACGACGGGCTCAACTACCTCGGCATGCTCCGCGCGCTGCTCGTCAACCTGCGCTCCGCGGAGGCGCGCCAGGGCGGCAGCACCATCACCCAGCAGGTCGTGAAGAATGTGCTGCTCACGCACGAGCGCACGCTGGACCGCAAGATGCGCGAGCTCCTCCTCGCCCGCCGCATCGAGCAGGAGCTCACGAAGGACCAGATCCTCGAGCTCTACCTGAACCACATCTACTTCGGCCACGGGCGATACGGGGTCGAGGAGGCGGCGCGGTTCTACTTCGGCAAGAGCGTCCGCCAGGTGACGCTCGCCGAGGCGGCGCTCCTCGCGGGCATCGTGAAGGGGCCCTCCATCTACTCGCCGCGCGTGAACAAGGAGCGCGCCGAGAAGCGCCGCGCCTTCGTGCTCGGCCAGATGCGCGAGAAGCGCTTCGTGCCGGCCGCCCAGGTCGACGCCGCCCTCGCCGAGCCGATCCGCCTCGCCCCCGAGCCGGAGCACTCGGACGAGCTCGCGCCCGAGGTCCTGGCCGAGGCCGAGCGCGCGCTGCGCAAGGCGGTCGGGCCCGAGGCCAGGTACGGCGGCTACACGGTCGTGACGTCGATCGACCCGAAGATGCAGGCCGCGGCGCGCGCGGCCGTGCGCCAGAACCTCGACGCCTACGCCGCGCGCCACGGCCTCGTCGCGCCGTTCGCCCGAAAGAAGGGCGATCCGGCGCCGTTCCAGGGCGCCCCCAGGGATCAGAACCGCGCCTACCTCGGCGTGGTGACGGGCGCCGACGACGCGCGCGGCACGCTCGCGATCCGCGTGGGCGCGGCGCAGGGGACCGTCGACCTGCGGAGCGAGCGCCGGTACAACCCGCGCGGGCTCCCGCCGAGCCGCTTCGCCGAGGTCGGCAAGGTGCTGCGCGTGCGCTTCGCGGGCGAGCCCGACGCCGGCAAGCTGCGGCTCGACCTCGGCCCGCAGGGCGCGCTCGTCGCGCTCGACGCGCGCACGCGCGAGATCGTCGCGCTCGTCGGCGGCTACGAGGGCGCGCGCGGCGGGCTCGATCGGGCGAGCCACGCGCACCGGCAGCCGGGGTCGACGTTCAAGGCCATCGTCTACGGCTACGGCATCCACGCGCGGAAGCTCACGGCCGCGTCGATGCTCGAGACGAACCCGGCGGCGCTCGAGGGCTACAAGCCCGGCAACTACGACGAGAGCGAGGGGCAGAGCCCGAAGCGCCTGCGCGAGGCGCTCGCCCACAGCGTGAACGTCGCCGCGGTGGCGGCGCTCCGGGACCTGGGCCCCGAGGCCGTGGTCGCGTGGGCGCGCGAGCTCGGGATCGCGTCGAAGCTCGGCGCCGACCTGTCGCTCGCGCTCGGCGCCTACGAGGTGACGCCGCGCGAGATGGCGGGCGCCTACGCGACGTTCGCGGCGGGCGGCGTGGTCCAGGAGCCCGTCCTCGTGACGAAGATCATGGGCCCGCGCGGCGAGGCGCTGCCCTTGCCGGCGCGCCCGCCGCCGCGGCCGGCGATGACCGCGGCGGAGGCGTACGTCACGACGGACCTGCTCACGTCGGTCGTGAAGGTCGGCACGGCGAAGCAGGCGCTCTCGCTGCGCCGGCCGATCGCGGGCAAGACGGGCACGACGAACGACGCGAAGGACGCCTGGTTCGTCGGCTACTCGACCGACATCGCGTGCGCCGTGTGGACCGGCTTCGACGACGCCACGCCGCTCGGCGGCGGCGAGGTGGGCAGCAGCGCCGCCCTGCCGGCGTTCATCGCGTTCATGGACAAGGCGCACGCGGGGCGGCCGGCGACCGACTTCCCGGAGCCGCTCGGGATCGTGCGCCTCCCCATCGACCCGGAGACGGGCGCGCTCGCGATGCCCGGCCAGGAGAACGCCGTCGAGGAGGTGTTCCTCGAGGGCACCGAGCCGACCGGGGTGGCCCTGCCCGACCCGTCCGCGATCGGGCAGGGGATCCTGGACCTGTTCAAACCGCAGTGACCGTCGCCCGCGCCGCCGGGCTGGCCAGCCGCCCGGCGCCCCGGCGAGCCCTGCGTCACGACGTCGCGTTCCTTCGGCGCGCGGTCGCGCTATGTTCCCGCTCGCCGCATGACACGGTCGCCGATCCTCGCCGCCCTGCTCTTGCTCGTGGCCGCGTGCAAGGGGCCGGCTCCCGACGAGGGGGTCGCGCTCTCGCCGCAGGCCGCGAAGGGCAAGGCCCTCTTCTCCACGCTCTGCGCGTCCTGCCACGCCCCCGCGGCCAAGCTGGTCGGCCCGCCGCTCAGCGAGATGGCGGCCCTCTACGCGACCGATCCCGCGGGCATCGTCCGATGGGCCGTGGCCCCGGGCCGCAAGCGCGCCGACGTCCCGCCGATGCCCAGCTTCCGCGGGGTCCGCGAGTCGGACCTCGCCGACGTGGCGCAGTACATCATCGAGGCCGGCACCGCGGCCGGAAAGCAGGCTCCATGATCTATTCGTTCGTCCTCGTCGTGCACTCGTGGCTGCGCTGGGCCGTCCTGCTGCTCGGGCTCCTCGCGCTCGTGCGATCGGTCCAGGGCTGGACCCAGCGGAAGCCGTGGACCCCGGCGGATCGCAAGGCGAGCGCCGCGTTCGTCGGCGCGCTCGACGCCCAGCTCCTCCTCGGCCTCCTGCTCTACGTCGTGCTCAGCCCGCTGCGGCCCACCTCGCTGGCCGCGCTGAAGGCCGCGATGCCCGTCGCCGCGCTGCGCTTCTTCGCCGTCGAGCACGTCTTCCTGATGATCGTGGCGGTGGCGGTCGCCCACGTCGCCTCGGCCCGGGCGAAGCGGGCCGAGGACCCCACGGTGCGGCACCGGCGCATCGCGCTCGGCGTCCTGTTCTCGCTGCTCCTCGTGCTCGCCGCCATCCCCTGGCCGTTCCTGCCCTACGGCCGCCCGCTGTTCCGGTTCTGAGCCGCAGCGCTACGCCGCCGCTCTCCCGGCCTTCCAGCCGGCCGCGAACTCCTCGATGCGCGCCTTCAGGGTCGCGCACTCGCGCCGGACGATCCTCGACGCGAACACGTCCCGCAGCAGCCGGTCGGCGACCTTCCCCAGGACGGGGAGGTTGAGCGAGCCGCGCAGCTCGTCCGTGACGAGCGTGGCGCCGCCGGGCAGCGGCTTCAGCCGGTACTGCGAGGAGTGCGGGAAGGCGCTCTTCGGCGCCTTGAGATCCGTCTCGACCCAGCCGATCCCCGCGCCCTCTTCCCAGTGGGTCACCCGCGCGCCGCGCGCCTCGGGGGCGCTGCCGAAGAACGAGTGATCGATGAGCACGCGCGTCCCCTTGCCCCGGCGCACGTCGGTCTCGAAGCGCACCGCGACGTGGAACTCGTTCACCTGCATGAGGCGCTCGAGATCGCTCATCCACGCCCACGCCACCTCGATCGGCGCCTCGATGCGGATGCTCTCCTGGATGTACAGCACGGGGACCCTCGCTTTCTCCCGGGGAAACCGGCGCGGTCACCGTAGCACGGCGGGAGCGGCCGAAAGCGCCGCGGCCGTCGTCACTCGCGGATCTTCGTGTCCCTGTTGTAGCCGCGCGGGTGGAGCGGCGACAGCTTCTCCAGCCAGATCTGCTCCAGCAAGGTGAGCTCGTCGGTCAACGAGAAGCTTGGATCGTCCTTGGTCTGCACGACCTCGAGCACCTCGAACGTGAAGGCCTCGGCGCCGTGCTCCTTCCAGTCGCGCTGGAGCTCCTGGTTCGTGTGAGCGCCGATCGACAGCATGAAACGGTGCTTGTTGAGCGGCCCGTGGAGGTTCGTGCTGCTGCCGAGCAAGACCTTGCCGTTCGCCGTGTTCTTCACCTGGAAGATGCCCGCCTGCTTGGGGGTCTCGAGGTACTTCCGCTTCAGCTCCTTGCGCGTTTCCATCCTGCTCGCTCCCTGGATGGGCTTGCCGGTCGCGGGGGGCTCCTTCCCCGGCTCCGGGGCCTCGCTCCGTGTCTCGGGCGCCTTCGCTTCCTGCTCGATCAGCCAGTAGCGCTGGCCGTCGCGCGCCATGTACCCCTCGTCCACGAGCAGGCGCCGGATGGTGCAGTGGTCGGGATACAGGGTCTGGATGATCTCGTTCACCTCGCGCTCGCGGTAGCGCCGGCCCGCCTGGAACTTGCCGACGAACTGCTCGAGCACGATGCGCCGCTTGCGCCATTGCTTCGGCAGCTGGACCAGCGCGCCGTCGCGGAAGTAGGCGCGCGTCACCTTGTTCCGCGATCGCTCCACGCGGCGCTGCTCCGGGCCGCCCTCGGCGCGCGGCAGCGCGGCGAGCTCCCTCAGCCGCAGATCGAGCAGATCGGCGCGCAGGGCATAGACCAGGTAATACTGGGTCTTGCGCTTCGTCACGAGGCCCGCCTCGTCGAGCTTCCGCAGGTGGAACGACACGGTGGACGGCGCGCGCCCCAGCCGCTCGGCCAGCTCCTCGGCGCAGTGAGGCCGCTCGATCAGGGCGCTCACCACCTGGAGCCGCGAGGCGTCGGCGAGCGCCTTGAGCACGCCGATGCGCTCCTCGACGCTCAGGGCGCCCGCAGCGCCCGCAGCACCCGGCGTGGGCCCCGCAGGATCTGGTTCGACAGTCATCGAATCAGAATAGCGAGCGCCCGCGCCTGGTCAATCTGTTTCGACGGATGTCGAATCAGTCTCGCTGGGCGCGACGGGCGCGGTCGCGCCACGCCGGCGGACGCCGGCGGGCTCGCCGCCGGCGGGCGGGCCCCGCGGGCGCTGCGCGTCACGCCACGCTCACGCCACGTCTTCCCGGCTCATCCTGAGCAGCCACAGCGGCGCGAGCGCCTGCGACAGGCTCCGCGCGAGCGACGCGTCGGCGAAGCCCCGCCCGCGATCGCGTGCTCGGGCCGAAGCCGAGCGTCACGCCCTCGACGTTCGTGGTGCGGCGTTCGAAGAGCGGGATCGTGAAGTGCACGGCGGCGAGTGCAGCGGGCTGCGCAACCGGCCACCGCGGAGGCGTTCTTCCGAAGGCGGCGGAGCGTCAGCGCCCCTCTGGGTTCGCGAGCCATGCCGCGAGAGTCTCGCCGTCCAGGGTCAAGACCACCTCATCCAGACGCTCTTCCCCGAGCCGCGCCAACCTCTCGGCCAGGGTGCTGCGCTCGTCGTCCGTCATCGCCCTGCCGAGCCGCTTCTCGAACAGCCGCTCCAGCGCCAGCCGCTTGCCCTCGTCCAGGCCGAGCCGCTTGCCCTCGTCCAGGCCGAGCCGCTTGCCCTCGTCCAGGCCGAGCTGCCGCTGCTCCGCCTGGTAGCTCTTGAACCACTCCTGGATCTCCATGATGACGTCATCCTCCACGTCTTCCGGGAGCTGCCCGGGGATCTCGTAGCCGAAGTGTACCAAAAGCGGCAGGGCGACGCTCCGCTCCCAGGCGTCCTCCGGCAGCGCCATCAGGTCCTGCAGCGCCTCGCGCAGCACCCAGCGTGCTCCCATCAGCCGCAGGATGAGCGTGCTGCGCGTGCGCGGCAGCTCGGAGAGCACCACGACGCGCACGTGCAGCGCTGGCGCCGGACCGTACACACCCGGGCTCAGCGCCTGGCAGCCGAACCCGTCGAGCACCGTCTCCGGCCGTCCCGTGCTGACGACGATGAGCCACGGGAAAGGCACCTCGTTGCGAGATGCCGGCGGGGCCTCGATCCGATCGGGCGCGGTCCGCGCCCGCCGCTCCAGCTCGTGATGCCACGCGAGCTGCTTGCGCAGGCAATCGCGCATGTGCCGCAGGCCCGGGGTGTTGCGGAAGACCTCGAACATACATGGCCCGGCCGCCAGCTCGCCCAGCACTCCAAGCTCGCGCCGCACCGCCTCGCGCGCCGGATCGGGCACACACCAGACGTCGATCCGCTGGGTGGCCGCGGCGACCTCGACCTCGGTGTCCGACTCCGCCATGCGCCGGAGCGCGTCGCGCAGCAGACTCTTGATGAACTGGTCGGAGCGTTCGCGCATGGGACCAACATCCCCTCTCGATGCAGGCCATCGCACGCGCTGGTGTGCGCGACGCGCGGCCAGCGCGGCTCATGCATTGGTCTACAGAGCGCTGCACGAGAAATCGTGGAGGTAGCGAGCGATTTCTATCGGAGAAATCGGTGAAGGCAGCAGCGGATTCTCGAACGAACGAGTGGTGATGCCCGTAAAGGTGGATGGCCCGCCTCGGAGAGCCCGCGACGCCGGCTCAGGCGCTGCGCCGTCAGGCGGGCAAGAGAGCGAATACGGCCCGGTGGGCCTTCTCGATCTCGTCGAGCAGGCGCACGCAGAGCGGCTGCTCGCGCACGCGCTGTGTGAGCAGGTCGCCCGCGCCGTCGATCCCGCGGATCAGGCGATCGGCCGCGCCCTCGCTCGATCTCCAAGCGGTGCGCGCTCCCGGGCAGGAGCCCCAGGTGCTCCCACGTCGACAGCGCCTGCGAGGCGAGCAGCCGGCGCACCTCGTGCCGGATCGCCGGCGCGATCGGCTCGCCGGCCTCGACGTAGAACGCGTGGCCGAGGCTCGGCACGAGCGCTCACGCGTCGCGCGCCGCCTGCGCGCTCTGGGGCGCACCGCGCGCCGCCCGCTCGCCGGCGGACACCACGACGCACGGGGAGCTCACTGGCGTCTCGCTCCGCAGCTCGCGCAGCAGATCGTCGCGCCAGACGGGGATCTCCACGGACAGGAGCTCGGTCCCCTCCGGGAACGAGAGCCGGGAGAGCGCCTCGGGCTGGGCGCGCGCCGCATGCTCGCGCAGGAAGAGCTGCTGCGCGACGAGGACGTCCTCGTCGCGGCCGAAGCTCGCGGCGTCGGGCGCCGCGACGGGGAAGGCGACGCCCGCGCCGTCGAAGCGCTCGCGCACGACGACGAGCGCCCGCGCGTCGCGCCTCTCGCGCGCCTCGGGAGCGCCGTCCGCGGAGGCGCCCGCTCCGTTCTCAGGAGCGGGCGCGGATCACCCCTCGTCGCCGGCGCCCGTGCTCAGCCGAGGGGGCGGAGCCGACCCGATCGGCCCGGTCGGCGCTACCGGATCGGCGCGCCGCTCACGACGGGTCGGCCTTGGGCGTCGCGGGCGTGCTCGCGGGCAGCTCGGGCTTCTTGATGTACTCGGTCGGGAGCTCGCCGGTGAGCGCCTTGAGGAAGGAGACGATCGCCTTCACCTCCTCGGGCTTGGCCTCCACGCCGAGCTGGTGCCACGCCATCTTGGTCACGGTCTCGTCGAGCGTCGCGATCGAGCCGTCGTGGAAATAGGGGAAGGTCTTCTCGATGTTCCTGAGGCTCGGGACGCGGAAGAAGAACTTGTCCTTCTCGTCCTTCGTGGCGTCGAAGCGCCCGTTGTCCTTGAGGCCGGCGTACTCCTTCACGAGGCCGAGCTTCTGGAACGTCGAGCCGCCGACGGCGACGCCCGTGTGGCAGGTCGGGCAGCCGAGCGAGATGAACTTGTGGAACCCGGCCTTCTCCTCGGCGGTGAGGGCCTTGTCGTCGCCGTCGAGGTACTTGTCGAAGCGCGACGGCGTGACCAGGCCGCGCTCGAACGCGCCGATCGCCTTGGCCATGTTGTCGTAGGTGATCGGCTCCTTGTCGTCGGGGAAGGCCGACTTGAAGAGCTTCACGTACTCGGGGATCGACTTGAGCGTCGTGATGACCCGCTTCTCGTCGGGCATGGCCATCTCGACGGGGTTCAGGATAGGCCCCTTGGCCTGGTCCTCGAGGGTGGCCGCGCGGCCGTCCCAGAACTGGGCGATGTGGTGGCCCGCGTTGTAGGCCGAAGGCGAGTTGCGGCCGCCGAGCTGGCCCTTGTGCCCGGAGGAGAAGTTCTTGTTGTCCACGCCGTAGTTGGACAGGTCATGACATGAGTTGCAGGAGATATCGTGGTTCTTCGAGAGGCGTGTCTCGTACCAGAGCATCCTGCCCAGGGTCACCTTCTCATCGGTGATCGGGTTCTTGTCGTACTCGAATTTGGCGGGCAGGACCTTGAAGGACTTGACGTCGTCCGGATTGAAGACGAGCGGCTTCACGTCGCCCGTCGTCGAGGGCTTTGCCGTGGTCGAGGCCGGGGGGGCCTGATACTCGTACTCCGCGGATCGTTCGCAGGCGCCGAGGCCGGCGGCGACGAGGAGCACACAGACGAGAGATGAGGGCGAACGCATGATGTCTCCTGGCTCGTGAGGACGAAGTCCACGGTAGATAGAGCCGCCTGCCACGTCAACGCGCGCCTCAGCCGCGCCGCCGCCGCGACCGTCGGCCGAGGCGCGCTGCGCGGTCGCGCGGGGCGCCCGGCGACGCGGTGCGTGTTACCGCCAGGTTGCGACTCCGGGTCTCGAGGGTAGCGCAATGGGCGCTGAGGTGCTGCCTTCGCGTCCATCTCCCCCGAGGTGCGCATTTCCGTTTCATCCGATTTATCCAGGCGATCGCGGGGCGCGCCCGCCGGCGCGGCGCAGCGGACGCGGGCCGCGGCGGGCGATCCGGGGGAGGTGGCGACGGCGCTCGGCCTCGGGGCCCTTGCGCGGCCCGGGCGCGCTGGGCAACCCTTGCGGCCGTGCAATCGCCGATCGACAGCGGGGTCGTGCTCATCACCGGCGCGTCGTCGGGCATCGGCCGCGCGCTGGCGCGGGAGGTCGCCGGCCGCGCCCGGGCGCTCGTGCTGGTGGCGCGCCGCAGGGATCGCCTGGAGGCGCTGCGCGCCGAGCTCGCCGCGGCGCGTCCAGGGCTCGCCGTGCTCGTCTTCGGCTGCGACGTCACCGATCGGGCGGCGGTCGACGCGATGCTCCTCGCCGTCGCGGCCGAGGTCGGGGGGGTCGACGTCCTCGTCAACAACGCCGGCTTCGGCGATCTCAGCCTGTTCGATCTCTCGGCGTGGTCGCGCACCGAGCAGATGATCGCGCTGAACGTGACGAGCCTCGCGTACCTCACGCACCGGCTCGTCGGCCCGATGGTGTCGCGCGGGCGCGGCGTGATCGCGAACGTGAGCTCCGGCTTCGGGCTCACGTTCGGGCCGGGGATGGCCGCGTACATCGGCACGAAGCACTTCGTCACGAGCTTTACCGAGGGCCTCCGCCTCGATCTGGCCGGCACCGGCGTGCGGGTGACGCAGGTCTGTCCCGGGCCGGTGCAGACCGAGTTCACGGAGATGGCCGGCAATTTCACCGGCCTCGAGCCCCCTCTGCTCCTGTCGATCTCCCCGGAGCGCTGCGCGCGCTCCCTCGTCCGCGCGGTGGACCGCGGTCGCGCGCTCGTCGTGCCCGGGGTGGTGGCGTGGTTCGTCGTCTACCTCGGCGTCCTCTGCCCCCGCTGGCTGCTGCGGCTCGTCTACCGGCCGATCGCGCGCATGCTGCGCAAGAAGCAGCTCGCCGTGCGCGGCGCTCCGGCGCCTCCCTGAGGCGGATCGCCGCCGCGTCCGCGCGCGGAAGACGCAGGACGCAGAACGGAGCGCCGCTGGGCCGGCCGTCGCGCCGCGCGGCGCGGCGCGCCAGGTTCATCTCCGGGGCGATAGCCCTTGTGGTAGCGTCGTGCGCGGCTCGCCAAGCCCCTGAGGAGAACCACGGATGAAGAAATATCGGTGCCTGGTCTGCGATTTCATCTACGACCCGGCGGTCGGCGACCCCGACAGCGGCATTGCGCCGGGGACTCTGTTCGAGCACCTGCCCGACAGCTGGGCTTGCCCGGAGTGCGGCGCGACCAAGGCGGACTTCGAGCCGATCGAGGACTGAGCGCGCTGCCCCGCCCGGTGCCGCGGCGGGGCGGGTGACACGGAGGCGCGGGCGGGCACATCGATGGTCCGCCCGCCGTGCCCCCGTGTTGTCGCGACACCGTCCGCGCGCGGCCGCGTGATCGATCTCGGGTCGGGCGAGCTCGGCGCCTCGGATGGGCCAGCCGCAGCGCTCTCGCGGTGCGCTCGGCACGCCGCGGCGAGCGCGGCAAGCAGCGCGCGGGAGCGCTCCGCGGTGACCGAAGTACGCCGCGGCGAGCGAGATGCGTCCTGCGGCGGCCGAGAGGCACGCCGCCGTGCGTGAGGACGGCGCAGCGCGGTGCCGTGGAGCCAACCGCGGCGCAAGCTCGGTGCGCGCCCGCTAGCGACGATACCGAGGGTGGAAAGAAGAACTGCTAAGAAAGAGAATCGAGCGAATTCGAGGGTGGACCTGACAGGGATCGAACCTGCGACCTCTAGAGTGCGATTCTAGCGCTCTCCCAACTGAGCTACAGGCCCTCGCTTTCGAGAGCGCGGACTCTACCCGCCTGGGCGCGGCTGTCAAGCGAAGAAAGCGGTTTTCTGTCCGGGGTCGCCGCGCCTTGCCTGAGCGGCGACCCCGTGCGCCTTCTCCGGCCTCTTCCTCCTCGTCGTCCGGGCTCGTTTCTGGTTCCGGAGGAGGGGAGGCCCTCGGCGGGGGAGCTCGGCACCACCTCTCGCGCAACCCTCGCGGGGCCTGCGTCGCGAGCGACGCCTAGTTGGCCGGGCTCTGGTCCGTCTGCGCGGGCTCGCCGGGCGGCTCGGCCTGCGCGCGCGCCTGGGCCTTCGGGTTCTGGAAGGAGAAGAGCCGCTCGCGCTCCTCCCCGTAGCTCTGGGTGCTCCCCCACTTCGGGTTCCAGTCCTTCACCCAGTACACGTCCCCCGAGACGATCGCGTCCTCGGGCCGCCCCGTGCGCTCGGGGTAGCGGTACATGTACTCCTTCATCGCGTCGCGGTACGAGGTGTTCGCCGGCAGCTTGATGCGGGCGAAGTAGTCGCACCAGATCTGGGTGTACGCGAAGCTCTTCGCGTTCAGGAGGTCGAAGTTCGGCGGCTCGCCCGTGAAAGGATCGATGTGGCGGCCGTCGACCGTGACGGCGTCGACCACGATCGTCCCGTCGTCCATCACCGGGTTGGGCGAGAACATGAACCAGCCCTGGAGGAACCGGAGCTTCTGCGCGAGGACGCGCGTCTCCTCGGGGTGCGGCACCTTCCAGCGGTTCTTGATGACCCAGAGCTCGACCGCCGCCTGGTTCACGGCGCCGACGAACATCACGAGCGCGCCGATCTCGCGCAGCGCGACGAGCCCCTTCCGGCCGGCGAGCCGGAGCGGCGCCGGCGGGGGCGCGACCTCCGAGCGCTCCGGGACCCGCACGCCGAGCGCCCGGCCCAGGCTGCGGCGGTGCGCCGCCGCCATCGCCGCCGTGACCGCGTCGCGCACGAGCGGCAGGCGGAACGCCCACGCGACCGCGGGGCCGAGCGGGATCGCCGCGACGAGGTCCGCGAGCGCCAGGGCGCCCTCGACCCCGTTGCCGTCGGGGCGACGCGCCGCGAGCCCGTGCGCCGCGGAGCTCGACGCCTCGAACGTCAGCAGCCCGAACCGGTCCATCCGCTTCAGCACGCGGCAGGCGAGGACGGCGCCCGGCGACCGCGGGTCGAACAGCACGACGCGGGCCCGGTGCGCGCGACGCATCGTGCGCGCGGCGATCTCCCAGTCCTCGCGGCCGAAGAGGAGCGTCGAGAACACGCAGAGCGCCCACGCGAACGGCCCCAGCACGAACGTCGTGCCGAAGCCGACGTGGAGCACGTTCATCATCACGAGCGCGAGCCGCCGGGCCCACACGCGGCCGAGCGGCGAGAGGAGGCACACCGGCATGGCCGCCTCGAACGCGATCACCATCTTCGTCATGAACAGGATGACAAAGTTCGGCGCGTAGTCGCGGATGTCCGCCACGATCGGCGTCACCATCCGGTCGACGTAGAGCACGTAGTGGATCGCGGTCCCGTTCTTCCAGGCGGGGCCGGTCTTGTGCACCACGTTGAAGAAGTAGATCGCCGCGATCTGGATCAGCAGGATGGGCCCGACGAGGGTCACGAAGTCGTTCGGCTTGAGCGGGTCGTCGACGGCGGTGCGGTCGTTGAGATCGTCGGCGGTCCGCTCGCGGCTCCGCTTCATCGACGCGAGGAGCGCGTCGAGCGAGAAGCGATCGCCGAGCGGCAGGAAGCACGTCCAGAGCAGGAGCAGGTTGTGGACGACGTAGCCGCCGTTCTCGATGAGCAGGACGCGCCCGTTCATGCTCGTGACGAACACGAGCGAGAGCACCTGCATGAGCTTCGTCTTCCAGCCGATGAGCAGGCAGACGTAGGTCGCGAAGATCACGACCCAGAGGACCGCGAGCTCGCCCGGCGTGGAGAAGGCGTTGACGAGCGAGAAGTTCCCGCTGCCCTGCGGGCGCCAGAGGTTCACGTGGTTCGGCAGGACGCCGATGTCCGCGAACATGTCGTTCCACGCCCACGTGCGGCGGAACAGGTCGCCGATCAGGAAGAAGCCGAGCAGGATGCGCGTGAAGCCGAGCGTCCGCCGATCGAACGTGAAGAAGCTGTCCCGGAGGATGTCCCACATCGATGGCCCGCGCGGCGGGGGAGCCGCCTCCGGCTCGCCCTCGGCGTCGTCGTCGTCCGCCGCGGCGCCGTCGTCCGCCGCGGCGCCGTCGTCCGCCGCGGCGCCGCCCTGCTCCTCGTCGCGCGCGGCGCCGCCCGCGGGCGCGCCCTCGCCTGCGCCGGAGCTCCCCTCGGCGTCGGCCTTCCGGCCGGCCGCGTGGCTCCCGCTGGGGTCCTCGTCCCGGAGCGCGCCCTCGGGCCCGCGCTCGTCGCGCTCGTCGTTTGCGTTCATAAGGCGTCGAGATCGGTGCTGCGCGAGCGGAGCGCTCGCCGCTGTCGGTTCCTACCTACCGCAACCGCGCGGGCGCCGCACGAGGCGACCAAGGTCGCGACGCGCGGGCGCGCCGGGGCCCTGGTCGCCTCGCGCGGCGCGCTCGATGCGCCCGGGCTCACGCGGCGGCGGCGCGGCGCGCTTGATGCGCGCGGCGCGGGGCGGTAACGGGAGGGGAGGTGCCCCCGATGCCCGACGCGGAAGAGCGCCTTGCGCTCGCGGCCTGCGCCTTCCTGGCCGGTTGCCTCCTGCTCGCGCCGCGCGAGTGGGTCTCGGCGGGGCTCGCGCTCGCGCTCGCGGCGGCGCTCTTCGCCTGGCACTTCCGGCTGCGCGCGGGGGCCCGTCGGGGCGGGCCGGCGGCCGCGGGCGCTCCGGTCGCGTCGGCCGCGCCGGTCGAGGCGGCCGCTCCGGGCTTGTCGGCCGCCGCGGGCCTGCCGGCCGCTCCGGGCCTGCCGGCGGCCGCAGCCCAGGGCTCGCCGGGCGAAGCGGGCGCTCAGGCCTTGCCGGGCGAGGAGCGGCGGGAGTCCGGCTGAACGCGCAGCGGCGGGCGGCCGAAGCGGGCGCGCACGCGATCGGCGACCGACCGCATCTTCGGCGCCCCGAGGAAACGCCGCTCCAGCCGCCGCTTGCCAGGGATGTCGAGGAGCATCACGCCGATCAGGATCACCAGCGCGCCCGGGCCGGGAATGCCGGGCAGCGAGAGCAGGATCCCGAGCGCCACGGCGACGACGCCGAGCAGGTTCTTCCCGACGCGCGCCGACGCGCGCATCCAGGCGGGGCGCCCTTGCAGGAACGGCTCGTCCTCCTGCTTCTGCAGGTAGTCCTCGGGCAGACGGACGAGCACGAACGCGACGAGCGCCGTGCCCGCGACGAAGCTGACGGCGCCCACGCCCGCCCCGATCGCGATCTGCTCGCGATGCGCATGCACGAACGAGATCGCGGAGCGGACGGCGTCCATCATCGAGGATGGCCAGGAGCATACGGCGCGCGGCCGGTCGGGGCGAGGCCGGCCGCGGTCCTCAGGGCACGAGCACGGTGCCGATCGACCCGGGCGCGCTCGCCTCGCGCTCGAGATCGCCCGGGCGGAGCCGCCCGAGGATGTGGATGCGGCGGACGCCCTCCGCGAGCGCGGCGAACGACTCCTCGAGCTTCGGGATCATCCCGCGGGTGACGGCGCCGCTCGCGATGAGCGCGCGCCCCTCGGCGACGGTGAGGCTCGGGATGCGCGATGCGGGGTCCGCGACGTCGCGCAGCACGCCCGGCACGTCGCTCACGAGGAAGAGCCCAGCGGCGCCGAGCTCGATGGCGACGCGGTTGGCGACCGTGTCGGCGTTGATGTTGTAGACCTGTCCGTCCGCGCCGGCGCCGAGGCAGGCGAGCACGGGCACGTAGCCGCCGCGCCCGAGCAGCTCGAGGAGCCCGCGGTCGACGCCCGTGATGTCGCCGACGAGGCCGAGGTCGACCGGATCGGGGCCGGCGCTCCGGTAGACTTGGGGCGGGCGCTTGACCGCCGAGAGGGCGGGCCCGCTCGCGCCGTGGAGCCCGACGGGCCGCGCGCCCGCGGCGACGAGCGCGGCGCAGAGGTCGACGTTGAGCTTGCCGGCGACGACCATCTTCATGACGTCGAGCGTGTCCGCGTCGGTGACGCGCTGGCCGGCGACCTGCCGGACGGGGATGCCGAGGCGCTCCTGCAGCCGGGTCGCCTGCGCTCCGCCGCCGTGGACGACGACCGCGCGCGCGCCGGCGCGGGTGAGCGCCGCGAGATCGCTGGCGAGGACGGCGAGGGCCGGGCTGCCCACGACCTCGCCGCCGAGCTTGATGACGAGCGGGCCTTCCGACGCTGTCACGGGTGCCTCCGCGTTGCTCTGGGACGGTTCATGGGCGGACACGTATCACTTCTGCAGCGGGCAGGGCAGAGGTCGCCGGTCCCCTGCGCGCCCTGGCTTCCGCGGCGCTGCGGCGCCTGGCCTCCGCGGCGCTGCGGCGCCCTGGCCTCCGCGGCGCGGCGGCGCCCGGGCTTCCGTGGCATGCTGGCGCGGTGATCCAGGCCCTTCGACAGGCGCTGTCCAGCCGCGCGGCGCCGATGCTCGCGCTCCTCGAGCGGCTGGTGAACCTCAACTCGTTCACGGACAACCCGCGCGGCGGCGACGCGGTGGGCGAGGTCCTCGCCGACGAGCTCGCGACGATCCCCGGCCTGTCCGTGCGCCGGTTCCCGAGCGCGCGGTTCGCGGCGCACTGGGTGGTGGAGAGCGAGGCGGCGAAGGCGTCGCCGGCGGGGCACGTCGCCCTCGTCGGGCACCTCGACACGGTGTTTCCCCCGGGCGTCTTCGAGGGCTTCCGCCTGGACGGGGAGCTCGCGCGCGGGCCCGGCGTGCTCGACATGAAGGGCGGGCTGGTGGTGGCGATCGAGGCGCTCCGGGCGCTCGAGCGGCTCGGCGCGCTGGCGGAGATCCCGGTGCGGCTCGCGATCGTGTCGGACGAGGAGGTCGGGTCGCCCGAGGGGCGCCCGTTGCTGCAGCGCGAGCTCGCGGGCGCGGCGTGCGCGCTCGTGTTCGAGGCGGGGCGCGAGGGGGACAGGATCATCACCGCGCGCAGGGGCACGGGTGGAGCGACGGTGCGGGCGACGGGCAAGGCGGCGCACGCCGGCAACGCGCACGAGCAGGGCGCGAACGCCATCTGGGCGCTCGCCCGCTTCATCGACCGCGCGCAGCGGCTCACCGACTACGCGCGTGGGGTCACGGTCAACGTCGGCAAGGTGAGCGGCGGGCAGGGGAGGAACACGGTGCCCGACGCGGCGGAGGCGGCGGTCGATTTCCGCTTCGTGAGCCTCGCGGACGGCGAGGCGATCCTGTCTGCGCTCGCCGCTGCGGCGCGCGAGGCGGCGCTCGAGGTGCCTGGCACGTCGGCCCGCGTGGACGGCGATGTCGCGCGGTCGCCGCTCGTGCGGACCGAGGCGAGCGCGGCGCTTTACCGGGAGTACGCGGCCTGCGCGCGGGCGGCGGGGCTCGGCGACGCCGAGGCGCCGCTCATCGGCGGCGGCTCCGACGCGAGCTCGACGGCCGAGATCGGGATCCCGTCCATCGACGGCCTGGGGCCGCGGGGCAGCGGCTTTCACACGAAGGACGAGCTCATCGAGGTGGGGACGCTCGTGCCCAAGGCGGAGGCGCTGGCGGCCTTCCTGCTGGGGCGGCGCGCCTCGGCGATGAGGTAGCGCGAGGGCGCGCGGGCGAGCAGGGAGCGAGGCACCTCGTGTGGGGGCTCCCCGAGATTCCCTATCTGAACGACTCCGGATCTCTCCTTCGATGGATTCGCAACACAGGATCACGGTAAGACCGCAGCTCTTGCCGGTCGTGAAAGTCTCCGCCGCTTCCGGCGCTCCGGCGCTCCTCGACGCTCACTCCAGCACCACGAACTTGAGGTACCGCCCCTCCCACCACGCCGGCAGCGTCGGGTGATCCTCGGGCTGGCCGTGGATCGCCCGCACCCGCAGATCGTCCCGCTCCAGGGTGGCGTCGTCGAGCGTCGCCAGGAAGTCCTCCGCCGTGATGTGGCTCGAGCACGACGCCGCGCACAGCACGCCGCCGCGATCGAGCACGCGCGCGACCGCGGCGTGCAGCCGCCGGTAGGCGCCGAGCGCGCGCGGCTTGGCGCGCTCGCTCGGCGCGAAGCTCGGCGGGTCGGAGATGACGAGATCGTACCGGTCGCCGCGGGCGCGGGCCTTCTCGAGGAAGTCGAACGCGTCCGCCGTCACGAAGTCGTGCGCCGCGGGATCGACGCCGTTCTCGCGGAACGTGCGCTGCGCGGTCGCGTGCGCGGCCGGCGCCGAGTCCACCGAGGTGACCCGCCCCGCGCCGCCGAGCGCCGCGGCCACCGAGAAGCCGCCCGCGTAGCTGAACAGGTTGAGCACGCGCCGGCGACCGGCCGCGAGCGCGCGCACCCGCGCGCGGTTGTCGCGCTGGTCGAGGAACGCCCCCGTCTTCTGCCCGCGCGCGAGATCGACCTCCATCGCGACCCCCGTCTCCCGCACGAAGAGGCGATCCGGCAGCGGCGGCCCGTGCACGTGCGCGAGCTTCTTGCCGTCCGCGTCCCCGCCCGCGGCCTCCCCGCGCGCGCGCAGGCCGATCGAGCGCACGCCGCGGGCGCCGAGCGCGCGGGCGAGGTGCGGGAGCAGGCGGTCGAGCCACGGCGCGAGCATGCCGCCGTCGAGGCGGACCACCGCGACGCGGTCGTACCGATCGATGACCAGCGAGGGCACCCGGTCCCCCTCGCCGTTGCACAGGCGGTAGGCCGTCGTGTCGCGGCCGGCGAACCAGCCGTCGCGCAGGGCGAAGGCGCGCTCGAGCCGCTCCGCGATGGCGCGCTCGTCGAGCGCCGGCGCCTGCGCGCGCTGGAAGACGCGGACGGCGATCGGCGAGTCGGCGTCCCAGAGCCCCCGCCCGAGGAACTGCGCGCCCTCGGCCGACAGCTCGACCACGTCGCCCGTCGCGGCGGCGCCGCCGCCACCTCGAGGCGCGCGCTCCCCGCGCCGGCGATCCCCGGCGCCGGTCGCGCGCCCGCCGCCGCCCGCGATGCCGTCTCGGTACACCCACGGGTGGCCGCGGCGGACGGCGGCGGCGGCTGTCGCGGTGAGATGGACCCGCATCGACCCCGCCTAGCACGGTAAGCTCCCAGCGTGCTGCACCGTGTTGTCTCGATCGGCTGTGCCTGCTTCGGGGGGATCCTGCTCGCCGCGCTCGGCGGACCCGGCTGCACGCAGGACCACGACCTCCTCGGCCGGGATCCGCCGAGCGCGGCGAGCACGTCCGGCGCCGGCGGCGGCCCGGGATCGGCCTCGAGCAGCGCGACCACCACGGGGACGGGCGGCGGCGGCGCCGTCGAGCCGCCGGGGCCGACCAGGCTCACCGTGGTGAACGGCGTCGCCGACCACGACGCGGTCCGCTTCTGCTTCCTCGCCTACCCCGACGGCACCGGCGCCGGCGTGGCGCCCTGGCCGAGCGAAGGCGCGGGCCTCGGCTTCGCTCGTTCCCGGGCGATCGAGCCGCTCGGCGCGGCGATCCCCGAGGGGGCGAGCGTGCGCGCGCACGTGATCGCCGGCGACCTCGGCGCGACGGAGGGGCTCGACTGCGCCGAGATCCTCGCGCTCGCCGCGGAGCCCGCCGCCCCGATCGTCGCCGCGGGGCTCCCCGTGGTGCCAGCGCCGGTGTTCGCCGAGGAGAAGAGCCTCCTCCTCGTCGCCACCGGCTGCCTCGGCGGCGAGGGACACACGCACGCCAGGGAGAAGCAGGGCTGCGGCGACGCCTACACGGCCGACACGCCGACCGCCGGCCTCGTGGCGGTCGCCATGTCGCGGCAGACGAGCTTCGGCAGGCTGAGCTTGCAGGTCGCCCATGCGAGCGCGGCGGCGCCGCCGGTCAACGTGCGGCTCGCGCCCGGCCGCGCGGACGTGAGCGCGGTGCCCGTCGCGCAGGACCTCTCGTACGGCGCGATCTCGCCGTTCCCTCCGTTCGTCGGCCTCTCGCGCGGCGACCTCGGCGCGCTCGAGGAGGTCGAGATCGAGACCTACGAGCCGCTCTCGGCGACGGTGACGTCCTCGGTGTCGATGCGCGAGATTCTGGCGAACAGCGATGTGCCGGCGGACGACGTCTCCGACGGTCAAGGGCTCGTGCTCGTGGCCATCGGGGCTGCTCCGGGGACGGAACGCGGCGGGTTCTGGCGCCCCCTGACCTACGCGCTGTTGTGGGCGGATCCCTGAGCCGTCCCGATCATCCTATCTCCGATATCCCGCGCTGACCGTCCCCCGCCGGGGGGCGGGCACACCTCGCCCGGTCGCTCTGCCGTGCCTACGGAGGTGCCGCGATTCCGCCTTGGGCATCAAGGCGACGTCGAGCGTGGTCTGCAATCCACGTTGCCCGCGTGGTGCGCTGCGTTGTCCGGCGCGCGCGGTGCGACCTCGGTTGCTTGTGTGCAATCGACTCGGGTGTGTCCGCCGTGCCCGACGAGCTTGCAGGGGACGTGGTCGTATTGAAGGATAAGGATTCTGCTCCCTCGGTCTCGGGCACCACTGTCTCCCCAGCAGGTCTCCTCCTCGCGGGCCCGCCGTGGCTCTGCCCGGCGCTTCATTCGAGGTTGTCACGCCGGGAAAATCGCGAGTCGCTCGACGAGCGGGAGCGCCCTGTACGGACGACATCACAGGAGAATGCGCGCCGTGACGTTCGGATGAATCTCCAGTATAACGCGAGTGCCTACATTCCGAGGGGGGAAGAGAACATGGCGACACAGGTATTTGTCGGCGCGAGCTCCACGGCGGATCCAAAGAAGGCTGCCTCGGAGGCCGTGGCTGCGGCGCTCCGCGAGTCGGCGCGCTTCGATCACGGGGGTTCGGCGGCGCGACCCGCGTTTGCGCTCGTCCTGTCGACGGATCAATACGACGCTGACGCGCTCGCCGCGGCCACGACGAGCGAGCTGCCCGGCGTCCCGTGGGCGGGGTGCTGTACGGCCGGGGTCTTCGCGGGCAGCCGCCTTCTCCGGCAGGGGCTCGTCGTGGGGCTCGTCGTCTCGGAGACCGTGCGCGTCGGCATCGGGGTCGCGCAGCCGGTGAGCCAGGACGGGCGGCGCGCCGGCGTGCTCGCCGCCTCGCGGGCGCTCGAGGGGTTCCCGCCGTCCGTTCCGGCGGGGTGGAGCCGCGCGCTCATCGTGCTGCCGGACGCGCTCACGGGCAACGCGGCCGACGTCGTGCGCGGCGCGGTCGAGGTCGGCGGCACGGGCGTCGTCTGGGCCGGCGGCGGCGCGGGCGACAACCTCCGCTTCGTGCGCACCGCGCAGTTCGCGGGCGGCCGCGCCTACTCGGACAGCGTGGTCGTGGTCGCGATCGACTCGCCGGCGCGCATGGCGACCGGCATCCGCCACGGCTTCCGCCCCTATGGCCCGCCGACGATGGTCACCCGCGCCGAGGGCACGGTCCTCGCGGAGCTCGAGTACGAGGGCGCCTTCTCGGTCTACCAGCGCACCGCCCGGGCGAAGGGCCACCAGGTCAACCTCGACGGCTTCGCCACCTTCGCCATGACCCACCCGCTCGGCATCCCGCAGGCCGACGGCGAGCACGTCATCCGCGACCCGCTGCGCGTGATCTCGCCCGGCGGGCTCTACTGCGTCGGCGAGGTCCCGGACGGGTGCCTCATCCGCGTCATGGAGGGCGACCCCATCGGCCTCGTCGGCGCCGCGCGCGAGGCCGCGATCACGGCCCGCGACGCGGTCTCCGGGCCGATCGCCGGCGCCTTCGTGTTCGACTGCATCTCGCGGTGCATGATGCTCGGCGACACGGTGCGCGACGAGCTGACCACCTTCGAGAGCGAGCTCGGCCAGAGCGTCCCGGTGATGGGCTGCTTGACGTTCGGGGAGGTGGGCACGCTGGGCCGGGGGGTGCCGCAGTTCCACAACAAAACCGCCGTCGTGCTCGCTCTGGGGGCCTGAGCCCCGGAGCGGCAGGAGCCCCGTCATGGCGAGCGGCGAAGATCACGAGATCCAGGAGGAGCGGCTGGCGCTGCTCAGCGTCCTCCAGGAGCTCACGGTCGCCGCGCTCGACCTCTTCGATCCCCGCCAGTCGATGGCGATCTTCCTGGAGCGGCTCGCCGAGCGGCTGAGCTGCATCGCGGTGCTCGTGCTCGTCGAGCCGACGCCCCTCGCCCCGCGGCTCCTCGACGCCGCGGGGCTCTCGGCGAGCTCGCGCGCGCTGCCCATCCCGCCGCGCTCGCCGGCCGCGGCCGGCGCGCCGCTGGGCGAGGGCGCGGGCCTCCGCTTGCCGTACCCGGAGCTCGCGCGGCCCGGGCTCGTCACGTGGCACTTCTCGCTGGAGGGGCAGGACGACAGCGGCGCCTCTGGCCTCATCCTGTGCTTCGAGGGCGAGCCCCCGTTCGCGCCGCGGTACCGGGGCATGATGCGCAGGCTCGCGTCGACCTTCCGCACGGCGCTCGTGCACCGCCTGCTCTACGCGCGCATGATCGAGAACGAGCGCGAGCGGGCGCGGCACCTCGCCGCCGCGGAGGCGGGGCGCGCGGCGGCGGAGGCGGCGCAGCGGCGCGCCGCGTTCCTCTCGGAGGCGAGCCGGCTGCTCTCCAGCTCGCTCAACTACGAGGCCACGCTGGTCCGCGTCGCGCGGCTGCCGGTCCCGTTCGTCGCGGACTGGTGCATGGTCGACATCATCGAGCGCGAGGCGATGCTCCGGCGCGCGGTCGTCGTCCACGCCGACCCCCAGAAGAGCGAGCTCGCGCGCCTCTTGCAGGGCCAGACGCCGATGGACTCGGTCCTCCCGGCCGGCGTCTCGCGCGTGTTGCAGACGGGCGAGGCGGTGCTCTGCGAGATGGCGGGCGCGCCCGCCCCCGATGGCGAGCGCGCCGCGTACGACGGCGAGCCGCCGGTGTCCGCCAGCGAGGCGCTCCTCCGGGAGCTCGGCCTCCAGCGCTACATCTCCGTGCCGCTCGTCACGCGCGGCACGATGCTCGGCGTGCTCACCATCGCCTCGGGCCGCGACGACCTGCCCTACGGCGTGGAGGACCGCGCGCTCGCGGAGGATCTCGGGCGGCGGGCCGCGCTGGCGATCGACAACGCGCGGCTCTACGAGAGCGCGCAGCGGGCGATCCGGGCGCGGGAGGAGCTCGTCGCGGTGGTGTCGCACGATCTCAAGAGCCCGCTCGCGACCATCGTCATGAACACGAGCCTCCTGCGCCGGAAGCTGCCGAGCTCGGACGAGGCGGCCGAGCTGCGTCGTCCGGTCGAGCGCATCCAGAAGTCGGCCGATCGCATGAACCGCCTCATCCGCGATCTGCTCGACCTGGCGAGGCTCGAAGGCGGCCACATCTCGGTCCAGCCGGTGCCGCACGACGTCGCCGTCCTCCTGGGCGACGCCCTGGAGCTCCTGCGCGAGGAGGCGGCGGAGAAGTCGCTGCGCCTGGAGCTCGGCGTCGAGCTCGGCGTCGAACGGGCGCTCTGCGATCGCGAGCGGATCCTGCAGGTGATCGCGAACCTCGTCGGCAACGCGATCAAGTTCACGCCCGCCGGCGGCGAGGTCGCGATCCGCGCCGAGCCGTGGGGCAGGGAGGTGCGCGTGTCGGTGCGCGACACCGGCCCGGGCATCCCGGAGGACCAGCGGGCGAGGATCTTCGAGCGTTACTGGCAGGCGAAGGAGACCGCGCACAAGGGCACGGGGCTCGGCCTCTCGATCGCGAAGGCGCTCGTCGAGGTGCACGGCGGGCGGATCTGGGTCGAGAGCAAGGTGGGCGAGGGGAGCACGTTCTTCTTCACGCTCCCGGCGGCGGAGGCCGCGGGCGCGACCACGGGAGTCGCGGCGGGCACGCGGCTCGGGGCCTGACAGCCGTCCTCGGGTTTCGCCGGACATCGATTTCATCCAACCACCGAGGCCGATCTGTCCATGATTTCGCGTCTTGGCGGGCCGATCCCTTCATCGCTATACCTACCGCGATGAAGGACGCCGGGAACGACAGGGGCGACGTGGCAGGGGCCCAGGCTCGCGCGGACGAGGACGAGCGGGGGCTCGTCAGGGCCGCATTGCAGCTCTTGGGCATCCGCAACCTGGTGCTCGCGATCCACGATCCGAGCTTTCCGTCGGACGACGACGAGGACACGGGGCGCGGGTCCCCGTACAGCGAGGGCGGGCGCCGATTCCTCCGGTTCGCGCGCGATCTCGGGTTCAACGGCATCCAGCTCGGGCCGCAGGGGGAGACCTCGGCCGACAACGCGTCCCCGTACGACGGCACCATCTTCTCGCGGAGCACGCTGTCGATCGCGCTCGCCCGGCTCGCGGAGGACGGCCCCTTCGGCGCGCTCCTGCGCCCCGAGTCGGTGCGGAGGATCGTGGCGGAGAGGCCGGCCGGCAGCGAGGGGCGCGCGCTGCACCGCTATGCCTACCGCGCGCAGCGCGCCGCGCTGCGCGAGGCGTACGCGTCGTTCGTCGACCGGCGGAGGCGCGGCGAGCTCGGCGCCCTCGCCGAGCGGCTCGACGCGTTCAGGAAGCGGAACGCGGCGTGGCTCGAGCGCGACGGGCTCTACGGCCCCCTCTGCGAGGAGCACCAGAGCGGCTGGTTTCACGGCTGGTCGGGCGAGCCAGCGGTGGATCGCCGCCTCTTTGCGCCCGGCCCTGGCGAGGTGGTCGCCTGCGAGGAGCGCAGGCGAGAGCTCCTCGATCGGTACCGCGACGAGCTCGAGCTCTACGCCTTCTGCCAGCTCCTCGCGCACGAGCAGCACGCGGCGCTCCGGGCGGTGACGGGCGAGCTCGGGCTCAAGCTCTATGGCGATCTGCAGATCGGCTATTCGCCTCAGGACGCCTGGGCGCATCAATCGGTCTTCCTGAAGGGCTATCTGATGGGGGCGCCGCCGAGCCGCACCAACCCGGAAGGTCAGGTGTGGAACTACCCTGTCCTGGATCCGGTGCAGTACGCGGACGGCTCCTCCGGCGCGCTCGCCCTCGTGCGCGCGCGGATGGAGAAGATGTTCGACGAGTTCGACGGGGTGCGCCTCGATCACCCGCACGGCCTCGTCTGCCCGTGGGTCTACGCCGCCGACGCCCCCGATCCGCTGCGCGCGGTCCAGGGCGGGGCGCGCCTCTTCTCGTCGCCCGACCTGCCGGACCACCCGCTGCTCGCCCGCTATGCGATCGTCTCCCCCGCCCAGCTGAACCGCGCCGTGCCCCGGTACGCGGACGACTGGGTCTCCGCGCTGACGCCGGAGCAGGTGGGGCGATACAGCGTGATCTTCGACACCATCGCGAGCTGCGCGGAGGCGCGCGGCCGCGCCACCACCGACATCGTGTGCGAGGTCCTGAGCACGCTCCCGTACCCGCTCAAGGCGGTCCTCGAGCGGCACGGGCTCGGGCGCTTCCTGGTCACGCAGAAGGCCGATCTCGACAACCCGAAGGACGTCTATCGCAGCGAGAACGCCGCGCCCTCCGACTGGATCATGGTGGGCACGCACGACACGCCGCCGCTCTGGCGGCTCCTCGACGCGTGGGCGCGCTCCTCCGCGCTCGAGCGGCAGGCCGCGTACCTCGCCGGCCGGCTCGCGCCCTCGCCGGCCGAGGAGGGCGCGATGGCGCGCGCGCTCGCGTCCGATCCGCGCGCGCTCGCGCAGGCCAAGTTCGCCGACCTCTTCGCGAGCCAGGCGTCGAACGTGATGGTCTTCTTCTCCGATCTGCTCGGGGTGAAGGACATCTACAATGCTCCCGGGACGATCGGCGATCACAACTGGTCGCTGCGGGTGCCCCGCGATTACGAGCGATCGTATTCGGAGATGCGCGCGCGCGGCGAGGCGCTCGACCTCCCGCGCGTGCTCGCGCTCGCGCTGCGCGCGCGGGGAGGCGCGGAGTCGCAGGAGCGCCGCGACCTCGCCGCGCGGCTAGAGCGCCGGTCCGGCGCGACGCGCGGCTAGAGCGCCGGTCCGGCCCGGCGCGCGGCCAGCGCTGACCGCCCGCGAGCGCGGCGAGGCGAGCCCGCGCCTCGCGCGGCGGCGTTCGCGCGAACGTCACCCGCCGTTTGCGTGCAAGTAACAGGCTGAGCGCATCCTCGGGCCTGGCTTTCCCCTCGGGGATGGAGCCGGCCTAGGTCGAATGAGCGCTCCCAGCGATCCCCAAGGTTGGCGCAAGTACCGCCCGATCGCCGAGATTGGCAGGGGCGGGATGGCCGACGTCTGCCTCGCGGTCGCCCGGGGGCCGGCCGGCTTCAACAAGCTGGTCGTCCTCAAGCGGGCGCGGGCCGAGCTGTGCGAGGACCCCGAGATCCTCGCCATGTTCCTCGACGAGGCGCGGCTCGCGGCCCGGCTCAATCACCCCAACGTCGTGCAGACGTACGAGGTGGGCGAGGACGGCGAGCGGCTCTTCATCGCCATGGAGTACCTCGACGGCCAGCCGCTCAGCCAGCTCCGCGTCCGCGTGGGGCTGGCCGATCTGTCGCTCCCCGTCCAGGTGCGGATCCTGACCGACGCGCTCGCCGGGCTCCATTACGCGCACGAGCTGCGCGATTTCGACGGCACGCCCATTCACGTGGTCCACCGCGACGCGAGCCCGCAAAACATCTTCGTCACCTACGACGGCGTCATCAAGGTGGTCGACTTCGGGATCGCGAAGGCGGCCGACTCGCTGTCCGAGACGCGCGCCGGCATGCTCAAGGGCAAGGTCGCCTACATGTCGCCGGAGCAATCGCGCGGCGAGCGCGTGGACCGGCGCTCCGACGTCTTCTCCGTCGGCGTGATCCTCTGGGAGGCGATCGCGCGGCGGCGCATGTGGAAGGGCTACAACGACCTCGCCATCCTCGGGCGGCTCGGCCTTGGCGAGCTCCCGGACCTGCGCGTGGCCGCGCCGGACGTCGATCCAGAGCTCGAGCGGATCTGCCACAAGGCGCTCGCGCACGCGCCCGGCGACCGCTACGCCACCGCGGCCGAGCTGCACGCGGAGCTCGAGCGCTGGCTGCGCGAGCATCACCACGGGATGAGCGCGCGCGAGGTCGGCGCGTTCGTGGCGAGCCGGTTCGCGGACGACCGCGCGCGGATCCAGCAGCTCGTCGAGGAGCAGCTGCGCGACGTGCGCTGGTCGGGCAGCTACGGGAAGGTCGCGCTCTCGGACCTGCCGAAGATCGGCGCCGGTCCGGTGTCGATGACGCCGACCTTGACGGCCCCCGCGGCGTTCAGCCCCTCGGACGCGATCTCGACGCCGCCCGCGGTGAGCTCGACCGAGACGGGGCAGACCCGGCGAACCGGGCAAACCGCGCGCGGCGAGCGCGCCGCGCGCTCGGGCCGGCGGCTCGCCGCGATCGCGATCGCCTTCCTCCTCGCCGCGGGCGTCGTGACGGCTGGCATCCTGCGTCCGCCGCCTCGCACGGCGCCGGCCGGGCCCCTCGAGGCGCTCACCGCTCCTCCCGCGGACGCGCCTCCTCCGCAGCCGGCCCCGCCGCACGAGGAGGTGCGCCTCGTGGTCCGCGTCTCTCCCGCGGAGGCACGGCTGTTCCTCGACGGAGCGCCGCTGTCGCGCGGCGATCACCAGGGCCAGCTCGTCAAGGACGGGCGCGAGCACGTCGTCCGCGCCGAGGCGCCGGGTTTCCTGCCGCAGGAGGAGACGATCGCGGCGAAGAGCGATCTCGTCGTGAAGCTCGCGCTGGAGCGCGATCCGGGCGCGCCTCGAGGAAAGCCGGCGCCGATCGCCCGGAGCACGCCGGCGATCGCGCCCGCCTCGACCCCCGCGCCGGCCGCGACGCCGCCGCCCGCCGCGCCGCGCGGCGGCGAGAAGCCGGGGCGCGGCATCGACCTGGAGAGCCCCTACGCCCCATGACGACCTCGCGCGCCCTCGCCCTCGCCGCCGCGGCGATCGTCTCCGGCCTTCCGGGCGGCGCGCTCGCCCGGCCCGCCGACGAGACCGCCGAGGCCGACGCGCGCTTCCGGCGCGGCGTCGAGCTCTACAAGGAGGCCGACTACGGCGCCGCGCTCATGGAGTTCCGCCGCGCCTACGCGCTCGCGCCCGCGTACCAGGTGCTCTACAACGTCGCGGGGGCGTGTTACCAGCTCAGGGACTACGCCTGCGCGCTGCGCGCCTTCGAGCGGTACCTGGCCGACGGCGGCGCGCAGATCGCGGCCGACCGGCGGGCCGCGGTCGAGCGGGACATCGCCGTGCTGCGGGGCCGCGTCGCGACCGTCGCGCTCTCGACCTCGGCGCCCGACGTGGAGATCGCCGTCGACGACGTCGCGGTGGGCAGGACCCCGCTCGCCGAGCCGGTGCTGCTGAGCGCCGGGCGGCGGCGCATCGTCGCCACGGCGGCGGGCCGCCCGGCCGTCACGCGGATCATCGACGTGGCCGGCGGCGATCACGTCGAGCTCCGGATCGAGATCCCCGACGCGCCGGCCCATCCGGCCGCGAGCGCCGGCCCCCGCGTCGCCGCGCCCCCGCCGCCGGGGCGGCGCAGTGCCCTGGCCGACCGCGCTCCTCGCCGGGAGCGGGCCGCGCCCGTCCTGCCCTGGATCGCGACCGGCGCCCTCGCCGCGGGCGCGGCGGTCACCGGGGTCCTCGCGCTCGGCGCGTCGAGCGATCTCGACGCCGAGCTCGGCGCCTTCCCGGGCGACCCCCGCGCGATCGAGCGCGCGCGCACCCGGACCGCGACGCTCGCGCTCACCGCCGATCTGCTCGCGGGCGCCGCGGTGGTCGTCGGCGGGGTCGCGCTCTACCTCACCGTCGCCGGCGGCCCGGAGCGCCCCGGCGGAGCCCGCGCCGCGTCGCCCTCGATCCGGGCCGCGGTCGCTCCGTCGTCCCTCCGGCTCCTCGGCGCCTTCTAGGGCCGCGCGCGCCATGCAACGGCAGCCCTCCAGCGCGCGAAAGCGGAGCCTCACGCAGCCGCCTTCGCGCGCGCTCCGCGCCCGCCTCTGCGCGGCGCTCTCGCTCTCGCTCTCGCTCGCGCTCGCCGCGCTCGCCTCGTGCTCGGTGCTCGTCGAGCGGCGGGATCGGCAGTGCGCGACGGACGCCGACTGCGCGCGGTTCCCCGGCGCCCGCTGCGACCCGGGCGGGCGCGTCTGCGTGCCCGCGGACGGCGCCCCGCCGGCCGGGTGCGACGGCGACGACGGCTGTTACAGCTGCGCGCCGACGACGAACGAGCAGCTCCTCAACGCGTGCACCGACGCGGCGTGCCGGCCGTTCGACGAGGCGAGGCTCACGAACCTCCGCGACGGCGGGCTCCCCCCGCTGCCGGAGCGAGGCGCGGGCGGGGGTCGCTGACCCACCCCGCGGACGCGAATCGACGATGATGCGCGACGGGATGTTCCGGTCTTGCCCGATCCTCTTGCCTGCTGCGGCGCTGTTCGGCGCCGCCTTGGCCGTCGCGTCGCCCTCGGCGGCGCAGCAGGCCGTGCCGTGCTCCTCGCTGCCCTTCCCGGTCTACGTCACCGGATCGAGCGCGGTGAAGCCGTTCCTCGCCGAGCTCGCGAAGGTGCTCAGCGCGTCGACGCCCCCCATCTCGATCGTCTATCAGGGGCAGGGCTCGTGCTCCGGGGTCGCCGCCTTCTTCGGGGGCGCGCCGCTCACGGGCGCCGGCCTGAGCACCTGGGACGCGGACACCGAGCGCCTCTGCGACGCCGATCCGGACGGGAGCCCGATCGACGTCGCGGTCTCCGACGTGTTCGCGACGACCTGCGACGCCGCCTTCACGACCTCGAGCACGATCAGCGACTTCACCGGCCCCATCCAGCCGATGACCTTCGTCGTCCCCAACGCGTCGACGCAGGCGTCGATCAGCGCCGAGGCCGCGTACTTCGTGTACGGCTTCGGCCAGGGCTCCGGCGTCGCGCCCTGGGTCGACGAGCGGTTCATCTTCCAGCGCAACGCCGGCTCCGGCACGCAGCAGATGATGGCGGCGGCGATCCGCGTCCCGGCGTCGCGCTGGCTGGGGGCGCCCACGGCGTCGAGCGACGACATGAGGAGCAGCGTCGCGTTCTCGACGGACGCGGAGCGCACGATCGGCGTCCTCGGCGCCAACGTGGCGAGCGAGAGCGCCTCGCTGCTCAAGGTGCTCGCTTACCAGCACTACGACCAGCGCTGCGGCTATTACCCCGACTCCGATCCTCTGAAGCGCGACAAGCGCAATGTCAGAGACGGCCATTACGCGATCTGGGGGCCTCTCCACTTCCTCACCCGCGTGAGCATCAACACCGGAGCTCCGTTGAGCGACGGCGCGGCGCTGGTGATCGACTATCTCACCGGCAGGAAGCAGCCGCCCGCGGGGCTCGATCTCATCAAGCTCGAGGCGCAGCACGACGTCGTCCCCGAGTGCGCCATGCGGGTGCGGCGCACGGAGGAGATGGGGCCGCTCGCGTCGTTCATGCCGACGCGCTCGTGCTGGTGTTACTTCGACGCCGTCGCCGGCGGCGACGCCGACTGCGCGCCTTGCGACAGCGACGCGGACTGCCCGTCCGACGCGCCGAAGTGCAACTTCGGCTACTGCGAGCCGCAGTGATCCGGGCGCCCCGCGCCGGCGGCCGCGCGACGCCGCGCTGGCGGCGACCCGCGGCGCCCCGCCGGCGCCGCGTCGCGCGCGCTCCGGCGGGGCCGCGCGACGCAGGGCGTCGCAGGGTCGCGGCGGTCAAAAAGCTTGCATCCAGGGCGCTCGGGCTGCATTGATCCGAGCGAGCGCCGCGGTCATGGGGCCTCGCCCGTGCGGTGCGGCGGCACAGTGCGACAAGGTGGTTCAGCGCCCGCGCGTCGAGAACGAGATGGGAGACACCAGGTGAGCACGACCAAAGCCTCTCTTGGCACCCTGTTCCTCATGCTCTCCCTGGCCACGCCCGCGCTGGCGCAGGAGCCGCCGGCGTCGCGGCAGCCCGTCACGGACAAGACGAAGGAGCGTTGGGCGAAGAGCCAGGGAGGCCGGTTCGGGTTCGAGGTCGACGTCCTCAGCTCATCGTACCAGGAGCAGGTCGTCGACGTGCTCCCGGGCCCGGACGAGGTCAGGCTCGAGGAGTCCGATCGGCTCGGCATCGCCATCACCGCCGCCGCGCAGTACAAGATCGTCGCGGGGCTCCACCTCGACGCGGAGATACCGTTCGTCTACGGCGACGTCTCGGGCCGCCAGGACACGGACCTGTTCGGCAAGCGATTCTGGAGCGAAGGCGAGCACAGCCATTTCTTCTTCGGCAACCCGACGTTCGGCCTGCATTACGCTGGCAACGCGCTGCCGAACCTCGCGCTGTTCGGCGGCATGAGCCTGACGATCCCGCTCCATCCGCACCCGGGCTCGCGCCTCGAGGTCGCGGCGGTGGCGAATTTCCCCGCGCGGGCCTACTTCGACGCGCAGCGCGTGCTGCTCGGACACTGGGCCCTCCGGGCGCGCGTGGGGACCGAGATCCACTTCGGGAAGATCCTGTTCCTCACCCACGACGTCGCGACTCAGTTCTTCCTGCCGACCCGTGAAGGGGATTTCACGAAGACCGTCATCGAGCAGGGCAACGAGATCGCGTTTCGCCCGTTCGGCAACTTCGGCATAGGCATGCGCCTCCAGGCCGCGTTCCCCCTCTCCTCGAGCAACTCCGCCCAGCTGGCGGCGGAGCCGTTCATCGACTGGGAGCCGCTCGTGAAGGGCTCCTTCGCCCGGGTCGGCGCGCTGGTCGCGCTGGACGACGATCTCGGCTTCGGCCTGAACCAGGGGAAGGTCGCCACCATCCGCGTCGCCCTCGGCAGCAAATGGTAGGGGGCGGGCGCGGCGGCGGCGAGCTACGCTGAGCGCCGCACGATGACCACGAGCTCAATCTCCGACACGTGGGCCGGCTGCCCGCGGCCGAACCCCGGCGCCCGGCTTCGCCTCTTCTGCTTCCCCTACGCGGGCGGCGGCTCATCGGTATACAGCGCCTGGTGGCGCGAGCTCCCCGCGCACACCGAGCTCTGCGCGATCAAGCTCCCCGGCCGGGAGGCGCGCCTGAGCGAGCCGCCCTTCGATCGCCTCACCCCGCTCGTCCAGGCCCTCGCCACCGGGATCGAGCGCTGGCTCGAGAGGCCGTTCGCCTTCTACGGCCACAGCCTCGGCGCGCTGGTGAGCTTCGAGCTCGCGCGCGAGCTGCGCCGGAGGGGCGCCCCCCTGCCGCGCCACCTCTTCCTGTCGGGCAGGCGCGCGCCCCACCTGCCCGGCCCGGCGCCGCTCCACGGCCTGTCCGATCCCGAGTTTCTGGAGCAGATCCGCCGCATGGGCGGCACGCCCGACGAGGTGCTGCGCGAGCCGGAGCTCCTGGCGCTCTTCCTGCCCACCCTCCGCGCGGACGTGGCGGTCAACGAGGTCGAGCCGTTCGTCCCCGAGCGCCCGCTCGACTGCCCGATCTCCGCCTTCGGCGGCGTCGACGACGAGCGCGCGAGCCGCGCCGACCTGGAAGCCTGGCGCGAGCACACGAGCGGGGCCTTCCGGGTCGAGATGTTCCCCGGCGGGCACTTCTTCCTGCGGAGCGCCCGGGCGCCGCTCCTGCGGTCGATCTCGGCCCTCCTCGACGGCGTGGAGCGCTCGCTGCCCGCGTGAGGCGGCCGGCGCTGGGTGGGTGTTGAGCCCGGGGCCGGAGCCATGCAAAGAAGGGGGACCCGCAGCCTCCCGCCCCCGGAGACCCGAACGATGACCGAATTCCAGTACCAGGACATGCTGCCCATCGGCCATGACGAGACGCCGTACCGCCTCGTCAGCCGCGACCATGTCTCCACCTTCGAGGCCGCCGGCTCGACCTTCCTCAAGGTCGAGCCGGAGGGGCTCACCCTGCTCGCGCGCGAGGCCATGCGCGACATCGCCCACCTCCTCCGGCCCGGCCACCTCGCGCAGCTCGCGCGCATCCTCGACGATCCCGAGGCCTCGTCGAACGATCGCTTCGTCGCGCTCGAGCTCCTCAAGAACGCGAGCATCGCCGCGGGGGGCGTGCTCCCGTCGTGCCAGGACACCGGCACGGCGATCGTCATGGGCAAGAAGGGCCAGCTCGTCTTCACGGGCGGCGGCGACGAGGCGGCCATCGCGCGCGGCGTCTTCGAGACCTACCGCGCGCAGAACCTCCGCTACTCGCAGCTCGCGCCGCTCGACATGTACAAGGAGGTCAACACGAACGACAACCTCCCTGCGCAGATCGAGATCTTCGCGACGGACGGCGACGCTTACAAATTCCTGTTCATGGCGAAGGGCGGCGGCTCCGCGAACAAGAGCTATCTCTACCAGGAGACCAAGGCGCTCTTGAACCCCGAGAGCCTGCTCTCCTTCGTCGAGGCCAAGATCCGCGCGCTCGGCACGGCGGCGTGCCCGCCGTACCACCTCGCCATCGTCGTCGGCGGCACCTCGGCCGAGCACACGCTCAAGGTCGCGAAGCTCGCCTCGGCGCGCTACCTCGACACGCTCCCGGCCGAGGGCAACGCGCGCGGCCGCGGCTTCCGCGACCGCGATCTCGAGCAGAAGGTCCTCGAGATCGCGCAGCGGACCGGGATCGGCGCCCAGTTCGGGGGCAAGTACTTCTGCCATGACGTGCGGGTCATCCGCCTGCCGCGGCACGGCGCCTCGTGCCCGGTGGGCATCGCGGTCTCGTGCTCCGCGGACCGGCAGGCGCTCGGCAAGATCACGCGCGAGGGCATCTTCCTCGAGCAGCTCGAGGCCGATCCCGCGAAGTACCTGCCCGACACCACGGACGCGGATCTCGAGGGCGAGGTCGTGAAGATCGACCTCCGCCGCCCCATGCGCGAGATCCGCGCCGAGCTCGCGAAGTACCCGATCCGGACGCGGCTCTCGCTGACCGGGCCGATGATCGTCGCGCGCGACATCGCGCACGCGAAGATCAAGGAGCGCCTCGATCGCGGCGAGGGCATGCCGAGCTACATGCAGGAGTTCATGGTCTACTACGCGGGGCCCGCGAAGACGCCGGCGGGCTATGCCTCCGGCTCGTTCGGGCCCACCACCGCCGGCCGGATGGACGCGTACGTCGACCTCTTCCAGGCGCACGGCGGCAGCTACGTCATGCTCGCCAAGGGCAACCGCTCGCCCGCGGTCACCGCGGCGTGCAAGAAGCACGGCGGCTTCTACCTCGGCTCGATCGGCGGTCCGGCCGCGCGCCTCGCCAAGGACTGCATCAAGAAGGTCGAGGTGCTCGAGTACCCCGAGCTCGGCATGGAGGCGGTCTGGAAGATCGAGGTCGAAGATTTCCCCGCCTTCATCGTGGTGGACGACAAGGGCAACGATTTCTTCGCCGACATCAATAAGCCCGCCGGCCGGAAGCTCGACGTCGCGGGCTGAGCTCCGGCGCCCGGGGATCGCGGCTGGGCAGCTCCCCGCGACCTCCAGCGCGGCGCGGCCGCCGATCGGCCGCCCCACGCTGCGCGCGCCAGACCTTCCAGGACGTGCGGACGTTCCGCGCCGGCGGACCTGAAATAACGAGTTCGACTGGCGATCTTGTCCGCCGGACCGATCGTGGAAAACCCCTGTTTCATCCGTTCGTGACAAGGCCCTTGACCCGCGCTTGGCCGGGAGCGAACGAGGCAAAAGGTCACACTCGGGGCGTCTTTGCCCCTGCTCAGCCCGCTCTCTGCCCCACGATCATCTCTGGATCTGCGCTTCGCAGGGGCACGGTCCGTGCTTTGACCCTGTGCGGAAGGAGCTGAGCATGACAGTTCGACCTGATCGCACGGTGTCCCATGGCCATGCCGGGAACGGGCACCACCGCTTCGAGGATCGTCACGGTGGTCCGGACGGGGCTCGCCATCACCTGGAGGAAGAGCGCCTGGAGCGGCTGGTGCGCGCCGCGCAGGAGGTCTCGGACCAGGCCGAGCGCGGAGAGCGCGACGGGCGCCGGGATGCTGGCCAGGCTGGCCAGCATCGACAGGCCGCCGCTGGCGGCGCCGAGGCGCGGCCGGCTCCGAGGACCGCGAGCATCGCCGATATCGAGCGCGCGGACGACGAGGGGATGCCCCCCGTGGAGGTGACGTGATGGCAGCGCGCGCGATGAGCCTCGACGGGGTCGTCGATCGATTCCGCTTCGTGCCGACCGCGCTCCGCCGGCTGGAGCGCGCGCCCCTCGCGGCGGCGCTCGACGCGGAGATCCGGCACGTCGACACGTGGAGCGCCGGGCGCCTCGCCTATTACGTGGACACGCGCGCAACGGGGCGCCCCGTGGTGCTGCTGCACGGCGTCGACGCGGCCGCCTCGTCCAAGGAGATGGCTCCCCTGTTCGATGCGCTCCGCGGAGAGCGGCCGGTCTACGCGCTCGATCTCCCGGGCTTCGGCCTCTCGGAGCGCGCGGACCGCGCCTACGATCGCGAGCTCTATCGCGCCGCGGTGCGCCGCTTCCTCACGGACGTGGTCCGCGAGCCTGGCGGCGCCGACGTCATCGCGCTCTCCCTCTCGTCGGAGTTCGTCGCCGCCGTCGCCTGCGAGGAGATGAGCCTCGTGCACAGCCTCGTGCTCGTCTCGCCGACGGGGCTCGGCCGCGAGGCGCCCGGCGCGAGCGCCGTCCTCCGGACGATCGCGCACGTCCCTCCGGTCGCCGGGGCGCTTTATCGCATGCTGGCATCGCCGCCGAGCATTCGCTGGTTCCTGAAGAAGAGCTTCGTCGGCGCCCCGGATCCGGGCCTCGTCGACTACGCCGTCCGCACGTCGAAGGAGCCTGGCGCCCACCGCGCGCCCCTCGCGTTCATCTCGGGCGCCCTGTTCACGGAGGACGCGTTCGAGCGCCTGTATGCGCGCCTCCCCGTCCCCACCCTGATCGTCCACGATCAAGACCCGTATTCGCGCTTCGAGCGCCTCGGCGACCTCCAGCAGCGGAACGCGCGCGTCGAGGTCGCCCGCGTCGCGCCCACGCGGGGCCTCCCCCACTTCGAGCAGCTCGACGCCACGCTCGACGTCGTGCGCAGGTTTTGGGCGCAGGACCCCTGGTAAAGCCCTCCCACGAACGACCGGGACAGCGCGGAGGCGACTCCGCGCTGGGCGGATGTTGTGCGCTCGCTCAGCGCGTGGGCGTCGGCGAGCGACGAGACTGCCGGTGTCCCAGGCGATCGAGCGAGAGCACGTAGGCTGGATTACGGAGATGCGCTCTCCGGGCTCGCCGGCGCCCCGCCGGCGGCAGCCGATCGGGCCGAGGAGCGACCAGGCCCCTTGCGTTCCGGGTCGTGATGCTGCTGTTGTACAACGAAGCCGTTGCCGAGCGGCGGGCGAGATGACATAGCCGCACTGTGTGCACGCCCACACATGAGCCGCTCACATTCGATCCACTTCGTTAGGACCCTGACATCCGCTGCCTCGACCGGGTCTGCCCGCGGCCGCGATGGAGCGCTGCGCAAGAATGCCACGGTGTGGCGGCGAACGATGGAGCGGCGCGCCACGCGTCCGGGAGGTGTTCCGGGAGGTGCGCGGAGTGTTTCCAAACATAAAAGTCTTTGCAAACTCGGGGTCAACGGGGTAATTAAGCTCTTATAGCGGGGGATGTCGTGAATGCAGGCGGCCAAACCATCTCGACGAACAAGCAAGCGGGCAATAGCTTGCTTGGTCGATACCGCCTGGTTGCAAAATTAGGCCGTGGGGGAATGGCGGATGTGTTCCTCGCCGTTTCCCGCGGGCCCGGGTCGTTCAACAAGCTCGTTGTTGTGAAGTGTCTCCGCGTCGGGATGGCGGAGGACCCGCGCTACGTCCTGATGTTCCTGGACGAGGCCAAGCTCTCGGCCCGGCTCAACCACCCGAACGTCGTCCAGACCTACGAGATCGGGGGCGAGAGCGGCGGGTACTTCATCGTGATGGAGTACCTCGAGGGGCAGCCGCTCAAGGACATCGTGAGGGCGGTGGTCAGCGGCTGTCCCGGCGCCGCGAGCTTCTCGCGCGCGGTGTGGGTCAGGATCATCGCCGAGGCGCTGCGCGGGCTGCACTACGCGCATGAGCTCACGGATTTCGACGGCCGCCTGCTCGGCGTCGTGCACCGCGACGTCTCGCCGCACAACATCTTCATCACGTACGACGGCGCGGTAAAGATCGTCGATTTCGGCGTCGCGAAGGCGTCCCTGAACGCTGCGCACACCGAGAGTGGGACGTTCAAGGGCAAGATGGCGTACGCCGCGCCCGAGCAGGCGATGGCGAGCTCCGACGTCGACCGGCGGGCCGACATCTTCGCGATCGGCATCGTGCTCTGGGAGCTCCTGGCGATGCGGCGGCTCTTCGATGGCGACCATGTCGCCGTGATGCACCAGCTGCTCACGCGGGAGATCCCTCGGCTCTCCGCCGTCGTTCCGGACATCGATCCGGCGCTCGACGAGATCGTGGCCCGGGCGCTCCAGCGGGACCCGGCGCAACGGTTCTCCACCGCGCAGGAGATGGGCGACGCGCTGGAGAGCCACCTGCGGGCCTCGGGCGAGGACGTCCGCACCGAGCAGCTCGGCGCGCACGTGCTCCAGATGTTCGCGGAGAGCAGGGCGCTCGTGCGCCAGCAGGTCACCGCGCAGTTCGAGTACCTGACCTCGCTGGACGTCGCGGGCGACATCCAGCGCGCCTCGATGGTCGGCGAGTTCCCGCGCGCGTCGATGGTCATGGGGATGAACCGCTCCATGTGGCCCTCCGCGACCGCGGCGTCGCTGCCCGTGCTCACCGATCACAGCAGCCCCGCGAACCACCAGTACGAGCCTGCGGCCGTCGACCCCGACAGCCTGGGCGCGACGGTGGGGCGCGTCTCGTCGTGGCGGCAGCGCGGGTATCTCGCCTCCGCGCTCGGCGTGGCGGCGTTGCTGGCCGTGGGGGCCGTCGCGATGCTCCGCGGGAGACCGGCGGAGCCGGTGGATCCTGTCGTGTCGACGCAGCCTCCTCCCGATTCCCCGGTCGAGCAGGTGGTCGAGCCCAACGTGGCGAAGGCCAAGGTCACGATCCGGAGCGAGCCCGCGGACGCGAACGTGAGCTGGAACGGCAGCATGCTCGGCACGACGCCGCTCAGCATCGAGCTCCCTCGGGGGATGCAGGTCGTCGTGGTGTCCAGGTCCGGCTGGTTCGACGAGTCGATCTTCCTGCAGCTCTCCGCGTCCGACGTCGTCGAGCGCACCGTGACCCTCCGCCGTCAAGAGGTCACGGGGATGCCTCCGAAGTAGAGACTCCGAGCCTCGGCTCGCTTGGTGTCCTTGGCGTCGTGGCGCTCCTCGTATCCGGGTCGCCGCCCCCGGCGCGGCCGAGTCGCACGCTGGCGCGCCCGACGGGCGCCGCGAGCGGCCCGGGCCCGGAGAGGGCGCGCCTGCCGGGAAGCGGCGCGCCCCTCGACGGGCCCGGACAGAAGAGCTCCACAGAAGAGCTCCGCGGAGGGGTTACTCCAGCTCGATGAGGCCGCAGCCGATGCGGCCGCCGGCGTTCGGATCTGCCGCGGCGTGGACGACGATCGAGTACTTCGTCACGTCGGTGGCCGGGTCGCCGCCGACGGTCCAGACGTCGGTGCCGCGCTTGACCGTGTGCGTGCCCTGGCCAGCGTCATCGCACGTGAAGCTGCCGAGTCCTTCGCCGTTCGGAATCCAGTGGGCGCCCGCGGCGTTACCGTTGTCCTCACAGCTCTTGTTCTCGTGGATGTGCGCGGAGTGCTCGCCGGCGGGGCAGCCGGACACCGTGATGGTGAGCGTCACGTCCTCTCCGGACTGCGCGAACGTCGCAGTCCCGCTCAGGCCGCTCGAGTTGAGCTCCACGAGCTCCGCCTCGGCCTGCAGGGACCCACCGCCGCTCCCGCCGTCGCCGCCGCTCCCGCCGTCGCCGCCGCTCCCGCCGTCGCCGCCGCTCCCGCCGTCGCCGCCGCTCCCGCCGTCACCGCCGTTCCCGCCGTCGCCGCCGCCGTTCCCGCCGTCGCCGCCCGAGCCGGTCGTGGCCGACGTGCTCGCGCCGCTCGACGTGCTGCTGGACCCAGCGGGCGATTCTCCGTCGTCTCCACACGCGGCCAAGAGAGCGCTGGCACCAAAGGCAAGCAACGAGAGCTTCAACCACCGTGACATAAGTCTCCTTTCCTCGGCGCGACCCGAGCGGGCACACCATTGCCCCCGGATTCGGCCAAGCCATCGAGGGCACGAGTATGTCCCAACATGGCGAACGTCCAAGCAGCTACGCCACAAAAATCATGCAATGATCGCCTTTGGCCAAGAAATTGCGCTGATAATAGAAAGGTGTGGCCCTGCTCGCCGGCTGCAGCGCTTCGACCGCGTGATGGGCTATCGGGCCCGGAGCGCTCGAGTTGCGGACGCTGCGGTGGCAGCGAGGCGATCGTACTCTCGGCCGAGCCAGTCGAGAAAATCCTGATTCCACGTAGGGCCGTCTGGCCAGCCCTTAAGGACGAGCGCGGCGAGCTCTAGATCCCAGCGGCCGTAGAGGTCCACGAGCGCGTCCTGGGCCCTGCGCCCGGCCCGCGCTTCAGGGTCGCCGCGACCCTCGCCCCCGTGCGCGAAGGCGTCGTCGCAGACGTAGTAATTGCATGTCGCGGCCCGCCGGTCGGGAGGGATGGTGCACCCCTCGGGGCCGTGGAACGCGCACCGCTTCGGCAGCGCGTGGCCGTCGCCGCCCTGGGGCTCGACGCGCAGGATGAGCAGGCCGCGGCGACCGGGGCGCAGCTTGCCCGCGGTCATCTGATCGAGCAGCCAGCCTGCGCCGCCGAGCGACACGATCCGCCCGATGTCCGACCACTCGACCCCCGGCGGGCTGGCGCAGCAGCCGGTCGGCCCCTGCGGGCAGGCGCCGCACAGCGTCGCGTGCACCCGCGTATGCGCGCCTGCGAGCTCCAGCCGGATCATCGCCCCACCAGCGCTCGAGGATAACGGCATCGCCCGCGTCGTCCAGCGCGCCGGCGGGCTCAGCGGAGGGGGTGGCTCACCACACGCCGCGGAGCGAGATGCCGCTGGCCGACGCGGTGACCTCGGCGCGCGGGCTCGGCGACGACTCGGTGAAGAGCGCAATCCCGAGCGTGCCGGCCGCCAGCACGCCGCCGGTGATGAAGCTGGCGGCGCCGAACTCGCGCGCCGTGAACATGGTGTCCTCGTACCTGGCGGCCCGCTTGCACTCCGGCGCGATGAGGCGAAGGCAGTTGTTGCCGCCGGCGCTGCGCGCGGTCTCGTTCCGGCTCATCTCCGCCTCGTGCGCCACGATCATCAGCCCGCCGCCGAGCGCCAGGAAGAGCGTCGAGGCCGCGGCGCCCCCGAGGATGAGGCCGGTCCGCAGCCTGGAGGCGGGCGGCGCGCTCGCGAGCGCGGGGGCCCGCGTCGCCGTGGGCCTGAGCGCCGGAGCCGGCACATCGAGCCGGACGTCGCGGAGCTCCCCGCGGCGGACATCGACGTCGACCCGGACGGCGGCGCCGTTCAGCGTCGCCACCACGGCGTGGCGCCCCGGGGTGACGGGGATCGGCTTGTCGCGCTCGATCGTGACCTGCTCGCCGTCGACGGTGCAGGTCGCCCCGGCGGGGATGGCGATGCGGAGCTCGCCGACGAGCTGGCGCGCGCGCGCCAGGTCGAAGAGCCGCGACTCGTACAGCTCGCGCTCCTCCGGCGTGCGCGGCGGCCGCATGATCTCCTTGCACAGCGACAACCAGCGCACGGCCGCGGGCGCGTCGCCGATCCGGTAGGCGAGCGCCCCGATATTGCAGGCGGCGACCTGGGAGCGCTCCATCGTCCAGATCGCCTCCCAGATCTCCCGGGACTCGGCGAAACGCCCCTCCGCCTGGGCGGCGTTCGCCTGCGCACGCAAGCGGGTCACCGCGTCGCTGGCGGAATTTGCGGGCTCGGCGCGCACATTGAATGAGAAAATCAGAAGCGTGGCGGCAATGCGTAGTCCCAGACCGAGTTGCGAACTCCTGCTCACTGGTAGGACCTCCTGGCCCGAGGTTCAGGCCAACCGCGCTCCTGGTGCTGTCCGTCAGCCGCGCAGGCCGCCAGCCTAGCAGAGATGCCCGCCGTGCGACTCGACTCTTCGCCTGCCGAGCAAGCCAGTCGTCCCACGCCAAAGCACCTTCTCCTCGGGAGAGCCGACGCGCGCCGCCGGACAGGCCATCGCGGTCGCGGTGGGCGCGGCCCGCGCGGGCAACGAGCTGCAGCCCGCGCGCGAGCCGGGTCTCCGCGCGCGCCGTGCATCGGGCGCGCCCGGAGGGTGGCCGGATGTGAACATGAAGGCGGGAAGGCGGGAAGAAAAGATCAATGATCTTCCGGCCTTCCCGCCTTCATGTGAATCACTCCGGGGCAAATTGGGCCACCATCCGCGCCCGGCTGGGCGGCGCCCGATGCGGCCTGATCGGCTGGAGGGGAAGGGAAGGGGAGAGGAGACGCGCCGGGAGATGATTACGTCCCGGGCGTAATCAGGCGCTCCAGCCCGCGCAGCGGGATGTCCAGCCAGTCGGGCCGGTTGTTGAGCTCGTAGCCGACCTCGTAGATGCACTTCTCGAGCTGGTAGAAGTCGAGCAGGAGCACCGTATCCGCGTCGCTCGCGGGCACGTACGGCGCCGTCTCGTCCGCCCGCGGCTCGGCGCTCGCCTGAGCGCGCGCGATCGTCTCCAGGTATCCCGCGAGGTAGCTCGCGGAGATCCACGCCACCCAGGCGTCGGTCCACGGCTTGAGGACGGCGACGTCCTCGGGCCGGAGACGAGCGTCCCGGAGCGCCGACGCGCCGGCGTAGTCGAACGAGCGCACCATCCCGCCCACGTCCCGGAGCGGGCCGCGCTTGTAGCGGCGCTCGCTCAGCGGCCTCGCCGGCTCCCCCTCGAAATCGATCAAGATGAAGTCGTCGCCCGTCGAGAGCACCTGGCCGAGGTGGAAGTCGCCGTGCGTCCGGATGCGGGCGACGTCGAACTTCCTCGACACGATCTGCTGGAGCTTGGCGTTGATCTCGGCCTCGCGCTGCAGCATCGCCGACACCTGCTCGCGCACGTTCTCGGGGAGCGAGCGCTCGCGCTTCCGGAGCAGCGCGAAGGTGCGCGAGAGCATGCCGTGCGCCGACTGGAAGATCGACTGCTGGTGCAGCGTCGTGAACGGCTGCTGCCCGAACGCGGGGTCCTTGCTCTCCCCGCCGAGCGTGAGGTGGAGCTGCGCGGTGCGCTCGCCGAGCAGCCGCATCCTCACGAGCTCGGTGCCCATGAGCTGGTTCACGACCGGAGGCGGCGCCGCGCGCGACGCGTCGACGAGCGTGCCGGTCGGCATCGGCGGCACGCTCCCCTTCACCGACCCCTCGTCGGTGAGCACCCGCTCGAAGAAGCGGTTCAGCGACTCGAGCGTGCTCGTCCACGCGTCGCTCTGGCTCTGCACGTACTCCTGGAGCATCGCCACCGTGGTCGGCTCGCGGCCGCGGCCCTTGTACTCGATCGCCCCGGCGAGCCGCGGCGTCGCGGGGAACTGGTGGTCGGTCAGGAACCTGCCGATCTCGAGCTCCGGGTTGATGCCCTCCTCGACCTGCCGGAAGATCTTGAGGAGCAGCTTGTCGCCGTAAATGATCGTGGTGTTGCTCTGCTCGCTCTCGGCGACGCGCGCCGGGAGCTCTCCCTCCACGCCGAGCGCCTCGAGCGTCGCGCCGAACGGCAGCGCCTGGAGCTCGCCCGCGGCGCCGGTCGCGACGCCCTGCGCGCGGATCGCGGCGAGGACGAGCGCGGCGAACTCCGGGGTCGTCAGCGCGTCGTACAGGACGCCCTCCGGCGCCGCCGCGGCGTCCGGCTCCGGATCGCGCACCGTGACGTCGGCGATCACCGCGTGGCGCGTCCGCGTGGCGAGCGTCCGCGCGTAATCGCCCGTGGCGAAGCCGATCGGCACGACGTACGTCTCCGGCGAGCCGTCCGTGTACTCGATGCGCACGAGCAGGAGGTAGTGCTCCGCCACCGTCTGCTCGCTGCGCAGGATCGGGATGACGTCCGCGAGCGTCGTCGCGCGCCGGGTGCGCGCCTTGCCGCGGAACCAGCGCCGCGCCGCGATGAACTTCCCGAGCGCCGGCTCGAGCGCCCTGCGCCCCTCGGGCGAGAGGAGCGCCCGCCACGAGCCCTTCGTCGAGATCGCGGGCACCGCCTGGGCCTCGCCCACGGACGCCGTCGGCGTCGCCGGCTCCAGCGCGAACCAGAAGAAGTCGTGCGGCCCGAGCGACAGCGGGTAGGAGCGGCTCGTGATCTCCGGGAAGCGGCTCCTGCCGAACAGCTCGACGGGCACCATGCCCTCGAAGCGCGCGAGGTCGAGCTCGACGTGCTGCGCGTACCGCGACAGGTTCGCCACGATGAGCAGCCGCTCGTCCCCGTACGCGCGGATGAACGCGAGCACCTTGCTGTTGTCCGGGTGCAGGAACTCGATCGTGCCGCGGCCAAGCACCTTGTTCTGCTTGCGCAGGGTGATGAGCCGCTTCATCCACCAGAGGAGCGAGGCGGGGTTCTGCTGCTGCGCCTCGACGTTGATCGCCTCGTAGTGGTACTCGGGGTCGATGATGATCGGCAGGTAGAGCTTCTGCGGGTTCGCCCGGGAGAAGCCGGCGTTCCGGTCGGCGCTCCACTGCATCGGCGTGCGCACGCCGTCGCGGTCGCCGAGATAGATGTTGTCGCCCATCCCGATCTCGTCGCCGTAATAGAGGACGGGCGTCCCCGGCAGCGAGAAGAGCAGCGCGTTCATCAGCTCGATCCGGCGCCGCGTCTTCATCAGCGGGGCGAGCCGCCGCCGGATGCCCAGGTTGATCCGCGCGGTGTGCTCCTGCGCGTAGACGCGGTACATGTAGTCCCGGTCCTCGTCGGTCACCATCTCGAGCGTGAGCTCGTCGTGGTTCCGGAGGAACGTCGCCCACTGGCAGGTCTCGTGGACCACGGGCGTCTGCTTCAGGATGTTGACGATCGGGAAGCTGTCCTCGAGCTCCACCGCCATGAACATCCTGGGCATGAGCGGGAAGTGGAAGTTCATGTGGCACTCGTCGCCGTTGCCGAAGTACGCCGCGGCGTCGGCGGGCCACTGGTTGGCCTCGGCGAGGAGCATGCGATCGGAGAAGTTCGCGTCGATGTGCCGCCGGAGCTTCCGCAAGAACTCGTGCGTCTCCGGCAGGTTCTCGCAGTTCGTGCCGTCGCGCTCGTAGAGGTACGGCACGGCGTCGAGCCGCAGCCCGTCGACGCCCATCTCGAGCCAGAAGTCGACCACCTTGAAGACGGCGGCGTGCACCTCCGGGTTCTCGAAGTTGAGGTCGGGCTGGTGGGAGTAGAAGCGGTGCCAGTAATAGGCGTTGGCCACCGGATCCCACGCCCAGTTCGACGTCTCGAAGTCCTTGAAGATGATCCGGGCGTCCTTGTAGCGGTGGGGCGTGTCGCTCCAGACGTAGAAGTCGCGCCAGCGCGAGCCCTTCGGCGAGGTCCGCGCCCGCTGGAACCACTCATGCTCGTTCGAGGTGTGGTTCAGGACGAGCTCGGTGATGACGCGGATGTCGCGGCGGTGCGCCTCGCGCAGGAGGCGGGCGAACTCGCGCCGCGTCCCGTAAGACGGGTTGATGTTCGCGTAGTCCGCGATGTCGTATCCGCCGTCGCGCAGCGGCGACGGGTAAAACGGCAGGAGCCAGATCGCAGTGACGCCGAGATCCTGGAGGTAGTCGAGCTTGTCGACGAGCCCCTCGAAGTCACCGATGCCGTCGGCGTTCGAGTCGCTGAACGCCCGGACATGGAGCTCGTAAATGATCGCGTCCTTGTACCAGAGGGCGCTGCCTTCGGCGGGAGGGGGCTTTTGATCCTGGCTCATGGCTGCTCCGACGGATGCGCGTTATCCGCGCGACGACGCCGGGCGCTCAGGACACAGCGGGACGGCCCCCCGCGGCGTGAGCACGCCGCCTGGGCCGGAGGAGGCCAGGAGGCAAGGCACGCTGGGGAGGTCCACCACTGGGCGCGCACTGCCGTCCCACGCAGGTGACGCGAATCACGTGTATAGTTTAACTACTTGGAATTGCAAGACCGCGCAGGCCAACCTCGGATAGCACGCCGTGCGCTGGGCGCAAAGCGGCGCGGCGGCGGCGGGCGCCGTCCGTCGCCTTCCGTTGCCGCCGCGCTGTCGAGGCCGCTGCGTCGCGCGCTCGGCCCACACGTCGAACCGCAGCCGGTGTAAGAAGCCCCGGCACCTCGTTCAGTGATCGGGCGAGCTCATGCCCATCGAAGGAGCATTCTCATGATGCGTGTCTTCCACGTACTCCCGCTCTCCCTGGCCGCGCTCGGAGCGCTCGCGTGCTCGTCGACGCCTGAGCCGACGATCGACCCGAGCAACCCGTGCCCGCCGGGCCAGTGGTGCGCGTCGGCCGTGCCGACGACCGCGACCACGGTGCCCACGACGACGGCCACGGCCGCGCCCGCGGGCACGGCCGCCACGCCGATCCCGCCGGTCGCCGCGGTGGCCGCGACGCCCGTCCTGCAGGGGATGGGCACGACGGAGGCGCCGGGCATGAAGGCGGACGGCGGGCCGTTCGCGGGGCAGTTCCAGGAGGGCCAGACGCTCGAGCAGGACATCACCATCTCGGCCGGCAAGTGCTACACGGTCGTCGGCATCGGCATCGGCGTCCAGGAGCTCGATATCCAGCTCGTGTCGCAGCCGGCGCCCGGGCTGCCGCCCGTCGTCCTCGCGCAGGACAGCACGACCGGCGCCGCGGCGACGCTCGGCGGCAAGGCCTCCGGCTGCTGGAAGAACCCGCTGCCGGTCGGCGGCCCGGGCAAGGTGATCCTCAAGGCGACGAAGGGCACCGGGCTCGCGGCCGCGCAGGTCTTCTCCAAGTAACGCCGCCGGAGCGCGCGGCGGGGGGCGCCGCGCTCCTCTTCTATTCCCCCCGTCTGCGTGCTCCCCTAGAGCTGGCGGGCGCGGCCGTGCGCCGCGCGCGACGCATGAGCGAGACCATCTTCCTCGGCCCCGACGCCAGCAATCCCTGCGCGAGGGCGCGCTGGGAGTGGCTGTCGCCGCGGCTCCCCCCGGACCTCGAGGAGGAGGCGGTGCGGCGCATCGCGTGGGTGGCGCTCTTCACGATCGTCGCGGGCGCCGCCGGCTTCATCGTGTCGGAGCTCTTCCCGGGCGTCGCGCTCGGCCCCCGCCCGATCCGCTTCGCGGTCTTCCTGCCGTTCGTGCTCGTCTCGGCCGCGCTCTTCGTCGTCGCGCGGCGGCGGCTGCTCTCGCCGCCGCGCATCGTCGACCTCTCGTTCGCCTACAAGGTCCTGGGCGCCGCCTCGATCTCCGTCATCACCAACGCGCAGCCGTGGCCCGAGGGGCCGATGCTGCCGGGCTGGCCGCCGGTGGCCGTCTGGGTGCTGGTGTTCCCCATCATCATCCCCGCCCCGAGCGTTCGCACCCTGCTCACCTCGACGCTGGCGATCCTCACCGACCCGGCGTGCCTCTGGGTGCTCGTCCGGTGGGGCTTCATGGAGATGCCCGCGCGCGAGGCGATGTTCCGCCGCTTCTTCCCGAGCGTCATCGCGCTCGCGCTCTCCGTGTTCGTGTCGCGCGTGGTCTTCGGCCTCGGGCGCAAGCTCGACGCGGCGCGGGAGCTCGGCAGCTACCGCCTCGTCGAGCGGCTCGGCGGCGGCGGCATGGGCGAGGTGTGGCGGGCGAGGCACCGCATGCTCGCGCGCCCCGCGGCCGTGAAGCTGATCCGCCCGGAGGCGTTCCAGGGCGAGGCGGCGAGCGGCGGCAACGCGAAGGCGCGGTTCGAGCGCGAGGCGCAGGCGACCGCGGCGCTGAGGTCGCCGCACACGATCGGCATCTTCGACTTCGGCGTCGCCCGCGACGGGTCGTTCTACTACGTGATGGAGCTGCTCGACGGCATGGACCTCGACACGCTCGTCAAGCTGGACGGCCCGCAGCCGCCCGCGCGGGTGGTCCACCTGCTGCGGCAGGCCTGCCACTCGCTGCACGAGGCGCACAGGGCCTTCCTGGTGCACCGCGACATCAAGCCGGCCAACCTGTTCCTGTGCCGCTACGGCGCGGATCTCGATTTCTTGAAGGTGCTCGATTTCGGGCTGGTCGCCGTGCGCAAGAAGGACGCGGCCCCCTCCACGCTGACGGCGGACAACGCGATCACCGGGACGCCCGCGTTCATGGCGCCGGAGGTGGTGGTCGGCGATCGCCCCATCGACGGCCGGACGGACATCTACGCGCTCGGGTGCGTCGCCTACTGGCTGCTCACCGGCGCGCTCGTGTTCGAGGCCGAGACCGCGATGAAGATGGTGCTGCTCCACGCCACCGAGGCGCCCGTCGCGCCGTCGAAGCGCGCGGGGCGCCCGATCCCGCCGGCGCTCGATCGCCTCGTGCTCGACTGCCTGGAGAAGGACCCGGCGAAGCGGCCGCAGTCCGCGCGCGAGCTGTCCGAGCGGCTCGCCGCGCTCCGCCTGGACGCCGAGTGGACCGAGCAGCACGCGGCGGCGTGGTGGGAGTCGGTCGCGCCGCCGTCGCTGACGGGCCGGGCGGCCAAGGCGACGCTCGACGCCCTCGGCTGAGCCGCGCGGGGCTCCGAGGCGCCGACACCTTCAGCGGATGTTGAAGTCGACGGTCATCAGCTGGCCGCCGCGCTCGATCGCCACGGACAGGTGGTTCGCGGTCCGGAGCCGCGCGTAGGCCTCCAGCGCCTTCTGCGGATCGGTGACGTCGAAGCCGTTGATCGACCGCAGCGAGTCGCCGCTCTCCAGCCCGAGCGACTCGAGCAGCGAGCCCCGCTTGATCCTGAGCTTCAGCCCGACGACGCGGCCCCCTTGCCGCTCCGGGATCACCCGAGCGGAGCGCATGAGGAGCGCCTGCTGCTCGAGGATCTGGTCGACCGCCGACCGGTCGACGTTGAACTCCGTGGCGCTCACCCGCCGGATGCGGGCGGCGATCTCCGGCGGGATCGAGCTCATGCCGCCCTCGCCGCCGACCGGCCTCGCCTCAGGCCGCGGCGGCGGCGGCGGCTCCGGCGCGGCCGCGCGCGCGCTCTTCCCGAGCTGCAGCTGGCAGCGCGCGCCGCCCGCGGCGATCCAGACGCGGTCCCAGGCGATGCGCGCGAGCGTGCCCCCCGGCGCGTCGCCGCCGAGCCGCCGGAGCTGCGTCCGTCCGTCGGGGCCCTCGATGGCCGCGAACGACCACGCGTCGTCCTGCGAGGCCGCGATGAGCACCACGCGCCCGGCGTCGCAGATCGGATCGCGCCACGGATCGCCGCCCGCCGCGGCCGCGCGCGCCTCGGGGGCGCCGCCCGGCGCCGGCAGGAGCGGCCCCGTCGCCGCGTCGAACGGGTTGCGCTGCAGGATCGCGTCGGCGTTCGTCGCGTGCAGGTCGTTCCGCTGCGCGCGGCCGGAGGCGCGCGGCAGGGACGCGACCCCCGCGGCTCTGTCCGGGATGATCGTCCTCCCGAGCAGGTGCGAGACCCCCGCTGCCTGGAAATAGGCGGCGGACGCGATCAGCGTGCCCGCGATCCACGGGAAGTGATGCTTCACGGCCGCATCCAGGTCCACGGATCCTGCTCTTTCTGGGCGCGCGCGCGCCGCCGCCGCCGATGCGAGCGCCGCGCGCACGCCGGCGTGGGAGGCGACCGTGCACGATGTCGCCACCGGCCCCCGCCCTCGGGGACGCACAGCACCGCGCATGCCGGCGCGCGCGCCGGGGCGCGCGCGAGCGCCGGCCAGCGCGCCGCGACCCGAACGGATCAGCGCGCGCCGGCGTTCATCGAGAGGAGGAGCGAGCGGAGGGAGGTCTGGGACGGCGGGGGCCCGAGCGCGGCGCGCTCAGGGCTTCTTCTCGGGCGCCTGGGCGCCGGCCGCGGCCTCGCCGCGGCCGCGGCGGTACACCCAGGCGGCGAGGATCTTCCGGTCGTTCGCGGAGATCTTCTCCTCGAACGCCGGCATGTGGCCCTCGAGATCCTTCGCCATGGCCGCCGGCGGGTAGGCCTTGCCGCTGCCGGGGTTCGCGATCTGCGCCTCGATCCACGCGACCGAGGCCCAGCCGCGGAGCTCGGGCGCGGCCGACTCCTCGTCGTCGGTCTTGCCGTCGAGCCGGTGGCAGCTCGTGCACCGCTGCCGGACCAGCTTCTCTCCCTGGGTCCCGGCGCTCGGCTCCCCGCGCGCCTGCGCCTCGAGGAACGCGGCGATCGTCTCCTGGTCGGCCGCGCTCATCGGCGTGAACACCTTCGCCGCCTCGGGATCCGCGGGCGGCTTGACCACCGACGGCATCATCTCCTTGAACGGCGTCTTGCCGAAGAGGTGGTCGGCGTCGGGATCCCTCAGCACCTCGAGCGCCCAGGCCTTCGTCCCGAACCCGGTGAGGTCCGGCGCCGTCTGCTTGTCCTTGGGCGGGCCGAGATCGTTCAGCCGGTGGCAGCTCGCGCACTCCTTCTTGTAGAGGTCCTCGCCGCGCGTCTCCGGATCGTTGCGCAGCATCGCGAGCGCGCCCTCGGGCGGGACGCCCTGCTTGAACAGCGCGATCGCGCGCGCGGTGCGCTGGGCGTTCTGCGCCTGCGAGCGCTGATAGCCCTCGTCCTTCGCGTCGGACGCGAACGATTTCGCCAGGAGGCCGGCGGCCCCGAGGCCGACCAGGAACAGCGGCGCGAGCGCCGGCAGGCGCGCGCGGAGCGGGCCGGGCTTCCGGTCGATGAACGGGAGCAGGGCGAGGTACAGCCCGATCACGCCCGGCAAGCCGACGGTCGCGATGAGCTCCAGCGAGCCGGGGAAGAACTTGCGCAGCTCGAAGAGCGGGCGGAAGTACCACGCCGGACGGGCGGTGTAGTCGCTGACCGGGTCCGCGGGCGCCTCGAGCGGCGCGCCGTGCTCGATGGCCGCGAGGTCGAAGAGCACGACGAGCACGACCGCGGCGGCGAGGAGGATCATGCCGAGCTGCTTCGGGAAGAACCGGTCCGCCTTCGAGAGGTTCGCGCCGTGGGGCGCGCCGAAGCCGTGCTTGCGGAACTGCGCGAAGCTCCCGGCGAGCAGCAGGGCCGTGGCCGCCGGCAGCACGAACACGTGCAGCGCGTAGAGCCGCGTCAGCGTCAGGTGGCCGAGCGAGCTGCCGCCGACCACGAGCTCTTGCGTGAGCGGCCCGACGACGGGGACCGCGCCCATGATGCCCGTCTCGACGCGCGTGCCCCAGTAGCCGTCCTGGTCCCACGGGAGCGGGTTGCCGGTGAAGGCGAAGCCGAGGACCATCAGCAGCAGGCCGAGCTTGAGGAACCAGCCGACCTCGCGCGGCGCGCGGTACGCGCCGTGGATCGCGAGCTGCGCCACGTGGATCCCGATCAGGATGACGAGCGCCTGCGCTCCGAAGTAGTGGAGGCCCCGGATGAGCCACCCGGCGCGCAGGGTGAAATTGATGTGCGCGACGCTCGCCCACGCCGTGGTCGCGCTCGGTGCGTACGCCGACATGAGCAGCGCGCCCGTGACGGCCTCGACGAGCAGCAGCAGCGCGAGCGCGCCGCCCCAGACGTAGCCGATGCGCGCGCCGCCGGGGATGGGCTCGTCGAGCAGGCGGCGGAGGGGCTCGCGGTAGCCGACGCGCTCGTTCAGCCAGTCGCCGAAGCTCATCCTGCGATCTCCTGGAGCTCGGCGGTCCCGTCACGGTAGCGCCGGAAGTCCACCTCGACCCAGCCGTCCACGACGCGCGTCGCGAGCGCATCCATCGGGCGCGGGGACGGCCCCGTCTCCGGCGCGCCCGACAGGGCGAAGCGCGACGCGTGGCACGGGCAGTTGAAGCTCTTCTTGTCGTCGTTGAGCTCGATGCCGCAGCCGAGGTGCGGGCACGTGGCGCTCATCGCGCGGAGCTTCTCGCCCTCGCGGATGACCCAGATGGCGCCGAGCATCTGATCCTTCGCGACCGTGAAGGCGTCGCGCTCCTCGCCGATCACCTTGAGGCGTCGGGGCTCTCCCGGCGGCAGATCCGCGAGCCGCCCGACCCGCACCCAGCGCTCACGCCCGCTTGACGCGCCGGCGTTGCCGGCAGGACCGGCGATGAAGGTCGCCGCCGGCACGGCGATCGCGCCGGCGTAGGCCAGGCCGCCGATCGCGACGAGCGCCTTCAGGGCGCCGCGCCGCTCCTCGGGGGGCGGGGCTCCGAACGGCGCGCCTGCGCTCGCGGGCACCCCGGGGGCACCAGGTTCATGCGGCAATCCATATCCCGGGTACCCACCGGCACCAGGTTCCTTTTGCGTCGGCTCTGCCATCTCGTAGGCTCTCCCTCGCTCGCGCCGCTCCGAGGGCCCGCTCAGACTCGGAGCGGGCATCCGGCGGCCGAAGTGGACGGCAGCATATCGAAAACACGGGCCTAACGTTGAATCCTCGCCATCGCGCACGCCGGGGCGATCGCATCGTCGCCGGCTCAACCGAAAGTTCTCTTTCAGGTGTTCAGGTCCCGCCGTCGCGATCCGTCGCCGCAGCGCTCACGGCGCTCGCAGCGCTGGGGGTCTCCGCCTGTGCCGCCTCGCGTCAACCGCCGGCGTGCACGCGCCCGGACCTCAGCGGGTGCGCCATCGAGGAGGTCTCGTTCGACGGCGACGAGGTGATCAGCGGCGACGAGCTCGCCGACCGGATCGCGACGGCGGAGAGCTCGCATCTGCTCGGCGGCGCGCTCGAGCCCGTGCCGATCCTGAGCATCTGGGACGCGCTCACGGTCGAGTACGAGCGGTTCGACCGGTTCGTCCTCGAGCGGGACATGGCCCGCATCGAGCGGTATTACCGGGCGCGCGGGTTCTACAACGCGCGGGCGCGCGCGGCGCGGGTGCAGCGGACCGGCGGCCCCGGCAAGGAGGGGCGCGTGCGGGTGCGCATCGTCGTCTCCGAGGGGCAGCCGGTGAAGATCGCCTCGGTGGATCTGCAGTGGCGGGACTGGACCCTGGAGAAGGGCAAGGACGTCGTCCGGCCGGTGACCGACGCGAAGGCCCGGCTCCGGGTCGGCGAGCGCCTGGACGAGGAGCAGTACGAGGAGCTGAAGAAGGCGCTGCTCCGGGTGCTCACCGATCGCGGCTTTGCCTACGCGACGGTCGAGGGGCACGTCGACGTCGACCTCGTGAAGAACGAGGCGCGGGTCCGCTACACGATCGAGCTCGGCCCCGAGTGCACGTTCGGCAAGGTGAAGCTGGAGGGGCTCGGCGAGCTGCCGGAGGGGCCGGTCAGGACGGCGATCGGCATCGAGGAGGGCGAGCGCTTCTCGACCGCGGTGCTCGCGGAGGCGGAGCAGGCGCTGGCCGACTTCGGCGTGTTCGGCGCCGTCGCCGTGAAGCCCGAGCTCGCGCCGGCCGGGCAGCCGAGGAGCCCGGTCGTCCCCGTGACGTTCTCCGTGGAGCCGGCCGCGCTGCGCGCCGTGAAGCTCGGCGGCGGCGCCGAGGTCGGCTCGCGCGTCGAGGCGCACCTCGTCGCCGGGTGGGAAGATCGCAACTTCCTCGGCGGCCTGCGCCGCTTCAACATCGAGGCCCGGCCCGGGCTGGTCTTCTATCCGGTCGAGTTCTCGACCCTGTTCGGCGAGGACCTCGGGGACACCTTCCGCCTCCTGCCGGAGATCCAGCTGCGGTCCGAGCTCCGCCAGCCGGGGGCGTTCGAGCGGCGCACGGCCGCGGTGCTGCGCGGCTCGTTCAAGCTCTATTGCCCGCGGACCGGTGAGTTCTGCACCAAGCCCGATACGGCAAAGAAACCAGAAGAGGGGGAGCCAGGAAGTGCAGCAAACCCTCCTCAGGAGCCGCCGGAACACGCGATCGTCGGCTACCGCGAGTACGTCGGTTCCATCGGTCTGGAGCGGCCGTTCCTGAAATCGGACCTGAACGCGGCCCTCCTCTACAACGTTCAGCTCAACAGCCCGTTCACCTACAACGACGTGCCGCTGCCGCTGGGGTTCCAGTCCATCTTCATCCCTTATTTGCAAGCGCTCGTGTCCTACGATCGCCGCCTGAACCGGGCGGGCAAGCCGGACCGGCTGACCCCTCACCATGGCTACTACGTCGCGCTGGACGCGCAGCTCGCCGGGTACTTGCGGTTCGACACCGCGCTGGCGAACGCCATCGTCGGGCACGAGGTCCGCGCCGCGCGCGACCTCCGCCTCCAGCCCGAGTTTCGCGCCTACCTCCCCGTCTCGCGGAAATGGACCCTCGGCTTTCGCATGACGACCGGGTGGCTGTTCCCGAGCGGCTACGGCGACTCGTCGTCGGCGGATCTGACCCGGTGCGACACCCTCGCGGAGGGCGATCCGGCCCGGGCGGGCTGCCGGGCGGACGTGGGGGCCGACGTCCAGCTCATGCAGTTCCGCGGGTTCTTCAGCGGCGGCGCGACGAGCAACCGCGGCTACGGGTTCAACGAGGTCGGCCCCCACGCCCGCGTGCCGAGCCTGACCGGCCAGGGGGATACCCAGGGCGATGAGGCCCCGCTGGTCCCCATCGGCGGCCGGTTGCTCTGGGAGGCGAGCCTGGAGCTCCGGATACCGCTCGGCGAGAGCTTCGGCACCGTGATCTTCGCCGACGCGGGCGACGTCACCCGGGAGCTCAGCCTGTTCCGCTCGGGGGCGCAGCGGCCGCACCTCTCGGCCGGCGTCGGGCTGCGCTACACCACGCCGGTCGGCCCGCTGCGCTTCGACGTCGGCTACCGCGTCCCGTGCATGCAGGTGTTCGGCGAGTGCACGCCCGGGGAGGATGGCTGGCCCCCGGACGAGCGGACGCCGGACGCGCTGTTCGGCGTGCTGCCCATCGCCGTGAACCTGGCGATCGGCGAGGCGTTCTGAGGGGATGCTGAGGGGGAGCGAGCCGCCGGGCGGCGGCGCGGCCCGCGCGCGTCGCCCCTCGGAGCGGCGGGGGAGGCGGGCTCAGCCCTCTTCTTCCTCGACGTTCCAGGCGGACAGCGCGGTCATTCCGATGGCGACGGCGCAGCCGCCGCACAGGGCGGGCTCCTCGATCCGGAGCTCATCGCCGCGCGACCACACGTAGAGGCCGCGCCCGGCGGGCTCGCCCTCGATGGCCGCGTCGCACACATCGCAGCGGAGCTCGGTCACGCCCGAGGCTGCTTGGCGCGCGCGCAGCGCGCTGTCGGCGACCGCGTCGACCGAGATGCAGATCGGGTGAGTCAATGTCCCCCTCAGCCGGTGCTCCGCATTCGCGGCTCCCTCCAGCGTAGGGCGGGGGTCCAGGTTCGCGGTCCCCTTCAGAGCGCCTTCAATCACATCCACCTCCGGCGGCACGGCCGAATCTAGCTCAGGCCGAGACGGGACGCACGAGAAGGCTGCGCCTGATCCTCGTCAGGCCTGCTCCAGGGCGCAAATGTAGGCGAATACGCGGGATCGTGCGCCATGGGCCCCACGGCGCGGCGATCCCGCGTGCGTTCACAACGGAAATCTAGGGGACGCTAGGCGCTGGCGGCCGTCTCGGAGCCGGCGGGCTCCTGGGCGGCGCGGCTGCTGGCCGGGCGGTCGAGGGCGCAGCTCTCTTCGAGCAGCTCGACGACGTCGAGCTGGCGGATCGAGTCCTCCTTGGACTGATCCTTGAGCCCGTCGGTGATCATCGTCTGGCAGAACGGGCAGGCGGTCGCGATCGTCTTCGCCTCGGTCTGGAGCAGCTGCAGCGTCCGCTTGACGTTCACGCGATCCTTGTTCTGCTCCTCCATCCACATCTGCGCGCCGCCGGCGCCGCAGCAGAGCCCCTTCTGCCGGTTCCACCCCTCGGCCTCGACGAGCTGCACGCCGGGGATGCGCTTCAGGATGTCGCGCGGCTGCTCGTACACGTCGTTGTAGCGGCCGAGGTAGCAGGAGTCGTGGAAGACCACCTTCCCCTCGACCGGCTTCTTGGGGACGAGCTTCTTCTCGGCGACCAGGCCGAGCAGGAAGTCCGTGTGGTGCACGACCTCGAACTTCGCGCCGAAGTCCGGGTACTCGTTGGCGAGCGTGTTGAAGCAGTGGGGGCAGGTCGTGACGATCTTCCGGATGCCGCCCTGCTCCTTGTAGCCGTTCAGGGTCGCGGCGTTCTGCTCGGCCAGCATCGCGAAGAGGTACTCGTTGCCCGCGCGCCGCGCCGGATCGCCGGTGCAGGTCTCCTCCTGGCCGAGGATCGCGAAGTCGACGCCGGCCGCCTTCAGGAGCCGCGCGGTCGCGCGCGCGATCTTCTTCGCGCGGTCGTCGTAGCTCGCCGCGCAGCCGACCCAGTAGAGCACCGGCGCCTGCGGCTTGTCGGCCATCGTCGGGATCTCGAGCCCCTCGGCCCAGTTTGCGCGATCGATGCGCGCGAGGTTCCACGGGTTGCCGTTGACCTCGATCGCGTTGAACGGATTGCCGAGCTCGGCGGGGAACTCGCCCTTCACCATGACCAGGTGGCGGCGCATCGAGACGATCTTGTCGACGTAGCTGATCATCACCGGGCACTGCTCCTCGCAGGCCCGGCACGTGGTGCAGGCCCAGAGCACGTCCGGGTGGACGACGTTCGCCACGAGGTCGACCGGCTTGTACCCGGCCTCCGGGGTCGGGACCGGGTTCTCCGGCGCCGCCTGCTCCGCGTGGCCGGCGCCCTCCTGCGCCTCCGCGCCCTGGCCGTCCTGCGCCGCCGCCCCGTCGCCGGCGTGGCCGTTCGCCTGCGCCGCGTGGCCGTTGCTCTCGCCCCGCGGGCCGCCGGGCCGGTTGAGGAACTCGACGTCGCGGCCGTACAGGTGGTCGCGCAGGTCGAGCGTGAGCTGCTTGGGGCTCAGGATCTTGCCCGTCTTGTGGGCCGGACAGTTGTCGCTGCAGCGGCCGCACTCGGTGCACGTGTAGAAGTCGAGGATCGCCTTCCAGGTGAAGTCCTCGATGCGCCCGATGCCGACCGGCTCGGCCTTCTCGGGCTCCTCGGCGGCCTTCATGACCATCTCGCCGATCGCCTCGGCGCTGCCCGCGACGAGCGGCAGCCGGCCGCGCGGGTCGAGGTTGCGCGCGAAGACGTTCGGGATCGACGTGATGATGTGGAAGTGCTTCGAGTACGGGAGCAGGTTCAGGAACACGAGCACCAGCGTGACGTGCGTCCAGAACCCGACGTGCGCGAGGACGACGAGGGCCCCGGGGCTCGCGCCGCTCAGCAGCACGGCGAACAGCGAGCCCGCCGGGGCGGGGAACAGGTGCCACCGGAGCGCCGCCGGGTCCGCGGGGACGCCCGCGAACGGGGCGGTCACGGTGGCGACGCGCTCGCAGAGCGCCGCGTCGCCGGAGGCGCACGCCGCGGTCGACCAGCGGTGGTGCAGCACCAGCGAGGCGCCGTCATAGAGCATGTCGCTCAGCATCATCGTGACGATGATGCCGAGGATGAGCAGCCCCTCGCCGGACAGGGTCATGCGCCGCTCGCGCTTGATCGCCCGGTAGTAGATGAACACGAGCGCGCCGGCGACGACCAGCGAGGCCATGACGTCCTTCACGAACTCGTAGATGCCGCCGAGCGGCACCGCGCCGATGCCCGGCAGCCGCACCGGGTCGTGCCCCAGGATCCACAGGTCGAACGCCGGGTCGAAGCCGCGCCCCCACAGGATCAGCGTGCGGAGCAGGAGAACCAGGAATCCGAAGAAGATGAGCTTATGCGCCAGCCCGGCGAGCGGGTAGTAACCCATCTTTCGCTGGCGGAAGGCGTACTCCCAGGTGCCTTTGAGGCGCTCGGCGAGCCGATCGAGCCGGTTTTCCCCGCGCCCGACCTTGAGGAGCTGCCAACGCCGGTTGGCGCTCCACGCGAAGGCGGCGAAGAGGCCGACGAGCAATGTGAGCATCCAAATGGGATTCATTCGCGGGACGTCTCCGGGTGCAAAATGGCCACATCTTTTAAGGTGGGGGGATGGCGGACGTCAACCGCGCGGCGGCGGTGAAGCGCGCGGATCGCTGTCGCTGGATCCCGTTCCTGCAAGGGCGGAGTCGCTGGTGTGCGCGTTCGCGGATCGCGCTCGGGCCGGAGGCGCGCCCGCCGGGGCTCAGAGCGTGAACTCGACGCTCTTCTCCTCGCTCGCGGGCGAGGGAGACAGGTCGAGCGCCATGCTGTACGAGCGCTGGCCGACCCGCGCGCTCAGGCGGACGCGGACGGGCGCCGTCGCGTCGTTCAGCTTGTCGAGCCGCACGACGACGCGGTAGCGGCCCCGGGCCGGCTCGCCCTCGGTGAGGAAGACGTTCTCCACGTTCTGCTCCTGGCACTCGCCGCTCACGCGCGGGCAGTCGCGATCCTTCATGAGGCCGCTCGCCGTCGGCTCCCCGACGCGGGCGAGCTCTCCCGCCGGATCGTAGACGTTGAGGTCGACGTCGGCCTCGGCCTCTTCCCAGGCGATCGTGAACTGGAGGATCCCGGTGTGGAGCCCGCACCCCTCGTCGATGACGCCGTTGCAGTTGTTGTCGCGGGCGTCGAAGCAGAGCTCGACCCCCGTCGGCGTGCACGCCATCTCGAGCCCGACGCCCTCGGGGACCTTGAGGTCCTTCGGCTCGAGGGGCGGCCTGGGCGGGGGCGGCGGCACCTCGATGCAGCCGGCGAGGAGCAGGGCCGCGAGCGCCGCGCCGAGCGCGCGCCTCGCCCCAGCGCGCGCCCCGCGCACGCCGGCGAGGCGCGCGCCGGGGCCGGGGGTCGCTTTCGGGATGGCGCCGCGGGCTCGGCGCTCGCGCCGCGGGGGACCGGGGCTTCGCATGGGGGGCTGCATGCTAGCCGCCTTCCGGCTCCTGCGGGGCGCCGGCGCCGCGCTCTTCCCGCGCGGGGGCCGCCGCCGGCCTCCGCGGCTTGGGGCCGCGCGGCTGCGGCGGAGGGGGCGGCGTTCCTCCGAGCGGCGGCGGCAGGCGCATGCCCCGCGCGGCCAGGATCTCCGCCGCGTGGGGGACGGTGAGCACCAGCGCGCGGGCGTAGAGGCTCGTCTGGTAGGGCTCGGGCAGATCGCCGGGCCGGCCGCTGGTCGCCTGCTCGAGCAGGATCGCCGCGGTGACGCTCACGTTGAGGCTCTCCGCGAAGCCCCGCATCGGGACGCGCACGGCGCGGGCGCAGGCGGCGGCGAGGTCGGGGCGGATCCCGTCGCGCTCGTTGCCCAGCACCAGCGCGAGGCGGGGGATGCCCGCGAGATCGCGCGGGGTCAGCTCGCCGTCCGGGCGGGTCGCGACGAGCTCGTGCCCCGAGGCGCGGAGCGCCGCGACCGCGGCCTCGGTGGTCGCGTGCGTGCGCACGTCGACCCAGCGCTCGGAGCCGCGCGAGACGGTGTTCGACACGAGGAACTGCTCGGCGCGCTCGATGATGTGCAGCCGCTGCAGGCCGAACGCGTCGCACGACCGGAGCACGGCGGCCCCGTTGTGCGGGTCGTGCGGCGCGTCCATGGCGACGGTGACGGCGTCGAGCCGCGCCGCGATGACGCCGCGCAGCCGGGCCTTGCGCTCGTCGGTGACGAACTCCTCGAGGATGCGGGCGACGGCGGCGACGTCGAGGGAATCGAGCGCGGCGAGCAGCCTTCGCTGCTCCTGCGCGACGAACGAGCAATTGGGGGTCGAGCGGCGCATGGCTGGGTCGGGGGCGCCTCTATAGCGCGGCGCGCCCCCGGAGGCTGCGGCCCATCGCGGCCCGGAGGGACCGCCTCCGCCGCGGCCCCGCCTGCGCCGGCGCGGGCCGTGGCGCCTCGCCGGGCCGGCGGGCGGCGGGGCGGGGCGGCGGTCAGGGCTCGATCGCGATCGCGACCCGCTCGCCCTCGGCGTACTCGACGACGGCGCAGTCGCCGGGGGAGCCGTCTTCCCAGACCAGACAGACGAAGTCGGCCTCGGCGTCGAGCGCGATCATGGGGTGGTGCCACACGCCGGGGCGATAGGTGATGCCCTGGGCGCCGTGGGCGATGAAGGCGGCGAGCGTCGTGAGGTCGGGCCGGTCGCCGCCCAGGGCGACGACGACGAGGTAGCGCCGCGCGTTCATCGGCACGAACGCCTGCGTCGAGCCGGGGTGCTTCTCGAGCAGCGCGAGCGGCAGCGGGAAGCTCGAGCGCGGAGCGCAGCGGAAGACCGAGACGTTCAGCGCCGCCTGCCCGGGGCGGAGGTTCTCGATCGCGGCGAGGTGATCGAAGCGGCGGGCGGTCCCCTGGTTGGCCGGCCTGCCGGGCTGGCCGTGCGGCGAGGCCATGAGGATGTCGCCGTACGGCGCATAGGCCGCAGGGCTGAGCGAATGGGCTGCGATGCGCGGGCGGTGGCTCATCGGAACGGGCGGCTGTGGCGGTGCGCCACGCGTGTGGCCCTCCTGCGGCGAGCGCCCAGGCCGCGGGCGCGATCGCGCAATCGAAGGGTACCACGCCGCCGGGGCGGCCGGCGGGACACCCCGCGACCGCCACGAGGCCGAGGTTTTGCATGACACGGCGCGACGCCTTACCCGTCGGGTAACGCGAGCGACCCTGGAGTCAGTCATGCGGATTGTTCACAAATCGACATTTCGGAAGCGCCTCGCGGTGTTTTCCATTTTCTTGGCGGTGCTCGCCCTCATGACGTCTGTCGTCGGCTGCCAGCGCTACGACGTGCTCGTCGAGAAGGATCAGATCGCGGCCCAGAAGTGGTCGGATCTCGAGGCGAACCTCCAGCGGCGTTACGACCTCGTCCCGAACCTCGTGGCGGTGGTGAAGGCGTCGGCCAAGCACGAAGAGCAGACGCTCGCGAGCGTCGCCGAGGCGCGCGCCCGCGCCACCAGCGTCCAGCTGAAGGCCGAGGACCTGACCGACCCCGAGAAGGTGCAGGCCTTCCAGAAGGCGCAGGAGCAGCTCAGCGGCTCGCTCTCGCGGCTCCTCGTGGTGCAGGAGCAGTACCCCGATCTCAAGGCCAACCAGAGCTTCCACAGCCTGCAGGTCCAGCTGGAGGGCATCGAGAACCGCATCCTGCGAGCGCGCGAGGAGTACAACCAAGCGGCGCGCGAGTACAACGCGGAGCTCCTGAAGATCCGGGGCCAGGTGGTGAACAAGGCGACGGGCCAGCCGTTCAAGCCGCGCGTGTACTTCACCGCCTCCCCCGAGGTCCAGTCGGCGCCCAAGGTCGCGTTCTGAGGAGGGGGCGGCGATGCGCCAGGCAGTCTCGGGCGGAGCGCGGCTGCGGGCCGTGGCCAGGGCGGTCGCCGCCGCGATCGCGCTGGTGTGCGCGCTCGTCGCTCGGCCCGCCCTCGCCGAGTTCACGCCGCCGAAGCTCACGGGGCACGTCGTCGACACCGCCGGGCGGCTCGGCCCGTCCGACCTCCTCTATCTCGACCAGAAGCTCGATCGCCTCCGCCGCCAGACCGGCTTCGAGATCGTCGCCTTCGTGGCGGGATCGCTCGAGGGCGAGACGATCGAGGACGTCGCGTACGAGGCCTTCAACGCGTGGCAGCTCGGCCAGCGGGGGGCCGACAACGGCGTCCTGCTGGTGATCGCCCCGTCCGAGCGGCGCGTCCGCATCGAGACGGGCAAGGGCGTGGGCGGGGCGCTCACGGATCTCCAGTCGAACGACATCATCCGGCAGACGATCAACCCGCTGCTCCGGCAGGATCGGTTCCGCGACGCCATCGATCAGGGGACGACCGAGATCGCCCGGGCGCTCATCGCCGGGACGCCCGAGCAGGAGCGGCGCCCGGCGCCAGGGCCGGCGCCCACCCCGGTCTCGCCCATCAAGATCGGCGTCACGCTCGTCGCCATCGTGGCGGCGCTGCTGCTCGCGGTCATCTCGCCCTCCTTCCGCTGGTTCCTGTGGATCGTCCTGCAAGCGCTCCTCTTCCGCGGCGGCGGCGGCGGCGGCGGTCGCGGCGGCGGTGGATCCGGCTTCGGCGGCGGCGGCGGCGGTCGCTCCGGCGGCGGCGGATCCAGCGACAGCTACTGAGCCGCTGCGGCGCGCCAGCGCCATGCCGCGCCGCGCCAGCTCGCTTGCGGCACGCCAGCGCTCCGTCGGGAAACGGATCGGATCGCTCGTCCGTCGCGACGTCGGCCCGCGGCGCTGTGCTGCACTGGCCGTGACCCGGCGGGCGGGCGCGACCTCGCCGCCGCCCGGCGCGGACGAGGGGTCGACCGCGCGCGATCTCGGAGCGGCGCCGCGACCGGGCGAAGCTACGCTCTCCTGATGGCTGCTGCCCTGCGCCCTGTCTTCGTCGTCGACGCCGTCCGCACCCCGATCGCACGTTACGCCGGCGCGCTGGCGACGGTCCGCCCGGACGACCTCGCGGCGCACGTCCTCGAGGCGCTCGTGCGCCGCCAGCCCTCGCTCGCGCCGCGCCTCGACCAGGTCGTCCTCGGCGCGACGAACCAGGCCGGAGAGGACAACCGCAACGTCGCGCGCATGGCCGCCCTGCTCGCCGGCCTCCCCTACGAGGTCCCGGGCGTCACGGTGAACCGCCTCTGCGGCTCGGGGCTCGAAGCGGTGGCCGACGCCGCGCGCATGATCGCCACCGGCGAGGCCGACTGCGTGATCGCCGGCGGCGTCGAGAGCATGACGCGCGCGCCGTTCACGATGCCCAAGCAGGCCGAGCGCTTCGATCGGAGCGCGCCGACGGTCTACGACACGACGCTCGGCTGGCGCTACCCGAACCCGAGGATGGCCGCGCGGTTCGAGCTCCAGTCGATGGGCGAGACCGCCGAGAACGTGGCCAAGAAGCACGGCGTCAGCCGCGAGGATCAGGATCGGTTCGCGCTCTCGTCCCACGAGCGCGCCACGCTCGCGTGGGAGTCGGGCGGGTTCGCCGCCGAGGTCGTCCCGGTCCCCGTCCCCCAGAAGAAGGGCGCGCCCGTCCTGTTCGAGCGCGACGAGTCCGTGCGCGCCGACGCCTCGCTCGAGGCGCTGTCGAAGCTGAAGCCCGCCTTCCGCGAGGGCGGGACGGTGACGGCGGGCAACGCCTCGCCCCTCAACGACGGCGCCGCTGCGCTCCTGCTCGCCTCGGGCGACGCCGTGCAGTCCGCCGGGGCGGCGCCGCTCGCGCGCGTCGTCGCGACCGCGACCGCGGGGGTCGATCCCAACCTCATGGGCGAGGGGCCGATCCCCGCCGTGAAGAAGCTGCTCCAGCGGACCGGGCTGCGCGTGCCCAACGTGGACGTCTTCGAGCTCAACGAGGCGTTCGCGGCGCAGGCGCTCGCGTGCTCGCGCGCGCTGGAGCTCGATCCGGCGCGCGTCAATGTCCGGGGCGGCGCGATCGCGCTCGGTCACCCGATCGGCTGCTCGGGCGCGCGCATCGCGTGCACGCTCGTGCATGCCATGCGCGCGCGCGGCGCCAAGGTCGGGGTCGCTTCGCTGTGCATCGGCGTGGGCCAGGGCATCGCGACGCTGTTCGAGCGCGCCTGAGGCGATTTCGCCGCTCGTCCGCGGCGCCAGATGCGATAAGACCGCCGTACCAGGACGCAGGAGGGGGGCTCGCGGCTCTCCTCCCTCGGCTGACGGCGCCGCCTCGGCGGCAAAGAACAGGAGAAGGCCCGATGGAGTTCCCCCCGATCAATGTGCCCGGCAGCGGCCAGCTTCACGCCCGACTGAAGACCTCGCTCGGTGAGATCACCATCCGCCTCGAGGAGCAGCGCGCCCCGAACACCGTCAAGAACTTCGTCGGCCTCGCCACGGGCGCGATCAACTGGATCGATCCGACGACGGGCAAGGGGATGCAGGGGACGCCCTGTTACGACGGCGTCCGCTTTCACCGCGTCATCTCGGGGTTCATGATCCAGTGCGGCGATCCGCTCTCGCGCTACCCGGAGAAGGCGCCGCTCTGGGGCACGGGCGGCCCGGGCTACAAGTTCGCCGACGAGTTCAACCCCGAGCTGCGGCACGACGGCCCCGGCGTGCTCTCGATGGCGAACTCCGGCAAGAACACGAACGGCGCGCAGTGGTTCATCACCGAGGGGCCGACGCCGCACCTCGACAACCGGCACTCGGTGTTCGGCAAGGTCGTGAGCGGGCTGGACGTCGTGAACCGCATCGCCAACGTGGCGACCACGCGCGACCGGCCGAACCAGGACGTCGTCCTCGAGCGCGTCGAGATCTTCCGGCAGTAGCCGCGTCCAGCGACGCGCGATCGCGCCCAGCGTCGCGCGTCGCGCGTCGCGGCCAGCGCCGCGCTCGTTCAGCGGGCGCAGCAGACGGTGATCTTGTCGTCGCCTTCCTCGACCTCGCCTCGGGGGTCGCCGCCGCGCGGCTGGCAGCTGCCGGCTCCGGTCACCTCGATCGACACCGAGGCGGCGGGGGGCGGCTCGCCGACGCAGGCCCCGTTGAACGGCACGGTCTCGATGGGCTCCCGACAGCGGGTCTCCCCGAAGAGCGCCAGCGTCGCCGCGCAGCGCACGCCGTCCGCGTCGCACGTGCACCGCGTGCAGCCGCGGTTGTCGACCATCGAGCTCGCGAACAGGTGTCGCTCGCCGAACCCCTCGGGGCAGCGCCGCTCCCCCTCGCGCCAGATGCAGACGCCCTGCTCGAACGGCGCGTCGACCTCTCGCGGGGCGCAGGCCTCGCCCGCGTCGCATCCGCCGGCGTCCGGCCCGGGGGCGCACACGAGCCCCTCGACGCCGAAGCGCGGCGGCGGCAACGTCGCCTCGCCGCCCGACGCGGCGCACGTCGCCGAATCCACGTCGGGCGCTTCGGCGCTGTAGCTGCCGGGCTGGAAGTCGCGGAGGTTGATGCAGTTCTCCGACTCGACCGGCAGCGTCACGCTCGCCCCGTCACACCCCTCGTCCCCATACACGGTGACCGCCGGACGCTCGCACTCCACGTCCGGCGCGCCGCACGAGCACGGGCTGCAGGTCGCGGGCGTGTCGACGGGATCGCGGCCGCCCACGTCCACCCGCGTGGAGAAGCCCTCGGGACAGGCGACGTCCGCGGCCTCGGGGCCCTCGTACAGCAGGCCGGGCCCCTGCCAGTCCGCGGGCACGGCGACGCAGGCGAACCCGCCGCAGTCGTCGTCGGCGCAGTCGACCGCGCCGTCGCCGTCGTCGTCGTCGCCGTTCGAGCACTGCTCGCCGCCGCCTCCGCCGCTGCTCGTGGTGCTCGCGGTCGTCGTCTGGCCGCCGCCGCTGCCGCCGGAGCCGCTCCCGGACGACTGCGGGAAGAGCTCGGGCTCGAACTGATCGAAGTCCTGGGTGCAGGCGCTCGCCGCGAGGAGAGCGACGATCGCGGTGACGCTTTGGACGGCAGAGCGGCGCAACACGACCTCCTGGATCGGCGAGCTTCGCCTGGATGGATGCAGCCATGGCGACGGTATCACGACCGCCTGCCGCCATGGCGAGCTCCGCGGTCGGCGAGGCTCGGCCCCCTTCCGCGGCTGTCTTGCTGCGGCGCTCCTTGCTGCACCGCGCCCGCGCGCCGCGTCACCCCGGCGGGGGCGCCGGCGGCGCGTCGGACCAGAGCGACGCGAGCGTCTCGATCTCCTGCGCGAGCTCTTCCGTCGCCTTGCCTGCGAGCCGCGCCCGCTCGGCGCCGAGCGCCTCGACGACGGCGGCGCGATCGTCGGGGGACAGCTCCTCGGCCCTCGTCATCTGCGCGAGCGCCTCGTCGACGTCGTGCAGCTGGCCGAGGCGGCGCTGCAGGCGTGACGCCGATTTGGCGGTGCGCTCGGCGCGCTCTCCGAAGAGCGGCGAGAACGTCTCCGCGGAGTAGCGCAGCCGCTTGAAGCGGATCCGGAGCGCGTGCATGGCCGCGCCGTCGCTCGGATCGCTCGCCGCGAGCGCGCGCACGTCCTGTAAGGCATCGCGGATGGCCCGCCGCGCGAGCGCCTCGGCGCCGCGCTTCTTCGCCTTCTTGCGCGAGATGCGCCGCTCGAGGCGCGCGAGGTACGGCTCCAGCCGGAGCCGCTCGCCCACCACGGGCGCGCCCGCCCGCGGCTCGTCCGCCTCGCCCACCGCCACGGGCGTGCCGGCCCGCGGCTCGTCCGCCTCGCCCGCCGGCGGCGCGTCGGCCCGCGGCTCATCCGCGTCGCCCGCCGGCCCATCGGCCCGCGGCGCGCCTTTGTCGCCCGGATGATCCCGCCGGAGCAGCTCGACGATATGGGCCCTCGCCTCGTGCTCGCGGCGCGAGCGCTGCGCGACCCAGGCGGCGACGGCCGCCCGCGGCGCCTCGCCCAGCTCGAGCGCGGTGAGCGTCTCGCGCAGCACCTCCTCGTCGCGCAGCGTCCCGGTCGCCCGCGCGAACTCCCGCAGCCCGTCGGCGATGGGGCGGATCCGCTTCTTGCCGTAGATGCGTCGCGCCGGCTTGAGCAGCGTCCGGAGCCGGCGGAGCGACACCCGGAAGTCGTGCACGGCTTCCTCGTCCGGCTCGGCGCCGTGCGCGCTCGTGGCGACGACGCGCCGCGCATCGGCGCGCACGCTCTCGATGTGGGTGAGCAGCACCGGACCGAGGAAGCCCCGCGCCGAGAGCTTCGCCCCGGCGCCGCCGCCCGCCGGAGGCGCGCTCCCCTCGCCGCCGCCTTCCGGCGGCGCGCTCCCCTCGAGCGGCGTCACAGCCGCGTGAGCGCCACCGTCACCAGCGGTCGCCTCCCGAGCTTCGCCTCGATCGTCCGGCGCGCCGCGAGCCGGGCGACCTCGATGATGTCGTTGTCCCGGCGCCGCGCGCGCGGATCGCAGTCGTTCACCGCCTGCGCGACCGCGCGCGCCGCGGCCCTCAGCGCGCTGCCCTCGAGCTCCCCGGTGACCCCGCGGGCGACGACCTGCGGCGGCGCCGCGAGGGCGCCGTGCACGTCGACGACCAGCGACACGAACGCCACCCCGGAGCGACCGAGGTTCGCGCGCTCCCGGAGGATCTCCTCGCCGAGCTCCTCGCCCCCCGCCGTCGCCACCCGACCGGTCACGGCCCGGCCGCTCCGGCCGAGCGGCTGCGTCTTGCCGATCTCCACGACGTGGCCGTTCTCGGCGACGAGCACCTCGGCCACGCCGCGCTCCCGCGCGAGCGCCGCGTGCCGCGTCAGGTGGTGCAGCGCGCCGTGCACGGGGAGGAAGCTGCGCGGCTGGGTGAGATCGATCATGCGCTCCTGCTCTGTCCGGTGCGCGTGCCCGCTCGCGTGCACGCGCCGATCCGTCGACCACGTCACGAGCTCGACGCCGAGGCGGAGCAGCCCGGCCATCATATCGACCACCGGTCGATCGTTGCCAGGGATGACGCGGCTCGAGAGCACGACCCGATCGCCCTCTTCGAGGCGCAGCAGCGGGTGCGTCCCCGACGCAAAGCGCGTCAGGGTGGAGGCCCGCTCTGCCTGGGTGCCGCTCGCGACCACGAGGAGCCGCTCGCGCGGCATGGAGGAGGCGACCTCGGGCGGGACGAGCAGGTCGCTCGGCCACGGGAGCCGCCCCACGGCCTGCGCGGCGCGCACGTGCGTCTGCACGCTGCGGCCGAGGAGGCAGATCTTGCGGCGCGCGCGGACCGCGGCCTGACCGAGGGCGAGCAGGCGCTGGACGTTGGAGGCGAAGACGCCGACCACGACGCGCGCCGGCGCGGTCTCGACGAGCTCCGCGAGCGCGTGGGCGACGTCGCGCTCGCTCCCCGCCTCGCCGGGCGAGTCCACGTTCGTGCTGTCGGACAGGAGCAGCCGGACCCCGGCGTCGCCGAGCGCGCGGAAGCGGGCCTCGTCGGTCGGCTCGTTGTCGAGCGGCGTCGGGTCCAGCTTGAAGTCCCCGGTGTGGATGACGAGCCCCGCGGCCGTGTGGATCGCCAGCGCCGTGGCATCGACGATGGAGTGCGTCACCCGGAGCGGCTCCACGACGAAGCCGCCGATCGCGACCTCGCGCCCGACCTGCGTCGGCAGGAGCCGCACCTTGTCTTCGAGCGCGTGCTCGGCGAGCCGGTAGCGCACGAGCTCCAGCGCGTGCGGCGGGCCCCAGACGGGGACGTCGAGGTGGCGCAGGAGGAAGGGCAGCCCGCCGATGTGGTCCTCGTGGCCGTGCGTCAGCACGACGCCGCGCACCCGCTCGCGCAGCGCGAGCACGTGATCGAAGCGCGGGTGGTACACGTCGACGCCGAGGTCCGAGCTCGGGAACGTCACCCCGCAGTCGATGAGCAGAATGCCGTCGGCCTGCTCGAGCGCGAGACAGTTCATGCCGACCTCGCCGAGCCCTCCGAGAGGCACGAGCCGCAGGGTGGACGGGGCTGGCGGGGGGAGCTGGCTCGGGGCGGGGGCGCTCTGCTCGGGATGCACGTTCGGTGAAGGGGGGGGTCTGCCACCCAGGGCGCCGGAGGCCTACGGCCCACGGCTTGCTGAGCTGGTCTGTAAGAGAGAGGACGACTTCTTCAAGACCTAACCGACATCGGCTCGCCGTCCCCTTCGAAACTTCGAGCGACAGTGTAGCCACAGGGTGGCCCCTTGCGTCACGCTCTCTCTTTCCCGTGGCGGCGCGAGGCCCGGGGCCGCCGGCCTCGCCGGGCTCGCGCCGCGCGGCCCGGTCCCAGCGCACCTTGCCTTCTCCGCCGTCTCACCGCCGCCCGATGCCGGACCCCGAGCCGCCTTTCCCCTGAACGTTCCGAGGAGCCACCGGTGATCGCTGCCCTGCTCGTCAATCTCCTCCGCCTGCTGCTGCTCCCGGCGAGCGCGCTTCGCTGGGCGTTTGCTGCACCACGGGGCGGGTATGTCGTCCTCGAAATCGACGGCCGCGTGGTCGATCTCCAGCCGCCCCGGGTCCGCCTCGCCCTCTGGTGGCGTCCTCGGAAGAGGGCCCCGCTCTCGGTGGAGCGCGTCCGGGAGCTCGGCAAGCACCTGATGAAGGACCCGCGCCCGGCGGGGCTGCTGCTCCGGATGCGATCGGTCCACGCGGGGCCCGCGGTGCTCGCCTCGCTGCGGGACGCGCTCCTCGAGATCCGCGCGGGGGGCAAGGACATCGTGGCGTACCTGCCGATGGGCGCCGACAACGCGACGCTCCTGCTCGCCTCGGCGGCGCGCGCCGTCGTCGTCGGGCCCGAGACGCTGGTGTCGCCGCTCGGGTTCGCGGTGGAGGGCCGCTACGTGCGCCGCGCGCTGGAGCAGGCCGGCGTCGAGCCCGAGGTGTTCGCGAAGGGCATGTACAAGAACGCCGGCGAGGTGCTCGTGCGCGACACGATGAGCGCCGCGCAGCGCGAGCAGGTCGGCGCCCTGCTCGACGCGCGCCTCGGCGACCTCGTCGCGGCGCTCGCCCAGGGGCGCCGCGTCGATCGCGAGACGGCCGCGCGGTGGATCGACGAGGCGCCCTACGGCGCGGAGCAGGCCGTGGCGCGGGGCATCATCGACGCGGTCGCGTACGAGGACGAGCTCGAGCACATGCTCGCGACGGGGCTGCTCCCGGGCACGACCGCGCCGCGCCGCGCCCAGGTCGGCGCCTCGGGCTCCGCGGGCGAGGGGGCGCTCGCGTCCGGCCGGCACGGGAGGGCCCGCCTCGTGGCGGCGGGCCGTTACCTGCGCGCGCGGCGCGCGCTGTCGCTGCGGCCGATGCTGCCGCGGCCCATCATCGGCGTCGTCGAGGTGCACGGCGCGATCGTCAGCCGCGCCCACTTCCGGGGCGCCTCGCTCGCCAGCGAGGAGCGGCTCGTCGCGAGCCTGCGCGCGGCGCGGCAGAACCCGCGCATCCGGGGGGTCATCCTCCACATCGACTCGCCGGGCGGGTCCGCGCTCGCGTCCGACCGGATCCACCACGAGGTCACGCGGCTCGCCGAGGTCAAGCCGGTCGTGGCGTGCATGTCGAACGTGGCGGCGAGCGGCGGCTACTACGTCGCGGCGGCGGCGCACGCGATCGTCGCGCAGCCGCAGACGATCACGGGGAGCATCGGCGTGGTGTCGGCGCGCTTCGCGCTCGGCCCGCTGCTCGAGCGGCTCGGCGTCTCGACCGACGTCGTGAAGCGCGGCGCGCGGGCCGACCTGTTCTCCCCGTCGCGCAAGCTCGACGCGGGGGAGCGGGCGGTGATGGAGCGCGAGCTCGACGCGATCTACGCGACGTTCCTCCGGGTGGTCGCGCGCGGGCGGCGGCGCCCGGTCGAGGAGATCGAGCCGCTCGCGCAGGGGCGCGTCTACAGCGGCGCCGAGGCGCAGGCGCGCGGGCTCGTCGACATGCTCGGCGGGTTCGAGCGGGCGCTCCACGAGCTGCGCCAGATGATCGGGCCGAAGGCGGCGGCCATCGAGCCGGCGATCGTGCGCGCGTCGCGGTACATCCCGCCGCCGCCGCTGCTGCCGGCGCCGGTGCCGACGCTGCTCGACCTCGTCGGGCTGCACGGGGTCGCCGAGGAGGTGACGCTCGCGATCCACTGCCAGGGGGAGCGGGTGCTCGCGTACTGCGCGGAAGCGACGGAGCTCGACTAGAGCACCGACGGCTGCGGAGGTGTGGGCGCGCCCGCGCTCCCACACCTGGCCCGGCTCTCCGGATTCATTGAATCCCCTTCCGGACGGGGTCGGATTTTTGCGGGGGAAAGCTGTGCGTAATCTGTGCGCCCGGTGGGTAGCACCTGTTCAGAACTGCTCAGAGATCGCGACGAATCCCGCGCCGAACGGACGAGACGCTATATGTGGGCCCTGTTCGGCCCGGGATCCCAAGATGTAGCGGTTCTCCTTGACGCACGGGCCCTTCGCGGGTTTGACTAGCTGGCGGTCAGGCGCTCCCGAATGTCGGCGCACGCCTTTCAGGCATGGCACCTGGACCTATGCTCACTGGCCGGAAGACGGAACGTTTGAGCAGGTAGCAGGGGAGAAGCAAACCGGACCTGTGGAGATCCGAGGCGAACAAGCCTCCGGTGTTCTCCCGGGAACTATTTGTGCTTTCGGTACGATCCGAGTCACCGACCGGTGCGGTGGCTTACAGGAGGACTTGGAGATGGCCCAGTCGGCAGTTGTGGGTGACGGCGGTAAGCTACCCGCCGGGAACGGCAAGATGACGGCGCGGACGAAGGAAGATGCGGGGGCCCGTCCGGTGACCGGCGGGGCTGCCAGGGCGCAGGTCAACGGCGCGGCTGCGACGAAGGCCGCGAAGAAGGGGGCCTCGCGCCCGCGCGGGCTCGGGTTCGAGCGGCGGTTCACGCACCGCGGCGTCGACCCGCTCGACGAGGTCACCTGGGAGCGCCGCTCGAGCGTCATCACCAACCCCGACGGCTCGGTCGTCTTCAAGATGGAAGGGGCCGAGATCCCCGCCGGCTGGTCGCAGCTCGCGACCGACATCGTCGTCTCCAAGTACTTCCGCAAGGCGGGGATCCACGGCAAGAAGGAGCTCGGCGAGACGAGCGTCCGCCAGGTCGTCCACCGGCTCGCGCGCACCATCCGCGAGGCGGGCGAGCACTTCGGCGGCTACTTCTCCTCCACGAAGGACGCGGACACCTTCGAGGCCGAGCTCGCGTACCTGCTCGTCCACCAGTACGGCGCGTTCAACTCGCCCGTGTGGTTCAACTGCGGGCTCTTCCACCGCTACGGCATCGAGGGGTCGGGCGGCAACTACGCCTGGAACGAGGCCTCGGCCGACGCGGGGAACGGGGGCGCCGTCGCGAAGGGCGCGTCCACGAGCCGGGCGAACGGGGCGGGCGCGGTCGACGAGATCATCGAGACCCGGAACGCGTACGAGCGGCCGCAGTGCTCCGCGTGCTTCATCCAGGCGGTCCAGGACGACCTGATGAGCATCTACGACCTCGTCAAGGCCGAGGCCCGGCTGTTCAAGTACGGGTCGGGGACGGGGACGAACTTCAGCGCGATCCGCGGGAAGCAGGAGAAGCTCTCGGGCGGCGGGACGAGCTCGGGGCTCATGAGCTTCCTCGAGGTGTTCGACCGCGCCGCCGGCGCCACCAAGAGCGGCGGCACGACGCGGCGCGCCGCCAAGATGGTCTGCCTCGACATGGACCACCCGGAGATCGTCGACTTCATCCAGTGGAAGGTCCGCGAGGAGAAGAAGGCGATGGCCCTCATCGCCTCGGGGTACCCCTCCGACTTCAACGGCGAGGCGTACCACACGGTGAGCGGGCAGAACTCGAACAACTCCGTGCGCGTGAGCGACGACTTCATGCGCGCGGCGGCGACGGGCGCGCCTTGGGAGACGCGGTCCCGGACGACCGGCGAGGTCGTCGACACCCTGAGCGCCAAGGACCTCTGGCGCCAGATCGCCGAGGCGGCGTGGGGCTGCGCCGACCCGGGGGTGCAGTACGACACGACCATCAACCGCTGGCACACGTGCCCGAACACGGCGCGCATCAACGCCTCGAACCCGTGCTCCGAGTACATGTTCCTCGACGACTCGGCCTGCAACCTGTCGAGCCTCAACCTCACCCGGTTCCTCCGCGAGGACGGCTCGTTCGACATCGAGGGCTACCGCCACGCGGTGCGGGTGTTCTTCGTCGCGCAGGAGATCCTCGTCGACTTCTCGGCGTACCCCACCCGGAGCATCGCGAAGAACTCGCACGACTACCGCCCGCTCGGGCTCGGTTACGCGAACCTCGGCACGCTGCTCATGCTGCAGGGCATCCCGTACGACTCCGACCAGGGCCGCGCGGTCGCGGGCGCGCTCACCGCGATCCTGTGCGGCCACGCGTACCGGGTCTCGGCCGAGATGGCCGCGGCGAAGGGGCCGTTCGCCGGGTTCGCGAGGAACCGCGAGCCGATGCTCCGGGTGATGGGCATGCACCGCGACGCCGCCTACGCGATCGATCGCGACCGCTGCCCGGAGTCGCTCTGGCGGGCGGCGTGCGCCGACTGGGACGAGGCGGTGCGGCTCGGGCAGGAGCACGGCTACCGCAACGCCCAGGCGACCGTGCTCGCCCCGACCGGCACCATCGGCCTGCTGATGGACTGCGACACGACGGGCATCGAGCCCGACTTCTCGCTCGTGAAGTTCAAGAAGCTCGCCGGCGGCGGCTACTTCAAGATCGTGAACCAGTCCGTGCCCGAGGCGCTCCGGCGGCTCGGCTACCCCGAGGCCGAGGTGCAGGAGATCGTCGCCTACGTCTCCGGCACGAACACCCTCCTGGCGGCGCCGCACGTGAACCGAGCCTCGCTCAAGGCGCGGGGGCTCACGAACGACGACCTCGCGAAGGTCGAGGCCGCCATCCCCGGCGTCTTCGATCTGGATCTCGCCTTCGGCCCGTGGATCCTCGGCGAGGAGACCTACGACCGGCTCGGCGTCTCCAAGGAGTCGCGGGCGCGCTTCGGCTTCTCGCTGCTCCAGCACCTCGGCTTCTCGCCCGCGGAGATCGAGGAGGCGAACGAGACGATCATCGGCCGCATGACGGTGGAGGGGGCGCCGCACCTGCGCGAGGAGCACTACGCGGTGTTCGACTGCGCCAACCGCTGCGGCAAGAAGGGCCGGCGCTACCTCGCGCCGATGGCGCACGTCCGGATGATGGCCGCAGCGCAGCCGTTCCTGTCCGGCGCGATCTCGAAGACGGTGAACCTGCCGAACGACGCGACGATCGAGGACGTGCAGCGGATCTACGAGGAGGGGTGGCGCCTCGGGCTCAAGGCGGTCGCGCTCTACCGCGACGGCTGCAAGGCGTCGCAGCCGCTCTCGTCGACCTCGAGCTCGAGCGACGGCAAGGCGGACGCCAAAGGCAAGGCGGACAAGGCGGACAAGGCCGAGATCGCCGGGCCCGTGCTCCAGGCGGCGACGGCGCTGGCGCGCCCGCGCTCGCCCTCGGCGGCGGCGCCCGAGCGGTTCCGCCTGCCCAGGAAGCGCAAGGGCTTCACGCAGGAGGCGCGCGTCGGCGGGCACAAGATCTACCTCCGCACCGGCGAGTACGACGACGGGACGCTCGGCGAGATCTTCATCGACCTCCACAAGGAGGGGGCCGCGTTCCGCTCGATGATGAACTGCTTCGCGATGGCGGTGTCGATCGGGCTCCAGTACGGCGTGCCGCTCGAGACGTTCGTCGAGCAGTACACCTTCACCCGGTTCGAGCCGCAGGGCGTGGTCGAGGGGCACGACTACGTGAAGTTCTCGACCTCGATCGTGGACTACCTCTTCCGCGTGCTCGGGGTCGAGTACCTGAACCGCTACGATCTCGCCCACGTGCAGCCGGTCACCTCGGCCATGGAGGATCCGGTCGAGTCGCGGGCCCAGGAGAGCGGCGTGGCGTCGTTCACGCAGGGCGCCTCGGCGTCGGCGGTGCTCGACGGCGGGGGACGGGCGGCGAGCGCGCTCGACGCGCAGCTCGAGGACATGATGGGCGACGCGCCGGTCTGCGACGGCTGCGGGCACATCACCGTGCGCAACGGGGCCTGCTACAAGTGCCTCAACTGCGGCAACAGCATGGGTTGCAGCTGAAGAGCGACGGGCGGGGGTGGGGGTGATGCGGGAGGGGCTGGCGGGGGGCCCCTCCCACGAACTCGCGCCTCTTGGCGGCTATGGCCTCCTGAACCGGTGAGATGGGAGCTGGAACGCCTCGCTGCGCTGAAGGCCGGCGCTCGGATTCGTGGGGCCCTACCCCCGCCAGCCCCTCCCGCATCACCCCCACCCCCGCCGACCCGAGGGGGGAAGGGGGGCGAGGAGCGATCGCCGGGACGATCGCTGACGGTGGGCGGTCAATATGGACCGCTGGGGGATCGCTGATTCGTGGACGGTGATGGTGCCCGTTGACCGCTGACGGTGACGATGATCACCGGCGGCGCTCGTCGACGGCTCACGATGAGCGCCGAGCCGTGGCGGAGGTCGTGCTGCGCGGGAGGTCTGCGGGGGCGTCCGGACGCGGTTCTACTTTGTCAGCCCGATGGCTGTGCTCCGCGAAGCTTTGTAGAAGACGACGCATGATCCGGTCGCGTTCGTCCATGGCCTTCGTCGTCCTCGCCTGCGGCATCCTGTCCAGCGCCTGCCAGAAAGAAGAAGCAGCGCCGGAGACCATCCCCGCGCCCGCGCAAACGGTCGCGCCGGTGGCCGCCGATCCGGTGCCCGCTGCGACGCCGGATCCGACGCCGACGCCCGCTGCAACCCAGGAGCCCTCCGCAGCGGCCTCCGCCGAGCCCGCGGCCGCAGACGCAGACGCGGGGACGGCGACGGCCGAGGCCGAGCCGGCGGCGGCGGGGGCATCCCGCGGGGGAGGCGCCTCCATCCAGGCGTGCTGCACGGCGCTCCACGCCGTCGCCACCAAGTCGGGCAAGTCGTCGGAGGCCAAGTCGAAGGCGGCGACGGCATCCCATCTCTGCGCCGGGATCGAGAAGCTCGTGAAGAGCGGGAAGACCCCGCGCGCCAAGGCGCTCACCCAGATCCGAGCGAGCCTCGGCGGAACCACGCCGCCTGCCGAGTGCAACTGAGCCAGGGCGGTCAGCGCGCTCGCGAGCGCCGCGGACGCGATGTGAAGAGCCCGAGGCGCGCTCGCGAGCGCCGCGAGCCGCTCGGAACAGTCCACCAGTCCGGATCATCCGCGCCGCGGAGCACCCTCCGCCGCGCGGCTCAGGCGAAGTGGTCGTACCCCCGCGCCACGAGGCTCGTGAGCTGCCCGTCCGGGCCGAGCAGCGCCACGTCGCTCGCGCCCTCCTCCCGCGGCGCGCAGCGGCCGATCGCCACGAAGCCGGGGAGCGCCCCGACGTCCGGGCCCGCGACCGCCACCGCGTAGTCCTCGCCGCCATACAGCGCGAGCTCCAGCGCATCGGCGCCGAGCAGCGCGGCGGCCTCGCGGAGCTCGGCGCTCACGAGCGCCCCGGGGTCGAGCAGCACGCGCACGCCGCTCGCGGCCGCGAGGTGCGCGAGATCCGCGGCGAGGCCGTCGGAGATGTCGATCGCCGCGCGGGCGGCCGCGGCCGCGCGGAGGCCCGCCTCGATGCGCGCCACCGGCCGGCGGAACGCCCGGATCGCCGGGGCGGCCGCCGCGCCGGCCAGCGAGACGCGCCGATCGAGCAGCGCGAACCCAGCCGCGGCGAGGCCGACCGGCCCCGCCAGCGCGAGCGCGTCGCCAGGGCGCGCGCCGTCGCGCCGGAGCGGCGCGGCCGCGACGCCGAGCGCCGTCGTGGTGATCGAGATCTCTCCGCCCCGCGAGAGGTTGCCGCCGACGACCGCCGCGCCGATCTCGTCGCACGCGGCGCGCTGGCCCGCGGCGATGGCGCCGAGATCGTCGTCGCTCACGTCCGGAGGCAACACCAGCGCGGCGAGCAGGCCGAGCGGGCGCGCCCCCATCGCGGCGAGATCGCTCGCCGCAGCCATCGTCGCCCGGTAGCCGAGGTCCTCGAAGCTCAGGAGATCGCGCCGGAAATGCACGCCCTCGACGGCGCTGTCGACCGTCCAGACGAGCGGCGCCGCGCCGCCAGGGAGCGCCCCGCCCTCCGGAGCCACGGGCGCGAGGATCGCGGCGTCGTCGCCGATGCCGCAGAGCACGTGCTCGCCGGCCGCGCCGCCGAGCACGGCGCGCAGCAGCGCGATGCGCGTCCACTCGGAGCGCCCGCTCATCGAGGCCCGCTCATTGGAAGATGGGCGGCACGAGGCTGTTCGACGACGAGCCGGCGACCGTGGGCAGCTTGACCACGAACACGGTCCCGCGCGGCTCGTTCGGCTCGATGCGGACCGTGCCGCTGTGCGCCTCGACCAGCCGCTTGACGATCGAGAGGCCGAGGCCCGTGCCGCCGTGCTCCCGGGTCGAGCTCTGATCGATCTGGTAGAACGGATCGAACACCTTCAGCCGCTCGCCAGGAGGAATGCCGATGCCCGTGTCCACGACGCGGATCTCGACCGCCTGCTGGAGCGGCGCGACCAGCACCAGCCCGGGGAGATCGTCCGTGTCCTCGCTCACGGCGCGGGCGACGAGCTGCACCTCGCCCCCCGGCTCGGTGAACTTCACCGCGTTCTCGACGAGGTTGACGAAGACCTGGCGCAGCCGGTCGCTGTCCCCGAGCACCGGCGGGAGATCGCTCTCGGCGTGGATCCGGAGCTCGACGCCCTTCTTCGAGGCGGCCGGCGCCATCGTCGACGCCGCCTCCACGAGCACCGGGCCGACCGCCACCTCGGTGCGGTGCACGATCAGCGTGCCGCTCTCCAGCTTCGAGAGATCCAGGAGGCTCATGATGAGCCCGAGCAGCTGCTCGCTCTTCGACCGGATCGTGTCGATGAACTCGCGCTGCTCGCCCGTCAGCGGCCCGCCGATGCCCTCGGCGAGCATCTCGCTGTAGCCCATGATCGACGTGAGCGGGGTCCGGAGCTCGTGCGACACCGTGGCGAGGAAGTTCGACTTGAGCCGGTCGAGCTCCTTCAGCCGCTCGTACGCCTGCTCCAGCTCGGCGTTCTTCTGCGAGAGCTCTCGGAAGCTCTCGCGGATCGACGCGACGTGCATTGTCGACGTGAGGAGCGACTTGTGCCCGCTGAACAGGATGAGATCGAGGACGGCGCGGAGGTGAGCCGCGATCTGGCCGAGCCGCTCCGGCCGGAGCCGCGGCAGCGGCGGCAGCCCCTCCGCCGCGCGCGCCTGCTCGAGCTGCGCCGCCGCCGCGAGCTCTGCCGCGGGAGGCTCGTCGAGGCCCTCGGGCAGGTACGGGCCGAGGATCGACCGGCCGATCGCGCGACCGTCGTACTCGATCGGGAACACCTGGTAGAGCGCGCCGGGGGAGCGGGGATCCGCGAGCTCGCCGCCGGCCGCCGGGCCGCGCCCCTGCGCCCGATCGGGAGGCGCCGCGCCGGTCCGCTGGGTCTCCTGCGCGTCGCCGGCAGGGTCGCGCGGAGACGCGAGCGGCGCGGGCGCGCCGGCCTCCGCGAGCGTCGCGCCGCCGATCGACTGGATGCGGATGGGCAGCCCGAACAGCTCGTGGAACGACGCCGCCATCTCGCCGAGGGCCTGACGATCGACGAGATCCTCGAGCGAGAGCGGGCCGATGCCGACCAGATCGACGACCGGCGCGGCCGCGGGGGGCGGCAGCGTCGAGGGCTCGGGCGCGCTCGCCGCGCCATCGCGCTTCGAGGAGCTGGGTGCGTCCGCGACGCGCGCCGACGGCATCGGCGCGGAGCTCGGCACATGGAGGAGGTCCTCGTCGTCGAGGCCGAAGTCAGCCGGCGTCCCCTTGTGGGCGTCGGGCCTCATGGAACGATCCGGGAGCTCTTCTCGAAGCTGCCGCCCATACGCCTCGCCAGGAGTTCGCCCACCGAGCTCGTCACCCCGAGCTGGCGCGCCGCGCTGTTCAGGAGCTCCTCGCCGCTGATCGACAGCCGCTTCGAGAGCTGGTGCGTCTGATCGAGCGTCTCCCACGTGAGGTGGAGCAGGCCCATGAACGTCTCCACCGTGCCCATGCCGCGGGTCGCGATGGCCCGGTACACCGGCTCCTTGCCCCGCGCGGCGAGCCGCGCCAGCTCCTCGTCGCTCCGGATGTCGGGGAGGTCGCGCTTGTTGAACTGGATGACGAGCGGCATCCGCGCGAGATCCAGGCCGTTCTCCCGCAGGTTCTGGCGGAGGTCGAAGAACGCCTCGGCGTTGCGCTGCGTCTCCGTGATCTGCGAGTCGGCGATCAGCGCGACCCCGTCCGCGCCCTGGAGCACGAGCCGCCGCGTGGCGGCGTGCATCGGCTGGCCGGGCACGGTGAACAGCTTGATGCGGAGCGAGACGTCGCCGTCCTTCGCGCGGAAGGTGAGCGGCAGGAGATCGAAGAACAGCGTGCGATCGTCCTGCGTTTCGAGCGTCATCAGGCGTCCGCGAGCGTCCGACCCGGCGAGCCCGTGCAGCGAGACGAGGTTCGTCGTCTTGCCGCTGAGCGCCGGGCCGTAATAGACGAGCTTGATCGTCACTTCACGGGCTGCGAAGTCGAGCTGCACGGCCGCATTCTCGCATGAGCGCCGGACGATTGGATATGGCCACGGCGCCCGGCATGGCCACGGCGCCCGGCCGAGGAGGCCGGGCAGGGCAGCGCCTCCCCCCGTGTCAGGAGGCGTGCGCTCGCTCAAGCCGAGTTCAGGCCGAGCCGCCGGGCGCGTTGGGCACGCTGGACACGGGCGGGGGGATCGGCTTGCTCTCGCCGTTCTCGACGGTCCAGAGCGCGCTGCGCAGCCCCTCGAGGCGGGCCGTCAGGGCCTTGAGCGCCTCCGCCTGGTCGTCGCACGCCTTGAGCTGGCTCTCGCTGCTCGGCTCGGCGCGGACCCGCTCCTCGCGGGCCGCCTTGAGCACCTCGATGACCTCCCGGTGGAGCTCCTGGCCGGCCGTGACCACCCACGCGTCGAGGCGGCTCGCGAACTCCTGGATCATCTCGTCGAGCTTCGGCCCGATCCGGGTGGCGGCCTCGCGCAGGGCGATCGGCGCCATCTCCTTCGCCTTCTTGCGGGTCTCGGCCTCGACCTTGTCCTTCACGTACACGGCCAGGACCGGCGCCGCGAGCGCCAGGATCCCGCCGAGCAGGGCGTTCGTGAACATGACGCCGAGGCCGATCGTGAAGAGCGCGAAGACCCCGACGTCGTAGCCGAACGTGTCGACCTCGACGTTCGGCGTCTTCACGTCGCCCCCGAGCGCCTCGCTGACCCGCTTGGCCACGTCGTGCGCGTCCTCGCGGACGAGCGCGATCGTCTTCTCGGCGAGCGCCTCGAGCGCCGTGGCGATCTCCTTCGTCTCGGCCTGCGCCCACTCGGCGAAGGTGCGCTCCAGGAACGCGCCGAGGTAGACCTTGATCTCGTCGGTGTGGGCCTCGTCGATGATCGCCGGCAGCTGCCGGAGCACGTCGTCGACGAAGCGGTCCAGATCGCGGCGCACCCACGCCCGGATGGCGCTCACCTCCTCGCGGATGCCGGCGCGCCGCTCCTCGATGGTGCGCGACTGGCCGGCCAGGTCCTTCTCGATCATCTCGATGCGGCGGCTGAGCTCGTCGCGCGACATCGCGGTCGCCCGCCGCCGCGCGTCCACGCCCTTGCCGAGCAGCCGCGCGGACTCCAGGCCCTCGCCGAGCGCGTTGTCGAGGAGGATGCGCCCGCGCTCCTCGGCGAGGAACCGGGTCAGGTGATCGAGCAGCTCCGGCATGCCGCTGCCGGCCCGGTCGCCCTCCAGCGCCCGCTCGCTGGAGATCGGGAACACCACCGGCGATTTCACGAGCTTGCCGAGCTCGCCCCGGATGTAGGCGAGCGCCTCGGCCTCCTCGTCCTGGCTCCAGATGTCGCGCTTCGTCACGACGAAGAGGATCTTGTCGCGGGACTGCCCGAGCAGCTTGTCCTGGAGGAAGACGCGCTCGCTCTCCTTGAGCGGCTGGCCGGCGTCGATGAGGAACAGCACGGCGTCCGACCGCGGGATGTAGCTGTAGGTGATGTCCGCGCGCTGCAGCGAGAGGTCGTTCACCCCGGGGGTGTCGACGAGGACGACGCGCTCGCGCAGGAGCTCGGCCGGGTACCCCACCTCGAGGAACTTCACCTCGCCGGCGCTCGACGAGCGCTCCCCGCCGACGGTGAAGGCCCGCACGTCCTCGAACGGCAGGCCCGCGCGCTCTCCCGACGCGTAGACCACCTCGGCGCGCGGATCGGCCGCGTACTCGAGGTGGTGGATCACCGCCGTCGTGGGCGTCACGCCGACGGGCAGGATCGAGGCGCCGAGCAGGGCGTTCACGAAGGTCGTCTTGCCGTGGTTGAACTCGCCGACCACGACGAGGTGGAACCGATCGGCCTCGAGCTTCTTCACGAGATCGTTCGTGATGCGCGTCGCGACGCTCTTCGCGCCGAGGCTCTCGGCGAACTCCGAGAGCTCCCGGAGCGCCCCGGTCACGTCGTCTTTGCGGCTGTGGAAGGATTCGAGCATGTGCGTTGACCTCGGCCTTGGGTCGGTAGCCAGGAGGAGCGAGCCCCTCAGCCCCAGATCTTGATGACTTCGTGCACCTTCTCGTCGACCTCCTCCATGGAGAGGCCGCCCGAGCCGAGCCCGGCGTGGCGCTGGTAAAGCTCGCTCTCGGCGAAGGCCCGGAGCGCCAGGACGCGCTTCGGCAGCCACGGGTGGCTGGCCGTGAACTCGGCGAACCGGCCGATGCCGCCCTTGCCCTCGTCGTGCTGGGCGATGAACGCCTCGAGGTTCAGCTCCTCGTAGAGCTTGGTCGAGCCGAGCGCGAGCTTGGTGAGCGCGCGCGTCGAGACGTCGAGGCTCTTCGCGCAGAGCAGCCCGGCGCGGTCGCAGGTGACCTCGGCCCGGCGCGACCAGCCGGAGAGCGCGAGCATCGCCGGGCCGACGATCCACTTCACGAAGACCGACGCCATCCGCGTCAGGTAGTGCATCGCGGTCAGATAGACGACGTGGCTGTTGTGGATGTGGCCGCACTCGTGGCCGATGACGCTGAGCAGCTCGTCGTCGGTGAAATGGTCGACGAGCGCCGAGTGCACCATGATGAACGAGTCGTCGTTCGTGCCGTAGGTGGCCGCGTTGAGGGTGGGGCTGTTGACGATGTAGAGCGTCGGGGTCGCGATCCCGAGCGTCTCGGCGCAGTGGACCGCGAGCTTGTGGACGCGCGGGAACTGCGTGGGGCCGACCTTCACGGCGTGGCCGAGGAGCTCGTTCTTGCCGACCGTCTTGAACAGCCGGACCGCGGCGGTCACGGCGAGCTCGACCGGACGCATCTTCTCGAACGCGAGCCGCGTGTTCTTATCGGACACGTAGGCGTACGCGTTGCCAGCGCCGTCCCCGCCGCCCGCGCGCTGGCCCTTCCGTCTCTCGATGAAGCCCTTGAAATCGAGCGTTCCGACCTGTGCCATCCGGCGAAGGTAACGGTCGGGCCGCGGGCGCGCAACGCCGCCCTCGCCCGGTGCCGCGAACTTCACGCAAAATCACGAGGCGACCTTCGCGCACAGTCGAATCGGACGAGAGCGGACGAGAGCGGACGCAACGCAGGCGATGGCGGGCGCGATCAGACGCGGAGCAGCGCGAGGAGCCCCTCCGGGCCGAGGCGCTCGAGCGTCCGCTGCCGCGCGAGGAAGCGCCGGAAATCCTTGTAGACGCCGCTGCCCTTCGGGCGGAGCTCGAAGTCGGTGATCCGCGTGATGGAGAACCGCAGCGCCGCGACCAGGCTCTCGTGGAATAGACGGCCGCGCTCCTCGGTTGAGAGCGGCCGCACCGACGTGTAGCCGGCGGCGAGCCCGGCCGCGAGGTCCGGGTCGAGGTCGTCGCCGTAGCACCACGCCAGCATCGTGACGGCGAGATCGAAGGCGGCGCTGCCGCGCGAGGCGCTCTCGAAGTCGAGCAGCGCCGAGATCTCGCCGCCCTGCCAGAGCACGTTGTCGCGGAAGAGATCGCCGTGGATCAGCGTCTCGGGCCCGGGCGCCCGCGGCGCCGCGGCGCGGATCCGCTGGAGCCGGCCGGTGAGCTCGTCCACCGCGGCGGCCACGTCGGGCGGGAGGGCCGCGGCGGCCTCGCCGGTGGGGCGCGCGGGCGCGCGGAGGCCCTGGAGCCGCTGGTCGAGGCTGTCGAGGTCGAACCGGCTCACGTTCGCCCCCTCGAACGACGCGCCGACGAGGTGGACCCGCGCCAGGGCCGCGCCGACGCGTCGGGCCGCGTCCGGCGTGACGCGCGCCTGGCAGAGCGAGTCGCCCGCGACCCACGGGAACAGCGCGACCGGCTTGCCAGCGTGCTCGGCAATGAACGCGGTGTCCTCCGACCCGGACATTCCATCCTGACGGCGGAGCGGCTGCGGCGTGGCCACGCCGCCGGCCGCGAGGTGCGCCAGCATGCGCGCCTCGCGCGAGGCCGCGCCGCGCTGCTGCTCCTCGTAGATGCGCAGGAAGACCTGCCCGCGACCGTCGGCGAGCGTCAGCGCGAAGTTCGAGTTCACGCTCCCGGCGAGGAGGCCGCGCACGTCGGCGACCTCGAGGCCGTAGAGCGCGCCGATGCGGCGGGCATCTGCGAGCGAGAGGGGGGTCAGGATGGCCATCGTGGGCAGCGTTGCCACGGCTCGGCCGCGGCCTCTACAGGAACGTGGAGCCGCGCGCAGGCGGGAGACGCGAAGCGCCGGAACGGGACGCTGGAAGGGGAGATCGAGGCGAGCGACGAAGGGGAAGAAGGGGCAACGCGGGGAACGCGCGGGGAGCGGAAGAGCGAGGGGGAGACGGGGGAAGAGGACCTGACGGCGACGAGCGATGAGAAGAAAAGAAATTGCTCGACCCGCGTGAGATCCGCGGTGGCCCCGGTGCGGACCGGCCCTGCGTGCGTTATGAATGAGCGGGAGCACCACTCCCTTCAATTATCGAATGCCCACCCTCTACGGAAACACCACCGGACTCAGCCCCCTCGCCACCAAGACCTTAGAGCGCATCTACCGCCGCAAGGTCCCGCTCGGCAGCATCGCCACGCCCGAGCTCATCAAGGCGCTCGCCGAGGCGTCGCACGAGACGGGGCGCCAGGTCGGCGCCCTGGTCCACCGCTCGGGTGAGATCGACTATGTCGTCGTCGGCGACGCGACCCGGCTGATGCTGCCCGACATCGGACGCCTCCGCGCCGCGCAGGGGCGCTTCAGGGCGCTCCGGCTCGTCCACACGCACCTCTTCAACGAGCCGCTCACGCGGGACGACCTCGTCGACCTGGTCCGCCTCCGGCTCGATCTGGTCGCGGCCGTGCAGCTCTCCCCGCAGGGAGAGCCGCGGACCCTCCAGTACGCGTACAACGTGCCGGTCCACGGGAAGGAAGCGGTCACGGTGACCGTGGACGACGAGGGCGGCGACGAGCGCGGGAAGGCGGAGCTGCCGTACCGGACCGTGGGCCCCGTCGCGGTCGGCCGCCTCGACGTCGATTTCGGCGCGCTCATCCAGGCGCTCGAGGACGAGTTCGCGAAGCGATCGCGCACGCGATCGGTCGCGGCCAAGGACGGCCGGGCGATCCTCGTGCACGTCGCCGAGAAGGCCAAGGCGGGCGCGCTCGCGCGGGCCGAGGAGAGCCTGCGCGAGCTGACCGACCTCGCCGGGACCGCCGGCGTCGACGTCGCGGACACGGTCCTCCAGCTGCGCGACCGCATCGATCCGCGGCTCGTGCTCGGCAAGGGGAAGCTCGACGAGGTCGTGCTGCGCGCCTCGGAGCTCGACGCGGAGACGCTGGTCTTCGACCGGGATCTCACCCCGTCGCAGGCGTCGGCGATCGCGAAGCACACGGACCTCAAGGTGCTCGACCGGACGCAGCTCATCCTCGACATCTTCGCCCAGCGCGCGGAGTCGTCGGACGGCAAGCTCCAGGTCGAGCTCGCCCAGCTGAAGTACACGCTCCCGCGCCTCGGGCAGAAGGACGACTCCCTGTCCCGCTTGACCGGCGGCATCGGGGGGCGCGGTCCCGGCGAGACGAAGCTCGAGATCGGGCGCCGCCGCGCGAAGGAGCGCGTCAGCTTCCTGGAGGCGCAGCTGAAGCGGCTCTCCCGGCAGCGCGAGCAGCGGCGCCGGCGCCGCGCCCGGCTCGGCGTGCCGGTGGTCTCGATCGTGGGCTACACGAACGCCGGCAAGAGCACGCTGCTGAACACGCTGACCGGCGCCGACGTGCTCGCCGAGAACAAGCTGTTCGCGACGCTCGACACCCGCTCGAGGCGGCTGCGCTTCCCCGAGGAGCGCGAGGTGGTGATCACCGACACGGTCGGCTTCATCCGGGAGCTCCCGAAGGACCTGTTCGCCGCCTTCCGGGCGACGTTCGAGGAGGCCGCCGACGCCGATCTCCTGCTCCACGTCGTCGACGCGAGCGATCCCGCGCGCGATCAGCACATCGAGACGACCGAGGCGCTCTTGACCGAGCTCGATCTCATCGGCATCCCCCGCATCCTGGTGTTCAACAAGGCGGACCTGATCGCCCCGGAGGAGGGGCGGCGGCTGCTGCTCGGGCACCCGGACGCGGTGCTCCTGTCCGCCACGGACCGGGAGACGACGCGGGAGCTGCTCGCGAAGCTGGCGGATCGGCTCAAGAGCCGCTGGGAGGACGCCGCGACGGTGCCCGCCTACGACGTGGAGGCCGAGCGCGGCGAGCTGGAGGAGGACGGCGGCCTGTTCGACGGGGAAGCCGAGTCGATGACGGTGCTCGGCCCGCCCTCCGGCGCCGAGGCCGAGGCGATCAGCGCGCGCGCGCGAGGGACGTTCGGGGCGTGAGCTCCGCCGGGCTCCGCGGGGAGCCCGGCGGGAGCCGGAGAGAGCTCAGGGATCCGGGGTCTCGATCTCGTCGCAGGCCCTGACGGCGCTGATGGTGATGCAGTTGCCGCTCGCGCACTCCTCGTCCGAGGCGCACCGCTGGCCTTCGGCCAGCTTGCAGGCGCCCTCGCCGTCGCAGACGTTGACGTCGCTGCAGTCCATCCCGTCCTCGGCGCCGAGCGGGACGTTCGAGCACTTGCCCGCCGAGCCCTCGATGTTGCAGGCCTGGCAGGGCGAGTCGCAGGCGGTGTCGCAGCAGACGCCGTCGACGCAGCTCCCGCTGCCGCAGTCGGTCGCGTCCGTGCATTCCTGACCGTTCGCGGCCTTGCACTCGCCCGCGGCGTCGCACGCCTGGTCGTCCTCGCAGCCGAGGCCCGTCGCGCCCGCCGGAGCCAGCGAGCAGGTCCCCTCGCCCGCATCGCAGACGTGGCACTTGGCGCACTGCGTGTCCTCCGAGCACTCGGCGAAGCACGCGTTCTCGTCCGGATCGCAGGCGAACGTCTCGCACGACGTCTCCTCGCCGGGCGCGCACTCCACGCTCGTCCCGTCGCAGGTGCCGCGGGTCGTCTGGACGCCCTCGGAGCACGTCGCCTCGCCGCACTCGGACTCGGCCTTCGAGGCGCCGCACGAGCCGTCCTCTTCACCCGACTCCTTGAGATCGGCGGTGCAGGCATCGCACTCCGCGTCGCACGCGGTGTTGCAGCAGACGCCGTCGGCGCAGAAGCCGCTCGCGCAGTCCTCTTTCGCCGTGCACGCCTTGGCGAGCTCGCACTGCGGGCAGGTGGAGCCGCCGCAGTCGATGTCGGTCTCGTCGCCGTTCTTCGTGCCGTCAGCACACCCGTCGGTGACGCCGTCGTCCCCGGGAATGCGCGAGCGGTCGACCGTGGCGATGAGCTCACAGCCCATCCCGAGCGTCGAGAGCGCGCCGGCGCAGAGCGCGATCGCGAGAAGGTACTGGTTCTTCCACATGGTGTAGTCCCCTTAGAAGGTAAACCGCGCGGCGGCGCCGCCGCCTGTCGGGCTGACGTACGGAGTGACGAACGCCTTCTTCGTCACGCTCGAAGCAGCGGCCTTCTCGGCCGGCGCGTCATCGGTGAGGAGCAGGACCGCGCCGGTGACGCCGAACGTGAGCGCCACCGCGAAGGACATGTCCGAGATGAGCGCGAAGCGGTCGACGCGATCCGCGTTCTTCGTCGTCGGCTGCTCGTCGAAGTCGCCCTTCGCGCCGAGCGCCTGGATGCCGAAGATCGTCCCGACCACGACGCCGGCGCCGGCGAGCCCGAGCGTCACGTAGGCCGGCACCGGGGAGCGCGGCTCGGTCGCCGGCGCGGGCGGCGGCGGCTGCGCCGGGGGCACCTCGGCGGCCGGCGGCGGGGCCGGGGGCTGCGCCGGCGTCGCGGCGACCGGCTCCTGCGGCTTGGGCGTCAGCGTCACGCTGACCTCGCGCGCCTCGGCGAAGGTGACCTCGAGCTCCTGGCTCGAGTCGATGAACCCCTCGGCCGAGACGGTGAGGGTGTGCTTGCCGGGCGGGACCGAGAGCTCGGTGCCGGTCTGGGCCACGCCGTCGATCGCGATCTTGAGGCCCGGCGGCGCCTCCGGAGCGGTCGCGACCTTCACCTTGGCCGGCGTCTTCTTCAGGGCCTCGACGCGCCCCTGCGCCTCGGTGATCTTGTCCTTGAACTTCTCCGCGTCCGGCTTCGAGTCGAGGAACGCCTGCCACGCCGCGACCGCCTCGGTCGCGAGCCCCTGCTTGTCGAGCGAGAGGGCGAGCTTGTACTTCGGCGCGGCGCCCGGCACGTGCTCGTCCGCCTGGCGGTACAGGTCGGCCGCGACGGCGTACTCGCCCTTCTCGAACCTGGCCTCGGCCTCCTTGTAGAGCTTCTTCGCCTCGTCCTTCTTCTGCTTCTCCGTCAGCGGCTTCTTCGGCTTGGTGGTGGTCACCTTCGCCGCGGGCTCGGCGGTCTTTCCGGGCGCTGCCGTCGCGGGCGTACCGGCGGCGGGCGGCGTGGCGCCAGCGGCGGGCGGCGTGGCGCCGCCGGCGGCGGGCGGCGTGGCGCTGGCAGGCGCCTGCGCCGCGGCGGCGGGCTTCGCAGGACCCGGCGTCGGCGCGGCCGCGGCGGGCGCCTGCGCGGCCGGCTTGCCCGCCGGGGGCGGCGCCGTCTGCGCAGATACCGGACTGACGTTCGTCAGCGTCAGGAGCCCAGAGACCATCGCCGCCGAGGTCAACATCGTCAGCCGGCCCGATCGTGAACGCATACCGTAAGCCCTCCTCCGCGGATAGTGTCGCGTGGGCGCCCACTTAAGCCTTGAAGGCCGCTCTACACAAGGGTTTTCGCGTCCGTCGGGGTCGCGCGCGCCCCCTCATTCGCGGCGCCCCCCGCTCTGCCTGCGGCATCTCCGGACATCAAGGCTCGTCGCCTCGCTCCAGCCACGCAGGGAACCGCAGCCTCGCCTCCAGGCCGAAGCCCGAGGTGGCCTTCCGCATGCGCGCTGCCCGTTCGGCGCCCCGCGGGAGGCTCTCGCGGAGCCGCCGCAGCGCCTCGATGTAGCGCGCGAACCGGGGATCCGAGAAGAGCGCGCCGAGATCCTCCCGGATGCGCCGTATCGTCCCTGGGCTGACGCCGTGGCTGCTGAAGCTCATGGTCAGTCCGGAGGCGGAGACCACCGAAGGGTTGACGAAGTTCGACACCTCCGGGCGATCCAGCGTGCAGACGAGTCGTCCGGCGTCCGCGAGCTCGCGATGGAGTCGCCGCGAGAGCGCGTCGTCGCCCGGCGCGAGGAACACGATCGCAGCGCCGGCGAGGTCGCCGTCCGCGAACGGCCGCCGGTGCAGCTCGATCCGCCCTTCCTCGCCGGCGCGTTCGATCGACGCGTCGACCTGCCCCGGCGCCACGACGGAGACGCGGGCGCCCGCCGAGAGGAGCCGCTCCACGGTGTAGGGGACCTCGCCGTCGGCGCCGATGACGAGGGCCCGCCGGCCGTTGAGGTCGAGCGCGATGGGGAAGAGGCGCATGGGGTGGAGTAGACACGAACCGGGGGCGGCCGCGCAGCGATTGTCGAGCGCCGGACGTCGCGGCGGCGGGCGAGCTCGCCGCGCCTCAGCGGCTCGGAGGGCTCTGGGGCGGCGGGGGCGGGCTCGGCGGCGGAGCCGGCGGGAGGAAGGCCTGCGTGCGGAACGCGAGCCTCCGGTCGGCGTTGCCGATGCGCGTCACGAACAGGCCGACGAAGGAGCCGAACAGCGAGTCGCCGGGCCCGATCGCGGTGGAGCCAGGCGGGCGCGTGACCCACCGCTTGATGCGATCGAGCATCTCGGCGCTCATGGGGTTCACCTCGACGAGCACGGCCACGAAATAGCGATTGCCGTCGCGGACGAGCGACCGCTCCACGAGCGGCAGCCTCCGGGCCTCGGCGCAGTTGCGGAGCACGCCCTCCACGTTGACCGCGACCGTGCTCGACTGACCTCCGGCCTGGATCAGCTGGATCCGGAACACCTCGTCCCAGAGGTCGTAGACGATCCGGCAGCTCTTGGCGGCGAGCGCGACCGGGTTGCCCCCGCTCTCGTGGAAGAGATAGCCGCGCATCGTGATGACGGTCGGCAGCCCGCTGAGCAGCTTCTTCGAGATCTCGCCGTCGACCACGTCGCGGAAGCCGACGGTGAGCTGCACGATCGTCTTGTCGAGCGAGAGGCTCGCCACGCGCGTGGGCAGCGCGGCCGGCGTGCCGAGCGCCTGCTGCGCGTCCGCGTCGTCGATCTCCTTCGTCTCCTGCCGGCCGCCCGCGCCGCCGGGCCGCTCCTGGGCCGCCGCCCGACCCGCGCCCAGGGAGAGCGCGGCGAGCAGCGCGATCGAGCGCCAGCGCGCCGCGCCGCGGCCTGCGCCCGGGCAGGTCATTTCCGCTCACCGCGCCGCGCCGGGATCAGCCCGAGCAGGTTCGAGAAGGCGAGCGTCACGCCGCCGACCGCCGTGTCGACCCGCAGACCGAGGTTGTACGTGATGTCCACGGGCACGCGGGCGAGGCCCTCGTACCCGGTCGGCGGGTCGGTGAACTCGCGGCGGGTCGCGAGCCCGTACAGGCCTGCGGCGCCGAAGAAGTCGACGCCGTAGATCGAGCCGCGGCCGGCGTAGACCGGGATCCGGTACTCCGCCTCGAGCTTCGCGGCGAAGTCCCCGTACCGGACCTCGATGATGTCCGTGCTGAGGAAGTTCGGCGGCTGCCTGCGATCGGGGGCGAGGTCGAGCAGCCGATCCGGCAGGAGGTCGGTGAGGTCGCCCACGTAGAATTTCTCGAAGAAGGGGGCGTCCCCGGCGACGGCGCCGGCGAACGCCTCGACGCGGAGCACGTGCCGCATCGGGAGGCGGAACCAGCGTTGCGCGGCGAACTCGAACTTCTGGTAGCCGTAGTCGCTGCCGAACGGCGGGACGCCCACCGTGACCGCGACGGAGGCGAGCGTGCCCTGCGTCGTCAGGAACGGCGCGTCGCGCGTGTCGTAGTCGATCGCGGCGCGCAGCGACGAGAGCACCGTCCTGCCGCCCAGGATGTCGAAATCGATGGGCTCGCGGCGGTCTCCGCGCATGTGCGAGGCGACCGTGGGCACCGTCGCGTCGATCTGCTCGAGGTGGTAGTCGAGCGACAGCTGCGAGGAGGAGGAGACGTCGTGGCCCGTGCCGAGCGTCGCGCCGAACCGCTTGTAGGCGACGACCGCGTAGCCCGTGACCTCCCGCTGCTCGAGCAGCGGGGACTCGAACGAGACGTCCCGGTTGCCAAAGAAGTCGCGCGCGTCGTTGTAGAGCACCGTCACCGCGGCCGACCAGCGGGTCCCGACGAACGCGGGATCGACGAAGCGGGTCCTCAGGGCGAGCTGGTCCGCCGCGAGGCCGACGCCGGCGCCGAGCGTGATCCCGGTCCCCGCGAGGTTGGTCTCGGCGGCCTGTACGCCGGTGAACGCGGAGAGCGGCCGCGCGTTGCCCGCCGTGTCCTCGTCGGCCGCGATGCCGAGCCAGAGGTCCTGCACGACGAACGTGTTGCGCTCGACCACGTCGATCACGAGCGTCGCGCTCCCGCGCTCGGCCCCTTTGCGGAGCGACAGCCCGACCGAGGCGAAGAACCCGGTCCCGAGGAGGCGGTAGCGCGTGAGCTCGATCTCCGGATCCTCGACGTCGAGCACGCCGCCCGCGCGAAACCTGACGTAGCGGAGGATCACGCGCGCGGCGGTCCGCACGTTGCCCCGGATCTCGATGCCGTCGAGGGTGTACCGGACCCGGTGCCGCTCCTGCGGCGTCGCGCCGGCGGACAGCCCTGCCGCGCGGTGGCGCGCCGCGCGAGGCGCCGGCTCGGGCGCCGCGGGCCGCGCGCCGGCGGCCGCCTCCGCGCCCTGGCCGAGCGCAGGGCCCGAGCGCGACGCCACGAGCAGCGCGCTACAGAGCGCGAGGAGCGCGCGGCGGAGCACAGGGGGCAGGGGGATGGCCGGGGTGCGTGACGTGCCCCGGAATCGAGGAGGGTTCACAGGAGCGCTGCGACACCGCCGGAGCCAGCTGCGACGTCAGCGACGCACCCTTCGACGACGCATCGCTCAGCGGGGCACCGTTCAACGGCGCACCATAGCACGGCCTCCTGCTCCGCCGGCGGGATCGGCCGCGTCGAGCTCGGCGAGCGACGCGGCGTCCGCGGCGTCGTCGCCGGGAGGGGCCTCGGGCGACGGCGCACCGCGGCGGATCCGCGCCGCGGCGGGCGCGCGCTGCTGCCGCCGCGGCTCGCGCGAGATCGGGGCGGCCTCGGTGCGCTCCGCCAGCGTGAGCAGATCCAGCCGGGCCGGCGTCGGCTCGATCAGGTGATCGGCCGCGGAGCGCAGCAGCGACCGGACCTCGTCCCGGACGCCGGCGTCGCGCGTCCAGCGCGCGCCGGCGCTCGCGGCGATGGCGCGGGCCAGGAGGAGCTCCGCGCGGCCGCGCACGTCCGCGGGGATCCAGTCGGCGATGAGCGGATCGGCGAGCATGGAGAGCGTCCTGCGCAGCGCGGTGACGCGGCGGGGGCCGAACCGGTCCGGCGCGCGCGCCGCCTGGCGCGCGAGGCGCAATGCGCTGCGGAGCGCGCGCCTCGCCGCCCTGCCGACCACGGCGCCGCGCACGGTGAGCCGCTCGCGCGGCGCATCGAGGGCGCGCAGCACCGCGGCCAGCGAGAGGCCTCCCGCGATCACGAGCGCCACCGTCGCGGCGGTCGCACCGACGCCGCTCAGCCTGAAGCCGCCGGTCGCCGCGACGAAGGCGCAGGCGGCCACCAGCAAGAGCCCCAGCGAGCCCAGCGCGCCTGCCGCGTGCGACCGCCAGCGGAAGGAGCCGCCCTCGCCCTGGATCAGCCGCGCGTAGCCGTCCGGCGCGATGAGCCTCCCGCCGCTCGGGATGAGGCCCACCATCGCTCGCCGCGCCGCGCGCCCGAGGCCGACCTCCAGCGGGCCGAGCTCGACGCCGGGCGGCTCACGGAACGGGCTCACGCCTCCAGGATAGCCCATCCCTCGCCGGCGCGGAGGGCGCGCCGCGGCGCAGCGGCGACGGCGGATTGCGCCCGCTTTTCACGGCCTATACGCTCGGCGCGCGAAGAGCATCGCCGCCTGCAGCCTCGCCGCCGCCGCCGCCCTGAGGCGGCGGCCCGTCACGGCGCTCCCGTCCGGTCCTTCTGCGCCCGCTGCGCCTTCTCGACGAGGCCGCTCGTGCCCATGCGCGCCGCGAGCGCGGCGAGGACCGCGCGCAGCGGGACGCCGCGCGACGCGACGCCGACCAGCAGGTGGTAGATGACGTCTGCCGCTTCCGACGCGACGCGATCGTCGCTCTCCCCGGCGATCGCCTGCGCGAGCTCGCCGGCCTCCTCGCGCAGCTTCGCGCCGATGAGCGGCGCGCCGCCGTCGAGCAGCTTGCGGGTGTAGCTCTTCGTCGCCGACGACGCCTTGCGCGCCTCGATCTCCCGCTCGATCGACTCGAGCACCGCGGACGCGTCCTGCCCCTCGTCGGCGGCCTCCGGCTCTTCGTCGCCGCGGGCCTCGACCTGCCGGAAGAAGCAGCTCGCGCTGCCCGTGTGGCACGTCGGGCCGCGCGGCTCCGCGAGCACGAGGAGCGCATCCCCGTCGCAATCGGCGTGAATGCTCGTGACCGCGAGCGTATTGCCGCTCGTCGCCCCCTTCTCCCAGAGCTCGCCGCGCGATCGGCTGAAGAAGGTGGCGCGCCCCGTCTCCAGCGTCCGGGCGAGCGACTCGCGCGTCATGTACGCGAGCATCCGGACCTGTCCAGTCAGCCGATCCTGCACGACGGCCGGAATGAGCTTGCCCTCTCCGAATGCGATCTTCACAGCCTATGCCTCTCCGGTGGTGTCGGGCGCCTCGGCAGCGGCGCCGCGTTCGCGGGCCGTCGCCCGGCCTCCGTCCTTCGCGCTGCCGCGCTTCCCCCGCGACGGCTCGTCGCCGGCCTTCGCCTTCGCGCCGCGCTTCTCGCTCGGCGCGCCCTCCTCGTCGTCTCCGTCGCCCGGCGCGTCCTCCTCGTCCTCGTCGTCGTCGTCTTCGCCCTCGTCGTCGGCGGCGGGCTGGCTCTGCGGGAGGTTGAGCGCCATCGCCTGCTCCGGGTGGTCGAGGGCGGCCTTGTAGTAGATCGCGAACGCGATCGACGCGGCGAGCCCGGTCGCCAGCGCGACCGCCTGGGAGGTCGAGTACTGGAGCGCCGTGGACGCGCCGAACGTCTCGGGCTTGAGGGCGAGGTACAGGGCGACCGCGGGGACGAAGGCGAGCGCCTGCGTCACCTTGCGCGCCACGTCGTTGCGGACGACGCGGGAGAACCCGATCGCGTACCCCACGGCGAAGACGAGCAGGCCGGCGGGGAGCAGCACGTGCTCCGGGAGCGTCGGCGGGATCGAGCCGCGCTCCGCGTCGTCCCGCAGGAGCTCGAGCAGGTAGCGGCAGACGCCGTAGGAGAACGTGAAGAGCAGGAAGATCTCGCCGCGAAACCTCTGCCGCCGTCGCGCGAGGAGCAGGAGCGCGAGCAGCCCCGCGCCGACGAGGGACTCGTAGATCTGCGTCGGGTGCACGGCGAGCGACGCCTCGGAGGTCGGATCCAGCCCGCGCTCCTTGACGTGCTGCACCCACGCCGGGGACCCGCTGCCGTGGTCCAGCGTGCCCTCGGCCCAGTGGGGGAAGGTGCCGAGCTTCTTCAGCCAGGCGGGCGCCGTCTCGCTGAGCGGCCGGCCGAAGTCGCAGCCGAAGAGGTAGCAGCCGATGCGCGTGATCATGAGGCCCGAGGCGAGGCTCGGGACGGCGACGTCGGCCCAGGGGAGCAGCGGGAGCCGGTGGGACCGCAGGAACAGGTACGAGCCCAGGAAGCCGCCCAGGAACCCGCCGTACGCCACGAGCCCGCCGCGGCGGATGTCGAACATCGCGCCGAACGAGTCGAACTCGTCGAGGTTCGTGAGGATGTAGAGCACGCGCGAGCCGAGGACCGCGGCGAGGGCGGTGACGACGTAGCAGTTCGCCATCGTCTCCTTCGGCAGGCCGTCGCGCTCCGCGAGCCCGAGCGTCAGGTACCAGCCGACGACGAGCGAGAGGCCGAGCATGACCCCGTAGCTGTAGATGGGGATCGGACCCAGCGTGTAGGTCTGCTCCTTGAACTGGGACGCGAGCACGGCGAGCACGACGCCCGCGACGCCCGCCGCAGCGGCGCCTGGCTTGTTCTTGCCGATGAGCAGCCCGATCGCGCCCGCGAAGGCGATGCCCGCAGCGATCAGGAAGACCCAGAGCAGGGGCACGGTCCAGACGGGCAGCGGGACGCGGAACAGGATGGGATGCATGGCGCCTCTCCTTACGCCCGGGATTGGAGCCCATCAAGCGCCGTCTCTCGGGTATGACGCGGCGAGCCAAGGCGCTTTCCGTTGCTGGTCCGGCCGCGTCGGGCGCTCGCCGTGCGCCCGGGCTGGCAGCGCGGCGGAGGCTCGACTCCCTTCCGGCGATGGCGTCCGCCAGCGGCCTCGAAGTCCGCGCGCACCGCTGCTAGCATCGATTCCGTGCTCTCTGGCCGTGCCACCGTCAGCGTGTTCGCCGTGCCTTCGCTGCTCGTGAGCGCGTCGTGCGTGCCCGAGGGGCCGGCCACCGGCGACACGAGCGCGCGGCCAGCCGGGACGGTCGCTGCCTCGGCCTCCGCGTCGGTCGCCGCGGGCGGCGTTCAGGGAGCGCAGCGCGCGGGGGTGTTCGAGGACGATTTCGATCGGGCGGCGCTCGGCCCCGACTGGAACGCCCTCAGCCCCAAGTGGAAGATCGAGGAGGGGCGGCTCTGCGTCCGCGGCGCGAGGAACCGCGGCGCGTGGTTGAGACGGCCGCTGCCCGAGAACGCCCGGATCGAGTTCGACGCCATCGCCGAGGCCCCCGACGGCGATCTCAAGGTGGAGCTCTGGGGCGATGGACGGAGCGGAGCGACGGCGGCGAGCTACACGAACGCGACGAGCTACCTCGTGATCCTCGGCGGATGGAAGAACACGAAGCACGTGCTCGCCCGGCTCGACGAGCACGGCGCAGATCGCCTCGAGATCGACGTGGATCCGGACAGCGACGACGAGCGCGCGCGCCCGGTCGCGCCGGGGCAGCCGTACCGCTTCAGGATCGAGCGCCGCGACGGCAGGACGCTCTCCTGGTCGGTCGACGGCGTCGACTACTTGGAGCTCAGCGATCCCGCGCCGCTCGCCGGCCCTGGGCACGAGCACCTGGGCTTCAACGACTGGGATGCGCCAGTCTGCTTCGACAACCTGCGCATCACGCCCCTCTAGCCGCGATGGAATCGAGCGAGGTCGAACGGGAGCTTGAGGAGCTGGAGACGCGCATCGAGCGGCTGCGCGCGCTGTACGAGCAGTACTTCATGGGGATCGAGCGGCTCGAGCCGCTCATCCCGCGCAAGGACGTGGAGCGCCGCATCTGGGTGATGCGGCGGGAGCAGATCAGGAACACCGGGCTCCGGTTCAAGTTCCAGATGCTGTTCCAGCGCTACAACACGTTCCAGCAGTACTGGGGCCGGATCGCGCGCGAGATCGAGAACGGGACGTACCGTCGCGACGTCATCCGCGCAGCGAAGCGGGTCGGAACGAAGGAGGCGCTCACGATCGTCGGCCGGAAGCGGGCGGAGCGCTACGCGGAGCTCGCCGAGCAGCAGGCGGCGCGCGAGACAGCCCGCCGCGACGACACCGGCGACCACGAGGAGATCGACGTCGACGACGAGGCGGTCACGCTGGCGCCCCCGCCGCTGCCCGCCGCGTCGCCGTCGCGCAAGCAGCCGCCGGTCGAGCTGGCCGCCGAGGAGGCCCCGCCGCGCGAGCCCGCCGCGCCGCCGATCGCACCGCCGGAGGCCGCGGCGCCCGCCGGCCCGCAGGTGCGCCCCGCCCTGGTGCCGCCCGCCACGCCGCAGGCGGCGGCGGCCGTGAAGCCGGCTCCGCTGGGCGGCTTGCCCCGGGGGCTCGGCCTGACCAGGCCCCAGCAGAAGCCGCCGGAGATCAAGCCGGCCGAGGCGAAGCCGGCCGAAGCAAAGACGACCGAGGCAGCTCCAGCGGGGGTGAGGACCTCCGCGCGCCCTGCCGCCGACCGCGCCCCGGCCGCGGGGGGCACCGCCAACCGCCAGCGGCTGGCCGAGCTCGCGGCGGAGATGCGCGCTCAGCGCGCGCAGAGCGCCAAGACCGGCGACGCGGCGGCGGCCGCGGCCGGGTCTCCCGGGGCCCTGACGGACGTCGCGCCCGAGCCGCCGCCTGCTCCGCCGAAGCGACCGCCGCCTCCGCTCCCCGTTCGATCTCCGCCGAGCGCCGCGGCCTCGCCGGCAGCCGCAGCGCCGCCGGCCGCATCGGCTCCGGGCGCCGCGAAGGCGCCGGCAGCCGCAGCGCCGCCAGCCGCAGCGCCGGCGGCCACCGCGGCGGCAGCTGGCGAGGCAAAGGGCGCTGGAGCGAGGCGGCAGGACCGCGTGCACTCGGAGCGACCGCCGCCGAGCCGGCGCCGCCGCTCCACCGCGCCGCCCGCGGCGGACACGGGTACGGCGAGCGGCGGAGCGCGGCACGCGGCGCCGCGCGCCTCCTCGCGCCCGCCGGAAGCCGCGCGCGCCGGCCTGGACGCCGCGACGCGCCCTCGGCCCGGGCCGCCCCCGCAGCGGTCGGCCGCGCGCGACGACGAGCTCCCGGAGCAACGGCTGCGCCAGATCTACGCGAAGTACGTCGAGACCAAGCGCGCCGCGCGGGAGTCGACGGCCGGCGTCACCTACGAACGCCTCGCCGAGAGCCTCCGCGCGCAGGCGGCGAAGCTGCGCGCGACGAACCCGGCCAAGTCGGTGGACTACGACGTCGTCGTCAAGGATGGCAAGACGCTGCTGAAGCCGATCCTGAAGTAGCCGGTCGCCGTCGCCCAGCCGGGCTCCGCCGGCGCGGGTCCAGGCGGCCCCGAGGGCGCGGGCCGCCAAGGCGGGCGCTGGCGCGCGCGAAATGCCACCGCGGCGGCTCCAGGACCTTGAGCGCGCCGGGCCGTGCCCGGCGCGCCGTGTCGCTCCGGAAGCGCTCGCTACATCAGGTGGCGGGGTGGATGAGGTGGTTGTGGCCGATCAGTGGTGCGCGACGCGGCGCCACAGCTGCGGCAGTCGCTGGACCTGCGCCGGAACCCCGGCCTCCTCCTCGACGAAGAGGATCGCACAGGCCGTACGGTCGGCTTCGCGCATCCGCGCGCATAAGTCGGCCAGGTCGTCGTCGGCGTCCACGACGTCGGCCTCGGCCGGCTGACAGCCGCCCGTAACGTATCGGACGTTGTCAAGGGCGATCCATCGCCCAGCAAACTCTTCGGATCGACATATGTCGCGCCAGGTCATTCGAGGCGCGGCCAAACGAATCTTACTGCCCATTTCCCGTGAGCGACCTTCTCCCCCATGTTCCAAAGTCAAGCGCCGACCTACCAAGCCAGGTCATGGCGTTCACTGAACTTTCAGAACCCGTCGAGGCAGGATCTAGCATCGGTCAAAATCGCGCGTCAAGGCAAGCCTGGAACAGACCGGGCCCGCCCGGCGTTGAGCCCGATCGTCCACAGCCGTCGCAACCGCGCCGCTCCGTCCGCCTCGTCGCGTTCGTCACGTTGGCCACGTCCGCGCGGCATGGTCACTGACACTTCGCCGGCAGCTGGGACATCGCCTCGCCGGCCCCGATGCGCGCGGCGGCCATGGCGTGGGACTTGGCCGCGCACCCCTTGGAGGCGACGGCTCGCTTGGCGCTCGCGCTGATCGCGGCCCTCGCCTCGGCCTTCCTGGGGCCGTCGCAGGCCGCGAAGCGCTTCACCGCGAGATCCGTGTTGCCGCCGTTCGCCAGGTTGATCGCGGCCCTGCACTCCTGCTCGGCCTTCTCGTTGCCGGGGGGTGGGGCCTTGGGCCCGGCGGTCGGGGTCGGCGTGGTCTTCGCGGGGTCGGCGGGCGTCTTGACCTGACCCGCCTGCTCGGGCGGGGGCTCCGGGGTGGAGGGCTCGCTCGTCGGCGGGGGCACGGTCGGGTCCGACGCGACGGAGACGGGCGGCGCGACGGACGACGCGCCCGAGGGCAGGGGGATCGCGGTCGACGTGCTCTCCTCGGTCGCGCCCCCGCTGCCCCCCTTCGTCATCATGACGACGCCCACGACGCCGAGCACCGCGACGGCCGCGACCGCGGCGAGGATCGGGGCTGTCTTGTTTTTCTGCACTGGCGGCGGCGGCGGCGCGGGGAAGACCTGACCGCTGCCCGTGTTCACGGGCGGGTGGGCCGCCACCGCGCCCCCGGGCATCGCCGCCTGGTCCATGACGGTGGCGGCGTGGTGGGGGACGACGGTCTTGCCCGGTCCCGTGGGCGGCCCCGCGACGAACAGCGGCTCGCCGATCTGCGTCTGACCTGAGCGCGACGGCATCAGCGCCGTCCCGCTGGTCGGGGCCTCGAGCCCGACCTGGGTGCGGGGCGGCGTCCCGAGCACCGAGAGGCGAGGCCCGGCGCCGATGGTGAGCTCCTCGTAGAACTCCCGCGCCGACTGCTGGCGCTCCTCGCGGTTCTTGCTGAGGGCCCTCATGACGGCCGCCTTCATCTTCGGCGGGGCCGCGGCGCCCATCGGCACGGCCTCGAACGGGAACGGCTGCGCCGTCATGTGCTGCGTCGCCCACGCCCACGGGGTGTCGGCCTCGAACGGCAGGCGCCCGGTGAGCATCTCGTAGGTCAGCACGCCGAGCGAGTAGATGTCGCTCCGCGCGTCGAGCTCCTTGCCCGTGAACTGCTCGGGGCTCATGTACGGCGGCGTCCCGAGCACCGTCCCCTGCTGCGTCAGCTTCTGCTCGGCCTTGGCGCTGCGCTCGTCGCGCTTCGCGATGCCGAAGTCGAGGACCTTGACGTAGTCCTCTTCGCCGGCGCGCCTGGTCAGGAAGATGTTGGCGGGCTTCAGGTCGCGGTGGACGATCCCCTTCTCGTGGGCCTCCTGGAGCGACCCGCACACCTGCGCGAGGATGCGATCGACCCGCTCGGGCGCGAGCGCGCCGCCTCGCTCGAGCGCCGTCTCCAGCGACTGCCCGGTGAGCAGCTCCATCGCGATGTAGAGCTCCCCGGTGTTCGTCTGCCCGAAGTCGTAGACCTTGATCGTGTTCGGGTGCTCGAGCTCGCTGACCGTGCCGCACTCCCGCATGAAGCGCGCGACCACCTGCGGGTCCTTCGCGTGCTGCGAGAGGAGCGTCTTGATGGCGACCTTCCGCACCGAGGTCCCCATCGGCTGCTCGCCGTTGTAGACGCGGCCCATCCCGCCCTCGCCGAGCACCCCGACGATCCGGAACCGGCCGCCCACGATCGTGCCGATGAGCGGGTCTGCCTCCACCGGCGCGACAGGGAGGAGCGCGCCGCACGTGGCGCAGAAGCGCGCCCCATCGATGTTTGGCTGATGGCAAGCGGGACAGTCCATGCGATCGAACCTCTACCCCCGAAGCGTGATGAACCGCGACGACGCTCGGCGCTGCTCCGCTGCGCGCCCGAGCGAACGTGCGCCGGGCAGGATCGCAGCAGCCGCGCGCCGAGCGCAAGGGAGCTCTTGCTCGCCCGAGGCGCGGCCACGGCGAGTCTCCCGTCGCTTCCCGTGACTTCGCTCGCCTCCCGTGGCTCCCCGCGAGCGCGCGCGTCGCGACGGCGTCGTGGTGCGGGGCGCGCCGCGCGTCGCGACGGCGTCGTGGTGCGGGGCGCGCCGCCGTCGCGCGGGGCGCGTCGCGACGGCGTCGTGCTGCGGAGCGCCCCGTGCGACGACGGTGCGATGCGGGCTCGCGCCGTGCCCGCGCGGCGCCATCGTGCGGCGTGGGCCCGCCGCCGTGCCCCGGCGGACGGTGCGGCTCGAGCCCGCGCCGCGCCGCTTCGCGCGCTGGGCGCGACGTCCGCCTTGAAAACGGTCGTCACTCGAGCGAGATCGGCGCTGCCGGACGAGGCGGGAGCTCCTGCCCGCCGCAGCTCGACGGCGCGCTCGACCCGCGCTTCCGCAGCCGATTCCAGCGAAACGGACGAGAACGGGACGAAAACGATGCACACCGCTTGACACGTCTCTTGCAGGGGGCTAAGAGCCTCCTCCCTTCGCGGGACTCGTCTACCTTCGGAGCGACGTGAGCAGCACCAGCCGCTTCACCTCGCTGCGGTCCAGGCCGGCTCGGGATGCCCCGAGCCGCGCAGGCAGACGGTCCAGCAGGGCCGGGAGTTGATTGCTCGTATAGAAGTGATCGATCTTGGGACATGTCGCTAGGTCAGCACGCACGCCTCCCGGAGCCCCGGGGGCGAGCAGCGGGTCGATGTCGCTGGCGTAGCTCAATCGGTAGAGCACCTGCCTTGTAAGCAGGGGGTTAGGGGTTCAAGTCCCCTCGCCAGCTCCGATGCAAGGCAGCAGGTCGACGGTTCGGGAGGCCACGGGACGGACGAACACGGTACGGTAGAGAAAAGATAGAAAATCTGGAGGGTTGCCCGAGCGGCCAAAGGGAGCAGACTGTAAATCTGCCGGCAATGCCTACGATGGTTCGAATCCATCACCCTCCACCGGAGCGGTCGTTCGCTCCGACAGCGGTCCGACCAAGATGTAGATCCGCTGGGATCACTCCCGGCGGAGCCCCGCGGGTGTAGCTCAGTTGGTAGAGCGTCAGCCTTCCAAGCTGAACGTCGCCGGTTCGAACCCGGTCGCCCGCTCCGTGGTCGGTCGTTTGCCCACCTAGCTCAGTTGGCAGAGCACGTCCTTGGTAAGGACGAGGTCGTCGGTTCAATCCCGATGGTGGGCTCCAACGAGGACAGCGCAACGCAGTCGCGAACTTCATTTCGGCAGGAGACATCTCGATGGCCAAGGAGAAATTCACTCGTACGAAGCCGCACGTGAACGTGGGCACCATCGGCCACATCGACCACGGCAAGACCACGCTCACGGCCGCGCTCGTCAAGGTGCAGTCGAAGCGCCAGCTGGCGAAGGCGATCTCGTACGCCGACATCGCGAAGGGCGGGACGGTCCGTGACGAGACCAAGACGGTGACCATCGCGGCGGCGCACGTCGAGTACGAGTCCGAGAAGCGCCACTACGCGCACGTCGACTGCCCCGGGCACGCCGACTACATCAAGAACATGATCACGGGCGCGGCGCAGATGGACGGGGCGATCCTCGTCGTGTCGTCGCTCGACAGCGTGATGCCGCAGACGCGCGAGCACGTGCTGCTCGCCCGGCAGGTCGGCCTGAACCACATCGTCGTGTTCCTGAACAAGTGCGACGCCGTGGACGACCCGGAGATGCTGGACCTGGTCGAGATGGAGGTCCGCGAGCTCCTCTCGAAGTACAAGTTCGACGGCGACAACGCGCCGGTCGTCCGGGGCGCGTCGCTGCCGGCGCTGCAGGGCGACCCGAAGTGGGAGGAGACGATCCAGCAGCTGCTCAACGCGCTCGACAGCTACATCCCCGAGCCGGTGCGCGACATCGACAAGCCGTTCCTGATGGCGATCGAGGACGTGTTCTCGATCAAGGGCCGCGGCACGGTGGCCACGGGCCGCATCGAGCGCGGCGTGATCAAGGTCGGCGACGAGGTGCAGATCATCGGCTTCAAGGACACGAAGAAGTCGGTCGTGACCGGCGTCGAGATGTTCCGGAAGCTGCTCGACCAGGGGCAGGCGGGCGACAACGTCGGGTGTCTGCTCCGCGGCGTGGAGAAGGAAGAGATCGAGCGCGGCCAGGTGCTCGCGAAGCCCGGGTCGATCACGCCGCACACGAAGTTCACCGGTGAGGTGTACGTCCTCAAGAAGGAGGAGGGCGGGCGCCACACGCCGTTCTTCACCAACTACCGGCCGCAGTTCTACATCCGGACGACGGACGTGACCGGCACGGTGAACCTCCCCGAGGGGGTGAAGATGGTGATGCCGGGCGACAACATCACGATGACGATCGAGCTCATCGCCCCGGTCGCGCTGGAGGAGCAGATGCGCTTCGCCATCCGCGAGGGCGGCAAGACGGTGGGCGCCGGCGTCGTCACCAAGATCCTCGCGTAGGAGGCCGACGTGGGCGAGCAGGCCGGTGGGTGGCGTGCGGCGCGCATCGCCGTCTCACTGGCCTGCTGCGAGTGCAAGTCGCGGAACTACAAGACCACGAAGGCGCCCGACCAGGTGGTTTCGCTCAAGAAGTTCTGCAAGCAGTGCAAGAAGCACACGGTTCACAACGAGACGAAGTGAACGGGTGCTCAGGAAGGCGCAGCGATTCTAGGGGTATAGCTCAGTTGGTAGAGCAGCGGATTCCAAATCCGCAGGTCGGGAGTTCGAGCCTCTCTGCCCCTGCCGGGGAATGTGGGCGCCCAGGGGGCGCCCTCGGAGCCCCATCGAGCAGGCTTCTGTCTGCCGCGGGCCGGCGCGTTTGGTGTGGTTATGGCGAAGAGTCAAGAAGACAAGCAAACGCCGAAGGTCGCGGAGGATGGGGAGCCGGACGAATCTGGAGCGCCCGCGCCCGCTGAAGCGTCGTCCCTCGTGACGCAAGGCGAGGAGCCGGGGACCGCTGACGCCGAGGCGCAGCGCGAGGACGCCGAGGAAGCCGAGGAAGAGGTCGCGGCCACGCAGCTCGGGACCGAGCGCTATGTGCTCGCCGGCTTCTTCGCCTCCGGGATGCTGCTCGCTTACCTGCTCGGCAAGGTCATCCACGGCGTCTGGGCGACCCTCTCCAACAAGGACTGGTTCAGCCGAACGCTGCCGGCGGTCTCCGCGGTGGGTGACGACGACAAGACGACCTACGGCATGGTCGTCGGCGGCGTCATCGCGGTCATCGTCGTCCTGCGTGCGTTCCGCAACGCGGAGCTCCGCACCTGGAGCGACGAGGTCGCCGCCGAGCTGGCGAAGGTGAAGTGGCCGACCAAGAAAGAGGTCACGAACGCGACGTTCGTCGTCATCGCGACGACCACCGTGGCGACCCTCTACCTGGCGCTGCTCGACCGCTTCTGGGCGTTCGTGACCAACATCGTTTATGGCGATGGAAGCTGAAGCAGGGGGATCCTGAGGGAATCAAGCGCCATGGCCAAGAAGTGGTACGTCATCCATACCTACTCGGGATACGAGGCGAAGGTGCGCGACGCGCTCCAGCAGCGCGTGAAGCAGTACGGACTGGAAGATCGGTTCGGTGAGATCCTCATCCCGAGCGAGACGGTCACGGAGAACCGCCCCGGCGGCAAGACGCGCGTCCGTCAGAAGCTCAGCTTGCCCGGCTACATCTTCGTCGAGATGGAGATGAACGAGCAGGTCTGGCACCTGGTCAAGGACACGCCCAAGGTGACCGGCTTCATCGGCAACCAGACGCCGCAGGAAGTCCCGCTGGTGCAGATCGACAACCTCCGGCGGGGCATCGTCGAGGGGTCGGTCAAGCCGAAGCCGCGGCTCACGTTCGAGGTTGGTGAGGAGGTGCGGGTCCTGGACGGGGCGTTCGCGAACTTCACCGGCACGGTCGACGACGTGAAGATGGACAAGCAGAAGCTCAAGGTGAAGGTCAGCATTTTCGGCCGACCCACCAGCGTGGAGCTCGACTTCTCAGCCGTGGAGAAGCGCTAGCCGGGGGCGAACGGCTGCAAACCTGCGGGCGAGCGCCGCGCCTCCGCGGCGCTCCGCTGTTTCTCTGAAAAGTAGACCGCCCGTCGGGCGGCGGTTCGATAGGGTGCGAGATTCATCATGGCGAAGAAAGTCACTGGGTACGTGAAGCTGCAGCTTCCGGCGGGCAAGGCCAACCCGTCGCCCCCCGTCGGTCCGGCGCTCGGCCAGCACGGCGTCAACATCATGGCGTTCTGCAAGGACTTCAACTCGCGGACGGCAGCGCAGGGAGACATGATCATCCCGGTGGTGATCACGGTCTACTCGGATCGCTCGTTCACGTTCATCCTGAAGACGCCGCCGGCCTCCGTCCTCCTCAAGAAGGCGGCGGGGCTCGAGACCAAGAAGAAGCCGGGCGCGGGCTCCAAGGAGCCCAACAAGGTCAAGGTGGGCAAGGTCACGCAGAAGCAGCTGCAGGAGCTCGCCCAGCTCAAGATGCAGGACATGAACACGACGAACCTCGAGTCCGCGATGCGCAGCATGGCGGGCACCGCCCGCTCGATGGGCATCGACATCGTCGACTGAGGTGCGTCGCAGCGCTCCCCGCGGTCGGGGATGCGCGCCGCCTGGCGGCGCTCCGAGGAGGGCGCCCCGGCGGACGGGATAGAAGACTTACCACGGTAGTTTAAGGCGCACCGTGGGAGGCGAGAGCCGTTAAGAAGGAGGGCATGTGCCGAAAGTCGCCAAGAAGAAACTCGCAGCGCGGGCAGTCGTCGACCGCGCTCGAAAGTACACGTTGCAGGAGGCCTGCGCGCTCGTGAAGCAAGCCGCGCCTGCCAAGTTCGACGAGACGGTGGACCTCGCGGTCCGGCTGGGGGTCAACCCACGGCACGCAGACCAGATGGTCCGCGGCGCCGTGGTGCTCCCGCATGGTACGGGGCAGTCGCTCCGGGTGCTGGTGTTCGCCAAGGGCGAGAAGGCCAGGGAGGCCGAGGCTGCCGGGGCCGATTTTGTCGGCGAGGCGGATCTCGTGAACAAGGTCCAGGAAGGCTTCATGGACTTTGACCGCGTGATCGCGACGCCCGACATGATGGGCCTGGTGGGCAAGCTCGGCCGTATTCTCGGTCCGCGCGGCCTGATGCCGAACCCCAAGGTCGGGACGGTCACGTTCGACGTGAAGACGGCCATCACCGAGGCCAAGGCCGGCAAGGTCGAGTACCGCGTCGAGAAGGCGGGCATCGTGCACGCCCGGATCGGCAAGGTCTCCTTCGCGGAGGGCGCGCTCCAGGTCAACGCGGACGCGCTGATCCAGGCGCTCGTCCGGGCCAAGCCGGCGACGGCCAAGGGCATCTACCTCCGGAGCATCACGATGTCCTCGACGATGGGCCCGGGGGTTCGCATCGACCCGGTCCACTTCATCGGCAAGGCAGAGGAGGCGTAGCCCATGGAACGGTCCCAAAAGGAAGAGGTCGTCGGCTCCGTCCGGCAGAAGTTCGAGCGGATGTCTTCCGCGGTCTTCCTGGACTTCAAGGGGATGAACGTCGAGGCGGTCACCAAGCTTCGCGATGAGTTCCGGAAGTCCGGCGTGGAGTACCGGGTCGTGAAGAACACGCTCGTCCGCCACGCCATCAAGGAGCACCCCTGGGCGAACACGCTGGCGAAGAGCCTGACCGGCATGACCGGCGTGGCCTGGAGCTACGAGGATCCGAGCGCGGCAGCCAAGGTCGTCAAGGCGTTCCGCAAGGACAACCAGAAGCTCCAGATCAAGGCCGGGCTCATCGAGGGGCAGATCCTCTCCGGCGACGCCGTCGAGACGCAGCTCGCGACGATGCCCGGCAAGGATGAGCTCCGCGCCACGCTGCTCGCGACGCTCCAGGCGCCGCTCCAGCAGTTCGTGCAGCAGCTCAACGCGCCTCTCCAGAATTTCGCCTATCTCCTGAAGGCGAAGGAAGACGCGGCGGGCACATCGGGCTGAGGCGGCCCCTTTCGTAAAAATGGGCCTTGCGCCCGTCTGGTTTTGGTTTACATGGCCCCCTCCCCGGGGCGCGCAGAAGAGTTTGAAGGAGTCTTGCAATGGCTGAGATCACGCGCGAGCAGGTCGTCGATTACCTCTCCAACCTCCCTGTCATCCAGATCGCCGAGCTCATCAAGGACCTCGAGAACAAGTGGGGCGTCAAGGCCGCCCCGGCGGCGGTCGCCGTCGCGGCCGGCGGCGCTGCCCCCGGCGCTGCTCCGGCCGAGAAGCCGCCGGAGCAGACCGAGTTCGACGTCATCCTCGCGAACGCCGGCAGCAACAAGATCGGCGTGATCAAGGCGATCCGCGAGATCACGGGTCTGGGCCTGAAGGAGGCGAAGGACCTGGTCGAGGCCGCGCCGAAGACCGTCAAGGAGCAGGTTTCCAAGGCGGACGCGGAGGAGATGAAGAAGAAGCTCGTCGAGGCAGGTGCTACCGTCGAGCTCAAGTAACGATCACCGCTCCCTGCCAGGGGAAATCGGGATCCGCCGGAGGACGGCGGCAGGGCGATCGTCCCTGCCGCACGTCCCGCTTTTGTCTGAAGAAAGGGGCCGCGCGTGCGGGCCCTCGCGCAACGCTGAAGAGGACCGCGGGTACGGGTCCTCGGTCAATTCTGAAGAGGACCGCGGGTGCGGGTCCTCGACCAATGCCGGAGCTCAATGGGTCGCCACGCGGTCCGCTCTGCCCCCACAACCAAGATGTTTTGGGTCCCCACATGCTGGGGACGCTCGCTCGCCATTGGTGCGTAGCTTCGTGTTCGTTGCTCGGTTCGAGCCGTGCGCCCGCCCCGCGCGGCTCGTGTGAGCCGGAGGAAATCGATGCCGTCGGTCGTCCAATCCAACTTCCGCGTCCGTAAGAACCTGGGTCGCGTTCGTCGCATCATCGACGTCCCCAACCTGATCGACATCCAGAAGTCGAGCTACGACAAATTCCTCCAGATGTCCGTTCCGCCGAACGAGCGGGAGGAGGTCGGGCTTCAGGCGGTGTTCCGCTCGGTCTTCCCGATCAAGGACTTCAACGGCACGAGCGAGCTCGTCTTCGTCTCGTACAACCTCGAGCCGCCGAAGTACGACGTCGACGAGTGTCGCCAGCGCGGCATGACCTACTCGGCCCCGATCAAGGTCACGAACCAGCTGATGATCTACGACACCCGCGACGGCGGGGAGCGGATCGTGCGCGACATCAAGGAGCAGGAGGTCTACTTCGGCGAGCTCCCGCTGATGACCGAGACGGGCACGTTCATCATCAACGGGACCGAGCGCGTCGTCGTCAGCCAGCTGCACCGCAGCCCCGGCGTCTTCTTCGACCACGACAAGGGCAAGACGCACTCGAGCGGCAAGCTGCTCTACTCCGCGCGCGTCATCCCGTACCGCGGCTCGTGGCTCGACTTCGAGTTCGACCCGAAGGACATCATCTACGTGCGCATCGATCGGCGGCGGAAGATGCACGCGACCGTGCTGCTGCGCGCGCTCGGGTACTCGACGCAGGACCTGCTGAACTACTTCTATTCGACCGAGACCGTGTACCTGGAGAAGGGGGGCAAGTACTCGAAGAGCATCGAGTACGATCTCCTGGCCGGTCAGCGGACGACGCGCGACATCAAGATTGGCAACGACGTCATCGTCAAGAAGAACACGAAGTTCACCCGCGCCGCCATCCGGAAGATGAAGGAGGCGAAGCTCGAGCGGCTCAGCCTCGAGCCGGAGGAGCTCGTCGGGAAGGTCGCCGCGCACGACATCGTCGACCCGGAGACGGGCGAGGTCGTGGTCGAGGTCAACGAGGAGCTCACCGAGGCGAAGCTCGAGCGGCTGCGCGACGCGAACATCGAGCAGTTCCGCATCCTCTTCATCGATGGCCTGAACGTGGGCTCGTACCTCCGCGACACGCTCCTCACCGACAAGGTGAAGACGATGGAGGACGCGATCCTCGAGATCTACCGCCGGCTGCGGCCGGGCGATCCTCCGACGCTCGAGACCGCGAAGACCCTGTTCCACAACCTGTTCTTCAACGCCGAGCGCTACGACCTCTCGAAGGTCGGCCGGCTGAAGCTGAACTACAAGTTCTACCGGGACGTCCCCGAGGACGAGCGGCCGGGGCTCGATCTCACCGTGCTCACGCCGCAGGACATCCTGGAGACGGTGCGCCACCTGATCGAGCTGAAGAACGGGCGCGGCTCGGTCGACGACATCGACCACCTCGGCAACCGCCGCGTCCGCGCGGTCGGCGAGCTGATGGAGAATCAGTATCGCATCGGCCTCGTCCGCATGGAGCGCGCGATCAAGGAGCGCATGAGCATGTCGCAGGAGATCGACACGCTCATGCCCCACGACCTGATCAACGCGAAGCCCGTCAGCGCGGTCGTGAAGGAGTACTTCGGGAGCTCGCAGCTCTCGCAGTTCATGGACCAGACCAACCCGCTCTCCGAGGTCACCCACAAGCGCCGGCTCTCGGCGCTCGGGCCGGGCGGCCTCACCCGCGAGCGGGCCGGGTTCGAGGTGCGCGACGTCCACGCGACCCACTACGGGCGCATCTGCCCGATCGAGACGCCGGAAGGCCCGAACATCGGCCTCATCGCGTCGCTGTCGACGTTCGCCCGCGTGAACGAGTTCGGCTTCGTCGAGACGCCGTACCGCAAGGTCGAGAACGGCCGCGTGACCGAGGACGTGATCTGGCTCTCCGCGCTCGAGGAAGAGGGCAAGTACATCGCGCAGGCGACGGTGAACCTCGACGAGAGCGGGCGCTTCAAGGAGTCGCTCGTCTCGGCCCGCTACAACGGCGAGTTCAAGATCGTCACGCCCGAGATGGTGGAGCTCATGGACGTCGCGCCGAACCAGATGGTGTCGGTCGCCGCCGCGCTCGTGCCCTTCCTCGAGCACGACGACGCGAACCGCGCGCTCATGGGCGCCAACATGCAGCGCCAGGCCGTGCCGCTCGTCCAGTCGCACGCGCCGCTCGTGGGCACCGGCATGGAGGAGCGGCTCGCCCGCGACTCCGGCGTCTGCGTGATCGCGCGGCGCCCCGGCGTCGTCGAGAGCGTCGACGCGACGCGCATCGTCGTCCGGGCCGAGGGCGAGGGCGCCGAGGTGCCGGACATCTACCACCTCATGAAGTTCCAGCGCTCGAACCAGTCGACCTGCTACACGCAGAAGCCGGTCGTCCGGACGGGCGAGGTGGTGAAGAAGGGCGACGTGCTCGCCGACGGCCCGTCGACGGACATGGGCGAGCTCGCGCTCGGCCAGAACGTGCTCGTCGCGTTCATGCCGTGGCAGGGCTACAACTTCGAGGACTCCATCCTCGTGTCCGAGCGCATCGCCAAGGACGACGTGTTCACCTCGATTCACATCGAGGAGTTCGAGTGCGTCGCCCGCGACACGAAGCTCGGCAAGGAGGAGATCACCCGCGACATCCCGAACGTCGGCGAGGAGGCGCTCAAGGACCTCGACGACTCCGGCATCGTCCGCATCGGGGCCGAGGTGCGCCCGGGCGACATCCTGGTCGGCAAGATCACCCCGAAGGGCGAGACCCAGCTCTCGCCCGAGGAGAAGCTGCTCCGGGCGATCTTCGGCGAGAAGGCCGGCGACGTGCGCGACAGCTCGCTCAAGGTGCCGCCCGGCGTCGGCGGGATCGTCATCAACGCCCGCGTGTTCTCGCGCAAGGGGACCGAGAAGGACGACCGCGCGCGGGACATCGAGGACCAGGAGCGGGCCCGGATCGAGCGGACGCGCGACGAGGAGATCAAGATCCTCCGCGACTCGTTCTTCCGCCGCATCCGCGAGCTCCTCCTCGGCAAGGAGGCGACGGGCAAGCTCGTCGACGACAAGGGCAAGGTGCTCTTCCAGAAGGGCGCCATCATCGACGAGGCCTCCCTCGCCGAGATCCCCCGCAAGTACTGGGGCGAGATCCCCGTCGACGACGCCGAGCGGGTCCAGCAGATCCTGCGGGACCTCGAGGAGCTCGTCCGCACGCGCGAGGAGCACTTCCGGGACAAGATCGATCGCCTGTCCAAGGGCGACGAGCTGCCGCCGGGCGTCATCAAGATGGTGAAGGTCTATATCGCCATCAAGCGCAAGCTCCAGGTCGGCGACAAGATGGCGGGCCGCCACGGCAACAAGGGCGTCATCAGCCGCATCCTCCCCGAGGAGGACATGCCGTACCTGCAGGACGGCAGGCCGGTCGATCTCGTGCTCAACCCGCTCGGCGTGCCGAGCCGCATGAACGTCGGTCAGATCCTCGAGATCCACCTCGGGTGGGGCGCCTTCGAGCTCGGCAACCAGCTCCAGCGGATGCTCGAGCAGCAGCGGTCGAGCGCCGAGATCAAGGAGCACCTCAAGGCCATCTACGCGGGCGACGAGTCGATGAGCGGCTTCTTCGACGACCTCGAGGACGGCGACGTCAAGCGCTTCGTCAAGACGGTCGACGAGGGCGTCTTCATGGGATCGCCGGTGTTCGACGGCGCGCACGAGTCGGACATCAAGGGCGCGCTCGAGCTCGCGGGCCTCCCGACCTCGGGCCAGGCGATCCTCTTCGACGGGCGCACGGGCGAGGCGTTCGATCAGAACGTCACGGTGGGCATCATGTACATGCTGAAGCTCCACCACCTCGTCGACGACAAGATCCACGCGCGCTCGATCGGGCCTTACTCGCTCGTCACGCAGCAGCCCCTCGGCGGCAAGGCGCAGTTCGGCGGGCAGCGGCTCGGCGAGATGGAGGTCTGGGCGATGGAGGCCTACGGCGCGGCCTACGCGCTGCAGGAGTTCCTCACCGTGAAGAGCGACGACGTGATGGGCCGCACCCGGATGTACGAGGCCATCGTGAAGGGGGATTACACCCTGGAGGCGGGGCTGCCGGAGAGCTTCAACGTGCTCATCAAGGAGCTCCAGTCGCTGTGCCTGAACGTGGAGCTGGTCGAGACGAGCGGAGGCGTGGAGGCCTCGGCCGCGGAGGAAGAGGAGTGATGCAGTTCGTCACGTCGCGAGCGCCGCGCGCCCGGTCGGTGATGGCGGGGGAGGCGCGCCGCGCGGGCGGCGCGCCCCCGAAGGCCGACTCGGTGGGCGCTGGCAGGTTCATCGGTATCGTTTCCGTCTCCGGAGGTCTCCATGCGTGACATCTTCAGCTTCTTCGAGAAGCCCAAAGACCCGCTCTCGTTCAGCGCCATCCGCATCTCGCTCGCGAGCCCGGAGAAGATCCGCGAGTGGTCGCACGGCGAGGTGAAGAAGCCGGAGACCATCAACTACCGGACGTTCAAGCCGGAGCGCGATGGTCTGTTCTGCGCCAAGATCTTCGGGCCGGTGAAGGACTACGAGTGCAACTGCGGCAAGTACAAGCGCATGAAGCACCGTGGCATCGTGTGCGAGAAGTGCGGCGTCGAGGTCATCCAGTCGAAGGTCCGCCGCGAGCGGCTCGGGCACATCTCGCTGGCCACGCCGGTCGCCCACATCTGGTTCCTGAAGAGCCTGCCGTCGCGCATCGGCAACATGCTCGACATCACGCTCAAGGACCTGGAGAAGGTGCTCTATTGCGAGGCCTACATCGTCATCGATCCGAAGGAGACCGGCCTCATGAGGGGCGATCTCCTGAGCGAGGAGCGCTACCTGCAGCTGCTCGACGAGTACGGTGACGACAAGTTCAGCGCCGGCATGGGCGGCGAGGCGATCCTCGAGATGCTCAAGCAGGTCGACGTGCACGGCCTGGCCGAGCTGCTCAGGACGGAGATGCGCGCCGCGACCAGCGAGGCCAAGCGGAAGAAGCTCGCGAAGCGGCTCAAGGTCGTCGAGGCCTTCCGCGAGAGCGGCAATCGGCCGGAGTGGATGATGCTGACCGTGATCCCGGTGCTGCCGCCGGATCTGCGCCCGCTCGTCCCCCTGGACGGCGGCCGCTTCGCGACCAGCGATCTCAACGACCTCTACCGCCGCGTCATCAACCGCAACAACCGCCTGAAGCGGCTCCTCGAGCTGAACGCGCCGGAGATCATCATCCGGAACGAGCGCCGGATGCTGCAGGAGGCCGTCGACGCGCTGTTCGACAACGGCCGCCGCGGCAAGACGATCACCGGCCCGAACAAGCGCCCGCTCAAGTCGCTCTCCGACATGCTGAAGGGCAAGCAGGGCCGGTTCCGCCAGAACCTGCTCGGCAAGCGCGTCGACTACTCGGGCCGCTCGGTCATCGTCGTGGGCCCGACGCTGCGCCTGCACCAGTGCGGCCTGCCCAAGAAGATGGCGCTCGAGCTCTTCAAGCCGTTCATCTACAACAAGCTGGAAGAGCGCGGCTACGTCAACACCATCAAGAGCGCGAAGAAGATGGTGGAGAAGGAGCGGCCGGAGGTCTGGGACATCCTCGAGGAGGTCATCAGCGAGCACCCGGTGCTCCTGAACCGCGCCCCGACGCTCCACCGCCTCGGCATCCAGGCGTTCGAGCCGGTCCTCATCGAGGGCAAGGCGATCCAGCTGCACCCGCTCGTCTGCGCGGCGTTCAACGCCGACTTCGACGGCGACCAGATGGCGGTCCACGTGCCGCTGTCGGTCGAGGCGCAGATGGAGGCGCGCGTGCTCATGATGAGCACGAACAACATCCTCTCGCCCGCGAGCGGCAAGCCGATCATCAACCCGACGCAGGACATCGTGCTCGGGCTCTATTACGCGACCCGCGAGCGCAAGTTCGAGAAGGGGTCGTTCCGCGCCGACACCCTCTCCTTCGGCGAGGACGGCGTGGCGCAGGGCTACCTGCGGGGCATCTACGCCTCCCCCGAGGAGGTGCGGATGGCGTACGACAACGGCGAGGTCGCGCTGCACGCCGGCATCCGCGTCCGCGTGCCGATCATCGACGACGACGGCAACCCGCAGCTCGACGAGTTCGGCCACGTGAAGCGCCGCATCGTCGAGACCACGGTGGGCCGCGTCATCATCTCCGAGGTCCTCCCGAAGGGGGTCGCGTTCGAGTACGCGAACAAGACCCTCGACAAGAAGGCGCTCTCGGCGCTCATCGACGTCTGCTACCGCATCCACCGCAACAAGGAGACCGTCCTCCTCGCGGACCGGCTCCGCACGCTCGGCTTCGACCACGCGATGCGGGCGGGCATCTCCATCTGCATGGATCACATGGTGATCCCGCCGGCCAAGAAGGTCCTCCTCGGCGAGGCGCAGAAGGAGGTCGAGCGCGTCGTCGAGCAGTATCAGGAGGGGCTCATCACCGACGGCGAGCGGTACAACAAGATCGTCGACATCTGGGCGAGCATCGCCGACCAGGTCACGACCGAGATGATGGCCGGCATCGGCAAGGAGACGGTCGTCGACCACGAGACGGGCAAGGAGTCGATCGAGCCGAGCTTCAACCCGATCTACATCATGGCCGACTCCGGCGCGCGCGGCTCCACGCAGCAGATCCGGCAGCTGGCCGCGATGCGCGGCCTGATGGCCAAGCCGTCCGGCGAGATCATCGAGACGCCGATCACCGCGAACTTCCGCGAGGGTCTCAGCGTGCTCCAGTACTTCATCTCGACGCACGGCGCGCGTAAGGGCCTCGCCGACACCGCGCTCAAGACGGCGAACTCGGGTTACCTCACCCGCCGGCTCGTCGACGTGGCGCAGGACGCGGTCATCTCCGAGTTCGACTGCGGCACGCTCGACGGCATCCGCGTGGCGAAGCTCGAGGAGGCCGGCGAGGTCATCCAGCCGCTCGGCGACCGCATCCTCGGCCGCGTCGCGCTGGAGGACGTGGTCGACCCGCTCACCGGCGAGGTGCTCATCACGGCGAACACCGAGCTCGACGAGCAGGCGGTGCGGTCCATCGAGGACGCCGGCATCGAGGAGGTCGTCATCCGCTCGGTGCTCACGTGCCAGCTCCGCCGCGGGGTGTGCGCGCTGTGCTACGGCCGCGACCTCGCGCGCGGCTACCGGGTCAACATCGGCGAGGCGGTGGGCATCATCGCCGCCCAGTCGATCGGCGAGCCGGGCACGCAGCTCACGATGCGCACCTTCCACATCGGCGGCACCGCGGCGCGCGGCAAGATCGAGGCGAGCTACCTCGAGGCCCGCACCGAGGGCACCGTCCGCCTCCGCCGCGCGGTCGTCCAGAAGAAGAAGGACGGCACCATGGTGGTCATGAACCGCCACGGCGAGATCGTGGTCGTCGACGAGACGGGGCGCGAGCGCGAGCACAACCGCCTCGTCTACGGCGCCATCCTCAAGAAGGCCGACGGCGAGCGCACCAAGCCCGGCGAGCTGCTCGCCGAGTGGGACCAGTTCGCGACGCCGATCCTCACCGAGGTCTCCGGCGTGGTGAAGTTCGGCGACCTCATCGAGGGCGTCAGCGTGCAGGATCGCCTCGACGAGGTGACGGGCCTCTCGCGAAAGGTCGTCATCGAGTCGAAGGCGGCCGACGTCCGCCCGCGCATCTCGCTGAAGGACCCCGAGTCCGGCAGGACGCTGAAGCTCCCGAACAGCGAGCTCGAGGCGCGCTACCTGCTCCCCGTCGGCGCGCACATCGTCGCGCAGGAGGGGGATCTCATCGAGGCCGGCGAGGTCATCGCGAAGATCCCGCGCGACACGACGAAGGTGCAGGACATCACCGGCGGTCTGCCCCGCGTCGCCGAGCTGTTCGAGGCCCGGAAGCCCAAGGATCACGCCATCATCAGCGAGATCGACGGCGAGGTCACGTTCGGCAAGGACACGAAGGGCAAGCGGAAGGTCATCATCACGCCGTACTCGCCGGACGGGCATGCGCTCGGCGATCAGGCGCGCGAGTACCTGATCCCCAAGGGCAAGCACATTCAGGTGCAGCCGGGCGACCGGGTGCGCGCGGGTGATCCGCTCCAGGACGGCCCGCCGAACCCGCACGACATCCTCCGGGTGAAGGGCGAGAAGGAGCTGTCGGCCTGGCTCGTGAACGAGATCCAGCAGGTCTACCGGCTCCAGGGCGTCGGCATCAACGACAAGCACATCGAGGTCATCGTCCGGCAGATGCTCCGGCGCGTCCGCGTGCGCGAGGTCGGCGATACGAACTTCCTGGTCGACGAGCAGGTGGAGAAGCACATCTTCGAGAAGGAGAACGAGAACGTCATCGAGCGCGGCGGCAAGCCCGCCATCGCCGAGGCGCTCCTCCTCGGCATCACCAAGGCCAGCCTGTCGACCGAGTCGTTCATCAGCGCCTCGTCGTTCCAGGAGACGACCAAGGTGCTCACCGAGGCCGCGATCAACGGCAAGACGGACGATCTCCGCGGTCTGAAGGAGAACGTCATCATGGGTCGCCTGATCCCGGCAGGGACGGGTCTGCCCGCCTACAAGCGCCTCCAGGTCGTGGTCGAGGGCGAGCCGGTGGTGCAGGCGCCGTACGTCGCCCCGCGGCCGCGCCCCGAGGAGACGGCGCCGCTCACGGCGGTGAACGAGGAGTGACGACCGCCGGCGCGCCCGGGCGGGGCCTACCCCCGCCTCCGGGCGCGCCGCCCGGCACCCAGTTCCCGAGCGCGCCGCCCGGCACCCCAGTCACCGGGCGCGCCGCCCCGGGGCCGCTTTCCTCTCCCAGCCCTGAGCTTGCCGGCCTGGCGGAACGCGCCGGACGTGGCGTGAGCGCCTACCCGGGGTCAGTCTTCATCGCCACGTAGCAGCGCGTCGGGTCGAGCGGGACCTCGGGGGCCAACCGGCGCTGGCCGGGATGTTCACGGGGCTCGCGCACCGCTCCGAGCTCTGCTCTCATTCATCGAGCGCACCCCATGGCGGATACGCCGCGAGCGGCTGGCCAGCTTTCCCCGCGTGCTTTCGTTCCGCGAGGGTTCTTGGGCGCGCGCCTACCTCCAATTTCTGAGTAGAATCAGGGTTTCGATGGCTTCCGTTCAAGGATTGAACCAGCGGATTGCCGATCGCCTCGTCCTCGAGGGGCGCATCACCCCGGACGACCATCGTCGCGCGGTGGAGTACGCGATGCGGACCCGCGGCCGCATCGAGGACGCCATCATCGAGCTCGATATCGTCAACGAGGCCGAGCTCCTGAAGTTCATCGCGACCGTCCACAACACCCGCTTCGTCTCGACCGAGAAGCTCTCGAAGGCGATCATCGAGCCCCGCGTGCTCGCCAAGGTCTCGGCGATCACCGCGACGTTGCACGGCGTCTTTCCGGTCCTGCTCGACGAGCGGAACACGACGCTGTCGGTCGCGACCGCGGATCCCGACAACGACGCCGCGCTGCACGAGATCCGGCTGGCCGCGGGCGTGCGGGACGTACGCGCCATCGTCGCCCGGCCGGCGGCGGTGCGCGCGGCCATCGCCTACCATTACCGGGGCGACACGACCGCCTTCAATTCGCTGCTGCGGCCGGTCAGCTCGTTCGACGAGATCCTCTACAACAACAACAGCAATCCGTTCGAGCGTACGTCGATGACGTACGAGCGCGCGTCGATCCCCGATCGCACGTCGATGACGCACGTGCCGGCTGCGCAGCCGATGCACCCGCAGGCGACGATGCACGGCCAGCCGGCGCACGCGACGCCCGCGCATCCGCAGGCGACGATGCACGGGCAGGCGACGATGCACGGGCAGGCGACGATGCACGGGCAGCCGATGCACGGGCAGGCGACGATGCACGGGCAGCCGGCGCACGCGCAGCCGATGCACGGCCCGCCGGCGCTCGCCTCCATCCCTGCGCCGCTCGCCGCGACGCCGCAACCTCCGGCGGTGATGCGGGGGCCCGCCGCGCCCGCCGCGCCGCCGCGCGCGGCCCCGGCTGGCCCCCCGCCCACGCCGGTGCCGCCCTCGCCGCCCCCTCAGCCGCAGGTCGCCCCGGTCTCCGTGCCGGTCGCGGCGCCCCCGCCGCCGCCGCACCCGACCACGAGCCACGCGTACGTCGAGACGCTGAACGTCCTCGTGAGCCTGCTCGAGAACGCGCGCCAGGACCTCCGGGGCCACTCCTCCACGGTCGCGCGCATCGTCCGCAAGCTCTGCGAGCGCATCGGCCTGCCGCCGACGACGGTCGCGAGCTATGTGGCCTCGGCGTACCTGCACGACCTCGGCAAGAACGGCCCGTACCACCTCACCGCGCTCAACGTGGCCGAGTACGAGGGGCACCGCCTCGCCGCGACGAAGAGCGTCGACCTCCCCGCGCACCTCATGGAGTCGGTGGGGCTGCCGCAGGAGGTCGTCTCCGCGATCAGCCTGATGTACGAGCGCTACGACGGCAGCGGCTTCCCCGACGGCCTGTCCGGCAAGGAGATCCCGCTCGGCGCGCGCATCCTCGCGGTCGCGGACACCTACGCCGACCTCACCCAGAACCCGCGCAACCCCTACCGCAAGGCGCTCCGCCCGCCCGAGGCGTGCGACGTGCTCGCCCAGTACCGCGGCACCATCTTCGATCCGAACATCGTCGACCTCTTCCGCCAGGTCATGACCGGCGACGACATGCGCGCGAAGCTCCTCTCCGACCGGCACCAGGCGCTCATCGTCGACCCGGATCCCGAGGAGACGACGGTGCTCGAGCTGCGGCTCCTCGAGCAGGGGTTCGAGGTCTCGATCGCGCGCAACGTGGCGCAGGCGCGGCGCGAGCTCGAGACGAAGGACATCGAGGTGGTCGTCAGCGAGATCGATCTCGAGGAGCCCGACGCCGGCCTCGCGCTCCGCGCCGACGCGCTGAAGCTCGGCTTCGGCCGCGACAAGACGTGGGTCATCCTCACCGCGAAGACCGACCGGCAGACCGCCCAGCGCGCCTTCGATCTCGGCGTCGACGACTTCGTCTCGAAGCCGGCGTCGACCGACGTCATGGCCGCCAAGCTCCGCCAGCTCATCGAGCGGCGCTCCTCGACCGCCGCCCCGCGCGGCGTGTCCGGCTCGCTCGCCGAGATGGGCCTGCCGGACATGATCCAGATCCTCTGGCACGGCCGGAAGACGTGCGCGCTCAAGATCCAGGCGAACTCCATGGCCGGCGAGATCCACTTCGCCGACGGGCAGGTCGTCCACGCGCTCTGGGCCGGCGCGCAGGGCGAGGACGCGTTCTACAGGATGCTCACGCTGCGCGAGGGCGACTTCCGCCTCGACCCGACCTTCTCGCCCAGCACGCGCAGCATCACCGCCTCGCCCGAGGCGCTGCTCCTCGAAGGGATGCGCCGCCTCGACGAGGGGACCCTGTCGTAGGCGCGCCGCGCGGAGGCCGGGTTGAAGAGCTCCGTCTGCATCGAGACCCCGCGGCTGCGCCTCCTCCTCCCGCCCCTCGACTTCGCCGGCCGCTACCTCGCCTATTTCGAGCGCAACCGCGAGCACCTCGCCCGGTGGGATCCGCCGCGCCCCGAGGGCTTCTACACCGAGGCGTTCTGGCGCGAGCGCCTCCTCCGCGATCACGACGACTTCGCCGCCGATCGGGCGCTCCGGCTCGCGCTGCAGTGGCGCGGCGCCCCCGACGGCGAGGTGATCGGGGTCTGCAACTTCACCCAGTTCGTGCGCGGCGCCTTCCAGGCCGCGACGCTCGGCTACTCGCTGGACCAGCGCGCCGTGGGCGCGGGCGTGATGTTCGAGGCGCTCGAGGCGGCGATCGCGTACATGTTCGACGCGCTCGGCTTCCACCGGGTGATGGCGAACTACCTGCCGCACAACGAGCGCAGCGGGCGGCTGCTCCGGCGCCTCGGCTTCGTCGTCGAGGGGTACGCCCGCGATTACCTGTTCATCGACGGCGCGTGGCGCGACCACGTCCTGACCGCGCTGACGAACCCGAGGTCCGCGCCGCCGGGCGCGTCGCGGGCGCCGGCAGCGGCGCTCCCCTCCGGCGGCGCCGGGCACCGCCGCGGGTGAGCGGCCGGCGCAAGAGCGGGCGCGCCGCGCCTGCGCCCGCCGCGGCTGCTGTCGTGGATAAGTGTCCAGGATGCTTGGGGATTGTGACCTGGTAGGCCGCGGCCGGCGCGCGCCGCGTCTTGCCCGGGAACGGGCGCGGCCCTAGCCTCTCCGGAGGCGTGGACCGCAGGTGCGGCCGCGACCCGGAGGAACATGTACGGTCCGCAAGGCAATGGTGGGGGCGGCGCGCGCAGGCCCGCGCAGCGCTCGACGAAGGTCACGGTCCCCGAGATCCGCGCCCGCAAAGGGGTCTCGCCGATCGCGATGGTGACGGCCTACGACTTCACGATGGCGCGGCTGCTCGACGAGGGCGGCGCCGATCTGCTGCTCGTCGGCGACTCGCTCGGGATGGTCGTGCAAGGGCACGCGACGACCCTCCCCGTGACGGTCGAGGAGATCTGTTATCACGGGCGCGCGGTGGCGCGCGGCGCGCGGCGCGCCCACGTCGTGGGCGACATGCCGTTCATGAGCTTCCAGCTCTCTCCGATGCACGCGCTCGAGAACGCCGGGCGGATGATGAAGGAGGGCAGCTTCGAGAGCATCAAGCTCGAGGGGGGCGCCGAGATCGCGGAGCACGTGCGCCGGATCGTCGCCGCGGGCATCCCGGTGATGGGCCACCTCGGGCTCACGCCGCAGTCGGTGCACGCGATGGGCGGCTTCAAGGTGCAGGGCAAGGGCGACGAGGCGGCCGAGCGCCTCATCGCCGACGCGCGCATCCTCGACGAGGCGGGCGCCTACGCGATCGTGCTCGAGGCCATCCCGCCGGATCTCGCGCAGGAGGTGACGGCGGCGGTCTCCGTGCCGACGATCGGCATCGGCGCCGGGGCGGGCTGCGATGGGCAGGTGCTGGTCTGCTACGACCTGCTCGGGATGTTCCGCGAGCTGACGCCGAAGTTCGCGAAGCGCTTCGCCGAGGTCGGCGATCAGATCGTGGAGGCGACGCGCGCCTACGTGGACGAGGTGCAATCGCGCACGTTCCCGGCCGCAGAGCACAGCTTCAAGCCGAACGGGCCCCGCCGAGCGGCCGTCGTGCCCGCTGCGCCGGCCAAGCCCGAGTTCGCGCCGGCGGACGAGATCCCCCCGCACTGGCAGACGCACTGAGCGCGGCGGTGCGGCGGCGCGGCGTTTGACGCGCGCCGGCCGCGCCGCGGGCAGGCCGCGCCGAAGGCGGCCGCCGGCCTCAGCCCGCCCGGAGCTCCGCCGCCTCCCGCCGCCCGCCGAGGGCGCGCAGCAGGAGCTCGGCCGCGAGCAGCGCGAGCAGCAGCAGCGCGACATACGGCGACCCGTCGATCGAGGCCGACATGCCGCCCAGCTCGGCCGCGCGGGCGCTCTCGGCGACGCGCCGCGGGCGGAGATCGATCTCGCGCTCCGGGACCGAGACGACGCGCGTCGAGCGCTCGCCGTCGAGGGTGAGCTCGTAGAGCCCGGCGAGCGGGGGCGAGACGCGCAGCCGCCGCTCGACCTCCACGACGGGGAGCGCCTCGCGCCCCGCGGACCCCTCGGCGCGGTCGACCTTCACGCGCTCGACCTTGACGTCGCGGTAGCCGTCGAACGTCCACGTCTCGCCCGCGGCGAGCCGCCGCGCGCCGCCGCGGGCGCGCGCGGCGCCTACGAACCCGTCGAGCAGCGAGAGGAACGCCGGCCGCAGCGCGACGTCGCTCTCCTCCGTGCTGAGCGGCAGCGTCATGAACAGCACGACGCCGCGCCCGAGCGGGCGGCGCACGAGGAACGGGGCGCCGTCCGACCACCGCGCGAGCACCTCGGCACCCTCCGACGCCTCGGCGCCGAGCGTGGCCCGGCCGCGCGGGGCCACGTCGGCGAGGCTGGCCGCGGACGGGCCGAGCCAGCCCGCCGTGGCCGGATCCACCCCGCGCGCCGGGGACGCCGACCAGCGGACGACGCCGGGCACCAGCGGCTCGAACCCGGCGCCGAGCGGCGCGGCGGCGGCGCGCTGGCCGAGCGTGAGGAGCGCGACGCCGCCGCGCTCGACCCACGCGGCGAGCGAGCGGCGCACCTCGGGCGTGAAGCCGGGCGCGTCGTCGACGATGAGCCCCGCGTGCGCGGCCAGCTCGTCCGCGTGCTCCGGGACCGAGGGCAGCGGCCTGATCTGCGCGTCGAGATCGAGCGCCGAGAGCGCCTGCTCCAGCGGCGGCGGGCCGCCCGTCTCGACGTGCGTGGTCGCGGGGTCGACCACGACGGCGATCGACAGCGGGCCGCCGGCGGAGATGATCGGCGCGCGGTCGTCCTCGGCGATCGCGTCGCCGCCGGTGAGCGCGGCGATCAAGAACTCGGGCGTCCCGGAGGGCAGGTCGATCGTGAGCTCCTCGGCGCGCAGCGCCGGATCGAGCGCGACCTTGCCGATCACCGCGTCGCCGGCGCGCACCTCGAGAGACCGCCCCGCGGCGGCGGACGCGCCCGCGGTCGGGGCGGGAGGAGCGGCGGAGGCGGCCGGCGACGCCGCGCCGCCGTCGCGCTCCGCGGCGGGCAGGTCGGGCCCGGGCGCGGCGGCCTGCGCGGCGGTGCAGACGACGCGGATGCGCGCCTTCTGGCTGGATCGATCCGCGCGCACGATCCCGCAGTCCTGCCCCGCCGCCTCCAGCTCCTCGAGCGGCACCCACGTGGCGATGTCGGGGGTGCCCGCGATGGGCGGCGCGCCGGGCGCGCCGTCCGCGAGATCGCTGAGGAGCACGATGCGCTTGTCGCTCTGGGGCAGCCCCCGGAGCAGATCGCGCGCGAGATCGAGGGCGCCGTCGAGGTCCGTGGCGCGGTCCGACGGCGTCACCGCGTCGAGCGCGTCGGCGACGGCGGCGAGGTTGGTCGTCGACGCGAGGGCGACGCGGGCCGGGGCGCCCGCGAGGACGAGCGCCGCGGCGTCGCCGGGCGCGAGCCCGCCGGCGAGCTCGCGCGCGGCCGTGAGCGCGCGCTCGAAGCGCGAGGGGCCGGCGCGCTCCGCGCCGTCGCCGCCCGGGCGCGCGCGCATGCTGAGCGAGTCGTCGACGACGATGGCGAGCGCGACCGACGCGCCGGCCCTGCGGCTGAGCGACAGGTGCGTGCAGCGCAGGAGCGGCGTGGCGCCGAGCACCGCGAGCGCGAGCACCGACACGGCCCGGGTGGCGAAGAGGGCGCGGTCCTCGAGGAGGCTCCGTCGCCGCGCCGTCGGCGGCGTGGGCGGGACCAGGCGCGCGGGCGGGAACGGCCGCTCCTCGGCGCGGCGGCGGCGCAGGAGGTGCGCGGCGATCGGCGCGCCGACGAGGAGCGCGACGAGCAGCGCGCCGAGCGTGACGAAGCTCATCGCCGCACCTCGGCGATCGCCTGCACCAGGGCGCGGACGACGTCGGTCGGGGGATCGGCGCTGGTCGCGCGGAGCAGGCGGCCGCCGCGCGACGCGAGCGCGCGCGCCCAGCCGTCGGCGAGGGCGGCGAGGCGCGCCTTGTACTGCGCGCGGACCGCGCCCGCGTCGGCCTCCACGACGGCGCCGCCCTCGAGCGCGCGGAGGCGCACGTTGCCCTCGAAGTCGAGCTCGGCCTCGCTCGGGTCGAGGACCTGGAGGGCGATCAGCGTGCGGCCGCCGGTGCTGAGCGGCGTGAACGCGGAGAGGGCGCGCTCCGCGCCCGATTCATGAGCGAGATCGAGCAGATCCGAGATGAGCAGGACGACGGCGCCGCGGCGGGCCTTCTTCGCGACGGGCGCGAGCGCGCGCTCGATGGCGCCCGCGTCGCCGCTCCAGTCCTGGGCGGCGGAGGTGGCCTCGAGGGCGCCCACGATCCGCTCGAACGCCTCGCGCCCCGCCATGGCGGGCAGGCCGTGGGTGCCGGCGCCGCCGAGCCACGCGAGCCCCACCGGGTCGCCGGTGGCGAGCGCGACGCGGGCCATGGCCGCGGCGATGAGCGCCGCGTAGGCGAGCTTGGCGCCGGGCGCGCGCCGGCCGCGGTAGGACATCGAGGCGGTCGCGTCGACGCACAGCCAGAGGGCGCGGTCGGTCTCGGTCTCGAACTCGCGCACCATGAGCCGATCGTGGCGGAGCAGGGCGCGCCGATCGAAGAAGCGGAGATCGTCGCCGGGCACGTAGGGCCGCTGCCCGCCGAACTCGACGCCGGCGCCCTTGCGGATGCTCCGGTGCATGCCGGCGTAGACGCCCTCGGCGACGGCGCGCGACTTGAGGCGGAGCGGGGCGAGCCCGCCCCAGTCGATGGGGAACGCGGCGAGCGAGGCGCGGTCGGAAGCGAGCGGCACAAGGGCGCTTCTTAGCCTGGATCCCGGGGGCGATCACCCGGCGGCAATCGTACGGTGGCGAGCGGCGGCGAGCGGTGGCCGAGCGGTGAGGCCGGCGGCAGAAGCGCGGTGGAGGCGCAGTGGAGGCGCGGCAGAGCCGCCGTGAGGCGCGGCCAGGCGGGTCCCGGTCGGGCTCCCCTCCCGCGCCGCTTTACCGTGTGATTTCCCGTTCTTCCGGGGCCCGGGGCTTGCCGTGGCGACGCCCGCCACACATCAGCTCCATGGAATGGCTGACGAGAAAAGGCCGGTGTCGCGCACGTGGCTCGGGTACCTGCTGATCGCCGCCGCGATCCTGGTCTTTTCCGGGATCGTCAAGCCGCCGGGGCCCCCGCTCGTGCCCTACGACGAGGCGGTCGCCGCGGTGCGGCGCGGGGAGGTCGGCGCGGCGGTCGTGAAGCCCGACGAGATCGAGCTCGTCCGCCACGCCGGCGCGCAGCGGACCGAGGAGCACGTCCGCGCGACGCGGCTGCCCGGCGTCGAGGACGAGCCGCTCGTGCGGGCGCTGCTCGAGCAGCAGGTCCGCATCGAGGCGCAGAGCGCCCGGTCCGGGGCGTGGGCGCAGGCGGCGATCTGGCTCCTGCCGCTCCTGCTCCTCAACGCGGCGTTCTTCATGATGCTGCGCCGGGCGGGGCAGGGGGCCGGCGGGCCGCTCGGGTTCCTGCGCAGCAAGGCGAAGGTCTACGACCGGTCCAAGCAGGAGCCGGTGCGCTTCTCCGACGTCGCGGGGGTCGACGAGGCCAAGGACGAGCTCGTCGAGGTCGTCGACTTCCTGAAGGAGCCGTCGCGGTACCGGTCGCTCGGCGGCCGGATCCCGCGCGGCCTGTTGCTCGTCGGGCCGCCCGGCACCGGCAAGACGCTGCTCGCGCGCGCCGTGGCGGGCGAGGCGGACGTGCCGTTCTTCTCGCTGAACGCGAGCGAGTTCGTCGAGATGTTCGTCGGGCTCGGGGCCGCGCGCGTGCGCGAGCTCTTCGAGGAGGCGCGCAAGAGCGCGCCCAGCATCGTGTTCATCGACGAGATCGACGCCGTCGGCAGGACCCGGGGCGGCCTCAGCGCCCTGTCGACCCACGACGAGCGCGAGCAGACGCTCCACCAGCTCCTCGCCGAGCTGGACGGCTTCGACGCGCGCACCACCGTGATCCTGATGGCCGCCACAAACCGGCCCGAGGTGCTCGATCCGGCCCTCTTGCGGCCCGGGCGCTTCGACCGCCAGGTCATCGTGGATCGCCCCGATCTGCAGGGGCGCGAGGCGATCCTCGCCGTGCACGCGCGGCGGGTGCCGCTCGCGAAGGACGTCGACCTCGGGCTCGTGGCGCGCCGCACGCCGGGCATGGTCGGGGCCGACCTCGCCAAGATCGTCAACGAGGCGGCGCTCGCCGGGGCGCGGCGCGGCGCGAGCGAGATCGGCCAGGCCGACGTCGACGAGGCGCTCGACCGGTCGCAGCTCGGCCTCCGGCGCCGCGGGCAGATCATGACCGCGGAGGAGCGGCGGCGCGTGGCCTACCACGAGGCCGGGCACGCGCTCGTCGCGCTCGCGCTGCCGGCCGCCGATCCGGTGGAGCGGGTGTCGATCGTGGCGCGCACGATCGGCGCGCTCGGCGTCACGATCCAGGTGCCGCGCGGCGAGCGCCAGCTCGTCACCGAGCAGGAGCTCGAGTCGCGCGTCACGGTGATGCTCGGCGGCAGGGCGGCGGAGGAGATCGCGCTGGGCCAGGTCTCGAGCGGCGCGCACGACGATCTCGGGCGGGCCACGGCGCTCGTCCGCGAGATGGTGACCCGCCTCGGGATGAGCCGGCGCCTCGGGCTGCCCGCGCTGTCGCGCAACGTCGGCGCGCCCATGCTCGGCGTGATCCAGGAGGAGCGCACGTGCAGCGAGGAGACCGCGCGCGAGGTCGACGAGGAGGTGAGGGAGCGGCTCGGCGAGATGTACCTGAAGGCCAAGCAGCTGCTCGTCGATCGCCGCGAGGGCCTCGAGGCCGCCGCGGAGGCGCTCGTGCTCAAGGAGACCCTGCGCGGCGAGGAGCTGGAGCAGATCGCGACCGTGTCGACGCGCCGGAAGATCTCCGTGGGGTCGCCGAGCGCGGCCTGAGGCGCGCCCCGCGGCGCCGGGATCCGCGGCTCAGGCCGCGCGGCGCCGTCGCCTGAGGCCGCCCGCGAGCGCGGCGAGCGACAGCCCGGCGGCCGCCCACGCCCGGTCGCCCGCGCCCCCGGCGGCGCGGCAGCCGCAGCCGCCGTCCTCTTCCGCGAGCTCGCCGCCGTCCGGACCGTCGTCCGGCGGCGCGACGCCGATCCCGCGCACCGTGATCTCCTGCACCGGATCGTTCGGGTCGTTCGACGCGACGCGGACGGTCGCCGCGAACGCGCCGCCCGCCTTCGGCGCGAAGCGGATCGCGAAGTCGACCGCCGTCTCGGGGTCGATCTCGAGCGCCTCGTCGGCGAGCTCGAAGCTCTCCGGATCGTCGGTCTCCACGGCGACGTCGAGCAGCGCCTCGCCTGCGTTCGACAGCTGGACGATCTCCACGTTGGCCTGCCCGACCTCGACCGGGCCGAAGTCGATCTCCCGCTTGTCCAGCGCGAGATCCGGGAGCGGCACGTGGACGCGCTCGCTCTCGAAGATCCACGCCCGCTCGGTGAGCGGGAAGTCGAGCGGGATGTCGGCGATCGGGATCGACCACTCGCGGCCGAGCAGGCTGACGCTGAACGCGGGGATGAGGTGGAGCGTGCCCTCGTAGCGCACCGAGCCCTCAGGGCGCACGTTGAGCTCGACCGACGGGCCGCCCAGGTACTCCGTGAACGAGGTGCTGCGCTCCTTCGTGATGTCGCCCCCGCTCACCGTCGCCTGATCGAGCGTCTCGACGGCCACGCGGTGGGTCACGTAGCGAGCGTCGACATCCATGGCGACGTCGAGCTCGAACCTCCCCTCGATGCCGGGGATCGAGCCGCCGATGAGGTCGCCGAGGGAGACGGCCGCGAGCCGCTGCGGCGCGGTCGAGCTGGCCATCGCGACGCCCGGCTCCCAGCCCCAGGCGTCGAACGATTCGCTCTCGTGCACCTGGAAGTCGATCTGGGGCACATAAGGGATATCGCCCGTCCACTCGAAGTCCTGGCCGAGGACGGAGATGCTGACGCGCCCCTCCGCGCTGACATCGAGCCCGTAGTCGCAGCTGAACGTGCCTCCGCCCTGGTCGCCGGGGGCCGCGAGCGCGAGCGCCTCTGGCCACGACGCCTCGAGCGCCCCGCTCAGCGAGACCTGCGTGTTCGCGTACACCGCGGCCCGGAGGTTCACTTGCAACGGCGAGCCCGGAGGGACCCAGCCCGTATCGAAATCGAGCTCGAGCGGGATTCCGTCTCTGCGCTGGAAGGTGACCGCGCCCCGCTCGCAATAGAACGGGTCGTCGGCGCACGGCGCAGCGAGCGAGTCGTAGGCCGACGCGGCCGCGGGGGCGAGGAGGGTGAGCGCGGCGGCGGCGCAGGGGAGCGCGCGCCGGGGCCGGGCGGGGCGGGAGGCCTCGAGAGCAGCGTCGCCGGACAGCAGAGAACGCATGATAGCGATTACCACGATCCGCGCGCTCCACGCCATAGCGGTATTCCAGGGGGACAGCGTCGCTAACGTGCCCCGAACAGCGTGCCGACCACGATGCCAGCGGCCGCGCAGAGAATGGCCACCACGGTCCAGAGGAGTCGCTCGCGCGAGGCGCGCTCCGGCGTCGCCGCGGCCGCCGCGCGGCCGCCGAGCGCGTCGCCGCGCGCCGCGGCTCGGCCCGGGGGCAGCGCGCCGATCCCCTGGCGCTCCCGGGGCGGAACCGCGGGAGCGACGTCCGCGGTGGAAGCGTCGTTCTGGGGCGTCGCGGCGTAGTCCAGGCCGGTGCGCTCGAGCCCGAGCTCGGTGATCGAGATGGCGTCCGCGAGGCTCGTGGGGGTGTGGCCCACGACGCGCCGCTCGCGGCAGGCGCGCAGGGCGTCGGCGAAGGCCCGGGCGCTCGGGTGCCGCGCGGCCGGGTCCTTGGCGAGGGCCCTCAGGATGACGGCCTCCAGGCCGGCCGAGATGAGCCCGTCGCGCTTGCCGGAGCGCGGCGGGAGCGGCTGCTCGGTGATATGCGCCGTCATGACGGCGATGGGCGTCCGTTTGCTGAACGGCACGGCGCCGACCACCATCTCGTAGAGGATGCAGCCGAGCGCGTAGATGTCGCAGCGCGGATCGACGTCCTCGCCGCGCACCTGCTCCGGCGCCATGTACTCCGGCGTCCCGAAGATCATGCCCTGCTCGGTGAGCCCGGTCGTCATCAGGTCGCCGTGCACCACCTTCGCGAGCCCGAAGTCGACAACGCGGACGCGGCCCGCGAGCGGCGACGGCGCGCCGCCGCCGGGCGTGGACGAAGGCGGCGCGCCCGGGCGCTCGATGAGCACGTTGGCCGGCTTCAGGTCGCGATGCACCACGCCCGCCGCGTGCGCGGTCTCCAGCGCGGCGCAGATCTGGAGGGCGATCTCGATCGCCCGGTCGACCTCGATCGGCGCGTGCTCCCGCAGGAGCTCCTCCAGCGGGCTGCCGTCGATGTGCTCCAGCGCGATCATGAGCAGCCCGCCCTCCTCGACGAAGTCGAGCATCCGGACGACGTGCGGGCCCTCGAGGCGCTTCAGGATGGCGGCTTCCCGGTGGTAGCGCCGGAAGATCTGCGGCGCGCCGGAGAGGTGCCGGTGGATCACCTTGAGCGCGACGCGCTGGCCGTCATCGTCGCGGGCGGCGCGGTAGACGACGCCGGAGGAGCCCTCGCCGACGACCGACTCCACGGTGTACCGCGACGCGATTCGGTGCCCGGGGGCCAGGCGATCGGGCGCCGGCGGCGGCGAGGTCACCGCGCACCACCCGCGTCCACGGCGTCCGCCGGCGCGGGGTCCGGCGGAGGCAGCCTGAGGTGCTGCTCGGTGAAGGTGGTGCAGGCGCGCACGATCTTCGGGCTGAGCTCGATGGGGTCGAGCCGCGCGGTCGGATCGTGCTCGCGCCACGCGGCGCAGGCGGTCTCGGCGAGCCCGGTCGCGTCGAGCGCGACGTAGGCCTCGAGCAGGTGGCGGTGCAGCGTGGCGATCTGCATCCGGGCGAGATCGCCGTAGCCGAGCAGCCGGCTCGCCCGCGCCACCGCGTCGATGTAGCGGCCGCTCCGCACGTCGCTCGCGAGCTGCGGCAGCTCGGCGTCGACCCGTCGCTGGGCCTCGCGCGCGCGGCCCGCCCCCTCGGAGCGCACGAGCGCGCCGGCGCTCGCGGCCTCGGCCTTGCCCTGGGTCGTGAGCGGCAGATCCGTGAGCGGCACGAGGATCACCATGCCGCGGTGCAGCGTGTCCTTCTTGAAGTGGTTGTACTTGTGGAGCATCCACGCCTTGTCCCGCTTGCCGAGGAAGCGATAGGCGATGGTGAGCAGCGTGTCGTGCTGTCCGACGACGTACCGGAGGTTGTACGGCACGATGATCTCCTGCCCGTCGGTCGGCTCGATCCAGGGCATCGTGTCGTTCGAGAGGGCGAGGACGTCGCTGCGGTCGGCGGCGCCGAGCAGGCGCTCCGCGAGGATCGCCCAGGTCTCGCCGGCGGTGACGCGGTGGTGGCCGAGCGCGGGCACCTCGAGCCGCAGGCCGGGCATGATCGGCACGCCGGCGCCGGCGTCGAGCGCGTTGGCGGCGACGAGCACCTGCTCCATCTGCACGCGCCCGTAGGTGCGCTCCGCGATCTGCGCGAGGGTCTCTCCCTCGCGGACGACGTGCGGGAACGCCGCCGCGGCGCTGGCTACCAGCGTCGTCGCGGCCAGGGCGCCCGCGGAAAACCAAGTTCGCCGAGAGCTCACGCCGGCGAGGGTACCAGGGGATCGCCCGGGGTGGGACGGCTCGTTCGGGGGCGGCCGCGGGACGTTCGCCGCGATTTCGTCGCGCCGACGGTTTCGTGCCAGAGTGCGCGCGACGCATGAACACCACGACGACGGCCGGTAAACTCCCGGCGTGGCTGTCGCGGCGCTTGCCCGCCGCGGCGAGGCTCCTCACGGCCGCCCTGCTCGGTCTGGCGACGCCGGGCTGCCTCGTCCGGCAGGACCTGTACGACCAGGCGCGCGCGGAGATCCAGAGAGAGCGCGAGGCGGGAGCGCGGGCGCGCGCCGATGCCGAGCTCGCCCGCGCCGAGGCGGCGCAGCGGTCGGCGCAGGCCGCCGCGATCGAGGCGGAGCTGTCGCGGCTCGCGGACGATCTCCGTGCGCGCGATCTCCGGCTGTCCGAGGTGACGACGACCGAGGCCGGTCTCGCGCGGCGGCTGGACGAGCTGGCCGCGATGAACGAGGAGCTGTCGGCGCGGCTCCGGAGCGCCGGGCAGAGCGTGGGCCAGCTCGCGAACGAGCGCGGCAGCCTGTCGGCGGAGCTCGCCGAGGCGCGGGCCAAGGTCGACGATCTGCGCCGCCACCAGGCGGCGGCCGAGGCGCGCGCGGCGCGGATGCGCGACGTCGCGAGCCGGCTCCAGGCGACGGTGGACGGCGGGAAGGTCCGCGTCGGGATCCGCGGCGGGCTGCCGCTGCTCGAGATCTCGAGCGACGCGCTGTTCGACGGCGCGAAGACCGAGGTCAAGCCGGCCGGGCGGAAGCTCCTGGCCGAGGTCGCGGGGGCGCTCCGGACGATGACGGATCACCGGTTCCAGGTCGTGGGGCACACGGACGACCGGAAGGCGAGGGGCGCGAAGCGCGCGTCGAGCTGGGACGTCTCGACGGCGCGCGCGGTGGCGGTCGTCGAGGTGCTCATCGAGGGCGGGGTGTCGCCTCAGCGCCTGTCCGCGGCCGGGGGCGGGGAGTTCGCCCCGGTGGCGCCGAACGCCTCGGAGGACGGGCGGGCGAAGAACCGGCGCATCGAGATCGTCCTGCAGGCCGAGCCGGAAGGGGCAGGGAAGGCGCCCGGCGAGGCGGGGGCGGCGGCGGCGCCCTGAGGGGCGCGAGAATTTCGCTCTGTGGCCGGCGTCCCGGCGCGCACCGCGTCGAGGCTGTGCGCGTCGTCGGAGCCGGCGGCGGGGTGGGAGGCCGGTGCCTGGCCGTCCTCAACTCGGATCGTCGAGCACGTCGGCGAGCGCGGCCGCGGTGACGGCTTTCTCGATCCAGCGCTCGAGGCGTTCCGGGTCCTTCTGGGCGACGATGCGCTCGCGTGCGGCGTCTGGCACGGCGATGCCGCGAGCCCGGAGCACGCTCAACAGGGCGCGCACCGCTCCCTCGATGCGCCCCTCGTCACGGCCCTGCGCGACGTACTTCTTCGCGAAATCGCTCTGGTACTCGTAGCCCTTCATCATGGCCTCCAGTGCCCGGCGGGCCGCCTCGTTCAGGGAATTGTACAGGAGATCGTAGTAGAGCCGGGCGCGTTCGTCATCGAGCCCCTCGATCGCGGGCAGCACGGCGCTGGCGATCGTTGCGCCTTGCTCCGTCTCGCCGTGGGCCATCGCGGAGAGCACCCCCAGCTCCGGTCGACGGACCGCTTCCGCCGGGTCCGTCACGACCGGAACGCTGCTGCGACGGAGCACGGGCGGACGCAGGACGAAGCCGGGCACGCCGATCTCGATCGGCTGCGCGCACCAGTCCGCGACGAGGGGGTCGGGCGCGACGACGAGCAGGCCCGCCTGACAGCGGTGCTGATCGCGCGAGACGGTCAGATAGGCGGGCCAGCTAAACGGCTTGTTGTCGTCCTTCCTGAGCTGGACCTCGACGATGATGACGCGCACCGGCTTGCCCGCATCGAGGAGCACGACGACGACATCGGCCCGGTACTCGGCAGGCGTCGTCTCGGTCAGATCGATGGAGGCGACTCGGGCCTCGCTGTAGGTCGGGAGCGCGACACCGAGGACCTCGACGAGGATCTCGGCGGCGAGGGAAGGTCGGTTTCTGAAGAGATCCACGAGGACCTCGTGGCGCATGGAGACCATGGGTGAAGCGCCTTCGCACAGGCCCGGACAGAGGGCCAACCAGCCGGCGTGCGACGATGACGCCGGGGGGCGCCCGGCAAGGCCTCCGTGCGATTCCAGAACGAGCGCGCGGCGAAGCCCGTATTCAATGCATCGGGCTTGCCGCGAGCCTCAACCCATCTTGCGGTCTGCCGCCGGCTGCCCTGCTTCGCGCGTCGCCTCCCCGCGCCGCAGCGCGCACGCCGCCAGGATGCACAGCGCCGGGGTCACGACCATGTGATACCGATCCTCGCCGAAGAACACCGCGTGCGTCAGCGCCACCGAGGCGACCGCGAACGCGAGGTAGCCGACGACGCCCCCGTTCGCGGGCCGGCCCGGCAGCGGCAGCGCCGCGAGGAGCGGGATCGCCACCGCGAGCGGCCAGAATGCGTGCTCGTCCCCGACCACCCCCCACGCCACGAGCCCCAGCACCGCCGCGAGCGAAAGCAGCTGCGCGACGAGCGCCCGCCACGGCCTCGGCCGCGGCAGCGCCACCACCCCGAGTCCCGCGACCGAGAGCAAGGCGAGGTGCGACGTCGTGAGCACGCGGCGCCACGCCGCGCGCCGCCCCTCGGGCCACGCCGCCGGGTTCGCCTCGCCCAGGTACCCGACCGGGAACGACTCGTGATCGAACGTGAAGCTCAGCTTCTGCGGGATCAGGCCCAGCCAGCGAGCTGGATCATTCTTGATCCACCGTAGCCCCTCGGCCATCCAGCAGCGGTCCTGCGCCACCTGCCCGCGCGCGATCGGGCAGCCGTCGCCGGCGCGCAGCGTCTCGAAGCGGCCCGTCGCGCGCGGGAACGCGCCGATGGCGAGGTTCCAGCCGCCGTTCGTGGAGACGAGCGCGCAGCCGTCCATCACGCGGCAGTTCCGGATCGTCCACGGCGCCACCACGGCGAGCGCCGTCGCGGTCGCGAGCGCCGCCGCGAGCGCGCCGCGCCGCCACGCGGCCCGCGCCCCGGCGGCGCCGCCGCGCGCCAGCAGCGCGAACGCCGGCGCGCAGAGCAGGCTCTGCGGCCGCACCAGCGTCGCCAGCCCGAGCGCCGCGCCCGCGAGGATCGCGCCGCGGACCGGCCGCCCGCGGGCCGCGTCGCGCGCGAGCAGCCACGGCGCCGTCACCAGGCCGAGCGCCGCGAGCGGCTCGGTCATCACGAGCGCCGCGTAGAGGACGAGCCCCGGCGAGAGCGCCGCGAGGAGCGCCGCCGCGCGGGCGCGCGCCGGCGTGGTCGCGTACCGGGCGAGGCGATGGACCACGACGACGAGCAGCGCGCCGGTCACCGCGTTCGCGACGGTCGCCACGTGCGGCCCGGCGCCGAACAGCCTGTAAATGAGGCCCAGGAAGCCGCTGTAGCCGACCGGGTAATGGCACCACGGGTGCCACACCGCCTGGCCGCCGACGATGAGATCGTCCGAGTAGCCGAGGCCGGCGGCGATCCGGCGCGCGCCGAAGTCGTAGTAATGGCCGTCCCACACCGGCTCGCGCGCCCACGCGATCGCCACGTAGAGCCGCGGCAGGAGCGCGAGCACGAACGCGAGCGCCGAGAAGGCGAGATCCCCGCCGGCGCCCGGCGCCTCCCCGCCCACGCGCGGGGGCGTCGAGGCCGCCCGGCCCGGTCGCGCCGCCTCGGCGCCAGCGCGCGCGGCCTCGACGCCGGCGCGCGCCGCCTCAGCCATGCTGCCTGGCGCGTGTTCCGGCGGAGATCTCGCGCAGGCGGCGCATGTAGGTCTTCGCCACCTGGGCCGGATCGAGCCGCAGGAACTTGGCGATTTCCTGAACGAATCCCTGGACGTAGACGGGCGCCGGCAGGTCGCCCATCGCCTCGTTCTCGATCGCCTGGAGGTGCGCGAGCGAGATCTTCGTCCGCTGCGAGATGTCGGTGAGCTCGACCCCCTGCGACTCGCGCACCTTGCGCAAGAGCGCGCCGCTGAACTGCGTCTCGGCGTTGATCTCGCGCGCGAGCTCGGCCTGGAGCATCGCGAGCTCGGCCGCGGCGGCGGCGTTCTCGGCGCGCGCCGGGCCGAGCGGCGTGCGCGGGTCGTCCGGGTAGGTCGAGAGGTCGTAGGCGCGGCGGCGCACGGGATCGAGCAGGGTGTCGTGCGCCTCCTCGATGCGCGCCTGCTCCTTCTGAAGCACCGCGGGGCTCAGCACGCTGACCACCGGCAGGCTCCCCTCGCGGTAGATGTCGCGCTGCCGCTTGTAGGCGCGCCGGATCTCGTCGTCGGCGGCCGTCCGGGCCAGGCCGAGCGCCTCGTACAGGGTGGCCGGCGCGGCGCTCTTCGAGGCGGCGGCCAGGGCGCGCGCGTGCGCCTCGGCCGGGCGCGAGTCGCGCGCGGCGAGCAGCGCGAGGATGCGCCGGGCCACGCGCTCGAGGTTGCGCGCGCTCTTCGAGGTCGGGCTGTCGATGAGGAGCGGCTGGCGGCGCCGCGCGGTCAGCCACACCGCGTCGTCGTGCTCGATGTGCCCGAGGTAATCGAGGGAGATGCCGAGGAATCGATCCGAGACGGCGCTCATCGCCGGGCCGAGCTCCAGGTCCGAGCGGTGCCGCGTCTGGCTGACGACGAGGTGCGGCTTCACCCGCGGCAGCTGCGCGGCGGCGAGCGACGCGACCCCCTCGTCGAACCGCTTCACCTCCATGATGAAGTCGCGCGGCGTCGCCAGCGCCGGGAGCGACGAGGCCACCTTCTCGACGAGCCGGATCTTGAAGCGCTCCTTCATGAGCGCGCGGCGCAGGGTGCGCTGGTAGAGCGCGCGGCAGAAGCGGTAGGAGTGCTCGACCGCGAGCGGCTCGGGCGTGGTGACGCAGATGCCGACGTCGGCGTGCAGGAAGAGGTCGAGCGTCGAGGAGCCGGTCGCCGCGCCGAGGCTGACGATGACGTAGTCGACGTCGAGCTCCTGGATCATCTTCATCCAGTAGGCGGCGCGGCTCGGCCGGAGCGGCGTGGCCGTCATCGGGTCGTACGCGGTCGGGACGAGCCGGAGCCCGGGCACCGTGGTCGCGATCGGCTCGGCCTTGCCCTCCTCGATGTCCTCGCGCGTGACGAGCGGCGGCGCCTCGATCCCGAGCGCCGCGTGCAACCCCGGGCTGTAGGCGTCGGTGTCGATGATGATCACGTCGCGCCCGAGCTGCGCGAAGTACACGCCCAGGTTGACCGCGAGCGTCGCCTTCCCGACGCCCCCGCGGCCGCCGCCGACGGCGATCACCCGGCGGGATCGCGAGCTGGAGAACGAGGGGAGCTCGCCCGGCAGGGCGAGGTCGTCGTCCGACGAGCCGGGCGGGAGGGTCGAGAAGCGCGACGGAGGGTAGGACTCACCGGAGCTGGACAAGGTTCCTCTTCGTGCGGCGTGCGGGGGCGATGTCGGGCGGCTGCGGCTGCTCGCGGGACGCGCGTGTCCCCTCCTAGCACGCGCCGCGCGCCGCCATCAGCGCCGACGTCGCCGGGCCACTGCGGGCGCGCACGTCTGTTCGCCGCGCCGGCGTCCGACGCGTGAGCCGTCTCGACGCGCCCCGGCCGTTGGGCTAGTCGCTCGCCGTGTCCACCGTCCGACCCTTCCGCGCTTACCGACCTCCCCAGGCGCACGCGGCCCGCGTCGCCAGCCCGCCGTACGACGTCATCTCCACCGCCGAGGCGCGCGCGCTCGCGGCCGGGGGCCTGCACAGCTTCCTCCGCGTCTCCCGGCCCGAGATCGACCTGCCCGAAGGGACGGACGAGCACGACGACGCCGTCTACGCCCGCGGCGCGCAGAACCTCGCCGACCTCATCGCCAGCGGCGATCTCGCGCAGGACCCGGAGCCGCACCTCTACCTCTACGCCCAGAAGATGGGCGATCACCGGCAGATCGGCGTCGTCGGCTGCGCCTCGGTCGCGGAGTACGAGCAGGACGTCATCAAGAAGCACGAGAAGACGCGGCCCGACAAGGAGGACGACCGCACCCGCCACATCGAGGAGCTCGGCGCCCACGACGAGCCGGTGTTCCTCACGTACCGCGCCGACGCGGGCATCGACCGCGCCGTCGCGGCGGCCACGCAGTCGCCGCCCATCTACGATTTCACGACCGCCGACGGGGTCGAGCACAAGCTCTGGGTCCTCGGCCGCGAGGCGACCGCCGACCTCGAGGAGCGCTTCCAGGCGATCCCGACGCTCTACGTCGCCGACGGCCACCACCGCAGCGCCGCGGCGGCGCGCGTCCACAGGAAGCTGCGCGGCGACGGCGGCGAGCACGACGTCTTCCTCGCCGTGGTCTTCCCGCACGACCAGATGAACATCATGCCGTACAACCGCGTCGTGCGAGACCTCGCCGGCCGCAGCGCGGAGGCGATCCTCGCCGCCCTCGGCGAGCGGCTCGACGTGGCGCCGGCGCAGGACGGCGCGGCCGCGGCCCCCGCCGGCCCGCGGGCCTTCGGGCTCTACCTCGGCGGCCGCTGGTTCACCGCGAAGGTCCGCCCGGGGTCGTTCGACGCGAACGACCCGGTGGCCTCGCTCGATTGCTCCATCTGCCAGGACCAGATCCTCGGCCCGATCTTCGGCGTCAGCGACCCCCGCCGGGACAAGCACGTCGATTTCGTCGGCGGCATCCGCGGCGTCGCCGAGCTCGAGCGGCGCGTCGACTCGGGCGCGTTCACGATGGCGATCCGCCTCTATCCGACGCAGATCGGCGAGCTGTTCGCGGTCAGCGACGCGGGGCTGCTCATGCCGCCGAAGAGCACGTGGTTCGAGCCGAAGCTCCGCAGCGGGCTCTTCATCCATACGTTCTGACGACAGCGCCGCCCGAGGGGTAGACTGCGCCCATGGCGGACATCCAGCGCGTATCACCCGAACAGGCAAAGAAGCTCATCGACGAGGAGGGGTATCTCTACCTCGATGTCCGGAGCGAGCCGGAATATGCGGCCGGGCACCCGAGCGGCGCGCACAACGTGCCGCTCATGCACGCCGCCGCCGGCGGCATGAAGCCCAACCCGGACTTCCTCGACGTTGTCTGCTCCCTCTATCCCAAGGACGCGAAGATCATCGTGGGCTGCCGGTCCGGACAGCGCTCGCTGCGCGCGGCCGAGGCCATGGTGTCGGCCGGCTACACGGCCGTCATCGATCAGCGCGCCGGCTTCGAGGGGCCGCGCGACGCGTTCGGCGCGCTCACCGAGAAGGGGTGGGGGCCCGCCGGGCTGCCCGTCGCGACGACCACGCCCGGCGCGTCGTACGCCGAGCTCCGGCAGAAGGCCGGCCGGTGACGGCCCCACCGGGCCGCCGCAGGCGATGACGACCGCGCGCGGCGATCACGGCCGCGCGCGGTCGTCATCGCCGCAATCCATCGTAATCGAGCGCCGCGCGCTCCACGACGTCCCAGTCGCGGGCGGCCCGCTCCGCCTCGGCGAGCAGCTCCGCGGTGAACATCGACAGCCCCCAGAGGCCGCCCTCGCGCCGCCGGAACACGTAGCGCGTCCCCCGCGCGGTCTCGACGACGGCGCGATCGCCGTCGACCTCGACCCGCGCGACGCCGGAGAGATCCCGGCGGAGGCGGGCGATCCAGCCGAGCCGCGTCGCCATCTCGACCCAGACGTCCGCGCCGTCGGGCGCCTCGGCGTGCGCCCTGTACAGCGCGAGCAGCTTCGAGCGCTCCGGCTCCGGATAGCTGGCCTGAACCCGGTCGCTCGCCTTCTGTCGATGGTCGCGGATTTCGTGGCAGGCGCGCTGCGCCTCATCGTCGAGGGCGCTGAAGGCGGGGCGGACGTCGCCGCGGCCGAGCGCGCTCGCGAGGCGGAGATACGCCCCCTCGGGGGTGGTGTCGCCGGGGTGGCGCATGACGGTGAAGCCCGTGAGCCCGCACGCGGCGGCGGCGATCCCCAGGGCGATGGCGGTGCGACGGTGCATGGCAGGAGCGGCGTGGAGCGGAGCGCGCTCCCTCTACCACGCCCGGGCGCGCACGGGCTCGCCGCGCGCGACGCGGCGCCGAGCGGCGTTGCCGAGGGCCGCGCCTTCCGCTAGGAACCCGCGTGCTCCACGGTGCGCGCGTCGCAGTGGTCATCCCCGCGCGGGACGAGGCCCGGTGGATCGCCGAGGCGGTGGGGGCCGTCCCCGCCTTCGTCGACCACGTGATCGTCGTGGACGATGCCAGCCGAGACAGCACGGCCGAGCTCGCGCGCGGGGCCGGGGACGAGCGCCTCGAGGTGGTCGTGCACGCCGAGTGCCGCGGCGTCGGCGCGGCGATCGTCTCCGGCTACCGGCGCGCTCGCGCCCTCGGGGCCGCCGCCGTCGCCGTCATGGCCGGCGACGGGCAGATGGACCCGCGCGACCTCCCGCGCGTCGTCGCCCCGATCGTCTCGGGAGAAGCCGATTATGTGAAGGGCGATCGGCTGCGGCACCCCGACGTCTTCCGCGTCATGCCCCTCCCGCGGCTCGCGGCCACGGCGGCGCTCGCCGCGCTCACCCGCCGCGCGGCGGGGCTCGACGCCCTCTCCGACAGCCAGTGCGGGTACACCGCGATCTCGTCCCGCGCGATCGACGCGCTCGACCTCGACGGCCTCTGGCCCCGCTACGGCTACCCGAACGACCTGCTCGCCGCGCTCGCGGCGCGCCGCCTCCGCGTCCGCGAGGTCAGCGTGCGCCCCGTCTACCGCGGCGAGGCGAGCGGCCTGCGCGCGCGCCACGTGATCACCATCCTTCTCCTGATCGCCAGGAACGCCATAAGGCACCGCCTGAGCTCATCGGGGGAGCCGAAAGATCGCCCAGGCCAGGACGGAACGCGTGAGTCGGAGTTCGTCGAATCGACATGAGCCATCGCTCAAATAGGTCGACAATCCGCGCATAGGTTCCATAGCAAAGCGGCCTGGCGACCTGACTCATCGGCTTGGCGCGGCGGACCCCACAGGCGCGGACGCCGCAGCCATGCTTCAACATGGGGGGTGACGGACGTGGCGATCAGCCGAGCCGCCTGGTCTAGAATCTGGAATCCGGGGAGGGCGCGGACTCCATCGTTCACACCCCGGGTCGTGGCCTATGCGTTCGGCATCGAGCTGCCGTATAGCCTGCTCGTCCCGGTCGCTCACTTGCGGCTCCTCGGCGTCGTGGATTCAGGGGTCCAGGCGCGCATGCTCGGGATGATCGGGCTCATGTATGTCGTGAAGACGGCGGGCCTCGTCGCGCTGCTCGTCCACATGCTCCGTCCGATCGAGCACCTCCGGCGGTACGCCGTGGGCCACCCCCTCCGGAGCGGCGCGAGCGTCGAGGAGCTGGGCGGCGGCGCGGCGCCTCCGGAGGAGCTCATCCTCGCCGCGGCGAACGCCGCCTATGACACGCCGCTTTCGTTCGCGACGGTCTGGGCCGTCTCCTGGGCGCTCCTGTACCTGCCGGTCACCGTGGCGCTCTACTACATCGCGCCGGACCAGCGCCCGCTCGACGTCCAGCGCGGCGTCGCGCTGGCCCTGTTCGCGCTGGCGCTCTTCGCGGCCGCGCTGCCGCTCGCCTACAGCATCCTCGGCCGCCTGCTCTCGCCCGCCGCCGGCGTCATCTCGCTCATCGCCCGCGAGCGCGGCCTGTCCGTGCCCGGCAAGGGCTACTCGCTCGCCGTCCGCCTCGTGATCCTCGGCGCCTGCCTCGCCATCGCGCCGACGAGCTGGATGGCGGCGATGGTGCTCGGCGAGACGGCGGGGCCCGCCAAGCCCGGCCTGAAGCTCACGCTGGCCATCTTCTCGATGGTCGCGGTCACCTGGGCGCCCGTCTGCGCCGGCTTCCTCGCGGGCGCCCTGGCGGGCCCGTTCCAACAGGTCGCCGCGGTCATCCAGAAGATCGTCCAGCGCGGCGAGGTCGACCGGCTGGAGCGGATCCCGGTCTACTTCAAGGACGAGATCGGCGCCCTGGCGGGCGGCGTCAACGCCATGGTCGATCGCCTGGAGGAGTCGTCCCGGCGCATGCGCAGCTACCTGGCCGAGCGCGAGCGCCTCTTGCAGGACGCGGCGCAGCGCGCGGCGCAGCTCGGGGCCGTGCTGGACAACCTCGTCGAGGGGGTGTTCGCGTGCGACCGCCAGGGCCGGCTGACGATGATCAACGCCTCGGGGCTCAGGCTGCTCGGCCTCTCGGGCCGCTCGGAGGAGGCCGGCCGGACGGTCGAGGAGGTGATGGACCTCAGCCGGATGCGCCACCCCGACGGCCGCGCCTTCACGCGCGACGAGCTGCCGATGGTGCGGGCGCTCGCCGGCGAGACCATCGTGCAGGAGGAGCAGGTGCTCGCGAACGGCCGCGCGGGCCGGGACGTCTTCCTGCGCACCAGCGCGGCGCCGATCCGCAGCGAGGGCGGGGCGATCCTCGGCGCGGTCACGGTCGCCCGCGACGTGACGGAGCTCATGGAGCTCGATCTCGTCAAGGACCAGTTCATCCGGGTCGGCGCGCACGAGCTCAAGACGCCGGTCGCGATCATGAAGGGCTACGCGCTCGCGCTCCTGCGCAACACGAGCGACCTGCCGGCGCCCCGCCGCAAGATGCTCGAGGCCATCGACCGCGGCGCGGACAGGATCAACCGCATCGTCGACGATCTCCTGGCGATCTCGCAGGTCACGCTCGACGTGCTCCAGGTCTCGGAGGAGGACGTCGATCTGAAGGAGCTCCTGGAGGAGACGGTCGACCGCGTGGCCAAGTCGGCGAGCCGCCACCGCGTGCGGCTCTCGCTCGGCGCCGAGCGGCCGCCCGTCGTGCGCGCCGATCCGGAGCGGCTGCGCCAGGTGCTCGCGAGCCTGCTCGACAACGCGGTGAAGTACTCGCCGGACGGCGGCGACATCGACGTCAGCGTCGCCGTGGCCGAGCGCGCGCCGGCGTCCTCGCCGCCGCGCTGCGACGCCGCGCTCTTCTCGCAGCGCCACGGCTCGATCCCCGGCCTGGAGGCGGTCGTGTCGGTGCGCGACCGGGGCGTCGGCATCCCGGCGCACAAGCAGGAGCGGATCTTCGAGCGCTTCTTCCGCGCCCACACGGACACCCGACACGACTACGGCGGGATGGGCATCGGGCTGTTCCTTGCGAAGGACATGATCACCCGTCACGGTGGTCGCATCTGGTTCGAGAGCGAGGAGGACAAGGGCAGCACGTTCTATTTCACCGTCCCACTCAGCAGCGAGGCCCCCGCGGTGGACCGACGATGAGCGAAAGACATGCAAAGACGGTGCTCTTGGTGGAGGACGACGCGGACCTCGTGGCGCTCGTCTCCCTCGTGCTCCAGGAGGACGGCTACCGGGTCAAGATCGCCTGCAACGGCCGCGAGGCGCTGGCCAAGCTGGAGCACGATCTCCCGGATCTCATCCTGCTCGACATGAAGATGCCGGTGATGAACGGCCCGGAGTTCGCGCGCGAGCTCGAGGTCCGTCACGGTCGGCAGGCGCCCATCATCGTGCTCACCGCCGCGGCCGACGCGCACCGGCGGGCGGCCGAGGTCGGCGCGGACGCGTGGCTGGGCAAGCCGTTCGACCCGGACGCGCTCCTCTCGACGGTGAGGCGTTACACGGGGTGAGCGCGGGGGAGCTGCCGCCGCTCGGCGAGGTCGCGCCGCACCTCGGCCCAGTACCGCGCGGGGAACCGGCGGTGATCGAAGCCGGTCGCCCGGAACACCCGAGCGATGCGGGCATAACGGCGCAGGCTCCAGTCTCTCATGAGCTCGAGCGAGGGGTGGAGGCCGCGCGCGTCGATGAACGGCGCCGCCCGCGCGTAGAGCGACGGCATGACCTCCTCGAGCCAGGACCGCATCAGGCGCTGGTATCCGGGCAGCTCGACGCACCGTCCGGAGATCACCTGAGCGCGCGTGACGCCGTGACGCGCGAGCTCCTCCTCGGGCAGGTAGCAGAGGCCGCGATCGGCGTCTTCCTGCATGTCCCGGAGGTTGTTGAAGAACTGGTCGAGCCGGCCGAACTCCCCGGCTGCGTCCCAGTGCTCCTTCGTCAGGAACGGAACCAGCTGGAAGATATGCCCTGACAGCCGCGCCAGCATGGTGTCGTGCTCCTTCATCGTGCGGATGAGGAGCCCGGGAGCGTGGTAGTCGGCGAGGGCGCGCAGGTAGGCGTCCCAGGCGGCGAGCGCGCGCGCTTGCATGTCGTCCTGGTCGCGCCCCGCGCGCGCGGGGGGGTCGTGCCCTGGGCCGCTCGCGTCCCGGAGCCACAGCGCGCGGATGGCCGAGAGCTCGCTCGCGAAGGGGCAGCTCGGATCGACGAAGCCGCGTGAACGGAGCAGCCTCCAGGCCTCCATGAACCGGCTGAAGCGCCGTTGGTGGGGCTCGATGCGCTCGTTCTCGGCGAGGCGGTCGACGATGCGGATCCAGCGGATGCGGTCGAGCCACGCCTGCTTCACGTCCGGCTCGAGGCCGAGCACCCAGGCGGCGTTGTCCTCATCCTTCAAGGCGTCGTCGGACAGCGCGCGATAGTGCGATGAGCCGACGACCGCGGAGATGGTCTGGTAGGCAGTCCGCTCCGACGCCGGCGCCGCGGGGGGCAGGCAAGGCGGTCGGGGGGAGATGGGTTGAATAGGTTTCACGAGGTCGAGTGCCGAACGTTGATGTTGCCTGTTTCCGGTGTCCCCGGGCTCGCGCGTGAGCGTCGGTGATTATGGGCATGGCCCAATCTGGCTACTTGGGATCACCTGTGTTGATGATGCTTGTGGCCCTCTGTCTTGTAGAACTTTCCGCTCCTCCGCCGGATGCGGGGTGACGCCTGCTCGCCTTCCTTTATGAGACCTTATAGTCTCCCAGTCGACGCGGAAATTCGTCGTCCAGGGCACGGGCTCCGCAGATAATGCGCGGATTCCCTGTGTGTTTTGCCCATGTGTTGGGAGCGCGCCGGCAATGATCGTCGGTGTATACCCTGGGCTCATACGTTGTCCAACGGATAAGACCGGGATTGGCTCGACGTTTTCGCTTCTTGGTTGTCCGTCGCGGCGGTCTCTCAGTCGTCCAGGGCAGATGGCCTTTCCGGAGTTCCGGGTGGATGGCTGCTCTGCCTACATGACGTCATGCGGGGCGGCACGCGGGCGTCGCGCGCCGAGCCCCCTTTTCCTCGTCGCTCAGCCCGCTGTGCCGCGCGGCGCGATCCGCTCGATCCGAGCGCGATCCGGCGCGGTGCTAGACGCACTCGTGAGCTGGATGATTCAGCGTTTGTTGCCACACAGCTCGTGCAGCGGTGAACGCGGCGACTCTGTGGTTGTGGTTACGACCCGATGCCATCGTCCGTGTCTGCGCGGTCATCCGCTCCAGACATAGGAAGACGACACATCCCCGTCGAGGGAGCAGGTCGTGCGGCGCGGGGGATGGGCCCAACGTCCGAGCGAGAAGCCATGGAGGGCGGCCGGGCCTCCTCGATTACCGCTCTCGCAGCCGCGCCACACGGTCCCGCCAGTACTGCAGATCGAGCGCCGAGAAGAGCCCGACCGCGCGCGCGATCTGCCGCTCGCGCCGCGGATCCCCGCGCTCGAGGTGCCGCGCGAGCTCGAACCGCGCGCGCGCCTCGTCCACGGGCAGGCCGCGCCGCAGCGCCTCGCCGATCGCCGCGACCCAGAGCCGCCGCGCGCGCGCGCGGCCGCCCGCGAGCCACGCGGCGAGCCCCCGCAGGCGGAGCGAGGTCGAGCGCCCGAGCGGGAAGACGCGCGCGTACCGGCCGAGCGCGCGGCACGCCTCCGCCGAGAGCCGCCCGAGCTCGAGCCGCTCCGACGGGGCGCGGGCCTCCTCGAGCAGCGCGAGCAGCACCTCGCACGTCGCGGCGTAGCCGTACAGGCAGTGGAAGCCGGCCGGCTGCCCGTCGCGGATCATCGGGAGCGTCCGCTCGGCGGCCGCGCGCGCGTCGTCGCGCGCGCCGCGGAGCAGGTGCCCCAGCGCCACCTGCCCGTGCGTGATCTGCTGCGTGCGGTCGCCGATCCGCTGCACCTCGGCCGACAGCGCGTCGAAGATGGCCGTCGCGCCCTCGCCGTCGCCGAGCAGCAGCCGGCACTGCGCGCGGCCGCTCTCCGCCCAGAGGTGCCCCTGCGCGTTGTCGCTCGCGCGCGCCGCGTCCGCGAGCGCCCCGTACCGCTCGAGCGCCTCCGCCCAGCGGCCCTCGGTGTGCGCCACCCCGGCGAGCAGCGCGAGGCACTCCTCCTTGCGGCGGCGGTCCTGCAGCGCCTCCGCGAGCCGCTCCGCCTCGGTCAGCAGGGCCCGCGCGTCCCGGCACCGGCCCTCGCCGAGCGCCGTCAGCCCGCGCAGGAGCGACACCGACGCGACGCCCCGCGGGTCGTCGAGCGCCGCGGCGGCCTCGGCCGCGCGCGCGGCGTAGGCGTCCACCACGGCCTTCCACGGGACATACCCGAACGCGACGCTCAGGGTCGCGTAGCCGCGCGCGAGCGCGAGCGACGGCCCGAGCCGCGCCGCGGCGTTCGTCGCCGCCAGCGCGGCCAGGAAGGCGAGCGCCGGCTCGTTGCGGAACAGGTACGTCTCCGACAGCTTCTCTGCCGCGAGCGACGCCTCCGTGAAGCGCTCGCGCTCGGCCGCTTCGCCCACGACCGGGATCGGCAGGCCCGCGACGTGCGCGAGCTGCAGCCCGAGCTGCTTCATCGAGGCCGCCGCGGCGCGGAGCCGCGCCCCGAGCGGCGCGCCGCCGCGCTCCCCACGCGGCGCGCCGCGCAGCCACCCCGCGCCGCCCTGCGAGAGCAGCTCCAGCGCCGCGGCGCAGTGCCGCTCCGCGCCGATCAGGTCGCCCATGTTGTAGTGCGCCTGGCCGAGCCGCCGCTCCCAGCGCGCGCGCCGCAGCGGCGCCGCGCGCTCCTCCGGCGAGAGCGCGCCGTCCAGATCGAGCGCCCTCCGGTAAAAATCGACGGCGTCGCCGGACGCGCCGGTCGCGAGCGCCTGGGCGCCCGCCTTGTCGAGGTACTCGAGCGTCTTCTGGACGACGCCCGCGGTCGCGTAGTGGTGGGCGAGGAGCGGGTACGACAGGGCGAGGTCCGGCGCGTCGCGGTGCCGCTGCTCGATCGCGCGCGCCGCCGCGGCGTGCAGGGCCCGCCGCCCCCGCTCGGGGATGCCGGCGTAGACGACCTCGCGCAGCTTGTCGTGCACGAAGCGGAGCTGCCCCGGCTCGGCCTCCTCGAGCACGTGGCGGCCGGCGAGCTCCGCGAGCGCGTCCATCGCCTCGACGTCGGCGAGGCCGGCGGCGCCGAGGAGCAGGCGCTCCTCGAGCTCGCGGCCGAGCACCGAGGCGAGCCGCGCGAGCGCGAGCGCCCCCGGGCTCAGGCCCGACAGCCGGCGCGCCACGAGCTCCCGCAGCGAGCCCGGCAGCGGCAGCGACGGGGGCGGCTGGCTCGCGCGCGCGGCGCGGGCGAGCGCCTGCGCCGCGGCGCCCTCGGCGCTCGCGCGGATGCGCCACACGTAGGCCTCGTCCCGGTAGATCATCCGCTCCTGGATCGCGGCCCGGAGGTACTCGGCGATGAAGAACGGGTTGCCCTCCGACTGCTCGAAGAGGTAGCGCACGAGCGCCTCGGGCGGCTCGTCCAGCGCGAGCATGTCCCGCACCATCCGCCCGACCGACGCGCGATCGAGCCGCCCGAGCTCGATGAGCGACGCCCAGGGCGCGCCGAGCAGCGGGGCGAGCGCGGGCGCCGCCTCGTCGGTCCGGTAGGCGCCGAGCAGGACCACGGGGTGGGCGGCGAAGTAGGCGGCGTCGAGGTGCTCGAGGACGTCGCGCGAGCTCTCGTCGGCCCACTGGAGGTCGTCGAGCACGAGCAGGACGGGCCTCGTCGCCGCGAACGCGGCGAGCGTGTCGGCGAGCGCGGTCCGCAGCCGGTAGCGGGCCGCGTCCGGCGAGAGCTCGGGCGGCTCCGGGGTGCGCTCGTGGCCGCGGAGCTGGGCGAGCGACGGCTCGTACGGCGCGAGGACCCGGCCGCGCGGGCCGAGCAGCGCGTCGTAGCCGCCGGGCCCGAGCTCGTTGCACCGGTCGGCCACCGCGAGCAGGAGGGGGCGGAACGGGTGCAGCGGCGCGGCCCTGACCGCGCCCTCGCGCTCGCCCTCGGCGGACACGGCCGCGCACGCGCCCGTGACCACGGCCATGTGGACGAGCGCCGCCTGGTGCACCGCCTCGACCGCGAGGCGCGTCTTGCCGACGCCGCTCTCGCCGCCGACGAGGACGAGGCTGCCCTGGCGGCGCTCGTTCGCGCGCTCGATCGCCTCGTTGATCCGCCCGAGCGCCTCCCCGCGCCCGGCGAGGCGCGGCCGGTACAGGTACGGCTGCGCCGGCGGCGCGGGCGCCTCGTCGCGCGGCGGCGCGTCGTCGGCGCCGAGCGCGGCGAGCGCGTTCGCGACGTCGTCGGCGTAGCCCAGCCGGTCCTCGGGGCGCTTCTTGAGGAGCCGCGCGATGAGGGCGTCGAGCTCGGGGGGCACGTCGGCGACGAGCTCGGAGGCCGGGAGCGGCTCGGCGTAGAGGTGCATGGACAGCACGACCGCGCTCGAGTCGCCGAGGAACGGGACCGCCCCGGTGACGGCCTCGTAGAGCATGCAGCCGAGCGCGTAGAGGTCCGCGCGCGCGTCGACGAGATCGCCGCGGATCTGCTCGGGGGACATGTAGTCCGGGCTGCCCATGAGCCGGCCGCCGGCCTGGAGCTCGTCGCGCCCCTTGTGGCCCTCGAACCGGAAGGCGAGGCCGAAGTCGAAGAGCACCGGCGCCCCGTCGTCGCGGATGAAGACGTTGTCCGGCTTGAGATCGCGGTGGACGACGCCCCGGCCGTGCACGTACGCGAGCGGCCGGCAGATGGCGCGGAGGAGCGTCAGCGCCTGCCGGAGCGCGCCGCCCGCCGCGCGGTGGAACGGGCGCGGCGCGAACGGCTGGTACGAGCGCGGGATGATCGAGTCTGGCGCGATCTCGGCCGTGGCGGTGCTCGTCTCCGCGTCGAGGATCGCGGACACGCTCACGGTCACCTCGCTGTTCGAGGTCGCGGGGCGCCAGCGCTCCTGGTTGTGATCCCGGAGCGTGCGCCCCTCGAGCAGCTCCATCGCGTACCACGGGATGCCGCCCTGGACGCCCTCGTCGAGGATCCGCACGACGCCCGGGTGCTGGACGCCCCGGAGCGCGTGGATCTCGCGGCGGATGCTGGAGACGAGGCTCGCGTCGCCGACGCAGACGGTCTTCAGCGCCGCGAGCGCGCCGGTCCCGCTGTGCTGGGCGCGATAGACGACCCCCATGCCGCCGCGGCCGAGCTGCGCGAGCACCCGCCACGGCCCGATGGATACGGGGAGATCCGGGGCGTGCCTGGCCTGGCCCGAGCTTGGCGTCGTGATCATCTGGGGACCGCGGCCCCCCGGGCCTGGGCTGGGATTCGCTCCAGGTGGTAGGCCAAAGGCGGTCTCCCCACATCGCCGCTGGGACTGAGTACATCCACCCGAGGGGCTGCGATGATGTCACGGGGCGGCCGATCCTACAACAAGTCCGTGTCGGGCCCCGATCACCGCACGAGCGCCGCGCGGTGAGGTCACCGCACCGACAGGCGACTACACGCCCGCGCCCAGGCGCCGGCGCCGCGGAGCACCTCCCGGCGCGGCGCTCGGCGCGGCGCTCGGCCAAGGACGTCTCGGCGCTCTCGGGGCGCTCGGGTTGTCGAGAATGGTTCTCTTTTCTCGCTCGCTGGATTCCGCATCTCCGCGGCCGATGTCCTGTTTTGCGGGGCCGCCGCCCCGTCGAGCGGCTCAATCGTGCACAACTGAGAACGAGGTACATGGCTTGCTCTCGGGGTGACTCACGGTCGCGCCCGCGGCCGCACTTAGAAAGGAAGATAGCGAATGAAGCGAACGACTCATCTCGGGGCATTTCTGACCGTCCTCTCCCTCGCCGCGTGCGGCGGCGAAGGTGCAGATTCGGCCCCGACGGACACCGCCATGAGCAGCAAGCAGCTCAAGGACCTGACGGCCGATGACGTCCAGTCCACCTGCGATTCGCTCGAGGCGAGGGTGAAGCTCACCAAGGAAGATGCCTGTGAATATATGGGGCTCCTCGCGGCCTCCGCCCTCGGCAAGCCGTGCGGCACGCTGAGGGACGAGTGCGTCTCCGCGGAGGAGCCGGCCGAGGGGGAGGGCCCCCACCCGGACTGCATGCCTCCGACCGATCAGCGCGCGGGCTGCACCGCCACCGTGGCCGAGTACGAGGTCTGCTTGGTCGCCCAGACGCAGCAGGTCCGGGCGCTCACGTGCGACTCTTCCTTGAGCGCGCTGGACACCGTTCCCGCGGATTGTGACGCGGTGAAGCGCAAGTGCCCGCAGCTCATCGCGACGCAGGCGACCGAAGGCCAGGGCTCCGAGGGCCCCTGATCGCGGCGCCGCAGCGCGCGTGATCGGGAATCGGTCGACGCGCGGACCGCTGCCTGAACGAATTGCGGGTAGGCCCGACACGGCCGCTCAGCGGCCGTGAGCCCCGTTGTCCCACCTCCGTTCTCGTGGATCTTTTGATTCCCACCGATATTCGCGCTCGTCCGCGCCTTCCGGGGCATCTCGTCGTATGATGCGTCCCGACGTCGGCGCGTCCGGGGAGCTTTCGGCTCCGGCGCGCCGGCCCGAGCGAGGCCGCGGCTCACCGCCGGGGGCTCGCTCGCACCGAGGAGGATTTCATGAAGATCACCAAGCTTTCCGGAGTGTTCGCCCTGCTGCTGCTCGCCCTTGCCGCGCCCGCGTGCGGCAAGGAAGAGCAGCCGGCCGAGGCGAACGCGACGGTCGAGGTGACCGCCACCGCCGAGTCGGCGATCGGCGAAGGCGCCTACGTCGAGGAGCACGAGAGCGGCAAGGCCGCCTTCAACGTCGCCGCGGACGGGAACGTCAAGGCCGTGGTCAGCGGTCCGGACGGCAAGCCGATCCGCGAGGACGTGAGCGGCACGCTGCTGTGGAAGGACGCGTCCGGGGAGAAGACCTTGCCCCTGACGCTCGACGCGAAGACCGGGCTCCTGGTCGCCGCCGGCCCCAAGCTCGAGGCGGATCTCACGGAGATCGGCTACACGCTCAACGTCGCGGGCAAGCCGTGGAACGGCACCCTGCACGTCCCCGCCGGCGGCACCGCCGAGCTCTACGCCAACGCCAAGGGGTCGGCGGACCTCGGGCTGCCGGAGGGCAAGCTCGGCCCGCACGGCGGGCGCATCGAGATCGTCGGCGACGACCGCCTCGAGCTCCTGGTCGATGAGGTGACCGGCGAGGTCCGCGTCTACGTGCTCGACGCCGATCTGAAGCCCATCGACATCGGCGAGCGCAAGGTCACGCTCGGCGTGGTGGCCGAGGCGCCGCAGGTGGTCGTCCTCGCCCCGGTGGCCGCGACCGCGGGGGTCGCCGCGGGGGCGTACCTGACCGGCAAGCTCGCGCTCGCGGCCGATCCGCTGAAGGTGACGGTCGCCGTGCGGAACGCGGGCCGCTCGGCGGTGGCCCTCTGCGGCTACCGGGCCGGGGCGGCGTTCGCCGTCCACGCGCGCGCCCCGCGCGTGAAGGTGCGCATGAAGACCGACTGGCACGCGCACGCGCACGCGCACGCCGACCTGAAGGCGAAGGCCGATCTCGACCCGAAGGTCCACGTCCACACCGGGGCCGGCGCGAAGGCCCACGCGAAGGCGAACGTGAACGTCAAGGCGCCGAGCGTCCGCGTGACGCCGCCGAGCGTGAACGTGCAGATCAAGGCGCCCAGCATCTCGATCCCCAAGCCGAGCTTCAAGGCGTCGGCGTCGGCGCGCGCCAGCGCGGGCGCGAAGGTCGGGACGCGCTGACGGGCGCCCCGGGGGGAGCGGCGCGCGGCGCGGGCCGTCCGGCGGGCGCTCCCTCCCGTTCTTCCCACCGGTTTCTTCAGCGGCGCCGGAGCTCGCCTCGTTGACGCGGACGACCTCGACGAAGGCGCGGACGACCTCGACGAAGCGGCCGCGGCGGGCCTCTCCGCCCGCCGGCGCCGTGACGGCCGTGGCGCTCGACCCGGCGTCGAGCGCGCCGCTCCACCGGCAGGTCTACGAAGCGGTGCGCGGCGCGATCCTCGTCGGGCGGCTGCGATCCGGGAGCAAGCTGCCGTCGACGCGGGCGCTCGCGGCCCACCTCGGCCTGTCGCGCAACACGGTGCTCGGCGCGTACGCGCAGCTCCTCTCGGAGGGGTACCTGCGCGGCCGGATCGGCTCCGGGACGTACGTCGCCGACGCCTTGCCGGAGCGCCTGCTGCTCGCCCGGCCGAGGCCCGAGCCGCGGCCTTCGCCCTCGCCGGGCGCCGGGGCCCTGTCGAGGCGCGGCGCCCTCGTGGCGGGCGCCGCGTCGCCGTTCCGGCGCGCGGCCGCGCCGCTCGGGCCTGCCGGCTGGGCGTTCCAGGTGGGCGTGCCCGCGTTCGACGCCTTCCCCGCCGCCGTGTGGGGCCGGCTGATGAGCCGGCGCTGGGATCGCTCGTGGCGGGCGCTCGTGCCGCGCTGCGAGCCGCAGGGGTACGCGCCGCTGCGCCGGGCGATCGCCGACTACCTCGTCACCGCGCGGGGCGTGCGGTGCACGCCGGAGCAGGTCATCGTTGTCGGCGGCGCCCAGCAGGCGATCTCGCTCGCGGCCGAGGTGCTGCTCGATCCGGGCGATCCGGTCTGGGTCGAGGATCCGGGCTACACCGCGGCGCGGAGCGCCCTCGTGGCGGCCGGAGCGGCGCCGGTCCCGGTGCCGGTGGACGAGGAGGGGCTCGACGTGGCGGCCGCCCTGCGGGGGCCGCCGGCGCGGCTCGCCGTGGTGACGCCGTCGCATCAGTTCCCGCTGGGCGTGACGATGAGCCTCGGGCGCCGGCTCGCGCTGCTCGACTGGGCGAGGTCGTCGGGCGGCTGGGTCTTCGAGGACGATTACGACAGCGAGTTCCGCTACGCGGGCCGGCCGCTCGCCGCCCTTCAGGGCCAATCGCCGGGCGCGCGGGTGATCTACGCGGGCACGTTCAGCAAGGTGCTGTCGCCGTCGCTGCGGCTCGGATACCTGGTGGTGCCGGAGGGGCTCGTCGACGCGTTCGTCGCGGCCAAGGCGCTGGCCGACGTGTCGTCGCCCTCGCTGGAGCAGGCGGTCTTGGCGGACTTCATGGCCGAGGGCCATTTCGCGCGCCACGTGCGCCGCATGCGCGTGCTGTACGAGCGGCGCCAGGCCGCGCTGGTGGCGGCGGCGGCGCGGGAGCTCCGGGGGCTGCTCGAGGTGCGCGCGGCGCCCGCCGGCATGCACCTGCTCGGCTGGCTGCCGGCAGGGCGCGCGGACGGCGCGGCGGCCGAGCGGGCGGCCGCGAACGGTGTGCGGTGCGTCGCGCTGTCCGAGCTCCGCGTGCGCTCGGCCGGGCCGGGGGCGCTGGTGCTCGGCTATGCCGCGGCGGGGGAGGACGAGATCGATGAGGGCGCGCGTCGGCTCCGGGTGGCTCTGCGCTAGCTCCACCCGCCAGGGGCCCGGCCAGAGAGCCGGAGGGAGAGCTCAACGCAAAGGCGCAAAGGCGCAAAGGCGCAAAGGCGCAAAACAACAAAGATGATGCATTTGCGTCTTTGCGTGACCCCCGGCGCGCGCACGAGCGCGCCGCGCGCGGTGGATCCCGTCGATCGTGGCGAAGTGGCCCTCGTCGCGGCGCCGCGCGCCGACTAGAGGGTGGGCTGTCGCGCGCGGCGTGGCCGGCGCAGAAGGGATGCCCACGAGGACGAGCATGCAATCACGCATCGATTACGCGAGCGTCAACCCCGAGGCCTACAGAGCGATGCTGGCGCTGAGCGCCTGTGTGAAGCGCAGCGCGCTGGAGGAGCCGCTCAAGCACCTCGTGCTCCTCCGCGCCTCGCAGATCAACGGCTGCGCGTTCTGCATCGACATGCACTGGAAGGACGCGCGGGCGGCCGGGGAGGGCGAGCAGCGGCTCTACGGGCTCAGCGCGTGGCATGAGGCCCCCTACTACAGCGAGCGCGAGCGGGCGGCGCTGGCCTGGACGGAGGCGGTGACCCTCGTGGCCCAGGAGCACGTGCCCGATCACGCGTACAATGCGGCGCGCCAGCACTTCTCGGAGCGGGAGCTCACGGATCTGACCTGGCTCGTGGCGACGATCAACGCCTGGAATCGGATGGCGATCGCGTTCCGGAAAGAGCCGGGCTCGTACGAGCGCCCGGCGCGGTCGAACGCCTGAGGCGGCGCGAGGCCGGGCGGCTCGCGACGCTCAGGGCCGCGTGCGCGGCGCGCCATGGGGTCCGCGCGAGCATGCCTGTCCCCGGAACGCCGCGCGCGCTCAACCGGGCAGCGCGCGATAATCGATCTTCCCCGTCGGGGTCCGCGGCAGCTCGTCCATCGTGACGATCGTCTCCGGGACCATGTACGGAGGCAGCCGCTCCGCGAGGTGCATCCGGAGCGCGCGCTCGTCCGCGTCGCCCGCCAGGGCGACGAAGCCCCGGAGCGTCTTGCCGAACCGCGCGTCCTCGACGGCGATCACGGCGGCCTGGCGCACGGCGGGGTGCGCCGCGAGCGCGGCCTCGACCTCGCCCGGCTCGACCCGGTAGCCCCGGATCTTCACCATCCGGTCGATGCGGCCGCGGAAGTAGAAGAGCCCGTCGGCCTTGCGCTCCACCCGGTCGCGCGTCCGGTACGGGCCGCCGCCCACGGTCGTCGGCCCCGAGACCACGAGCTCGCCCGTGCCGGGGCCCTCGATGGCACGGCCGCCCTCCTCGTCGGCGTCCAGCGCCAGCAAGGCGCAGGCCGCGTAGGGGCACGCGACGCCGATCGGGACCTCGCTCACCCCGTCCAGCGCCGCGCGATCGACGCGGTGGAACGTGCAGACGTTCGTCTCGGTCGGGCCGTACAGGTTGTAGAGCGCCGCGCCGGGGGCGCGCGCCGCGAGCGCCGCGAGCTCGCGCGGCGGGAACACCTCGCCGGCGAAGAGGATGGCGCGCACCGGCGGCGAGAGCGCCCCGGCCGGCGCGCCCGGGCCCGCCGCGGGGAGCGCCGCGACGAGCTTCATGAACATCGACGGCACGCCGTAGATGACCGTCGGCGCGAGCGCGGCGACCGCGTCGCGCAGCGCGCGGCCCGAGGCGAGATCGCGCCGCGCCATGGTCGCGAGCGTCGCGCCGGCGCGGAGCGTCGCGAGGTGGTCGAACCACGCGAGATCGAAGACCAGCTCGGCCACCCGGAGCACCCGATCCGCCGGCGCGAGGCCGACGAGATCGATGCAGAAGGCGGTGAACGCGTCGAGCCCGGCCCACGTGATCGGCACCGGCTTCGGCTCGCCCGTGCTGCCGGAGGTGTGCAGGATGCACGCGAGCTCCTGCGCCTCGGCGCCGCCGTCGCCCGCACCTCCGGCGCCGCCCTCGCCGCCCGCGCCATCGTCGCCACCCGCACGGGCGGGCGCCGCCCCGCGCAGCACCCCGCCCTCGGCGTCGAGCTCCACCCGCGCGAGGCCGCCGCCGAGCGCCGCGTCGATCCCGTCCGCGAGGCCCCCGGCCGCGGCGTCGAGCACGAGCGCCCGGCACCCCCGGGCGCGCGCGATCCGCCCGAGCCGCGCGGGCGGCGCGGTCGCGTCGAGCGGGACCGCCACCGCGCCGGCCGTGAGCACCCCGACGAGCGCCACCGGCTCGTCGTGCGCGCGCCCCGAGGAGAGCAGCGCCACCCGGTCGCCCGGGCGCACGCCCGCCCCGGCGAGCGCCGCGCCGACGGCCGCCGCGCGCGCCGCGAGCTCGGCGTAGGTCACCGCGGCGCCGCGCGACGCGAGCGCCACGGCGCCGCCGCGCGCCGAGAGGTCCTCGGCGCGCAGCCGGTAGGGGGCGGCCACCGCGGCCCCGCTAGCCCCGCGCGGCCGCGATGCGGCCGGCGACGAAGCGCGCCATGCGGTCCACGGTCGACACCGCGTCGAGGTCCACCTCCTCGTCCGGGATCTTCACGCCGAAGCGCTGCTCGATGAACACGAGCACCCGCGTCAGCGACATGGAGTCGAACCCCGACCCGCCCTCGAAGAGATCCTCGTCCAGGGCGAGCGGCGCCTTGCGCAGCAGGATCTCGTTCGCGATATGGTCGTGCAGCGCGCGCCGCACCGTCTCGAGGTCGTGTGTCACCGCGGTGTCCCTTTCCTGTCCTGTAAAGCCGCTCAGCCGAGCGCCGGCGTCGCCTTGCGGGCAAGATAATCGATGAGGTCGATCTTGGACACGACGCCGAGCACCGTCTCCTCGCCGACGACGAGCGCGATCTTCGCGTCGCTCAGGACGCCCTTCAGGAGCTCGACCTTCGTCGCCGGCGTCACGGTCGCATAGTCGCTCTCGACGAGCCCGCCGATGCTCGAGTCGAGCGTGCCGCTCCCCTCCACGAGGTGCCGCAAGAGGTCGATCTCGTGGACCATCCCGCGCAGCTTGCCGCGCTCGGTGACCGGGAGCTGGCTTATCCCGTGCGATTTCATCATGTCGATGACCTCGCGGACCCGCGCGTTCGCGTCGGCGGTGACCACCGCGCCGCTCGGCTTGACGGCGAGCAGATCGCGCACCGTCCCGAGCCCCTTGTCCTCCTCGAGGAAGCCGTTCTCGCGCATCCAGTCGTCGTTGAAGATCTTCGAGATGTACTTGGACGCGCCGTCGGGCAAGAGGACGAGGATGTTCTCCTTCTTCCCGCTCTGCCGCGCATACTTGATCGCGCCGGCGACCGCCGCGCCCGCGGAGCCGCCCACGAAGAGGCCCTCGAGCCGCACGAGATCCCGGGTCATGAGGAAGCATTCCTTGTCGTCGACCCGGACGATCTCGTCGATGATCTCGAGGTTCATCGTGCTCGGGAAGAAATCCTCGCCGATCCCCTCGACCTTGTAGGCGAAAGGCTTCGTGATCCGCTGGGTCTTCACGTAGTCGTAATAGAGCGAGCCGACCGGATCGACGCCGACCATCTTGATGTCCGGCCTCCGCTGCTTGAGGACCTTGCCGACACCGCTGATGGTGCCGCCCGTCCCCATGCCGGCGACGAAGACGTCGAGCTCGTCCCCGCACTGCTCCCAGATCTCGGGGCCGGTGGAGCCGACGTGGGCCTCGGGGTTCGACGGGTTGTGGTACTGGTTCGCGTAAAAGCAGTTCGGCGTCTCGTCGGCGATGCGCTTCGCGACCTGGTAATAGCTGCGCGGATCGTCGGGCTCGACGGCGGTGGGACAGACCACGACGCGGGCGCCGTAGGCGCGCAGGGTCGCGATCTTCTCCTGCGACATCTTGTCTGGCATGACGAAGACGCACTTGTATCCGCGGATGGCGGCGACCATGGCGAGGGCGGCGCCCGTGTTGCCGCTGGTCGCCTCGACGATCGTCCCGCCCGGCTTGAGCCCGCTCGCCTCGGCGTCGCGGATCATGTTCAGCGCGACCCGATCCTTGTGGCTGCCGCCCGGGTTCAGGTACTCGCACTTGACGTAGATGTCGCTCTGGAGCCCCTCGGTCACCCGGTTCAGCTTGACGATCGGCGTGTGGCCGACGGCCCTCGTGATATCGCTGAGCGCGCCTCGCATCATGGGGAGACCTCTTACCCGCCGCGCGCCGCAGCGACAAGGGGAGCAAGCGGCCGCGGCGGGCCGCGCACCATCGCCTCGCGTGCCGGCGCAGCGCGGCGGCTCACAAGCGTTTTCGCGATCGTCGGACGGTCGATGAGATAGGGTATTATCCATGATCTCCCGCCGCGTCGTGCTCGCCGCAGCCGGTCTATCCTTCGCCGGCGCGCTCGCCCCGGGCCTGGCCCGCGCCGCGGGGCGCGCGCCCGCGCCGCTCCCGGCATTTCCCCTGTCGATCGCCGTGGCGGAGGAGGCGGCGGGACAGCCGGTGCGTGACGACGCCTGGATCGACGCGCAGATCGCCGAGGCGGTCCGGCTGTTCGAGCCCGCCGGCGTGGCGCTGCGCAAGGTGGGCTCGCGCGCGCTCGCCCCGCGCTTTTCGCGGCTCGAGACGCGCGCCGACCGGGACGCGCTCGCCGCGGCCATCGAGGCGCGCCGGATCAACGTGATGGTGGTCGCGTCGCTGCGCGACGTCGATGATCCGCGGCGCTTCCGGATGGGCGTGCACTGGCGGAACCGGGCGACGCCGGAGCGCCGCTGCGTCATCGTCGCGGCGAACGCGCGGCCCACCGTCCTCGCCCACGAGCTCGGGCACTTCTTCGGGCTCGGGCACAGCGGCGTCGACGACAACGTGATGAGCTACACGCGCACCGGGGCGCCCGTCTCCTTCGACCCGGCGCAGATCGAGAAGATCCGGTCCGCCGCGCGCGGGTACGCGGCGAGCAAGGCGTTCGAGCCCGCCTAGGGCGGGAACCCCTCATCGAGCGATCGGGGGAGCGGCCTCTGCTGCTGCCGTATCCGTTCGTCTGGTAATCTGTCGGGAGAGAAAAGCAGGAGAGTTTACCATGAAACCGCTGATGACCCACGTCGCGCTCCACGTGAGCGATCTCGACGCGACGATCGCCTTTTATCGCGAGTTCTGCGGGCTCAAGGTGGTTCACGAGCGCAACGACACCGGCACGCGCGTCGCCTGGCTCGCCGAGGCGGGGAAGGAGCGGGCGTTCGTCCTGGTGATGATCGAGGGCGGCCGGCGCGCGCCGCAGGCGCCGGAGGACATGAGCCATTTCGGGTTTGCGCTCGAGAGCCGCGACGCCGTGGACGAGATCGCGCGCCGCGGCCGGGAGCACCTCGTCTGGCCGCCCAAGGAGCTGCCCTATCCGGTGGCGTATTTCTGCGCGCTCAAGGACCCGGACGGCAACTACGTCGAGTTCTCGTACGGCCAGCCGCTCGGGCCCGGCGCCGAGGCGCGCGACGCGGAGCTCTTGGCGGCCTCGCGCTGAGCGAGCCAGGGCGCGGTCCCCCGCGCGCGCGCCGGAGCCCTCGTGTGCCCGGCGCCGCTCAGCCCCCGCCCGCGCGCCCGAGGCGGCGCGCGACGCTCTCCGCGGTGCGCGCGCCGCCGATCGCCGCCGCCAGGGTGCTCTGCCCGGGAAACACCGAGTCGCCCACCATCCAGAGCCCGTCCTGCACCGGGCGCGGCCACACCGACAGGTAGTGCCCGAGCCCCGCGCGCCGCGGCACGCCGCCGACGGCGCCGCCCGCGCGCCCGGTGAAGCGCGCGAACGTCCGCGGCGACGCCGTCAGCGCGTGCACGATGTTCGCGCTCCACTCGGGCGCGAGCGCCGCGAGCCCCTCGCGCATCCGCGCCTGGATCGCGCCGATGTACTCGCCCTGCCGACCGGGCGGGAGCGCGCGGAGCTTCGCGAGCGGGACGTGCGTCGACACCGTGATCGTGCGGTGCCCCGGCGGCGCGCGGCCCTCGTCGGCGGCGCCGCTCGCGGACACGAACAGGTGGTTGCCCTCGACGAACGGCGCGCCCGGGTCCTGCACCAGCTCGAGGTGGTGCGCCGCGGGCGAGGCGCCCTCGGGCGCGCGCGCCACGAGGTAGAGCATCGCCGCGCCCCAGCCGCCCTCGTCGACGTCGCGCGCGAGCCGATCGAGCCGCGGCAGCGCGCCCGGGGCGGCGCCGAGCAGCGCGCGGAGATCCTGCGGGAGCAGGTTCGCGATGACGTGGCGCGCGCGGATCTCGCCCGAGCGCGTCCCGGCGCGGAACCCCTCGGGGCCCGGCTCGAGCGAGCGCACCCGGGTCGCCATGCGCACCTCGCCGCCGAGCCGCTCGACCGCCCGGACGAGCGCCCACGCGAGCGCGCCGATGCCGCCGCGGACATGGCCCGTGCCGCGAAAGTAGTAGTCCATCGCCGCCATCGCGAACGGCGCCTCGGCCTCGGCGACCCCGCACTGCACCGTGATCTGGCAGAGCCCGTCGAGGTAGTGCCGGAGCGGGGCGAAGCCCGCGACGCCGAACCGCGCGAGCACGCCCTCGAGCGGCCGGCCGACCGCCGGCAGCAGCGCGGCGTAGCGCGGGGCGGTGGCCGCGTGGCGCACGAGCGCGCCCGCGCCGAGCGGCGGCAGCAGGGCGGGGTCGTCGAAGAGCGCCCAGAGCGTGTCGGCGATGCGCGCCTGGTAGGCGAAGAAGGCGCGGACGCCGGCCGCCGGGGCGCCCGGCAGGCCCGCGAGGGCGGCGACCAGCGCCTCGCGGTCGCGGCCGATCGGGAGGCGGAGCGAGGGCGTCCGCAGCTCGACGAGCGGGTCGATCCAGTCGACCGCGACGTCGAGGCCGTGGCGCGCGATCCACCGGCCGAACAGCTGCTCCGGGGCGAGCCCGGAGAACAGCGTCGCCCCCGCCTCGAAGCGGTAGCCGCCGCGCTCGAAGGTGCTGGCGCAGCCGCCGGGGTACCGGAGCGCCTCGCACAGGACCACCTTCGCCCCCCGCTCGGCGAGCGAGAGCGCCGCCCCGAGGCCGCCGAAGCCGGCGCCGACGACGAGGACGTCCGCGCCCGCGCCGCGCGGCGCGCCTGGGCTGGCCGGGCTCACGCCGCACCCGTGTAGGGCGCCGCGCAATGGGGGCAAGATGGAGGGAACATGGAGGGGCGATAGGGGAGAGAGGGGAGAGAGCCGGCCAGCCCCGGCCATGCGCGGCACCGTCGTGGTAGGCTCGCGCGATGGGCTCCGAGCCGAAGGTTCACCCGAGCGCCGAGACGGCGCTCCTCAAGGTCCGCTCCAAAGAGATCGCGTTCAGCCGCTTCCGCGTGCAGGTGACGAACGGCCCCGACGCCGGGTCGTCCCAGGTGTCGGACGCCACGGAGTTCGTGATCGGCACGGCGCCCGGCAATCAGCTCATCCTGAGCGACCGGGCCGTCTCGCGGCACCATTGCGTGATCACCGTCACCCCGCGGGGCTTCTTGCTCCGCGATCTCGGCAGCAAGAACGGCACGACCCTCTCCGGCTTCCGCGTCGAGGCGGCCTACCTCCAGCCGGGCGCCACGCTCGGCCTCGGGCAGTCGACGCTCCGCTTCGAGCCGCTCGCCGAGGAGATCCGCGAGCCGCTCGGCGACGAGGACCGGTACGGCCGGGTGCTCGGGCAGAGCACCGGGATGCGCCGCATCTTCGCGGCGCTGCCGCGGATCGCCGCGTCGGACTCGACGGTGCTCATCGAGGGCGAGACGGGCACGGGCAAGGGCCTGCTCGCCGAGGCGATCCACGAGAACAGCCCGCGCGCGGGCGGGCCGTTCGTCGTGATCGACTGCGGATCCATCCCGCCGACCCTGATCGAGGCGGAGCTCTTCGGCCACGCGAAGGGCGCGTTCACGGGCGCGCAGGCGGCGCGCGCCGGCGCCTTCGAGGCGGCGCGGGGCGGCACCGTGCTGCTCGACGAGATGGGCGAGCTCCCGCTCGACATGCAGCCGAAGCTCCTGCGCGTGCTCGAGGAGCGGCAGATCCGGCGCATCGGCACGATCGAGCCGATCAAGCTCGACATCCGGGTCATCGCGACGACCAACCGCGACCTCCGCCAGGAGGTGAACCGCGGGAATTTCCGGTCGGATCTCTATTACCGGCTGAACATCGTCCGCCTCCGCGTCCCGGCGCTGCGCGAGCGCCCGGACGACATCGCGCTGCTCACGGCGCACTTCTACCGGCAGCTCGCGCAGGGGCCGGACCAGAGCCCGCCGGGCGAGCTGCTGGAGGCGTTCATGCGCCAGGACTGGCCGGGCAACGTCCGCGAGCTGCGCGGCGCGGTGGAGCGCGCGGTGCTGATGATCGATCCGGCGCTGTTCCGCGAGGCGGTGATGGCGGGGGAGAAGGAAGGCGGCGCCCCGGCGGTGGAGGCGCTCCGGGACGACGATCTCAGCCTGTCGTTCCGCGAGGCGAAGGAGCGCGCCGTGGCGCGCTGGGAGCGGACGTACCTCGCGGCCCTGGTGCGCGCGAACGGCGGCAACCTCTCGCGCGCCGCGCGCGCGGCGCGGATGGACCGGAGCCACCTGCGCGAGCTCCTCCAGCGGCACGGCGTCTCGGCGAACGAGGTGTGACGGCGCGAGGCCGCGCAGGAGCCCGGCCGGGGAGGGCCGGGCTCCCGTCGAGCGGGCGCTTTCGCGCCTTCTCACGCGGGCGAGCGGGGCGCGCACCCTACTGATTGGCCTTCTGCCGGTTCTCTCCCCGGAGCTCCTTGGCCTTTCCTTCGGCTGCCATCTGCTCGTTGTCGACGAGCTTCCCGACCCGGTTCTTGATGGCGCCGGCGGCCTCCTCGAGCGCGCCCCGCGCGCGCTCATCCGCCTTGGCGTCCTCTTGCTGGACCCTTCCTTTGAGCTCCTTGGCGCGGCCCTCCGCTTCCATCTGCTCGTCGCCGAGCAGCTTGCCGAGGCCCTTCTTGAGCTTGCCGCCCATCTCCTCGGCGGCCCCTTCGTTCCGATCGCTCTCGTTGCTCATCGTACCCTCCTCAGGGTGAACGCCCGCAGAGCCTTTCTGCGGCGCGCCATTGCCCTCTGGAGATAGCAACCGCTGCGCCACCCCCCGCGCCGAGGCGCATCGTCGAGGTCGTGGCGGCGATTGGGGCAGGCTACCTCGCCCGCTCTCTGCTTTTCAGCCCGTCTGAGGCAATCCGCCACGACTCCGCGACGCGAGCGATCTCACGACCTGATCCGACCGTCCCGGCTCTCCAGGGCGCATTCCCCGCCGCGGTCGGATTTCGCGATGGAAAGGTGACCCGGCGCCGCTGTCCAGGCCGTTCAGCTCGCCTGCCGGCCTGTGGAGAGGCCGGACTCCACGGCATGGCGCGGCGCTTGCTGAACAGACTGCATAGCAACCAGGAGCGCTTCGCTCCACTCTGGGAGGTTCATCATGTCGTTCATTCTCTTTCTCCTGTTTGGCCTCGTCGTCGGTGCTCTGGCGCGCCTTATCGTCCCGGGGCGTGAGCCTGGCGGGTGGGTCGTCTCGATGATCATCGGCGTCGTCGGCTCGTTCGTCGGCGGGCTGCTCGGCCGCATGCTCTTCATGTACCGCGAGGGTGAGCCGGCCGGGTTCTTCATGTCCCTGATCGGCGCCATCCTGCTCACGGCCGCCTATCAGGCGATCTCGCGCCGCCGCTCGGTGGTATGAAAGGGTCGATTGACCCTCTCGTGAGGCGCTACGCCCGATACCGTCTCAGGGCGCGACGAGGAGGAGCTCTCGCTCCGCTGCCGCGCCCCGTGACGTCGGGGATCGCCTTGGCCGACCGCACGAGGAGCGGGGGATGAGGCGCCGCTGTGCATGAGCTCGATCTCGGGCTCGAGCGCCGCGGCGCTCTCCTCCCTCCTCGCGGCAGGCCAGAGGGGGCCCTGTTCGTCGCATGGCTCGCCCCCCCAGGGCCGTGCGACGAACAGGGCCTCCTCGGCAGGCTGGAGGGGGCCTCGCTCGTCGCATGGCTCGCCCCCCCAGGGCCGTGCGACGAGCCGGGTCCCTTCGGGCCGGCAGCCCGCGAACCGGCCCCCGGGAGACCCGGGACGGAACGGAATGAAGATGGCGCGAGATGGCGCGAGATGGCGCGTCGACCCGGCGTCCGGCGCGCTCCGGCGCGCTCTCAGGCCGTCCGGCGCCATGCCCGGGGCCGCCGCGGGCCCCTCCGGCTTGCCCGGTAGCGCTTGACGCCGCAGGATGCATTGGGCTTGCTAGCGCGCTCCGCGCTCTCGCCCAAGGTCCTGGCCATGTCGTTCTCCATCCTGCCCCCGCCGATCACGCCCCTCGCCGCGATCCTGCCGTCCGAGCCGCTGCTCCTCATGGGCGCCGGTCCGGTGCCGATCCCGCAGGCGGTGGCGCAGGCGAACGGGGTCATCATCAATCACCTCGGCCCGACCATGGACCGCGTCATCCAGAACGTGAAGTACATGGCGGCCTACGCGTTCCAGACGCGCAGCGACAAGATCATCGGCATCGCCGGGCCCGCGTCCGCGGCGATGGAGATGGCCGTCTCGAACCTGTGCTGGCCCGGGCGCAAGGTCCTCTGCCTGAAGGTGGGGACGTTCAGCGGCCGCCTCGGCGAGATGGCGCTCGGCGTGGGCGCCGACGTGACCTTCCTCGAGGGGCCCCCCGGCCGGCCCGTGACGCTCGCCGACGCGCGCGAGGCGATGAAGAAGCAGCGCTACGACGTGGTCACGATGGCGCACGGCGAGACGTCCTGCGGCGTCCGCATGGTGGAGCTGCCGGAGATCTGCAAGCTCGCGAAGTCGCAGGGCGCGCTCACGATCGTCGACGCGGTGGTCACGCTCACGGCCATGCCGGTGCACATGGACGAGTGGGGCATCGACGTCGGCATCGTCGGCGGGCAGAAGGCGCTGTCGTCGATCCCGGGCGTGTCGGCCTGCGCGTTCTCGCAGGACGCGTGGAAGACGGTCGAGGAGCGCCCCTCGCCGCGCCCGCACTGGTGCTACGACGCCACGCGCGCGCAGCGGTTCTGGGGCTACCAGCAATACCACTACACCGCGCCGGTGCCCGGCGTGCTCGCGCTGCACGAGGCGCTGCGCCTCGTCTGCGAGGAGACGCTCGAGCGGCGGTTCCGCCGCCACGAGATGAGCTCGCTGGCGATGCAGGCGGGCCTCGAGGCGATGGGGCTCGAGCTGTTCGCGTCGAAGGACGTGCGGCTCAACAGCGTGCTCGCCATCAAGCTGCCGAGCGGCGTCGACAGCGCCCGGATCCGCGAGTACATGACCAAGGCCTTCCGCGTCGAGATCTCCGGCGCCTTCGGCCTCAACATCGTGCGCGTCGGGCAGATGGGCGAGCAGTGCCGCTCGCACAACCTGTTCAAGACGCTCTACGCGATGGGCATGAGCTTCCAGCGCGAGGGCGTGAAGCTCGACGTCTCGAAGGGCATGGCCGCGCTCGAGCAGGGCCTCGCGGGCGACCGCGAGTACTTCGTCGACTAGCTCCGCCCTCGCCGCCGGCCCTCGCCGCTAGCCGCGCCCGGCAGAGCCGTCGGCCGTCAGGCCGGCGACGGCGGCGCGGTCGCCGAACCGCCTCGCGGCGGCGAACGCCAGCTCGCGGCGCTGCCCGGCCTCGATCCGGCTCCGGTGCGCGTCGAGCAGGTCGCTGCGCGTCAGCACCCCGATCACCTTGCGCGGCGCCTCCCTGGACACGACCGGGAGCCTGCCCACCCCCTCGGTGACCATGTGATCGGCGGCCTCGCGGAGGGAGCTGTCCTCGAACACCACCGCGGGCGGGCGCCGGAGGAGGTCGCGGACCGAGAGCGCGCCGGGCTGCTCGGTGAGCAGATCGCGCTGGGTGACCACGCCGACGAGCTCGCCGCCGCGGTCCACGACGGGGAAGCCCTGGTGGCGCGAGCCCTCGGCCCGCGACAGCAGGAAGGCGCGGGCGGCCTCGACCGTGTCGTCGGCGGCGAGCGTCACGGCCGGGCGGGAGGCGACGTCGCGCACGAGGATCTGCGCCAGGTGGTCGGCCGCGTACTCGACCATCACGCGCGCGCCGCGGCGGGCGAGCTTCTCGGTCATGATGGAGTGCCGCATCAGCAGGCTCGAGACGAGGAACGCCGCGCTGCAGCCGCCGAGCAGCGGGAGGAGCCCCATCGGCTGCCGGGTCGTCTCGAAGGCGAAGACGACCGAGGCGAGGAGCGCCCGGGAGGCGCCCGCGAAGATCGCCGCCATCCCGACGAGCGCGGCGACGCGCGCGTCCACGCCGAGCCAGGGGAAGAGCGCGGCGGCGGAGAGGCCGAGGATCGCGCCGAGCCCGCCGCCGATGGTGAAGAGCGGCGCGAGCGTCCCGCCCGAGGTGCCGCTGCCGAGCGCGATCGACCAGGAGACGAACTTCAGCACCGAGAGCGACACGAGCGCGGCGAGCGCGAGGCGGCCGCTCAGGATGTCGTCGATGTTGTCGTAGCCCACGCCGAGCGTCTGCGGCGCGACGTAGCCCACCGCGCCGATCGCGACGGCGCCGATCGCGGGCCACCACATCCAGTGCAGCGGCAGCCGCTCGAACGCCTCCTCGATCGCGTAGATGGCGCGGGTCGCGCCCATCGCCGCGACGCCGAGCGCCGCGCCGAGCGCGATGTAGAAGGCGAGCGCGGGGCCGGTCGAGGGCGCCACGGCCGCCATCTCGAACGCCGGCGCGGTCGCGCCGGCGGCGAGGCGCGCGGCGGCCGCCGTGGCGGCGGCGAGGGCGACGGGGATCACCGAGCGCGGGCGGTACTCGAAGAGCAGGAGCTCGATCGCGAGCAGCACCGCCGCCACCGGGCTGCCGAACGTCGCCGACATGCCCGCCGCCGCGCCCGCGGCGAGCAGCGTCTTGCGCTCGTCCGCGGTGATCCGGAGCAGCTGCCCGACCAGCGAGCCGAGCGCCCCGCCGGTCGCGATGATCGGCCCCTCCGCGCCGAACGGCCCGCCGGTGCCGATCGCGATCGCCGCGGAGAGCGGCTTGAGCAGCGTCATCCGCGGCGGGATGCGGCTCTGGTTGAAGAGCACCTGCTCCATCGCCTCCGGGATCCCGTGGCCGCGGATCGCCTGGGAGCCGAAGCGCGCCATGAGGCCGACGACGAGCGCGCCGGCGATCGGGATGACGAGCACGAGCGCGCCCGCGTGGTGATCGGCGGGGGAGGCGGGCGCGGCGGAGAGCCGGCCGAAGAACGCGAGGTTCGTGATGACGGCGATGAGCGCGGTGAGCAGCTCCGCCGCGAGGAACGCGGCGCCGGCGATCGCGATCGCGAGGCCGCTCACGAGGACGACCCGCCGGTCGACGGCGGCGCCCGGGGCGGGGACGCGGAGGTCCTCGAGGGTCGGGCTCATGGAGGGGGCGACCGGGATGCTCTCGCCGGCCGCGGTATTTGGGGCGTGCACGCTGGACATGTCAGCTCTCCTCGCGGTCTGCCGCCGCGGCGCCGGCGAGGGCGTCTTCGCCCTCGAAGAACAGGGGTGGGGCCTCGTCGCCGGCGCCGAGCGCCCGGGCGAGGGTGGTGAGGCTCTGCGCGAGCCCGCGGCGCTCGTCCTCCGGCAGGCGGTCCACGGCGGCGACGAGCTCGGCCTGCACGGTGCGCGGCGCGCGGCGGAGCAGCGCGCGGCCGGCGGGGGTGAGCGAGATCTCGGTCCGGCGCGCGTCCTCCGGCGAGGCGCGCCGGGCGACCAGCCCGCGCTCGGCGAGGCGCGTCACCACGACCGAGACCGAGCTCTGGTGGGTGAGCGTGCGCTGCGCGAGCTCGGCGACCGACGCGGCGGCCGCCTGATCGAGCTGCTGCAGCACGAACAGCTGCGCGCTGCTCAGGCCGAGCTGCCGCTCGCAGGCGCGCGAGGAGACGCGCAGGCGCTGCACGATGGCGCGGATCGCGTCCATGACCCGCTGCGCGTCCGGCCCGCCCTGGGCCTGCCGCGCGGCGGCCTTCCGCCGCGCCGCTGGAGATGCATGGGACCCCATACAACGCGCCGGAAGCTACGCCACGCGCCGGGCAAGCGCAAGCGGCCGGCAGGACCGCGCGGGCGGCGCCTCGCGGATCGGCGCGGGTCGAGGCGGGCCGGGGCGGGCCGGCGTGGCCCGAGGCGGGGCCGTCCTCGACGGGGTTACTCCCGGAGGGGCGACCGGCGGCGGCGGTCCGCCGGCGCGGCGTTCGGCGCGCCGCGCCGGCGGACCGAGCGCCGCCCCGCGGCGGGACGGTGCGGGCGATCCTTCGCGGGGCGTCGCCTGCGCGGGCGATCCAGGCTAAGAACCGGCCCTCCCACCATGACCTTCCAAGACCTCATTCTCACCCTGCAGAAGTTCTGGGCCGATCGCGGCTGTCTCGTCGTGCAGCCGTACAACTCGGAGGTCGGCGCTGGCACCTTCAACCCGGCGACGTTCCTGCGCGCGCTCGGCCCCGAGCCCTGGAATGTGGCCTTCGTCGAGCCTTCCCGGCGGCCCGCGGACGGTCGCTACGGGGAGAACCCGAACCGGATGCAGCAGTTTCACCAGTTCCAGGTGATCCTCAAGCCGAGCCCGATCGACATCCAGGAGCTCTACCTGGAGTCGCTGCGGGCGATCGGCACGAACCCGCTCGAGCACGACGTCCGGTTCCTCGAGGACGACTGGGAGTCGCCGACCCTCGGGGCGTGGGGGCTCGGCTGGCAGGTGTGGATCGACGGGCTCGAGATCTCGCAGTTCACCTACTTCCAGCAGATCGGCGGGATCGACTGCCGCCCCGTGTCCGGCGAGCTCACGTACGGCCTCGAGCGGATCGCGATGTACCTGCAGGACAAGGACAGCATCTACGACGTCGTCTACTCGGACAGCGGCGGGAAGATCGTGCGCTACGGCGACCTCTACCAGCGCGCCGAGTGGGAGTGGTCGACCTACAACTTCGAGGAGGCCGACATCCCCGAGCACTTCGCGGCGTTCGACGTGTGCGAGGCCGAGGTGAAGCGGCTGCTCACCCGGGGCGCGGATCCGGCGGCGAAGGGGGCGGCGATCGATCCGAAGAAGGCGCTCGTGCTTCCGGCGTACGATTTCGTGGTGAAGGCGGCGCACCGCTTCAACGTGCTCGACGCGCGCGGCGCGATCAGCGTGACCGAGCGGCAGCGCTACATCGGCCGGGTCCGCGCGCTGGCGCGGGCGGTCGCCGAGACGTACCTCGCGCAGCGCGAGGCGCTCGGCTACCCGCTCCTCGGCGAGCCGCAGGCGAAGGCGGCGGAGTAGCGCCGCAGGCCGAGGCGGCGGAACAGCGCCGCAGGCGCAGGCGGCGGAGCAGCGCCGCAGGCGCAGGCGGCGCCGCTGCGCGCCGCCTCGCCGGGCGGGCCGCCCGCTTCAGCCGAGCGGGGTGTCGGGGATGAAATCGCGGCGCGTGCAGATCGCGACGAGCGGCAGCCCCGCCGCGCGGATCGCCTCGGCGCCGCCCTCGAGGCGGTCGACCAGGGCGATCACGCCGACCACCGAGGCGCCCGCGGTGCGCAGCTTCTCGACCGCCTTCAGCGTCGAGCCGCCCGTCGTGATCACGTCCTCGAGGATCGCGACGGGCATCCCGGGCGCGAGCCCGCGATCGCCCTCGACCAGGCGGCGCGAGCCGTGGTCCTTGACCTCCTTGCGCACGTACAGCGCGGGGAGGGGGCGGCCGCGCAGGAAGCTCGTGAGCGACACCGCGCTCGCGAGGGGGCAGCCGCCGAGCTCGACGCCGGCGACGGCCTCGCACCGCGGGAGCGCGTCGAGCGCCTCGAACATCAGCGCGCCGACGAGGGCGTGGCCCTCGGCCGTCAGCACCGACTGCTTGCAGTCGATGAAGAAGTCGCTCTCGCGGCCGGACGCGAGGACGACGCGCTTCTGCTCGAACGATCGCTCGCGCAGCAGCGCGACGAGCCGCTCCCGCTCGGACGTGCCGGCGGCGCTCACCGCCCGCCCCGCTTGCGGAGCGACGCCTTCGCGGCCCCCTTCCGGAGCGCGGGGACGACGGGCGGCGGCGGGCCGCCGGCGCCCTCGGCCGCGTCGGCCTCGTCGCCATCGCCGTTCGCGGAGGCGGCCGACAGATCGGCCTCCTCCTCGTCCTGCGCCGCCGCGAGGCGCGGCTCGGGCGCGGGCGCGGGCCTCGCCTCGACCGGGGCCGGGCGGGCCGCGGGCGCGGGGCGCGCGGGCGCCGGCGCGGGGCGGGCCGCGGGCCGCGCGGCAGGCGCCGGCGCGCGCTCCGCGGGCGCCCGCGCCGGCCGCGCCGCCGCGGGGGCGGCCGCGGCGCGCGGCGCAGCTGCCGGGGCGGCGGCCCGGACCGGGGCGGGCGCCGCGGCGAGCGGCGCGCCGGTGGTGACGTTGCCGCGCACCAGCGCGCCGGCGTGGATGCCGATCTGCGGCGCGCCGAGGTCGCCGACGACGCGCGCGCCGGGCTCGAGGATCACGGCCTCCTCGCCGGAGATGTTCCCGGCGACCGCGCCGCGGACGACCACGCGCCGCCCCCGCACGTCGCTCTGGATGAGCGCGCCTTCGCCGATGGTCACGTCGCCGGTCATGACGACGCTCCCCTCGACGCGGCCGAGGATCTCGAGATCCCCGTCGCCCTGCACGTTGCCGCGGATGGCCGTCGTCGGCCCGATCGAGGACTGGGCGGCCATCGGCTACACGTCCATGTCGACGTTGCCCTTGAACGAGGCTCCGTCCGCGATGGTCAGCCGCGACGCCTTCACGTCGCCGACGAGGCGACCGCCCGCGAGGAGGTCCACGCGGTCGGCCGCCGTGACGTTGCCGGTCACGTTGCCGCCCACCTGGAGCGACGCCGCCCCGATGTCCGCTTCGACCAGCGCCCCTGCGTCGATGGTGAGAGGCCCCTCGACGGTGAGCTTGCCGCGCACCGTCCCGGCGACGATCACCTCGTCGTCGGAGGTGATCTCGCCCTCGATCGTGAGCCCGTTTCCGATGATCGTACCCGCCACGTTCGTGCTCCTCGTCGCGCCGTCGCGGCGCGGTTCTCCGTCCGTCAACGCGCGCTACCGCCCCGCCGGCTCGCGGCGGGGGCTCTGCGCGCGCCCGCCGGTCCGCTCCGAGAGCTCGGCCGGCAGGTCGAACTCCGCCTCGATGCGGCCGGCGAACGCCGCGCCTTCCTCGAGGATCACCTCGCTGCCGCCCACGTTCCCGGCGTACTGCGCGGTCGCCCGGATGGTGACGGGGCCGCGCGATGTCACGTCTCCCGTGAGCTGTCCGGCGACGACGAGCGAGCTCGCCTCGACGTCCCCGGTGACCGACGCTCCGTCCTCGATCTCGAGATCGCCGGTCAGCTGGATGTTCCCCTCGACGCTGCCCTCGACCCGGAGCGAGCCGTCGCCGTGGACGCGCCCGCGGATGCGGGAGCCCCTTCCGATGAGCGACTCGGCGGCGTCCGATTCGCGGTGCGTGGTTGTCGAGCCTCGGGCCATTCTCGTCTCCAGTGCGCGTCCAGTGCGCGAGGGGGGCCGCGCGAGCCGGGGCGCGCACTCGAGGCCCGGCTCGTCCGCTCGGGCGGGGCGATCGGCGTCGCCCGGCCCTGCGGCGGCGCGGACGCTACTCCAAGGCGCTGCGCCTCGCAACCGGCGGGCGGGCTCGGTCCAGGGCGGGCTCGGTCCAGGGCGGCCTCCGCGCGCTGCAACGGAGCCCTCGGGCTGCAACGGAGCCCTCGGGGGGAGGGGGTGTCGCGCGGGGGGCCGAGGGGGGCCCTCCCACGAACTCGCGCCTCGTGGTGGCTATGGCCTCCTGTACGGAGGTGCCGAGTCCATGGGCGACTCGCTGCGATGCGGGCCGGCGCTCGGGTTCGTGGGGCCCTCCCCCTCGGCCCCCCGCGCGACACCCCCTCCCCCCGAGGGCTCTCTCGGAGGGAGGGGGGCCTCTGCGGTCGTCGGTCGTCCAGCACCTCGTGGAAGGCTTCCAGCGCTCCTGGCCGAGGTGATACGGTCTCCTTTGACTGGGCTTCCCTTGCTCGCGACGCCTCCGGTGCCCCTGACGGCGAACCGACTCGGACGGCTCGGCGCGCGTCGCCGTGAGGCGAGCGCAGACCAACCCAACCCGGGGGTTTCCTCATGCGCAAGATCGCTATCGTGGGGTCTGGACAGGCTGGCTTGCTCGCGGCGCACGGCCTGGTAAAGGCCGGCTACGGCGTGACGCTCTACTCGGATCGGACACCCGAGCAGTGGCTCCACGAATCGAAGCCGACCGGCAGCGCCGCCCGGTTCGACAGGGCGCTCCAGCTCGAGCGCGAGCTCGGCCTCGCCTTCTGGGAGGACGCCGCGCCCCCGGGCGAGGGCGTCCAGCTGACCGCGTGCCCCGCGCCGGGCAACCGCCTCCTGACCCTGGCAGGGCGCCTGGAGCGGCCCTTCAGGGCGATCGATCTCCGGCTCCAGAGCCACCGGTGGATGCTCGAGCTCGAGCGGCGCGGGGGCAAGATCGCGATCGAGCCGGTCACCATCCCGCGGCTCGACGCCATTGCGGCGGAGAACGATCTCACCATCGTCGCAGCGGGACGAGGCGACCTGTGCAACCTGTTCGAGCGCGACCCGGCGCGCAGCGTCCACACGGAAGCGCAGCGCAACCTCGTCATGATCTGCGTGACGGGCCCGAAGCTCGGGTTCGACGGCGTCCCGCTGATTCCCGTCAAGTTCAACCTGTTCGCGGGCCTCGGGGAGGCGTTCTGGGTGCCCTACTACCACAAGGACGTGGGCCCGAGCTGGAACTGCATCGTCGAGGCGGTGCCCGGAGGGGCGTTCGACCGGTTCCAGGGCGCGACGACGGGCGAGGAGATCGTCGCGATCACGAAGGAGCTGGTGAAGGAGCTCATCCCCTGGGACTACGAATGGTTCAGGACAGCCGAGCTGTCGGACAAGCATGGCTGGCAGAAAGGTCGAGTCGTCCCGGCGGTGCGCAAGCCCGTGGGGCGGCTGCCCTCCGGCCGCATCGTGACGCCGCTGGGCGACACGGCGATGTCGCTCGACCCGATCGGCGGCCAGGGCGCCAACAGCGGCAACAAGATGGCGCGCAACCTGATCGAGTGCGTCGTGCAGCACGGCGATCGCCCCTTCGACGCCGAATGGATGACGCGCACCTTCGATCGCTTCTACGCGCGGCACGGCGGGCCCACCGACCGGTTCAACAACCTCCTCCTCTCCGGAGCGTCCGCGGGGATATTCCACCTCCTCTTCGCCCAGTACGGCAGCGACGGGCGGGCGGACAACGCGAGCCGACCGCAGGCGCTCGCGAACGCCTTCGTGAACAACTTCAACGATCCGGCGCAGCTCACGCCGGTCCTCGAGGACGTGGGGCGGGTGCGCGCGTTCATCGGGCAGACGACCGGGAAGCCGTGGCCGGTCGCGCTCGCGGCCGGGGGCGTGGGCGTCGGCATCGCGCAGGTGCGGCAGCGCCTCGGGCTCCCGCCCGGGCACCCGAGGGCGCCGGCGCACACCGGGGGAGCATTCGCATAATGCCCGCGCCGGCCAGCCCGGAGCGGGCTACGCGCGCCGGCGAATCCGGAGGTTCCAGGCGACGCGGTGAGCAGCCCATCGCCATCGCGCAGCGCCCCGGCGGAGACCGCGCTCCCGGCGGAGGACGCCCGTTCAGGCAGGCTCCGGCGATCCGGAGAGCACGGTCGTGTCGCCGTGGGGCTGCGCCAGCGCGCCCGGGACGCGTCCCAGCGGGCCGGAGCGCGAACTCAGCGGGCCGGAGCGCGAACCCAGCGGGCCGCGGGACGCGGCCAGCACGCGGCGAGTCGGCCAGGAATCGTGTCAGCAGGTCGGAGGAGCCGCACCAGCAGGTCCGAGAAGCCGCACCAGCAGGTCGGAGGAGCCGCACCAGCAGGTCCGAGAAGCCGCACCAGCAGGTCCGAGGAGCCGTACCAGCAGGTCCGAGGAGCCGTACCAGCAGGTCCGAGGAGCCGTACCAGCAGGTCCGAGGAGCCGTACCAGCAGGTCCGAGGAGCCGCGCCAGCAGGTCGGAGGAGCCGCACCAGCAGGTCCGAGGAGCCGTACCAGCGGGTGCCGGCAGGCCTCCCGGGGCTGCTGGGGAATCGCCGGGAGGTGCTGGCGGCGTTCGGGGCGTTGCTGGCAGCCGACCTGGCCGAGGCGCGAGATAGCCTTCGCTACGGCTCGATCGCTCGGGGCGGCGCCGCTGCCGGCGCTCCGAACGCGTAGGACACGCCCACTTCGGCGCGGAAGGGGACGAGCGGGGGCGGCTCGAGGCCGTGGGTGGAGCGATAACCCGCGCGCAGCCCGAGCTCGACGCTCGAGCCGATCGACAACCCGAACGCGAGGCTCGCGTCGAGGTAGCCCCCCGCGGGCGCATAAAAGCCGTCGCGAATGCCCGCGTAGGTCGCGCGCGCGCGATCGCTCGCCGCGATGTACGTGCTCAGGATCGCCGTGTACTCCACCTCCAGCGCGATGAACCAGCCGCGCTCGAAATACCCGCCCGCGAGCCCGGGGTGCGCGCCCACGCTCACGAACTGGAACGTCTGGTTGTCGCCCGTCTGCACCGGCAGCCCCAGGCGCCCGGCGAGCCCCCAGCCGCCGCGCTGCACGAGCATCGCGCGCGCCGCCGGCTCCAGGCGGAAGGAGTCGAGCTCCGTCACGAGGAAGACCGGCAGCGTCAGCCCGATCTCGAGGTCGAGGCGGCGCACGAGCCGTTCCATCGGGATCGTTCGCCCGTAGGCGAGCTCCAGGGCGGGCGCGGAGTTCCAGCCGAGATTGACGTGCGTCGCGTTCTCTCGCTCCCCTTGATACCCGCTGATGGGCGCGGCCGACGCGACCGCGGAGACCGCCGTCGCGGCGATCGCCGCGGCGAGGGCGACGGCCCTCATCTCGCCCCCTTGTAGGCGCCGAGATGGGCGCGCAGGACCTCCATGACACGATCGGGGTGCTTGTTCACCCAGCCGTGGTCTTCGCCTTCGACGCGGACGAGCTCGACGTCGCAAAACAGAGGGGCGTGGCGGCGCTCTTGTTGCTCGAACCCGATGACGGTGTTGATCGTCGTTCCGATCAGGGTCACCGGCTTGCAGAATCGATCGAGGCCCGAAGAGAAATCGAAGTCCCACGCTCCGTCCGTCTTCGCCGAGCCCTGCAGGTCCCGCATCGCGCGCGCGCCCAGGCGGAACGCCTTGGAGTTGTCGGGGTCGTCCGGGTCTTCGTAATACCCTGGCTGTGACCAGCCCTGCCCCAAGGACAGGAGGAAGTCTGCGCGCGCGTCTCCGTCGGGGCTCATGGCCCATTCCGACCAACCGAGATCGTTCAGCCCCTCGGCGGTGAGGCCGAACGTGAAGAGCTCGGTCTCGTTCGCGATCGACGCGTTCAGGAAGCCCGGCTCGCTGAGGACGGCCTCTCCGACGCGGTCGGGGTGCCGCTGGATATAGAGGGCCGCGTACATGGCGCCCCACGAATGCCCGAACAGCGTGACCGGCGCGTCGGGGGAGAAGCGCTGGACGAGCTCGTGGAGATCCGCCGCGTACGTCTCGACGGTGAAGTCCGATGAAGGGACACGCTCCGAGAGACCGGTGCCTCGCTGATCCCAGTGGACGACGAAGTACCGCTCGGAGAGCGCGCCGAGGCCGAGCATGCCGCGCATGTCGCCGCCAGGGCCGCCGTGCAGCGTGATGAGGGTGGGGTTCTTCGGGTCCCCTTGCGTGCGAAGGTGAATGCGGGCGCCGTCGCGGAGGGTGAAGCGAGGGAGCGCGTCGTCCTCCGCGACCGTCCTCGGGACGAGGTTTCCAGGCGCGTCCGGATCCAGACAGCCCGAGGCGAGCACGAGGCACGCAAGGAAAGAGCGGCGGGCGAAGGAGCGCATGACCGGAGCGTACGGACCCGGGCCGCCCTCGGCATTGTGCCGTCACGCCAATCGATTGTCCGGCGGCGCCTCCGGCTATGCCACGGAGCGGTCGCGGAGCTGGCCCGGCGTGCTCCCCGTCCACCGCCGGAACGCCTTGTAGAACGCGCTCACATCGGAGAAGCCCACCAGCGCGCCGATCTCCGCGAGCCCGATGGCGGGATCCTCCAGATAGCGCAGCGCGAGCTCTTCGCGGGTCTTCTCGACGAGCGCTCGGAAGGGAAAGCCGTCCTCCGAGAGGCGTCGTTGCAGCGTGCGCGCGCTCAGCCCGAGCCGCTTCGCCACGGTCGCCAGCCTGGGAGCGCCGCCGTGCAGCTCGAGGGCGAGCGCGTGCCGCGCGCGCTCCACGAGGCTCGCCTGGGCGGGGGGGAGCTTTTGCACGAGGAGGGCGGCGTGGCGATCGAGGACGGCGCAGAGCTCGGGGGCGGCCCCTTTCATCGGCGTCGCGAGCGCCGCGCGCGGGAGGACGATCGCGTCGCCGGGCGCTCGAAATCGGATCGGACAAGCGAAGATCCGGGTGTACGTCTCGAGCTCTGCGCAGCGCGGGTGACGGAACTGGATCGAGGAAGGCGACCACGGTGTGGCGGCGAGCGCGCGGAAGCGCAGGACGATGTTCGCGAAGCCGAACTCGGTCGCGACCCGGTGCGGGGCCGCGCCGGGGACGTGCTCCCGAACGAGCCGGGCCTCCTTGCGATCGACCTGAAGGACATGGCGCACGGCCGTGCTGATGACGGCGAAGTGCCGCGAGAACCTCTGGAAGGCGTCGCCCACCGTGTCGCTCGACGCGACGACGAAGTCCATCACGTCCCAGTGGCCGATCGAGAGCGCCTCCGCGGCGCGGAGCCCGACGCCCGGATCGCCGGCCCTCTCGACGACATCGTCCCAGAGCGCGATCCACCGGCGATAGGAGAGCCGGAAGTCGGGGTTGCGCAGCTCCTCCGGCGCGAGCCCGTGCGCTCGGGCGATCGAGCTCGCGTCGATCCCGGCAGCCTCTGCGGCTCCGAGCACGCTCCGCAGCGCCTTCACGCCGACGCTGAGCGTGCGCTCGCCCTCCGCCTTCACGAGCGGGTCGAGCCCCCGACGAGGGCTCACGACGCGGGTCTGCGCGACGCTTCCCATGGATCGATGTTGCGGGATTGTAACGTCATCGGCGTTCCAGACGTGTCGATCGCGCGCCCGAAGCACAGGCCATGTCACTGGCGCCCGCGGCGGCGCGCCAGGATCTTCTCCGCGGCGGTGAGCGGCCGTCCTTCGGGCGTCGCTCCTGGCGCCCGAGCCTGGTGCGCTCCCTGTGACGGCGCGGCGCGAGGCGCCGCGGCCGACCCAGGTTGGGCGGCCGACCCAGGTTGGGCGGCCGACCCAGGTTGGGCGGCCGACCCAGGTTGGGCGGCCGACCCAGGTTGGGCGGCCGACCCAGGTTGGGCGGCCGACCCAGGTTGGGCGGCCGACCCAGGTTGCGTCGCCGACCCAGGTTGCGCCGCCGACCCAGGTTGCGCCGTCCACATCGCCGCCGCCCTCCCGGCCGCCCGCGCCTGCCCCCCCTCTCGCGCCGCCCTCGCCCGCTCCCGCGCCGACAGCAGCGCCCCCACCGTCTCGCCCGCGCTGGCCTCCTCCTCCGCCGCTCCCGACCGCCGCGCCCGCAGCCGCTCCCCGGCCCGCGCGGCCCACGCCCACGCCGCCTCCGGCAGTGCGAGCCGCCGCGCCGCCACCGCGAGCAGCAGCGCGAGCGCCGCCAGGCCGACCAGCCCCGCCGTCGCGTCCCGGTACGCGAACCGCCTCGCCGCCCGGTCCTCGAAGATGCCCGCCAGCGTGTCGCGCCGCTTGCCCCCGGTGAACTCCGCGATCCGCCCGAGCAGCGACAGATCGCTGCCCGTCGGGCGCAGCTCCTCGCCCGCGGTCATCGCCGCCCCCGTCGTCCCCACGGCCTCCCCCGTCAGCTCGTCCCGCGCCACCGCCACGTAGGTGCCCGGCCGCGACAGCGGCAGCGTCGCCGTGTACGACCCCGCGCCCGTCGCCTCGAGCGGGAGCTCCCGCGCGAAGCCGTCCGGCCCCGCCACGTGCACGACCAGCCGGCGGAACGACTGCGCCCGCCCGTCGTCGCCGATCACGCTCGCCCGCACCGACAGCTCGCCCCCCGACGCGTCCGCCTCGAGCCGCACGCGCGGATCCTCCGCCTTGCGCGCCACGTCGCGCGCCGCCTGCGCGATCATCCGCGCCGCGCCCGGCCAGCGCGTCCACGCCGCCCCCCAGCGGCCCTTCAGATCGCTCGTGAACGCCGCGGCCCGGCCGAGCCCCGCCGACCACGCCGCGAGCACCGGATCCCCCTCCGGCCCGGACAGCAGCACCGTCGACCGGCCCTTCGGGACCGTCACCACGTAGCCCGCGAGCGGCGGCGCCTCGCCGAACGGCACGCCGGCCGTGATCGACGACGGCGCGCCCAGCGCCACCTGGAACGGCTCCTCCACGATCGCGCTCCGCGCCGCGAGGATCGTCTCCTGCGTGAACACCGCCGGCAGCCGCCCCGCGTCCTCCACCAGGTAGAACCGGCCGCCGCCGAGGCGCGACAGCGTCTCCAGCTCCGGCACGTCGCCGCCCTGGCCCAGCGCCACGACGCTCGTCGTGATCCCGCGGCGCATCGCCGCCCCCACCATCGCGCGGCACGGCCCCATGTTCTCCGCGTCCGACCCGTCGGCGAAGAGCAGCACGTGCTTCAGGTTCGTGGCCTCCCGGTCGAGCGCCCGGTACGCCGCGTCGAGCGTGATGTCGACGTAGATCCCGCCGCCGCCCGGCCCCACCGCGCGGATCGCCCTGTCGATCGCCGCCTTGTCCGCCACCGGCCCGAGCGGCACGCTCCACCGCACCGCCGTGTCGACGTGCGCGACGCCGAGCCGGTCGCCGGGGCCGAGCAGCGACGCCGACCGCGCGGCGGCCTCGTTGGCGAGCTCGAGCTTCGTGTGCGCGCCGGCGCTCGCCGCCATCGAGCCGGAGATGTCGATGCCGATCACCTCGGCCAGGCTCGCCCGCCGGCGCTCCTGCTTCAGGTCGAACGAGACGGGCGAGACCTCCTCGAGCGGCGTCCGCGCGTAGCCGCCCGGCCCCATGCTCCGGTCGCCGCCCATCAGGATCAGGCCGCCGCCGAGGTCGCGCACGTAGCTCGCGAGCGCCTCGATCTGGTTCGGCGACAGGTCCGCCGCGCGGAGGTCGCTGAGCACCACCACGTCGTAGCCGGCGAGCTCCCCGAGGTCGGTCGGGACGCGGTCGAGGCCCCCCTCGTCCACCCGGAACGCGCCGTCCGCGAGCGCCCGCGCGATGAACGCGCCCTGCCCGGCGTCGCCCTCCAGCACGAGCGCGGCCGCCGCCCCGCGCACGCGCAGGAACGCGCTCGCCGCGTTGTCCTCGGCGGCCTCGTCGAGCCGCGGATCCTTCGCGGTGACCTCGACGTCGTAGCGGTGCAGCCCCGGCCCCGGCGCCTTCTCGCGGATGCGCAGCACGTCCTCCCCGGCGGCGATCGAGGCGTCGGCGCGGGCGATGAGCTCGCCGTCGCGGCGCAGGCGGATCTCGACCTCGGCCGGCGACGGCGACGAGGTGACGAGCCGCAGATCGAGCGCCTCGCCCTCGTCGGCCCGCGCGGGCGCGCGGAGGGCGACCACGCGGACGTCGGGGACCAGGCGCTGCTCCAGCGGGAGCACGTCGATCGGCAGGCCGGCGGCGACGGCGGCCGCGGCCGCGGCCATCGTGTCGCCCCGGGTGGCGACCCCGTCGGTCAGCAGCACGACGCGCGCCGCGGAGTCCGGCGGCACCTCGGCGAGGGCGCGCCGGATGCCCGCGGCGAGGTCCGTCCCGTCGCGGCCGAGCGCGACCCGCTGCGGGGCGGGGAGCTGCGAGCGCGGCCGCGGCGGATCCTCGGTGGCGGCGCCGGCGGCGAACGCGATGGTGGCGATCCGGTCGTCGTCGCGCATGCCGAGCTCGGCGACGGAGAGCTCCTGCGCGACGCGCTTGTCGGCGTTCGGCACGAGGTCGATCGAGCGGCTGCGATCGATCGCGAGCAGGACGGTGAGCCGGTCGAGTGGCCGGCCGATCTCTGGGCCGGCCACGGCCATGGCCGCGGCGAACGCCGCGAAGGGCGTAAGGAGATCCCCGAGCCGCGTGCGCCACGCCCCCTGCCTGCGGGCGTACGGCGACGCGAGCGCGAGCGCGAGGTACCGGAGCGCGACGAACGACGTGGCGCCCGCCGCGAGCAGCGCGCCCCAGGGCCGCGCGAGCCGGAGCTGCGCGCCCGAGAGCAGCCCGCACCAGACAAGCCCCACGTAGAGCGCCGGAAGCGCGCCCGCGAGCATCCAGGCGAGCAGGATCGGGCGGCGGAGCGCACCCTGTCGGAGGGCGAGGCGGAGCAGGGCGGCGAAGAGGAGCGCGCCGGCCAGCGTGGCGACATGGGGCAGGGCGCGCAGCGCGGCCGCCGGGATCAGGGAGGCCTCCGTTCGGTCCGCATGCGGTCGTGCCGCAGTAAATCATCTTTGCGGCGCTCCGGGGATGCCGCTTCGGCGGGTGTGGCCGAGTGCCTCATCGGGGCAGCCGTGCGGCGTCTCTGTCGGTTTCGAGCGGGCCCAAGGCGGTGCCTTGGCCCCGCCTGTTCACATTTCCATGTTTGTCAAAGATGGCACGTTGTCTGCTTCAGCGCGGGCACGGTGCGGCGAGGCCGCGCAGCAGGGGGCAGGAGAGATCATGTCGCGCATCGAGACCACGGACGCCTGGAGCACCTCGGACGACAGCTCATGGGACCTCGACGAGGGGTTCGGTGAGGCCCCGTGCAGCGTGCATTACCAGGAGGGGGATCTCGTTGCGGGCAAGTACCGGCTGGTGCGCAAGATCGGCGAGGGGGCGATGGGCACGGTCTGGGTCGCGACCAACGTCGTGGTCGGATCGGAGGTCGCGATCAAGCTGATGCGGCCCGAGCTCCGGTCGGCGGAGCTGAACGAGTATTTCCTCCGCGAGGCGCGCGCCGCGGGAAGGCTGAACCACGCGGAGATCGTCCGGATCTTCGACCTCGGCGAGACGGCCGAGGGCGATCCGTACCTGGTGATGGAGCTCATCGAGGGCGAGTCGCTGAGGAGCGTGCTGGCGCGCGAGGGGGGGATGGCGCCGGAGCGGGCGATCGCGCTCTTGTTGCCGGTCGCGGCCGCGATGCACGCGGTGCACGAGAAGGGGGTCGTCCACCGCGATCTCAAGCCGGACAACGTGATGCTGGTGCGCCGCGGCGGCGGCCGGCTGCAGCCGAAGGTCGTCGATTTCGGCGTGGCGAAGCTCGTCGCCGAGCGCGAGGAGGGGCAGGCGACGGGGGCCTTCGAGGTGTTCGGGACCCCGGACTACATGCCGCCGGAGCAGGCGCTCGCCGTCCCCGACGTCGATCGCCGGGCCGACGTCTGGTCGTTCTGCGCGATGTTGTACGAGCTGCTCTCGGGGCGGACGCCGTTCTCGTCGAAGAACGCGCTGGACGGCCTGCGCGCGGTCCTGCAGGACGCGGTGCCGTCGCTGGTCGACGCGTGCGGCCTCGACGCGGATCTCTGGGCGATCGTGGCGCGCGGGCTGCAGAAGGAGCCGTCGCTGCGCTGGTCGAGCATGCGGGAGCTTGGCGAGGCGCTCGCCGTGTGGCTGAGGGCGCGGGGCGTCCGGGAGGACGTGCGGGGCGTGTCGCTCGAGGGCGAGTGGCTCCCGCGCGAGGAGGCCTGCGCGCCCGTGAGTTGTGGCGTAACGCCACGCCTTTCATGGTTGGAAGAGCGCGGCCGGCCAAGCCGCCGGTGGTCGTCGCGCCGCCGGGGGCACCGGCTGCACCGGGGGCGGCCGCATGCGGAGCAGGCGGCTTGCCCGTGAGGGCGGGGACGAGCCGCTGAGCCCCCGGTCCCGGAGCCCGCGGCGGTGTATGCTCGCGCAGGTCGCGCATGAACCTCGCCGAGAAGCTCGTCCGGCCCGCCACGCTTGCCGATCTCGACGAGCTGCCGCCCGGCTGGCGGGGCGAGATCATCGACGGCACGCTGTACGCCTTTCCGCGTCCACGCTTCGCTCACGCGAACATCGAGGACCTGATCACGGCCGACCTCAAGAACCCCTACCAGCGGGGCAGGGGCGGTCCGGGGGGGTGGTGGATCCTCTCCGAGCCCGGCATCCAGCTCGAGCGCGCGCCCGAGATCTCGCCTGACGTCGCAGGCTGGCGCCGCGCGCGCATGCCCGTGCCGCCGCCGCCCAAGGAGCCGATCGCCCTCGTTCCCGACTGGTGCTGCGAGATCCTCTCGCCGCGCACGGCGGGCTACGACAACCTCGTGAAGCGCCGCTTCTACGCCGAGATCGGCGTGCCTCACCTCTGGTACGTGGATCCCGCCCGGCGGACGTTGCTGGTCAGCCAGCTCGAGCACGGACGGTGGGTCGAGCTGGGTCTCCACGGGCGAGACGAGAAGGTGCGCGCCGCGCCGTTCGAGGACATCGAGATCGACCTGGCCGAGTGGTGGGAAGGGCTCGACGAGGACGAGGCAACCTGAGCCCGCATTCCCGAAGCCGCGCCCCGGCAGCGCCCTAGCCCGCAGGGCTGCCGTCGCCTCGCAGCGGCCGGGGCACGCGCGTGAAATACCAGACGTCGACGACCACGAACGCGAGCGCCGCGAGCGCCACGAGCCACGTCCACTCGGTGTGGGCGTCCGGCTCCCCCGCCGCGCTGGAGACCGCGACCTCACCGCCGCCCTCCGCGAGGATCGGCCTCGGCGTGAGATCGCTCTCGGCGACGCTCGTGAGGTTCGCCGGCACGACGACCGACCCCGCCTGCGGCCCCTGCCAGGCGAGGCGGTACAGGCCCGCGCGCGGCGTCTCGGCGACCACCGCGACGCCGGCCCGCTGCGCCACGTCGAGCCGCTCGCCGGCGGGGCCGATCGCCTGGAGATCCCGCGCCGTGGCCGGGACGCTCACGCGCAGCGGCTCGCCGGTGCGCGCCGGGCCGGTGATGCCGTGCGCGCGGTGGGCCCGCGCCTGCTCGAGCAGGTTGCGCACGAAGAGCACGAAGGACGCCTTGAGCGGCCAGTCGCTCTCGCCCACGTCGAAGCCGAGCAGCGTGCCCGTCCGCGACGACGTGGAGATGTCGGTCGCGATCGTGCCCTCCTGCGCGCGGATCAGCGCCTGCGCCGCCGCCTCCGGGGTGAGGGACGAGGCGGCGCGGAGGTGCACGCCGTCCAGCGTGAGGAAGCGCAGCCGCGGATCGGCCGTGTCCCATGACGTGAGGGTGGGGCGCTCGAGCGCCGGCCCGACCACCGTGCCGAAGCAGCGCCCGGGCGGCGGGTTCACGATCAGCAGATCGCCGCCCGGCGGGTCGGGCGGGCAGGCGCCGTCGATCACCACGAACGTGTCGGGATCGAGCCCGGGCGCGCCCAGGAGATCCGCGAGCCCGCCCGAGGTGACCGAGGTCATCGGGTCGGACGCGAGCGCCCGCTCGAGCCAGGCGGCGCCGCCGGAGGCCGCCCCCGGCTGCGCGCCCGCGCCCGGATCGCCCCGGCCCGCGCCGGCCGACGCGAGGAAGACCGGGAGCCTGTCGCCGGCCGGCACGCGGCCGTAGGCGACGTCGTCGAGCGGCATCGCGTCGCGCGGCGAGAGCTCGAAGACGAGCCCCTTGCGGTAGTCGCCGGGCGACGGGCGGAACGTGAGCACGACCGGCATGCGCTCGCCCGGCTTCACCAGCACGCGCCGCGAGCCGAGCACGTCGAGCGCGCTGTCCTGCCGCATCGTCACGTAGACGTCGCGCGGCTGCGCCCCGAAGTTCGCGACCACGAGGAAGGCCTGCACCTCCTCGCTGGCCTCCGGCGGCTCGCCGCCCGCGCTGCCCGCGCTGCCGGAGCGCACGTCGACGCGGACGATGGCGGCGTTGTCGATCGGGTCGCCGACGGTGATGACGTCGAGCGGGAGCGACACCCCGCGCAGCGCGCCGGGGCGGGCCAGGTTGCCGTCGGTGATCACCACGATCCGGCGGGCGCCGCCGAGCTGGCGGAGCCGGTCGACCGCGAGCGCGACCGCGGCGCCGAGATCGCCCTCGACGTCGCGCGCTGCGACGGGATCGATCGCCGCCCTGAGCCGGACGAGATCGCGATCGAGCGCCGCGACGAGCCGCGCGTCGCGCCCCGCCTCGAGGATCAGCGCGTCGCTGCCCGGGGCGAGGCCGGAGAGGAGATCCCTGGCGAGCTGCTTGGCGAGCTCGATGCGCGTCGTCGCCTCGCCCGACGGGCCCCGCGCGGCCGCGGACATCGAGGCGCTCGCGTCGAGGATGATCGCCACGTGATCGCCGGTGAGCTCGCGCCCGCGCGAGGCGGGGCGCGCGAGGGCGAGCGCGAGCAGCGCGAGCGCGAGCGCCTGCAGAAGGAGCGGCAGCTGGGCGAGGAGCCTCCGGAAGGGCGCGCGCGCCATGAGGTCGCGCTGCGCGGCGGCCCAGAGCCACGTCGAGGGGACGCGGCGGCGGCTCCGCTTGATCTTGAGGATGTAGAGGAGGACGAGCGGGCCGAGCAGCGCGAGCAGCCACAGGCCGCTCGGGGAGAGCAGCGCGAGCGGGGCCCCCGCGGAGGCCTGGGCGAGCGGCGCGGCCACGTCAGTCGACGCTCCTCGCGACGAAGCGGCGGACGGCGCCCTCGAGCGGCTCGTCGCTCCGCGCCCGCACGTACGTCGCCCCGTGCCGGCGAGCCCAGCCGCGCAGCGCCTCGCAGAGCCCGGCGAAGCGCGCCGCGTAGGCGGAGAGGGCCGCGGCGTCCATGGTGACGTCGATGAGCGCCCCGGTCTCGGCGTCCTCGAGCGTCAGGTCCCCCTCGAAGCTCGGCGCGAGCTCCTCGGCGGCGACGACCTGGAGGAGCGCGACGTCGTGGCCGGCCTGCGCCGCGCGGCCGAGCGCGGCGGTGACCGGGCCGGGATCGAAGAAATCGGAGACGACGCAGAGCAGGCCCGGCCGGGCGCTCCGCCGCACGACGGCGTCGATGGCCCGGGCGAGGTGCGTCCCGCCGGCCGCCTTCACGCCATCGAGCGCGCGGAGGAGCGCGGCCAGCCCGGCGCGCCCGCGCACGGGCGCGTGCTCGCGGGCGATGCCGTCGCCCGCCACGAAGAGCTGCGCGCGCTCGGAGCGCGCGAGCGACATGTAGCCGACCGCGGCCGCGAGCCGCCGGGCGGCGTCGAGCTTCGTGGGCTCCCCGAAGTCGAGCGACGCCGAGGCGTCGCACACGAGCCGGGCGATGACGTCCTCCTCGGCGCGGAACAGCTTGAGCACCGGCTCGCCGGTGCGGGCGTAAGCGGCCCAGTCGATGCGCCGCAGGTCGTCGCCGGGCGCGTAGGCGCGGTGCTCCTTGAACTCGGCCGACCCGCCGCGGCGCCGCGCGAGGTGCTCGCCGGCGCCCCCGGAGCGGGCGCGGATCTCGAGCCGCCGCTGCAGGACCTCGAGCTCGCGGACGAAGCTCGCGCCGAGGAGCGGCGCGGAACCGGGACCGGGACCGGAACCGGAACCGGAAGGAGACGAGGGGAGCATCGGAGACGAGTAGACCTCGTCGTCGGCGAAGGGGCCAGCGGCGTCGCGACGAACGGCCGCCCGCGCGCGCGGCGTCGACGAGGGCGGCGGGCGGGCCCGGCCCGCTGCCGCCGGGCGGCTCCGAGACAAAGCGCCACCCTGGGGCACCGCGCCACATTCGGATTCTCCGCAGCCCTCCAGATTCCGTCCTCGGGCGCGCGTTCCCGCCGTGGCTCGCTTTATGCGACCCCGCGCTCGTGTCCAGCTGTTCGTGCGTGGGCTCGACCGGGTAGAGCCGTCGATCGCCCTGTACCGAGGGTTCACCAGAGGAGGAGGCATCGTGAAGGCGCTTGTTTTCCACAAACCTTCCGACGTCCGCGTCGAAGACGTTCCAGATCCCAGCATCAAAGAGCCCACCGACGCCATCGTGCGCGTCACCGCGACCGCGATCTGCGGCTCCGATCTCCATATCTACAACGGCTTCTTTCCGCAGGCGCGGCCCATGGTGCTCGGCCACGAGTTCATGGGCGTCGTCGAGGAGACCGGCCCGCAGGTCACGAAGCTGAAGAAGGGTGATCGCGTCATCGTCCCGTTCCCCATCGCGTGCGGACACTGCTTCTTCTGTCAGGCGGAGCTCCCGGGCCACTGCGAGCGATCGAACCCCAAGCACTATGGCCCCGAGGGCGGCGTGATCGAGAGCAAGGGCGGCGCCCTGTTCGGGTATACGGATATCTACGGCGGTTACGACGGCGGGCAGGCCGAGCTCGTGCGCGTCCCGTACGCCGATTTCGGGCCGCGGAAGGTGCCCGAGGGGCTCACCGACGAGCAGGTCCTCTTCACGACCGACGTCCTGCCCACCGGGTGGACGGCGATCGAGTGGGCCGAGCTCAAGGGCGGAGAGACGGTCGCGGTGTTCGGGTGCGGGCCGGTCGGGCTCGCGACCATGAAGATCGCCTGGCTGCGCGGCGCCGGGCGCGTCATCGGCGTCGATCGCGAGGAGTACCGCCTGAAGAAGGCCCGCGACGTCGCCCAGGCCGAGACGATCAACATCGACAAGGTCGACGTCGTCGAGGCGATCCGCTCGATGACGGACGGGCGCGGCGCGGACGTGTGCGTCGACGCGGTCGGGATGGAGGCGCATCGCACCGTCCTCGAGAAGGCCGCCAACGTGCTTCACGGCCAGGTCGGGACGATATCGACCCTGAAGCTCGCCTTCAGCGCCGTGCGCCGCGGCGGGGTCGTGCCGATCGTGGGCGTCTACGGCGTGCCGTACGACAACTTCCCGCTGGGCCAGTTCTTCGACAAGGGCCTCAGGATGAGGGCGGGCCAGGCCCCGGCGCACAACTTCGTCGATCAGATCCTGCGGCACATCCAGGAGGGCCGCCTCCGCGGGGACGACATCATCACCCACCGCCTGCCGCTCTCGCGCGCCCCGCACGGCTACGAGGTCTTCAACAAGAAGCTCGAAGACTGCGTCAAGGTCGTCCTCAAGCCCTGACCCGGACTCCCCCGCTCTCCGCGCGCCCGCCGCGCCGCGCCGCCGCCCCGCCGCCGGCGCGGTCGCTCCCCGAGCTCACCCCGACGACGCTCGCCCGTCGGCGCGACCCGAGGCCGCGACCCCGGGCGCCCCGGCGCCCGCGCCGCGCGGCGCGCAGCCCGGCTGCCTGACATCCGCGTCAGGGGGCGCGCCGGGGAGTAGACGCATAAGTGATTGATTTCGTGAATATTTTTGTGGGGTATGGCCCTTGCTTGGGGCCGGTCCTCGGCAAGCCCCTCGTTCGCTTGCTTGGCCACCGTGCTGGCCCTCATCGCACGGAAGGACAGCCCCGATGCCTCGAGATCTGCGCTCGTATCGATCGCTCCTTCACCCTTTATGGATAGGAGCCCTGGCGCTCCTCGTCCTGAACGATCACGCCCTCAAGGGGTCTGGCCTGCTCCCCGGGTGGGCGACCGGAAAGCTCAGCGACTTCGCGGGTCTCCTGGTCGCGCCCGCGGTCCTCGCCTCGCTGCTCCGCCTCACCTCGCGCCGCGGCTTCCTCGGGGCGCACGTCGCCACGGGCGCTGTCTTCTCGGCCATCAAGGTCGCTCCGGACGCCGCCCGCGCGGTCGAGGCGCTCATGGCGCTCACGCCGCTCCCGTGGCGCATCACCGTCGACCCGACCGACCTCATCGCCCTCCCGATGCTCGTCGTGTCGTACCGCGTGCTCGGCGAGGCCGCGCGGCGGCCCGAGCCCGCGCAGCGCCCGATCGCGCGAAGGCTCGCGCTGATGGCGGGCAGCCTCGCGTGCGTGGCCACGAGCTCCCCGCACGATCCGTGCGGCGACGAGGACCCGGGGTGCGATCCGTGGGCGCCGCCGCCGCCGCAGGAGGTCGCGTCGCTCCTGATCGGCAACGCGACCGAGGCCGAGCAGCTCCTCCGCGTGCGCCGGCTCCGCGCGTCGGCGCGGGTCGACTGCAGCGTCATGCTCGCCGATCCGGAGGGGGCCCTCTCGCGCGATCTGTTCGAGAACGCCGAGACCTGGCTCATCGCGCCCGGCCGCGCGCTCCCGCTCGAGAACGCGGGGTGCGACGCCTACCTGATCGACGCCGACGGGCTGCCGCTCACGCTGCTCGCGTGGTCGGCGGAGCAGTTCCCGGAGCAATTCCTCGTCACCACGACGGACAACTCGCTGCCCGGCCGGATGATCGCGCTGCGGCGCGACGGGGCCAGGCTCGCGCTCGCCGAGCACCCGGCGGTGTTCGACGCGCCCCCCGTGGAGCGCCGGCCCCCCGCGGAGGCGTGCGGCGTCTCGGTGAAAGGGAGCCGGCTCGACTGGACCGTGCCCGTCTCCGAGGCGGCGGTCCTCACCGGCATCATGTCGTCCCCGGACGGGTGCCACGCCCTCGCGCTCGATCGCGGCGAGATCTTCTTCCTCTGCGCTCCCGCCGAGGCGATCCCGTTCAGCGCGGGCGACCTCCTCCACCTGAGCCCGGTCGAGATCGACGGCGGCGTCTACCCGGAGCGCCCCGAGAACGAGCGGGCGTTCGCGCGCGGCATCCACATCGAGAGCGAGACGCACGCCGTGCTTGTGCTGCGCGGCAACGTGCTCGCCCGCGGATCGATGATCGGCCGGCAGCCGTCGGTCGATTTCCGGGCCGAGCTCACCCCGCTCAAGGGCTGCCGCGGGTTCCACGACGCGTGCGGCAGCCTCGTCGAGCCGCTCGAGGTGTCGCTCCTCGGCGACGGCGTCTCCGGCGTCGTCTCGCTGCGCGCCGGAGAGCGCGCCGAGCTGGCGGAGGGCGCCGAGACGCTCCTCGTCGTGCGCGCCGAGGACATGCCCGTCCGCAACGCGGAGTGCTTCACCGCCCCCATCGATCAACCCCGCCTGCTCGAGTCGATCTGGATCGCCGCCGCGCCGGCGCCCTAGGAGGTCACGCCATGAAGCTTCGAATCCATCCTCTCCTCGCGCTCTGCGCCGCCGCGGCGCTCGGCGCGCTCGGCTGCGGCAACGACGACGCGAGCGACTCCGGCGGCTTCGCCGATCCGAGCGTGCCGGGGACCCCGCCGGGCAGCGTGGGCGTCTCCCAGGGCGGCTCGCAGGACTTCGGCCTGTTCCGCCAGATCCTGGAGGACGGCGAGATCCCCGGGCCGGACACGCTCGACGACGTCGGCTTCTTCGCCGAGCACAAGCTCGACTACCCCGCCGCGACCTGCGGCGACGACGTGTGCATGCACGGCCTGCTCGGGATCATGGGCAACATGATCAGCGGGTCGCCCTGCACGCTCATCCAGGTCGGGATGAACTCGCCCGTGGATCTCGGCGCGCTCGAGCGGCCGCCGCTGCACCTCGTCATCGCGGTCGACACGAGCGCCTCGATGACGGGCGACCCGATCGACTACCTGAAGGCGGGGCTCGTCGAGATGATCGACGCGCTCGGGCCGACCGACCGGATCTCGCTCGTCCGCTACTCGAACACCGCCGAGGTCGTCCTGGAGCACGCGGAGGGCTCGGACCGGGAAGCGCTCGCCGAGGCGTTCGAGGGGCTCGTCGCGGCCGGGTCGACCAACCTGTACGAGGGGCTCTTCACCGCGTTCGCGGTCGCGGAGCGGCACCTCGATCCGGGCTGGCAGAACCGCGTGATCTTCCTGTCCGACGGCGTGGCCACCGCGGGGCTCACCTCCCCGGAGCGGCTCGTCTCGCTCGCGCGCGGGTACGCGGAGATGGGGATCGGCGTCACGGCCGTCGGCGTCGGCGCCGAGTTCGACGTCGACGCGATGCGCGGGATCAGCCAGGTCGGCGCGGGCAACTTCTACTTCCTCGAGGACCCGACGGCGGTGGAGGAGGTCTTCACGGAGGAGGTGAAGACGTTCCTCGTGCCCCTGGCGCTCGACGTCGAGCTCGACGTCGCCGTGGGCGACGGCTACGTCGTGCGCGGCGCCTACGGCACGAACGGCTGGCAGGGCGGCGAGCGCGGCGGGGCCGTGAACATCCCGAGCCTCTTCCTCGCCGGCCGGACCAGCGCCGCGGAGCCCGTCGGCTCCGGCCGGCGCGGCGGCGGCGGCGCCATCCTGATCGAGCTCGTGCCGAACCCCGACCAGCAAGGCGTCGAAGACCCGCACGCGGTGGGCTCCCTCGCGCTGTCGTGGAGGCACCCGCTGACCGGCGAGATCCACGCGCAAGAGGTGGAGATCGAGGCGCCGAGCACGCCCGACGCGCCGCCCGAGGGCGGCTATTTCTCCGGCGATACCGTCGAGAAGGGCTTCGTGATGCTGAACCTCTACGCCGGCTTCAAGCTCGCCGCCCAGCTCGCCGCCGACGCCGACCCCCGCACCGCGCGGCGCACGCTCGAGGCGCTGCGCCCGAACGTCGAGGCGTGGCTCGAGGAGCACCCGGACCCGGACGTCGAGGACGACCTGCGCTACGTCGAGCTGTTCATCGAGAACCTCATCACGGCGGAGGCGAGCGTGCAGCCCTACACGCCGGCCGAGCCGCCGAACCCCTGGCCCGCGGATTGATTCCGCGCTCCTCCCGCGAGGCCGCCGCGTCGGAGAACGCGCCGCGGCGGCCTCGCGGGACGGCCGAACCGTCGCCCGGCCTTCACACGGAGCCCATCGACTGGCGTTCACAGGCGCGCCCGACGTCCTGAAGGCGTCCTGAAACGGACGCGCACCGAGGCGCACCGACGCGCCCTGAGACGCTCCCCACGCCGCGGGACCGAGCCGCGCAAATAGCGCTTCCCTGACGAGATTTGCCCTGTGTACCATCCTGTGTTTGCGGCCGTTCGAGGAGGAGAGTTCATCGTGAGAGCATCCAGAATTCTTGGGTTGGCGAGCATCGCCGTGGGTCTTTCGGCCGCTCTCCCCGCGCGCGCGGGGATCGAGGAGTGCGGCAACATCCGCTTCGACGAGCTCTCGGGCTGCGAGGTGCGCGTCTCGGCCGAGTGCGACGCGAGCTGCAGCGAGCTCGGTATCTACGAGACCGCGTGCGCCACGAAGCTCGTGCCGGTCTGCAAGACGGAGTGCTCCCTGTCGGCGGAGGCGACCTGCACGGACAGCTGCACCACACAGTGCCAGACGGACTGCGACAGGGGCGTCAACGTCATCTGCTCCCACAACTGCTTCGTCGAGTGCACCACCGAGCGGGACGCCGAGTGCGCCGCCGCCGCCGACGCCGGGAGGTGCTCCGCGACGTGGGACGCGAACTGCGACAGCGAGTGCGACGCCCAGTGCGTGACGGTGGATGGAGGCTGCTATCAGCACTGTATCGAGTGCTGCGGCGGCTCGTGCACCGCCGACGCCAACATGGATTGCCAGACCACCTGCCAGGACGAGATCTTCGAGGACTGCGAGCACGAGTTCCGCGCGAACTGCGATGCTTCCTGCAGCGGGGACGGGGCGCTCTTCTGCGGGGGGAAGTACATCATCTCCGGATCGCAGGTCCCGGCGTGCGTGCGAGCGCTGCTCGCGCAGGGCATCTCCGTCGAGGCCAAGGCCGAGGTCTCCATCGGTCCCGACGGCGTGACCGGGGATCTGTCCGCCGGCATGTGCGCCGTGAGCCCGGGGAGCAAGGCCCCCCTGGCCGCGCCGTTCGCCGCGCTCGCCGCGGCGGCAGGCTGGCTCGCGCGGCGGCGCAGGCGCGCGTCGCGCTGATCGGCCCCGCGTGGTCATGCGACCGGCCCCCCAGGCGCTGCTCGCGCTGCTCGCCCTCGTCCCCTCGGCCTGCGGGGGCGAGGAGGCCGACGCGCGCGTGGTGGCCGGCCTGACGACGGACATGGCGATCGGCTTCGAGATCCACGCGATCGAGAGCACCACGAAGGTGGATGGCGTCATCACGCGCGCCGAGCGCCTCTCGTACGGCAGCGGCGATCTGTCGCTCCCGGCGGAGCTCCCGATCGCGAGCGCGCGAGACGGCGCCGAGATCGAGCTGTCCATCGCGGCGTTCCGCGACGGCGAGGCGGCGCCCATCGTGACGCGGACGACGGCGACCCGCGCCGCCTTCGGGCGAAGCTTGCTCCTGCCCGTCTCGATCGACGCGGCGTGCTCCGGGCTGGCCTGCGCCGCCGGCGCGACCTGCGCGGCGGGGGCATGCGTCGATCCCTTCGTCGCCCCGTCCGCCCTCGACGACCACGATCCGATGTGGATCGCCTCGGCGAAGGACGCGTGCAAGACGCCGTCGTCGGGCGAGCCGGCGATCGTGATCGGGCAGGGGGAGAGCGCGTTCGCCCCCCTGGACGAGGGCGAGGTGGTGCCGATCGAGGCGGGCCCTCAAGGGGGGCACCACGTGTGGCTCGCGCTGCGCGTGACCGGGCTCAGGCAGATGGGCTCGCGCCTGCGGGTGGGGGGCTACTTCCCCGAGCTCGAGCGCGAGCTGCTCCCCTTCACCGCGCTCGTCACGCTGCGCCGCGCAGGCGAAGGCCGCTGCGAGATCTACGGCATCCGCTTCCAGGTGGATCGCGGCCTCTCGGTCGAGGCCGTCCGGGGTCGAGCGCTCGACGTCGAGGTCGCCCTGGAGGACCCGAACGGCGACGCGGCGACGGCGGCGCGGCGGGTCGTCATCGCTCCCTGACACCTGGCGCCTCGCGCCGCTGTCACCGCGACGCACGGAGCCGAACGGGCGCGGCGGCGCGCTCCCCGCGACGTCGGTCTCGGGAGCGACGGCGAGGCCAGGACCACCGACGCTCTGCCGACGCTGCGATTGCATGGCGATTGCATGGCGCGGAAGGACAACGGAGGGCGCCGCGACCCGCGACGGGGCGAGCGAGCGGCCGCCCGAGATCGATGGGCCGAGCGGGCGCCGCGCAGCGGGGAGCCGAGCGGCTTGCGCCGGCGGCGCCCGCTGGCGATGCAGGTCCGGAGGATTCCGGGGTTGGGGGTAGACCATGGTGAAGCAACAGGAGATCGCGCGTGGAATGGTCGTCCGGAGCTCGGACGGCGAGAAGCTGGGCAAGGTGACGCGGATCGACGTGGACGCGTTCGAGATCGAAAAGGGCTTCTTCTTCCCGAAGGAGTACGCCGTGCGCTACGACGAAGTGCTCGGCATCCGGGACGGGGACATCATCCTCGCGCACGCCCGCGACCAGCTCGCCGGTGCGCGCGACCAGGAGCGCGGGGCCGACGGCGCGATCGCGGCGGGCGACGAGATCCGCGTGCCGCTCGTGGAGGAGGAGATCACGGCCGGGAAGACGGTGCAGGAGGTCGGTCGGGTCCAGGTCAGGAAAGAGGTCGTGACCGAGGAGAAGCAGGTCACCGTGCCCGTGGCGCGCGAGGTCGTGCACGTCGAGCGCGTCCCCGCGAGCGAGGCGCGTCCGATCGCGTCCGGCACGACGATCGAGGAGGGGTCGATCAGCATCCCTGTCCGCGAGGAGCAGGTGGAGATCTCGAAGCGGCCCGTGGTGAAGGAAGAGCTGCGGATCAGCAAGGAGGTCGTCCGCGAGCAGGAGCAGGCGAGGACGACCGTGCGCCGCGAGGAGGCCGAGGTCCGGACCGAAGGGCAGGTGCGGCGCGAGGACGCGCCGGACGCGGCGACCGAGCCGATGCCGCCGGAGCTGGCGACCGGGACAGGGGGCAGGCGGCGCTAAGCGCGCCGCCGCCGCGCCGCCGCGGCCGCCGCCAGGCACGCCGCGGCGAGCGCGCCGGCCCAGCCCGCGCTCCCGCCGCCCGCGCGGCAGCCGCAGCCGCCGTCGCTCGGCCTCGCCCCGCCGGCAGGCTGCGCCCCGCCGGTGGACACCTCCGGCGCTCCGCCCGTGCCCCCGGCGCCGCTCGCCGCGCCGCCCCCGCCGCTCGCCGCGCCCCCGCCGCTCGCCGCCGTCGCTCCGCCGGCGCCGGTCGCGCTGGCGCTCGCGCCGCTGCTGGCCGCGGGGGAGCCGGCGTCCGGCGCGCAGCCCTCGTGGCCCGTCATCATCGCGATGCGCGGCCAGTCGAGCGGGCAGAGCGCCCCGACCGAGGTGCTCGCCGCGCAGTCGAGCGGGCCGCGGATGCACGCCTGCCGGAGCAGCGGCTCGAACGTCGCGCCGCCGTCGAGCGAGCGGCCGATCGTGAAGTCGTCCAGGAACTCGCTCGCGCACGCGTAGAGTCCCGCCTCCGTCCAGGCGAAGCAGCGCGGCGCGACGCTCGAGACGCGCTCGAACGAGAGCGTCGACGAGGGCGCGCGGAAGACGCCGTCGATGTCGCTGCCCACCGCCACCTCCGCGCCGTCCGGCGAGATCGCGAACGCGCGCACGAACCCCTGCGTGTCGAACACCGGCTCGAACGTCGCGCCGCCGTCCCTCGAGACGAACAGGCGCCCCGGCGCGCTCGCGATCCGCACGTACAGCACGTCGGCGTCGCGCGGATCGACCCCCGCGATGTACGGCTCGCGCGACGTCGTGCTCCCCGGCACCACCGAGGTCTCCCACGTCTCTCCGCCGTCGGTCGAGCGCGCGAGCTCCCCCTTGACGGGGCCGCCTCCGGTCGCGAGGCCGCTCACGTAGATGCGCCGCGGATCCGAGGGCGCGACGTCGACGGTCCGCGCCTGGAAGCCCGCCGGGAGGGGCGCCCCCGCGCTGGCCCAGCGCGCGCCGCCGTCGCGCGACGCCCACAGGCCGTGCCTTTGCCCCGCGACGACGGCGACGACGTGCGACGGGTCGCCCTGCCGGACCGAGAGATCGAGCACCGCCTTCCCCTCGATCTCGGCGGCGCGCGCGAAGGCGCAGCCGCCCTCGACGCCGATCGCGATCCCGTCGCTCAGCGCCGCGAGCACCCTGCCGCCCTCCGCCGCCGCGATGGGCGGAGCGACGCCGCCCGTGTCGTCGTACCCGACCGCGCCCTCGCAGATCCAATGCCAGCTCGCGCCCCCGTCCCGCGTGGTCAGCAGGCCGTACGTCATCCGGGCCACGGCGCGCGCCGGGTCCGCCGGGTCGAAGACGATCTGGTCCGCGGAGGGAAAGACGCCGTTCGCGGCGGCAGGGGAGGTCAGCGCCGAGAGCGCCGCGGCGGCGAGCGCGGCGGCGCGCGCGCGGCGGGAGCGCGCCTTTGCAGCGCGCACGGGGGGCGATCGCATCGAGGATCCATCGTACCGCGGGGCGGGCGCGCGCACGCCAAGAACCGCCCACGCGCTCTCCGCGCCCCGCTACACTCGCCGCCAATGCCGGAGCGCATCGTCGTGTCCTTTCGAGGTACTGCGGCCCTCTCGCGACCGGACAGCACGGACGCGGTCCTGCCGTCGCTCGGCCGCCGCGGCGCCGCGCGCGCGGCCGCGCCGCCCTCGCGCCACCGGGGCGCGCCGCGCGACGCGGGCGCCGCGGCGCGCGGCGAGGAGAGCTACCTCGCGCGGGCGCTCGCGCTGAAGAAGCGCGCCGAGGCGCTCGGCGCCACCCTGTGCGCCTGGAGCGCGCAGACCTTCTCCTTCGAGTTCACGCCGGACGACATCGAGGAGGCGGTGCTGCTCGCCGCGCTCGCCGCGGAGGACGCGTCCGTGCACCCCGACGCGCGCTTCGCGGTCGGCATCGCGCAGGGGGAGATGACGTACGTCGGAGAGGCCGGGCGCTTCACCGCGCTCTCGTGGGGGCAGCCGCTGCTCGTCGCCGTCATGCTCGCCCGCATCGCCCTCCCGGGCGACGTGCTCCTCGACCCCGCGCTGTCCGCCGTCCTCGCGGGCGAGCTCATGACCCTCGGCGCCCACCGCGGCGTCGACGGCGCGCGCCGGGTGCGCGGCCTGCGCCTCGACGCGCAGCAGCCGCTGCGCCGGCAGGTCGCCGAGAGCGTCGCGCGCCTCTCTCGGCCGCCGCTGATCGGCCGCGACGGCGAGCTCGCCGCGCTCGCCGTGCCCCCCGGCTCCCTCGCGCTCGTCCGCGCCGAGCCCGGCGCCGGCGGCTCGCGGCTGCTCCTCGAGCTGAGCCGCGTCCTCGCCCCGTCGCGGAGCCTGTTCGTCGCGCCGATCGGGGCCTCGCGCGAGCCGTTCGGCGCGCTCCGCCGCGCCCTCGCGCGCGCGGCGGCCCGCGCCGAGAAGGGCCGCGCCCGCGCGCCCTCGCTCCCGGATCGGCTGAGCCCCGCGCTCGCGCGGCTCATCGCCGGCGAGGGCGTCGAGCCGTGGACCGCCGCCGAGGTCGTCGCCTCGTGGCTCGCCCCGGAGGGCGCCCGCTCCGGCCTCATCCTGGTCGACGACACCGGCGAGGTCGACGCCGCGAGCCTCGAGGCGCTCGCGATCGCGCTCGAGATGGGCGGCGGCCTGCGCGCCGTCGTCCGGCTCGGGCGCTCGGAGCCGCTCCCCGCGCCGCTCAACGCGATGACCGTCTCCGCGACGGCCGCGCTGGGGCCGCTCTCCGCCGCGGGCGCTCAGGAGCTCGTCCGCCGCCTCCTCGACGGCTGCATCGACGACGCGGGCGCGCGGAGGTGGGCCGCGCGCGCGCCGGCCTTCCCGCTGGCCCTGCGCGAGCTCATCTGCGAGGCGCTGGAGAGCGGCGCGCTGCGCTGGATCGGCAGGAGCGTCGCGCCGCGCCGGCGCAGCGCCGGGCGGGGCGGGCCCGCGCGCACCATGACCGGGGCCGAGCTCGCGGCGCCGCCCGCGTCCCGCGCGATCGAGGGCCGCCTGCGCCTGCTCCCGATCGGCCCGCGCACGGTCCTCACCGCGCTGGCGACGCTCGGCGGCGACGCGTCGGAGTCGGCGATCGAGGCCCTGTGCGACGGCACGGGCGCGCCGAAGGTCGCCGCGGTCCAGGCGGCGCTGCTCGGCGCCGGCTGGGTCGTCCGGCCGGAGCCGGGCTGGCTGAAGCTCTCCTCGCGCACGCTGCGCGACGTCCTGCTCGCGGCCGTCCCGCCGGGCGAGCGCTCCGCGTGGCACCTCGCCGCGGCGCGCGTCGTCGAGGACCACGCGGGGGTGCTCGGCCTCGCCGACGCCGCGTGGCACGCCGCGAAGGCGGGCGACCGGCGCTCCGCGGCCGATCTCGCCGGGCGCGCCGCGCGCGCCGCCGGCGACGCGCTGCTCGAGTCGTCGGCCGCCGAGCTGCTCGCGTTCGCCGACGAGCAGGAGACCGCGAGGGAGCACCGGCTCGACGCGGCGCCGGACAGCACCTCGAGCCAGCCGCCCACCTTCCGCACGCCGATCGAGGTGGTCGGCGACGCGCCGGATCCGCAGCGCGGCGCGCCCGGCTCGGATCGCGCCGCCGACGACGCGTCGCGCGCGGCGGCCGACAGCGCCGCGCGCCGGCGGGGCTCCACGATGCCGGTCGAGAGCGGCGGCGCGCGCGACGGCGCTCCCCGCGCGTCGCGGCCGGAGGGCGCGGCGGCGCCCCGGGACGTGGCGCCCGCGGGCTTCCCTGACGTGGCGCCGCTGGAGGAGGACTTTCCGCTCGCCGACGCCTCGGGCGATCCGCTCGCGAAGACCTCGGAGTCGCCCGTCCTGTCGATGAACGACATCGCGGTCCGCCTCGCCGAGCTGGCCAAGCAGGCGCTCGTCCAGGGCGAGCTCCGCACGCTGGAGCGGCTCGTGGACGAGCTCCGCCGCACCGGCGAGCACCCGGAGCTGGTGGAGCGCATGACCGGGCTGATCTCGCTCGGGCGCGGCGCCAAGGACGAGGCGCTGCGGCGCTTCCGGAGCGCGGCGGAGGCCGAGGCGTCGCCCGCGCAGAAGGCGAGGGCGCTGCTCGCCTACGGGATCGCGCTCGCCGCCGCGGGCCGCACGGAGGGCGCCCTGCTCGAGGCGCTCAGCGCCCTGGCGCGGGCCCGCGAGGCCGCGGATCGCCGCGGCGAGCAGGCGTGCGCGCAGTTCCTGGCGAGGCTCGCGGCCGCGACCGGGCACGAGGAGGCGGCCCGCACGTGGACGCAGGTGGCGCGCCTCGCCGGCGCGGCGCCCCCTGCCTGACGGCGCATCGATTGACAGCGTCGTCGCGGCTGGCCATACCCGCGGCCATGTCGTCTCGAGAGCCCTCCGGCGAGCCTTCCTCCGCGCCGGGGACCGGCGAGGAGCGCGCCGCGGCGGATGCGAGCGACGAGCGCGCCGCGGCGGATGCGAGCGAGAAGCGCGCCGCGCGCGAGGGGCGCGCCGCGCGTCCCGGCGTCGGCGCGCGCTGGATCGCCGCGCTCCTCGCGCTCGCGCTCTCGCTCGGCGCGATCGCCGGCGTCGCGTACCAGCGCTACGCCGCGGTGCACCTGCGCGAGCTCCCGAAGGTCCCCCGCTGCGTCCGTGGGGCGCGGGTCGCGTTGCGCAGGCCGGTCGCGGTGTCCGGCACGGAGCCCCGCCAGACGGCGTCGGGCGAGACGGTCCACCTCACGCCCGGCGAAGACCGCGCCGTCGCCTGCGCCCTGCAGTTCGACGAGGCGCTCGCCCGCCACCTCGCCGGCGCGCTGGCCGAGCAGGCGCCCGCGCGGCGCGCCGCCCGGCTGCTCGAGCTCGTGCGCGACCGCGTGCCGCCGGATCCGGCGCACGACCGCTCGGCCTCCGCCGCCTACATGATGGCCTCGGCGGCCCTGCGCGGCCTGCCCGAGGACGCGCCCGAGGTCCGCGCCGCCGCCGAGGCGCTCGAGCAGCACCACGCCTGCCGCTTCGCCACGCGGCGCGCCTGCCCGACGCGCCCCTCGCCGCCGGCGCTCGTGTGGCTCACCGGCGTCCCCGCGGCGCTGAGCCTGCTCGGGCTGCTCGGGATCGGCCTTGCCGCGAGCGCCGCGCGCTACCGGCGCTGGACCGCGCGGCGGGGCCGCTGATCGCCCGCGCGCCGGCCGCCGAGCGCCCGCCCCCCCGCGCGCCTCAGTCGATCGCCTCGACGCGGAAGCTCGACTGGACCAGGCGGTGGCGCCCCGCGCCGATGTCGGCCACGTCGAACCCGAAGCCCGCGCCCTGGTGGTGGATCCCGCCCGCCGTGGCGCCGCTCGGCATCTTCACCGACGAGCTCACCGTCACGTAGACCTTCGCGCCCTTGGCGAACGCGGCGGTCATCGCGAGGACGCGCCCGGCGAGCTGCGCCGCCGCCTCGCGTGCCACCCGCGCCCAGAGCGCGGCGGCTCCGGCCGTCGACGACAGCGCGCGCACCCCGAGCACCGCGCCGGCGCCGCTCAGCTGCACCTCGAACACCGCGCGCGCCGTCTCGGGCGTCTCGGCGGCGCGCACCGCGTCCGCCACCACGGAAGCGACCGTGCCGGCGGCGGGCAGATCCAGCCCCAGCGTCTTGTCCCGATCGCGCATCGCCTCGCGCAGCACCTCGCCGCCCCTGTCCATCGGCACCTCGCGCTGCGCGGGGGGCGCGGTCGGCGCCGGCGGCGGCGGCGCGCGGTCCGGCAGCACGCCGGGCAGCTGCCACACCGGCACGCCGCCGAGCCCCGCCACGCCCGGTGGCGCCTCGGCGCTCGGCGGACCGTCGTACTCGGAAGGCGGCGCCGGCGCCGGGGCCGCGGCGGGGCCCTCCCGCGGCTCGACCGGCGCCTCCGGCGGCGCGGGCGCCTCCGGCCCGCGGCGATCGCGGCGCGCCGTCCGCGCGAGGGCCGGCGCCGCGTCCTCGCGCGGCCGCGCCCCGTCCGGAGCGCGCGGCTCGTCCTGCCGCGGAGCGAGCGGCGCGACGGGCTCCACCTCGATTTCCACCTCGGGGTAAGCGCCGCTCGATCGGGCCACGAGCGCCGGCGCCGGGCGGTCCGCGATCCGCGAGAGCCACGGGATGGCAGCGTGGAGCAGCGTCGCTGCGAGCAGAAAACGGGCCTCACGGGGGAACAAGCGCGAGCACCTTGCTGGCTGACGGGAAGGGGTGCAAGTGCGCGTTTCATCGCCGCCGTGCTCTGTTCACGGCGCGCACCTCACCCGCGCCGCCGCGAGCACATCGCTCTCGCTCCCCCGCTTCGCCGCCCGGCGGGCTCACCCATGCGTGATCCAGCAGGGCACATCGTATTACGGTCACGCTTAAATCTGCGCGCACGGCACGGTTGCCGCTTGAGCTTGTGGCCGTGCTGGTCGATCCTCCCGCTGCCACGGCGCCTTCCAGGCTCATGGCAGGAGCAGAAACGCAGCGCGGCGCCGCACGTGCAACGCGCTCACCGAACAGAAGCAGCGCCTGGCAACGAAGGCCGAGCGCTACGTCCCCGATGTGAGGAGGCGTATCAAAATGAAGGGAAACGTGAGCGCTGGCAGGTCGCCTGCGGACCTCTCGACGACGCCCACGCCGCCGCCCGTCACCGTGGTCCAGGGTTCCCCGGATCGCGGTCTCCCCCTCGACACGCCGCTCCTCGGCGCGGCGTCCGGTCCGCTGGAGCAAGGGCTGCTCTTCGATCCGCCGCCCCTCGGCGCCGAGCCCGGCCCGCTCCCGCCGGGGTTCGCGCCCGGCCTCGTCGATCCCGCGCCGTCGGGGGCGCCGCTCCACCTCGCCGGGGTCGGGCCGTACGGCTCCTTCTCCGCGCCGTCGCCGCGCGAGCGCCGCGCCCGCACGTGGCGCGCGCTCGGCGCGTTCGTCCTCGCGGCGGCGACCGTGATCGCCGTCGTCTTCCTCACCGCGCGCGGGATCGCCGCGAGGATGCCGGTCAACGGCGAGGCCTTCCGCGCCATGACGCCCGTCAGCCGCGCCCTGCTCCTCGCCTCGCGCTCCGTGGCCGAGGGCGCCGCGGCCAGGGTGCTCGTCGCGCCCGAGGTGTTCGCGCGCTGGCAGGGGGCGACGCCGCCGCCCGAGATCCGGCACGACGGCTACGCGTCGATCCGCGGCGGCGTGCTCTTCACGCCCGAGACGTTCAGGCCCACCGGATCGAGCTACGATCTCGTGATCCATTTCCACGGCAACACCCAGCTCGTCCGCGAGAGCGCCGAGGTCGCCGGGCTGAACGCCGCGGTCGCCGTCATCAACCTGGGCATCGGCTCGGGCGCCTACGAGGAGCTCTACGCGCAGCCGGGCGTCTACGAGAGCCTGCTCGCGGACATCGACCGGGCGCTCGCGCAGCGCGGCCTGCCGACCCCGCGCCTCCGCCGGCTCGCGCTCTCCTCGTGGAGCGCGGGCTACGGCGCGATCGCGAAGATCCTGGAGCTCCGCCGCGGCATCGACGCGCTCGACGCGATCCTCGTCACGGACGGCATCCACTGCGGCTTCGTCCCGGACCACCCGAGCGGGCTCAACACCCTCCAGCTCGCCTCGTTCGCGCGCGCCGCGCAGCTCGCCGCCGCGGGGCAGGTGCTGTTCACGATCACGCACTCGGAGATCGACCCGATCGCGTACGCCAGCTCCAGCGCGACGGCCAACTACCTGCTCGGCGCCGCGGCCGGGCACCCCGTCGAGCGGTCGCCCGCGCTCTCTGCCCCGCCGCACCTGCGCCTGCGCGCGGCCGAGGGCGCCGTCTCGAAGAAGCTCGAGAAGCAGATGATCCCGACCACCGAGGCGACCGTGGGCGAGCTCCGCGTCCGCGGGTTCCGCGGCAACACGCCGGAGCACCACATGGCGCACCTGCTCCAGATGGCCTCGACCGTCCTCCCCGAGCTCGTCGAGCGCTGGCGCGAGGGCGGCGACCCCGCGCCGCCCTCGCCCTGAGCGCGGCCACCCCCGTCAGCTCCGGCTCCGCGCCTCGTCCATCCAGGCATTGATCGCCCCGGCCACCGGGTGATCCGACCCGAGCTCCGCCTCGGCCAGCCGGAGCGCCCGCTCGTAGAGCGGCAGCGCCGCGGAGGGCCGCCCGGCGGCGTGGTGGACCTGCGCGAGCCGGACCAGCGTCGGCCGGAGCGACGGGTGGGCGTCCCCGACGCTCGCCTCCCGCGCGGCGAGCGCGCGCTCGTACAGCGCCGCCGCCTCGGCCGCGTCCCCGAGCGCCTCCCGCGCGGCGCCCAGGTTGTGGAGGATCGACGCGCGCAGCGCCCCCTCCACGGCGGGGTCCGCCTCGGCGATCTCGAGCGCCCTCCGGAGCATCGCCTCCCGCTCGGCCGCCGGGCGGTCCTCCTCGAAGAACGTGGCCGCGTTGTAAAGCGCCTCCGCGACGAGCGGGTGGCGGGCGCCGAGCGCCCCCTCGCGCAGCGCGACCGCCCGCTGGAAGAGCGGCGCCGCCTCGGCGCGCGCCCCCTTCCGGCCGAGCAGCAGGCCGAGCCGGTTGAGCAGCGCGGACAGCTCGAGCGGATCGGGGTCGCGCATCCGGTCGTAGCCCGCCAGCATCCGGCGGAACAGCGCCTCGACGTCCTCGGCCGCCCCCTCGCGCTCCAGGATGGCGGCGAGCTGCTCGAGCAGCCTCGGCAGCGGCGGGTCCGCGCCCGCCCCCGCCGCCTCGGCGATGGCGATCGCCCTGGCGGAGCTCGCGCGCGCCTCGGAGAGCCGCCCCTGCGCGAGCTGCGCCGAGCTCAGCGCGTAGAGCGGCCCCGTGAGCTCGGCGTCCCCGGGGCCGTAGATCTCCTCGGCGATGGCGATCGCCCGGGCGCACGTCGCCTCCGCCTCGGCGTGGCGGGAGCCGGCCAGCTCGGACGCCGCCTGGTCGAGTAGGCGCCGGTACTCTCTCCCCCTCCACCAGCGCCGCAGGGCGCGATCGGGTCGCATCCTTCTCTACTACCTCGTCCCCACCCGCCGGGGCGAGAGGGCCGGCAGGGACGTCCGGCGCCCGCGGCGGCGCCGCGAGGCGGGGACGATCGGAAGAGCGTTGCGCCGGCGCGGAGCAGTGTAATCTGCTCGCAGGGTCTCGTGGTGCGCAGGTGGGATGCAGACGCTCGGTGCCAGCAACTGGCGGTCCTCGTCGATCGGGGCTATGGCGCTCGGCGCATGGTGCAGCGCCTCCCGCCCGGCCTCGGGCAGGGCTTCCGGAAGGGCCCCCGGCAGGGGACACTCGGCCTCGCGGACGGGGCGATCGAGGAAAGGTCGCCAAGGACTTTTCTTCCGTTTAGACTGCCCCGACGGCCCCACGCACCGACGCCCCCCACGATCATGAGGTCCAAGCTCACGCATCGCGAGGCATCGTTACCGAGGGGAGGGCTCGCCCGCGCCCGCACGGGGAAGGCGACGGAGTTCATATGAGTGCCAACGAAAACGTCGTCGATGAAGTAGCGCGCAGCGAGCCGATCGATCCGTTGCTCGGAAAGGTGCTCAACGGCAAGTTCAAGATCCTGTCCATGCTCGCGACCGGCGGCATGGGCACGATCTATCGCGGCGAGCAGATCCCGCTCGGGCGCCCGGTGGCGATCAAGGTCCTGATCCCAAACCAGGCGTCGCGGCAGCTCGACCCGAACTTCCACAAGCGCTTCTTCCTCGAAGCGAGCATCCTCGCGCGCCTCCAGCACCCGAACATCGTCACCGTCTTCGACTACGGCCGCATCGAGGCCGACGATCAGGACCGGTTCTTCATGGCGATGGAGTTCCTCGAGGGCGAGACGCTCTTCCGGCGCGTGCGCCGGCAGGGGCGCCTGCCGCCGCCCGAGGCGATGCGCATCGCGCGGCAGATCGCGCGCGGGCTGCGCGAGGCGCACAAGCACGGCGTCGTCCACCGCGACCTCAAGCCGTCGAACGTCATGCTCGTCTCCAACGAGGACTCGGAGGAGGCGGTCAAGATCCTCGACTTCGGCCTGGTGAAGCAGCTCGGCGACGACTCGGAGGAGCTCACGCAGCAGGGCGCGTTCCTCGGATCGCCCCGCTTCATGTCGCCCGAGCAGATCTCGCACGGCAAGGTCGATCTCAGGACCGACATCTACTCGCTGGGCGTGATCCTCTACCAGATGCTCTGCGGGAAGGTCCCGTTCGAGTCCGAGAAGTCGATCCAGATCCTGATGGCGCACCTCCAGCAGCCGGTGCCGCGCATGAAGGATCGGAACCCGGACGTCGACATCCCGGAGCCGCTCGAGGCGCTCGTGATGCGCTGTCTGGCGAAGGATCCGGACGGGCGGCCCGCGACGATGGACGCGCTCATCCAGGGCCTCGGCGAGTGCGCCCGCGGCATGGGCGTGACGACCGCCTTCGGCGGCACGCAGATCACCTCGTTCGAGTCGCTGCCCGGCGTGCAGATCTCGTCGCGCTCGTCGACCGTGCAGGCGCTCAAGGAGGCCGTGACGCTCCCGGCGCCGTCGACCGACGACGAGGCGAGCGGCCGCACCTCCGGCGTCGGCACGGGCGTCTCGGCGGCGACCACGGCGGACGCGTCGAAGGGCGCCGCGGGCGCGCAGGAGGCGCGCCCCGGCGGCGGACGCAAGGCGGCGATCCTCGCCGCCATCGGCGCCGTCGTCGTGGCGGCGGTCGTGTTCGTGCTGACCCGCAGCCCCGCGCAGAGCGAGGCCACGACCGATCCCCCGCCCGCCGCCGCGCCCCCGCCGGCGACTACGCCGACCGATCACAAGGGCGCGCCGTCGTTCATGCTCATCATCGAGTCGATCCCGCCGGGCGCCGAGGTCCTCGAGGACGGCAAGTCGCTCGGGCTCACGCCGCTCCAGCTCTCGATCGAGAACGAGCAGGTGCGCGCGGCGCCGCGCCGGCTGACGCTGCAGAAGGAAGGCTTCCAGCCCTACTCCATCGTGCAGGGGCCGTCCGAGATGTCCGTCCAGACCGTCGCGAGGCTCGCGCAAGTGGCGGCGCCGGCGAAGACGGAGGAGCCCTCCACCTCGGGCAGCAAGAGGAACTGGGGCCGCACCGTTCGCCCGGCCGCGCCTCCGCCCACGACGAAGCCCTCCACCCCCGAGAACACGGCGCCCCCGATCCGGATCGACCGCTGACGTTCAGGACGAGCCCTACGATCCGTATCGGCTCGTCCTGGATTCGCGCCGCCGCGAGGGCGCGGTGCCGTCGCCATGCGCTAGCTTTTTCGCTCGCGCATGTCCCGCCTGCTCATCGTCTCGAACCGCCTCCCCGTGACCGTCCACGTCGATCAGGGCGACGTCTCCGTCGTCCCGTCGGCGGGCGGCCTGGTCACCGCGATGCGGAGCCCCCACGAGCGCCACGGCGGCCTGTGGCTGGGCTGGCCGGGCGACGTCTCGCGCCTCGGCGCGGCGCAGCGCGCGGCGCTCGAGGAGCAGCTCCGGCAGCTCGGCACCGTCCCGGTGCACCTCACGCCGGCCGAGGTGAGGCGCTATTACGACGGCTTCTCGAACGGCGTGCTGTGGCCGCTGTTCCACTACCTGACCGAGAAGGTCCACCTCGACGCCCGGCGCGACTGGGAGACCTACCGCGAGGTGAACGAGCGCTTCACCGAGGCGATCGTCGCGCAGCACAGGCCCGGCGACCGCGTCTGGATCCACGACTACCAGCTCACGCTCGTGCCGGCGATGCTGCGCCAGCGCATCCCGGACGCGCGGATCGGCTTCTTCCTGCACATCCCGTTCCCCGCGGCCGAGGTCTTCCGGAGCCTGCCGTGGCGCGAGCAGGTGCTGCGCGGCATGCTCGGCGCGGACGTCGTCGGGTTTCACACGGCGTCGTATCGGTACCACTTCGTCTACTCCGCCGCGCGCGTGCTCGGCCTCGATCCCGACCTCGAGACGCTCGCGGTCGAGGGGCGCAAGGTGCGGCTCGGCGTCCACCCGATCAGCATCGACGTCGACGAGTTCGTGCGGCTCGCCCGGGACGAGGAGGTCCGCGCCGAGGCGCGGCGCATCCGCGAGCGCGCCCAGGGGCGGAAGATCGTGCTCGGCATCGATCGGCTCGACTACACGAAGGGGATCCCGCGGCGCATGCTCGCGATCGAGCGCTTCCTCGAGCGCGAGCCCGAGCTCCGGAGCAAGGTCCGGTTCATCCAGCTCGCGGTGCCGACGCGCGAGAAGGTGGACGCCTACGCCGACTTCCGGCGCACCGTGAACGAGCTCGTCGGCCGCATCAACGGCAGCTACGCGACGCTCGACGACGTCCCGATCCACTTCCTGCACCGGTCGATGCCCATGTCCGAGGTCGTCGCGCTCTACCTCGCGGCCGACGTGATGATGGTGACGCCGCTGCGCGACGGGATGAACCTGGTCTGCAAGGAGTACGTGGCCTCGCGGATCGACGACACCGGCGCCCTCGTGCTGAGCGAGTTCGCGGGCGCGGCCGCCGAGCTGATCGAGGCGCTCCCGATCAACCCGTACGACATCGACTCGGTGGCCGCGACGATCAAGCGGGCGCTCGTCATGCCGCCGTCCGAGCAGCGCGTCCGGATGCAGGCGCTCCGGCGCCGCGTCGTCACGCACGACGTGCACCGCTGGGCGCACGGCTTCCTGAACGAACTCGAGCGCGCGTGCAGCGCGGCGCCGGAGGTCGGGGCGGTCCGGCGGCGCACCGACGCGCCCCAGCTGAACACGATCGCGAGCGCCCGCAGCGCCCCCTCGCTGGTCGTGATGCTCGACTACGACGGCACGCTCGTCCCGCTCGCGGCGATGCCCGAGCTCGCGCCGCCGGACGAGGAGCTCATCGCGGATCTGCGCGAGCTCGCGGCGCGCCCGCGGACGCAGGTGCACGTGGTGAGCGGCCGGCCGCGCGAGGATCTCGAGCGCTGGCTGGGCGAGCTGCCCATCAGCCTGCACGCGGAGCACGGGTTCTTCTCCCGCGCGGCCCCCGGCGAGCCCTGGGTCGCGCTCCGCGAGGCGTCGCTCGACTGGAAGCCGCGGGTCCGCGACATCCTCCAGGGGTTCGTCGACCGCACGGCGGGCAGCTTCATCGAGGAGAAGGTGGCGTCGATCGCGTGGCACTACCGGTCGGCCGACCCGGAGCTCGCCAGCCAGATGGCGCGCGAGGTGCCCGCGAAGCTCGAGGAGGTGCTGCGCGAGCGCGATCTCGAGCTGATCCCCGGCCGGAAGGTGCTGGAGGTGCGGCTGCGCGGCGTGAACAAGGGGGCGATCGTGCCGCGGGTGCTGGCGACGGTGCCGCCCGAGGCGATGGTCGTCGCGCTCGGCGACGACCGGACGGACGAGGATCTGTTCGCGGCGCTCCCCCCGACGGCCCTGACCGTCCACGTGGGCGGCGGGGAGAGCTCCGCGGCGTTTCAGCTGCCCGATCCGGCCGCGGCGCGGCGCTTCCTGCGCGCGCTCGTGGCGTGAGCGCCCGCGCTGCGGGTCACGCCCTCTGGCGGCGGCCGCGGCGCCGGAGGGCGGCGCCGAGGAGCGCGGTCGCCGCGGCGGCGGCCGCGCCCGAGCCGGCGAGCGGGGCGCCTGCGAGCGCGCCGCTGACGCTGCACGCGCCGGCGCGCTCGAGGGCCTCCTCGTCGGCGGCCGCGGCGCGGTCTTCGGCGTCCGCGCCGTCCGCGGCGCCGCTGTCGATCTCCGCGCCGTCGCCGCCGGTGTCATCGCTGTCCGCGCCGTCGCTCTCGGCCGCGGCGCCGCTGTCGGCGGCGGCAGCCCTCATGGCGATCGTCGCGTCGGCGAGGCCGGGCCCGAACTCGTAGGCGCCGATGTCGATCGCGCCCGCGGTCGGCCGCTGCGGCGCTCCGCTGGCCGCGCGCACGCCCCTGGCGGGGGCGAACCGCGGCGCGGCGAGCGGGCTCGGGAACGGGTGCCCGGCCGGGCTCGGCGTCCACCGGGCGCCGGCGTCGACGAGCGGGCTGCCCGCCGACGGGCGGAGGTCCATCGAGCCGACGTCGGCGAACCCGGGATCGGCGCCCTGCAGCGTGCCTGTCCACGCCGCGGGGATGGCCGAAGAGCCGGACGGGACCCAGTTGTTCGCGCCCGCGATGAGCGCCGCCCCCGTCACCCAGCTCGCCGACCTGTCGACGTAGACCTCCACGCCGCCGCCGCCGCGCCGATAAAACACGTTGTTGCTCATCTCGACGCTCTCGATGCCGTCGTACATCCGGATCGCCGGCCTCGAGCCGGGGGCGAGCAGGAACGTGTTGTTGACGAACCGGAAGCGGCCGAACGTCTGCCCCGTCCCGTCGCCCCCGACGCGCGCGACGAAGTGCTGTCCCGTCTTGACGAAGACGTTGCCGACCACGTCCGAGTCCTCGCGCGCGAGCCCCTCGTCCTGGCCGTCGGGCCCGATGAGCTCGATCTCGTGGTATTTCGCGCCCTCGATCCAGTTGTAATAGATCTCGTTCCGCTCGGCGCGGCTCTTCACGTTGTTGCCGCCGTTGCCGTCGTGGACATAGCAATGCCGCATGCGGAACACCGAGCCGAGGCGCGTCTCCTCGTCGGTCGCGATGTAGATGGGGTGCCTGGTGTCGCCGGAGCCGCACGCGTAGACCTCGACGTACTCCAGCGTGAACGAGCCCGACTCGGAGTCGGCGCCCAGGATGCCGTGGCCAGGGCAATCGTGCACCACCGCGTCGCGGACGGTGACGTCGTGCGCGCGGTTGAACACGCAGCGGCTCGCGCCGCCGGTGATCTCGAATCCTTCGAAGGTGTAATGATTGCCACCGAAGACCACCGTGTTCGTCCCTCCGGACAGGACGGGGCGGCGGCCGTTCACGCGGACGCCGCGGATGGTGATCTTCTGCGCTTCGGTGCCGGATTTCTTGAAGATCACGTCCCCTGGATAGGTCGCGTCGCCCTGGACCTCGACCACATCCCCGGCAGCGAGGCGAGGGGCGATCTCCGCGAGGCTCGAATACGGCTTGCCTCGACCCACCTCGTACGTCGCTCCGCTCGCCGGCGAGGCCGCGAGCAGCACCGAGAGCCCGATGCCCGGCGCGACGAGAGAGAGCGTGACGAGGTGTCTTGTATTGAGTTGCTGCATCGCCGCAATCTCACGTCCTGAGGAGTCGAATTGCAAGCTGCTTTTTAATGAAATGCATGATGGGTAATTCAGGCGACACCTTACGGCGGTCAATGTACGCCGTTCTTTCGCGGATCCCCGGGGTTTTGGCCATTGCTGACTCTCCGTGTCCGCAGGCAGATTCGATGGAATGAATGCAGTCGGCGACGTTCGAGCGGCGCGCGGGGCAGGGGAGCCGGTCCCCCTCGGCACGGGCGTCGTTCCGTGCCATGGATCCGGCCATGTTCCGGATTGTCCTCGCCTCCACGTCTCCTTTCCGGAGGGCGCTCCTCGATCGCCTCGGGCTCGCGTACGAGGCCGCCCGGCCGGCGTTCGACGAGATCGCGCCCGAGGGGCTGCCGCCCGTCGCCTGCGCCCGCGCTTTCGCGGAGGGGAAGGCGCTGAGCCTCGCGGCCGCGCACGAGGGCGCCCTCATCATCGGCGCCGACCAGGCGCTCGATCTCGACGGCGAGCTCCTCCGCAAGCCGGCGTCGCTCGACGAGGCGGCGGACCAGCTCGGTCGGCTCGCCGGGCGCGTCCACGCCCTCCACACCGCCGTCGCGGTGCACGCGCCGCCGGGGCTGCCGCTCGCGCCCGGGGAGCCGCGGACGCTGACCGAGGTCGTCACGGTGGAGCTCCGCGTCCGGCCGCTCGACCGCGCGCAGATCCAGCGCTACGTCGCGCTGGATCGGCCGATCGGCAGCGCGGGCGGGTACCTCTTCGAGAAGCACGGGCCGTGGCTGTTCGACGACGTGCGCCACGCCGACGAGACCGCCATCGTGGGGCTGCCGCTCGTCCCGCTCTGCCGCCTCCTGCGCCGCTTCGGGGTCGATCCGCTCGGCCTGCCCGCGCCCGCGTGAGCGCAGAGCCGCGGGAGCGGCGCGCGCCGGCGCGAGCCGCCGCGGGAGCGGCGCTCGTCAGCGCGAGCAGCCGCAGGAGCGACGGAGGACGAGCTCGACGGCCAGCCGCGGCTGCGGCTCCTCGGCGCCGCGCTGGCCGCTCTGGACGAGCCGCACGAGCTCCCGGACGGCGAGCCTCGCGACGAGCTCCGTCGGCGGGCGGACCGTGGTGAGCGCCGGATCGAGGTGCCGCGCGGGGCCGATGTCGTCGAACCCCACCACCGACACGTCGGCGGGGACGCTCCGACCCTCGCTCCGCAGCGCATCCATCGCGCCGATCGCGGCGGCGTCGCACCAGCCGACGACCGCGTCGAACGGCGCCTGCTCGCGGAGCCACGCCATCGTCGAGGCGCGCGCCTCCTCGGCGCTGAGCCCGCTGCGGCAGAGGCGCGGATCGACCGGGAGGCCGTGGCGCACGAGGGTCGCCCGATACGCCTCCTCGCGCCGCCCCGCGTCCTCGTTCCCCGCGGGGCCCCGCAGGAACGCGACGCGACGCCGGCCGTGCGCCTGGATCAGGTGCTCGACCGACTCCCGCACGCCCGCCTCGTTGTCGATGGCGATGCTCGGCAACGAGAGGCCCGGCGGCGGCGTTCGATAGACGAGGAGCGCCGGGAACCCCTCGGCCGCGAGCCGCCTCAGGCTCGCCTCGCCCATCGCGGAGCCGAAGATCAGGACGCCATCGGTGTTGTGCCGGCCGAGCATCCGACGCAGCGAGCTCTCCGAGCGCAACGCGATGAGGAGATCATACCCCTCCTCGGTGGCCGCGCTCGCGACGACCTGGAGGAAGCTCGACATGAACTCGGTGCCGATGGTGGGCAGGAGAAAGCCGAGCGAGCCTGTCCGGCCCTGCGCGAGGCTCCTCGCGGCCGCGTTCGCCACGTAGCCGAGATCGCGTATCGCGGCGAGCACCCGCTCGCGCGTCTTCGCGCTGCACTTGCCCCGATCGTTCAGGACCCGGCTGACCGTCGCCGGCGACACCCCGGCGTGCCGGGCCACCTCCTCCATGCGCACCGTCGGCCGAGCGCCGGAGTTCATCGTGACAGCCTCAGGCGAAGATTTCATATTGCAAGACAAGCCGAAGGAAAGCGCTTCCATCCTAGTCGTCGCGGCGGGCTTCTGTCAAACCGAACTCCGCGTGTCGACACGGTTTGATTGGCCGAGGAAAAATTCGAGGATATCGGAATGCGCCGGAGGGCGATTGGGCCGCCCCAGGCGGAGCGCTGACGCGTAGCGCTGGCCGCTGGCGCAGGCGGGCGGCGCGGCCAGCGCGGCCGTGGCGCGCGCGTTGCTAACCGGCTGATCACCGTGGATCGAGGGTCGAGCTTGCCGCTCAGCCCCTCTGACTGAGCACCTTCTGCCGGGCGACGCCGACGGGGCGGGCCAGGCGCTCGACGAGGTGAGGCGATGATGGAACGCCCGCCCATCCAGGCGAACGAGACGCTCTCGGCCGCCGAGCTGTCCGTGTCGTGGCCGGCCCTGGAGAACGAGGAGCGGGTGCAGGCCTATCGCCGCCTGCGGCGCGAGGAGGCGGAGGATTTCTTCCAGGGCCTCCCCACCGCCGACCAGGCCGCGCTCCTCGCCGCCCTCACCAAGGGCGAGCGGAGGCTGTGGCTCCGCCTGCTCGCGCCCGACGACGTGGCGGACATCCTCCTCGAGGTGTGCCCGGCCGCGCAGGAAGAGCTCCTCTCGCTGCTCGACGAGCCGACGCGCCGGGAGGTGAGCGCCCTCCTCGCCTACGCGGAGGACGAGGCCGGCGGGCTCATGAGCCCGTGGTTCGCGCGCGTGCGGCCGGAGGCGACGGTCGACGAGGCGATCAGCTACCTCAAGCGGCAGGCCCGGGATCACCTCGAGACCGTCTACTACGGTTATGTGCTCGACGCCGAGCAGCGGCTGCGCGGCGTGGTGTCGCTGAGGCAGCTCATGATCGCGCCCGGCCACCTCCGGATCAGCGACGTCATGAAGACCGACGTCGTCTCGGTCAACGAGGACGCCGACCAGGAGGCGGTCGCGCGGCGCTTCGCGGAGCACGATCTCGTGGCGATCCCCGTCGTCGACGGCGAGGGCCGCATGAAGGGGATCGTCACCGCCGACGACATCGTGGACGTCGTGGAGGAGGAGGCGACCGAGGACATCCAGAAGCTCGGCGGCATGCAGGCGCTCGACGCGCCGTACCTCCGGACCCCGCTCTTCAAGATGCTCGGCAAGCGCGCGGGCTGGCTCTCCGCGCTGTTCGTGGGCGAGCTCCTCACCGCCACCGCGATGGGGCACTACGAGGACGAGATCGCCCGCGCGGTCGTGCTGGCCCTCTTCGTGCCGCTCATCATCTCGAGCGGGGGCAACTCCGGATCTCAGGCGACGACGCTGGTCATCCGGGCGATGGCGCTCGGCGAGATCCGGATCGGCGATTTCTTCCGCGTCAGCCGCCGGGAGCTCGCGTCGGGCCTCCTGCTCGGCGGCATCCTCGGCGGGATCGGCTTCCTGCGCGTCCTCGCCTGGGAGCAGCTCTTCGGGGCCTACGGGCGGCACTACGTGCTGCTCGCGCTGACCGTGGCCATCAGCCTGGTCGGCGTCGTGACGTGGGGCACGCTGGCGGGCGCGCTCCTGCCGTTCGCGCTCCGGGCGCTCCGCTTCGACCCGGCGAGCGCCTCGGCGCCGTTCGTCGCGACCCTCGTCGACGTCTCCGGGCTCGTGATCTACTTCAGCGTGGCCGAGCTCCTGCTCCGCGGGATCCTGCTGTGAAGCGGGCGGCGGCCGCCGCGGCGCGCGCTAGGGGTCGACGCGCGACGCGAGGTAGCGGGCCGCGTAGGCGCCGATCACGCGCGCGTCTTCGCGCCAGCGGCCGCCCATCGTCAGCTTGTCCGCGTCGGCCGCGCTCAGGGCCGTGTTCGGGATCGGCGACGGCGTGCGGCTCGAGAACTGGACCTCGTCGAGCACCTTGCCGTCCCGCGTCGTGATCCGCAAGGTCAGCCGGATCTGGCTGGGAGCCGAGGAGACGACCGCGTAGAAGCCGGGGTTCATGTAGCCGACATAGGGCTTGAGCACGAACGGCGCCGAGGTCGTGCCGGCGGCCTCCGCGACCTCGATACCCTCCTCCTTGGCGTCTTCGACCAGGGCCTTCGCGAACTCCTCGTTGATGGAGTCCTTGTCGGCCATGAAGCGCTGGTAGTCGTCCCCGTCCTTGCCGGCGAGGTACCGGTCCTCGGACTGGTCGATGATCTGGAGGCCCACGAAGTCGATGGGCATCAGGGCGAAATACCGCTGGCCCACGAACGGAGCGGGGCTCGCCTGGGTCACGACGCGCCAGCTCGGCGCGCACCCGACGAGGGCCGCGGCGCCGAGCAGCGCGGCCGCGATGAAGCTGCGACGGTACATGAGATCTCCTTCAGGGGCCCGCCTTGTAGGCCATGTCCGAGCGCGCTGGCAAGCGCGGCCCCGCGCGCCGGCAAACGCCGCCCGCGGGCCGCGTTTGCCGGCGCGCGGGGCCCCGGGCGGCGGCGCGGCGGGGCCCCGGCGATCGGCCCCGGCGCCTCCTCCGGCCCGGACGGGCCGGCTCCCTCGCTCGGGAGCGCGCTCGCCGCGGCCGTGTGCAATGGGCGGACATGAGCCGAGCTGGCCTGTCGAATGCATGTCGATACGACAGATGCACTCGCTACCTCGTACGCGGATGCATTTTCATCGACGTTGGAGGTGAGCTCATGGTCCCGCATTTCGTAGCAGGCCTCTTCGGCCTCTTGCCCATCGTGGTATTCCCGGCGTTCGGCGTCGATCCGCCGGAGGACGCCGGCGGCAGCGGCGCCCAGGTGGGCGGCGCGTCCGAGCCGGGGAGCCCCGGCGAGCTTGGAGAGAGCGGCCCGCGGTTCGTCTACTCGATCTCCTGCATCGAGGGCAGCACGGGAGAGAAGGCCTTCCGCACGGCCGACGATTTCTGCAGCGCCCTGCGCGGCGAGCAGGTCTGCTCGGAGAGCGCGGCCTTCTTCGCGCTCCTCCACGGCTGCCCCTGAGCGCCCGCGCGGCCGCGGCACAAACCCTTGACATTCGAGGGGGGCCTTGCTCTTCCTAGCGGGCGCGGACCGCCCCGCGCGGCCGTCCCCCTCGCCAGGTCGCGCGCCTCGGAGGCTCAGATCGTGACGAACCTCTATCTCATCCGGCACGGAGAAGCGCTCGTCAACGTGAACCATATCGTGGGCGGGATGCGCGGGGACACCGGGCTGACGTCGCTCGGGATCCTCCAGGCGGAGCGGCTGCGCGATCGCCTGGCCGCGACGCGCGAGCTCGCCGCCGACGTCCTGATCGCGAGCTCCTTTCGCCGGGCGCAGCAGACCGCCGAGATCGTCGCCCCCGCCCTGGGGCTGCCCGTCACGCTCGACGACGACGTCCAGGAGCTCCGCCCCGGCGAGGCGGACGGGATGCCCGTCGGAGAGGCGATGGTGCGCTATGCGATCGATTTCGAGCGCGAGCCCTACCGCCCGGCGAGCCCCGGCGGGGAGAGCTGGGCTCAGTTCATGCTGCGGGTCTCCGTCGCCCTCGATCGCATCACCCGCGAGCACGAGGGGCGGACGATCGCGATCGTCACGCACGGCGGCTTCATCGACGTCGCGTTCCTCCACTTCTTCAAGATGAACGCGCTCGCGTTTCCGGTGGCGCACTTCGCCACCCGCCACACGTCGCTCACCCACTGGCAGCGCCGGCGGCGCTGGGGTCGCGCGGAGGCCTGGCACCTCCTCTATTACAACGACAGCGCCCACCTGCGCGACGTCGAGCGCACCGTGCGCATCCCCTGGGCGGAGCTCTCCACGCTGGCGCCCAGGGGCGCGGAGGATCCGTCGGGGCCGCCGTCCTCGGAGAGCGGCGAGGGGCGCTAGCGCCCCCGCCGGCCCGCCGCGCCCCGCGCTTGCGCCGCTGCCTCGGGGCGAGCACCATGGCCCGCATGACGGGTCCTGTCCACGCAACCTTCCTCGTCGCCGCGCCCGACCAGCCCGGGCTCGTCGCGCGACTCGCGGGCTTCTTCTACAACATCGGCCTGAACATCATCGACGCGAGCAATCACACGGATGCGTTCACGGACGAGGGACCGCGCTTCTTCATGCGCCTCGTCGTCGATCTGTCCGGTCTCTCGTCGCCGGCCGCGGTCACCGCCCTGGGCGGCTCGGCCACCCGCAGCGCGATCGAGGCCGCCTTTCGCGAGCTCGCCACGTCGCTCTCGGCGCGCTGGTCGGTCGACTACAGCGATCACGTCCCGAAGATGGCGATCCTCGTGACCAAAGATCCAGCGTGCCTCTACGATCTCGTGCTCCGGCAGCGCGCGGGCGAGCTCCGCTGCGAGATCCCGCTCGTCATCTCCAATCACCCCACGCTCGAGGCGGTGGCCGAGAGCTTCCGAATCCCCTTCTTCTGTCTCCCGATCACCCCGGAGACGAAGCGCGAGCAGGAGCGCCAGGTGCTCCACCTGCTGAAGAGGCACCATGTCGATCTCGTCGTCCTGGCGCGGTACATGCAAATCCTGTCCGAGCAGATCCTCGATGAAGGGCCGCCCGTCATCAACATTCACCACGGGTTCCTGCCCGCGTTCCAGGGCGCGAAGCCGTACCATCAGGCGCACGCGCGCGGCGTGAAGCTCATCGGCGCGACGGCGCACTACGCCACGCGGGACCTGGACCAGGGGCCGATCATCGAGCAGGACGTCGCGCGCGTGAATCACCAGCTGGGTCCGGAAGAGATGACCCGGGTGGGGCGCGACGTGGAGCGCCTCGTCCTCTCCCGCGCCGTCCGGGCGCACCTGGAGCGGCGGGTCATCGTCGAGGGCCGCCGGACCGTCGTGTTCTGACAGCCCGAGGCGCGGAGGATCCAAGGGCGGATCCTGCCCTGCGCGCGGCTCCCCCCGGGGCTCGGACGAGAGGGGATCGGACCGCCGAGACGCCGCGGGCACCGGGGAGACCGCGAACGGTCTCCTCGGGTCCTGGCGTCTCGGCGGCCTCGCGCTCCGGATCGCCGTGCGGGGCGCGGCCCATGACGGCTCCGGTGAGCCGGAGGGGCTCGCGCGCGGGGAGATCAGGGGTTGCGCTGCTGGCCGAACCCGCCGGTCTGGCCCGTGGCGCCGGGCGCGAAGGCCGACTGCTGGCCGACGCCCAGCTGGCCGATATGGCCGTAAGCGCCCGATTGACCGATGGCCGTCTGGCCGAGGGCGGCGGTCTGGCCAACGCCGGCGTACTGGCCCATCTGGCCCAGCATCGCCTGGCCGGATTGCTGGGCGCCGTAGCCGAACCCAGCCTTCGACGGGATCTCGCCCTTGCTCGGACCGTAAGAGCCCTTGCTCGGACCGTAAGAGCCCTTGCTCGGACCGAAAGAGCCCTTGCTCGGGCCGAAAGAGCCCTTGCTCGGACCGAAAGAGCCCTTGCTCGGGACGAGCCCCGCCTGGCTGGGGACGAGCCCCGCCTGGCTGGGGACGAGCCCCGCCTGACTAGGGATGAGCCCCGCCTGGCTGGGACCGAGCTGGGACGTGCCCATTCCCACGTATCCGCCCCGCGCCCCTTCGAGCGCTTGCTCGGCCGACGCGATCGAGGCCTCGTCGAGCTCGGCTTGATCGAGATCGGCCTCCTCGGCGCTCACCGCGCAACCGGCGGCGAGGGCAGCGAAAAGAACTGCAGGCACCAGCATCTTGCTATGCATCGACATGATCGGTTCCCCCCGATGTCCGCGAGGGCCCAGCAGGCCCAGACATCTCGGCTCACCGCAGAGCAGAGTGTGTGCCTGTTCGACGTGTGCATACGTTTCCGCTCCCGGCATGCTTGACGTTGGCGCGGCGGAAGATGCAGCGCGCGCGACCGGCGTCCCGGTCCAGCCAGGGCGCACCGCTCCTCCGGTGCGCAGGGCGATGATCCGCCCGCGAGGCGCGTCGCGCGACGGCCTCGCCCTGCTCGGAAGCGCGTCGCTCGGGCCGCGTGTGCATCGCCGGGGCGCCGGGACGGGACGGTTCGTCCGAGGTCGACCCGTCCGCCCAGGCCGCAGCCACGTTCACGAGGCGTTGCGCGCCCGCGACGCTCGAGCGCACCGCCGCGGGGCGCGGAGGCCGCGCCTCACGCGCGCCGCGGACGGGCGGCTCACGCCTGGGGCTTCTTGCCGAACAGCCAGCGCTTCGCCTCGTCGTCGATCGACTGGCTCTGGTTCCGCAGCTCGCTCCCCGCCGCGAGCCCCCGCGCGACGGCCGGCCGCGCGCGCACCGCGTCGATCCATCGCTTGAAGTTCGGGAGCTCGTCGGCGGAGACCCCGTACCGATCGTACAGCATCGCCCAGGGGAAGCTCGCGACGTCGGCGATCGAGTACTCGCCCGCCAGGTAGGGCCGATCCGCGAGCCGCTTGTCCATCACGCCGTAGAGCCGGCGGACCTCGTTCGTGTAGCGCTCGATCGCGTACGGGATCTTCTCCGGCGCATACTGGCCGAAGTGCCCCGCCTGACCGCTCATCGGGCCGAGGCCGCCCATCTGCCACATGAGCCACTGGGTCACCTCATAACGACCCCGGACGTCCGAGGGGATGAGCTGGCCCGTCTTCTCCGCGAGGTAGAGCAGGATCGCGCCCGACTCGAACACCGAGATCGGCGCCCCGCCGCCCGGCGGATCGTGATCGACGATCGCGGGCATCCGGTTGTTGGGGCTGATCGCGAGGAACTCCGGCTTGAACTGATCGCCCCGCCCGATGTTGACCGGGATGAGCTTGTACGGGAGGCCCGTCTCCTCGAGCATGATGCTGATCTTCCAGCCGTTCGGGGTGGGCCAGTAATAGAGGTCGATCATCGTGCGCTCCGTCTCCGTGGTGTGTCGCCGATCGCGACTGCGTGTCATCTCGGGACCTGGATCGTCTGCAGGGCGCCGCGCCGGCGCCGCCCTGCGCCTCGGGCATCGGTGGCACGTCGACCCAGGAAGAGCAACCGGCGATCGGCGCCTCAGGGCAGAGGCCCCGCGGGGCGGCGCGCCGCCTCGTCGGCGAGCGCGCGCAGCGCCGCGACGTGCGCGGGCCCCGTCCCGCAGCAGCCGCCCACGATCGTGGCGCCCGCCTCGATCCAGCCGCGCGCGAGGTCGGCGTAGCGCGCGGCCGAAGGGCGGCCCTGCCCCTCGGCCCAGCCGAGCCCCTCGGCCGCGGCGCCGGCGTTCGCGTAGGCCCCGAACGGGACGCCGCACGCCGCGAGCCGCTCGACGTGCTCGAGCGTGCGCGTCGCCGGGGTGCAGTTGACCAGGACGGCCCGCGCGCCGCGGGCGGCCGCCTCCCGCGCGGCGGCGCCGATGTCCTCGGGCGAGAGGAGATCCGCGCCCGGCCCCGCCGTGAACGACACCCACGCTTCGACGCCCGTGGCGACGGCCTCCTCGAGCGCCACGAGCGCCTCGCCGACGTGCGGGAACGTCTCGCAGAGCAGGACGTCGACGCGCGCCGCCGCGAGCGCCTGCGCGAGCTCGCGGTGCTCCTGCCGCGCACTGGTGGCCGGGCTGAGATCCGGCCGGTAGCAGTCCTCGAGCGGCGCGATGCTGCCGGCGATCCGGTGCCGCGGGTCCACCTCGCGGACGGCCTCGCGCGCGAGCGAGACCGCGCGCGCGAGGAGCTCGGCCCACGCGGCGCCCGCCTGCCTGCGCTTCGTGCGGAACGTGTTCGCCGTGTGCACCGTGGCGCCCGCGCGCGCGTAGTCCCGGTGGATCGCGCGCACGACGTCGCAGCCGCGCGCGTCGAGCAGGGCCGCCGCGCTCCAGAGCGGCGCCGGCGTCGCGACCCCCCGCGCGGCGAGCTCGGTCCCGAGCGGGCCGTCAAGCACCACGATGTCGGCCTCAGCCGTGGTTTCGACTCGCCTGGACCGCGCGCGCTGCTCGTCCACCATGTAGGCTCCGGTATGTCCGTGACCGGCTCTCAAGGCAACCCCTGATTCCCGCAGTGCGCCCGCTGTACTGCGGCAGGTACGCCGGGCCCGCACAGCGCACCGTCCCGACCACTATGCCGCAGAAAGAACGATGGAATTCTCTTTCGCGCCGGGAATTTGCTTGCCAGGTATGGGGGGGCTGCGGCACCGTTTGAAATCATCTTCCCCTCATTCGGCTCGACTCGCGGGAGTCGTGGGGTCCAACAGGCAGCCATCGCTCGAAGGACCGACAGGGGTGGAGCTCCCTCTGGTCAGCGCTAGGCCAGGTGACCTCCGTCAGTGAGCCTCAAGAAAGGAACGCCCAACATGATCCGACAGTCCATCCGTTCTTCCAAATCGCTCGCTCTCAGTGTTGCGCTCGGCGTCATCGCGGCGGCCGGTTTTACCGGATGCGGCGCGTCGGAGGAGCCGGTCGTCGATGACGCGGTGACGCACGAGCGGATCACGCAGGCCGACCTCCCGGAGGCGGGGTTCCTGAGCCTCGAGATGGACCAGAAGACGGTCTATGCTTTCGACTACTCGGCGGCGCCGATCGACTACGCGCGCATCAAGCTCTCCACCGGCGACGGCAAGGAGATCCTGCTCTCGGAGCAGATGGCCGCGGTGGAGAGCGCCGACTACGGTGACTACCCGGCGCCCGTGCTGACGGAGAGCTCGGACGACAGGTTCAGCATCGCCTCGGACGCGGCCGCCTTCGGCAAGCTGTCGGAGAGCGAGCTCGACCAGCTGAAGGCCGACGGGTTCTTCTACTCGGAGAAGCCCGTGAAGTCCCCGGGGGCGAGCCCGCAGACCACCGACCCCGAGTGCATCCACGCGTACTGCGAGATCTGCACCGACAACGTCACCGGCGGGCGCCCGGAGACCTGGTATCCGGGGACGTACACCTGCTACCTCGTCGAGCACGTCTGGTGCTGAGCCTCGCCTGACGACCTCCTCCCCCCTCGCTCGCAAGGCCCTCGTTGATGCGTTCGCTCTCGGTTTGGTGCGTCGCGCCGCTCGCCCTCGCCGCGGTGGGGTGCGGGGATGATGGACCGGTGCTCCCGAGCGGCCTCCCGCGGCCGCTCGCGGGGGTCTACCTCGACTTCGGCCCGGCGCCGGAGGAGGACCGCTTCCGCGCGCTGATCGGGTTCCCGACCCGGGACGTCCCCGGGCTCGAGAGCGCGATCGAGGACATGTACGACCCCGGGAAGCCGGAGACGTTCCGGAAGTACATGTCGGTCGACACCTGGATGGAGCGCCACGCCCCGTCCGAGAGCGATATCGCGGCCGTCGAGGCCTGGCTCACCCAGCACAAGATGGAGATCCGGCGCCGGTCCAAGAACCGGCTCCTGCTCGAGTTCGCGGGCACGGTGGAGCAGTTCAACACCGCCTTCGACACCGAGCTGCGCGACTTCGAGCGCGAGAACCCCTCGAAGGGCGGCAAGCCGCTGCGCACGTTCGGCGCGCTCGATCCGCTCAGGCCGCCGCAGAAGATCATCGACCTCACGTCGGGCGTCATCGCGGTCGACGTCCCGGCGGACACCGATCCGCTCCCCGGCGAGACGGGCTCGATCGAGAAGACGCCGCCGGAGGGGCAAGAGCAGGGGGTCACGCCCGCGCAGATCGCGCGCGCCTACGCGGTCGACAAGCTCCACGACGAGGGGCACCGCGGGCAGGGCGTGAAGCTCGGCATCGTGGTCGGGGCGACGTTCAAGACCCGCGATCTCCAGTCGTTCTGGCAATCGTTCGGCATCACGTCGCGCGACAACCCGGAGGTCGTGGCCACGGCGGATCCGGTCTCGACCCGCTACCTCGAGACGACGCTCGACACGGAGTGGGCGGGCGCGATGGCGCCCGAGGCGGAGCTCATCGCGTACGAGGGGCCGGACGCGCGCACCCTCTCGATCCTCTACGCGTGGAACGAGGCGATCGCGGCCGGCGAGGTGTCGGTGCTCTCGACGTCGTTCGCGCACCGCGAGGAGACCGAGGCGGCGCCGATCCGGCACCAGTACCACGAGGCGGCGCGGATGGGCGCGGCGCTCGGGATGACGATCGTCGTCGCGGGCGGCGACTCGGCGAAGCCGGACGTGCCGTCGTCGAGCCCGTACGTGACGTGCGTCGGCGGGACCCGGCTCGAGTTCGGCGGCGACGGCGAGGTCGCGCGCGAGGTCGCGTGGAGCGGCTCGGGGTCGGGGCGATCGCGCCAGTTCGAGACCCCGTGGTGGCAGGAGGGCGTCGTCCTGGACGCGCAGGGGCGGCGCGCCGTCTCCGATGTCGCGCTGAACGCCTCGGGGGACTCCACGTACTGGCTCTACTACCTGGGCGAGTGGGAGCGGCGCAGCGGCACGTCGTTCGCCGCCCCGGTGTTCGCCGGGCTGATGGCGACGGTGAACAGCCGGCGGCTCGCGCAGGACAAGCCCGTCGTGGGGTGGCTGAACCGGGCGCTCTACACCGACGCGAAGGTGCAGGCGTCCTTCCGCGACATCACCGAGGGCAAGACCGACGACGGGAACGGCGAGGGGTTCAGCGCGGGGCGCGGCTGGGATTATCCGACCGGCTGGGGCGCTCCGCTCGCGGACAAGCTCGCCGACGCGCTGCCGTAGCGCTGCCGTAGGTCGCCGCGCCTCGTCTGCTCGAGCTTCCGCCGGCCTGCGCGTCGTCTCCGCGGCGACGATGCGTCATCCTGGGTCGGATGACGCCCACCGCCGCCTTGCTCTCCCGCCCGTTCATCTGCTGTGCGCTCCTCGCGGCGGCGGCGCCGGGGTGCGACCGCGCGGGCCGGGCCGCCGGGCCTTCGCCCGCGCCGCCGAGCGCCGCGCCCGCCGCGGCGCCGGAGGGCGCGGCGCCCGCCGCGGACGCCGGGGCGACGCCGGCGCCCGCGGGGGACGCCGCCGCGCCCGCCTCCGCGGCGGAGGGCGCCGCGCCGGCTGCTGCGCCGGTCGCGCCGCTCCGCGCGGACGCGCCGTTCGTGGAGCTCCCGGTCGACGGGTTCGCGAGCGCGGTGGTGTCGGTGCCGATCGACGCCACGGCGCGGCGCCCGGTGCTCATCGCCTCGCACGGCAACTACGACCGGCCCGAGTGGCAGTGCCAGGTGTGGCGCGACATCGCGGGGGGCGACGCCTTCATCCTGTGCCCGCGCGGCGTCGCGCGGTCCGACTCGCCGTCGGCGAGCGACGTCCGCTTCACGTACGAGAGCAACGTCCGCCTGGAGCAGGAGATCGACGCGGGGCTCGCGGCGTTGCGCGCGCGCTTTCCCGAGCACGTCGACCCCGGCGCGGTGCTCTACACCGGCTTCTCGCTGGGCGCGATCATGGGCTCCGCGATCGCCGCGCGGCGGGCGGCGCTCTTCCCGCGGCTCGTGCTGGTCGAGGGCGGACACGACAAGTGGACGCCGAAGGCGGCCAGGGCGTTCGCGGACGGCGGCGGGCAGCGCGTCCTCTTCGTCTGCGCGCAGGCCGGGTGCGGCGCCGCGGCGAAGGCGGCGGCCGCGCGCCTCGAGAAGGCGGGCGTGCTCACGCGCGTGGTGCGCAGCGAGGAGGCCGGGCACCGGTACGACGGGCCGGTCGCCGAGGAGACGCGGCGGGCGCTCGGCTGGGCGCTCGAGGGCGACGCGCGGTGGAGCGCGCCCTAGCTTCGCGTGGCCGAGCCTCCGTCTGCCCGCGCGTCGACGCAAGGCCGCGGGGTGTCGTGGAGGTGCGGGGCGTCGCTCAGTCTGCGCTCACGACCACCTTCGAGCCATTGTACGTGACCGTTTGATCCGCGGCGGCGGTGACGTCGACGCCGGCGCCATGACGTTCGCCTACCCACACGATCTTGAACGTCCTGGTGGACGGCATCCCGTCATAGCTCCCCTCCCTCGCGCCGATGGTCAAGTCCTGGGTGGCCTCGTCCCACGTGAGCGGGATTTGCGAGTGCTGACCGTCCTCGTAGTCATAGCTGTCGCCCTCGTCCTCGTACAGAGTGAAGGACCCGTTTTTGCCTTTATAAATCCGGATCTCCAGCGGGTCGATGCTCTGCGTTGCATACTGGATGTTGGGACCCATGGGGACGATCGAGCCCGCTTTGACGAAGAGCGGCAGCTCGCTCAGCGGCGCGGGGGCCGTGATCGTGCTCCCGCCGTTCATCGTCGCGCCTGTCCAGAAATCGTACCAGGTCCCCGCGGGGAGATAGACGGAGCGGCTGGTAGCGCCCGCGGCGGTCACCGGATTGACCAGGAAGGATGGCCCGAACAGGAACTGATCCTTGATATCGAACACCTTCTCGTCGTTGGGATAGTCGAAGACCAGGTGACGCATGATGGTGTAGCCTTCGCTGGTCACCTTCCATGCCAATGAGTAGATGTAAGGCATCAGCCGATAGCGCAGGTTGTCGATCTTGAGGAGGTTGGCCTTGGTGGCGGCGCTCCAGCTGTTGCCGTACAGCTCCCTCGACCCGCCTCCGTGGATCCGGAAGATCGGCGAGAACGCGCCATACTGGAACCAGCGGGTGAAGAGCTCGTTGTTCGCGCTGGTGCTCCAGTTCACGTTGTGGCCCCAGTACCCGCCGATGTCCGTGGTCCAGTAGGGCATCCCCGCCAGCGAGAAGTTGAGCCCCGCGGGGATCTGCTTGACATAGGTCGGAAAGTCGCTGTTGATGTCTCCCGACCAGCACGTCGTGGAGTATCGCTGCTGGCCGGCGAAGGCGCTGCGGGTGAGGTTGTAGACTCGCTTCCCTTTCGGGCCGATGCTGCGCCAATGCTCGTACAGCCCCGCGGAGTGTTGCAGGGGATAAGCGTTCACGTACAGCGCCCCCTTGCCGATCGCGGTATTTGCCGCCCGCACGTTGACGGCGTCCGGATAGCCCTGCGGCTCGGTGTTGTCGGCCCAGATGCCGTCCCAGCCGTGCGGCCCCAGCAGGCGATCATGGATCTGCTGGTACACCAGGGCCCTGGCGGCGGGGTTGAAGGTGTCATAGAAGTGGTGTGAGCCGCCGCTGGCGTACAGCGCCCCGATTTCATCGAGCGCGCGATAGTTGTCCAGCTCTCCCGGCTTCCTCTCCGTGTTCACGCGTTGATACAATGGCCAGATCGATATCACCGTATGGACGTTATCGTCGTGCATCTGAGCGATCAGAGACGCTGGATTGGGATAGCGGCTCTCATCCATGAGATGGGAGCCCCACGCGTACGGGGTCCAGTAGTCCCAATCTTGAACGATGCAGTCGAGCGGAATGTTGTTGTCGCGGTAGCCGTCCTTGACCCTCAGCAGCTCGGACTGGCTGCCGTATTTGTCCTTCGAGTGGAAGAGCCCGTAGGCCCATTTGGGGAACATCGGGGCTGCGCCGGTCGCGGTGCGGTAGCCGGCGACGACCTGGTCGATGCTTGGACCATAGAAGAAATAGTAGTCCACCATCTCGCCCGCTTCGGACGAGTAGCTGTACTTCGTGTTGTTGGACTCGGTTCCGTCGAACTCCGAGACGGAGTAGTTGTCCCAGAAGATCCCGTAACCCTTGTTGGACACCAGTACCGGAATGTTGATCTCTGTATTGACGTTGACGATGCGTCGTTTCGTGCCCTTGCGGTTCATCACGTTGTCCTGGTGCTGGCCGAGGCCGAACAGGGCTTCGTCAGAGGGCGATTTGAACACGGTCTCGACGCGGTTCGTGCTGACCCCCTCGACGGTCGCGGGGGTCACGGTCTTGCTGTCTTCCGACAAGATGACGTTGCCGTCCAAGTCGGCGTAGGTGACCAAGCCGCTGGCCGTGTCGACGCTGGCCTTCAGGCGCGTGGTGGTGATGGTCACGACCCCCGAATTTTCCTCGACGCAAAAGCTCCGTGTGTCCCACTTGTTGTTGACGGACAGAGAGGTCTTGTCGGGGAGCGAAGCGGCGTTGGTGTACTGGACGCGGATGATGCTCTCGTTGCAAACCTCCAGCTTCAGCAGACCGGTTCCCACGGTGAAGGTGACGCCGGTCGCGTCGATCGCATAAGCCCCGGTCTCTGCTGGCGCAGGTGGGCAAACGAGCTGGTCGTCGCCTCCCTGGCCACCGGTCCCGCCGCCGGCGCCCCCCGCAGCGCCGGCGCCGCCCGCAGCGCCGGCGCCGCCCGCGCCGCCTCCCACGCCGGTCGTGCTGGCGGCGTCGGTCGCCGTGCCGCCGGTACCCGGATCGGGGGCGGGGTCGGTCCCGTCCGAGCATGCGCCGCCGAGCGGCGTGAGGCCGATCAGCGCCACGTAAAGATATCGATGGATTAAGTTTCGCATGGCTCCTCGCGGACAACAGATTGGACAGCGGATATCAGCGATTTCGGCGGTTTGCGGCGGCCCTGACCTCGCCAGGAATGCTCCTTCGCGGCGCAACTGTGGACGAGCTCCCGCAGGCGGCGGCGTGAGGGCGGCGCCTTGGATGCATGGATGACCTGTTGAGATAGCGTCGCTCCTGCAGGGTGGACCGGCAGGAGGAACCTCGGAGCGCACGAGAATGCTCTGCCGGCCAGGGGGCAGCGCCGTCAGTCGGGGACTGACGTTTCCATGCGCTTGGAATTCCTTCTCCCTTCACGACAGGGGAACCCGAAGCACCATATTGTTAACGTTAACATTTGGAGGCGTCAATCCGAATCGGCCGGCCGGCGACTATCCTCAAACCGACGGACAAGGCTGGCGGGTCCTGTCTGGAACGCCGCGTTAACGGGAGCGCCGCATCAAGAAGAGCCGGCGCCGGACCGCCGGCGTCGCGGTCCCGCCCGGCTCAATGCTGAGGTCGCGTACGCCGAGATATGGTCCCATCGGCGCGGCTGCCTCGCGCGCGCTCCGTTGCTCGGATCGCTGTACCGGTTAAGTTGGTGGATGTCAACGGAGAGGTCGGCTACGAGCTCGCCAGGGCTCCTCCGAGTTCGTGGGTCGAGGATCGGCTCGATCGCATGCTGTCGGGCCTCCACCCTCCAGCACGCGATGGGAGACACGGGCTGGCAGCCGAGCCAGACACTGAGCTGCTCGGTCCGCTCCTCCTCCGGCGCACGCGCGGCGCGCCGTGTGGCGACGCCCTCTGGCCGGCGGGCGGCCTCTGAGCTAGACGAGGCCCTTCGTCGATGATGGCTTGCTCTTTCGTGGAGACGCGCGCGCGGCATCGCGGTGGCCCGGGTCGGTCGCTCCGCGCCGTGGCGCTCGCGGCGTCCGCCCTCGCGGCCGCCTGCGGCCCGGGCGAGGAGCCGCCGGGGCGCTCGGCCGCCGCGCTGCAGGCCGCCCCCGAGCAGCCGCCGGCCGCCTCCGGCCCCTCCGAGCTGCTCGCCGCCCTCGACGCCGGCGCCGGCGGCGAGGGCGAGCCCGCGGCGACCCGGGAGGCGTTGCGCCCCGGGCGCGGCGACAAGCTCGCGAGCATCGCGATGCGCACGTTCGTGTACGCGTCGCCCGAGCGCGGCGCCGCCAAGCTGGGGTACCTGCGGGCCGGCGCGGTCGTCGAGCGCGCGGCGGCGCCGTCGGGCGACGCGGGGTGCCCCGGCGGGTGGTACGCCGTGCACCCCCGCGGCTTCGTGTGCGTCGGCAAGGGCGCCTCGCTCGACCTGAACCACGAGATCGTCGCCGCAACGCCGGCCGGCCCGCGCCGCGGGCAGCCGTATCCCTACCGCTACGTCGTGTCGCGGAAGCCGCCGCCGCACCTCTATGTCCACCTGCCGAGCGAGGCGGAGCAGCGGCGCGTCGAGGGGCGCTCGCGCAGCCAGGGCACCCCGGCGTGGTCGCTCCGCGACGAGGCGCTCCTCGGCGAGCCGGAGCCGCTCACGCCCTTCTTCGCGAGCCGCCGCGACCTGCCCAAGCCGTTCGGCGCCGCCGAGAAGGTCCGCTTCCCCGCGCACCGCGGGCGCGCGCGGGCCGACTCGGCCTTCGGCCTGATCTCGACCTTCGCGTGGACCGGGCGGCGCTTCGGCCTGACGACCGAGCTCGATCTCATCCCGATCGACCGCACCTCGGCCGTCGTCCCCACGGCGATGCGCGGCGTCGAGGTGAAGACCGAGGGGACCCCGGCGTTCGTCATGCACCACGGGGTGCGCACGCTGAAGCCGGACGCCTCGGGCGAGCTCAAGCCGGACGCCTGGGCGCCGTACCGCTCCGGCTGGGTGCTCACGGGCAAGACGGCCGCCGGCGGCGCCTATGCCGAGACCGACGCGGGCGCGTGGATCCCCGCGTCCGCGCTGCGCGTCGCGCGGCTGGGCCGCGACTTCTGGGGGCAGGCGGCGCGCGGCCGGAAGTGGATCGACATCTCGATCGAGCTCCAGATGCTCGTCGCCTACGAGGGCGTGCGCCCCGTCTTCGCGACCCTGGTGTCGACGGGCAAGGGCGAGCTCGCCGACCCGGCGACCACGAGCGCGACCGTGCAGGGCACGTTCTTCGTCCGCGAGAAGCACGTCACGGCGACGATGGACGGCGACGATCTCAGCGAGACGTCGGTCGATCTGCGCGACGTGCCCTATGTCCAGTACTTCCACAACAGCTATGCGCTGCACGGCGTCTACTGGCACGACGCGTTCGGCAAGGTGCGGAGCAGCGGTTGCGTGAACCTCGCGCCCGCCGACGCCGCGTGGCTGTTCGCGTGGACCGATCCCCCCGTCCCCGAGGGCTGGCACGCCGCGTTCAACGACAAGGGCGGGACGCTCGTGTACATCCACGCCTAGCCTCGACGTGGGCAGTCCCCCGGGGTCACCGCGCGGAGAGCGCCCATGTCGACGCTGGCCAGCCCGACGACGGACGGGACACCCGAACACGCCGCCGGGCAGGCTGAGCCATGCCTCCCGCACGACAGCCAAGGGATTCGATCGAACACCGTGTAATGCCGCCGGGGCGCGCGCGTCCGCCAGGCACAACCCCGAACGAAGGTACCCATGGTCATGACGCGTCTCCTCGTCGTCTCCGGTTTGTTCGCTGCCTCGCTCCTCGCCCCCTCGCTGCGCCCGTCGAGCGCCGCGGCGGAGGAGGCGCCCGCCCCATCGCCGCAGGCCGTCCGCGAGATCGAGATCGTGGTGGACGGCGGTTACAAGCCGAGCCGCATCGTCGTCACCGAGGGCGAGCGGGTCCGCCTGAAGCTGGTCCGGCGGGACTACTCGCCTTGCTCGCGCGAGGTCGTTTTCGCTTCCCTCGGGATCCGGCGCGAGCTGCCGACGAACGTGCCGGTGGTGATCGATCTTCCCGCGCTGAGCCCGGGAGAGATCGAGTTCAAATGCGGCATGAACATGCTACGGGGCGTCATCGTCGTCGAGCGCCGCAAGTGATCGCGGTCGCCGATGCTGGAGCGGCTTCCATGAAACCACGTCACCTCGCCGGGCCGAACGCCCTGCTGATCCTCGTCGTTGCGCTCGCCGGCTGCGCGCCGCGCGGCGTTCCCGCGAGCTTCCCCGCATCGTCTGCCGCCTCACCGCAGGCGGCGGAGGCGCCCGCGCCGCGGATCGGCGTCGCCCTCTCGGAGGACCCTCCGCTGCCCGGAGAGCCCACCGCTGGCTGGGTCGGACTCGAGCCGGCGTCGGCGCCAGGCGCCGATCCTCATCAGCATCACCATCACCACCATCACCACGGCGCCGCACCGGCCCCGGCGCCGCCGGGCGGTCACCAGCACCACGACCACGGCGCCGCGCCGGCCTCGACGCCGCCGAGCGGTCCTGCGCGGGCTCCGACGCCGCCGAGCGGTCCTGCGCCGGCTCCAACGCCGCCGGGGGGGCACCAGCACCACGACCACGGCGCCGCGCCGGCGCCGACGCCGCCGGCCGGCCCGCCCAGGCCCAAGGAGCCCGCCCATGCGCACTGAACCCCGTCGTTCGCGCCCGCTCGCCGCGCGCCTCGCGCCGCGCGCGGCGGTCATCGCCCTCCTCGCCGCGGCCGCGGCCGGCTGCGGCGCCCCCTCGGCCACCGCCGACATCGCGCGGATCCGCGCGCTCTCCGGCGCGGAGCTCCCGCCGAGCGCGACGTCCGACGCCGTCGACCCGGAGCCCGCCGGCGACGCGCGCTCCCCCGGCCAGGCGCCCCGACGGCCGCTCACCGCGGATGCCGCGGTGCGGCTCGCCCTGCTCAACAACCGCGAGCTGCGCGCCGCGCTCAAGGAGGTCGGCGTCGCCCGGGGCCAGCTCGAGCAGGCCGGCGCGCTGCCGAACCCGGAGATCGAGGTCGAGGTCATGCCGCGGCAGGAGGGGCTCGAGCACACGCACGTCGAGCTCGCGGTCGAGATCGATCTGACCTCGGCGCTCCTGTCGCCGCTCCGCGCGCGGGCGGCGCGCTCGGAGCACGAGGCGGCGCGCTTCCGCGCCGCCGGCGCCGTCATCGAGCTCGGCTACCAGGTCCGCGCCGCGTTCTACGCCGCGCAGGCGGCGGAGCAGCGCCTCGGCATCGCGAACCGCGCGCTCGACGCGTTCGCCGCCGCCCGCGACGCCGCCCGCGCGCTCTTCGCGGCGGGCAACGTCCCGGAGCTCGACGTGGCGACGCAGGAAGCCGGGTACGAGGAGGCGCGCGTCACGGCGGCGCAGATCGAGCTCGAGCTCCTCACGCAGCGCGAGCGGCTCCACCGGCTGCTCGGCCTCTCCGGCGCGGCGACCGCGTGGACGATCGCCGGCCCGCTCCCGCCGGCGCCCGAGGTGGTCGCGACGCCCGCGCGCGCCGAGACGCAGGCCGTGCGGGCGAGCCTCGAGCTCGCGGAGCTGCGCAGCCGGCTCGACGCCGCGGCCGGCCGTGCCGGCGCCCTGCGCGCCGAGGGCTGGGTGCCGGACATGTCGATCAGCGTGCGCGGCGAGCGGGAGCTCCCCGAGCGCGGCGAGGTCGACGAGCACCCGTGGGTCCTCGGCGCCGGGCTCCGCGTCGCGCTCCCGATCTTCAACCGGCGGGGCGGCGCCGAGGCCGCGCAGACGGCGGAGTTCGACAGCCTGCTCGAGCGCTACCACGGGCGCGCCGTCGACGTCCGCTCGGCGGTCCGCGACGCCCGGAACCGGCTCGCGTCCGCGCACGCGCGGGCGCGGCACTACGAGCGCGTCGTCCTCCCCGCGCGCAAGCGGGTCCTGGAGCAGACGCTGCTCCAGTACAACGCGATGCAGGTCGGCGTCTTCCAGCTGCTCTCGGCGCACCGCGAGCAGCTCGACGCCGAGCTCGCGGCGGTCGAGGCGCTGCGCGAGCACTGGACGGCGAAGGCGGCGTTCGACGCGCTCCTCTCGGGGCGCCGCGTCGAGGCGGCGGGGGCGGAGGCGCCCGCCGCGATGCCGAGGGCCACGGGCACGGGCGAAGGAGGGCACTGACATGGATCGACGTTCGTTCATTCACGCGGGCGGCTTGGCCGCCGGCGCCGCCTTGCTCACGCGCGGGCTCGCGCACGCGCAGGAGCGCCCGGCCGCGCCGCCCGGCGCCGCGGCGCCGGCGCCCCGCCGGATCGCGGCGCCCGGGGGGCAGCCCGCCGTGGTGACGCCGAACGGCAGCACGCTCCCGCTGCGGGCGGTGGACGGCGTGAAGGTCGGCCACCTCGTCGTGGGCCCCCTCGAGCACGAGTTCGCGCCTGGCCTGAAGAGCGAGGTGTGGGGCTACAACGGCGGCACGCCCGGCCCGACCATCGAGGCGGTCGAGGGCGATCGCCTGCGCATCTATGTCACGAACAGGCTGCCCGAGCCCACCACGGTCCACTGGCACGGGCTCGTGGTGCCGAACGGCATGGATGGAGTCGCCGGGCTCAACCAGAGGCCGATCCCGCCCGGGGAGACGTACGTTTACGAGTTCGTCGCGCGGCATCCGGGGACGTACATGTATCACTCGCATTTCGACGAGATGACCCAGATCGCGCTGGGCGCGGTGGGGATGTTCGTCGTGCACCCGCGGAGGCCCCGCGGCCCGCGCGTGGACAGGGACTTCGTGCTGATGACGCAGGAGTGGAAGATCAACGCCGGGGCGCGCCGGCCCGATCCGAACGCGATGAACGACTTCAACGTCCTCACGTTCAACGGCAAGGCGTTCCCCGCGACGGCGCCGCTCCTCGTCGGCCGCGGCGAGCGCGTGCGCATCCGCCTCGGGAACCTCGGCCCCATGGATCACCACCCGATCCACCTGCACGGCCTGTGGTTCCAGGTCACGGCGACCGACGGCGGGTATGTCCCCGAGTCCGCCCAGTACCCGGAGACCACGGTCCTCGTCCCGGTCGGCAGCACGCGGGTCATCGAGTTCGTCCCCGAGGAGCCGGGCGACTGGGCGGTGCACTGCCACATGACCCATCACACGATGATGCAGATGGGCCACGGCCTCCCGAACATGGTCGGCGCCGACACCCGCGCGCTCGATCGCCGGATGAGCCGCGTGATGCCCGACTACATGACGATGGGGACCACGGGGATGGGCGGCATGGGCGAGATGCCCATGCCGGTGCCCGCGAACAGCCTGCCGATGCGCGGCGGGGCCGGGCCGTTCTCGTACGTCGACATGGGCGGGATGTTCACCATCCTGAAGGTCCGCGACGCGCCGGACACGGCGGATCCTTCCGGCTGGTACGCGCACCCCGCCGGCACCGTGGCGGGGCCGGCGAGCGCGGAGAGGATGCGGGCCGACGGGATCGACCCGGCCGGAGGGGGAAAGTCGGGCGGGTGAGCTCCTCGACGTAGGCTCCGGCGGCGGCGCGGCCCCGCCGCCGCGCCGGACACACAGGGCGCGGCCCGGCGCCCACAGGGTCGGAGAAATCCTCAATGATTCCGATGGATCAGCAGCGGTCCGCGGCTTGCCATATCGAGGGCGAGACGGGGACGCCCCGGAACACGGAGGAGTGCTTCGATGGCTACGAGGATGGCTCGACGGATGACGTTTCTGGCCCTTTGCGCGGTTTCGCTCGCTGGCTGCGGTGAGCGTCACGACGCGCGGCCTCCGGCGGCGGCCGCCGCCGCGAGCGCCGCGGCGACGCAGTGCCCCGAGCCGGCGGTCGCCCTGGCGGCGCCGCCCGCGAGCCCGCCGGCTGCGGCGATGACGGCGCCGGCGCCGGCGCCTGAGGCGAGCGCCGCGGCGGACAAGGGCGGCAAAGCGGGCAGGGAGAAGGGGAGGGGCGCGGCGGAGCTGAAGGTGAAGCGGCTCGTGCTCGCGGAGGGGGTGAAGGACCGCGAGCCGGTGGCGCCGGGGACGACGTTCCGCGCGCCGGAGACGGAGCGGCTCTATGCCTTCCTGGAGATCGAGAATCGCGGCGACGCGGAGGGCGAGGTGACGGTGGCGTTCGTTCCGCCGGACGGCGGGGCGCCGGTCGGCAACGTGACGCTCGGGGTCGGGCCGTCGCCGCGGTGGCGGACGTGGGCATTCACGCGCGGGGTGCGCAAGGCGGGGGAGTGGACGGCCGTCGTGCGGTCGGAGACGGGCGAGGAGCTCGCGCGCGCGCCGTTCGAGGTGACGCTGTAGCCGGCGCGGCGGCGCGCGGAGGGCGCTCCGCGCGAGCTCCGACGCGTCAGGCGGGCACGAGCTCGACGAGCGTGATCTCCGGCGGGCAGTTGATGCGCACCGGCAGCCAGCCGCCGGCGCCCGCGTTGACGTGGAGGCGCCGGCCGCGGTGCTCGTAAAGGCCATTGTGATAGAGCCCGGCCGGCAGCATCGGCGTGAGGGCGTAATCGCCGATCCGGCCCAGCGAGATCTGCCCGCCGTGCGTGTGGCCGGACAGCATCAGGTCGAACGGCAGCTCGCGCGCCGCGCGGAACGTGCCCGGGTGGTGGCTGAGCAGGACGCGCGGCGCGCCGTCGTCCCGCATTTGCCCGAGCGCGCGGGCCAGCCCGTCGGCCGTCGGGCGCCGGGCGGGCTCTCCAGGGCGCGCGCGGCTCGGGTAGTCGATCGCGCCCATCCACAGGCGATCGCCGCCGAGGCGGACCTCGCGCGCCTCGTCGACGAGCACCTGGGCGCCCGCTTCTTCGAGGCCCTTCACGATCGCCGGGATGCTGGCGGAGCGCGCGGCGATGTACTCGTGGTTGCCCATGCAGAAGAAGAGCTGCCCCCGGGCGGGGCGCAGGCCCCGGAGCAGCCGCGCGGACAGCTCGAGCTGGGAGACGTGGTGATCGAGCAGGTCGCCCGTGACGACGTGGATGTCGGCGCGGACCGCGTTGATGGCGTCGCGGAGCTCGTCGAGCCGCTCCGCGTCCATGAAGCTGCCGACGTGCACGTCGCTGAGCTGCGCGATGGTGACGCCGTGGAGGCTCGTCAGCTCGCGCCGCACGGGCAGCACGACCCTCACCACGACCGGCCGCTGTCGCGAGGCGAGCACGCCGCCCATCGAGACCGCGACGGCCGCCGCCGGCAGCGCCCACGACGCGCCGACGACGAGCCGGCGGCGGATCTTGTCGACGGGCTCCGGCGCGGTCTCGGCTTCTTCTGGAGCGTTGTTGGCCTGAGCGGGTGGAGCGTCGGCGGCGTGAGCGGCTGAATCAGCTCGAGCGGCAGAACCGGCCCGAGCGTCCGTGTCGACCCGAGCGCCCGTGACCGCCCCGGCGTTCGGGGCCGTCCGATCGCGGCGAAGCGCCCGGACGGCCGCGGTCGCGGTCGCGGTGATGCCGAGGAGCAGCCCGTACATCAGCAGGGCCACCTGAGCGCCCATGGCGACCAGCGACACCGGCTCGGGCACGTGGCGCTGGATCGCGCGCAGCCCCGACCAGCTCGCCACGGTCATGAGCAGCGCCGGGTGCGCGACAAGCAGCAGCCCCGCGGCGCACAGCCCGTCGATCAGCGCTGCGCGCCGCGGGAACGCCGCGCGGAGCCGCCGCCAGACGAGCAGGCCGAGGAGCGCGTTGACGAGCGTGACGACGAGGCCGCCGAGCTGGAACACGCGCTCGAAAGTAGCATCGCGCCGCTCGCTCGTCCGGCCGCCGGCGCCTGACGAGCGAGCGGCGCCTCCACGAGGAGCGGCGGCGCCGGCGGCGCGCCGCGCGGCCAGCCCAGGTCGAGACTAGAGCCCAGCGCCGCGGCCAGCCGTCTCCGCGCTCACCGGGATCTCCCTCGCTTCGAGCCCCTCGAGCGACTCCTTGCCGGAGAGCGCGCCGAGGCACCTGTGGGCGTCCCGGAGATAGCCGTTGAAGAACGCGGCGAGGTAGCCCATCGCGATCGCCTGCTGCTCGCGGCGCGGGAGCTCGGCAGGGCCGTCGAGCGGCTCGGCGAGGCCGAGCGACGTCGTGTAGCCGAAGTGGCTCGCGCCCGGCAGGGTCACGAGGTGCTTGGGCGCGCGCGCACGGCCGTAGAGCGCCGCCGGGACCGAGGCGGAGATCGGGTCCGCGGTGCCGCGGACGACGAGCACCGGGCGAGGCTCGAGCGCGTCGATGGGCGGGGCTCGATCCGGCTCGCCCGCCGGCGCGAGCAGCGCGAGGGCGCGGACGTGGAACGGGCCGGCGGGATCGAGCGCCAGGGCGAGGGCGGCCTGCGCGCCGAGCCCGTGGCCGAGGGCGCCCACGCGATCGAAGTCGGCCAGGAGCGGGCCCCGCGAGCCGGCCCTGAGGTAAGAGAGCGCGTCCCGGAGGACCGCGGCGCGGCGCAGCGGCGCGTCGTCCGGGGCGAGCCACGAGAGATCGGGCGCGATGACGGCGAAGCCCCAGCGCGCGAGGTGCGCCATGACGCCCGCGAGCTGGCGATAGTCCTGGCCGATGCCGGCGGGCGACCCACCGGTGACGGCGCTCGTGAGGAGGCGTCGATCGTGGGCGATCGCGATGACCGGGAACGGGCCTCCCGGCGAGAGCGGCGCCTCCTCGCCGTCCGCCGACGCCGGGTAGTAGAGCAGCGCGGCGCCCTGCGCGGGGCAGCGGTAGAGGGTGCCCTGGAACGGCCAGGTATCGGGGTAGCGGGCGTCCTCCGACAGCGAGAGCGCGTCGATGCGCCGGAACCCCGCTCGGTGCGGTCCGGCGCGCAGCTGCAGCGCAGCGCTGGCGGGGCGCGGCGCGGTCGGGGGCGGCTGCTGCGCCGCGGACGCGGGCGGCTGCTGCGCCGCGGACGCGGGCGGCTGCGGCCCAGCCGGAGAGGCCGCGTCCGCCGCAGCGAGCCCGCTGCGGAGCACCGCGCGCCGCGACCAGAGCTCGCCGTCGCGCGCCAGGTGGACGACCTGCCCCTCGGCGCGCACGGCGAGCTCGATCCGCGCGAGCGGGCGGCTCTCGATGACGGACACCGCCTCACACCGGCCCAGCGCGGTGGCGAACACCGTCGGCCCGCGGAAGCGCGCGCCCCGGGCGCCGTCGCCGCGACGCCACCACGCGAGCCCCACGCCCGCGAGCGGCGCGAACAGCTCGAGCGCGCCCTCTCCGCCGGACGCGCTCCGGAAGAGCGCCGGCGTCCCCCGGACCCCGGAGACCACCTCCTCCGGGCTTTGCCACGCGGCCCCGGCAGGGCGCCGGAACATCACCAGGCGATCGCCGGCGCGCGCGACCACCTCGAGATCGCCCGGCGCGCCGGGCGCGTCCGCGCCGCGCTGGACCATCGCGACCGCCTCGAACCGCCCGAGCTCCGCGCCGAAGATCGCCGGGCCGTGCCATCCGAGCTCCGCGGTGTCGTTGTCGCGGTGGTAGTGCGCGATCCCGCCGCCCGCGTGCGGCACCACGAGCTCGAAGTTGCCCCGGCCGCCGAAGGCGCCCTGGATCAGCGCGGGGTCGCCCGCCACGCCCTCCGCGAAGAAGCGCGGCGCGCTCCACGACGGCTCGCGGGCGGGCGCGCACCAGAACGCGGCCAGCCGATCCCCGGCGCGCACCACCGCCTCGAGGTGGCCCGGATCGCCGAAGTTGCTCTGGATGAGCGCCGCCGCGCCGACCGGGCCGAGGTCCGCGGCGAACGTCGCCGCGTGGCGCCACGGCCCGGCGGCGTCCTCGCGGCGGTGGTGCTCGACGCCGAACGGCGCCCCGGCGGCGGGCACGACGAGCTCGAGCGTGCCGCGCGAGGCGCATTGCAGGAAGTAGCCGCTGGTCGTGGTGGGCATGGCTCCGATGAGGTTTACCGGCGCGGCGCGGCCGCGCCTACCGAAGCATCTCCTCGACCCTCTCGCCCGTCGCCGCGGCGAGCCCCCGGGCGAGCGCGCGCGGGTCCAGCTCGACGGCGACGGCCACCGCGTCCTCCGCGTGCGTCGCGAGCGGCGGCTCGACCGGCGCGTCGAGCCCGAGCAGGTGGCCGAACGAGCCGTGCGCGAGCTCCTCCCACGCCGCGAGCAGCTCCTCCGAGGCGGCCGCGCCGCTCGTCGAGAAATCGCCCGCCACCGCGATCGCGAGCGCGATGCCCTCGCGCGCGCTCGGCCTCGCGGCCGCGCCCACGGCCGTCGCCGCCGCGAGCAGGCCGCGCGCGCCGCGGGCGAGCTCCCCGTCGAACGGGCCCGGCGCGAACGCGCGCGCGGGCGCCGGGCCGAAGCGGGCCGCGAGCGCCGCGAGCGGGCCCTCCGACAGCGCCGTCGGCGAGCGCTTGAGGCGGCCGAGCGCGTACAGCGACGCCACCCGCGCCGGCCCGCGCTGCGGGCTGCCGCCGTCCTGCACGCCGACCACGTCCTCGCCGAGGAGCACCAGCGCGTGCGGCGCCGTGCCGATGTCGCCCATCACGCGCACGACGTCCGGGCGATCGAGCGCCCGCCGCTCCTTGCCCGTGAGCCGCCGCCGGAAGAGGCGCTCGATGGTGCGGGGGTCGCCGCTGTGACGCGCCACGTAGAACCTGGCCTCGCCCGACGCCCCCGCGTACGACGCGATCGCGGCCTCGCGCACCTGCCGCAGGTCGACGCCGGTCGCGCGCGCGTGCCGGGCCAGGTTCTCCTCGGGCGCCACGAGCGCGATCGGGGGGATGAGCCACGGTACGGTCGCGATCTCGCGGGGCCGGACCAGGACGAGCCACCGGAGCCCCGCCTGCGGCAACAGGCGCGTGAGGTCCGCCGTGTCGAGCGGCGGCAGCGGCGGGCCCGGCCGAGCGGGCGGCCGCGGCGCGCCGCCGCACGACGGCAGCGCGAGGCCGAGGACGCAGCCCACGACGCCGCCGAGCGCGCCGCGGCGGCGGAGCCCCCGCCCGGGCGCGTCAGCCAACGACGAGGTAGGCGAAGCGGCGGTTCTTCGAGCCGACGCGGACCAGAAATCGCTTCCCACGCTCGAGCTTGAGCTGGTCGTCCTTGATCACCTCGCCGTCGAGGTGCACCGCGCCGCCCTTCACGAGGCGGAGCGCCTCGGAGGTCGACTTGGCGAGCCCGGCCAGCGCGAGCGCCTTGCCGATGGGGATCGCGTCGCGGTCGCTCGCGACGTGGAGCTCCTCGATGACCTCGGGCAGGCCGCCGGCCGCGACGCTGCGGCGCCGCTCGAGGGCGGCGCGCGCGTCGTCGGCCGAGTGGAAGCGGGTGACGATCTCCTGCGCGAAGAGCTCCTTCACCGCGATGACGCTCTCCTCGCCGCGCAGGACCGCCTCCCGCAGCCGGGCGACCTCCTCGGGCGGGCGGGACGACAGGAGCTCCATGTAGCGCCAGATGACTCCGTCATCGACCAGCATCAGCTTCTGCAGCATGTCGAACGGCGGCTCGGTGATGCCGACGTAGTTGTCCGCGCTCTTCGACATCTTCGGGCCCACGACCTTGCCGTCCTCGATTCGCGCGTTCGTGCCCTCGAGGAGCGGCATCGTCATCACCATCTGGGCGCGCTTGCCGTAGCGGGGCATGAGGTCGCGCGCCACGAGCAGGTTGAAGAGCTGATCGGTGCCGCCGAGCTCGATGTCGGCCTCGAGCTCGACCGAGTCGTAGGCCTGGAGGAGCGGGTACATGAACTCGTGCACGTAGATGGGCCGCGCCTCCTCGTAGCGCTTCTTGAAATCGTCGCGCTCGAGCATGCGGGCCACGGTGTACTTCGCGCAGAGCTCGATCATCTGCGCCGGATCGAGCTTGTTCAGCCACTCGGAGTTGTAGCGGACCTCGGTCTTGTTCCGGTCGAGGACCTTGAACGCCTGCGCCTGGTAGGTCTCGGCCGCGGCGACGACCTCCTCGCGCGAGAGCCGCGGGCGCAGCTCGTTCTTGCCGGTCGGATCGCCGACCATCGCCGTGAAGTCGCCGACCACGAAGATGACGGTGTGCCCGAAGTCCTGGAACTCCCGCATCTTCTGCATGACCACGGTGTGGCCGAGGTGGAGGTCGGGGCGGGTCGGGTCGAAGCCGGCCTTGACGCGCAGCGGCTTGCCCTCGCGGAGCCGCTCCTCGAGCTCGGCGCGCACATGGAGGTCGACGGCACCCTTGCAGAGAATCTCGAGCTGACGTTCGGCGGGGACCATGGGGCCCCGCTTCTACCGCGCAGCGGAACTGCCCGCCAGGGGGGCGAGCGCGCCTCGAGGCGCGCGGGCGCGTCGCGCCGTCGACGACGGCGACGTCATGGGCGTGCGCTGGCGCGTCGCCTCATTCGTCGTCGGTGTCCTCGTCCTCATCGTCATCGTCGTCGTCATCGCCCGAGATCGCGTACGCGCGGCTCGCGTTGACGAGCTCCTTGAGCTCCTTGCCGACCTTGAAGAACGGGAGCCGCTTGGCGGGCACGGGCACCGGCTGGCCCGTGCGGGGGTTCCTGCCGCTGTACGGCTTGTACGGCCTGACCGTGAAGCTGCCGAACCCGCGGATCTCGATGCCCTCGTTGCGCTGGAGCGCCTGCGTCATCGCGTCGAAGACGCAGTTCACCACGAGCTCGGCTCGAGCCTTGGTGAGCTCCCCCCGTCCCGCGATCGCGTCGATGAGCTCGCTTTTCGTCATTGGTCCACCTCCCCCACCCGAGCGGACCGCCGCCGGCGCCCGACTTGCCGCTTTCCACCGCAGAGCCCCGGGAGATGCGCCGGTCCAGGAGCCGCATGACAACAGAATCCTATGAAAAGCTCGCATGTTACGGGACTAGCGGTCAACCGAATTCCCGCCAGCGACCGCGACCGCGTCGAGCGCAAAGAGGCCTCCGGCCGCGGGGTCGCCCGGGCCTCCCGGAGCGCTCTCGGCGGCGGCTTCGACGCGGATCCCGGCGGCATTCGCGGCCGTCGGCGTGGCGGCGCGGGCCTCGTCGCGCGGGCCGTCGCGCGCGTCTCGCCGCAACTTTCCGTGCTGGCGCGCATTCGCGCGCGCGATGGAGAGCTCGATTCCGACGGCGTCCTCGGGGATGGGGTGGGGCGGGAGCTCGACGCAGGTGAGCGGCGCGCCGGGGGCGCCCGACGCGGCGGGCTCGACCCGCCAGACGTGGACGGGGGCGCCGTCGACGGCGAGGACCACCTCGCCCGCGCCGTCGCCCGAGACCGCCACGCGCGGGCTGATCCGGGCGCCGCGGAGCCACGGGGCGGGCAGGCCGACCCGGACGACGGCCTCGCCGCTCGCCGCCGCGTGCACCGCGAGGAGGCGCCCCCCGGACGCGCACGTGCCGCCGGCGTGCTCGGGCGCTGCCCAGCCGCCGCGCTGGGCGCGCGGCGGCCACAGCGACTCGCCCTCGATGAGCGCCTCGCGGGGCGGCGCGGCGTCGAAGGCGAGCGGCGCGATCGAGACCGAGGCCAGGCCGCCGCCGTCCGGGATCGCGAAGCCGTAGCGGTAGGCGGGGGGGCGGCCGCGGGCCTCCCACGCCATCCGGTCGATCGCGTCGCCGCGGTAGCGCAGCACCGCGACGTCGCCCGCAGCGGGGTCGAAGCCGAGGTTGAAGCCGTGGTCCGTGTCGACGAACACGAGGCCGCGCGCGACGCCCGCGCGCGCGACGGCGGCGGGATCGAACATCGGCAGGCCGCCCTCGCGATCGCGGAGCGCGGCGTGGTCGAAGCCCGCGCGGAAGGCGAAGCCGGCGAGGGGGAGCGCCGCCGCGAAGAGCGCCGCCGGGACGAGCGGCGCCGGGAAGAGCGGCGCCGGGAAGAGCGCGCGGAGCCGTCCCGCGAGGCCGCCGCGCGCGGCCGGCGATCCCGCGCGTTCCGCGATCGCGGCGCAGGTCAAGGCGGCGAGGGCGTGCTCCACCGGCAGCACGTCGGCGAAGAAGCGAGCGCCGCCGCCGGGGTAGTTGCCGTCGAAATAGAAGGGGGCGTAGGCGGCGATCTGGAGGAGCGGCGCGAGCGCGAGGGCGCGCGAGCGCGGCCGCCGGAAGGCGAGCGCGGCGCCGGCGATCACGAGCAGCGCGAGCGGCTCGGCGTTGAGCGCGTCGACCAGGTGGAGCTTCAGGCGGCGCAGCGTCGTGCCGGCGGCGGCAAGAAAACCGTATCCTTCCGCGAGGTTATGCCGGACGAAGTCGCCGTGCTCGAAGAGGCAGCCGACGCCTTCGCCGAAGCCGTAGCGGAAGCAGCCGGGCGGGCCGTCGGAGACGGCGTAGTAGGCGCTCTGCGACGACGCGAAGGCGCCGGTCGCGGCGCGCTGGTGCGCGGCGAGCAGCGCGAGGCCGGGGACGGCGCCGATCGCGAGCGCCGCGGCGAGCCGCCCGAGCCGCGGCGAGGGGCGCGGCGCGGCGTCGCCGTCGCGAGGGCCGGCCGCGGCGGTGCCCGGCGGGCGCTCTGGCCGCAGCGCCACGAGGAGCGCCGCGGCGAGGGCGAGCGCGCTCGGCGGGCGCGTGGCCGCAAGCCAGCCGGCCGCGACGCCCGCGAGCGCGGCGGCGCGGACGGCGGGATCGCGCCACCAGCGCGGCGCGCCCGCCGCGGCGGCGGGGGCCTCGTCGAGCGCGCGGCGCGCCGACGCGAGCGCGACGGTGAAGCAGAGGGCCGCGAGCCCGTGCGACATCGTGTCGGCCGTGTGGTAGCGGAGCGCGGCGCAGAGCGCCGAGAAGAGCGCGGCGAGGAGCGGCGCGAGGGGGATCCGCGCGCCGCTCCCGGCGGAGGCCGGGGCTCCTTCCGCGAACCGCGCGGCGAGGTCGTACGTGGCGACGGTCAGCGCCGCGGCGAGCAGGGGACCGACCGCGAGCGGCGCGCCCGCGAGGAAGCCGAGCGCGAGGAGGGCGGGGTAGCCCGGGGGGAAGATGACCGCGACCTCGGCCGCGCCGCGCCGCGCCGCGTCGCCTGCGGCGTCGCTGCGGACGAGGAAGCGGCCGAGCACGGAGGCCTCGGGCTCGCCGAGGGGCCACGCGAGGTGCCCGGCGGCCATGGCGCGGGCCTCGAGCCAGTAGCTCGTCGCGTCGATGATCCGGGGGCCGCCCCGCAGGTAGACCGCGACGTACGCGGCCGAGATCAGCGCCGCGGCGAGCCCGAGGGCCGCCGCCACGGCGACGCCGCGGGGCGCGCCGGAGCGCGGCGCGGGATCGAGGCCCGCGGCGCCGGGGCGCCGGGGCGCTGGGCCGGGCCGCGCGGCAGCGGGCGAGCGGCCGCGGCGGAGGAGCCAGGCGCCGGCGAGCAGCGCGGCGAGGGAGAGCGCGAGCGCGATCCACTGCGCGGGGTCGCGGGGCAGGCCGGCGCGCACGTCACGGCCCGGCGAGCGGCCGCGCCTCGAAGCGCGCGGCGCGCTCGAGGACCCAGACGTGGTGATCCACCCACTCGCCCTCGACCGGCGTGAGCGCGAGCGTGAACGTCTCGGGCAGCCCTCCGGGCAGGTCGATCGACGCCTCGGTCCAGCCGCTGCTCTCGCGGATGGCGAGGTGGCCGAGCTCACGGCCGTCCGCGGTCACGCGGATCCTGGCGGGGCGGGTCGCGGCGGTGCGGACCACGAGCCGGCCCGGGCCCGAGCGCGGGGCCCGCAGGCGGGCCGTCTCGCTCTTGCCGCCCGGGATGACGCGACCCGCGTCGAACCGATCGCGCCCGGACCCGCGCGGGTCCGGCAGCACGCTGAAGCTGACGAAGCCGGCCTGCGGCCGCGGGAAGGCGTAGCCGTGCGCCCGCTCGCTCACGAGGTCGGCGACGTCGAGCTCGTCGAGCACCTGCTCGCCGGCGCGCATCGACGCGGGCGGCTCGCCGTGCGCGAGCGGGCTCCAGTCGGCCTGGTAGATGACCTTCTCGGCGCCGCCGCAGATGACGTTCCCGACGACGGGGATCCCGACGATCCGCTTGCCGAAGATGGCCGGGAGCTCGCCCCACCAGGTCGGATAGATGGCCAGCGCGTCGGGCCGCTCGTCGGCGGGGATGCGCTCGATGAGCTCCAGCGAGGCGCCGAGGCCGTGGACGCCCGCGCGCGCGAACGGGAGGTCGTGGTAGCCGCCGAGCCCGATGAGGTCGAGCCCGGGCCGGTCCGAGGCGTAGAGGAGCGCGCCCGCGTCGCCGACGAGGACGCGGCGCACGTCGAGCTGCGCGAGGACCTTGCCGGCGACGAGGTGCTGATCGCGGATGTTGCGGCTCGCGCGGCCGAAGAACCAGATCTGGTCGCGCATCCTGGGCAGCTGGTGGACCCAGAAGAGCGCGGCGAGGGCGAGGGCGAGCGCGACGCGGGCGGCCCAGAGGCCGCGGCCCGCGAGGCCGAAGCGGCCCGCGAGGCCGAAGCGGGCCGCGAGGCCGCCGGGAGCGCCGCCGTCCGGCGCGGCCCACGCGGCGCGCGCGACGAGCAGCGCGAGCCCCATCGCCGCGAGCACCAGCAGCCAGGCGACCGCGGGCATGGTGTAGCGTTCGTTCTGCCAGCGCACCTGGCCGTTCAGGGCGACGAGCGCGAGCCAGCCGACGACCTGGACCCAGAGCATCGCCGCGATCCCGCGCGTCCTGCGCGAGGCGAGGGGGACGAGCGCGAGGGCGGGGACGAGCCAACCCCAGGGGAGGGCGTCCGAGAAGTGGTGGTTGGCGTTGCGGGCGATGACGTAGCGGACGAGGAACTCGTAGGTGTCCCACTTTTCCTGCGACGTCATGTACGGGTTGTTCAGCGCGAGCTTGGCGATGGCGCCGCTCGCGGACCACTCCCCGGTGAACACGCGGTTGGCGACCGCCTGGGCGACGCACGCGATCGCGCCGGGCACCGACGTCCGGAGCAGGGTCGCGATCGCGGCGCGCGCGCCGCGGGCCCGCCCCACGGCGGCGGCCGCGTACACGCTCAGGGCCGCGACGCAGACGACCGACTCCGGCCGGGTGGCGTAGAGGAGCGCCCCGGCGAGGCCGGCGAGCCAACCGAGGCGGGCGAGGCGCTCCGGCGGCGCGCCGGCCGCGCCGGCGACCGAGAGCGCGGCGAGGGTGGCGAGGGCCCAGACGCCGAGGTGGAAGGCGTTCTCCATCCCGCTGAACAGCGACCAGTCGAGCGCGCCGATGGAGAGCGCCACGGGCGGCAGCAGGTACTTCGCCCAGCGCCCGATCGGCTCGAGGAGCCGCGCGCCGACGAGCAGGAAGCCCAGCGTCGAGGCGCAGGCGACGATCGCCGCCCACTGCATCAGCAGGAGGCCGCGGAAGCCGACGAGGTAGCCGAGCGCGAGGACGAACGGGTAGCTCAGGCTGGTGTTCCCGCTCGAGAAGCCGTTGCCCTCGGACCACTCGAACGGGTATCCGCGCGCCGTGGCGCGGGCGTAGTCGAAGTGGATGAACACGTCATCGAGCGGCGCCGACCACATGCCGCCCGTCTGCTCGTGCATTGCGCGGTAGAACGCGGCGGCGGCGTAGAGCACGCACGCGCCCGCGTAGACGGCGAACAGGAACGGATCGAGGCGCGGCCATGCGGCGACGACGCGATCGAGCCGGCCGGGGGGCGCTGCCGGACCGGCGCCCTGCGAGGCCGCGGCGTCCGTGTCGCCAGGGGAGATGATGCTCGGCCGAGACGGAGGCGCAGCTCCTCCGGGCGGCGCGGAGGACACGGGTTCGGCGCTGGACGGTGACACGCGGCTCTTTTACACGACTTTCGCGCGGCCCGAGCCCGCGGAGCCCGGTCCGCGAGGGGCGCCGGCGCGGGGGAGGGGCCGGCAGACGGGTGAACGCCCGCGGCCGACGGCTCTGTCCAGCACGTTTGCAAGCGGCCGCTTCAGGATTGAAAGGCGTACGCCGTTTTCGTAGGGAAAGTGCCCGAAAGCGAGAAAGATGTACCTTGGCCCGACTCCTGCTCAGGACAGAGGCCAGAGCGCCCGTGACGGTCTCCCCCCCCCGCCGTCGAATGGGCGCTCTGTTTTTTTGTGCTGGTGACCCCCGGCGCGACGCGGACCGATGCGCCGGATCGGGGTTGCAGCGCGGGCCGATGGCGGTGGCCCAGCCTGCTGCGGCCCAGCCTCCCGGTGGTGGCCAGATTTGAACATGAAGGCGGGAAGGCGGGAAGAAAAGATCAATGATCTTCCTGCCTTCCCGCCTTCATGTGAACCACTCCGGGGCAAATTGGGCCACCACCGGCCTCCCGGGGGACCAGGGGAGCTGCCGGCTCGCTGAGCGGGGTCGTGGAGACGGCGTTCGGCTTCCACATCATCCTGCGGACGCGATAGCGAGCGGCGGGCCCTCCGGGGTAGATCAGCGCACGAGTGAAGTTGCAGCGTCGAGCATCACCGATCGTCCCCTGGGTCGGGATCGCCGTCCACCTCGTGATCGGTCCGGCTTACGCGTTCGCCGGTCTCCTCGCGCCGCCTTGGGCGGTCGCGACGCTCTGGGCGATCTGGATTGCGCTGCTCGTGATGGCCATTCGGGTGCGGCGCAGCCGACCGTGGCTGACAGCGGCGACCCCGTTGATTTCGGCGGCCGTGTGGCTCGGCCTGCTCACCCTCGGCGAACGGCTGCTCGGCTGGACGGCCTGAGCCCGCCCCGAGGGGCCGCCGGCGCCGGCGCGGCGCGGCCGGCGCCGCGCTCCGCCTCTCGCGAGCGGATGCGCGACGCGGTTCTCGCTGCCGGACAGCACAGCGGGTGACCGGACAGCGCGGCGGATGACCTGGAGGCGACCGGGCCGAGTGGCCCCTTCCATCGCACGACACCGCCGGCGGCGCGACCCATCGCACGACACCTCCGGCGGCGCGACAGCCGGGATCTCCCGCCTCTACAGGAATACCCGGCGGCCGTTCAGTGACCGAGCGGATTTGGCTGCGGCGCCTCGCCGCGCGCGGCGCGACTTCAGGACAGGGCGGAGTTTCCCTTCCGGTCCGCGGTTGAGAATATTTCGGGCCCTGCGCCAAAGGAGCCCGCGCGCGCTCCGTGCGGTCTGCGCGTTGACCCCTCTCGCGCGCGTCGAGTAGAACGATGTTCGCGCCAGAGCGCGCGACCCAGTCAGCGCCAGCGCGGATTGGAACCGCAAACGATGCGTTGGTTCGTCGAGATCTCGTCATTGGGCCAGAACGCGCCGCCGACCAGGAAGGTGTGCGTCGAGGCCCCGCAGTGGCAGCCCGCGCTGCAGAAGGCCCGGGCGCTCCGCGGCGATGGCGGGCCGCTCAACAATTTCTCCGTGGACCTGCTCGAGAGCGGCTACCGAGCGATCGATCCGGCGACGCGCGTGCGGTACGTCGTGCAGCGCGCGCCGGACGACGCGGCGCTGACGGACGGGGCGGACCCTCCGGCGGGCGCGCCGCCGGCCGGCGCAGCGTCTCCCAGGCCCGCCGACCCGGGGGCTCGTCTGCCGGGGAAACGGCCGGTGGCGGCCACGGTCCCGTTCATCTCGATGGGGACGGCGCTCCTCGTGCCGGAGCCCGCCGCCGCCGCGCAGGCGGCCAAGGGCGGCGCCGCGGCGGAGCGGGGCGCCACGCCGGAGCGGGACGCCACGCCGGAGCGGGACGCCACGCCGGAGCGGGGCGCCGCGGCGGAGCGGGGCGCCGCGCCTGAGCCGAGCGCGCTGCCGCCGTTCGAGCTCGTGTCGCAGCGCGAGGAGAACCCGTCCGAGCGCTCGCCGCTCACGTACCGAGAGCTCGTCTATGCGGTCCCGACGGGCACCCCGCGCGATCTCGTCAGCGCGTTGCTGCTCGACCGGCTCGAGAAGGCACGGCAGCTCATCGACGACGCGCGCCCGGGCAAGTTCATCCATATCGCGGTGTTCGATCACGTCTTCCGCGGCCGGCCTCAGCGCGGCCCCCTCGCGACCCTCGCCTGGAAGGACTGGCGCTCGGCGGAGCCCGAGATTCAGTTTCGCCCGCGCACCGGCGCCACCTCGCCGCCGCCGGCCGCCGCGCCGCCGGCCGCCGCGCTGCCGACCGGGGGAGCTCTTCTGGCCGCCGCGCTGCCGGCCGAGGGGGCTCTCCTGCTCGTCGCGCCGCCCGCCGAAGGGTCGCCTGCGGCCGACGTCGCATCGGCGGCCGCTGCACCGCCGGCCGATGCGTCGCCCACCGCCGCCGCGCCGCCGGTCGCTGCACCGCCGGCCGATACGTCGCCCACCGCCGCCGCGCCGCCGGTCGCTGCACCGCCGGCCGATGCGTCGCCGGCCGATGCGTCGCCCGCCGCCGCGCCGCCGGCCGCCACGCCGTCGGTCGACGGTTCCGCGCCGGCCGCGGCGCAGCCCGCCGACGCATCGCCCTCGGCCGCCGCGCCGCCGGCCGACGCATCGCCCTCGGCCGCCGCGCCGCCGGCCGACGCATCGCCCTCGGCCGCCGCGCCGCCGGCCGACGCATCGCCCTCGGCCGCCGCGCCGCCGGCCGACGCATCGCCCTCGGCCGCCGCGCCGCCGGCCGACGCATCGCCCTCTGCCGCCGCGCCGCCCGGCGCGCCGAGCGCGCTGCCTCGGCCCGAAGGCGCTCTTGCATCGGGCGAGATCCCCGCGCCCAGGCCGAGCCAGCCGCCGCGGCGGCGCTCCTCCTTCCCGCCGAGGAACGGGCGCCTCTCCGGCGACGACCTCATCGCCGAGCTGTTCGAGGCGTGCAGCGACCTGCACTTCCTCCAGGACACGCTCGCGGGCGCCGACTTCATCCTCGCGCTCACGCTCGACAAGATCCCGTGCGCCCTCGGGCTCGTGTCGCTGTTCGACATCAACCGGCGCGAGTTCGTCGTCGTCCGGCAGTACGGCGGCAAGAGCGCGCTCCTCGCCAGGCTGTCCGAGCGTGCGCCGCTCGCCCTCGCCGCCATGCGGTCCAGGCGCGCCGTCGTGGTGCCCGACGCGTCCAGGGACGAGCGCGTCGTGGACGATCGGTGGAAGGCGATCGGCGTCGAGCTCCGGAGCGTCATCTGCGCGCCGGTGGAGCTCGCGGGCCGCTACCTCGGCCTCCTCGAGATCGGCAACCCCCTCGACGGCAAGCCGTTCTCCGAGAGCGACGGCAACGCGCTCACCTACATCGGCCAGCAGTTCGCGGAGTTCGTCGGGGCCCGCGGCGTGGTCCTCGACCCCGGCCTCGTGACCGCGGGGGCGAAGAGGGCCGCCCGCTAGCGGAGCTCAGCGATGGACCTCCTCCCCTCGGTCGGGAAGCGCCATCGCGTCCCGTACTTCGCCCTCGTCCCCGCCATCGTCGTCGCCGTGCTCGTCCTCGGCGGGATCGCCCTGCGCACCACGCTGCAGATCGAGAAGGCCCGCCAGCAGACCGTCTTCGACGCGACCCTCACCCTCGCCGACGAGCGCGTCGACCGCCTCGACAAGCTGATCATCGCGCAGGACAACGTCGTCGCCGCGCACGTCGACGTGGCGAACCTCTCGGTCATCGCGCGGAGGTGGCTCCCCACCGCGGCGCGCGAGACGCCGACGGTGCGCGCCATCCTCGTCCTCGACATGGACCACGAGGCCCACGACGTGCTCGCGTTCGCCTCGCGCGGCGCCTCCGGCCGGGAGGACGACGCCTTCCGCAAGCTCCTGCTCGCCCGCCTCCTGCCCCAGATGAACTTCGACGGCGACGCGGCCGAGCTGCGCCACCTCCACCACGTCATCGACCAGCAGAGCCTGCTCGTGAGCTACTGGCAGCGCGAGCACCAGGGGCGCCGGTTCCTCGTGGTCGCCTGGCACGAGGTGCCGCGCCTGGTCCACGAGGTGATGCCCCGGCTCTTCCGCGACCTCGATCGAGAGAAGAGCCGGATGAACGTCATCGACGAGGAGGGCCGCATCGTGTTCGGCCCGCCCATCATCGGCGGCGAGTTCACGGTCGGGCGCCCGTTCCCCACCACGCTCTACAACTGGCGCCTCCAAATGGCGCTCACCACCGCCGAGGAGCTCGGCGAGAAGGTGGAGCGGCAGCGCCTCATCGAGATCCTGATGGTCGGCTTCTCGGCCCTGGTCGCCCTGGCCGGGCTCGCGATCGTGGTGCTCGCCTCCGTGAACGAGCGGCGGCTCGCGGCGCTGAAGAGCGACTTCGTCGCGAACGTGTCCCACGAGCTCAAGACGCCGCTCTCGCTGGTCCGCATGTTCGGCGAGCTCCTCCTCGGCGACCGGGTGCCCAACGACGAGAAGCGCCGCCAGTACCTGCAGATCATCGTGAGCGAGAGCGAGCGGCTCACCGCGCTCATCGAGAACGTCCTCGATTTTGCCCGGGTCGAGCGGGGCAAGGCCGCCTACGAGTTCGCGCGCGGGAGCGTCGCCGAGGTGGCCGCGCGCGCCGTGGACATGTACCGCTACCGCGCCGAGCGCGAGGAGATGACCGTCGAGCTGACGGTCGCCGACGGGCTGCCCGAGGCGCTCATCGACGCGCGCGCGCTCGAGCTCGCCATCGTGAACCTGCTCGACAACGCGCTCAAGTACGCGAAGGACGGCGGCCGCGTCGCCGTCGCGGTCGAGGTCGAGGGCGGGGGCCGGGGGCGCCTCTCCGCGCTGACGCACGCGGCGAGGCGCGTCGCCATCCGGGTGAGCGACCGGGGGCCCGGCATCGATCCTGACGAGCAGAAGCACATCTTCGAGCGCTTCGCGCGCGGCCGGCGGGCGAGCGAGCGGCAGGTGCGCGGCAGCGGCATCGGGCTCGCGCTCGTGAAGCACATCGCCGAGAGCCACGGCGGCGCCGTGCGGGTCGAGAGCCCGGTCACCGAGGACGGGCGGGGCAGCGCCTTCGTCGTGTCGCTCCCCGCGCTCGAGCACGACCGCGAGGCGCCGGAGCGGACCGCGCGGGCCGAGCCGCTCGCGGCCGACGCGGCGCCCGGCGCGGGGGCGACGTGACGGCGCGCACGCGTGACGGGCGCGGTGAGACGGCGCCCCGGCGGAGCGATGCGGCCCCCCGGCGGAGCGATGCGGCGCCCCGGCGGAGCGATGCGACCTCCCGGCGGGACGCTGCGCGGAGCGCTGCCTTGAAGGCGGCGCTGGACGAGGTGCGCGCGCGGTGCGCCATCGAGGAGCGCCGCGCGCAGGACCCGGTCTCCTTCGTCCATCGCTACACCGATCCGGCCGATCAGGAGCTCGTCGCGCTCCTCGCCGCGTCGCTCGCCTTCGGCAACGTGAAGGCGCTGCGCGCCAAGATCGGCGAGGCGCTCGACCGGCTAGGCCCGCAGATCGCCCTCACCGCGGACGACGCCCGGGCCGTCTCGGCGCGCCTCCGCGGCTTCCGGCACCGCGTCTACCGCGACCGCGACCTCGCGGCGCTCCTCGTCGGCGCGCGTCGGGTGCAGCGCGCCTCGGGCTCGCTCGGCGCCGCCTTCGCGGCCGAGCTCTCGCGCAGCCGCGACCTGCGCCAGGCCCTCGGCGCGTGGGTGCGGGCGATCCGGCGCGCCGGCGGGCTCGACCGCCGCCCGGATGACCGGGGTGCGGCGCACATCCTCCCCGACCCCGAGAAGGGCAGCGCCACAAAGCGGCTCATGCTCCTCTTGCGGTGGATGATCCGCCCCGCCGACGGCGTGGATCTCGGCCTGTGGCCGATACCGCCGTCCGCTCTCCTGATCCCCGTCGACACCCACATCCAGAAGCTCGGCTACAACATCGGCCTCACCGACCGCAGGGGCGCCACCTGGAAGACGGCCGAGGAGATCACCGCCGCCCTCCGCGGCTTCGATCCCGCCGACCCGGTCAAGTACGACTTCGCCCTCTGCCACCTCGGCATGCTCCAGCAGTGTCCGTCGCGACGCGATCCGGTCCGCTGCCAGGGGTGCGGCGTGAAACCCGTCTGCCGCCACTGGGACGAGTGAGCACGCCGTGCACAGTCGTTTCGTCCAGGACAGCTGCAGGTGGTGCCGCGGAACGCCTTGAAATCCTTCGAATTTGCACCGGATTTCAATTTTGTTTTGCAAGGATGCAACGATGACGAGGGGGCTGCGTGATAACTGCCTGAAACGTGGTGGTAGGCAGGCCGGCACAGAGCCTGCTCTATCGGTGGGCGAGCGCCGTCGCGGAGACCTTCCCCCCCCAGGTCCGCGAGGCGCTTTTTTCATTTTGTTTCAACGGTCGCCAGAGGGCGCCCGCCCGGCGCTGCCACCGGCGTGACACGAAGCGCGCCGCAGCGGAGCCCCCCCGAGCTCCGCTGCGGCGCCTTGATGTGTGCCCCCGTGCACCGGGGTGCTTACGGGACCCTTTCCACGTCTCTCCTCTCCCCGACGTGATGCGACCCGCATGCCACGTCCCGGGCCGGTCACGATGGAACCTTTGTGCACGCATGCAGCGAAGGTTTCGCGTCGAGCCCTGTGGCCCCGGACACCCGCCGCCACCACCGCGCGATGCGACGTGGCTCAAAGCGAGCCGTCGCGACGTCCGTTTCCGTCGAGAGCAGTCGCGGAAGCGCGCTGTGGGATGGAAGCGGTGGAGTCGACCGGCCAGCGCTGTGTGACTTTCTCGCGCGCTGGTAGAAATGATCATGAAACATCGTGTTCCCATGGATTCATGATCATCGGGCGCCGAGCGCCGGTAAGCGAGCTCAGCGAGCGGCTGGCCCGCGCTCCGTCCGTGCGCCACTATTGCCGAGGGCGCTCGCATGCGGAAACGGCGCCAGCAGGTAGATTGGGCGTATGGTCTGGACATTCGGAGCAACCCTCCTGGTCGCGCTGGCTCTCGTGGCGCTGGCCGCGATCGGGCTGTGGGCGCACCTCTTCTACTGGGTCAAGCGGCTGACCCTGCCGCTCGAGTACAGCGTCGAAGAGGTCCTGCGGACCGAGGACGGCGCCCCGATCGAGATCCGCCGCGTCCCGGTCCCGCCCGGCGCGGAGGCGCAGCCGGATCTGCCACCGATCCTCCTGGTCCACGGGATCGCCGCGAACCATAGAAATCAGGACATCCACCCCGATTACTCGCTGGCCCGCCACCTCGCCACGCTCGGACGCGACGTGTGGCTGCTGACGTTGCGGAGCGGCCGCCTCCTCACCCGCCTCGAGCGCCGCAGCGTCCGCTTCTCGGCCATGGTCCAGTACGACCTGCCCTGCGCCTTCGACGCCATCCTGAAGCGCACCGGCGCCCGCTCGCTCGATTATGTCGGCTTCTCGATGGGCGGCATGCTCCTCTATGCCGCGCTCGGCCGCAGCGTGCCGGAGGATCGGGTGCGCCGCGTCGTCATCGTCGGCTCTCCGGGCCGCCTCGCCACGCCGGCGCGGCTCATGCGCTTTCTGCCGGGGCGGCTGCTCCCGGGCGTGCCGCTCCGCTTCATGGCGCGCAGCGTCGCCTTCGCCTCGGAGTGGCTGCCGACGCCGATTCACCACGCCGTGGCCAATCCGCGCAACGTGCCTCCCGGCGTCACGCGGCTCGCGCTCGTCAACTGCATCGAGGACATCCCCGCTGCGCTGAACGCGGACTTCGCCGCCTGGCTGGCGAGCGACGGAGAGATCCGCGTGGACGGCGAGCGTGTCCTCGACGGCCTCGCGTCCGTCGCGGCGCCGGCCCTCTTCATCGCGGGCAGCGCCGACAGGATTGCCCCGGTCCCGTCGGTGCGCGCCGCGTTCGACGCGTGGGGGCGCGATCACCCGGAGACGCCGAAGCGGTTTCTCGTGCTCGGTCGTGACTTCGGGGCGCGGGAAGATTACGGCCACGGCGACCTCGCCGTGGGCGCCTATACCGGCGTCGAGCTCTTCGAGCCGATCGCCCGCTTCCTCGGCCCGGAGCGGCAGCCCGAAGACGCGCCGGGGCCCGAGACGGGCGCTCCGGCGCTGGAGGCCGTCCAGGCGCGTCAACCCACCTCCGACCAGGCCGATCCGCTGCCGGATCACCCGGCCGTGTGACGCGTGCGCCCCGCGCGGCCGTATCGCGCATTCCGCCGGACCGCCCCTCCGTGCTGGTCCCTGCGCTCCATCTCACGATCGCGCTCACGAGTGCGTGTCCGAGTGCGTGGAGGTCGAACGATCTCGAGTCGATGCGCGGTGATCCGTGATTGCGGAGCGAAAGCGAAGAGGCGTATCCTCAACGGCGAAATCTCCAAGAGCCGCGAGGCGGCCGGCGTATCCGCCAAAGGAAGTTCATGAGTCAACCCGGATTGCGCTCCAGGTTCGAGCTGTCGTTCACAGCGCTCTGGCTGACGGCAGCTGCCCTCCTCGTCTGCTCTGCGTCCTGCGCGCGGGGAGACACCTCGAGCATCACGTGCGATGACGGCCTCGCGATGTGCGGCGGCGGCGCGTGCGTCGACACGCAGGTCGATCCCGACCACTGCGGCGGCTGCGACGGCGTCTGCGCGAGCGGGCAGCGGTGCGAGGCGGGCGAGTGCGTCGGCGAGGACAAGGGGAACGGCGGGGGCGGCGGGGACCAGGGGGGCGTGGAGGCCCCAGGGGAGTCGGACGGGACCGGCGGCGCGCTCTGCGCGCCCGGCCTCGAGCCGTGCAGCGGCGGCTGCGTCGATCTCGACATCAACCCGCATCACTGCGGGGGCTGCGGCCAGGAATGCCCGGCCGGGCAGCTGTGCGAGGGCGGCGCCTGCCGCTGCGACGGCGGCCTCGCGGAGTGCGGCGGCGGCTGCGCGGATCTGACGAAAGATCCGCTGCATTGCGGGGGCTGCGACGTCCGGTGCGGGCTCAACGCGACGTGCGTGGACGGGGAGTGCGCCTGCGACGAGGGCCTCACGGCCTGCGACGGCAAGTGCGTCGATCTCGCGAGCCACCCGCAGCACTGCGGCGCGTGCGGCGCGGCGTGCGGCGGGGGGCTGGTCTGCCAGGCGGGCACGTGCACCTGCATCGTCGGCGAGCACGAGGTCCTCGGCTCGACGACCCCGCAGGTCGTGAGGGGCAGTACGCTCGGCGCAGACACCTATTTCGGGCTGGACTGCGTGGCCGCCGGCTCGTCCGAGGTCGTCTACGCATTCACGGCGGACGAGCCCGGCACGTACAGGTTCGATACGGCCGGGTCGAGCTACGACACCGCGATCGCCGTGCTCGATCGCGCGGTCTGCGGCGAGCTCGCGTGCAACGACGATCGCGCGGGGCCCGAGGCGGCCGCCTCGGTGATCCTCGAGGGAGGGGAGGAGGTCCTCGTCGTCGTCTCGGGGTACAACGGCGCGCAAGGCGACTTCGTGCTCCGCATCGACCGGGCGGCGCCGCCGGCCTGCCCGGTGGGCACCCTCGAGCCGACCCTCCCTCAGTCGGTCCACGGCGACACCTGGGCGCTCGGCGACGCCCTCGTGGCGAGCTGCGGCTCGCTCGACACCCCCGACGCGAGCTACGCGTTCACCGCGCCCCACGCCGGGAGGTTCATCTTCGACACGACCGGCTCCTCGTTCGACACCGTCCTCGAGCTGCGCAGCGGGACCTGCACAGGCTCGATGATCTCCTGCAACAACAACAACGCATCGGAGAAGACGTCGCGCGTCGTCGCGAACCTCACCGCGGGCCAGACGGTGGTGGCGATCGTCGACGGCGCCGAGGGAGAGTACGGGCCGTTCACGCTCAACGTCAGCGAGTACGTGCCGCCGCCGTGCCCGGAGTTCGTCCTCGACGCCACCACGTTTCCGCAGCGGGTGACGGGCACCACCGCGATCGTGGATCGCGAGAGCGCCCTCTCGGCGCCCTGCGGCACCGGCGCCGGCCCCGAGGCCACCTATGCGTTCACCGCGCCGGCGGACGCGCTCTACACCTTCGACACCATCGGCACCGGCTTCGACACGGCCCTCCACATCCACGACGGCACGTGCAGCGGGCCGAGCCTCGGGTGCAACGACGACGTGGCCACCGGCGTCCTCCAATCGCAGGTGAAGGTGCTGCTCGACGAGGGGCAGACGGTCATCGTCGTCGTGGACGGCTACAGCAGCTCGGCCTCCGGCGCCTACACGCTCAACGTGAGCCAGACCTTCGTCCCCCCGTGCCCGCTGATCGATCTCGGGACGACGGTGCCTCAGACGGTGACCGGGACGACCGCGGACGCGGTGGACCTGCTGCGCCCGACCTGCGGCGGCGCCGGCGGCCGCGAGACGACCTACAGCTTCACCGCGCCCGAGGCCGGGACGTACCTCATCGATACGTTCGGATCGAGCTTCAACACGACCCTCGCCGCGCTCGACGGCTCCTGCTCCGGGACCACGATCGCGTGCAACGCCGACGCGGCAGGGAGCCAGCAGTCGCAGCTCACGCTGGATCTCGAGGAGGGGCAGACGATCATCCTGCTCATCGACGGCGATTCGGCGGGCGCGTCGGGCGATTTCACGCTCAATATCGAGCGGTTCGACGGCGGCGGCACCTGCTCGACGCCCATCGAGCTCGGGTCCAGCTACCCGCAGGTCGTCACGGGGAGCACCGTGGATCAGCCCAGGTCGGTCACCCCGAGCTGCGGCTCCTCGACCGCTCCGGACGTGGTCTACAGCTTCACCGCGCCGGAGAACGGGACCTACATCTTCGATACGCTCGGCTCGAGCCTCGACACGGTCCTCCAGATCTTGAATGGAAGCTGCAGGGGCGCGTCGCTCGGGTGCAACGACGACTCTTCGGGCGGCCGACAGTCGCGCGTCTCCACCGTACTGGTCGCGGGTCAGACCGTCGTCATCGTCGTCGACGGCCGCGGCACCAGCGCCGGCGACTACGTGCTCCAGGTGGACCGCTTCACCGGCCCGGGGACCTGCTCGACGGCGATCGACCTCGGCTCGGAGCTGCCGCTCACGAGGACCGGCACCACGTCGGGCCAGCCCAACTCGGCGACGCCAGCCTCCTCCTGCACGTACAGCTCGACCGCCGCGGACATGGTGTTCACCTACACCGCGCCGGCCGACGGCGACTACGTCATCGACACGATCGGATCGTCGTACGATACCGTGCTTCACGTGCACAGCGACGGCTGCGGCGGCGAGACGCTCAAGTGCAACGACGATTGGGGCGGCACCTCGAGGTCGAGGGTGAGGCTGACGCTCACCGCCGGTGAGGTCATCACCGTGGTCGTCGACGGATACGGCTCGTTGTCGGGCAGCTTCACGCTGAACATCAACCCCGCTCCGTGAGGACGCCGCGCTCGCCCTCTCGCCGATCCGGCGGCGCCGACGCCCGCCGCGCTGAGCTCGCCGCGGCGCCTCCGCGAGGCGCCGCGAGCACGGTCCAGGTCGCGGCTCGCGCCGCGCGTGGCCAGGCGAACTTCTCGCTCCATGAGCGCCCCCGCCGGTTGCGGATACCTCGGGCGTGGGCGTATCGTGTTATCCGCTCCGCCCCAACGGCCAGGTACCCCCAAGGATGCATATGAAACGATCCGGATTGCGCCTCAGGCCCACCCTCTCGTCCGCTGCGTTGCTCCTGGTCGCCGGGGTTGTCCTCGCGTCGTCCTGCGCCGAGAGCGCCAACTCGCTGAACTCGTGCACGGACGGGCAGTCGCAGTGCGGCGGCGAATGCGTCGATACCCAGGCGAGCGTCGACCATTGCGGCGAATGCGGCAACGCCTGCGCGGCGGGGCGTCGCTGCGCGGCGGGCACCTGCGTCGATGGCGAAGACCCCGGTGAGGGCGGGGGCGGCGAGGGCGGCGAGGGCGGCATCGACGCTCCGGGCCAAGGGGGGGCCGACGGCGCGTGCAGCGAAGAGCATACCGAGTGCGACGGCCGCTGCGTGAACCTCCAGACCGACCCGCGGAACTGCGGCGATTGCGACGTCGCGTGCGAGGAGGGGCAGGTCTGCGCGGACGGCGAGTGCGCCTGCCCCGAGGGCCTCACGGCGTGCGACGGCGCCTGCGTGAACGCGCTGACCGACGGGACCCACTGCGGCGGCTGCGAGACCCGCTGCTCGCCGACCCAGCTGTGCATCGAGGGCGCCTGCTCCTGCTCCGAAGGCCTCACGGACTGCGACGGCTCGTGCGCCGACCTGCAGACGAGCGAGCTGCACTGCGGCTCCTGCGAGGTCGCGTGCGAGCGCGGGGCCATCTGCCAGGAGGGCGCGTGCACCTGCGCCGTCGGCACCTACGATGTGATCGGAGACACGTTCCCGCAGACGGTGACGGGGACCACCATCGCGGGAGAGACGAACTACGGGCTCGCGTGCGTGGCGGCCGGCTCGTCGGAGCGGGTCTACCTCTTCACGCCCGCCGAGGCCGGGACGTACACGCTGGACACTTCGGGGTCCAGCTTCGATACGGCCCTTGGCGTGGTGTCGGCGACCAGCTGCGCTCAGCTCGCGTGCAACGATGACATCAGCCCTACCATCTTCCAGTCCAAGGTCCGCGCGGTCATCGGCGCGGGCGAGCCGGTCTTGATCGTCGTGACCGGCTTCGACGGATCGGAGGGCGAGTTCAGGCTTCACCTGTCGAAGGCAGGCCCGCCGATCTGCCCTTCAGAGGACGTCGGCGACACGCTCCCGAAGACGTTCACCGGCGACACCGAGCTGCTCGGCGACGCCATCACGCCGACCTGCGGCCACCCGGGCGGCCCCGACGTGAGCTATACCTTCACGGCGCCGGCGGACGGGAAGTATGTATTCGATACGTTCGGCTCCGAGTTCAACACCATCCTGGAGCTGCAGGACGGCGAGTGCGACGGTGAGGTGCTCGTCTGCAACGACGACTCGCGAGGAGGGTCGCAGTCGCGCGCCGTCGTGGAGCTCGAGGCCGGTCAGACGATCGTGGCGGTCGTCGATGGATTCGAGGCCGCGGGCGGGCCCTATACGCTGAACGTCGCCGCGTGGGCGCCGCCCTCGTGCCCCATGATGGATCTCGGCTCGACCTACCCGCAGTCGGTCACGGGCAACACGTCGGGCCTCGACCACGTCCTCGAGTCGCCCTGCGCCTCGAGCGACAGCCCCGAGGCGACGTACAGCTTCACGGCGCCCGTCGACGGGCGCTATACCTTCGATACGATCGGGTCGAGCCTCGACACGGTGCTGCACGTCCACGAAGGCAGCTGCGCGGGCCCCACGCTGGGCTGCAACAACGACGCGTCGTCCTCCTCGTCGCACTCGGTGGTGTCCACGCCGCTCTCGGCGGGACAGACCGCGTACGTGGTCGTCGACGGCGCGTACGACGACGCCGGCGCCTACAAGCTCAACGTGAGCGGCATCCCGGCGCCCCCGTGCCCGGCGAACGAGCTGGAGTCGGCCGTCCCGCAGACCGTGAACGGGACGACCGTCGGCCTCGGCGACTTCGTGAGCGCGCCGTGCGGCGCGCCCGGCGGCGCCGAGGCGACGTACGCGTTCGTCGCCCCGGAGGATGGCGTCTATGTCTTCGACACGTTCGGCTCGAGCTTCGACACGGTCCTCCACGTGCACGACGGCGCGTGCGGCGGCCCGTCGCTCGGCTGCAACGACAACACGGCCGGCCCCCAGTCGCGGGTCGCGGTGCCGCTCGTCGCCGGGCAGGCGACGGTCGTCGTGGTCGACGGCTCCGGGCCGTCCGCCACGGGGGCGTTCAAGCTCAACGTCTCCCTGTCGAACGGCGAGGGCACCTGCGCGAACCCGATCAACCTCGGCTCGACGGTCCCGCAGCGGGTGAATGGCTCGACCTTGCTGCAGCCGAACTCGGCCGCGCCGGGCTGCACGACGTCGAGCGGCAACGACCGGGTCTACCGCTTCACCGCGCCGGTGGCCGGGACCTACATCATCGACACGCTGACCTCGACCTTCGACACCATCCTTCACGTGCACGACGGCGACAGCTGCACCGGCGCCGAGCTCGCGTGCAACGACAACGCGAGCGGGGTCGCTTCGCGGGTGGAGGTCACCCTCACCGCGGGCCAGGTGATCACGATCGTCGGCGACAGCCGGCCCTCCTCCTCTGGCAACCTCGTGCTGCACATCAGCCCCGCGCCCGCGCCCGATCCCGATCCGGATGCGGGGACCGATCCGGATGCGGGGACCGATCCGGACCCGGGGACCGATCCGGATGCGGGGACCGATCCGGACCCGGGGACCGATCCGGATGCGGGGACCGATCCCGAGCCGTAGACCAGGCCCGGCAGGCCGCCTGCGTCGACCCGAAGGAGACGCCGCCAAGGCGCCAAGGACGCCAGGAAGCAAGAGAGCCAAAAAATTCTCTTCATGGCGTCCTCGATGCCTTGGCGGTTTGTTTTTCCTCGCCTCGGAGAGCCGCTTCTGGCCCGCGTGGCGTAGAGCCAGGGGGGAGGCTCGTGCGATGGGCGACGGCAGCGGCGCCCTCGGACGGCTCGCGCGGGGCGTGAGGCACGGGGCTGGGTCGGGCCGGCCGCTGCGCCTCGTCGGCGGGGGGACGAGCGGGCAAGGGCGGCCCTCGGAGCGCGGTGGGGGCAGGTGGCCCGGCGTGCCGCGATGGATGGCGATGGCGAACGGCGGCGGCGCGCTCGAGGCCGACGGCGATGCGCGCGATCCCTAGGAGTTTTCTTGAGAGCCGCGCGCGACCGTGCGAGTCTCGCCCCCCTGGGATTTGCGTCCGCCATCCGGGACGCGCCCTTCGGATCCGGGTCGAACCATGCCAAAGGAACGCGTGTTCTCCCTCGATGCCGTTCGGACCGACGGCTGGTTCGAGCGCATAGGCGACGGCATCGGCAGCTTCCAGGCGCTCTGCGAGATCGTGGGCGAGGCGTTCTTTGCCTTCTCGATGATTACGGGCGCCCGCATCACGGCGCTCACCGTCGACCGCCGCAACCCGGACAACACGCTGGTCGATTTCGTGATCGCGCCGCCGGGCGAGGAGGAGATCGACGGCGACGTCCAGCGGCTCACGCTCGCCGACTTCCGCCACCGCCTCGTCGGCGCCCTCCTCACGGAGGACACGACGCCGCAGGCCCCCGAGCGGGACACCGACCTCGAGGGCATCCAGCTCCACATCGGCGTCCGCTACCTGCTCCTCGCCCCCCTCTACGGCTACAGCCTCCGCAAGCTGTCCGTCGAGGGGAAGACCTCGCGCCTCCTCCTCCTGCGCGACGGCATCGAGGAGACGCACGAGCTGAACGAGTTCCGCGCCCGCATCCGCTCGCACGTGCGCGACGAGCTCGAGCGCGCCTCGGCCGGCGCGCGCTCCGCCATCGACCTCACCAAGGTCGCGGAGGCCGAGGTCGCGTCCCAGCGCGGCGACTACCCGAAGGTGATCCAGCTGCTCGGCACCTGGCCGGCGCCGCTCGCGATCTTCCTGCGCACGCCCGAGGGGCAGATGCTCACCCCGGACGCCCGCAGCCTGATCGCCAAGGGGCTCGGCCTGCTCGGCACCGCGTGCGTCAAGCTCGGCGAGGAGCACCAGGGCGAGGAGGTCATGCGCCTCGCGGTCCAGTACGCGCACGACGGGGCCGCGGCCGGCGACATCTTCCGCCGGCTGGGCGAGGCCATGCTCGACGACGGCCGGGCGGGCGAGGCCATCGGCCCCCTCCGGCGCGCCGCGAACCTCGGCGCCCCGCCGAAGCAGATCTGGCCGCTCCTCGCGCGGGCGTTCGTGCAGCGCAAGAAGTTCGTCGCCGCCCTCGCCTGCGTCCGCGAGGCGCGGAGCGTCGGCGTGCCGGACGCCGAGATGGTCGAGGAGATCCGGGAGATCGAGGCGACCCTGGGAACGGCCCTGACCGCATGGAGAGGGCTGGTCCTCGTGGCGAGCCGCTCCTAGGATTGCGGCCCGCCGGCTCTGGGCAGGTTGACCGCCGCCTCCATTGACACCCCCGCGGCGGCCGACTAGATCCGGCGCGGATTAAGCCGGGATCGCTCGGATTTTTGCTGTTTCAGGCAGCAATCGCCGCGTCGCTCTCACCTTTTGGACTGCATGGTTCGGGGCCGCGGGCCCTGAGGTCTCGCCCGAGGCGCCGCGCGCTGCGGCGAGGCGGTCGACCCTCCCGGGACCGACCCGTAGGAGTGCTCTCTCGATGGCCACCTACATCCCCTTGTTCCTGCTGTTTCTCGTCGCCGCGGTCATCGCGCTCGCGATGTTCACGCTGACGTCGCTCCTCGGCCCGAAGAACCCGACGCCCGAGAAGATGATCCCGTACGAGTGCGGCAGCGACTCGACGGGCGGGCGATTCGTCAAGCCGAGCGTGAAGTTCTACCTGACGGCGATCCTCTTTGTCGTGTTCGACATCGAGGCGGTGCTCATCTACCCGTGGACGGTCCAGTTCCGCTCCCTGGGGTGGACGGGCCTCGCAACGATGAGCTCGTTCATCGCGATGCTCGTCGTCGTGCTCGTGTACGTGTGGAAGAAGGGAGCTCTGGAATGGGAGAAATGAAGGGTGGAGGGCCCTCGACGCGGGTGATGGAGGGCTCCGAGCACGGGTTCGCGACGACGCGCGTGGACGCGCTGCTCAACTGGGCGAAGAAGTACTCCCTGTTCCAGTACCCGTTCGTGACCGCGTGCTGCGGGATGGAGTACATGGCGATGGCGAGCCCGCGCTACGACATGGCGCGGTTCGGCGCCGAGGTGCCGCGCTTCTCGCCGCGCCAGGCGGACCTGCTCTGGGTGGTGGGGACCATCAGCCAGCGCCAGGCGCCCGCGCTCCGGCGCATCTACGAGCAGATGGCCGACCCGAAGTGGGTGCTCGCCTTCGGCACGTGCGCCTCGTGCGGCGGCTTCTACGACAACTACACGACCGTCGCCGGCATCGACAAGATCATCCCCTGCGACGTCTACGTGCCCGGGTGCCCGCCGCGCCCCGAGGCGGTGCTCGACGGCCTCATGCTCCTCCAGGACAAAATCGCGCGGGGCGACCGCACGCCGGCGATCGTGAAGCCGCGCGAGGACCCGGCCCAGACCGCGGAGCGCCTCGTCACCCTCCAGCGCAAGGAGAGGAGCCAGCAGTGAGCAAGAAGGTCCTCGAGATCCTGACGGCCCAGTTCCCGGGCGCCGTCCTGGAGACGCACTCGCAGTTCGGCGACGACACCGCGGTGGTCGACCCGGCGGTGTGGCGCGACGTCGCGCTCTTCCTCCGCAACGACCCGCGGACGCTGATGAACATGTTCGTCGACCTCACGGCGGTCGACTACCTCTGGCGCGGCGACGTGCCCCGCTTCGAGGTGGTCTGCCACCTGCGCTCCTTCGAGAAGAACCACCGCATCCGGATCAAGGCGCGCGTGGGCGACGAGGAGGGCAACGGCGCCGAGATCGACTCGATCGTGCCGGTGTGGAAGGGCGCGAACTGGTTCGAGCGCGAGTGCTACGACCTGCTCGGCATCGTCTTCCGCGGGCACCCCGACCTCCGGCGCATCCTGATGTACCCGGAGTTCGAGGGGCACCCGCTGCGCAAGGACTACCCGGCCAACCGCATCCAGCCGCTCATCCCGTTCCGGGAGGTGCCGAACATCGGCAAGCTGCCGCCGTTCGGCCCCGACGAGGGCATGAGCTTCGGCCGCCAGACGCACGACTTCGCGCTGCAGAGCGCGGGCGCGGGCGCGTCGCTCGAGTCGACCGGCGGGGACGAGGCCTCGGACAAGGGCAAACCGCAGGGCATCGGCGTGGGTGCGCTGCAGGAGCGAAGCTGAACGATGGAACCCCTGGATCGCGACCTGGACGAGGCCCACCTCGATCTCCCGAGCGAGCCGATGCTCCTCAACATGGGGCCGTCCCACCCGGCGATGCACGGCACGGTGCGGATCGTGCTCGAGCTCTCGGGCGAGACGATCAACAAGGCCGACGTGCAGATCGGCTACCTGCACCGCGGCTTCGAGAAGATGTGCGAGCGCGGCACGTGGACGCAGGTCTTCCCGTACGTCGACCGGCTCAACTACGTCTCGCCGATGCTCAACAACGTCGGCTTCGCGCTGGCGGTCGAGAAGATGCTCGGCGTCACGGTGCCCGAGCGCTGCCAGTACTACCGCGTGATCCTCGGCGAGATGGCGCGCATCTGCGATCACATGATCTGCAGCGGCGCCATGAGCATGGAGCTCGGCGCCTTCACGCCGTTCCTCTACCTGTGCCGCGCGCGCGAGATCTTCTGGGAGATCTTCGAGGAGGAGACGGGGGCGCGCCTGACGCACAGCTTCGGCCGCGTCGGCGGCATGGCGCGGCCGCCCACGCCCGACTTCAAGTCGATGGTGCGGGTGGGGCTCGAGCGCGTGCTCGCGCTCATCAACGACGCCGAGAAGCTCATCCTGAAGAACCGCATCTTCCTCGATCGCCTCGACGGCGTCGGGCAGATCTCGCAGGAGGACGCGCTCGCGCTCGGCTGGACGGGCGTCGTGCTCCGGGCGACCGGCCTGGCGTACGACGTGCGCCGCGCGAACCCGTACATGGTCTACGACCGCTTCGAGTTCGACGTGCCGGTCGGCACGCGGGGCGACAACTACGACCGGTTCATGTGCCGCCAGGAGGAGATCCGCCAGTCGGCGCGGATCATCGAGCAGGCGCTCGACCAGATGCCCGACGAGGGGCCGGTCAACATCGACGATCCGCGCATCGTGCTGCCGCCGAAGGAGGAGGTCTACACGACCATCGAGGCGACCATCCAGCACTTCAAGATCGTCATGGAGGGCATCAAGGTGCCCGCCGGCGAGTGCTACTCGTACACCGAGGCCGGCAACGGCGAGCTCGGCTTCTACCTGGTGTCCGACGGCAGCGGCACGCCCTACCGCGTCCGCATCCGGCCGCCGTGCTTCGCCACGACGCAGGGGCTCTCGCAGCTCATCACGGGGCTGATGATCCCGGACGTCGTGCCGACCTTCGGCTCGCTCAACATGATCGGCGGGGAGTGCGACCACTAGCGACGGCGCTCCCGTCATCGACCTAAGGAAGCTGGGGCCCGCGCGGCCCCGCCGGGAACCGAGAGCACGATGCCTACGATCAAGATCGACGGAAGGGAGATCCCCTTCGAGAGCGGTGACACGATCATCCGGGCGGCGCACCGCGCCGGGATCGACATCCCCCATTACTGCTGGCACCCGGGCCTCAGCGTCGCCGCCAACTGCCGGATGTGCCTCGTCGAGGTGCTGCCGCCGCCCGGGCGCCCGGCGATGAGCCTCGACATCCTCCGCTGGGACCCGGCCAAGCAGGACTACGTGCCGGCCGCGAAGCCGAAGCTCCAGCCGGCCTGCCAGATGGCCTGCGCGAACGGCATGGAGGTCCTGTCCGAGGGCAGCGATCACGTGGCCGAGGCGCGCTCGGCGGTGCAGGAGCTCCTGCTCCTGAACCACCCGGTCGACTGTCCGATCTGCGATCAGGCCGGCGAGTGCCGCCTCCAGGACTACTGGCTCGAGCACCAGCGCAAGGGCAAGCGGATGCACCAGGAGCCGGTGCACAAGCCGAAGGCGGTGACCTTCGGGCCGACCATCGTCTACGACGCCGAGCGCTGCATCGTCTGCACGCGGTGCATCCGCGTCTGCAACGAGCTCGCCCGCGATCCGGTGCTCTCGGTCCGCGAGCGCGGCAACCTCGGGGAGATCACGGTCTCGCCGGGGCGCGAGCTCGACCACAACTACACGCTGATGACCGAGCACGTCTGCCCGGTCGGCGCCCTCACGTCGCGCGACTTCCGGTTCAAGGCGCGGGTCTGGTTCCTCCGCAGCGCCCGGACCGTCTGCCAGGGCTGCGCGACGGGCTGCAACGCCTACCTCGACTACGATCCGCGCAACAACACGCCGTACCGGCACCGCCCGCGCGAGAACATGGCGGTCAACACGTACTGGATGTGCGACGACGGCATGCTGTCGTACCGGCACGCGGTCGAGGGGCGGCTGCTCACGGCGCTCGTCGGCAACGACGACGCGAGCGTCGAGGACGCCCTGGCCGCGGCCAAGGAGCAGCTCAGCGGCCACGCCGACGACCCGTCGCGGGTCGCGATCGTCCTGTCGGCCCAGCACTCGAACGAGGACAACTTCGCGCTCTACCACCTCGCCACGACGTACCTCGGCGCGACCGACTTCTTCGTGTCGGGCAGGCCGCTCGGCCAGGGCGACGACATCCTGATCAGCGAGGACAAGAACCCGAACACCCGCGGCGCCGTGCAGATCGCGGCGGCGACCCCGCCGCGCCCGGTCGCGGAGCTGCTCCAGGGGATCGCGTCGGGGCAGTACGCGTACGTCGTCGCCCTCGGGTCGGACCTCGAGGTCGACGCGGGCGAGGCGCAGCGGGCGCTCTCGCGGCTCAAGGGGGTGGTGACGATCGCCGCCCACGAGGGGCCGCTGGCGAAGGCGGCGCGCGTCGCGCTGCCGGCGTGCTCCTGGGCCGAGGCCGAGGGGACGTACGTGAACCGGAAGGGCCTGGCGCAGCGGAGCGAGCGGGCGCTGCTCCCGCACGGCGACGCGCGCCCGGCCTGGGAGCTCATCGGCCGGCTCGGGCGCGCGCTCGGGTACGAGACCGGGTGGAAGACCCTCGCCGAGCTGCGCCGCGCCATGCCGCCCGGCGCGGTCGCGGGGGCGGGCGCGCCGGCCGCGGTGCTCGGCGCGGCGCCCCCCGCGCACACCGCGGCGGCGACCGCCGTCGCCGACGGCGCGCGGGTTGAGCCGAAGAAGACGGAGGCCACGGCATGACTCTCGTCGAGGTCGTTCTCGCGATCGTGAAGATTCTCATCGTCGTCCTGTTCCTGCTGAACATGGCGGCGATCGCCACCTGGGCCGACCGGCGCCAGGGCGCGATGGTGCAGGACCGCGTCGGCCCGAACCGCGCGGTCGTCTACCTGCCGTCGATGCTCGTGCGCGGCATCGTGTTCTTCCCGCCGGCGCTGCTCGGGGCGCTCGCCGTGTTCACGGCGACGCGCGAGATGACCGGGCCGGCCGCCGTCGAGACGCTGGTGATCGGCGCGCAGCTCGCGGTGCTCGTGACCTGGCTCGGCCTGCTCGTGTTCTGCGCGTCGGCCCGCCGGGGCGGCCCGATCAACGGGGCCGAGGAGGCGCTCGCCCGCGTCGACCCGCGCAACATCTTCTACGCCGGCGTCCTGGGCCACGTGCTGGCCTTCTTCGTCACGCAGGCGATCCCGGTCGCGGCGGCGCCCACCGCCGCGCGGGTCGTGTGCGTGCTGCTCGGCGCGCTGCTCGTCGTGACGGGCGCGTACACGGCGCTGCGCGTGCCCGAGGGCAAGGTGCCCCTGCGCCTGCTCGGCACGCTCCACGCGGCCGCCGACGCGATCAAGATGATCTGGAAGGAGGACTTCATCCCGAAGAACGCCGACCGGCTCCTCCACTCGCTCGCGCCGCTGCTGGCGATGTTCCCGGCGCTGGTGACGTTCGCGGTCATCCCCTTCGGCGACAAGCTCTGCTTCGCGGACAACGGCGACGGGATCTTCGGCTTCGCGGACCTCCCGCTCCTCCAGCGGACCGTCGACCAGTCGTTCACGTGCTCCGGCCACGTCGTGAACCTCCAGGTCGCCGACCTCAACGTCGGCATCCTCTACATCTTCGCGATGGCGGGCACCGGCATCATCGGCGCCGCGCTCGCCGGCTGGGCGAGCGACAACAAGTTCTCGCTGCTCGGCGGCCTGCGCGCGGCGAGCCAGATGGTCAGCTACGAGGTCGCCATGGGCCTCAGCGTCGTCGGGCTCTTCATGATCTACGGCAGCGTCCGGCTCGGCGACATGGTGCAGTGGCAGGCCGAGCACGCGTGGGGGATCTTCGTCCAGCCGTTCGCGTTCATCCTGTTCCTCGCGGCCCTCGCGGCCGAGACGAAGCGCATCCCGTTCGACCAGCCCGAGGGCGAGAGCGAGATCGTCGCCGGCTACTTCGTCGAGTACTCCGGGATGAAGTTCGGCATGTTCATGACGGGCGAGTACGTGGAGCTCATCACGTCGAGCGCGCTCCTCGTCACGCTCTTCTTCGGCGGCTACCACCTGCCGTTCCTGGACCGCGACGGCATCAACGTCGTCCTCGGCGACGCGACGCTGTTCCAGTACAAGATGACCCACTGGGCCGTGAGCCTGACGTACGTCATCGCCTTCTTCGGCAAGACGATCCTGATGTCGTGGGTCCAGGTCTTCTTCCGCTGGACGCTGCCGCGCTTCCGTTACGACCAGGTGATGCGGCTCGGGTGGACGAAGCTCCTGCCGCTCACGCTCGTCAACATGATGGTGACGGGCATCGTGATCCTGGCCGTCGACTCGGCGCCGGCGGGGCTCCGCGGCGGCCTCCAGGTCGCCGCCGACATCACCCACGCGCTCGTCGCCGTGGGCGGCTTCGCGGCGGTCGTGGCGATGATCGCCGGCCTCCTCGAGCCGGTCGAGCGCCAGCGCATCATCGTCTCCACCTCGGCCCGGTTCGCCGCCGCGGCGGGGGGCACCAAGGCGACGCCGCAGCAGGCGTAGAGGAGGATCCCATGGCGAAGGCTACCCCGAGCAACCCCTGGACGAAGCCGGCCGGCAGGCCCGTCGCCGGCAAGCCGATCCCGCGCCCCTCCCGGAGCGCCGACGTGCAGGCCTACATCCCCGAGATGGTGAAGGGGCTGGGGCTCACGATGAAGCACTTCTTCAAGAACACGAAGGAGATGGTGCTCGGCCAGAAGCCGGACCCGGTGCTCAACGCGCTCGAGCCGGGGGTCACGACGATCAGCTACCCCGAGGAGAAGCGCCCCTACCCGGAGCGCTTCCGGGGCATCCACCGGCTCACGCTGCGCGAGGACGGCTCGCCCCGCTGCGTCGCGTGCCTCTGCTGCTCGACCGCGTGCCCGGCGCAGTGCATCGCGATCGATCCGGCCGAGTACCCCGAGGGGGATCGGCGGCACGGCTACGAGCGCTACCCGAGCAGCTTCGTCATCGACGAGCTCCGCTGCGTCTTCTGCGGCTACTGCGTCGAGGCGTGCCCCGTCGACGCCATCCGCATGGACACCGGCCTCCACGCGGTGCCCTACGACTCGCGCGAGCAGTTCATCTACCGGCGCGATCTCCTCATGAGCCTCACCGATCGCTCGGGCTCGCGGCTGACGGCGAACAAGCGCCACGAGCCGGGCGACCCGACGCACCCCGGCCTCACGCGCGAAGCCGCGGATCACTGAGCCGCGCCCACCCGGCGGGCTCCTGCCCGCCGGGCGATGAACCGGCGGGCGTCCTGCCCGGCGGGCGATGAACCACGACAGGTAGAGCCGGAGGCCCCTCGCCCGCGCGAGGTTCTGCTAGAACGGCGAGCCATGGCGACGACGTACGGCTCCTTCGAGGCGGTCATCGGGCTCGAGGTCCACGCGCAGCTCCTCACCCGCACCAAGGCGTTCTGCGGCTGCGCGACCAGCTTCGGCGACCCGCCGAACACGCACACGTGCCCGGTCTGCCTCGGCCTCCCGGGCGCGCTCCCGGTGCTGAACCGCGAGGCGGTCCGGATGGCGGTGAGCGCGGCGCTCGCGCTCGGCTGCGAGATCCAGGAGAGCAGCATCTTCGCGAGGAAGAACTACTTCTACCCGGACCTCCCGAAGGGCTTTCAGCTCAGCCAGTACGATCGGCCGCTCGCGCTGCGCGGCGCCCTCGAGATCGAGACCGAGGCCGGCAAGCGGCGGGCGGGGATCACGCGCGTCCACATGGAGGAGGACGCCGGCAAGAACCTCCACGGCATCGGCGGCCTGTCGGTCGTCGATCTCAACCGCGCCGGCACGCCGCTCATCGAGATCGTCGGCGAGCCCGACCTCCGCTCGGGCGCCGAGGCCGCCGAGTACCTGAAGCGGCTGCGCGAGATCCTGATGTTCATCGGCGTCAACGACGGCAACCTCGAGCAGGGCAGCTTCCGCTGCGACGCCAACGTCTCGGTCCGCCCGGCCGGGGAGGCGAAGCTCGGCACGCGGACCGAGCTCAAGAACATCAACTCGTTCCGCTTCGTCGCCGAGGCGATCGACCTCGAGATCCGGCGGCAGATCGCGCTCATCGAGCAGGGCGGCCGGGTGCGGCAGCAGACCCGCGGGTACAACGCCGAGAAGAAGGAGACGTACCTCCTCCGCGACAAGGAGAACGAGTCCGGCTACCGCTACTTCCCCGAGCCGGACCTGCCGCCGCTCGTCGTGGACGAGGCGTTCCTCGCCGACGTGCGCGCCGCGCTCCCGGAGCCGCCGGCCGACAAGCGCCGCCGCTTGACCGAGTCGCTCGGGCTGACGCCGTACGCGGCGCAGGTGCTGACCGGCCACCCGCAGATCGCGGCGTTCTTCGAGGAGGCGGCGCGCCTCCACGGCGACGCGGTCAAGGTCGCGAACTTCGTCCAGGGCGAGGTGCTGCGCGACACCCGCACGGCGGGCCTGTCGGCGACGTTCCCGGTCTCCCCGGCGCAGGTGGCCGGGCTGCTCCGCCTCGTGGACGAGGGCGCGATCAGCGGCAAGCAGGCCAAGGAGGTGTACATGGAGATGGCCGGCACCGACCGGGCGCCCGGCGACATCGTCCGCGACAAAGGGATGGCCGTGATGAGCGACGCCGGCGCGATCGAGGCGATCGCCGCCGCGATCATCGCCGCGAACGAGAAGCAGGCGGCGGCGTACCGCGCCGGCAAGACCGCGCTGCTCGGCTTCTTCGTCGGGCAGATCATGAAGAAGACGGGGGGCAGCGCGAACCCGGCCGTCGTGAACGACGTCCTCAAGCGGCTGCTCGAGGGCGCCCCCGCCGCCGGCGCGTGAGGGCGCTGCCGCCGCGGGCGTCGCGCGGGCCGTCGTCCCGCCGGGCGCTCGCCACGAACTTGGCGAGCGGCGGTCTCGCCGCGGTCATCTGCATCCCGTATGCGGTCGCCTGCGGCGCCCGGGCGCGCCGAGGCTTCCTCTCCGTGCAGCTCCGCGCCAAGGATCGCCGCGCCACCTGAACCGCCCGACGACCAGGACACCCGAACCATGGTCAGCGCTCTGCCCCTCGACGCCCTCCGCTTTCCGCTCCGCACCGCCGGCTTCGTCGGCCTCACCTTCGGCATGTACGGCCTGCTGGAGATCGACACCGCGCTCTCCAGCGACGCCGATCGCGAGGTGGTCCTCCATACATGGATGCGCCGTTACGGGCGCGCGCTCCTGAAGTTGTACGGCCTCGACGTGCGCGCCGGGGGTCTCGTCCAGGCGGAGCCCACGCGCGGCCCCGCCGGCGGCGCGGCCGACCCGGCCGTGGCGAGCGGGGCGTACTACCCCGGGCGCGATCCGCGGGGCGTCGGGCGGCTGTTCGTGATGAACCACCGCTCCGCGCTCGACATCATGGTCACGCTCGCGTTCTTCGAGGCGACCGTCGTGAGCCGCGCCGACCTCGCCGGCTGGCCGGTCATCGGCATGGCGGCGCGCCGCGTCGGAACGCTCTTCGTCGACCGATCGAGCAAGCGCAGCGGCTCCGCGGTCGTGCATGCCATGTGCACCGCGCTCAAGGGCGGCCGTGGTGTGATGGTTTACCCCGAGGGGACCACGTTCTCCGGGGATGAGGTGCGGCCGTTCCGCGCGGGCGGCTTCACCGCGGCCTGCCGCGTCGGCGCCGAGATCGTCCCTGTCGGGCTCGCGTACGGCGGCGCGGAATCGTCCTACGCCGACGAGTCGTTCGCGGCGCACATGGCCCGGGTAAGCCGTACGCGACGTATCCCCGCGGCGATCGAGGTCGGCGCGCCCATCGCCACGGCAGGCCAGGACGTCGGCGCGGTCCGCGACGAGTCGCACCGGGCCGTCCAGGCGCTCGTCCACCGCGCCCGCGCGCGGCTCAGCGCCGACGTATAGGCGCCTGGCCCCGCTCCTGCGCCGCTGGCTTCTGCGATCGGCCCTCGCTACGATGCGGGCCGCCGGCGACCATCATGGAGCGTGAAGGCCACCCCACCGAGACCGCCATGGCGTGGCAGGTCCTCAAGCAGCCCCGCGGCGGGGCGATCCATAATGAGCTGATGTTCCTGGCGGACGCGAGCGAGCAGCTCACCGGATCGCTAGATCCGCACACGATCCTGGAGCGTCTCGCGCGTCTGTCGGTCCCCTTCCTCGCGGACTGGTGCACGGTCGATCTGATCGAGCGCGGCGCCGCCGACGCGATGGGCCTGGTCAGCTCCGTGCCGCCGCCGTCGCCGGTCTCCGAGGCCGACGGGCCGCCGTTCGCGCCGGGGGTGAGCGCGCTCGACGTCACGCCCGCGCCGGGGATCTACGCGCAGCGCCGCCAGCGCGCCGCGGCCGAGGCGGCGGGCGAAGGGCGCGCCGGGCAGGCGGGCGCCCCGAAGCACCGGTTCTGCCGGGTCGCGGCCAAGCACGTGAACCCCGAGCGCGAGGGGCTCCTCCGCGCGATCTCGCCCGACGCCGAGGAGCGCCTCGGCATCGCCAAGGTGCTGCACAGCGGCGAGTCCGAGCTCCTGCACGAGCTCGACGGCGAGCAGGGCGAGGAGGCCGCCGAGCGCGCCGCCGCGCTGGAGCAGCTCGGCACGCGCTCGGCCATGGCGGTGCCGCTCATCGCGCGCGGCCGCAAGCTCGGCGTGCTCTCGTTCGGCGTCTCCGAGTCGAACCGCATCTACTCCGCGGACGACCTCGTGCTCGCGGCAGAGCTCGCGCACCGCGTGGCGCTGGCGCTCGACAACGCCTACCTCTACCGGAAGGCCGAGGAGGCGCGCCAGTCCGCGGAGCGGAGCGCGGACCGCGCCGCCTGGCTCTTCGCGGTCACGGCCGCGCTGTCCGACGCGATCACGCCGCCCGCGGTGCTCCGCGTGCTCGCGAGCGACGTCGTCGCGGCCGCCGGCGCGGTGACGGGCATGGTGGCGCTGCGCGCCGGGCTCGGCGGCGAGCTCGAGACGGTGCGCTCGACGGGGTACCTGGAGGCGCAGATCGCGCGCTTCAAGACGTTCGAGCTGAGCGCGGAGCTGCCGCTCGCGCGGGCGGTCCGCGAGCGGCAGCCGATCTTCCTCGAGTCGGACGAGCGCTTCGTCGAGTTCGAGCCGGGCTTCGTGTCCTGCTGCGCCGCCACGGGCGAGCGCGCGTACGCCGCGATCCCGCTCTTCCTCGAGGGGCGCGTGCTCGGCGCCGTGGGCTTCGGCTTCTCGGCGCCGCAGTCGTTCTCCGAGGACGACCGGGCGTTCATGCTCGCGCTGGTCCAGCAGAGCGCGCAGGCGCTCGAGCGGGCGCGCCTCTCCGCGCTGCAGACGGAGGAGGCGATGCACCTCTCGCACGAGGTGCTCAAGCAGATGCCCGAGGCGATCCTCGTGACCGACGTCGAGGGCAACATCCGGTACTGGATGGGCGAGGCCGAGTCGATCTTCGGCTACCTCTCCGAGGAGATCGTCGGCAAGAGCATGGCGCTCCTGCACCGCGACGACGTCCGCGACGAGACCACGCGGAGGATCCTCCAGCAGATCGAGGACGCGCGCACCTTCGTCGGCGAGGTCCCGTGCGTGCGGCGCGACGGCTCCGAGGTGCCGATCGAGGTGACGGCGTACGCGGTGCACGACCAGGAGGGCCGCCCGCTGTTCCTGGTCGGCATCCACCGCGACATCACCGATCGGAAGCGGTCCGAGGAGGAGCGCGCGCGGCTCATCCGGGTGCAGGCGGCGCGCGCCGAGGCCGAGGAGGCGGCGCGGCGCTTCGCCTTCCTGGCGGAGCTCAGCACGGCGCTCGCCGCGTCGCTCGACTTCACGGCCACGCTCCAGTCGCTCGCGCGGCTCGCCCTCCCGGTGCTCGCCGATTTCTGCCTGGTGGACATCGACGACGGCCTCGGCCTGCGCCACGTCGCGGTCGCGCACGTGAGCCCGCTGAAGGAGCCGCTCCTCCGGTACTTCCACCCGAGCCGCGTCGACGGCGAGCCGGGCCCGGTGGCGCGCGTGCTGCGCACGGGCCGGTCGGAGCTCTACGCCGACGTGCGCGGGGACGTGCTGCTGCACGACGCGATGACGAGCGAGGAGGCCGCGGCGAACCGGGCGCTCGCGCCGCTCTCGTACCTCGTGGTGGCGCTCCGGGCGCGCGGGCGGATCCTCGGCGCGATCTCGCTCGTGTCGTCGGAGTCCGGCCGGTTCTTCGAGCGGTCCGACGTCGCCTTCGCCGAGGAGGTCGCGCACCGCGCCGCGCTCGCGCTCGACAACGCGCGGCTGTACCGCGAGGTGCAGGACGCGAACCGGCTGAAGGACGAGTTCCTCGGGACGGTGTCGCACGAGCTGCGTACGCCGCTCAACGCGATCCTCGGCTGGGCGCGGATGATGCAGGCGGGCTCGCTCGATCGGGTGGCGGAGACGCGGGCCCTGTCGGCGATCGAGCGCAACGCCGAGCACCAGGTGACGCTCATCGACGAGCTGCTCGACGCGTCGCAGGTCGTGACGGGCACGCTGAAGATCGAGCGGCTCGCGGTGGAGCTGACGCTGCCGGTGCAGACGGCGGTCGAGTCGATCCTCCCCTCGGCCGCCGGCAAGGGCGTGGCGATCGAGACCAGGCTCGATCCCGAGGGCGTGTTCGTGGAGGGCGATCCGGCGCGGCTCCAGCAGGTCGTGTGGCACCTCCTGTCGAACGCGGTGAAGTTCGCGCGGCCCGGGGGGCTGGTCCAGGTGCAGCTCTCGCAGGACGAGCGCAACGCCGAGATCAGGGTGAGCGACGACGGGGAGGGCATCTCGGCGGACTCGCTGCCGCACGTCTTCGAGCGGTTCCGGCAGGAGGACAACAGCGGCGCGCGCCGCCACGGCGGCCTCGGCCTGGGGCTGTCGATCGTGCGGCACGTCGTGGGGCTGCACGGCGGCACGGTGCGCATCACGAGCGCCGGCCCCGGGCGCGGGACGACGTGCACGGTGCAGCTGCCGCTGTCGACGGGCGCCACGGCGACGGCGCTGACGAGCGCCGGCATCGCGCCCGACCCGCGCAACCCGTTCCCGCGGCTCTCGGGCGTGCGCGTGCTCATCGCGGACGACGATCCCGACACGCTCGCGATGCTGACGTCGGTGCTGCGGCGCTGCGGGGCCGAGGTCAGCACGGCGACGTCGAGCGCCGAGGCGCTCAAGCTGCTGGAGACGTCGGAGCCGGCGCTGCTCGTCGTCGACATCGGGATGCCGGGCGAGGACGGGTACTCGCTGATCCGGAAGGTGCGCGACCTCCTGCCGCGCAAGGTGGGGCGGACGCCGGCGCTGGCGCTGACGCCGTACGCGCGGACCGAGGACCGGGTGCGGGCGCTCGCGGCCGGCTACCAGATGCACGTGCCCAAGCCGATCGAGCCGATCGAGCTGGCGGCGGCGGTGAAGAGCCTGGCGACCGGGCTCCTGCCGTGGTCACGAGACGAGTGACCCGGGGAGTCCAGGCCCGCGGCTGCTGAGCGGAAGGGCGGGCTCCCCGGGAGCGACGCCGCGTCACCCCCAGGTCGCGCGCGAGCCGCGCCTCGCTGTGCTCGATCTGCTCGGCGGGCGCCGCGGGACCGGCGCCGGTGGTGACGCGACCTCGCTCGCTGAGGGGACGGGCGACCCATGCCCAGCGCGGCGCGCCGTCGCGCCCAGTCCATGGACCATGCATTGCACACCTCGCAGCCGACGGCCTGTGCAATGGCCGCGGCGCGGAGCATGCCTATGCGGATCCTCGGAAAAACGGCGCTGGCGGCAATCCTGGGCGCCTCGCTCCCGCTCTCCGCCGCGGCGAGGGCCGCGGCGCCCACCGGCGCGGCGCCCGGGTCCTCGTCCTCCGGGAGCTGGTCTCACGGCTCCAAGGACCTCTTCGGCGCCGCGTACGAGAGCTACGATGATGACCTGAAGGTCTCGGCGCGCTCCGATACGGCCCCGATCAGCAACGTGTGGTTCACGGGAGCGAGCGGCATCCTGACCGAGGTGTACTGGCCGACGAACGACACCCCGCAAACACGGGACAGCCAGCTCCTGGTCACGGGCGGCGGTCGAGGCCTCTTCGAGGAGCGGCGAGACGCGCGGCGGAGCATCTCCTGGATCGAGGAGGGCGTGCCGGCCTTCCGGGTGATCTCGGAAGACCCGGGCGGCAGGTTCAGGATCGAAAAGACGATCTTCGCCGATCCCGATCGCGACGTGGTCCTTCAGCGGCTGAAGATCACCCGGAATGTCCCGGGGCTCAGGTTCTTCGTCCTTCACAACCCCGGCGCGGGGAACACGCCGCTCGGCGACAGCGCCATGGCGAGCACCGGAGACGCGCCGGGCGCCGGGTTGTTCGCCTGGCAAGGCCCCTTTGCGCAGGCCCTCGTGGCCTCCGTCCCATGGCGCGACGCCACGGCCGGCTTTTCAGGGACCGCGAGCGACGGCTATCGAGACCTGACGAAACATCGCAGGCTGACCGCGCATTACCGCGACGCGCGGGACGGGGACGTCGTGCTCACCGGGGAGCTGGAGCTCCCGCTCTCCCCCGGGGCCACCGAGCTCACGCTGGCGCTCGGGTTCGGGCGCGACATCGACGAGGCCTACCGCGCCGCCCGGGCGTCGCTCCGCGCGGGGCCCGGCGCCCTCCTCGACAGGTACCGCGCCCAGTGGCGCGCCTATCAGGCGTCCCTCCGCCCGCTCGGGAGCGCTTCGCCCGGCCTCGCGCGCCTTTACCGCAGCTCCGTGGCGGTCATGAAGTCCCTGGAGGACCGGGCGCATCCAGGGGCCTTCATCGCGTCGCCGTCCGTGCCCTGGGGCGACGTCAGGCTCGACCGGGCGAGCGCGATCTCGCCGCGGACCGCGGACAGGATCACGGGCGGTTATCACCTCGTGTGGCCGCGCGATCTCGTCCAGATCGCGCTCGCGCTGCTCGCCGCCGGCGACGCGCGCTCCCCCCTCGCGGCGACGCGGTTCCTGAGCGGCATCCAGCTCTCCGCGTCCGACGGCGCCTGGGATTTCGGATCACTCCATGTATCGAAGGAGGGGTCATTTTACCAGAACACCTGGTCCGACGGAGCGCCGTACTGGAAAGGCCTTGAGCTCGATCAGGTCGCGCAGCCGATCGACCTCTGTTATCACGTCCATCAAGAGCAGCTCGTCGCGGCTGACGCATGCTGGGACCTCGTGCGCCGCGCCGCCGACTTCCTCGTGGCCTTCGGTCCCTGGACCCCGCTCGATCGATGGGAGGAGGTGTCGGGCGTCTCGCCGTCGACCCTGGCCTTCCTCTGCGCCGCCCTCGTCCACGCGGCGGAGATCGCCGGCGCGACGGGCCACCCCGACCGTCAGATCCGATACAGAGAGACCGCCGAGCGGTGGGCCAGGCAGGTCGACGGCTGGACGTTCACGACCCGAGGGAGCATCGGCAAGGGGCGGTATTACGAGCGCGTCGACGGGGCCGGTGGCCCGGACGCCCCGAGGGATCCGAACGACGATCGAGGCTACGTCTTGCGAGGGCGCTTCTGGCTGGAGCGCGACGTCGTCGATTGCGGCTTTCTCAGGCTCGTCGCGCTCGGCGTGCGCCCGGCGCTCGCGGCGGACATCGTCGATTCGGTGGCGGCCTGCGACGCCGCGCTGCGCGTCGATATCCCGGGGCTCGGCCCAGGGTTCCGCCGCTACGTCGGCGATGCGTATGGCTTCGATCCGCGCACGGGAGAGCGGACGCGAGGCATGTTGTGGCCGATCCTCTCGGGCGAGAGGGCCGAGTACGAGCTCGCGCGGGCGCTCGAGGCGTCCGGCTCCTCGGCGGCGGCGCGGAAGCGGATGCGGCCCTACCTCGACGCGATGGCGCGCTTCGCGAGCGCGACCCAGATGCTGCCGGAGCAGGTCTTCGATCGCGGGCCTCGCGCCGGCCAGCCGACCGGCGCGGCGGCGCCCCTCGGGTGGGCGCACGCCGAGTTCGTCACGGCCCTGCGCGAGCACGAGGACGGGAGGCTCTTCCGCCTGCCGATCCGCGTCACCGGAGGGCGCACGGGCGCCCGACGGCGATGAGCCCCGGCTTCCTCCGCCCGAGCAGCCCCACCGCGGCGAGCGCCACGGCGGCCGCGCCCGCCGCCTGGAGCCACCGGCCGCGCCGCGCCCGCCGCCGCTCCGCCGCGAGCCGCGCGAGCCGCTGACCACCCGCCCAGAGGAGCGCCACCACGCCCGCCGGCGCCGCCGCGAGCGCCGCCGCCTTCGCGCGCGGCATCACGTACACCTCCTCGGGCCCGGGCAGGTAGGCGCGCTCGGGGTAATCGCCCGCCGGCCCCTCGGGGCCGTGCAGCGTCGCCATGCGCACGACCTCGGCCAGGTGCAGCGCCCGCCGGTCCGTCGTCTGCTGGATCTGCTCGCGGCAGCTGAAGCCGTCGGCCACGACGAGCGCGTCCTTCGGCGCCGACCGGACCGCGGGCAGCAGCGCGCGCTCGCCGCACCGGATCGAGACCTCGTACTTGTCCCCCGCCTCGAAGCCGAAGGCGCCCGCCATGCCGCAGCAGCCCGCGTCGAGGATCTCGGCGTCGAGGCCCATGCCGCGGAGCGCGTCGCGCTCGCCGTCCATGCCCAGGATCGCCTTGTGGTGGCAGTGGCCGTGCACCACGGCGCGCCGGTCGAGCCTCGGCAGCTCGCGCCCGCGCGGGCCGAGCACGAGCCGGCCGGGATCGCCGTCCGGCGCCCCCTTCAGGAAGTCGCCGAACATGTGCGTCTGCTGACGGAGCTTCGACGCCACCGGGTCGTCGGGGAAGAGCCCGTAGAGCTCGTCGCGGAAGACCGAGACGCAGCTCGGCTCGAGGCCGACCACCGGCACGCCGCGCTCGATCGGGTCGCGCAGCGCGCTCATCACGTCGCGCAGCAGGCGACGGGCCGTCGTGAGGAAGCCGAAATCGTAGAGCGGCCGGCCGCAGCAGAGCGCCTGCTCCGGGACGATCACCTCGTAGCCCGCCCACTCGAGCACCTCGGTCGCGGCGATCGCCGTGTCCGGGAAGAAGTGATCGTTGAACGTGTCCGGCCACAGCAGCACCTGGGGCGCGCCGGCGTTGCGCCGCGGCCGGCCGTGGAACCACTGCCGGAACGACGTCCGCGCGAACGGCGGGATGCTCCGCTCGGGCGCGATGCCGGCGAGCTTCTTGGCGATCGCGGCGAGGGCCGGCGTCTGCGTCACGAGGTTCGCGAGCCCCGGCGCGCGCTGCGCGAGGCGCGCCCACCAGTGGATGAGCCCCATCGCATATGCGGCGCGCGGCCGCAGCCGACCCGCGTAGTGGTGCGACAGGAACTCCGCCTTGTAGGTGGCCATGTCGACGTGGACCGGGCACTCGCCCTTGCACCCTTTGCAGGCGAGGCACAGGTCGAGCGACTCGCGCACCTCGCGGTCGCGGAAGCCGCGGAGCTCGCTCCCCTCCAGCATCTCGAAGAGCAGGCGCGCCCGCCCGCGCGTCGTGTGCTCCTCCTCGTGCGTCACCCTGTAGCTCGGGCACATCGTGCCGCCGTCGTGGCGCCGACACCTGCCGACGCCCACGCAGCGCAGGGTGGCGCGCGTGAAGTCGCCGTCGTCGTCCGGGAAGCGGAAGTGCGTCTCCACGGCGGCGGAGCGGAAGCCGGCGCCGAGGCGGAGGTTCTCGTCGACGCGGTACGGGTCGACGACCTTGCCCGGGTTCATGCGAAAGTCCGGGTCCCAGGCGGCCTTGAAGCGCCGGAACGCCTCGATGAGCTCCTCGCCGTACATCTTCGGCAAGTACTGCGCGCGCGCCTGGCCGTCGCCGTGCTCGCCGGAGAACGAGCCGCCGTAGCGGACCACGAGGTCGGTCGCCTCGTCGAGGAAGCGCTTCCAGTTGCGGATGCCCTCGGCCGTCACCACGTCGAAGTCCACGCGGCAGTGCACGCACGCCTGCCCGAAGTGGCCGTAGAGCGCGGGCTTGTAGCCGTGGCGATCGAAGAGCGCGCGCAGGTCGCGCAGGTAGCCGCCCAGGTTGTCCGGGTGCACGGCCGAGTCCTCCCAGCCGGGCCACGTGTCGGGCTCCCCCGGGACGCGCGAGGTCGCCCCGAGCCCGGACTTGCGCACGTCCCAGAGCGCGCGCTCCTGCTCGGGGTCGTCGTACAGCTTCATCGTCGGCGGGTTCGGCCCGCGCGCGAGGGCGCTCATGGCGTCGAGCGCCCGCGCGTCGGCCTCCTCCCGGCTGCCGCCCCCGAACTCGACGAGCAAGAAGCCGCGGCCCGCCGGGAGGTAGCGCAGGTGACGCTCGTGGAGCCCCTTCTTGTGCATGTCCTCGATGAGCCGGTCGTCGATCCCCTCGAGCGCGATCGGCCCGAGGCGCATCACCTCGGGGACGTGATCGCCCGCGGAGAACACGTCCGGGTAGCCGAGCACGAGGAGCGTGCGGAACCTGGGCCAGTCGACGAGGCGCAGGGTGGCCTCGAGCACGGTGACGCACGTCCCCTCGGTGCCGACCAGGGCGCGCGCCACGTGGAAGCCGTTCTCCGGCAGCAGCTCGTCGAGGTTGTAGCCGGACACGCGGCGCGGGATGCGCGGGTAGCGGGCGCGGATGAGATCCGCGTACCGGTCGCGGATGGCCCGCAGCTCGGCGTACAGCCGACCGCGCCGGCCCCCCTCGCGGACGATGGCGTCGAGCTCCTCCTCGCTCGTCGGCCCCACGCGCAGCCGCAGGCCGTCGTAGGTCAGCACCTCGAGCTCGTGCACGTTGTCGGCGGTGCGCCCGCCGAGGACCGAGTGCGTGCCGCAGGAGTTGTTGCCGATCATCCCGCCGAGCGTGCAGTACTCGTGGGTCGAGGGATCCGGCGCGAACGTCAGGTCGAGCTCGTTCGCGGCGTCGCGCAGGGTGTCGAGCACGGTGCCCGGCAGCACCCGGGCGCGCTTGCTCGCCCCGTCGAGCGAGAGGACGCCGCGCAGGTACTTCGAGAAATCGAGGACGACGGCGACGTTGCACGTCTGCCCGGCGAGGCTCGTGCCGCCCCCGCGCGCGAGGATGGGCGCGCCGTGGCGGCGGCACGCGGCCACGGCGGCGATCACGTCGTCCTTGTGGCGCGGCACGACGACGCCGATGGGCAGCTGCCGGTAGTTCGACCCGTCGGTCGCGTAGAGCGCGCGGTCGCCCGCGGTGAAGCGGACCTCGCCCTCGACCGCGCGCGAGAGCTCGTCGGCGAGCGCCTCCACCTCGGGCCCGGCCGCGGGCGCGAGCCGCACGCGCCGCTCGCCGGGCAGGCGGATCACGCCGCGGTCGATCTCGCGCTGGACGGGCTCGGAGGGCCTGTCCTCCGCCGCCGCGCGCTCCCTCTGCTGCTCGATGTGCTGCATGATTCCCCCCTTCACACCGCGAAGCGCTCGGCGTCGGCGCGCCGGAGCGACAGCCCCATCCCGGGGCGCCCCAGATCCGGCGCGAGCGCGCCGCCCGCGGGCGCCGCCGCGCCCTCGAAGAGCATCCGCTCGATGCGGGCGTGATCGTGAAAGAACTCGAGGTGCGCGAGCCGCTGGACCGCGCACGCCGGGTGCAGGTGCAACGACGGCGCGCAGTGGCCCGACAGGTCGAGCGAGCGCGCCTCGCACAGCGCCGCCGCGGCGAGGAAGCCGGTGATCCCGCAGCGGCTCGCGTCCGCCTGCAGGACGTCCACGGCGCCGGCGTCGAGCATGCGGCGGAAATAGACGAGGTCGTAGCCGTACTCGCCCGCCGCGACGTCCATGCCGGCGGGCGCCCGGTCGCGCAGGAGCCGCAGCCCGTCGAGATCGTCCGAGCTCACGGGCTCCTCGAACCAGCGGACGCCCTCGCCGGCGAACCGCTCGGCGAAGGCGAGCGCCTGCTTGCGCGCGTAGGCGCCGTTCGCGTCGACGAACAGCGCGGCGTCCGGGCCGACGGCGCGGCGCGCCGCGCGCACGCGCGCGAGGTCGGCCGCGGGGTCGCGCCCCACCTTCATCTTCACGCGCGGGATGCCCGCGGCGACCCAGCCGCCGAGCTGCTCGGCGAGCTCGACCTCGGTGTACGAGGTGAACCCGCCGCTGCCGTAGATCGGCACGCGGTCGCGCGCCATGCCGAGCAGCGTCGCGAGCGGAAGCGCGAGCAGGCGGGCCTTCAGGTCCCAGAGCGCCGCGTCGACGGCGGCGATGGCCATCTGCGCGATCCCGGGCCGGCCGAGGTTGCGGATGCTGCGCACCATCGCGGCCCACGCGCCCGGCACCGCCATCGCGTCGCGCCCGCGCACGACGCCGGCGAGCTTGTCGGCCACGAGCCGCGCCGCCGCGACGTCGGCATAGGTGTAGCCGAGCCCGCGCTCGCCGCCGGCGGACGCGTGCACGACGACCAGCGTCGTCTCGCGCCACTCGAGCGTGCCGTCGGACTCCGGCCGGTCGGTCGGGATGGTGTACGCGGCCACCTCGACCCGCTCGACCGGGGCCGACGCGGGGTGCCTCTCGCCGGCCATGATCACCCCCGGTGCGGGATCCAGCTCTCGATCATGTCCCGGTACGCCTGGCGGATGATCCCGCGCGCGCCCGGGTCGCCCCGCAGCAGCGCCGTCGTGAGCATCCTGGCCTGCTTCACCGTGATGTGCGGCGGCAGCGGCGGGACCTCCGGGTCGGTGACCGCCTCGACCACCACCGGCCGGTCGACCCGGAACGCCTCGTCCCAGGTGCGCGCGACCTGGTCCGGGCGGTCGATCCGCACGCCCGAGAGCCCGAGCGCCTCGGCGTAGGCCGCGTACGGGAAGTCCGGCAGCGCCTGGGACGCCTCGAGCTTGGGGTCGCCGCTCATCACGCGGAGCTCCCAGGTGACCTGGTTGAGGTCGCGGTTGTTGAGCACCAGCACGACGAGGCGCGGGTCCTTCCACTCGCGCCAGTACTTCGCGACGGTGATGAGCGTGTTGATGCCGTTCATCTGCATCGCGCCGTCGCCGACCAGCGCGACGACCGGGCGGTCGGGGTAGGCGAACTTGGCCGCGACCGCATACGGCATCCCGGGCCCCATCGTCGCCAGCGTCCCCGAGAGCGAGGCCATCATGCCCTCCCGGATCTTGATGTCGCGCGCGTACCAGTTGGCCGACGAGCCGGAGTCGGCGGTCAGGATGCACCGGTCGGGCAGCCTGGGCGACAGCTCCCAGTAGACGCGCTGTGGGTTCAGCGGATTGGCGTCGTTCATCGCCCGCGCCTCGAGCACCTTCCACCAGTCGGCGACGCTCTCCTCGAGCCGGCGCCGCCACGAGCGGTCGGTCTTGAGCTTGAGGTAGGGGATGAGCGCCCGCAGCGTCTCGGCGCTGTCGCCGATCAGGTTGACCTCCATCGGGTAGCGCAGGCCGAGCATCCGGCCGTCGATGTCGATCTGGACGCCGCGCGCCTGGCCCTCCTCCGGCAGGAACTCCGGGTAGGGGAAGCTCGAGCCGACCATGAAGAGGGTGTCGCAATTCACCATCATCTCCCAGCTCGGCTTGGTGCCGAGCAGGCCGATCGCGCCGGTGACCCAGGGCAGGTCGTCGGGGAGCGCCGCCTTGCCGAGCAGCGCCTTGGCCACGCCGCACCCGAGGATCTCGGCGACGCGCGCGACCTCCGGCGCGGCCCCGAGGGCGCCCTGGCCGATGAGCATGGCGACGCGCTTGCCGGCGTTGAGCACGTCGGCCGCGCGCCGCAGGTCCTCCTCCTTCGGCACCACGCGCGGCGAGCAGTAGCCGAGGCCGGTGTGCACGGTGCCATGCTTGTGCGGGGGCTCCTCCACGGCGTCCATCTCCTGGACGTCCTTCGGGACGATGACGCACGTGACGGTGCGCTCCGCCCGCGCGATGCGCATCGCGCGGTCGATGAGGTGCCGGATCTGCGCGGGCGAGGACGCCATCTGCACGTATTCCTGCGCGACGTCCTTGAAGAGCGAGACGAGATCGACCTCCTGCTGGTAGTGCCCGCCGAGCGCGGCGCGGTCCTGCTGGCCGACGATGGCCACGACCGGCTGGTGGTCCAGCTTCGCGTCGTAGAGCCCGTTCAGGAGGTGGATCGCGCCCGGCCCCGAGGTCGCCAGGCACACGCCGACCTCGCCGGCGAACTTCGCGTGAGCGCACGCCATGAACGCGCCCATCTCCTCGTGCCGCACCTGGATGAACCGCAGGTCCGGAACGCGGTGGAACGCGCCCACGATGCCGTTGATGCCGTCGCCTGGGTAGGCGTACACGCGCCGGACACCCCACGCGACGAGGCGCCTCAGCAGGAACTCGCCGACGGTCTGCGCCATGAGTCTTCCCCCCTGAGCCAGGAACGTGAGCTCGACCCTGCGAGGCGTGCGAACTCCGTGCCGCCTCGCCGCGCTGCGCGCTGCGTGCCGCGGCTGCGCGTGCGGACGGGCGCTGCGCATGCGGCGCCGCCGAGCGGCCGCGCGCGTGCAGCGAGCGCGCCGCGGAGGGGCCCGCGCGCCGCGCCCCGGCGCGCGGCGCCGACGCGAAGAGCGCGTCACGCGGCCGGGAGCACGGCGAGATCGACCAGGATCCGTCGGAGCTCCTCGACCCGCTCTTTCTCGAGCGGCTGCAGCGGGGCCCGGAGCGGCCCGACCCGAGTGCCCATCAGCTCGAGGGCCGCCGAGATGGCGCGCGGCAGGCCGTGCGCGACGATGAACTGAAGGAAAGGCAGCTGGCGGTAAAAGCATCTCCGGGCGGCGTCGAGGTCGCCGCGCGTCACCGCGTCGTAGAGCTCGACGGTGAGGCGCGGGATCACGTGCGGGGCCGCCGTGCACCAGCCGCGGGCCCCGGCCACGAACGCGGCGAGCGCGAGCGGATTGCTACCGTTGTAGAAGGCCACCTGGTCGCCGCAGAGCTGCACGAGCCGATGCATCCGGTTCACGTCCCCGGTGCTCTCCTTCACCATCGTGACGTTCGGGATGCGCAGCAGCCGCGCGATCGTGTCGGGGCTCAGGTCGATGCCGCCCGTCGCCGGGTTGTTGTACACCGCGATCGGGATCGATATGGCCTTCGCGACGGCCTCGAAGTGCGCCACGATCTCCCTGTCCGAGAGCTTCCAGTAGCTCATCGGGATGATCATCACCGCGGTGGCGCCGGCCCGCTCCGCGTACTTCGCGTGGCGCACGGTCCGCTCGGTGGTGAGGCTCGACACGCCGACCAGGGTCGGCGCCCGGCCGGCCACGCGCTTGACCACGAGGTCGGTGACGGCCTCGCGCTCCTCGTCCGAGAGGTACGGCAGCACCCCGGTGCTGCCCAGCGGCGCGATCGCGTGCACGCCCGCGGCGAGCATGTCGTCGACGATGCGCCCGAGGAGCTGCTCATCGACGCGCCCGGCCTCGGTGAACGGCGTGATGGGGTAAGCGACGATTCCACGGAGAGGGGATGTCATCGCGCGCCTCCTTCCGCCTCGTGGTGCTTGTCGAAGAGCAGGTCGGCCCGGCCTGGCACCTCCTCGCGCAGCGCGACCCCGCCCATGTTCTGCAGCGCCGGCGCGTTCTCGCAGGCGAGGTAGCGCGCCCGCCCCTCTCCGGTGTTGACGTGGTTGTGCCAGGCCCACACCGGGACGTAGATCGCGTCCCCCTGCTTCCAGTCGACGCGCTTCCCGCCCACGTACGAGTAACCCTCTCCCTCCAGGACGTAGAGGATGGTCTCGTAGGTATGCCGGTGCCGATTCGAGGATTGCCCCGGTTCGAGCCAGCCGATGGTCACGCTGATCGCGTGTGACGGGAGATCCACGAAGAAGACCGGGTGCTTCCTTGCCCTCGAGTAGGCGTCGCGATGCCCGTCCGACTCGACCGCGGGGTGCGCGAGCCTCTCGGGCATCACCACGCGGGGCCGCGGCGGCGTCTTGTCGAAGTCTGCTGAATGGAACCGTTCGCCCATATCTGCTCCTTGTCGGCGCGAAGAGCGCCTTGCGCAGGAGCAGGAATAGCGCGATGCTGGACCCATGGGAGGCTCCAGAACCAACATATCGACGGGTCCAGCTGGTCGCCCCTGGCGCTTCGACCTGGCGCTCGACGGCGGCGCGTCCGTGCCGCGCCAAACCCAGCTGAGCCGCGCGATCATCCAGGAGATTCAGCGCGGGCGGCTCCTGCCCGGGGCGACGCTCCCGGGCAGCCGGACGCTCGCGGCCCAGCTCGAGGTCAACAGGAAGGTCGTCGTCGCCGCCGTGGGCGAGCTGGTGGCCCAAGGGTGGCTCGAGGCGCTCCCCGCCCGCGGCACCCGGGTGGCGCTCAACCTGCCGACGCTCGCGGTCGCCGACGCCGAGGGCCGCCGCTCCGTCGGGTCGGCGCCCGCCCAGAGGCGCGCCGCCGTGATCGCGGTGAGCGACGGAGTCCCGGACGCCCGCATCGCGCCCGTGGACCAGCTCGCCCGCGCCCAGCGGCGCGCCCTCCGAGCGCTGACCCGGACGGGCCTCGGCTACGGCGACGCCGCGGGCGATCCCGTGCTCAGGGATGTCCTTGCGGGCTTCGTCAACCACGCTCGCGGCCTCTCGTGCTCATCGGAGGAGGTCGTCCTGACGCGCGGCAGCCAGGGCGCGCTGAGCCTGTTCGCGCTGGCGATGCTGGAGCCCGGGGAGGTCGTCGCCGTCGAGCACCCCGGCTACGCGCCGGCGTGGCGCGCCTTCCGGCTCGCCCGGGCCGAGGTCGTCCATGTGCCCGTCGACGCCGAGGGCCTCCGCACGGACGAGCTGGAGGCGCACGCCAAGCGGCTCAAGGGGCGCCTCAAGGCCGTGTACGTGACACCGCACCACCAGTACCCCACGACCGTGGCGATGTCCGCGGAGCGCCGGATGCACCTGCGGCGAATCTGCGAGACTTACCGGCTCTACATCGTGGAGGACGACTACGACTACGAGTACCACTTCGAGGGCGCGCCGCTCTTGCCCCTCTCCGCGACCAAGGACCTCTCGTCGCGCTGCGTCTACATCGCTTCGCTGTCGAAGCTCATCGCCCCCGCCCTGCGGCTCGGATACATCATCGCGGACAGGTCCGTGGTCGCGCGATTGAGCTCGGTCCGTGAGCTGCTCGATCGTCAGGGAGACGTCGTCCTCGAGCGCGCCGTGGCCGAGCTCATCGAGGACGGCGAGGTCCAGCGCCACGCGCGGCGCGCCCGGCAGCTCTACCGCGAGCGCCGTGACCACCTGCTGGAGCAGCTCGCGTCGCGGCCGCCCCTCTGCGCCGCGCTCGCGTGCGATCCGCCCGGCGGGGGGCTGGCGCTCTGGCTGCGCCTCCGCGGCGTGACCTCGGAAGAGCTGGCCCGACGCGCGCACGCGCGCGACCTGACCCTCACGCCGGGGTCTGCGCACGTCGCCGACGGGTCGTTGCCCGCGTTTCGCTTCGGCTTCGCGGCGCACACCACCGAGGAGCTGTCGGCGATCTGCGACACGCTGGAGGCGTGCCTCAAGCCCGACGCCGGCGCGAAGCGCCGATGAGCCGCGCGGGGGCGCGCGCGGCGCGCTCCATCTAGACCTCATGCAATCGAAGCTCCTGGCCGGCGGAGCGACGCCGGCGACCGCCCACCTGCGACGGGGCTGAGGCGCATGCAGGGCGAGATCCATTCTCCCCCACACGCCGCACTCCTTCCCGACACGCACGCACAGCGATCCGCGCCAATGCGTGGCGCCCCGCGTCCTCGACTCGACGCCCTTCGCCGCGCGGCGTCGGCCGCCCGCGCGCGTCGGTCGTGATCAGAGATAGCCATTGATTCGAAAATGCTGTTAGCCTGAAAGCGTCGTCCGCCATCACCCCGGATCCCACGAACGGGAGGGAGGAATCATGCAATCGAATGTCAAGCTCGCGCGCTTCCATGCGCGCCTCGCCGTCGCTGCGGCCGCTTCCCTGGGCGCGCTCGCGACGAGCGATCTCGCGCGCGGCGCGCCGTCGTACACCCTCTTCGAGAGCGGCCAGGTCCGCCCCCTCGCCATGTCGCCCGACGGCAAATTGCTCCTCGCGCTCAACACGCCAGACGGCCGCCTCGAGGTCTTCCGGGCCCACCAGGGCGGCCTCTCCCATCGCGCGTCGATCCCGGTGGGCGTCGAGCCGGTCGCGGTCGCCGCCCGGACCAACGACGAGGTGTGGGTCGTCAATCACCTCTCCGATAGCGTGAGCGTCGTCGAGCTCGACCCCGGGGGCGCCGGCGGGCGCGTGGTGCGCACGCTGCTCGTCGGCGACGAGCCGCGCGATATCGTCTTTGCCGGGCCGGGGCGGCGCCGCGCCTTCATCACCACGGCGCATCGCGGCCAGAACGTCCCCTTCGACCCGCAGCTCACGACGCCCGGCATCGGCCGCGCCGACGTGTGGGTCTTCGACGCGAACCACCTCGGCGCGTCGCTCGGCGGCGACCCGCTCACCATCGTCACCCTGTTCACCGACACCCCGAGGGCGCTCGTCGCGACGCCGGACGGCAAGCGCGTCTACGCGGCGGGCTTCCATTCAGGCAACCGGACGACCGTCGTCAACGAGCAGGTCATCCCGGACGGCTTCGGGCCCGGCGGGACGCTCGGCCCGGCGACCAACGCGCAAGGCTTCCAGGCGCCGGAGGTCTCCCTCATCGTCCAGCACGACGGCGCGCACTGGAAGGACGAGGCCGGGCGCCACTGGGACGACGTCATCAAGCTCTCGCTGCCCGACAAGGACGTGTTCGCGATCGACGCGATGGCGAGCCCGCCAAAGCAGGTCAGCGGCCCCGCCGGCTTCTTCACCGGCGTCGGCACCATCCTGTTCAACATGGCGGTGAACCCCGTGAACGGGAAGGTCTACGTCTCGAACACCGAGGCGCTCAACCTGCAGCGCTTCGAGGGGCCCGGCATCTTCGCCGGCAGCAGCCTGCGCGGGCACCTCCACGAGAGCCGGATCACCGTCCTCGGGGGCGGCTCGGTCGCGCCGCGGCACCTGAACAAGCACATCGACTACGCGAGCTGCTGCGCGCCGGCGCCCAACGCGGAGAGCAAGAAGAGCCTCGCCCAGCCCACGGGCATGGCCGTCTCCCCCGACGGCGAGACGCTCTATGTGGCGGCGCTGGGCTCGAGCAAGGTCGGCGTCTTCAGCACGGAAGAGCTCGAGGACGACACGTTCGTCCCCGACGCGAAGAGCCACATCCCGGTGAGCGGCGGCGGCCCGACGGGGCTCGTGCTCGACCACGCGCGGCGCCAGCTCTACGTGATGACCCGGTTCGACAACGGCATCTCGATCCTCGACACCAAGAAGCGCAAGGAGGTGGCGCACGTCACGATGTTCACCCCCGAGCCCCCCGCCATCGTGAACGGCCGGCGTTTCCTCTACGACGCGGCGTTCTCCTCGAGCCACGGCGACTCGTCGTGCGCGAGCTGCCATATCTTCGGCGATTTCGACAGCCTGGCGTGGGACCTCGGCAACCCGGACGCCCCCGTGGAGCCGAACCCCGGTCCGTTCGGGAACATCACGAATTTCTTCACCGGCGAGCCGATGCCGACCGACTTCCACCCCATGAAGGGGCCCATGACGACGCAGAGCCTGCGCGGCATGGCCAACCACGGGCCCATGCACTGGCGCGGCGATCGGACGGGCGGCACCCCCGACGCGCCCTCGGCGCAGCCCGACACCGGCACGTTCGACGAGCGCGCGGCCTTCAAGAAGTTCCGGCCCTCCTTCATAGACCTGCTCGGGCGGCACGAGCTCATCCCGGAGGCCGACATGGAGGCCTTCACCGATTTCATCCTCAAGGTGACCTACCCGCCGAACCCCGTCCGGAACCTCGACAACTCGCTGACCCCTGCCCAGCAGCAAGCCGAGGATTTCTTCAACAACGTCGTCGTCGACATCACCGAGCGGTGCGGCGACTGCCACGCCGTCGACCCCGCCGCAAACCCGGAGTCCGACGCCCCGGGGTTCTTCGGCACGACGGCGTTCACGACCTTCGAGTTCCAGCCGATGGTGCTCAAGATCCCGCACCTGCGCAACGCTTACCAGAAGGTGGGGATGTTCGGCGCGGAGCTCCCGCTCTCGAACACCTTCGACGAGTTCCCGTTCATGGGAGACCAGGTGCGGGGGTTCGGCTACATCCACGACGGGACGTTCGATACGATCTTCAGGTTCCTCCGGGTCTCGGATTTCTCGGATGAGTTCGTGACGCCGTTCGCCGAGAACCCGACGGGTATCCCGGTCACGCCGGAGGGCGACGCGCTCCGCCGCGGGCTCGAGTCGCTCATCCTCGCGTTCCCGACCAACATGGCGCCCATCGTGGGCCAGCAGATCACGCTGACCCGCCACAACGCGCACGTCGCGGCGCCGCGCATCCACCTGCTGCGCTCGCGCGCCGACGCCGGCGAGTGCGACCTCGTCGCGAGGACAACCCTGCTCGGCCGATCGCTCGGCTATCATTACCTGGGCGGCGGCTACTTCTCCGCCAATCGCAGCGCCGCCCCGCCGCTCAGCGAACCGCTGCTCCGGTATCTGGCCGTCGTGACCGGCCGGGAGCTGACGTATACCTGCATGCCGCCCGGCTCCGGAGAGCGCGCGGGGATCGACCGCGATCTCGACGGCTTCCTCGACGGCGACGAAGAAGACGCCGGCAGCGATCCCGCCGATCCCTCGGACACGCCCTGACCCGCACGGGGACGCGCACATCGTCGCCTCTCGCCGCCTACCGGCCCATCACCCGCGCCGCCGGGGGCTCCGGCCCATCTCCTGAATCGCTGCGCACACCTCGATGCGACGGAGATCGACCACGTCCGTGACGTAAGCGTGGCCACCGACGGCCGTCCTGCGATAGAAGGCAGACTCATCTGGAGAGTCGCGCCATGCAGCCGTTCCTGGACTCGCAAGCCCCCCCGGCCGGCACCTTGCTGGCCGCGCCGATGGACATGCCGCGCTTCCTCGCCGCGGCGGTGCGCCTGTCCCTGTCGCTCGCGGAGCTGCACAAGGACGGCTCGATCCATGGACGGCTGTCGCCTCGCAGCCTGCTCGTCGGGGAGGGCGGCGACCCGCTCCGCATCGCCGCCCCTCCGGCCGGCGCTCACGAGCGAGAGCAGCTCGTGGCCTACGTGCTCGCCCAGCCGGAGCTATTTCCGTACATATCGCCCGAGATCACGGGGCGGATCAACCGGCCGATCGATCACCGCGCCGACCTGTATTCGCTGGGGGCCCTCTTCTACGAGATGATCTCGGGCGCACCGCCTTTTCAGGCCGGCGACCTGCTCGAGTGGACCCATTGCCACGTCGCCCGGCGGCCACGCCCGCTCACGGAGGTGGCGCCGGCGACACCGCCTCTCGTGTCCGAGATCGTCTTGAAGCTCCTGGCCAAGATGCCCGACGAGCGTTACAGGACGGCGCGCGGGCTCGCGCACGATCTCGAGCGGTGCGCCGCCGCCCTGCGCGAGGCGGGCGACGTCGCGCCGTTCGCGCTCGGCGCGCGCGACACGCCGGATCGGTTCCAGATCCCGAGGACCCTCCTCGGGCGCGATCGCGAGATCGCCGCGCTGACAGGCGCGTTCGAACACGTCGTCTCGACGGGAACGCCGGCGCTCGCGCTGGTCACCGGCCCTTCGGGGATCGGCAAATCATCGCTCGTGCGCGAGCTGCTCCACCACGTCGTGAGGGCCCACGGGGCGTTCGCTTCCGGCAAATTCGATCAGTACAAGCGGGGTATCCCTTATTCCACGTTCACGCAGGCGTTCGGAGAGCTCGTCCGCGGCCTCCTGACCGAGAGCGAGGCTCGCCTCGACGCGTGGAGGGCGCGCTTGCTCGAGGCGCTCGGCCGGCACGGTCAGCTCATCATCGACGTCATCCCCCGGGTCGAGCTCATCCTCGGGCCACAGCCGCCCGTGGAGCGGCTGCCGATGAGCGAGGCGGAGAACCGCTTCGTCAGGACGTTCCAGCAGTTCGTCGGCGTCTTCGCCGCCCCCGATCACCCGTTCGTCCTGTTCCTGGACGACCTGCAATGGGCGGACGCCGCGAGCCTCCGGCTGCTGCGGCGCCTGCTCGATCCGGCGCCGTCGCGCCCCCTGCTCATCCTCGGCGCCTACCGCGACGGCGAGGTCGGCCGCTCGCACCCCCTGACGGCGATCGTGGAGGAGCTGACCGCCGCGGGCGCGCCGGTGCGCCGCGTCCCCCTGGGGCCGCTCGCCGCCGTCGACGTGCGCGAGCTGGTGGCGGCCACGCTCTCCTGCGATCCGGAGGCCGCCGAGCCCCTCGCCGAGCGCGTACACCTCGCGTCGGGCGGCAACCCGTTCCTCTCGGCGCAGGCGCTCACCGCGCTGCACAAGCGCGGGCTCGTGCGGTTCGACGGCGGCGAGGGCGCGTGGCGGTGGGACCTCGCCGAGATCGACGCGGAGGGGCAGCTCGGCGGCGCCTCGGACCTGTCGGAGAGCGCGCTCGAGCGGCTGTCGAACGAGGCGAGGGCAGCGCTGCGGCTCGGCGCGTGCATTGGCGACGAGTTCGAGATCGCCACGCTGGCGCTGCTCGCCGGGGCGCCGGAGGAGGCGCTCCGGGAGCACCTCCGGGAGGCGGCCCGGGAGGAGCTCGTGACGCTCGGACAGCGCACGTGCGCGTTCGTGCACGATCGGGTGAGGCAGGCGGCCTACGCGCTGATCCCCGAGGAGATGCGCGCGGCGGAGCACCTCCGCATCGGGCGGCTCCTCCTCTCGGCGGAGGCGCCCGGACAGAGCGTCTTCGCCGTCGCCAGCCAGATGAACCTGGGCGCGGCCCTGATCCGCGAGCGGGGCGAGCGGGCGCGGGTCGCCGCGCTGAACCTCGACGCGGGGCGAAAGGCCAAGTCCTCCGCCGCCTACCGGCCGGCCGCGGACTACCTCGCCGCCGGGATTGCCATGCTCGCCGAGGATTGCTGGGAGACGCAGCACGAGCTCGCCTTCGCCCTGCACCTCGAGCGTGCGGAGTGCGCGCAGCAGAACGGCGACCTCGACGAGGCGGAGCGGCTCTGCGCCCTGCTCCTCTCGCACGCGAAGACGCTCCTGCACAAGGCGCCCGTCTATCGGCTGAAGATCGAGATCTGCACGAGCCGGTTCAGCCCCGACACGATGCCTTGCATCCTCGAGTGCCTGAGCGCCTTTGGCGTGGGCGTGCCCGAGCGCCCGAGCGACGCCGACGTCCAGGCCGCGTTCGACAAGGTGTGGCGCGCCCTCGGGGATCGCCCCGTCGCGTCGCTGATCGAGCTGCCGCCGATGGCCGACCCGGAGAGCCAGGCGGTGATGAGCACGCTGGCCGTGACCTACGTCGCGACGTGGTTCATGGACGAGAACGTCGCGCACCTGACGGCCAGCTGGATGGTGCACCTCAGCATGACGCGCGGCAACGCGGACGCGTCGGCGCTCGCGTACGGCGGCTTCGGGATGTCGCTCGTGCAGCGGTTCGGCGACTACAAGAACGCGGTTCGCTTCAGCGAGCTCGCCTACGACTTCGCCGAGCGCCGCGGATCGATCTATTTCCTGGGCGTCGCGGCGGACCTCCACGGGGTCATGATCTCGCCCTGGGTCCGCCCGTTGCCGGTGAGCCTCGAGGTCATCCGGAGGGGCCTTGGCGCGGCCATCGAGTCCGGAAACCTCATCTTCTCGGCCTTCCTCGCCCTCGGCACGGTGACGCACGGCCTCGCGCGAGGGGAGCCGCTGGAGGAGCTCTATCGCGCGAGCGAGGCGCGGATGGAGACCGTGCGAGCGGCGAACTTCGCCATGGCCGAGCGCTGCCTCGTCGTCCTCCAGCGCTTCATCAAGAACATGATGGGCCAGACGAGCGGCCCGCTGACGTTCAGCGGCGACGGCTTCGACGAGGCGGAGTTCGTGGAGCGGCTCGCCGACGGGAGCTCGCCGCTCGCGGCGCTCTGGTATCATGTCGCGCGGCTAGAGGCCCGCTTCCTCGTCGGCGAGCTGGACGAGGCTTCCCGGGCCGCGGCGGCGGCGCAGGAGATGTACTGGGCGAGCGTGCTCCAGATCCTGGTGCCGGATTATCACTGCTATGCCGCCCTCACCCTCGCGGCGAGCCCCGCCGATCCCGAGGACCCGCGGAGGAGGCGCGAGGCCCTCGCGACGCACGAGGCGCGCCTCCGCGGCTTCGCGGAGAATTGCCCCGAGAACTTCGCGCACAAACATGCGCTGATCCAGGCCGAGATCGCCAGGATCGAGGACCGCGCGCTCGACGCGATGGGGCTTTACGAGCGCGCCATCGGCGCGGCCCGGGAGGGCGGCTTCGTGCACGACGAGGGCCTCTGCGCGGAGATCGCCGCGCGCTTTTACATGGCCCGCGGGGCCACGACCGCGGGGCTCGGCTACCTCGGCGTGGCGCGGTCGTGTTACGCGCGCTGGGGCGCGGCGCTCCTCGTCGATCGGCTCGATGCGCGGTACCCGGAGCTCCGTCAGGCGGCGATCGGCGCGCCCCAGCGCGCCGCGGGCGACCGCAGCCGGCAGCTGGACACGCTCGCCGTCGTCAGGGCGCTTCAGGCCATCTCCAGCGAGATCGTCCTCGACAAGCTCCTCTCGAACCTGCTCCGCGTCGTCATCGAGCACGCGGCGGCGGAGCGCTGCCGCCTGCTCCTCGTCCAGGATGGCCAGTTCACGCTGCTCGCGAGCGCCTGCGCCGAGCAGCCGGTGCAGATCCAGCGCCTCGCGGAGGGGAGCTCGCTGCCCGCGGGCTGCGTGCCGATGTCCATCGTCAGCTACGTGAAACGGACGGGAGAGCACGTGATCCTGGACGACGCGTCCGAGGGCGGCCATTTCGCGACCGACGAGTACGTCGCGCGCCGCCGGACCAAATCGGCGTGCTGCGTGCCGATCACGCGGCAGAAGGCGCTGACAGGCATCCTTTATCTGGAGAACGATCTCACGAGCGGCGCGTTCAAGGCGGACCGGCTCGCGCTGCTGGATCTCGTGGCGAAGCAGGCGGCCATCTCCGTGGAGAACGCGCTCCTTTACGAGGGGCTCGCCCGCGAGAACGGCGAGCGGAAGCGGGTGGAGGAGGAGCTGCGCGAGCAGCTCGAGATCGTCGTGCGCCAGGAGGACGCGATACGGGCGCTGTCGACGCCGATCATCGAGGTGTGGGACGGCGTCGTGACGATGCCGATCTTCGGGGCCATCGACGGGCAGCGCGCGGCGCAGATCATGGATGTGCTGCTGACGACGATCACGCGCAAGCGGTGCAGGTTTGCGATTTTGGATCTCACCGGCGTCGAGGTCGTCGACACGGTCACGGCGCACCATGTGATCTCGGTGATCCGCGCGGTCGAGCTGCTGGGCGCCCGAGGCATGGTGGTCGGGCTCCGGGCCGAGGTGGCTCAGACGATCGTGTCGGCCGGCGTGGATCTGACGCGCATCAAGACGCTCGGGAACCTCCGGCAGGCGCTCCAGGTCTGCATGCGGGCGTCGAGGCGCTGAGGCGCCCGGGCGGCTCGGCGCTCCATGGGTCTGCCATCGGGATCTCGCGGCGGACCCAGGCGCGATTGACGTGGTGCCCTACCTTGCGCCAGACGATGCCAGACAGCCAGCCGAGGAGCGCGCGCCGCGGGGCGACGGACGGGTCCGGGCGGTATCGGCCCGCCTCGACGGCCATCCACGCGGCCACGATCACGGCCTGCTCCACGTCGTCGCGGTCGCGGCGGGGGACGCCGCCGGAGGTGACGCGCGCGGCGATCCAGCGGCGCTCGGCGAGGATGCGCTCGACGGGGATGCGGATGGCGGGGTGCTTGGGCGTGCTGCGCTCGGGGACAGCGGCTGTTTTGCGGCGTCGAGTCTGCATACCGGATCTCGGCAATCGGTGTCTGTAGAGAAGCCCCTCGCGCCCCCGCGCCCTCGCGCCCTCGCGCCCTCGCGCCCTCGCGCCCTCGCGCCGCTCGTGCGCGCGGGGCGACATCGGGGCTCGCCGGCCGAGTCGGCCCACGTAGAGGACCTCGGGCGCCGGAGCTCGCGATTCCTTGTGCGGAGGCGCTCTTCGCGGAAGCGCTCTTCTTCAGCGATAGCTCAGCGAGAGCGCGCCGTGGGCGGCGAGGAAGCCAGAGGCACGCCGCGGCCGGGCGCGTGCGCGATTCCCGGCAGGTCGTGGCGGCGCTCCTGCACCAGCGCGCGCGCCAGAGCGTCGTGCCCGATGGCGCGCGCCGCGGCGGCCATCCGCAGGCGCTCCCGGTCGTCGTCCTGCGCGCCGGGCCGGCGCTGCGGCTGCCGGGGCAGGGGACCCGGGCGAGCTGACACGCTGTCGCCGGTCCTCGCGGAGAACATCGCCTCTCGCGACGGTGCATTGTCGTTGAGCGCCACATACGAGGGCTCGCGGGCTTTCTCGTCTGCCGGCGCAGTCGTCGACGCCACGCGCGGATGCGCTGCGATGGAGGGAGCCGGCGATGCCGCGCCTCCGGGGAGAGCGCCGCTGTGCCCGACCAGCAGGAGCCCTGCTGTCAGGACGACGCCGAAGGCGCCTACGGCGAGCGAGGGGCGGGTGAGGGCGACCGTTCGTGGCTGCGGTGCCGTTGCGCCGGACACCGCATGGCGGAGCGCGCGCCCGGCGCGATGCAGCGGGTGCTCCCGCGACGCCGCGCGCCGCGCGCGCTCCCCCGAGCAACCTGCCGCGCGCATCGGCAGCAGGGCGGCGAGGCGGCGGTGATGGCGCGCCTGCCAGCGGCGCGCCGCCGCCTTGAGCTCCTCGCGCCCGTGGCGGACTCGGCTCTTCGCGGTGGTGGCGGGTATCGAGAGCCGCTCCGCGACATGGCCGATGCCCGCCTCGTCGAGCTCGTGGGCGATCACCGCCTCGCGCCGCTCCGGCGGCAGCTCGAGCAGCAGCTTCGACAGGAGCTGCCGCCGCTCGCGCTCCATCTGGCGCTCCTCGGAGCTCGGCGCCTCATCGGCGACCTCCAGCGGCTCGTCCGGCCACGGCGCCTCGCGCCGCCGAGAGGCGCGGCGCCGGTACATGGATGCATGGTTGTGGACGATGGCCTTCAGCCAGGCGCGCAGCTCGCCCCGGGCCGGATCGAACGTGGCGAGGGCCCGCGAGATACCGTGTAGCACCTCTTGCAGCACATCCTCCCTGTCGGCCGCCGGGATCCGCTCCGACGCCACGCAGCCGCGGAGGTAGCGGAGGTGCTCGCGGACGACGGTCTCCCAGGTGGGCGGCGGCGCTCCGGGGGGCGCGCCGCGCGGATCCTTTGCATCCATGCCCGATCCATTATCCGCCGGTTACCCCCTGGCGCTCGAAATCGTTCGCGCTTCCGGTGCTGGCGGTGTTGCGCTGTCATTGGATTCTGGACCCCAGGCCGACGCTGAGCCGACGTGGCGAGGCGTGGGGCACGCCGGGTGATGACACTTTACGCGGACGTCGGTTGATTTCTCATTCGAGCGCTTGCTCGTTCGGCGCCTGCGGCGCGTGCTTGCGGGCGAACAGGGGGCTGAATAGGCTCGGCGCCCATGCGCTTGGCGAGGTGCGTGGGGCTTGCGGTGCTGTTGGTCGCCGCAGGCTACAGCCGCGGTGCGCTGGCCGAGGGGCCGCAATCGGCTGGCTCGGGGGTGGGGGATGCGCCCTCGGCGGTCGCGCCGTCAGGAACCTCGCCTGAGACGGCTTCGCCCGCGGGGCTCGCGCCCGAGGCGACCGCGGAGACGCTCCGCCGCGCGGAGCAGGCGCGGCGCGCCGGGCGATGGGAAGAGGCCGCGGCGGCGTACCGAATCGCCTGGGCGTCGACCGGCGACCCTCGCTGGGCCGGCGAGCTCGGGCTGGCGGAGCTGTCGCTGCGGCGCTACCGGGACGCCGCGGAGCACCTGCGCCGGGCGCTCGAGGCGGAGGGCGCGCTCGCGCCCGACAGGAAGGCTCGGGTCCAGCAAGGGCTCCGGCGGGCCGCGCTGGAGGTCGCCGCGGTCGCGATCGTGGTGGGCAAGCCCGAGGCCGAGGTCTTTATCGACGGCCGGCGCGTCGGCCAGGGGCTCGCCACGTATGTGGTCTATGTCGAGCCCGGCAGCCACGAGGCGCGGGCGACGCTCGCAGGCCACGAGGATGGCGTGGGGCGCTTCGAGGCGCAGCGCGGGGACACGCCGGCGATCGGCCTGGCTTTAAAGGAGAAGCCGAAGCCGCCGGCGGCGGCACCGCGCGTCGCGGCGGCCGCGCCGGGGCCGGCGGCGATGCGGCCTGCGGGCGAGGGGACGGCGGTCGGACCGGCGATCCGGATCGGGGGGCTAGCGCTCGCGTCGGCGGGCGTCGTGGTCGGTGCGGGGTTCGCGCTCGCGTGGGCGGTCAAGGACGGCGAGGCCGCGACGTTGCGCGAGCAGGTGCTTAGCGCGCACAGGGACACCACGGACCATACGTGCCACGAAAAGACGGCGAGCGAGGAGCCGAAATGCGCCCTGCTTCTGGACGCGGTCCATGCTCGCGATGCCCTGGGCCTCGTCGCGATCGCGAGCTTCGTGGCGAGCGGCGTGGTTGGCGCGGCGGCGCTCTCGTCGTTCTGGTGGGCGCCCTCGCCGGACCGCGGCAGCGTCCGCGTGGTCCCGCAGGCGACGGCGCACGGCGGCGGCGTCCGGATCGAAGGGGCCTGGTGATGGCTCGGCGTCGAGGAGGAGCAGCGATGGGGCAGGGAGGTGCGGTGCGGATCCTGACGGTGCTGGCCGGCATGGGCGGTGCAGCGGTCGCGGTGGCGAGCGGCTGCGGGGTTGTCGACGGGTATGACTGCCACGAGCTGCTGGCGTGCGATATCATCAACGAAGACGGCACCAACAATGGTGCCTGCTTGGGCACGTGCGTCGACCCCGACCTCGCTGACTTTGAAACGACGCCGCGCATCGTCTGGATCGGGCCCGCTTCGGAGCAGCCCTCGTGCGCGGACGCCTTGCTGGACGAGCGGGACGGCGACGGTCCGGCGTTGGCGGAGCACGAGCGCCTCGTTGCTGAGCCGGAGCGCGATGTCCGCTGCGATCCGTGCGCGTGCACCGAGCCCGCGTGCGTGTTGCCGGCCGGCCTCACCGTGACCTCCGGCTGGATGTGCGACGACAGCCCCGATGAGACGGTGACCCCGTTCCGCGCGCCGCCCGGCTGGGACGGCGCGTGCGTCGCGCCCCCCGCGGTGGCGCCGGAGGCGTTCGGCTCGTTCGAGATCGCGCCGGTCACCGCGCGCCCCTGCGAGGTCGTGCTGTCGCCGGTGCCGCGCGACGGCGATCTGCCGGACGAAGCGCAGAGCGCGGTCGTGTGCAAAGGGGGCGCTGAGGAAGATCTGTGCCCGGACGAGAAGGTGTGCGTGATCGGCGCGTCGCGCCTCCGGCCGGGCTTTCGCCGCTGCGTCGTCTCGCCGCTGGCGGGAGACTACGCGAAGTGCGCCCCCCGCGACGGCGCCGCGGGCCGCACGTTCTCCGAGAGGTTCACCTTCTGGAACGTGCGCCTCGATACCCGCCGCTGCACGCGGTGCGCGTGCACCGAGACCGCGCCGAGCACGTGCGAGGCGCTCGTGTCGACGTTCGAGGACGACGCGTGCACCGACCTGCTGGCCTCCGCCGTGATCCGGCAGCGCGTCTGTCATGACGCCGATTCCGGCTCGGCGCTGGGGAGCATGCGCGCGGAATGGCGGGTCAACGCGCCCGGGAGCTGCGCGCCGAGCGGTGGGGAGCTCGTCGGCGAGCTGATCATAGAACGGAGGACGCTTTGCTGTATGCCGGAGTGAACATGCGGCGTGCGACAGGAAGGGCGGGGGCGCGGGCGATATCGATAGCGGCGGCGCTCCTCTCGCTCGGCGCCGGCGCGGCGCTGGTCGGGGCGTCGTGCACCGGCTTGCCGTGCGGCGACGGAGACTGCACGGATCCCCTGAGCCACACCTGCCCTTGGCGCTGCTCGCGGCTTCTGTCCCCCCAGTACGACTACTTCACCGAGCATTTCAATCCCCGTAAATCGCTCATGGTCTGGAGAGGGGACCCGCGCGATGCGCCAGACTGCACGTCGTTCAACGCCCACCATTGGAGAGACTTTTATAGAGATCCGAAGTCCATCGACCGCTGTCCACGCTGTGTCGCCGAGCCGCTGAGGGAAGACCGCTACTATAGTGTCGAGCTCAGGAAAGGCGCTCGGTGTGCCCATGGCGAGACGATCGGCGGGACCAAAATCCGCGCGTTCATGATCCCGGTCGCGTGGGATGGGAGCTGCATCTCCGACGTGGTGGCCCTGGATCCCGACGTGCAGGACGCGGACGTCGGCGTGGGAGACACCGAGGACGACGGGCCCCCCTGCGCGGCCTCGCTCTCGCCGGCGGACGTGGAGGCGACCTGGAGAAGCCTCGTCCGGGTGTGCGAGCGCCGCTGGGAATTTGACGAGATTTGCTGGAGGCTCAGCACCACCTGTGCTCCGGAGCTGGGGCCGGGGTTCCGTGACTGTCTTGAGTATCACGGTGACGAAGAGCGCCCGGTGTGCCCGGACTCTCATCCCGAGCTCGTGCAGGCCTACACCGGCGTGAAGGGGTGCTCCAGGTGCGGGGCCGAGGACCCGATCGACGACATGAATTGGCGGGAGACGACGTCGACCCTCACCTTCTACGCGGATGAGCAGTGTACGCAGCCCCTTCCCACCACCAACATCATCGATCGATGCTTCAACCTGCCGTCCGGCGCTCTTCCGCGAGGCGTCACCGCGACGCTGACCGTCGAGAGGATTGCCGCTTGTGAGGCCGTCGGCGGTGAGCAGGAGGGCGAGCTCGTGCCGGGCGACGTGGTGAGCTTCTGCTGCGGGCCGCCCGCGTGACACGGCGGGTTCCAGCTCCTCCGCGAAAGCGCTTGGAACGGCGCAGACAACGAGCTCGTGATCGATCTCGGCAAGCCGGCGCTGCCGTAGGCGGGGCTGTGCCTCATTTTGATGCTGTGTCCGGTTGTTCCTCGATCAGGATCCGCGCGAACCAGTGGCCTGCTGCGCCTTCCCGCGTATGAAAATCCCCATCGTCCGCGAGGCTGTCCAGAAGGATCGGGATGAGATAGAGCAGGTGCGTCAGCGCTTGAATCGAGTCTTCTCCCGTTCCGAAGCGACGCTGCACCGCGCCTTTCGGGCCGATGATCTCGCACGGAGCGCGCCAGTACCCTCTGGACATGTATGGGTGCCCGAGGCGTACGATCACGCTTTCCTCGGTGCCATCCTTCCCCGTCAGCGTCAGCTCTCGCTCGCCGAGGACGTCCACCTTCGCGAGCATCATCTCGCTGCCGAGGCTGGAATCATATTCTGACGCGATTCGCGGCGCGAAGCGCCAGGTTTCCGGCTCCTCTGGAGACGCTCGCTCTACGGGTGCGTTGCTTTCGGATAGCTCGATGGCTCCGCCCTCCGCCATGGCCTCGATCTGGGCATCGAGGAGCAGGAATGCGTGCAAGATGGCCTGAGCCCGGTCCATGCCGTGGGCTCGGTTCGTTGTACTGTCTTTCCCTGTTTCCTCCACTTCGACGTCCACACACCAAATGCCGTTGCTTCCTGGTTCTGGATGGCCGAACCGGGCGACCACCGTCCGAGGCGGTGAGCCGTCGGAAGGCTTGAAGACCAGCTTCCGCTCTCCGAGGATTTTGTTCATGTGTCGTCCGATACACGCTCCTGGCGCCCGGTCAAGCGGGAGGTGCGCCCGCTCGGGCTGAGGCGAGGGGCGCTACCGCATCCGATCGTGCCCGACCCCGCGCGCGGTGCTCAGCCGCACACGCGGCGAAACACGACTCGTCCCAGCCTGTTGCGCAGGTTGCATTCGCCTTTGTAGTGCCACGGGCAGCGCTCGTCGCAGTACAGCTCCCATCTGTCGTACAGGGCCGAGCCGGCAGCGTCGCACCCGTCGCGACAGTTCTTCTGGCAGAGTCCGTATCCTTCCATGGATTCAGCGTGGCACTGTCGTCGAGCGGCTCTTGGGATACGGCTGCATAGCTGGCTCCAATGACGATGGTACAGCTCGCACGCGTCTTCGCAGGTGCCTCGCGAAGCGGGCTCGTGATTCGCTTGAGCAGCGATCTCCATCGACGCAAGCGTTGGGGGCGGAGCGGGAGGCGAACCGGTGTCGTTGGTCTCCTGAGTGTCCCGTCGTGACGATTCATGGTCAGTATGCTCGGCTGGGCTCACCATGCAACCGGCGCACAAAGCGATGAATGCGGGCGTGATGGAGCCAGCGATGTTCATGTGTCCTCCTGCGGCGAGCGTCGGAACCTCAGCGTGCTCTATAGTGCGCTATCGGTGGTTCATAAGTGGCGTCGTATGACGCTCATGGTTGCGCAGCGGTTCGTCCACGTGGAACCCATGAGCGTCTGTCGGTGAGGTACTGGTGCCGCGTCCGTTGGAAGCGGAAGGCCGCTGGGCGCGGCATTGGTTCACCGCGAAGCGGCGTCGAGCTCACGGACAGGGCACTCAGGATGGACAGCCCAGGGCCGCCCTCGAGGGGCCCCCGAGCTCGGGCACAGCCGCCTCGACGCGCTCATTTTGCACGTCGCCGAGGGGCTACACCTCCTTCGACGAGGATCTCGACCCACGTGACGCCGCTCATCGCCGCCTGCCCTTGGCGCGGGGCTCGACGGGGCCTCCGGCGCGGACCAGCGGGTCGCCGACGTCGAAGTACCCTTCCATCCAGAGGTGACCGAGCTTGCCGCCGGCCTCGTACATCGCGCGGGCACGCTCCATGTCGGCGACGCGGCGGGCCTGCGTGTAGCCGTGCTCGTCTCGGTAGAGCACGCGGAGCTCCTCGGGACGGGGATCCGAGACGAAGAACGGCGAGTGCGAGGTCACGAGGAGCTGGGTCCTCTCCGAGGCGTTGCGGCACTCCTCCGCGAGCTCGGGGAGGAGGCGCGGGTGGAGGTAGTTCTCGGGCTCCCCGATCCCGATGAGCTGCGGAGGGGAAGGATCGTAGAGGACCGTGAGGTAGGCCAGGAGCTTGAGCGTCCCGTCCGATGCGTACTTGGCGAGGACGGGCCTCTCGAACGGCGCGTCCTTGATCTGGAGCAGCAAGCGCCCGTCCTGCATCGCCTCTGCGGTGACCTTCTCGAGCTTGGGGACACGGCGCGCGAGCACCCGCAGGATCGTATCGAGGCGCTCCTCGTGCTGCTCCTTGAGGTACTGGATGACGTTGGGCAGGTTGTCGCCCGTCTGGGAGAGCCGCTCCTGGGGTCCAGCCTCCGGCGTGCTGCGGGCGCTGTCCGCGGAGAGGTAGGTCATGTACCAGCTCGTGATGAACCGCCGCAGCGCGCCGACGCGTGGATGCTTGGCGAGCTGGCCGAGGGTGTTCACCGCGAGGAGCTCGGGCGAGTCGAGGCGCTCCTCGATGCGCTCGGCCGTCTCGTCGGGATCCTCGCCGGAGACGACCTGGCCCTCACCCCGCTTGAAGTCCAGGAAGCGCCACGGCCGGCCGCGTTCCCCGCGCCGCCAGCGCAGCCACTCGCTGCCGATCACGGGGCCGCGGGGCTCCTCGTCGATCTCGAGGTGGTAGGTGATGAGCGGGGTTCCGGGCTTCTCTCGGTACTGGAGCTCGAGGACGATGGGCCCCTCGGCGCCCCGGGTGCGGAGCTCCTTGAACCGGTCGCGCCGGTCCCAGGCCTTGCGGAGGCCCAGCGAGAAGGCTTCGGAGAGGAAGGCGAGCACGTCGAAGACGGTCGATTTGCCGCTCCCGTTCGGCCCGAGGAGCACGGTGAGCGGGGTGATCGCGTCCAGATCGAGCTGCCTCAGCGCACGGTAGTTCTCGACGTGGAGCGACTCGATCCGTGGCACGCTCGCCTGGTTGGGGGCGCGGGGCTGCGGGTCGGTTGGCGGCGCCCGTCGCCCCGGGTCCCGGGTTGTCTTCGTCATCGCTTCTTCTTCCCCTTCCGCGCCGCCGGTTCCACGGCGTTGCCGAACCGATCCTTCTGCACCGGCTCGGCGGTGAACAGCAGGGGTTGCCTCTCGCCGGACGCACCCCTGCGTACGGGCTCAGGCGTCCGCCGGCGCGTCAACGGCGCTTCCTCGGGCCTCCTACGACTCCTTGACGCCCTGCTCGAGCTGCCAGGGCAGGAAGTGGTCGCCGAGTCGGGCGGCCACGGGCTGGAGCTCCCTGGCGCGCGCGTCGCCAACATACCAGCCCGGGGGTCGCCGGCCGGTTCGCTCATGGTCGAGGCTCACATCCTGCGGGTCGCTCGTCGCCGCTGGCCGCGGGACCGAACGGCGCGCCGGCGGCTAGATGTAACAACCCGGGCCGGTGTCCGGCGAAAAAACGCTTCCCCGCCTTCGCACAGCGGCGCGACCGAGCGACCGCGGCAGCCGTGGTCTTCGGAGCGGCGCAACATGAGCGTGCCGAGGCGATCGCGGGCGAGCCCCCGTCGCGCAGCGCTCGGGGCTGCGAGCCGGGGGGCCACCGGGGGTGCGAGGCGAAAATGGGCTGAGCGAAGCGGTTCAGGGCGACCGTGGAGCGGTTCAGGGCGACCGTGGAGCGGTTCAGGGCGACCGTGGAGCGGTTCAGGGCGACCGTGGAGCGGTTCAGGGCGACCGTGGAGCGGTTCAGGGCGACCGTGGAGCGGTTCAGGGCGACAGTGGGATGGATGGGGACGGCTCTGGAGGGCCAGCACGCTCCTCACGAAGTACTCAGGCCTATTCCGTGCGCGCACGGCTCGTTAACGAGCGCGGAGAGACCCCGGAGCGCTGCCGGAGCCGAGCGCATCATCGATGGTAAAGAGTTGCAGTGACCCTGCTCCTCCTGCGGTTGATCTGCGGCTGCGGCCGATGCTGCTGTCAGGAGAGCCATCTCCGCTATCGTCCCTGCGTGGAGTTCGTGCTCCGGTGGTCTGCCATGCTTGCGGGCCCAGATATGCCAACTTACGGTACGCGCTTGCAACCGCAGCACGGGAGGAGAAACCAATGCCATCGAAGAAGAAGGATTCGAATTGGACCACGTGGGAAGACATGCCGATCGAGGAGTTCCGGGCGCGCGCCGAGAAGGCCAGGGCCCTGGCCGCCGAGTTCGGCGAGCGGCTCGACAGCCTCTTCCCGGGGCTCGTGACGCTGACGAAGGAGCAGCGGCAGATGGCGCCGCGGCTGCGTGACGGCGAGCACGTGATGCTGAACAAGGTGCTCGACGTGGTGGACATGAAGCCCGCGCTGTTCGAGTCGCTCGCGGATCAGGACGAAGGGATGGACCCGAGCCGCTTCGAGACCGCGCTGCTGCGCGACCGCATCGAGAAGCACCTGCTCTTCAGCAAGGTCGCGGAGAGCCTCGCGCCGGTCGGCGGGGAGCTCGGCGACTCGACGCTTTACACCGCCATTAAGTTCCGCGAGACGCTCTATGCAGCCTACCGGATCGCGAAGACGCACGCGCAGACGGATCGAAAGGTGATGGACGTCCTGGCGCCCGTCATCGATTTCATGCGGAAGAACGTCGTCGCGGCGGCCGCGACGAAGAAGAATCGCAAGCCGGCGCCGGCTACGAGCACGATCGCCGTCGCGGATGACGCGTAGCCTCGAAGGGGGCGGGGGAGCCCGCCGCGCGCGCCTCGCCTCCTCGGCCAGTTCGCGGTCGAGGAGGCGAGGCTGTCCGTGCCATCGACTCGACCGATGACGGTTCAGCCCCGCGTGCGCGGGGACGACGGAGCACGGCGCGCGGCACGGCGCGGGGGATGGGGGTTCAGCCCCGCGTGCGCGGGGACGACGCGTTCCTGTCGCGGTACGACGGGTCGCCCCCGCGTGCGCGGGGACGACGCCTTCGAGAACCACGGCTCCACGGAGCTCATCGGTTCACCCCCGCGTGCGCGGGGACGACGGCCCCCCGGGTTGCTCGACGAGACGTGGACCGGTTCACCCCCGCGTGCGCAGGGACGACGCGATCCCGCCCGCAAGGAAGCCCTTGCCCGTCGGTTCACCCCCGCGTGCGCGGGGACGACGATGGAGAAGAGCTACGCCGCCGCGCTGCCGTTCGGTTCACCCCCGCGTGCGCGGGGACGACCTTGATGAGCAACATCAGCGGGTCCGCTACCGCGGTTCACCCCCGCGTGCGCGGGGACGACGTCGCGCGCCTCGTCGAGCTCCGTGGAGCTGGGCGGTTCACCCCCGCGTGCGCGGGGACGACCATGGCCTGCTTGACGGTCGTCTTGTGCCGGGCCGGTTCACCCCCCGCGTGCGCGGGGACGACTTCGTCTGGCGCTTGAACACCTCGCGCATCTTCGGTTCACCCCCGCGTGCGCGGGGACGACTTGAGGCGAGCGGCATGTGGGTCGATACGCTTCCGGTTCACCCCCGCGTGCGCGGGGACGACCACGAGAACGGCGACCCGTCCGCGTGCGCAGCCGGTTCACCCCCGTGTGCGCGGGGACGACCGAGCGTCCCGAGGCGGGCGGTGGTCTCCCCCAGCGGTTCACCCCCGCATGCGCGGGGACGACTCCGGCCTCCTCTCCGACGGAGAATGCCGGGCCTGGTTCACGCCCGCGTGCGCGGGGACGACACCATCACGTGCGCCGCGGCGAGCGGCGCATGCGGTTCACCCCCGCGTGCGCGGGGACGACGAACAGCGACGGGTCACGGTACCTGATGAGCGCGGTTCACCCCCGCGTGCGCGGGGACGACCGAAGTGGAGGCGCTCGGGCTGCTGCCCGAGTACGGTTCACCCCCGCGTGCGCGGGTACGACTCGGCGGCCAGCCGATCCCCGGTCGCCTTCCATCGGTTCACCCCCGCGTGCGCGGGGACGACGAACGTGCGATCACGCTGAGATTGCGGAAAGATCGGTTCACCCCCGCGTGCGCGGGGACGACCTCGATGATCGCGAGGTCCTCGACGGTCTTCCCCGGTTCACCCCCGCGTGCGCGGGGACGACGCGGCGCGGCGCTGTTGCGGCCCTGGCGTCCCCCGGTTCACCCCCGCGTGCGCGGGGACGACGGCCGGGCGCTGCAACGCGACCGCGCCGTCAGACGGTTCACCCCCGCGTGCGCGGGGACGACCTCCGGGCCGCGCTCGAGGCGGAAGGCTGGAGCGGTTCACCCCCGCGTGCGCGGGGACGACTGGATCAGGTCCCGGCCAAACTGTTCCGCATCCGGTTCACCCCCGCGTGCGCGGGGACGACGGTCAGGTACGCTGCGCGTGGCGGAGGGAGCTCGGTTCACCCCCGCGTGCGCGGGGACGCTGCCGTCCTTCGTTACGGCGTCGTCGTCCACCGGTTCACCCCCGCGTGCGCGGGGACGCCGGGTGCTCGGCGTGCGACGGCGCGGGCGTCACCGGTTCACCCCCGCGTGCGCGGGGGCCGACTCCGACGTCCCTGCGCGGTCCGGATACGGGATGGCGGTTCACCCCCGCGTGCGCGGGGACGACGACTACCTCCAGGCCGGTCGCGGCATGCTCGGCGGTTCACCCCCGCGTGCGCGGGGACGACGAGGATGGCGAGCGCCCGCGTCACCGCGGCTCCGGTTCACCCCCGCGTGCGCGGGGACGACGCGATCCCGGGCCACCGCGATGCGGTCGCCTACGGTTCACCCCCGCGTGCGCGGGGACGACCACGGAGACCTGGGATCCTGCTGGAGCGCCCGGCGGTTCACCCCCGCGTGCGCGGGGACGAGGCCGGAGGCGATCCCCGCGGCGATGTGCGCCGGCGGTTCACCCCCGCGTGCGCGGGGACGACGCGCGAGGCGACCGGCGTCGCGGGGCCGGAGCTCGGTTCACCCCCGCGTGCGCTGGGACGACTGCGCCTTCGCCGGTGAGCTCCGGGACTTGCGGTTCACCCCGGCGTGCGCGGGGACGACGAGTCGGTCGAGCTCCTCCCGCAGCGCCGCCGCGGTTCACCCCCGCGTGCGCGGGGACGACGGAGGAGCCGAACGCCATGCCCGTCTCCCGCACCGGTTCACCCCCGCGTGCGCGGGGACGACTCGTTCAGCGTGTTGCCCGTGAGCGCCCGGAGCGGTTCACCCCCGCGTGCGCGGGGACGACGTGCAGCGTGAGGCGCATCGCGAGGTCGAGCGACGGTTCACCCCCGCGTGCGCGGGGACGACGGACGGTGATGCCGCCGAGGCCCCGGTCGACCTCCGGTTCACCCCCGCGTGCGCGGGGACGACGGTCGGCGGCTCCCCGTCGGCGGCCGCCGTCGGGGTTCACCCCCGCGTGCGCGGGGACGACTTCATCGGAAAGGAGCTCTGCTGGGCCGCCTACGGTTCACCCCCGCGTGCGCGGGGACGACGCATCGGCTGGCGTGGTGGTTCACGGGGCAGTTCGGTTCACCCCCGCGTGCGCGGGGACGACGTTGTGCGCCGAGATGAGATCGCGGAGTCCGTGCGGTTCACCCCCGCGTGCGCGGGGACGACTCGAGGGCTCCTTCGGCAAGGCGACGTGGAAGACGGTTCACCCCCGCGTGCGCGGGGACGACGCGCCCGCGCTCGATCTGCCGCGGGACGGCGTCGGTTCACCCCCGCGTGCGCGGGGACGACGGATCTGCGGGCCGGGCGCGGCGGGCGTACGGACGGTTCACCCCCGCGTGCGCGGGGACGACGCTGTCGATCTGCGCCGGGTCAGGCGGCCCTGGCGGTTCACCCCCGCGTGCGCGGGGACGACATCAAGGGCGGGGACACCGTCCAGGTGCCCTACGGTTCACCCCCGCGTGCGCGGGGACGACCACGCCGCGCAGGTCGACGACCTGGAGCGCGTGCGGTTCACCCCCGCGTGCGCGGGGACGACTTGGCCAGCGTCGCCTTGCTCTGCGCGGTTTCCGGTTCACCCCCGTGTGCGCGGGGACGACGTCGTAGTGAATCTCGTGGCGGACGCTCCCTGCGGTTCACCCCCGCGTGCGCGGGGACGACGGCTGCGGCACCAGTCGGACTGGTACCCGGAGCACGGTTCACCCCCGCGTGCGCGGGGACGACGTCGACACCCGCCCGAGCGCCCGCGAGGGCCGGGGTTCACCCCCGCGTGCGCGGGGACGACGCGCCGCGCGTGGCCGCCCGAGCCTGGCGATGCGGTTCACCCCCGCGTGCGCGGGGACGACTTCCACGAGCACCTTGCTGCCCTTGGTCAGGTACGGTTTACCCCCGCGTGCGCGGGGACGACCCACCGACCGAGCGTCTCCTCGTCCTCGGTCGCCGGTTCACCCCCGCGTGCGCGGGGACGACGTCTTCCCCAGGTTCTCGAGCTCCGAGAGGAACGGTTCACCCCCGCGTGCGCGGGGACGACGCGGCCTCTAACTGGATCATCGAGCTGGCGGAGCGGTTCACCCCCGCGTGCGCGGGGACGACCATCGCGCGTGCCCTCGGTGGCCAGCGCGGTGCCGGTTCACCCCCGCGTGCGCGGGGACGACGTACTCGTTCGCCGTCGCGACCTCCGGCGCGCCCGGTTCACCCCCGCGTGCGCGGGGACGACTGCACCAGCACTCCAACAAGCAAGCGTAACCCCGGTTCACCCCCGCGTGCGCGGGGACGACGGTCGAACTGCTCGTGCGCGCGGCGGCGACGGCGGTTCACCCCCGCGTGCGCGGGGACGACGCCCGCATCCGGAGGCCGGAGCGGGCGCGGCGTAGGTTCACCCCCGCGTGCGCGGGGACGCCCCGGTCGCTCATCGCACCGTACGACACCGGCTTCGGTTCACCCCCGCGTGCGCGGGGACGACGACGACGTGGTACCGCGAGCACGCCCGCCGCGGCGGTTCACCCCCGCGTGCGCGGGGACGACCACCCCGTCAACCACCTCGCCGATCAGGCGGAACGGTTCACCCCCGCGTGCGCGGGAACGACGAGTTCTCCGGGAGCACGCCCGCGGTCGTCGCCGGTTCACCCCCGCGTGCGCGGGGACGACCCGCGCCCATCGAAGAGCACGTGGTGGGTCGTCGGTTCACCCCCGCGTGCGCGGGGACGACAACGCCCGCCGGAAGAGATCCGCCTCCTCGCGCGGTTCACCCCCGCGTGCGCGGGGACGACCTTGATCGCGCCGGAGAGCGTCTCCTCGATCTTCGGTTCACCCCCGCGTGCGCGGGGACGACGTCGCCTGGCAGGATCTGCCCGCGCTTCGCGAGCGGTTCACCCCCGCGTGCGCGGGGACGACGCCACCACCTTCCCCCTCGCCGGCTGCGCTGCGCGGTTCACCCCCGCGTGCGCGGGGACGACTTGAGCGCGGAGACGAGGCGGGCGGCCTGGGTGCGGTTCACCCCCGCGTGCGCGGGGACGACCCTCGACGCCGTGGGCGCTGCCGCGGTCCTCGTCGGTTCACCCCCGCGTGCGCGGGGACGACGCGCGCCGTGGCCGCCGAGGACCCGTCGCGGATCGGTTCACCCCCGCGTGCGCGGGGACGACCGGTTTGAGGAGGACGCCATGGTGCCCGTCTACGGTTCACCCCCGCGTGCGCGGGGACGACCGCCGCGAGGCGCTCCAGGCCGGCAGGGAATCTCGGTTCACCCCCGCGTGCGCGGGGACGACATCTCCGGCTGCATCCCCTTCGGGCGCTTCGGCGGTTCACCCCCGCGTGCGCGGGGACGACGCCCCAGCCGCGGAGCGCGGCGACGTGCTCGGCCGGTTCACCCCCGCGTGCGCGGGGACGACGGCCGGGAGGCGCGCGTGATGTACGCCCTCACCGGTTCACCCCCGCGTGCGCGGGGACGACGATCTCCACCCAGGAGATGCTCGTCACGCTCGACGGTTCACCCCCGCGTGCGCGGGGACGACGCCAGGCACAGGCTCCTGGCAGACGCGAGAACGGTTCACCCCCGCGTGCGCGGGGACGACTCCCACATCTCCCTGGGCATGTCGTTCGGGCGCGGTTCACCCCCGCGTGCGCGGGGACGACGGTCTACCGTCGGCGGAGCTAGACTTATGACCTACGGTTCACCCCCGCGTGCGCGGGGACGACCCGGTCTGAGGAGGTCGACATGGTACCCGTCTACGGTTCACCCCCGCGTGCGCGGGGACGACGTACCTGGTCAGCTTCGAATCGGACCCGGGGTGCGGTTCACCCCCGCGTGCGCGGGGACGACGAACGTCCCGAGGGTGCGCCAGGTGCTACCGTCCGGTTCACCCCCGCGTGCGCGGGGACGACGATCCAGTTCACGAGGAACCGGTTTCCGTTCACCGGTTCACCCCCGCGTGCGCGGGGACGACTGCGTGCGGGCCTCAGGATTCGACCGGGTGGGCGGTTCACCCCCGCGTGCGCGGGGACGACGCAATCGGCGCCTCGACCGCCGTGTTCGGGCTCGGTTCACCCCCGCGTGCGCGGGGACGACCGAGTACGGGCCGACCCGCCCCTCGCGCACGATCGGTTCACCCCCGCGTGCGCGGGGACGACGCCGCTGGCCCCACCGAAAGAGCTCGCCGCTGCCGGTTCACCCCCGCGTGCGCGGGGACGACTTGGACGCGTGAACCGCCGCAGTAACTCGCCACGGTTCACCCCCGCGTGCGCGGGGACGACCGGCACCTCGTGCCCGAGCAGCACCACGCCGGCCGGTTCACCCCCGCGTGCGCGGGGACGACCGGGCAGCTCGACAGCAGGGACGCGATCTACTGCGGTTCACCCCCGCGTGCGCGGGGACGACCTGCTCGAGGCCAAGGGCCAGAGCCACGGGATCGGTTCACCCCCGCGTGCGCGGGGACGACGTGCTCGACGGGCTCGGCGGGGCGCCAGTCGTCGGTTCACCCCCGCGTGCGCGGGGACGACTGCGAGCGATTCCGGTGCTCGATCCGCGGATAACGGTTCACCCCCGCGTGCGCGGGGACGACGTTCTGGTGCGGCTCGCCGGGCGCGTGGCCGCCGGTTCACCCCCGCGTGCGCGGGGACGACTCGCGGCGGAGGAGAAGCGATGACGACGAAGGCCGGTTCACCCCCGCGTGCGCGGGGACGACTGGCGCCAGAGCTGTTGCAGGGCGATGAGCGCCGGTTCACCCCCGCGTGCGCGGGGACGACCCGGTGATCGACTCCAGCGGGATGCAGGCCGTCGGTTCACCCCCGCGTGCGCGGGGACGACTCCTTGCGCTTGTAGACGGCGCCCTTGCGCTTCGGTTCACCCCCGCGTGCGCGGGGACGACCCTCCACGACGTGGTCGAGCGTAACACGATCGGGGTTCACCCCCGCGTGCGCGGGGACGACGCCGGCCTGCCGCCGCTGCTGGTCAAGGGGACCGGTTCACCCCCGCGTGCGCGGGGACGACGTCTTCCCCTCGCGCGCGTGACCGTCCCGGTGCGGTTCACCCCCGCGTGCGCGGGGACGACTGGCGCCTCACCGCGCCGACGTACACCTATGCCCGGTTCACCCCCGCGTGCGCGGGGACGACGCGGCGGCTCCTCCGTCGACTCCGCCCAGTTGCGGTTCACCCCCGCGTGCGCGGGGACGACGCATCCGGCCAGCAACCGAAGTGGGCGACCACCGGTTCACCCCCGCGTGCGCGGGGACGACGTGCGCGGGCGGAGGCGGAGATGCGGCCGGATGCGGTTCACCCCCGCGTGCGCGGGGACGACGCGAGCATCGCCGCGCTCGCGGTGGAGCACAGCGGTTCACCCCCGCGTGCGCGGGGACGACGATCGAACTCGACGCCTCGGCGCAATACGCGAACGGTTCACCCCCGCGTGCGCGGGGACGACGTGACGTACAGGAGCGCGCAGATCTGCGGGAACGGTTCACCCCCGCGTGCGCGGGGACGACGTCCGGCTTCGACTGCTCCGGCCGAGTTCCATCCGGTTCACCCCCGCGTGCGCGGGGACGACGAAGAAGTAGTGGGCCGAGGTCGCGTCATCCGTCGGTTCACCCCCGCGTGCGCGGGGACGACTCCAGGAACTCCTGGCGCACGTCCCTCTCTGTCGGTTCACCCCCGCGTGCGCGGGGACGACCATCCCGATGACCAAGATCACGGGCTCGGTCTTCGGTTCACCCCCGCGTGCGCGGGGACGACGAGGACGACGAGAGCGATGGCGCGCCGGCCGTCGGTTCACCCCCGCGTGCGCGGGGACGACGCGGGGGTAGTCGATCAGGGTGAGGGGGTCGCTCGGTTCACCCCCGCGTGCGCGGGGACGACGACGGCCTCCAGGCGGTCTGCCGCACGGTGGTCGGTTCACCCCCGCGTGCGCGGGGACGACGCGCCACCCCCCGTCGAGCGCCGCGGCGGCGGCGGTTCACCCCCGCGTGCGCGGGGACGACGCGCCACCCCCCGTCGAGCGCCGCGGCGGCGGCGGTTCACCCCCGCGTGCGCGGGGACGACTCGCACGTCCGCGGCCGGGTTCCTCGGCGCCCTCGGTTCACCCCCGCGTGCGCGGGGACGACGATGCCGCAGGCATCGCCGGAGCTGGCGCCGCCGGTTCACCCCCGCGTGCGCGGGGACGACGGTACCGTGCTCGGCGCCGCCGCAGCGTCCGCGCGGTTCACCCCGCGTGCGCGGGGACGATGCGACCGACAACGGCGTCGGCGAGTACATTACCGGTTCACCCCCGCGTGCGCGGGGACGACCTTCGCAGCCGTCCGCTTGACGGGTGGCTGTCCCGGTTCACCCCCGCGTGCGCGGGGACGACCTTCCGCGACGCCATGCCACCGGCGCGGCCGATCGGTTCACCCCCGCGTGCGCGGGGACGACGAATTGTCGTCTGCGCGCTCGCCGCGCTGTTGCGGTTCACCCCCGCGTGCGCGGGGACGACCTCCGCTTCGAGCAGCTGCTCGAAGTGCGGGTACGGTTCACCCCCGCGTGCGCGGGGACGACGTCGGGCGGCGGGCGGCGGGCGGCGGGCATGTCGTGAGCTGGTTCACCCCCGCGTGCGCGGGGACGACCGACTTTGGTCCGTCGACGGGCTCCCAATCGTTCGGTTCACCCCCGCGTGCGCGGGGACGACTCTGTCAATTCATGCGCCGGAACCTGGAGATACGGTTCACCCCCGCGTGCGCGGGGACGACGGGCGCGCCCAGCGCGAGCGACGACAGGTCGAGCGGTTCACCCCCGCGTGCGCGGGGACGACGGCTAGACCAGCGCTACGGCGCCGGGAGAAACGGGGTTCACCCCCGCGTGCGCGGGGACGACATCTTCGGTCCACCGCTTCACAAGCTCCGCCGCCGGTTCACCCCCGCGTGCGCGGGGACGACGACGATCTGCACGATCGCCTCGTCGTCGCTCGGCGGTTCACCCCCGCGTGCGCGGGGACGACGACCCTGCGGAAGCGTCGGCTGGAGCTAACGTACGGTTCACCCCCGCGTGCGCGGGGACGACGTCGCGCCGGTCGTGCCCGTCGAGCACCGCAACGGTTCACCCCCGCGTGCGCGGGGACGACGTCCGCGCTCACGGTTCCGCTTCTGGAACACGGCGGTTCACCCCCGCGTGCGCGGGGACGACACTTTCTCTTTTCGCATACTTACGCCTTCCGGACCAGCGTAAGTCCCTCGATGTCAATGACCGTGCGGCTGGTGTCGCCGTGCGCCAGGATGGCAAATCCTTGCTCATTCTGTGCCGCGTGGACCAGCACACAACCTCCCCCAGCGTTACGCGCGCACACCGCCTGCCACAAGAGCTCGCGTACGCGCGGCGAAAGCGTCCCGACGAACACCCCCGCCCGCACCTCAAGCATCCAGCGCGTGATGTGCCCCCGCAGCGACGGCGATGCCCGCTCCACCACCAGCACTGTCAGAATGGCACACCCCCCTCCGAGTCAGGCGGAACCTCCCCCTCGTGCCCCTCACGCCCCTCGCGCATCTCCCCGGCCTGCTCGACCTCCGCGAAGTTCTTCCCTCCGGGCACGCTCCCCCGCGCTGGATCCCACAGCGCTCCGGGCGCATCGTCGTCCGGCGCATGCGTCACCAGCAGCGTCGCGTCCGCCTTCAGCCCCAGCGCCCGCTGCATGTCCGGCACGATCCGCTGGAGCAGCCGCTCGTCATGGAAGGCCGTGCGGCAGAGGCGCCGCACGTTCGACTCGAGCGACGCCGTGCCCATCGCCGCGGCCTTGAACGCGATCGGCACCGTGACCTCCACCTTGTAGAGATCGGAGACGTCGTAGACGAAGCTCAGCATCTTGCCCGTGTGCACGAACCCCAGCGCCGGCGAGAAGCCCGTCGATACGATCGCCGCATGGCACAGGCCATACAGGCACGCGTTCGCCGTCGACAGCGCCCGGTTCACCGGATCCGCCGCGCCCCAGTCGCCCCGCCTGTACGCCCGGCCGCTCCAGGGCAGGCCGGTCTCGCGGCTCGCCTTCGCGTACGCCTCGCGCACGCGCACACCCTCCATGCCCCGGATCTGCTCCAGCGTCAGGTCCGGATCGAGGCGCTCCGCGAAGCGCATCCGGTACATGCGGGCGACCACCTCCGCTCGACGCTTGGCGCTCGCCCACGCCTCCGCCTGCGCCATCAGGTTCGACGCGCGCCGCGTCTCGCCGACCCCTGACGCGTAGAACCGCGTGCCCTCCTCGCCGCACCACACGACCGAGCAACCAGCCTCCGACAACGCCAGCATCGCCGCGTGCGTGATCGACACTCCAGGGCCGAGCATCAGCACCGAGAGCGCCGCGACAGGCACCGGCACCTGCCCCTCGGCGTCGATCAGCACGATCGCGCTGTCGTCACGCTCGATACGGACCTTGTCCGTGTAGAGAAACGTCCAGCCGTCGCTGAAGCGCGGCAGCTGCTGCAGATCGCGGAGCAGGCTCCCCCCTCGACTCACGTCTGCCCTTCTACATCATTCCTGCACACGAGCGGAACAGAAGGCAGCTCCCCGCGAGCTGCAGGGCAAACAGCGACGCGTTCCGTCTAGCTCTTTTGTTTTCTCGCGCGCCGGCAGAAGTCGCTCAGCTGTGTGCGGGAGCGATCGACAGCAAGCCGAAACCGTACGCCTTCCCCGGTCCGATGCCGGAGGCGAGCGCGGCGCGGAACCGATCGGCGTCGGTCACCCGCAACCAGCCCTCGAAGAGCACCGGCGCGAGCGTGAGCTCCTGCTGCTTGCCGCTCGCGTCCGGCCTGCGACCGGCAAGCTTCCGCTCCTTGGACATCGACACGCCGTGCTCTGTGCCCTGGAGCTCGAAGCCGCCTTGCGCTGCCTTGCGCTGCAACCATTCGAGCCGCGACGCATCGTCGCGCAGCTCCACGCGCCTTCCATTGCGGCGCTTGCCGTCGTCGCCGCTCTTCGTGTCGATACGGCGTGTCGGATTGGCGCGCAGGCGGAAGCGGAACGAATCCCCGGCTCCGATGCGTGCGCGCTCGCTGCCGACCTCCCGGATCGCCGGGTTCTCGAGCGCGCTCGACTCGGCGAAGCCCAGAACGTCTTGCAAATCCAGGAAATACCCATCGGGCAACCGCGCGAAGTCGGGACGCGTCCCGCTCTGAACGAGGAGAACGAACCGGCCATGCCGGGCGTCTTCATCCACACGAAACAGAACGCCGTGCGCTTCGCGCGGATGAGGTCCGGCATCATCGGGAAATGCACGCATGAGCGTGCGGTGGAGGCTCTCGACATCGGCGAGATCGGCGCGCACTGCGCGCGAGATGGGGTTCAGCAATGCTCGGGACAAGTACATCCGAGGCTCCTTTGCGGGCTAGAGGTGAGGGGGGCGCAGCTCGGGACGCCGCGCAACCAGCGAGGTCAGCGGCGCGTCCTCGGGCGAGAGCGCGAGCTCCTCGGGCGCGATCCAGTCGGTGCGGACGAAGCGCCGCGCAAAGTGTCGCGCGTGGAGGCGAAATGACAGCGGTTGATCCTGCCGGGGTTGCCCCTTGTCTGGGGCGCACTCCACGACGAGGCGTATCCGCTCGGCCGGCCGCACAGGGCCGGGCCAGAGCGCGGCGCGGAGCGCGGCCTCGGGCTCGTCCGCGACGAGACCCGCACGCACGGGAAGAGACGGCGGGCACGCTCGGCGTCCGAGGAAGAGCGGCCACCGAGGCGACTGCAGGGCCTCGTCGATCGCCGCGGCGAGCGCGTCGTCCTCGTAGCCGAGCGCCACGAGGAAGCTCGCGTCGCTGAGGTAGGCGCGCCGCGTGATGACGGGATTGCTCGTGCCGTACACGCGGTGCTCGTTTCCGGCAAAGCGCCCCGCGCCCGCGGTGTGGTAGTCGAGGAGCGTTCCCCCCTCGCGATCGACGCGCACGGCCATCCGCGCCGCGGCGAGCGTCGAGAGGCGCGCGTCGTCGTCGCGCGGCATGCCGAGCGCCGCGCCGACGAGCCCCAAGACGCCGCTCTTCGAGGGCTCACGCTCGGAGTCGCGCTCCGGGAAGCGGCTCCGCGTGCCCCACGACTGGAGCGGGCCCTCGAGGCGAAGGAGAACGCTCCTCACGCTGCGCCTCCGAACGCCGCCGCCGTCGCGGCATCGACGAGCGCTTGAAGCGAGGCGCGGTGGTGGGCCGACGGCACCTTCTGGCCGAAGCTCTTCGCGAGCGTCTCGCTTGGATCGACCACGCAGAACGAGAGGTCCTTGCGCCCGTCGGTCCCGTAGACGCCATCGAGCGCGGCGAGCAGCTCACCGAGCCTCAACACCGACCCTTCCACAAGGTCGCTGTGCTCGTTGCTCCTGGGGCGCACCGGCTCGACGAAGGCGTTGGCCAGCGAGCGCGGCGCGCCGCGCTCCCGCACATCGGTCAGGATGAACGACGGCGGATTGTGCGCCGCCATCGAGTTCTGCTTGCCGCTCGGGATGGCGAGGACGGCTGCGCGCACGAGCGCCGCCAGCGTCTTCTTCGCCTGCGCCCTGGCAGCTTCATCCGCGCCGAGGTTACGGATGAGGTCGTCCACATCGACGACGAGGTAACGGTAGAAGCACGCGGAGTTGAACGGGATGGTCCCCATCATGTCGCTGCCCGAGCTGTCGTCGCGGCGGAGGTCGTCGATGGCCGTGTAGAAGTCGAACTCCATCGAGACTCGGTGGGTAGAGATCGCATGGGCGACCTGGCAGGCGGCGTCGATGTTCCATGCAGGCTTGTCCGCGATCATGCGGCCGAAGAGCCCTAGCTCCGGCGTGCGCGAGCCGTCCGCCAGCAGACTCTCAATTTGCTCGCGCAGCTCGCTCGGCACCTGGTCCTTCGCCTCGGACTTCTCTTGCTTCTTGGACTTCGCCGCCTTGCCCTTCGCGGCCTTGTCGCCCTGCGTCTCGGCGGCGGTCTCGGCCTGAGGCGGCGTCAGCGCTTCGAGGTTCTCGGCGATCAGCGCGGCGAGGCGCTCGATGGTGCGCGTGGGCAAAAACAGGAGATACTGCGTCTTCCAGGTGTCGCCTTCGTCCGCCTTCAGCCCGCCGCCGCCGAGCGCGCGGACGGCGGCGCGCTTGGCGCTCTCCGGGTCGACCTTCTTCTTCGCCGCGACTACGCGCTCGGCGACGGCCTCGACGAGGCGCTTCGTGCGCGTTGCCTGATCGGCCTCGTCGAGGAGCTCGTGGCGGGCGAATGCGTCGCGGATCGCGCGCTTGTAGCACTGGCTCGAGATGCGCGCTCGGCGCACGCCGCCGAGCTCGCAATCCTTGGGCGAGCCGGTGTCGTCGCGGTTCAGGTTCGAGGGGGCGAAGTTCTGCACAATGTGGATCTCGAGCTTCATCGAGAGATCTCTCCTTCGTTGTCGAGGGCTTCGTGACGTCCGTTCCAGAATTCACGCGCTAGCTGGCGCTGGACGCGGCGTGACTCGCCGCGCCACATGAGCACGTCGCGGAGCATGCGATCCCAATCGAGGGGTTTTCCCTTGCTGCGCGCGAGCGAGACGGCGTGGCGGAGGTGGTTCGGCAGGTCCTCGGCGTCGGCGTCCAGGAGCGCGACGAACCGCCGGCGCAAGCTCTCGTTGTCGCCGGTCCCGGGGCCCTCCTGATCGGCGTTGATCGCGCGGAACGCGTCGCCGAGGCTCACGCCCTCGCCGCCAGGATCGGGGTGGAGCGCGAACAGCGCGCCGATGAGGAAGAAGGCGCGGTCGCGGTAGAGGTCCTCGCTCGGCGGGAGGGAGGGGACGACATAAGGGCACGCGGCCGCGGCCATCCCGGTGCGATCCTGGAGGCTCCTGCGGAGGGCGGCGAGGGCGCCTCGGTCCTCGTCCTCGGCGAGCTTGCGCAGGCGCGAGATGAAGCGGGCGACGTGATCGTCCTGGGTCTTGCGGACATCGGTCATGCGGTGGCTCCTTCCTGGGTCGGCGTGGAGGTGGTCGCGGGAGACAGCTTGGCGAGCTCGTAGGCGAGCGTGCGTTCGGCGAGGGCGCGGGCCCGGAAGGCGCGGGCGTTCGTGCCGAGCTGGCGCGCCCCGTCGTCCAGGGCGCGCCAGGCGGCCTTGCGCGCGATCTCCTTCCACCAGCGCAGCGTCGCTTCCGTGTCCTCGTCCGTTCCAAGCCGACGTGCCAGCTCATCGAACGTGGCGCCCATCGAGCTCCAGTAACGAGGCTCCGTCGCGAGGCGCTCGACGAGCGCGCCGACATCCTTCTTGTCGGGACTCCGCTCTCCCGAGGCCAGCGTCGCGCTGGCCAGGCGCCAGACGCTGCCCCGCAGCGCGCTCGCCACCGCGTGGGCTGCGCCAAGGGCTTCACGCAGGACCTCGACCCGCGCCGCATCGGTGAGGAGCCGGACCGGCATCGGCATGCGCTCCGCACGCCAGAGCTCGATCGCCGCCTGGCTGCTCGCCAGGCCGTACACGTCGAGCGCGAGCCCAGCGGCCCGATCGAGGATGTCCTCGTCCACGAGCTTTGCGATCTGCGTGCACACCGCGGGGCGACGGTGCCCCTCGCTCGCGCTCGTTGCCTCGAAGAGAGCGGTTGAGTCACGCCACAGGCTCCGGTCCGGATCAAACCGGAGCGGTTCCGAACCGCGCTTCGGATCGCGGACCAGGAGCGCATGCATCGGCTCGATCCAGTCGCCTTCGGGCTCGACGCCTGCGCTGGTGACCACGTCGCGAACGAGGAGCCCTGCCTCCGTGACATGCGGTGCGAGCTCCACGCGCCGCGCTTGCCACGTGAGGGCATCGAGCCACCCTCGCACCGCGCGCTTCGTGCGTGAGGCCGTCGTCTCCTGCTCCCACGCGGGCACGTCGCCGGAGCCGCCGGCGCCCGGGAGCGGTCGGTCCCGGTCGAGAACGAGGAGGTTGAGGAGGAGCGTACGGTGGAGAGTCTCTCCCCGTGCGAGCACGACCGCGCCCGCACGCAGCGGGCATGCCCTCGGGTATCCGGAGTCGTTCAAGATCCGGCCCCCAGGGCCGAACCCCAGGAATCCGAGCATCGCGCGGGCGGCCTCCGCGGGGGGCAGCCCCACGCCGTCTCCGCCGTGCTCGAGCAGCTGCACGGCACCGGAGTAACCGGATCGCTCCAGCGCGAGCCGCCGTACCGGCGTGGTCTCGGCCTCTTTCCCCTGTCGCTCGGCGAAGAGCACCTCGGCGAGCCGCGGCACCTGCAAGAACGGTCGCTCGGGGTCGAACAGGTCGAAGCGGTGGCGCCAGCGATCGAGGTACGCACGTATGCGGACGGGGTCGAAGCGCGGCTCGGTCCAGAGGGTCTCCCAGGCGTCGATCGACCGCGGACCGTCGACGGCGCGATGCAGGATCGCGAGCAAAAGACGGTAGATCATGGCGGTCGCGAGCGGCGATTCGTCGTGCACACCGGCGAGCTCGTGCGCGCGCACGAGGACGTCCTCGAACCCGAGCTCGACGCGCGCTCCAGCGAGCGTCTCGCAGGGGATCCAGGGCTCTCGAGTCAGATCGAAGCGGGGGCGTTCGGACGGGGGCATGCAGAGGTCTCCTAGGGCGCGGAGTCGTCGGGCGTGTCGAGCGAGCCGACGACAAGCCCGAGCTCGGGATCCAACGTGAGGAGCGTGCCAGCAACCATGGCACGGCCGGCGTCGTCGAGGCGGAGGACGCGATGAAAGCGCAGGTGACCGCTGGCCTCGAAGCTCGGGGGCACGCGCTCATGAAGGAGCGCGGCGACCACACCGCGATGGGTGATGCCCACGGCCTGCCGTGCTGCGGCTACGACGATCCGGCGAGGCAGTGGATCCCTGGTTGCGAGGTCGATCTCCACGTCGGGAGCACCGGCCAGGATGACCCGCCCGCCGCGATCGAGCACCGGGACGACGTCGATGCTGGGTTCGCCGAGCCGGGTCTTCGCGCGCAGGGATCGATGAAGCGACGGATCTTCGTCCTCGACCACGCGCGCGAGGCCGTCGAACGGGTCGTCCGCGTCCGGGGCGGCGAGCTCGAGAGCGCGGGCCTGGTTGCCCTCGTCGTGTTCTCGCTCTTTGCTATCGCGATCCAGCTGGGTGAGGCGCGTGGCCAGCTCCGGCGAGGCCACCGGCGCGGTTCTCCCGTACACGGACTCGATGAGCGGCTCGATGTCGCTGGGCAGCACGATCTCCGTAGTGTTGCGCAACGCGAGCCAGCTCCGCAGCAGAATTGACTCGGCGTAGATAAGAGCGCTCGCGCCGAATGCCGGCCCTTCCGGGCGCTCGTCGCTGTCGGGACGAACGATCCAGAGCGCAGGTCGCTGGACAGCGGGCGGGCGCTGGTTCTTGCGCTCATGCCGGTGCAGCCGGCCAGCACGTTGGAGCACGAGGTCGATGGGCGCGAGCTCAGTGATCATGAGATCGAAGTCGAGGTCCAGGCTCTGCTCGAGGACTTGCGTGCCGATGAGGAGGGCCGCGCGCGGGCGTTTCGCCTCGCCGGGGCCGAAGGACTCCTCCGCCGCCCGCTCGCGCGCGGCGCGGGTGTCGAACGGGAAGCGCGCGTGCAGGAGGCCGAGATCGAGGTCCGGTGGGAGCAGCCCGCGGTCGCGGAGGGCGCGGAGGGCGAGGTACGTCTGTTGTGCACGTCGGACGGTGTTCACGATCCAGACGGCGCACCCGCCGCCGGCGAACGCCTCGACGAGGCGCTCCGGGACCGCCGATGCGGACTGCCAGATGAGCGAGACCGGGATCGGCGCCCGTCGTGCAGGGAACGAGGTGCTGGAGGAAGCGCCCTCCGTGGCGACGGTGATGCGCGGGTAGGTCGCGGGGGCGGCCGGAGTTGCTCCGAAGGCCCGGACGAGCGCGTCACGTCGCGCTGCGGGGAGGGTCGCGGAGAGGAGGACGACGGTGGCGCCGAGCGCGCCGAGCCACGACAGGAGCCGGTCGAGTAGCTCCGACGTATAGGTGTCGTAGGCGTGGACCTCGTCGACGACGACGACCTTGCCCGCGAGGCCGTGCAGGCGCAGGAAGCCGTGCCGGACACCGAGGACGCCGAGCAGCGCCTGGTCCACGGTACCAACCGCGAGCGGGGCGAGGAGCGCCCGCTTGCTCCGTGCGAACCACGCATCGGCGACCGGGCCGTCTTTTCCACGTGCGACGCCGTTGATGGAGCGCATCGTGAAGGCGCGCTGCTTGAGCCCGTCGTAGCGCTCGGAGAGGCCCGCGTCGCCGTGCACGAGGTGGAGGCCGTGAGTTTCTCCAGGGAACGCGGCGCGGATAAACCGCTCGACCCGTCCGAAGATCTGGTTGCTCGTGGCCTGGGTCGGGAGCGCGAAGTAGAGGCCGGTGCCGCCGCGCGCCGCGAGCGCGTCGAAGATCGCGAGCGCTGCCTCGGTCTTGCCCTCGCCCATCGGGGCCTCGATGACGACGAGCGACGGGCCGCGGAGCGCCGGGATGATCGTTTCTACAGCCTCGTGCAGCGGCCATGGATCTTTGCCGAAGAGCTCTCGGAAGGTTCGGATTGGCGGCTGCGGCGGGCGGCGCCAGCCTGCATCGTCGAGCGCTTGCGCGGCGCGAGCCCGGGCGAGAGCCAGGTAATCCGCGGGGGAGGCCGGGGGCTCGACGTACTTGAACACTTCGGCGTTCGAGCCGAGCCAGTCCGCCACCGTCGTCAGCCCGGCCAGGTCGGCGGCGAAAGCGTGTCGCATCGCGGTCGATGGAGGTAGGGCGGGGCGCGGCACCGAAGAGCTGATGCTGCAAGCGCCTGCGAGCGCCTGGACCAGGTGCGTCCGGAGCAGGTCCCAGAGCGGCTCCTTGCCCGCGTACACCGGGAGCAGGATTCCCTTTTGCTGCTCGAGGTGGCCCAGCTTTCCGAGCGAGGCGAACTCTCCGTGATGCGCGCCGACGGAACGCGCGACCCAGCGCGCGAGCCGGGGAGGTACGCCCTGCTCGGCCAGGGCCCTCGTCGTCAGGACGGCCGAGAGGCTGCCGTGAGGCTCATCGCGCTCCGGGAAGTCGAGACCCAGGGCATGGAGCGCGTTGACGCGGCCAGGTACCTTGATCTGGAACGGCGGCGTGGCCTTGCCGAGATCGTGGAGCGCCACGAAGAACAGAATCCACGGCAGCGCCGCCTCTCTCGGCAGCACGACGGATGCAGCCAGCGCGTCGAGCCGATCGGGACGCACGTGGAGCAATAGGCGCTCGGCGCACGCAACGACGTCGAGCACATGGCACAGGAGGGGGTGCCAATCCGGGCCTCCCCCGACGGCGCGCGCAGGATCCGCTTTACCCCAGAGCTGCCAGGCTCGGGGGTCGAACCCGAGGGGCGACGGGAGCGCGGAACATGAAGACATACCAGTCATGGTGATTTCTCGATGCGGCGCGCAGACTGTGGCCCTGGGCGCCGTGCTCGGGAAGGGCTGTGCTCGTGAGGTTCGCTCACCTTACTTGAGCGGACCTCCAGGTCGCCGTAGATGCTCAAGGCCGAGGCGAGCTCGTCGGCCACCGCTTGGCGCAGCTCCATGGGTTCGATCGCCTCGGCATTGCGGCCCCAGGAGAGCACCCAGCGCAACGGCTCCACGAGCCCGGCAACCTGGGCCGTGACGATGGCGCTGCCGTCCGGCTCGTGCAGAATTTCCTGACCGACGACGAGCGGGTACTCGTCCACCAGCCACGCGACGCCCGGGCGAATTCGGACACGCACCTGCGTGAGCGAACCGCTCCACGCCTTCACGGCGCCGCGGAACGCCTCCTCGGGCACCAGGTCGGCGTGCGGGTCGGCAGGCTCCTCCCGCACGCACGCTTCGCGGATGCGAGTGACCTTGAACGTGCGGGTCTCCTTTCGCTCATGCGACCACGCGAACAAGTAAAGATCGTCGTTGACGACCCTCAAGAGGAGTGGATCGAGGACGTACCGCCGCTCCTCGCCACCGCGTGCGGCGACGCGTACCAGGATCTCGAGTCGCTTCCCCTCCTGCATCGCGAGGTCGATGGCGCGCACGACCGGTGCGGTGGACCGCTGCGGCTTGCCGGCGACGTTGAGGCCGCGCAGGGGAGCTGGTTCCCCGGGCAACAGTGCGAGCAGGGCGTCGAGCTGGCCGGTAAGCGCCGTTCCTCCGAGCGGCGCCAGCGCGTCGCGCGCGAGGCGTAGAGCAGCCACCTGGAGCGGCGTTGCCGCGACGGACGAAAGCGGCAGCTCACGCAGCCGATGCCAGATCTCCCCTGTGCGCCGAACTCGCTCGATGGGGAGACCAATCCGCTGCCGCAAGAGCTCCAGATCACGGTTGATCGTCGCTCGACTGACGCCGAGACGCAGTGCCAGCTTTTCTGAGCTCAATCCTTGTGGGTGCCGGTGCAGCTCCAGCACCACACGGAACTGCCGGCTCAGGATCTCACGGTTCCGCACACGCCCTCCGCCGCCATGCCTACGCGCGCAAGCTAATACCGCGTTCCTGGAGCAGAGGGGCGATCTTCTCGCTGCTCATCGATCCCGTGTATGGGGCTCCGTGCCCACCGCGGTCGCTGCGGCCATCGAACTCAACGTCCTTGACGGAATGATGGGGCGCGAGGCGGGCACCTCTGGCGCAGCACCGTCGGGAGCGTCGTCCCCCAGTGGCATTCCCTCAGGTGCCCATACTTTACCTCGCACGCGAATATTTCGCGGTTCCGAGGTGGGGGGGACCCGGGGGTGCGTGGCGGTTCGGGGCAGCGAGGTGGCGGTTCGGGGCAGCGAGGTGGCGGTTCGGGGCAGCGAGGTGGCGGCTCAGGGCAGTGTCGAGGCGGTTTGGGGCAGCGTCGAGTCGGTTCAGGGCAGCGGCCAAGCGGCCGGCAGGCTCCTTATGGGGCGCTTGGGCCTGCGAGAAGGCGCAGATTGCCGGCGGCGCATGTCCATTCGCCCTGTTTTGCGCGGCTCCACACGCGCGCGACGCACCTCACGAGCGCCGCGCCCCGCCCCCTCACGTCCCGCCGCCACCGCCGCTCACGCCACCAGCCCCGGCAGCGCCCCGGTGCACACGCCGGGGATCCCGAACGTCGTCACGTCCTCCAGCCCCATCGCATTGCACACCGACACGAGCAGGTTGTTGTGCGGCAGGTCCGCATACTTCATGTAGCGCCCCATCTTGAAGTACCCGCCCGCGCCGCCCGCGAGCACCCACGGGATGTCCCTGTACGTATGCGTATTGCCGACGCCGAGCTCGTTCCCCCAAAGGAGCAGCGTGCTGTCGAGCATCGAGCTGCCGTCCACCTCCTTGGCGAGCGCCAGCTGGTCCAGCACGTAGTTCACCTGCTCGCTGTGCCACCGGTTGATCTTCACGAGCTTCTCGTTCGCGACCGCGTCGTCATCGCCGGCGTGGGACAGCTCGTGGTGCTCCTCGTTCACGCCGATCCAGGGATAGTATTGCCAGCTATCGGCGTTGGCCCACATGAACGTGGACACGCGGGTCATCCCGCAGATGTGCGCGAGAAGCATGAGATCCATCTGCAGCCGGCCGACCTTCGGATAGCTCTCCATCGCGCGCGTGTCGAACTTCTCCGGCATCTCGAGCGGCGTGCACGAGACCCCGGAGCTCTGCAGCCGCTGCTCGATGTTGCGAATCCCGCCGAGGTGCGCCTCGAGCCGCGCCTTGTCCTCGGCGCTGACGCGCGCCTGCAGCCGGCCGATATCGTCCTTCAAAAAGTCCAGCACGCTCTGGCGCTCGGCCATCAGCCGCTGGAGCTCCGTGTCGGACAGGTCCGCGTTGGCGAAGATCCGCGCGTACATCTGGAACGGGTCGTCGACCGCGATGTTCGGCTGGTTCGCGCCGCGGTACGAGATGACGCGGAGCGGCTCCTGCCCCTCGATGCGCACGCCGAACTCGAGCGACGGGAACTGGCTGCTTCCGCCGATCCGACTGGCGATGTATTGATCCACCGAGATGCGATCCGCCCAGCCGGCAGGGCCGCCCGCGCCGGTGAAGCTGCCGGCGAGCAGCGAGCCGCCCGTCAGCATCGCGCCGGGGCCCTTCATGTGCGGGCCGCCGGGCTTGTTCGCGCTCGGCACGCCGAGCTCGTCCTCGACCGTCGAGTTCATGTGCACGCCCTTGAGCACCAGCATCTTCTGCTTGTGCGCCTCGAGGGGCTGGAGGATCGGGCCGAGCGACAGCGGCGCGTCGTGCGCGTCCCCCGGCGGGAAGAACGCCGACGGCACCGTGCCGTTCGCCGAGAAGATGCCGATGAAGCGCTTTGCGCCCGGCTGGTTCGCGTCCTGTCCGAACACGGTGGCGCTCCGCCAGATGGGGCTCGTCAGCGCGACGGTCAGGGCGCCCAGCCCGCCGAGCAGCTTGCGGCGGCTGATCTGGGTCCGGAGGTCGATCGGGCCTTTGCGGTTCATGGCATCTCCTTCGCGTGCTCGTCGATCGGGCGGCGGTAGAGGAAAGCGTCCGTCTCCACGACGGCGCGGGGCAGCGCGTTCAGGTCCTGACCGGCGGCCCTGAAGGTCTCGAGCAACCGCTCCATCGAGCAGCCATCCATGTCCTGCTCGAAGCGGGCGATCGCGAAGCGGAACCACTGGCGCGCCACGCACTCTTCCACCTCGGCGCTGCCCGCGAGCCTCTCGCCGAGCTCCGCCACACCCACGAATTCGCCGTTCATGTCGCGGGTGGCGACCACCTTGCCGCTCGCGTCGACCGGCTTGCCGCCGTCGAGCTCGCGGTAGCGGCCGAGCGCGTCGTAGTGCTCGAAGCCGAAGCCGAGCGGGTCGAGCAGCTGGTGACAGCCGGAGCAGCTCGGGTCCACCTCGTGCTGCGCCAGCCGGTCGCGGGTCGAGCTGCTCGCGTCGACCTCGGGCGGCTTGGGGATGTTGGCCGGCGGGGCCGGCAGCTGCTGGCATAGCAGGGCCTCGCGCACGAACCTCCCGCGGTAGATCGGCGAGCTCTCGGCGGGCTTCGCCTGGACCGCGAGCAGCGCCGGGAGCGTCAGGATGCCAGACGCGGTGCCGTCCGCGCGCTCCAGCGCCTGGAAGGCGTCGCCGCCGGTGACGCCGTAATACCCGCCCAGGTCCTTGTTGTAGAAGACCGTCGTCGAGGTGAAGAGCGCGCGCAGCGCGCCGCCCTGCTCGTGGAGCACGTGGTCGAAGAAGGCGTCGGCCTGCCCGCGCAGCGACTCGCGGAACGACCGCGATTGCCACTCGGGGAAGGCGCTCTCGTCCTTCACCACGCCGTAAAGGCCGTTCAGGTGCGTCCAGCTGCCGAGGAAGCGATGGAGGAGCTTTTTGCCGCGCTCGTCCTCAAGCATCCAGCCGACCTGCGCCGCGACGCCCTCCCGGGTGGTCAGGCCGCCGTCCTCGATGGCCTCGTTCAGCCGGGCGTCCGGCAGCGTGCCCCACAGCGTGTAGGAGAGGCGCGCGGCCACCTCGTGCGGAGAGAGCCTCACGGCGCGCTCGCTCACCTTCTCCGAGGTGCCGATCTCGACACGGTACAGGAAGCGCGGCGATTGCAGCATGCCGCGGAGGAGCATCTCGATCCCGTGCTCGTAGCTCGTCTCCGCGCCGACGCCGAAGAGCCCGAGGTGTCGCTCGATGTCCGCCTCGTCCGTGATCGGCGCGCGGTAGGCGCGGGCGCCGAAGCGCACGACCACCTGGCGCGCGCACGCGCGCGGCTCGGCGCCGGCCTCGCAAGGCGCGATGTCGCCGAGCCGCGCCGGGTCGGAGGCGATCGCCGCGGCGATGACGTCCGCCGCGGCCTGGAAATGCTCGAGCTCGACCTGCGTCACGTCGGGCTGCACGAGGCCGAACGCCGACGCCTCGTTCGCGGGGCCGAGCGCCGCCTCCAGGCCGGGCACGTCGCCGACGAGGTCGCGCACGGTATTCAGGTACTGCTCCCGCGAGAGCAGGCGCATCGGCGACGGCCCCGGATCGACGACGCTCGCGTCGCACTCGAGCGCCTCGCCGGGGGTCACCGTCCCCGGGCCGCCGCCGCTCGAGCTACCGCTCGTGCCGTTGGTGCCTTCCCCGGGCGGCGCGCCGTCGACGCCGCCCAGATTGCCGAGGCACGCCGACAGCGCGAACGCCAGGGCGAGCACTCCCACGCTTCCGTGGGCCGTGGATTTATCGATGGATAACGTAGTCATTCAGGGCTCCGCTCGGGGCTGCTGGCGACTCCGGGTGGGTGGCAGTCCAGCGCGGGAGCGATCACCTTTTTCGTCATCGAGGCGTGGAGACGCCTCGATTGGGTGCGAAGAGGTGTGTCTTCGGTCGACGAGCTCCGACCCGATCCCGGGGAGCGGCTCGGCTCACGGTCCTTCGAGGCGACAGCACACCCCGCAGTCGTAGGCGTCGAGCAATTCGCGCCCGGCGCACTGGGCTTCGCCGCATTCGGTGCCCTGCAAGGCGCCGCAGCTCGGGAGGCATTCGCCGCCGACCTCGATCGAATGCGGGGGATCGCACGGCGTGTCGTTGCCCGGCGGCTCATCGCCGTCCGGCGTGAAGTAGAGCCGATCCAGCCGGACGCCGCCGGCGGCGTTCGCGAGGACGAGCTCGTGAGCCCCGGCCGCGAGGGAGAAGCGGAGCGGCTCGCCGTAGCGGGTGTCGTCGTGGAGATCGTCCCAGAACCAGATCTCGCCGACGCTGATGCGCCAGAGGGTCCACGCGCCGCCGTCCACCTGGAACCAGAAGCGGTTGTCGATCGCGTTCGGCGCGTAGATCCGCCCCCAGATCACGTATTCTGCCGCGCTCGGCGCCTCGAAGCGGTAGCGAGCGCGCGCGGGCCCCGGCGCCTCGCCCGAGCTCATCCCGCCGGGGGGCGAGAGGAAACGGCCCCCGGAAGCGCGGCTGTCCTCGCCCACGGTGAAGCCGCCGGTCAGCTCGCCGAGCTCCGCCTCGACGTACGAAGATCCGGAGACGACAGGCGCCCAGGCGCCGACCGAGGTGATCTCCGCGTCGCACCCGGAGGCGGCGAGGCAGCCGAGCGCCGCCATGCGAGCGGCCGACCAGCGCTTCACGGCGGGTCCAGGAGCCGCTTGAGCCTCGCGCTGTGGGGGCTCCCGGGATACTGTTTGACGAAGGCCTGAGCGCGCCGCTTCGCTTCCGGCAGTTTGCCGCGCGAGGCCAGCACGTCGATGGCGAGCACCTCGCGCTCCTGCCGGAGCACGCCGTTCGGGAACTGCGCGCGCAAGCGCTCGAGGATCGCCGCGGCCGCCGCCGCGTCCCCGGAGCGCAGCCTGGCGCGCGCTTCCGTGAGCAGCGCGCTCTCCGCGCGCAGCAGATCGGTCTCGGTCGGCTTCGGTCCGCTCGGCCTCCGGCTCGGCTCCCCCTCGATCGGAGCCTCCGGTCGCGGCCCGGGGCGCGGCGCCGGCTCGGCCGCCGTCGCGACCGGCGCCTGCGGCTCCTGCGGCGCTTGCGGCTCCTGCGGCGCTTGCGGCTCCTGCGGCGCTTGCGGCTCCTGCGGCGCTTGCGGCGCTGCCGCCGACGCTTGCGGCGCCACCGCCTGCGCCTGCTCCGGGCCCGCCGAGCGGCTCGGCGGCGGCTCGGCCGACGACGAGAGCGCCCAGTACCCCGCGCCCAGCGCCAGGCCGCCGCCCACGAGCACCGCCGCTGCCTTGATCGACAGCGCCGACGACAGGAGCGAACCGGCGGCCGCCTTCTTGGCGGCCGCCGCGCCGGAGCCCGCCGTGACGCCGACGGCCGCCGCCGCCGCGAGCTCGCTCGCGATGCCGCTCCACGCGCGCTCCTTCGCGCCCTCGGGCGGACCCACGTGGCGCACGCTCCCGAGGAGCTCCCGCTCGAGCGGATCCGCGCCGCTCTTCTGGCTCAGCAACCGTTCCGGATCCCCCATCACACCGCCTCCTTTCGGCCCGTGCCCTGTGCGACGGCGAGGCGCTTGACCTCGCGCGAGAACGCTTCGCGCGCCAGGCGCAGGCGCGAGCGTACGGTGCCGACCGAGATCCCCAGCAGATCTGCGATGTCCTGGCCGGACATCTCCTCGAGCTCGAACAGGACGAACACGAGGCGCTGCGGCTCCGGCAGCTTGTTCAAGAGGGCCTCTGCCGCCTGCGCGCGCTGCCGCGACTCCGCGCTCTGCGCGAGCTCCTCGGACGCGCCGCCGTAGAGGTCCATCGCCGCGGCGTCCGTCGTGACCTCGCGCCGGAAACGCGCCGAGCGTCGGTAGTCGCTCGCCACCCGCTGGCAGATGGCGAAGAGCCAGGTCGTGACGAGCGACCGGCCCTCGAACTCGGGGAGCTTGAGGTGCGCGGTCAAGAACACCTTTTGCGCCAGATCGAGCACGTCCGCCTCGCGCACGCCGAGGCGCCTGAGCGAGCACCAGACGAAATTGAAGTGCGCGTCATAGAGGGCTCGAAAGCTGGGGTCCGGTGTGCTCATGCCCGTGACGTCCGGGTGACCTGCTCAGCGAGCGCAATCAGCCGAGCCCGCGAGCTCGGGCGCGGAATTGTACGGAGAATCGAACGGAAACGATACCACTCGGCCCCCTTGTGGGGAGACGGGCCCGACCCGATCACAAAAAATCGCGCGTGTTCCGCGCTGCGGCTACGCTCGCGTCGTCCCGATGCGGAGGATTCGCGCTCTTTGCGTGGGTTTTTGTGCGATGCTGGCCGCCGCGGGGACCGCCAGGGCGCGCGCCGAGCCGTTTCTGAGCGTGACGCGCGGTGCCGGCGCCGAGAGCTGTCCGGACGCGGCGCGCCTCGTCGCGCGCGTCGAGCAGCTCCGGGGGCGACCGGAGACGGGGGCGAGCGGGGCCTACGCCGTCAGCTTCACCCGCGGCGACGACGGCTTCCGCGCGGCCATCCGGAGCGAGAGCGGCGCGCGCGAGCTGCGCGATCGCGGCGGCAGCTGCGCGGCGCTCGAGCAGGCGACGGCGGTGACGCTCGCGCTGCTGCTCGACTCCGACGCGCGGGAGCCGTCGTTGCGAGAGCCCGACGCCGACGGGGGCGGCGATCCCGGGCCCGCCCCCGGAGCGTCGGCGCCAGCCCCTGGAGCGCCGGCGGCAGCCGCTGGAGCGCCGGCGCCTGCGTCCGCGGCACCGGCCGTGACGCCGCCGCCCGCTCGGCCCGAGCCCACGCCAGCCGACCGCGGCGAGCGGGGAGCCGAGGCCACGAGCCCGGAGCGCGGCGCGACGCGGCTCACCCTGGCGGCCGGCGCCGCCGGCCTGTTCGGCGTGGTGCGCCCCTTCGCGCCGGCGCTCTCCGCGGAGGCCGGCATCGGCGGCGCGCGATGGCGAGCGACGATGGGCGCGCTCTGGCTCGTCCCGCAGACGCTGAGACACGGACCGGGCGAGCTCCGCGAAACGCTGCTCGGCGGCGCCGCGCGCGCCTGCCTCACGGCCGCCGGCTCGGCCGCGCTGCGCTTCGATGTCTGCTCCGGCGTTCACGCCGGCCGGCTCCAGGCGGCGGCGAGCGGCTATACGCGGAACGACGTCGCGGAGAAGGCGTGGCTGGCGGTGCCGCTCGAGCTGTCGCTCTCGCGCCTCTCAGGTCCGCTCGGCTTCGACATCGGCGCCGCCGCGCTGCTGCCGCTCCGGCGCAACGATTTCTCGGTGGATGGCGTGGGCGTCGCGTACAGCTCGCCGCCGGTCGGCGCGCTGGTGTCGCTCCGCGGCGTCGGGGTCTGGGTCCTTTAGAACACCGATCACGTTGATCGAGCGAAAGATGAACCGCCAAGGCACGAAGAACGCCAAGGTGTTGTATTCTTCTTGGCGCCTTGGCGGCTCGAAATTGTCCTCGTTTCAGACGGAGTCAACCCGTTCGCTGCCTTGGGCGACTTGCCTCGAGAGCGTCACATCGATTCGACCGACTTGAGCATCTCCGGGATGAAGTGGAGCCTCGGCCGGAGCAGCCTGTCGCGGCGCCCGGGCTGCCGGACCTGGAGCATGGCGCCTGTCGCGGCGCTGTTCGAGGCATCGAGAAGGTCGTCCGTGAATGTGTAGCTGTAATTCTCTTGCTTGGTCGGCGCCTTGTCCTGCGCGGCGGCTTCGGGGATCGAGGCGCAGAGAAACAACAGCGCGGCTGTGGCCGAAAAGAGCGATCGCGGCTTCATCATGACTCCTTGCTTCTATCGGACACGAGCGACGACCGCGGATTGGGACCCTTTTGGCCGAGCTCGATGTCGCGCCGCGAGGCACGCCGGCGGCCATGCCGCCGCCGCGGATCTCCTCGCTCAGGCGTCCGCTCGGCGGCCGCGCCCCCCGTGGGCGATGCGCCGCTGTGGTCCTGTGCCGACAGCCGCGCTCGGTGTCGTCGCGATGCGCCCCTGGACGGAGCGCCGGATCCGGCGACATCGCAGGTGACATCGCCCACCTTCCGCGTAGAATCACCCCCGATGCTCATCCGCGGTCGAAGGAGCGTGGCGGGCAGCCTCATCGTCGCGGCGCTCGCCGCGGTCGTCCCCGGCGGAGCGGCGGGCGCGGGCGAGGAGGCGCCGGCCAAGGTGGCGAGCGGCATCGCCGTCGGCGTGCAGCTGGAGGCGCTCGCGGACGTCAAGGTCGCGCGCGCCGAGGTCGCCCGGGGCTCCAGGGTGAGCGTGGCCAGGCTCATCGAGCGTCAGGGGCAGCTCACCGCGGTCGACGTCGAGCTCGCCGACGGCCACATCGCGCGCGTGGCGATGGCGACGGTCCGCGCGTCGTTCCGCGTCCTCTCCGAGTAGCGGCCGCGCCCCCCGGGCCACCCCGACCCCGCCTTCTTCACCCCCGCGCCCGATCGCGGCTAGGGTGCCGCCATGCGGAACCCCGCCAAGGTGCGCGTCGCCGTCCTGTTCGGCGGCCGCTCGGCCGAGCACGAGATCTCCCTCCTGTCTGCCCGCTTCGTCGTCGAGGCGCTCGACCGCGAACGCTTCGAGCCGGTGCTCGTCGGCATCGACAAGTCCGGCCGCTGGCTGCTCCAGGACGAGGCGCTGCTCCTCGACACGCGCGCCGCGCGCGACCCCCGCCTCGCCCGGCTGAACGAGGCGATGCCGGAGATCGCGCTCGCCGCCCACCCGGGGCCCGCCGGCGAGGCGACGCTGGCCGTGCCGGGCGGCGGGCGCTCGCCGATCGACGTGGTCTTCCCCGTCCTGCACGGTCCCACGGGCGAGGACGGATGCGTCCAGGGCCTCCTCGAGCTCGCCGGCGTCCCGTACGTCGGCTCCGGCGTGCTCGGCTCCGCCGTGGGGATGGACAAGGACGTGATGAAGCGCCTGCTCCGCGACGCCGAGATCCCGATCGTGCCTCACGTCGCGCTCCGCCGCGCCGCGTGGGAGCGCGATCGCGGCGCGTGCCTCGAGCAGATCGCCGGCCTGTCCCCCGCCGGGAGCGGCGGCTTCGGGCCGATCTTCGTCAAGCCGGCGAACCTCGGGTCGTCCGTCGGGGTCCGGCGCGTCACGGCGCGCGCCGAGCTCGAGGCGGCCGTCGAGCACGCCTTCGAGTTCGACCTGAAGATCGTCTGCGAGCGGGGCATCGAGGGCGTGCGCGAGGTCGAGTGCTCCGTGCTCGGCGACGACGACCCGATCGCCTCGGTGCCCGGCGAGATCGTCGTCGGCCACGCCGATGGCTTCTACTCCTACGCCGCGAAGTACATCGACGCCGACGGCGCCACGATCCGCATCCCGGCCGACCTCTCGCCGGCCGAGGCCAACGCCGTCCAGCTGCTGGCGCTCCGCACCTTCCGCGCGCTGGAGGCGTCGGGCATGGCCCGCGTCGACCTCTTCCTCGCCCCGGACCGCTCGCTCTACGTGAACGAGATCAACACCATCCCCGGCTTCACGGCGATCTCGATGTACCCGAAGCTCTGGGAGGCGAGCGGCATCCCGCCGCGCGCGCTGATCGAGCGCCTCATCGCGCTCGCGCTCGAGCGCGGCGCGCGGAAGGCCCGCCTGAGGACGAGCGCCTAGCACCGCGTCCTTGAGGCGGCGGCCCGCTCGTGCGCACACGGAGGCGGATGTTCGACACGCACCTGCGCCGATGGAGCCTCATCCCCGACGGCGAGCCCATCGTCACCCGGAACGCACGCTTGCTGCCGGTCCGGCGCGCGGGCGAGCCGGCCATGCTCAAGCTGGCCGTGCACGAGGAAGAGCGCCGCGGGGGCCTCGTGATGGAGTGGTGGGACGGCGACGGCGCCGCCCGCGTGCTGGCCCGCGAGGGCGACGCCATCCTGCTCGAGCGCGCCGAGGGGCCGAGGTCCCTGGCCGAGATGTCGCGCAACGGAGAGGACGACGAGGCATGCCGGATCCTGTGCGCCGTGGCGGCTCGGCTGCACGCGCCGAGGGCCCGGCCCCTCCCGGAGCTGGTCCCGCTCACGCGCTGGTTCCAGGCGCTCGCGCCCGCCGCCGCGGCCCACGGCGGCATCCTGGTGCGCTCCCTGGAAGCTGCCCGCGCCCTGCTCGCGGAGCCTCGCGAGGTCGTCGTGCTGCACGGCGATCTGCACCACGACAACGTGCTGGACTTCGGCGACCGCGGCTTCCTGGCGATCGACCCCAAGCACCTCGTGGGCGAACGAAGCTTCGACTTCGCCAACATCTTCACCAATCCGGACCTGGCCGATCCCACCCGCCCGGTCGCGACGGAGCCCGGCCGGTTCGCCCGACGGCTGGAGATCGTGGCCCATGCGGCCGGCCTCGAACGGACGCGCCTGCTGCGCTGGATCCTCGCGTGGACCGGCCTGTCCGCGACGTGGTTCCTGGGGGACGGCGACTCGCCCGACATCGACCTGCGCGTGGCGGAGCTCTCGGCCGCGGAGCTCGGCCGCTAGTTCCACCCACCAGGAGCCCGGCCACGGATCCGGATGGAGAGTTCAACGCAAAGGCGCAAAGGCGCAAAGACGCAAAACTACAAATCTTTTTTGCGCCTTTGCGCCTTTGCGCCTTTGCGTTGAATTTCTCCTCGCTCGCGAGGCAGATCCCTGGCGGGAGCTCTGCCCCGCGGTACTCGACGCAAACGCGCGAGCGGCCGGGCAGCTCGGCAGCTCACGCCGCGGGTTCGGGATCGAGCCGCACCCCCGCCGCCCCCAGCGCAGGCCGCCGCACCAGACACGGCCCGAGCTCCTCCAGGATCCGCGCGTGCCGCTCCGCCGGCGCCCAGATCAGGATGTGCCCGCCCCCGCCCGCGCCGCACATCCGGAGCACCTCGACCCCCAGCCCGTCGAGCCGCTGCTTCATGGCGACCGCGATGGCGCTCGCCGCCTCCGACAGCCGCACCTTGGCCGCCGCCCCGCGGCGCATGCCCGAGAGCACCAGCGCGAGCGAGCCGATCTCGAACCCGCGCGCGACGTCGCCGGCCGCCGCGACGAGCTCGCCCTTGGCCCCGCACGCCGCGCCGGCGTCCACCCGATCCAGCACCTCGCCGGACACGCGCCGCACCGCCGTGTCCACCAGCAAGAGCCCGGCCGAGAGCGCCGGCACGAGCTCCGGGCTGCCGATCGCGAGCCGCCGCACCCCCGAGCAGCCCCGGGCGTCGAAGGCGAGATCGAGCAGCCCGCCGAACGCCGCGAACACCTGATCCTGCGCGCCGCACGCGTTGCCCAGGCGCTCGCGCTCGATCGCGACCGCCTCGCGCGAGAGCTCCTCCGGCGAGGCGACCTCGCCCACCGAGGCGCGCAGCGCGAACAGCGCCGCCACCGCCGCGGACGCGCTGCCTCCGAGCCCGGCGCCGGGCGACATCTCGGTCTCGACCCGGAGCGCGACCCCGTCGCCCACGCCCGTCGCGGCGAGCGTCGCCTCGATCAGCCGGAACGCGAGATCGTCGCGCGGAGGATCCGTGCGGCGCCGCGTGAGCACGCGCGGCGCGCCGGCCTCGGCGGCCTCGACGCCCCAGCCAGGCGGCCTCTGGCCGCGCGAGGCGAGCTCCATCCGCACCCAGCCCCGATCGAACGGCTCCACGACCACGCGGACGCGCAGCTCGATCGCCGCGCCCACGACGCGCCCGCCGTCCAGCAGGGCGACGCCGGGCAGATCGCTGCCGCCTCCGGCGAAGGAGACGCGCATCGGGGCGCTCGCGGCCGCGCGCCAGAGCGGGGTTCGCAGCGCTCGCGGCGCGAGGAGGGAGCCGGCGCAGGGGGTGCTCATGTCGTCTTCAACGCTTCAACGCTTCAACGCGCAACGCCTCGGCGCGGGAGCGACCCGACGGGACGCGAGAGGAGCCCAGGGACCGAGGTGGAGCGCCCCGCGGCGGCTCCCGGTGCAGGGAGCGAGCCAGCGATGGAGCGCCCGGCGTGCACGCACGCCCGCGCCCGAGCAGGGAGCGAGCCGCGGCCCTCGAGCGCCGTCGTCCAGCGGGGCACGCGCCCGCGCGGCCCCGGTGCGGCTCGGTCGTGGACGGAGATCGCGGAGCGGCGCGCCGCCGCCCGCCGGCCGCGCTCAGTTCAGGTCCTTGCTCGCCGGCTCGTCCCGGGGCGCGGGCTGCGCGCGCGCCGCGTCGAGGATCCGCTCGATGACCCTGAGGCCGGCCGCGAACATCTCCCGCTCAGCGCGCTCGCCCCCGGCGTGCACCTCGGCCGCCTTCTCGCGCAGCGCGAGCGCGTCGCGGCGGACGACCGGGAGGCGGGCCGCGGACGCCGCCTCGGCGATGCACCCGGCGAGATCGTAGACGAGGAACGCGTCCTCCTCGCTGATCCGGGGCTCCGCGCGGCGCGCCCCGGCGCGCCCGCGCGCCCCGGCGCCGCCTGCGCGACCCTTCTGGACGAACGACGACGCGACGTCCCGCTCCTCGTCGTCCCCGATCGAGCTCGCGGAGACGCGATCGAGCAGGCTGGTCAGCTCGGCGCGGTAGGCGGCGAGGACCAGCGCGCAGAGTGCCCCGCGATCGCGCAGCGAGAAGAGGATCAGCTCGAGGAGCCGGTCGGACCGGGTCGCGCAGTTTTGCATCGCTGCCTTTTACGGTGTTCACCCACGCGACCTCAATCCAGAACGCCACCGCCCTCGGCGGATCCACCCGTGGACGCAGGGCGCGTTACGCCGCGAAGGCGCTTGCACGGCCGCCGCCGGCGCGCCGGAGCGCCGCCCAGGTGGGGGGCCCCACGCGGCGGTTGCGGAGCTCTGCCGGATCGGTCAATAGGTCCGACCCTCCTGCGCCAGCGGGCCTCGACGGATGTCCGGCGCGCTGCCGCTGTCGCTCAGCCTGTCACCTGATCCTCACCGCACCGGCATTCCCGTGACCGCGAATCGTTCTACGAGCCCCACGCCCACCGAAGAGCAGTCCACCGCGCCGACCTCGGCCACCGTCGTGACCACGTCCGCCCAGCCCGCAGCCGGCGCGCCCGGCGCCGGGCTGAGCGCGAAGGGCGAGGCGATCGTGCGCGAGGAGGAGGCCCTGCTCGCCCGCGTGACCGCGCACCTCGCCACCGCCGCGGCCAAGCCGTCGCGGCCGCCGCCCGTCGAGAACTACGAGGAGCAGCTCCTCTCGCTGCGCGATCAGATCGCGGCGGCGCGGCTCGAGGACGTGCCGGCGCTGGTGCAGCAGATGGAGCGCCTGCAAGGGATCGCCGCGCGGCGGAACGAGAACGTCGTCGAGCCCGTCGATCCGAAGTCGCCCTACTTCGGCCACCTGCGCCTGCGGGAGAAGGGCCGTCCCGAGCGCGACGTGCTCATCGGGCGCACGACGCTCGTCGACGCGAGCGCGGGCGTGCGGATCGTCGACTGGCGCCACGCCCCGGTCAGCCAGATCTACTACCGCTACGAGGAGGGCGCGGAGTACGAGGAGACCTTCGGCGAGCGCGAGGTCGAGGGCACTGTGCTCGTGCGGCGCACCGTGACCATCGACGACGGCGAGCTCTACCGCATCGCGGCGCCGCAGGGGACGTTCGTGCGGGGGCCCTCGGGCTTCCGCGAGATCGCGACGCGGGCGACCGAGCTCGCCGGCGGCCAGGGCAGCGCGGTGCGCCCCGAGGACATGCGCGACATCGCGCTCGCGGCCGGCGCGCGCGGCGGGCTCGGGACCGGGGCGGCGTTCCACGCGCGCGAGGACCGGCACCTGCCCGAGATCGCCGCGCTCCTCGACCCGCGGCAGTTCGAGCTCATCTCGAAGCCGGACGGCGGCATCGTGGTCATCCAGGGCGGCGCCGGCAGCGGCAAGACGACGATCGGCGTCCACCGCCTCGCCTTCCTCGCGTACAACGGCGGCCGCCGCTTCACCGCCGACAAGATGCTCGTCATCGTCGGCAGCCCGGCGCTCCGCGCGTACATCAGCGAGGCGCTCCCCGCGCTCGGCCTGGGCGGCATCGCGGTGGAGACGTTCTCCGAGTGGGCGCGCGCGGCCAGGAAGCGCGCGTTCCCGTGGCTCGAGGCGCCGGTCGAGGAGAACACGCCCTCGGTCGTGACCCGGTACAAGACCCACCCGGCGATGCTGCACCTCCTCGAGCAGCGCGCGTCGGAGCTCAAGGACGACGCGCGGGCGCGCCGCGACTCGCGCGGCACCCTCGCGTTCTGGGCGGACCTGCTCACCGATCTCGACCGGGCGCTGGCCGCCTTCGAGGCGGCGGGGGACCCGGAGTTCGGCCCGGAGCAGGTGAAGCGCGCATGGCGCTGGTGCGCGGATCGCTGCCCTGCCGTGCTCGATCTCGACCCCGGCGATCGCGCCGAGCGCAAGGCGGCGATGGCCGACGAGCCCGCGGACGACGGCGACGACGAGCGCGGCGCCGACGCGCGCGAGGTCTCGAGCGACGACCGCGCGGTGCTCGACCCCGAGGACGACGCGCTCCTCCTGCGGGCGTACCAGCTGCTCCGGGGCGAGCTCCGCAAGGGCAAGAACGTGCTCACCTACGAGCACCTCTTCGTGGACGAGGCGCAGGATCTCGCGCCGATCGACCTCGCGGTGCTGCTCGGCGTGGTGGCCGAGCCGCGCAGCGTGACGCTGGCGGGCGACACGGCGCAGCGGCTCTTCATGGACTCGGGCTTCCGCGACTGGCGCGCGACGCTCGACGACCTCGGCCTGTCGCGGGTCGACGTCGAGCCGCTGCGCATCGCGTACCGCTCCACGCGCGAGGTGCTCGCGTTCGCCCGCGCGGTGCTCGGCCCGCTCGCGGATCCGACGCCGCCGCTCGCGCCGCGCAGCGGCGCGCCGGTCGAGCACCACCATTTCCCGAGCGCCGGCGCCGCCGTCGCGTTCCTGGCCGACGCGATCCGCCCGCTGTTCGCCCGCGAGCCCCGCGCGACGCTGGCGATCCTGGCGCGCCACCCCGAGCAGGCGGACGTCTACTACGACGCCCTGAAGATGGCGGAGATCCCGAACCTCCGGCGCGTGCGCGCCTACGAGTTCGCGTTCCGCCCCGGCGTCGAGGTGACGGAGATCCGGCAGGTGAAGGGGCTGGAGTACGACTACGTGGTGCTCGTCGACGTGAACGCGTCGACCTACCCGGCGGACGACGAGTCGCGGCACCTGCTCCACATCGGCGCGACGCGCGCGGCGCACCAGCTCTGGGTGGTGTCGACGACGGCGCCGTCGCCGCTCCTGCCGGACTGGCTGGGCTGAGGCCGGCCGGCGCCGCGGAGCCGGGCCGGCCGGCGCCGCGGAGCCGGGACTAACCGGCTCGGAGGCGAGCTCGACACAATCGACATGGCGCCGTGAGAGAATCCTTGACCTTCAGGGGGCCGCGAGTAGATTCCCTCTCGCGCGGTGGAGCAGCCTGGTAGCTCGTCGGGCTCATAACCCGAAGGTCGTGGGTTCAAATCCCGCCCGCGCAACCAAACGGTCCCGAGGACCAACCCAAGCAGCCCCGGTGGTTATCCCCCGGGGCTTTTTGCTGTCCGCGCTCCGCGATTCTTCGCACGCTCGCGTCGAAGGGGTCAGGGGCTCGGCGCGAGGTCGCCTCGTACCGCGCTGGCCCACCTTGCGGTTGCCGCCGTCGTGGCGCGGCGGCGCGTCAATCGTCCTTGAGACCTGACGATTCGTGACGGGTGCACGCTCCCTCGCGCAACTGGGTCCGACATGGACCACGGCGCCTCTGCCGCTGCCCGCACGCTCCTCACCCCCGTGCCGTCTGGTGCGCTGGCCGGGGGCGACCCGTTCTCACCACGAGCGACCGGCGGCGGGCCCGTGGCTCTGACACGTGGAGGGTGCCGATGAAGCGACTCAGCGATCGTTCGCGTGGGGTCATGCTCCGTGCCTCGAGCACGACTCCAGCTGTTCTCCTCGTGCTCGCGGCGCTCGTCACGCCCGCGTGCGGCGACAGCGGTGGCAGCCCCCCGGGCTCGGGCGCGGCTGGAGCGCCGGGGGACGGCGGTGCAGGATCCGTGGGCGGCGGAGGCGGATCGAGCGCGATCGCGGGCGTCGCGTCGGGCGGTGGTGCCGCGGGGGGTGGCGGGGCGACCGTCGCCGGCAGCGGCGGATCGTCAGGCGACGGCGCCTCTGCCGGCGGGAGCCCTGCGGCTTCCGGTGCCGGCAGCGGCGGGGCGCCGCCGAGCGGCGAAGTGCTCGCGTTTCCGGGGGCTCAGGGGTTCGGGCGACACGCGGTCGGCGGGCGCGGCGGCGACGTCGTGCACGTCACGAACCTGAACGACTCCGGCGCGGGCTCGCTGCGCGACGCGATCAGCCAGCCGAACCGAACGGTCGTGTTCGACGTCGGCGGCGTGATCGAGATCTCGTCGCGCCTCGTGTTCAAGAGCAACCAGACGATCGCGGGTCAAACGGCCCCGGGCGGCGGTATCACCATCTACGGCAATGGCACCTCGTTCTCCGGCGCGTCGAACACCGTCGTACGCTTCGTCCGCTTCCGCATGGGCGCCGGGGGCGATTCGGGCAAGGACACCGTGACCATGGCGAACGGGCACGACGTGATCTGGGACCACTGCTCGCTCAGCTGGGGGCGCGACGGCACGTTCGATCTCAACCAGGAGAGCGGCGCCGAGCTCTACAACTTGACCCTTCAGGACTCGATCGTCGCGCAAGGGCTCCAGTCGCACAGCACCGGCGGCCTGGTGAACACCGCCGGCACGTCGATCATCCGGTCGCTCTACATCGACAACAACTCGCGCAACCCGAAGGCGCGCGGCACGCTGCAGTTCGTCAACAACGTGGTCTACAACTGGGTCGTGTCCGGCTACATCCTGGGCGACACCAGCGGCCGCTCGGACGGCTCGATGCTGGGCAACTACTTCATCGCCGGCCCGGAGACGAGAGGCGGCACGCTGGATAGCCCCACTCCCGCGTACAATCTCCACGCCGACGGCAATTACTACGACAGCGACAAGGACGGCACGCTCGACGGCAGGCTCCTCGGCAAGGGCGACTTCGGCACGGTCACCTGGCTCGACGCGCCTTCCGTCGAGTTCCCCGACGTGCCCGCCATGACCGCGCAAGAGGCGTACGCGTACGTCAGCGCGCACGCCGGAGCATCGATCCACCGCGACGACGCGGATCGCTACGTGCTCGACGAGCTGGCGTCGCTCGGCGAGCGGGGCGCGACGATCAGCAACGAATCGAGCCTCGGCTTCGCGAACGGTGTCGGCGCCCTGCCCGGCGGCAGCGCTCCGAGCGACGCCGACCGGGACGGCATGCCAGACGCCTGGGAGAGCGCACGAGATCTCGACCCGGCGAACGCGGACGATCGGAACGGAGACCGCGACGGCGACGGCTACACGAACCTCGAGGAGTATCTGAGCTCGCTCGTGCCGTGAGCCCGGCCTGCGAGGGCGCGTCCGGCCAGCAGGAGCCGTCGGGATCGGCCTCTCGTCCCACGACCCGGGCGCGTTCCACGCGTCCAGGCGAGCGCTTCGTCGGCGTCGAGCACGCCCGCGGTGCCCGCGATACCCCAACGATGAGCCTGCTCGGCGCACCGTCAGCCAGCCTGAGGGGCTGCGGCGCGATCGCCACGGCAGGGGCCGCGACGTGTGCCGTGAGAGAATCCTTGACCTGCGCAGGGCCGTGAGTACATTCCCTCCCGCGCGGTGGAGCAGCCTGGTAGCTCGTCGGGCTCATAACCCGAAGGTCGTGGGTTCAAATCCCGCCCGCGCAACTGGTTCGCGTGAACCACGCGATACCTCGCGAAGCGATGGAACGGAGCCTCGGTCGAAAGACTGGGGCTTCGCCGTTTCTGGGACGCTGCCGTCGAGAGCACCCGTGACTGCGGCCGCGGCATCGTGAAACGGTCCGCGGAAGCGGGGGAGGACCGCTCGCCCAGGGCATCGGCTTCGAGATCGGGCTTGAGAGCCGTCACCTCAGGCGACGGCGACATCTCCCGGCGCGCGCCGCGCGAGCGTGGTGATGCGCGACCACACGCTGCTCGCAATGAGCTCGGTTCCCAGGTCAGCTCTCCCTCAGCGCCCACGACGTGTCGTATGCGCGCTCGCGCGCCGCACCAGGCGATGGGGTAGCTTTTCATCGGCCACCTGCGTGTCGGCCAGGGTTTTCTCTCCTCATTCGTTATCGCCCGTCGGGCGCAACTCGAGGCGTTGTTCGCGCCCGCACGGGTGCTCTCGGGCGCCGCGCAGCACCTCGCGCCTTCTGGAGCCCAGGCCTCGCCGGCGAGCGGTTGCAGGCCGTCGCCCTGCTCGCCAGGTCCGAGCTCGCCTCTGGTCCAGCACGCGGCAACGGCCCGCGTGAGGTGCGGCACCGTCGCGCGAGGGCCCAGCGGCGCCGCCGGCGACGTTCCGTCCGCCGCCGGCAGGCCCGGCCGGCAGTCCACCGCGGTCCTGCGCCGGGACGGCGGGACTGCGGCGCGCTGGCCGCCGGGCGGCACGTCACCTCCGCTCCCCTCGTCGGCGCGACGCGCGCGGACCGGGCGCCGCGTCGCGCACCCGCCGGCGCCGCGCCGCCGTTGCGCCGCGGTCTCGTCGCGCCCCGTCCTCGTCGCCCCGCGGTCCTCGTCGCGCCGTAGGCAGGCGCCGGCTCCCTGATGTAGGATGGCGGTAGCGGCAGCTCCTGCGCTCTGAATGCGCGCGCCACAGCGCGCAACCCACCGATGCAATCCCGGTAACCCCCCAGCGGACAACTCACGATGGCCAAACCGAACGATCCCTTCGCACCCCCGACCAACACGCGCGGCTCCGCGACGCCGGGGGATGCCGCGAAGCCGCAACGCGGGGTCAGCGCGCCCGCGCCCGCGGCGCGCGCGTTGCCCGCAGCGTCGGCCGGGCCCGCCACCCAGCGAGGGCCGGGGGCCTACGGCGCCCCGGATTTCCTGAACAAGGCCGCCCGCACCGCGCCGCCAGCCGAGCTCCTGAGCGCGCGCACCATCGAGCTCGTGCAGTGGTCCTGGGCGAAGGTGATGCCCATCTCCGATGCCGCGGCGTCCCTGTTCTATGAGCGGCTGTTCACGCTGGATCCGTCCGTGCGGCCGCTCTTCAAGAACGACATGGCCGAGCAGAAGAAGAAGCTCATGCAGATGCTCGCGGTGGCCGTGGACGGGCTGAACAACCTGCCGAAGCTCGTGACCGTGCTCCAGGCGCTCGGCGTCCGCCACCAGGGCTATATGGTGGCCGAGCGCCATTACGATGTCGTGGGCGAGGCGCTGCTCTGGACGCTGCGCGAGGGGCTCGGCGACGCCTTCTCGAGCGACGTCGAGGCGGCGTGGAAAGACGTCTACGGCGTTGTCGCCGACGTCATGAAGAAGGCCGCCGCGGCGCACGCGGCCGTGGGCACCACGCAGGCGCTCCCGCCGACGCCCGCGCCGGGCGGGAGGGACGCCGCCCGGGGCAACGCCCCGCCGGCGCCGGGCCCCGCGGCGCGCCTGGGCGCCGCGGACCCGGTGCATCGGCCGAAGTCGGTGCCGCCGCCCTCGTCGGCCCAGGCCGCGCGGACGCTGGTCGGGGTCGTCCCGCCGTGGCAGGGCGAGCCGCCCCCGGTTCCACCGGCCGCCGCGCCGGCAGCGGCGCCGGCGGCAGCGGGCCCGAGCGCGGGCGCGCCGATCACCCCGCGCACCATCGAGCTCGTGCAGCGCTCGTGGGCGAAGGTGATGCCGATCTCGGACGCGGCGTCGGCGCTCTTCTACGACCGCCTCTTCGAGCTCGATCCGTCGGTGCGGCCGCTCTTCAAGAACGACATGGCCGAGCAGAAGAAAAAGCTCATGCAGACGCTCGCGGTGGCCGTCGACGGGCTGAGCAACCTCAACAGGCTCGTGCCCGTGCTCCAGGCGCTCGGCGTCCGGCACCACGGGTACATGGTCGTCGATCGCCACTACGACCTGGTGGGCGAGGCGCTGCTCTGGACGCTGCGCGAGGGGCTCGGCGACGGCTTCACGCGCGACGTCGAGACGGCGTGGAAGGACGTCTACGGTGTCATCGCCGACGTCATGAAGAAGGCGGCCGCCGAGCACGTCGCCGGCGGCGGGGCCCCGGGCAGGGCCGACGCGGCGCCGGCCCGCGAGCGCCCGCAGCGGCCGCCGATGTCGGAGCCGCGGGCGCCCGCGCCGCAGAGCGTGACGGAGGTGATGCCGCAGAAGAAGCGCCCGAGGAGCCCGATCGACGAGGACGCCGACACGCTGCACTACCAGACGAACCCGGCCCACGAGGCCCTGGCCAGCAGCGGTATCGACCACGAGGCGCCCCGGGGCCCGAGGCCCGCCGCCGGCGTGCCGGCGAGCCCGCAGGGGCTCGTCGTCCCGTTGTCGGGGCAGGACATGGTCCTCCACGTCCAGGTCAAGCTGGACGGCCCGCTCGTGACGGTCCCCGCCGCTGCGCCGGTCGTGGCCCCCGCCGCGCCGGTAGTGCAGGAGCAGACCGGGCCGAGCGGCCTCGTCGCCGGCCTCGCGATCGGGTTGCTCTCGATCGCCGCCTCGATGGCCACGGCCATCCTGCTCACGGTGGGCGGGCCCGACCGGGCCGCGGCCGGCGCGGGCGCCGCGGCGGACCGGGCGTCGACCACCGTCGCGTCCCTCGCGACCTACGCCGTGCCGATCATCGTCACGGTCCTGGTCCTCTCCGCCTTCACGATGGGCCACCTCCTGGGGCGGGGCCGGGCGCGGAGCGACGCGGGGCCGGGCGGGGGCCGGCTGTGAGCCCGCGCGCGGGTGATCACCGGTGACCTCGGGCCGACGCATGCGCCGGGCGAGCGCAGGGGTTTGATGTCAAGATGGGAATAACTCTCCGATGATCGCGGATCCTGCGATGACGCTGACCCAACTGGCGGGACAGTGGCTGGGCCCCTTCCAGCTGATCCAGCTGCTCGGCATCGGCGCGATGGGCGCCGTCTACCTGGCCCGGGACACCGTCCTCCAGCGCGACGTGGCGGTGAAGATCATCGCGAAGGGGAGCGCGGACACGGATCCCGACCGGCGCGACCGCTTCCTGCGCGAGGCGCGGGCGGCGGCGCGCCTCCTCCACCCGAACGTGGTGCAGATCTTCCAGGTCGGCGAGGACGAGGACGTCCGTTACATCGCCATGGAGTACGTCCACGGCCTGACCATGGCGCAGGCGGCCAAGCAGCAAGGCGGACGCTTGCCGGAGCAGTTCGGGATCGAGAAGATGCGCGAGGCCGCGGCGGCGCTCGAGCTCGCGGCCTCGTTCGGCATCTCCCACCGCGACATCAAGCCCGCGAACCTCCTCCTCAACGCGTCGGGGACGCTCAAGATCGCGGACTTCGGCCTCGCGTCGCACCCGGAGAGCGGCCCGCTCGGCAGCGCCAGCGCCTCCCGCACGCTGGAGGGCACGCCGTTCTACATGAGCCCGGAGCAGTGGACCGGGCAGGAGATCGCGCCCCCGTCCGACATCTACAGCCTCGGCTGCACCTTTTACCATCTGCTGGTCGGCCGGACGCCGTACTCGGCGCGGGATCTCGCCGGCTGCTTCCAGGCGCACTGCCACGCTCCGGTCCCGGATCCGAAGCTGTCGATGCCGGACATCGATCCGCTCCTCGCGGAGCTCCTGCGCCGCTGCATGGCGAAGCGGCCCCAGGAGCGGCCGTCCGCCGGGCACATCGTGGCGTTCCTCGAGGACATGCTGATGCTCCGGCGCAGCAGCGTGCGGCCGCGGGAGCTGCCGGAGCCCAAGCGCCCGAGCCTGCTCTCCACGATGGAGCTCTCCGACACGCGGGTGAGCGAGCTGCCGCCGGCGCCCAAGGGCTCGGTCGCGACGCCGACGGGCACGATCCTGGTGAACAGCTCGACCGCGCTCGGGCATTTCACCGGCCAGTACAGCTACCGCGACCATTTCGGGCTGACCGGGTATCCGTTCAGCGACATCCGGCAGCCGAGCTTCTTCTGGGATGCGGGCCCGTATGCCTGGATCCTGAGGACCCTGGCGTCGCAGATCGTGGCCGGGCAGCGCCCTGCGATCCTCGTGGGCGAGCCCGGGAGCGGCCGGACGTTCGTGTGCGAGATGATCAAGAACAAGGTCCCTCGCATCCAGGTCTTCACGATCGAGCCGCAGCTGCTCTTCGGGACGCGGCCTCTCGTGTCGCTGTGCAGGCAGGTGGGGGCGACGGCCATCTCTCCGACCCTGAGCCAGCAGTTCCTTGTCGACGCGTTCCTCGGTCAGGCGCTCCTCCGCGCCGGGCCGGACGCGATCGCGGTCCTGGTCATCGACGGCGTCGATCCGGAGGATCACGACCTCCTGATGGAGCTCCACGACATCCTCCGCTGCGCCCCCCTGGGCCGGCTGTCGATGATCCTGGTGGGCGCCCCCGATCTGCCTGCGACGCTCGCGTCGAACGGCGTGCCGCGCGAGCTCTACACCGGCGCGCAATCGCTCCTTTTGCCCGGCATGACGCAGCAGGAGATGATCGAGTACATCGACTTCAGGATGCGGTCGGTCGGCGGGAGCGGGCGGGGGCTCAAGCTGGACCTCGCGTCGCAGCAGCTCTTGCACGCGAGGAGCGGCGGCAGCCCGAAGCTCATCAACATCTATTGCCACAACGCGCTGACGCTCGCGGCGCTCCAGGGCGAGTCCGAGGTGAGCCTGTCGTCGATCCGCCTCGGCATGAAGAGCAAGAGCTACCTCACCGCCGACGCGGCCATGGCCCTGGTCCGCGGCTGAGCCGCGCGCCGCGGCGAGAGCCGTCGCTGCCGGGCTGGTCGAGGGCGCCGGCGGCGTCTCCGGCCCCGCCGGACCTCAGTCGGTCCACTGGTGGGTCTCTTCCGGCTTCCCGCCGAAGGTGGCCATGGGGATGGTCCACGTGCGGGGCCGTCGATCGCTGCGCACGTACTCGCGGACGCGGTCTGCCGAGAAGAAGGCGGTCGTCGCGCGGAGCAGCTCCGGGAACTCCTTCACGAGGCCGGTATGGACGGGCATGATGGTCTCCACGGCGAAGGCCATGGCGACGTCGGCCAGGGTGGTGCGGCCCGGCTGGATCCAGTGCTCGGCGTCGGCGCGCGTGCGCACGAAATAGTCCTCCAGCTGCTCGAGCTTCTTCCCGGTGGCGGCGCGGTGATCGGCGCGGACCTCATGGAAGCGCGGGTTCCAGAGGAGCGCGCCGACGTCCAGGACCACCTCGAGCGCGGTCTCGGTCACCTCGTCGACGCGCGCGCTCTCCTCGAGCGTGTCGCCGTAGAGCCCCAGCTTGCGCGCCAGATAGCGGTTGATCGCCTGGGACTGGCAGAGGGTGAGCCGCCCGTCCTGCAGCACGGGCAGCTGCCCGAACGGGGTACAGCTCTGGAATCGCTCCTTGGTGTCTGGCTGCATCCATCGCTCCAGAGGGACGAGCTCGTTCTCGTAAGGTACGCCGCGCAGCTCCATCATGAGCCTGGCGACTTCCACGCGTCCGCGCACTGCAAAATAGGTGAGCTTCATCCTCGTCCTCCTGTGTTGGGCAGGGGACTCTACAGCAACTCGGCTCCTCGAGCCAACGGGCATCGGACCGGCCCGAGCCCGACTCTGCTCCACGCAGCGTCGGCATCGCACGTTGCTTGGACGAGGATCGATCGATCTGCCGATCTTCCGAGCTAGCTATCGTTTCCGGCCGCCGCCGCCGGCGCCGGCCGCGGAGCGGGTTTGGCCTTGCCCCCCAGCATGGAGGCGAGCACCGCCTCGTCCGTCATCGGAGCGCGCGGCACGTGCTGCGCGCGTCCGATACGTGCTCTCGAGTGTTTGTCGTTGGCGATACACCTGCCGCGCGTGTATGCGCTGAGCCGGTCGAGCGCCTCCTGTTTGCGGCACGCCCCGAAGGACCTCCGGATCAGCGCGAGCCCCGAGCGAAAGCACTTCTCGCGATCCGACACGAGGTCCTCGTGCGACCACCCCTCCCGGGTCTTGCCGGCGCCGACGCGGATCTGGAGCAGACAGGAGTCGACCCCCGAGCCGCGCGCGAGCTTCCCGAGGCCGAGATCCACGTCCCGGCGGTAGCCGCTCTCGAAATATGCGATCGACAGGAGCAGCGCCATCGTATCGGCTCGCCCGCGCGGGCCGCCGAAGAGCGGCTTCAACTCGGGATCATACGCCACCTTCGCCGCCGCGCGCGCGATCTCGTGATAGCGCGCGCGGCCGTCCTCGGGCGTCTCGACCGCGTCCTTGATGTGGCTCGTCCCGGGCGGGGCCCATGCGATCATGATACCGACCGCCCACGCGATAATCGAGTCCATGACATATGTAAGGTCCTGTTGTCCCTCTGTGTCAAGCAATTAGGACAGCCTGGCTGGGATTATCGCCAGGCATTGTATGATTGCGTGCCGCCCAGCGTGCATTTGTACCGTCCTTGTCAAATTGCCAATCGTGCGGACGGCAGTACGCGGTGCGCAAGTGTTTTCGCAGCAGAGTCATTCCGCGCGTTTATCGCGGGGCCGAAGCGTGGATTGGCTCCCTTCGGTCCTCCGCGAGGGCGACTCGCGCCCATCGTTCATCGTTCATCTTTCATCGAGCGGCGCGAGCGCGGCATCGGCGGTGCGCTGCGCTCTGCCGAACGTGAGCCCGCGCGGGCGCGCGGCGCACGTCGCGCGCGGCGCTCATCACGCCTTCGCGGCGGCGTCTTCTTCGGAGGTCGCGCGCGTGTCCTCGAGCCTGTCCACCGCGCGCAGCTCGGGGAACAGCCATCCCCAGAGCAGCACGACGGCGATCGTCCCAAGGCCGCCGACGATCACGGTAGGGACGGTCCCGATGAGCCTCGCGAGCGTGCCCGACTCGAGCTCTCCGAGCTCGTTCGAGGCGCCGACGAACACCATGTTGACCGCGCTCACGCGGCCGCGCATCTCGGGCGGCGTCGCGAGCTGCTCCAGGGTCATCCGCACGACGACGCTCACCATGTCGGCGGCGCCGATCACGGTCAGCGCGACGAGCGAGAGCAGGAAGCTGTGCGACAGGCCGAACACGACCGTGGCGAGCCCGAACACCCCCACGCAGAGGAGCATCTTCGTCCCGGCGTGGCGCCGGATCGGCCGGAACGCGAGGAGCACGGCCATGAGCCCGGCCCCCACCGCGGGCGCGGCGCGCAGCAGGCCGAACCCCTGAGGGCCGACGCGGAGCACGTCGGTCGCGAAGATGGGCAGGAGCGCGACCGCGCCGCCCAGGAAGACCGCCACGAAGTCGAGCGAGATCGACGCGAGCAGGACCTTCCTCCGGTAGACGTAGCGCAGCCCGGCGAGCGCCGTGGCGAGCGACGGCGGCTTCTTCTCCATGCGCCCCGTGCGCGCCCGCACGGCCAGGAGGCCCGCGGACGCCGCGCCGAGCGCGAGGCTCGCGGTCAGGTAGACGGGCGCGGGCGCCTTCCAGACGCCGTAGAGCACCCCGCCCACGCTCGGTCCGCCGATGGCCCCGACCTGCCAGAGCGTCGACTGCCACGTCGCGGCGTTCTGGAAGTGCGCCGCGGGCACGAGGGACGGCAGGAGCGACGCGCCGGCCGGCCCCTGGAAGGCGCGCACCGTGCCGAGGAGCACGAGGACGGCATAGATGGCCGACACGTTCGGGGTCGGCGAGCGCGCGAGGACGAAGAGCGCGAGCGCCGCGAGCGACGAGGTGAGGTAGCAAAGGAGGAGGATCCCTCGCCGATCGAAGCGATCCGCCGCGTGCCCGGAGGCGAGGGACAACCCCGCGATGGGGAGGAACTGGGCGAGACCCACGTAGCCGAGCGCGAGCGGATCGCGCGTGAGGTCGTAAATCTGAAACCCCACGGCCACCGACTGCATCTGGTAAGCCATGGTGGCGAGCAGGCGAGCCGCCGCGTACACGCGGAAATCGTGCGATTCGAAGGCGGCGAAAGGCGACGAAGGCTTCAGGGCGGTGACATCGGCGGCCATGAAAAGTCCGGGCGACGTTCATGGCGCATTCGAGCACGTGCCGCCAGGGACGCCCTGCGCCCACCTCATCAAAAATCAGTGCAGCTGTTCTCCTCAACGGAGAGCGCGTTCTGTCTCGGCGATCCTCGGTTCGGGGCGGCCCGCCGTTCGGAGGGCGCAGCGGTCGAGCCTGCGCGCAGAAAGCTGGCGCGTCGGCCCGGAATCGTGGTAAGCGGCTGCCCGACATGATGCCCCATGGAGACGACACCTCGTCGGGACTAGCGCGCGACCTCGCCGCGCAGGCGCGGCGTGCCTGGATGCTGTTCGGGAGCCGTTCCCGCCGCGGGCGCGATGGCCGGCGCGATGACGACGACGACGACGATCTGCCGCGTCCGAACGCGATCGTCGCCCTGTTTCCGCTGCTGAGCCTCGCCGTCTCGCCGCTGCCGGCCTGACCTCCGCCCGTCCGTCCATCGAGCGCCTGAGACGGCGGCGCCGTTCCTCGACGCGACCTCGTCAGGAACGCACCTCGAGCTCCCCGTCCCGCCACGCCACGACCCGGTCCGCGGTCGCGACCCTCGCCCAGCTGAACTCCCGCAGCAGCTCCGCCGGCGTGCACGGCTCCGGCCGATCTCGCAGGCCGATGCACCACGCGAGCGCGCCAGAGAGCGCGGGCGCGCTCCGGGCGAGCGCCGCGCCGCGCGCCGCGCCGTGCGTCTTGGCCAGCTTGCCGCCGCGCTCCTCCAGGAGGAGCAGGTGGTGGCGGTAGACCGGCGCCGGCAGCCCGAGCAGCGCCTGGAGCGCCGCCTGCGTCGCGGTGCTCGGCGCGATGTCGCGCCCCCGGACGACGCGCGTCACGCCCGCCGACCCGTCGTCGACCACCACCGCGAGCTGGTACGAGAACGCGCCGTCGCGCCGGCGCACCACCGGATCGCCCATCGCCAGCGCGGGCTCCTGCGACAGATCGAGCCCGCCCTCGTCGACGGGCCGGAACACCCCGTCCGGCAGCCGTGCCCGGATCGGCTCCGCGCTCGCGCGCCACCCGCCGGGCGGCAGCGCGCGTCCGCGGCTGCGGTTGTCGTAGGCCCAGCCGCCGTCGGGCGCGCGCCGGCCGATCGCGCGCACCTCCTCGCGCGTCGCGGAGCAGGGGTACAGCGCGCCGAGCGCCTCCAGCCGGTCCATCGCCGCCTCGTGGTGCGCCCGCCGGGTGTGCTGCTCGACGCGCTCGTCGAAATCGAGCCCCAGCCACGCGAGATCCTCCTCCAGGGAGCGCGCGAACTCGGCCCGGCATCGGTCGGGATCGAGGTCCTCCAGCCGGAGCAGCAGCCGCGCGCCCCGCGACCGCGCGTCGAGCCACGCGAGCAGCGCCGCGGCGAGCGTCCCGAGGTGGGCCGGCCCGGTGGTCGACGGGGCGAACCGGCACACCTCGCTCATCGTTCCTCCTGCCGCCGCCGCCCGCGGCGCAGCGGCCGCCCGCGCCCAGGGCGCGCCGCCCACGGGCTCGCCACCCCGCGCCTCAGAGGAAGCGCGCGATGCGCGCCCGCACGCGCTGCTCGCCCAGCACCGCCATGACCTCGGCCAGATCGGGGCTGTTGCGCGTCCCGCAGATCGCGACCCGGATCACCATCGAGACGTCGCCGACATGGCCCTTCCACGACTCGGGAGAGGCCTTGTACTGCTTCACCTCGCCGGCGTAGCCCAGGGTCACGCCGATCTGCCGGACCTTCTCGAACCACGCCTCCTTCGAGTCGGCCGGATCGAAGGCGTCGAGCATCTGCTTGAGCACCGCCGAGCGGTCTGCCTCCGGGACGTTCTCGGGGAAATCGAACGACGTCAGGCCGTCATAGAGCTCGTCGTAGAAGAAGGAGAGCTGAGGGCGCAGATCGGGCCAGGTGACGATGCGCTTGTTCGACTTCTTGCCGCCGCGCTCGATGCCGAGCGCGCGCCTCGTGTACTCCGGATCTCGCTCCATCAGGGCCGCGAGCTCCTTGTCGTACGTCCTCGCCCAGTCGAGCCCCTGGGCATAGACGTCCTCGGCGCTCATCCGGCTCACGACCGCCTGGCTGACGCTCTTCAGCTTGACCAGGTCGCTCAGGGCGCCGCCGGGGGCGAGCTTGTTCAGCTTGAGGGGGAAGGCGGAATAGGGCTTGTCGGGGTTCGCCTTGCGCCAGTCCTCGAACGCGGAGTTGGCGATGTTGAGCAGGTACTCGATCGTGGCCGTCTCCGGGACGCCGATCTCCCGGTAATACTCGATGTTCGCCTCGGGGTCCTTGCGCTTGCTCAGCTTGCGCCGCGCGTCCGAGACCTTCTGCTCGCCCGTCTCCGGGTCGGTCTCCTCCACGCGATCGAGCTTCTGGATCGGCGGGACGTGGGCGTACTCGACCGGCTTGAACCCGAGCACGCGGAAGAGCTGCAGGTGGAGGGGCATCGACGAGATCCACTCGTCGCCGCGGATCACGTGCGTGGTCCGCATCAGGTGATCGTCGACGGCGTGGGCGAAGTGGTAGGTCGGGATGCCGTCCGACTTGAGGAGGATGGTGTCGAGATCGTTGACCGGCATCGAGATGACGCCCTTCACGCCGTCCTTCCACTCGACCCGGCCCGAGACGTCGTCCGGGGCGCGCAGCCGGAGCACGAACGGGGTGCCGCTCGCGAGCGCCTCCTTCACCCGGGCGAGCGGCGCGTCGCGCCACTTCGCCCACCGGCCGTGGTATCCGGGCTTCACCGTGAGCGCCATCTGCTCCTGCCGGATGGCGTCGAGCTCCTCGACCGTGCAGAAGCAGGGGTAGGCGAAGCCGCGGCGGATGAGGTCGATCGCGTAATCCCGGTAGATCCCGACCCGCTCCGTCTGGATGTAGGGGCCGTAGCTGCCCTGCTGGATGAACTCGCCCCGCGCCTCCGGCCCGCCGCCCTCCTTCGCCGGCGCGCGGAGCACGCCCTCCTGGGGCGAGAGATCGAAGCGCGCGAGCGAGTCGACGATGGTGTCGAGCGCGCCGGGGATGGCGCGCTTCACGTCGGTGTCCTCGAGGCGGAGGAAGAAGACTCCCTCGCTCTGGAGCGAGAGCCGCTTGTTGATGAGCGACACGAAGATGCCGCCAATGTGCATGAACCCGGTCGGGCTCGGCGCGTAGCGGGTGACCATCGCGCCCTTGGGCAGGGGGCGGCGGGGATAGCGCGCCTCGTACTCCTCGGGCCGCTTGGCCGACGCGGCGGCGTCGCCGAACAGGAGGCGCACGAGCTCGTCGCGGTCCTCTCCGGGGCCCGGCTCGCGGACGGTGACGGGAAGCGTCGTCTCGTTCAGTGCCTGCTTGTCCATGAGGGCGCGTCGCTCCAGGTCTGACATCGGGCGGGGGGCAGCCATTGCACGCCCGCCAGGCCTTGTCAATCGCGGCCTCGGGCGCGGACGCGGCGGTCCGCGCGGCCGCGCCGGGCGAAGCGCGCCCCGCATCGCGTGTCGCGCGCCGCGCGGCCGCCGCGCTACTGCGGTGTCTTCTCGCCGAGGAGCCAATAGGTCTTCATCGCGCCCTTGCCCTTGATCGCCACGAGGCCACGCTCCTCGAGGAGGAAGTCCCCCCGGAGCAGGGCATAGCTCGCCTCGCTCACCTGGACGCGCCCGGGCTCTCCGCTCGACTCCATGCGGCTCGCCACGTTCACCGCGTCGCCCCAGAGATCGTAGCTGAACTTCTTCTTGCCGATCACGCCGGCGATGACAGGCCCGGTGTTGATGCCGATCCGGAGCCGGAACGGCTCGCCGTCGTCGGCCGGGAACTGGCTCATGGCGCGCGTCATCGCGAGGGCCATCCGCGCTATCGCCCTCGCGTGGTCGGGGCGCTGCGCGGGCAGGCCGCCGACGACCATGTAGGCGTCTCCGATGGTCTTGATCTTCTCCAGGCCATGCTGGTCGGCGAGCTGATCGAACGACGAGAACATGCGGTTGAGGAGGCCGACGAGCTCGGTCGGGCTCTGCCGCGCGGCGAGGGAGGTGAAGCCGGCGATGTCCGCGAAGAGGATGGTCACGTCCTCGAAGTGCTCGGCGATGAGCTGCTCGTGCTCCTTGAGCTGCTCGGCGATCGATCGCGGCAGGATGTTGAGGAGGAGCCGGTCCGAGCGCTCGTGGGCCCGCTCCGCCGCCGCCTTCGCCTGCTCGAGCGCGGTCTTCTGCTGGCTCTGCCGCCGGGCGTTCGCGTCGAGGGCCGAGAGCATGCCGTTGATCGAGCCGGTGAGGCGCGACAGCTCGTCGGTGCCCGGCATGGCGACCCGCGCCGAGAGGTCGCCGACGCCGCCGATGTCGGTGACCTCCCGGCTGAGCCGGGCGAGCCGGGAGAGGACGAGCCTCTCCAGGAGCAGCAGGGTGACGCCGCCGAAGACGAGGCCGACGAGCACCGTCACCAGGACGAGGTAGCGCAGGGTGTCGTGGCCCATCCTGAGGATCGCCCGGTCGTTGTCCACGCGCAGGAGCAGCGCCGGCCGGCCGTCGATGTCGTCGAGGACGGTGTACCCGGCGATCCGGTCCTCGCCGAGCGGGTGGACGAGGATCGCCTCGGGGCCGGCCATGGCGGCGCTGGCCTCGCGGAAGTCGGCGGGCAGGTCGGGGTCGTCGAGGCGGCGCACGGCGAGCGAGAGGCCGGCGGGCTGGGTGAGGCGCTTGATCTCGGCGTCGGTGAGGAAGCGGCCGAACGTGACGGTGCCGGCGACGGGCCCGCGGCCCGAGCTGCCGACGCTCGGCTGGGAGCAGACGAGCATGGGCCCGTCCGGCAGGAGGACGATGCCGCCCCGGACCGCGCTCGGCGGCGCATCGGGTCCGAACAGGAGATCGCCGACGCGGAGCCGCTCGGCGATGCCTCGAGGGAGCGGGGCCCAGCGCTTCCCGGCGCGATCGTAACCGGTGCTGTAGACGGGGATTCCGTCCGCGTCGGCGAAGACGGCGAGATCGATGCGGGCGATGTCGAAGAGCTCGGCGACCAGGTTCGAGCGGACGAACTCTTGATTGCCGTCCTGCACGAACCCGTGGGCGTCGTCCCACTGGCTCCAGTCGGTCCAGCGGGCGTTGAAGTCGTGGACGGCCTGGCTCATCAGGTTGAGGGCGACCTGGACGGTGCGGCGCGTGTCCTGCGCCTCGGCGGCCATGGAGTTGGCGAGGAGCGCCCGCGACGAGACGCCGTACAGGGCAAAGCTGAGCCCGAGCAGCGTGGCGGCGATCGCCAGCAGCGTCTTCGCGCGCAGCGAGAGCAGGGCGTCGAGGGCGGGCTTCAGCGTCAGCGACGCCGAGCCTATCGAAATGCGCGCCGGCGCGGAAGCGCGGCGGACGGAGCGGCGGATGGAGCGGCGGACGGGGCGGAGGCGGGCTGGGCCGATGCTGAGGGCCGAGGTGGAAGCAAGCCGGGGGGGACGCCGGGCGGGGCGCGGCGCGACGGGGGGCCGGGAAGGGAGCGGGGTTCCGGGGATCTGGCGCTCGTATGGGCGGGCCTACTCGACGCTGGACGGGGCGGGAGGGGGCGATGTCCTCCCGGCCCACGCAGTGCGCCAGGCGGCGGTCCCGTGCAGCGTGCCAGGTGCCGAGTTCCAGGTGTGGTTCGAGGACGTTGCTGCGGCCGTCCGTGCTGCGGTGCGGTGCGCCTTCGTCATGTCCTGGGAAATTCAGGTCTATGGTAACGGATGCAACTCGGCGGGTCGCGAGCGTTACGGGCCCGTGGTGCGCATCGTCACGGTATCGCATTCCACCGGGTGGCTTCCTTGGACCGCTCTCGCGAGAGCAGATAGAATGCTCTCAATGCTCACGCCCCACCGGCAGCTGGTCGTTCCTGCGCTCCTCATCATCCTCGCTGCGTGCGCCAACGGCACCGATGAGTTGATGCCCGGGTACTACGAGGAGCAAGCCGGCGGAGGCGGAAGCGGCGGCGGGGGAGGCGAGGGCGGCGCCGGAGGGGTGGACGCGTCCTCGAGCTCGAGAGCGAGCTCAAGCGTCAGCTCTAGCTCCGCCGGGGTCGGCGGCGCCGGAGGCGAGGGCGGGAGCAGCGATGGAGGCGGGGGCGAGGGCGGGGCGACGGGCGAATGCGACTATGGCTCGCCGAACACGTGCGCGGGGGCAGAGGACCTCGGTGAGATCTCGGGCGACGATGGCGGCGACGAGCTGACAGTGACAGGGACTACGTCGAAGTGGTTCAAGATCAAGATAGTCGACTTGGACGACGAGGCTAGCTCCGAGCATTTTCGCGCTACGCTCAGGTCCCCACCGGGCATGAACTTCGATTTGATCGTCTATGAGGGGGGGCTCGACGCGCCGGACTGCTTTGCCTCCGGCGTGAGGGGGCAGGGTACACCCGAGTCGTTCTATGCGACATGGGATGACTTCCCGATTCTTGACGACCACCGCTGGTTCAGCCTCGAGGTGCGGCACGTGGACGGGACCACCTGCGGCGACGATGCGGCGTGGACGCTGACGGTCAGCGGCAACAATGCAGCGTTGCCTTGAGCCTGCACGTCCCGACATGCCTGCTGCCGCTCGGGCTGATCCTACGTGCGTCGCGCGGAACAGCGCTTCTTCTTCGCGATCGTTTTCAGGGTGACAGTCGCGCCAACACTAGGCTGGCGTTATCTGTCGTCAGCGGCGGATCCAGCAGATCGATCGCGCCGTCGGTGAGGCCTGCCACGACGATCTCGCGCGACGCAGAATGGACCGCTGCGGATGTCGCTCCCTGAAAGGCCGCGCCGCTTCCGTAACGATGACTCCACTTGTGAGTCCCCAAAGCATCAAACTTGGCGATGAACCAGTCTGTGTCGTTGGCGATCAGCTCCCCGCCGCCGAAATCCACCTTCCCGCGGAAACCCCCTGCGAAGATGAGCTCACCCTCGCTGTCGAGCGCGACGCCCTGAAGGGGTAGGCTCCAGCTCTGATCGGTCTGATCTCCGAGCTGCTTCGACCACGAATGGGTGCCGGTCTTTGATAGGCGGACGACGAACAGGTCGACGTCGTCCGCGCCCTTGGTCTCGCGCGTCACGCGCAAGTTGTTCGTGCTCGGGAATTTGACCGTGCCGGAGAATAGCCCCACGATGCCTATGTTGCCCTCAGGATCGACGTCGATACCGCTGATCTCCACCGTGCTTCCGTCATTGCCATGGCCGAAAGTGGTACTCCAGAGCGGCATTCCCTTCGCGTCGAACTGGGCCACCCAGCTGACTACTCCTGTGTTGTCGGCGTCATCGAGCGTGTAATCAGAACCGAAGTCGATCGAGTTTGTGAATGTACCGACGACCACCGCACGGCCCGTTGCATCGACCCCGACGCCTCTGCAGTACTGGTCTCCCGGGATATCTCCTGTGAGGTCCCCGATTTGAGCGCTGTATACGTGGCTGCCGTCTTCACCACTCAGTCGGACCAGAAAGCCGTCCATGTCCGACGCTTCCCCGGTCTCAAGCGTGAGGCCGCCGAAGGTCACGGTCCTGCTGAACGCCCCGGTGATCACCGCATCGCCGTCGGGCGTCACGGCGATGTCGATCGGTATAGTTTGACCTTCCGGACCGCCGAACTGCTTGCTCCACTTGTGCTTTCCATTCGCGTCGAGCTTGACGACCAGCATGTCACTGGTGCCATTCGCCGAAAGATCGCCGCCGCCAAGGTCCACGGTCCCCGTGTACTTCGTCGTGAACAGCGCATTGCTGTCTGCGTCCAGAGCCACCGCGGCAGCGCTGTCTCCCGGGAGCGGCAGCCCGATGCTGTACACGTGATTACCCTCGCCATCGAACATGGCCATGAAAGCACTGCCGTGAGAATGCTCCGGCAGGACCGTCGTGGTATCCGGACCGAAGTTGAGCTCGCCTTGATAGAGACCTGCGAGCGCGATGCGATCTCCCTTGGGGCTGATCGCCATCGACATTACCCAGTATCCAGGCCCCGCGCCCACCATCCTCGCCCACGCGACGTCGCTGCACCCCACGCCGTCGCAGTCCTCATCGCCCCTCTCGTTGCAGTCCTCTTCCCCCGGGAGCACCTGCCCCTCGCAAGCCCCCCAGCTCCCGTCCGCGCCGCAGGTCTGCCTGCCGGGCGCGCAGATGCCGACCCCCTCGGTCTCGCTCGCGCCCCCGTAGCACGCCCGTGTGTCGCCCCGCGCGCAGGGCGTCGCGTCGCCGCCCCCGGTCCCCCCGGCGGGCGCATCGGTGAACTCGTCGAGGCCGAGCAGCGCGCCGCAGCCGGAGACGAGCAGCGCGGTCAAGGCAAAGGATGGCAGCACACGACGCAGAGGAGGCACGCGGAAACAGTAGCCGAGACCGGCCCCTCCAGGACAGGGGGCACCTCGACAGAGGGCACCCCGAACGCGCGAAAGGCACCGCGCGCCGCCCCGACGCGCCCCGAGGGGCCCACCAGTCGCCGGCGACGCGGTGCCTCGACCGCTCACACGCCACATCAGCTCGCGCTGATCGGGATCTGACGGGGCTTGAGCGACGCGCTCTTCGGCAGGTGAATCCGCAGGACGCCCGCCTGAAGCTCCGCGGAGATCTTGTCCGAGTCGATGCCCTGCGGGACCACGAAGCTGCGACGAAAGTCCGGCAGGTTGTCCGCGCTCTGCTCGCGCTCGGCCGCGTCGGTCCGCCGGCCCTCGAAGCTCAGCTCCCCCTTCTCCAGGCGGATGGCCAGATGATCCTGCGTCACACCCGGAAGATCCGCCACGACCAGGAGCTCCTCGGCGTTCTCGTAGATGTCCACCGCCGGGGCCACCGCAGGGCGCTGCTGGATCTTCTCAGGGCTGGTCTCAGCGCGGTTCGTCAAGTTGCGATCGGTGCTCATCTTCTTCACTCCTTCCTCGCTTTCTCTCCTTCAACGCATTCCAAATCCGCTGCTCGCGGGAGCCTCCCTCTCCGTCGGCTCCCGCTCCGTCGGCTCCCGCCCGCCTCAGCGCGCCGTCACCGTGATCTGCCGCGGCTGCGCCTCGGCGGCCTTGTTCAGCGTCAGCGTCAGCACGCCGTTCCTCAGCACCGCCGTCGTCTTCTCGGGATCGACCTTGCTCGGCAGCGTGAAGCTCCGGCTGAAGCGCACCCCGCCCCGCTCCTTGCGGTGGACCAGATAACCCTCGGGCGCGTCCGGCTTGCGCTCGCCGCTCACCGTCAAGACGTCCTGGTTGAGCGAGATCTGCACGTCCTTCTCCGTCAGCCCAGGAAGGTCCGCCTTGACGACCAGCGCGCTGCCCGTGTCGTAGAGGTGGATGCGCGGGCCAGGCGTGTACCGGGGCGACTGGTCGAACTCGCCGCGGAGCGACGAGCGGGGCGCGTCGTACTCCTCGAACACCCGATCCATCCGCCGGCGAAGCTCATCCATCATGGCAAACGTGCGATCGAAATCCGTGTAACGGTTCAGCATGACGACTCCTCCGTGACCCCCGCGCGCGGCGCGCGCCGGGGCCTCGCCCGCGGCGCCGTCACCCTGCTCGCGACGGCCGTTTTGTTGTAGCGTTACGGGACCTTGGCTCCGAGAGCCGGTCTCTTCGCACCGCCCAATCTTTGCACGCCGCCGGGGGTGTCAAGAGCCGGGCCAGCCGCCCGTGCCCGCGCCAGACCGGCAGGAAAAGCGGACACAACAGCCCCGGCCCGCCTCCCGGCAAAGGACCTCCAGGACACCCGCAAGACGCCTCCGGCAAGCTCCAGCACGACGCTCCTGCCGCGCCCGCCCGGCAAATCGACCAGCTTGAACAACCCTGGGAGCACGTTCCCGGAAATGTTACGAACCATGGACATGCCGAACCGCCCGCTCGCCGCTCGCCGCTCGCGGACCGCCCGCCTCCTCTCGGCCGCGTCCGCCGCGGCGCTGGCCCTCGCGCTGATCGCGGGCGCCGCGCTGGCGCTGCCGCCCGTGGGCGACCGGGCGCCGAACGCGCGCGTCGAGGACGCCGACGGCCGCGAGCTCCAGCTCAAGGCGCTGTGGGGCAAGCCGGTCCTCATCATGTACGAGGACAAGGACTCGGCGACGCAGAACCAGGCGCTCAAGGACGCGGTGGCGAAGCTCGCGAAGGGCGACCGCTACCGGCGAGCCATCGCCGTCGCCGCGGTCGCCGACGTGAGCTCCTACGACTTCTGGCCGGCGAAGGGGTTCGTGAAGGACGCCATCCGCGAGGAGTCGCGGAAGGTCGGCGCGACCATCTACTGCGACTGGGACGGCACCTTCCGCGAGGCCTACCGCCTCCGCCGCGGCATCAGCAACGTCATCCTCGTCGGCAAGAACGGCCAGGTGCTCTTCGCGGCCGAGGGCAAGCTCAAGCCCGAGGCGCAGGCGAAGCTCCTCGACCTGCTCCGCAAAGAGGTCGAGGGCTGACCGCGGCGCGCGCTCCGTCAGATCGAGGGCCGGCCGCGGCGCGCCTTCAGCTCGCGTCCTTGCGGCGCCGGCGCGAGAGCAGCGCGGACTCGACCTGCGCGCGGATCTCCCCGATGTCCGGGGCCGCCACGATGCCGCCGCGCGCCTCGATGAACGGCCGGAGCGCCTCGGAGCCCGCGCCGCCCACGATCCACGCCGCGTCCCGGCAGGCGTCGGCGTAGGCGTCGATGAGCTCGCGCGCGGTCGGCGGCGGCGGCGGGATCGCGACCGTCAGCGCGACCATGTCCGGCGCGAGCGACTCGACCGCGCGCGCGATCGCGGCGGGCGGCGTCCGCGGGCCCAGCACGATCGAGCGGAAACCCCACGCGCAGAAGCGCAGGCCGATGCCGAACAGCCCGAGCACGTGATCCTCGTCGGCGAAGGCGGCGAGCAGCACGCGCCGCCCGCTCTCGCCCGGCTGCGCGAGCCGCAGGAGGTGCAGCAGCGTCGCGCCGAGGACCTGCGAGGCGAGGTGCTCCTGCGCGACCGTGATCTTCCCCTCGTGCCAGAGATCGCCGATGCGCTCGAGCGCAGGGCCGAGCGCGCGCTCGAAGATCGTCACCGCAGGGCCGAGCGAGAGGGCCCGGTTCACCTCGGCCTCGAGGCCGTCGGGATCGAACCGGATCGCGGCGTCGACGATGCGCTCGCTCGCGCCCGCGAACGCGTCGCCGCCGTTCGAGGGCGCCGGCGCGCGCGGCGCCTCCGTCTCGAGCACCATGCGCGCCGCCTCGGCGGCCGCCATCCCGCCGTTCACGTAGTCGCGCATCTTCTTGACCACCGCGACGTCGTCATCGCTGTACAGGCGGTACGCCGACGCCGTGCGCGCAGGGGACGGCACGCCGTACCGGCGCTCCCACGCGCGCAGCGTCGCCGACGACACGCCACACATCTTGGAGACGGCATGGATTCTGTAGCGGCTCACGTGGACAACCCTGGTCAACCCGCCGGACCCCAGCCGCCAGCGCCGGCTCGACGCGCCGAGCCGGCGGGCAGCGAGGCCCAGGAAGGCCATCTTGTGCAGATGTTTTCGCCTTTGTCAAAGGCTGGGACAAACATTATACTCGCCGCCATGCAAAACACCAGCGCTTCGTCGGCGCAGGAAGAGCGGCCTGGCGCCTCGCCGGGCGAGGACGGGGCTGCACCGGCGCGGGCGCCGCGCGCGGCGGGCCGCCGGGGTCCGAGGCCGCGCGCCGTCGTGATCGGCAGCGGCTTCGGGGGGCTCGCGGCGGCCGTGCGGCTCGGCGTGCGGGGCTACGAGGTCACGGTCGTCGAGAAGCTCGACGCGCCGGGCGGGCGCGCGTACGTGCACCGGCAGGACGGCTTCACCTTCGACGCGGGGCCGACCGTCATCACGGCGCCGTTCCTCTTCGAGGAGCTCTGGCAGCTCTGCGGCCGGAAGATGGCCGACGACATCGATCTCAGGCCGGTGACGCCGTTCTACCGGATCCGCTTCCACGACGGCGTGACCTTCGACTACACGGGCGACGCCGCCGCGATGCGCGCCGAGGTCGCGCGCCTGTCACCCGGCGACGTCGCGGGCTACGAGCGCTTCGTCAAGACGAGCGAGGCGATCTTCCGCGTCGGGTTCGAGGAGCTCGCCCACGTGCCGTTCGGGTCGTGGACGGACATGGCGCGCATCGTGCCCGACATGATGCGGCTCGAGAGCTACCGCACGGTCTACGGGCTCGTCGCGAAGCACGTGAAGGACGACCGCCTGCGCCAGGTGCTGAGCTTCCACCCGCTGCTCGTCGGCGGGAACCCGTTCTCGACGACCTCGATCTACAGCCTGATCGCGTTCCTCGAGCGCAACTGGGGCGTGCACTTCCCGATCGGCGGCACGGGCGCCCTCGTGCGCGGGCTCGTGTCCCTCATCGAGGGGCTCGGCGGGTCGGTGCGGTGCGGCGCCGAGGTGCGGCGCATCTCGGTCGAGGGCGGCCGCGCGCGGGGCGTCGAGCTCGCGTCGGGGGAGCGGCTCGCGGCCGACGTCGTGGTCTCGAACGCGGACTCGGCGTGGACGTACCGGCACCTCGTGGCGCCCGAGGCGCGGCGGCGCTGGACCGACCGCCGCATCGAGCGGCAGCGCTACTCGATGAGCCTCTTCGTGTGGTACTTCGGCACGCGCCGGCAGTACCCGGACGTCGCGCACCACACCATCCTCCTCGGCCCGCGGTACAAGCCGCTGCTCGAGGACATCTTCCAGAGGCACGTGCTCGCAGACGACTTCAGCCTGTACCTGCACCGGCCGACCGCCACGGACCCGGCCCTCGCGCCGCCCGGGTGCGACGCGTTCTACGTGCTGTCGCCGGTGCCGAACCTGCTCAGCGGCACGGACTGGCCCGCGACCCAGGAGCGCTACCGGCGCTCGATCGCGGCGCTGCTCGAGGCGACGCTCCTGCCGGGGCTCGAGGGGGCGCTCGCGAGCTCGCGGCTGCTCACGCCGCAGGATTTTCAGGACCGGCTGCTGTCGTTCCGGGGCGCGGCGTTCGGGCCGGAGCCGGTGCTCACGCAGAGCGCCTTCTTCCGGCCCCACAACGCGAGCGAGGACGTCGAGCACCTCTACCTCGTCGGGGCAGGGACGCACCCGGGGGCCGGCCTGCCCGGGGTGCTCTCGTCGGCGCGCGTGCTGGATCGGGTGGTGCCGGATGCATCGACCTTCGGTTGAGGCGTCGGCGGCGGACTTCGCCGCGTGCAGGGCGCTCCTGCGCAAGGGGTCGAAGAGCTTCGCCGCCGCGGCGCTCCTCCTGCCCGCGCGGGTGAGGGAGCCGGCGGCGGCGTTCTACGCGTTCTGCCGCGTCGCCGACGACGCGGTCGACGAGCTCGGCGAGCACGCCCCGCCGTCCGCGGCCGCGGCGGCGGTCGCGGCCCTGCGCGAGCGGCTCGCGCGCGCGGCGATGGGCAACCCCGACGACGGCCCCGTCGACCGGGCGCTCGCCCACGTCATGGCGGCGCACGCGCTGCCGCGCGCGTTCATCGAGGCGCTGCTCGAGGGGTTCGCGTGGGACGCGGAGGGGCGCCGCTACGAGACGCTCTCGGAGCTGAACGCCTACGCGGCGCGCGTGGCGGGCGCCGTGGGCGCGACGATGTCGACGCTCATGGGGGCGCGCGGGCCCGACGCGCTCGCGCGGGCGTGCGATCTGGGCGTCGCCATGCAGCTCACGAACATCGCGCGCGACGTGGGAGAGGACGCCCGGCGCGGGCGGATCTACCTGCCGCTCGCGTGGATGCGGGAGGCCGGGATCGAGCCGGACGCGTGGCTCCTGCGGCCCGCCTTCGACGACCGGCTGGGGCGGATCGTCGCGCGGCTGCTCGACGAGGCGGAGGTGCTCTACCGCCGCGCGGGCGCCGGGATCCCGATGCTGCCGCGCGATTGCCGCGCCGCGATCCAGGCGGCGCGGCTGATCTACGCGGACATCGGGCGCGCCATCGCGCGCCGCGGCTTCGACTCGGTGTCGGCGCGGGCCGTGGTGTCGCCCGGCCGCAAGCTGTGGCTCGTGCTGCAGGCGCTCGTCCGCAGGCCGGTCGCGCCGGCGGAGGAGCGCGAGCACGGCGCGGCGCCGCCGCTCGACGAGGTCCGCTTCCTCCTGGAGGCGGCGCGATGAGCGCCGGGGCTGGCGGCGCGGCGGCGCGGGAGCTCGACGCGGCGCGGGCGCGCGTGCGCGAGGCGGGCGGCGAGGCGCTGCTCGCGCGCCTCGAGCACCTCGACGCGGCGCGGGCCGAGCCCTCGCGGCCCGCGGCGGCGCCGCGGCCGCCGGGCCGGGGCGCCGCCGTCGATTTCGACGTCGTCATCGCGGGCGGCGGGCTGTCGCTCCTGCTCGCGCCGATGCTCGCGTCGGCCGGGCTGCGGGTCGCGGTGCTCGACCGGGCGCGGATCGGCGCGGCGCACCGCGAGTGGAACGCCGGGACGGCCGAGGTGGCCGCGCTCCAGGCGTCGGGGATCTTCGCGCCGGGCGAGGTGGAGCGGCTCGTGATCGCCCGCTACGTCGAGGGGCTGTGCCGCTGGCACGGCGGCGGGACGTACCCGGTGCGCGGCGTGCTCGATCACGCCATCGACGCGGGCGGCCTGCTCGCCGCGGCGCGGGCCCGGGCCGAGGCGCTCGGGGTGACGCTGCTCGACGGGCACGCGCTGCTCGGGCACGCGGAGGGGCCGGACGCGGTCGCGCTCGCGGTGGCCGAGGCGCGGCCGGGCGCCGCGCCGCGCGCCCTGTCCGCGCGGCTCCTCGTCGACGCGCGCGGCGCGGCGAGCCCCTACGCGACCGCGGACCTCGTCTGTCCGACGGTGGGCGGCGTGCTCGCGGGGCTGGCCGAGGGCGACGGCGAGCGGCGGATCCGGCCGGACGTCGGCGAGATCCTCGCCACCACGGAGGACGTCGAGGAGGGCCGGCAGCACCTCTGGGAGGCGTTCCCGGGGCGGCCGGGCGAGACGACGGTCTACCTCTTCTATTACGCGCGCTCCGAGGACGTCGGGCCGGGCGCGCTGCTGTCGCTGTACGCGCGGTTCTTCCGGCTCCTCTCGCGGTACAAGGAGGGCGACGCGCGGCTCGTCCGGCCGACGTTCGGGTTCATCCCCGGCTGGTCGCGGCTGTCGCCCGCGCCGCGCGCGCCGGGGCGGCGGGTGCGGCTCGTGGGGGACGCGGCGGCGCGGCACTCGCCGCTGACGTTCTGCGGCTTCGGCGCGAACGTCCGCGAGCTCGCGACCACGGCGGCCGACCTGGCGCGCGCGGTGGCGGACCCGAGCGCGCCGAGCGCGGCGCGCGACGCGCCGGTGCACTCGGGCACGGGCGCGCTCGCGGCCCTCATGGCGAAGCCGGCCGGCGGGGCGAGGGCAGGGGAGATGAACGCGCTCCTCAACACGGCGTTCGCCGTGCTCCACGCGATGGGCGACGACGCCTACGCGGCGCTGCTGCGCGACGAGATGCAACCGACCGATTTCGTTCGATTTTTGAGGGAGACGGCGGCGCGGCGGCCCGAGGTGTACCGCGAGGTCGTGAGCGCGCTGCCGCTCCGGGCCATCGGCCGCTGGGGCGCGGGGCTCGCGCGGGAGCTCTACCGCGCGCGCTGAGGGGGCGCGTCCTCCGCGGCGCCCGCCGCTGCCCGGCGCGCGAGGACGAGGGGGCCGAGGAACAGGCCGTAGGGCGGGCCGCCGGTGCTGTGGTGGACGCGGTGCGCGTCGCGGACGCGCGCGAGGTAGGGGATGCGCGCGAGGCCCGAGACCGGGAGCCGCCGGTGGACGAGGCCGTCGTGGACGAGGACGTACGCGAGGCCGAAGGCGGTCATGCCGAGGCCGAAGCCGAACGCGGCCTCGCGCAGCGGCCCAGGCGCGCCGTCGACGCCGTAGATGATGAGCCCGGCGGCGATCGGGGCGTGGAGGAACGCGAGCGCGTCGTTCTGCTCGAAGGCGCCGCGCCGCTTCGTATGGTGGGAGCGGTGGATGCTCCAGAGGGCGTGATGCCAGACCCTGCCGTGGAGGAGCGCGGCCCACACCTCCATGATCGCGAAGGCGACGAGCGCCGTGGCGATCCAGATCGCGAGCGAGAGCGTCATCGCGCCCTCCGCATGCGGAACGGCAGGAGGAGCTGCACCCAGGGGCTGACGAAGCGGTCGAGCGAGAGGGCCTCGTGGACGACCGTCGCCGGCTTGCCGCCGAACGTCGCGGCCGCGAGGGAACGCGCGTAGAACGGCGTGTCCTCGTAGGTGCGGAGGAGCCGCGGCGCGGAGCCCGGGTCGGCGGCGATGTCCCGCGCCATGCCCCAGCGCGTGTCGCCGAGCGGCCGCGGGGCGAGCGGCGGGAGCTCGCGCGCGCCGCCCCTCGCGTCGAACGCGGGCGAGAGGAGCATGCGCGTGCCGTCGCGGCGCCGGACGTCGTAGGTGAGGGCGATGCCGTCCGAGCCGACCGCGCGCGACCAGGTCCAGCGCTCGAAGGCGTGGTCGAGCGGCTCGTCGCCGGCGTTCGTGTCGAGGTAGGCGCTGCCGGAGAAGCGCAGCGACGGGTGCGCGAGCTCGACCTCGGCGCGCGCGATCGGCGCGAGCGGCGACCAGCGGTGCCGCCCCCACCGGTCCAGCGCGACCCCGGCGCGCGCGCCCAGCGCCGCGGGCTCGGGCACGGACGGGCGGAGGCGCACCGTCCCGGCGAGGCGCGAGGGGACCGGCGCCGTGACCTCGTCGAAGGCGACGCGGAGCTCGCCCCCGGACCACTCCATCACGCTCGGGCCGATGGCGAGCGACCGCGGCGCCCTGACGACGGCGCCCCGCGGCCGTTCGGTCAGCGCCCAGCGATCGGCGCGCGGGCCGTACAGCGCGACGTTCATCGCGCAGTGCATGAGCGGGTCCGCGGCGCCGCGCGCGCGGGCCCTGGCGTAGTACGGCGAGAAGACGCTCCCGAGCATCGCGATGATCGTGATCGCGCTCCGGCCGTCGTCGCTCACCGCGTCCAGGTACCACCAGGCGTAGCCGCCGCTCGGGATCTCGAGGTCGAAGCGAGGTCCTCCATCACGCTCCGCGCCGCGAGATGGCCGCTCAGCGCCGCCATCGGCACGCCCGCCCCCGGGTGCGCGCTCCCGCCGGCGAAGTACAGGCCCGGGAGCTTCGAGCGCGAGGCCGGGCGCGCGAAGGTGGAGTTCCACCCGTGGGACACCGGCCCGTACAGCGCGCCCCCCGTCGCCGGGAACATGCGCTCGAAGTCCGCCGGCGTCGTCGACACCGGGGAGGGGCTGGTGCTCCTCAGCGAGAGGCCGAACCGCTGCAGTTGCTGGAACACGCGCTGTTCCCATTCGTGGATCTCCGTGGATGAGGGGGTGTGCATATCACCGGTCGCAGGGGCGTTGACGATGAAAAACAGGCGCTCTCCTGCAGGTGCGCGCGCAGGCGCGGGCGCCGCGTCGTGCTCGGGGGACGGCTGGTTCCAGCGGTCCTCGGCGCAGATGTAGATGGTGGGGTCGCGCGGGGTCTCGGCGCGATCGAAGAGGTCGCGGAACTCGGCCTCGTAGTCCCTCGAGAAGAAGACGTTGTGCCGGAGCAGGGGAAAGCCGCTCACCTCGGCGACGAGCGCCAAGGTGACCGCCGAGAGCGACCGCGGCGCCTCGGCCGGGGCCTTGCGGGCGGCGCGCTGGCCGAAGAGGCCGCTCCGGAGCGCCGCCGGGTCGGCGTTCATCACGATCGCGTCGGCCTCGATGCGCTCGCCGCCCTCGAGCACGACGCCCGTCGCGCGGCCGCGGCCGTCCTCGATGGCGGCGACGTGCGCGCCGCAGCGCAGGGTCGCCCCGGCGCGGGTCGCGGCCGCGGCGAGCGCCTCGGCCACCCGGTACATCCCGCCCTCGGGGGACCAGACGCCCTCGCGCTCCACGTGCGCGATCAAGCTCAGCGTGGCCGGCGCGAGGTACGGCGACGAGCCGCAGTAGGTGGCGTACCGCCCGAACAGCTGGAGCAGGCGCGCGTCCGCGAAGAAGTCGGTGAGCGCGCGGTGGAGGGTGCGGTGCCCGTCGATCCTCATCATCCCGCCGAGGCCCAGGCTGCCCGCCGTGCTCAGGATCGTCTTGAGCGTGGGCCGCTCCGCGCGCAGGAACGGCGCCTCCACCACGTCGAAGATCTCGCGCGCGTACCGGCAGAACCGGCGGTACCCGTCCGCCTCCCGCGCCCCCGCGAGCGCGCCGATCGCGTCCGCGCTGCGCTCGAGGTCCGCGAAGAGATCGAGCGTCGAGCCGTTCTGCCAGGCGTGGCGCGCGAGCGTCTCGACCCGGCGGAGCGGCACGCAGTCCCCGAAGCGGAGCCCGAGCGACGCGAAGATCTCGTCGAAGACCCACCGCATCGTGAGCGTCGTCGGGCCGACGTCGAGGCGGCGATCGCCGATGGCCAGCTCGCGCATCTTTCCGCCGACGCGCGGCGCCCGCTCGAGTAGCACGACGTCGAGCCCGTTCGACGCCAGGAGCGCGGCCGCGGTCAGCCCGCCGATGCCCCCGCCGATCACCACGACGCGATGTCTCTTGTCCACCATGGAACCGCAGTGTACCCGGCGCGGGTGGTTTGTCTATACTTTGTTTAACTAGTGTTCAAACTATTGACAATCCCTTGATCATCGCCCAAAACTCGGCCGATATGGATTTCGATCGCCGGATCGAGCGCGTCCTTCTCGTCGCCATCGAGTCGCTCTCCTCGCCCGCGTCGCCGCCCGGGCTCCTCGCGGCGACGCACCACGCCGTCTTCCCTGGGGGCGCCCGCATCCGGCCAAGGCTCTGCCTGGCGGTCGCCTCGGCGTACGGCGATCCTGCGCCGGAGGTCGCCGACGCGGCGGCGGCTGCGGTCGAGCTCATCCACTGCGCGTCGCTGGTCCATGACGACCTCCCCTGCTTCGACGACGCGCCGATCCGGCGCGGCCAGCCCTCGGTCCACCGGGCCTTCGGCGAGCCGATCGCGGTGCTCGCCGGCGATCAGCTGATCGTGCTCGCCTTCGAGGCGCTGGCGCGCGGCGCCTTCCACGCGGTGGCGAGCGGCGTGTCGGACGCGCGGCGGGCGGTCCGGTTCTTCGAGGTGCTCGCGGGCGGCGTCGGGATGCCCCAGGGGATCATCGCCGGGCAGGCGTGGGAGTCGGAGGCGAAGGTCCCGCTCTCGGCGTACCGGCGCGCGAAGACGGGGGCGCTGTTCGAGGCGGCGGCGACGCTGGGCGCGCTCTCGGCGGGCCAGGACGGGGCCGCCTGGCGGGACCTCGGGCAGCGCATCGGCGAGGCGTACCAGGTCGCGGACGACGTGCTCGACCTGATCGGCCAGCCGGAGGACATGGGCAAGCCGGCGGGGCGGGACGGGGCGCTGGGGCGGCCGAACACGGCGCTGGAGCTCGGGCTCTCGGGGACGACGCGGCTGCTCCAGCGGCTCATCCAGGACGCGGTCGAGTCGGTGCCGCAGTGCCCGCGGGCCGACGACGTGCGGTCGTGGGCGGTCGAGCTGGGGGACAGGCTCCTCAGGGCGTGCGCGGTGCGGGCGGCAGTCCCGAACGTGAGCTCGGCGTAGCCGGCCTCGACCGGCTGTTTGAAAGAGGGAGCTCGCGGGCCGTCCGAGACTTAGGGGTTGCGGGGGAACAGGGCTGTCTGCGCGTCGCCGGACGGAAGCGAACAACGGGCTTCGGGAAAGGCCTTAATGCGACGTCGATCCGAGACAGAGGGCGTGCGGGCCAGCTCGACGAACGGTGTTTGGAGTGCCATCCTCGGCAGGCCTTTCCGCGCCTGCCGCGGCGGGCATGAGCGTGGGGCGGCGCAGAGGGGGTATGCCCTGCGCCTCGTGAAGCAAGGGGTGGGTCGTAGTCCGCGATCGGGGGGATTGGGGATGAGGGCGATTCGGGAGCAGCACGCCACCATCGTTTCTCGCAAGCTCGAGGCCGACAGCCCAGGGGGCATGCGCGAGGCGATCACCTCCGTCGAGCAGCTCGCGCGCGTCGCGCGAGGGCGGCTCCGGGACCGGGTGGTGGACGTCGGGAGCCCGACCAACGCAGGCCTCCGGGGCGCGCCGAGGAGCGCGAGCTTCGTCCGGCCGAGCGCCGCCGTGCCGCTGCACGTGTCGCGCATGCTGCTCGATCGACACCAGCTCGCAGCCCACGCGCTCGCCCACCTCTACGCGGAGATCGAGGCATGCAGATCGCTCGCCAGCTGGGCGTGCGAGGCGGGCGGCGAGGCCAGGGCCGTCGCCGAGGCGCACGCCGGAGCGCTGCTGCTCTCGCTGCGCGGTGGCGTCGATCTGGGAGGCGGAGAGATCGCGCCGCTCGGCGAGCTCGAGCTCCGCGACGACGAGGTCGCCAAGGCGATCGGGCACCCCGCGGTCACGGCGTGGGCGCGCGACGCGGGGTCGGGCGCGGCCGTGGCGGCGCTCGCGCGCACGGCCGCGGAGCAAGGGATCCCCGGCTGCGGCGGCGCCGAGGACGAGCGCGTCGGCTGGATACGGCACAACATGCGCGACTTCGTGGAGCGCCTCGTCGAGCCGCTCGCCCCGGAGATCCACCGGCGCAACGGGCTCATCCCGGAGTCGATCGTCCGCCGCATGGGGGAGTTCGGGGTGTTCCGGCTGGCCACCGCGCCGGAGCACGGCGGCGATGGGCTCGGCGCGGCCGCCATGGCCGCCGCCGTCGAGGAGCTCGCGCGCGGGTCGCTCGGCTTCGGCGTGCTCACCATGACCGCCTCCATCGCGGCGGATCTCCTCGCCCGATCCGGCACGGACCTCCAGCGCAGGACCTGGCTGCCGCGCATCGCGGGCGGCGAGGCGCGCTGCGCCCTCGCGCTCTCGGAGCCCGCCTACGGGTCGGACCTCGCGCGCGTCGCCACGCGCGCCGAGCGCCAGGCCGACGGCAGCTACCTCATCACCGGCAAGAAGACCTGGGTCACCGGCGCGTCGCGCGCCGACCTCGTGCTCACCCTCGCGAGGACGACGGCGCCCGGCGGACAGGGGCAGCAGCCGCTCGGGCCGAGCCTCTTCGCCATCGCCAAGCGGCGCGGCGCGCCCGGCGCCGACTTCCCGGACGCGGGGATCGCCGGGGCCGAGCTGCGGGCGCTCGGGCAGCGCGGCATGGGCCACTACGAGCTCCGGATCGAGGGGCTCCAGGTGGGCCGCGAGGCGCTGCTCGGCGAGCGCGAGGGCGAGGGCATCGCCCAGGTCCAGCGGTCGCTCGCGATCGGCCGCGTCTACGCGGCGGCGTGCGGCGTGGGCGTGGCGCAGGCCGCGCTGGAGCTCGCGCTCGAGCGGGCCAGGACGCGCGTGCAGTTCGGGTCGCAGCTCATCTCCTTCCCGCGCGTGGCGCACCGGATCGGCGGGCTCATCGCGCGCGTCGCGGCCGCGCGCCAGCTCACGCGCGCCGCGGCGCAGGCCGCGGACACGGGGCAGCCGTGCGAGCTCACGTCCGCCATGGCGAAGCTGTTCTCGAGCCGCGCCGCGTGGGACGCGGCCGACGCCTGCATGCAGATCCACGGGGCGAACGGCTATGCCGAGAGCTCGGTCCCGGCGCGGCTCCTGCTCGACGCGCGCAGCCTCGCGTTCCACCTCGGCACGCGCGAGGTGCTCGCGCAGGGCATCGCGCGCGCCCTGCTCGAAGGATCGCTGCCCTGAGCGGGCCCGCTCCGGCGCGGCGGAGCGCGCGGGCGCACGCGGCCGTGGGCGCGCGCGCCCCGCCGGGCCAGCGCGCGCGGGCGGCGCCGTCGTCAGCGGTGCGCGCCTGTGCCATGATCGCGCGGACCGATGGCCCGCGTCCGCTCTCCCCGCTACGGCCGTAAGCTCGACGATTTCACGGTCGGCGCGGTGTACGCCCACCCCTGGGACGTCACCGTCGACGAGGGGATGCTCGCGCTCTTCGCGGCCTCGTTCCAGGACGCGATCCCGACCTACTCGAGCCGCGTCGCCGCCCGCGCGGTGGGGCTCAGGGACAGGCCGGTGAGCCCGCTGCTGCTCCTCAACCTCGGGATCTCCTTCAGCGTCCACGATGTGAGCGAGCAGGCGATCGCGCACCTCGCGTACATCGACGTGCGGTTCCCGGAGGCCTGCTACCCAGGGGACACGCTGCGCGCGAGCTCGATGGTCATCGGCAAGAAGCCGGTGTCGACGGGCGACAAGGGCGTCGTGCACGTCCGGACGCAGGTGGTGAACCAGGACGGGCAGCTCGTCTGCTCGTTCGAGCGCAAGGCGCTCGTGCCCCCCGGCCGCGTCGCGGAGCGCCCCGCGGACGCGCCGCACGCGGTCGTGCAGCCGGACGAGCCCCCGGGGCGCCTGCCGAGAGAGCTCGGCGGCCCGCTCGCGCCGCCGGCGCGCCACGGCGGCTTCGCCTGCTCCTGGGAAGACTTCGAGGTGGGCGACGTGCTCACCCACGAGGTCGGCCGGACGGTCGGCGACAGCGAGCACATGCAGCTCGCGACCCTCCTGCGCAACTCCCACCCGCTGCACCTCGACGAGCAGTACTGCAGGGCGAGCTCCTTCGCGAAGACGCGCGTCGTCCACGGCGGGCTCGTGCTGTCGTGGGTGCTCGCGCTCTCGAGCCGGGACACGGCCGGGTGCGGCGTGTGGGACCTCGGCCTCGACGACGGCGCCCACCCGAGCGGCGTCCTCGCGGGCGACACGCTCTTCGCCGCGTCCAAGGTGATCGCCCGGGAAGAGGCCGGCGCGGGCGCGGGGAGCGTCACGTTCCGGATCGTCGGCGTGAAGAACACGCCGCCGCGCGCGCTGCTCGAGCAGGGGGCCGATCTGTTCACCCCCGAGCTCGGCAAGGCCGACGGCAGGGTCAAGGAAAAGGTCGTGGAGATCACGCGAACGCTGCTCGTGCGGCGAAGGGGCTAGGCGCGCTCGCGCGCCGCGACCGCGGGGCGCGCCGCAGAAGAGGGATCCCCCGCGGGGCGCGCCGCGGCATACAATGCGCGTCATGAGCACCGGCGCTCCGCGACGAGGGACAGAACGGCCATGAGCGCGGCTGCGAGCCGTGAGCTCGACGCGCTCCGCGCGCGCGTCGCCGAGCTGGAGCGGGCGCTGTCCCGCGCCGAGGCGTCACGCCAGCGCGGCTCCAGCCCGGACCGGCCCGCGGAGCCGGGCAGCGCGCGGGGCACCGTCGCCATCGGGGGTGAGGCGCAGCTCGACGAGGCCGAGCAGGCGGCCCAGATGGGCAACTGGCTCTGGGACATCGGCTCGAACCACGTCACGTGGTCGCGGCAGCTGTTCCGGATCCTGGGCTGCGATCCCGCGACGGACAAGCCGTCGACGGAGGCGTTCCTCGCGGCCGTCCACCCCGACGACCGGGAGCAGATGCGCGCCGGCCTGGAGCTGGCGATCGAGACCGGCGAGGGATCGGGCGCGAGCGCGTTCCGCGTGCGCCACCGGGACGGCGCGGTGCGGGAGTGCCTCCTGAGCAGCCTGCCCGTCGTCGAGGGAGCGGGCCCGCCCACCCGGTTCTTCGGCGCGGTCGTCGACCTCACCGAGCGCCGCCGCGCCGAGCAGGAGCTCCGCCGCAGCGAGCGCATGCTCAACGAGGCGCAGCGCATCGCGCACGTGGGCAGCTGGTCCTACGACCTCGCGTCGCGGACCGTCCGCTGGTCCGAGGAGCTCTTCCACATCCTCGGCGTCGACCCGTCGGTGCGCCCGACGTTCGAGCTCTTCGCGAGCCTCATCCACCCGGAGGACCGCCACCGCGTCTTCGGCGGCGCGGAGAGCGCGTCGCCGCTCGGCATCGCGAGCCCCGTCGAGTGCCGCGTCGTGCGCCCGTCGACCGGGGAGCTGCGGCACGTGCAGATGGCGGCGCAGCTGCTCACGGACGACGCCGGGGCGATCACGGGGCTCGTCGGCACGAGCCTCGACATCACCGAGCGCCGGCGCCTCGAGGAGCAGCTCCTGCACAGCCAGAAGCTCGAGGCGATCGGGCGCCTCGCCGGCGGGGTCGCGCACGACTTCAACAACATGCTCACCGCGATCTTCGGGCACAGGGAGCTCGCGGTGCGCAAGGTGCCGCCGTCGTCGCCCGTGCTCGATCACCTCACGCAGATCGGCACGGCCGCGGAGCGCGCCGCGGCGCTCACGCGGCAGCTGCTCGCGTTCGCGCGCAAGCAGCTCATCCAGCCGACCGTGGTCGACCCGAACGCGCTCATCCTCGGCGTCGAGCCGCTCCTCCGCCCGCTCGTCGGCGAGGACGTGGAGCTCGCCGTGCTGCCGGGGAGCGAAATCTGGCCGATCCACATCGATCGCGGCCAGTTCGAGCAGCTGCTCATGAACCTCGCCGTGAACGCGCGCGACGCGATGCCCGCCGGGGGGCGCCTGACCATCGAGACCGCGAACACGACGATCGAGGCGGGCGACGCGGCGTCGCGGCCCGAGATCGAGCCCGGCGACTACGTGGAGCTCACGGTCACGGACACCGGGCAGGGCATCGACGACGCCATCCGGCACTACGTGTTCGAGCCGTTCTTCACGACGAAGGAGCCGGGCAAGGGGTCGGGGCTCGGGCTCGCGACGTGCCACGGCATCGTGAAGCAGCACGGCGGCCACATCTGGTTCTCGAGCGCCCCCGGCCAGGGGACGCGCTTCACGATCTGCTTCCCGCGCGTGCGCGGCGCGCCGTCCGAGCAGCCCGCGAGGGCGCCCTGCGCCGTCTCGGGGGGCGGGGAGACGGTGCTCGTCGTGGAGGACGAGGCGCAGGTGCGCGACCTCTGCGTCACCGCGCTGCGCTCGTTCGGCTACTCGGTCCTCGCGGCGCGGAACGGCAAGGAGGCGGTAGCGCTCGCGGCCACGTACGCGGGCGCCATCCACCTGCTCGTGAGCGACGTGGTCCTGCCCGACGCGCGCGGCCCCGCGCTCGCGGCGGCGCTCGCCCGCGCGCGCGCGCCGCTGCCCGTCCTGTACGCGTCGGGCTACACCGAGGACTCCCTCTTCCCGGGCGATCTGCTCGACGGGTCCGTCCACTTCCTCTCCAAGCCGTACACGCCCACGCAGCTCGCGAAGGCGGTGCGCGCCGTGCTCGACGCGTCCGCGCAGGCGCGGCGGGCGAAGGGCCCGGGCGACGCGCCGCCGCCGGCGGCCGCCGAGCGCCTGCAGTGAGCGCGCGCGCGCGGACACACGCGCACACACGGCGGAGCGGCGGCGCCGGAGCGCGCCGCGTGTGCGCGCGTGTGTCCGCGCGCGCGCCGCGACGCGCTCCGGCGCCACCGCTCCGCGCTGGCCCGAGCGGCCGGGGAGCATCTATCCTGGACGGGCGGCCGTCTCGATGAAGATCCGGGGCTCAGCGCTCATGCATACGAGGACCTACCTGCAGACGCGGTGGGGGAGCCAGGCCATGTCGGTCCTCGACGCCAAGCTGCCCGCCGCCGCCCGCGCGGTCTTCTCCTCGCCCGATCTCGTGGCGCACAGCTGGTACCCTGTCGCGGTCTGGAACGCCATCGCGGACGAGATCTCGAGGTGGCCCAACAAGACCGGTGTCATCCGCGATCTCGCGGCCTACGTCGCCGAGCAGGACCTGACGCTGGCGCACAAGGTGCTCATCAAGCTCGGCACGCCCGCGCTCGTCATGCGGCAGGCCGGCGTGATGTGGGGCATGTATTTCAACGGGGGCCGGCTCGCCCCGCTCGCGGAGGGCGAGCGGTTCTTCCGCCTGATCCTCTACCTCGGCGTCGATCCTCAGTCCGACCCGGGGCGCCAGATCTGCAGAGACGCCGTGCCGGCGTGGCAGGAGAACGCGCTCCGGCTCTCGGGCGCGCGGGGCGGGCAGAGCCTCCACACGAGGTGCCGTTTCGAGGGACACCCCACCTGCGAGTACGAGGTGCGCTGGCTCCGCTGAGGCCGCGGCGGCGCGGGCGCGCCGCCGCGCGAGGCGCGCTGCGCCGCCGCGGGCGCGTCACGTCTTGGTGCAGAACGCGAACAGGTTGACCTGCGCCTCCTCGGCGCGCACCTCGACGGGGGTGCTGCCGAACTTCGAGCGGGTGAACAGCGTCTTGAGATCATCGGCGCTGCGATGGATGAGCTCCCACTCGAGGACGTGGTCCATGAAGGCCTTGCTCGGGTTGTTCACCCCGAAGTTGCCCACGACCGCGATGCCCCCGGGGAGGAGCTTGTCGTGCATGCAGTTGAGGAGGCTCACGACGAGGTCGTCGCGGAGGTAGTCGGTGAGCCCGATGCTGTAGATCATGTGCTGGGGCTTGAGCACCGTCCTGCCGCGGCCGTGGGCGAGCCGCACCACGTTGTCCTGGGCGAAGCTGAAGCGGTCCATGACGCCGAGCTCCTCGGCGATGCCGGCGGCGTAGGCGAGGGCCTGGTTGTCGATATCGATGCACGTCGCCTTGATGTCGGGCGGCTCGCCCCCCTCGGCGAAGAGGTCGAACAGCTCGCGGGCGGGGCCGCTCGCCAGGCTGGTCACGAGGACCTGGCCGGGCCCGTGGACGCGGCAGGCCTCCCGGAGCGCGCGGCTCAGCACGCCGCGCCTGTTCTTGACGGCGCGGCAGGCCTCGAGCTCGAGCCCCCAATGGTCGATGAAGCGGCCGAGGCGGCCGTCGCCCGCGGGCTCGTCGTTGTACATCATCTCGATCGTATAGAAATCGCCCGCGTAGCCGCGCGGCTTCGTGTAGCAGCGGTCGACGGTGCGGCTCAGCATGAAGAGCGAGAAGGTCTCGCGGAAGACGTAGGCGCCGATGCCCTTCTCGAGGTGGCGCTCGCGCTCGATGTGCTCGCGCAGCGCGGACACGATCGTCTGGCACGCGGCGCTCACCTTCTCCTGGATCTCCGCCTCGGGGTGCTTGGCCTCCTTGACCATCCTGTCGGCGATCATCATCTCGAACTTGAACTGTTCGACCGTGTCGATGAGCTTCGGAGGGATGTTGTTGGTGCCGGCCTGGCCCGTCCTCGCCGCGTGAAAGCGGTTGACCTGGGGCACGTCCTCGACGAGGAGCGGGGGGAGCATCGCGGTGTTCTCGCGGAGGCGCTGGGCGAGCATGATCGCGAGCGACTGGTAGAAGCGCGCCGCGAGGCCGGGGACGGAGGCAAGCAGCGAGTGGACATACGGGCCCTCGATCACGTCGAGGGTGCACTCCTCGCGGGCGACGACGGAGGCGCTCGCGGCGGCGCTCTCGAGGAACGACATCTCGCCGAAGATCGCGCCGGGGCCGAGCTGGCGGAGGGCCACGCCGCGCCCGAGGTGGGCGACCTCGACGCCGACCAGGCCGCTGCGCACGATGAAGATGCCCTGCCTGCGCGAGCCCTCCTCGAGGATCTGCTCGCCCGGTCGGTAGGTGACGCAGGTCGACTTCTCCAGCAGCAGCCGCTCGTCATCCTGGGTCAAGAACTCGAAACCTGTCGACATGATGCCTCCCGACCACCGCGCGACGCCTCCGCGCCGCGGCGAGCTGGATCCCTCCCCCGCCGCGGCGACCGGACGTCCACGCGTGCGCCTCTTCTACCACGACGCATCGCGACCTCGCTGGGGCATGGCGCGCCCCTCGGCGGCTCGGCCCCGGCCAGGGCCGCGGCCCTCAACGCGGCAGCGCGCGCGCTCCGCTCACCGCGGGGCGCAGGCCGCGAGGCCGCCGTCCTCGGCGAGCAGCAGCACACAGCTGCGGAGCACATCCATGCCGGCAAATCCGTCCGATGGGCAGGCCCCCCGCCGCTCGCCGGGCAAGAGATCGAGTTCCGCGGCGGCGTCGAACCCCGCCAGGTGGAGGCGAGCGCCTGACAGCACGGGAACGGTGTGCTTGCCGGAGGCAGCGTAGGCGCTCCGGCCGCCGGCCGCCCGGTGCGACAGCCGCCTCCCCGCGGGCGAGGCGGCGAAGAGGGAGGTCTGCGACGCGCCCGAGTCGACCTTCAGCGTCACGGCGATCCCGTCGACCGTCGCCGCGGCGGTGATCTCGTGGCCCTGGTTCGGGCCGCCGCAGTGGCCGAGCTCCGCAACCGCGGCCTCGCCGAACCGCGCCCGGAGCGCGCGGGCGGCCTCGCCGCGGGGCGCCTCGGTCATCCGGCCCTCGCGCAGGTCGAGCACGACCGCGCGGCCCGGCCCGGCCAGCGCCTGCGGCGCGAGGACGCCGCCGATCCCGAGCCGCTGCAGCGCATCGGGGACGGGGACGACGAGCAGCGCGGGCGCGTCCACCGAGCCCCACCCGGCGAGCGCGATGGTCGCGCGTTCGATGCGGGAGACCGGCAGGGGCCTGCCCGCGTGATCGACCGCGACGTCGCCGGCCGTCGAGAGCGGCAGCGCGAGCTCGTCGGCCAGCCAGCGGGCGAGCACGTGGTGGGAGGCGCCGGTGTCGACGAGCAGCGCGGTCGGCTGGCCGGCGACGACGGCATCGATGAGCGGCGAGGGGAACGGGCGTTCGTTGAGCTCGAACTGGAGGCTCGCCCGGCGCCCCCCGGCGCTCGCCGGCACCGGCGCCGCCGGGCGAGCCGGCTCCGCGGGCGAAGGCCCGCCGGCGGCGCCTCCGGCCGGCGCCGCGCCGTGGGCCGAGGCCGGCGCCGCGCGGACGGCGGCGGGCTCGGCGCAGCCGGCCGCCGCGAGCGCGCCTGCGGCGAGGGAGAGGGAGATCGAGAGCGCGAGGGCGGCACCCCCACGAGCGCGCTTCACCCGCATCACCAGCGCTCGACCTGCCGCGGTGAAGGGCGGCGCCGGGCCTCGCCGCGCTCGCCTCTCCTCGCAGAGCTCGCAGAGGAGGAGAGCCTCTCTCGCATCATCATCAATCCATCATTGGCCTGCGCCCGACCTCGGTCAAGCGGCCTCTACCGATGAGCCCGGAGCGCCGCGCCGCTGAGCGCAGGCGGCCTTGAGATGTGTCGCCAGCAGAAACCGCACCTCGGCGGATCGACGGCGTGCCCTCGTGTCCTCTGCCTCTCTCGCGGCGCTCGGGCATCCGCGCGCACGCGGCGTCCGCGCGCGGGCGGCGTCAAAACATCTGCGCCGAGCTTCCTCGCGCCGGTTGTCAGTCGGCTCGTCCGGCTCCAAGGTGTGCGCAGGAGAGGGAAAACGCATGATCCACATCGAGGCGAGGCACGTGATCCGCTGCGACGAGGACACCTTCTGGGAGCTGTTCTTCAGCGGTGAGGTCAACGAACAGATGTACCGCGACGTCCTCAAATTCCCCTCGTTCGAGGTGCTGGAGCAGCGGGAGGACGAGCGCACGCGGGTGCGCAAGGCCGTCGGGCAGCCCCGTATCCACGCGCTGCCCGCCGCCATTCAATCGATGCTCGGGCCGAACTTCCGCTACGTCGAGGAGAGCGTCTTCGACAAGGCCGCGCGGACGTGGAGCTGGACCATGGCGCCGAGCCTGCTCTCCGATCGGCTGCGCAACTCGGGCACCTTGCGGATCGAGCCGTCGGGCCCCGGCCAGGTGACGCGCGTGGCGAGGGCCACGATCGAGGCGAAGATCTTCGGGTTCGGCAGGATGCTCGAGGGCCTCATGGAGAAGGAGATGCGCGCGGGCTGGGACGACAGCGCGGCGTTCCTGAATCGATGGATCGCGGAGCACCCGGCCCGGGCGGAGGCGAGCGTTCAGCCGGCGTGAGGGGGGCGCCCCCCGCCGGGGAGGTCGGGCGGAGCGGCGATCACGGGCCCGGGGAAGCGCCGAGGCGGCGCTCCACCTCGGCGCGCGTCGGATAGGAGGGCTGGCACCCCTCGCGCTCGACCGAGATGCCCGCCGCCGCGATCGCGAGGCGCAGCGCGGCCTCGATGGCCATCCCGGAGGCGAGCCCGCCGGCGAGGACGCCCGCGAGCGCGTCCCCTGCGCCGGTCGTGTCGACGGCGCGCGCGGGGAGGGCGGGGAGCTCCTCGCCCGAGGGCAGCAGCACGGCGCCGCGGGCGCCGCGGGTGAGCACCACGCGCTCCGGCAGGTGGCCTCGCAGCGCCTCGTGCTCGAGCTCGTTGACCACGGCGAGATCGAACCGGCCGACGAGCGCGGGGTCGATGGCGTTGACGGGCGATGGATTGCAGATCGACAGCGCGCCGTCCGCCCGCGCGGCCGACAGCACGCCGGCGATGGCCTCGGCCGGGATCTCGCCCTGGCACAGCCAGACGGAGGCCCCGCACGGCGCGGGCGGCGCGACGAGCGCGTTGGCGCCGGGGATCGCGAGGATCTGGTTCTCCCCGGCGTCATCGACGCAGATGAGGGCCACGCCGGTCGTCGCGCCGCGGTGGATCGCCACGGCGGAGAGGTCCACGCCGTCGGCGGCGAGCGCGGCGGCGCAGAGCTCGCCGTGGGCGTCGTCGCCGCGCGCGCCCGCGAGCCGCACGCGGGCGCCGGAGCGCGCCGCCGCGACCGCCTGGTTCGCGCCCTTGCCGCCCGGCGCGACGAGGAAGCGGCGGCCCAGCACCGACTCGCCCGGGCGCGGCAGCCGCGGGCCGTAACCGAGGAGATCGGCGGTGATCGAGCCGCAGATCGCGAGCAACCCCATGTCCGCCGCATACCACGAACGCGGCGGCGCGGCGGCGCGGCGGCGCGGGGCGGGCCCTTGCGCCGATGAGGCGACCGCTCGCTCGAGATCAGCCGCCGAGCGCGCTGCTGGGGCCCAGCGCGAGCCCGAGGGCGAGCAGCGTCGTGCGGCCGAGCAGCCACGCGAGCGCGCGCAGCGGCCATTTCGTCTGGCGCGCCGCCTCGCTCCGCGTGCCCTCGCCGAGCTCGTGCTCCGCCTTGCCGGCGCGCGAGAGCCGGTGTCTCCGGGCCCTCTCCATCCGCTTCTGCGTCGACTCGCTGGCGAGCTGCGCCGGCGCGCGCGCCTTGGGCCGCGGGCAGATCTCGGCGTCGAAGAGCAAGGCGCCGTCTGGGGCGTAGCGGCGCGCGCCCGAGCCGTTCTCGAAGAGCCAGACGCCGTCGTCGGCGGCGAGGAGCACGGAGTCGCGCCACACGCGATCGGCCGGGCCGTCGAGGCAGGTGCGGAGCTCCTCGTCCCCGGGCCGGGCCACCCAGAGGCGGCGGTGGTTGAGCACGCCGACGAGCCCGCTCCGGCTGACCGAGAACGAGAGCCCGTCGAGCGAGCCGTCCTTCGGATTGACAAGGAACGTCCTGAGCCCGCCGCGCGGATCGACGACGTCGAGCCGCACCCCTCGGTGGCGGGAGAGGACGCCGAGCCCGCCGCCGGGCAGGCGCCGGATGACCTTCACGCCGCGCCGGCCGAGGACCGCTCCGGGGAGCGCGGCGGCGTCGCCGTGCACCACGGCGAGGCGTCCCCTGTCGATCCGCAGGTGGAGGCCGAGGGCGCGCGCCTCCCGCCCGTGGAGCGACGCGATCATCGCGTCGCTCGTCGCATGTTTTCCGAGCGAGGCGCCCGTCCTACCGTCGAGCACCTCGTGCCCTTCTCGGGAGGAATAGAGGACGATGCGCTCGCCGTCGGACGCGAGGCCGAGCGCCTGCTTGCCGAGCCTGCCGGGGACGCGCTCGCGCCGGAGCCACCGCACCCGGAGGTCCGGGTCGAGCGCCATGACGACGCGCTCGTGCACCTCGTCGAGGCTCCGCCGCGGCCCGGTCCACTCTCCGCTGGAGAGCGAGAGCAGGACGAACCCTCCGTCGTCGAGCGGAGCGACCCTGGGCGCCTCTCTCCAGTCGAAGAGCCCTTCTTGCACGGGCGCGGCGTGCCCGCTGATCGGGGCGAACCGCTCGGACGCGATGAGCCACGTTATCGGCGCGCGGTCACGGGGTCGTCGCGAGGATGTTTCGGGAACGTGCGGGGCCGCGGCGCAGCGCTCGCAGCCCTCCGCGGGAGCGCTGGAGTCGCGCGCGCCGCCGCAAAGGGCGCAAGGCGTCGGATCGAGCCCTGGGGCGTCCGGGCGCTCGTCCGGGGGCGCGATTTCGGGCTCCTCTCCGACGAGGACCGCCTCGGGATCGAGCCCGGCGATCGGGATGTCCGCCGGCCAGCGGCGGCGGGCGTGCTGCGCCCCGCAGCTCGAGCACGAGAGGGGGGTGAGCGCGCTCGAATCCACGGCGAGCGGCGTCCGGCAAGAGCGGCACGCGGGCTTCGACCGAGAAAATTCGAGTGACAGCGACATTTCCTGCACGCGCTGCACCTCGCCTGGCAGCAGGCGCGGAGCGCGGTAGAGCGGCTCGCGTAGCATGCGATGCCACACGCGGTTGGCGATCTCGGTGAACGTGCCGCACCCCGAGCAGAAGATCTTCGTGTCGACCCGGTTGATGGGCAGCATCGCCTGGCAATACTGGCACCGCCCCCGCATCGTTACGCACAGCGCTTCCACGGCAGCGTCCTCGCTTCCCGCCTTCGTCCCGCGCGACACGCCCGAGGACGGTGAATGATAAAAGCGACATCGGTGACGAGATGTCAAGTCACAGTTCCGCGGATTCCAGTCGAGAAACTGCATTGGATCTGCGCCGCGCTGGAATCCAGTCTGCCGGTTGCTCTCGTCGGTCGGTTTTCGTCGGTTTTCGTCGGCATTCGTCGCGGGTGGCGTGCGTTGCGCTTCCACGCGGCGCGGGTCTGCGATATCGCGGTTTCGGTGCCGCGAGGGGGCCACTGGGGGGAGCCGGCGCTGTGATCTGCGGTGAGCGCGTGTACAATAGAGTGCGCTTCGAAATACGGCCGAGCTCTGGCGTGTCCTTTCCTGTCACGGCTCGGTGTGCCGGTTGCCGACGAGGGATCGCCTGCGTACTGCGGCGTGCCTGGATGCTCCGGAGGCAGGTAAAGATTCGAAGAATTTAACGCAAAGGCGAAGGCGCAAAGGCGCAAAAAAGAAAGAGAGAGAAGGTGCGAGCTCTCTCTCTTTCTCTCTCCTTGCGCCTTTGCGCCTTTGCGTTAAATTCTCTTCTCTCTATCTCCCTCTCCTGGCATCCAGACAGCTCGCCCTTCGAGCCACCGCTGCTTCAGCGATGGCGTCCCCCCCGGCAAGCACCGCCGCCTCCCCGGCAGGTCAGTCGGCGCCCCTCGCAGCCACCGCGTCCGTCTTGCCGCCGGCGAGCGCGCCGGCGCGGCGGACGATGCCGATGAACTCCTGCTGATCTCCCTTGCTGGAGGCCGACGCCCTCGCGATCTTCTCGACGTCGGAGAGCCTCCAGGAGCGCGCATGCGGGCTGTGGCGCAAGATCTCGGAGAAGCCGGCCACCGCGGACGCAAAGCGAAGATCGGCCGGCGCCGCGTCGAAGGTAGGGGCGATGGCGCCCGGAGCCATCTTGACCAGCGTCTCCTCGGCCACGTCCGAGCCGAGCGGCGCCTTGTGGCGGAGGCGCACGACGAGCGGCGCCGCGCCCGCGCCCCTCGACGCGGCGTCCTTGAGCTCGACATCGTAGATGGCCGTCACGCTGTGACCGGCGCCGATCTCGCCCGCGTCCACCTTGTCGTTCCGGAAATCCCGGTCGGCCACGTTGCGGTTCTCGTAGCCAATCAGCCGATAGCTCTTCACGAAGCTCGGATCGAACTCGACCTGGATCTTCACGTCGCGCGCAATGACCTGGAGCATCCCGCCCACCTGCTCGGAGAAGACCCGCCGCGCCTGCGCCTCGCTGTCGATGTACGCGTAATTCCCGTCGCCCTGGTTGGCGAGCTGCTCCATCATGACATCCTTGTAGTTGCCCTGGCCGAAGCCGACCGTGGACAGCGTGATCCCCTTGTCCCGCGCGCGCTTGATGGTCTTCAGGATCTCCTCGTGAGAGGTCGGACCGACGTTCGCGTCGCCGTCGGAGAGCACGACGACACGGTTGATGTGCCCCTTCACGAGCGTCCGCTCCGCCAGGCTGTAGGCGAGATCGATCCCGCTCGCCATGGCGGTGGAGCCGCCCGCCGTGAGGTCCGCGATCGCCGCGAGGATCTTCCCCTTGCTCTCGATGCTGGTCGGCGCCAGCACCTCCCGCACGCTGCCCGCATAGGTGCAGAGCGCGACCGTATCCCCCGGCTTGAGCGACTCGGTGAGCATCCTCAAGCTCTTCTTCGCGAGCTCGATCCGGTCCGGCGCGTGCATCGAGCCGCTCGTGTCGACGAGGTACACGAGGTGCACCGGCGTCCGCTCCTTGGCCGGCACGCGCTTGCCCTGGACCGCCACGCGCACGAGGTGATGGCCCACCGTGAACGGCGAGGGCGCGGCCGCGAGGTGCACCGCGAACGGGCCCGCCGTCGGAGACGCATAGCCATAATCGAAGTAGTTGAGGAACTCCTCGGCGCGCACGGCCTGATAAGGAGGCAGCGCGCCGTCCAGGATCTTGCGGCGCGCGATCGCGTAAGAGGCCGTGTCCACGTCGATCGCGAACGTCGAGAGCCTGTCCTTCGCGGGGTCCTCCACCGGGTTGACGCCGTAGTCCCGGTACGACTCGCTGCCCTGGGGCTCGGGCGCCGTCACGGCGACCGCCGCGGGCGGGGCGGCGGGACGCGGCGCGGCGGCCGGCGCCGGGGCGGAGACCTTCTTCGGCGCCGGCGCGGCGCCCGTCACGCTGCGGCGCGCCTCCGGCTTGCCAGCCGCGGTCACGCCGGCCGACGGGGCCGCCGGCGACGGCGAGGCAGGCGGGGGCGGCGCCGCCGCGACGGCCGGGGCGCCGGAGGCGTCCGCCTCCTCGGCCTTCTCCGCGGCGGCGGACGCGCGGCCCTCCTCTCGCGGAGCGTCGAACTCCGGCTGCATCGACGGCGCGGTGGCGGTGTCCACCGGCGCTGCCGCCCCCGCCGGCGCTGCCGGCTCCCTGGCGACAGGCGCGGCGCCGCCGCAGCCGACGAGCAGCGCGGCGAGGAGAGCAGGGGCGACGAGATCGAGGGGCCGGATGCGCATGAGGTGTCCTCCTTGAAGGGGATCGCGAGCGCGGATCCCCGCAGTGCGTTCTCGCGGGGCGGCCATCGCCGACCCCGACACACGTCCTCGCGAGGGCCGCACGCGCGGCCCCCGTTCAGGGGCGAGACGGATCCCTCCGCCGCTCTCGCCGCGCGAGAGCCGCGAGCCGCTGGTCGTCCGGCGGTCGACGGAGGGACCGGCGCGGCCGGGGCTCGCGGTGGCGGGCCCCGGCGCGTCCGAGTGCCAGGGAAACGCGATCGCCTCCGGCGGCTTACACCCGAAATCGAGGGCGCGTCGACGGCGCGTCCGCCGCGGCCTGGATCGGGGGCGCGGCCGGCAATCGGGGGCGCGGCCGGCAATCAGGGCCGCGACCGCGGGGCGGCGCGCGCCGGCCGCGGCGCAGACGTCGCCCCGCAACGTGCGCTAGAGTGCGCTGGAACGCGGGGAGCACCGGCAGGCGCGATCGCCCTCCCGCCTTCCCGCCTCCCTGCTCGATTCTCAGGAGGTCCGCCATGAGCGCAACGAGCCGCGAGCGTTTCCAGTCCAGCCTGCGCCGCGCCAGGAAGATCGCCGTCCTGACCGGCGCCGGCGTCTCGGCGGAGTCGGGCATCCCCACGTTCCGCGGCGCCGGGGGGCTGTGGCGGCGCTACGAGGCGACGAGCCTCGCCTCGCCGGAGGCGTGGCAGCGCGATCCGGGCCTCGTGTGGGAGTTCTACAACCACCGGCGCGAGCGCGCGCGCGGCTGCCTGCCGAACCCGGGCCACCACGCGCTGGCGCGGCTGGAGGCGCGGTTCCGGGAGGCCGGCGGCGCCTTCACCCTGATCACCCAGAACATCGACGGCCTGCACGAGCAGGCGGGCTCGCAGGATCCGGTGCGGCTCCACGGCTCGCTGTGGCAGGTGCGCTGCCTCTCGTGCGGGAGCGTGAGCGAGAACCGCGACGTGCCCATCACCCCCGCCTTCGCGGGGAGCGGCTCCCCCGATCCGGAGACCCGCGCTCGCCGCTTCACCGCCGCGGAGCTGCCCCACTGCCCCTGCGGCGGCGTGCAGCGCCCGCACGTCGTCTGGTTCGGCGAAGCGCTGAAGGAGAGCGACCTCGCCGCGGCGGCCGCCGGCGTCGACGGCTGCGATCTCCTGCTCGTGGTCGGCACCTCGGCCGTGGTGTACCCGGCCGCGGGGTTCGTCCCCCTCGCCAAGCGCCACGGCGCCCTCATCGCCGAGGTCAACGTCGAGCCCAGCGCGGTCACCAGCCTCTGCGATTTCGTGTTCACCGGCGGCGCGGGAGAGATCCTCCCCTCGCTGCTCGACGTCGCGCCGGCGCACGCATGACCGCCCAGCGCCCGCCGAGCGAACCGGCGGCGTCAGCGCCGCAGCGGGCGCGCGGTGCACGTCGCGCGCGGCGCGGCTCGTGCTTCTCCCGGGGGCATGGAACAGGTCAACCGTGGGATTTCAGGGCTAACGTGGGCCGCGATCGTGCTGGCCGTGATCGGCGCCGTCAACTGGGGGCTCGTTGGGCTGTTCGAGTTCGACCTGGTCGCGGCGATCTTCGGCAGGCTCAGCACGATCAGCCGCATCGTCTACGTGCTCGTCGGGCTCGCCGGCCTCTATCTCCTCTACGCCTCGGTCCAGCTCGGAAAGCGCGCGCGCGTCTCCACCATGCCGTGAGCGACACCCTGCCGTGAGCGGTATCGGCTCGATCGGGCGCACCGGCGCGGGGCTGGCGCGCCGAGCCGAGCTCCGGAGTCTCTGGGAGTCGGGCGGCTCCTGAGGTCGTGGTCTGTCTCGGCGCGGGTTTTGCAAATCATGGCGCCTGTCCAGACACCGAATCGGATCCACGGAACAGCGAGCACAGCGGCAATCCACGGGCATCCTCTGCCGTTCGCCGGAGGCGTCGATCCGGCGGGCTGGAGAGGAGCTGCCGTGTCCCGAGGCCGCCGCGGCCGCAACGGACCAAGGAGTGACACCATGCCCAGCTCTCGAGAACCCGTGACCGCCCTCGTCCGCGACGCCGCCCGGCCGCTGCGCGGCGGCGCGCGCGACTACGACGCGCTGCTCGACGCGATCGGCGATCGCCGCTTCGTCCTGCTCGGCGAGGCCACGCACGGCACCCACGAGTTCTACCAGGCGCGCGCCCAGATCACGCGGCGGCTCATCGCCGAGAAGGGCTTCACCGCGGTCATCGTCGAGGCCGACTGGCCGGACGCGTACCGCGTGAACCGCTATGTCCGCGGGACGGACGACGACGGCAGCGCCGAGGAGGCGCTCTCCGGCTTCAAGCGGTTCCCGCAGTGGATGTGGCGCAACGAGGACGTCCTCGGCCTCGTCCGCTGGCTCCGCGAGCACAACGCCGGCGTGCCGCGCGGGCGGGCGAAGGCGGGCTTCTACGGCATGGACCTCTACAGCCTGCACGCCTCGATGGAGGCCGTCCTCCAGTACCTCGACCGCGTCGATCCGGAGGCCGCCGAGCGGGCGCGGCGCCGCTACGGCTGTTTCGACCGGTTCAGCGAGGATCCGCAGGTGTACGGGTACGCGGCCGGCTTCGAGCTCAGCGGGTCGTGCGAGCGCGAGGTCGTCGAGCAGCTGACGGAGCTGATGAAGAAGCAGGCCGAGTACGCGAGGCTCGACGGGCGTGTCGCCGAGGACGAGTACTTCCAGGTCGAGCAGAACGCGCGGCTCGTGCAGAGCGCCGAGGAGTATTATCGCACCATGTTCCGCGGCCCCGTGTCGTCGTGGAACCTCCGCGACCGGTACATGGCCGAGACCGTCGAGGCGCTCGTCGCGCACCTCGACCGGTTCCACGCGCCGACGCGGGCCGTCCTCTGGGCGCACAACTCGCACCTGGGCGACGCGCGCGCGACGCAGATGGGCGAGGCGGGCGAGTGGAACGTCGGCCAGCTCCTGCGCGAGCGCTTCGGCGAAGCCACGTTCCTCGTCGGCTTCTCGACGCACACCGGCACCGTGATGGCCGCCTCCGAGTGGGGCGATCCCGCGGAGATCAAGCGCGTCCGGCCGTCGCTGCCGAACAGCTACGAGCGGCTCTTCCACGACACGGAGCTCTCGCGCTTCTGGCTCGACCTGCGGCCCGAGGCGGGCGCGCGCCGCGAGCTCGTCGAGGCGCTGCGCGAGCGTTCGCTCGAGCGCGCGATCGGCGTGCTCTATCTCCCGGAGACCGAGCGGGCGAGCCATTACTTCCACGCGAGGCTCAGCGAGCAGTTCGACGCGGTCATCCACGTCGACGAGACGACCGCGGTGAGGCCGCTGGAGTGGACCGCCGAGCGGCGCGAGCCCGAGGCGGAGACATACCCGACAGGGGTGTGAGCGCCGGGATCAGGCGCTCTGGCGATCTGACAAGAGGCGAGTCGCCTCTCCGCGGCGCGCGCCGACGATAGAAACCCCGGCGCGGCCTGCTGCGGCGAGCGCCGCCAGCGCGCCCTCCGCGCCGGCGCGCCTCGGGGGCGATCGCGCTTGCCCGGAGGGCCGCCGGGCGCGGTATCGTCTGCGCCGTGTCCTCCGCTCACACGCTCCGCGAGCTCCTCGCGACGCCCGGCCTCCTCGTGATGCCTTGCTGCTTCGACGCGCTGTCGGCGCGGCTCATCGAGCAGGCGGGCTTCCCGCTCACGTTCATGAGCGGCTTCGCGGTCTCGGCCGCGCGCCTCGGCGCCCCGGACACGGGGCTCATCTCGTATGGCGAGATGGTCGACCAGGCGCGGGCGATCTGCGCCGCGGTGTCGATCCCGGTGCTCGGCGACGGCGACACGGGCTACGGCAACGCGATGAACGTGAAGCGCACGGTGCGCGGCTACGCGCAGGCCGGGCTCGCGTGCGTCATGATCGAGGACCAGGTCGCTCCGAAGCGCTGCGGCCACACGCGCGGCAAGCAGGTCGTGCCCCGCGACGAGGCGCTCACCCGCATCCAGGCCGCCGTGGACGCGCGCGACGAGGGCGCCGGGGTGCTCATCCTGGCGCGCACCGACGCCCGGCAGACGCACGGCTTCGACGAGGCGCTGGCCCGCGCCCAGGCGTTCGCCGATCTCGGGGCCGACATCGTGTTCCTGGAGGCGCCCGAGAGCGTCGAGGAGATGCGCACGTTCTGCCGGGAAGTGCGCGCGCCGGCCATGGCGAACATGGTGGATCACGGCAGGACTCCGGTGCTGCCGCCGGCCGAGCTCGAGGCGATCGGCTACAAGATCGCGGCGTATCCGCTCACCCTGCTCTCGGTCGCCGCCGCCGCCATGCGCGAGGCGCTCGCCGCGTTGCGCGCCGGCCGTCACCCGGACCCCCGGATGCGCTTCGAGGCGCTCCAGGAGATCGTCGGATTCCCCGGGTACTACGCGGAAGAGGCGCGGTACGCGCCGCCGCCGCCGGAGAAGGGGTGAACGCATGGGCCGCGACCTGGAGCTCACCATGGCCACGATGTCCTCCGCCGAGCCCGCGTCGCTCCTCGACGCGGCGCGCGGCCTCGTTCCGCTCATCAAGGAGCACGCGCAGCAGGGGGAGCGCGAGCGCCGTCTGCCCGATCCCGTGGCGAAGGCGTTCAGGGAATCGGGGATCTTCCGCATGTGCCGTCCGCGCGCGGTCGGCGGGCTCGAGGCCGACCCGCTCACGGCCCTCCACGTGATCGAGGAGCTCTCGCGCGCCGACGGCGCGGCGGGGTGGTGCGCGATGATCTGCGGAACGACCGGCGCGTTCGAGGCGTACATCCCGGCGGAGGGAGGTCGAGAGATGTACGCGAGCTCGGATGTCGTCAGCGGCGGGGTCTTCACGCCGAGCGGGCGCGCCGTCGAGGTCGACGGAGGTGTTCGGGTCACCGGGCGGTGGGCGATGGCGAGCGCCTGCGAGCACTGCGACTGGCTGGGCGGCACCGCGGTGATCTTCGACGGCGCGGCCCCGCGCATGTCGCCGGCGGGCGTACCCGCGGCCGTCGTGCCGATGTTCCGCGCCTCCGAGTGCAAGATCCTGGATACGTGGAGCGTGGCCGGCCTCGCCGGCACCGGGAGCCACGATTTCGAGGTCATGGACGTCTTCGTGCCGAGCAGCCGGTGCATCCGTCTCCCGCTGACGGCGCCGACCTATCCGGGCCGCCTCTTCGCGTTCCCCATCTTCGGCTTCCTCGCGAGCGCGGTCGCGTCGACCGCGCTCGGGATGGCGCGGGCAGCCCTCGATGAGCTGAGGGCGCTCGCGGCGACGAAGAGGCCGGCCGGGATGACGACGTCGCTCGCGATGCGGCCGTCGACCGCGCCCGTCGTGGCCGAGGCCGAAGCCACGCTGGGCGCGGCCAGGGCGTACCTCGTCGAGGCGGTCGGCGCCGTCTGGGGCGCCGCGGTCGCCGGCGCGTCGATCTCGATCCAGGAGCGAGCGCGCGTCCGGCTCGCGGCGACGAACGCCGCGCTCAGCGCGGCCCGCGTCGTCGATCTCGCCTTCACGGCGGGCGGCGCCACGGCGCTCTACGAGAAGAGCCCTCTCCAGCGCTGCTTCCGCGACGTTCACGCCGTCACGCAGCACGCCCTCGTCGCCCCGCAGACGCGCGAGGTCCAGGGCCGCGTGCTCCTCGGGCTGGACACCGATCTGCCGATGTTCTGAGCTCCCGGGCCGCGCGCTCCTCGGAAGCGCGGACAGCGCCGTCGAGGCGCGCATGACGCACAGAATGCGCTGGACGAGCCCGAGCCCCGATCGAAGCCTAGCCGCCACGATGATCCGCTCGTGGAGCCGTGTGGCGCACCCCTGCATCGCCCTCGCCGTGCTCGCCGTGCTCGCCGCGCTCGCCGCGCCGAGAGCGGCGAGCGCCGGGGACGACGGCGCGCGCGTGTCGCTGGTCTGGCGCACGCCGGAGGGCAGCGACTGCCCGTCCAGGGACGAGGTGATCGAGCAGGTGCAGCGCCTCGTGGGGCCCGCCCCCACGCGCGAGCAAGCGCCCGTGCGCGCGAGCGCCGAGGTTCATCGCGACGCGGACGGGCGCTTTCGTGTCGAGCTCGTCACCTGGATGGGCTCCTCCCAGGGCGTCCGTGTCATCGAGGAGCGATCGTGCCGCGCGATGGCGGAGGCGACCGTGGTGATCCTCGCGTGGATGATCGACCCCGAAGCCATGGCCGCGCGCGAGGGCGCGACGGGCGCCGGCCCCGCGACGCCCGGACCACCTCCTCCGCCGCGGGCCCCCGACGCAGCCGAGGCCAGCGCCTCGCCTGTCCCCGTCCCGGCGCCTTCCAGGCAGCGAAGCGCGGCGGACCCCGGCGATCGCATCACCCTCATGGCGCGCCTCGCGGCCGCCGGCGACCTGGGCACGTTGCCCGGCGCGTCGCTCGGCGTGGGCGCCCGCGTCGCGCTCGGTCATCGCCGCGTGCGCCTCGGCCTCCAGGGAGCGCTCTGGCCGGGTCGCTCGACGACGATCGCGTCGGGCCCCGAGGGCACGTCCATCGGGGGCTCCTTCGCGCTCGCCGTCGTCGGCGTCGAAGGCTGCGGCGAGCCAGCCGCGCTCCCCATCGCGCTCTGCGGCGGCCTCGAGCTCGATCACCTGACGGGCACCGGGCTCGGCGTGCGCTTCCCCGCGAGCGCATCGGCGACGTGGCTGTCCCTCACCGCGGGGCTCGACGCGCGCTTCTCGATCCTCGGCCCGCTCGGCGCGGCCGCCCACGCCGCGCTCCTGATCCCGACGCGGCGAGAGCGCTTCGGCATCGATGGCGTGGGCCTCGTGCACCGACCCTCGGCGGTCGCAGGGCGCGCGAGCCTGGGGCTGGAACTTTCCTTCTGAGCCGAACAAACTCTCACGCTCGCTGCATTCTTGCGACAGCACGAGAGCGACCGAACGATGTTCCCCTCCTCCTCGCTTTTTCGTGACGGATCCGGACGGAGGCGGACAGTTAGCTTCACGTGGTCTTCTCGTTCGCTGCCGGTCAAGCCGCGGAGACGCCCGTGTCTCGCGCCCCATCGAGCCCGCCGCCGGTGAGCGAGAGGGCCGCGGGCGAGCTCACGGTCGAGGCGCTCTACGACGCTTACGCCGACTACGTGTACCGGTCGCTGCGCCGCCTCGGCGTCGTCGAGGCGAACCTCCCCGACGCGCTGCAAGAGGTCTTCGTCGTCGTCCACCGGCGGCTCGGTGAGTTTCACGCGGATGCGTACGTCAAGCAGTGGCTCTTCGTGATCGCGCTCCGCATCGCCCGGAACTACCGGCGCACGCTCGTCCGCAGGAGGCCGGAGCGCGAGGCCCTCGCGGCGGGCGTCGATCCGGACAGCCTCGCCGCCGCGCGCTGCGACGGGCCGTTCGAGCGCGCGGCGCAAGCCGAGGAGATCCGCCTCTTCTACTCCCTGCTCGAGACGCTCGACGACGACAAGCGCGAGGTCTTCGTGCTCGCCGAGCTCGAGCAGATGAGCGTGCCGGAGATCGCCGACACGCTCTCGCTGAACGTGAACACGGTCTATTCGCGCCTGCGCGCCGCGCGCCAGGCCTTCGAGCGTGCCCTCTCGCGCCGCCGGGCGCAGCAGAACATGGGGAGCCCCCGATGAGCGAGTTGAGCCGCGAGGCGCGTTCGTTGATCGCGTCGGCCCGTCGCGAGGAGGGCCTCACCCCGGAAGAGCACGCGCGATACCGCGCGCAGCTCCTCGAGCGGCTGGGCATCGCCGTGGGGGTCGCGGGCGCCGCTTCGCTGGCCCCGGCCAAGGCCGCCGCGACGGCGGACGCCGCCGCGGCCTCGGCCAGCGCAGGGACGGCCGCGCCCGCGATCCCTGCGACCGCGGCCGCGCCCGCGGTGAAGGCGGGCGTGAGCTTCGGGCTAGGGACGCTCGGCGGCAAGCTCGCGATGGGGGTGACCATCGCGGCCGTCGCCGCGACAGCGCACCTCGTCACGCGCGGCTCCGCGCAGCGCGACACGCTGGAGGCGCGCCTGTCCAGGAGCGCTGTCGCGACCACGAGCGCCGCGATCGTCGCGCGGACGAAGGGCTCGCTCGCCGAGGCCGAGAGCGCGACGCGTGAAACGCCCGTCGCGCCCGGGCCCGCGGAGGAGCGCGCGGAGCGGCCGGCGCCCTCGCCGAGGGCGGCCGCGCCGTCGAGGAGCGCGAGCCCGGCCTCCGGAGCGCTGGACAGCAGCTTCCAGGAGGACGCGAAGCTCCTGCGCGACGTGCGCGCCGCGCTGGGAGCGGGCAAGGGCGAGGAGGCCCTCAAGATGCTCGAGGCGCGCCGCGTGAACCCTACCGAGGGCGTCCTCGGCCAGGAGCGGGCGGCGGCGCACATCCTCACCCTGTGCCGGCTCGGCCGCACGGCCGAGGCGCGGACCGCGTCCGAGCGCTTCCTGCGCCAGCACCCGCGCTCCCCGCTCGGCGAACGGATCCGGCGCGCGTGCGCGGCGGATGCCCCGCCGGGCCCGGCGCGAGCCAAGGGGAGGCGCGAATGAGCCGGCGGCGAGCTTCCGCGCGGCCCGCCGACCATCGCCCCCTGTTCGGGGCAGCGGCGTCGCTCTTGCTCGGCCGCGGGTGTCAAGCGGGAGGGTACTCGTCGCTCGGCAGCGATGGCGCGGGCCTGGGTGGCGCGCAGCCGGGAGGCGCGCTCTCCGGCTTGCCCTGGCCCTCGGGCACCAACGCGCAAGACCTCGATCGGATCGCCTCGTGGGCATCGTACCGAGGTCGCCCCGCGGACGTCGCGCTCGCGCTCACCGATTACACGAGCTGGCCGGGCATCACCCAGCCGGACGGCGTCCTCGAGGGGCTCGCGGGCTTCACGGGCGAGCTCGTCATCGCGCTCCCCTTCTGGCCAGTCGGCACCGGCGGGAGCCTCGCGGCGTGTGCGCGAGGCGAGTACGACGAGCACTGGCGCGTTTTTGGAACGACGCTCGTCGCTCATGATCGCGCTGGCTCGATCATCCGCCTGGGCTGGCAGTTCAACGGCAACGACGTCGAGTGGAGCGCGAGCGACCCGGCCGCGTGGGTGTCCTGCTATCGGCACGTGGTCACGGCCGTCCGCGAGGCGGCCCCCGAGGCGCTCTTCGACTGGTCGAGGGGCGCGCACGGCACGCGGAACCCCGCGAGCGGCGACGCCTCCGAGGCGTACCCGGGCGACGCGTACGTCGACGTCATCGGCATCGACACCTTCGACATGACGCCCTCGTCTCCCGACGAGGCCGCATGGATCCGGCAGTGCGACGGCCCTGACGGGCTGTGCGCGGTCATCGAGTTCGCGCGCGCTCGCGGCAAGCGCGTGGGCGTGGGCCAGTGGGCGGTCGTCACGTGCAACGGCTTCGGCGACGCCGGCGGCGACAATCCATTCTTCATTCAGAAGATGCACGACACGTTCGCGGCCAACGCCGACGTGATGGCGTACGAGACGTACTACAACGACCCGAACGCGGGCGAGTTCTGCACGTCTCTGCACGATCCGGTCGAAGCGCCCGAGGCTTCGGCCCTCTACCAGAAGCTCTGGGGGCCCTGACCTCGAGGTCGGCCCCGAGCTCGTGAAGTAACGGCACAGCTCCGGCGCTGCGCTCCAGGCGGAGCTCTGCCTGCCAGGGCGAGACCTCGCAACCACACCGAAAGGGGCTTATCATGGCTCGACGTATCGATCTGTTCTCGCGAACGAGGCTGACCACCGCACTGGCAGCCTCGATGATGGCGGTGCTCTCGATGTCCGGCGGCTGCGTCCCCGGGGATGACCTCGCCGAGACCACGCTCGATTCAGCCGACACCACGGCCGCCGCGCAGGTGCTCGGCCCGGAGGTCAGCCTGTGGTCGGGCGCGGACGTGCCGGCGATCCTGGCGGACACCGACACCCAGGCCGTCGAGCTCGGCGTGAAGTTCCGATCGAGCGTCGCCGGTCAGGTCACCGGCGTTCGCTTCTACAAGAGCAGCAGCAACACCGGGACGCACACCGGGCGCCTCTGGAGCGCAGCGGGGCAGGAGCTCTCGTCCGTCACGTTCAGGAACGAGAGCGCGAGCGGCTGGCAGGTGGCCTATTTCTCCGCGCCCGTCCCGATCCAGGCGAACCAGACCTACGTCGTGAGCTATCACGCGCCGAACGGGCGGTACTCGGCGAGCAACGGCTACTTCTCCAGCGCCGGCCGCGCGAACGGCCCGCTCTACGCCTTCAGGGACGGCGAGTCCGGCGGCAACGGGGTCTACAAGTACGGCGCCTCCGGGTTCCCGACGAGCACGTGGCGAGGCTCGAACTACTGGGTCGACGTGCTCTTCCGGTCCACGGGCGACGCGACGCCGCCGGCCGTCGCCATCTCCTCCCCGGCCGCGAACGCCGCGCTCACCGGCACGGCGCAGGTCACGGGCACCGCCTCCGACGACGCGGGGCTCTCGAAGGTCGAGCTCCAGGTGGACGCCGGGAGCTTCACCACGGTCACCGGCACGAGCAGCTGGACGTACGCGCTGAACACCCTGCCGCTGACCAACGGGAGCCACACGCTGACCGTGCGCGCCACGGACACGTCAGGCAACACCACGAGCGCTTCGCGCGCCGTGACGGTCGACAACCCCTCGAGCGGGGGCGGGAGCCTGAACCTGCCGCGCGTGGCGTGGGAGGGCGGGCCCTCCTACTACAGCGCGTATTCGCACACCGACGCCGCGGCCTGGGACAACCCGGTGTTCTTCCCGATCGGCGTCTGGTTCGAGGGCGTCTACGGCCAGGGCGACATCGATCTCGACAAGGACGCCGGGATCAACACCTATGTCGAGCTGACCAGCGGGAGCAACATGCCGCTGATCAAGCAGAACGGTATGTTTGCCATCGCGGGGGTCAGCGGCAAGAGCAGCGAGACGATCGGCCACATGCTGACGGACGAGGCGGACATGTGGGCCGGGCCGGGCTCCGCCGCGTGGACGGGCAACTATCCTGGTGAGGGCGCCATCTGCAGCCCCTCGAGCGCGTCGTGCGGTTACACCGTCATGCAGACGCTGGTGAACGACACGCCGTCGGACGGGCGCGTGCGTTACGCGAACTACGGCAAGGGCGTGATGCTCTGGGAGAGCGACAGCGAGGCGCAGCAGTTCGTCAACGCGTATACGCATGTCGTTTCCAATGACCTTTACTGGTACACCGATCCCAACATCTGCGGCGAGATGCAGACGTTCCTCGGCCTCCCGTCGTCCACGTGCCGGCTCGCCGCGAACTACGGGGTGACCATGGACAGGATGCGACACCTTGACGGGATGGACGGCCAGCGCCAGCCGATCTGGGCGTTCATCGAGGTCGGCCACCCCTTCACGGAGGACTGGGCGCCGAGCATCACGCCGGAGCAGATCGCCGGCGCGGTGATGTCGTCCCTGATCCACGAGGCCCGCGGGATCATCTACTTCAACCACAGCTTCGGGGGCCCGTGCGAGACCCAGCACGCGCTGCGCGAGCCCTGCTACGCCACGCAGCGCGCCAAGGTCAAGGAGACCAACCTGCGCATCAAGGAGCTCGCGCCCGTGCTCAACACGCAGTCGTACGCGTACGCTTTCAACGCGAGCCTCGACACGATGCTCAAGGAGCACGGCGGCTCCTATTACATCTTCGCGATGCTCGGGCGCGCGAAGCCGACCGGGAGCTACGCGCTGACGCTGCCGCCCGGCCTCACGGGCTCCACCGTCCAGGTGCTGTACGAGAACCGCACCATCGCCGTCAACGGCGGCGCGTTCACGGACTCGTTCGCGGCGGAGCATACGTACCACATCTACAAGATCACGCCGTGATCCAGACGGGCGGCGCGCGCCTCACGTGAGCGGGAGATCCACCCAGCGCTCGAAGCCCGGCCGGCGCTTGATGCGGCCGTACCACGCGTCGACGTGCTGGAGCGCGGGCCGCTCGGTCGGCAGGTTGTACCACCGCTGCGCCGCCACCCCGAGGGGGATGTCGGCGAACGTGAAGTACTCTCCGGCGACCCACGGTTGCTTCGACAGCTGCCGATCGAGGATCCCGAGGGCGGCGAGCGCCGCCTTGCGCGCGCCGTCGATCGCGCCCTGATCGCGGCGCTCCTCCGGCGTGCGCAGGAGCTGCACGAGGAGCGTCCGCACCGGGGGCCACAGGGTCCCGAACTGCCAGTCCGTCCACGCGTCGGCGCGCGCCCTGTCCGCGAGATCGCTCGGCTGGAGGGGCGGCGAGCCGTACCGCGAGAACAGGTAACGCACGATCGCGTGCGACTCCCAGAGCACCAGCGGCCCGTCCTCGAGCGTCGGCACCAGCCCGTTGGGGTTGAGGGTGAGGTAGTCGGCGTCCTTCACGCGGCCGAACGGCCCGCCGGCGTCGATGCGCTCGAAATCGAGCCTCAGCTCGTCGAGCGCCCAGAGGACCTTCTGCACGTTCGAAGAATTCTTGTGACCCCAGAGCTTCAACATGATGTCTCCTGTCTCCCGGCGCCGCTCAGGCGGCCGTCGCCTTCGCCGGCTTCACGAACTTCGCGTAGCGCTCCACGTAGAAATCGACCGGGCTCGCGGCGGCGCGGACCGCGTCGCGGGCCGCCACGGCGTCGATCCACGCCCGGAGCCGCGTGAGCTCTGCCGGGATGGAGAACCCGCGGAGCCGATCCACCGCGGGCAGCCGCTCGAACCACGGATAGAACGCGAGATCGACGAGGCTGACGTCGGCGCCGAGCCAGTAGGGCCCGGGGCCCGACGACCTCGAAAGCGCCTCCCGCTCGATGAACGCGAGCACGTCGCCGAGCGCCTTGCGCCCCTCGGCCTCCTGGTCCGGCGTCTCGGCCCGGAGCAGCTGGGCGAACGCCGGCACGAGGCGCGTGTTCGCATAATCGATCCAGATCCTCGCCAGGGCGCGCCTGCCCGGCTCCCTCGGCAGGAGCGGCGGATCGGGGAACGCCTCGTCGAGGTACTCGTTGATGATCGCCGATTCCCAGATGCGGTGGCCCTCGTGCTCGATCGCCGGGACCTTTCCGTAGAGCGAGGCGTCGACGAACGCCCGCGGCTTGTTCTGCAGATCGACCTCGATCAGCTCGGCGTCGATCGCCTTCTCCTTGAGCACGAGCCGGGTGCGGTGGGCGAAGGGGCACGCCTTCGCGCTGTAGAGTCGCAGCTTCGTCATCCTGTTCTCCTTCGTGGCGTCTGCCACGCGAAAAGCGCTCCTGTCGTCCGGGCCCGCGGGCGCCCTCAACGGGGCGGGACGCGGTCGTTGAATCGCCCGTCGAACACCCGCGAGACCTCGATCTTCTGCGGCAAGAGACCCTCCTGGAAGAAGGCGTCCGCCATCGTTTGCTGCGCTCTCGCGATCTCGTCGTCGAGCGGGACGTACCTCGGCTCGTGGTGCTCGAACATGTCCTGAGCCACCTCGAGCGGCAGCTTGGTGATCTCGGCGAACTTGCGCGCCCACACGTCCTTGTGGCCGTTCGACCACTCGTGGGCCTTGTGCGAGCGGGCCAGGTAGTCCGCGATCGCGGCGGCCTTGCCCGGATCGGCGAGGGCCTTGTCGCTGCTCACCTGGAACGAGAGCGCGTCGGTGAGCCCGGCGCCGTCGAGGAGCTTCACCGCCCCTTGTCGCACGTTGCTCGCCACATAGGGCTCCCAGACCGCCCAGGCGTCGACGTCTCCGCTGGCGAAGGCCGGCTGGGCGTCGTTCGGGTTCATGTACACGGGCACGATGTCCGCGATGCCGAGGCCGTCCCGGCGGAGCGCCGCCAGCAGCAGGTAGTGGGCCGAGGAGCCCTTGGCCACCGCCACCTTCTTGCCCTTGAGCTCGCGGAGGGCCCGGACGCTCGACCCCTTCGGGACGAGGATCGCCTTGTATTCGGGGCGATTGCGGGTGACCGCGACGATCCGGATCGGGGCCCCGGCGGCCTGCGCGAAGATGGGCGGCGTATCCCCGACGGCGCCGATGTCCACCGCGTCGGCGTTGATGGCCTCGAGCAGCGGAGGGCCGGCGGTGAACGTCGCCCACTCGATCGTGTAGGGGAGCCCTTCGAGCTGGCCCGCGGCCTCCAGCCCGCTCTTCACGATGCCCGTCTGCTCGCCGATCCGGAGCGTCACCGTCGCGAGGTCGACCGCGGCCGGCTCGCCCGCCGCGGGGGGAGCGGGCGCGTCCCCCGCCTTCGAGCACGCGGCGACGGACAGGGCGAGCAGCGCCGCCGCGGCGTGGCGGAGCGGGGCGAGCGCGTCGAGGAGAGCGGCGATGGACATGGGCCTTCCTTCAGGAGACGACAGACGGTAGGGCCCGCGCTTCGGCGGGAGCAGGGGGTGGCGAGGCCGCTCGCTGGGCGCGCGGGGCCGATCGGGGGACGGGAGCGTCGTCCGGCTCGTCGCCCTCGACGCCGAGGTGGCCGAGGAGCGCGCCGCGCAGCGCCGCGAACCGGGGGCCGCTGCGCCGCCGCGGCGCCGGAAGATCGAGGGCGAGGTCCGCGGTGATCACGCTGCCGGCCTCGGGCGACGGCCTGGCGAGGACGAGCGCGCGATCGGCCAGGAGGAGCGCCTCGTCGACGTCGTGCGTGACGAGCAGCACGGCGGGCCGGTGCCGGGCGCAGAGCTCGGCCAGGAGGCCGTGCATGCGGAGCCGCGTGAGCGCGTCGAGCGCGCCGAACGGCTCGTCGAGGAGCAGGAGCTCCGGCGCGCGCACGAGCGAGCGGGCCAGCGCCGCGCGCTGAGCCTCTCCGCCCGAGAGCGTGAGCGGCCAGGCGTCCGCGTGGGCCGAGAGCCCCACCTCGGCGAGCGCGAGGAGCGCGCGCCGCTTCGCCTCGTCGGGCGGGCAGGGGAGCCCCAGCGCGACGTTCCGCCAGACCCGCTTCCACGGGAAGAGCCGCGGCTCCTGGAAGACGACCGCGCGCCGGTCCGGGACCGCGACGTCGCCGCTCGCGTGCGCGTCGAGCCCGGCGAGCACCCGCAGCAGCGTGCTCTTCCCGGAGCCGCTCGCGCCGAGCAGCGCGACGAACTCGCCGGCGCGGACGGTGAGGTCGACGCCGCCGAGCACCGGGCGGGCTCCGAACGCCCGCCGGACGTCGCGGAGGCGCACGGCGGGACCAGGGATCGTGCTCATCCGAGAAGCCTCCACGCTGCGCTCCATGGGATTCTCGTCCTCACCGGCCGGCGAACGCCGCGCGCCAGGCGAGGACGTTGCGCTCGAGCCATCGGACGAAAAGATCGGTGCTGAGCCCGAGCAGGGCGTAGATCGCGAGGCCGAGGACGATGATGTCGGTCCGCAGGAACTCTCGCGCGTTCGTCATGAGGTAACCGATGCCGGCCGTGGCGTTGATCTGCTCGCTGATGACCAGCACGAGCCAGGCGACGCCCATCGAATGGCGCAGCCCGACGAGGGCGTTCGGGAGGGCGCCGGGGAGCACCACGTGGGCGACGAGCCCGATGCGGCCGAGCCCGAGCGTGGTTGCGGTCTCGACGAGCTTGTTGTCGACGCTGCGGATGCCCGCGTACGTGTTCAGGTACACGGGGAAGAACGTGCCCAGCGAGACCAGCGCGATCTTGGGTGTCTCGCCGATACCGAACCAGAGGATGAAGAGCGGCACGAGCGCCAGGACGGGGAGGGTCCTGAGCATCTGGATGGGAGCGTCGAGCAGGTCTTCGCCGAGCCGGAACAGCCCCGCGACGAGCGCGAGCGTCACGCCGGCGCTCACGCCGAGGGCGAGCCCCCGGCTGACCCGGCCGAGCGACACCCAGAGGTGGCGCGGCAGCTCCCCGCTGGCGAGGAGCGCGAGCCCCGTCTGCGCCACCGTGGTCGGCGACGCGAGCACGCGCGGCGACACGAGGCCGAGCGACGTCACGGCCTGCCATGCGAAGAGCAGGAACAGGAGCACCAGGATCCTGGCCCATCGGACCTCCTTCCAGGTGCGCCGCGCGGCTCCACGCTCGGAGCGCGTGCCGGCGTCGGCGGCGATCGTCGATTGCGTGCGCGTCATCTCACGAGCCGGCGGAAGAGCAGGTAACGTGCCAGAGCGCTGTCGCAGGAACGGATCGCAATCCGTCATGGTGGACATGGACTTGCTGCGACAGGAGCAAGGCGATGCTGATGATGTGCTGCTACGGCAGCAATCGCGCCGGCGCGCGGCGGGGGTTGTGCTGGCGGCATCGTGGGATGCCGAGAGGGATGCATGGCCCGCCTGGTCGGCGCGCGTTCGAGGTGGTTCGGGGTCGGCTTGCTCGTCCGGCGCTCCGCGGAGCGCCGGGCGCAGGGATGGATCGCCGTGAGGGAAGGGGCGAATGACGTCAAACGCCCGGGAGGCGCTGGGCCTCTCGGGGGGCGCAGGTTCAGATCTTCATCCTTCCTCCTCGTGTCTTGCTGGTCGCGGATGCGACACAGAGAGAGGCGCAGTCGACGCCACCGCGTCGGGTGGCGCCTCTGCTCGAGCGGGTCATCCACGCGCGGGCATGGACGCAGGACCTCCTCACCGGCGCAACGGAGGGAGCGTTGCTGTTTTCCGCCTTACTCTTCTGGGACGGAAGTTAGTCCGCTATAACGGAAGTGTCAAGCCGCGCCGCGAGGGGCTCGATGCGCCCGTCAGGAGGTCGATGCGCCCGTCAGGGGGTCGATGCGCCCGTCGAAAGCGCCCGGGGACGGTTTGCGGCGGGAATGGCGCCGCGGGGAGGCAGGCGCGGACGTGCTGGGCTGTGCGGGGGAGGTCTTCGTTGTAAGCTCCGTGGCATGATGACGGCTCGCCTCCCTGCTGGAGCGATCTGCGGTGGGGGACCTGTCCTTCGCGGGGCCTGCTGCGCTCGACAGGGGGGAGCCACCGGCGTCGGGGGCGCGATGAGCGCGGGTACGGAGCGGGGCGATGGCCGGTGAGCGCCCGCCGGCGTGCATCCTGACCGCGCGGCTGACGCTGCGCGCGTGGCGTCCCGAGGATGCCCCGTCGATCAGGGCAGCGATCGACTCAAGCCTTGCGCACCTGCGTCCCTGGATGCCGTGGGCCGTGAACGAGCCGGCCTCCCTGGAGGCGACGACCGCGCTGCTGGAGAAGTTCCGGGACGACTTCACGGCAGGACGCGACTTTCATTACGGCATCTTCACGCGCGACGAGCGCGAGGTGCTCGGGGGTACGGGGCTACACCCGCGGATCGGTCCGGGCGCGATCGAGATCGGCTATTGGCTCCGCGAGGCCGCGACGGGCCGCGGCTATGCGACCGAGGCCGTGGCGCGGCTGACCCGGGTCGCGCTCGAGGAGGTCGGGTGGAGCCGCGTCGAGATCCGCTGCGATCCGCGGAACACCGCGAGCGCCGCCGTGCCCCGGCGGCTCGGGTATCGGCACGTGACGACGCTCGAGGCGAACGCCCTGACGCCGGCGGGCGAGCCGCGCGACACCATGGTGTGGGAGCAGACCGCCGCGGAGCTCGCGGGGGAAGGCCGCTGACGCCGAAGTTGCTCTTCGGCAAGAGCCGAGAGCAGCATCCGGTCGTCCTGGCGGAGCCCGGGGCGCGCTGGCGGCGATCAGAGCTCGAGCGTCATCTCGATCATCGTGCGGCGGAAGCCGAACCGCTCGAACAGGCGCTGCGCGGCGGCGTTCTGCGTCGCGGTGTGGAGCACGACGCGCGGCGCGCCGAGGGCGCGGAGGCGCCCGATCACGGCCTCGAGCAGGAGGGCGCCCGCGCCGAGCCGGCGCGCTGGCTCGGCGACGTAGACGTCGTGGAGCGCGCCGTACGCGTCGAGGAGGCTGTTCCAGTCGCGCGGCTCCCGGCGGCCGTAGGCGTAGCCGACCAGCGCCGGCTCGGCGCCGCCTTGCTCGGCGACGACGATGGCGGCGCCGGGGTTTTCGAGCTCGCTGGTGAGCCATCGCTGGTAGCCCGGCTCGAGCGGCTCCAGGCACAGGAAGCGGTGCGGATCCAGGGCGTGGTGGAGGCGGACGAGCTGCGCCGCGAAGCGCGCCACCTCGGGCATGTCCGCGCGCTTCGCGGGGCGGACCGTGATGAAAGGGGTCATTCGGCCAGCATAGCGCGCGCGGAACGAGATACCGGAGGGTGTCGGCATGGATGTCGACTGCATCGCCCTCTGCAGTCGTGTGTGCTCCCGGGGATCGTGTAACCGTACTGCGACGAACGTGGGTCAGGAGAACGCCTCGTGATGCATGTGAAGCGTGCTTTGCGTTTCAGTCAATAGCACGGCACGCGGAAATTTCGCCGCCGGAGGAATTCTGCACTGACGGAACTCTGGCGCGCCGTGCGCCTCGGCATCGTGGTGCTCATTCGAAGCAGAGCGGCCGATCGCTGGCTTCAGGGAAGCAACCGACGGACCGGCAGCAGCCGGGTTGCCAGGGTCGAGGAGCACTCACCAGCCTGACGTGACGAGGCGCACTCTCCCGCCCGCGGCCTGCGTGATCGTGGTAGCCTCGGCGCAGGCGCCTCCTGGGCGCATCGCGTCATCTCCGGCTCGTCTGGAGGAGGAAAGAATCGCCCGTGCGATCCACCGTCGCAGCTCTACTTTCCACGGCCGCGTGTGCTGTGCCTTTGCTGCTCATCGCGGTTCACGCGCGCGCCCAATCAGCGGCCCCGAACGTCCCGCCACAAATCAATGGTCTCTACCAACAAGCTGGAAAAGCGATGGCCGCGGGGAAGTTCCAGGACGCCCGCCCGAAGCTGGAGCAGGTGGTGAAGCATCTGCCAAACGCGCTCGGCGCGCGCCTGGAGCTCGCCGAATGCTACGAGGGTTTAGGCAATCTCGAGAATGCATGGCAGATGTGCTATGAGACGGAGCGCCTGGCAGCACAGCAATCAAACACGGCTCGGATGCAGGAGGCGCGGGATTGCATGAACCGCCTCGATCCGAGCGTCCCGAAGGTGATGCTGAACGTGTCCGCTGCTGTGCGTTCGTTACCCAACTTGGATATCACACTCGACGGTGCTCGCGTGGATCCATCGCGCTGGGGAGCACCGATCGCCGTCGTGCGGGGAGCGCACGTCGTGGCGGCGACTGCACAAGGAACGCTGCCCTGGCGCAAAAGCGTCTCGGTACAGCAAGGTGGTGCCCCGCAGCCGATCGATGTGGAAGCTCCGAAAGCTGCCGCTCCCCCAAGCTCCGGGAGCAGCGATGGCGGAGCATCGGCGGGCACCAACGCTGGCACTCCAGGAGTGCCGTCTCAGAGCTCGCAAGCAGTGAACCCTTCAGCGAGCACGGCGCAGCAGGGCGCACATTCGCAGGGCACCGCGCGTCAAGGTGCATCACCCGAACGCGCGGCGCAGCAGGGCACAGTGCGCCAAAGCACGCCGCGACAAGCTAAGCTCCATGGCACCGCCGGACAGAGCGAGGCACAGCAGGTGGCAGGCGCTCCTCCGATCAAGCGTGTGGGCGCTACAGACCGCGATAGTGAGGATGGAAGCGATCCGCGCCGGCGTGCACTGGGCACCCTTGCCCTGGGCTTCGGGGGCGCGGGCGCTTTCGTGGGAACGGTCCTGGGCACGATCGCGCTCAGGGTCGAGGACAAGGGGAACGCGCTAGGTACTGCGTCGCTGATCACCTTGGCGACCAGCGGTGCACTGCTGGCTGCTGGTGGCGCTCTGATCCTCACATCCGGTCCCAGCAGCTCAAGCTCCAGCATCGTGCTCAACCCGCAGGGTGTCTCGGCGCAGCTGAGGTGGTGACCGATGCTCCACGTCCGCTGCTGTCTCGCATCAAGCACCTGCACGCCGCCGTTGTCTCACCTCGGTCCGGCCGCCCCCGGTACTCGGCTGCCTTCGCCTCCGTCGCACGTGGCCAGCGTGCGACAGGCTGATGACTCTGGTCAGGGCGCCGCTCGTATCGGTTGATATCTTGTCTCCTGGAGCACCTATGGAGCCCCCGCACTTCTCCGTCCTGCACCCCGGCGTCATCTTCTGCGGAAGATACGAGGTCGTCCGCTGCATCAAGGCAGGCGCGATGGGCGCGGTCTACGAGGTGCTGGACACGGTCACGCACAGCCGCAGGGCCCTCAAGGTGATGCTTCCGAGTATCGTCGACGATCCCGACCTGCGCCTCCGCTTCGCCCAGGAAGCGAAGATCACCGGCGGCGTGGAGAGCGACCACATCGTCCGGGTCTCCGACGCCGGCATCGATGCGTCCTCCAGGATGCCTTTTCTCGTGATGGACCTGCTCCGTGGCGAGGAGCTGGGCAGCATGTTGAGGCGACGCGGGCCGCTCCCGCCGGTAGAGGTCGTGACCTACCTCTTCCAGGTCGCCCTCGCCCTCGAGAAGACCCACGCGGCGGGCATCGTGCACCGCGACCTCAAGCCGGAGAACCTGTTCGTTACGTCGCGCGATGACGGGACGCCCTGCATCAAGATCCTTGATTTCGGTATCGCCAAGGTGGCTGCGCAGAGCAGCCAAGCGAAGGGGACCGTGCCCATCGGGACGCCCCTCTACATGTCCCCCGAGCAGATCCGCGGAGATGGTGATATCGGACCGCGGGCCGATCTGTATGCGCTTGGTCATATCGCACACGCGGTGCTCTCTGGGGAGGCCTACTGGACTGCAGAGATGAAGGCGGCACCTTCCATCTTCCCCGCGCTATCGAAAATCCTTGCTGGACCAGTCGAGCCTCCGAGCGTTCGCGCGGCGTGGCGCGGCGTGGTCCTGCCCCCGGCCTTTGATGCCTGGTTCGTGCGCGCCACAGCCCTGCGCCCCGAGTACCGGTTCGAGGGGGCTCGTGCCGCGGTCGGCGCTCTGGCCGAGGCGCTGGGACTGTCGAGCCCACGCGCCAGTCTGCCATCGCATCCACGCGTGCATCCCGAGACGACGATACCGATCGGGGGCGCCGTAGCTCGGGCGATACAGGCGCAGGATCCTCTGAATGGTCACGGAAGTGGTCTACAGGTTCCAGCTGGCAACGCGACGGGGGCTCCCACCACGCTCACCACACGTGTCTGGAGGCGGCGTCGCAGACTGCTACCGTTGGCGATCGCTCCTCTCGGGCTGCTCCTCGTCGGTTTCCTTGGGTTCGTGGTATGGCGCATGAGCCCTAAGCACGACGAGAGCCGCGCGGTAGACACTTCGCCTTATCAGATCGACGAAGCCTCGAGCGCGCAGGCAGTTGCGGGATCAGCAAGCACCTTGTCATCCTCGGGCCCCCCAGCACCGTCACCGCTGCCCCCGGAGCCTCTCCCCACAGTGCCCGCCGCCGCCCTTTCGCCAGTCTCCTCGAACGGCGCGAAGCCCGCCGATGCCGCTGCTCCGCCAGGCTCCTCGAATGGCGCGAAACCCGCCGCTGCCGCTCCTCCGCCAGTCTCCTCGAATGGCACGAAGCCTGTCGCGGCCTCGGTAGCAGCACCGTCCAGAACAGCATCGGCCGCTGCCGCAACTCCGGCCAACGCCTCACGGCCGCAGCCTGCGCCTACGCCGGCGCCATCTGCGACGGTCGTGCGTAAACAGAGGAGCCTCTTCTAGCTCCCCGATAGCGATTTTGGGGGATGCGCGGATACGAGACGCCTGCGCGCCAAGACAAGCGCCTTTTCACGTGGCGTCTCCGCGGGCCTCTTGTCCAGCTCGCTGTACCCGACGCAGCCGAGTCGCGCCCTCACCGCCCCTTGCCCGCGCCCAGGCTCTCCAGCGCCTGCTGCGTGTCGCGCCGGTAGGCGTTGTCGGTCGGCGCCGTCTCCAGGAAGCGCTGGTAGTGGCGAATGGCCTTCTCGCGGTCGTTCGTCGCGCGGAGCGACTCGGCCAGGAGGAAGTGCGCGTCGAACAGCCACGGCGGGGTCGAGCGCTCCGGCGCCTCGGCCAGCGTGACCGCCCGCTCCATCTCGGCCGCGGCCCCAGCCCGGTTGCCGCGCGACGCGTAGATCCTACCGAGCCGGTAGTGCCACTCGGGGACCTTGTCGTTGGCCGCGATCGCCTTGCGCCACGCCTCCTCCGCGGCCGCCCAGTTGCCCTGATCCTGGTAGCAGAGCGCCATCGTGGCGTAGGCCTCGTAGCGCGACGGCCGCTTCTCGAGCGCGATCTGCAGATCCGCCAGCGCGTCGCGGAGCCTTCGCTCGTCGACGCCCTGTCCACGACTCATCTGCCCGTCGAACGGGCCACCTCGACTCCACGGCCTGCGGGCTCCGGCTGCCTTGGCTCGCCGTGGTGGCGCGCCGCGCTCTCGGTCGAGAGCGGCAGCTCGACAAAGAAGGTCGAGCCCCGGCCGACCTCGCTCGATACGCGGATTCGCCCGCCGTGCGCCTCGACGATGGTGCGCGTGATATAGAGGCCGAGCCCGAGCCCCCCGTAATTCCGCGACGAGACGCCGCGGCGAAACCGCTCGAAGAGCTGCTCCTGCACCTCGGCCGGGATCCCGATCCCGTGGTCCGTCACCGAGAGCCGTGCGACCCGATCTTCCCCGGTGATGGCGATCTCGATCGGTGAGCCTCCCCCGAACTTGATCGCATTGGTGAGGAGGTTGGTCACGACCTGCTCCAGGCGGTACGGGTCCCACCAGCCGATGACGGGCTGCTCCGTGCGCACGGCGAGCGTGCTGCCCGACTGCGCGACCTGGTCGCCGAGGTGGGCGACGATCTCGGCGACCAGCTCGCGTAGATCGACGGACGCCCTGTTCAGATCGAGCCTCCCCGCCTGGATCCGGGAGGCGTCGAGGAGCATATCGATGAGGGTGGCGAGGCGCGTGATCTGGCGGCCGGAGACGGCGACCGCGGATCGCACGCGCCCGACGTCCATGCCCTGCGAGAGCCTTCGCCCCAGCGCTTGAATGGAGAGCTGCAGGCTGGTGAGCGGGGTGCGGAGCTCGTGCGATGCGACGAGGAGGAACTCGTCCCTCAGACCGATGGCCTCCTCCGCCGCCGCGCGCGCGCGCCGCTCCTCCAGGAGGACCCGATTGCGTTGCTGTTCGGCGTCCACGCGCGCGGTGATGTCGCGGAAGCTGAAGACCCGACCGACCACGCGCCCGCCGAGGCGCTGGGGCTGCGAATAACGCTCGAAGACCCGCCCGTCCAGGAGCGGGAACGTATCGACGGCGCTCGCCTCGGGCTTGGCATAGAGCTCATCGACGCTTCGCAGGAAGAGGTCGGGCTCGCGGAGCCGGCCGCCGGCGAACGCGAAGAGGGCGTCGGCCGATCTGCTGGCGAGGACGTCCTCGGGGATGCGCCACATCTGCGCGAGCTTGTGGTTATGGCGCACGACGCGCCTCGCGCCGTCGACGACCACGATGCCGTCCGCTGTCGATTCGAGCGTGGCCTCGAGGAGCGAGTAGGAATGGCGCAGCACGTCCTCGGCGTGCTTGCGGGAGGTGATCTCGGTCGAGATGCCGCAAATGCCCTCAGGTCTTCCGGCGGGACCGCGGAGCGGGAACTTGAGGGACATGTACGTGCGCACGCCGCTGCTCTGGGGCGCCAGCTCGTCGCGCTCGATGGCCCGATTCTGCTGCAGGACGAGCAAATCGTTGGCGCGGTACCCGTCGGCCTGCTCGCGTGGAAAGACGTCGTGGTCGGTCTTGCCGACGACCTGCTCGCGATCCAGGTGGAAGAGCTCTTCGAACCCGCGGTTGACGAGCATGTAGCGCCCCTCGAGGTCCTTGGCGAAGATGACGGCGGCCGTATTGTCGACGATGGCTTGAAGCAGCCGCTGGCTCTCGCGGAGAGCGGCGTTCGAGCTGCCCAGCTCGGCCGTGCGTTCTCGCACCCGCTGTTCCAGCTCTTGATGAGCACGCTGCAGCGCCGCCTCTTTTTGCTGGCGTATCGCCATCTCGCGCTGCAGCTGCGCGTTCCTCGCTTCGAGCTCCTTTTGCGCCTCGCGCAGGCTCAGGTGCGTCGTGACGCGCGCTATCACCTCTCCAGTGTCGAATGGTTTGGTGATGTAATCGACGCCCCCCAGCTTGAACCCCGCGAGCTTGTCAGCCGCATCGGTCACACAGGTCATGAAGAGCACTGGGGTGTCTCGGGTTCTTTCATCCGCTTTCAGGCGCCGGCACGTCTCGAACCCGTCGATGCCAGGCATCACCACGTCCAGCAGGATCAGGTCGGGTCTCGTGAAGCTGGCCCGCTTCAAAGCCTCTTCACCGCCCTGAGCGACGAGCACTCGATGACCTATGCATTCCAGACTATCCACCAGCACGCCGAGATTGGCTGGCATGTCATCCACGATCAGGATGGTGCCGGTGCACGCACCGGCTGCTGTGGCTCCGCTCATGGTCGCTGACCGCCCTCCCTGCGCCGCGGCGGCTCCAGCGCCACCATCGCCCTCGGCTCGACCCCCTGCAGGTGCTCCTCGACCAGGCTGAGGATCGCCTGGGACTGATAGTCCTGCGCCAGGCGATGCAGGCGGTCGGCGAAGGGACGATAGCGTTCGTCGAGCGTGATGAGATAGTCCGCCCGCTTTCGGATGTCGCGCATGTTGCCCTCCAGGGCCAGGGCATGCAGGACGTCCATCTCCTCTGGGGGCGGCGCCACGAGCTCCGCGGCCTCCCCGTCCCCGGCTCGCTCCTCGGCCGATCTGGCATAGACCCAGGTGAGCCCCAGCTGGGCCCCGATGATCCGCAGCAGGCTCTCCTGGTCGATCGGCTTGGCGAGGAAGGCGTCGGCACCGACCGCCATGCTCCCAGCCTGGTCTTCCTCGTTGGCGCTCGCGGAGACCGTGATGGACGGCAGCCGCGCGAGCCCCCGAGCCCGGCGATTGCGACGAATGCAATGGATGGCCTCCAGGCCGTCCATCACCGGCATGACCAGATCCATCACCGCCAGATCCGGCGACGCCGCCATCTCCTGCTCGACGGCCTCCTGGCCATTGGCCGCTTCGCACACTTCGAAGCCCAGGCCGCTCAGCAGGTCCAAGAGCACCGCCCGATTGCCCACCACGTCGTCGGCCACCAGCACCTTCCGGCGCGGCCCCTCGTAGCCGATGGGGGCCCGCTGAGAGGGCCGGAGGGGGGCTGCGAGCTCGGTCATCGGCAGGATCACCTCGAACCAGAACCGGCTGCCCTCGTCGGGCCGGCTCTCCACCTGGATCTCGCTGCCCATGAGGTGCACCAGCTGGTGGCTTATCATGAGCCCCAGGCCGCTGCCCGCGCGGCGCCGCACGTCCCCCACCCGCCCGAAAGGCTGGAAGAGCTTGGCCAGCTGCTCCGGCGCCATTCCCACGCCGGTATCCTCCACCTCGAAGCGCAGCCGCGCCGAGGCCCCGTCCTGGGAAAGAGGCTGCACCCCGAAGCTCACCCGCCCCCGGTCGGTGAATTTCACCGCGTTGCCAAGCAGGTTGAGCAGCACCTGGCGCAGGCGCTTCTCGTCGGCCAGCACCGCCTGGGGCAGGTGGGGCGTGACCTCGTAGTCGAAGTAAAGGCTCTTCTGCTCCGCCCTGACGCGGATGATGTCGGCGACGCCCCTCAGGAAGGTCGAGAGGTGGACCGGCTCGGGGTAGAGATCGAGCTTGCCCGCCTCGATCTTGGCCAGGTCCAACAGGTCGTTGATGAGGGTCAAGAGGTGCTGACCGCTCTGCTGGATGGTGTTCAGTCCCGTCGCCTGGCGGTCGTCGAGCCCCGGGGAGCGCTTGAGGATCTGGGCGTAGCCAAGGATGGCATTGAGCGGCGTGCGCAGCTCGTGACTCATGTTCCTGAGGAACTCGGTCTTCGCACGGCTCTCGGCTTCGGCCGTCTTGCGGGCCTGGCGTTCCGCTTCGGCCTGCTTGCGCTCGGTGATGTCGGTGGAAATGCCGCAGAGGGCATAGGGCTGCCCCGCCGCATTGCACAGGGGGTATTTGAGGGCGATGTAGGTGTGCAGCCCATCGTCCTGGGGAGCCTCTTCCTCGACTTGCAGCGCCGTTCCGGTGGCCAGCACCTCTTGGTCGAGGGCGCGGAAGGCATCGGCCCGCTCCCTGGGGAAGACATCGTAGTCGGTCCGGCCGACGATCGCTTGCTCACCGACGCGGAACTGCTCGGCGTAGCGCCGGTTGACCATCAGGTAGCGCCCCTCGACATCCTTGAGGTAGATGACCGCTGTCGAGTTGTCGACGATCGACTGCAGCAGCTCCTTGCTGTCCCGCACGGCCTGCTCCGCTCGCCGGCGTTCGCTGTTCTCCTGGAGCAGGTCGGCGTAGAGCGTGGCATTGGCGATAGAGATGGCGGCCTGGGCCGAGAGCAGCTCCAGCACCGAAAGCCGGTCCGGGGTGAACGCGCCGGCGATGAGGTCGTTTTCGAGGTAGAGCAACCCCACGAGCTCCGCCTGCCGCAGGATGGGCAGGCAGAGGGCGGATCTGGCGTACCGAGAGAGGTCGTCGCCGGCGATGATGGGGTTCCGTGCCGTCCCGTCGTCCAGGATCACCTTCTCCCGGCTGCGCCGGACGTAGTTGAGCAGGGACGCCGGCAGATCCGAAGGGGAGGCTTCGGGCTCGTGAGGAATACGCACCTCGATCTCGGGCCCCTCCGCCCTCGCCTCGGCAGCCAAGAACAGGGTCTCGGCGCGGGCGAGGAGCAGGCAGCCCCGCCTCGCGCCGGCGTTCTCGACCAGGATCCGCATGAGCGCGTCGAGCAGGCGGTCGAGGACGATCTCGCCCGAGATGGCCTGGGAGGCCTTGAGCACCGAGCCGAGGTCGAGCGCGGCGCTGGCGGGCGCGGCGGCCTCCGGGCACCTCGCGCCGCGGAGGATCTCGCTGGGGACGAGGTCGGGGTACGCGCGCTCGAGGCGCCGCATCGCCTCCGTCGCGCCCCATCGGCCGTAGGCCCTGTGCGCCTCGGAGAGGTAGGCGCGGGCGATGGTGGTCTTGCCGAGCGCGCGGAAGAAGAGGCCGGCGAGCTCGTTGGCGAGCGCCTCGTCGTGGAGGTAGCCGCCGCGCTGCGCGAGGGCGATCGCCTCGTCGTAGCGATCTCCCGCCGCGGCGCGAGCGTCACCGCGGACGCGCGCGAGCTCGGCGCAGAGCAGGGCGCTGCGGTGTGCCAGGTTCTCCGGGAAGAGGTCCGCCCAGCGCGAGAGTTTTTCAGCAAAGATTTCCGCGCGTTCGAGGAAGAGCGCGCGCTCGTCCGGGGAGACCACGTCCGCCGCCCGCGTGAACGCGACACCGGCGTAGAAATGGAACGCGGGGATGCCGTGCCAGGCCGCCACGGTCGGGGTCTCGACGTTCAGCGGGAGAGCCGCGCGCGCCGCTTCCTCGAACGCGCCCTGGAAGACGCCGAGGAGAACGACGTAGAAGTTGGCGAAGACGAGCGAGCCCTGGCTGTCGATCCGGCGTGCCTCCTCGATCACCTCGTCGATGTCGATCCACGCGCCCGCGAGCTTGGCCGGGCACGCGGTCTCGACCGACAGCTGGTGCGCGAGCTGCCCGGCCGCGGCGATGATCCAGGTGATGGCGTTGAACTTGTCGAGCTTCCGTATCGGCTGGTAGCTCTGCGCCTCGGCGAGGAGGTCGGAGAGCGGGAGGCCGCGGAGGACGCTGTTGGTCATGCCATTTACCGCGCTGTAGAACGCCCAGATGTACTGGCCCGTCTCGAGCCCGGCGTGCATCCCCGCGAGCAACGAATCCTTGCAGGCGGGATAGCCCTCTCTCCAGTGCTGCACGAAGGTGCCCCACATGTCGCGGAGCACCGCTTCGGACTTCTTGTCCGTGAAGCGCTCCGAGAGGTCGATGGCGGCGCGGCCGAAGCGGTAGCCGAGCGCGATGTCGCCACGGCCGCAGAGGAACGCCCCGAATTGGATGTAACCGAAGATCGCGTGCTTCGACACCCCGTGGCGCAGCGTGTTCTCGACGAGCTTCGCGAGCGTGATGCTGAGATTGTTGAGGCTCAAGAACCAGCAGGGGAGGAAGAGCTCCACGAGCACGTCCTGCATGGCACGGATCTCCGGGTCCTCGAGCTGCGGCAGCGCCGGCAGCGCCTCGATCGTCTTTTCCCGGACGAGGTCCATCGTCGCTCGGATCTGGGCGTCGGCCATGGCTTCGTCGGGGAACGCGGGCAGGTCGAGCCCGAACGGGCGCAGGGCCGCGAGCCCCTCCGCGAGCGCGGCGGGCAGGTCGTTCCTCAGCACCTGCACGCTCAGCTTGAGCCGCAGCACCTCGGTGCGATCGAGCCGGCTCGCGGCCCGCTCCAGGCAATCGGAGAGGAGCGCGAGGGCGTCGTCGTGCCGGCCGCAGAGCGAGAGCATGAGGGCGGTCTTCATCGCGTACCTGAGGCGAAGCGGGTACTGCGACGTCCATGCGTCCTCTGGAAGGCGCAGGAGGCCGAGCTCCAGGTAGCGCAGGGCGGCACCGAAGGCGGCCGCGTCCTCGGCGCGGCAGGCGGCCTCGAGGCTCATGTGGGCGAGGCGCAGGCGCTCCGCGGGGTGCGACACGAGGTCGCCCGCGCTGTTCAGGTGGCCGACGACGTCGAAGAGGCTCTGGCTCTCGGACAGGTCCACCTTGCCCGCGAGCAGACGGCCGATCCGGAGGTGGAAGGCCGGCCGGTCCGCCGCCGGGATCATCGCGTAGGCGCCCTCCTGGATCTTGTCGTGAGCGAAGCGGTATACCTCGCGCCCGGGCGTCACGAGCCCCTCGCGCACGGCGGGATCGAGGCGGCTGTACGCTTCTTCCAGCGAACACTCGCTCACCGTGGCGAGCACGTCGAGGTCGAACCGGTTGCCGATCGCCGCGGCGAGCTTGAGCGCCTCCACCGCCTCCGGCGGCAGGCGCGCAATGGTGCGCACCATGAGGTCGACGACATTGTCCGTGTACGCGAGCGCGTCGATCCTGGCGAGGTCCCATCTCCAGCCTGACCCGGCTGCGAACGTGAGCGCGCCGTGGTCGTGCAGCGACCGGACGAACTCCTTGACGAAGAACGGGTTCCCACCGGCCTTCTTCTGCACCGCATCGACGAGCGGCCCGCAGTCGTCGCACGTGAGGCTGTCCGAGAGCATCTGGAGCAGGTGCCGGCGCGCGAGCGGGGCGAGGACGATGTCGCGCACGACGAGCCCCGCGTGCTTGAGCTCCTCGATGGCACGGACGAGCGGGTGCCCGGGCGACACCTCGTTGTCGCGGTAGGCGCCGCAGAAGAAGAGCGCCTCGAGCGAGTCGTCGGCGAGCAGCGCGCGGAGCAGCCCCAGGCTCGCGGGGTCGATCCACTGAAGATCGTCGAGGAACAGGACGAGCGGGTGCGCGCCGCGCGCGAACACCGAGACGAACAGCAAGAAGCACCGGTTCAGGCGGTTCTGCGCCTCGAGCGGGTCGAGCGCCGGCACGGGCGGCTGCGCGCCGAGCACATGGCAGAGCGAGGGGATGACGTCGCAGACGACCTGCGCGTTCGGCCCGAGCGCCTCGAGGATCGCGCTCCGAAAGCGGTGGATGCGCGCCTCGCTCTCGGTGAGGATCTGCCGCACGAGGCCGTCGAACGCCTGGATCACCGCGCTGTAGGGCGCGTCGCGGTTGTACTGGTCGTACTTGCCGCTCGTGAAATAGCCCTTCTGCCGCGCGAGCGGCTTCAAGATCTCGTGCACGAGCGAGGACTTGCCGATGCCCGAGTAGCCGGAGACGAGGACGATCTCGCGGCTGCCCTCGAGCGCGCGCCCGAACGCGGCAGTCAGCGCCTCTATGTCCTGCTCGCGGCCGTAGAGCTTCTGGTGGATCCGGAACAGGTGCTGGCGATCGCGCTGGCCCGCGACGAAGGGCTCGATCGTCCCCGTGCCGCGCAGGGCCTCGCGACAGCGGTCGAGGTCGGCGAGCAGGCCCTCGGCGCTCTGGTAGCGGTCCTCGGCGTTCTTCGCGAGCAGCTTGAGCACCACGCCGGAGACGGCCTCGGGGATCGTCGGGTCGACGCGGGACGGCGGCGCGGGAGCGAGGGCGAGGTGCGCGTGGATGAGCTCCATCGGGTCCAGGGCCTCGAAGGGGCGCTCCCCCGTGAGCATCTGGTAAAGGATGACGCCGAGCGCGTAGAGGTCCGTCCGGTAGTCGACGCCGCGGTTCATGCGGCCTGTCTGCTCGGGGGAGACGTAGGGCAGCACGTCGGCGATCACCGCCGGCGCGTAGAGCCGTTCGTGCGCGCGGGTGATCTCGGCGTCGACGCCGAAGCTCGTGAGCTTGACCGCGCCGCACGCGCCGACGAGCACGTTGTGCGGGCGCAGATCGCGGTGGATGAGCCCCGCCGCGTGCACGGCGGCGAGGCCTTCGGCGATCGCAACCGCGAGATCGAGCGCCTCGCTGAGGGGCATTCTGTGCGGCGGACGCTCGGCGAGCGTGCGCGCGAGATCGCGGCCCGGGAAGTCCTCGAGAACGACGATGAGGGCGCCGGCGAGCTCCTCGACGCCGTGCAGCGCGACGAGGCGGGGCGAGGCGAGCTGCGCGATGCGCTCGCACTGGTGCTTGAAGCGCGCGACCTCGGCGCGAGTCGCTTCTTCCGCACGCAGGACCTTCAGCAAGATCGGGACGTCGTCACCTTTGCGGCACGCGCGGATCAGACTGAAATCGACAGTTTCCTCGGCCTTCTCAAGGATCGAATAGCCTTTCCCGAGGATCATCGACCACCTTGCTCGCTCGCCCGTGAAACCAGCGAATTCGATTATAGTCAGAGGTGGAGGCTCGGCACCGGAAGTTGGTCGTACCACTGCGGCCTGGCGCTGCCCGCGCCACCCGCCTGCTCGCATGCCGGGATAGGAGAAGTATGATTTTGCGGAGTAGACGGACTGAGGGCCCGCGAAGTCGCGGCGGCTGCGCTTGGAAAGGTGGTGGCGCTCGACGTCGCGCTCAGCGACCACCGGAGGTGATTCGGCTGTCAGTAGGAGAGCTACACCCTATCTCAAGATGGCCGCCGCCTGCGCGGCGAGGCTGCCGCCCATGTCGCGACATGCCCGCCGCCTGCTCGGCGAGGCTGCCGCCCATGTCGCGACATGCCCGCCGCCTGCGCGGCGAGGCTGCCGCCCATGTCGCGACATGCCCGCCGCCTGCTCGGCGAGGCTGCCGCCCATGTCGCGACATGCCCGCCGCCTGCTCGGCGACGCACCTGCGCATGTCGCGACATCCCCGGGGGCGTGACGCGCGAGGCAGCTGCCCCTGGCCGACTTGCCTGGGGGCCCGACCCGCGGCGCAGGCGCCCAGGTCTCCCTCGCTCACCGCCCCTTGCCCGCGCCCAGGCTCTCCAGCGCCTGCTGCGCGTCGCGCCGGTAGGCGTTGTCGGTCGGCGCCGTCTCCAGGAAGCGCTGGTAGTGGCGGATGGCCTTCTCGCGGTCGTTCGTCGCGCGGAGCGCCTCGGCCAGGAGGAAGTGCGCGTCGAACAGCCACGGCGGGGTCGAGCGCTCCGGCGCCTCGGCCAGCGTGACCGCCCGCTCCATCTCGGCCGCGGCCCCGGCCCGGTTGCCGCGTGACGCGTAGATCTTGCCGAGCCGGTAGTGCCACTCGGGGACCTTGTCGTTGGCCGCGATCGCCTTGCGCCACGCCTCCTCCGCGGCCGCCCAGTTGCCCTGATCCTGGTAGCAGAGCGCCATCGTGGCGTAGGCCTCGTAGCGCGACGGCCGCTTCTCGAGCGCGATCTGCAGATCCGCCAGCGCGTCGCGGCTCGCCCCCTGCTTCTGCAAGAGGACGCCGCGCTGCCAGTACGCGTCGCCGAGCTCCGCGTCGAGCTCCAGCGCCCGCTTGAGCGCTATCTCCGCGCGCGCGGTCTGGCCCGTCTCGTTGGCGCCCCAGCCGACGTAGAGGTGGTACTCGGCGCGGTTCGGGTCGATCTCCGCGGCGCGCTCCAGGAACCGCAGCGCCTCGGCCATGTTCGTGCCGCGCCCGAGGAGCGCGCGGCCGAGGAAATGGTTCGCCTCCGCGGAGTTCGGGCGGTTCTGGATCACCTCGCGCAGGATGGGCTCGGCCTGGCTCGCGTGCCCCGCCATCACCTGGGTCGAGCCGACGCGCAGCTTCAGATCGACGTCGTTCGGCGCCTTGCGGAGCGCGTCGGCGTACATCTCCAGCGCGCGCTCGCTCTGCCCGGTCTCCTCGAACAGGAGCCCTCGCTCCAGCGCCAGGCCGGGGTAGTCCTTGTCCGCCGCCGTGACCTTGTCGAAGAGCCGCGCCGCGTCCTCGAACCGGCGCAGGCGGCGGTAGGCCACCCCCAGCTTGAACTGGCTGCCGAGGTCGTCCTCCTTGGCGAGCGCGAGCTCGAGCTCCTGCCGCGCCTCCTCGTTCCTCCCGGTCTGGAGCGCGACCTCGGCCTTCGCCTTGTGGAGCGCGGGCAGGTCCGGGAACTTCGCCGTCGCCTCCGACAGCTTCGCCGCCGCCGCCTCGTTGCGGCCCAGGCTCGACAGGAGCGACGACAACGCCACGTAAGCGTCGACCACCTCCGGGCGGTTCTCGGTCGACTTCACCGCGTCGAGGTACGCCTGCTCCGCCTCCTTCTTGTTGCCGAGCGCGAGCTCGGTGCGCCCGAGCCAGTAGGCGATCTGCGGATCCGCGGCGTGGGTCTTCTGCAGCCCCTTCAGGAGGTCCTTCGCCTCCTTCATGCGCTCCTGCGCGAGCCACGTCTTCGCCTTGCCGATGTGCGCGGCGAGGTTCTGCGCGTCGGCGCGGGCCGCGGCCTCGAAGCGCGCCTGCGCCTCGGAGTAGCGGCCGGACCGGTAGAGGACCTCGCCGTTGCCGATGAGCGCGCGCACCGCCTGCGGGTCGATCTTCACCGCGGCGGCGAAGGCCTGCTCGGCCGCGCTCATGCGCGACCGCGCGAGGTGGATGGTGCCGAGCAGCGTGTACGCCTCGACGATCTCGGGGTCGCTCGCGGCGGCCCGGACCGGGCCGTCGCCGGTGACCTTGCCGAGCAGGTCGAGCGCCTCCTGGTCGCGGCCCGGCGTCTGCCAGACGAGCGACGCGATGAGGGTGCGGGCCCCCACGTGGTCCGGCGACGCCTCGAGCGCGCCCCTGGCGCTTGCCTCGGCGCCGGACGCGTCGCCGGCGAGCAGCTGCGCCCGGGCCGTGCCGAACAGCGTGCGCGCGCTCTTCTGCAGCTCGCGCGCGCGCTGCCACGCGGCGGCCGCCTTGGGCGCGTCCTTGGCGAGCAGCTCGATCTCGGCGGCGAGGACGGCGACGTCGATGTCGTCCTTGAGCTGGGCGCCGAGCGCCTGCGCGGCCTGTCGCGCGCGAGGGAGCTGGCCCGTGGCCGCGTCCTGCGCCGCGACGGCGAGGGTGAGCAGGTCGCTCGGGCGGGAGCTCGCGAGCGCGACCATCTCCTTGCCGAAGGCGTCGTCGACGGTCCGGTGCCCGAAGCGGATGCTGCGCGCGAAGGCGACGTACGCGGCGTAGGCCATGGTCGGCCGGTGGCGCGGCGCGTTCGCGCGCGTGGACTTCGCGTCGCTCAGCGCGCCGTTCGCGGCCGAGGCGGTGTCCTTGGCGAGGGCGGACTGGGTCCGCTGCCGGAGATCGGCGAGCGCCCCCTCGTACGCGAAGGCGTTGAGCCGATCGCTGATGAGGTTCACGCCGAAGGCGCCGACATCCGGGACGAGCGCGAGCGCGCCGCCGCCGACGGCGGCGACGGCGAGCGCCGCGACGACGTAGCGCTTGACCTTCGACTTCTGCTGCGGGGCTTCCTGGGCCGGCGCGGGCTTCTCGACCTGCGCCTCCGTCCCGGCGCTCAGGTCGCCGATCTCGGTGCCCGCGCCCGTGAGATCGACCTCGTCGCCGACGCTGGGGTGCGGCGCGCTGAGCTCGATGCCCCGATCGTCGGCGTCCATCGGCGTCTGCGTGAAGTTCGCGGAGCGATCGGACGGATCGTAGGCGGTGGGCGCGGCGCCGGCGGCGAGGTGCGTCGCGCCCTCGCCGAGCGCGATCTCGTCGCCGAAGTCGGCCGGCGGCATCGCGCCGGTGCTCCGGCCGAAGCCGGCCGGCGGCATCGCGCCGGTGCTCCGGCCGAAGTCGGCCGGGGGCATCGCGCCGGTGCTCCGGCCGAAGTCGGCCGGGGGCATCGCGCCGGTGCTCCGGCCGAAGTCGGCCGGCGGCATCGCGCCGCTGCTCGGGCCGAAGTCGGCCGGGGGCATCGCGCCGCTGCTCGGGGGCTCGGGCGGCGCCGGCGGGAGCGGGCGCGGGCCGGGCGCCTGGAACGCGGCGCCGACGCGCGAGTCGTCGTAGTCCGGCGGGGCCTCGTCGAAGAGCTCGGCGCCGACGATGGTGCCCGGTCCGGCGGGCAAGCCGGGGCCGGTGGCCTTCGTGGGGAGGGCGGGGCCGGTGGCCTTCGTGGGGAAGCCCGCGGGGGCCGCGGCCGGGAAGCCCGCCGGCGCCGGGGCGGGGAAGCCTGCGTGCGCGGGGGCGGGGTAGCCCGCGTGCGCCGGGGCGGGGAAGCCTGCGTGCGCCGGGGCGGGGTAGCCCGCGGACGCCGTGGCCGGGAGCCCCGCGCGGACCGGGGAGGGGAGCGGGGCAGAGGCCGGCGTGGGCAGGCCCGCGTCCGGGAACGGGGCGGGCATGCCGATGACGCCCGGGACCGAGCTCGGCAGATCGCCGGCGACGATGGGAAGGTCGCCCGACGAGGGCGAGGGCAGCTCGGCCTCGCCGTCGCCCTCGAGCGGCAGCTCGAGCTCGCCGAAGCCGAACGACATGGAGCCGCCGCTGGAGCGCGCCGGAGGCGCCGGGGGCGCGTCGTCGTCGAGGTCTCCGAAGTCGTACTCCGGGGCCACGCGCGGGGGCGCGACGTCGCCCATCCCGCGGGTGCGCCCGCGGCCGAGCGGCTGCGAGGCGGCCCCGGCGTCGCGCGCGCTGGGCGCGCCGGGCGCTGAAGGAGCGCTCGGCCGCGAGTCCCGCAGGCCGAACCCGAGGGTGCGCCGGCTGCTCGGAGGAAGCGGATCGACCCGCGCCGGCAGGTCGGCGTCGGCGAACGCGGTGGGCGTCGCCGGTGCGGTGCGCGACTGCGCGCGCGACCGCGCCGAGAGCGGCGCCGGCGCGGCGGGCGCGTTGCCGTAGACGACCGGCAGGTCGTCGGGATCGAGCCCCTGCACCTCGGCGTCCGTCGGGCTCGGGAGCTCGACCATGAGGTCGATCTCGCCGAAGCCGCGCCGCTGCGGCACGGTCTTGGCGTTGCGCCGATCGGACGGGGCCGGGCGATCGGGGACGTCGGGCAGGCCGATCTCGCCGAAGACCTCGGGGCCCGGCGGCTCAGGAGCCGGCGCGGGCGGCGCCGGCGGCGCGGGCCGCTGGGGGACCGTGGTCGCCGTGCGGCGCGGCGGCGTGGCCACCGGCGCCGGACGCCGAGGCGGTGCGACCGCGGGGAACGCGACGTCGTCCGGGGCCGCCACGGGCAGATCGGCGTCGTCGTGCGGCGTCGGCGCGCTCCGCTCCGAGAGCTGCAAGCCTCCCGCTCCAGCCCGCGGCGCAGGCGCAGGCGCAGGCGGCGGCGCAGGCGCGGGCGTCGGCGCAGCGGTCGCGCCCCCCTTGGTCACCAGCAGGCTCGTACCGCACTTCGGACAGCGCATCCTGAGCCCCGCAGGGGGAACGCGCTTTTCGTCGACCTGGTACGGCGATTTGCATCCGTCGCACTCGACCTTGATCATGCTCCCCGACCCAATGCCGGCGCTGCGAGGGCTTCCGCAGGCGCGCCATCACGCTCATTCGGCCTGCGAAAGGCCGGGATGCCCCGACATCCGCTCTCCTTACTAGCAGGGCTTGTGGTCCTTGGATCGCCTCTTCTACGGGCCGTCCTCAAATCGGCGATTTCCTCGGGCATATCGCGTGCTTGTCTCCGGCGTGAAGCCGGGACGGCGCCGTCGTGGACCCGGGACGGCACCGGCGTGAAGGCCTCGCCAAGCGTCCTCCACCTGTGCTAACGCGCTGCCGCCCATGCAGCGCTCGACGGCGGTCCTCTACACGCTCTTCTTTGCGGGCGCGCTGGCGTTCGTCATCGCGAACGGCGGTCCGAAGGCGCGCGGCGCGGCCAGCGCTCCCGCCGACGCGGGCGCCGACGCCGACGCCGACGCGGGCTCGCCCGCGGCGACGGCGGCCGGCGACGGCGACGCCGGGACCGACGCCGGCGCAGAGGGGCCCGTCCAGGAGAGCGGCCCGGAGCTGGCCGTGCGATCCGACGCGGGCGTCACGCTCCTCTCGGGCGAGGCGCCGCCCGCGCTGTCGGCCGAGGCGCCGAAGAAGGTGCGCTTCGGCGTGGTGCTGGTCCAGTACCGCGGGGCGCAGGGCGCGCCGCAGAGCGCGCGCTCCAAGGACGCCGCGCTGGCGCTCGCCAGGGAGCTCGCCGAGGTCGCCAAGACGGACTTCAAGGCCGCCATCGACAAGGGGGACAAGGGCTCGACCGACGATCTCGGCTACATCCCGCGCGGCGTGCTCGAGCCCGCCCCGGAGTACGAGCTGTTCAGCCTCCCCAAGGGGGGCGTGAGCGGCCCGGTCGACACGCCGCGCGGCTTTTGGATCGCGCGGCGGATCGAGTAAGTAGGGCCTACCGCGCGGCGCGTCGCCGCGCGCGCGAACGAGTGGAGATACCGTATGGCGACCATCGAGATCCGCCGGCAGCACGCGCTCACCAAGGACGAGGCCAAGAAGCGCGCGGAAGAGCTCGCGCGGGGCATGGAGGACAAGCTCGGCATCCGGTGGCAATGGGACGGCGATCTCATCCGGTTCGACGCCCCGGGCGGCGCCGCGAAGGGCACGACGGGCCTCGTGCGCGTCGAGGCCTCCGCCGTCCAGGTGGACATCGATCTCCCGTTCCTGCTGAAGGCGATGAAGGGCATGGTCGAGTCGAAGGTCAACGAGAAGCTCGACGCCGTGCTCTCCAAGGCCTAGCCGCGGCGGCCGGGCTCGACCCGGAGGGCGGCCCCGGCGCCTCGATCGCCCGCCGCGCCGAGCGGGCCGCGCGGCTGCCCGAGGCGCATCGTCGCCCCGCGCTCCGCCGTCCTCGCCTCCTCCTCTCCAGCTCCATCGCCCGCGCAGGCCCGCGCCGGCGAGCGACCTCCACCCGAAGCGCCGCGCAGGTCGCGCGTGGCAGCGCCCGCGAGCACCTCGCTTTCCAGGGGCGCGCGCGCGGCGGTCGCGGTCGCGCGCGGCGCGGCCATGCCCGAGGCGCGGCCGCGCGGCGTGCGCGGCGCGCGCGCCGCGCCAACCGAACCCACCCCCTGCCCAGCGAGCTTTACTCCGCGACGTTCGGTTCGCTACTCTCCGCCATCGTCATGCGTTGCGCACACATGAGACCCCCTGCGGAGGCGACGCGAGCGAGATGACGGTTCAGGTACCCGAGGGGCACGTGGAGAGCATGACGGCCCTGATCGCGCGGCTCCGCGCAGAGCAAGGCGACCAACCGGAGCGACAGCTCCAGGCGCTCCTGTTGCACGAGCTCGGCGCGCTCGAGGAGGCGCTCGGCGAAGAGCCCACGGCCGCGCGCGACTACCTCGCCGCGTTCAACGCCGACCCCCAGTTCCGCGAGCCGCTCGAGGCGCTGGTCCGCATCCTCACCCGCCGCAAGTCGATCAAGAACCTCGGCAAGCTGCTCGACGCGCTCACGCGCGCCGCGGCCACGCCCGAGGAGCGGGCGCGCGCGTTCTGGGAGCGCGCGGCGTACCTCCAGGACCACGAGCAGAACCTCGCGGCGTCCAAGGAGGCGCTCGAGGAGGCGGCGCTCAGCAACCCGGAGGACGCGACGCCGTGGCTCGAGCTCGAGCTCATCGCGGCCAAGGAGGGGGACCTCGCCGGCCGCATGCGCGCGATCGAGGCCCGCGCCGAGCTCGCGACCGACGCGACGTGGAAGGGGCTGCTCTTCATCGAGCTCGCCGACCTCGCCGCCGCGACCGAGAACGTGGAGCGCGCCTACGAGCTGCTCGACGCGGCCGCCGCCCTGGAGGGGCGGGCGCGCTTCCGGTCGCAGCTCGCGCTCGAGGCGATCGCGCGGCGCGAGGAGGACCTCGGCGCGCTCGCGCGCGCCCTCGAGGGCCAGGCGGAGCTCATCGCCGACGCGCTCGACGACGAGGCGAGCGGCGAGGCCAACGGCGTCCCGCGGACCATGCGCAAGCCGGAGTACGCGGCCGACGCGTGGCTCCGCGCCGCCGAGCTGACGCAGCGCGCGGGGACGGGCGGCTTCGCGTCGCTCCTCGAGCGCGCCGCGGAGCGGCTGCCCCAGTCGGCGCTGCTCGGGCGGGCGCGCATCGCCGCCCTCGAGGCCGCCGGCGAGGCCGAGGCCGCCGCCGGCCTGGCCAAGCAGGAGATCGCGCGCGGCGCGAGCGGGCCCGGCGCCGCGGCGCTGTGGCTCCGCATCGCCGAGGCCGCGGCGCTGGCCAGCGACCGCGAGGCCGCCCTCGCGGCGCTCCGGAGCGCGCTCACGGCCGACCCGCAGTGCATCCCGGCGCGCGCGCTGGAGATCGATCTGCTCGGCGACGGCCAGGACCCGTCCGCGTTCGCGGCCTCGCTCGAGGCGACGGCGGCGTCGTACGGCAGCGACGAGGCGAGGGGGCGCGCGCTGCTCCTCGCGGCCTACGTCTGGGCGGTGCGGACCGACGACGTCGGCGCCGCGAAGGACGCCCTGTCGCAGGCCGGCATGGCCGGCGTGCACCCGGGCGTGCTCGCGCGCTTCGGGCGGTCGTTCGCGGCGCTCCGCGGTGACGCGGCCTGGTACGAGGAGTCGACGAAGCGGCTGCTCTCGACCGGCGTCGACCCGGCCGAGAAGGCGAGCCTGTGGTTCGAGATCGGCAGGAGCCGCCTGCTCCGGGGCGACGCGGACGGCGCCGAGGGCGCCTTCGCCGAGCTCGCCGCCGCAGGCGCGGACGACGGCGGCGCCGCGCCGAACGCGTGGCTCGGGCGGGCGCTCGGCGCCTTCGCGGTCGATCTCGTCCGCAGCCGGCGCGAGCGCGGCGACGAGCCCGGCGCCCCCGGCCCGCGGCGCTCGCCGACGGTGATCGAGGCGCTCGCGGAGGTCGAGGGCCCGGAGACCGCGCGCGGGCTGTGGCTCGTCGCGGCCCTGCGCAGCGCGCGCAGCGGCGAGCTCGATCGCGCGCGGAGCCGGCTCCGCGCGCTCTTCGAGCAGTCCGCGGACGACGAGGTCGTCGCCGTGTTCCTGGCCGAGCTGGAGCGGCGCGCGGGGAGCCCCGCCTCCGCGGCGGCGACGCTCTCGACCTGCGCCGCGGCGATCGACGACGCCGATCTGTCGGCGGCGCTGCACATCGAGGCGGCCATCCTGCTCTGGCGCGCCGGCGAGCGCGGGCGCGCCGTCGAGGAGCTCGAGGCGGCGCGGGGCAAGGCGCCGCGGTCGGGCGCGACGGCGCTCACCTGGGCGCTCCGCGGCCACGAGGCGAGCGATCTGCTCAGCCGGCGCCGCGCCCTCGAGGTGGCGGGCGAGGCGGGCGAGGACCCGGCGGCGCTCGCGCTGTCGCGGTTCGGCCTCGAGATCGGCGCGGCCGAGGGCGGCGACGCCGACGAGGCGCTCGCGACGCTCGAGGCGCTCGAGTCGCAGGCGAGCGACGACCTCGCCCTCGCCGCCGCGCTCGGGCGGCTGCTCTGGCAGCCGGCGCTCGAGCAGCGGAGCGCCGTCGAGCGCGCGCTCGACTACATCGAGGAGCGCGGCGACGGCGCCACGTCCATCGCGCACGCCGAGCGCTTCCGCCTCGCGCGCACGCTCGACCACGACCGCGCGCGCACCGCGGCGCGCGCGGCGGCGTGGGCCGCGGCCGACCCGAGCCCGCACGCCGAGCTCGAGTGGCTCGGCGCGGCGCTCGGCGCCGAGGACCGCGAGGCCGAGGTCGCCGCCCGGAGCGCCCTCGCGCGCCACATGGAGGGCGAGGCCCGCGCGGCGATGGAGGCCTCGGCCGCGATCGTCGGCGCGCTCGACCAGCCGAACCTGCCGCGCCCGTTCCTGTCGGGCGAGCACGCGCCCGCGCAGCTCGCCAACCTGGAGCTCGCGCTCCCGGGCTGCGATCCGCGCCGCCGCGCCGCCGCGCTGCACGGGCTCGGCGACGCGCTCGGCGAGGACGCGCAGCTCACCGCGCTCTCCCTCGCGGGCTGGTCGGACTTCGCGGCCGGCGATCACGAGCGCGCGCTCGGCGCGTTCCGCGCGGTGGTCGAGCGGAGGCCCGACGACGTCGCCGCCTGGGAGGGCGTCCGCGCCACGTCCGAGGCGCTGCGCGACCCGGTGTCGACGGCGCTCGCCTCGGCCCAGCTCGGCGCGCTCTGCAAGGACGACGCGCGCGGCGCGGGCTTCTGGGAGAGCGCGGGGCTCCTGCTGCTCCAGCACACCGAGGCGCACGACGACGCCGAGATCGCCTTCGATCGCGCCTTCGCGCGCGACCCGCGGCGCGGCGTCGCCTTCGACCGGCTGTTCCGCCGGGTCCGCGCGCGCAACGAGGACGATCGGCTGCTCGACATCATCGAGCGGCGGCTCGGCGTGGCCGACAACGACCTCGAGATCTGCAAGCTGTTCTGGGAGCGCGCGCGCGTGCTCCGCAAGAAGGGCAAGCTCGACGAGGCGCTCGCCGCGCTCGAGAACGTGACGCTGCTCGAGCCGGATCACATCGGCGCGCTGGCGCTCTCGGCCGACATCTCCAAGGCGCAGGGCGACCTCGGCCAGGCGGCGGCGTTCTACGCCGAGCTCTCGCGGGTCGCGAAGGCGCCCGGGGAGCAGCGCCTCATGTCGGGGATCACGGCCGTCGACGCGTACGAGAAGCTCGGCGAGCACGACAGGGCGCTCGAGGTGCTGGTCGGCCTGCACCGCGCCGGGCTGTCGACGCTCGTGGTCCGCGAGCGCCTCGTGCGGGTCGCCGCCCGGGTCGGCGCCTGGGAGGAGGCCACGCGCCTGCTCGAGGAGCTCATGGTCGAGCGCGACGCCCCCGACGGGCGCATCGAGGCGGCGCGGCTCGCGATGGCCATCTACCGGGACCAGCTCCGCGCGCCCCGCCGCGCGGAGCGGGCGGTGGCGAAGCTCCTCGAGGAGGCCCCGGACGACGGGGAGGCGATCGATCTCGTCCTCACGACGGACTACGACCCGGCGTTCCGCACCCGCGTGCTCGGCCGCGCCAAGGCGACGCTGATCCAGGCGCTCGCGTCGGACCCGATCGACGCGGACCGGGTCGCGCTCCTCGCGAAGATCGCCGGCGCCGGGCAGGACGCGCCGCTCCGGCAGGCCACGCTCGGCGCGCTGGTCGCGCTCGGCCGGATCGACGACGGCATCTCCGCGGAGCTCAGGAAGATCGACGCCCGCGTCCCGGCGCGGCCGCAGATCGCCCTCGACGCCAAGGCCATGGCCGACATCGCCGATCCGCTCGACGCCGGGCCGGTCGGCGAGCTGTTCGCGAAGATGGCCGAGACCATCTCCATGGCGCTCGGCCCCTCGCTCGTGTCGCTCGGCGTCGGCAAGAAGGACCGCATCGAGGCGCGCGGCGGCCACCCGCTCCGCGTCGCGGTCGCCGAGTGGATGGGCGCGCTCAGCTTCGAGACCGACTTCGAGCTCTACGTCGGCGGCCCGAGCCCCCGCGGCGCGACGGGCGTCTACGGCCAGCTGCCGGCGCTCGTCCTCGGCCCCGAGATCACGGCGCCGCTCGACGCCGCCTCGCGCTCGGCGATCGCGCGCGAGGCGTTCGCCCTGCGCCGGGGCATCACGTCGCTCAGGACCCGGGACGACAACACCGTCGCCTCGCTCGTCGCGGCGGCGTGCATCGAGGCGGGCCTCGCGGTCCCCCAGCCGCCGTACGCCGTCTTCGGCGAGGTCTCGCGCGCCATCCACAAGGAGATGTCGCGCGCGACCCGGAAGGCCATCGCCGAGGTGTGCCAGCGCATCGTCTCGAGCCAGCAGGATCCGCACCGCTGGGCGCAGGCCGCCCGCAGGAGCATCGATCGCATGGCCGTCATCGCCGCCGGCGACGTGTCGCTGGTCCTCTCGGACATCCTCAACACCCCGCGCGAGCAGCTCGGCGGCGTCGTCGCCGAGAGCGAGCGGGCGCGCCAGCTGGTCGCGTTCGTCCTGTCGCAGAGCTACCTCGAGCTCCGGAAGAAGCTCGGGATGGGGGTCCGGTGAGCAAGAATCCGCAATCCAAGAGCTCCTCTGGCAACGGCGGCGAGGAGGGCACCCCGTCGCAGGAGAAGATCACCGTCCCGCCGCCGGCGATGTACGGCGCGGCGGTCTCGGAGGGCGACGTCGAGGAGGCCACGCTCCTCGCGAAGATCCCCGACGAGCTCATCAAGTCGATCCGCGCCGAGGAGGGCGAGCGCGTCGGCGAGGGCGGCCTGAAGCAGCTGTTCTCGCGCGAGCCGGTGCCCGTGCCCGCGCGGCCGGCGCAGAGCGCCGGGGAGAGCGACGCGCTCCTCGACATGCTCTTCGAGGACCAGCGCGGCGAGGACGCCGACGACGGGGTCGTGACCTCGGCGCCCGCGCTGCCCGGCGCGCGCCGGGGCGCCTCGCCCCCCATCCCGCCGCCGCGGCCCCCGTCGCTGCCCCGCCCCGCGGCCCCGCCGCGCTCGGGCAGGCCGAGCGACGTGAAGGCGCCCGCCGCCGAGCTCGCGCCGAGCGATCGGACGCCGAAGATCCCGGCGCCGTCCGCGTCCTCGAGGCCCGCCCCGCCGCGCCCGCAGCCCGCCGCCGCGGCGCCGCCCCCGCTGCCGCCGCAGCCGCAGCAAAGGCGCCTTGAGCCGGTGCAGGACGAGGACACCGCCGAGCCGGGCGACCGCGCGACGCCCATCCCCGACGGCGGCGACTCCCCGTTCGAGTTCGCGCCGCCGAGCCTCGTGAACAGCAGCCGGCGCGCCGCGGCGCCGGACTTCGACGACGAGGACACGACCGGCTTCGACGACGAGGAGACGAAGGCCCTCGACGAGCCCGGGCCCACGACCCGGCCGTACGCCGGCCAGCCGCCCGCCCCGGCGAGCCACTGGGACCAGGCCGCGATCGAGAGCGATCCCGGCGAGCTCGTGGACGAGTCCAGCCTCCTCGACGGGCCGGCCGACGAGGACGATCTCGCCCAGACGCGCGTCGCGAGCCGGAGGCCGGAGGTCGGCGCGGCGTTCGGTCCGCCGCGCTCGTCCGCGCCCGCCCGCGCGCCCGAGAGCCTCCCGCCGCTGCCGTCGATCCCGCCGCCCGCGTCCGTGTTCGACGCCGAGCAGGACGCGAGCGCGATCCTCGTCCAGTCGCAGCAGCGCGACGTCTGGGCGGCGCGCGCCGCCTGGCTCCGCGCCGAGGCGGAGCTCATCGAGGACCCGACGTCCCGGGCGCGCGCGCTGCTCCCCGTCGCCGAGCTCTACGTGATGGCCGGGGAGGACGCGACCGCCCGCGCCATCGCCGCCGAGGCGCGCGAGCTCGCCCCGAGCCTGATCTTCGCCCACCGGCAGCTCCGCGGGCTCCTCATGCGCGAGGGGGACCTGCCCGCCGCCCTCGACGCGCTGGAGGCCGAGACCCGCATCCTCGGGACGCCGGCCGCGCGCTGCCACAACCTGGTGCTCGGCGCCGAGCTCTCCCGCATCTCGCTCGCCGATCCCGACGGCGCGCACAAGCGCCTGGAGCTCGCGGCCCGGATGCACCCCGCCGATCCGCGCCCGCACGTCCAGCGCTTCTGCGAGGCGCTCGCCGCGCCGGACTCGGACGCCCAGGGCTCGGCCATCGCGAAGTTCCGCCTCCCCGACGCGCCCGAGCTCGCGCCGCTCGCCGCGGCCTGCGCGCAGGTCGCCGCGCACCGCGGCGCGCTGCGGCCGGCGCGCGGCCGCGCCGCCCCCGCCACGCCGTACGAGGCGCTGCTGCGCGCCCGCGCCCACCTCCGCGCCGGCGACCTCTCCGAGGGCCTCGCGAGCCTCGAGCCCCTGCGCGGCACCTCGCTCGCGCCCGGCGTCGCGTGGCTCACCGCCGCGCTCAGCGCCGCGCGCAAGGAGACCCGCCCGGCGGCGCTCGGCGCGCTCCGCGCCGTCGCCGCAGGCTCGCACGCCGGCCAGGCGCGGCGCGCCCTCGCCGCGCAGGCGATCGAGCTCGGCGACGCCGCCGCCGCGCGCGAGGCGACGCTCGACGACGGCGACGCGTTCTCGCCGGCCGACCGCATCGTCCTGTCGGCGCTCGCCGGCGGCTCCGCGGGCGAGATCGAGCCGTGGCTCGACGCCCTCGCCGACGATCCGGACTTCGCGCCGCTCTCCGCCGCGGCGAGCGCCGCCCTGAGCGACGCCGGCGGCTCGGCGGCCCAGGCGCCCGCGCCGCGGGGCGTGCGCGCCCCCGGCGGCCCGAGCGCCCGCGCCGCCGCGGTCCTCGGCCGCGCGCTCTCCCGCGAGGCCGTCCCGGCCGAGGGCGGCATCGACGCGAGCGACGCCTTCTCCCGCGCCGTCGTCACCTACGGCGACACCGCGCCCGAGAGCCCGCTCTTCCGGGCCCTCTCGCTCGAGCTCGACCTCGACGGCGATCGCGGCGCCCGCGTCGCCAGGGCCGTGGCGGCGCTCCGCGAGGTCGCGTCCGAGCGAGACAGCGCGCTCGCCGCCGCCGTGATCGCGGAGATCGCCGGGGATCAGCGGGCGGCCATGAGCGATCTCGATCGCGCCCGCGGCGCGGATCCGCAGCACGAGGGCGCCGCGCGCGCCCGCGCCGCGCAGGAGAGCGGCGTCGGCGCGGCCCGCATCCTCGCGGAGCACGCGCTCACGCTCGAGGAGGGGCCGCGCGCCGCGGTGCTCGTCACCGAGGCGGCGATCCGCCTGCTCGACGCCGGCGACAACGAGGAGGGCGAGCGCCTGCTCTCGCGCGCCGCGCAGATCGATCCGAAGCTCCCCGTCGCGCTCCACCTCGGCGAGCGGAGCGCGCGCGCCCGCGTGGACCGCGACGGCCTCCTCGAGTGGCTCCGGACCCGCCGCGAGAGCGCGACCGACCCGCTGGAGCGCGCCCACGACCTCGTCCGCGAGGCGCTCCTCGTCGCCGAGGCCGACCCCGCGTCGGCCGCGTCGCTCCTCGAGACGGCGCACCGCTCGCGCCCGCAGGACATCGGCCTGCGCGAGCTCTTCGAGCGGCTCGCGCCCGAGCCTCCGGCCGACCGCGCCTCCTGGCGCGCCGAGCGCGCCACCGAGCTGATGCGCGCCCTCCACCCGGGCGGCGAAGCGCCGGCCGAGGGCGACGACCGCGCCGCCACGAGCGTCGAGGCCGCGCGCCTCGCCCTCGAGGCCGCCCTCGAGTTCGAGCGCGCCGGCGATCTCGGGCAGGCCGCCGCGTCGGCCCGCCAGGCGATCGCCGCGGGCGACGACGCGCTCGCGCCGATCGCCCTCTACCGCGCGGCCGTCGCCGGCCACGGCGCCGGCGAGCTCGTCGACGCCCTGATCCCGCGCGCCCGCGAGGCGGCGGACGCGGCGGAGCGCCTCGAGATCTACGAGCGCCTCGCGGAGCTCGACGAGCTCGGGCGCGGCGACCCCGGCAACGCCCTGCTCTGGCGCCGCTCCATCCTGGAGGAGACGCCGCACCACCTGCCGACGCTCCGCCGGGTCGCCTCCTACCTCATCGGCGAGGGGCGCGACGAGGAGCTCGAGCCCATCGCGCTCGAGATCGCGCGCGTCCTCGACGGCCCCGAGGCGATCGCGCACGCGCTCCTGTCGGCGCGGCTGCGCCTGCGCGTGCTCCCGTGGGAGGAGACGCTCGAGCCGGTCCAGATCGCGTACAGGAACGAGCCCCGGGGCATCTGGGCGCTGCGCCAGATGGCCGCGCACGCCCGCGCGAAGGCGGATCACGCCCTCGCGATCGAGGCGGATCGCCAGCTCATCGAGCGCACCGATCGCCCGTCCGAGGCCGCCGCCCTCTCGGTGCGGGCCGCCAAGGACGCCCTCCTCGCCGGCTCGATCGAGGACGCCGTCGCCTTCTTCCGGCACGCGATCACGCTCGTCCCGCACTACCTCGTCGCGCACCTCGATCTCGCTGACGCGCTCGAGCGCGGCGGCGACGCCGCCGCCGCCGCGGCCGCGCTGGAGTCCGCGGCGGGCGCCAGCGTCGGCTCCGAGGGGCGCGCGCACTCGCTCTACGCCGCGGCGGTGCTCTGGCAGGACAAGGTCCAGAACGCCGCGCGGGCCCGCGACGTCCTCGAGGCGGTCGCCACGGTCGACCCGTCGTACGCCGACGTCTTCTCGCGGCTCAGGGCGATCTACGTCGCCGAGGGCGCGCGCGCCGAGCTCGCCGCCCTCCTCGAGCGCCGCCTCGACGCGGTGACGGATCCGGAGGAGCGGGTCGAGATGGAGGTCCTCCGCGGCCGGGCGCTCGCCGACGTCGGCGACGTGGCGGCGGCGAAGCGGGCGCTCGCCGCCGCGCTCGACGCGAACCCCGACCACGTCGAGGCCCTGTCCGCGTTCGCGGACGTCTGCGCCGGCGAGGGCGACTGGGCCGGCGCCGAGCAGGCCTGGATCCGGCTCGCGCGCCTCGTGCCCGATCCCGACAAGCAGATCGCGATCTACCTCCGCCTCGGCGAGCTCTACGACGAGCACCTCCCGAACGCGGAGCGCGCCGAGCTCGCCTACCAGGAGATCCTGAAGCGCGCGCCGGGCGACGTGAGCGCGCGCGAGCGCCTGGTCGCGCTCTACAAGCGCGCCGGCGACGGCGCCCGCGCGCTCGAGCAGCAGAACCTCCTCATCAACGCCGCGGAGACGCCCGAGCAGAAGTGCCGCCGCACGGCGGAGCTCGCCGAGATCTACGAGTCGATGGGGGACATGAAGAAGGCCGAGGCCACGCTGCTCACGGCGCGCAAGACGTGGCCCAAGGACGACTTCGCGCTCGGCGCGCTGGCCCGCTACTACCAGCGCACCGATCAGGCCTCCGCGGCGGGCGTCCTGCTCGATCGCGCCCTCGCCGACGCCCGCCGCGCGCTGAACACCGGCCGCTTCGAGCCGTACCTGTTCTCGACGGTCGCGACGGTCGCGGAGCTCCGCGGCCGCGCCGGCGCCTCGAGGATCGCGCGCGCGACGGTGGCCGCGCTCGACGGCCGCGACGCGGCGATGGGCGGCGCCGGCAACGCCGCGGGCGCGGCCCGCCTCGACGTCCACCTCGCGCCGGAGCTCATGACCGCGGCGTTCCGCGAGCTCCTGCTCAAGACCGGCCCGCTGCTCGACGCCGCGGTGCCGTTCGATCTCGACTCGATCCGCGCGACCCCGCTGCCGCCGCAGCACGCCGACATCACCGACCTGGCCCGCGGCGTCGGGGCGGCGTACGGCCTGCCCAACCTGCAGGTCTACGTGACGGCCGCGCTCGGCGCCGTCTGCGTCCCGGCCTCCTCGAGCCCGCCGAAGATCGTCCTCGGGCAGCCCCTGGTCGCCTCGCCGCGCGACGACGTCCGGCTCTTCCTCATCCACCGCGCCGTCAAGATCCTCCAGACCAACGCCTCGGCCTTCTCGCGGACGGCGCCGATCGACCTCTGGCCGTTGCTCGCGGCCTATTTGAAGGCGCTCACGCCCTCGTGGACGCCGCAGGGCGCCGACGCCGGTCGCCTGCGCGAGTACCAGGGCCGGATCGAGCGGGTGACGACGGGCGGGTTGGATCCGAAGCTCGGCGTGCTCGCCGCCGACGTCATCGGCTCGATCGGCAACCGGGCGTCGACGCTGAACACGGCGATCAACGGCTGGGGGAACCGGGCTGCGTTCCTCGCGGTGGGCGACCTCAGCATTGCCCTCACGGGCATCGCCTGGTCGGGCGGCCACACGAACGCGCCGCCCGCCGGGGGCAAGGACCGCGTCACCTGGATCGGGCGCAACGCCGAAGCGCGCGACCTCATCGTCTTCGCCGTGAGCGACGGCCTGGCCGAGGCGCGGGAGCAGCTCGGGTTCACCGAGTGAGCGCGCGGGCGCCCGCGCGCTCGTCGTCGCGCGCCGCCGCGCTATGTTGAGCGCGCCGTCGCGAGCACTTCGCCGTCGCGGAGGTTCGCGCGGCCGCGTATGCTCCGCTGCCTGTCAGCGAGCGTGCCGCCTCTCCTCGCCGGCATCGGCCGCACGTCCCTCACGATCCATGACCACGACCCTCAAGGCGAAGCGCCGCGTCTCTTACGACTGCTCGAAGTGCCCGGCCTACTGCTGCTCCATCTACGAGCGGGTCGAGGTGACGCCGCGCGACCTGCGGCGGCTCGCCCGTCATTTCGGCCTCACGCTCGAGGCCGCCGAGGAGCGCTTCACGAAGCGCTACAACGGCGAGCGCATCCTCCGACGGCAGTCGGATCCGCTGCTCGGCCGTGTCTGCCGGTTCCTCGATCTCACGACGCGCGGCTGCACCATCTACGAGGCGCGGCCGGAGGTCTGCCGCGACTACCCCGGCAGGCCGCGGTGCGGGTACTACGACGTGCTCCAGTTCGAGCGGGAGACGCAGGACGATCCCAACGTGATGCCGCTCGTGCAGATCACGTTCCGGTCCAGGACGCCTGCTGGCTAGCGCCCTGCGTCGCAGGGCTCACGTCGTCTCGTTGCGCTCGTCCGCGTCGGCCTGCGCCTCGGCGGCTCTTCTCTTCTCGTGCAGCCACTCCTCGGGCCGGTCGGCGGGATACACCCGCAGCGAGCCGTCCGCCGGCCCGAGCAGGTCCCCCGCGCGCGCCGCGCCCGTGATGCGCTGCGCGGCCATGAGGCCCGACATCGCGGCGCCGGCCACCCCGTGGCTCAGCGTGCTCGCGCCGCACTGGTACAGCCCCGGGATCCTCGTCTTGACGGAGAACGACAGCGGGCCGAGCTGCCAGGGCGTCTTGGCGGTGCCGTAGGCGGCGCCGCGGTGCGAGGCGCAGTAGTAATCGTTGGTCAGCGGCGTCGCCACCGAGCGAAACACGAGCGCCCGGGAGATGCCGGGAATGACGTTCTCCGCCGCGGCGATCATCTGATCTCCGAGCGACTCCTTGAGCGCCTCGTACTCGGCGCCTCGCTTGCCCGTGCGGGTCTTCTCCCAGCGCGCGAAGGGGCCGTGGGGCACGAACGTGAACATCTCGATGGTGTGGTGATTGCCCCGCGTCGGGTGGCCGGGGTCCTTCAGCGTCGTGATGGTCAGGAACAGCCCGTCCACCGCGCCGCGCGGCATCTGGCGCTCCGCGCGCTCGTAGATGCGGCCCACGTCGCGCCCGCGGTACCACCAGTAATTGCCCGAGTCATAGCCCATCGACCGCAGATCCATGTCCACGGCGCAGAACACGCTGAGCAGGCTCACGGAATACTCCATCCGCTGAACCTTGCGGCGCTCGCGGGCGGTCAGCTCGGGCGGGAGCAGCTCGCCGTAGGTGATCGCCGGGTCCGCGTTCGAGACGACGCTCGCCGACCGCACGATCTCGCCCCCTTCCAGCTCGACGCCGGCCGCGCGCCCGCGCTCGACGAGGATGCGCCTCACCCGAGCGCGCATCCGCACCTGCCCCCCGAGCCGGCGCAGCGCCCGGATCATCGCGAGCGGGATGCGCCTCGCCCCGCCGCGCGGGTAATACCCGCCGTCGAGGTAATGGCCAATGATGCTCGCGTGGATCGGCAGCGCGACGCGCGACGGCGAGAGGCCGTGATCGCCCCCCTGCGCCGCGAGGAACGCGCGCAGCAGCGGGTCGCGGATCGTCGCGTCCAGCAGATCCTCCTGGGTGCGGAGGCCCCAGCGCACGAGGTCCGGCGCCTTGAACGGCAAGAGCAGCACCTTCGGGAACTCGAGCATCTCGTCGACGCGGCCGAGATCGTCGCTCAGCCCGCGGAGGACGCGGAAGTACCGCGCGATCCCCGCCGCCTCGTGCGGGAAGCGCGCCGTGAGCCGGGCGACGAGCCGCTCGAACCCCTTGGGCACGTCGAACCGCTCTTCGCCGACGATCAGGTGATCGAGCCCGTCCGGGTTGAGCTCGCAGAACTCGAGATCCTCCGAGAGGCCGAGCCCCTCATAAAGCCGCCTCACGGCGCCTCCCGGGCCGAGCTCGCCGATGTAGTGGACTCCCGGGCTGAACAGATAGCCGCCCAGCGAGAAGCTGTGGGTCCACCCGCCGGGGAGGTAGTGTTGCTCGACGACGATCACCTTCTGTCCCGCGCGCGCGAGCGCGAGCGCCGCCGTGAGCCCGCCGGCGCCCGATCCGATGACGACGGTATCCGCGTCCCTCATGCGTCCCCCCTCGGACTCCGATGCTCCGAGGAGGAGCTTGGCTGCGCGCTTCTGCCGCTCGTCTATCTGCCGCCGTCCGGCTTGCGGCCGCCCGGCTTGCCGCCGTCTCGGCCGCCGTCCGGCGGCGCTCCGGCGTCGGGCGGCGCCCTGTCCGCCTTCTCCAGGTTCATGAGCACCAGCGGACAGACGACGGGCACGGCGCGGCTCGGGGTCTGCGCCGACTCGCGCATGCACGTCTTGCCGGTCAGGCGAACGCGCTCGCCCACCTCCAGGTCGGGCGGGCACACGACCGTCTGGGACGCGGAGACGAGGTCCCCGTCGATCCAGAAGAGCTCGCAGCCGTCGTCCGTCCGCCGCAGGTGGTAGTGCCGCGTCGGGCGCCGCGGCGCCGGGCTGCCCTCGGCCGCGAGCGCGTCCCCGCCGTCGAGCGCCGGCGCCGCCGCGCCCTCCCGCCCCGCGTCTCCCTGGCACGCCGCGACCCCGGCGAGCAGCGCGGGCAGGACCCGGGCGACGAACCCGATCCCCCGGCGCGGCGACGTCGATGACGGCATCGGGGCGCCTTCCGGACCGGGCGGGATCACCGGCTCGGGAAGAACAGGATGGACATCTTGGTCAGGAAGAAGTCGGCGATCAGGATGGCGATCGACGTCACCACCACGGTGCGCGTGGTCGCGTGGCCGACGCCCTCCGTTCCGCCGCGCGTGATCAGCCCGAAGTGACATCCGACCAGCGCGATGATCGCCCCGAAGAAGGGCGTCTTGTACATCCCGCTGAAGTAATCCATGAACGTGACCGAGCTGAGCGCCGTCCTCAGGAAGAAGCCGGCCGGGATGCCGAACTCGGTCGCGCAGATCAGCATCGCGCCGCTGAAGCCCAGCACGAGCGCGAACGCGCCGAGCACCGGCATCACCACGATGCTCGCGAGCAGCCGGGGCAGGACGAGCTTCTTCACCGGGTTGGCGCCGAGGGCGCGGATCGCGTCGATCTGCTCGGTGACGGCCATCGACCCGACCTCCGCCGCGATGCCGGCGCCGATGCGGCCGCCCACGATGACCGCCGTCAGCGTCGGCGCGAGCTCGCGCGAGAACGACAGGCCGATGATGCGGCCCGTGTACTCCATGCCCCCGAACTTCTGCAGGCCGATGGCGAACTGCACCGCCATGACCATCCCGACGAACAGCGCCGTCACCGACGCGATCGCGGCCGAGCGCACGCCGAGCGCCTCCATCTGGTAGAGGGTCGAGCGCAGCTCGAGCGGCCGATCGAAGATGGCCCTGATCGCCCCCCAGGTCATCCGCCCGAACTGCCCGAGGTGCTCGACGAACCCGACGGCCGTGTCGTTGACCCTCGCGACGAGCGGGGGGAGCGGCGGCGGGGCGATGCTGGCCGGCCCCCGGCTCCCGGGGGCCAGGCTGCTCGGCGGCAGGCTGCTCGGGCCCGCGCTGGGCGGGGCCGGGCTGTTCGCGGAGGGCGGCGCCGCCTCCAGGGGCCGTTTGCGCTCAGTCGTCATCGGCGGGCAGGGTCGAGAAGCCGCGGACCATTCGCGTGAACGCCGGCTCGCCGGCGGCGTAGCGGGCGGGGTCGGCGATGAGGAGCATGTCGTACACGCAGCCGTTCTTCTTGAGCACCCAGACGTCGAACACCTTCGGCACCCCGTCGAGCTTCGCCGAGAGGACCGTGTGCATCGCCTCGCGGCCGTCGAACGGGACGACCTCTTGCTTCAGCACCTCGCGCTCCGTGAAGTGCAGGAAGAGGTGGTTGGTCAGCGAGACGAGCGGGACGTCGTCCTCGTTCCGGCAGCGTCCGTTCAGGGCGATGGTCGCCCCGTTCGCCTCGTCGCGGTACGCCACGGCGGCGTCCGACACCGAGAGCGGTCTCCAGCTCGCCGGCGCCGGGGGCACGCGGAAGGCGACCTCCGAGCCACGGTAGATCGTTCCGTCGAACGACGGGCCTCCGCAGCCGGCGAGCGCGACCGTGAGCGCCAGCAGCCTGGCCCGGGGGTTCGCTGCCTCTGCCGCAGAACCGCCGGCGGTGGGGCGCCTTCGAAGGGGTCGTCGCATCGCTGCGGCCGGGACGCTATCACGCTTTTGCATCCTGGGCGAACCACGAGCGCCGCGATCGCGCCGCGCTACCAGCCCCAGGGGTCGCGCCGCCGCGGCGCGCCCCACGACGCGGGGCGGCGGGCTGTCGGGCGCCGGGGCGTGGTGCGCCAGTGCTGCCAGCGCTCGTGCTCGCGCGGGGAGCGCCCCACCATGAAGAGGCGGACGAGGAAGAGCCCGGCGACGAACCCCCCGAGGTGCGCGAAGAACGCGACGCCGCCGCTGCGCATGCCGATGGAGCCGAGCCCGTTCAGCAGGTTCACCACGAAGTACTCGAGGATGACCAGCCACGCCGGGAGCTCCAGGAACAGGCCGAAGATGAACCACAGGAGAAAGATCGGGTTCAGCACCGTGATCGGCGAGCGCGGGTAGAGCGACGCGTACGCGGCCAGCACGCCCGAGATCGCGCCCGAGGCGCCCACCATGGGGATCATCGATCCGGGATCGATCAGGATCTGCGCGCCCGCGGCGGCGATCCCCGACAGCACATAGAACGCCGCGTAGCGGAGGCTGCCCAGCGCATCCTCGACGTTGTCGCCGAAGATCCAGAGGAACAGCATGTTCCCGCCGAGGTGGGCCCACCCCGTCGGGTCGTGCATGAACATGCTGCTGAAGACGGTCCACCAGGTGTCGGTCGGCTCCGTCAGCAGCTGCACCGGGACGAGGCCCCACAGCGAGAGCAGCCGGTCGGGCGGGAACCCGGCCGCGATCATCGACCGCATCCAGAAGAAGCCGAGGACGTTGGCCGCGATCAGCAGGTAGTTGACGACCGGCGCCTTGCGGGTGGGCAGTTGGTCTCGGACGGGCAGCATCGCGATTTACTTAAGCACGCGGACCGGTGACAGCATCCGCCGGCCTTGATAGACCCGGGGGCCATGCCCGAGGTGCGGCTCCGCGACACGCTGGCCGAGGCGCCCGCCCCGCTCGGCTCGCCGCTGCGTGGCGAGGTCCGCCGCGCGCGCTCCCCGGCCGCGGCCGTCCTCAGCACCAGTGGACGAAAACGGCAGGCAGATCTAGGTTTCCGCCCGATGCGGGCCCCTCGCGGCCCGCATCGCCTGCATCTCCTGCAGCCCAGAATGACGACGGACGACCATGGCTCGTGATCTCTACTCCGTGCTCGGCGTCTCGCGCGATGCGGACGAGGACACCATCAAGAAGGCGTTCCGCAAGCTCGCGATGAAGTACCACCCGGACAAGAGCCCGGGGAAGGCCAACGAGCAGAAGTTCAAGGAGATCAACCAGGCGCACGAGGTGCTGAGCGACAAGGCGAAGCGCGCGCTCTACGACGAGTTCGGCGAGGAGAGCCTGTCGCAGAACTTCGATGCCGAGCGCGCGCGCGCCTACCGTCGCTACGCGAACGCCCGGGCCGCGGGCGGGGGCCGCGGCGGGCCCGGCAACTTCGACGTGCAGGAGATCTTCGGCAACGCCGGCGGCGGCGCCGGCGACCTCAGCGACATCCTCGGCGATCTCTTCGGCCGCGGCCGCGGCGGCGCGGGCCGGCGCGGGCCGCCCACGCGCAGCCGCGGCAGCGACGTCGAGCAGGACCTCACCATCGACTTCGTCTCGGCGGTGCGGGGCACGACGCTCCAGCTCCAGCGCGAAGGCGAGCCCGAGCCCGTGACCGTGCGCGTCCCGCCCGGGGCCGCCGAGGGGAGCCGCCTGCGCATCCGCGGCCAGGGCGGCCCGGGGATGGGCGGCGGCGAGCCGGGCGATCTGCTGCTCAACATCCACGTCACGCCCCACCCGTTCTTCAAGCGCGAGGGCGACGATCTCCACCTCGACGTGCCCGTCACCCTCGGCGAGGCGTACCGGGGCGAGAAGATCCGCATCCCCACGCCCGACGGCGAGGTGACGCTCAAGATCCCGGCGCGCACCCAGACCGGCCAGGTCATCCGGCTGCGCGGCAAGGGCATCGGCCGCAAGGGGAAGGAGCCGGGGGACCTCTACGTGAAGTTCGTGGTGCACGTCCCGACCGTCGACGACCCCGAGGTGGCGAAGGCGATCGATCTGCTCGACGGCAAGGTGGAGGCGCCTCGCGGCGATCTCCGGTTCTGAGCGCGGCGCCCCGCCGCGCGGCGATCCGCCTCCGCGGTCGCGCGCGCGTCGCCCGGCGCGGTCGCGGCTCCCAGGTCGACCTCCCATGAAGCAGCCGCTCGCCATCGATCCCCGGCCCCTCCTCGCGGCGGCCGTCGCGCTCGCCGCGTGCGCGGCGCCGCCGCGCCCGGCGCCGCCCGCCGCCGGCCTCCCGACGCCCGCCGCCGTCCAGCCTGCGCGCCCCCCGCGGCCCGCGGGCGCGCCGGCGCCCTCCGTCGCTTCCACCGCCGCGTCCGGCGCGGCCGCGCCGTCCTCGCCGCCCGCGCCCTCGGCGCCCCCGCCCGTGGCGCCGAGCGCCGCCGACGCGGCCGCGTCCGGCGCCGGCGGGGCCCCTGGCGCGGCCGCGCCGCAGGGGCCCTCGATCGCGATCGAGCCGCCCTACAAGCTCGGCCAGCACCCGGTGCCCCGCGGCCAGGCCGAGGCGGCGGAGCGGGATCGCTGGAACGCCGGGGGCAGGGGAGAGCCGCCCGCGCCGCCGCCGCCGGCCGAGGGGCACCCGCTGCCGCGGATCATCGTGGACATCGACAAGGTGAACGGACCGCTCAAGGCGCGCGAGGTCGAGCGCATCGCCCGGCGGCACCTCTGGATCCACGTCTACGCGTGCTACCGGCTGCGCGCGTACAGGGATCCGTCGCTGCACGGCAAGACCACCGTGCGGCTCACGGTGAGCCGCGCCGGCAAGGTGACGGGCGCGCGCGCGACCTCGTCCACGCTCTCCGCGCCGGACGTCGTCTCATGCCTCGCCGCGCGCGCGCGGTCGCTCCCGCTGCCCAGGGCCAAGGCCGGCTCGACCGTCGTCGCCACGCTGCAGGTCTACCCGGGCGACGATCCGGTCGAGCCTCCGCCGTCCGTCCTCGCTCCCGGCCCGGGGGAGCTCCGGCCCGACGCGATCGAGGCCGCGGTGGCCGAGGCCATGCCCGCGTTTCGGAGCTGCTACGACGCGGCCCTCGCCGGCGCGCCGGCGCTCTGGGGCCGCCTCGCCATCCGCTTTCACGTGACCGACAGCGGCGCCGTCGACGAGGCCTTCGAGGTCGAGTCGCGCTTCCCGGACGAACGGCTCGCCCGCTGCGTGCTCCGGCGCGCGCGCGCGCTCACGTTCCCGGCGCCGGAGGGCGGCGACCTGCGCTTCGTCGTGCCGCTCCGATTTTCGCCCGACCCGCAGAGCCCCTGACGGCCCCGCCCGACGTGGGCGGCCTTCCCCGTGCGCTCCCCCCGTGCGAACGCTCACAGCGCATCCCCCGCCGAGGCGATTTCTCAAGCGATTCGCGCTGCTACAAATTGCGCCCCGAGGTCGATGTGCAACTTTACCGTGGGGGAGGAGGCTCAGGTATATGGACATCACACCGGGCACCATCGTTGGGGGGAAATATCTGCTGGAGAGGCAGCTCGTGCGGCCTGGCGCGCGGCTGGCGCGCGACCGAGGCTCGGTCTGGGTCGCGCGCGAGCTGCGGCTCGGGGGGCGCGTCGCGCTGAAGCTCTTCCACCCCGACGCTGGCGCGACGGGAGAGCTCCTCCGGATCGATCGTTGTGTCCGCGCTGCCGCCGGGCTCTCGTCGCGGCACGTGGTGCGCGTGCACGACCACGGCGCCGAGGGAGACAGGGTCTACCTGGCCATGGACCTGCTCTCCGGCGAGGATCTCGCGGCGCGCCTGCTCCGGCGCAGCCGCCTCTCGCTGCAGGAGGCGGCGCGCATCGCCGCGCAGGCCGGCGAGGCCCTCCGGTGCGCTCACGCGGAGGATCTCCTCCACCAGGGCCTCCGGCCGGAGAGCCTCTTCCTCGCGCTGGACGGCGGCGAGGAGATCGTGAAGGTGCTCGATCTCGGGCTCCCGAGGGCGGTCGCTCCGCGGCTCGTGAGCGACGTCGCGGCCGAGGTGAGCGCGAGCGCGCTCCACTACCTCAGCCCCGAGCAGATCCGATCGGAACGTACCCTCGATGCGCAGACCGATCTCTGGTCGCTGGCCGCGGTCCTGTTCCGTGCGGTGACCGGCCAGCTCCCGTTTCCGGGCGACATCGCCAGCGTCGTGGCCTCGAAGATCCTGCTCGCGCCGCCGCCTGCGGCGACGCAGCTCGTGCCGAGCTTGCCTGCTGCGCTGGACGGCTTCTTCGAGAAGGCGTTCGCGCGCGATCTGGCGCGGCGCTTTCGATCGATCGAGGAGATGGTGGAGTCGCTCGTCGGCATCGCGGAGCTCGCGCCGCCTCCCTCGTCCGGCGTGCTGCGTCCGCCCCCGCCTGCGCGCGTCCCTCCGTGGGCGGCCGCGGCGCGGCCGCTGGCCGCGCTGTCCGCGGAGGTGGCGTCCAGCGCTGCTGCGCGGGCGGATCCCGACCCTGAGCCGCCGAGCGCCGGCCAGCGTGCGGCCCCGGACACGCTGCTCAGCGCGGAGAGCGCCGACGTCCTGCGCGGGCTCGACGGCCCGCCCGCGCGCGGCGCGTGGCTCCTGCCGGCGGGCCTCGTGGCGCTGCTCGGCGCGGTGGCGCTCGTGACGAGCGCTCGGCTGGATCGCCCTGCGCCGGCGATGGCCGTCAGCGGCGCCAGGGCGGCGGTGCTCTCGGCCTCCCTCGCGGTCCGCCGCGCCGCGCCGCTGCCCGCCGCGCCCGAGGCGGCCTCGTCCGCGCTCTTCCGCCGAGCCCCTCACGCCTCTCCCCAGCGCAGCGCCCACGCCGCCACGGCCGCGCCGCCGCACGCCGCGCCGCCGCGCCCGGCGCGGCCGGGCTCCTCGGCGGGGCCCGCGCCCGCGCGCGTGCGCCACGGCTTCGCGCCGGACTGAGCGAGCGGCGCGCGCTGGCCCGAGGGCGGCGCTGGCCCTGGCGGATCGCGCTAGTCGCTCCGGGACGCGTCGTCCCCAGCGGCATCCTTCTCGGCGGCGGCCTTCTCGGCGGCGGCCCTCTTCTCCTCGGCGAGGTCGTGCGCCTTGCGCGCCTCGTGCGCCGCGCGGATGGCCGACAGCGGGCCGCGCGCGTCGCGCCGCGTCCGCTCGGCTTCCGCGCGGGGCTCGCTTCCGTTCCCGATGCGCGCGCCGGTCATCACCTCGAAGTACCCGAACGCGCTCCAGACGGCGCCGAGTGTGTGCGCGATCTCGGAGCCCTCCGGCCCGAAGTACCCCACCGCGCCGCCGTAGACCCACCGCGGGCCGGCCTCCAGGCTGCGGCTGATGGCGCTCGCGCGCGCTGCCGGCTGGCCGACGGCGCTGCCGCCCGCGAGGGCGGCGCGCATCGCCTCGACGAACGACGCGTCCCCGGCGCCCGGCTCGGCCGACGCATCGCGCTCGGCGCGCACGAGCGTCTCGCCCGACGTCCCCGCGATGGCGAGCCCCGGCGCGAACGGCGACTCGGCGAAGTCGAGGAAGTAGAGGTGCGTCGACGGCGCGAGCAGCCGCAGCGCGCGGTACACGTCGAACGGATCCGCGCCGCGGAGCGGTGACCGGAACCTCCGCGCGAGCACCACCTCCGTCGCCTCGCCGGCCGCGATCCGCTCGCGCGCGGCCGCCACCTTCGCCGCGTAGCCGTCGTCGGTCACCGGCGTCTCCAGGTGCTCCGGCAGCGCCTCCGGATCGAGCGCGGGCAGGCCCGGCTGCTCCGGCCCGTGCGTCATCTCCCAGGCGCAGCGGTTCACCGCTCCCTGCGATCGGCCGGCGATGGTCATCGTCTGCGCCACGCTGTCGAACACGACGACGGTCGCGTCCTTCAGCACGCGCCCGAGGTACATCTCCTCGGGCCACGGCTCGATGCCCATGAGCTGGTGCAGCGTATCGTACGAGAGGAAGCCGACCCACGACCGGCAGACGCGCGCGGCCAGGTCGCGCGGCGAGCCCGGCGCCCCCGGCTCCGCGAGCCCCTCCGCCAGCGCCTCGAACGGGTCGAACCCGCTCGGGAGGAGGCTCTCGGCGCGCGCCCGGTACCCCAGGATCGCGTAGCGGCCCCAGCGCTCGCCGGAGACGGCGGACTCGAACATGAACGACGATCGGCCCGGCGCGTGGGCGCGGAGCGCGGCGTAGGCGCGGACCGGCGTGATGTGATCGGCCGGGAGGGTGCGGGTCACGACGGAGCTCATCGCCGCCGAGCCTACACGACGTTGCGCCGTCCGGCGAAGGAGGCCAAGGTTGCCCGGGAACACCGTGCGAAGCGCGATCGTCCTCTCGTCGGTCCTCTGCCTGGCTGCCTGCGGCGGCGCCCAGCCCGCCCCGTCCGATGCCCGCACCACCGTCGTCTCGCTGCGGAACATCGACTGCGAGGCGTGCGGCGCCGAGCTCGTCGCCGATCTGCGCGAGCGCCCCGGCGTCTACGCGGCCACGTTCGACAAGCGCCGCGCCGAGATCGCCGTCACCGCGTCGAGCTCGTTCGACGTCGCGGACGCCGTGAAGCAGCTCGCCGCCGACGAGGGGTTCGAGGCGGTGCTCGGCGGCGGCAAGGGGCAGTACCTCGGCTGGGCGACCTTCCCCGAGGGGGCGGACGCTCGGACGATCTCCGAGGGCGGCGCGGACATCCCCGATCTCGGCGCCCACGTCGTCCCGGGCAAGGTCACGGTCATCGATTTCGCGGCGAGCTGGTGCTTGCCGTGCCGCAAGCTGGACGCGCACATGGCCAAGGTGCTCCAGGCTCGTCGGGACGTCGCCTACCGCAAGCTCGACATCGGCGACTGGGGCACACCGCTCGCCCAGCGTTACCTGAAGCACGTCTCGAAGCTGCCCTACGTGATCGTCTACGACGCGACCGGCGCGCACCTGGACGCGATCGCGGGCCTCGAGCTCGACAAGCTCGACGCGGCGATCGAGCGCGGCGCGCGGCGCTGAGCCGGCGCCCGCCCGGTCGCTCGCGCGCGGCGGCGCCGGCCCGCGGCTCAGTAGTGGCCGAAGAGGTCCTGGATGCGCGACTCGAGGGCGACCGCGATCTTGTAGAGCGACGAGATGGACGCCGACGACTCGGCGCGCTCGATCTGCGAGAGCAGCGACACGCTGAGCCCCGTGCGGCGGGCCATCTGCTTGAGCGTCAGGTCCTTGTCCTTGCGGAGGTTCCTGATCGTGTCGCCGATGACGCGGTGGAGCTGCTCTTCGGGCGTCCGCGCGAGGCCCTTCTTGCGCATGACGCGGGCGAGCACCTCGCGGAACTCGTCGACGTTGAACGGCTTCTTGATGTAGTCGACCGCGTCGAGCTTCATGGACGCGACGGCGCTCTCGAGGTTGGGGAAGCCGGTGAAGATGACGACGGCGATGTCGTTGTCGACCTTGCGGATGCGCTTGAGCACCTCGATGCCGTCGAGCTTCGGCATCATGAGGTCGAGGATGATGAGGTGGTAGCCGCCCGCGCGGACCTCCTCTTCCACCGTCGTGGGATCGCCCAGCGTCTTGACCTGATAGCCGTCGCGCTCGAGCAGCGTCTGCATGTAGTCACAGATCGCCCGGTCGTCGTCGACGATCAGAATGCGCACAGCGGGAAGCTCAATTGCCACCTGTTCCTCCTCTCACGTACCCGTCGTAGGACCGCCGAAGCCGGTCGCCTTTGTCTCACGGTCGGCCGAAGCCGGTCGCCCGTGTGTCATGCACCCGCACGACCGCCGAAACCGGTCGCCCTGGTCTGTTCTGGAAGGGGCCGCACCGGCGGTCCCCTGCCCAACGCTGCGCGAGCAGGGGGCGAGGCCCTGACCGGCGCCACAGGCCCCTCGCGCTTTGCTTGCTCTCGGCAACATCGGGATTCCAGTGACACTTTAACACGGTCTGAGCAAGTCGTAGACGGGAGTTTTTTCTTGCGCTCCCCCAATTCTTGGCTTCGTGAAACGTCCGGGGCGCCGGGTGAGGCGGGAAACAGGAGTGTTTCTGGGCACTTTCCGCCGTTCGTCCGTGTTGCGGCGGGCGGGTGTTTCTGGGGGCGCGGGTTGGTGCCGGGGTGCCCTGGCTCATTTCGTCTTGACAATCGCCCCGCTCTTAGCGATGTTGCGCGCCCGCTGTTCAGCGGGCGTTGCTCTTGCGGCAGCGTACGGGGCGTAGCGCAGCCTGGTAGCGCACTCGGTTCGGGACCGAGGAGTCGGAGGTTCAAATCCTCTCGCCCCGACCATCTCTTCGACAGAGGGACAGGTCGATCGCAGCGAGGGCGTCCGTCGCCCTCGCTGGTATCCCTGTCGCCCGCGAGCGATGCTCGATGGCCTCATCGAGGCGCTGAGCCGCCGCTGTGGTCCTGCGAGCCGCCGCTGGGCCCCTTGCGCAGCCGCTCGCTGCGGCCCCTGCGCGCCGCCACTGAGCGCGCTTTACGAGCTGCCGCTGCGGGCTCCCCACCCGCGTGGGAAGGCGCTCCTAGGAAGGCGGTAGGCCCTCGGCGGGGGTGGTCGCCGCGCGGTGCACGGAGGGCTGATGTTTGAGCCTGTGTGACGTCGCTCCTCCGGCGAAGCCTGAGGAGCGACGTCACAGGCGAGTTCAGCCCTCCGTGCGCCGCGCGGCGACCACCCCCGCCGAGGGCCGGGCCCCGGCTATCCCGTGCGCCCCGCCAGGTTGGCGATCACCGCCGCGAGCTCCGACGCCTCGATCGGCTTGGGGACATGCGACTGGAACCCCGCCAGCAGCGCCCGCGTCCGGTCCTGCGCGCTCGCGTACGCCGTCAGCGCCGCCGCCGGGATGCGCCCGCCGTGCTCGGGGCTCTGCGCGCGCAGCCGCCGGATCAGGCTGTAGCCGTCCTCCCCGGGCATCCCGAGATCGCTCAGGATGACGTCGGGCTTCTCGCGCGCGATCGCCGACAGCGCCTCGTCGACCGTCGCCACCGCCGTGATGGTCGCCCCCTTGCGCTCCAGCACCGTCGTCACGAGCTCCCGCGCGTCCGGCTCGTCGTCGACCATCAGCACGCGCACGCCCTGCAGCGTCGGCTCCGCATCGGCGGCCAGGTTGCTCAGCCCCTCGGCCTTCCGGAGCGCCGCGATCGCGCCCCGCGGCGCGAGCGGGATGTCCACCGTGAACGTCGCGCCCTTGCCCTCGCCGCCGCTCTCCGCCTTCACCGTGCCGCCGTGCAGCTCGACCAGGTGGCGCGCGATCGCGAGGCCGAGCCCGAGCCCGCTGTGCGGCCGCGTGCTCGTGCTGTCGGCCTGCCGGAAGCGGTCGAACACGTACGGCAGGAACTCCGGCACGATGCCCTGGCCGGTGTCGCTCACCTGGATGCGCGCCAGGCCCTCGACCCTGCCGAGCTGGATCGACACCTTGCCGCCGCGCGGCGTGAACTTGATCGCGTTCGACAGGAGGTTCCACACCACCTGCTGCAGCCGCGTCTGGTCGCCCGAGATCGGCCCCGCGCCCGCGTCGAGCTGCACCGCGAGCTCGATCCCCTTCGCGTCCGCGCCGTGGCGGACCGCGTCGATGGCCGCGTTGATGATCGGCGGCAGATCCACGAGCATCACGTCGAGCCGCAGCTTGCCGGTGATGATGCGGGAGGCGTCGAGCAGATCCTCGACGAGCTGCGCCTGGAGCGTGCCGTTGCGCTCGATCGCCTCGAGCGCGCGGACGTGCGTGTCCGGCTTCAGCGAGCCCTGCCGGAGCATGCGCGCCCAGCCGAGGATCGCGGTGAGCGGCGTCCTGAGCTCGTGGGAGAGCGTGGCGAGGAACTCGTCCTTCGCCCGGTTGACCTGCTGCGACTCGCGGTAGAGCTGCGCGTTGTCGAGCGCGAGCGCCGCGAAGTTGCAGAGCTCCTCGGCGAGCGCGAGATCGTCGACGCCGTAGCGCCGGCTCGACTCGGTCGAGAACAGCGTGATCGCGCCGCGCGTCCGGCCGCGCGCGCGCAGCGGGACGACCATCGCCGAGCGGACGCCGAGCTCCCGGAGCAGCGCGGGGTAGACCGGATCGTGCGCGCCGGACAAGGCCTCGTCGCCGGGCTCTGGCGACGAGGCCCGCTGCCACGCCATGCCGTCGACCTCCGGGAGCAGCAGCGACTCGCCGCACCGGAGCACCGCGTGCACCGCGCGCGGCACCTCGGGGTCGCTCGGGTAGCGGGCCGACAGCTCCTTGCCGAGCGCCTGCTTCGCGGTGCTCGCGTGCACGGCCGCGAGCCGGCTCAGCGAGCCGTCGGGCTCGACGATGTCCACCACCGCCGCGTCGGCGATGTGCGGCACCGCGAGGCGCGCGACGTTGGACAGGGTCGTGTCATACTCGAGGCCGGACAGCGCGAGCTGCCGGCTCGCCTCGCCGATGAAGTAGCGCCGCTTGTCGGCGAGCCGCTTCTCCGTCACGTCGCGGAAGACCAGCACGAGCCCGACGAGATCGCCGTCGTCGCTCCGGATCGGCGCCCCGCTCGAGTCGATCGCGAGCTCCGAGCCGTCCCTGCGCAGGAGCAGCGTGGTGTCGTCGAGCCCGATGATGCCGCCGTGGCGCAGCACCTCGGTGACCGGGTTGTCGAGGTCGTCGCGCGTCTGCTCGGAGATGACGCGGAAGACCTCGGACAGCCGGCGATCCCGCGCCTCGTCGAGCGTCCACCCGGTCAGCTTCTCGGCCACGGCGTTCATGAAGTCGATCCGGCCCGAGCCGTCGGTCGAGATCACCGCGTCGCCGATGCTCTTCAGCGTCGTCGAGAACTTGGTCCTGCTGACGCGCAGGTCCGCCTCGAGCTGCTTGAACTGGGTGATGTCGGCGAAGATCGAGACGGCGCCGAGCAGCTCGCCCTCCGGCGAGAAGAGCGGCGCGCAGCTCCCGAGCATCATCCCGTGGGTGCCGTCGAAGCGCTGGAAGTGGAGCTCCTCGGCGGGCACGCTCTCCCGGCTGGAGAGGCACCGCGCCATCGACCAGTCCCCGCCCTCGAACGGCCGGCCGTCTGGGTGGAACGCGCGGTAGCGCCCCCACCCCTCGACGGTGTTGGCGGTGGTGCTGCCGGCCCAGATGCGCTCGGACGCCCGGTTCTGGAGGATCAGCTTGCCCTGCGCGTCGGAGACGATGATGCCGTGCGGGCTCTCGCTGAGCAGCGCGTCGAGCAGCCCGCGCTCGTGCCGGGTGATGGCGCGCAGCCGCTCGACCTCGCGGCGCAGCGTCTCGATCTCCGTGTCGATGGGCGGCACCGACGCGGCGAGCGGCGTGAGCTCGAACGAGGCGCTCGCGGCCGGGTCGAGGCTCACGATCGCGCGATCGATCTCCATGACCGCCGGGCCGATGAGCCGGCGCTGCTCGGCGGTCGCGGCGGCCTCGAGGAGCGATGCCCGCGCCTGCGCAAGGGCCGTGACGATCGGGATGTCCGAACGTTCGGGCATGGCTTCAAGGGATCCCACGGCCGCCGGACGCGAACAAGATGCTATGCGAGCGACCTGACACGGAATTTACGTTGCCGTACGTGGACTTCTCGCTGGACGGACTCTTCCGGTAGGCCGGGGCACGGCCGGGGCCTGCTTTGTAGGGAGCGGGGCGGCGCGCCCCGGCGGGGCCGGTCGCGGCGCGCCCCGGCGGGGCCGGGCGCGGCCGTCGGCTTCGCGCCGCGCGCGCCGCCTGGATCAGCCGCGCGCGGCCTGGATCTGCTTCACGAGCTCGGGCACGGTCGTGAAGAGGTCGGCGACCAGGCCGTAGTCGGCGACCTGGAAGATCGGCGCGTCGGCGTCCTTGTTGATGGCCACGATGACCTTCGAGCCCTTCATCCCGGCGAGGTGCTGGATGGCGCCGGAGATGCCGACGGCGACGTAGAGCGACGGCGCGACGACCTTGCCCGTCTGGCCGACCTGCAGGTCGCTGGCGGCGTAGCCGGCGTCGCACGCGGCGCGGCTCGCGCCGACCGCGGCGCCGAGGACATCGGCGAGCGGGTCGAGGACCTCGTTGAACCGCTCCTTCAGCGCGCGGCCGCCGGAGACGACGACCTTGGCCTCGGTGAGCTCGGGGCGCTCGCTCTTCACCTGGTCGAAGGAGACGAACTCCACGCGCTCCGCGGCGGCGCTCGGCGCGACGACCGCGACCTGCTCGACGGGCGACTTCGACCCGGCGGGCTCGGCGGGGGCGAACGCGCTCTGCCGCACGCTCACGACCTGGATCGGGGTCGCGACGGAGCAGATCCCGTACGCGTTGCCGGCGTACATCGGGCGCTTGTACTTGAGCGTCGCGCCTTCGGCCACGAGCTCGGAGATGTCGCTCGCGAACCCGGCCGAGAGCCGCGCGGCCACGCGCGGGAGCAGGTCCTTGCCGTAGGCGCTCGCGGTGCCCACGACGACCGCGTAGCCCTTCGCGGCCGCCGCGACGGTCGGCACGTAGCGCTCGGCCACGTAGTCCTTGAGCGCGCTCGACTCGGCGACGAGCACCTTGGCCGCGCCGAGCGTCGCCGCCTCGGCGGCTGCATCGCCGAGGGCGTCGCCGATCACGAGGATCGCGTACGTCCCGCCGAGCGCCGCCGCCGCCTGCCTGGCGAACGTGACCGCGGAGTGCGTCGTCTTCTTCAGCTTTCCTTCGGCGGCCTCGGCCACCACGAGAACGTCAGCCATGATCCCTCCTGCACCTCCTCAAATGGTGTCGGTTCACCCCCGCGCGGGCGGGGATGTGCCCTTCGGGTCCCGTCAGAGGACCTTCGCCTCGTTCTTGAGGCGGGTGACGAGCTCACCGACGTCCTTCACCTTGATGCCCGCCTTGCGCGCCGGGGGCGGCTGGAACGCGTGGTACTGGACCTTGAGCGCCTGGTCGGCGGCGAGGTCGGCGAGCTTCACCTCGGCGAGGGGCTTCTTCTTGGCGGCCATGATGGCGGGGAGCGCCGCGAAGCGCACGCCGTCGTTGTACTTGAAGGCGGGCGCGGTCTTCATCGAGTAGACGCTGGTCGGCGCGACGATGCGGAGGTCGACCGTGACGACGGCCGGCAGGCGCACGCGGAGGGTGGCGACGCCGCCGTCGACCTCGCGGCCGACGAGCAGGGCGCCCTTCTCTTCCTTGAGGGTCGCGGCGAAGGTGGCGAGCGGCCAGTCGAGCAGCTCGGCGAGGATCTGGCCGACCTGGTTCGAGTCGCCGTCGACGGCCTGCTTGCCCATGACCACGGCGTCGGGCTTCTCGCGCTCGACGAGCGTCTTGAGCGCGCGGGCGACGAGGTCGCCGTCGAGCTTGTCGTCGGTGACGTCGACGCGGATGGCGCGGTCGGCGCCGGTGGCGAGGGCGGCGCGGAGGGTCTGCTCGGTCTCCTTGGGCCCGAAGGTGACGACGATGACCTCGCCCGCCCGCGTCTTCGGCGCCTTGCCGTCCTCGGTCAGGCGCAGCGCTGCTTCGAGCGCGTATTCGTCGAACGGGTTCGGTTTCCACTCGAGCCCGGTCGTCTCGATTTTGTCCCCTGACGCAGGGATCTTCACCTTGTTCGCGTTATCCGGATCGGCGACGCGCTTGAGCGGAACGAGGATCTTCACGGCTCGGTTGGCTCCTGTGGCTGTGGGGGTAACGCAGAGCGTAGTCCGCCCGGGCAGGGGCGCGCCACACGACAGACGGGCCGGCGGACCCGAGCGTGGATCCGGCGAGCCCGACTGAAATAGCGCGCCCGAGGCGGAGGAAAGCGGTCATGGCAGCGCCGACGTGGTGCGTCAAGCAGACGCGGCGGTTCTTGTGGGATGGAGACGACTCGTTGTGAGGAATCTCGCGGAGGGGAAGGGCGCCCGGGGTGAGCCGGTGTGAGGGCGTGAGGGAGCTCGCGGCGGGGAGGGGAGGGAGCGGGGGTGTGAGCGGCGGAGAGGGGGCCGGCGGCGGGGGAGCGTGACGGAGGTGATCCGTTGGAGAGGGGGTGGCGGCGGGGGGCGAGGCGGAGGCGATCCGTTGAGAGGGGCTGGCGGCGGGGGGCGATAACGGATCGAGTCCGTTGCGAGAGCCTGCCGGGAAGGGCTCTCCTTGGATCGAGTCGGTCAGGAGGGCCTGCGCGCAGGGGGGCTCAACGGATTGAGTCCGTCGGTCGGCCGCGCGTGCAGGAGGGGCTCAACGGATCGCGTTTATCAGGAGGGCCCGCGCGCAGGGGGGGCTCGACGGATCGAGTTTGTCAGGAGGCCCCGCGCGCAGGGGGGCTCGACGGATCGAGTTTGTCAGGAGGCCCCGCGCGCAGGGGGGCTCGACGGATCGAGTTTGTCAGGAGGCCCCGCGCGCAGGGGGCCTTGATGGACGGAGTCTGTCAGGAAGGCCTGCCGTCAGGGCCGGCGCGTCGATCCACCCCGGCGGCGGGCGCTTCCCCATCGGTCGCGGGCTCGCCTGTGCCGCCGGCGGCCGGCGGAGCGACGTCCTCCGCGTCGTTCTCCTTGCCGCTCGCGCGCCGGCGCTCGGCCTTGGCCGTCTCGCGCTCGAGCGGCGCGAGCAGCCGGCGCGTCGTCTCCGCGTCGGCCTCCTCGAGCTCCAGCATCTGGAGCACGCTGCGCATCACCTTGATCCAGCGGTTGCGCGCCCGGAGCTGCCCGCCGCGCGGATCCGCCGCGCCCGGCCTGTCCTGCGCCTCCAGGTGGACGCGCCGCGCGTCGAGCTTGCCCAGGTCGTCGCCCGCGGCGAACCACGCTTGCACCGCCTTGAGCAGGTTGCCCCCCGGCGTCGGCAGCGCCTTGAGCGCCGCCTTCGACTCCGGCGTCAGCCGGTCGCGCGCGAGCTTCACCTCGCCCGCCTCATCGCTGTAGCTCGCCGAGATGAACTTCAGCCCATCCGCGAAGAGCTGATCTCGAATCTCGAGATAGATCGCCGCGTCCTCGGGATCGTCGGCGAGATCGGCGAACCCGGTGAGCACCGCGTGCGCGCCGCGGGCTTTGCGGTCGTGAACCTGGTCGGTCGCGACCTGCTTTTGCTGGATCGCGGCGAGCTCGTCGTTCGCCTTCTTCGGCGGGCGGTGCGACTTCAAGATACCGTCGTGCGCGGCCTCGATATCGTCGATGAGCGGGGCGCACCGCTTCAGCGACACGAGGAGCGGCCTTTCGCGCTCCGGGTCGAGCCACGCGGCCGTGATCTGAACCATCTGACGAGGAGAGAGGTCTTTGAGCGCCATGGTGCCTCCTTGGCTTTCCTCCGGCGGCGATCGCCGGGGAACGCACCATCGGGCAGGCTCCCAGGTCGAGCGCTGTCTGGGAAGGACGCTCGCGCGACGCGAACGTGCCCTGGCCACCATCACGGCGGCAGTTTTTCCGCCGGCGTGAACCGGAGCCGCGCGGCGCCGGCTTCCTGCGGCCGTCTCGCCTCGCGGGCGAGGCGCCGAGGGGCCGCGCCCTCGCCGATTGACGCCCTGGTCCGGAGCTTCAAAACGGCATGCGGTGATGGACCTTCAGGACCAAGTATGATGAGGAGACTCTCGAGCCTGGTGCCGGTGCTCGAGGGCGGCCCGACGCGGTGATTTCCTTAAAGCCGCTCGCTCGGCGGCGGCTCGTCCACCTCGCTGGCCCGCAGATCGCCCCGGAGCCGCCGCCGCAGCTGTTCGTCCATGCGCGTCGCGTACTTCTCGTGCACGCCGAGCGCCGCGGCGACCTTGGCCCAGGAGAGGTCCTGCCAGTACCGGAGCTCGATGAGCCGCGCCTCCCGCTCGTCGAGGCCGCGGAGCGCCGTTCGGAGCGCCTCGAGGGCCTGGGTGCGCGCCATCGTGTCCTCGGGGTGCGCCCGGAGCCGCTCGCCGGCGCTTGCGACGAAGCGCGCGAAGACGAGCGCGCGACACTGGTCCTTGAGCTGGCTCAAGGCGTCGGCGTCGTCGTCGCCGAACGGATCGCTCGCGTCGCGCATCGACTCGGCCGCGTCGAGCGCGGCGTCGAGGCCGGCGCGACGGAACGACGCCTCGCGGGTGAGCAGCCGGATGACGGCGCCGGCCACCCGCTTCCAGGCATAAACGCCGAACGGGACGCCGCGCGCCGCGTCGTATCCGGGGCTCGCCTCGAGGAGCGCTTGATAGGCCGTCTGCTCGCAGTCCTCCAGGCCCTGTCGCGTCCGCACGCCGTAGACCCGCGCGGTCGTCCGCGCGACGTGGCGCGCCATCGGGAGCGCCTCCAGCACGCGCTCATGATCCGGAGGAGATGGGGGCGGACGCTGGCTGCCCGTCACCGCCGCCCACCGAAGGTCCCGTCGCCACGCTCCGGCGCCGCCGGGGTCGCCATCGACCCTTCCGTCCCCGCGCCCTCGCGGGCCACCTCGCCGCTCTCGGACAGGACAGGAGGCCTCGCCCGCAAGCGATCGTAGAGCGGCATCGACGCCGGGTGCGTCGTGATGAAGATCTCGAGGAGCCTGCGGTAGTCCTCGATCTCCTCGGGCGAGAGCGCCCCGAGGTAGGGGCTCAGCGCGTCGGCGACACAGGCTTCGACGAGGGGATCGACGTCGCCCGTCGTGTCCAGGTCGTCGTGCTCGGGAGCTTCGTGCGTCATGGGGCCTCGCGTGGCGGGACCCCGCGTGCGGCGCGGCGCCCCTTCGTCCTTCCTCTTCTCAAATCACCATCGGTGGACCGGTTCGGACAGGGAAAGCGACGCCCCCGTCGTTTTTCTGCGCCGCCCGGGCGGGCGCGGCGGCGGCGGGCGCGGGCCGGGGGCGGATGCGCGGGCGTTCGTGGCCAGGCAAGTACGTGAATCGACGCTGCTTTTCAACAATCGACCGCGCCGGTGCATTTTCTCTGTCGGAACCGGCCCCGTGCTCGTGATTTCCCCTTCAGGAGAGCACGCCGGTGGCACGCCTCACGTCAGGCAGCGCAGGGCCTCCCCACGGCGGGAGGGACGAGCTGGAAGGAACGCCCTACCGGGCGCTCCGGCGGCTCGGGCGCGGGGGCATGGGGGAGGCGATCGAGGCGGAGCACCGCGCGCTCCGGAAGCGGGTCGTGGTGAAGCTGGTCCGCCGCGCGCTCGCCGGGGATCCGCGGTTCGCCGACCGGCTGCGGGTCGAGGCGCAGGCGCTGGCGGCGGTCTCGTCGCCGCACGTCGTGGCGGTCCTCGACCTGGGACGGACGCCGGCGGGGCGGCCCTACCTCGTGATGGAGCGGCTCGAGGGCAGGACGCTGGGGGAGGAGCTCGTGCAGCGGGGGCGTTGCCGGTGGCCGAGGCGATCGAGCTGGTGCGGCAGGTGCTGGCGGGGCTCGCGGCGGCGCATCGGGTCGGGCTCGTGCACCGCGACGTGAAGCTCGACAACGTGTTCCTGTGCGCGCCGGGGTCGGCGGCGCCGGGCGGCGGCCGCGTCGCAAAGCTGCTCGACTTCGGGGTCGCGAAGGTGCTCGACGGGGGCATCGCGCCGGGCGCGGCGGGCGCGGAGCGGCCCTTTGCCCTGGAGGGGCCGGCGTATCCGACCGAGGCCGGGTTGCTCGTCGGGACCCCGCGAACGGCCTCGCCGGAGCAGGCGCGATGCCAGCCGGTCGACGCGCGGGCGGACGTGTATGCCGTTGGGCTGCTGATGTATACGCTCCTGGTGGGGCACGGGCCGTTCGCTCACCTGGACGACGCGCTGGAGGTGCTCCGCGCGCACGTGCTGGAAGCGCCGGCGGCTCCGTCGCGGCGCGCCGCGCAGCCCATCCCGCCGGCGCTGGACCGGGCCGTGCTGAAGGCGCTGGCGAAGCGGCCGGAGGACCGGTTTCAGAGCGCCGAGGCGTTCGCGGAGGAGCTGGGGAGGATCGCGGCGGAGCTGGGGGAGGCGGGAGGGAGCGCGCGGGGGGCGGGGGTGGCGGGGACGGGGGGAGCGGAGCGGGCGGCGTCGTCGGCGGCGGCAGAGCGAGCATCGAAGGGGGCGATGGCTGGCGGAGGGGAGGCGGAGGCAGCGTGGACGCCGGAGATCGGGGCGTGGTTCGAGGCGATGCCGGACGGTGCCGGCGGGGCAGGGGCTCGCGCGTGCGTGGCGGCGGACGCGGGGGAGGGGGCGGCGCCGGTGGACGCGCGGCTGTTCGCGGCGCTCACGGCGGGGAGCACGGTGGTGTTCTCGCTGATCGCGGCGCTGCTGCTGCGCGGCCTGGGGGTGTGGTGATGGCGCGTGAGGCGCTGAAGGCCGGGGACGTGTTCCTGGACTACCGGATCACGGAGGTGATCGACGCGGGTGGGATGGGAGAAGTGTACAAGGCGGTGGAGGACTACTCGGAGGATGTCGTGGCGATCAAGTGCATGTCGCCGCGGCACGTGAGGAGAGAGGACTTCGCGAGGCGGTTCCGGCAGGAGTGCAAGTTCTATCCGAAGCTGAAGCACCCGAACATCGTGAGGATGAGGAAGGCCGGGGTGTCGGCGGACGAGGTGGCGTATATCGTAATGGACTACCTCGAGGGTCGGACGCTGAGGAAGGTGCTGAACAAGATCTACCGCCTGGATTTTTTGAGCGCGATGCACGTGATGCTGCAGGTGGCGGACGCGATGACGTTCGTGCACTCGAAGGGGATATGGCACCGCGACCTGAAGCCCGAGAACATCATGGTGGGGGCGAAGGGTGACGCGAAGGGTCACGTGTGGCTGCTCGACTTCGGGATAGCGAAGTTCGCCGATGGGGGGATGAACACGGACGACCTGCCGGACGTGGGCACGGTGAGGTACATCTCACCGGAGCAGGTGAAGATGCTGTACGCGGCGTCGAAGAAGGCGGAGCGCGGGGAGGGGGCGAGGCCGGACGGTCGGACGGATATTTACGCGTTCGGGGCGATCTTTTACGAGGTGCTGACGGGCAAGCACCTGTTCTTGGACGACAGCGAGGCGGCGACAGCGGAGGAGACGCTGACGGGGCACCTCGTGGCGGCGCCGGAGCCTGTGCACGAGCTGGTGCCGGATTGCCCCGAGTTCGTGTGGCCGGTGGTGGCGCGTTGCATCGCGATCGACCGAGAGGAGCGGTATCCGAGGTTCGACGAGGTGGCGCGGGACCTGCGGGGGCTCTTGAGGGACACGGTGCCGGCGGGGCACGTGCTGGCGCAGCGGCTGGCGCAGGAGCGGATGAGGGCGGAGCGGCAGGCGGCGTTCGCCGGGGTGGAGCTGGAGGACAGCGCGCCGGTGGCGGGAGAGGCGGGGGAGGCGCGCGGCGAGAGCGGGAGAGAGGGGGGTGGGATGGTGCGGGGGAGCGAGGGAGAAGAAGAGAAGAAGAGGGCGCGGCGGGTGGTGCACGGGGAGACGGCGCCGCTGGAGCAATTCGTGGCGCCGGCGAGCCCGCTGCCGTTCGCGCCGGCGTCGCGGGAGCCGGCACGGGTGCCGCGCGGGCGGGGGGTGGGGTATACGGAGCCGCTGCCGCCGACGCTGGCGCCGCTGCCGGTGCGCGGGAGCGCGGGGGGGCGCGGGAACGCGGCGCCGCGAGAGGCGACGGCGGTGCTGCCGGGGGCGTGGGCGGAGAGGGCGGCGGCGCGAGGAGGGCCGCCGGGAGCCGCGGCGCAGTATCCGTCTGCGCCGCCGCTCGACGTGGGAGCGCAGCGGGCGGTGCCGACGCCGGTGCCGGTGATGGAGACGCTGCACGCGGCGCCGCTGCAGTCGCCGTGGAGGGAAGCGCAGCGAGCGGTGCCGCCGTCGGAGATCGCGTCGGCGCAGATGATGCCGCAGCAGCGGGAGGTTGCGGCGCAGTACGGGACGCCGCAGCAGCGGGAGGTCGCGGCGCAGTACGCGACGCCGCCGTTGCCGATGACCGAGATGCAGTACGCGACGCCGCCGTTGCCGATGACCGAGATGCAGCGAGCGGCATCGGCGCCGCCGCTGGTCGCGGGACCGCCTGCGGCGCCGAGCTCGGTGACGGCGCCGAGCGCGCAAGCGCCTGGGTCATTGCAGAGAGAGGCGCCGAGGATGCCGGCGGCGATGCTCGTGCAGCCGCGGCGAGCGACGCGTGTGTACGTGCTGGCGCCGCTTTTGGCGCTGGTGATGACGGTCGTGGGCGTGGGAGCGGCGGTGGGGCTCCGAGCGATGAGGGGCGCCGCGCCAGAGGGGGCGACAGGAGCGCCGGCGGTCACGGCGACGCCGGCCGAGAGCGTGTCGGCGAGCGCGGCGGCGGCGAGCGCCGTTGCGCCGGTGCCGGAGCCGGTTCCCGCCGCACCCGCGCCGAAGGCGACAGCGAGCGCGGGGGCGGTGAGCACGGCCGAGGGGGCTGCGGATGTCGGGGTGCCCGCGAAGGCCGAGGCGGTTGCGGAAGCGGAGCCACCCCCTTCCAAGGAGCAACCGCCGGTGAGAGAGCCGTCGCTGGAGAAGGCGGCGCCGGTGAGGACGGCGCCGGCGGAGGATGAGGACGACGTCTACCCGATGCCGAAGCGGCAGAAGCCGTCGTTTCTGCGGGTGCTATCGGAGGAGAAGAAGAAGGCGGCGCCGGGGCAGAAGGCAGCGCCTGCGGATGCAGGTGGCGCGAAGCCAAAAGGCCCGTGCGAGTCGGCGGGGTGCAGGCCGTTCTAGTCGCTGAGGAGAGAGGTCTTCGAGATGAGCAGCAACAAGGACAGCGACGACGTCCGGCAGTACCTGCCGGACCTAGAGAGCATCCGGCGCGAGGCGGATCCGGCGGTAGCGGAGCGGAAGCTGCAGCAGGCGCTGAACAACCCGGAGCTGGACCGGGCGCTGTCCGAGATGCAGGAGCAGAAGCCGACGGGGCAGCCGCTGTTCCAGTTCCCGGTGGTGCCGGCGGTGCCCCACGGGCACGCGGCGCCGTCGGGGGCGGCGGTGCGGCCGGGGTCGCCGCCGCTGCCGGGGGCGGGGGCGCAGCACGGCGCGGTGGGGCCGCCGCCGCTGCCGGGGGCGGCGGCGCAGCAGGGCGCAGCGGTAGCGCATCGAGGAGCGGCGGTAGCGCATCACGGACCAGCGGCGGCGCACCACGTACCAGCGGCGGCGCAGCAGGGCGCAGCGGCGGCGCATCACGCACCAGCGGCGGCGCATCACAGATCGGCGGTGCCGCTGTACGGTGGCGCGGCAGCGCCGCTGGGAGCGGCGATGCCCGGTGCCGTGGTTCCACGGAGCACGGTTGCGCAGCAGGGGGCGATGGCGCCGAGCCAGTGGGCGGATCGTACGCTGCCGCCGATCGACAAGTCGCTGCTGCCGTCGTCGTTGCTGCCGATCACACCGCCGCCGGTGGCGACGCCGAAGACGCCGGCCAGCGCGCCGGCGACCGCGAAGCGCCGGCCGTGGATGCCGACGTGGCTGATGGTCGTGCTTGCGGTGTTCGCGGTGAGCATGCCGTTCGTGCTGGCGGCGCTGCTGCTGCGAGAGACGCCGCCGAAGGAGCGGCAGCCAGCGCCGCCGTTGAGCGCGGCGCCGGCGCGGAGCGCGCTGCCGGCGGTGAGCGCGCCGGGACGTGAGCAAGTCGCTGCCGAGGGCGAGCCGCCCGCGCCGTCGGAGGCCGTTGAGCCAAGCCTGGACGATGGCGCGACCGAGAGCGAACCGCGAGCGCCAGCCCCGTCGGCGCCAGCGCGGTCGGCGAGTGCGGTTCCGCGTCGCCCGCAGGCGCCGGCCGCGCCGGCATCTACCGAGAAGCCGCTCGCGAAGGAGTTGATGGAGTGAAACCGCGTGGAGCCACGATGATGATCTGTCGAACATTTGCCGTCTTGCTCACTGTAGCGACCGTGATCGCCGCCCCTGAGACCGCTGCCGCACAGCCCGCGTCATCGCAGGAAACTGCTCGAGGTGCCGATGAGGTGAAGCGCGCCGATGCGTCGTACCGGAAAGGCCTGCGTCTTTATACGGACGGCAAGTACGCCGAGGCGGAGGCGGAGCTCCAGTCGGCGTGGGAGCTGAACCCGACGTATGACGTGGCGTACAACCTCGGGCTCACGAAGTACCAGCTGAAGAAGCACAAGGAGGCGGCGCAGCACCTGTCGTTCGCGCTGAGGCACTGGCCGCTGATGAAGGCGGCGGCCGAGAAGAGACCGGAGGCGGAGCGGCGGCTGGCGGTGTCGCGAGCGCTCGTGGGGGCGGTGAACGTGATGGTCAGCGTGGCTGGAGCGGAGGTGCTGGTGGACGGCACGGCCGTGGGGAAGACGCCGCTCGAAGGCGCCGTGTTCGTCGACCCCGGCGAGCACCGGGTGGAGGCGCGGCTCTTGGGATACGAGACGGCGAGCCAGACGGTGAGCGTTGCGAAGGGAGGGACGGCGGAGGTGACGCTGGCGATGGCGCCGGCGAAGAGCGAGCCGCAGGCGGCGGCGCCGGGCGCAAAGGCGGCGGAGGGTGCGAGCGCGCCGGGCGCGGGGGCCGGCGCGCCTGCGGCAGCGCTGGCGCCTGGAGCGCCGGTGGAGCCGGCATCGCCGCCGCAGCCAAGGAGCTGGGTGCCGGTGATCGCCCTCGGGGCGGCGAGCGTGGTGGGGCTCGGCGTGGGGATCGGGACGACGGTCGCGTCGAACGCTGCGAGCGATGACGCCCACAAGCAGAGCGCTGCGATCATTCAGGGTCGCGGACAGTGCGTGAAGCCGGAGTCATCGTGGGCCGGGCCATGCGAACAGGTCCGGAACGATGCATCGCGTGCCGACACGCTGGGGAACGTCGCACGCGTGGCGTTCATCGCGTCGGGCGCATTCGCGATCGCCGCGGCAACGTACGTTCTCTGGCCGAGGCCGAAGCGCTCCGAGTCTGCCGTTGCGCTGCCCGTGGTGCACTCGGATGGCGCGGGCGTCGCAGTGATGGGGGCTTGGTGATGGAGTTCCGGAAGGCAAGGCACATGCGGAACATGCGCAGAACATTCGGCGGGCTGGCGTTCGTCTTGGCGGTCGGCGGTTGCGATAGCTTCTGGAGCCATCTGGCGGAAGACTGCGAGCTCCTGGTCACCTGCGACCATTTCTATCCGTCAGGCACAGGCGGTAGCACGCCGAACCCCGCGTGCGCGGGGGACCCGACGCAGGACGCGAGCGCCGTGAGCGACGAGTGTGCGGTGTTCGTGAGCGCGAATGCGGGGTCGGGCGGCGACGGTACGAAAGCGAATCCGTACGCGTCGCTCAGCGATGCTGTAGCGAACGCGAAGGGCAAGCGGGTGCTTGCGTGCGCGAGCGGAGCGTTCGAGGAGAGCGTGAGGATCGAGGCCGGGGTCGAGGTGATCGGGGGCTTCGACTGCAAGGCGGGGTGGACGTGGAGCGAGCAGGCGCGGAGCACGATCGAGGGGCGTGCGGGGGCGGCGGCGCTGACGCTGACGGAGACCGCGAGCGGGGCGAAGGTGCGGAGCTTCGCGATCCGCGCGGCGGACGCGAAGGACGCGACCGCCGAGGCGCACGAGACGGAGGCGGGAAGGTCGTCGATCGGCGTGGTGGTGGCGGACATCGAGGCGGAACTGGCGCAGGTGGACGTGACCGCGGGCGATGGGATAGACGGCGCGAAGGGCGAGCCGCCGACGGAGGCGCCGCAGGTGGGGGCGAGCGCGTCGGCGGAGGTGTCGAAAGCGTGCGAGACCGTCGTCTACGGCGGCGGGCCCGGTGTGACGACGTGTGAGGACGGCGAGACGCGCGGCGGTGCCGGTGGGCTCGGTGGGATCACCGACTCTGACGAAGGCAACGGGCAGAACGGGGCAGACGGTGCGCCGCTGCCGGAGCCGAACCCTGAGGAGTACGGGGTAGGCGGCGCAGGGCAAACCGGAGCGAACTGCAGGCTCGGACAGCCAGGCGCGCCAGGTGACTCTGGCGACCCCGGTGCCGCCGGTAGCGAGACGCAGCTGACGCTCGCCGGAATCGAGGGCGGCGACGGAGGCAACGGGATGACGGGGAAGAAGGGGCAAGGGGGAGGCGGTGGCGGTGGGGCGAAAGCAGGGCGGTTCTGTGGACCCGCAGCGAACCCGATGGATGGGCCCGGCGCGAGCGGCGGCGGGGGCGGCGCCGGAGGCTGCGGGGGCAAGGGAGGCGGCGGCGGGAAGGCCGGCGGTTCGAGCATCGGGATCGTGAGCCTGGGGACGAAGCTTGTGCTGACGGAGGTGACGGTCGAGGTGGGTACGGCGGGCAAGGGCGGAGATGGCGTGATCGGGCAGAACGGGGCCGACGGCGGCGCTGGTGCTATGGGCGGCGCAGCGTCGCAGAACCCGCCCTCAATCCCCGGCTGCGACGGCGGAAAAGGCGGTCGAGGCGGACCTGGCGGCCCGGGCGGAGGCGGTCGAGGCGGCTACGCGGTGGGTGTCGCCTACGCCGCGGCGCCGAGCGCGGCGGTTGCGCTGAAGAGCTTCATGGGGGGCACTGCCGGCGACGGAGGCAGCACGGCGCCGGGCGGGAAGGGCGGCGAAGCGGGTGAGAGTGGAGAATGTTGGGACTTCACCGCCAATGCGAGCTGCGGGCAGTGAGAGATGCGGTGTTGTCGCGTGGTAATTTCGTGGAGCTCAACGGAATTCACTTGGTCGAATAATGAGGGCTGCGGCTCGTGAGCTGCTGAGCTGAAGGAGCGAACAAGAAATGAGTGGACGCACCCCGAGCCGGGGTGGTAGGGACTGGTTTGTCGCGGAAACGCGGCACGGTGGGCTGCCCGGCGCTGACAACCTCGCCACCCAAGAGTGGAATGCCCAAGGCGCGGGCGGACGGACCGTCGATCTGCTGAATCCTTCTGCGTCGGGCCGCGAGCGCGGATGTCATCCGACGGTCGCTGAAGGCAGCCCAGCAGCAGATCGCTCTTACGCGGCGGGACGCCCGCGAGCCGTGGCCATGGCCGGGTGGAGGCGTCGCAGTGCAGCATCGAGAGCCGTCGGCGCTCCGGGGACCCCTCCCGTTCCGCGCGTAGCGCGGGATTTGGGAGGGGCGGACCGCGCGCAGGCCCGAAGGGCCGAGCACGGGCCAGGGGTGGGCATCGTTGTATTGCTCTCTCTCCTTCTCTGCACACCAGTGCGAGCTGCGTGGTGTGCGGAGCTGGGTCCGTCGTCCGCCATGCCGCCGCGGAAGCACCAAGAGGCGGAGCTTCAGTCGGCGTGGGAGCTGAACCCGACGTTCGACGTGGCGTACAACCTCGGGAATACGAAGTACCAGCTGAAGAAGCACAAGGAAGCAGCGCAGTACCTGTCGCATGCGCTGAAGCACTGGCCGCTGATGAAAGCGGCGGCGAAGCTGAAGACGACGGCGGAGAAACGGCTGGCGGAGTCGCGAGCGCAGGCGGGAGCGCTGGTCGTGACGGCGGGCGCGCCGGGGGCGGAGGTGCTGGTGGACGGCAAAACCGTGGGCAAGGCGCCGCTCGAGGGGGAGGTGTTCGTCGAGCCGGGTGAGCACCGGGTCGAAGCGCGGCTCTTGGGATACGCGCCGGCGAGCCAGATGGTGAAGGTCGCGAAGGGAGGGACGGCGGAAGTGACGCTGGCGATGGTGCTGGCGAAGAGCGAGGCGCAGGAGGCGACGCCGGGAGCAAAGGCGGCGGAGGGCGCGAGCACACCGGGCGCGGAGGCCGGTGCGCCTGCGGCAGGGCTGGCGCCTGGGGCGCCGGCGGAGCCGGCATCGCCGCCGCAGCCAAGGAGCTGGGTGCCGGTGATCGCGCTGGGGGCGGCGAGCGTGGTGGGGCTCGGCGTGGGCATCGGGATGACGGTCGCGTCTCGCAACGCGCGGAGCGATGCCGATGCACAACGCGCTGCAATCTTGTCGAGGGGACCCGGGTGCGTGAATGCACCGAGTGACGTGGCGAGCGCATGCAACGCCTTCAAGGACACGGCGGGTAGCGCCGAGGCGTTCGGCACCGGCGCGCTCGTGGCCTATGTCGCGTCCGGTGCGCTGGCCGCCGGAGCAGTAACGTACGCGCTCTGGCCTCGGTCGGCCACGACGGGCAGCTCGGTCGGCATTCGACCGATCGTCTCGCTGGCGACGAGCGAGACGATGGTCGGTGTCGTTGGTGTGTGGTGAGCGGCAGCGGGAAGGAAAGGACGCGAACGTGAGAGGACATAACGGCTTCACGGCTGGCGCCATCTGCGCGGTGCTCGCAGCGGTCGGGTGCGATGCGTTATCGATCGACCTGACCGACGACCGTGAGTACACGCTGGAGAACCCGCATCACGACTGGCGCCAGGGAGAGGGAGGCGGTCCGCCGAACCCGCCGTGCGAAGCGGATCCGACCGAGAATGCGAGCACGGTGAGCGACGAGTGTGCGGTGTTCGCGAGCGCGGTCGCGGGGTCGGGCGGCGATGGGACGAAAGCGAATCCGTACGCGTCGCTCAGCGATGCTGTAGCGAACGCGAAGGGCAAGCGGGTGCTTGCGTGCGCGAGCGGAGCGTTCGAGGAGAGCGTGAGGATCGAGGCCGGGGTCGAGGTGATCGGGGGCTTCGACTGCAAGGCGGGGTGGACGTGGAGCGAGCAGGCGCGGAGCACGATCGAGGGGCGTGCGGGGGCGGCGGCGCTGACGCTGACGGAGACCGCGAGCGGGGCGAAGGTGCGGAGCTTCGCGATCCGCGCGGCGGACGCGAAGGACGCGACCGCCGAGGCGCACGCGACGGAGGCGGGAAGGTCGTCGATCGGCGTGGTGGTGGCGGACATCGAGGCGGAACTCGCGCAGGTCGACGTGACGGCGAGGGACGGGCTCGACGGGTCGAACGGAGCCACGCCGACGGAGGCGCCGCAGATCGGCGCGAGCGCGCCGGCGATGAACGCGTCGGCGGCGTGTGTAAGGGATGCAGCGGTGCACGGCGGTGACCCCGGCGAGACGACCTGCGAAGACGGCCTGACACGCGGCGGAGCCGGCGGGCCAGGCGGGATCACGGGTACCGATGACGGCAAGGGGCAGAACGGGACGGATGGCGCGCCGCCGCCGGAGCCAAACCCGGAGCAGGATGGTCTCGGCGGCGCAGGGCAGAGTGGTGGCAATTGCCGACCGGGACAGCCCGGCGCGCCTGGAACTGCCGGCGACCCTGGCGACGGGGGCAGCGACACGCAGCTGACGCTGGCCGGCATCGCCGGGGGCGACGGAGGCAACGGCGCACCCGGGAGTCGAGGTCAAGGGGGAGGAGGCGGAGGCGGAGCGAAGGCGGGGCAGTTCTGCCAGGCCATCCCGAACCCCATCGATGGTCCCGGCGCGAGCGGCGGCGGAGGTGGCGCCGGCGGTTGCGGCGGCAAGGGAGGCGGTGGCGGGAGGGCCGGCGGGTCGAGCATCGGGATCGTGAGCCTGGGGACGAAGCTGGTGCTGACGGAGGTGACCGTTGCGGTGGGCAAGGCAGGGAAGGGTGGGGACGGCGCTGGCGGAAGAGGGGGCGCCGCTGGAGGCAGCGGTGCAGCTGGGGGGGCTGCTTCGTCTCTCGGTGGATCCATCGGCTGCGATGGTGGAAGAGGCGGTCAAGGCGGAATGGGCGGTCCCGGTGCGGGCGGCCGAGGCGGTCACGCGGTGGGCATCGCCTACGCCGCTGCGCCAGGCGGAGCTGTCGAGCTGGCGAGCTTCATGCCGGGCACTGCCGGCGACGGCGGCACCACGGCGCCGGGCGGGAACGCCGGCAAGGCCGGCGAGAGCGGAGAATGTTGGAACTTCACCACCAATGCGAGCTGCGGGCAGTGAGAAGCGCGGTGTCGCCGTGTGGCAATTCCGAAGAGCGCAACGGAATGCAATCGGTCGGAGAACGAGAGCTGCGACTGATGAGCAGCTGAGCTGAAGGAGACAACAAGAAATGATTGGACGCACCCCGAGCCGGGGTGGTAGGGACTGGTTTGTCGCGGAGACGCGGCACGGTGGGCTGCCCGGCGCTGACAACCTCGCCACCGAAGAGTGGAATGCCCAAGGCGCGGGCGGACGGACCGGAGATCTGCTGAATCCTTCTGCGTCGGGCCGCGAGCGCGGATGTCATCCGACGGTCGCTGAAGGCAGCCCAGCAGCAGATCGCTCTTCCGCGGCGAGACGCTCGCGAGCCGTGGCCATGGCCGGGTGGAGGCGTCGCAGTGCAGCATCGAGAGCCATCGGCGCTCCGGAGACCCCTCCCGTCCCGCGCATAGCGCGGGACTTGGGAGGGGCGGACCGCGCGCAGGCCCGAAGGGCCGAGCACGGGCCGGGGGTGGGCATCGTCGTAGTGCTCTCTCTCCTTTTCTGCACACCAGCGCGAGCTGCGTGGTGTGCGGAGCTGGGTCCGTCGTCCGCCATGCCGCCGCGGAAGCACCAAGAGGCGGAAGCGTTGCTGCTGTCGGCGTGGGAGCTGAACCCGACGTTCGACGTGGCGTACAACCTGGGGAACACCGAGTTCCAGCTGAAGAAGCACCGAGAAGCAGCGCAGTACCTGTCGTTTGCGCTGAGACACTGGCCGCTGCTGAAGGGGGTGGCGACGCTGAAGCCGAACGCCGAGAAGTGGCTGTCGGAGTCGCGGGCGCAGGTGGGCGCGGTGGGGGTGCCCGTGACCATGGCGGGAGCGGAAGTGCTGGTGGACGGCAAGGTCACGGGCAGAGCGCCGCTCGAGGGAGAGGTGTTCGTCGAGCCAGGCGAGCACCGGGTAGAGGCGCGGCTCTCGGGGTACGAGACGGCGAGCCAGACGGTGCGCGTGGGCAACGGAGGGACGGCGAAGGTGGAGCTGGCGATGACGCTGGCGAAGAGTGAGGTGCAGGCATCGACGCCGAGCGGAACGGAGGCGGTGGGCGGGAGCGCGCCGGGGGCGGGGGCCGATGGGCCCGTGGAGAAGAAGACGCCTGCTGCGCCGGAACAGCGGCCCCAAGAGAGGAGCTGGTGGCCGGTGATCGCGCTGGGAGCCGCGAGCGCGGTGGGACTCGGCGTGGGGGTGGGGATGACGGTCGCGTCGAACAGCACGAACTCGGAAGCGCGCGCTCAACAGGACAAGATCTTCACCGCAGGTGGCGGATGCTTGGCGTCACCGTCGTTCGCAGGACAATGCGCTGAGCTTCATAACGCAGGTGAGCGCGCCGGTCGCCTGGGGGACATCGCGCTGGCGAGCTACATAGCGTCGGGCGTGCTCGCCACGGCCGCGTTGACGTACGCGCTGTGGCCAGGGAGAGGCGCGGAGAAGGCGACCGCACTGCTCGTGCTTCCGGAGCCGCGCGTGGATGGCGTCGGCGTTGTGATGGTGAGCGCATGGTGAGCCGAGCAGGAGAGCGACCGATGAGAACAATTAGGCAAGTCCTGCTGGGGTCAACTGTCGCTGTTGCGTTGATCTCCAGCGGTTGCGATGGGCTTTGGTATCACATCGAGGACGACTGCGAGCTGATGCTCACGTGCGAGAAGTACCGGGGCAGGGGCAGCGAGGTCGTGCCGTCAGGATGCGTGCCGAGCGAGATCGACGGCGCTGTGGATGACGCGTGCGGCGTGTTCGTGGCTTCGACAGGCAAGGACAGCAATGCAGGTACCCGTGCCGAGCCGGTCGCGACGCTCGCCGAAGCGCTGCGGAGGGCTGCCGACAAGCGCATGGGGGCCTACGCGTGCGCCGAAACGTTCGAGGAAGCGGTCGAGCTGCCAGCAGGCGTCAGGCTCTTCGGTGGCCTCGACTGCGCGAACGGGTGGAGCTGGATCGGCGAGGAGAAGAAGACGACCGTGGCGCCGGGCGACGAATGTATCGCGCTGAAGGTGAGGCGGGGCGCGGGCTCGGTGAGGGTCGAGGACGTGTCGGTGCACGCGGCGGATGCGCGGACGCCGGGAGCGTCGTCGATCGCGGTGCTGGTGGATGGCGCGGAGGCGGAGCTGGTGCGGTGCGAGCTGGTCGCCGGGAACGGAGCGGATGGCGCGGAGGGTGAGGATGCGCCGAGCGAGGTGCCGGCGCAGGCGTCGCCGGGGAACGCCGGAACCAATGCGTGCAGCGATCTGGACACATCAGGGGCACCCGATGAGGCGCTGCTGGGAGGAGCGCAGGTAGAAAACGCGTGCGGCGGAGATGCGCTGTCCATCGGCGGCGAAGGTGGCGCTGGCAGGGTGAACAACGGTGGCAGTGGACAGATCGGAGAGCCCGGCGCGCTCGGAGCAGCAGGATCTGGGGAGCCCGCGGCAGGCGACTGGAGCTGCGCCGCCGGTGGCACCGGCCAGGGCGGCGACAACGGCATGCCTGGTCAAGTCGGGCTCGCCGCGAGCGGCCTCGGCACGTTGAGCTCGTCGGGCTACGTGGGCGTGAGCGGTGGTGCCGGTGGAGCTGGCAAGCCAGGGCAGGGCGGAGGCGGGGGCGGGGGCGCGAAGGGCGGCGCAGCGATCTGCCCCGGCGGCGTGCGGGGAGCCGGCGCGAGCGGAGGCAGCGGTGGAGCCGGCGGCTGCGGCGGGCTGCCCGGGCAGGGCGGTGGAGCCGGCGGAGCGAGCATCGCGCTGGCGAGCGTGGAGGGAAAGGTGACGCTGAAGGACTGCGTGCTGAAGGCGGGCAACGGAGGCAAGGGAGGCGCGGGCGGCGACCTGCAGCCGGGCGGAGCCGGCGGGGTCGGCGGCGTCGGCGGCATGGGAGTCGGCATCTCCAAAAACGCGTGCGCTGGCGGTCAGGGAGGTCAAGGCGGCCCCGGCGGTCCCGGAGGAGGAGGTCGCGGCGGGCCGTCGCTGGCGATCGCATACCGGCGGGAGGCGGTGAGGCAGGAAGGGCAGACGATGCTGATGCCCGGCACGGCGAGTGCTGGGGGGCCGGGCGGAAGCAGCAACGTTGCGGAGAACGCGGGCACCGATGGCGTAAGTGCAGCAGAGCAGAAGTTTCCGTGAGCGAGCGGTGAGGTAGCGGGCGGCGTCGTGGAGAGCGCCGCTCGCACGGCCGCGGCGTGAGGGGGGCAGAAGGTGCTGGTGGTCGCGCGAGGAGCGATCGCAGGAGAGAGGTATATCCCGAGGTGTGGGCGATATGTCGAGCGTGCGCCGGAGGAAGCTCGTTCCAGCGAGAATCGCGGAAAGTGAACGCTGCCGTCGGATTTTATGATAAATCGAAAGTGTTTGTCGTAAACCAGCGAAAGGGCACTGATCTTTGGAAGAAACTGCTTGGCGAGCTCTTCCGACATCGGCAGAATCAGTGCTGCCCGATCCGAAAGAGCAGCCATGCCGATGCGCCGAAAGCCCCGCGGAGACGACGCCCCTCCCTCGGGTACGCGTCCCTGCCTGAATGGGCTGGGAGAGTGGGAGCGGAAGTGGGTACGGAAGATGGGTCTCGAGGACATCCCGTGGGATCCGGAGCGATGCTGCGAGCACTGCATCGCGGAGCGAGCGGCTCGCGGCGAGGCGGTGGAGGAGGTTGCGCCGCCGTCGGGGAGCCGACCGAAGCTGCTGCTGGGACTTGGCTGGGCGAAGACCCCGCCCGGGGCGGGCGGTCCAAAGGGGCGGAGCAAGGGCGGCGGCAAGCTGACGCTGCTGAAGCTCGTGCGCTCGCCTCGCATCGAGCGAGAGGATCCCTGAGCGGAAGACACCGTCACGAGGGGTCGGTTCGAGCGACTCGACGTTGACGAGCCAAGAGCGCTGACCGCGGACGGCAGCCGCGCTGGGCGCAGGGCTACGGATTAGGATTCGGCGCACCGCGGGCGCGGTGCGCCCTGACTCGGCTCGTCGCTGTGACGAGCGTGCGAGGTGGATGATGGTGTGCCCAACGCTCGCCATCGAGGCAGGAGCGGAAGCCCCTGTGTCGACGCGTCGTACGAGCAACGAGGAGAGCTATGGTGCATTGCCTTGCTTGGGGCTGTTCCTGGTCGCGGGTGGGGTCGGCAGCGAAGTCGCTTCGCGCACGGCCATTGAGCTGGTGCACGCAGCTGTCGACGCAGACTGTGTGGGCGAAGTTCGTGCCGATGGGATGGCTGCGCGGCAGTTCCGGGACGAGGTTCGGCTCATCATGAGCCCGCATCGGCCGAGCGGCTGTCGCGCGGAGCGCGATTGCTCGGAGCCGACGAGGTACAGCGTGCCGGCGAGCTTCGCCGGTGTGTTGCTCGCGCCGGTGGCCGCGTATATGGCCTACGCCGGCGAGATGCGCGTCTACCGATTTCGTGGCGGAAAGCTGGAGGAGCGAACGCGTGAGCACGCTACATCCGACGATGGCGCGTCGGATGGAACCATCTCGCAGGATGCGCTCGCCATGTTGAGCCAACACGCGGATACCGCGACACGTGCGCTTGGCTGCGACGCGGCGGTGGAAATGAAGACCCTGGTCGAGCGCACGGAGCCGGGCGACATCTTCCTGGTGTGCTCGGGCGGATTGTGGGGCTCGGTGCCCGAGCACCGCATCGCCGGCATCCTTGGAGCGCACCATGAGCTGCGCCTCGCGGCGAGCCTGCTGATGGAGTGCGCTCATGAGCACGGCGAGCCCGAGCACGTGACGTGCCTCTTGGCGCGCGTCGGCGATAGCCGAGGGGGAACTCACGAGGAGGAGCGGTACGCCAGCACGGGAGGGCGGCGGGGCTGAGCCCGGCGCGCCTGGAACTGCCGGCGGCCGGTATCGCGGGTGGCGACGGAGGCGACGGCGCACCCGGGAGTCGAGGTCAAGGGGGAGGAGGCGGAGGCGAGCGAAGGCAGGGCAGTTCTGCCAACCATCCCGAACCCCATCAGCCCAGGCAAGAGCGGCGTGTGCTGGAGCTTTGGTGAGCGTGAGAGCAAGAGCTGCGCGGAGCGAGAAGAACGATCTCATGCGTGGAAAATCCGTGGGCTCGACGGAATGCGCGCGATCGAGCAACGAGAGCTGCGGTCCGTGAGCTGCTGAGCTGAAGGAGGACACCAAGAAATGAGTGGACGCACCCTGCGCAGGGGTGGTACGGACTGCTTTGTCGCGGAAACGCGGCACGGTGGGCTGCTCGGCGCTTACAACTTCTCCACCACAGCGTGGAATGCCCAGGGCGCGGGCGGACGGACCGAAGATCTGCTGAACCCTTCTGCGTCGGGCCGCGAGAGCGGATGTTATCCGACGGTCGCTGAAGGCAGCCCGGCAGCAGATCGCTTTCGTGTTCTGCGAGAGCCATCGGCCATGGCTGCGGCCGGGCGGATGCGCCGCAGCGCTGACGCGAGGGTCGCCGTCGCTCCGGGAACTCCTCCCGTCGCGCGCGCAGCGCAGCGCGGGGCGTGGGAGGGCGGAGCGCGCGCGGGCACAGGAGGCCGGCAGGAAGGAGCAACGTCGCGGAGAACGCAGGCGCCGAAGCCGTAAGGGCAGTGGAGCAGGAGTTTCGTTGAGCGAGCGATGAGATAGCAGGCGGCGTCGGAGCACCGCCCGAGCCGCGGTGGAGGGGGCAGGGAGAGGTTGGTGGTGAGCGCATGAGGAGCGTCGGAGGGAAGGTACGTTCCGAGGTGTGGCGAGGTATCGCGAGGGATCCGCGGGAACTACGCTGCCGGAGAACCGCGGAAAGCGATCCTGCCGTACGATTTCGTGATAAATCGACATGGTTGAACGTAAACCATCGAAAGAGCATCGATTTCTGGAAGAAACCCCTTGGCGGGCTCTTCCGATCTCGGCAGAATCGGCGCTGCCGAAGGAGCCGCCATGTCGATGCGCCGGAAGTCCAGCCGAGACGACCTGCCTCCCTCCCGCAGGCGCCCGAGCCTGAGCGGGCTGGGGGAGTGGGAGCGGAGGTGGGTACGGAAGATGGGCCTCGACGACATCCCGTGGGATCCGGAGCAATGCTGCGAGCACTGCCTCGCAGAGCGAACAGCTCGCGGAGAGGCGGTGGAGGAGGTTGCTCCGCCATCGGGGAGCCGACCGAAGCCGCTGCTGGGCGTTGGCTGGGCGAAGGCCCCTCCCCGGACGGGGGGGCCGAAGGGGCGGAGCAAGCGCCGAGGCAAGCTGAGGCTCGTGCGCTCGATGCGTATCGAGCACAAGGATTCTTGAGGGCTTGAACGGACGGCCCCTTCATGAGGGCGCCGGTTCGAGCGAGCAGACGCTGACAACCCAGGCGCGTTGACCACCACGGCGACGGCTGCACTGTGCGCTGGCTACGAATTAGAGGCAGATTGCCCGGGGCGGGAGCGATACAGCGCGCCGGCGAGCTCGCCGGTCTGCTGCTCGCGCCGGGGGCGGCGTACATGGCATATGCTGGCGATATGCGCGTCTACCGATTGCTTTGCGACAAACTGGAGGAGCGAACGCGTGGTCTCGCGGCGCCCGACGGTGGTGTGTCGGATGAAGTCATCTCGCCGGATGTGATGGCCATGTTGATCCAGCATGCAACTGCGGCGACATGAGCGCTCGGCTGCAAGGCGGCGATCGTGCGCCGTCCCCCGCCTGCCCGTCGCCGGCGCTCCCCTCAGCACGGCTCCCTCGGTGCGGCGCCCGCCCGGCCCCCGGCGCCCGCCCGGCCCCCGGCGCCCGCCCGGCATCCGGCCGCAGCGCCGTCACGTGCAGGACGCGCACCACGGCCTACCTTCGGACGCCCCGCTCCTGCTACCCTGCCGGGCCGTGGCGATTACGACCGATTTCCTCGTCATCGGCAGTGGTGTGGCCGGGCTTACATTTGCGCTCGAGGCGGCCGAGCACGGCGAGGTGATCGTCGTCACCAAGCGCTCGCGCGACGAGTCCAACACGAAATACGCTCAGGGAGGCATCGCCGCGGTCTTCGCGCCGGACGACTCCGCCGAGGCGCACATCGCCGACACCCTCGAGGCGGGCGCGGGCCTCTGCCACGACGTGGTCGTCGAGATCTGCGCGCGCGAAGGCCCCGAGCGGGTGCGCGAGCTCATCGCGCGGGGCGCCCAGTTCGACCACGAGAACGGTCAGGTGCGCCTCGGGCGCGAGGGCGGGCACTCCGCGCGGCGGATCGTGCACGCCGCCGACGCCACCGGCCAGGAGATCGAGCGCGCGCTCCTCGAGCAGGCCCGGCAGAACCCGAACATCCGCTTCGCCGAGCACCACACGGCGATCGACCTGATCCCGCTCTCCCGCTTCGGCGGGCCGGACGTCTGCGCCGGCGCCTACGTGCTCGACGAGACCGACGCCGCCCTCAACCCGGCGCCGCGGCCGCGCGACTCGGAGCGGCCCGCGCCCCGCCACCGCCCCGCCTCGAAGCCGCACGTCGTCGAGACCTACCTCGCGCGGGCGACCGTGCTCGCCACCGGCGGCGCGGGCAAGGTCTACCTCTACACGACGAACCCCGACGTCGCGACGGGCGACGGCGTCGCCATGGCCTACCGCGCCGGCGCCGAGATCGCGAACATGGAGTTCTACCAGTTCCATCCGACGTGCCTGTTCCACCCGGAAGCGAAGAGCTTCCTCGTCAGCGAGGCGCTGCGCGGCGAGGGCGCCATCCTCCGCCTGCCGGACGGCACGGCCTTCATGGCGAGCCACGACCCGCGCAAGGACCTCGCGCCGCGCGACATCGTGGCGCGCGCGATCGACTTCGAGATGAAGCGGACCGGCTCGGACTACGTGCTGCTCGACATCACCCACCGGCCGGCCAGCTTCGTCCGCGAGCACTTCCCCACCATCTACGCGCAGTGCCTCCGCTACGGCATCGACATCACCGCGCAGCCGATCCCCGTCGTGCCGGCCGCCCACTACATGTGCGGCGGCGTCACCACCGACCTCTACGGCAGGACCACGATCCCCGGCCTCTGGGCGATCGGCGAGTGCACGTGCACCGGCCTCCACGGCGCGAACCGGCTCGCCTCGAACTCGCTGCTCGAGGGGCTCGTCTTCGGCCACCGCGCGGCCGCGCGCCTCTCCACGCAGATCGACGAGCTCCGGCAGAGCCCGTTCCCGTCGGTCCCCGAGTGGCAGGCCGGCAACGCGGTCGCGAGCGACGAGGAGGTCGTCGTCGCCCACAACTGGGACGAGCTGCGCCGGACCATGTGGAACTACGTCGGCATCGTCCGGTCCGACGCCCGCCTCCGCCGCGCCGCCCGGCGGATCGCCCTGCTCCAGGAGGAGATCCGCGAGTACTACTGGAAGCACCTCGTCACGCGGGATCTGCTCGAGCTGCGCAACATCGCCACCGTGGCGGAGCTCATCGTCGGCTGCGCCGCCGCCCGGCACGAGAGCCGGGGGCTGCACTCGACCATCGACTACCCGGAGACGAACGATCGCCTCTCCACGGACACGGTCGTGAAGCGGGGTGTGCTGCCTCATCTGCGAGGTCGATGAGCGATCCGCGCAGCGCCGCCCAGCCTCCGCCCAGCGGCGGAGCGGAGGGCCCGCTCGTCCATCGCGGCCGCGGGGAGCGATCGATGTCGGTCCTCGCGGCGGCCGGCTGGACGGCGGCCGTCACCTTCGTCTTCGTGTGCCTGCTCGGCGCGCTCGCCCTGCTCCGGCCGGCGCCGGGCGGCGCGGCCGGCTCGCCCCCGCCGGCGCCGAGGCTCGACGTGGTCGGCAGCTTCGCGTGCCAGGCCGCCGCGTACCTCCTCGGGCTCCTCGGCGTGCGCCGCGTCCACGCGCCGCGCGCGAAGGCCCGCGAGCTCCTCGGGGTGCGCGGGACGCACGCGGCGTTCTACCCGCTCGCGGTCGCGCTCGGCTTCGCGCTCGAGCCGCCCATCACCGCCCTCTACGAGGCGATCGAGCGGCGCTTCCCGTCGGGGATCAGCGACGCCCGGCTCGTCCAGACGTTCGTGGAGGCGAGCGCGCTCGATCGGATCGCGTTCGGCCTCATCTTCATCGCGCTCGGCCCCGCCCTGGAGGAGGCCTTCTTCCGCGGGGCGCTCGCCCGCCCGATGCGCCTCGCGCACGGCGCCCCGGTCGTGGTCGCGACCACGGCCGCGCTCTTCGGGGCGGCCCACGGCGAGTGGCAGAAGCTCTTGCCGATCGCGCTCTTCGGTGTGGCCCTCGGCGTCGTCCGGGTCGCGAGCGGCTCGCTGCTGCCGCCCATCCTGATGCACGGGACCTACAACGCGATCCAGTGCTTCGCGCTCCTCTCCGCCGGGGGCGCGGGCCCCGTCGACGAGGTGCCCGCCGCTGCCGGCGCGGCGCTGCCGGAGACCGCGTCGCTCCCGGGGTGGCTCGTGGCGGCGAGCTCCGCCAGTGCGCTTGTGTTGACCGCGCTCGCCTGCGCCCTCGGCAACCGCGCCGAGGGGGCGGCCCGCGCGAGGGAAGAGGACCTCCGATGATGCCGGCGTTCGAGAGCCAAGGCGGCGGCGCGAGCCGAACCGCGCAGATCGCAGCGGGGGACGGCGAAGGCCGCGCCCCCGCGACCGTGGAAGCGAACGGCGGGGGCCGCGCGGCCCCTCGCCGCGAGGGGAGGCGGGCCCGCGTGAGCCTCTGCCTCCCGGGGGGCGGCCTGACGGGCGCGCTCTACCAGATCGGGGCGCTGGCGGCCCTCGAGGACGGGGTCGAGGGGATCGACAACCAGAGCTTCTCGCTCTACCTCGGGCACGGCAGCGGCGCCGCGGTGGCCGCGGCCCTCGCCGGCGGCATCCCGACCGAGCGGCTCTACCGCGCCCTGCTCGATCCGGTCGACAACTTCTTCCCGCTGGAGCGCGGCCACCTCCTGCACCTCGACGTCGGCGAGTGGCGCCGCGCGCTCACCACCAGCCTGGTCGCGCTCCGCCACGCGATCGTCCGGCTCTCGACCCGGGGCGACGCGACCCCGAACGCGCCGGCGCAGCAGTACCTCTTCGAGCAGCTCGATCGCTTCAACGACTCGCTCCCCGCGGGCCTGTTCCAGCTCGATCGCTACGAGCGGTTCCTCGCCGAGTTCTTCCTGCGGCGCGGCATCCCGAACTCGTTCCGCGCGATGCCGCGGACGCTGCGCATCCCGACGTACGACCTCGACTCGGGCGAGCGGGTGATCTTCGGCGCCGAGGGGTTCGACGACGTCCCCGTGTCGCTCGCCTGCGCCGCGTCGATCGCGCTGCCGCTGTTCTTCTCGCCGGTGCGCATCGACCACCGGCACTACCTCGACGGCGGGCTCGGCCACGTGGCGCACCTCGACTTCGCGCAGGCCGCCGGGGCGGAGCTCACGATCATCGTGAGCCCGCTCGTGCCGGTCTCCACGGCGCACCGCCCGGTCCCGACCGGCCACGGCGTGCGCGAGAGCGTGCGCGACAAGGGCATGCTGTGGATCTTCAACCAGGCGATGCGGATCGGCGCGCACGCGCGGCTCCACCAGGCGGTGGGACGGACGCTCGCCGAGGGCAAGATGCAGGTCCTGGTGCTCGAGCCCGCGCCGAACGACGCGCTCTTGTTCCTCCACAACCCGGCCAACCTGCGCGCGCGGCGCGCCATCCTCGAATACGCCTACCGCACGACGCGCGAGCGCATCGCGGTGTGGATGGAGAAGAACCGCGCGGTGGTCGAGGCGGTGGGGTGGCACGAGGCGCGCGCCTAGGGCACGGCGGCTGGCTGAGGCGCGACGGCCGGCTGCCGGCGCGGCGGCCAGCTGCCGGCGCGGCAGCCGACCGGGGCGCGCCCGGCCGGGAGCGCGGTCAGGCGACCAGCGACGAGAAGCGGGCGATCGTCAGCTCGTCGGGCGGGACGCTGATGCGGGCCCGCGGGATGGCCACGCCATGGAGGTAGCGCCAGCCCTCGCCGTCGTGGAGGAAATCGGAGAGCTCGATGAACGAGCGGTCCGCGCCCGCCTCGAAGATCTTGGCGAGGAACAGCACCGACGCGGAGTCGCCGCCCTGCAGGCTGTCGAGGATCTTCAGGCCCCGGTACCGGTGGTGGTGGGTCGTCGCCTTGAGCTCGCGGAGCACCTCGTCCCTGTCGCGCCCTCGGTCGATGTGGCCCATGTGCAGCGTCCGCCAGAGGTAGGCGGCGTCTCCGACCGCGAAGGCGGCGTACCTCGAGCGCATCAGCGCCACGGCGTCCGGCGCCTCGCGATCCCCCAGGTGGCAGGGGGCGCAGCACTCGCGGTACGCGCGCCCCGAGCCGCACGGGCACGGGCGGGAGAGGCTCCCCGTGCCAGGACGAACATCTCGGGCCATGGGCGTCCCTCTACACGGGTTCGCTCCGCGCGGCAGCGCCCGGCGTCACCGGCGCGGCGCGCAGCAGGGCGACGCCGGCGCCCTCGGGCCGGCCCCCCTTCGCGGGGCGTCGCCGCCCCCGGGCGCGAACCCCCTTGCAGGGCGCCGGGGAGGGCGGTAAGGCGGGCGAGACGTATGCCCGCAGCGCGCGCTCACGCTGCGGCCCTCCTCCTGGCCTTTGCCCTGGTTCTGGGGGGCTGTAAGCGCCAATACGCTATCGGCGACGACGTCCTCGTGTCGTGGGAGGGGAACGACTACCCGGCCAAGGTCATCGAGGTCGTGGGGCCGACGAAGTTCAAGGTCCACTACCAGGGGTACGATGACATCTGGGATGAAGTTGTACCGCGAGAGCGGATCCGCGGCTTCGTCGACCGGGACGTCGTCCACCCTCCGCCGCCGCCGAAGGTCCGGAGCAAGGGGCTGCAGGCTTCGCAGACCAACCTCTACAAGATCGGCGACAGGGTGCGCGTCGAGTGGCACGGGCAGATGTACCCGGCCGTCGTCACCGGCATCGTGGGGCAGGAGCGCTACCGCATCCACTACGACGGCTACGGACCGGAGTGGGACGAGACCGTCGGACTTTCCAGGATCCAGGCCAAGTAGTTGAAATGATCGCGAAGGATCATTTTCCCCCTGGCGCTTGGGATGGGGCCGAATTAAGAGCCGCGCCGAATTTCTGACTGGGCGATCGCAAGAGTGCGCCCGCCCGGCTGAGGTTCATTGCGTGCCGCACGCCCTCCACGGGCACGCCCTCACGGGTGCGCGGCGGGGAGCCTTCTGTGATCAGCGATCTGTCGAAGCTGCGCAACATCGGGATCAGCGCCCACATCGATTCGGGCAAGACGACGCTGACCGAGCGCATCCTGTTCTACACCAAGCGGATCCACGCCATCCACGACGTCAAGGGCAAGGACGGCGTCGGCGCGAAGATGGACTCGATGGACCTCGAGCGCGAGCGCGGGATCACCATCCAGTCCGCGGCGACGCACTGCTTCTGGAACGGGCACCAGATCAACGTGATCGACACGCCCGGGCACGTGGACTTCACGATCGAGGTCGAGCGCGCGATGCGCGTGCTCGACGGGGCGATCCTGGTGCTCTGCGCCGTCGCCGGCGTGCAGAGCCAGTCGCTCACCGTCGATCGCCAGATGCGCCGCTACGGCGTGCCGCGCATCGCGTTCGTGAACAAGTGCGACCGCGCCGGCGCGAACCCGCTGCGGGTCCGCGCGCAGCTGCGCGAGAAGCTCAACCTGAACCCGGTCCTCCTGCAGCTGCCGATCGGGCTCGAGGACAAGTTCGAGGGCGTCGTCGACCTCGTCACGCTGAAGTCCTACCGGTTCGAGGGCTCGAACGGCGAGAAGATCATCACCGGCGACGTCCCGGCCGACATGGCGGACGAGGTGAAGGCGGCGCGCGAGGAGATGCTCGACGCGCTCTCGATGTACTCCGACGAGCTCACCGAGGCGATCCTCGAGGAGCGCGTCACCGAGGAGCTCCTGTACAAGACGATCCGCGAGTCGACCGTGAAGCTCCAGATCGTCCCGGTGATGATGGGGTCGGCCTACAAGAACAAGGCCGTGCAGGTCCTGCTCGACGCCGTGACCCGCTTCCTGCCGAACCCCGGCGACATCACGAACAAGGCCGTCGACCTCGACAAGGACGAGGCCGTGGTCACGCTGGCGAGCGACTCGGACAAGCCGCTCGTGATGCTCGCGTTCAAGCTCGAGGACGGCCGCTTCGGCCAGCTCACGTACCTCCGGATCTACCAGGGCAGCGTCTCCCGCGGGGTCGAGATCACGAACACCCGCACGGGCAAGCGCCACAAGGTCGGCCGGCTCGTCCGCATGCACGCGGACGAGATGGAGGACATCGAGGGCGCGAGCGCGGGCGACATCGTCGCGATGTTCGGCATCGACTGCAACTCCGGGGACACCTTCACGGACGGGAGCGTGAGCGTCGCGATGACGTCGATGCACGTGCCCGCCCCGGTCATCTCGCTGACCGTGACGCCCAAGGACAACAAGTCCCAGGCGAACATGTCGAAGGCGCTGCGCCGCTTCACGAAGGAGGACCCGACCTTCCGCGTCGGGGCGGATCCGGAGAGCGGCGAGACGATCATCGAGGGCATGGGCGAGCTCCACCTGGACGTGTACATCGAGCGCATGAAGCGCGAGTACTCGGCCGAGGTCATCACGAGCCCGCCGCGCGTCGCCTACCGCGAGACGATCACGCGCAAGGTCGACTTCAACTACACGCACAAGAAGCAGACCGGCGGCTCGGGCCAGTACGGCAAGGTCGGCGGCTACATCGAGCCGTGGACCGAGGCGCCGTACCGGTTCGACGATCAGGTCGTCGGCGGCGCGATCCCGCGCGAGTTCATCCCGGCGGTCGACAAGGGCTTCCAGTCGATGCTCCCGAAGGGGCAGCTCATCGGCGCGCCGGTCACGGGCGTGTCGGTCACGCTGAACGACGGCGCGGCCCACTCGGTCGACTCGTCGGACATCGCCTTCCAGGAGGCCGCGCGCGGCGCCTGGCGCGAGACGTACCCCAAGGCCGGCCCGCAGATCCTGGAGCCGCTGATGAAGGTCGCCGTCGAGGGGCCGAGCGAGTTCCAGGGCGGCATCGTCGGCATCCTCATGCAGCGGCGCGGCATCATCGTCGGTTCGACCGAGGCGGACGGCTTCTGCCGCGTCGAGGCGGAGGTGCCCCTCTCCGACATGTTCGGCTTCTCGACCATCCTTCGTTCTGCGACCCAGGGCAAAGCCGAGTTCACGATGGAGTTCTCGCGCTATGCTCCTCTTCCGGCGGCGCTCTCGGAGGAGCTCATCAAGAAGTACCGGGAGGAGCAGGCCAAGAAGGCCAAGTGAGGGGGGTCGGCATGTACCGCAAAGAGGTGAACGAGCGGAGCCCGATGCGGGTCTTCGAGGGGTCGATGCACGGCGGTCTCGGCCGCGGCAACGTCGGCGTCATCGTCTCTCGGCCCGGCGTGGGCAAGACGGCGTTGCTCGTGCAGATCGCGCTCGACGATCTGCTCCGGGATCGCAGGGTCCTGCACATCTCGCACGAGAACGCGGTCGACCACGTCCGCGCGTACTACGACGAGATCTTCCACGACCTCGCGCAGTCGATGCGGCTCGAGGAGCCCGAGGCCGTCCGGCTCGAGGTCGAGCGGCACCGGCAGATCTACTCGCACCTCGGTCACGTGAAGGCGCCGCCCGACTCGCCCGAGCAGGCGGCGCGGCTGTGGGTCGAGAAGATGCTCGAGACGGTGGCGTTCGCGCGCGGCGTCGCCCACTTCGAGCCCGACGTGATCATCGTCGACGGCTTCGACGTGGCGGTCGCGTCCGAGCAGGCGATGGAGGCGCTCGGCCGCCTCGCCAAGGAGCGCTCCGCCGAGGTCTGGATCGCGGCGCAGGTCGACGAGGCGGGCGCCCCGGGCAAGCTGCCGGCGGCGCTCGAGAAGATCGAGCGCCACCTCAGCGTCGTCGTCTACCTGCAGCCGGAGCGCGACGTCGTCCGCCTGCGGCTGCTCAAGGACCACGGCAACAAGGACCTCGCCGATCTCCACCTGCGCCTCGATCCCCACTCGATGCGGGTCATCGACGAGGACGTGCGCCCCCCCTCGGAGCGGCCGAAGGACCCGCGGAAGTTCCGCCTGCACTCGGGCGGGGCCAAGGGGGCCGAGGCCGAGTTCGGCGAGTGCGCCGAGCGGTACGGGGTGCAGGAGCTGAACTACAGCTTCGAGGGCCACCGGCTCCTCGAGCGCCAGCGGGGCGTCGTCGTGCTCGGCGACGACGAGCTGCGTAAGGGCGACTTCAGCCTCGTCTACGTGTCGCGGCGCCTCGGCCGCGTGCTCAGCGAGATCCCGCTCGTGCGCAACATCCTCCAGACGATCTGGCACCAGATCAACGCGGCCAGCCAGGTCTTCGTCGTGGGGACGCTCCAGGACGACGGCACGGTGCGCGGCGGCACCGGCTGGGGCGCGGAGCTCGCGCGGCTCTGGAAGAAGCCGCTGTTCGTCTACGATCAGGAGAAGCGCGGCTGGTTCCGCTGGAGCGGCACGGCCTGGGAGATCGCGCGGCAGCCGAGCATCACCAGCGAGAACTTCGCCGGCATCGGCACGCAGGATCTCAACGACGCCGGCCGCGAGGCCATCCGCGATCTCTTCGCGCGGAGCTTCGGCGCGCCCGACTGAGACGCGCGCGGAGCGCTCCCCGACCTCCCGCGCGCGCTTCGGCGCGCCGGCTCAGCCGGCGCGCGGAGCGCTCCACCGTCCCCCCTCCGACATCTTCCGCTCTCACGAGGCGCGCCGGCGGCGCTGCGGCGCGCAGCAGGCCTGCGCGGGCCTGCTGCGCCGGGCCGCTCAGGACGCGTGCTTCTGGATCAGCTGGGACAGGCGGGGGACGGCGTCCTCGACGTTCTTCTTCGCCGAGCCGCGCAGCTTCTCGTAGGTGCCGCGCACCACGCCGCTCGTCGACGTCTTCGCCTTCTCATCGGTGACGCTGAGGAGCGCGTCGGCGACCCGCGAGCGGTTCGTGGTCAGGTACGAGCTCGCATTGCCGCTGCGCGTGGCCTCGGCCCAGAGGGGATCGAGCTTCGCGGCGAACTCGGGCAGGAGCTTCTCGACCACCTGGGCGATGAAGCCGGGCTTGATGCCCTTCACGGCCGCGTAGCCAGCCTTGACCGCCAGGCCGGAGAGCCCGCCCTTCGAAGCCACCTCCTCGTCGACCAGCGTGCAGCAGTCGGCGATGACCTGTGATTTCTTGTTCGCATCGAGCAGCGTTTCGCTGAGACCCATTCTCGAACTCCTCCGGGCGCTTCGGAGGCCGGACGTGGCCCCCCAGACCCATGTCAGCGTGACCCCCGGCAGGGAGCCCCGACCCCGTCGAGCGGACCTCCGGCCCGCTCCCGACCACATCGAAGCGCGGCTCTTACCACAGCGGCTCAGAGGCAGGGATCGCAAGCGCCCACCCGGGAATCCTTCGGTCCAGGACGGTTCGCGCACCTCCTCGACCGTCCAGGATGACAACCCATCGCGCGTCCCGCGCTCGATTCCCGGGCAGACCCCATGCACGGCCGGCCCGAGCACGCCATACTCTCGATGTAATTTAGATCACAAAGTACGACGTGGCGGGCTCTCGGCGCCGTCACGGTGCGAGGCCTGCGGGGGGCTCATGGACGTCTACTGCGAAGTCTGCGGAATCGTCACCACGGTCTCGGGCGGCGCGCGCGGCGGGGCTGCGATCGAGTGCCGCATCTGCGGCGGCGCGATGGTCGGCGCGCGGGGGAGGGGCACGGCCGGGATGCCGGCGGCGGGCGCCGGGGCGCGCTCGAGCCGGCCTCCCCCCCCGCTCCGGCGGTCGAGCGCGCCGCCGGTGCCGCGGCACGACGACGACCCCACGATGATGGATCTCCGGTCGCTCGCCCTGAAGTCGTTCCTCGCGACCGATCCCGCCCCCCGGACGGCGGCGGCGCCGGCGGAGAACTCGCCGCCGCCGGGGGGCCTGACGGGGTTGGCGGCGGGGCGGGTCGCGGCGTCGACGCCGGTCGCGGTCGATGCGCCGCCGAGCGTGACGGATGTGCTGCGGGTTTACGGCGCGCTCGCGCCGGTCGCGGCGCCCTCGGAGGCGCGGCGCCGGGCCCGCGTGCGCGCGCTCGTGGCGGCGTCGGCGGCCGGCGCGCTGGCGATCGCCGTGCTGGTCGCGCTGGTCGTCGTCCGCCAGCGGCCCCGCGCGCCCGAGGACGCTCTGCTGCCCGCCGCGCAGCGCGGCGTCTCCCGGGCTGGGGAGATCGCGCGCGAGGTGAGCGCGCCGGCCGATGCGCCCGGGCAGCCCGGCGCAGCGTCGCGCGGGAGCGAGGCGCTGGCGCCTGCGTCCGGCGAGGCCGGCGCAGCGGAGCGCGGCGCGGCTGCGGCGCCGGCCGCCGCGGCCAGGGCCGGGGCGAGCGCGGCCTCCGGCGCGGACGCCCGCACGGCCTCCAGCGCAGGCGTCCGCGCCCTCGCCGCGGCCGGCGCGCGCGCGGCGTCCGCGTCGGGAGCTCGCGCCCGGCCTGCGCGCCCGCCGGCGCCGCCGCCCGCGCCGCCCGCGTCCGAAGAGGCGCCGCGGCCGGCGCCGCCCGTGTCGCTCACCGACGCGATGGCCGCCGCCGTCGCCGGCACCCCGCCGCCCGCGGCCGCGCAGCCGGAGCGCCAGGAGGACCAGAGCGAGGAGTAACCCGCGAGGCGCTTTGGGCGAGCGTCATCGCCGCGCGCGCGGCGGGCGTCAGCGTTGCGCGCGGCGGGCGTCAGCGTTGCGCGCGGCGGGCGTCAGCGTCGCGCCCTCCCGCGCCGCCGTCGCGCGAGGGCGGCCGCGGCCACGGCCGACGCGAGCAGCGGCCAGCGCGCCGCGCCCTCCGTGGTCGCGAGGCGGCAGCCGCAGCCGGCGTCGTCCTGGATGCCGCCGCCGCCGCCGCCGTTGCCGCCTCCGCCGTTGCCGCCTCCGCCGTTGCCGCCGCCTCCGCCGTTGCCGCCGCCTCCGCCGTCACCGCCTCCGACGCCCGCAGCGCCGGCGCCTCCGGCGCCCGCAGCGCCCGCCCCGCCGTAGCCGGCGCTGCCGCTCGAGGGGCCGCCCCCGGCCCCGGTCACGTCGGTGGGGCCCTCGTCGAAGTACGCGCCGCACGCCGGCCCGGCGACCAGCCCGTCGCGCGCCGCGAGCGCGAGCGCGTAGACGCCCGCGCCGAACCCGATCATCGGCGCGTTGAACTTGTAGGCGCCGCTCGTCTCGTCATACGTCTCCGCGATCGCGAGGTAGTTCGCGGACGACTGGTCGAGCACCCACCGGAGCAGCCGGTCCGAGCGCGCCTCGTCCCCCATGAGCCGCGCGGCGACCGCGCCGCGCAGATCGGTCACGACCCACTCGGCGCTGTCGTACTCGCTGCCCCAGGGGCTCAGGTCGGTCGCGCCCGCGTGATCGAAGCGATCGTCGTTCCGGGACCACCCGGCGCCCGCGGGGACGCGCAGGTGCTCGTCGAGCCCGGCGAGCGTGGCGGCGGCGATGCGGCCCCGCGGATCGAACAGGCCCATCGCGATCCCCTCGAGCACCGCCGCGTCCCAGTAGCCCGCGCCCGCCTCGAGCTCCTCCAGGCTCGCGGCGAGCGCGCCCGAGGCGTCCGTGAGCCGCGCGGCGATCGCGGCGCGCAGCCGGTTCGCGGCGTCGCGGTACCCCGCGGCCCGCCCCGCCTCGCCGCGCCGCGCCGCGATGTCCGCCGCGTCGCACAGGCCGCGCGCCGCGGTGATGCTCGTGTACGCGAAGGAGCGCTCGCGCCCGTTCCAGTGGGTCTCCCAGATCGACGAGTCCTTCCGGACGAGGCCGGTGTCCGGGTCGATCAGCGCGACGAGCGCGTCCGCGACCTTCGCCGACGCTTCGGCCCAGCGCTCGTCCACGAACGCCGTGTCGCCGGTGAGCTCCTCGTAGCGGCGCAGCGCCCAGAGGAACAGGCCGAACCCGTCGAACTCGAGGTTCGGGCCGAAGTCGTTGACGTCGGTCTCCTCGACCCCGAAGCCGTGATAGCGCACCAGGCTGATCTGGTAGGGCGGCATGTCGTACGACGCGAGCTCGTTCCAGCGCTGGAAGCGCCCCGCCTCCGCGTCGAGGTAGTAGCTCAGCGCGTCGCGCGCCTCGGCCTGCATGCCGAGGGCCGCCATCGCCACCGTGGCGTAGGCGCCGTCGCGGATCCAGGCGACCGTCCACTCGCCCGGCGGGAGGCTCGCGAGCACCGCGCCGCGGCCGCGGTGGGCGACCGTCGCCGGCAGCGCCGCGGGCTCGCCGCCGAGCGTCGTGCCGAAGCGCGTGGCGCGCCGCTCCTGGTCGCGCGTCAGGTGCTCGCGCAGGAAGGCGTGGCTCTCGCGCGACTGCGCCATCCGGAGCATCACGGCCGACTGCCGGAGCAACGCCGTCTCCTCGGGCGTCGCCGTGGGCGGCACCTTCACCGAGCCCTGGAACGCGCGGTACGCGGCGATCTCGCCCGCGACCACCTCGGCCGCGCCCTTGTCGCCGACGTACGCGTCGAGGGCGCCCTGCACGAGCGGATCCGCCGCGCCCGAGGGGTCGCCGTGGTGCGCGAACGCCACGCCGACCCACCGCGCCTCGCCGGGCGCGATGCTGCCGAGGTCCCACTGGAACGCGCTCACCGATCCGTCCGAGGTCGGCGCGACCCCCTCGAGGTCCGGGAGGTCGGCGACGGCGCCGCTCGCGACGATCCGGTAGACGTTGAGGTCCGCCGGGCTGCTCGCGCTCGACGCGCCGTGGCGCGCGACGGGCTCGAGCGCGCGGGCGGCGACAACGCCGGCGAAGGCGCGCTCGAGGAAGTCGCGCCGGCCGTCGCTCGCGTCGTAGGCGACGGTCTCGCCCGACTCGCCGATGTCGGCCATGACGCCCGGGCGCCCGAAGCCGAGGTGGAAGTTGTGCAGCGAGAACGCCGACACGCCCTCCGCCGGCGCGTCGCCCCGGTTCTCGACGCGCATCGCCATCACGAACCCCGCCTGCGCGAGGCCCTGCGGCGCGAAGAAGAACTGCGCGCACTCGAGGTTGCCGACCCGCTGGACCATCGTGACGACGCCCGTGCCGCCGCGCTCCCCGCCAGTCCAGCCGGCATAGCCGCTCGCGTCGAGATCGACCGGGACGTCGGTCAGCCAGCGCTGCCTGCCATCGGAGCGCAGCCCGAAGTACGCGTCGTAGAGCAGGTCGCGCGTGGCCACGGCCTGCGGCTGGTTGCCGACCCAGACCTCCGCGCCGCGCTCGTCGAGGAGCGGCTCCTCGGTGGCGAACAGGTGCTCGCGGAAGTGGGTGAGCCTCGCCGCGCCCAGATCGAGGAGCACCGCGCCGAACCCGTTCGACGAGGGCAGCCGGAAGAACGTGCGCCGCACCGGCGCCTCGGCCTGCGCCGCGCCGGGGGCCGCGACCGCCGCCGCGGCGCCGAGCGAGAGGAGCGCGGCGCCGAGCGCATGGAGGGCGCCACGGGCGGCGCGAGGCGGGGCGCTTCGTTGGTGCCCAAAATATTCCCGTGCCGGGGGCCGGCGATGCATCCGCGGCACTTTACAGGAATGGCCGTCGTCCCGGCGCGCCGGCTCGCCGGCGGCCGCTCAAAATGCTGCAACGCGCCCCCCGGCGTGGTAACGGCATGCCCATGACAAAACTGCCTGCGTTGATCCTCGTGGTCTCGGCGCCCCTCGCGGCCTTCGCGGCCGGTTGCGGCTCCGATCCGCAGCCGCCGGCGAATGTCGGCGGCACCGTCGCGCCCCCTCCGGTGGCGAGCGCCGCGGCGCCCGCGCCGAAGCAGGACACCGCCAAGCCGACGAGCGGGTCCATCCGCATCGACGACAAGATCCTCAAGGCCTGCGGCGATCTGCCGACGGCCCGCTTCGCGTTCGACTCGACGGCCATCGAGGGCGAGGCGGCGGGCGCGCTCGACGCGCTCGCGCGCTGCTTCGTCTCGGGTCCGCTCAAGGGCAAGGGGATGAAGCTCATCGGCCACGCCGACCCCCGCGGGGAGACGGAGTACAACCTGGGCCTCGGTCAGAAGCGCGCCGGCAGCGTCGCGGAGTACCTCGCCAAGAAGGGCCTCGAGCAGGGCCGCATCGCGACCTCGTCGAAGGGCGAGTTCGAGGCGACCGGCACGGACGAAGAGGGCTGGGCGCGCGACCGGAAGGTCGACATCCTGCTGGCGGACTGAGCGCCGCGCCGCGCGCCGGCGCTCGACGATGTGAAGAGGGCCACGGCCGCGCTTCCAGGTGAGAGAGGGGGCCGCGGCCGCAAACTGCACTGGACGGGGCCGCGCGCGCGCATCCCCGACGAGCCGATTCCCTGACCCGAAGAGATCGAAATGGCCTTCCTGCAAAGCGCCCCCGAGGCGGCGACGGCGGTCCCGATCAAGCTCGATCCCGTCTCCCTGATCCTCCACGCCTCCGGTCCCGTCTTCCTGGTCGTCTGGCTGCTGATCCTCGCGGCGATCCTCGTCTGGGTGATCGCCGTCCTCAAGGTCCTCCAGCTGGCCCGGCTCTCGGCGCAGCAGGCGCGGTTCGAGCAGGAGTCGGCGCACGCCCACTCGCCCGATCAGCTGTTCGCGCTCGCGCAGCGGCACGCGGACGCGCCGGGCGCCCGCGTGGTGCTTGAGCTCAGCCGCCGCACCGGGACGGGCAAGCTCCTCGACTCGATCGCGAAGCGCGCGATCGTGACCGAGACGCAGCGGGCGAGCTCGCTCATGCCGACGCTCTCGTCGATCGCGGCGGCGTCGCCGTTCATCGGCCTGTTCGGCACCGTCTACGGGATCATGGACGCGTTCCTCCGCATCGGTCAGCAGAAGAGCGCGTCGCTCCCGGTCGTCGCCCCGGCCATCGGCGAGGCGCTCATCGCGACCGCGATCGGGCTGTTCGCCGCGATCCCCGCGGTCATCGCCTACAACGCGATCAACAAGCGCATCGACGACCTGCTCGCCGCGCTCGAGGCGGCGAGCGAGGGCTGGGTGGAGATCGCGTCGCTGTCGGCGCGGGGGATCCAGGAGTCCATCCCGCTGGCGCTCCAGCGGACGAGCGACCGGCCGACGCCGGTGATGCCGAAGGGCTGAGGGGCGGGGCCGGTCATGGCGATGTCGGTCGGCGGCGGGCGCAGGCGGCGGGGCGGCGGGTTCAGCGAGATCAACGTCACGCCGCTCGTGGACGTGATGCTGGTGCTCCTCGTGGTGTTCATGGTCACCGCCCCGCTGCTCACGGCCGGGCTCCGGGTCGAGCTGCCCAACGTCTCCGCCGAGGAGGCGCCGACCAAGGACACGAAGCTCGTCGTGACCGTCACGAAGGAGGAGAAGATCCTCTTCGGCGAGGACGACGCGACCGCCGACATCGAGGGCGTGCTCGCGTCGAACGGGCGCGTGCAGAAGGAGAAGGAGCTCTACATCCGTGCCGACAAGGACGCCCGCTACGGCGCGGTGGCGCGGGTCGTGGCCGCCGCCCGGGCCGCCGGGGTCGAGGGGCTGAACCTCCTCGTCCAGCCGGAGCTCGAGCCCGAGGGCGCGGCGCCTCCGCCCGGCGGCGCGGCGCCGCGGCCCGGGGGAGCGGCGCCACGGCCCGGGGGAGCGGCGCCTTGAGCACGGCCGCGGCGCGCGCGCCGCGACCGACGCCGCCGGGACAGCGCCGGCCGAGGAGCGACTTCCGCCCGCGGGACGTCGCCCTCGCCGTCGCGGTGGCGATGGGCGTGCAGGCGGGCGCCGCCGTGGCGATCACCTTGGCGGACCTCTCGGTGCCGGCCGCCGCGCCCGAGATCGACAAGGGGCCGAGCGTCCCGGTGAAGGTCATCCCGGTGCTCGACATGGACACGCCGCTGCTCAAGCTGGGCGGCAAGCGCGACAAGATGAAGCTGCCCGACCGGTGGGTGCGCCAGACGCCCAAGCCGCGCGTCGAGCAGAAGGCGTTCGTCTCGCCGAGCGCGGGCAAGACGGAGAAGGACATCCCGCCGCCGGAGATCAAGGTCGCCGACGCGGGCACCGCGCCGCCGCCGCCCGACGCCGCGATCGCGAAGCAGGTCGACATCGAGCTCGATCCGAAGACCACCGACGCGGGCGAGGCCCCCAACGTCGACCAGGAGGGGCACGCGGACGGCGTGAAGGAGGGGACGGAGACCGATCCCCTCAAGGCGCGCGCGGTCGATCTGTACCTGGCCCGCATCGCGGGCTGGTTCTCGAGCAGGTTCCGCGTGAACGGCTCGGGGCTCCCGCCGGAGGAGCTCACGAAGCACAAGCCGCGCGCGGTGATCGTTTTGTCGGACGGGCAGATGGTGAGCTACACGCTGACGCCGAGCGGGAATCCCGTCTTCGACGCGGCCGCGCGGGCGACGCTCGAGGGCGCGAAGGGGCAATCGCTGCCGCCGCCGCCCGAGAACTATCCCGACCTCGGTCAGAAGCAGGTCAGCGTCACCTTCGTCTGTCGGGAGAACACATGCGACTAGCTCAATACGCCCTCGGCGCGCTGGCGCTCGCCGCCGCCGCGCTCGCTGCCCCCCCTGCTCCGGCGCAGGCGCCGGCCTCGACCGCGCCCCCCGACGCCGAGGAGATCCTCGGCCACATCACGGTCGTCGCCGGCGCGTCGCGCCCGCTCCCGAAGATCGGCGTCCTGCCGTCGCTCGTCTCCGACCCCGAGGACGTGACGCTCCACAGCGTGGTCCGGCGCGACCTCGAGCTCTGCGGCGAGTTCGAGGTGCTGCCCGACAGCGCCGCGCCCGACGGCCTGTACCTCTCCGACAGCCCGGTGGACGTGAAGGCGTGGTCCGCGAAGGGGGTCGAGGCGGTCGTCAGCGTGCGCGGCAAGAAGCTCGGCGCGGACAAGGCCGAGCTCGTCGGCCAGGCGTTCCTGGTGAACCGCGGGCAGGCCCCCGTGTTCGACAAGAAGTTCATCGTGCCGCTCCGCGACGTCCGGTTCGAGTCGCACCGGGTGGCCGACCAGCTCATCGGCGCCCTCACCGGCCAGAACGGCGGCTTCGCCAGCCACATGACGTTCGCCTCGGGCTCGGGCTCGCTGCGCCGCGTCTTCACGATCGACGCCGACGGGCACGACGCCAAGGCCGTCTCCCCGCCGGATCAGACCGCCATCGCCCCCGCGTTCGGGAAGAACGAGCAACTCTACTACGCGGCGAGCGTGAAGGGCGACGAGTACAAGATTTTCACGCCGGCGGGCGGCCCGCAGGCGCTGCCCGTGAAGGGCTCGGTCTACGGGATCGCCTTCTCCAAGGATCGCTCGCAGGTCGCGCTCAGCATCGGCGTCGGCTCGACCATCAAGCTGTTCTCCGGGCCCGACTTCCAGGGCATCAAGCCGGCGTCCGAGGTGGGGATGGCGCTGCACCCGGCGTTCACGCCGACCGGCAAGCTCGCCTTCTCCGGCGAGGGCAGGTACGGGCAGCGCATCTACGTGGGCGGCAAGGCGATCTCGCCGGAGGGGCTCTTCGCGTCGGCGCCCACGTTCTGCAACCACCCCGATGGGGTGAAGGCGATCTACGCCGTCGGGGTCGGCAAGAACACCGACCTCGTCGTCTCCGGCGAGACGGGCGGCGGCCTCGCGCGGTTGACCCAGAACCAGGGCAGGAACGGGTACCCGGCCTGCAGCCCCGACGGGCGGCTCGTGGCCTTCTTCTCCACGCGCACGTCCGGCGAGGGCCCCGGGCTCTACATCATGCGCGTCGACGGGCAGCGCCCGAAGCGCATCTCCAACCTGCTCGGGGACTCGCTGCGCTGGGATCCCCTTCCTCCCGGCAAGGCCGTCGAGGCGAAGAACTGACCCGATCGCCGGCGCCGTCCCGGGACGAGCTCCACGGAGCCGAGCCCGGCGGCGGCGTGTAGACCGGGCGCGCAGCGTGCGGACGCTGCACACGCTGTGGCAAGGCGTCCCGCACGGTCGGCCTCCCGCTCCAGCGGACGGCACGCCGCGCGTCGCGCCGCGGCGGGCGCGGCCAGGACGTCCGGCGCGCGGGATCGGCGGGCGCCTCGTCGCGGCTGGATCCAGGGGCTCTCCGTCCGGCAACTTCTTCGGCCCAAGCGCGTCTTACGCAGGTCGTTCCTGCGCGAGCGCGCGCGTCTCCGCAGCGAGCGGAGCGCCATGAGACCGCGCCCCTGGGTCACCGCTTCTTTGGCCCGCTGCGTCGGCCGCGGTTAGCCTCCGGACTGCTCAGGGGTGAGTTGGCTGGAAAGTTGCACGGGACTGGCCGTAGACCGCCCTGGTCAGCCAGCGAGACGAACATGGAGAAGAGCATGGTGTCGAGCCGCATCTGGACCGCCATCGCGATCGTCTGGACCTTCTGCGCCGGTGGCTGCAGCTCGGTGGAGGCGGTCCAGGAGGCGAAGATCAGCGAGCAGGGGGGCTTCCGGAATCCGGAGGAGCGGCTCGCGCCGGGAGAGGACGGGGGCTACTGCAGCGCCGAGGTGCTCCGCTGGCAGTACGATGAGCCGTCGGCGACGCTCCGGCTCGCGGATGCCCGGTTGATGCTCGATTGCTGCGGCAAGCGCGCGATCCACGTCGAGAGGATCGACAGCCTCTACGAGGTCACCGAGCGCGACGAGCCGGACGACGCCGAGGGGCGCTGCAGCGATCAGTGCGCCTTCGACCTGTCGGTGGGCGTGCAGGACGTCCCGCGGGGCGAGATCTACGTGAAGCTGCTGCGCGACGTCGTCGATCGGCAGGGCAGCCCGGCCGTGGTCTGGAGCGGCACCCTCGATCTGGAGGTCGCCGCGGGCGCGGTCGTCCTCGATGATGCCCCCGCGGACGCCGGTTGCCAGGAACAGAGCTCGCCGCGTCCGCGCAGCACGACCGTCGCCGCGAGGTGACGACGGCGCCCGCGTCGCCCCGCCGCGGCCGGGATTCCGGGATCGCGGCCGGCGGCGGGTCGGGGGCGTACCTCGACAGACCGGACGAAGGTGGGATGGTGGAGTACGTCGACCGACCATGACGGCCAAGGTCAGACGACCGAGCGTACTCTGCCACTTTCACCTGGACTCTTATTCCAAGAACGCGTAGATCACACCCGAATGTGCGTGCAGCTGCTCCGGGGTGCAGCGTGCATGCGCCACCTACCCACGTCTGCCTGCGACTGAATCCGGGGCATGTGCCGCGGAAACGGATTGCGAATTCTTATCGAAGCCCCCTGCTTCTTCATTTTGGGCGTATTTTAACAGTGGGGCGGGATAACCAAGGACGTCGGGGCATGAAGTACGTGGGGGCCTGCAGGGCGCTTGCAACGGTTGGATCGCTGGTTCTTCTAAGCGCGTGTCTGGAGACGGAGCCCGCGCAGGTTGGGACCGTGAGCGAGGCCGGCGGATTCGTGGATCCGGAGCGGAGGCTCGCCCTCGATGGGGAGGAGAGCTACTGCGGCGCCGAGGTGCTGCGCTGGCGCTACGATCCGTCGACCGGCTCCCTGAAGGTCGCGGACAGCCGGCTCTTGCTCAACTGTTGCGGCCAGCGTGCGATGCACGTGGACCGGATCGACAGCATCTACGAGATCACCGAGAGGGATGAGCCCGATGCGGCGAACCCGCGGTGCGACTCGGTCTGCGCGTTCGACTTCGCGGTTTCGATCCCCGAGGTCGCCCCGCGCAAGGTCTACGTGCGGCTGCTGCGCGACGTCGTCGACGCGCAGGGCAGCGCGGAGCTCATCTGGCAGGGGGAGATCGACGCCCGGAAGCTGTCCGGCGAGGTGGTGCTCGACCACGCCGCCGCTCCGGGCGAGTCCTGCAGCGACTCGTCCCTGTGATCGCTCGCCGCTCCGGCGCCGGAGCGGTCCAGTCGCGCGCGAGCTGCCGGCGAGCGTGCGCTCGCGCCGGCGGCTGCGCGGCTGCGTGACGAGCGCCGCATCTCCGACGGAGCGCGCGGCCGCGGGACGGCCCCGCGGCGCAGAGGACGGCTAGGCGGCCGCGATCCTGCGGCGACCGCGACGGCGTCGGCGACGCCGAGAGCGCCCTCCACGCGATCGAACGGCTCGGCGGCGCGGCCGTCCGCCGTCAGTCGATCAGCGTGCGGGCGGGGCGACCCGGCTCGCACTTCACGAGCGTCGCGGTCAGCTCGAGCGTCTCGGGGAGCGTGCCCTGCACCTGCGCGACGACCTGCTCGACCACGTGCTGGGCCTCGTCCAGGTTGGGACCCACGATCGAGACGACGAACGTGAGCGGGCCGGTGCGCCCGGCCGCGGCCGGCGTCAGGCTGAGCAGCAGCGTCTGGGTCAGGTCGACGACCTGGAGCGCCGCCTTGCGCAGCGCGAGCATCTCGAGGATCGTCGGCCGCAGGCTCACGAGGCCGTTCTGGCCGCGGAGCTCGAAGCGCGCGATCTGCATCGGCACCTCGGCCCACTCGGCGAAGAAGCCGTCCTCGTCGATGGCCTTCATCAGGTACTCGCGCACGAGGAGCCCCGTGAGGCCGTCGCGCCGCGCGAGGTAGCGCTTCGCCTTGTCGTGGTGCGGCGAGTCCGGTCCGAACGTGACCACCATGAGGCGGCACTCCCCGAGCTGCACCTCGGCCCCGTGGAGCAGCGAGACCTGCGCCTTGCGCTCGAACGGGAAGTCCGCGTACGTGCCGTTCGTGCTGTTCAGATCCTCGACCAGCCACGAGCCCGTCTGCCAGCGGAGGAGCGCGTGCGACCCGGAGACGGTCGCCTCGGCCAGGACGAGATCCTGATCGCTGCGGCGGCCGATCGAGAGCACCGGCTTCTGCAGCGGGAACAGCGTGGCGACGCTGTCGGGCGCGTTCGTGGCGTACGTGATGAGCAGCGACTGCGCGCCGGGGGTGAACTGCGTCTTGATGGCCCGCCCGGGCGCAGGTCCGGGATCGATGCGCTCGCGCGGCAGCTGGATCGGCGCGGTCGTGGTCTGCGTCGGGTTGAAGAACCGCATGTGCCGCGCCTGCGGGCGCATCTGCGGATCCGGGTTGAGCGCGCGGAAGATCTGCCTGATCTCGTCGTTCGTCAGCGCGGCGGGCACGTCGAACGTGATCTGCTGCTTCATCGTCTTGAGCCGCGGCTTGTAGCCGGGCTCGGGGACGCGGCAGGTCCACATCTCCCAGAGCGTCAGCGCCGCGGCGTAGACGTCGTCCTCGGGGCTCGCGCCGCCGCTGCGCAGCCGCTCCGGCGACATGTAGTGAGGCGTGCCGCCGTCCGGCGGCGCCCCCGGCTTGCGCACGGCCGCGCGCGCGCGCTCCTTCGCGAAGCCGAAGTCGAGGATGACGGCGCGATCGTCGGCGACCATCACGTTGCCGGGCTTCAGATCGCCGTGCACGAGCCCCTGCTGGTGGATCGCGGCGAGCCCCGCGCAGACGTCGGTCGAGATCTTGCGGAACTCGTCGGCGCTGAAGCCGCCGGACGTCTTGCGCTTGCGGATGTGGTTGTGGAGCGTCTGCCCGGGGATGTACTCCATCACGAGGATGGGCCCCCACGGGCTCGGCGCGAGGTCGTGCACGCGGCAGACGTTCGGGTGGCGCGCCTTCTGGGCGAGGATCACCTCCTGCCGCAGCGCCTCGTCGTCGCCCGGCATGGCGGAGGCCTCGGGCACCACCTTGAGCGCCACCTGCTGCTGGGTCAGGCGATCGAAGGCCAAGAACACCTCGCCCATGCCGCCTTTGCCGATGCTCTTCAGGACCTCGTACCGGTCGTTGATGACCGTTCCGACGTCGATGGGAGGGAGGGGATCTTTGGTCACGGCCACGGGCGCACGAAGGGTGAGGAAGAGCTCCGCGCCGGCGCCGAAGCTGAACCGCCGGCACGCCGATACGGACTGCGCGCAGGGTCGTCCATTCGAGCCCCGGGCGCAACGAGTCGTTGCACATGCGCTGCGGCTTGCCCGTTCGGCGCGGCGCGGAGCGCTGTCAGGCCGCCGGCGCGCGGCCGCCACGGCCGCCACGGCCGCCGCCGCGGGCCCGCCGGCGCGGCCGACCGCGCGCGGCGGCCAGCTGCGCGTGGCCGCCCGCGGCGCCCGCCCGCGGGAGGGCGCCGCCCGGCGCGTTGTTCACAGGAGGGCGCCGCCCGGCGCGCTGTTCAGGAGAACGGCCGCGCCGTGTGGGCGTGGTTCAGCGGGCCGTGGCCGTGGCCGAGCCCCGGCGCGGCGCGCATCGCCTCGCGGAGGTAGCGGCGCGCACGCGCGATCGCCGGGACGAGGGCGAGGCCCTGGGCGAGGCCGGCGGCGATGGCCGAGGCGAGCGTGCAGCCCGTGCCGTGGGTCGCGCGCGTCTCGATGCGCGCGTCCTCGAACAGCTGCTCCCCCCCGGGGTGCCCGGAGGCGCCGGGCTCGGGCGCGGTCCGGAGGACGTCGACGACGACGGCGCCAGGGAGGTGGCCCCCCTTCAGCAGCACGGCGCGCGGGCCCATGGAGAGCAGCTGCGCGGCGGCGCGGCGCATCGCGTCCACGCTGTCGATGACCGTGCCGGTCAGCGCCTCGGCCTCGGGGATGTTCGGCGTGAGCAGCGCGGCGAGCGGCAAAAGCCGGCCGCGCAGGGCGCCCTCGGCGTCGGGCTTCAAGAGGCGCGCGCCCCCCTTGGCGACCATCACGGGGTCGACCACGAGCGGCGCGCCGCGGCCGAGGCGCTCGTAGACGCGCGCGACCTCGTCGATGACCTCGGCCGAGTGGAGCATGCCGGTCTTGATCGCGTCGGCGCCGATGTCGTCGAGCACGAGCTCCATCTGGCGGCCGATGAAGTCGGGCGGCACCGGGAACACGCCGGCGACGCCGCGGGTGTTCTGCGCGGTGAGCGCGGTGATCGCGGTCGCGCCGTACGCGTCGAGCGCCGTGACCGCCTTGAGATCCGCCTGGATGCCGGCGCCGCCGCCCGAGTCGGATCCGGCGACGATGAGGACGCGGCCCTTCATGGAGCCCCCGGGCCGCGGGGGGCGGCCAGCCATGTGTCGTTCATGAGCACCCGCCGCCGCGCGTCAATAGTGCTTGTCGAGGACCGCCGGATCGGTCGTTGTCGAGAACACCGTGTCGCAGCGACGGCACCGGTATTTCACCTTCGTCGGCCGCGCCGAGATCCCGAACGCGAGCTGGATGTACCCCACGACGCGGTATTCCGCCTCGGCGCTCACCATGTAGTGATCACGGCCGTGTCCGCAGGGGCACTGCACCGGCTCGGACGTCGTGCGGTTGCGGTAGGGCATGGAAGGTGTGCTTGGCGACATGCGTTTTCAGGGTAGTCTAGGGGGTCCGCGGCGGACGTCGAGGGGCGGCGCCGCGGAACGGGGCAGGCGGGGGGCGGGCGGCGTGAGCAGGGCGCTCGCGCGTGCCGGCGCCGCCTTGCGCGGCGGCCCCATCGAGAGACCGGCGCTTTGCGCCCCGCCGCGGACCGAATAGGACGTGCCGCCATGCGCGCCGCACTCCGCGCCGAGCAGCTGGTGAAGCGGTACGGCGACTTCACGGCCGTGGACGGGATCGACCTCGCCGTGCACCCCGGGGAGATCGTCGGTCTGCTCGGGCCGAACGGCGCGGGCAAGACGACGACCCTGCGGATGCTCGCCGGCATCCTGTCGCCGACCGCTGGGCGCGTCCTCGTCGGCGGCGTCGACCTCGCCGCGAGGCCGCTCGAGGCGAAGCAGCGGATCGGCTTCCTCTCGGGCGACACCCAGCTCTACCAGCGGCTCACGCCGCGCGAGGTGCTCCGCTACTTCGGCCGGCTGTACGGCATGGGCGAGGCAGCGCTCTCGCGCCGCATCGACGCGCTCGTGGCCGACCTCGAGATGGACGCGTTCGCCTCGCGGCCGTGCAGCACGCTGTCGGCGGGGCAGAAGCAGCGCGCCAACATCGCGCGCGCCTTCCTCCACGAGCCCGAGGTGCTCATCCTCGACGAGCCGACGACCGCGCTCGACGTGATCAGCGGCCGCTTCATCGTCGAGTCGATCCGGCGCGAGCGCGCCGCGGGCAGGGCGGTCCTCTTCTCGACGCACATCATGGGCGAGGCCGAGTACCTGTGCGACCGGATCGCCCTCTTGCACGAGGGGCGCATCGCGGACAGCGGCGCGCTGCCGGAGCTCCTCGAGCGCACCGCCACCGCGAACCTGACCGACGCCTTCCTGTACCACGTGGAGCGGAGCCGCCCGCGCGGGGCGCGCGACGGGCCGGGGAGCGCCGGCGCGCCTGCTCCGGGAGGGCCCGCGCGGTGAGGCTCGCCATCGTCTGGACCATCCTGCGCAAGGAGCTCGTCGAGTCGCTGCGGGACCGGCGCACCCTCGTGCGCCTCGTCCTCGTGCCGATCCTCCTCTATCCGCTCTTCGCGCTCGCGATGAGCAAGCTCGTCGGCTCGGAGGCGGCGGCGCGCGAGGCGCGCTCGTCGCGGATCGCGGTGTGGGGCGAGCTGGCCGAGGGCCTCTCGACGCGGCTCTCGTCGGCGGCGAAGCTCGAGCTCGTGCCGTGGGCCGGCGCGCCGCCGGAGGTGCGCGAGGGGCTCCTCTCCGGGGCGCTCGCGCCGCCGGCGGACCCTCCACCGCGAGCCGAGGAGGGGGCGCCCGGGGCCGAGGACCCGCGGCCGAGGTGGATCGAGCCGGACAACCCCGTGCTGGCCGCGGCGCGCGCCGCGGTGAGCGCGCGCGAGGTCGACGCGGTGCTCGTCCCGTGGCCGTCGCTGGGGGCCGAGCTCGGGCGCGGCGGGAAGGGCGCCGTCGCGATCTATTTCGACTCGGTGCGCGCCGACTCGGCCACGGCGGAGGCGCGCCTCGCGGCCGCGCTGCGGCGCGCCCGCGGCGCCATCGTCGCCGAGCGCGAGGCCGCGCGCGGACTGCCCGAGGGGTTCTCGATCGCCTACGACGTCGTGCCGCGCGACGTCGCGGAGGACAGCCGCAAGGTCGGCCAGATCCTCGGCTCGATGATGCCGATGATGCTGATCTTGATGTCGCTCCTCGGCAGCTTCCTTCCGGCGATCGACCTCACGGCGGGCGAGAAGGAGCGCGGCACGATGCAGACGCTGCTCTGCGCGCCGGTGCGATCCATCGAGATCATCTCGGGGAAGTTCCTGGCCGTGTGGATCATCTCGCTGCTCACGGCGCTCGGCAACGTGGTGAGCCTGTCGCTCACGGTGAGCCGGATGCTGCCGGACGTGATGGTCGTCGATCCCTGGATCTTCGCGCTGACGTTCGCGCTGCTCGTGCCGGTCACGCTCCTGTTCTCGGCGCTGTTCCTCGCCCTCGCCGTGTTCGCGAAGGACTTCAAGGACGGCCAGAACGCGCTCATGCCGGCGTACCTGCCGCTCTCCCTGCTCGCCGGCATCACGGCCCTGCCGGTGGTCGAGCTCAACCCGTGGACGGCTTACGCCCCGGTCCTCAACATCGCGGTGCTGATCAAGGCGCTGTTCGTCGGGGAGGCGCCGGTCGATCTCCTGTTCACGGCGCTCCTCTCCTCGGCGCTCTACGCCTGCCTCGCGCTCCTCTTCGCGGCGCGCGTCTTCGAGCGCGAGAACGTGCTGCTCGGCGGCCAGGAGTCGGCGCGCGCGGTGCTGGGCCTCCGGCGCCGGGCCGGCGGGGCGCCGTCGGCCGGGTTCTCGCTCGCGGCGTTCGCGGGCGTCCAGGTGCTCTTCTTCTACGGCAGCCTGCTCATCGCCCGCGCCAGCGTGGCGGTCCAGCTCGCGGTCTCGCAGGTCGGCTTCTTCCTCGCCCCGACGCTCGCGCTGGTCGCCGGCTTCGGCTACTCGCCGCGGGCGACGCTCGGCCTGCGGCGGCCCTCGGTCCGGGGCCTCGCCGGGGCGCTGCTCCTCGGGGCGTCGGCGTGGGCCGCGATCGGCGGCACCGTCCTCCGGTGGTTCCCCCCGCCCGAGCCGTTCGTCCGCGAGCTCGGCGAGCTCGTGCTCCTCGGCGGGCAGCCGTACCTGGTCGTGCTGCTGCTCGTCGCGGTGACGCCGGCCGTCTGCGAGGAGCTCTTGTTCCGCGGCCTCGTCTACGCCGGGCTGCGCCGCGCCGGGCCCGCCGTGGCGATCGGCGTCTCGGCGCTCCTCTTCGGGCTCGCGCACGGCTCGGTGTACCGGCTCCTGCCGACGCTCTCGCTCGGGCTCGTGCTCGGCTACGCGCGCCACCGCACCGGCTCGGTGCTGCCCGGCGCCCTGCTGCACGCCTTGAACAACGGGCTCGCGGTGTCGCTGCTCTATTTCAAGCCGCCGTCGGCGCAAGGGATCGTCGAGGGAGAGCTGCTGCCGTGGAGCGTGACGGCCGCAGCGGCGGTCGTCTCGCTGGCCGGGCTGCTCCTGCTCCGGTCGGCATCGCCGGGAGCGCCGGAAGAGGGCGAGCACCTCGGGGATGGGGAGCCGAGGGGGCCCTGAGGGCGGGAAGCAGGGAGAAAATCTGAACTAAACAATATCTTGCTGCCTCCGTGGGGACGCTCTCGGCGAGGGCGAGCGCGACCGGCGCGGGGGAGGAGCGAGACTGGCGGGTGCGGCGGTGGTGTGGGCCGTCGCGCCGAGGTGGATGAATCGCGTGTCTTGCGCCGCTCGCCCGCTGGGGTATGGACATCGATGTGCACGCACGCTCTCTTGCGGGGCTCGTTGCGGCGGCGGTGATCTCCGCGCTGTCCTGCTCGCCCGGCGGCCCCACGCTCGCGGACCTCGGTGGAACCGCGCTGATGGCGCCCCCGGCGCCGGCCCTCGCGGGCGGAGGGCCGGCCCTTGCGGGAGCGGCGCCGGCCCTCGCGGGCGGAGGGCCGGCCCTCGCGGGCGCAGCGCCGGTGGACGCCGGTGGGCCGCCGACCCTGGCGGAGCCAGCGCCCGCCATCGCCGGCGGAGCTCCCGCGGCGTCGCCGGGATGGGCCGGCCCCTGGGTCGAGCAGCTCGCCGACGCCGCCGGCCTGCGCGAGCGGCCGCCGCGGGCGCAGCGCCAGTGGAACCACATCGCCGCGGCCGCAGGCGCGGATTGCCGCGACGCGCTCAAGCAATCCGGCGCGCGGTTCCAGGCGCTGCCGGACGTCGCGAAGCCCAACAAGAAGGGGTGCGGCATCCCGCACGGCGTGCTGCTGACGCGCGGCCCGACCGGCATCGTTTACTCGCCGCCGCTGCAGGTCGATTGCTCGCTCGCCCTCCGGCTGGCCGATATCGAGCGCGTGATCCAGGAAGAGGCAGAGACGCACCTGGGCTCGCCGATCGCCCGCATCAGCACCCTGGGGAGCTACGCCTGCAGGGAAGTCGTCGGCAGGATGCGAAGGTGGAGCGAGGGGCTGAGCGAGCACTCGTTCGGCAATGCATTCGATATCTCGCGCTTCTCGCCGAAGCGCGGGCGCGCGATCAGCGTGCTCCGCGATTACGTGCTCTACGGGAGCGACCCGACCACCCGCGAGGGGCGCTTTCTCCGGGGCGTGACCCGCCGCCTCCGCGCCGAGGGGGCGGCCGCGCGCGTCCTCGGGCCGGACTTCGACGCGAGCCACCGGGACCACCTGCACGTCGATTGCGGCACGCCGCGCTGGTACTGAGCCGCGGGCGCGCGCCTCAGGGCTGCCGCGGCCTCGCGGCGCCGGCCTACTTTGCGGCCATCACCAACGGATGGAGTGAATGCCATGCAGGACGCCTCAATGGTTGGGCTGGGCGCGATAGCGACGTCGGCCCGCAGGAGAGCGGCTCTGGCGTGGAGTGGACCTCTCGATGGGTCAGCGCGAGACGAGGGCAGGCGGCCCCGCGCTCACCCGGTTCAGGCCCGCAGCTCGAGGACCCGCACGTCGTACGGCGCGAGCTCCACGGCGTGGACCGTGGCCTTGCCGCCCAGCTCGGTCAGGTGGCCCGAGGCCGCGACGGGCTTGGCCGAGATCGGCGCGTCGGCCTGGCTGACCAGGAACACGAAGCGCCGGCCGTCCCGGTGGCGCAGGGTGTCGGCCGCGACGCGCGGGTCGTCCACGGTCACCGGCCGACGCACGCCGGCGAGCGCGGCGAGCGCGTCGTAAAGGCGGTAGGTCGGCTCCGGGTTGACCCGCGGGGTCGCCGCGGCGAAGTGCTCGATCGGGTAGGTGCAGAGCACGACGCTGCCGCTGCCGACCTGGCGCCGCAGCAGCGCCGGCCGGCCGCGCTGGTCGACCGCGACGACCTCCGCGCCGCGAGGCCGCACCGGCAGGTAAGCGCGGCTGTGCTCGGTGCCGGCGACCGGGAACGCGAGCGTTGTGCCCTCCGCGATCGTGCCGAACCCGCGCTCGAAGGTGAGCTGCACGCGATCGTCCTCGATCGGATCGACCATCCCGTAGCGCAGCTGGTGCTCGACGCCGAACATCGCGTTGAGGTGCGCGTACCACGGCCCGCGCTGCGACCCGTGCGTGCCGTGGGAGTACGACGCGTAGACCACCGCGCCGCCCGCGGCCAGCCGCTCCAGGAGATGCCAGCTGGGCGCCGTCAGCTGCTTGGCCGACGGCAGGAGATACAGCCGGCAGTCCTCGGCGATCCCGTCCCGCTCGCGGGTCAGCCCGACCGGCAGATCCGCCTCCTTCGCCGCGATGTAGGCCTGCCGCAGCGTCGTGAACAGGTAGCTGCGATCCTCGGCCTCGGTGAACGGAAACGCGCCCTCCAGGTACGACGGCACGATCAGCGCCGCGTCGGCCGGCTCGCGCTCGCAGCCGAGGACGTCGATGTCGGCGAGCACCCGGGCGAAGCGCGCCATCTCCTCGAGCTGCGGCTTGGGGCGGCCCTCGGTCGTCGTCAGCCCGAAATGGAGCTCGAACGGGTGATGCCGGTAGGGATCCTGGTCGATGAGGTCGAAATCGGTGTTGTTCCAGCCGATCCAGCCGGTGGCGCCGGCGAGCAGGGTGTTGTGGAGGACCTGCCGGTAGTAGTGCGCGGCGTTCTCGTCGGAGACGAAGCTCGAGGACACCCCGAACTCCTCCAGCACGACCGGCTTGCCGAGGAAGCCCGTGAGCTCGCAGATGAACGCCGCCCCGTAGTGCTGGCGGACCAGGTCGTTCTCCATCCGGTACACGTGCGGGCCGAGGAAATCGACGAGCGCCCCGAGGTCGCGCACCGAGAACCCGTTGTCGTTGCCGGTGACCTCGATGCCCCACGCGCCGTCGCCGATCGAGATCGGCTCGCTCGCCCCGCCGGCCCGCAATCCCTGCACGACCAGGCTCGCCCAGCTCGTGACCGTCTCGCGGACCGAGCGCTCGCGCTCGCCGTAGATCGGCATCTCGTTGGAGACGAGCCAGCCGGTCACCGCCGGGTGGCCCGCGAAGCGCCGCGCCATCTGCTCGGCGAACCACGCTTGCCGGGCCACCATCCACACGTCCCCGTAGAGATCGCGCCCGCGCCGCCAGACCGGATCCCAGTTCTCGCCGGACATGTGGCCGACGAGGAGGGTCGGAATGGTGGTCATCCCCGCCTCCACGTGCGCCTCGAGGAAATCGCCGTAGCGCTCCGCGCAGCCCTCGTCGATCCGGTCGGGCTCCGGCATGAAGTGGGGCCAGTAGAAGAACGACCGCGTCATCGTGAGGCCGTGCTCGGCGAGCACCCGGAGCTCCTCGCGGACCAGGGCCGGATCGTAGCTCTGCCACATGAGCGGGCCGCCGCGCCTCGACCAGAAATTGGCCCCGAGCCAGGCGACGGCCTGTTGACGAACAGCGACTTTGGCGAAATTGCGATGCATAGTCCTCACGTCCCGATCACGCTACTTAATCGGTTCAGTATGCGCTCCGCAAGGGAGGAACGCACCGGCGGCGGCGCCGGGCCGGATCAGGCGCGGGGGGGCGGCGCGGTGCTGCCCCGGGTCGCGAGCGTCGGCGCGCTGCACTCGACGTCGTCGATCGGCTCGCCGGCCACCAGGCGGAGGAGCAGCGCGGCGGCGCGGGAGCCGTGCTCGGCGATGTTGCGGCGCACCGCGGTCAGGGCGGGGTGCACGAGCTGGCACAGCGCCGAGTCGTCCCAGGCCACGATCGAGAGGCGCTCGGGCACGGGGACCCGCATCTCCTGGGCGACGGCGAGCGCGGCCACGGCCATCACGTCGTTGTCGAAGACGATGGCCGTGGGCGGCGTGGCCCCCGCGAGCAGCCGCCGCGTGGCCTGACCCCCCGCCTCGCCCGTGTAGTCCGCGTGGACCGTCTGCACGCGCTCGATCCGTCGCTGGCGGGCGGCCGCGCTGAACGCCTTCGTGCGCAGCGCGGTGTGCATGAACTCCGCGGGGCCGGCGACCCGCGCGATCGACCGGTGCCCCAGCGCGGCCAGGTAGTCGACGACCGCGCGCATCGCGCTCGCGTCGTCGCTCCACACGCCGGAGAGCCGCCCCTTGCCCGTCGGCCCGCCGACCACCACCGCCGGGAGCTTCAGCTCCTCGACCAGCTTCACGCGCGGATCGCCCTCGCAGAGATCGACCAGGATCACCCCGTCCACCCGCCGCTCCGCCCACCAGCGGCGGTACGTCTCCAGCTCGGCCGCGCGATCGTCGGTCACCTTGAGCAGCAGCGCCTCCGCCTTCTCGGACAGCTCCGCCTCGATGCCCGAGATGAGCTGCATGAAGAACGGCTCGATGCCGAGCGTGTGCGCGGGCCGATCGATGACCAGGCCGACGGCGCTGGCCCGGCCGTCGGAGAGCGCGCGCGCCGCGTTGCTCGGCTGCCAGCCGAGCTCCGCCGCGATGGCGAGGATCCGCTCGCGCGTCGGCTCCGACACGCCGGGCCTGCCGTTCAGCGCATAGGACACCGCTCCCTTGGACACCCCCGCACGCCACGCGATGTCCGTGATCGTCGGACGCTTCACGCCTCACCTCCGCTCCAGCCGGTGGAGCGCGCCTCTCGTGTGGACCTGCTCCGCCGCATGGCCCCGCTTGGATAGCACGACGGCCCGCGGGCGAGCCTCGCGCCGCGCAGGGCCGCGCGCCGCGCGAGGTAGCGGGGGCCTGCGCAGCCGCTCCCACACCCCCTCCCAGCGCAGGCGCCGCGGGCGAGGGGCCTCGCTGCCTCGCGCGGCGCCCCGCTCAGGCGCGCCGAGATCCGCCGCGCGGCGGAAGGGGGAGCCGCCTCCGCCCCCGGCGGACGCCGTGTCCGCTGAATCGGTTCAGTCCGGCGGGCCGGTTCGTTGGTCGCGGCAGGCGCCGCTCACGCCACTTCCAGGAGCTCGCGCTCGGTGATGCCGAGCAGGAAGAGGATGGCGTCGAGGCCGCTCGCGGACAGCGACGTGTCCGCGGCCTCCCGCAGCTTGGGCTTCGCGCGGAACGCGACGCCGAGCCCGGCGCGCTGGAGCATCAGGAGGTCGTTGGCGCCGTCGCCCACGGCGATGGTCTGATCGAGCAGCACGCCTTCGGCCTGCGCGATGGTCTCGAGCAGCTCCGCCTTGCGTTGCGCGTTGACGATGGGCCCGGTCACCCGGCCGGTGAGCTTCCCGCCCTCGACCTCCAGCGAGTTCGAGTAGGCGTAGTCGATCCCGAGCCGGGCCTTGAGCGCCTCCGCCGCGATCGAGAAGCCGCCGGAGATCACCGCGGTCCGGTAGCCGAGCCGCCTCAGCACGCGGACGAGCGTCTCGGCGCCCTCGGTGATGGGGAGCTCGGCGGCGAGCTTCCGGAGCACGCCGACGTCGAGGCCGCGGAGCAGCGAGAGCCGCTGGCGGAGCGACTCGTCGTAATCCATCTCCCCCTGCATCGCCCGCTCGGTGATCTTCGCGACCTGCTCCGCCACGCCCTTTTCGCGCGCGAGCTCGTCGATGACCTCGATGCGGATGAGCGTCGAGTCCATGTCCATCACGACGAGCCGCTTGCTCCGGCGGAAGAGGCCCTCGCGCTGCAGGGCGAGGTCGAAGCTGTTCTGCATGGCGAGCGCCAGGAGGGCCCGCTTGAGCGCGTCGGCCTCCTCCTCGCGCTGGAGCAGCACCTGGATCTCCACCGACGACAGGCGCTCGACCGACAGGCGCGCGATCTTCTCGATGTTCGCGCCGTGGCGCGCGAGCGTGGAGGCCACGTCGTGCAGCTGCTTCGCGCCGAGCTCCCGCCCGATGGCCGTCACCACGTAGCGGCTCCCCGGGGCGCGCGGCGGCGCGCCGCCGTCGAGCGGCTTGAAGTCGAGCGCCACGCCGAGCTCCTTCGCCGCGAACAGGAGCTCCTTGAGCCCGCTGCGCGTCTCCGGGAAGAGCGCGAGCAGCGCGAGGTTCAGGTTGCCGTGCACCACCACCTGCTCGATGTCGAGCAGCGTGGCGCCGACGTCGCTGAGGACGCCGGTGAGCCGGGCGGTGATGCCCGGGAGGTCCCTGCCGGTGACGGTGACGAGGATGGGATCGGAGGCGGCCATCGCGCGCCCCTTATCAGGGCCGCGCCGCAGGGTCGACGCCGATCCCCCGCGACGTCCGGAAGCCCGGAAGAGCGCCTGTCGCCGCGGAGCCGGGCTCCGTCGCCGTCACCGGTATCGCCCGCGTCCCCGCGCCGCCGCCGCGCGCCCGCCGCCGCTGGCCCCCGCGCCCGCGCCCGCGCGCCCGCCGCCGCTGGCCCCCGCGCCCGCGCGCCCGCCGTTCGCCTTGGCGCCCGCCGCCGCGCCCCGCCGGCTCGCCGTTCGCCCGGAGCGCGCCGGCTTCTCCTCGGCCGCCTCGCGCGCGATGCCGGCCTCCCCGTCGCCCTGCTGGGCCTTGAGCTGGCGGAGCTGGTCGCGCAGCCGCGCCGCCTTCTCGAACTCGAGGTTCTCCGCCGCCGCGAACATCTCCTGCCGGAGCGCGTCAATCTGGTCGACAAGGTCCACCGCGGCGCGCGCCGCCTCGGCCGCGGGCCTCGCCGGGCCCTTCGGCACGGCGTAGTAGTCGCGCGTGCCCGACGTGGGCGACAGGTCGAGGATCGCCTTCTTCACCGTGGCCGGCGTGATGCCGTGCTCCTTGTTGTACGCCTCCTGGATCGCGCGCCGCCGGTTCGTCTCGTCCATCGCGCGCTTCATCGCGTCGGTGATGCGATCGGCGTACATCACGACCTCGCCGTGCACGTTGCGGGCGGCGCGGCCGATCGTCTGGATGAGCGAGCGCGGGCTCCGGAGGAAGCCCTCCTTGTCGGCGTCGAGGATCGCGACCAGCGACACCTCCGGCAGATCGAGCCCCTCGCGCAGGAGGTTGATGCCGACCAGCACGTCGAACTCGCCGCGCCGGAGATCGCGGAGGATCTCCACGCGCTGGAGCGTGTCGACGTCCGAGTGCAGGTACCGGACCCGGATGCCGAGCTCGGTGTAGTACTCGGTCAGATCCTCGGCCATCCGCTTGGTCAGCGTCGTGACGAGCACGCGGTCGCCGCGGCTCACCCGATCCCGGATGCGCGCGAGCAGGTCGTCGACCTGCCCGGACACCGGCCGGATGTGGATCTGCGGATCGATGAGCCCGGTCGGCCGGATGATCTGCTCGACGACCGCGCCGGCCGACTTCTGCAGCTCGTACTCGCCGGGCGTCGCGCTCACGAAGAGGACCTGGGCGTAGTGCTGCTCGAACTCCTCGAACTTGAGCGGCCGGTTGTCGAGCGCGCTCGGGAGCCGGAACCCGTACTCGACGAGCGTCTCCTTCCGCGCCCGGTCCCCCCGGAACATCGCCCCGACCTGCGGGACGGTCTGGTGCGACTCGTCGATGATGAGGAGGAAATCCTTCGGGAAATAGTCGATCAGCGTGGGCGGGGGCTCGCCGGGCTTCCGGCCCGAGAGGTGGCGCGAGTAGTTCTCGATGCCGTTGCAGAACCCCATCTGCTCCAGCATCTCGAGATCGTACATCGTGCGCTGCTCGATCCGCTGCTTCTCGAGGAAGCGCACGGCCTTGTCGTAGAAGTCGATGCGCTCGCGCAGCTCCTCCCGGATCGCCTGGATCGCGATCCGGAGCTGCTGCTGCTCGGTGACGTAGTGGGAGCCGGGGAAGACCGCGTAGCGGTCGAGCTGGCCCACCACCTTGCCGCGGACGGGGTCGACCTCCTTGATCGCCTCGATCTCGTCGCCGAAGAACTCGACCCGGATCGCGAGCGACTCCTCGTAGGCGGGGAAGATCTCGACGACGTCCCCGCGGACGCGGAACGTGCCGCGGTGGAAGTCGACGTCGTTGCGCGTGTACTGGATGTCGACGAGCCGCCGCAGGAGCTCGTCGCGGCGGATCTCGGTGCCGCGCTCGAGCTTGATCAGGAGCCCGTGGTAGCTCTCGGCCGAGCCGATGCCGTAGATGCAGCTCACCGAGGCGACGATGATCACGTCCGGGCGCGAGAGCAGCGCGTGCGTCGCCGCGTGGCGCATGCGGTCGATCGCGTCGTTGATGATCGCGTCCTTCTCGATGTACGTGTCGCTCGTCGGGACGTAGGCCTCGGGCTGGTAGTAGTCGTAGTAGCTGACGAAATAGTGGACGGCGTTGTTGGGGAAGAGCTCCCTCATCTCACCGTAGAGCTGGGCCGCCAGCGTCTTGTTCGGCGCCATGATGAGGGTCGGCTTTTGCAGCTTCTCGATCACCTTGGCGGCGGTGAACGTCTTGCCGCTGCCCGTGACGCCGAGGAGGACCTGGAAGGTCTCGCCCTGCTCGAAAGCGGAGCAGATCTCCTGGAGCGCGCGAGGCTGGTCACCGCACGGCTTGAAATCGGAGACGAGCTCGAAGTTTGTGGGCATGGAGCGGAGGACCCTAGTGCGGCGAGGGCCTCCTCGCAACCTCCGGCGCGGTCACGGCCCGCTCCACGCCCCAGAGGCCCCAGAGGTCCGGCCTCGTCGGTGCACCAACCACCGGCCGACCGAAAATTGTCGGCCAGCCGTCGGCCGTGGTCGGACACCGACCACGGCCGCACGCGCGCGGGGTGGTGGTGGTGGCGGCGGCGGTGGCGAGGTGAAGTGCCTGGGGCGATGCGGCCGGGCAGAGCAGGAGGCGCTTGACGGCGGGGCGGGGCTGGCGGATTCTAGGCGCTGCCGCGTCGTTGTGACGTGAGCCGAACACGGAGGTCAGGTCATGAGTGGGAATACACAGCAGACCCATTGCGCCGCCGCCGTCGTCTCCGCCGCGGCCAGCTGAGCTCGTCTCCACGCCTTCGTGAAGGCGTGCGCGCGCCCTGATCGGCGCGCGTTCGTCTTGCGCTGCGCGCGCCTCGCAGGGCATCCGCCCTGGCCGGGCGCGCCCTCCGGCGTGACGTCCTGACGGTCGACGAGCTCCGCCCCGCGGCGGCCCCGCGCGTGGAATGGCCGGCGCGGGCGCGCTTGCGCGCCGCCGCGCCCTTGTCCGTCGATCGCCGCGCGCCGCAGCTCGCGCCGCGCGGCCGAACGCCATGGAGCGCTCGTCCGTCATGCAATTCGACTCCGATTTTTCCGTTGATCCGTCATCGCAGAACGAACCGCGTCCCGATCTGATCGGGCTCGGATGGACTCCCTTCTTCGCGAGCCAGCTCGCGTCCCTGGAGGAGGCCGTGCAGCCGGCGCGCGTCCTCCTCGCCTCCGCCTCGCGGCACCACGTGCAGACCGCGGACGGCCCGCGCCTCGCGGTCGTCAGCGGGCGCCTCGCGCACGAGGCCGCGGGCCGCGCGGCGCTGCCCACCGTCGGCGACTGGGTGGGGCTCAGGCCCGGCGACGGCGCCGGGCCCGCCTACATCGTGCACACGTTCGCGCGGAATACGTGCCTGCGGCGCAAGGCCGCGGGCCCCGCGATGGAGGCGCAGGTGCTCGCGGCGAACGTCGACAAGGTGTTCATCGTCACGTCGCTGAACGCCGACTTCAACGTGCGCCGCCTGGAGCGGTACATCGAGGCGGTCATCGACAGCGGCGCCCGCCCGGTGCTCGTCCTCAACAAGGCGGATGTCTGCCCCGATCCGGGGCGGTTCATCGACGCCGCGCGGGAGGTCGCGCCCGCCGCGCCGGTCGCGCTGGTCAGCGCCCTGTCCGGCGCCGGCCTCGACGCGCTCCGCGCCGAGATCGGGGCCGGGGAGACCATCGCCCTCGTCGGCTCGTCCGGCGTGGGGAAGTCGGCGCTCAGCAACCGCCTGCTCGGCGTGGAGGTGCAGCGCGAGGGGGCGATCCGGGCGTCGGACGAGCGCGGCCGCCACACGACCGCCCACCGGGAGCTCTTCGTGATGCCCGGCGGCGGCCTCCTCATCGACACGCCGGGCGTGCGGGAGCTCGGCCTCTGGTCCGACGACGGCGCGGCCCCCGCGGGCTTCGACGACGTCGAGGCCCACGCCGCGGCCTGCCGCTTCCGGGACTGCAGCCATGACGGCGAGCCCGGGTGCGCGGTGCTGCGCGCCATCGAGGAGGGCGAGCTCGATCCGGAGCGCCTCGGCGCGTACCAGAAGCTCGGGGCGGAGCGGCGCTACCTCGCCCGGCAGCAGGACGTGCGCGCGAAGCTCGAGGAGAAGCGGCGCTGGAAGCAGATCTCGAAGCGGATGCGCGCGAATCCGAAGCAATAGCCCGCCGGGCGTTCGATTGACGCTCGGAGGCCGCGCCGTTAATCACGAAGTCATGGCGCGCACGGCACCGGTCCCCAACATCCCGGCCATTCCCGGCATGAACCCCGGCGTCTTCGTCATGGGCGGAGGCGCCGGGGGTGGGGGCGCGGGCGGCCGGAGGGGCAATGGCCGCGGCGGTCGACAGGGCGGACGCGGTCGCAACGGCGGGCGCGGCGCGGAAGGCGGGGGCCGCAACGCATGCAGCCGGCGCGGGAGCTGCGTGCCGACCCACCCCGGCCACCGAGGGCCGGCCTCGCGCGGCGATCCGGTCGACGTCATGGGCGGCCGGACGTTCGTCGACGCCGAGCCGGACCTCGCGCTCCCGGGTCCATTGCCGTTCGTGCTCGCGCGCTCGTACTCCAGCGATCGCGCGACGGTCGACGTCGGCTTCGGGCACGGCTGGTCGCACTCTTTTGCCTGGTCGGCGCGCGTCGGGCGCAGGGCCGTCGAGGTGACCGACGCCGAGGGGGCGCAGCTGCTGCTGCCCCTGCCCGGGATCGGCGAGGCGCTGCTCGGCGCGGAGGGGTGGGTCGTACGGCGCGCGGCCGAAGAGCGGCTGGAGCTGGTCCGGGAGGACGGGCTCCGGCTCGTCCTCGACGCCCCGCTGGGCGACGGAAAGCTCGGGCTCTCCGCGGTGCTCGACCGTTACAGTAACCGGATCTCGCTGATCTACGAGCGCGGCATCCTCGTCGCGTTCGAGGACAGCGCCGGGCGAGCGATCCTCGTGCGCCGGGACGGGAGAGGCCGCATCGCAGCCCTCGAGGTACCCAGCCGGGACGGCTTCTCGTCCGGCTCGCTGGTCGTGCGTTACTCCTACACGACCGCGGGCGATCTCGCCGAGGTCGTCGACCCCGACGGATTCGTCACCTCGTTCGACTACGAAGAACACCGGATCACGAAGCACCGCTATCCGGGCGGGATGGTGTTCCACTATCGCTATGACGCCCAGGGCCGCTGTGTCGAGACCTGGGGAGCACCGGAGACGGGCGTGGATCCGTGCCTGGATCCCGATCTACCTGCGACGCTGGCGGACAGGAGAACGCCCGCGAAGGGCATTCTCCATTGCGTCTTCGAGTACGGACCCGACGGCTACTGCGAGGTCGTCGACGCCGCGCTGGTGCAGCGCTACAGCCCCGACGGCGACGGTCGGCTCGACAGGGTGGTCCATAACGCGAGCGTCGTGACGCGCACCTACGACGAGCGCGGCCACGTGGCTTCTTACACCGATCCGCTGGGGGCCACGATCCGCTGGGAGCGCGATGAGTGCGGGCGGCCCTTGAAGATCACCGATCCGATCGGCCGGACATTGGCGGTCGAGCGGGACACGGACGGTCACATCCGGAGCTTCACGGACCCTTCCGGCGCCACGACGACGGTGGAGCGCATCGGCCGGCGGCTCGTCTGGAGAGATCCGATCGGGGCGGTCTTCGAGGTGGAGGTCGACGAGCGGGGCCTCACGACCGAGACGGTGGCCCCGAACGGGGGGCGAACGCGCTATCGCTACGACCGGCCAGGCAACCTGATCGAGCGCACCGACGCGCTCGGCCGAACATGGCGATTCTCGTACGATTTCTGGGGCAGGCGGCGCTCCGCGATCGATCCGGCGGGCGCGGTGACCTGGTACTCGTACTCAGCGCGCGGCGATCTGCTCGCGATCACGGACGCCGAGGGGCGCGCTGTGCAGATGACGTACGACGGGCTCGGGAACGTCACCGCCGTGACGTACGCGAACGGCCGGACGGAGCGCTATCGCTGGGGAGGTCTCGGCTGGCTGCATCAGGTGGAGATCGGCGGCGCGGTGACCGCGACCCAGCTCTACGACCGCGAGGGGCGCCTGGTCGCGATCGTCGACGCCGCGGGCGCGCGGCACACCTTCGAGCACGACGCCCGGGGACTCGTGCTCTCCGAGCGCAGCTTCGACGGCGCTCAGCGCCGCTACGGCTACGATCTCGCGGGTCGGCTCACCTCGCTGGTGGATGAGCGCGGCGAGCGCACGGAGCTTCTTTACGACCTCGCCGGCCAGCTCGTCGCCCGCCTCTACGACGACGGCTCGAAGGACGAGTTCACGCACGACGAGGCCGGTCGCCTCGTCGAGGCGACCCGGGGGCCGGTGCGGGTGGAGCTGCGCTACAATGCGGTGGGCTGGCTCGTCGAGGAACGTCAGACCGTGGGCGCCGAGACGATGACGGTGCACGTCGACTACGACGCGATGGGTAGACCCGTGCGACGTTGGACGGAGCGAGGGCGCGGGGTGGCCTGGGAGCGCGACCTCAAGGGCGGCGCGAGCGCCGTGATCCTCGGCGCGGGGCAGCGCATCACCTTCGAGCAGGATGAGGGCGGGCGCGAGCGCGCGCGGGTGCTCCCGGGCGGCGGGCGCATCGAGGTGGAGCTCGGCCCTGAGGGGCTCCTCCGCGCGCAGCGCGTGCGCCGCAACATGACGACCGCGTCCGTGCGGCCGGGCGAGCCGGCGTGGGTCGGCGAGATCGACGCGGGGCTCACGGTGGCTCGGCGGTACGACCGCGACGCTGACGGCGAGCTGCTCCGTGTCGATGACAGCTTGCTCGGCGCCTTTCGGCTCGACCGGGATGCGCTCGGCCGGCTCGCCGCGCTGGTCGGCGACCACGAGGGCGACGGGACCAGGACGAGACACTACTTCTTCGATCCGACCGGTAATCTGCTGCGTGGACCGGCGGGTGAGCCGGCGGAGTTCGGCCCGGGCAACCGGCTCAAGCGGGTCGGGGGCCGGGAGGTCGCGACGGACGCCGCCGGCCGGGTGATCGCGATCACCGAGGGCGAGGCAGACCATCGGCTCGCCACGCGCTTCGTGTGGGATGCGACCGGCCTCCTCGAGGCCGTCGAGCGGCCCGACGGCACCCGGGTGGAGTTCGCCTATGACACCCTCGCTCGCCGGCTCGCCAAGCGGGTGATCGATCCGGCGGGGCGCACGCTCTCCTCCACGCGTTACGTCTGGGATGGCGCGCGCGTGCTCGAGGAGCGCCGACGGACGGCGGCGGGGGAGCGGATCCGCGTCTTCCTGACCGACGACGACAGCGGGGCTCCGCTGGCTCAGGCCGAGGGGAAGGAATGGTTCTTCTGCGTGGCCGACGAGCTCGGCGCGGTCCACCACCTGGTGCGGGGCGACGGGCAGCTGGCTGGATCCACGTTGCGCGATCCCTGGGGGGGCGTGGAGCGGCGCGAGGGGGACGCGGAGGCGCCGCTGGGCTTCCTGGGGCAGATTGCAGACGAGGAGACGGGGCTCTTCTACAATCGCTATCGCTATTACGACCCTAGGATCGGGCGCTATCTGAGCCCTGATCCGCTCGGCGTCCATGGCGGCCTGAACGTCTTCTCCTACGCCGACAACGACCCGTCGACGCACGTCGACCCCGACGGCCTGCTCCCGATGGCGGTCATCACGCAGCCGGGCCGCCAGGACATCGTCGGGCGTAGCGGCCAGGTGCCCCAGCGGGGCGATCCCGGCTTCGATCCTGCGGTCGGCTATGCGCACTACAACGCCCGCGTCGCGCTCGGGGGCGGGCCCGGTCGCCAGGCGGGCAACGAGGGGTGCGCCGAGATCTCCGCCTTGCACCAGATGGCGCAGCAGATCCGAGCGGATAACCCGAACCGCCGGATGAGCCGGGCCGAGGTGCGGCGGGAGATGCAACGGCGCTTCCGGAACGGCGCCCGCATCTCGACGAACAACGGGATGAACGGGGGCGGGCCCGCGATGTGCCCTTGCCACATGTGCGCGCAGACCTTCCGCGAGCTGGGGCTTCACCCGGGCAACATCAACCAGGGCGCCGCGGCCAACGCGACAGGCGGGGTCGCCGCGCCGAATCCGGGGAGGGGCAACAATCGGGGGTTGTGGGACGGGCAGTCGATCTGGCGCAACAACCGGAACGACAACACTTCGCGCCAGGAGAACGACGCTGCGAACGGGTTGATCGGGGCAACCCAGCCGTCGAGGACGCCTCCTTTCACCGGGACCTGAGCGGAGCCTGAGATGGCGGAGCTAGCATGAGCGGGACCGCTGGACGAACGGTGGAGGACACGTTCCGGACCGCGCTCGAGGAGGCCGCGGCAGCGCGCGGTGGAGATCCCGAGGTCCTCGCTGCGATCGCCGCCGCGCTGGAGCGCCTCTCCGGCGGGACGACGGCCACCCTCGTCGCGGACGACGACGCGGATCGGTGGGCCGTGCTCGGCGGGGTGATCGCGGCGCTGCGGGATCGAGGCGCGACCGCGGTGCTGTGGCCGATCGGGCGAAGGTGGGGCACGGCGCTGCCGCTCGCGAGCGCCGAGGCGCTGGTCGCTGCGCTTGCGGCCGTGGATCCAGCGTTCGACAGCGGTCAGCGGCCGGCCACGAGCGAGGACATCGCCCACGAGGCGCGCCTCCGGGTCTCGAGCGAGGCGCTCCAGGCCCTCGGGACGGTGCTCGTTGTGGACGCGCCCGAGGACGCGGTGGGGTTCTCGCCGGGCGCGATCCTGGACGACGGGCCGGAGAACGGTGTCCGGGTGCTGCGCAGCGTCCGCGAAGGAGCCGGCGGCTCGGCAGAAATCCGATTGCCGGGGCGAGGCGCCGTAAAGCCGCTCCCTGGAATCGGCGGCATGGAGGGGCTCACCGCTGCGGTCGCCCTCGCCCTCGCCCCGGCGCCGATCCCGGTGCTCGCCGCGGTGGCGGGCGTCGATCCGACGGCGGCCGCCGCGGGGCTCGCCGAGGCGGCGGGACCGGGCGGGCCGCTGCTCGTCGAGAGCGGGAGAGTGACCTACCGCGACAGCGGATGGCGGGCCGGCGTGGAGGCATCGCTCGCGCCGGCGGAGCTCGCGCGAATGCACGCGAGGTTCGCGGAGGCGGCGCGTCGCGCCGCGCGCGGCGAGGCTCCGGGCAGCGACGAGAGGGCCTACTGGGCGGGGTGCCGCGCGGGCCATCTGGTGCTCTCGGGAGCGCCGTGGACCGCGTTCACCGAGCTCGTCGAGCCGCCGTGGGAGGCGTTTTGCGCGGCGGCCCAGGCGCCGCCGCGCGGCCGCGTCGAGGACGCGAGGCTGGCGCGGCGCGCGGCGCAGCGCGCGGCCGCCGCGGTGGTCGAGCAGCCCGCGACGCCCGCGGGGGTCGTCGTCGCGAGGCGCGAGGAGGTGGAGCCGGGCGAGCGGGCGCGCGCGGCGGCGTTCGCGGTCCGCGCGGCGCTTGTCGAGTCGTCCCTGCGGTCGCGGCTCTGGGCGGACGAAGGGCTTCTCGCGGACAGCGCGGCCGCGGCGCAGCTCCTCGCCAGCTGGGCCGAGCGCGTTCGCGGCGATGCACACGAGCGCCTGGCGGCGCTCTCGCGCGAGGTGGCGCGGCTCGAGCCCTGCTCGGCTCGAGCGCTGCTCGCGGCGGCGGCGGTGAGCCCGAGCGGGGAGCGGGCAGCGCTGATCGATGAGGCGCTGCGCTACCTGCCCGAGGACCGTGCGGAGCGGCTGGAGGTGCTGTGCGCCGCGGCGGGCGTGCTCGGAGGCGAGGCGTCGAGAGCCATCGAGCAGGCGGCGGGTCCGTCCGCCAGCGAGGTGCCCGCGCCGGGGGCGCGCTCCTCGGCGAGCGATGGCCTCGCCGCGGCGGGCCCGGCCGCGGGCGCCGCGCTCGACGACGTCCTCGCGCAGGCGCTCGCGCTCCTCTCGAGGGAGCTCCTCGGGTCTTTCCAGCGCGCCACGGCGTCCTGGCCGGCGGCGCTCTGCGCCCGCGCAGTCGCCGCGACCGGCCCGGAGCACCCATCGCGGCGCGCGGTGCTCGCGCTGCTCTCGCCCAGGTTGGATGAGCAGGTCCGCTCGGCAGCGGCGGATTGGGTCGCGCGCGACGCCCTCGCGGCGCTCGCGTCTGGCAACGCGTGGGACGCGTTGGTCTACGAGGACCTGCGGCGCGCGGCGCCGTTCGTCTCCCTCGAGGTCGCGCTCGAAGCGAACGCGCAGCGGGGGCTCATGGACGCGCCGGGGTCGCGGCGCGTGATGCCCGCGCTGCTCGAGCGGCTCCGGTCGCTCGGGGCTCCCGTGGACGACGCGGCAGCGAGCGGCGCGCGCCAGGGAGCACAGGCCAGGAAAGGCGCTCGGGCAACGCGCGCGAGCTCCTCGCAAGCCGCGGCGCCCGAGCTCGCCGCCGGGGCCGCGGGCAGCAAGGGGGCAGCGGGGACGGCGGAGGCCCTCGCGGCGCGGGAGGCGGAGGCGCTCGCCGTCCAGGGGCCGGATCGCATGGCGGCCCTCGCCCAGGCGGCGCTCGCGCTCCCGCCGGAGCGCGCCGCGGCGCTCGCGGAGCTCGCCGTGGTCGCGGCCGAGGAGCATCCACCCGGGGACAGCTGGGGCTACTTCCTGCTCGCGCAGCTCGGAGGCGTGCTCTCGCTCGAACGAGCGGCGCAGGTGCTCGGATGGGTGCTGGATGCCGTCACCGGCGCTCCGCTGCGGTCCGAGATGCTCTGGACCGGGGACGGCAACGATCTGCGACAGGTCGCCCCGCTGCTCCAGCGGATCGGCGGCGACGCGCTGCTCGTCGACGCGGGCGAGCATGTGGCGGAGATCTCCGCCCTCTACACGTGAATCGGCCGGACAGCGCGGCCTGCCCTCTTCGGCGTGCCGCCCGCGCCCTCGCCGCGCGAGGCGCCGCCCGCACCGTCGCTACGCGGAGCGCGCGCCCGCGGCAGGCCGGCCCTTCGCGGCCCCCCGCAGCGCGTGGACGATCCCGTCTTGCAGCGACCCGAACGTCGCGACCCCGTCGAGATCGGCCCCGATCTCGACGAGCGCCCTCGCCACGTCCGGGCGGATGCCGCTGAGCAGCACCCGCGCCCCGAGGAGCCGCGCCGCGCCGACCGAGCGGATGAGCCCGTGCACGGCCTGCTGATCCACGGTGCGCACCCCGGTGATGTCGAGGATGACCATGCTGGCGGCCCGCTCGGAGAGCGCCTGCAGCAGCGACTCGGTCATCCGCGACAGCCGCTGCTCGTCGAGCGAGCCGACGAGCGGGACCACCATGATCCCGCCGGTGATGGGGATGATCGGCGTCGAGAGCTCCTCGACGAGGATCGTCTGCCGGTGGACCGCCTCGCGGAGCCGCCAGCGCTCCTCGTCCGCCCGCTTGCTCTCGGTGAGGTCCCGCGCCACGCAGACGAGCCCGTGGACCTGCCCGCCGTCGGTCCGCATGACCGAGGCGAGGAACGACACGGCGACGGCGCGCCCGTCCTTGCGCAGACAGACCCTCTCGTCGCGCGCGCCGCCGGCGTCGATGAGCGCGCCGGCCGAGAGCCCGGGGAACACGACGTCGAGCGGCCTGCCGACGAGCTCTTCCCGGGTATACCCCGAGAGGTCGCAGGCGGCCTGATTGACGCTCCGGATCCCGCTGTCGCCGTCGGCCACGACGAGGAGGTCGAGCATCGATTCGATGACGCCCGTCACGTACGTCTTGGAGACCGTCGAGCCCGCGAGCTCCTCGCCGAGCATGTTCAGCCCGGCCGCCATGCCGTCGATCAGATCGTTCCTGTCGCTGACAGGCGCCTTCCTGGCGTAATTGAACCCGACGAGCGCGACGATGACCTCCATGAGCTCTTCCAGCCGCTGGCTCAGCTCGTCCTCGGCCGGGCGCGGCGCCGCGAGCGGCGCCGCGAGCGATCGCAGCGCGGAGAGGGCCTGATCGAGCGGATCCGCCCCGAAGGCCGGCGGCAGGGCGCCGCGCCGCTCGGCCGGGAGCAGGCGCAGCACGAGCTCGCAGAGCTCGGCCACGCGTGGATCGTCCAGTGGGCCTGTGCCCATCAGTCAGCGAAGCCTTTCAGCCATTGAATCGCCTCCCTCTCCTCGGTGAAGAGCCGAACGGGCTTGGCGCGCTTCCCGTAGACGGTGAGGAAGATGTTGCCGATCATCCGCGCGACCGGACGCCCGCCGAGGAGCGCCATCGCGCGGTACGCCTGCGTCGCCTCCTCGGATGCGAAGTAGTTGCGCGCGTCCAGGTCGGTGGCCTTGCACCGCGTGAGATCGCACAGGACCGGGTACGGCTTGCCCCTGCTGAATCGCTTGTTCGCGGCGATGTTCTCCTTCGCGTCGGCGAGCGTCTGGACCGCGCCCTCGTCGACATCGAAGCGGATGATCCCGTTCTCCCTGTCGAAGGAGAACTCCCCGGTCCGCGTCTTCAGACGCTCGTCTCCGAGCTCGTTCACGTCCCCCCCTCTCGCCGGTTCGCTCGGGCGGGCCGGATGCGGCGCGCAGGCCCGTAGCCGCGCCCCACCCGCGTCGATCGCCGGTCCACCCCTGCCGCCGACGATGCGCTCATCGCACCCCCCTGAGATTCGGTTGTAACACCAACTTGCTCGGAATGTCCAAGCTCTTTACAAAGTCCGTGCAGGCCGGCGCCCCGTCGAACGCGACGTGGCGCAGAGGTGGCAGGCGTACGACGAGGAGACATCCCGCGTGCTCCGGGGTAGGGGCGATGCTCCGGGGAGGTACAAAGGGCCATACCTCGGACCATCGTGGACCGATGTCTTGCGCTTCGCGCGGCCCACGCCGATATCGAGGCTCGATCTCACGACCATCGCCCCGCCCTCACTCTCTCCCCCCGCCGCGCCTCGGGAAGAGCCATCGGGAGGGGGTGGCGCGCGCGGGGGTGGCGGGGGAAGGGCCCCACGAACCCGAGCGCCGGCCTGCATCGAAGCGAGTCGCTCCTGGTCCTTCCTCACCCGTTCAGCGGGCCATAGCCACCACGAGGCGCGAGTTCGTGGGAAGGGCCCCCCGCCACCCCCGCGCGCGCCACCCCCTCCCGATGGCTCCCTCGCGACCCGGCTCTCTCCCCCCCGCCCCCGTCCCCGTCAGATCCCGTATTGCCGCAGCTTCTTGTGGAGCCCCTCGCGCGTGATCCCGAGCGATTTCGCCGCGTTGGTCTTGTTGTTGTTGTGCCCGCGCAGCGCTTCCAGGAGGAAGAACTTCTCGACCGCGTCCATCATCTCCTTGAGCGACCCCTTGGGCGTCCCCGCCCGCGCCACGAGCCCCTCGACCTGCCGGATCCGCGGCGACAAGAGCTCCGGCGTCGCGAACGCCCCCGGATCCAGCTGGATGACGAGCCGCTGCACCTCGTTCTGGAGCTCCCGGACGTTTCCCGGCCAGTCGTAGGCGACCATGAGCTCCATCGCCTGCTGGCTGAACCCGCCGCACGGCTTGCCGATCTCGTCCGCGTAGCGCTCCAGGAAGTGCGCCGCGAGCAGCGGGATGTCGTCCCGCCGCTCGCGCAGCGGCGGCAGGCGGATCGGGAACACCTTGAGCCGGTAGTAGAGGTCCTCGCGGAACCGCCCCTTGGCCACCTCGTCCTCGAGGTTCCGGTTCGTCGCCGCGACGATGCGCACGTTGACGTGCTTCGGGCTCGTCGCCCCCACGGGGCGGATCTCGCCCTCCTGGAGCGCCCGGAGCAGCTTCGACTGGAGCGACAGCGGGGTCTCGGTGATCTCGTCGAGGAAGAGCGTGCCGCCGTCGGCGATCTCGAACAGGCCCTTCTTCTCCTCGGTGGCGCCCGTGAACGACCCCTTCTTGTGGCCGAAGAGCTCGCTCTCCAGGAGGCTCTCGGCCAGCGCCGCGCAGTTCTGCGCGACGAAGAGCTTGTCGCGGCGGCGGGAGCGGTAGTGCACGGCGGCGGCGATGAGCTCCTTGCCCGTGCCCGTCTCGCCCTCGATCAGCACCGTGACGCGCGTGTCGACCACCTTGTCGAGCTGGCCGATGACCCGGCGCATCGCCTCGCTGTTGCCGATGATGTCGACCGCGCCCCCGCCCCGGCGCTTCTCCTCGCGCCCCTTGAGGAAGCTGTTCTCCTTCTGGAGCCGCTCCTCGGCGAGCACGAGCCGCTTGATCAGCCGGGCGTTCGCCACCGCGAGCGACGCGTTCGCCGCCAGCACGAGCAGCGTCTCCAGATCGCCCGCGTTCAGCATCCCGGGCGCGCTCCGGTTGTCGGCCTGGAGCACCCCGATGATCTCCTCGCCCTTCCAGAGCGGCACGGCCAGCGTGCTGCGGATCGAGGCGCCCATCAGCGACTCGGTCTGCCCCACCTCGATCGGCGCGTCGGCCGCGAGCACCGCCGCCCGCTCCTTGATCACCTTGCGGTACACGCTGCGCGTGATCGGCACCGGCCCCGCCGGCGGCGCCCCGCGGCCCGACGGCGAGCGGACGCGCGTCAGCACCGGGACGAACGCCGCCGGCGCCGCGCCCGGCTCCTGGTCGTCGTCGCGCAGCACCACCGTGACGTGCGTCGCGCTCGGCACGAGGGCGAGCACCGCGTCGGCGATCTCGGCGAGCACCTCGTCGAGATCGTTTGCGGCGCCGATGCGCTTCTGCGCCGCGTACATGGCCGAGAGCGCGCTCGGGTCGCGCTCGATCTTCGCCTCGGCGGGCTCGATCTCGTCGAGGCGCCGGATCGAGACGACCCGCGCGTCGTCGGCCTCCTCCGGGATCTTCACCACCATCCGGGTGACCGCGTCGCCCGAGCCGAGCTCGATGACGTCCTCCGTCTGGAGGGCGACCGCGCTGCGCCCGGGCCCGAGCTCGAGCCGCTCGCCCCGGCGCACCACGCTCGTCCCGTTCGTGGAGCGCAGGTCCTCGAGGATCACCCCGTCGGCGCCGTTCACGATGCGCGCGTGCGCCCCGGAGACGTGGCGATCGTCGAGCACGACCCGGTTGTCCGGAGAGCGCCCGAGCGTGATGAGCTCGCCCTGGAGCTCGAAGGCGCGCCCGGCAGCGAGACCCTGGGTTACCTCGAGCACGATCATGGTTCGTTCAGCCAGGAAGGCCCCGTGGGGAAGGCCCGGAGTAAACCGTCAAGACGGAGGAGATGCCAGGAAAAATCGGGGAGCCCTGCGCTTCGGCGAAACATCGCACCCGGAAGGCGCTCGGCAAAGAAAATCTGGGATCAGGAGGTCGCGTCGACCTTCCTTACCCGCGCCCGCGCGCGACCCCGGGGTCGCGCGCGGGAAGGCGGCGTTTACTGGGCGCGGGCGGTCAGGCGGTAGATGACCGTCTTGAAGGGCGCGTTGCCGGAGATCTTCTCCGGATCCTTCGACGCCTCGCCCTCGTCGACGATCTTCTGCAGCTTGGTCGCGACCTCGGCGTCGCCCTTCGGCGACAGGGCGTCGATGACCGAGACCGACACGAAGCGCACGGCCGCGTTCGAGACCTTCGGCAGCGCGTCGATGATCTGCTGCCGGACGTCGGGGGAGCCGAGGACGCCCGTCATGTAGGCGGCCTTGATCCCCTGGAACTGCGTCTCCTTGGCCTGCGACGCCGGGTCCCCGAGCTTGCCGATGTAGCAGTCGACCTTGGTCCCGCAGCCGTTCAGCAGGTCCTTCGCGAGCTTGATCTCCTTCTCCATCGACTTGCCGACCGTGCCGCCGCCGCTCGTGCGGGTGTTCGCGAGCCGGTCGACGTCGGCGACCTGGTCGGGCTTCATCAGCTTGAGCGCCGTCTGGAGCGAGACGTCGCGGATCTGCGCGACGTCGTCCTCCTCGCCCCGCGCCTCGAGCCCCGTCTTCACGATCCACGGCACGAGGCTCGCGTCGAAGAAGTTGCCCGCCGCCTCGGCGAGCATGACCCGCGCGTTGATGCCGGCCGGCGGCATCTCGAGGCTCGCGGGCGTCTTCTCGTAGGCCGCCTGGAAGGCGGCGAGGGTCTCCGGCGTCTTGGGCACCTTGGTGAGCTCGCGCGCGATGATGGCGCGCGGCACGTCCTCGGCCTTCTCGAGCGCGGAGAGCAGCGGCTGCACCGACTCCTGCCGGCCGATCGTCGCCAGGACGAGCGCGGCGGCCGCCACGTGGGCGGTCTCCGCCGCCTTCTTCTGCTCCGCGCTCGGCTTGTCGCCGGCGGCCTTCAGGTTCTCGACCTTCGAGTACTCGACGAGCTCCTTGTGCTCGCCCTTGAGCAGCTGGATCGCCGGCTCGATCGCGGGCTTGCCGATCTTCGTGAGCGCGAGGATCGCCGTCGCGGCGGCGTCCGCCTTGAGCGGCGACAGCACCACCTTGAGCAGCGGCACGACCGCCTTCTCGCTGCGCTGCCAGCCGAGCAGCTCGGCCGCGGTGATCTGCCAGAACAGCTCGTTCCGCATCGTGGCGACGTCCTTCGGATCGTTGATCGGACGCCCGAGCATCGTGATGAGCCCGTCCTCCCACGACTTGCTGTTGATCTCGATCATCGCGTCGTGCACGTCGCGCGAGATCGTGGAGCCCTTCGGCTTGCCGTGCTGGAGCTTCGTGAAGACGGCCATGAGCGGCTCGGCGGCCTTCTCCGACTTCATCGCCCCGAGGCCGCGCACGGCCCAGCGGACGTCCTCCTCGGTCGACTCGGGCTTGTAGTCCTTGAGCGCCTTGATGAGGCAGGCGTCGCCGCGCGGGTCGCGCGTGTCGGAGATGAACTTGATGAGCTTCGAGTTCGTGCGCTCGTCGAGGTCGCCGGCCACGCACCGCTGCGTCATCGGCTCGATGATCTTGTCGAGGAGCGGCTTCACGGTCGGGCCGTTCCGGTCCTTGTTGTCGCGCGTCATCGCGTCCTCGAAGAACTGGACGAGCCGGTTGACCGAGGGGGTAACCGTCGCCGGGTCGTCGAGCCGCTTGACGTGCGTCTCGGGGTCGTTCTCGTCGGCGCACCCGGCGACGATCCCTGCGGAGAGCGCCATCGACGACGCGGTGGCGGCCCCCAGGAGGAGCGAGCGAAGGAGCGGCAGGATGCTGCGTGCTGAGCGGGACATGGTGTTTCCTCCGGGACCTCGGTGATGCTGCCGGCCTGACCTCGCCGTCGCGAGGCGCGAGAAGGAGAGGCGGTCAGCGGCTAGCCTTCGTTAGCCTGAGGGGACGAAAGTGGACAAAAACAGCGCGCGGCAGGGGGCGCGGCCCCCCTTCGGCCACGACGTGGCGCCGCTCCGCCATGGAAACGGCGGAGCCGAAACTATTCGGCGCCCGGGGACGTGTCAACGCGAGCGCGGCACGGACACGAGCCGGCGGATCCCCGTGGCGAACAGCCGGTCGGGGATGACACGGCGCAGCGCGACGAGCGCCCGAGCGTCCCGGCCGATGAGCGTGCGGAACGGCGGCGAGGGCGCCTCGATGAGGCGGAGGATCGCCGCCGCGACCGGGGCGGGTGGCGGGGCCTTGGCGGCGTCCTGGAGGACGAGCTGCTCGATCGTCCGGGTCATGGCGGCGTAGGGCCCGTCGGGCGAGATGTGGGCGCCGCGACGCTGGTTCTCGAAGAAAATTTCGGTCTTGAACGTGCCGGGCTCGACGAGGCAGACGTGGACGCCGAACGGGGCGACCTCCCAGCGCAGCGCCTCGCTGAAGCCCTCGACGGCGTGCTTCGTGGCCGCGTAGGCGCTCACGCCGGGGAGGCCGACGAGCCCGGAGACGCTCGAGACGTTGACGATGCGACCGCGCCCGGCGCCGCGCATGGCCGGGAGGACGGCGCGCGTCACGGTCATGAGCCCGAAGACGTTGGTCTCGAACTGCGCGCGGACGTCGTCGTCCGCCTGCTCCTCGAAGGCGCCGCCGACGGCGATGCCGGCGTTGTTGACGAGGGCGTAGGCGGGGCCGTGCTTCTGGAGGATTTCCCGGACCCGGTCGGGGGCGCTCGCCGCGGCGACGTCGAGCTGCTCGACCTCGAGCGAGGCGCCCGCCGCCGCGGCCGCGGCGAGGAGCGCGCCGGCCTTGTCGGGGCGGCGCATCGTGGCGACGACCCGGTGGCCCGCGGCCGCGCAGGCGACCGCGGTCGCGAGGCCGATGCCGCTCGAGGATCCGGTGATGAGGATGAGGTGACCCATGGGGGAGGGGGGCGAGTATAGACGAGGTGCGTGGGTTCACTAGAGCGACAAACGGGGTGAAACCGCTCGAAAGAGCAGAAATTCGAACCGCGTCAGCCGCCTTCCGTGCTCGTCTCCGGTGCTCGTTTCCGGTGCTCGTCTCCCGTCTTCCGTCTTCCGTCTCCCGTCTTCCGTGCGCGTCCTTCGTGCGCGTGCGCGTGCGCGATTCCCCAGAATCAGCGCGCACGCGCACGCGCACGAGAGAGGCAAGACGTGAGACGTGAGACGGGAGAGGGAGGACGGAGGACGAAGACGAGAGCCGGTGTGCCAATCCCAGCTGAAAACCGCTCTAGACCCCTGTCCGTGCGGCCGTCACCCCTGTCCGTGCGGCCGTCACCCCTGTCCGTGCGGCCGGCATCCCTGTCCGTGCGGCCGGCATCCCTGTCCGTGCGGCCGGCACCCTTGTCCGGGCAGCCGGCCCCCCTGTCCGGGCGGCCAGCACCCCTGTCCGTGTAGCGTATCGCTAGAAGAATACCGACCGGATACACGGACATCGCAGCACACAGCCGCGGCCGGGATCACCCGATGATCATCGCCTCGCTGAGGAGCCGGCCCTCCTTGAAGCGGCGCAGGTTCCAGCGATCGAACAGCGGCAGGGCCGTGCCCTCGGCGATGTGCTGCGCGATGAGCTTGCCCATCACCGGCGCGATCATGAACCCGTGCCCCATGAACCCGGACGCCTGGTAAAAGTGCTCCACCTCGTCGACCCCGCCCACGATGGGGTTCTGATCGGGGGTGAGGTCGTAACAGCCAGCCCACTGCCGCAGCACCTTCACGCTGCCGAGGACCGGGCACGCCGTGACGAGCGCCCGCGCGTACAGCGCGAGGAACTTGTGGCTCGACCCCATGTCGAGGCCCTCGGGGACATCCTCGTTGGAGATGCCGCCCACGATCTCGCCGCGCATCGACTGGGAGAAATAAAGGCCGTTCGACAGGTCGGCGACGAGCGGGCCGAGCCAGGGCTTGAGCGGCTCGGTCGAGCAGATCTCGTGGCGGTGCGGGCGGTTCGGCAGATCCACGCCGAGCATGCGCGCGATCTCCGGGCTCCACGCGCCGGCGGCGTTGACCACCCGGTGCGTCCGGATCTCGCCGCGATCCGTGACCACGGCGTCGATGCGCGCGCCCTGCGTGCGGAAGCCGAGGACGTCCGTGAAGGTGGCGATGTCGACGCCGAGCTTCTGGGCGCGCTCGGCGTAGCCCCAGACGAACGGCCACGGGAACACGACGCCGTCGTCGGGGTTGTAGCTCGCCGCGACGACGCCCTCGGTGGAGAGCTCCGGCACGAGCGCGCGCGCCTCGTTCGCCGTGAGCATCCGCGTCCCGAGGCCGCAGTCGTTCTGCACGGCGACGCTCTTCTCGAGCGTCCGACGGCCGGCCTCGCTCCGCACGAGGAAGAGGTAGCCGCCCTGCCGGAACCAGATGTTGATCTTCATCTCGCGGGCGAAATCGCGGCAGATGCGGATGCTCTCCTGCATCAGCCGGATGTTCCCCTCGCTCGAGAACTGCGCCCGCACCCCGCCGCCGTTGCGGCCGCTGGCGCCGCCGCAGAGGTAGCCCCGGTCGACGACGACGACGTCCGTGATGCCGTGGTGCCGCGCGAGGTTGTAGGCGATCGCGAGGCCCATGATCCCCGCGCCGATGATGACGATCTCCGCCTGCGCCCGCATCGCGCCTCAGCCGAGCTCCGACCTCGCCGCGGCGACGACGGCGTCCTGGAGCGCGCCGTTCGAGGCGATGATGCCGCGGGCGAGCTTGAGCCCGGGGCCGGTGTAGTCGATGGGCGCGCCGGCGAGGTCGGTGAAGCGCCCGCCGGCGCCGCGGAGCACGGCCTCGGGCGCGCAGCTGTCCCAGAGCTTGGCGCCGCCGCCGCCGTGCACGTAGAGGTCGACCTCGCCCGTCGCGATCCGGGCGATCTTCACGCCGACCGAGCCGCACGGGACGACCTTGGCGATGCCGAGCCGCGAGAGGAGCGGCTCGATCTCCTTCGGCCGGTGCGACCGCGAGACGATGAGCGTGGCGTCGGCCGGCGAGGCCACCGCCGAGACCTGGAGCGGGCGGCGGCTGCCGTCCCGCGCCTCGAGGAAGGCGAAGCACCCGCCGTCGTCGGCGCGGCCGGCCAGCGCCTCGCCCGTCGTGGGCATCACCACGACGCCGAGCGCCGCCCTGCCGCGGACCGCGAGGCCGATCATCACGGCGAACTCGCCGTTCCGGTCGGCGAACTCGCGCGTGCCGTCGAGCGGATCGACGAAGAACACCCGCTCCCGGCCGAAGCGCGCGGCGAGCTCGTCGCCGGCCGGGACGCTCTCCTCGGCGAGGATCGCCTCCCCGGGGAACGCGGCCTCGAGGGCGCCGCAGATGAGCGCGTTCGCCTCGCGATCGGCGCGCGTCACCGGATCGCCCGGGCCCTTCATCTCGACGGCGAACGGCGTCGCGTACACGTCCATCACGATCGCCGCCGCCGCGCGCGCGATGCGGACGATCTCGTCGAGCTCCCTGTCGCTCTGGCTCATCCTGCTCACCCCTCGATCCCGACCTGGTTCAGGCGACCTGCGAGCTCCGCGAGCGCCGTGTCGCGGAGGTAGGGGGGCATGCCGGCCTCGCGGACGAGCTGGTCGAGCTGGGCGACCGAGCGGGGGCCGAGCACGGCGGACGAGATGAGGCGGTTCGCGAGGACGAAGCGCAGCGCCACGGAGCGGAGCGAGACGACGGCGCCCGAGACGAACGGCCTGAGGGCGTCGAGCTGGCCGAGGCGGGTCCGGAGCTCGTCGCGGGTCCACCGGTGCATGCGGTGATCGTCGGGGAAGAACTCGCGGTCGGCGCTCCACTGGCCGGCGAGCAGCCCGTGCGCGAGCACCGAGCGGGCGAGGACGCCGGCCCCGCTCTCGGAGACGTCGCCGGCGACCTCGTGGAGGTCGCCGGGGAGGAAGGCGTTGTAGGCGAGCTCGATGACGTCGACCTCGTCGCGCAGCGCGGAGCGGGCGACGTCCGCGGAGCCGGCGCTCACGCCGAAGGCGCGGATCTTCCCGGCCTGCTTGAGCTCCTTGAGGTAGGCGAGGGGCTCCTTCGCCTGCATCGCGGCCACGGTGGGGTTGTGGAGCAGGACGACGTCGACGACGTCGCGGGCGAGCCGCTCCTGGGAGCGCTCGAACGCGGTGCGGAGGTAGGCGGGGTCGAAGCGCTTGGTCGGCGGGAGGCCCTCGAGATCGGTGCCGATCTTGGTGACCACGAACGTGGCGCCGGCGTCCTTGAGCCGCTTGCCGAGGCGGCGTTCCATCTCGCCGCGGCCGTAGACGTCGGCCGTGTCGAAGAGGTCGATGCCGACCGCGAGCGCGCGATCGATGACGCGATCGACTTCGAGCTCGGAGACCGGGCCGTAGCCGTCGCCTGAGAGACCCCAGGTGCCTAGGGCGAGCTCCGAGACCTGGAGGGTGGTCTTGCCGAGGGGGCGTTTCCTCACGGGCGGCGATCTACACCAGCGCGGGGAGCGCGCCACGAAATAGGCAGGCGCCCGAGGAGCAGCGCCGCGAGGAGCCAGAGCGGACCGTGGCCGGCATCACCCGGGGCGCCGCCGGGGGGCGCGCTCGCCGCGCAGCCGTTGCCGTGGAGCCGGAGCTCCCCTCGCTGGGCGTCGCCGGGGGGCTCTTCGCCGCCGGCGACGGCGCCGCCGGCGTCGCCGCCCGCGGCCGCGCCGCCCGCCGCCGCGCCCGCCCCGCCGGAGCCGCCGGCGGCCCCGCCCGAGCCCGGCTCGGCCCCGCCCGCTCCGCCGCCGGTGCCGCCGATGCCGCCGCCGCTCCCGCTCGGTCCGCCGCCAGCGCCTCCGCTGCCGGGCGGCTCGTCGAGCAGGCAGCCGCCGGCGCGGCATTCGCCGCCGGGGCACGGGGTCCCCTCGAGCTTGCTGCGCTCGATGCAGGCGCCGTTCGGCGCCACGCAGACGAAGCTCTTGCAAGGGCCCGGATCGGGCTGGGGGCACACGTAGCGCTCGGTGCCGGCGCATCGCCCCGCCTGGCAGGCGTCGGCAAGGGTGCAGGGATCGCCGTCGTCGCAGGGGTCGCCGTCCTGCTTGGGGGGCTCGCAGCTGCATGCCCGATCGGAGGTGGTGCCCGGGTCCGCGATCGTGGGGCAGGCGTCCTCGACGTCCGGCTTGCCGTCGCCGTCGTCGTCCTCGTCGCACGCGTTCCCCTTGCCGTCGTCATCGATGTCGACGTCTGCGGTGTTCGGCGTGTCGGGGCACGTGTCCCCTGCGTCGCCGATGCCGTCGCCGTCGCGATCGAGCGAGCAGGTGCCGCCGATGCAGGCGCCCTCGGCGCACTCGACCGTCGCCCCGCAGGGCGCACCGAGCGGCTTCTTCGCCGCGCAGGTCGGCGGGGCGCAGTAGGCGCCTGCGGCGCAGTCGTCGTGCGCGGAGCAGCGGGTCAGGCACGCGTCGTCCGCGCAGACGTAGAGGCCGCACGCGACGGCGGCGCGCTCGACGCACGCGCCGTCGGCAGCGCAGCGGCTCGGCGGGGCGCTGGAGGTCGCGTCGACGCAGGCGCCGGGGGCGCACACCGTGTCCGGCGCCGCGAGGGCGTCGGCGGGGCAGGCGGCGGCGGCGCCGGTGCAGGTCTCGGCGAGGTCGCAGGGGCCGGCGGCCGTCCGGCAGACGGTGGTGGCAGGCGCGAAGGCGTTGGCGGGGCAGGCGGCGGAAGAGCCGGTGCAGCGCTCGGCCGCGTCGCACACGTCCGCCGCGGGACGGCAGACCGTGGTGGCAGGCGCGAAGGCGTTGAGGGGGCAGGCGGCGGCGGAGCCGGTGCAGGTCTCGGCCACGTCGCACACGTCCCCCGCCGCGCGGCAGACGGTGGCGGCAGGCGCGAAGGTGTTGGCGGGGCAGGCGGCGGAAGCGCCGGTGCAGGTCTCGGCCACGTCGCACAGGTCCGTCGCGGGCCTGCAGACGGTGGTGGCAGGCGCGAGGGCGTTGGCGGGGCAGGCGGCGGAAGCGCCGGTGCAGGTCTCGGCCACGTCGCACAGGTCCGCCGCCGCGCGGCAGACCGTGGTGGGGGAGGCGAATGCGTTGGCAGGGCAGTCGACGGAGCGACCGGTGCAGGTCTCGGCCACGTCGCACAGGTCCGCCGCCGCGCGGCAGACCGTGGTGGCGGAGGCGAGGGCGTCGGCAGGGCAGTCGACGGAGCTGCCGTCGCAGCGCTCCTCGACGTCGCAGAGGCCGGCCGAGCCGCGGCAGAGGCTGCCCGAGCCGCGCGGCCCGCACACGCCGTTCGTCGAAGCGCCGGCCGCGGCGCTGCAGGCCTGACAGTCCCCGGGAGAGCCGCCGCCGCACGCGGTGTTGCAGCAGACCCCGTCGACGCAATGGCCGCTCAGACACTCGCCATCGGCGAGGCAGGACGCGCCGTTCGGGGACTCGATGCGATAGAGCTCGGCGCTCGACAGGGCGACCGCGGTGTTGCGCCCGCCCGCCGCGAGGAGCTGGCCGTTGGCGAGCGCCACGAGCGTGTGAGACCCGCGGGCGGTGGCCATGACATCGTCCGCGGTCCAGGCCGCGGATGGCGCCGCATTGGGATCGTACCGCGCGGTCGTCTCGAGGTAGGCGCTCGCGTTGAAGCCGCCGGTGACGAGGACCTGGCCGATCGAGGGGAGCAGCAACGCGGCGTGGCTGCTGCGCGTACCCGGCATGGTGCCAGCCGATGCCCAGGTCCTCGCCGTCGGGCTGTACCGCTCGGCGCTCGCCAGGTGCGTCCCGTTCGTGCCGCCGGCGACGAGGACATCGCCGTTCGGGAGGAGCGTCGCGCTGTGCAGCCGCCGCGCCGTCCCCAGGTTGCCGGCCGCCGACCACGCATTGCCGGCGGGGTCGTAGGTCTCCGCGGTTGCGAGGTAGGCGGTGCCGTAGCCGCCCGCGACGAGCACGGTGCCGTTGAGCAGCCGCACCGCGCTGTGCGAGTAACGGCCGCTCATCGTCCCCGCGAACGACCATCTGCCCGTCTCGGGATCGTAGCGGCGGGCGTCGCCGCTCGCCGCGGTGCCATCGTAGCCGCCCGCCACGAGCACGTCGCCGTCCGCGAGCAGCGTCGCCGTATGGAGCGCTCGACTGGTGATGCTCTCGGCGTTCGTCCAGGTGTTCGTGTCGGGATCGTAGATCTGCGCCGTGCCCAGATACGTTGTGTCGACGCGGCCGCCGACCACGAGCACGCGGCGCCCGTCGTTCAGCAAGGTCGCCGTGTGCTGGTATCGCGCCGTGCTCATGGCGGCTGCGGGCGACCACGAGTTCGTCTCGGGGTCGTACAGCTCCGCGCTGCTGAGGGCGATGGCCCCGTTGTACCCGCCCGTGACGAGGACCTGGCCGGCGCGCGATCCGCTCGTGATCAGGGTCGCGGTGTGCTCCCGGCGCGCCGCGCTCATCCCGGTGGGCACCTGTTCCCAGACCGGATCGACGAGCACCGCCTCCCCCTCGGCGTCCACGTGCAGCGCGAGCGTCGCGCCCTCGACCGAGAGCCGCGCCCCGACAGGGCGCTTGCCGCCGTCGGCGAACGCCTCCGGCGCCGTCACGCGCAGCCGCGGAGCGCCCGTGTCGTCCACGACGAGCACCACCTCGCCCGCCTTGCGCAGCGAGGCTCCTTCGATTTGCCATGTGGCCACGGGGGCGCCGCGCTGGACCGCCCCGGGCTCGAGCAGCAGCCACTCCTCCGCGACGCCGGACGCGGCGGTCCAGAACGATGTTCCCCCGGGCAGCGGATAGGCGATCGCGCGGCCTGCCCGCGCCCCCTTTCCCCGGGCGCCCGCCTCGCGCACCCGGATGTCCAGGGCGCCAGGGCACGCGGCCGCGGGGCCGTCGCACCCTCCGGCTCCAGGGAGGCGGAAGCGGATCGCCTGTCCCGCGTCGCCGGGGAGCTCCACCGTGAGGAGCCCCGGAGCAGGGGCTTCAGGGAGAGCGAAGCCAGCGCCCCGCTCGACGAGCGCCTCGCCCCCGTCGAGCACGCGCGCCGCCACCGCGGGGAACCGCTCCGAGAGCGCCTCGGCCGCCGCCGGCGCCGTCGTATCGCTGCAGCCTGCAGAGGCCGCGAGCGCCGCGAGCAGCGACCCAGCCCGCAGGGGATGGCGGACCGTCGAGCGTTCTCCGAGCGATCTGAAGCCCCGCAACATTGCAGCCATGAGAACCAGGCGCCTGGAACGTCGTCAAGCCGGAAGTACGTGACTGCATTTCTGTTGTGGTTGAATGAGGCGCTGCTCTCTGCGATGCGACGGGATCCGCGCGCCGCGGCCCGGGTACGCAGGTTTTTATCGTCATTCTGATGAAATACGCGCGAGGCGTCCGACGACCAGGACAACTCACGCGTGGCACGCGCCGCACGCGCCGCCCGAGCGTTACGGGCAAAGCACCGACAACCCGACAGCCCGACAGCCCGACAGGCGGTTGCGCGTAAGAAAAAGCTTCCATCGAGGCGCGGGCACATGCATTATCATGGCGCCTCTTTGTGTGGAGGCGAAGCGAGGGCAGGATGAGACGCAATGTTCATCGGGTGATGACCGCCGGCATCGTGGCGCTCACGGGGGGGCTGTCGAGCGAGGTGCTCGCGGCTGGGCCGGACGCCGTGATCTACGACCCAGGTTGCCTTGCGGGAGGTTCGCTGGCGCCGAACGACGACGGATCGAGCGGCGTCGTGCCGCTCCCCTTCGAGGTCAACTTCTACAATCGGCACTACAACACGGTCTACGTCAACAACAACGGCAACATCACCTTCGACGGCCCGCTCAACGTCTACACGCCGTTCCCGCTCGAGACCACGAACCGCGCCATCATCGCGCCGTTCTTCGCGGACGTCGACACCACGGGCGCCGGCTCGGGCGTCGTGCACTGGGGCGAGCTTCAGGGGATACTCCCGGGCTATCAACGGCCCCGGAAGGCCTTCTGCGTGCTGTGGGCGGACCCCGTCGCCCCGCCGAACGGGTTCGCGGGGGTCGGCTATTACCCGCAGAGCACCGACAAGCTGAACATCTTTCAGCTCCTCCTCGTCGACGCGCAGACGTGCGTCGCGGGAGACCCCGACGCGAACTGCGACCCGTCGAGCCAGGATTACAGGCCGGCCGGGGATTTCGACATCTGGTTCAATTATGATCAGATCCTGTGGAACTCCGGGTCTGCGAGCGGCGGCCTCGGCGGGATCGGCGGCGAGACGGCCCGCGTCGGCTTCGCCTCCGGCACGGGGGTGGGGGCCTTCGAGCTGCCGAAGCCGCAGCTTCAAACGGATCTGGAGCCCGGGGACATCTTCACGGACTACGATGTATCTTACAGGCTCATCGACAACGAGATGGGGAGCAGCAAAAAAGGGCGCTACAAAATCAAGATAGACGAAAATACGGGGGGGCTGGGCTCGAGCGTCGTCGTGGGCACCGTCCAGGCCCTCAACGCTCAGGGCCAGATGGAGGGGGTGGCCGGCGCGCCGGTGCAGATCTGCCGCACGGTGGCCGCAGCGGCGCCGGATTGCCCGTGGTACGGGACGACCAATGAGAGCGGTGGGTTCACGGCGAACGCGCTCGCCGAGGGCCAGTACACGATCACGGCGTTCCCGCCGGCGGGGAGCGTCTTGATCCAGAGCGAGGTGTCCGTGGGTGCCTTGGAGGGCATCTCGCAACAGGCGCCGCCGATCACCCTCGGCGCGCCGGTCGCGCCGCCCCCAGGCACCGGCCTCGAGCCCTCGTTCCAGGGCGGCGGCGACGTGCCCGTCGTCTACTGGCACGACCCCACCACCCTGACCACGCCCGGCTGCGCCGGCGGCACGGCGACCTATGATGTGAAGTTCGGCGCCGTCACCTTCGCGTCAGGCGCGATGCAGCTCGACGGCAACGGCCAGTTCACCGCCGTCATTCCGCCCTTCTACCCGAACCACGGCGCGGCCACGGTCCTCATCCAGACGCAGTGCGGCCCGACGGTCACGAGCATCGCGTTTCCGATCTACATCGACCCGAGCGGGTGGGTCCGGACCGTGGGCGGCGCTCCCATCGACGGCGCCACGGTCACCCTCTTCCGCTCGGACAGCGGGGCGCCGGGCTCCTTCACCGTGGTGCCGGATGGCAGCGCCATCATGTCGCCCATGAACCGCGCCAACCCGAGCATCTCCGACGGAGAGGGGCACTTCGGCTGGGATGTCGTCACCGGCTATTACAAGGTCCGCGCCGAGAAGCCGGGCTGCCACGCGCCCGACGACGCCGCGCAGCCGTACGTCGAGAGCCATATCATGCACATCCCGCCGCCGGTCTTCGACCTGGACCTGCGCCTCGACTGCGGCACCGGCGCGGTCGGCGACACGACGGCGCCGACGCTCTCCGTGCCCGACGACCTCGTGCTCGAGGCGACGGGCGCGAGCGGCGCCCCGGCCACGTTCACGGTCTCCGCGATCGACGACGTCGACGGCGCCGTCCCCGTGATCTGCACGACGCCCCCGGGCAGCACCGTCCCGATCGGCGTCACCGTCGTCCACTGCTATGCGCTCGACGCCACAGGCAACCTCGATTACGGCACCTTCGCCGTCATCGTCGAGGACACGAGCGCTCCGGTCCTCACCGTCCCCGGCCCGACCACCCTGGAGCCGACCGGGCCGTGGGGCGCCGAGCTCGCGTTCGTCGCCGTCGCGCTCGACGTCGTCGACGGCGCGGTCCCCGTGACCTGCTCCCCCGCGCCGGGCACCGTCCTGCCCGTCGGCGTCTCCACCGTCACCTGCGGCGCGACCGACGCGGCGGGCAACGCGGCGAGCGCCTCCTTCGACGTGAGCGTCCCCGAGTGGGTCGACTCCGACGCTGACGCCGTGAGCGACACCTTCGACAACTGCCCGCTCGCCGCGAACCCGGACCAGGCCGACGCGGACGCCGACGGCGTGGGCGACGCGTGCGACAACTGCGCGCTCGCGGCGAACGCGAGCCAGGCGGACGCGGACGCCGACGGCGTGGGCGACGCGTGCGACAACTGCCCGGGCGACGCCAACCCGGGGCAGGGCGACAACGACGCCGACGGCGTGGGCAACGCCTGCGATCCGATCTGCGTCGCCGTCCGCCGCGGCGGCGCCGGCGGGGCCGCCGACGCCTTCATCTCCAGCTCCGAGCCGAACACGACCTCGGGCTCGTATCCTGGCCTCTTCACCGGCGTCTCCGGCTCCGGACAGAAGATGGCCCTTGTCGCCTTCGATCTCTCCGGGATCCCCGGGGACGCCACCATCGAGGGCGCGACGTTCTCGGTGAGAGCGCTCTACGCCCCGACGGCCGCGACGCTCGATGTCCACGCGATCACGGCGCCGTGGACCGAGGCCACCGTCACGTACAACACGCTGAACGGCGCCTTCGACCCCGCCGTCGAGGCGTCGCTCGCCGTGCCGGCCAACCTGACCACCACCGTGTCGTGCGACGTGACCGCGCTCGTCCAGGACTGGGTCTCGGGCGCGCTCGCCAACCACGGCGTGCTCCTGCGCGAGCTCGGCACGGGCAAGCGGACCCTCCGGTCGAGCGAGGAGGCGAACGCCGCCGAGCGGCCGCGCCTCGACCTCTGCTACGTGACGCCCTGACAGACCAGGCCCGCATCGCCGTCACCCGCGGCGGAGAGGACGCTCGGCGCCCCCTCCGCCGCGGATCGCCCCCGTGTGGCCGGATTCCCTGACCAAGCGCCGGACGTCGAGGTCGAGCCCGCGCTCCGGTCCGTCAGCGACGACGGCCGCCCACCGCCGCGCCGCGGGCGCCGCCGCGGTCGTCCTCTCCGTCGCCTTCTCCCTCCTTCTCCGGCGGACGAGGCGCGCTGGCAGGGGCCGCCGGGGCGCCACGTCCCTGCGCGCTTGGCCGCGGAACGATCCATGCCAGAGGAGCCGGGGAAGGGGAGTGATGTGGCGGCGAGCGGGGCGGCGCGCCGAGGGCAGGTGACCAGGGGACATGCGGAGTCCACCCCTGCCCGCGGCCGACGAAGGGGGCTGTAGAGTATGGCGAAAGGTCCTAATGAGGCATCGAGGGCCGCACCCGTCAGCGACCGGAGATCACGGCCGCCCGCGGCGAGCGCCTCCGCGCGGCGCGCGCTGGAGCTCGTGGCCGTCCGAGGCAAGGACGTGATCGGCGTCCGCCACCTGCTCGCCGAGGGCCGGGCGCACATCGGCGACACGCCCGCATCCATCGCGCGCGTGCCGTCGATAGAGCTGGACAGGGCGGCCCCCGTCATCGCGGAGGTGACCGGCGCGCGCTACGTGCTGCACGTACCGCGGCGGACGCGGGCGCGCGTCCACGGCGCCGACGGGCTCGGGCGCCTGCTGACGGGCCCCGCCGACATCGAGCTCCAGGAAGGGGACCGCGCCGTCCTCGTGATCGGCGCGGTCCAGATCCGCGCGCAGATCGTGCCCATCGAGATCATCTCCCGGCTGGGCGCGTCCGGTCTGCGGTGGATCGGGCTCATCGGCGCCCTCTACCTCGTCGCGCTCGGCATCTGCGCCGCCCTCGCGCCGCGCGACCGTGCGCGCCTCGACGAGGGCTCGATTCGCCGCGCGGTCAGCGCCGCCGCCGCGCAGATCTGGGCAGAGCACGCCCCGCCGCCGTAGCGCGCTCCACCCCCGCGCCGTCGCCGGCGGCCCGCGCCGTCGCCGGCGGACAAGCCTGGGAGTCGTGGAATGCTATCCTCACGCCCGTCATGCGCTTCAACCCCGCATTCCCTCGATTCCACATCCCGCTGTGTCTGCTCGCCATCGTTGGCTGTGGCGGCTCGTCCGCCAAGGACGAAGGCCCGAACAGCCCGCCACGGGCGGGAATCCTGAGCTTGCCCTCCGGATGGAACACCATCGAGCCGGGCGGCGAGACCACCTGCGCGCGCGGCGATCCGTTCAAGTACCTCGTGCGCCCGGGCACCGTCAATCGCCTCATCGTCGAGTTCCGCGGCGGCGGCGCGTGCTGGAGCGCCGCCACCTGCTCCGCCGGCGCCGACATCTTCCAGGAGACCGTCGGCGACGATCCCCTGACGACCGGGATCTACGACCATGACAACCCGGACAACCCGTTCAGGGACTGGCACCATGTCTACATTCCCTACTGCACCGGGGACATCCACTGGGGCGACAACGTAGCCACGTACGGACAGGGCAGCAGCGCCGTCACCGTCCGGCACAAAGGCGCCGTCAACGTCCGCGCCGCGCTCGACTGGGTCTACGCGAACGTCCCCGCGCCCGAGAAGATCTTCGTGACCGGCTGCAGCGCGGGCGCGTATGGCTCGATCCTGTGGTCTGCCCACCTGCGGGAGCACTACAAGAACGCGTCCGTGGTCCAGTTCGCCGACAGCGGCGCGGGGGTCATCACCGACGCCTTCTTCAACGACAGCCTCCCCTCCTGGAAGCCGGAGGGCGCCTATCCGACGTGGATCCCCGGGCTCGATCCGGCCGAGCTCGTGAACCTGTACGTGCTCTACGAGAAGATCGGCGCGCACTACCCCGACATGCGCCTGTCGCAGTACAACACGGTCCACGACGAGGACCAGATCTTCTTTTACAGCGCGATGGGCGGCGGCGGCGGCGCGGAGGCGTGGTCGGAGGCGATGAGGGCGTCCGTCGACCACATCGAGGCGTCGACGCCGAACTTCAGCGCGTACCTCGCCGCCGGAAGCGCTCATTGCATCCTCTGGCGGCCGGAGTTCTACACGTTGGAGTCGGGCGGGACGCGCCTCGTCCGGTGGCTCGACGCGCTCGTGAACGGCGAGCCGCCGCCCAGCGTCGCCTGCGACGACTGCGGCTCACCGTAGCGGGCGCGCGGGCGAGGGGCGGGCGCCGCCCTGTCGCGTTCGAGCGAGGGGGCGTCCCGCCTCGGGAGCGGCTAGGTCAGGTTGGTGAGCGGCCCGGTGCAGTCCCGCGGGTCGCCGAACGTGGTCCGGGTGTCGCCGAACAGGTTCAAGATCGAGACGAGCAGGTTGTTGTGCGGGAGGTTCGGGTACCGGAGCCAGCGCCCGGTGCGCAGGCCTCCGCCGCCGCCGGCCAGCAGGAACGGCATGTCGTTCTTCTTGTGCGACGGCGGATCCGAGAGCTCCGAGCCGAAGAAGACGACGCTCTCGTCGAGCAGCGAGTGCCCGCCCATGTCGATCTTCTCCATCTCCTGCAGGAGATAGAGGTGCTGCTTCGAGTACCAGGTGCAGATGGCCTCGCACTCGTTCGGCCTGAAGCCGCCGTCGTGCTGGTAGAAATGGTGGTGCTCGGTCAGGTTGAGCCAGGGGAAGGTGTGCTTCGCCTCGGTGTCGCTCCACTGCAGGGTGCCGACCCCGGTGATGTCGCAGGCGAACGCCATCACCATCATGTCCGTCAACAGCTTGCCGACCTTGGGGATCGCCGCGTCGGTCGAGGTGTCCTTGATCGAGCCGTTGTCGGACGAGTTGAGCCCCGTGCGCGGGTTGTAGTCGGACGTGTCGACCCTCGTCGGCACCTTGCACGCGCTCGTCTCGACCGGAACGTTGCTGAGGCTCTGCTCGATCTCGCGGATCTTCGTGAGGTGCTGGTCGATCTTCTGCCTATCGGCGGCGCCGAGCTGCCCGGACAGGGTGGCGTAGCGCCGGTCGAGGAAGTCGAGGATCGATTGCTTCCGCGCGAGGCGACGGGCAGCGTCGTTGCTGTCGTTCGGGTTCAGCGTGCCGAACAGCTCGGTGAAGATCTCCACCGGATCGAGGCGCGGCGGGATCGGCTTGTGCGGCGCGTCGTTCTCGAAATTCGCGGCGTTCATCGGCGACAGCAGGCCGTGAGACTTGCCCGTGGCCCAGCGCAACGCGATCTGGATGCTGGCCTTCGCCTTCTGACCGGCGGAGATCCGGGCGGCGATCACCTGATCGATGGACGGCCCCTTCCCGTAGCCGCCGTTGTTGGAGCCCTCCTGCGACGTGCCCGTGAGCCAGGCGATGATCCCGGCCTGGTGCTGCTCGCCGCGCGCGCTCTTCATGTCGAGGCCGTCGACGACGATCAGCCGGTTCTGCACCGGCGCGAGCGGCGCCAGGATGGGGCTCAAGGTGAAGCTCGTCTCCGAGCCGGTCGGCCTCCAGCGGTTCAGCACGGTGCCGCCGGGCGTGTAGACGGCGAGGAAGCGCTTGGCGGGGGCGGGGGCCGCGTGCGCCGGGCGCTCGGTGCCCATGATCTCCAGCCAGGGGAGCGAGACCGCGATGGCGCCGGCGCCCCGCAGCATGGCACGTCGGCTCAAGCGAAATTTCGACATGACCTTCACTCCTGTCCTGAAGCCAAATAGTGGAAAGCGTCCGTCTGCGTGAGATCGATCAGGAGCTGTTTCACGTTGTACCCGGACGCCTTGAAGGCGGTCGTGACAGCCTCTTCGGTGCACTTGTCCTCTTTGCGCAGGGTGAGGCCGTAGGCGAACTCGCTCCAGCGCTTGGCGAAGCAGTCCTGCACCTCTTCCGACGCGGCGAGCTTCTGCACCAGCTCGATCGGCCCGCTCACATCCCCCAGCGTCCCCGGGACCGTGCCGCTCGGGTCGATCACGACGTCGTTCTCGGTGGTGCGGTACAGCCCGACCGCGTCGTAGTTCTCGAACGCGAAGCCGACCGGATCCATGAACTGGTGGCACCCCGCGCACGCCTTGTCCTGGCTGTGCTGGCTGAAGCGCTCCCGCGCCGTCTTGCCGGAGTACGGATCCGGCGGCTTCACCTGCTCCAGGATGTCGCCGGTGGGGAGCGGGATGATGATGCACATGAGCTTCTGCAGCACGAACGAGCCGCGGGTCACGGGGTTCGTGTTGTTCGAGTGCGTCGTTCCGGCCATCATGCCCGCCTGGGTGAGGATCCCGAGGCGCTGGGTCGTGTCGAGCTCCACCTTCTGGAACTCGTCGCCCGTCACGCCGGAGACGCCGTAGAACGCCGCGAGCTGCTCGTTCATGAACGAGTACGGGGCCGTCAAGATGGACGGCCATGTCCCGCCCCCCTCGAAGACCTCGTGCTCGATGAGCCGCTGTGTCTCCTCGCGCATCAGCGAGCCGATGGTGCGAGAGAAGGTGGGGAACGCCTCCGCGTTCCGCTCGAGATCCGCGAGGCTGCTGATGGGGAGCAGGTTGTCGAAGAAGAACCGGATGGTGGGCCGAGACCGAGGGTCTTCGAGCATGCGCTCGGCGTGCTTGCGCACGCCTTCCTTCGTCGAGAGCTCACCCGCCTGCGCGGCCGTGCGCAGCTGCTCGTCGGGCGTCGTGCCCCAGAGCATGTACGAGAGCCGCGTCGCCATCTCGTCGCCCGTGGGCCGGCGGAGCTCGGGGCGCTCCGGGTCGGGCATGCCGCGCTCGATGCGGTAGAGGAAGTCCGGCGATTGGAGCAGCGCCTCGATCACCGTCGCGACGCCGGTGGCGAACGTCGCGTCGGTCCTGCCGACTCGGTACAGCGCGAGGAGCTCGTTCGCCTCGCCGTCGGCGAGGGGCCTGCGGTACGCGAGCGGGGCGAGCTTCTCGATGATCGTGCTCGCGCACGCCTCCTCGTCCGCCGCCGCCACGTTGCGCGCGCAAGGGGCGAGCTTCGCGAGCGCCTCCGGGGTGGCGGTCGCGCGCTGGGCGACGCCCTCCGCGACGGTGCTCAGCTGCTCGGCAAGCAGGCTCGAGACCGACAGCGTGTCCGCGTCATTGCCGAAGCCGTTCCCGACATCCTCGCTGGGCAGCGAAAAGGCGGGGTTGGTCGTGTCGCCCAGGAGATCGCGGACGGTGTTGTTGTACTCGACGCGCGTGAGCCGCCGCAGCGGCGCTCGCCCGGGGTACACCGCGCCGTCCTTGCACGCGAGCGGGGCCCCGGTGGTGGGATCCGTGACGTCAGGCTCGTCGCCGGGCTCGGCGCCGGAACCGGAACCGGAACCGGAACCGGAACCACCCACGTTTCCGATGCAGCCGCTGGCCAGGAGCAACGCGGCCAGGATCGCCGACCGAGAGCCCCTGATAGGACGCGCCTGGTCATGATGGGAGGGCCTAGACATGAACATCCCTCTTCGCCCGCTGTGGGCACGCTGAAGGTAATTGTCGAACCGCTGGCTTCCCTGACGACATCGTCAGATTATCATGGTGCAGCCCTCAGAGGGGCACTCTGGACCTCGCGAGAAGCAGTCGGCAGCTATAACGAAGAAGTGCAATGAGACGGTGAACGCATCGCCTCTCGCGTGACTCAGTAAAATTCCCGGAGGGGCCTCATCCATCAAACGGTGCCCCCGAGGAGGACGTCGTCGCGATCTGCCACCACGTAGCTCACGCCGTCCCCACGCTCGCCATTCGGCCGTTTCGCCGGATCTTCGAAACAACATCCCCCGTGGGCGCACCCAGGCTCACAGGACCTTCGCCGAATCAGCGAGGTGGATCGTGTTCTCTGGCGAGAGACACCCTTGGTGAAACGCTACCCATCCTCGATCCGCAATCGCGCCCGCAACGACCGAGCTAGCGGAATCGGTGCCGAGACCATCGATGGCAAAGCTCTCGGCGCGCAAGACGACCCCTCCAAGGCGAAGCAGAAGGATGCGGCTCGGACCAAATGTGAACGATCACATGGCCCATGTCAACGCCAAACCGGACGGCCCGCGGGCTCCTCGGGCCGGGGGCGGCACCTGGCTGGCGGGGCTCCGCCGGAGCGCCGCGTCAGAAGAAATGGGCGCCGAATCGGGCGCCGAATCCCGCCGCTTTTGCGCTCGCTGGACGTTTCCGCCCTGCTCGTGGCCAACGGCCCAGCGGCGCTCGGCGTGCTCCGCTCCCTCCTTCAGATGGCCGATGCTGGCCACCTGTTAGCGTTAACATCGCATCGAGCCAGCGCGCGCCCGTGCCGCTGGGGCGGTCATGTTGCGGCTCCAGTTGACACACGGCCGGCGCTCCAGATGATGTCCGCCGCGATCGCGGGCGCGCCGACGTGCCCGCGGCAGCCTCGGAGGAAGAGCTCCGGGAGGAGACAGAGGAATCCATGCGCACGCTTTGCATCGATATCGGCGGAACGGGGATCAAGGGCACCATCCTCGACGGGCAGGGGACTCCGATGGCGGATCCCATGCGCGTGCCGACGCCGCAGCCGGCCTCGCCGGACCCCATGCTCGACGTCATCGAGGAGATGGCCCGCGCGCTGGGGGAGTTCGATCGCGTCTCGATCGGCTTCCCCGGCGTGGTGATGGACAACGTGACCAAGACGGCGCCGCACCTCGACAACGAGAAGTGGAAGGGCTACCCGCTCGCCGAGGCGGTCGAGCGCCGCCTCGCGAAGCCCGTGCGCGTGGCCAACGACGCCGGCATCCAGGGGCTCGCCGTCATCGAGGGCAGGGGGCTCGAGATGGTGCTCACCTTCGGCACGGGGCTCGGCTGCGCCCTGTACATCGACGGCCACTACGTGCCGAACCTCGAGCTCGGACATCACCCTTACGGAAAGCGGGACCTGAAGTACGAGGATCGCGTGTTCGACGCCGAGTGCAAGCGCATCGGCCCGAAGCGCTGGAACAAGCGCGTGCGCCAGATGATCGCGCAGCTCGAGCCGATCTTCAATTACCGCAAGCTCTACCTCGGCGGCGGCAACGCGCGCCTGCTCGACGTCTCGCGGCTGCCCGAGAACGTCGTCGTCGTCGACAACGTCGCCGGCCTGCTCGGCGGAATCAAGCTCTGGGCCTAGCAAAGCGCCCCGCGCCGCGGGCAGGCCCGGCCGCCTCGCCCGCGGCGCGCCGGCCGGGGCGGGCGCTCGGCGAGCGAAGGCCGCGCCGGTCCCCGAGCGGGCGCGGGCCGCGCCGGTTCCCAAGCGGGCGCGGCCGGCGTACCCTGGGCGAATGAACTCGCCCGACGCACCGAAGCCCGACGCGACGCCTGCGGCCCCTCCAGCGGCGGACGCTGATCTCGACCCGTTTCGCCTTCAATCGCCGGAGACCTTCGCGAACCCGTACCCCGTGTACGCGAAGCTGCGCGAGCAAGCGCCGGTGTACTTCAGCGCGGCCTACAACGGCTGGCTCATCACCCGCTACGACCAGGTCGCCGCGGGCTTCCGCGACCCGCGCCTCTCGGCGAAGCGCTCCGGCGCCTTCGTGACGAAGCTGCCGGAGGAGGTGCGTCAGCGGCTCGAGCCGTTGCGCCGCAACCTGGCGTCCTGGGCCTTGCTGCTCGACCCGCCGGAGCACACGCGCATCCGCTCGCTCATCAACAAGGCGTTCGTGCCGCGGCTCGTCGAGGGGATGCGCTCCCGGGTGGAGGCGCTGGTCAACGAGCTGCTCGACGCGGTCGCGCCCACGGGCCGCATCGACGTCCTCCGCGACCTCGGCGACGTCCTGCCGCTGCTCGTGATCGGCGAGGTGCTCGGCGTGCCCACGCAGGATCGGCACCGGCTGAAGGGCTGGTCGAACGCGCTCGGCGGGTTCCTCGGCTCGGGCCGGCCGACGCTGGAGATCGCGGGCGGGGCGCTGAGCGCCGTCGCCGAGATGGAGGACTATTTCCGCGGCGTGATCGCGGCCCGGCGGCAGAACCCCGGGAGCGACCTGCTCAGCCAGCTCCTCGTCGCGGAGGAGCAGGGGATGATCCTCGGCGAGCAGGAGCTGCTCTCGACGTGCTGCATGCTGCTCTTCGGCGGCCACGAGACCACGAAGAACCTGATCGGCAATGGCCTGCTCGCGCTGCTCCTGCACCCGGCCGAGCGCGACGCGCTCCGCGAGGCGCCCGCGCTGATCGGCCCGGCGGTGGAGGAGCTGCTCCGTTACGACTCTCCGGTCCAGTGGATGAGCCGCGTCGCCCTCGACGACATCGAGCTCGACGGCGCGCGCATCGCGAAGGGCGATCGCGCCTTCCTGGTGCTCGGCGCGGCGAACCGCGATCCCTCGCAGTTCCCCGATCCCGACCGGCTCGACTTCCGCCGCACGGACATCCGTCACATCTCGTTCGGTCTCGGTGTGCATTACTGCGCCGGCGCCGCGCTGGCTCGGGTGGAGGCCCAGGCCGCGATCTCCACGTTCCTCCGCCGTTTCCCGGACGCCGCGCTCTCCTCCGCCCCGCTGACCTACCGCCAGAGCCCCGGCATCCGCAGCCTCACCGCCATGCCGGTCGAGCTGGGCGCGCAGAGCTCCGCCTCCTGACTTCAACACATTCTTCGACACAGCACCCCGGAGCCCCCCGCCTCCGGCCAACTCGACCTCTCCCCTCCAACAGAGCGCCTCGAGCCGCTGGCGGGAGGGGAGGGGGCGCGCGGGGGGCGAGGGGGAAGGGCCCCGCGGATCCGAGCGCCGGCCCGCATCGGAGCGACTCCCTCCCAGATCGTCATCTCCGGTTCTCATGGCCATAGCCACCACAAGGCGCGAGTCCGCGGGAAGGGCCCCCCTCGCCCCCCGCGCGCCCCCTCCCCTCCCGCCGGCGGCCGTTGCCCTCTAGTTAGTCCCCCGCATCCCTGGCGCCAGCTGTGCCGGCAGCGCCACGCTCGCCGCCTCCAGCCCCGCGACCGGATAAGCGCAGTAGTCCGCCGCGTAGTACGCGCTCGGCCGATGGTTCCCGCTGCTGCCGATCCCGCCGAACGGCGCCGCGCTCGACGCCCCCGTGAGCGGCTTGTTCCAGTTGACGATCCCCGCCCGCGCTTCCCGCCAGAACTTCTCGTAGAGCTCCCTGCGATCCGAGATCAGCCCCGCGGCGAGCCCGTAGCGCGTGCGGTTCGCCAGCGAGAGCGCCTCGTCGAAGCTCTCGTAGCGCTGCACCTGCAAGAGCGGCCCGAAATGCTCCTCGTCCGGCAGCTCCTCGATCGCGGTCACATCGATGATCCCGGGCGAGAGCAGCGCTGTCCCCTCCTCGAGCCGGCGCATCTCCAGCAGCGCCTCCCCGCCGAGCGAGATTAGCCGCGCCTGCGCCTCGAGCAGCCGATCCGCGGCCGCGAGCGAGATCACCGCGCCCATGAACGGCTGCTCCGCGTCGTCGTACCTGCCCACCTTGAGCCGCCCCGCCGCGTCGACAAGGCGCTCCACGAGCGCGTCGCCCTCCGGCGTCGCCGGCACGAGCAGCCGCCGCGCGCACGTGCACCGCTGGCCCGCCGAGATGAAGGACGATTGCAGGATGTGGTGAATCGCCGCCTCGGTGTTGGCGACGTCCTCGACGATCAGCGGGTTGTTGCCCCCCATCTCCAGGGCGAGGATCTTCTCCGGCTGCCCCGCCAGCTGCCGGTGCAGCGCGCTGCCCGTCGCGGAGCTGCCCGTGAAGAAGAGGCCGTCGATGCCCGGGTGACCCGCGAGCGCGATCCCGGTGCTCTTCCCCCCCTGAACCAGGTTGAGCACCCCGGCCGGAACGCCCGCCTCCTGCCACAGCCGCACGGTCTCCTCCGCGACCTTCGGCGTGAGCTCCGACGGCTTGTAGACCACGCAGTTGCCCGCGATCAGGGCCGGCACGATGTGGCCGTTCGGCAGGTGGCCCGGGAAGTTGTAGGGCCCGAACACCGCGACCACCCCGTGCGGCCGGTGCCGCACCACCGCCGTCGCGTCGCCCGCCTCGGCCTGCCGCTCGCCCGTCCGCTCCCGGAAGGCCATGAGCGACACGTCGACCTTGCCGATCATCGTCTGGACCTCGGTGAGCGCCTCCCAGCGCGGCTTGCCGGTCTCGAGCCCGATCAGGTCGGCGAGCCGGGCCTTGTGCTCGCCCAGCAGCCCGGCGAACCGCTTCACCAGCGACACCCGCGCCTCCGCGCCGCCGTCGCGCCACGCCTTGAACGCGCCGCGCGCCGCCTGCACGGCCGCGTCCACCTGCCCCTCGGCCGCGGCGCGCCCCTCGAAGACGAGCGCCTGCGTCACGGGGTTCCGGCTCGCGAACGGCTCCCCCGTGCCGGACACCCAGCAGCCGTCGATGAAATGGGTCGACATGGTCACCTCTCCACGCGGAACGCCCCGCGAGCTCAGCAGTCCGTCCAGCCAGGCTGGCGAGCGTCCACCTTGCCCCGCCAGTGTGCACCGTACCAGCCGCCCGCGCAGCGAGCCCGCCCACGCCGGCGGGCGGGCGCGGGCAGATCGCCGGCGCCGCCGCCGATCTGCCCGCCCGCCCCGCCCAGGGCCGCGGCCGCTCGCCGCGCGCGCCGGATCCGCGCGCGTCCCGGGGGCGACCCCAACGGAGGGGGTGCCGGCCCGATGGACCCACAACCGATGGTATCCGCTCGCCCGATGAGAATTCCTGAAGGTGGTCCTTAATGCACGTTGCGCCACCGCGCCCCGACAGCGCATGTGGCGAGCTCGCGACATTCACAGGGATGCACCGTGGCGAACAGGTGTGCAGAGCGCGATCGAACCGTGAAATCACGCTCCGGGCGAACGCCGCCCGGGCGCGCCTCACGGCCCATGACACCAAGTCTTGACGGTCCCGTGGCTGGCGTGGAAATGTGGATATGTCAGTTTCCCCGCCGATGCATCACACGGTGGCTATATCAGACATCCATCTATGTGAGCTCGAGCCGACCGCCGGTCTCTGGATGCGCTATCGGCAGGCGCCGTACTCCCCGGACGGGGAGATCGCGGCGATGCTCGACGCCCTCCGAGGAGAGATCCGGAAGGGGACGGGCGGCTCCGGGGGGCTCCACACGCAGCGCGACGAGCTCACGCTGGTCCTGAACGGCGACATCTTCGACCTGGACGCGCCGCGCGTGATCGACAACGAGAGCGTGGTCCACGACCTGCCGCGCACCGCCGAGCACGCCGTGCCGGCGATGGAGGCCATCCTCCGCGACCACCCCGTGTTCGTCGCGGCCGTCGGCCGGGTCGTCGCGGACGGGCACACGGTGGTGTTCGTGGCGGGCAACCACGACATCCAGCTCACGCTCCCCGAGGTGCGCGACGCGGTGAGGCGGCGCGTCGTCGACGCCGCCCTGCACGCGCTCGCCGCCCGCGACGGCGCCCCCGCGGCACGCGCCGCGCGAGAGCGCCGCGCGGCGCTCGAGGCGCGGGTGGTCTTCCGCGCCTGGTTCCACCGTACGCGCGACGGCGTCGTCGTCGAGCACGGCAATCAGTACGACTCGTACTGCTCTTACCGCTACCCGATGGCGCCGTTCGGCCGCAAGCGGGGGGAGATCCAGCCGACCATGGGCTCGCTCGTGAGCCGCCTGCTCGTGTCGCGCATGGGGTACTTCAACCCGCACGTCGACTCGTCGTTCATGCTCTCCGGCTTCGGGTACCTCTCCCACTGGGCGCGGTACTACCTGTTCTCGGGCAGGTCGCTCGTGCTGGCGTTCGCCGTGGGCGCGCTGCGCACGATGCTCGAGCTCGTGCGCCGCCGCGACCCGTGCCGCCGCGCGCTCCGGCGCGCCGATCTGGCCGCCGCCGCCCGCGAGACGGGCGCGCCGTTCCCCGCGGTGGTGAAGCACGCGCGGCTGTTCGCGCGGCCCGCCGAGGACTGCCTCGGCCGGGTGGCCCGCGAGCTCTGGCTCGATCGGCTCGGCCTCGTGCTCGTCGGGCTCGTCGCGGCGCTCGCGTGCCTGTGGTGGATGCCGGAAGGGCTCGCGCCGGCGGTCCTGCTCGCCCCGACGCTCCTCGTCGCCTACGAGTGCGCGATCCCGAAGCCCACGCTCGATGCGGTCTGGCAGGGCGTGAACCGGGCGGCGCGGCTCGTGGCCCGGGCGCACCGCGCGAAGGCCGTGGTCTTCGGGCACACCCACAACCCGGAGGGCAGCTGGGAAGACGGGGTGTTCTTCGGGAACACCGGCTCCTGGTCGGCGGCGTTCGAGGACATCGCGTGCACGAAGCCGGTCTTCGAGGCGCGCCCGCTCGTCTGGCTGCGCTCCGAGGACGGCGCGGCCCCCGACGCGCCCCTGTCGGGCGGCCTCCTGATGTGGAAAGACGAGCGCTTCCAGCCCTGGAGGGCCGACGCCCGGCCCTCGGTGCCCCGGAAGGCCGAGGTCGCCAAGCGGCCGCGCCCGGCGCTGCGGCCCCAGGCGACCGCCGCGATGCGCGGCTGATTTCCTCCCATCTCCGACGCCAACGCACGCTGGCCCGCGCGCCCGGCGCCCTCCGGCGAGCTCGGCAGATCACGGTTGCCGAGACTGCCATCCTCGAGTCCGGACGAGCGTTCGTCCGGGCTCGCGCCACGCTTCCCGTCGCGCACTTCCGTAGTAGATGTGCTGACGTGGAGATGACGAGCAACGCGACGCCAGCCCTCGACGCGGCCATCCCCCGCGCGGGCGATACGCCCGGCGCGCGCTGCGCGGCGGGAGGGGACGCCGATGGCTGACGCCGACGTGGACCTCGCTCGCCAGCACCGGCCCGCGGTCGAGCGGTCCAGGCTCCCCGCGGTCTTGACCACGACGGCACAGCACCTCGTGCTCTACGCGAACCCGGCGTTCTGCGGGCTCTCCGCCGTGCCGCTCGGCGAGCTCTCGGGGGTTCCCCTCACCGATCTGTTTCGGCAGGCAGAAGGCCTGGCGGCGCTGCTCGATCGCGTGATCCGGGACGGCGTCACCGACGTCGCGGCGGACATCGCGTTCGCGTCCTCCGGGGGGAGCGCGTTCCACGGCACCGCGATCGCGGCGCCGCTCCTCGACGAGCAGGCGCGCCCGCGGGGGCTGCTCGTGCAGATCCTCGACACCACCGAGCAGGCCGCGGCGCGCGCCCAGGAGGCCGAGCTCGAGCGCCGGCGCGAGCAGGTCCTGTCGCGCGTCACCCACGACCTGCGGAGCCCGCTGACCGCGGCGATGTTCTACGCGGAGAGCCTCGAGCTGGCCCGGGCGGAGCACGACACGAAGCGGCTCGCCGGCCGGATCGTCCGCAGCCTGAGGCGCATGGACGAGATGATCCGCGTTCTCCGGGAGGTGCAGCGGCTCCAGGCCGGCCACAGGCTGCCGCTCTCGCTCGGCGCGTGCGATCTCGCCGCGATCGCCCGCGAGGTCGCCGACGACCTCTCGGCCTTTCACGACCAGCGCCTCGTGGTCCAGGGGGAGGCGTGCGTCCGGGGGGTGTGGGGCGCGGAGGAGCTGCGCCGCGCGATCGGGATCCTGGTGAGCAACGCGCTCCAGCACGGGGCGCAGGGAGCGCCGGTCGCGATCACGGTCGAGGCGGCGGCGGGGCTCGCCGTCATGGCGGTCCACAACGAGGGCCCGGCGATCCCGCCCGACGACCAGGCGCGCGTGTTCGCGCCGTTCTTCCGGGCCGGCGCGTCCGAGGCGGTGCCGCGCGGGTGGGGGCTCGGCCTCGCGTTCCTGCGCGGGTGCGCCGAGGCGCACGGCGGGAGGGTGAGGCTGGAGAGCGACGCCGAGCGCGGGACCACGTTCGCCCTGGAGCTGCCCCTCGACGCGAGCCCGTACCAAGATCCGCAGGACCCGGGCTGACCAGGGGCCGCCGCCCGCCGCGCCGCGCGCGGAAATGAGGCCCCCTGGCGAGCGGCGGAGGCGCCTTGGGAGGAGCGGTATCGCGCGTGCGTCGGATTCGAGCCCTCGAGAGCGATTGACAACATGGCAGAAAGTCAGCCCGGCTGTCCGGCGTTGACTGCGGCGGACCGGGGGAGGCGCAGCGCCGTCGCCCGAGCGGTCTCCGGCGGGGCGCGCCGAGCTGCGCTCGTCAATCCAGGGTGGTCCAAGGCCGCTGGCCTCGACCATCGAGAGGGAATCATGATGGAGAGCCACCGTATCCGTCGCATCCGGCTTGTCGCTCTGATGTTCGTGCTCGCGACGTTCCCCGCGGCCGGCGCCGCCCGCGCCGAGGACGCCGGCGCGCGCGCGGGCGCCCCCGCGGAGCGCCGCTTCGGGGGGCGCGGGCAGGTCGCCTTCGACAACGTCGTCGGGGTGACCACCGAAGGCGGCCACCTCGGACCGAACATGGTCGCCGGGGGGCCTTCCGACACCGTCTGGGGAGCCACGGGGTACACGGGGCTCATCGGCTTTACGTTCTCGGACGACCGCAGCGCCGACGAGGACGGGTTCGCCGCCACCTCCCGCACGGCCTGGGTCTCGCCCTCGGTCGACGTGTTCGTGGCCGACGGGGTCTCCATCGGGGGCACGATCGGCTTCTCGTACGCCAGCTACGACGCCCGCCTGTCCGTGGCGGGCGGGGGGACGACCTCGATGGAGGCCGAGGCCTTCACGCTCTCCGTCGTGCCGCGCGTCGGGTACGTGTTCGCGCTGAACGAGCAGTTCTCGTTGTGGCCGCGCGCGGGGTTCGGGTACGCCGGCACCCGCGCCGACCCGGTCCGGTCGGCAGGCGACGCTTCCGTGATGAACGCGTGGATCGGCGTCGCCGACGTCGGGCTCGTCTACCAGCCTTGGGAGCACATCTATCTGCACATGGCCCCGGAGCTGGTGCTCCGGCTCACCCGCCTCGAGAGCTCACGAGGCGGGGCTCTCCAGAGCAGCGCCTCGCTCGAGCTCGGCTTCACCGGCGGGATCGGCGTCCTGCTGGGCTCGTGAGGCGACGCCGGATCCGGGCCGCCGCGCGCCGACAGCCCCTCTCGGCTTGAGGCCTGCGCGCCTCGACGATAGGGTCGGCGCGGACCTCGGCCCGGAGCGCTTCCCGGGCGGGATGCGCGGAGTGCACGGATCATGAACCGCAGCGAGCGCGAGCAGATGGAGATGACGCTGCCCGCGTACGGAGCGGCGAGCCCGGACGAGTCGGGCGACGTACCGCCGGCCGGCGCTGCGTCGGACGTCACGTTCCGGCTGCGCGTGTCCCCGGCCTCGCCGGCGCCCGAGCGGCCGCCCGTCCCCGTCGCGGCGCCCGAGCCCCTCTCCGCGGAGGAGCGCTACGAGGACCTCGGCTGCATCGGGCGCGGGGGCATGGGCGAGGTGCGCCGCGTGCGCGACCGGATCATGGGGCGCGTGCTCGCGATGAAGATCCAGTCGTCCGAGGCGCGCGACGCGACGCTCGATCGCGCCCGCTTCCTCGCCGAGGCGCGGCTGACCGCGGAGCTCCAGCACCCGGGGATCGTGCCCGTGCACGACTGCGGCGCGCTCGCCGATGGGCGGCTGTGGTTCACGATGAAGGAGGTGCGCGGGCGCACCCTGGGCGAGGTGCTCGACGAGCTGTACGCGGCCGGCGGCGGGAGCCTCTCGCCGGCGGCGCTGCGGCGGGCGGTCGACACGTTCCTCCGCGTCTGCGAGGCCGTGGCCTACGCGCACAGCCGCGGCGTGATGCACCGCGATCTCAAGCCGGCCAACGTGATGATCGGCGAGTTCGGCGAGGTCCTCGTGATGGACTGGGGCCTCGCGCGGCCCGCCGCGCCGCTGCGCGCGTCGCCCGGGGCCGCCGGCGCGGCGGACGCCCTCGAAGCGGCCCCGCTCACGCAGCCCGGCGAGGTGCTGGGCACGCTCCTCTACATGGCCCCGGAGCAGGCGCGCGGCGAGGGCGATCGCCTCGGCGCGGCGAGCGACGTCTACGCGCTCGGCGTCGTGCTGTACGAGATCCTCGCCGGGCGCCACCCGTACGGCGGCCAGCTCGCCGCGGTCTGGAGCGCGCTCCTCACCGGCGGGCTCACGCCGGTCGAAGAGCGCGCCCCGCACGAGGTGCCCGCGGAGCTCGCGGCCATCTGCGCCCGCGCGATGGCGCTCGCCCCGGAGGCCCGCCACCCCGACGCGGGCGCGCTCGCCGCCGACGTCCGGAGCTGGCTCGACGGCGCGCGGCGGCGCGAGCGCGCGCTCGCGATCGTGGACAAGGCGCGCGCGATCCAGCCGGAGATCGCGGCCATCCGGGCGCGCGCGCGGGCGCTGCGCGCCGAGGCGCGGGCCCTGCTCGACGGCCTGAGCTCGTTCGATCCCGCCGAGCTGAAGGCGCGCGGGTGGCGGCTCGAGGACGAGGCGGAGCACCTCGAGCGGGAGGCGTCGCTCGGCCAGGTCGAGTGGATGCAGCTGCTCCGCGCGGCGCTGAACGAGGCGCCGGATCTCCGCGAGGCGCACGAGGCGCTGGCCGACCACCACGCCGAGGAGCTCATCGAGGCCGAGCAGGCGCGGGACGCCCGGGGCGCGGCGCGCGCCGAGGCGCTCCTCCGGCAGCACGACCGCGGCCGCCACGCGGTGCTGCTCGCCGGCGACGGGGCGCTCTCGCTGTCGACCGAGCCGGAGGGGGCGGAGGCATCGCTCTACCGCTATGTCGAGCGCGACCGCCGGCTCGTGCCGGAGCACGCGCGCGAGCTCGGCCCCACGCCGCTCCGCGGGGTGGCGCTCCCGCGCGGGAGCTACCTCCTCAAGCTGCGCGCGCCGGGGCACCACGAGGCCCGCTATCCCGTGCTCATCGAGCGCGGGCGGCCCTGGGACGGCGTCCGGCCCGGCGGGAGAGCGCCGCACCCGGTCCGCCTCCTCCGGCTCGGCGAGCTCGGCGATGACGACCTCTACGTGCCGCCCGGCTGGTTCGTCTCCGGCGGCGATCCCGACGCGGGCGACAGCCTCCCTCGGCGCCGGCTCTGGTGCGACGGCTTCATCGTCCGGAGGCACCCGGTCACCAACGCCGAGTACCTCGCCTTCCTCAACGCGCTCGTGGCGAGCGGGCGTGAGGCCGAGGCGCTCGAGTGCTGCCCGCGCCTCTCGCTGGGCCGCGCCGCCTCGGACGCGGGCCCGGACTCGCTCCGGTTCGAGCGGGGCGACGACGGCCGCTTCCGGCTCGGGCTCATCCCGACCGACGTCCAGGAGGAGCCGCGGATGCCGGTCGCCTTCGTCCACTGGCGGGCGGCGATGCGCTACGCCGCGTGGTACGCCGCCGAGACCGGCGCGCCGTGGCGACTCCTGAACGAGCTCGAATGGGAGAAGGCCGCGCGGGGCGTCGACGGCCGCTGCATGCCCTGGGGGGATTTCCTGGAGCCGACCTGGGGGTGCATGCTGGGCAGCCACGAGGGCGTCGCCGGCCGCCGCCCGGTCGACGACTTCCCGCTGGACGAGAGCCCTTATGGCCTGCGCGGCGCGGCGGGCAACGTGCGGGACTGGTGCGTCAACGCGTGGAAGCGCGAGGGGACGCGGACCGACGAGGGGATCGTGCTGCTCGATCCGGCCGACGACGGCGACCCGGATTTCCGCGCGGCGCGGGGCGGCGCGTGGTCGACGTCGCCGAACCTCTGCCGCGCGGCCGGGCGCTTCGCGGGCAAGCCCGGGGATCGCTTCGGGGGGATCGGGTTCAGGCTGGCGCGCTCGGCGCCGCGGTGAGCGGCCCGCCGCCGCCCTGCGCAGGAGGCCTGTCCGGGCGCGCCGCCGCGGCCGGAGCGCGGCGGGGGGCGCGCGGGCCGCTCACGCGGATCTCATCTCGCCACGGTAGTAGTACCAGGTGCACTGAGCGTCGATGTCGTACGGATCGGTCGACTGCTTTCTCTGCTCGCCCACGACCAGCAGCGTGAAGGTCAGCCTGCTCGGGGCCTTCTGGAAGATCAGGCCGCCCGTGGGCTGCCTCGTCTTGTACCAGACCACGTTGAGCAGCTCGCCGGCGCTCCCGAGCTCCAGGAGGAGGCCGATCCGGCGCGTGCTCGGCGCGTCCGGATCGGCGGCCCAGTAGAGCGCGCTGTTCGGAGAGGCCGGCTGGTGGACGCCCTGGACCCACTGCTGCGCCGACACCTCCTGAGCGGTCGCGAGGACGCTGCCCCCGGCGAGCCAGTCATGGAACTCCTTCGGGTACCCGGCCGATCCCGAGCGGTTCGCGAACCCGATCGACTCCAGGATCATCGCGCTCGTCTTCAGGGGGCCGCGCCTCGACCAGTACTCGGTCTTCGCCGTGTATCCGGGGGGAGGGTTCGACCCCGTCACGGCCACCTGGAGGAGCGGGCTCTCGGTGACCGCCTCGATGAAGCGGAGCTTCGAGTCGATGGGGATCTGCGTTTGGTCCGGCTGCTCCGTCTCCTCCGGCTCCTTCGGCAAGAGGTCTCCCCTCTTGACATCCAGCTCGCCCGTGCCCGATCCAGTGCTCATGGTTCGATGATCTCCTCGTCTCGTGGGTGGAACGTCCGAATCCTATCCGCTTCGCTCGTCGGGCGCGCCCCCGGCGCGGCGGGCCCTCCCGGGCCCGCTCGCGCCGGGAGGGCTCAGAGGAGGCCCACGGTGATGGGCTGGAAGAAGACCTGGACGCCGGTCCTGGAGCCGGCCTCGTTGCCCTTGGTATCGCCGACGTAGTCGAGCAGGGACACGAGGCTTCCGGGCGAGAAGGCGTAGAGATCGCGGGCGTGGTCGGTGTCGGTGTACTCGTGCTCGAAGTACGTGGGGCTGAGGATCTCGGCGATGTTGCTCGACGCGGTGTAGAGGTGGAACCAGCCGGTCCCCTCGGCGCGCGTCCAGTCGCTCTTGGTCTCGATGGCGTCGATGTGGACGGAGGCCCAGACCTCGTTGCCATTGAAGACGTGGAGCTCTACTTCGAGGTTGACGCGCGGCCCGTGGCCGCCGAAATCGGCGTCGCCGCCGACGTGCGGGGGGATGTAGAACGGCGTCTCCGAATGAAACGTGACCGACGAGGAGAGGGCGGCCACGGCGACGTCCACCTCGTCCTCCGCGGCCGTCGCAGCCATCGGGGAGAGATCCTCCTCCGCCGCGTCCTCTGCGGGCGCTGCGGCGCAACCAGCGAACGACACGACGGCCAGCGAAGCAAACAATGCACGTATCATGATGAAGCTCCTTGTTTAGGGTTGCCTGCGCGCCCCTCTGCCGGGACATCGGCTCCGTGCGCGGCGATTCGCTTCGGAGCATGAGCATGCGTCGTGCCACGGCGAGGACGCGGCGATCCGGGCCGCATCCGGGCCGCATCCGGGCCGCATCCGGGCCGCATCCGGGGAGCCCTCGCGCCCCGGCGCCGCAGATCGCGTCACCCCCGCTCGACTTGAGCAGGCCTCGCGCAAGCGGCGCCGGCGCGAGCCCCGCCCGGCGCCGCGCGCGCGCTCGACAGCCCCGGAGCGCGGACGTACCCTCGTCGCCCGATGCGGCCTGGCGACCTCGTGGCGGGGCGTTTCGTGCTCGAGGCCCAGGCGGGCACCGGCGGGATGGGAGAGGTCTACCGCGCCACGGATCTCCAGCGCGGGGCCGCCGTCGCCGTCAAGCTCCTGCGCGCCGCGAGCGGCGCCGACGCGCCGCGGTTCCTGCGCGAGGCGCGGCTGCTCGAGGGCCTCGAGCACCCCGGGATCGTGCGGCACGTGGCGCACGGCGCGCTCCCGTCGGGCGCCCTGTACCTCGCGATGGAGTGGCTCGAGGGCGAGGACCTCTCGCGCCGGCTCGGGCGCGGGCCGCTCGGCGTGGACGAGAGCGTGGAGATCGCGCGCCGCGTGGCGGACGCGCTCGGCGCGGCGCACGCCCGCGGGGTCGTCCACCGCGATCTCAAGCCGAGCAACGTGTTCCTGGTCGGGGAGGGCTCCCGCGACGTGCGGCTGCTCGACTTCGGCGTCGCCTGGGCCGGCGGGACGCGCATGACCCAGAGCGGCGTCGTGATCGGGACGCCCGCGTACATGGCGCCGGAGCAGGCGCGCGGCGGGGACGTGGTGGACGCGCGCGCGGACGTGTTCGCGCTCGGCTGCCTCCTCTTCGAGTGCCTGACCGGCGAGCCCGCGTTCGGCGGGGATCACTTCATGTCGATCCTGGCCAAGGTCCTCTTCGCCGATCCGCCGCGGCTGCGGGACGTGCGGGGCGACGTGCCCGAGCCGATCGCGGCGCTGTGCGCGCGGATGCTCTCGAAGCGACCGGACGCCCGGCCGCGGGACGGCCGGGAGGCCGCGGAGGCGCTGCTCGCGATCCAGCGCGGCGAGCACGCCCCCGCGAGCGCGCACGGCCCGGCGCCGTCCCGGCCCGGGGCGCTGACCGCGACGGAGCGCCGGTCCGTCGCGGTGCTCCTCATCGGCGCCATCGACGCGTCCGCCTTCGCGAACGTCGCGACCGAGATCGCGACCGTGCCGAGCCAGCTCGTCGAGGAGGCGTCGGCGTGGGGCGCGCGCGTCGAGCCGCTGCCGGGCGGGGCGGCGGTGCTGACCATGGCCGGGCAGGGCGCGGCGACGGACCTGGCGTGGCAGGCCGCGCGGGTGGCGCTCGCGCTGCGCCGGCAGACCCCCGACCGGCCCATGGCGCTCGCGCTCGGGTGGAGCGCCGCCGCGGGGCGGATGCGCCTCCTGCGCGACGCGATCGACCGCGCGGCGCGGCTCATCTCGGCGCGCGGCCCGGCCGGCCCTGGCGACGCGCGGCCGATCGCGATCGACGAGGGCCTCGTGGGGCTCATCGACGCGCGGTTCGACGTGCGCGAGCACGAGGAGCGCTTCTTCCTGGTCGGCGAGCGCTCGAGCGCCGGCGGCGGGCGGGCGCTGCTCGGCAAGCCGACCCCGTGCGTCGGGCGCGACGGCGAGCTCCGCATGCTCGAGGCGGCGTTCGCGGCGTGCGTCGACGAGCCGTCGGCGCGGGCGGTCCTCGTGATCGCGCCGCCCGGCGTGGGCAAGTCGCGCCTCGCGCAGGAGTTCCTGCGGCGGGCGGCCGAGCGCGCCCCGCGGGCGTCGATCTGGACCGGCCGCGGCGACCCGCTGCGGGCGGACGCGCCGTACGGGCTGCTCGCCGGGGCGATCGAGGGCGCGTGCGGCATCGTGGAGGGCGAGGCGCTCGCGGCGCGGCGGGACAAGGTGCTCGCGCAGGTCGCGCGGCGGGTGCCGGAGGCGGAGCGGCCCCGGACCGCGGAGTTCGTCGGGGAGCTCATCGGCGCGCCGTTCCCGGACGGCGAGAGCCCTTTGCTCCGGGCGGCGCGGCGCGACGCGCAGATCCTGGGCGAGCAGGTGCAGCGCGCCTTCGTCGCGCTCGTCCGGGCGGCGTGCGCGGAGGGGCCGGTCGTGCTGGTGCTCGAGGACCTGCACTGGGGCGACCCCGCGACCACGCGCCTCGTCGACGCGGCGCTGCGGCAGCTCGCCGACGAGCCGCTGTTCGTCCTCGCGCTCGCGCGGCCGGAGGTCACGGTCGTGTTCCCCCGGCTGTGGGCGGAGCGGAGCGTGCACGAGCTCCGGCTGAAGGACCTCGGCAAGAAGGCGTGCGAGCGGCTCGCGCGGCTCCTGCTCGGCGAGGGCGCGCCCCAGGAGACCCTCGACCGGATCGTGGCGCTCGCCGACGGCAACGGGTTCTACCTCGAGGAGCTCATCCGCGCGGCTGCGGAGGGCCGCGGCGAGGCGCTGCCCGACACCGTGGTGGCGATGGTGCAGTCGCGGCTCGACGGGCTGGGCCCCGCGGCGCGGCTGCTCCTCCGGGCGGCGAGCGTGTTCGGCGAGGCGTGCTGGGCCTCGGGCGTCGAGGCGCTCGTGGGGGGCCCGGTGAGCGACGGGCTCGCGCTCCTCGCCGGCGCGGAGCTGCTCGTGCGGCGGCCGGCGAGCCGGTTTCCCGGCGAGGAGGAGTTCGGGTTCCGGCACGCGCTCCTGCGGCAGGGGGCGTACGCCATGCTCGGCGACGAGGATCGCGCGCTCGGGCACCGGCTGGCCGGGCGCTGGCTGGAGGAGCGCGGCGAGGCGGACCCGCTCGTCCTGGCCGAGCACCTCGACAGGGGCGGCGAGCGCGCGCGGGCGTCGCGCTACTGGCTGCGCGCCGCCGAGAGCGCCCACCGTGGCGGCGACGTCGATGCGGCGCTCGCGCGCCTCGACCGGGGGCTCGCGGGCGACGCGCCGGCCGACGTCGAGCTCGCGCTGCTCGGGCTGCGCTGCGAGCTCGCCATGTGGCGCCTCCCGAGGGCCGGCCTCGCGGCGCTCAGGCAGGCGGGCACGCGGGTGATGCGCGAGGCGGCGCCGGGCAGCCTGCCGTGGATGCAGGGCGCGTCGGCGACGGCGCTGCACGCGACCCTGCTCGGCATGGAGGGCGATCTCGAGGCGATCCTGAGCGCGATCGTGGCCGTGGAGCCGGCGGAGGACGCGATCGCGAGCGGGGCGTTCGCGCTGCTCGCGGGGCTGTACAGCGCGCTCCACGTCGGCGGCGTCGCGAAGCGGGGGCAGCTGGTCGAGCGGGCGCGCGCGATGCTCGAGCGCCACGGCGAGCGCGAGCCGTGGGCCGCCGCGCTCCTCCATACCGCGCTCATGTTCGACCATCTGCTCGCCCTGGAGGACCCGTGGGGCGCGCTCCAGCGCGCCCAGGCGGCGCTCGACGCGGCCCTCCGGGTCGACCACGCGCGCGGCGCCGGCGCGATCCGGATCCTGCTCGGGACGGTGCTGTGGACCCTGGGCGCGACGGCGCGCGCGGAGGAGGTGCTGGGCTGCGTGCCGGGCCCGGACGAGGAGTACGGGGCCTGGTCGTCGTACCGGCCCTTCGTCCGCGTCCGCGTCGCGCTCGAGCGGGGGGATGTCGACGGCGCGCGCCGCCTGGCCGAGGCGCTGATCGCGTCCGGGCGCGCGCGGTCCCATTCTCCGCACGAGGCGCGCGGCCGCTGGCTGCTCGCCGAGGTCCTCGGCCGCGCGGGGGAGCTCGAGCGCGCCGACCGCGAGCTCGGCGCCGCGCTCGGGCTGCTCTCGGGGGCGGACCGCATCGATCGGCCGGGCGCGATCGCGGCGCGCGCGGAGCTGCGCCTGCGGCAGGGCCGCGCCGCCGAGGCGCTCGCGGCGGTCGAGGAGGCGCTCGCGCGGGCCGAGGCGATGGGCGGCGCCTGCGGGCTCTTCGGGGGCGTCCGGATCCGGCTCGCGCACGTCGCGTGCCTCGACGCGGTGGGGCGCCGCGGCGCGGCCGAGGCGGCGCTCGCCGCGGCGCGGGATCGCCTGCTCCGCATCGCCGGGACGATCCCGGATCCGGCCTACCGGGTGAGCTTCCTCGAGGCGGTCCCGGAGAACCGGACGACGCTCGCGCTCGCGCGGGAGCGGCTCGGCGACGCGCCCGAGCGCGGGTGACGGCGAGGGCGAACGGCGCAATCGCTGAACATCGCGACAGCGCTGCCCCGCGCGCGGGGAGCACCGCGCTCGCGCTGCAATTCTTCAATCAGAGGCGCATTGCCGGCGGAATTGCGGCGGAAACGAGGTCCGATGCCACGGCGTCGGCGTGATGGGCAAGAACTCTGCATTGCGAGCGAGCGACAAGGTGTGATATGAGACGCCCATGAAGGTTGGGGGAATTCTTTTCAATACCATTGCCGTGCTCGTCGCCTGCGGGTGCGCTTCCTCGTCGCCGCTGTCTCCGTCGCTGCCGGACGGCGCGGACGGCGCGCACGCGCCGGCGGACGGCGTGCCGGCGGCGGGCGCGCCGGCGCCGGCGCCGGCGCCGGCGCAGAACGACGCGGCGGCGCGCTCCGCGGGGCCCCGGGGCCGCGTCTATCCGGCAGAAGAGCTGCGCCGGGTGGCCCGCGTCGCGTCCGCGCGCTGCAAGAAGGCGAATGCGCCGTCGGATTCGGCGTGCCTCTTGGCGGAGGCCACGCCGTTCCTGAAATACCGGCCCGAGGATCCGGATTGCCGTTATGTGTCGGGGACGGCGCTGTCGGTGGCCGAGTGCTCCGATTTCTCGGAGGGCTGCCAGAGCGTGGATCCCAAGGATCTCGACCACCAGCTCGCCGCCCTGGAGACCGCCGGCAAGGATTGCAACCGCGAGCCGACCGAGATCGAGCGGGCCGAGGTGCTGAAGCTCGCTGGCTCGCAGTGAGGCGTTGTCCGGCGGGATGATGCGCCCCCTGGCGCGGCGCCTGCGCCATTGGACGCGGGCCCTCGCCGGCGGGCCGCGCCGGCCGCGTCAGCCCTTGGCCTTGCCCTTGCGCGGCCGCGGGATGCCGTAGGCGCTCAGCCGGGCGACGAAGGTGCGACGGGGCATGCCGAGGAGCGCCGCGGCCTGCGTCTGGTTGCCGGCGCACTGCTCGAGCGCGTCGACGATGCGGCGCCGCTCGATCGCGTCGAGCTCGCCGCGCAGGCCGCCCGCGGCCTCGGCCGATCGGGGAGGGCCCGGCGGAAGGGGGCTTGGGGGGCGGGGACCGGCGGGGAGGGGACCGGCGAGCGCGGCGACCTCGGCGGGGGGCGCCTCGATGGACGCCGGGGTGCGCGCGTCGACGAGCGGCGGCGGCGCGGAGGCGTCGAGCAGGAGGTGCTCCGGCAGGAGCGTGTCCCCGCCGGCGAGCACGACCGCGCGCTCGATGACGTTGCGCAGCTCGCGGATGTTGCCGGGCCACGGGTGCGCCTCCAGCGCGGCGAGCGTCTCGGGGGCGAGCGCCGGCGCCCGGCGCCCGAGCGCGCTGGCGGTCCGCTCGGCCATCGCGCGCGCGAGCGGCGCGATCTCGGAGGCGCGCGCGCGGAGCGGCGGGATCGTCAGCGCGATGCCGTTGAGCCGGAAGAAGAGATCTTCGCGGAAGGCGCCGCGCTTCACCTCGGCGGCCAGGTCGCGGTTCGTGGCCGAGATGAAGCGGACGTCGATGGGCCGCGGGCTCAGCCCCCCGACGCGCATCACCTTCCGGTCCTCGAGCACGCGCAGCAGCTTCACCTGGATGCCGGGGGGGAGCTCGCCGACCTCGTCGAGCATCACGGTGCCTTTTTCGGCGGTCTCGAGCAGCCCGGGCTTCGCCTGGCCGGCGCTCGTGAAGGCGCCTTTCTCGTGGCCGAAGAGCTCGCTCTCGAGGAGCGACTCGGCGAGCGCCGCGCAGTTGAGGCGCAGGAACGGCCCGTGCGCGCGCGGCGATCGCCGGTGGATGTGCTCGGCGAGCACCTCCTTGCCGGCGCCGGTCTCGCCGAGCAGGAGCACGCTGAGGGGCGACGCGGCCACGCGCTCGGCGAGCGCGTAGAGCCGCTGCATGGCCGGGTCGCGGATGATGGGCTCGCCCGGCGCGTGGCCGGCGGCGGCGCTCGCGGCGCCCTCGCGCGGCAGGATCACGATCAGGGTCGAGCCCAGGTTGACCGCGTCCCCGACCGCGAGCTCCGTCGTCTTGCCTGGCTCGAGCTGGAGCTCGAGCAGCTTGGTCGTGGGCCCGGCGCTGCGCTCGCGCCGGAGGCGGGTCCCGTTCGCGCTGCCGAGGTCCTCGATCGCGAGCCGGGCGCCGAGGTGGATGATCGCGTGGCGGCGCGAGACGGAGCTCTCGTCGATCTGGACGTCGTTCTCCTTCGATCGGCCGAGCGACACCCGGCCTTCGGCCGGCAGCGGGTGCCGGGTCACGCGGCCCCCGGCGAACACCGCGAGCTCCAGGGCATGCTGCGCGTCGTTGTGCGCATCCTTCCGGGGGGACATCGCGCCGGCCACGTCTCTCTCCTTGCTCACTTCCGCTCGTTCTACCGCGCCGCGCCGCCCGCGGGGCGAGCCGAAGCGCCTCGCGGCCGCCCTCGGCCAGGGCCGGGAGCCCGCGGGCGTCGCCGCGAGGCCCGATCGAGGGCGGCCACGGCGCCGGAAGAGCGCGGCACCTCGCGCGCGGCCGCGGCGACGGCGGGCAGGACGAGGGGCAGCGACGGGCGTGCGCGCATTGGACGCCAGGATAGCCGAAGCCAGCGCGTCTCGCTGGGCCGCGGGAGCTGGAGGGGGGCGAGCCAGCGGGGGTGATACCTGTCACTACATGAGGGCGGGGGAGCCTTGCTGGCCTGAGGCGGTCTCCCCAGGCTCGACGGGGTTGCCGGACGGGGGCTGGAGCGGGGTTCGCTCGGGTTCAATGCAGACCGCTTCCGTGCTTCGTCTCCCGTCTTCCGTGCTTCGTCTCCCGTCTTCCGTGCTTCGTCTCCCGTCTTCCGTGCTTCGTCTCCCGTCTTCCGTGCTTCGTCTCCCGTCTTCCGTGCTCGTCCTTCGTGCGCGTGCGCGTGCGCGATTCCCCGGAGTCAGCGCGCACGCGCACGAGCACGCAGACGCGCACGAGAGACGGGGACGAGAGACGGGGACGAGAGACGGGGACGAGAGACGGGGACGAGAGACGGGGACGAGAGACGGGGACGAGAGACGAAGCGCGGTGTATCCTCTCGCCATGAGCTCACCCAATCGCGATTACGTGGCGATCAACCTCGCGAACTGGAACAGCCGCGTGCCGCACCACGAGCAAGGCTACGAGCTCCACCGGTTCCGCGAAGATCCGCGGCAACTCTCGGGCGTCGTCGAGTTCGATCGCGAGCGGCTCGGCGACGTGCGCGGCCTCGACGTCGTCCATTTGCAGTGCCACATCGGCACGGACACGCTGTCGCTCGCGCGGCTGGGGGCGCGCGTGACCGGGCTCGATTTCTCCGAGCCGGCGCTTTCGGTGGCGAGGCGGCTCGCCGCGGAGTGCGGCGCCGAGATCGCGTATGTGTGCAGCACCGTCTACGACGCGGTGGCGGCGCTGGGCGCCGAGCGCTTCGACGTCGTGTACACGGGCGTCGGCGCGCTGTGCTGGCTGGACGACATCCAGCGCTGGGCCGCCACGGTCGCGGCGCTGCTGAAGCCCGGCGGCCGCCTGTTCCTGCGCGAGGGCCATCCGATGCTGTGGGCGCTCGCCGATCCGCGCCCGGACGGCCTCCTCGTCGTCGAGTATCCCTACTTCAAGGTCGAGGGCGGGACGCTGTTCCACGAGAAGCAGACCTACGTGTCCCACGAGGGGGAGCTCGCCGCGCCGGACAGCATCAGCTTCAACCACGGCCTCGGCGAGATCGTCACCGCGCTCTTCGCGGCGAACCTGCGGCTCTCCGCGCTCACCGAGCACGATTCGGTCCCCTGGAACCCGCTCGGAGACGGGATGGTGCAAGACGAGCGCGGCGAATGGCGGCTCCGCGAGAGGCCGGAGCGGCTGGCCGCGAGCTACACCTTGCAGGCCGTGAAGGGCTGAGCCAGCGCTCTAGCCAGCGAAGCGCGCCGGCGCTGCGCGCTCGCCGCCAGGCACCCGGCGACGGCCGCGCCGAGGGCGGTTCCGGTGCGCGCCACAAGCGGCTCTGGTGATCTCGGACACTCGCCCGTGCGCCCGGCGCCCGGAGCCGACCGGGACCCACCAGGGCGAAGGCGTCCTGTCGTTGTGCCGTATCGGCTCAATTCGCGCCGCCTTCACGCACCTCGCCCGCCGGCCGACAGCGTCCTTCGCCGCGGATCCCCGCGTGGCACATCCGCTGCTCAGCGAGCCGGCATGGCCATCGACGCTCCGGCAACCATCGCTCCCGGGCTGCGCGAACGCAGCCTCGAACCCGTGTGTGGGGCCCCTGCGCGAAAGCTCCGCCGCGAGATCACCTCCTTCCTCGCCCTCGCCGCGGCGCTCCTCCTCATGGCGCGGGTGGTCCAGCGAACGGTGACCCCCGGGCTGCCCCCCGCCCAGCACATGGCCTATTCTTGGGGGCTTCTGCTCGCCCTCCTCGTCCCGGTCGCGTGGTACGTGCGCCGCCAGTCGCTGCCGCTCTCGCGGATGGGCGTGACCACGGCCGGCCTGCGCAGCAGCCTGGCGGAGTCGCTGGCCGTCGCGCTCGCCCTCGCGGCCGCCTGCTTCGCGCTGCGGCTCGGCGCGTGGACGCGCGGCGAGCCCCTCGTCACCTGGGGATCGATCGCCGATTACGACGCGACCTCGCGGGCGCTCTTCTTCGCCCTCTACGCGCCCCACTGCCTGCTCCAGGAGTTCGTGGCGCGCGGCGTGATCCAGACCTCCCTGGAGCGCTTCCTCCCCCGGTCCGGCCGGGCCGTCCCGCTCGCGCTCACCTCGGCGTTCTTCGGGGTCTACCACCTTCATGTCTCGCTTGGATTCGCTTTCCTCACGTTCGCCATCGGCATGCTCTTCGGCGCGCTCTATGCGCGGCACCGCACCCTCGCCGGGGTGACCCTCGCGCACGCCGCCCTCGGCCTCGCGAGCGTCGCCGTCGGCCTGAACTGAACCAGGAGCCCCCTTCGATGCGCATCGCCATCCTCTCGACCTACACGCACCCGAGCCGCCTGCACCGCAAGGAGCGCTCGGTCATGCAGTCCTCCGTCCCCGAGCTCATCGCCGCCCTGTGCCCGCCGGACGCGGAGATCGAGCTCTACAACGAGAAGGAGACGGACATCCCCCTCGATCGCCCCTGGGACCTCGTGTTCTTCTCGTACCTGCACGCCTATTACGAGCACACCAAGGTGCTCTCCGCGCTGCTCCGGCGGCGCGGCGTCACCACGGTGGCCGGCGGCCGGCACGCGGGCCATTTCCGCGCGGACGCGCTCCAGCATTTCGACGCGGTGGTGACGGGCGATCCGGAGTCGAACGTCCCGGCCCTCATCGCCGATTTTCAGCGGAATGAGCTCCAGCCCGTCTATGCGCTCCCGCCGGTGCCCCCGGAGCGGATCCCCACCTACCGTTACGACCTCGTCGACTACCGCAACAACCTCGTCCGGATGCCGGGCATCGAGGCGTCGCGCGGCTGCCCCTTCTCCTGCAACTTCTGCGTGCTGACCGGGCACGAGCAGTACCGCTATCGCCCGATCGGCCACGTGATCCGGGACATCCGCGATCGGATGATCTTCAACCGGCGCATTCCGGGGGTGACCGGCGATGTGTTCGGATTCCTCGACAACAACCTGGGCGGCTCTCCCCGCTACCTGCGAGAGCTCTGCGAGGCGCTGATCCCGCTCAAGAAGATCTGGGGCTGCGCGCTCACCTTCAACGTGCTGCGCGACCCGGAGCTGGTCCGCCTCATGGGGCGCGCGGGGTGCCGGTACGTCTACACCGGGCTGGAGTCGCTGAACCCCGAGTCGATCAGCGCCATGAACAAGGGGCAGAACAAGCTGAGCGAGGTCCGCGAGGTGATGCAGCGGGCCTCGTCGAGCGGGATCGTGCTCTCGTTCGGGCTCCTCGTGGGCGCGGACGGGGACACCAACGAGTACCTGGAGCGGGTGCCGGAGTACCTGCACGACCTCGGGGATCAGTGCCCGACGTTCCTGGGGATCGTCTGCCCGTACCCGGAGACGCCGTTCTTCGCGCAGGTGGCGGCCGAGGGGCGGCTCCTGCCCGGGGTGACCAGCCGGGACCTCGACGGGTACACCCTGTGTCACCGGCCGGCCCGGCTGCACCCCTCCGACGCGATCGAGCACTTCCAGCGCCTGAGCCGCACCCTGGGCAGCGTAGGCAACGTGGGTCGCCACCTGTGGAGCCGGCTGATGGCGAGCGATCTGCCCCGCTACAAGACGTGCGTTCTGATGTCGGCGCCCGAGGTGATGAGCCTGCGCGCGCCGCTCGCCAACCCCGCGCGCAGCTACATCGCCGGGCGCGATCCGATCGAGGCGTGGGACGCGGCGAGGATGCGGGAGCTCGGGCTCGAGCCGCAGCGCATCGACGCCGCGTCCTGCCGGGCGGATCCGCGGGGGCTCGCCCGGATCCGGCCGCGGCGGGCGGGTCGGTCCGGGTTGAGCTCCCCGACCCGGGTTGAGCTCCCCGACCCGGGTTGAGCCGCAACCGGCGCGAAGACGCGAGGGCGGCGGACGCGCGGGAGTCTCAGCCCTCGCCTGTGGGCAAAGGCGGGGGCGGCGGCAGCGCACGGGGGGGCTCGAGGCGCGTCGGCTCCGCCTTGCAGTCGATGGTGCGGCCCTCGCAGCCACAGACGTTCCCGCCCAGATCCTCGTAGACCGCCGGGGAGAGCTCATCGACGTCCCTCACGATGTCGAGCGGCTCGCACGTGAAGGTCGTCGACGCGATCTGCACCGTCGCGCCGTGGTTGTAGATACCCGCCCCGGCGCTCCGCGCCATCACGCTGTCCCGGACGAGGACGTTCGCCAGACCCGTCTCGTCGTTGTGGGCGATGATGCCGTAGCCGTTCCCGCCGTCGAGCGCGCGCCCCAGGGTGTCCGCGATCGTCGTCGACTCGACGGTCGCGTCCGAGTCGCTGAGGAAGAGGCCGACATCCCTGTTTCGCTCGATCAGGACGTTGCGCACGCGCGCGCTCCCGCGCTCGCCGAGGTCGGGCAGCGCCTGGACATTGACGCCCCGGCCGAGATCCTGGCTCGACGGCAGCGGCCTCGTGTCGCGCACCACGGTCGAGTCCAGGGCCGCGTCGGCCCCGAAGACGGCGATCCCGGTCCCGTAGCTGCCTTCCACCGCGCTGCCGCCCACCCGGACGTTCGCGCGTCGCTGGTCGTGCGCGATCTCGATCCCCGCGCCGTAGTCCGACGCGCCAGGCACGAGCTCCCGCACGAGGAGGCCATCGATCTCGACATCGGAGCCGTTGACGACGACCCCCCTCTCGCGGCTCCGCTCGACGAGGACGTGCCGGAGCGCCACGCGCGCGGGGCGCCCGTCGACGCGGCTCGGCTCGGCGTAGATGCCCGCGCCGCCCGGATCGCCCTCGGCCGACCCCGCGCCCGTGTCGCACACGACCGTCGCCTCGATGGTCGCCTCGGCGCCGATCATCGCGATCGCGGCGGTGTGGTTCCGCTCCAGGGCGCTGCCCCGGACCGTGAGGGTCCCCGGATCCGAGCCCGGGATGTGGGTCGACGCGAGCCCGGTGCCCGGCAGCTCCGCCGCGAGCCAGGCGACGTCGCGGACGACGCTGTCCTCGACGACGCCGTCCGCCCCGGAGAGCCTGATCCCGAGCCCCCCGACGCGCTCGATGACCACGGATCGCGCCGTCACGCTCGCGCGGCGCTCGGACGACTCGACCTGCATCGCCATCGCATGGCCGTCGAACGGGTGCTCCGGATCCCCGGCGGCGAGATCGACGTCGCGCAGGACCGTGCCCTCCAGCGTCACGGCGGCGTCCGCCACGACCATGCCTGCGCCCGTGGCGTGCTCCACGAGCGCCCCGCGCACGGTCACGCTCGTCCCGGTCTCCGGGCCTGTGGCGAGGAGGCCGACGTCGCTCGTGTCGTGGATCCAGACCCGCTCGACCACGACGTCGCGCGCGTTCCTCACGCCGAGGCCGATGCCCTGTCCGCGGACAGCGAGGTCGTGGATCTCCGCGGCGCTCGCGCCCCTGTCGATCTGGACGGCGATCTCCGCGCCGGGCGGCCCGACGATCTCGACGCGCGCGGGGCACCGGCCCCAGAGCCGCACCGGCTGCCCCCAGATGAGCAGCTCCTCGACGTAGCTGCCCTCCGCGATCGCGATCAGGGCGCCCTCGCGCGCGTGGTCCACCGCGTCCTGGATCGTCGTCCACGGCCTGGCTTCCGTGCCGTCGCTGTCCGCCCCGGCGTAGGCGGCGTCGACGAACTCGGTCGTCTCGTCGACCGGCGCGCTGCCCCACGGGCCCGCCCCGCACGGAGCGACCTCACGCCACGCCGTCTCGCCGGGGACGGCCATCTGCCCTGGCGGGCCCGCCTCCTTCGGCAGGACGGGCACGCAGCCCTGCGCCCCGTCGGGGGCGAAGCCGCTCCCGCACCGTCCGGGCGGGACCCCCGCCGGCTCGCAGCCCGCGCCGGTCTCCACCGAGCCCGGCGGGCACGGGAACGTGGGCCCGGCGCCCGTCTCCGCGCCGTCGTCCGGGTCAGGGCCGTCCGCGTCAGGGCGCTGCGCGCACGCCGCGAGCAGGGCGATCTGCAGGAGAGAGAGGGCCAGCCGCTCTTTTCGCATGGTGTTCGGTGCCTCGCGCGGACGATACGACACCTTGGAGGGCAGCGCTCACGCTCATCGAGCGCTCCGGGGGCCATGCCGCGGCCCGCTTTCGGCGGTTTGCGTCGGTCCCGAGCCCTGCGCGCGCCCCCGCGCGCGGACGGCCGCACCGGGTGCGCGCCGTGACGCTCCTCCCGACACCACGTTCTGCGCAACTGGACGAGGTTTCGCTCAACGGTTGAGCGAGCCTCTGCGCAACGCCGCCCCGCTCGCCAGGGCGACGCCCGTGGTGCCCGCCTGAATTCGGGCCTTTCCGACGCAAATGTCGGGGCGGGACCGGACCGGAGGGCGATGGTACGCGCCCTGCTCATACCGGCGGCGCGGACCTCGAAGCCTCGATGCCCGCGCCAGGTCTAACAACTCCAATTCCACAAGGCACGACCGTGCCACCGACGCGAAGCCGACTCGCGCACGGTCGCGCCACGAGGTTCATCATGAAGATTACATCGACGCTGTCGCTTCTCTCGCTGCTCGGATCGACCCTGTTGACGGTGCCCGGCTGCATGGCTGAGTCGGTCGAGAGCGCGAGCGACGCCGACATCGAGATGGACGAGGAAGTCGGAACGGCGGCCGACGCCATCACGAATGGATGGACGGCCGACACCTCCGACGGCTGGGCGCCCGTCGCGTGCGACAGCGGCAACGCCATGAGCGCGTTCCATTGCGCCGGCTCCGACTGTGACAACATCAGGGGCTATTGCTCTTCCCTCGGGACCTACAACACGTCCACGTACTGGACCTCCTACTTCTCCGAGGAGAACACGAACTACCGGAGGTGCAACTACGGGGATTTCGTCACGGGGCTCGCGTGCACGGGCAGCTACTGCGACAACGTGTCGCTCCAGTGCTCCCACCTCAACGGGAAGACCTGGGGCAGCTGCTACTGGAGCGGGTTCATCTCCGAGGAGAACGGTGGGTCGATCTATTTCCCGCCGGGCTACTACATCGCAGGCGCGAAGTGCAGCGGAGATCACTGCGACAACATGGCGTTCTATTACTGTCAGGCCATCTGAGCGCAGGCGCTCGCCCGAGCCCGGCCCTCCGGCGCGGCGATCTCCGCGGTCGCGCGCAGCCGTCGCGCGCCGGCATGTAGCTCCCGGCGCTACCTCGCTCGGACCCGGCGCCCGGACAGGAGGCGCCGGAGCGAGGGCACCTCGAAGGACAAAAGCCGCCTGGAGAGGGCGCCGATCGCCCGATACTCCGCGTCCGAGACGAGCGCCAGCTCGACGCTGATCATGAACGCGGCGAACGTCCCGAGGCCCATCATGACCGCGATGCCGGCGTGGAACAGGAATGCGCCGGCGAGCGCGAGCCTCCGTGTGTGCCGGTTCAGGGCGAACAGGAACGGGAAGCCGAGCTGGAACGCGACCGTCGCGTAGGTCAGCGCCGTCACCAGCGCCACGCTGTGATAGAGGCCCTCGCTGTGGCCGGGCCACGTGAACTCGCCGACGCGGGTGATGTAGTAGAGGGCCGTCCCGTTCTGCCACAGCTCCCCTTGCACCTTGTACAGCCCGGCGACCCCGTAGACCAGGCACACCTGGACGGCGCAGGCGAGGATCGCCGCGTTGTGCACCATCGCCTTGAGGCGCTGGACTTCCCCGCCGCGCTCCCGCTGCGCGCGGAGGCGGTCGGCGTCGAGCGAGAAATGGGCGCCGAGCTCGGCGAAGATGCCATACAGGAGGGCGAGCCGGACGACGTTGTCGCCGCCGTCGAGCAGGACGGGGTTCCGCTGGTGCAAGGACCAGAGCCCGACGTACGTGAGCAGCGACATGAGCCGCGTGCGGAAGCCGACCACCCACAGCGCCGCGAACAGGACGCCGAGGTGGAAGACGACCTCGAAGTAGAGCGGCGATCGGCTGAGCACGTAGATCGAGAACGCGCCGGCGCTGCGGGCCTCCTCGAGCGACCTCGCGAACGGCCATACCCCCTCGGGGCCGTAGAGGTAATGGCGCTGGTAGTAGTTGGCGAGGTAGAGGTGGAGGATGGTCAGCCCGGCGACGATCCGGAAGAGGCTGGCCCCGATCAGGCAGCGCTCGCGGCTCGCGAGCTCCACGACGCGATGCCAGCGCGCGCTCGGCTTGCTCGGCATGGCGTCACCTCTCCTCCAGCGCGGCCGCCCGGAGGGCCACCGGCGGCCTTCGATCGTCCCCCGCCGCCGCCCCCAGCGGCGCCACCGCCTGGACTGGGGCCCAGTCGAAATCGTAGTACGTCATCGCACCTCTCGAGTCGGGCAGGTCGCGCCGGGAGAAGCGCGGGAATTTCAGCACCGCCATGCGCATCCGCACGGCGGCGGTGCGGTTCGGACCGAACAGGCTGTCGCAGTGCGCGGAGCCGGCGCGCTCCAGGACGAGCTTCCCGAGCTGAAAGCCGGCGTCCTGCTCTTTCTTCACCTCGTCCCGGAGCCTGTCGACCACCTGCTCCTCGGGGGCCTCCGCGCCGCCTCCGCCCGCCTGCGCGCGGGCGCGATGCTCCTCGAGCTTCTTCGCCATCTGCAGCGACGTCGGATCGGCGCTGTAGATCAGGCGCGCCGCGCCGGTCACCGATCGCCCGAGGCGCGCCGCGGGGCCGAGCCGGTCGTCCAGGTGGGCTTCCCAGTAGGGGGTCGTGATGTCGATCCACCCGGTCTCGGTCGCGCCGCCGTCCGGCTGGCGCAGGCGGCAGGCGACCATGAGGACGCGCGTGTCGGTGATGGGGTCCGGGGCGAAGAGGTGCCAGTTCTGCTGGAGGAGCGGGTGCATGTATCCGTCGATGAGCCGCGCGAAGCGGAGCTTGAGCGGGTTCTGCGGCGTCAGGTACGAGAGCGTCATCGCGAAATGAAATGCGAGCGCCGCGGCGAGCAGCGCGGGCGCGGACGTCGAGAGCACGCGGAGGGTTCGGCGCATGGGTTCGTCCATTCCGGGTTCGGGGTCGTCGGAGAGGAGGCCGCGCGCGGCGCTCCGCCCGCGCGCGGCCCGTGAACGGCGGCGGCCCCGGCGGGCCGGCCGAGATAGCTAGTTGTCGAAGAGGACGTCCGCTCGACCGCACGCGGGCGCGTCGTTCATCGCGATCCTCCGCCAGCCTCCGATGCCGCGGCCCCCGAAGCCCTGCGCGTTGGCCGTCGAGACACCGACGTTGCCGATCCCGCCGGCCTGGGCGACCGCCGCCTGGGAGACGACCCCCGAGGTCCCGATCGCGATGCCCGCGAGGCCCACCTGCGTCGTGGTGGCCACGTTGGCCGCGGGGTACCCGTAGTACGCCACCCTCTCCGGCGTCGCGGCGCTCGCCTCCGCGCCGAGGACGGGGCGAGCCTTCATGCTCGAGGCCGCGGGCGTCGACGCGTGCGCCAGCGCCATGCCGACGAACAAAGACAACCCCGCGAGCGCCGTGATGATCTTGCGTGTCATGCTCTTCCCTTTCCGTTCAATCATGTGATGGTTGCAGCGGCCCGACATGCCAGCTGCGATGGTCGAGCCCCGCGGAGCCCCGCGTGACTGCGGTGCTCCGCGGGCTCTGCGCGTCAAGCCAACTCGCAGCTCATGGTAGGCTCTCTGTCTCTGACCAAGAGCACGCGCCGTGCCGGACGCCCTCTCCGCGGGCGCAGCGCGCGCTCCGCCCGCTGGCCGAGCCCACCTGCAGGCCGCGCCCGCTGGGCCGCGCGCTCGGGCTGCCGGGCGGCTTGCGCGGTCGAGCAAACCACCACGCGCAGCGGCTTGCTCGGCGCGTCGCGCGCGGAGCCGCGAGGTCGCCCCGAGCGGCGGTGAGGCGGCGCGACAGGCGAGCTCGACCCGCGCAGCCGACCTGGCTCCGCCGCCCGAGCTCGGCGGGCGCGCGCGGGACAGCGCCCCTTGGACGGCCCAGGCGCCGCGATCTCGGCCGCGCGCCGCGCGGATCGGCACGCCGCGTGCCTCGCTCCTCGACCATCCACGATGTCCAGCCGTGGAACCATCGCTGGACAGGAGGAGTGAAGATGCGCGCTACGCTGCTATCGGTGGTGATGATGTCAATCCTGCCCGCCCCCACGACGCTCCGGACGAGCGCGAGCGCGGGGGCCGCGGACGGCGAATCACGGGGGTCGACCGGCGCAGGCGACCGTGGTCCCTCGCGCGCCAGCGGAGCTGACGCCGCGGCGGCGGTCGAGGCGGACTCGGTGGCTTCGTGCGTCGTCAGCTGCCCGAGGGGTGATCGAGAGATCTCGTGCCCTGATGGAGTGTGTCAATGCTACTGTGACGCGGGCGGCGAGCCGGTCTGCAAGTGTGGTTGACCGGCGGATCGGCGCGGCGGCGCGGCCCTCGGGGGAGCGCCGCCGCGCCGCGACGAGGGCCGCGCCGCCGCGCGGGCGCGGCCGCTCAGGCGCGCGCGAAGGCGAGCAGGGCGCGGCTGACGCGCTCGCGGTGGGTGACGAACAGCCCGTGCGGCGCGCCCTCGATCACGAGCAGGCGGCTGCCCGGGATGAGCGCCGCCGTCTTCTCGCCGGTGAGCGCGAGCGGCGCCGACGCGTCGCGGTCGCCGTGGATGACGAGGGTCGGCACCGCGATCCGGCGCAGCTCGTCGCGGAAGTCGGCCTCGACCGACGCGCGGTTGCAGTCGAGCAGCGCCTTCATCGAGCACTGGAGCATGAGGTGCTGCACCCAGTCCCTCATGGCCTGCGACGTCTCGGGCACGAAGAACGGCGGCGCGTTGTCCGCCAGCCATCTCGGGTAGTCGGCGCGCATCGCCGCGCGCGCCTGCTCGACGAGGCGCCGATCGAGCCCGTCCGGGTTGTCCGCCGCCCTGAGGAGCATCGGCGTGGTGGGCGCCAGGAACACGGCGCGGGCGATCCGGCCGTCGCCGTGGCGCGAGAGGTAGCGCGCGATCTCGCCGCCGCTCATCGAATGGCCCACCAGCGTGACGTCCCGCAGATCGAGCCGCTCCAGCACCGCGGCGAGGTCGTCGGCGAGCGTGTCGTAATCGTAGCCCCGCCCCGGATCGCTCGAGCGGCCGTGCCCGCGCCGGTCGTAGGCGACGCCGCGCAGCCCGTGATCGACGAGGTCGGCCATCTGGTAGCCCCACATCTCGCTGCTCAGCGCCCATCCGGAGAGGAACAGCACGGGTTTGCCCGCGCCCCAGTCGCGGTGGAACAGGCGCGCGCCGTCCTGCGCCTCGATGAACGGGCCGGCGGCGGGCCGCGGCCTGCTCCGCGCCGGCCGCGGCTCTCCCGGGCTCGCCGCCGGGCCGGCTTCGGGATCCACGGGTGCGGCCGGCGTGTCGATATGCTGTTCCGTCATTGCGGTTCTCCTTCCTCGTCGCGCGTTGTGAGGAGGAGTTGAACCACGCCGCGGGCGGGGGTCGATTACCTGCCAGGTAATGGAAGAGCGCGAGCCGCCGCTCGAGGGCTGGCGCGGCGGCGCGGCCCGGCCTGGCGGGCCGCCGAGGTACGGCCAGCGGGGACCTGCGCGCCGGGGCTGGCTCGATGGAGGTGAGTGGAGGCGCGAGGAGAGCCGGGGGAGGCGCGCGTGGCTGCGTCGGTTGCGTCGGTTGCGTCGGTTGCGTCGGTTGCGTCGGTTGCGGGCGATGAAGCGAGCGTGGTACTTGTCGCAACCATGAGGTCTGGGGGATCCTTGCTCGCCCTCGTCGGCGCGTGCGTCGGCTTCGCGTGCGCGTGCTCGGAGACGCCGCGGCCGGCGGCGGGCCCGCGGACCGCCGGCGCCGCGAGCGCGCAGCCTGCGCGCCCTCGGGTCCCGATGTACGCGGCGGCCGACCTGGAACGGATGGCGCGCATCGCCGCCGCGCGCTGCAAGAAGGCGAGCACGCCGTCGGACGCCGCATGTCTGCTCACCCAGGCCTCCATGTTCCTGAGGTACCCGCCCGGGGATCCCGACTGCCGCTACGTCGCGGGGACCGCGCTCTCGGTCGCCGAGTGCTCGCAGTTCGAGGAGGGTTGCATGAGCGTCGATCCCGGCGATCTCGTCCGTCAGCTCGACGCCTTGCAGGGCGCCGGCAAGGACTGCCAGCGCGAGCCGACCGACGCCGAACGGGCCGAGGTGCTGCGGCTGGCGGGCGCGAAGTGATGGACGGGAGCGGCGTCGCGCCGGCGCGCTGCCGAGGGGGACGGTGACCGCCGCGCGCGCGCGGGCGGCGCCGTCCGCCGCCTCGACCGATGCGCTCGCTCGCTCGCGTCGCCCCATCGCCAGCGGCATTGAGCGTGAGGGCGCGCACCGCGCCTCGCCGCAGAGGAGCTAGCATGGTCCGCATGAGCGATCTCGGCCTCAAGGGAGCGAGCCCCGATGTACGTGACGAGCCCGACGGCATCCTGCATGTGACGATCGACGGCGAGTTCAGGGAAGAGCGACTGCGCGCCATCTTTGGCGTGTTTCGGCGGGTGGCGGAGAGCGGCCGCGAGGTGCTGGTGCTCGCCGACATGCGTCAGGCGGGCCTTCTCACGGCGCCGGCTCACGGCGCCGGCGCGCAAGGCGACGACGGAGGAGGTGCGGAGCACGCGCGTCGATGCGGTCGCGATCCTCGGAGCGAGCTTTTCCCTGCGCGTCGTCCTGGGGCTCCTCGCGAAAGGCGTGCAGATGCTCACGGGACGGCCCTACCCGCAGCAGTTCTTCGACACCGAGGGCGAGGCGCGCGCGTGGTTGCTCGCCCAGCGAGACGCGCTCCGGCTCAGGGCGGGCTCGAGCGCATGACGCCCAGCAGGGCGCAGGTCGGCGAGCTCGCGGCGGTCGACGCCCACGCCCGTGCGGGCGCGCACAATGCGCCCGAGAGGCGCTAGCATGCTCAGCATGAGCGATCTCGGCCCCGAGGACGCGAGCCCCGAGGTTCATGAAGAGCCCGACGGCCTCCTGCGCTTGACCATGCGCGGCGAGCTCACCGAGGACCGAGCGCGCGCGGTCTTCACTGTCCTCCGGCGGGTGGCGGAGAGCGGCCGCGATGTCCTGGTGCTCGCCGACGCGCATCACATGGGGATCATCCCGCCGCTGGCGCGCAAGGTGTTGACCGAAGAGGTGCGGAGCGCGCGCATCGATGCGGTCGCGCTCGTCGGAGCGAGCTTCTCGGTGCGCGTCATCGTGGCGCTCCTCGCGAAGGGCATCCACATGATCACAGGACGGCCCTACCCGCAGCAGTTCTTCGCGACGGAGGACGAGGCGCGCGCGTGGCTGTTCGCTCAGCGAGACGCGCTCCGGGCCGCCCGGCGCCAGGTCACCTGACGCCGCCTGCCGCGTGCTTCGCGGCGTCCGGCGACGGCGCCGCGGCCGAGCCCTCGATGCCGTCCTCAGGCCTGGGGCGGCAGCTCGTCGAACTGCGGCACGTCGCCCGTGATCCGGAACCAGCTCGCCTTGGAGCCGACGAAGATGTGCGCCGCCGGCCGGATGCCAGGATCGGTGTCGAGCGTGCCCGCGGGCACCACGGCGAAGCCGCGCTCGGGCGACAGGCGCGGCGCCGCGCCGCCGCAACCCGTGCAGAAGGCCACGCTGAAGAACCGCGCCTCGGGCAGCTTGTAGCTCGCGACCTGCGCCTCGCCGCGGACCCAGCGGAACCTGTCCAGGGCCACGAAGACGTTGGCCGCGTGCGCGGCGCTGCGCCCGCGGCGGCAGCGCGTGCAGTGGCAGTACATCATGCGCAGGGGCGTACCGTCGAACTCGAACGCCACGTCGCCGCACAGGCAGCTGCCCTGGGTGACTCCCTCTCTGGCCTCGACCGCGGGGCGCTCCACGACCGGCGCCTGGGTCCCGGGCGGCCACTGCTCGAACTGAGGCAGGGAGTCCGTGATCGTGTACCAGGGGGCCTTGGAGCCGACGAACTGGTGAAACTGCGGCTCGATGCCGAGATCGCCCTCGAGGTTGCCGGCATGGACCAGCGCGAACTGCCGCTCGTGGGAGAGCAGCGGCGCGGCCGCACCGCAGGTGCCGCAGAAGAAGCGATGAGGGCTCGCGCTCGACGCGCGGACGGCTTGCTCGCCGGCGAGCCAGCGAAAGCCTGCCAGCGGCGCGACCGCGGCCGTGGCGAACGCCGAGCCGTGGAACTTGCGGCACAACGAGCAATGACAGTTCAGCATGATCTGGAACGTACCGTCGATCTCGTAGCGGACCGTTCCGCATAGACACGCGCCCTTGGTCATGGTCGTACCTCCCGTGGTCGTGCGTGAACCGTGTGCGCCGGCGCGATGACCGGGGCGCGCACGGTAGCACGGCGGCGGCTCCTTGCTCGTCCTCGCCGGCGCGAGCGCGGTCCTCGCGTGCGCGCGCTCCGGCCCGGCGCGCGCCGCGAGGATGAAGGGAAGGGCGTCAGGGGCGCTGCGCTGGACGCGCCGTTGCGCGCATGGTTGGAACCGCGGGCGACGGCCGCCGCGGCCCGAGCCGCGCCGCGCATCCCCCTCCATCGCCCGGAGCCCGCATGGAACCGCAACACGCCGAAGACATCTCCGTTCTCGCCTCGCAGCTGCACCGGCTCCGCCGCGACGTGCGCTGGCTCAAGGTCTACGCCGCGCTGTCCACGCTGGCCATGTGCGCGGTCGCGCTGACCGCGGCCCGATCGCTGGGCACGGGCGAGGAGCTCACCGCCGAGCGCATCAATGTGGTCGATCCCAACGGGGCGACGCGGCTGGTGATCGCCAACGCCGAGCGCTTCCCGTTACCCAGGCTCGCCGGCAAGGAATACCCGCGCGCGGTGCATCCGGCCGGTATGGTGTTCTACGACGCCAGGGGCAACGAGGTCGGCGGGCTGGCCATCACCGACGCGGGCACGGGCAAGGTCGGCGCGCTGGCGCTCGACTATCCCAACTACGACGCGATGGGGCTGGTGACGCGCATCAGCCCGGACGGCGCCGACGCGCTGGCCGGCTTCCTCATCAACTCGCGTCCGCCGCAGGACCTGGACGTGATCGCCGCCGGCAAGGTCGCGCAGCGCCGCATCGCCATCGAGAACCACAACGAGGACGCGCAGATCGTCCTCTCCGACCCGCAGGGCCGCGAGCGCATCATCCTGGGCGTCGACCGCGACGGGCAGGCGCGCATCCAGATGCTCGACGCACAGGGCAAGGTGACGTTCCAGGCGCCGCAGTGACGCGGCGGAGGCGTGCGCTCGGCCCGCCGGCCGTCCCGGTGGCGGTGCGGGAGGTCGAGCTTGCCGACGCGCGAGGTCGGCGACACGACGCCCCCCTGCGGTACGGACGCCGCGCGCATCAATGCGCACATGCTATGCGGTCGGCATGCGAGCCCTCGTTCCGTTGCTCCTCCTTGCCTCGGCGTGCACCCCCGCCGCGCCTCCCTCGCCGCCAGGCTCCGCCGAAGGGCAAGCGCGCCAAGGCCGTGGTCGCTCGTGCTTACGCTGTGGTCGCGCTCGAGCAGCGGGACCTGCGCGTGCGGATCAGAGCTCGGACGCCACGCTCACGATGGCCCCGGTGATGCGCGACAGATCCTCCGGCGCGATGATGTAAGGCGGCATCGTATAGACCAGCTTCCCGAACGGCCGTAGCCAGACGCCGCGCTCCACGAACGCCGGCTGCACGCGCGCCATGTCGACGGGCCGCTCGAGCTCGACCACGCCGATGGCGCCGAGCACGCGCACGTCGGCCACCGCGTCGAGGGCGCGGCAGGGGGCGAGCTCGCGCTTCAGCTGCGCCTCGATGGCCGCGACGCGCGCGCGCCAGGGCGAGTCGAGCAGCAGCCGGACGCTGGCCAGCGCGGCGCTGCACGCGAGCGGATTGCCCATGAACGTGGGGCCGTGCATGAACACGCGCGGATCGCTCCCGGCGATGGTCTCGGCCACCCGCTCCGTGAAGAGCGTGGCGGCCAGGGTCATGGTGCCGCCGGTGAGGGCCTTGCCCAGGCACAGGATGTCCGGCGCGATGCCCGCGTGCTCGCAGCCGAACATCTCCCCGCTGCGGCCGAAGCCGGTCGCGATCTCGTCGAGGACGAGCAGCACGTCGTGGCGGTCGCAGAGGGCGCGCAGCTCGCGCAGGTAGCCCGGGTGGTAGAAGCGCATCCCGCCGGCGCCCTGCACGACGGGCTCGAGGATGACGGCCGCCACCTCGTGCGCGTGCCGCTCGAGCAGGGCGGCCATGCTGCCCAGCGCTTCCGGCGACCAGGGCGCGCCGAAGGCCGGGCCGGGCGCCGGGGCGAACAGGTGCTGGGCGAGCGCGCCGCGAAACAGGTGGTGCATGCCGTTCACGGGGTCGGTGACCGCCATCGCGCCGAACGTGTCGCCGTGGTAGCCGCCGAGCACGCTGACCAGGCGGCGCTTCTCCGGCTGCCCCCGCGCGATGAAGAACTGCAAGGCGAGCTTGATCGCCACCTCGACCGACACGGATCCGGAGTCGGCGAGGAAGACGCGCGTCAGCGGCTCGGGCGTGAGCGCCACGAGCGCCTCGCACAGCTCGACCGCGGGCGCGTGGGTGAGGCCCCCGAACATGACGTGGCTCATCCGCCCGAGCTGGGCGCTGATCGCCGCGGTCAGCGCCGGGTGCCCGTAGCCGTGGATGGCGGCCCACCAGGACGACATGCCGTCGACGAGCTCGCGGCCGTCGGTGAGGGTGAGGCGCACGCCCTCCGCGCGCTCGACGGCGAAGAGCGGCGCGCTCGAGATGGGCGCGGCGTAGGGGTGCATCACGCAGCGGCGGTCGCGCGCGACGAGGTCGTCCCCGCTAGCCACGGCGCCCTCCTCCGGCCTGCCGAGCCGACGGCGTGCCGTCCTCTTCGCGTCGAAGCGGGCTGCGGCGCGCGAGCGCGCGGGTTCCTCGGGGCTCGACCGTTCGCCAGGGCATCGCGGCGCGTCTAGCCCAGAACGCGCAGCGCCACCAGGGTCCGCCGGGCACGGGCCTCCCTGCCCAGCGCCGCCGCGCCCCGGCGGCCCCGGACCGGCGCCGCCGCCGCCGAGGCGCGAGGGCGCGACCCCCTTCGTACGATTCCTCGAGCGGGCTGTAACGTTCGGGCCCTCTCCGAGACTGTGCTCGTAGCGGGATGAGCCGCCGTCGCGCCGGGGACACGCCCGGGCGCAGGGGCGCGCGCATTCATCGCACGTCGAGACACCTGATGACGTCGCGCTCGAGGAGAGCCAGGCGACGATGAGGAGACATCCATGAACGGTCTGCTTCGCAAGGTCCTGCGGTTTGGCACCATGATCTCGGCCGCGGCGCTCATGTCGTCCGCGCTCCCCGCCTGCGGCGGCGGGGACGGCGACGGCGCGACCGGCGCCGGCGGCCCCGAGGGATCGGAGAAGAATACGTATGTCCTGGTCCACGGCGCCTTCGTGGGCGCCTGGGCTTGGGACAAGGTGGTGCCGCTCCTCGAGGCCGGCGGCAACGAGGTGATCGCCCTCGATCTCCCCGCGCACGGCGAGGACCGGACGCCCCTCGCGAGCGCCAGCCTGCAGGCCTATGCCGACGCCGTGGTGGAGGTCATCGACAGCGCCTCGCGCCCCGTGATCCTCGTGGGCCACAGCATGGGCGGCATCGTGGTGAGCCAGGCGGCCGAGCAGCGGCCCGACAAGGTGAAGACGCTTGTCTACCTGACCGCGTTCCTGATGAAGGACGGCCAGTCGCTGAACCAGGAGTGGGCCGACGACGCGGGGGCGGAGATCAAGGCGTACGCGGCCCCGTCGAGCGACGGCACCTCGCTGAGCTTCAAGGAGGGGTGGGCCGAGGACGCCTTCTGCCAGGATTGCTCTCCGGAGGACATCGAGGCGCTCGAGAGCCACCTGCGCGAGGAGCCCGCCAAGCCGTTCGACGAGCCCATCCACGTCACCGAGGAGCGGTGGGGGAGGGTCCCGCGGGTCTACATCGAGGCGCTCCAGGATCTCGCCATCAGCCCTGCGGAGCAGAGGCAGCAGTACACGGCGTTGCCCTGCGAGAAGGTGATCTCGATCGACGCGGGCCACGCCCCCTTCCTGACGAAGCCGAAGGAGGTCGCGGACGCGCTGACGTCGCTGTGACCCCGGCGGCGGCCGCCGTCCTCCCCGGGGCGAGCCGCCACGGATCGGCGTCGATTGCTGGGGGGCTCGGCGGCGTGGTACCGTCCTCCGCGTGTCCCACGACGCTCTGGCCGGCGCCGGCGCCGACGCCGACGGCACTGCGGCCGCACCGGCGCAGCGCGCATCGGCCGAGATAGGCCCGCTCCCCGCGACGGACGGCGCGGCCGGCTCCGCGGCGTCGGCGGACGACCTCGCGCTCGTCCGCCGGCTCCTCGCGGGCGACGAGCAGGCCTTCGAGCGGCTCGTGACCCAGCTCCACACGCCCATGCTCCGGCTCGCCCGGGCCATCGCCGGCCCCGCATGCGCGCAGGAGGTCGTCCAGGAGACCTGGGCGGCGGTCTTCGACGGGCTCGTCCGCTTCGAGGGGCGCTCCGCGCTGAAGACCTGGGTGTTCCGGATCCTCACGAACCGCGCCAGGACGTGGGGCGCGCGGGAGAAGCGCACGGTCCCCGTCTCGTGGCTGGAGGACGGGGATCGGGGCGGCGAGCCCGCGGTCGAGCCGGCGCGATTCGACAGCACGGGCGACTGGGTGAGCCCGCCTGTCCCCTGGACGGAGCAGAGCCCGGAGGGGCTCTTGCTGCGCAAGGAGATCGGCGCCGTGCTCCAGCGGGAGATCGAGGCGCTGGTGCCTGGCCAGCGCGCGGTGGTCCTGCTGCGCGACGTGGAGGGGTGTCCCTCCGACGAGGTCTGCGAGATCCTGGGCATCAGCGAGGCGAACCAGCGGGTCCTGTTGCACCGTGGCAGATCGAAGCTCCGGGCCGCGCTGGAGCGATACCTGACGAGGGGGTGAGCGCGCATGGTCGTCACGTGCTGTCAGCTGACGGAGATGATCACCGACCGGAGCGAGGGAAAGCTGTCCTCGGAGCAGGAGGAGGGCTGCGCACGGCACCTCGCGTGGTGCGATCGGTGCCGGACCTACCTGCGGCAGATGGAGCTGACGATCGACGCGCTCCGGGGGATCCCGGGCGAGCCGCTGCACGACGAGGTCCGCGCCGCGCTGTTCGCGCAGTTCCAGCGGCGGAAGACGACCGCCGACTAGCACCAAACGCTCCCACAGCTCTTCGCGCTGCCAGAACCCACTTCCGCGGCATTTGGCAGCACAGGCCGTGCGTCTGACGGCGTGCGGCCCCTGGCATCGAACCCCATCACGACGCGGCGCCCGCCGAGCCACGGCAAGCCGACCCCTGCCGCATTGAAGCGTTGGACCAGCGGGCGGAGCCAGGCTCGATGCGGCAGGAAGGCCAGCACGACGAGCAGGTGCGAGGGCGTGAGGATCAGGTCGGCGTCGCGCATCAGGACCCAGCGCCGCAGCGTGCGCGGGTGGGCGAAGTGGAAGCGGGGGGGCAGAGCGTCGCCCAAGGCGCGGAGCGCGTCCCAGGCGAGCGCGGCGAGCCAGGCGCAGAGCGCGAGCGGTCCTTGGCGAAATCCGGGGCGGTCGGGACGGCCGCGCTTGGGATAACCGCTCGCCGACGTGTCGAGCCAGAGGTCGTGCACGCCGATGCGGTGGCCCTGCTCGTGGTGCTGGCGAGTGCGGTACTCGTGCAGCAGCTCCAGGGCCGGCGTCGTGGTGTCGTGCAAGATGAAGAGCGCGTGCCAGCGGTCCTTGCCCTTCATCGCGTGCTCGCGCACGACCACGGTACGCAGGGGCCGAGCGATGCCGCGGATCGTGGTGGTCGTCTCGGCGAGCTCGATCCTCTTGAGCTTGGCGCCCTTGTACCGGCCGGGCTCCTCGTAGGGGGTGAAGCGCGTTCGCGGCAATCGCTTCCAGGCATCGACGTAGCCCGGCCGACGAGGCGCGCGGATCAAGAACACGGTCTTGCCGAAGCGGTCGAGGCGCCGGAGGCCTTCGTTGGTGGCGGATGCGCCTGCGTCGATGATCAAGCGCAGCTGACGGACTCGGACGCACCGACGCACAGCGCGGAGGAAGCCGAGGGTCCGATCGATCAGCTTGCCGTTGCCGCGGGTAACAACGAGCCCGAGGAAACGGCGCGCCTGGGGCCAGTGCAGGAAGAAGAGCTTCTCGGCGCGCATCTTCTTGTTGCGGAGGGTATGGAAGCCCTTCGGGATCTTGAACTTGCGCGTGAAGCGGGCGACGACGTGCTCGTCGAGACTCAGTGTCACCCTGCGGTTTCGCAGCGCGCCCCACGCCTCGGTGGCGCGCGTGAGCTTCTTGACCCCTTCGGTCGTCACCGCGCGCACCAGCCCACCGAGGCGAGACCGAGAGATGACCTTCTTGCCGCCGGACAGGATCGCGAAGCCCGGATCGTCGAGGGTCTCGAAGTGAAAGATGCGCTCGATGCCCAAGGCCGCGCGGAAGAACAGCGACAGCGCAAGGCGCCGCGCCTTGTCCGCGCTTCCCAGCGCCCTGGCCAGCGTGCGCTCCGCGACGCGGCTCAGGGCGAGCGCGGCCGGCAACAGGAGGAAGGCGCCCCCGAAATGGGTGCGCCCGATGAGGTGGGGCGCGCGACATGCGCCTCCGCGCGATCGTGATCCGGGCGAAAGACGTACAGGCCGTAGGCGTCGAGAAACCGGCGGAGCGTCTGCTGCTCGATCTCGACACCGAGCTCGCGCGCGATGAACGCGACCACCTCGGGCTGAGTGCATCGCGGATGGTCGACGAGGTACTTCGCGATCGGACCGGCATGCTCCGGGCGCAGCCGCGGTTGCCGGTGCCGCCCGAGCTCCGCCCAGATCGATTCGAGCATCTGGTGGGCCGAGAGCGTGCGCACGGTGCGCATGGCCCGGTCGGTGCGACCGACCGCCGCGCCCACTTGCGCTGCGGTCAGGCCCATGTCCGCATGCAGGAGGAAATAGGCTGCGACGCGCAGCAGGATCGGCTGGGCCGCGATGGCGGCCCCAAACCGCACCGCCGCCTCCAGCAGCACTTGCTCCGACCGTGTCGACCCCTCCAGCACGTCCGCATGCTCGCGCTGCCAGCGTACCCACGCCTGCTGCGGTGCCTCGCTCGCCTGTGTCGTCGCCGTGTCCGTCGTCATGATGCCCTCCCTACGACGAGCATCCCACAGCGACGAAAGCCTGCAGCAGCCAGGCTCAGGCGACGATCATGCGTTGAGGCGGAAGTCGTCGGTGAACGCTCCGAAGGGATTGGGGGCGTTTGGTGCTAGCGCCGCGGGTCAGGAATCCCGCCGACGAAGTGTTCTAGAGCAAACAGCACATGATTCTCCCCAAAAAACGTGACCCACGGTTCATCACCATCCGCCGCGGAGGGCTCCTGGAGGACGGCACCCATCACGCGCTGGCGATCTGGGCCGCAGATTGCGCGGAGCACGTCATGAGGTTCTTCGATGACTGCAGGCCAGACGATGACCGGCCGCGCAGGGCGATCGCGCTCGTGCGGGCGTGGACCCGGGGCGAGGCTACGATGAGAGAGTGTCACAACGCGGCGTTCGCCTCCAACGCCGCTGGTCGCGACGCGCCTCCCGCCGCCCGGTTCGCCGCCCTCGCGGCGGGTCAGGCGGTGGCCGTGGCGCACGTCGCCGCCCATGAGCTGGGGGCCGCGGCGTACGCCATCAGGGCTGCCAGGGAGGCCGCGCCGCCGGGCCAAGGGGACGCGGCCGCGCGAGCCGAACGCGCGTGGCAGTGGGAGCAGCTGACCGACGAGATACGCGACCTCGTCCTCGACGATCAAAAGCTGCGAAACGCGCTCTGTTGGAACGTGTTCGTCGACTGATCCGACGCGCCGCCGCGAGGGAGATGATGGCCACTCCGACGTCAACGATGGGCGGATCCCCGGATGGCTCGACGACGACGTGTTCACCGGCTGGAAGCCGCCGAACGCGGACGTCGCCCAGGCCGTGCGCGACCGCGTGGTGGCCGACTTCGAGGGAGCAAACGGGGACGACGCGAAGCTCCAGGCCGGCCTGCAGAAGCTCATCCGGGCGCTCAGGAAGAAGACGGTCGAGGCCGGGGACGCCGGGAAGGGGTAATGTACCAGGGCGACGCGGCGACGGACCGCCGAGCGCGTAGTTTGGCGTCGGGCCACGCCATGTGTCACATCGTGGGCATCGCTCTCCTTTCGCTGAAGTGCGCAAGAGAAATTCCACGCCGTACCGGAGAGGACGCACTCCGGCTCTCGCCTACGGAACCCGATGCCTCCGTCCCGCAGGTGCGCCGTCCTGGATCTGGAGCGGGTGCCAATGGCCCGGAGGTCATCCGGGACAGGCTCCGCTCCTTACTCTGGGCTGCTGGATGCCTGCGCAGGGGACGTCAGCTACGATACCCCTGATCTCAACAAGGCCACACTCGGTTCGTCAGCATCCACGGCAGTGGTAGCTTAGGCCCGCTCCCGATTGCTGAGGGGTTCGGGAGCGGGAAGAAATCCTGGTCGAACGCATGGCGTGTCCTCTGACTCAGAACACCAAGCGGCGCGGTCGCGGCACAGTCTTTGCTCCGTAATCGAAATGCGACCAGCCAGCGCATGATGAGCATGCACTATGGCCAGTCGACGTTTATTCATGGAGCCAAAAATGAGAGCAAAGCTAGCCCTCGGAATCCTGTGCGCAACATTGGCGTGCGTCAGCGGAGCCGCGGCGTCGGAACCGCTGACTCCGCTGGAAAAGGCGTCGTATGATATTGGCTGGAATGCTGCAGAGAACGGCTGCAGGGGCGGACCTGGGGCATTTGGGGGATTCAGCGGGACCGGGATCGTCGCGGAAATCGGGAACGCGTGCCGAAAAGGATACGACGACTATCTCGAGGCCAATCGGGTTTGCGCGCAAGATCTTCGCGAGCACCCGGAGAGGCTTAAGAATATGTTGGCCGCGCGGGCGCGAATCTGCCCCTAAAGCTCTGCAGCCCGCTGCGCGATAGCGCCAACTAGGTCCCATTCAACGAAGTAGCCGCCTTATCGTCTGGGCGTTGAGCCCTTCCACGTGCCAAGTACTCGGCCGGAGCCATGTTCCCCTGCATGCATGTCGTACTCCCTCACCGAACAGTGTTGGGGGCTCCCAGGCCCCGGGGCCCGTTCGTGTGGTTCGGCGCCCTCCGGCGCTCCAGAAAACATTCCCGCCGGCATAACGCCCCCGACCTCCTCGACCGAGCTGGCGCGTCGAGCGCGCCAGGCGCAAATCGCGCTGATCCCGCCGCCGCGGCAGATTGCGACGTTCGCCCTTGGTGCAAAATTTCGGCGAGGCCGCGACGATGCGGGAGCGAATATTGCCGGGCGAATATGGCGGCATGGTAAGCTTGGGCATGCTCACCGAGGCGATGGTGATGCTCCGGAAGCGCCTTTGTTCCTTTGCGCCTTTCGAACGCGCTCTCCGGCGCTCTGCCCGGCCTCCTGGCTCCGTCCGCCCGGATTGACAGACCTGGCTCGCTTTGCTCCTCTACCCGCATGGGCCGCGAGGAACCCTCGCCGTGCGAGCAGCTGCGCCGGGGCGTGGACGCCGCGACGCCAGGGCGGTCGCCCCGCGCGGCGGCCTCGTCCCACCCGCTCGGCGCAGGCGAGATGATGATGATCGACGGCGGACCGCTGCGGTCCGTGCACGCGCCGCGTTCCGAGACCGGCGGAGGGCACGCCGTCCTGCTTCAGCTCGAGGGAGGCTGCGTCATCGAGCAGCCGGCGGGCGCCTGCGAGCTCACGCCCGGCTCGATGGTGATCCTCGACGACTCGAAACCGACGGTGCGCACGGCGAACGGCAGCAGCGACGCGCAGCGGTGGCTCTTCGCGCGCGTTCCATCGCGCACCTTCGGAGGCGGCATGTTCGAGCGCGCGCCGCTCCGCGTCATGACGAAGGACAACGCCGTCGATCGGCTGCTGCACGACCTCCTGTTGAACCTCTGGTCCTCGGCGCCCCACATCGACGGCGCGCAGCAGGAGGCCGGTCTGGCGGCGCTCGACGCCTCGGCGAGGATGTCGTCCGCGGCGCAGGACGCGCGACGGACCGCGCGCGTCCATGTCCGGGTCGAGCGCGCCATCGCGCTCATCGAGCGTGAGCTGGCGGATCCCGACCTGACGGCCGAGCGGGTGGCCTCCGCGCAAGGCGTCAGCCGACGGTACCTCGATGGGCTGTTCGCCGCGAGCGGATCGAGCGTCGAGGCCTGGATCCGAGAGCGGCGACTACAGCGCGCCGCGGAGGCGCTGAAGCTCGGCAGCCCGGACACGAAGCTCCTCGCGGTCGCGGTCGAAAGCGGGTTCTCCAGCCAGAGCCACTTCTCGCGCGCGTTCGCCCGTCGCTTCGGCATGACGCCCAGCCAGTGGCGCAAACGCACCTCGCTCGCCGTCGCCGCGGCGAAGCTCGGCGACGACGAGCCCTGGCGCTAAGGGCGGCTCGCGCGCGGGTCTCTGGCGCGGTACATCCTCTTCAGGACGCGAAGGCTCAAGAGCAGCGGGACGCTGACGAAGGCGACGACGAGGGCGGCTATCGCGAAGGCGCGAGCCGCCGACGTGAGGTTGCCGAAAGCGCCGATGTTGAACGTGACGACCGGCGGCACGAGGACGGCCGCGCCGAACATCGTCACCGCCACGGTCCGTACGGCGTCCACGGTCGCGTGGCGCAAGGCCCGCGCCGCCCCGAGCGCGACGCCGAGCGCCATGGCGCCGAGGAGCCCGATCGGGACGCGCGCCAGCGTTCGATAGGCGTCGGGCCCGAAGAGCCGCGCCGGCATCACGAAGCACGCGAGACCGAGCGCGAAGCTCGCCGCGCCGAGCGCGCCGATCACGACGCGGATCCAGGCGGGGGCCCGCGCGGGCGTCATGCGTCCTCCAGGACGAAGTCGAAGGTCGCGACCGGGGGCCCCGAGGCGGTCTGTCGGAGGTCGACGACGAGCCTCGGATTGAACAGGGGGTCGCGCGCATGGCTCTCCGCGTCCTCCGGAAAGAAGATCTGCGTCGTCAGGAGCTTCGTCTTCGCCCCCTGCGCCTTGACGTGGACATGAGGCGATCGGACCATGCCGAGGATCGCGTATCTTTTCGGTAAGACCGTGCTCACCTCGAACTCGCCGCCTGGGCCGGTGAACTGGTGGCCACGGTATCCGTAATCGACGTTATCGTACAACGCGTCCTCGTCGGTTTGCCAGAGGTCGATCACGGCCCCCGGGATGGGGCGGCAGCGCACGTCGAGCACGCGACCCCGCAGCACGAGCTCGCGGCCGCGGTGGTCTGGGCGCCGGAAGTCCCTCTTGAGCGGCGTGTTCGGGGCGTAGAAGGGCCCCTCCTCCGCGCGGTCCGTCGCGGGCTGGTCGGCGCACGCGGGCGTGGGCGCGAGCGCGACGACGGGCGGCGCCGGCGCCGACAGGTCATAGACGAGGGGCTGCGGGACGAGCTGCTTCGATGCAAACCCGGCGAAACCGAGCGCCGTGAGCCCGAGGCCGCCGAGGCCGGCCGTCAGGACGTCGCGGCGCGTGGGTCTGCCGTCGTCGCGCGCCGGGATCGTCGAGATTCTCGCACCCTCCTTCATGGCAAAGCTCCTTACCCCGCAACGGGTCGTCGAAGCATGCGGCAGGCGGAGCTCGGATGTTTGCTCGACGTGGAAGTGAAGACTTGCCCGAGGTGGAACGGCCAGCGCCGCCCGGGCGCGCGAGCTTCACGTCGGAAAGTCGGTCGACGCCGAGACCGCGCGCCACGCGGCGAGCTCCTGCGCCACGAGCGCGTTCTTCGCCTCGATCGCGGCGACGGCGTCGGTGCCGAGCGGCAGACGCAGCGGCGGGTTCTTCGCGCGGGCGAGCTCGACGACCACGCGGGCGAGCCGCACCGGGTCGCCAGGCTGCTGGAGGCTGACCTCCTTCGCGTAGCTCCGGACCTTGCCCGCGGTCTCCGCATAATCGTCGATGACCTTTCCCGTCGCCACGACGGACTTCGCCTCCAGGAACTCCGTGCGGAAGTAGCCCGGCTCGAGGATCGTCACCGAGATGCCGAGCGGCGCGAGCTCCGCGTGCAGCGCCTCCGAGATCCCCTCGACGGCGAACTTCGTCGAGCAGTAGATGCCGAACCCGGGCCCCGACCGGTAGCCGCCCACCGACGAGAGGTTCAAGATCAGGCCGGCGCGCTGCTTCCGGAGCTGCGGGAGCACGGCCCGCGTCACCGCGAGCAGGCCGAACACGTTCGTCTCGTAGACGCGCCGCACCTCGTCGCCCTGGGTCTCCTCGATCGCGCCGACGACGCCGTAGCCGGCGTTGTTCACAAGCACGTCGATCCGGCCGAACCGCGCGACGGCAGCCTCGACCGCGGCGGCGACGGACGCCTCGTCCGTCACGTCCAGCGCCACGGGGAGGAGCGCCTCCTGCCGCCCGAACCGGTCCGTGATGCTCCTCGGATCGCGCGCGGTGGCGACCACCCGGTCGCCGGCGGCGAGCGCCGCGTTCGCGATCTCCGCGCCGATCCCGCGCGACGCTCCCGTGATGAACCACACACGCTTGTTCTCGCTCGTTTCCATGGGATCTCCTCTTCGTGTCCGGGGGCTCTGCCCCCCTCGCACGAGTGAACATGCAGCATCCCGACCTTGAAGAAAATGCGCAGAACGCTTGAAGCTCTATGAACGTACGCTTCATAATCGGGCATGATCGACGCGCTCGACGGGCTCACGACGTTCCTCGCCGTGGGCCGCTGCAAGAGCTTCACCGCCGCCGCCGCCGCGCTCGGCGTCACCCCCACCGCCGTGAGCCAGAAGATCAAGCTCCTCGAGCGACGGTACGGCGTGGTGCTGTTTCAGCGGACCACGAGGCGCGTCGCGCTCACCGAGCCGGGCGAGAGCCTCTTTCGGCGCCTTCAGCCCGCGATCGCCGACGTCGAGGGGGCGCTCGCCGCGCTCGGCGACTACCGCGGGCGCCCCTCCGGGAACCTCCGCATCACCGCGCCGCGCATGAGCGGCGCATGGCTCCTCGCCCCGCTCGTGGCGCAGATGCGGGAGGCGTACCCGGAGCTGTCCATCGAGGTCTCGCTCGACGATGCCTTCGTCGACCTCGTGGCAGCAGGCTTCGACGCGGGCATCCGGCTCGGCGACGCGGTCGAGAAGGACATGGTGCGGGTCCCGATCACGAGCGACTCGTCGTGGTCGATCGTCGGCTCGCCGGCCTACCTCGCGAAGGCGGGGCGGCCGCGCGCGCCGGAGGACCTCGTCCGCCATCACGCCATCCGCCAGCGCCTCATCGCGAGCGGCACCGTCTATCGCTGGGAGCTCGAACGCCGGGGCAAGACGATCACGGTCGATGTCCCCGGCGGCATCGTCGTCGACGACATCGCGCTCATGGTCGCGCTCGCGTGCGCGGGGTCGGGCCTCGCGTACGTCCCCGACCAGGCCATCGAGCGCGACCTCGCCGAGGGCCGGCTGGAGCGCGTGCTCGAGGCGTTCATCACGAAGGGACCTGGCTTCTACCTGTACTTTCCGGCGCGCACCCAGGAGCAGCCGAAGCTCCGCGCGCTGATCGAGGGCGTCACGAGCGCTCGCGGGCAGAAGGCCAAGCGTCGCTCGGGTCGGACCGGCGCCTCCGGTGGCGAGGGCCCCGCGTGAGCCCGGACCCACCCGCGGCTCGGCGCGGCCGCGGCCGCGGCGCCACGCCGCCGACCTCGGCGCCGGCGCTGTCCCCTCACGGCGACGGCCGCGCTGCCTCGGTTCAGCCGCCGCCGGCGCGCCGCACGGCGACGCCGACGCCGGCGGTGCTCCAGCAGTTGCTCACATTCCAGGAGATGGTGGTGTTGGAGTTGGCCACGAGATAGCCGGCCAGCGCGACCATGGTCGCCGGCGAGGTCTGGCGCAGGTTCATCGTCGAGGTGGCCGAGGTGGGGATGATGCTGGGGCTGGCGCCGGCGTTGCGCGCCGCCATCACCGTGTACACGAACGAGTTGGTCCCGCTGAAGTTGGTGGTGACCCCTCGGGCCGTGCCGTTGCAGTCCGCTCCGTTGTTGAGGAGGCCAGTCGAGGTGGTGCTCGCGAACGGGTTCGACTGATGCACGCCCTTCAGCTCCACCACGTTGGCGAAGTACATGCCCCAGCTGGCCGAGCTCGCCATCTGCACCACCACGGGCCTGGTGCCGGTGGTGGTCGGCAGCTGGCTGTCCAGGAGGTAGTAGATGCGCGCCGTGGCGTTGTTCTCGGTCGTCACCCCGTTGAAGAGCGTCATCGGCGTGCCGTCGTAGGTGACGCTCACCGGCACGAGCGCGTTCTCGGAGGCGACGACCCCGACCAGGACCATGCGATCGTTGCCCGACGGCGACTGCAGCGCGTGGTTCACGGTGATGATGGGCGTCGTCGACCCGCTGGCGCTCACGCTGCCGGTGGTCGAGTTGACGACGACGATGTCCGGCGTGACGACGCAGCTGCCGTTCGAGCAGATGGGCCTCGCTCCCGAGCACACGTGGCCGCAGTCGCCGCAGTTGCTCGAGGTGCCGAGCTGGGTGGTGCAGCCGTCGCTCGGGTCGCCGCACGCCTTCCAGCCCGCGTTGCAGGTGGGCACGCAGGTGCCGGCGGTGCAGGCGACGGCGCTCGCGTGCGCGTTGCTGCACACGTCGCCGCAATCGGCGCAGTTGCTGACCGTGCCGAGCTGGGTGGTGCAGCCGGCCTCCGGGTTCGCGCACGCCTTCCAGCCCGCGCTGCAGGTGGGCACGCAGGCGCCGGCCGTGCAGGTGGTGGCGCTCGCGTGCGCTGTAAGGCACCGGGTGTCGCAACCGCCGCAAGCGTTGATGTCGCTGGCGGTGTTCTTCTCGCAGCCGTTCATGCCGTCGCCGTCGCAGTTGCGCCACGCGCCGCTGCACACCGGCCGGCACTCGCCGCCGCTGCAGCCGTTGCTGGTCACGTGCGCGCCGGCGGCGGTGCTGCACACCTGGTTGCAATCGCCGCAGTGGCTCGGGCTCGTGGCGGTGTCCGTCTCACACCCGTTGTTCGCGTTGCCGTCGCAGCTCTCGTAGGCTCCGGCGCACACGGGGTTGCAGCCCGACGAGCTGCAGGTGTTGCTGACGACGTGGGCGCTCGACCCGCTCTGGCAAACGAGGTTGCAGCCGAGGCAGTTGCTCTCGTCGTTCCACAGATCGATGTTGCAGCCGTTCTTCGGTACCCCGCAGTCGTCGTACTGCGCGGTCGTGCACACCGGGTTGCAGACGCCGTCGACGCACTGGTTGCTGGTGGTGTGGAGGGTGTTGCACTGGGTGCTGCAGTCGCCGCAGTGCGCCTCGTCGGTCCTGACGTTGGCCTCGCAGCCGTCGCTCAGCGAGCTGTTGCAGTTGGCGTAGTCCGCCTTGCAGCCGACGAAGGCGCAGGCGCCGCTCTGGCACGTCGCGGTGGCGTTCGCGTAGATGGTGTTGCAGTCGACGCCGCCGGCGGCCGCGCAGGCGCCGCAGTGGGTCTGGTTGGCGTTGACGTTCGTCTCGCAGCCGTTGTCCGGGTCGCCGTCGCAGTCGCCCATCCCGCTGTTGCAGGTCCTCACCTTGCATTCGCCGCCCTCGCATTTGGGGTCGCCGCCGGCGATGGTGCAGGTCTCGCCGCAGCCGCCGCAGTGGCTGAGGCTCGTCTCCGTGTTGGTCTCGCAGCCGTTGTCGTAGCGGCCGTCGCAGTCCGCGAAGCCCGGCGCGCAGGTGCCGACGGCGCAGCCGGTGGCCGTGCACTTGCCGGTGCCGTTGGCGACCGTGCACAGGCTGCCGCACGTACCGCAGTTCTCCGGATCGGCGGCCAGGTTCACCTCGCAGCTGTCTTCGGGGTCGCCGTTGCAGTCGCCCCTGCCGGCCGGGCACACCGTCTCTCCGCACTCGCCGTCGCGGCACCAGGGCCTGCCGCCCGCCGTGGGCTTGCACTCGATGCCGCACCCGCCGCAGTTCAACACGTCGCGGGTGACCGCCCTCTCGCAGCCGTCGCCGACCAGGCCGTTGCAGTCGGTGAAGCCCTCGTCGCACTCGACCTTGCACTCCGACGCCTCGCAATACGCGTCGCCGTTCACGGCCGGGCACAGCTCGTCGCACGCGCCGCAATGGGTCGAGTCGATCGCGGTGTTCACCTCGCAGCCGTTCTCGGGGTCGCCGTCGCAGTCGGCGTACGGCGCTTCGCACTCCTTGACCTTGCAAGCGCCGCCCTGGCACTCGGCCGTCGCGCGCGGCAGCGCGCATTTCTGGCCGCAGTCGCCGCAGTTGTCCACGTCGCCGCGCAGGTTCACCTCGCATTCGCCCTCGACCTGGCGATCGCAGTTGGCGTACCCGTCCGCGCAGGTGGGGCCGCACACCCCGTCGATGCAATCGCTGCTGAGGCAGTCCCTGCTCGAGCGGCAGTTTTTTCGGTCCTCGCAGCCCCCGCAGTCGGCGCCGCAGTCCACGTCGCTCTCGGTGCCGTTGTGCACGCCGTCGGTGCAGGTCGGCGCGACGCACAGGCCCTCCTGGCACACGCGGCTCTCGCAGTCGCTGCCCTGGTTGCAGTCCTGGCCGGTCGCGCACTTCCTGTCGCAGCTGCCGCCGCAATCGATGTCCGACTCCGAGCCGTCGCGGGCGTCGTTCATGCAACCCGCTTCCTGGCAAATGCCGTCGATGCACTCGCCCTCGGCGCAGTCGCGGCTCGCGGCGCAGCCGGCGCCGAGCGGGCACGGATCGCACTCGCCGCCGCAGTCCAGGCCCGTCTCGCCGTCGGACTGCGTGCCATCGGTACAGTGCGGCGGGGGGGCGGCGCCGCCTGCCGGCGGGAACTCGAAGTCCGGCACGCTGCACGAAACGGCGGAGATCCCCGCCGTCAGCGCGGCGGCCGAAAACGCGCGGAGCAGCGCGAAGCAACGTAGAAAGCTCGGGGTCGACATCCACCGGCAAAAGTACCATCCTCTGGCGGATTTCGCGGCCACAAATCGAGACAGCGCCAGGATCCTCGCCGAGCTCTGCCGGCGCGCTCGCACCTCCGACGACGACGCGGCGCGGCGTCGCGCGCCGCGAAGGCCGCGCCGCCACGTTGACAGGAGCGGAGACGGCAAGCCACTATGGTAAGCCTCGCATGAGGCATCTTCTACGAATGTTCCGCGTCGCAGCGGTGAGGAATTTTCTACGAATGTTCCGCGTCGCAGCGGTGAGGAATTTTCCACGAATGTTCCGCGTCGCGGCGGTGCTGCTGCTGCTCGAGGCGCCCGCGCTCGCGCAGGACGACGACGCGCTCAAGCGAGCTCGCGCGCAGTTCCAGCAGGCGACCGAGCTCGAGCAGGCTGGCAACTGGGCCGCGGCCCTGCAGCAGTTCCGCGAGGTCGGCCAGGTGCGGATGACGCCGCAGGTGCGCTTCCACATCGCGGTGTGCGAGGAGAACCTGGGGCGGCTCGTGGCCGCGCTCGGCGGCTACGAGCTGGCGCTCGCCGAGGCCGACGCCGTCGGGCCCGATTTCCGGGGCGAGGTCGAGCAGTCGATCGGCCGGCTGCGCGCCCGGATCCCGAAGCTCGTCATCGTGCGCGGCAAGGGGGCGGCCTCCGCGGCCATGGCGCTCGACGGCGTCGCCCTCGGGGGCGCGTCGATCGGCGCCGAGGTGCCGCTCGATCCCGGGCCTCACGCGCTCACCGCCAAGGCGCCCAATCACAAGCCGTTTCAAAAGACGGTGGAGCTGAAGGAGGGGGGGGTGACGCGCGTCGAGGTGACGCTCGAGGCGTTGCCGCAAGAGCTGCTGATCCGGGCGGGCGCCTTGCCGGACAAGCCGCCCTCCAAGGTGGTGCCGTTCGTCGTCGGGGGCGTCGGCGCGGCGAGCCTGATCGGCTCCGGGGTGCTGTTCGTGCTCCGCCAGGGAGCGCTCACGGATCTGGAGGACGCCTGCGGTCCGGGCGGCAAGTCGTGCCCGCCCTCCATGCAGTCGCGTTACGACGACCTCAAGTTCTATCACTACGGCGCGCAGGTGGCGCTCGGCGTCGGCGTCGCCGCGGTCGGCACGGCGACCGCGATCTTGCTCCTCCAGAAGAAGCCCAAAGAGCCCGCGAAGACCTCGCTCGCGCTCGTGCCCGTCGCGGGCGCATCCGAGATAGGCGCGAGTCTCTCGGGCGCGTTCTGAGCGTCAGAACCCCGGATCGTGCTTCCACGACTTGGGCGGCGCGGCCGTCGGCGTCGGGCTCGCCGGCTTGACCTGCTCGGCGGGCTTGTCCCGACGGCGGGGCCCTGGGCTCCCGTGTGACGCCGGGCGCGGCGCCGGCGCTGCGCTGGCCGACGCGGAGGCAGAGGGCTCGCCCGCGGGCGCGCCGAGCTCGGTCGCAAGGGGCGCCTCCGCCTGAGAAGGCGCGGGCGACGACGCCTCCTCCTTGGGGAGCGCCGGCGCAGGCGCGGCGGTCGCGGCGATGGACGGAGAAGGGGCTGGTGGGTCGTCGCTCCGGAGCGTCAGCACGGCGAACGCGACGGCGGCGAAGAGACAGAGGATCGCGATGGCGATCGGCGCGCGGCTGTTGGAGCGCGCGAACGGGGGGATATCGTCGTCGAGCGCGCCCCTTCCGGCGTCGCCCGGGGCCGCGCGGCGGATGTCGACCGGGTTGAAGGCGCTCACCACCGAGTGGCTCATGCCGGTCACGTCGGAGATGCCGAGGTTGCCGCTCGGCGGATTGCGGTCGGCGCGCTCCAGCGCTTCGGCGAGGGCCGCGCGCGTTTGCTGGTGCTCCTCCTCGAACAGCTCGCGGATGAAGGCGGCGACGTCGTCCTCGGTGGCGCGCTGGTTGGGCGGCAGCGCCTTGTCGAGCGCGCGCAGCAGCTCGTTGGCGGTGGCGTAGCGCCGGTCGCGCTCTTTTTCGAGCGCGCGCATCAGCACGGCCTCGAGCGACGGCGGGTAGCTCGGCAGGAACGTGCGCGGCTCCACCACCGGGTCCGGCGACGAGATGGCGAACAGCGTCGCGCCCTCGGATTCCCTGCGGAACGGGTGTTTGCCGGTGGTGAGCGCGTAGAGCACGATGCCCATCGCGAACACGTCCACGCGCCGGTCGATCGGGTCGCCGCGCACCTGCTCCGGCGCCGTGTAGCTCACCTTGCCCTTGAGCTGGCCGGCCTTCGTGGTGCTGTCGTTGAACGCGGTGGCCTTGGCGACGCCGAAGTCCACCACCTTGGCCATGCCGTTGTACGTGACCAGGATGTTCTGCGGGGAGATGTCGCGGTGCACCAGGCCGACGAGCTTGCCGCCGTTGTCCTTGAGCTCGTGCGCGGCGTGCAGGCCGGCGCAGGCCTGCGCCACGATGCGCACGGCGATCGGGATCGGCACGCCGGTCCGCCGCTTCGCGACCTTCATCACCTGGCTGAGCGGGACGCCGTCGATCCACTCCATCGCCAGGAACAGCACGCCGTCCTGCTCGCCGAGATCGAGGATCTCGACGGCGTGCGGGTGGCGGATCTGGGACGCGAGCGACGCCTCCAGGAGGAACATGCGCTCGAACTGGTCGTCCTCGGACAGCTTCGGCAGCATCGTCTTGACGGCGACGATCTTCTGGAAGCCGCGCGTCCCCTTCAGCCGCGCCGCCCACACCATGGCCATGCCGCCCGCTGCGATCGGCAGCAGCAGCTCGTAACGACCCAACACGGACCCGGGCCCGAGCTCGGCCGCGTTGGTCGCTAAGACGTTCGGCGCAGGATTCACGCTACTCGCAAGGTTAACTACGGCCCCTCACTGTACGAGTGGGCGGCGAAACCAAGCAAGGGCATAGCGCAAGAAACACGACGGAGACAGGCCGCAATTGTCGTACCAACACCCCCACTCCCTTACATCTGCCGGCAGCCGATGGGGCCGCTTCGCGGGTGAATTGCCGCTCCCGCAGGCGGTGGCGTGAGGGCGCCCGTCTGGAGCATGGATGGATTGTAGATAGAGCGTTGTTTTCCCGGAGAGCTGGATCGCAGAGAGGTTGTTGATACGGCGCCACTTTTCCACGAAAGAGGTGGATCGCGGAAGGTGCCTTATGTCCACCAGCGCATGCAGCGCGACTGGACGGTGGGTGGGACGGCCTCGACGAGGAGCTTGACTTTCGGATCGCGTTTGGACTTCTCACCCCCCGGGCGCCCGCCCTGTCTCGCCTCTCTGCCGGCACGGCTCCGCAGGCGCGGGACCCCAGAGTCTCCCTGGCCGCGGCCTCAGGTCAGGATCTCGACAACCCCGTCCGTTCCATTCACGCGGATGCGTTGCCCGTCCCGGATCAACTTGGTCGCATTTTCCACGCTGACGACGGCCGGCAAGCCGTATTCCCGGGCGATCACCGCGCCATGGGTCATCATGCCCCCCACCTCGGTCACCAGGCCCTTGACGGACACGAACAAAGGCGTCCAGCTCGGGTCGGTGAAGGCGGTGACAAGGATGTCCCCGGCCTCCAGATCCGCATGGGCCATGTCCAGGAGGACGCGGGCGCGTCCCTCGACGACGCCGGAGGAGACCGGTAGGCCGACGATGGCGCCGGCGGGGAGATCGGCTCGCTTGTACGCACCCGACACGATTTCCCCGTCGGACGTCATGACGCGCGGGGGCGTCATCTTCTTGTGGAGCTCGTGTTCGGCCTTCCGTCGGCTGACGAGCTGGTCGTCCAGCCGATGCGTGCGCACGACCTCGCGGAGCTCGTCGAACGTGAGATAGTAGATGTCTTCGAGGTCGTGGATCACGTCGGCCTGCACGAGCCGCTCGGCCTCTTGCAGCAAGGCCTGCTTGTAAACGAAATAGCGGCTCACGATGGCGTACTTCGGATACTCGCGGTACCCAAGGAAATTCCGGAGCCGGCCGATCATCCGCTGGGCTTCGCTGGCCTTCTGCTCCCCATCCGGCAGCTGCCTCAACCGGTCGAGCAGCTCCTGCGCTCGCTGCAAGGCCTCCTGCCGCCCCTGCTCGAACCTCCGCTTGCCGGCGTGAGGCTCGAAGTTCTTGATGTTGCTCAGGATCAAGGGGACCAGGGTCGTCGGCTCCTCGCTCCAGCGGGCCCTCGTGATGTCGATTTCCCCGGCACATCGCATGCCGTATTTCTGAAGGTACGCCAGGATGGCGTCCCGGGCCTGCTGCCCACCTTCGAGCTCGGCCAGCTCCTCCAGGAAGCCGTCGTGCTTCACGTCCTGCAGATAAGCGACCACGTCCGGATAAGGACGGATCACGTCGGCGACGTCCAGGAGCTCCAGGCCCATCTCCGACGTGACGTTGTTCGACACGGACTGGGAGAGCGTGTCCGCGGCGTTCCTCTCGCCGAGCCACTCCATCATCTTGTCGTTGAGCCACCATGAAGCGTTCATGGCCGCCATGATCGCGCCCATGTTCTGTGGACCGAACATGGACTTCTTCATTCGCTGGACGTCCTCCAGGATGAAGTCGAACAGCGCCGTTCCGGTCTTGCCTCGGATGTCGCGCTTCAGCTCCTCGAGCCCGGCCTGGGCGCGCTCGATCAGCGCGGTGACGATCGCCGGGTCGTCTTCGACCTGCGCGTCGAAGCGCGAGGGCGCCGCCCCTTGCTCGCCCTGGCCGGGACGCGAGGCCGCCGGATCGACGGGCGAGGGCTCGATGAAGTCTCCCCGCGCGATGATGGTCGAGAGGGCGTCCTTGATGAGCGGATCGGAGCGCCCCACGAGTTTCAGGAGGGCGTCCCGGCTGGCCGGTGAGGCCAGCTGCTTCGTGGGATCGACGAACAGCCTGCCGCCCGCCGCGACCATGTGGCCAGCCGCGGCCAGCTGGAAGAAGGACAGCCCGAGGGGCTTCATGGGGTCGGTCATCATCTGTTGATGGCCGACCGAGATGTAGACGCGGTTGCCTCGATCCCCTGCCTCGGGGATGGGATACAGGGTCGTGATCGGCCGGCTCTGGACGACGTGGAGCTCATCGCCGACCAGGCACCACTCGATGTCCTGGGGGTGGCCGAAATGCCCTTCGATCTGCCGGCCCACGCGCTCGAGCCGCAGGATCTGCGCGTCCGTCAGCACCTGCCCGCCCTGCCGCTCGGGCTCGATCGCCCGCTCTTCGGTGCCGCCCTCCTCCAGGGCGCGCGTGGCCAGCGTCTTCTTGGCGATCGCCTTCTCGACGATCTGGCCGTTCCGCACCTTGTAGCGATCGGCGCTCGCCAGGCCGGAGACCAGGGCCTCCCCCAGGCCGAAGCCGGCCTCGATCGACGACACCTTCCGGTTCGACGTGACGGGATCGGCCGTGAACAAGATCCCGGCCGCCTGCGCGAAGACCATCTTCTGCACCACCACCGCCATGTGGACCTTGCGGTGGTCGAAGCCGTGCTGGACGCGGTAGGTCACCGCCCGCTCGGTGAAGAGCGATGCCCAGCACCGGCGGACGTGCTGCAGGACCGCCTGCGTCTCGATGACGTTCAGGTACGTATCCTGCTGGCCCGCGAAGGAGGCCCCCGGCAAATCCTCCGCCGTCGCGCTGGACCGTACCGCGTAGGCGTCGCCCGCGCCGAACCTGGAGAGAGCCTGGGTGAGCGCCTCTTGCAGGTCCTCGGGGATGGCCGTCCCTTCGATGATCCGGCGCAGCTCGCCGCTGAGCTCGCGGATCCCGTCCCGGTCTCCCGCCTCGAGCGACGACAGCCGATCGAGCAACCCGGCGATCGACGGCGCTCCTCCCATGATCCGCTGGAAGGCTCCGGTGGTGACGCAAAAGCCAGCGGGCACGCGGATCCCCTCGATCCTGGAGACCTCCCCCAGGTTCGCGCCCTTCCCGCCGACCACCTTGGCCTTCGTTCGATCGACCTCCTGGAGATCGAGCACATAGGTCCGCATCCGTTCACCTCCATCCGACGTTGGCAGCTCGTTCGCTGCGATGGATCGTCACGCCCCCCCGTCGAAGCGCGCCACTATAACGACCGACGGAGAGGGCCGCCAGGGACGCGGGGAAGATCGAGGGCGACTTGGGTGGTCCAGCGGACAGCGATCCCGGGGCTGCTCGCGGCGCGAAGCATGGCCTATTCTTGGTGGCTTCTGCTCACCCTCCTCGTCGCCGTCGGCCTGAGCTGAACCAGGAGCCCCCCTCGATGCGCATCGCGATCCTCTCGACGTACACGCACCCGAGCCGCCTGCACCGCAAGGAGCGCTCGATCATGCAGTCCTCCGTCCCCGAGCTCATCGCCGCCCTGTGCCCGCCGGACGCGGAGATCGAGCTCTACAACGAGAAGGAGACGGACGTCCCCCTCGATCGCCCCTGGGACCTCGTGTTCTTCTCGTACCTGCACGCCTATTACGAGCACACCAAGGTGCTCTCCGCGCTGCTCCGGCGGCGCGGCGTCACCACGGTGGCCGGCGGCCGGCACGCGAGCCATTTCCGCGCGGACGCGCTCCAGCACTTCGACGCGGTGATCGCGGGCGACCCGGAGTCGAACGTCCCGGCCCTCGTCGCCGACTTCCAGCGGCGCGAGCTCCAGCCCGTCTACGCGCTCCCGCCGGTGCCCCCGGAGCAGATCCCCACCTACCGCTACGATCTGATCGATTACCGGAACAACCTCGTTCGCCTGCCGGGCATCGAGGCGTCGCGCGGCTGCCCCTTCTCCTGCAACTTCTGCGTGCTCACGGGGCACGAGCAGTACCGCTATCGCCCGATCGACCACGTGATCCGGGACATCCGCGATCGGATGATCTTCAACCGGCGCATTCCGGGGGTGACCGGCGACACGTTCAGCTTCCTCGACAACAACCTGGGCGGCTCTCCCCGCTACCTGCGGGAGCTCTGCGAGGCGCTGATGCCGCTCAAGAAGATCTGGGGCTGCGCGCTCACCTTCAACGTGCTGCGCGATCCGGAGCTGGTGCGCCTCATGGGGCGCGCGGGGTGCCGGTACGTCTACACCGGGCTGGAGTCGCTGAACCCCGAGTCGATCAGCGCCATGAACAAGGGGCAGAACAAGCTGAGCGAGGTCCGCGAGGTCCTGAAGCGGGCCTCGGCGAGCGGGATCGTGCTCTCGTTCGGGCTCCTCGTGGGCGCGGACGGGGACACCAACGAGTACCTGGAGCGGCTGCCCGCGTACCTGCACGATCTCGGGGATCAGTGCCCGACGTTCCTCGGGATCGTCTGCCCGTACCCGGAGACGCCGTTCTTCGCGCAGGTGGCGGCCGAGGGGCGGCTCCTGCCCGGGGTGACCAGCCGGGACCTCGACGGGTACACCCTGTGCCACCGGCCGGACCGGCTGCACCCCTCCGAGGCGATCGAGCACTTCCAGCGCCTGAGCCGCACCCTGGGGGGCCTGACCAGCGTGGGCCGCCACCTGTGGAGCCGGCTGATGACGAGCGATCTGCCCCGCTACAAGACGTGCGTTCTGATGTCGGCGCCCGAGGTGATGAGCCTGCGCGCGCCGCTCGCCAACCCCGCGCGCAGCTACATCGCCGGGCGCGATCCGATCGAGGCGTGGGACGCGGCGAGGATGCGGGAGCTCGGGCTCGAGCCGCAGCGCATCGACGCCGCGTCCTGCCGGGCGGATCCGCGGGGGCTCGCCCGGATCCGGCCGCGGCGGGGGAGCGGCCCGGCGGCGGTCGCGCGGGGAGGGGAGCCGTCGTGAGGGGCCGCGCGAGCGGCGCGGCGATCGCCTACTTCGCCCTGGTCCACGCGCTGGCCGTCGTCGGGCTGCTCCTGCCGATCCGGGCGAGCTACGTCGCCCTCGCGGCCGGGCTGTACGCGGCGCTCCACCTGTCCACCATCGTCGGCCTGCACCGGCTGCTCTCGCACCGCGCGTTCCGCTGCCCGCGGTGGGTCGAGTACGCGCTCGTGTCGGCGGCGATGATCAGCGGCCAGGGCAGCCCGATCGCGTGGGTGGCGACGCACCGGCGGCACCACGCGCACACCGATCGCGAGGGCGACGTCCACTCGCCGCGGCGAGGCCTCTGGTACGCGCACCTCGGGTGGATCGTCGACGACGGCTCGACCGATCCCCGCGATCCGGAGCGGTACTGCCGCGATCTGGCCGGCGATCCCTACTACCGGTGGCTCCTCCGGTGGCGGTTCGCGCCGCAGGCGGCGGCGGTGCTGCTCGCGGGGCTCGCGCTGGGCTGGGGCGCGGTGCCGTTCGTGTTCTTCCTGCCGCTCGTGTGCTGGATGCACGCGACCTACCTGGTGAACTCGGTCTGCCACGCGCCCCGCTTCGGCCGCCGCGCGTTCGAGACCCGCGACGGGAGCCGCAACGTGGGCTGGGTGGCGGTCCTGACCTTCGGCGAGGGCTGGCACAACAACCACCACGCCTTCCCGCGCGCCGCCCGCTACGGGATGGCGCCGGGGCAGCACGATCTCGCGTTCCTGTTCATCCGCGCGCTCGCGGCGCTGGGGCTCGCGTCGGACATCCAGCCCGGGCCGGAGGGGCGTGAGGGCGCGCGGGCCCGGGCGGCGGGGGGCGGATAGGCCCGAGCGCCGAGCACCGGCCGCCGATCCCGCGGCTCGGCGCGCGGGAGCGCCAGCGCGGCGGACCCGCCGTCGCGCGCGGGTGGCCGCGGAGCGGAGCGGAGCGCCGCAGGGCTCAGTCCCGGGGGCGACGGCGCGGGGGCGCCATGCCCCCCGCGCGGTCCCGGGCCGCGGCCGCGCGGCCCGGCGGCTTTGCCTCGTCGGGCGCGTTGGCCCGCGCCCGGGCGCCGGCCGCGCTGCCCCGCGGCCTGTCCTCGTCGGCCGCGCTGCCCCGCGGCCTGTCCTCGCCGGCCGCGCTGCTCCGGGGCCCGCCCTCGTCGGCCGCGCCGCTCCGCGCCCGCGCCCGGGCGCCGGCCGCGCTGCTCCGGGGCCTGTCCTCGTCGGCCGCGCCGCCGCGCGCGCCGGCCTCGTCGCTCCGGGCGTCGCCGGGAGCGTCGTGGTGGTCGCGGCGGACCTGCACCTTGCGCCCCTTCAGCCGGGTGGCGCGCAGCGCCTCGATGACGCTGTCCGCCGCGTCGGCCGGCACCTCGACCACGGAGAAGCCGTCCGCGATCTGGATGGCCCCGATGTCGCGAGAGCTCAGCGACGCCTCGTTCGCGATCGCGCCGACCAGATCGGCCGGCCGGATGCCCGCGGCGCGCCCCGCGCCGATGTAGAGCCGCGCGACGGTGCCGTCGGCCTCCCGCTCCTCGCGCCCCCCGCGCCGCGGCCGCCCCGGCGCGTCCCCCGGCCACCCCGGCGCGTCCCCCGGCCACCCCGGCGCCTCCCTCGGCCGCCCCGGCGCCTCCCCCGGCCGCCCGCGCGCCCCCGGCGGGCCGCGCCGCGCGCGCTCCGGCGCGGGCGGCGGCGGCCGGAACGACGGGATCTCCGCCTCCTCCTCCTCCCGATCCCCCTCCGTCGCGCGGTGCGCGAGCTGCACCGCCGCCGCGGCGATGTCCATGACGTCGAACTCGTCGGCGAGCCCCTCGACAACGACCCGGAACCGCTCGGCGCCGCCCTGGAGCAGCGCCTCCCGGAGCGACGCCCGCGTCAGCTCGAGGCGACGGGCGCGCAGATCGGCCACCGTCGGCAGGGTGGCGGCCTCGATGCGCTGGCCCGTGAGCCGCTCGACGTTGCGGAGCAGGTAGTGCTCGCGCGGCTCGATCAGCGTGATCGCCGCCCCCTCCCGGCCGGCGCGCCCCGTGCGGCCGATGCGGTGGACGTACACCTCGGCGGCGCAGGGGACGTCGTAGTTGATGACGTGCGACACGTGCTCGATGTCGAGCCCCCGCGCCGCCACGTCGGTCGCGACGAGCAGGTCGGCCGCGCCGGCGCGGAAGCGCGCCATCACGCGATCCCGGTGCTCCTGCGAGAAGCCGCCGTGGAGCGCCTGGGCCTCGTAGCCGCGGGCGCGCAGCGCCTCGGTCAGCTCGTCCACCTCGTTGCGCGTGCGGCAGAAGAGGATCGCCGACGACGGGTCCTCCATGTCGAGCACCCGCGTCAGGGCCGCCGGCTTGTGCGCCCGCGGCACGATGTACGCCGTCTGGCGCACGCGCGGGAGCTCGCCCGGCGCCGCCTTCTCGACCGCGATCTTGACCCGCACCGGCTCGCGCAGGTGCCGGCCGGCGATCGCGGCGATCCGCGCGGGCAGCGTCGCCGAGAAGAGCACCGTCTGCCGCTCGCCCGGCGTGGCCGCGAGGATCTCCTCGAGCGCCTCGGCGAACCCCATGTCGAGCATCTCGTCCGCCTCGTCGAGCACGACGGTGCGGATGCCGTCGAGGGCGAGCGTGCCGCGGCCGATGTGGTCGAGCGCCCGGCCCGGCGTCGCCACGACGACGTGGACCCCGCGCCGCAGCGCGCGCAGCTGCTGCCCGAACGGCTGGCCGCCGTAGACCGACAGCACCTGCACGCCCAGCCGGCGGCCGTAGCGGTGCATCGCCTCGGCCACCTGCATGGCGAGCTCGCGCGTCGGCACGAGCACGAGGGCCACGGGGCGGCCGGGCGGCGCGCCGCCGATCTCCATCCGCTGGAGCAGCGGCAGCGCGAACGCGGCCGTCTTCCCGGTGCCGGTGGCGGCCTGCCCGAGCAGGTCGCGCCCGTCGAGGAGGTGCGGGATCGCCTCGCGCTGGATCGGGGTGGGCTCTTCGTAGCCGAGCTCGGCGAGCTCGTCGAGGAGGGCAGGCCCGATGCCGAGCGCGGCGAAGCTGGCGGACGAGGTGGTCGGTTCCACGGCGGCTCCGCGTCTCATGGCCTCGCGCCGGCGTCATGGCAAGCCGGCAGGCGGCGCGGCGCGCGCGCCCGCGTCCCGGTCAGCCGAGCCTCGCGGCGAGGGCGCGGTACCGCTCGGACAGGCGCGCGGCGTCCACCCGGCCGAGGAGCGCGCGCGCGGCCTCCTCGGCGCGGGGGCTGCCCTGGGGCGCGCGGCTCATCGCCTCGAGGTGGAGCTCGAGCGCGCGCCTCTGCTCCGCGAGCGCCTGCGCGGCCCGACCCCGGAGCTCGAGGATCTCGGCCTGCTCCGCGCAGAGCGCCGCGTACGCGCCGATCTTCTCGGGGTCGCCGAGCAGCGTGGCTGCGCCCGCGGCGTCGACCCGGTCGAGCATGTCCCGCATCGGGCCGAAGAGGCCGTCCGCGGTGGTGCGGACGAGCAGCTCCGCCTCGTCGAGCTGGCCGGCGCGCCGGAGCCCGGCGATCCGGCCGATGGCCTCGGCGAGCTGCTCGATCATGCGGAGGAGGTAATCGCGCTGCCTGAGCGACATGGGGTCTCCTGAACGATCCTGGTCACGCGCCCTTCTTGTGAAACTCCACGAAGAACCTGACAGGACCGTCCGGCTCGACGTGGTGCAGCACCTCCGGCGCGACGATCCCGGCGGTCTCCGGGGTCAAGAGGAGCTCTCGCCCCGCGGGCCCCTCGATGCGGTAGCGGAGCTGCCCCGAGACCACGTGGATCACCCCCCAAACGCCGGGCTTCGTCGCATGGTTCTTCCGGAGCCCGCCGGGGATCGTGCCCTCGTCGAACTCCGCGGTCCGCTTGTAGGCGCAGAGCCCGCCCGGCATGTCGAGCCGATCGCAGCGCGCGCAATCGAGCGCGGTGCCGAGCATCGAGGCGCGGCCCTCGGCGGTGAGCACCCACGGGCGCAGGAGGAAAGGGGGCTTGTGCCGGACGTGCTGACCGTGACCGCAGCTCAGCTCGGCCACCCAGTCCCCCGCGTCATCCTTGTGGTAGCCCGTGATCGGTCGGAGCATGCCGGCTTCTCCCCCCGAGGGCTGGCTGCATGCCAGCGCGGGAGAAGGAAGAGCAGAGCGACTCGAGGACGTCAAGCGAGGCTCGCGGCGCCGGCTGGCAGGGACGCAATCCTCCGCCGTCAGGTGCTTCTTCGTGGGTCGAAGGGGCATAGGAGCCCACTCGTACGCCGCACCACGACGCCGCTGGGCGCCGCGATATCGACGGCCGGGGGCACGATCCGGCCGTCGCGCGGGCCGTCCCACCGCTGAGACCGCGTGATACGCTCGGATCATGCGCACACGCATTTCTTTCGCGCTCCTCGCCGCCGCGTCGCTCGCGGCCTGTGTTCCTCCCCAGGCGACCGCGGACTCGCCCGATCCCTTCGCGACGGCCGAGCGCGAGATCGCGCCGTGGACCGAGCCCGCGCCCGAGATCGCGGAGAGCCCGGTGGGGCCCGAGACGCCGGAGCAGCGGGTCGCGCGGTTGCTCGCCAAGGCGACCCTCGTGGACGGCCACAGCAGCGTGCCCTCGCCGCTCCTCGGCGGCGCGCCCCGCCGGGCGAGCCCGGACCACGAGGCGACGGTCGAGGAGCTCGCCAGGATGAAGGCGTCAGGCGTCGCCGGCGCGTTCTTCTCGATCCACGTCGGCGTGTCCTCGGCGCAGGCCGCGTTCGGCGCCGGCGCCGCGCGCCGCGCGCTCGATCTCATCGACGCGACCCACCGGCAGATCGAGCGCCACCGCGACGCGCTGGTGCTCGCGCGGAGCGCGCGGGACGTGCGCCGCGCCAAGCGCGAGGGCAGGATCGCCGCGTTCCTCAGCGTCGACGGCGGGCACGCGATCGAGAACTCCCTGCCGGCGCTGCGCTCGCTCTACCGGCTCGGCGTCCGCAGCATGGCGCTCACGCACACCACCACGAACAGCTGGGCGGACTCCGCGGGAGGACCCCTCGAGCCCGGGCTCGCCCGCCACCGCGGCCTCTCCTCCTTCGGCGAGACCGTGGTCCGCGAGATGCAACGGATCGGCATGCTCGTCGACCTCTCGCACGCGTCGGACGACACGTTCCAGGACGTCATGAAGGTGGCCAAGGCGCCGGTCATCACCTCGTCCACGATGCCCGCCGCCGGCTATCTCCGGCGCAACCTCGACGACTACATGCTGCGCGCGGTCGCGGAGAACGGCGGCGTCGTCCTGGTGAACGTCTGGGCGCTCTTCCTCGACGCGACCTACGCGGAGCAGTCCGAGCGCTTCGTGCAGAAGCACGGGGCGCACCTCAAGGAGCTCGGCGAGCGGCTCCAGGGCGACGCGCAGGCGCTCCGCGAGGAGCTCGAGAAGCTCAAGGCCCAGGAAGCGCCGATGACGCCGCCGCCGCCCTCGCGGATCGCGGACCATATCGATTACCTGGTGAAGATCGCGGGGATCGATCACGTCGCCGTCGGCTCGGTCTTCGGCGAGGGCGAGGCGCTCCAGGCGGGGAGCGCCGGCGCCGACGGGCTCACCGGCGTCACGCTGGAGCTCCTCCGCCGCGGCTACTCGGAGGGCGACATCCTCAGCCTGCTGGGCGGGAACTTCGTGCGGGCGCTCGAGCAAGCCGAGGCCTACGCGGCCGCCACGTCGACCACGCTGTCAGGGCACGGCAGCACGCGGCAGCTCACCGCGGCCGAGCTGCGCGAGCTGCAGCTGCTGGACGCACCGCCGCCGCCGCCGTCGTCGCGGGGGCCGCAGTGGTGGATGGCTCCGCCGCCGCCCGCGCCGGCCCCGCGGCCCGCGAAGGGCGCGGCGCCGCCGCCCCCGCCGCCGGAGCTCGCGCCGTCGCGGTAGCGTCTCGCGGCGGGCCGGCCGGGCGCTCGGCGGGCCGGGCGCTCGGCGCGGGAGCTGAGCGACCGCCGGCGCCGCGTCGCGACGCCTCGGGCCATCCGAACGGCCTGGGGCAATCTCAAATCGTCATGTTGAGGAAGCGGGCCGGCATCGAGTTCACCGACGTCGGTCCCATGCTCCCCAAGGTCCGGGAGATCATCCCCCTCCTGACGATGAAGCTACGACCTCTCCTTTCGAGCGAACCGTAGGCTCGGGGCTCGTCTCCGGCTTCCTCTTCGACAGCAGGACCCACGACGATCAAATTCCGCCTGAGATATCGCTCACGGTCACGAGAGAGGTGATCCCTTCGATCGTCAACCCCGGCGGCGTCCGGCACATCACCCCGAACTGTAGCTCTTTACCGATGAGCTCCGTGCCGGCCTGGTGCAACTTACGAACGCCGGCGATCTTCGAGAGTGCGCCGGTGTCTTGCATGATCCCATCCCTATCGTACCACATGAGCCGGCAGCTCGGGCAAGTCGCGCCGCCCACGCAGGAGTTCAAGTTCGAGCTACTTGTGTTGTAGAGATCCGAGTAGTAGACCGTCGTGTCTGTGACGCTGCGATTATGCTCCCGACTGTCGTCCGAGGGTGGAGCGATCGGGCAGAAGATATCGACGGGAGAGCTCCCGAGGTTCGTGGCCCCATACCCGTGCCGATAGACGCTCGCGATCGCACCTTCCGTGCCCGCCGCCGAACATTCGATGCCGCTCGTCTGAACGTAGTTCCAGCCGCTCGTCGATATCGTGGTGTCGTCCTCTGGATCGCCGCTTCCGTGGGTGCAGTCACCCGTGAGCTGGCAGAGCTTGGCCTTGTAACCGAGAATCGCCGTTCGTTCGGGCACCGAGCACACGAACTCCAGGCCCTTCACGACGGTATCCTCTTGGGCCTCCAGCGTGGTGCCGTTGCCCGTACCGCCCGCCCACTGGCCACCGCCGCTCGTCGACCCCGCCACGTCGAGCCGACCGACGCCGGAGCCGCCGGTGTTCGAGACCGAGGCGCTGTAGTAAACAAAGCTATCGGAGGCGCGCATCGCGGCGTAGCAGCTCACGGTCCGCGTCCCCGCTCCTCTGCGATCGAAGTAGACGATCGCCGAGAGCGCATCCCCCCAGCGCTTGGCGTTGAACGCCGTCGTCCCGTTCGAGCCCCAGCGGCCCGACAAGGCGATCGGGCAGATGACGTCGCGCTCCGAGGTGCCGGAGTTGTAAATCGCGCCGCTCGAATCCATCCGATCGGTGGCCTCCGGGTACGCGAATGTACACTCTGCCCCCCCGTTCTTCATCAGCCAGGCTTTGTGCGTCGCGAGCGCCGAATGGCTCAACGAGAGAGCTGCGGCGACGAGCGCCACGATTGTGATCTTCTTCATGCCGTTCACCTGTCAATTCGACGAGACCGTTGCTTCGTAGGAGCCTATGATGGAGCTAGCTGGCATTTCGCAGGCCAGACCCCACTCAACCGAGGTCTGCGACGTGAAAGGGTTGCTCCAGGAGATGGTGTTGAAATCACTGACAGGAGTAATGTAGGACCCCGCCGGCGCGCTGGCGCAACCCCCGGCGGTGGAGCACGCGTAGCGGGAGGTGCCCCAGACGATGCTGCCGCCGATCGATTGCGTGAACGGTGTGCAGCGCACCGAATCTCCCGGATTATAGTCCTTGACCTCGGCCTTCATCCCGGTCGCGGTCACTTCGGTCGCCATGCTTGATGAGAGCGAATCCCCGTAGTAGGCGGTCGCGCGCCTCGTGATCGGGCAAACGACAAACACGGGCGCAGAAACGTCGAACCTGACCGAGGTCCTCTGCACCGAGTGCATCAGGTCGTCTTGAGCACCACTGAACGCAGCGCGGCAGCGGGTGCCGCTCATGTTGACGTGGTTCGGACCTCGAGTGTAAACGTACTGCGCGTGCGCCCCGACCGTGACCAGGCCGATCGCGCAGAAGGCCAGCGCCCCTATTCGTACCTTGTGTCTCATACCGTTCTCCTCTGTTCTCCGTTCACTTCGACGTCGAGCCGATCAAGGCTCCACGCCGCGCCGCGGCAGCGCAGCTCTCATTGCCGAGAGCCGCGCTCCACGGGCTCTTCGAGGCCGTCCCGAGGCAGCTCCTCCGGAAGTACGGGGCTGTCCGGCGGCGGCGCGTCGAGGATCCAGGTGACCTCCACCCGATCGCCGTCGCGCTCGATCAAGCCGCTGCGCATCTTGCCAGCTTGCCAGCCGTGGAACTCGCCGGTCCGGGTGATGACCTCGGTGGCCTCCTCCGCCTTCACCGCGGATGCGTGGACGACCGTCACGGAGCAGCCTTTCGCGTAGCACTCCAGCGGCTCGAACGTCCCCGCGGCCCCCAGCTGCGCGAGCTTGCTCGTCCACGCGCCGACGACGGCCGACGCAGGCGCGAACAAGCGGTGGTCCGGGCCCGAAGCCCGCAGCTCACGCAAGACACGATCTCGATGCTCGCGCGGCGATGGCTCCCTGGGCGGCGCGGCGGGCTCGCTCGAAGGCGGCCCCGGCTCGACGGGCCGGACGGGCGGCGAGGCAGCGCCGGCGGCGCGCTCATCCGCGCGGGCGTGCTGCGCGAGATCCTCCGCTCCCGGCGCGGCGTTCGGAGCGTCTTCGTGCCGCCGCTCGCGCTCTGGAAGCGTCGCCCGGGCGCCGAGCTCATAGGCGAAGAACAGCGCCCCGATCACCGCGCAGCCAGCGAGCAGCCTCCTTATCAATCGGTCCTTGGAGCGCTCCGCCGGCAGCCCCGGAGAGCTCGAATCCCGTGGGTTCGAAGGCAGCCCCGTTCCTGTCCCAGGTTCATGCTTGACCAGCTGACTCATCCCGTCAATTCCATCCTTACTTATGCAGCCTGGACCGTGCCGCTCGGGCCCCCATGGCCGGAGCTGGCGAGTTCTTTGTATCGGTTCGAGCTCGGCTTCGAAGATCCGCAAGAACGTGGACGAGCGATCGGCGCGGCGCGGGCTCGTGGCAGCCGTGTCGCCTGCGCGCTGGCTGCCAGCTCTGCCGGGGCGCTCATCGTCCGGAGGCCCGATGCGCGGAGGCCCGAGGCGTCGTGGTCGTTGGGAACGACGGTCGTCCTCGAGCGCTGCCCGGAGGTCGTCGCACGTCTCGTGCCAGCTTCAGCAATGGCCTGGGTCGTCCGGACATCACGCTCCGTGCGGAAAAGGCACGGACGAGATGGAAATGCAGGCCGATTCGCCGTGACCTGTCACGGGTTGCACCGTGACAAGTCACGGGTTGCACCGTGACAAGTCACGGGTTGCACCGTGACTTGTCACGGGTCGCACCGTGACAAGTCACGGGTCGCAGCGTGAGGAGCTGAGGCGGCGCGGTCTGCTCGTGGGCTCGGGCATCGTCCACGAAGAGCACCGAGATGCCGCTCAGGTCGGAGAGCTCGCAGAGGTCATCGACGCTCGCCCGGCATCGACCTCCCGCCCGTCCGTGGCGCCTTCCGCCGGGGCGTGGGCGACGCCGAGCGGGAGCTCCACGGTGATGGTCGCGCCCTTTCCCACGCCAGCGCTCGTCGCCCGCACGGCGCCGCCGTGGAGCTCGACCAGGTGCTTCACGATGGCGAGCCCCAGGCCCAGCCCGCCGTGCCGCCGAGTCGTCGAGGCGTCGGCCTGGCGGAAGCGCTCGAAGACGTGGGGGAGGAACTCGGGCTTGATGCCTTCCCCGGTGTCCGAGACGGTGATTTCGACGTGATCGCCGGCGCGGGAGACCTTCACCCGCACACTCCCGCCCTCCGGGGTGAACTTGATGGCATTGCTCAGGAGGTTCCACACCACCTGTTGCAGCCGGCTCGGATCGCCGCGCGTCACGCCCACGGCGGGGCTCGAGATCTGCTCGAGCTGGATCCGCTTCGCCTCCGCCGAGGGCGCGGCGGACGAGACGGCCGCGCTGACCACGTCGTGCAGGTCGAGAGGCTGCACGTCCAGACGGAGCTTGCCAGACGTGATGCGGCCCATGTCGAGCAGGTCCTCGATGAGCTGGGCCTGCGCGCGGGCGTTGCGGTCGATGACCGCGAGCCCCTTGCAGAGGTCCTCGTCCTCGCAGCTCGACCGACGGCGCAGGAGGTGCGACCAGCCGAGGATGGAGGTGAGCGGGGTGCGCAGCTCGTGGCTGACCGTCGAGAGGAACTCGTCCTTCAGCCGGTTCGCCCGCTCCGCCTCGCTGCGCGCGGCCTGCTCCACCTCGAGCAGGCGCGTCCGCTCCTCCTCGGCCTGCTTGCGGTCGGTGATATCGATCACCGAGCCGATATAACCAAGAAACTCGCCGCTCGAGCTGAACCGCGGGGCCGCCGCGTCGATGCACCACCGGTACTGTCCGTCACGGCGGCGGAGGCGGTAGTCGAGGCGGAACGGCTCCCGCCTGGCATTGGCGGCGCGGAAGATGCTCGCCGCGCGCTCGGCGTCCTCCGGATGAAGCAGGTCGAGCCAACCGAACCCGAGGCCGGCGGCTGGAGCCTGCCCCGTGAAGTCGGACCAGACCTTGTTGAGGTAGGTGCACCCGGCGTCGGGCCCGGTCACCCAGATCATCACGGGGGAGCTGTCGGCGATGTTGCGGAATCGCTCCTCGCTCTCGCGGATCGCGTCCGCGGCCGCTCGCTTCTCCGTGATGTCGGTGACCATGCCGATCATGGAACGAGGCTGTCCGGCCTCGTCGCGCTCGACGGTGCCGAAGTCCGTGACCCAGCGGATCTGCCCGTCGGGGCGGACGATGCGGAACTCGATCGCATAGCCGGTCCGCCCCCTCATGGCCGTTTGCGCCTCCGCCCGGACCCGCGTCCGGTCGTCGGGGTAAATCCTCCGCTCGAACGCCTCGAGCGTCCCCTCGAACGTGCCAGGCGGGATGCCGAAGATGCCGCACACCTCGTCGGACCAGACGATGCGGCCGGTGACGAGATCCCAGTCCCACACGCCGGTCTGCCCGGCGCGCAGCGCCAGCCGCAGCCGCTCCTCGTTCTCCCGCAGCGCCTCCTCGGCGTGCTTGCGCTCGGTGATATCCCGGGCGACCCCGAGCATCACGAGCTCGTTCCCCGCGCGCTCGAAGGCGCCGGTCGACGCCACCCACAGGACGGTGCCGTCGGCGTGCAGGACGCGGTACTCATCCTCGTAATGGGCTTCGGACAGCCTGGATCGCGCCTGCTCTATCGCCTGCTCGACCGTGCGGACGACGGCCGCGCGGTCCTCGGGATGGATGGTCTCGAGCCAGCGCGCGTAGTCCACCCGGCCGCTCCCCGGACGGTGCCCCTCGAAGAGCGCCCGCGCCTCGGGCGTCCAGGCTGCGGCTCCGCTGTCGATGTTGAATTCCCACAGGCCGATCCGGCCGGCGCGGCTGGCTCGCCGCAGCCGCTCCTCGTTCCTGCGCAACGCCTCGCTGTTACGTCGCTCGTCGGCGACGACGGCCAGCACCAGCGTGGTCATGGTGGTAGCGCCGATGAACTGCTGGAGCAGCGCGAACTGGAGCCCCTCGGGGGTGCCGAACGGCCCGTGCCCGTCGGTCGTGGCCTGGATCGCGACGACCGCGACCGGGAGCATCGCCGTCGCCGCGCCACGAACGCCCCACGTCAATGCGGCCCAGGTCAGGGCGGGAAAGGTCAGCCATGGGCGGACCATGCGGGAGGATCCAGGCCCGAAGCTCAGCAAGGCCAGGGCCCAGGCAGCCGCCGTGCACAGCGCGAGGTGCAGCCACCGCGCCCGGTCCTGGCCGACCGGCTCGCCACGCGCCCAGCTCAGCACGAGGGGCGTCACCACGATCACCCCCGTCACGTCGCCGACCCACCAGTTGAGCCATGTCGCGAGCGCCTGCCCGGAGCCCTGGTCGAACGCGCCGGCGAGCGCGAACGTCCCCGCAGTGGCGGCGATGGCCGAGCTGCCCAGGGCGACGGCGCTGACGACGAGCACGTCGGTCAGGCGCGTGAGCGCCGGCCGCAGGCGAGCGCGGCGCAGCGCCCATGCGCCGCCCAGGGCTGCCAGCGTGTTCCCGGACGCAAGGGCGGCCTTGGCCCACAGCGGGAGGGACGGCGCTTCCAGGAGGAACGCGGCCATCGTCCCGACGAACACCGCCGGCCACAGCCGCGAGCCCCCGAGGAGGAGCCCGGCGAGCGCGACCCCCGCGGCGGGAAACACCGGGGAGGCGGCGCCGCGGACCGTCGCCCACTGGAGACCCAACAAAGCCAGGAGGAAGTAGCTCGTCAACAACGCGGCGGCAGGGCGAAGGCGACGTGACCCGCCAGCGTGTCCGCCTGTTTTCACGACGCACCTCCTTCCGCCGCGATGCGCGGGGCGCGCGGGCCGGCTGTCGCTCGGTCGGCGGCTTCGGCACCTCGCGGATCACCTCGCTCGCGGGGCCCGAGACGCAGGCGAAAACCTCCTCGGCGATGCGTCTCCGAGGCGCCAGAGCGAATTGAATGGCGAGGGGGCATTTTATGGATAAACGTCTCTCGGACCTGCGTGCGCTCTTTTTCTTACGCATGGAGGAGGAGCCGTCCAGACTCCCAGCCTCCCAGCCGCTGGGCTGGCGAGCGCAGCGCGCGGCGGCGGCGGGGCGGCGGCGGCACGGGTCGCGGCGGCGGCGGGCGGCTGCCGCCGGCCGGACTGCGCGGGATGGTCCCTGGCCCGCCAGCAGGGCGGACCGGCTCCAGGAGGAGGGTTCAGGAGAGCGTCACGGCGCGGCGGATCCCCGGGCCGCCGCGCTCTTCGCTCCTGCCTTCAGCTTCTTCAGGTGTCCGTGCAGGGTCTCCGAGTCGAGGCCATGCAGCGTCAACCGAAAGCCAGCCTCCAGCGTCGATCTGGGCACCATGGGATGATGGTTGTGGACCAAGGCGACAGGCAGCGGGTCGTTCAGGATCCTGCCGACGTAGAGCGCGATGATCTCGTCCAGCTGCAGCGAGTTGCTCGCCCGCCAGAAATGGTGGTCAGACAGGAACAGCGCGTAGAGCGGCGTGTAGATCTCGATGGCGGTCTGCAGGTCGACGACGTTCAGCCAGGTGTTCGGGAGGTCGTCCAGGCTCGCGTCGTCATCGGTGATGGCAGAGTAGTCGATCTCGCTCCGGGGCTCGATCTCACGCCCCGCTGCGCGGAGCTTCTCGTTCAGCTCGATGATGAAGTTGTAGAACGTCAGGTCATGGACCGTGAACGTGTTGTCCAAGAGGTCCTCCAGCTTCCTGGTCCTCAGCGGCGTGGTCGTCTCGATGTCGATGCCCGGGACGTTGTCCTCGATGAACCTCAAGATCTCCGTGCCGATCGTGAAGTGGCGCAGGATGAGGTAATTGGCCTCCGGGGCGACGAAGAGCCTCAGGCCCCAGTAAATGGACCGATGCAAGAGCCACGGAGATTGCCAGCTCGCCGGGGCGAGGATCTTCATGAGCTTGATCCCGGAGATCGACAGGCGGGCGAACGGCCTGACGATCGGCATCACGACCCTGCGCGTGAAGCTGCGCTGGCTCTTCAGGAGGGCGGCCTTGGCCTTCTCGTCGATCGGCAACGACCGGTCCAGGTACAAGGCCAGCCACGGATCGGGATCGCCGGGGTCGTGCTTCATCTTCCTGAAAAAGTCCTGAAAATCCATGTCAGTAACTCCCGATCTCCTCGAGCTGGAGGCGGTAGAGCCGCGCGGTGACCCGGGCGGTCTTGAGGATCCTCGGCGCCATCCGCGGGAGGTTCAAGATGCCAGAGCGGAGCGCCTCCTCCAGCTCGCCCAGGTGATCTTCGTCGGCCTTCGCGTGATAGAGGTAGAAGCTGACGGCCTGCGCCTCCAGGCGAAGCGCGGACCGCACGTGCTCGGCCCACTGGGCCGCGACCCGCTTGCCGAGGCCCTCGATGATGTACATGGCGCCGAGGAGATCGAACGGGTTCGGCTGATCGGCCCGATGGAAGATCCAGGCAGACAGGGCCTCGCTTCCGATGTTCAGCTCGTGCCGCGCGAGCCCGGCCGGGTCGCCGCCGCTCTCCAGGTAGTCCTGCTCCAGCATCAGGTAATCGCGGTGCTCCGCGGCCGCGTGGCGGATGAAGCGCGAGCGCAGCTCGGCGAACTCGTGGCCGATGTTGGAGGCGGCGCGCGCGATCCAGAGCGCCCCGTTCATGACCTGCGCCCGGTGGTTCAAGAGGAGCTCGTGGTAATCGGCCAGGCGAATCCGACGCTCGAGCACGCGCCGCACGATCGGGATGTGATGCACCTGGGACTCGAAATCCAGCCAGATGGACGACAGCCCGCGCAGGACGGCCTGCGGTGAATCTTCGTCTCGAGGCGACGTACGTTCCGGAAGCATCCTGAACCTCCCTGGGGATGACGGCGGGTCAGACGACGGTGAGCAGCATGAAGGCGATGACGCAGCGGCCGCTCTCCGGGACGAAGCCGAGGACCTGCTGGCCCGGCTGCAGATCCCGCTCCTCGATCAGCTGGTGCAGCATGAGGAGGATGGATGCGGCCCCCGTGTTCCCCTGGGAATAGAGGTTCGTGAACCAGCGAGCTTCGGGCACCATCGCGCCGGTCTTCGCGAGCAGCTTGACCATCTCTCCGCGGAGAGAGTGGGACGAGTAGTGCGCGAGGAAGTGGTCGATGGCCCCGGGCCTCAGCCGCCGCCGATCCACGAGCTCGAGGTAGTGCTTCGCCCAGACGGGGAACATGCGGTAAAGCAGCTCGAAGTCCTGCTTGAGGACGACGGCGCCCTCCTGCGCCGCGAGCGCGGGGCTGTCGTAGTGACTCCAGGGCTTCCTCTCGCCCGCTCGGTTCCTGGAGGTCCCCGCGTACATGCAGGGGTCGAAGCGGTCGGCGTAGGAGCAGAGATCGATCCAGTCCACCCTCAGGGAGCGGCGCCCTTCGTTCGGCCGGGTCTCCAGGAGCCAGGCGCCGGCCCCGTCGGAGAGGGTCCAGCGGAGGAACTCGGTCTCCATCAGGGCGGAGGAGCCCTCGCCTTCCTGCGCCCGACCGGCGTAGAAGCCGGGCCGGAAGAAGCGGCTGGAGAGCTCGGCGGCGCAGGCCACGCCGCAGTCGTGCTCGCCCGCCTTGAGCTGGAGGTAGGCGGACTTGAACGCCATCATGCTGCTGGCACAGACGCTCTGGAAGCTGGCGATCTCCATGGGCCGCAGGCCGAGCTCGCCGTGGACCGCGCTGGCAAAGCCGGGGACGAGGAGGTCGCCCTGCGTGGTGGCCGCCGCCAGGAAGGAGAGCCTCTCCGCGGCGATCTCGCTGCGGGAGAGCGCGTCCCGGATCGCGCGAGCCGCCATGTCCGCGCTGGTGTGGAGGTGCGCCCCGTCCGGCGTCACCGCGTAATGACGTGTCTTGATGCCGTTCTGCCGGAGGACGAAGCGCCCGAGCCTGGAGCGCCTGTCGTCGATCTTGCCGATGTACTGCTCCATCTCGTCGTTGGGGACCGGCTTGCCAGGCAAGAAAGCGCCAGTGCTGGTGATGTAGACGGAACGATCCATGATCCCTCTTCGCGGCAGCGATGGGCTGGGAGCTCGTCACGGCGGCCAGCAACACTACCTCAGTCGCCCTTGGCGGGCCGAGTTCCAACGATGTCCCGTCGGTAGCGTCCTTGCGCTCTCGTACGTCCGTCTTGGCCGGAACCTGCGGGAGCAGCCCGGGCGCCTCCCGAGACCCCTCGGTGTTTCCGTGCCGCCGGGCCGAGGACGTGGCGCGAGGCGCCCTCCTGTGCAGGTTGGATGCGAATCGGGGAGCGATCGGGTATGGAGCGGCCTTATCGACAACCGCGTCGGTGCACGCCGATTGCCGAGGAGTGGTTTCGATGACGACGCCATGGACGATGAAAATGCGACCGAGCTCTGCGGTTCGCGGCAGATGCGCGGCTGCGGCGCTGATGACGTCCGTTGTCGCGTCCCCGGTGGCGCATGCTGCACCAGCACCGATGCGGCCCATCGAGGACGTCCTCGATGTGACGAGCGGCCGGTGCCTCGAGCGCCAGGCCATCGCTGCCCGGCTCAGGGCGCATCTCGGCAGGTCGGAAGTGGATGGCCGGATTCTCATCGAGGTGACCGAGACGGAAGAGAGCGTGAGCTTCTTCGTCTCGCAGGGCGGCCGGGGGCCGCGACAGCCGCGCGCGCTTCACGTGGACCGTGAAGCGCCTTGTGAAGAGCGCATCGAGGCCGTGGTGGCGCCCATGGCCGTCCACCTGAGGAGGCTCCCGCCCGGCGAAGCAGCGCCCGCGCAGCGGCCGGCTCCCCCGAGGGATGCCTCCGGCCCGTCATCCGCCCCGGACAGGCGACCGCCTGTCGACGCTGGAGCGTCGCTGGAGGGCGGCATGCTCCTCGGCCCGCTATCGCGGGCGGCGTTCGTGCTGTCGCCCGCCGTCGATCTCACATGGGCGGCGGCCTATTCCGTCCGGATCTCGGGGATGTGGACCCCGACGACGTTCGCTTCCTTGTTCGCTGATCCCTCGGCGGGGCCCTCGGCGCTCCAGCTCGTCGCCGGCCGCGTCGATGGCTGCCTCGGTCGTTCGGTGTCCGCTGTCCGCCTCCGAGGGTGCGTCGGCGGCGTGGCCGGGCGAGTCCACGCTGAGAGCCGCGGATTGCAAGAGCACCGACCGGTGAACCACAGCTGGATCGCTCTCGCCGCTCGCATTGGAGCGCAGGTGCAACTGCTCGGTCCGCTCAACATGGATGCCTCTGTAGATGGGCTCGCCAGCATCGACTCCCCGTATTTCCGTGTGCAGCAACGGGATCCCCAAACGCCACCGCTGGAATGGCGAGCCGGCGTGGCCGGGCTGGCCGTCAACCTGGGGGCTTCGGTCAATTTCTGGTGAAGGTTTGGGATCGACCCGCCATCCATGTCCGGTTCGATGGAACAACCGGAGGTACCCATCAGCACCGAGGCGCTCTTCCAGGAGCACGCCTACTTCGTGGCGCGCTTCCTTGCGCGACTCGGGGCCGATCCTCAGGACATCGCAGACCTCGTCCAGGAAGTTTTTCTCGTGGTCCATGCGCACGGTGGGTACAGACCGGGCCCGGCGCGCCCGACCACCTGGCTGGGCACCATCGCGGTGAGGGTCGCGCAAGGCGCCCGTAAGGCGCGCCGGCGCGGCGGTGTCACCGGCAGCGAGACCGTCATCGCGTCGGCGATCTCCGATGACGCGACCCCGCTCGAAGCCGCCGTGACCGTCCAGGATCTGCGGCGACTCGCGGCTGCCCTGGACGTGCTCGACTTCGCGCATCGCGTCGTCTTCGTGATGTACGAGCTGGAGGGCGAGCCCCGGGAGGCCATCGCTCAGGCGCTGGACATCCCCGTGGGCACTGTGGACTCGCGGCTCCACTCGGCCCGGCGCAAGGTGAAGGAGGCCTTCGAGCGCGCGGAGACGAAGCCGCACGCGCCCCGGCCGCTTTCGGCGCTCGAGAGGAGGGCGGGATGACGAGCGAGCCCACCCGGTTGGTGGACGATCCGTCCACGCCCGATGCCTTGCGAAGCGCCATGGAACGCGCGGTGTCCGCGCCCTGGGTGAACTACGACGTCCAGATCGGGCTCGCGAAGCTGCAAGCTGCCATCAAGGCAGGGCCGCCCGGCGCGCCGCCGGCGCCCAGCGCGGCTGCGGCGGGCGGCGCGCCGGCCAAGGTGGTCCTGGGCGCCGGCGCGAAGATGCTGCTCGCCGCCGTGACGGCGGCGTGCCTCGGCGGCGCCGCATTCTGGCTCGGGCGGGACGACGCGCGTCCGCCGGCCGCGAGGAACGGGCTGGCCGCGTACGCCGCGGCGCTGGAAGCGCGCGCTGCGGCCAGCTCCACGCCGACCTCGCCGGCAGCGGGGCCTCGCCTCGTGATGAAGGATGGCGTGGCGCTCGGAGACGGTCGGCTCGGTTTGCCCGGCCTTGCCGCGGCTGCCCCTGCGCGTCCTCCCGTGCGCCGCGCCGTGCCGAGGGCGCCCGCCGCGGGCTCGTCGGACGTAGCGGCATCCGCCGCTTCGCCCGGGGTCGCCGCCGCCGCGCGACAGCCCGCTGCGCCGGAGCCCGCCGCGTCGCCGCCCGAGGCCACCGCGACGGCATCGCGGCCGGCTCCGAACCCCCTCTCGGAGGAGATCGCCCACCTTGCGCGAGCTCACGCGCTCCTGGCGCGGGACCCGGAGCAAGCGTTGTTCATGGTGGAGGAGGGCCAGCAACGCTTCCCGAACGGTGCGCTCGCCGAAGAGCGGGAGGTGATTGCAATCCACGCGCTCGTCGAGATCGGCCTGGAGGACGACGCCAGGCTCCGCGCCAAGCGATTTTTGCGTCGCTATCCGGACAGCCATTCTGCGGCGGATATCCGGAGGATCGCCGGACGCGACGTCAGGGGGAAACCATGAGAGCTACCGACCACCGACGGATTCAGGAGCGGGGAGGGGGGCGGCGCGGCTGCGCGGCGGAGGCTGCCCTGCTGCTCGCCGTCCTCTCGTGCGACGGGCCTCAGACGCTCGGCATCTTGCCCGGGCCGGCTCAACCAGGGCAGGGCGGCGCTGGCGGGTCTGCGTCAGGGACGGGGGCAGGGCAGGCGTTGGACGACGGCGCGGGCGGTCAGGGCGGGGCGCTCTCCGGTCCTGCTGGCGCGTGCACGGAGGAGTCCCAGTTCTCCATCCTGGCACACGAGTATGACCCGGCGGCCCCAGGAGAGGGGTTCGGCCCTGCGGGATGCAGCGGCGATCCCGGCGACCCGGTAGGCCTGTCCATCGCGTCGCAGCGGCTCGGCAACCTGCTCCGGGTCTACGTCCGGCGAGCCGACGGCGCGGAGCTGGATCCCGGCGTGCAGCTCACGTTGTACGTCGGCTCTGCCGTCGAGGGCGATTCCCAGTGCCAAGCCGATGTCGCCAATGTCCCCAAGGAGGTGCAGCACGGCGTCCTCGACGCAAAGACGCATCACCTCGACCTGTCCATCTGTCCTTATGACCCTTGCTGGTGCGAGGGCCTGGAGAAGATCTTCTGGGTCGCCGAGTCTGTTCCAGGTTACGAGTCGCTCCGAGCCTCGTCGGCGATCCCCCTCCTGCGCAACTGCATCCCCGAGACGGGCGCCTGTCCCGAGGTCGGCACCTGTCCACCCGAGTTCCCATGCCCGTGACCCCAAGCAACGAGGAGCTCTGTCCATGCACGCTTCCCGCTTGCGCGTGGCCTTGACGCTCGCCGCGCTGCCCCCGGTCGCCGCCGGCTGCGCCGAGGGCTCCACGCTGGATCCCGCGAGCCCCGGCGGTCCTCCCGCGGATCCTGCGGGCGTGTTCCCTCCCGCACCGGTGCTCCTCCCCGGCGCCCCGGGCAGCGCGCCGGACCTGTTCGGTCCACCGGACAGCGGGCTCCCGGACGGCGGCCCCTGCCTGCTGAGCCCCGAGCCCGATGCGCTGGTGCCGCTCGACTGGGCACCGCTCGAGATCGAGCTCGTCGCTCCGGCGTCGCAGAACCTCTTCGAGATCCGGCTACACGCGGAGGCCGCTGCAAACGAGCTCGTCCTGTACACCCCGAGCCCTCGCCCGAGCGTGCCTCGCGACCTATGGACGAGGATGACCGCGATGCTCCGCGATCACCCCGTCGTGGTCTCGGTCCGCGGCGCCATCTTCGATGGAGAGCGCCTCGCGGGGCCGCCGGCGCGCGGCTCGACCGCCACGTTCACGATCGCTCCGGTCGAGGCCGGCGGTCGCGTCCTCTTCACGAGCTCCGATCCGGATCGGCAGAACGCCGCGATCCACGGCGTGGCGGTCGCATCTGGAGGGATTCCGTCCGTCGAGCTGATCCCCGGGTCCGAGCGCGGAGGCGCCACCTCGTCCGCCATCCGGTGCATCGGCTGCCATGAGGTCACCCCCGATGGTCGTGGCATCGGCGCCATGGTCGTGCGCTACGCCATCCCGCCGGGCAACGCGTCCTTCGCTGCCCGGGACGAGCCGTGGCGGAACGAGATCCTCGCCCTGCCGAGCACGAGCTCCGGTGAGCCCGGAGGGAGCTTCCCCTCTTTGCCCGGCGCCAGCATCGTCACCCGCCTCGCCGGCGATTTCCTGGCCTTCTCTCCGGCGCACTGGGCCGGCGGGGACCGCGTCGCGATCGGCGTCATCGGCGCAGGGGTCGACAGGAACGACCGGGCGCTGCGCCAGCTCGCCTGGTTCAACCTCGACGCGGTCTCCAGGAGCCCAGGTATCGCTTACGAACAGCTCGCGCGCACCGGCGATCCCGCGCCGGCCGCCGTGATGCCGGCGTTCAGCCACGACGGCGCGCGGATCGTGTATGCGTCATGGCGCGACGATCCCGAGAGCGACGTCGAGGAGGTAGTCCATACCGACCTGTACTCTATCCCCTACCGCGACCCGCGGTCGCCCCGGGCGACGCCGGTCCCGGGGGCCTCGGAGCCGGCCTTCAACGAGTACTATCCCGCTTTCTCTCCTGAAGACGAGCTCATCGCCTTCACCCGCACGGCGAGCCCACACAGCACGCACAGCCCGCTCGACGCAGAGATCTACGTCATCCCGGCCGGAGGTGGCGCGCCCGTGCGGCTCTCCGCCAATGACCCCCCGGCGTGCTCGGGCTACCTGAGCCCGGGAGTCAGGAACAGCTGGGCCCGTTTCGCGAAAGAAGCTCGACGGCACCAGGGAAAGACGTATTACTGGATAGTATTCAGCTCTGGCCGGCGCGGACAACCGAGACACGATCCCTTCCAGCAGATCTACGTTACCGGCCTGGTCGTCCGCGACGGCGGCCTCTCGCTGCACGGAGCGTTGCGTCTGCCGGGGCAGCCGGACCAAGCGCGCAACATCATGCCTTCCTGGGACCAGCTCGCCGAGCTGCTGCCGGAAGACGTCGAGCTGCGCTGACCTCTCGTCCCGCGCGAGACCTGAAGATCGCGTGAGGGATATCGACGTCCGTGGCATTCATGGCAGGAGCGACGCGCTGATGGCGGGGATGCCCCCCGCGTGCGCGGCGACGCTCTCCGCTGTTCCGATCCGGTGAACCCGATGCCCGCAGCGGGCACGGGCTCGAGCGCCGGAATGGAAGGAGCTCAGGCCATGAAATCGATCCCCGCTCGCTCGCTCTCTCTCTCGTTGCTGTTCGTCATCACGGGCTGCGGCGCCGGGGGGCCGGATCTGCTCGATAGCTCCGAGGGGTCGCCGGACAGCGCCCGTTCGTCGCTGTCCGACGACGCCCTGCTCGCCGCCGCCGTCGACGCTGAGGAGCACGGCGATACCGAGCTGGCCCTCCGCTGCTACGAGGCTCTCGGGCGCTCTCCCAGCACCTGGTACGCTTGGGCCGGCGTGTCGGGCCTCACCGCCCTCCACCGCATGCTCGGCGATTTCGACGCCGCGCGCGCCGTGACCGCGCGCGTTCGGGCGGAGCAACCCGAACGCGCAGGCCTGATGCACGTGTGGGACGGCGACACCGCGGCCATCGAGGGGGACACCGCGCGCGCCCTCGCCGCGTACGGCGCGGCGCTCGACGAGCACGGGGTGCAGGTCGCCGGGCAGCAGCGCCCCATCGGGCTCGTGGCGCTGCGGCAGATCTCCCGCGTGCACCTCGGCGCTGGCGACCCTGCCGCCGCCGCCGCCGCGCAGCGCGAGCTGGTCCGGCGGTACCCGGACCACCGAGACGCGGAGCTCGCCCTCGCGAGCGCGATCGCGTTCGACGCGATGGCCGACGGCGCGCTGCCCACGAGCTCGCTCCCCGAGCTGCTGCACGAGGGCGGCTGCGTCGAGGGAGCGCCCTGCGCCCTGGCCAGCCGGGGCCTTCCGCCGCCGAGGGCCGCTTCCGTCGCCACCGAGCTCGCTGGCCTCTCGGGGCTCCGCTTCGCGCTGAGCGCGGAGGACGACGCTCTCGCTCGGTCGGTCCGGCGCGCGACGCTCCTGCGAGGTGAGCGCGAGCGCACGGCGGTCGAGCGCGAGGCATCCGCGGCCGCGTGCGTGGTCCCGGTGGCGTCGGATGGCTTCATGATCCCCTTGGCGAACGATCACTCCGGGTACACCTTCATGGAGTCCCCGGACTCGACCGGCGGTTACCACCCGGGGCTCGACATCAACGGCCCCGGCGGCGGGGACGCCGATTGCGACCTGCCCTTCGTCGCATCGGCGAGCGGATGCGTGACCGATTCGAGCCCTGCGAACTGGGGCTCGGCCACCGTCCAGAGCGCTTATGCGCTGCGCACATGGACGCACCAGTATGGCCACGCGTCGGCCATCTTCTACTCCACCGGCGCTGCCGTGGCGAAGGGCGCCTCGCTCGGGTACGTCGGTCGGGTCGGGGCGAAGTCGTGTCACCTGCATTTCGAGATTCGAGAGCAAGATCACCCGAACGCGACCAGCGCCGACCACTACAACACGTCGTCGCAAGCGAACGTCGGCGACTGGTACCAGGACCCTTTCCCGTTCATCGCCGCGCACCGGTCCTACGCGGCCTTGACGCGGGTGGACGAGGACGCATTCACGTTCTCCGGGTCGTGGACCAGCGTGCCGGGCGTCGGGGACGAAGACGATCTCCGCTATGCGGTCACCACCCCGACGTCATCGAAGACGAGCTACGCGCGGTACACCGTCATCCCCTCTTCCTCGCGGATCTACCAGCTCTGGGCCTTCGTCCCCTGGAACCACGCGACCAGCGCGCGGGCGCCTGTCAAGCTGTACAACCCGTCGAACGTCGCGGTCATCAGCGGCGCGGTCAACCAGAACATCCGCTACGACGCCTGGGTGCTCGTCGGCACCGCGGCGCTCGCGGCAGGCGCCGCGTACTCCCTGGAGGTCGCGAGCAACACCGGCGAGAGCGGCCGGAAGGTCGCCGTGGACGATTTCCTGATCGTCGGCCTCTAGAGCGACAGGCGGGTTGAGACCGCTCGACCCTCGACGCCGCGGCAACGCGCCGAACGCGGATTTTAATTCAAATTTGGACGGAGGATAAGACGATGAACAACGATGGTGTGCGCGAGCTAGACAGCTACGGTCGCGCGTCGATTCTGGTCCGGATCTTCGCAGGGCTCGCCTGGCTGTCCGGCGTGCTGGCCGGCTGCGGTGCGGCCGACGACGGCGCCGTCGGGGTGGGCGAGGCGGCGGGCGCGGGGGGTGAGATCGGCGCGGCATCAGAGGCGCTCGTCCCTATCCCCGCGGGCTACAGCGAGGTCGCCCTGAGCGCTCCGAGCTCCGGGGTGCGCGTCTACAAGAGGAACGACGCAGACGAATGGGTGACGATCGTGGATCTCCGGCAGGCGACGGCGCGGAACATCACCGGCGCGGTGAGCGGGGGAGATCCCGACTACCGGCTGGTCCAGAGGAGCTCGTACACGGCGTACTGGACCGACGCGAGGAGCCACGAGACCTCGACCCGGAAGCTCCGGGTGGTCGTCAGCGGCACCTTCGGAGCGTTCACCTACCCCACGGGGATCGCCTTCGGGTTGAAGAAGGACGGCACCCATATCTCGTATGGATACGCCGCGCCCGGAGGGCCAGCGCCCGAGCGCTTCAACGTCAAGCTGTTCACGTTCAACAACCCGATGAGCCGCGCCTGGATCGGCGCGTACGATCGCTCCTCGTTCGGCTCGCCGGACGTGGTAGGCGCGCTGGACGTCGCCGCGGACAAGAACAAATACGCGAGCATCCAGCGCACCATGGTCGGCGTGCGCGATGACAACGGCGACGGCGACCTCGAGACCATCCTCGTGCTGTCGACGAGGCGGGCCACGCAGGCCGTGGCCGCCAGCAGGCTCAGCGCGTTCGGAGCGCGCGAGATGGCTATGCTCGATGGCAGCGGCAGCACGTCGCTGATCGTCGACGGCGCGACCCGGATCGCGGCCGACCGGCCCGTTCCGCACGCGATCGCGTTCTACTCCGGGAAATGACCCCGGCCAGCGCGCGAGCAACCTGGACGCTAGCACGAGCTCGTGTACCATCGCGAGCATGCGTGGACGATGCGCGTTGGTCGCGGTGATCGCCTGTGCCCTGGCGGCCTGTTCGGAGTCGCCGCCCGACGCCAGCGCGGGCGGCGGCGGCGCGGGTCCCGCCGGCAGCGGCGGCGCCGGCAGCACCGCGGAGACCAGCTCGAGCGCGGCGGAGGGCACGACCTCCAGCACCGCGACCGGCACCGCGGCCGAGGGTGGGGGAGGCGGGACCGGGGGAGGCGGAGGCGCGCTCGAGGGCGCGTGCGCGAGCGTCTCGGAGGTGCCACCCGAGCTGGGGCTCGACCCTTTCTACAAGAAGTACGTCGACGCCTCGGGGATCCCCGTCGTGAGCTCCGAGAGGCCGCCGGACGCGGCGCTGCTGCGCGCGTGCTCGGTCGTCGTCCGCATGCTCGGCCTGCGCGACGACGTGCGTCTGGCGATGATCGAGAACCGCACGCGGGTCGCCGTGATGGCGGAGACGGAGGTGACGACCGATATCCCCGAGCACAGCGACCTCTACGAGGCGTTCCCGGGGACGGACTGGGACACACGGGCCCGCGGCCTCGGCGCGACCCCCGCGCGCCCGGCGAGCTCCTGCGCCGAGGAGAACGTCCTGTGTTATCCGAGCGATCGGTACACGGGCGAGGACATCCTGGTGCACGAGTTCTCGCACGCCATCGCGATCATGGGCATCGCCTTCGCCGAGCCGACGTTCAACCGAGAGCTCGAAGAGGCGTTCGAGGGCGCGCTGGCGGCCGGAAAATGGGCGAACACCTACGCCGCGACGAACAAGGACGAGTACTGGGCCGAGGGGGTCCAGGACTGGTTCGACACAAACATCGAGTCGATCCCGGGGAACGGGATCCACAACGAGATCAACACCCGCGCGGAGCTGCGCGAGTACGATCGCCCGCTTTACGATCTCATCGCCAGGTACTTCGCCGACGACGCATGGCGGCCGAGCTGTCCCTGACAGGACAGCGGCGCCCTTGCGTTCGCAAAGGCCAGAGACCAGGGAGGACCTCACCGGCGTGCTCCGGCGCGCCGACGCGTACGACCTCCGCACCTCGGTTCGACGGCGACCTGAAGCGAGGGATCCCTATGAATTTTATGGATGATTCCCTGTTTCCCGAGAATCAAGAGAAGCTCGTCATCACGGTGGCACCGTACGGGCCGGAGTGGGAGCCGGCCGATTTTCCGGAGGACATCGCGGTGACGATGGCCGAACAGGTCCAGAAAGCGGTGGACTGTTACAACGCGGGCGCGACCGTGGTGCACGTGCACGTGCACGCGCGCGACGCGGACGGCAAGGGCTCGAAGCGGCTGTCGATGTTCAACGAGCTGCTGGCGCGCCTGCGCGACGCGGTGCCCGACATGATCCTGCAGGTCGGCGGATCGATCTCCTTCTCCCCGGAGAGCGAAGGGGAGCAGGCGAAATGGCTGAGCGATGACACGCGCCACAGGCTGGCCGAGCTCTCGCCGAAGCCCGATCAGGTCACGATCGCGATCAACACGACCCAGATGAACGTCGTCGAGCTGATGAGCGAGGACGACGTCGCCGGCAGCTCGTTCGCGCGGCCGGACGTCCACGAGGCGTACCGCGAGATGACCGTGCCGGCCGGCCCGGCCTGGGTCGAGGAGCACCTGAGGCGGCTCTCGGGGGCGGGCATCCAGCCTCACTTTCAGCTCGCCAACATCCCCCAGCTCGAGACCGTGGAGCGCCTGATCCGCCGTGGCGTCTACACCGGGCCGCTCAACGTCACGTGGGTCGCCATCGGCGGCGGGTTCGACGGGCCGAACCCTTACAACATGATGGAGTTCATCCGACGCGTGCCCGACGGCGCCTGCCTGACGCTGGAGACCCTCATGCGGAACGTGTTGCCGATCAACACGATGGCGATCGCGATGGGGCTGCACGCCCGCTGCGGCATCGAGGACACGCTCTGGGGACGCAAGGGGCAGCGCATGACCTCCGTGCGGCAGATCGAGCAGACGGTCCGCATCGCGCGCGAGCTCGGCCGCGAGCTCGCGGACGGCAAGGAGGCCCGCCGCATCTACAAGATCGGCGAGACGTACCGGAGCGCCGACGAGACGCTCGCGAAGCTCGGCTATGCGCCCAACCGCAAGGTGGGCGAGCGAGGGGTGCCGCTGCGCGTGGCGGCCTAGCGCCGCGGCGGCGTCCTTGGGGGGACTCGATGGAACACGCAGTCCGCTTTCACAAGACCGGCGGGCCGGAGGTCCTCTGCTGGGAGGAGGCCGCCGTCGGCAGCCCGGGTCCCGGCCAGGCTCGCGTGCGGCACGTCGCCGTGGGGCTCAACTTCGCCGACGCCTATTTTCGCAGCGGGCTCTATCCCGTGCCGCTCCCCAGCGGCATCGGGGTGGAGGCCGCCGGCGTGGTGGAGGCGGTCGGTGAGGGCGTCATGAACGTCGCGCCGGGCGACCGGGTGACGTACACCGGCTTCCTCGACACGCTCGGGGCGTACTGCACCGAGCGGATCCTGCCTGCGGCGCCGCTGATCCGGCTGCCGGACGGCATCGGCTGCGAGACCGCCGCGGCGATGACCATGCGGGGCCTCACGTCGGCTTACCTGATGCGCCGCATCTGGCCGCTCAAGGCCGGCGACAGCATCCTGCTGCACGCGGCGGCGGGCGGCGTGGGCCTGATCGTCTCGCAGTGGGCGAAGCTCCTCGGCCTCCTGGTGATCGGCACGGTGTCGAGCGACGCCAAGGGGGAGTTCGCGCGCGCCCACGGCTGCGATCACGTCATCCATTCCGGCCGCGAGGACGTGGCGACGCGGGCGCGCGAGCTGACGGGCGGGGCCGGCGTGTCGGTCGTCTACGACGGCATCGGCAAGGACACGTTCGCCGGCTCGCTCGCCTCGCTGAGGCGGCGCGGGCTGCTCGTGTGCTTTGGCACGGCCTCGGGCCCGGTCCCGCCGCTCGACGTGGCCCAGCTCGCGGCCAAGGGGTCGGTGTTCGTCACGCGCCCGGCGCTCGCCGATTACATCGCCGATCCCGTCGAGAAGGGCGAGCTCGCGGGCGAGCTGTTCGGCCACGTCGCCGCGGGGCGGATCCGGATCGAGATCAACCAGCGCTACAGCCTGGAGGACGCGGCTCGGGCGCACCGCGATCTGGAGTCGCGCAGGACGACCGGATCCTCGATCTTCGTCGTTTGACGCATGAGATTGCCTGTTGGGCGCGTGCCCGCGCACGCTGAACCCGGAGGACGAGAATGACCAGCTCAGTATCTGCCCGATCGGCCGCCGCTCGCGCGCCGGCGCGCGACTCCATCCAGGTCAAACCGCTCACCTGCACCATCGGCGCCGAGCTCGGCGGCGTCAGCCTGGCCGACGCCGCGCGCGACGACGCGCTCTTCGCGGAGATCAGGGCGCTCTTGTTGAAGCACCGGGTCCTGTTCCTGCACGACCAGGACATCACGCGCGCGGATCACGTCGCCTTCGCGAGGCGCTGGGGCGAGCTCGAGGACCACCCCATCGCCGGCAGCGATCCCGATCATCCGGGGCTGGTGCGCATCTACAGGGACGCGAACAGCCCGCCGGATCACTACGAGAACTCGTATCACTGCGACGCGACCTGGCGCGAGGCGCCGCCGATGGCCTGCGTCCTGCGCTGCGTCGAGACGCCGGAGGTCGGCGGCGATACCATCTGGGTCAACATGGTCGAGGCGTACAACCGCTTGCCCGAGCGCATCAAGCAGCGGATCGCCGGGCTCCGCGCGAGGCACAGCCTCGAGGCCACCTTCGGCGGCGCGATGGCGATGGAGAAGCGCCACGCGCTCAGGGACAGGTACCCCGACGCCGAGCACCCGGTCGTGCGCACCCATCCGGAGACCGGCGAGAAGGTCCTGTTCGTCAACGCCTTCACCACGCATTTCGTCAACTTCCACACGCCGGACAACGTGCGCGTCGGCCAGGATTTCACGCCCGGGGCGAGCCACCTCTTGAGCTACCTGATCAGCCAGGCGGCGATCCCCGAGTACCAGGTCCGCTTTCGCTGGAGGAAGAACAGCGTCGCGATCTGGGACAACCGCTGCACCCAGCATTATGCCGTCCAGGATTACTGGCCTGCGGTGCGCAGGATGGAGCGCACGGCCATCATCGGCGACCCGCCCTGCTGACCGCGTCGCGCCCGCAAGCGCCGCCCGGTCGACAGGCCGCCTGGCCGGGTCTACCGTACCGATCTCCCGCGATGCGAACGGCGCGACCCCTGACCCGGCGACGAGCGCCCGCGCTCCCGGCGGCGCTCGCCGCCTGCGTGCTCGGCGGCGCTTGCTCGGAGGCGCCGCCGCCTCCGGCCGGCCAGGGCGGCGCCGGGCCGGGCAGCGCCGGCGCGACGTCCGCGACGACCACCTACGTGAGCGTCGGCGCCGGCTTCGGCGGCGCCCCGGAGGAGTTGCCGCGCTCGTTCGTTGTGACCGGCGTGGTCACGGACGGCGCGGCGCCGCTCGAGGGCGCCATCGTGATGCAGGCCGGCGGCGAGCCGGCCCTGGTCACCGGCCCGGACGGCGCGTTCTCCGTCGAGATCACGCGCGACATCCCGGGCCAGCCGACCGTGGTCGCGGCGAAGATCGGGTATCGGACCGACGGCATCGAATTCGAGGCTGTCCCCGACGGGCCGGTGGAGATCGCCCTGCGCGGCGTGTCGCCGCCGGACAACGCGCTCGGCTACACCTACGGAGACCCGGGCGAGGGCGATCCCCACAATTCGACGCGGTTCTGCGATCACTGCCACACGACGCTCGTGGCCCAGTTCCTCGAGTCGGGGCACGCGCGGTCGGCGAAGCGCCCGCTCCTCCAGGCCGTCTACGCCGGGGTCTCGCTGGCGCACGGCGACGAGGCGTCGTGCGCGGCCGCGGGCGGGCGCTGGAAGGCCGGCCGCGTCCCGGGGACCGAGGCCGGCGTCGCGATGCGGTGCTACCTCGGGAGCGGCGTGCTGCCGGATCTGAACCCGTCCTGCGGCGGCGCGGGGCGGCCGTCGTGCGACGACCCCGCGCTGCCCGCGGCGGAGCGGCCGGCGGCCTTCGGCGCGTGCGCCGACTGCCACGCCGCGGGGATCGACGGCCCCGCGGGCGGGCGCGACCTGCTCGACGCCACCGGCATCGCCTTCGAGAAGGGCGACCACTGCGACGCGTGCCACAAGGTCCGCGACGTCGATCTGAGCAAGCCGCCCGGGGTCGCCGGCGCCCTGATGATCCAGCGCCCGCGGGAGCGGAGCTCCGCCGATCCTGCATCGAAGCTGCTCGACGTGATGTTCGGCCCGCGGCCCGACGTGCCGAACAGGTTCATGGGCGGGAGCTACCAGCCGAAGTACTCGACCTCGGCGTACTGCGGCGGCTGCCACGAGCAGAAGCAGGCGGCGCTCCTGCCGGGCGCGGCGCTCGACCCGGCGCGCTGGCCCGATGGGCTGCCGATCCACGAGACGTTCTCGGAGTGGGCCGGGAGCGCGTGGAACCGCCCCACGTCGCAGTGCCAGGCCTGCCACATGCCGGAGACCCCCTCGCTGAAGAGCAGCGTCGACGTGACGACCGAGGCGAACGCGAGCGTCTCGCTCGGCTTCGTCCGCCCGCCGGGGTCGGTCCTCTCGCACGTCTTCCTCGGCCCGCTGCAGGGCGAGCCGCCGCTCCTCCGGGGCTCGGTCGAGGTCCGCGTCGCCGCCGCCTCGGTCGCGTCGGGCGAGCTCGAGGTCACGGTCGCCCTGACGAGCGAGCTCGCGGGCCACGCAGTCCCGACCGGGGAGCCGATGCGCGCGCTCGTGCTCCTCGTCGCCGCGGAGGCCTGCGGCGCGCCCATGGCGCCGTCGAGCGGGATGACGGTGCACGACACGGGCGGCGCGCTCGCCGAGGCGCGCGTGGGCCAGGGCGCGCGGCTCTCGGGCGCGGCGCTCGCCTGGCCGGAGGGCGCGGCGCGCGCGAGGGCAGGGGACGTGGTGCGGGTCGTCCGCCCCACCGGCGCGTACGACGATTACACCGGCGTCGGCCGCTTCGCGGATCCGTCGCTCGACGCGGCCGACAAGGGGCTCGAGATCCGCGCGCCGGTCGGCGAGGCGCGGGTGGTCGAGGCGGGCGGCGGCGCGATCGCGCTGAGCGGCGCGATCCCGGCGCAGGACGGGGACATCGTTTACCTCGGCGCGCCGGCGCCCGCGCCGCCGGTCGACGTCGAGCGACCGGCGGCCGCGTTCGCCGGCGCGGCGGGCTACACGTTCGCCAAGGTGCTCGTCGATCCGGCGGGCGCGCGGCACGCGCCGCAGCACCGCGCCGTCGACATCGCCAGCGACAACCGCATTCCGCCGGGGCACGTCGCGGTGACCTCGCACGGCTTCGCGGTCCCCGCGGGCTGCTCGGGGACGGCGAACGTCACGGCCACGCTGCTCTACCGGCCCGTCCCGCTCACCCTCGCGCGCGAGCGGGGTGTCGACGCGCGCGATTACCTCGTCGACGCGGCGGCCTGGCCGGTGCCGCTCGACTGAGCGGCGCGGGCGGCGCAGCGTGGCTGTGACCCGAGCGGCCATAGCCCACCTCGGCCGAGCCGGCGCGGCGTCCGGGTCATCCGCCCATTCCGACGAGGTGACGTGTTCCCGCGAGATCCGGCGGGATTACGCGCCGTTCTTCGTTTCGGCGACGATCGTCCGAACGTGCTCTCCGAGCACCCATTCGTGCGCGACGGCGGCTCGCGCAGGACGCACTCATGGCGAGCATCCGCGCGGGCCCGCTGGCAAGCGGCGCCCGCCGTCGACTGCGGGTGCGCCAATGGAGGACATCGTATGCGCGACGTTTCGGTCATCGGTCTGGGTCTCATGGGTTGCGAGCTCGCTCGGGCGCTGCTCCGCGGCGGCTTCCGGGTCACCGTCTGGAACCGGACGAGCGCGAAGGCTGAGCCGCTCGTCGCGGAGGGAGCGGCGCTCGCGTCGAGCGTCGCAGCTGCGGTCCAGGCGAGCGCGGTCGTCATCGTCTGCGTCACCGACTACCAGGCGACGTACCGCGCGCTGGCGTCGACGGACGTGACCTCCGCCCTCGCCGGCAAGGTGCTCATCCAGCTGAGCACGGGGAGCCCGGACGATGCCCGCGAGGGCGAGGCATGGGCGAAGCAGCGGGGAATCGAGTACCTCGACGGAGCCATCCTGGCGATCCCGAACCAGATAGGGAAGCCCGAGAGCGCCATCCTCGTCTCGGGGGCGGAGGCGGCGTACCGGAAGAGCAAGGCGCTCCTCGAGAGCATGGTCGGGACCGTGACGTACCTCGGGGGGCAGGTCGGCGGGGCGTCCGCGCTGGACCTCGCGTTCCTCTCGTACCTGTTCGCGGGACTCGTGGGCTTCTATCACGGCGCTCGCATCTGCGAGGCCGAGGGGCTCCGCGTGGACCATTTCGGATCCATGATGGCCGGCGCCGCTCCGGCCATCGGCGGGATGGTCAGGCGAGGTGGCGACGCCATTCACGCCGGAGACTACGAGAACCCCGAGGCATCGCTGGAGATCTGCGCGAAGAGCATGGACCTGCTCCTGCGCCAGGCGAAGGCGGCGGGGATCAACGACGAGCTGCCGGCGTTCGTCGCGGGGCTCTTCAGGAGGGGAATGGCGGCAGGCTACGGGAGCGAGGCGCCGGCCGCGCTCATCAAGGTGCTGCGCGCGGGCGCCTGACGCGCTGGAGCGGCTCGACGGTTCGATTCGTCACGCTGACGAACAGCGGTTCAGCGCCGATCCGCCTGTTGACGGCGCGTCCGTCGTTATCCTGCGCTTCGAACGACGCCATCGATGCATCCCGGCTGCCGTGCGCGAGCGATCGCTGGAGTGCGGTGTGACGGAGTACGTCCTCAGGTGCTTTGCGCCGCGCGCTCCGCGTGGTCATGCTTACAACGCTTCAACCGGGACGGCTGGATCGAGGGGTGGGCGGGCTGTCGCTCGTGCCGCGATCTGCCGCGAGGGCGGTTGAGCCGACAGAGAGGACCTTTCATGAGCGCTTGGAAAGAGCCGGTCAGGATCTGCATCCCCACGAACATCAACGCCACGACATCCCAGGTGCAGAACGGCGTGACGCTCGCGTTGGACGACCGTGTCTTGCTGGTCGGGCAGTCGCATGCGCCGCAGAACGGTATCTATTACGTGCAGTCCGTCTCGGCGCCGAACGTCACGCTCGCGCGGGCGCCCGACGCCGACGCGTCGAGCGATTTCACCCCCGGGATGAGCGTCTGCGTGGGCCCCGAAGGGACGCTGTACGCAAACACCGAATGGGTGCTCACGGCGACCGGCCCGATCACCCTCGGGACGACGAGCCTCACCTTCAAGCAGCGCATGTTCGGCCCCGCCCGCGCGCCGACGGTGCACGCGAGCGAGCAGCCGGGCGCGAACGCGGGCGAGCAGATCCGGAACGCGATCCTCGCGCTCCCGTGCACCGGCGGCGTCGTCGACGCGCGCGGGATCACCGGGAACGTCGAGGTCACCGCGCCGATCATCGTGGATCGGCCGGTCACGCTGCTGATCGGCGCGGCGACCTACACGGCCAAGGCGAGCACCCCGGCCGCGACGGCCGCCAACCCGATGTTCGACATCCAGCCGAACACGACGGTGTGCGGCGCCTCGAGGCCGAACTTCGCGGTCGTCGGCCTGGACCCGTACGCCTCGACGTTCAAGACGACCCTCGAGGACGGCGTCCTCTTCGAGCTGTCGGGCGACTTCACGAACACCGTCGGTCGAGGCAGAGAGTATTTCGCGGTCGAGCAGATGACGCTCGACGGCGGAAACTCGGGGAGCACCGTCGTCAGCGGCAGCATGATGCTCAAGACCCACCCGTATCCGACGCTCGACTTCCAGGACGGGCTGATCCGCATCGAGCACAACGCGATCCAGAACTTCGGCGGCACCGCCGTCCACATCGACGACTCGGTCTACGTCTACCGGATCAACGGCAACCAGTTCAAATCCAACGCGGCATCCATCCACATCGGGCTCTTCGCGGACGGGTCCATCAAGGAGAACTGGTTCTGGCAGGCGCTGCAAGGCCCGAGCAGCGGCCCGACGCTCACGGTGCTCGGGCCCGCGGTGCGCGTCGTCAACAACTACTTCCTGCGAGCGCCGATCTACGACACCGTCGCGGAGCCGGACATCCTCCTCGTCCCCAGCCAGGACAAGCGGGGGAACCGCCAGGCCGGCGGGTACGCCTGGATCCTGGACAATCGATTCGCGAGCGAGCGAGAGAATTTCAACAAGGCGCGCGTGCGCATCAAGGTCCGTGGAAGGTCGGAAGGAGCCGAGGATCTGGCGACCGTGGGCGGGCCCCTCATGGTCCGCGGGAACCTGTTCCTGGGCAACGCGGCGCCGATCGTGTCGGTCTCGGCGTCGTCGAACGTCGTCACCGTCACGCTCAACACGACGACCTTCAGCTCCGTGCCCACCCAGGGCCTCGCCGTCGGGGACCGGGTGACGATCACCGACGTGACCCCGGCGGAGTTCAACGGCGAGTTCACCGTCACGGCGGTGACCCCGACGACGTTCCAGTACGCGCTGGCGACGACGGCGACCTCGGGGACGGGCGGCGGCGTCAGCTCGGCGGAGACGTTCGCGATCGAGCTCGATAACCCCGGGTTCATGCACGACATCAGCCAGAACATCTTCGCGAACTACGCGACCCTCATCAAGGACGCCCAGAGCCGGGTCGATGGCTCCTACGGCGGGTCGATCTTCGCGAACAACCACGTCATCGCGCCGCGGGGCGGCGGGTACAGGGAGTTCGTCAACGAGGGCCGAGAGTTCTCGGTCGTCCGGCCGAGCGCCGGGTCCGCGCTCGAGCGCGTCGACGGCGAGGCGCGCCAGGTGGAGACGAGATACCTCATCAACCGGCTGCACAAATCCGAGCAGCTCGACGGGTGGACCAAGAACGGGAGCATCGTCGTCGCGTCGGGGGAGGCCGATCCGTTCGGCGGCGCCCGCGCGTTCAAGGTCACGCTGGGAGGAACGACGAGCAGCCAGTACATCGCCAGCGTCGTCGATATCGTCAACCCGTCGAGCGCGCTGGCGACCGGCACGCGGCTGTTCATCACGTTCTGGGCGAGGATCCCGGCCGGGTCGACGGCGGACGCCGCGACCATGGTGGTGTCGATGCGCGATCTCACGGACTCGACGACCGCGGGCGACATGTTCACGGTCAACCTGGGCAATCAGTGGAAGAAATACAAGCTCGTGACCAACGGCATCGTCGCCGGGCACACGTACAGGCTGCATTTCTATCCCGGCTATTTCGACCGGCTCCAGGGCGAGGTGACCCTGTTCGGGCCCCAGGTGTCCGAGCTCGACGCGGATTACCTCCCGAACCCGGGCACGCAGTCGGCGTACGACAAGACCGCCGGGAGCCGGTTCGAACAGGCGGCCATCTTCACGGCGATCAAGACGAGCCGCCGCGCCGGCACGAGCGCGCCGAGCATTCAGGGGACCCCGTCGGGGCTCGGCACGGGCGGGAGCGCCGCCCTGGTGGTCGGCTCTACCCAGGTGTCCGGGACCATCGAGCTGACGGCCGGCTCTGCCGGCGCGTCGAGCGCGGGCTCGGTCACCGTCGCCTTCGTGGGGAGCGACTACGCGACGGGCAACGCGCCCGTCGTCATCGCGACGCTCGCCGACGGGAACCAGGCCTGGGCGGGGACGGCGCAGGCGCGCCTCAGCGCGTCGAGCAGCACGGACTTCACGGTGGCCTGGTCGACGAACGGGGCGGCGCTCGCGGCCGGCAAGAAATACAGGATCAACTACCACGTGCTCGCGTGACGACTTGAGGTCTCCCGCTCGCCTCCTCACGTCCACCAGGGGGTGAGGGGCGAAGTGCGCCGAACAGCGCCTTTCGCCTCCAGGCAGCCGAGGGGCGTCCCGCCAGCGGGAGCGAGGCGTGGGCTGCGCCACGCGTCCACGAGCAGCGAGCGCCGCGAAGGCGCCGCTGCTCGTGGACGCGGCCGCCGATGATGTTGTGGATGGCCCGCGGCGCACGGTCGATCGAACGGACGCGCGCGGGTAGAGTACCGAGGAGGGATGCCGACGATGCCGAAGAGAATGGGGATGATCTGGGGAGCTCTCGTGGCGCTGGGCTCGATCCTGGGCGGGTGCAGCGACGAGGCGACGTCGCCCGCGGATGCCGGCGGCGCGGGAGGCGGCGCAGGCGCGGAAGGCGGCGCAGGCGCGGAAGGCGGCGCAGGCGCGGAGGGCGGCGCAGGCGCGGGAGGGGATGCGGGCGAGGGAGGCGGCGCGGGCGGGGGAGAGGGGGGATACGAGCTGGCGGGCGCTTACCCTGCGAGCGGCGGGGACAAGGCGCGCCTCGTGGCCGTCGGCGACCTCGACGGCGACGGCGCGAACGACGTGGTCCTCGCGGGCGTCGAGGGCGCGTCCGCCGTGGCGCTGCGCAACAAGGGCGACGGCGCGCTCGAGCCCGTCGACACCATCGAGCTCGGCGGCGCCCCCTCGGGCGTCTTCCTGGCCGCGATCGACGCCGACCCCGCCCTCGACCTGGTGACCATCCGGGGCTGCGACGCCTTTCCGTGCGCCGCGGTGGAGGTCTACCCGGGGCTGGGCGACGGGACGTTCGACGCCCCGGTCGTGGCGCTGGAGGTGCCCGACGACGGGCTCCACGAGCCGATGATGGCGCACGCGGCGCTGGGCGATCTCGACGGCGACGGGCGCGCCGAGATCTACGCCTCCCAGAGCTCCGAGCTGTCCGCCTGGCTGATCCGGCGGGGCGAAGACGGCAGCTTCACCAGCGAGAGCGTGCGCGCGCTCGACGCGCCGGCGCTCGTCGACCTCGACGGCGACGGCGAGCTCGACCTGGCGGGCGGGGCGGTGGACGCGGATCTGTCCTCTACCGTGGTGATCCGCAACGAGGGGGACGGGTCGTTCCCCACGCCCGTGTCGGTGGCGAACACCGGGGCCTCCGCCATCGCGACAGGCGATCTGAACGCGGACGGCAACCAGGACCTTGTCGCGGTGAACTACGCGTCGCTCTCGCTGCTGCTCGGCGCGGGCGACGCGGCGACCTTTTCCCAGGAAGAGTGGATGTTCGAGGCGCCCCTCCTGTCGCCGGTGGTGACCGACTTCGACGGCGATGGGGAGCGCGACGACGTGCTGGTCCTCCAGGGAGACAGCGTGAACGTGTTGATCGGCGAGGGCGACACGTTCGGCCCCGCGCCCGCGATCCAGGTCGGCTCCGAGCTGCTCTCGCTCGCCGTGGCCGACATGAACGGCGACGCTCGCCCCGACCTCCTGGTCACCCGGGGCGAGACCGGCGATCTGGCTGTCCTGCTCTGGGCTCCCTGATCGCCCGGCGTGGCGCCCTCGAGCGCTGACCCGAGGCTCGCTTCGACCTCTCGCGCTCCTCTCACTCCTTGGCCGGCGACGTCATCTCGGTGGTCTGGCCCAGGGCCTCGGCGATCTCGGGCAGGATGCCGAGCCGCACGTAGATCGGCCGGGTGAGCCGCCGCAGCTCCGGCAGCTTGCGCACGAACACGCCGATCGCGGCGAGCGTCGCGACGCCGCCCCACAGCACGGTCGCCGGCGCGCCGATGCGGCCGCCCAGCCAGCCGGCGATCAGGCTGCCGAACGGGGCCATGCCGAAGAAGGCCATCGTGTAGAAGCTCATGACGCGGCCGCGCTTGTCCTCCTCGACGATCGTCTGGAGGAGCGTGTTGCTGGCCGCCATCTGCACCATCATGCCGCCGCCGATGAGCGCCAGCAGCGGCGCCGACAGCCACACCGAGCGCGAGAACGAGAACCCCACGAGGCCCAGGCCGAACAGCGCGCCGGCGATCCACAGCGCGCGCCCGAGCCCGAGGACGCTCCGCCGCGAGGCGAGCCAGAGCGCCCCGGCGACCGCGCCGACCCCCGACGCCGCCATCAGTAGCCCGAGCGTGTACGCGCCCCCGTGCAGCACCTCGCCCGCGAACACGGGCATGAGGATCGTGTAGGGCATGCCGGTCAGGCTCACCACGGCGAGCAGCAGCAGGATCGCGCGGATGGGCGCGAACGAGGACACGTAACGGAACCCCTCGCGCAGGTCGGCGAGGACGTCGCCGCGCTTGGCCGCGCGCCGCTCCGGGCGGGCGATGCGCATCGCGAGGAGCGAGGCGATGACGGCGAGGTAGCTGATGGAGTCGATGGCGAAGCACCAGCCTTCGCCCACGGCGGCGATGAGCACGCCGGCGATCGAGGGGCCGAGCAGCCGAGCGCCGTTGACCATCGAGGAGTTCAGCGCGATGGCGTTGGAGAGGTCCTCGCGCGCCTCGACCATCTGGACGACGAACGCCTGCCGCGCCGGGGTGTCGAAGGCGTTGATCACCCCCTGGAACGCGGCCAGGACGAGGACGTGCCACACGGTGATGGTGCCCGTGAGCGCGAAGGCGGCGAGCAGCGCCGATTGCACCATCGCCAGCACCTGCGTGATCACGAGGACGCGGTGGCGATCCCAGCGATCGACGAGGACGCCGGCGATCGGGGCGATGAGGAACGTGGGTATCTGGCCGGCGAACCCGACGACGCCGAGGAGCAGCGCGGAGTTCGTGAGGCGGTAGACGAGCCAGCTCGTGGCGACGCGCGTCAGCCATGTGCCGATGAGCGACGCGCCCTGACCGAAGAAGAAGAGGCGGTAGTTGCGGTGCCGGAGCGCGCGCCCCATCACGGCGAGCGTCGAGTCGTTGGGAGCCGTGCGAGCGGGTGAATCCACGAGGCGTGAGCCTAGCACCGGGGCGCGGCGCGGCGCCGGCCCGGGCGGCCGCGGGCGCCCGTGGCAGCGCAATTTGGTTCCCCGGGTGCAGCACCTCGCGGCCGCCGGTCGCCCAGCGCCACGGCGCGCACGGGCGGGCGGATCCGTGGTACGGCGAGCCGCGTCCAGCGCGGGCGGCTGCTAGGATGCGGCGGGGCCGGGCTGGCGGCGCTCGTCTCGAGGTCATCCATGGTCATCGCGCGATTCCTGGGTTGCGCGCTCGCGGCGGCGGCGCTGGCGAGCTGCAGCGACCCCGATCCCATCATCGAAGTTCGCTACGGTGCTTACGAGGGCGACCCCTATCCGAACCGGCGTCCGGAGATCGCGATCCCGGAGGGCGGGATGGGCGTGGTGACCGATAGCCTCTCCGATACGATCTCCCTCATCGCGCTCGAGACCGGGGAGCGGTTCGGCGTCCGCCCCGTGGGCCGCGAGCCCGTGACGATCGATGGGCCTCACCGCGTGGCCGTGGACGCCGCGGGCGGCGCGCTCTACATCGCGCTGTCGTACCCCGACACCGCCGGATCGAGCGGCCCCCACGCGGTGCACGGCGGGAGCGCGGTGGCCGGCTATGTCCAGAAGCTCGCGCTCGACGATCTGCGCATCCTCGGGCAGGTGCGCGTCGAGGCCAACCCGGGCGACATCGCGATCTCGGAGGACGGCCGGCGCGTGGTGGTCTCTCATTTCGATCTCAAGCGCGCGCTCGACAACCCGGACGACCTCGAGGCGGCGCGCTCCTCGCTCGCGGTCGTGGATCCGGACGCGATCTTGCCTCATGGCTCTGCCGCGCCGACGCGCATCCCGGTCTGCAAGGCCGCGAACGGGATCGCCCTCTCGCGGCCGGACGGCGCCCGGGCCTATGTGGCCTGTTATGGCGACGACGCCCTCGCGATCGTCGACCTGACGGACCCGGACGCCGAGGTGAAGCTCGTCCCGGTCGGGCCGCCGCTCTCGTCCGACGCCCACGCGTCGTCCTACGGGCCCTACGCCGCCGTCATGTCGCCCGATCAGAAGACCATCGCCGTGAGCAACACGGACAGCAGGGAAGTGCGCTTCTTCGATGTCGCGTCGGGGACGTTCGACGAGGAAAAGACGATCCTCACGATCGGCGCGCCCTATTTCGCCGCGTGGACCCCTGACGGGAGCGCCATCTACGTGCCGACGCAGGTGCCCGACACGATCGCGCGGATCGGGATGACCGCGGACGCCCGCGGCGCCGTCTCCCGGAACATCAGCGAGGAGTGCTTCAGGCCGCACCTCGCGGCGCTCGACGAGGAGCACGGGCTCTTCATCGTCTGCGAGGGCGACCAGACCGTGACGCCGGGCAAGGTGCTCCGGCTCGATCCCGAGACGCTGGAGACGCGCAGCGAGGCCGAGGTGGGCCTCTTCCCCGACGCGTTCGCGCGCGTCGCGGCGGGGGCGCGATGAGGGCCCGACGGCGCCACCGGCAACCCGGGTCGCTGGCCGATCGGCTCGGGACGTGAAAATCGTCTTGTATAGCGTCCTGTCTTCCGTTATAACGGACGAATGTCTCCTTGCCTCGTCGCCGCGCGGACGTTCGGTTCTCACCTAGGGGCCAGAGGCGCGCGCCGTCGAACGAGCGGTTGTTCTTCGTGCTGTAGTTAGCCGCATACGCCGTGGCGCGAGCTGCGGTGAGGAGAACAGCGAGGCAGCGCACCCGTGTCCACGGCGACGCGCCACGCTGTCGTTCGTCGTGACGGCCGAGCCACGCGGCTCATCACCGTCAGCGTCCGCCCTTCTCGTGGCGCGCCGGCCGAGCTTTCGCCGGCGCGCGGTGCGAGGCGTCCCTTCGGGACGACGGCGGGGGCTCGCTTCCGACGGCGATCGGCTCCGGCATGCGGCGCTTTCAGCACTCCTGAGGAGACAGGTATGAAGCGGTTCTTCGGACGTCATGGATGGATTGGTTCGGCGCTCGCGAGCGGGCCCTGGTTGCTCGCGATGCTGGTCGGCCCGATCGGCTGCGGGAGCGACGACGACGCGGGCAACGGCGGCAGCGCCAGTCAGGCCAGCAGCTCGAGCAGCGGATCGGGTGGCACCGGCAGCGCGACGGGCGGTGGGACGGGCGGCGCGGGCGGCGCGGGCGGCGGGACGGGCGGCGGGACGGGCGGCGCGGGCGGCGCCGGCGGCGCGGGCGGCGGGACGGGCGGCGCGGGCGGCGGGACGGGCGGCGGGACCGGCGGCGCCGGCGGTGCGGGCGGCGAGACGGGCGGCGCGGGCGGCGGGACCGGCGGCGCGGGCGGCGGGACCGGCGGCGCCGGCGGCGCGGGCGGCGCGGGCGGCGGGACCGGCGGCGCCGGCGGCGGCGGCAGCTCGGGTGAAGCTGGCGCGGCGGGCGAAGGCGGCGGCGCCGCCGCGGGCTCGGGCGGCGCTGGCGGGGAAGGAGGCGCCGCGGGCGGCGGCGGCACGGGCGCCGAGCTGCCCAACATCGTCACCATCGTGGCCGACGACCTGGGCTTCTCGGACCTCGGCGCGTTCGGCGGCGAGATCAGCACCCCGAACCTCGATACGCTCGCCGCCGAAGGCCGCATCCTCACCGGGCACCGCTCCGGATCGCTGTGCGCGCCGACCCGCGCGATGCTGGTCTCCGGCACCGACAGCCACTCGGTCGGGCTGGGTCGCATGGGCGGTGGCACCGGCCCGCAAGCAGGGCAGCCCGGCTACGAGGGCTACCTGACCGACAACGCGCTGTCCGTCGCCGAGATCCTGAAAGACGCCGGTTACCACACGTACATCGCCGGCAAGTGGCACCTCGGCGACGACGAGGACCAGAGCCCGCCGGCGCGCGGCTTCGAGAGATCGTACGTCCTGCTCGGCGGCGTGGCGGCGTTCTTCAACGAGTACGCCGACCCGCCGACGACCGCGCAGACTCGGCTCTACCGCGAGGACGGCGTGTACACGCAGCCGCCGCGCGGCTTCTACGCGACCGAGCTCTACACGGACAAGCTCATCCAGTACATCGAGAGCAACCGCGCCGACGGCAAGCCGTTCTTCGCGTTCGCGACGTACACCGCGCCGCACTGGCCGCTCCAGGCTCCGCCCGAGTACATCGACAGGTACCGCGGCCGCTACGACGCGGGCTACGACGCCATCCGCGAGCAGCGCCTCGCGCGGCTCAAGAGCCGCGGCATCATCCCCGAATCGTTCACGCCGAACCCGCGCTTGCCGAGCGACGGCACGAACCCGAAGACCTGGGAGCAGCTGACGCCGGAGGAGAGGATCTACGAGGCGCGGCGCATGGAGATCTACGCCGCCATGGTCGAGAACCTCGACGCCAACATCGGCAGGTTGATCCAGTACCTCAAGCGCGTGGGCGAGTACGAGAACACCTTCATCTTCTTCCAGTCCGACAACGGCGCGGAAGGCGGCAATCGCGAGGGCTTCGCCGCGAACGACCCGAGCCGCTCCGGAGAGGTGGTGAACACGCTCGAGAACCTGGGTCGACCGGGCTCGTACATCGGCGTCGGACCCCGCTGGGCCGAGGTGAGCGCCACGCCGTTCCGGCTGTGGAAGAGCTACACGACCGAAGGCGGCGTCGCCGTTCCGGCGATCGCACGCCTGCCGGGACAGCACCACGCCAAGCCGCAGTTCGACGGGACCACGCACGTGGTCGATTTCCTGCCGACCGTGCTCGAGCTGGCCGGCGTGCCCAATCCGGGGAGCACCTACAAGGGCAGGGACGTCGAGCCGATCAGCGGGCACTCGATCCTGCCGGTGCTCGACGATCGGGCGACCGCCGTGCGCGCGCCCGGTGAGACGTTGATCTGGGAGCACGGCAATCACCGCTACGTGATCCGCGACAACTGGAAGCTCTTGTGGCTCGGCGCGCCCTACGGCCCGACGCCGCGCGCCTGGACGCTGTACGATCTGGCCACCGACCGCGGCGAGATCAACGACGTGTCCGCGGCGCATCCCGAGCTGGCGGCCGAGCTCGCCGCCGCATGGACGCAGTACGCCACCGAACGCGGCGTCATCCTCACCGAGTAACCGCGCACCGCGCCGCGCGCGAGACCCGGGCGCCCCTGCGCGACCCGGGTCTCGCGGCGGCGCCTGCCTCTGCCCCGCCCATGGCTCATCCCCGTCCCGTTCGCTGGTGGCCCATCGCCGCCCTGACCCTGGCGCTCGCCGGGATCGTGGTCTTTCGCGCGCCCACGGGCGCATCCTCGCTCACGCCAGCCGACGCCTCCACGGCGAGCGCTCCGGGCGCGAGGCCCGGGGCGGCGCACGGCGACGCCGCGGAGGCCTCGCCGGCCCCGTCGGCTCCCGCGCAGCCGGAGCGCTCAGCGGCCGGCTTCGTCGGCAGCGACCGCTGCGCGCCCTGCCACGCCGGAGAGCACGCCGCGTGGCGGGGCTCGCAGCACGCGCGGGCCATGCAGCACGCGAGCGCCGCCACCGTGCTCGGGGACTTCGAGGGGGCGCGCCTGCGTTACGCCGGGCAGGTCCACCGCTTCGATCGCCAGGACGGCAAATACTGGGTCACCACCGACGGCCCCGATGGCCAGCTGCACCGTTACGAGGTGCTGTACACCTTCGGCGTCGAGCCGCTCCAGCAGTACCTCGTCGCCGGCCCGGGCGGACGCCTGCAGGCGCTGCCGTTCGCGTGGGACGCGCGCCCCCGCGCGCGCGGCGGGCAGCGCTGGTACCACCTGCACGAGCGCGACGGCGTGCGCGCGGGCGACGTGCTGCACTGGACCGCCGCCAGCCAGAACTGGAACCACATGTGCGCCGAGTGCCACTCGACGCACGTCACGAAAGGGTACGACGCGGCCGCGGATCGCTTCGCCACCACCTGGTCCGAGATCAGCGTCGGGTGCGAAGGCTGCCACGGCGGCGGCGCGCGCCACCTCGACTGGGCCGAGGCGCGGACGCCGGACCCCGCGAAGGGCCTCGACGTGCGCTTCGACGAGCGCCAGAACGCCACGTGGACGCGGCTCCCCAGCGGCACCGCGCGGCGCGACAAGGGCCTCTCGAGCGGCACCGAGAGCGCCACGTGCGCGCTCTGCCACAGCCGCCGCGAGAGCCTCTCGCAGCCGTTCCGGCACGGCGCCCCGCTGCTCGACAGCGCCGCGCTCGAGCTGCTGACCGCGCCCTTCACCACGCCCGACGGCGTGATGAGCGACGAGGTCTTCACCTACGGCTCGTTCCAGCAGAGCAAGATGGCGAACGCCGGCGTGACGTGCAGCGATTGCCACGATCCGCACGCCGGCCGCCTGCGCGCCGAGGGCAACGCCGTGTGCGCGTCCTGCCACGATCCGGCGCGCTTCGATGTCCCCGAGCACCACCACCACCGCGCCGCGGACGCCGCCGCCGCGCCCGGCGCGCCCGCCGCCCCGCGCTGCGTCGATTGCCACATGCCGGCGCGCACGTACATGGGCGTCGACGTCCGTCACGATCACGGCTTCCGCGTGCCTCGGCCGGATCTCTCGGTCTCCCTCGGGATCCCGAATCCATGCACCGACTGCCACGCGCAGAAGCCCGCGAGCTGGTCCGCCGACGCGGTGCGATCCTGGCTCGGCCGCCCGGCGCAGGGCTACCAGGGGTACGCCGAGGTCTTCGCGCGCGCGCGCGCCGCGCCCGGCGACCCGGCCGTCGCCGCCGAGCTCCAGCGGATCGCGGAAGACCGCGCCGCGCCCGCCATCGCGCGCGCCACCGCGCTCGCCTCGCTGCGCGCCGCCCCGACGGCCGCGTCGCTCGCCGTCCTCCGCGCCGCGCTCGCCGATCCCGACCCGCTGCTCCGGCGCGCCGCGCTCGGCGCGCTGGAGGGCTACGACCCTCGCCGCATCGCGGCCGTCGCCGCGCCGCTCCTCGCCGATCCGGTGCGCGGCGTGCGCGTCGAAGCCGCGCGCGTGCTCGCGGGCGTCGACCTCGGCGCCTTGCCCGGGCCCGCCGCGCAGCAGCTGGACGGAGCGCTGCGCGAGTACATCGCCACGCAGACCCTCCACGCCGATCGCGCCGAGGCCCAGAACAACCTGGGGCTCGTCTTCTCCCGGACCGGCAAGCCGCGCGACGCCGAGCAGGCCTACCTCGCCGCGCTCCGCATCGAGCCCGGCTACGTCCCCACCTACGTGAACCTCGCCGACCTCTATCGCGAGCTCGGCCGCGACGCGGACGGCGTCGCGCTGCTCCGGCGCGGCGTCGCCCGCCTCCCCGAGCAGGCCGAGCTGCTCCACGCGCTCGGCCTCGCCCTGGTCCGGCAAGGCCACCGAGACGAGGCGCTCGAGCCGCTGAAGCGCGCCGCCGAGCTCGCGCCCGAGCAGGCGCGCTTCCAGACCGTCTACCAGGCCGCGCTGACCGCCTTGCGGCCCTCCGGCCCGGCGCCTCACGCCCGGACCCCGCTCGGGCGGCGGCCGTGAGCTCTCCGTCGCTGGCCTGCGCCGCTAGCGCGGCCGTCGGCGATGTGGGAGAGCGTCGGGCCCGCGGGATCCGCGACGCGTCCGGTGAGCATGGCCAATTACGTCTCGGTCTTCCTCGTGTCGCTGTCGGCGATCTTCTTCGTCGTGGATCCCATCGGCATCGTGCCGCTGTTCCTGACGATGACCGCCGGCGATCCCCCGGAGAAGGTGCGGCGCACGGCGCGGCGCGCGTGCGCCGTCGCCGGCGGGCTCATGCTCTTCTTCGCGCTCTTCGGCGGCGTCATCTTCAAGGTCTTCGGCGTCTCGCTGGCCGCGTTCCGCGTCGCGGGCGGCCTCCTGCTGCTCATCACGGCGCTCGACATGCTGCGCGCCCGCGCCTCGGCGACGCGCACCACCCCGTCCGAGCAGCAGGAGGGCATCGAGAAGGAGGACGTGGCGCTCGTGCCGCTCGCCATGCCGCTCCTGGCCGGGCCGGGCGCCATCGCCACGGTGCTGGTGCTGATGGCGCGCGGCGGCAACGACCCCGTGGCCATGGCGCTGGTGCTCGCCAGCGTGGCCATCACCTTCGCGGCCTCCTACCTCGTGCTGCGCGGCGCCGGGCTCGTGCAGCGGGCGCTCAAGGCGTCCGGCGTGGCCGTGCTCGAGCGCGTCATGGGCCTCATCCTGGCCGCCATCGCCGTGCAGTTCATGGCCGACGGCGTGAAGGAGCTCTGGCGCGGGTGACGGCCGCGCCGCGCGGCGCCGCCGATCACGTCGAGGGCTCCCCCGTGGAGCGGGGGCCCCGGGCCAGCTCGCCCGTCAGCTGCGCGTAGGCGGCCTCCGAGATGCAGGTCGTGAAGCAGCGCGTGTGGACGAACCGCCCGTCGCGCCGGAAGACGTTGGAGTTGATCAGCACGTGCTTCACGCTGCCGTCCTTGGCGCGCAGGCGGGCCGGATAGGAGAGCAGCCGGCCGGACCCGGCGAGGGCGGCCAGGATGTGGTCGATCGCCTCCCTGTCGACGTAGAACTCCGCGAACTGCCGGCCGATGTACTCGTGAGGCGCGTAGCCGAGGAGCTCGAGCTCGAGCTTGTTCGCCCACAGGATCTTCCCGCCCGCGTCGACCAGGTGGACGCCCAGAGAGGCGTTGTCCAAGAAATCTTGCCAGTCCTCGAAACGGCTCGCTGCATGCATGATCCAGCGGGGCAGTCTGCCAGTCACAGCACGGTCGACAAGGGGATCGGCCGGTGGGCGAGCGGTGGAGTCCGTGCCGCGGGGGCGGTCGGCCGAGCCGGGGCGCGCGCTCCGCGGCTCGGCCCGGCCGGCGGGCGGCTACGCGGCCGGGGCGTCGCGGCGCGCGGCGGGCGCCCCGCGGAAGACGTGCGCGTGGGCGCGCGCGAGGTCGCGGAAGGCGCGCGGCGCGCGGCCGGTCACGCGCCGCACCGTGTCGGTGACGCGGTCCTCGGCCCCGTCGCGGATGGCGAGGTCGAGCCGCGCGAGGAACGCGGCGTACGGCGCGGGCATCCCCGCGTTCACGAGGTGCGCGCGGGCGGCGTCCTCGTCGGCGCGGACGTGGCGTATCGGCCGGCCGGCGACCTCGGACAGGATGGCCGCCACGTCATCGTGGCTGAGCGCCTCCGGACCGGTGATGACGTGCGCGGCGTCGTGGGGCGCCTCGTCGAGCAGCGCGCGCGCGGCGACCTCCGCGATGTCCTCGGCGTCGACGAAGCCGACGCGGCCGCCGCCGGTCGCGGTCGTGATCTCGCCGGGCCCGACGATCCCGGCCCAGCGCGCGTGGCGCGGATCGACGAAGTTCTGCATGAACCACGACGGCTGGAGCACGGTCCACTCCGGCGCGCGCTCGCGGAGCGCGCGGTGGACGACGCCGAGGCCGGCGCTCCCCTCCGGCACGACCGACGCGCTGAGCAGCACGAGGCGGCGCACGCCGCCCGCGAGCGCGCGCTCGACGAAGGGAAGCATGAGCGTCGAGGGGTCCTCGACCAGCGCGGGCGAAAGGAGGTAGGCGCGATCGACGCCGCGGAGCGCCTCCTCGTGCGTCGCCGGGTCGGCCCAGTCGAAGCGCGCGTGCTCCACGCCCTCGCGGCCGGCGGGCGCCGTCCGGCTCGCGACGCGGACGCGCGCGCCGGCGGCCTCGAGCCGCGCGGCGAGCGCCCGCCCGGTGGTGCCCGTCCCGCCGATGACGAGGACGCGCGGCCCGCCGCCCCCTGCGCGCGCGCTCACGACGCCCCCCCGCGGGGCGTGGCGAGCTCGCCGAACGCCTCGGCGACGGGCGCCGGGTTCCAGTACTCGCGGTACCGCACGACCTTGCCGTCGCGCGTGGCGACGACCATCACGTAGTCCTGCTCATAGCGCTTGCCCGACGGCAGGATGATCGCCGAGCCGTGCACCTCGGCGAGCGCGACGTCCGGATCGGTCGTCGGATACCGCCGCACGTCCCGGAGCGACAGGTCGCGAAAGCGCTCGATGGTGCCCTGGAAGTGGCGCCGGATGGCCTCTTTGCCCTCGAATCGGCCGGGCACGCCGAGCGCGGTCGCATACGGGAACTCCACGATGGCGTCGTCGGCGAAGAGGGCGAGCCATCCCTCGATGTCGCGGACGACGAGGTCGAGGAGGGCGTCGAGCGCCTGCGCGGCGTCGAGCGGGCGAGGATGCGGCAGCGGGTGAGTCATACAAGTCCCTTTCGTGATGGGTGACGGGGAAAACGTAGCCAGGCGGCGATTGCCGCGCGTCCGGCTCTCCGATCCGCGCGTCCACGGACGGCGCCTCTGGCGGGGCCCCGCGCGTGCGGTACAATCGATCGCGCCATGTCTGCCGCGCTCGATGAAATGGCCCGGAGCATCGCGCTCCGCGAGGCCGAGGTGATGCGCTTCGCGCTCGGCGATCGCTGGGGCAAGCGGCAGCCGGCGCGGCGCGCGTCCGCCCGGGTGTACGCGGCGGAGCGCGGCGGCGGGTGGATCGATGTCGCGCGGCGGCGGCTCGCGTTCGGCGCGGGAGAGCTCGTGTTCCTGCCGCGGGCCGACGCGCACGCCATCCGCGATCGGCCGACGACGTCGCTCGAGCAGCCGGAGGCCCTCTGCCGCGGGATGCACACCGTGGCCGACCGCGCCCTGGCGACGGAGGCCCCGCCGGAGGCGCACCTCGTCATCGTCGACCTGCACCTCGACGCGGCGGGCGCCCCGTGGCTCGCGCTGCTGCCGCCGGCCGTGCACGTCACGGGCGCGACGCCGGGCCTCGCGCGCTGGCTGGGCGAGACGCTCGCGCTGCTCGCGGGCGCGCGGGACCTGTCGCCGGCGCTGCGCCGGTCGATCGGCGAGACGTGGGCGCACGCGCTGTTCGCGAGCGCGCTGCGCGACCCCGGGGCGTCGCTGCCGCGGGCCGACGCGCTCCGGGACGAGCCGGTCGTGGCCGCGCTCGCGCGGGTGCGCGCCTCGCCCGAGCGCGCGTGGGAGCTCGGGGAGCTCGCGCGGCAGGCCGGGCTCTCGCGCTCGGCGTTCGCGGCGCGCGCGACGGCGCTCCTCGGCGAGCCGCTCGGCCACCACGTGCGCCGGCTGCGGCTCCAGCGCGCCGCGGTGCTGCTCGGGGAGACGACGCTCCCCGTGAAGCTCGTCGCCGCGCGCGTCGGCTACGACAGCGAGCCCGCGTTCGCGCGGGCCTTCGCGCGGGCCCACGGCGTGAGCCCCATCGGCTACCGGCAGGCGAGGCGGCGAGAGGACGGCGCGAGCGAGGTCCGCCGCGCGGGGTGACCGGCGCGGGAGCGCCGGCGCGCGGCGCGGCCGGCCTCGCGCCGAGCCGGCTCCGGACACCCGCGCGCGCGCCGGCTGGGGCGCGGCGGCACGCTGGCACGCTGGCACGCTGGCACGCTGGCACGCTGGCACATGCGTCCGCGCGCGTGGCTCGCGAGCGCTCGCGAGCCGGGGCGATCCGCAGGTCGCGGCGCGCATCGCTCCTCCGGGCCGGAGCGGCGCGCCGGCATCGGTGGCACCCCTCGTGCTTCGAGAGGCGCGCTTCCTTCCATGCAGCTTGCTTGCCGATGCCCCGTGCTCGACGAGGCATCGCTCCGTCTGGCTTTGTTACAGAACGAGGGGATATGTACGATGTAGACAGCATCGGTCGATGGTTGGGTATCGCGCTCTTGACCGGAGCGGCCGGTATCGGGTGCGGGTGGGTCGCCGTTGATCCGGTGCCCGGCGCGACCGGCACGGGGGATCCTCCTGGCGTCACGACCGGCGGTGACGTCACGACCGGCGGTGGCGTCACGACCGGCGGTGACGTCACGACCGGCGGTGGCGTCACGACCGGCGGTGGCGTCACGACCGGCGCGGGCGGTTCAACGGGCCCCGGGGAGGAGCCTGCGACGGCCGGCAGCGGCGGTGGCGGGGTCGTCGGCACGGGTGGCGTTGGTGGAAGCGGTGTCGGCGGCGGTGGCGCCGCCGACGGCAGTGGCGTGGGCGGCGCTGGTGGCGTGGGCGGCGTCGGCGGCGGTGGAGCTGGCGGCGGCGATGCGTGCGCCGGACCGCTCGCGTTCGCCGACCCGGGGCTGGAGGCGGCCGTGCGCGAGGCCGTGCGGAAGCCGGACGGCCCGCTCCTCCCGGCCGACGTCGCGTCGCTCGAAACCCTCGACGCCTCCTTCCGGGACATCCAGTCGCTTTCGGGCATCGAGTGCATCCGTTCCCTGACCGTGCTGAACGTCGGCAGCAATCTCCTGACGGATCTCACGCCGCTGGCCTCGCTCCCGAGGCTGTACGCGCTGGGTGCGGGATCCAACCTGATCGCGGACGTCGCGCCGCTGTCCTCGTTGCTCCAGCTGGACTCGCTGCATCTGGCCAACAACGAGATTTCGGACGTCACCGCCCTCGGCTCCCTGACGAACCTGCGCTCCCTGTGGCTCGCCTCGAACCCGATCAGCGACATCGGACCGGTCGGCTCGCTGGTCAACCTCGTGGCGCTGTATCTCAGCTACATTCCCGTCTCGACGCTCGCGCCGCTCTCAGGCCTGGAGGCGCTGGAGCTCCTCGTGGCGGTCGACGCGGAGCTCAGCGACATCTCGGCCATGTCGGCCATGACCAACCTGAATCAGGTGCTCCTCGCCCAGAACCAGATCTCGGACCTGTCTCCGATGTCGAGCCTTCCTCGCCTGTCCGCCATCGAGCTCCCGATCAACGCCGTATCCGACCTGTCGCCCCTCGTCGCGAACCCGGCCATCGGCCGCGGCAGCTCCGTGACCGTGGTCTACAACCCGATCGACTGCGCCGCCCAGGCGAGCAACATCGCGGCGCTCAAGGCGCGCGGCGTGTACGTCACCTCGGACTGTCCGTGACGCGACCGACGCGCTCCCGCGCCGCGCGCTCCTGCTCGCGCTGAAGGCGACCTCGGTATCCCCCAGCGAGAACCCGGCAAGCGCTCGTGAGAGGCGCGACCACATCCCGCGATGTGCTGGTCGCCCATGACACCCGCTCTGTTGCATGATCCTCGGAGCGAGCCTGGGCCGGCGCCCTCATCGCAGGGCGACGGTGACCCGGAATTTCAAGCCTGCCTCGGAGGGACCGCGTTCCGCGGCGCGGCCTCGAGCGTATTCTCCATCGCATGAAGCAAAGCGCGAGGATAGGGGCCCTGCTCGTCGCGATGGCGGCGTGCGGCGGCGAGGAGGCGATGCCCGCGGCCGGCGCCGGAGGCGCCTCGGCGGGCGCGGGCAGCGCCGGCGGGGCCGCCGGGCCCGGCGGGGCGAGCGGCGCCGGGGCCGGCGGCGAGGCGCCGGGCGTCCCGTCCTACGGCCGCTTCGGCGAGCCCAGGACCACCTTCACGCTGCCGGCGCCGGCCCCGAAGGAGGGCGAGCGCCCCGCGATCGCGGTCCCCGACCTGGCCGAGGCGTTCCCGGAGGTCGACTGGAGCGCGCTCGATCGGCTCTACATCCCGGCCGGCGAGTACCGGAGCATCCTGCTCGGCGGCCTGCCCGAGCGCAGCGCCGAGCGCCCGCTCGTCATCACGAACCTCGGCGGTCAGGTCAAGGTCGGCGGCGACGCCGCCAATCACCTGTTCGTGCTGAAGGGCGGAAAGGGCTGGATCCTGACCGGCCGCCACGATCCCGTCTCGAAGACCGGCGACGCGGGGTTCCGCGGGCACGCCGAGGGCGGCTTCGCCCACAGCCAGGGCACCTACGGCATCTTCGTCGACGACGCGTTCAGCAAGGAGGGCCTGTCCGGGCTGGCCATCGGCGGCGGCGCGTCGGACTTCGAGCTGGAGGTCATCGAGGTCGCGCGCGTCGAGTTCGCCGGGGTCATCGCCAAGACCGACGACGACGGGCAGGCCACGATGCGCAACGTGAAGGTCCACGACCTCTACGTGCACGACGTCGGGTCCGAGGGCATCTATTTCGGCAGCACGCAGGCGCAGCCGCAGCACGCGTTCGAGCGCCTCGAGGTGTACGACAACCGGCTCCTCCGCACCGGCACCGAGGCGCTGCAGGTCGGCCAGCTCGGGTCGGACTGCGAGATCCACCACAACGTCCTCGGGCCCGGGGCGGTCCGGTGGCGGTCGGCGTTCGACCATTACCAGGACGGCAACGTGCAGTTCGGCCAGCGCTACGGCAGCTCGACCTTCCACCACAACATCGTGATCGGGACGGGCGACCTCTTCGTCGAGCTGTTCCCGACCCGCGTGGACCAGGACCCGCGCTCGCCCGGAGACACGATCTCGTTCACGGACAACTACTTCGCCGACACCTCGCTCAGCGGCGTGTACACGCACGCGGTGGACACCGGGGCCACGATACGGTTCGAGCGCAACGTGTTCCTGGGGTTCCACTTCAACTACGGCGAGGTGTACCCCGACACGGAGGAGCCGGTGCAGGTCTTCGGCGTGGGGAGCAACGCGCCCAATCCGCACATCCTCCGGGACAACCGGGTGGACGGGCCCTATCCGTTCATCAAGTGGCTCTTCGACAGCGTGACGGCCGAGGACAACCCCACGGTCGCGGTGCCCCGGGCGCGCTTCCGCGACTTCATGGTGGGCGCCATCGACGAGGACTACCGCCGCCTGGAGTGGTGGACCGACCGCGCGACGCTCAGCCCCGACGAGCGCGCCGTTGTGTACCCGAAGGGCGCCTACGTCCTCCACCAGGGCGCGCTCTACGAGGCGCTCGAGGAGAGCCAGGGCAAGCAGCCCGACCAGCACCCCGGCGCGTGGCGCGCCCTCCCGCCCCCCGCGGACGACGTCCGCCTGCGCGCCGGCTCGCCGCACCAGGGCCTCGGCGTCCGCTGGCCGCCCCCCTGAGGCGAGCGCGGGTCATCGCCGCATGGCCGCCGAGAGCGGCCGGTGTCGAGCTCGCGCGATCCCTCGACGAGCCGCTCGAACACCGCTATTCTCTCGCCGTCTGCGAGGAACGCAGGCCGAGGTGTAAGGATGGATACAGCCCAGTCAGACGAGTGAGCCGCAGCAACCCCTGAGTTCGTTGCTGCGGCTATCTGCTCTCGATCGTCCGACGAGCGCCGTCCTGGAGGCAGATCGCCGCCGAATGTCCACCATTTGCGCGGGTGTATCGTCGTGCCTCGAAAACTGCCAACCCATTGGAATCTCTCGCTGTCTGCAGCGCTGCTGCTGATGGCCCCGTTCGACCTCCTGGCCTCGCTGGCCATGGATGTCTATCTGCCGGTGGTGCCGAGGATGCCAGGCATCCTCGGCACGTCGCCGTCGGTCGTTCAGCTGACGTTGAGCCTCTACATGGTCGTCCTGGGCGCCGGACAGCTCGTGTTCGGGCCCATCTCGGACAGGATGGGCCGGAGGCCAGTCCTGCTCGGCGGTGCTGCCTTGTTCACCGCCGCGTCGTTTCTGCTCGCGGGCGCCGGGTCCGCCGCGGCGTTCGTCGCCCTCCGCGTCCTCCAGGCGCTGGGCGCGGCCGCGGCGCTCGTCGCGACCTTCGCGACGGTGCGCGACGTCTACGCGGAGCGCGCCGAGGGGGCCGTGATCTACAGCCTGTTCGGCTCGATGCTGGCGTTCGTGCCCGCGCTCGGGCCCGTGATCGGCGCGCTGCTCGCGGACCACCTCGGCTGGCGGGCGATCTTCGTCGCGCTCGGCGCCGCCGCCACCGCGGCTGCGCTGAACGCGGCGCCGAGGTGGCACGAGACCCGGCCCGTGCACGCGTCGAAGCCGCGCGCCGCGTTCGGCGAGATCCTGACGGACGCCTCGTTCTGGACCTACACGCTCGGCTTCAGCGCGGCCATGGGCGCGTTCTTCGTCTTCTTCTCGACGGCGTCGCGCGTCCTGATCGATCGGGCAGGCTTCTCGCAGCTCGCCTTCAGCCTCCTGTTTGCCACGGTCGCGCTCGTCATGATCGCGACGACCCGGTTCGCGAAGCGGTTCGTGGCGCGGTGGGGGAGGTCCGGGAGCCTCGTCCGCGGGATGGGGATGCTGCTCCTGGGAGCCGCGCTGCTGGCCGTCGGACAGGGGATCGCCGCCCCGTCGTTCTGGACCTTCGTCCCGCCCATGTGGATCATCGCGATCGGCATCGTCTTCGCGAATTCGGTGGCGGCCAACGGCGCGCTCCAGCGCTTCGGTCACGTCGCGGGCACCGCGACCGCGCTCTACTACTGCATCGAGAGCCTCGTCGTGGGGATCGTCGGAACGACGCTGGTCGTCCTGCTGCCTGGGGACACGGCATGGCCGCTCTCGGCCTATTGCACGCTCATGGCCGTGATCGTGCTGGGCCTCGTCCGGCGCGTGGAGAGGTCCCCGGCGACCGCCGTCTCGCCGGATCCGGCGCGCGCTCGCGAGACGTAAGGTGCTTCGCCAGCGGGAGGAGGAGCCTCTCCTCCTCCCGCTCCAGCCGGACCCCATCGAAAACCTCGTCGATCGGACCGAAAGCCCCGCCCTTCAGGGGCTCGGCGCGCCGAGCTACGACGGGGACATGGCGAGCGAGACCGACGACCCGCGGCTCACGCGACGCGCGTGGCTTCGGGCGAGCGGGGCGCTCGGCACCGCCCTGGCCGTCCCGGGCTGCGCATCGGGTCGCGGAGCTTCGCGACCATCACCCTCTGCGAGGAAAGCCAACATGTCATACGACGTCGTCATCGTGGGAGGCGGCCCCGCCGGGCTCTCCGCCGCGCTGGCCCTCGGCCGCGCGCGCAAGCGTGTCCTGCTCTGCGATGCGGGGGCCCGCAGGAACGCGGCCGCGGAGCACATCCACAACTTCGTCACGCGCGACGGGACGCCGCCGGAGGAGCTCCGGGCGATCGGCCGCCGAGAGCTCGCGGCGTACCCGAGCGTGGAGGCGCGCGATCTCCGGATAGAGGCCATCGCGGGAGCGCGAGGCGCATTCCAGATCACCTCGGCGGCGGGCGCCGTCGAGGCCCGCCGGGTCCTCCTCTGCACCGGGTTGATCGACGAGCCGCTCCCCATCGAGGGGTTCCGCGAGCTGTGGGGGCGTTCGATCCTTCAATGCCCCTACTGCCACGGATGGGAGGTCCAGGACCGGAGGTGGGGCTACCTGGCGCGAGGGGTACAGTCGCTCCATTTCCCACTCCTCTTGCGTGGATGGACGCGAGACGTCGTGGTCTTCACGAGCGGAGCGTTCGACGTCCCGGCGGACACCCGCGCCCGCCTCGGCGCCGCGGGGATCCGCGTGGAGGCGCGGCCCGTCGCGCGCCTCGTGGCGCGCGAGGATCGGCTGGAGAGCGTCGAGCTCTCGGACGGCGCGACGATCCCCTGCGAGGTGCTGTTCGCCCATCCCCCGCAACGCCAGGTGGGCCTGGTCCGGGCGCTGGGCGTGGCCCTCGACGACGATGGCTTCGTGCAGGTCGACCCGGTGAGCCGCGAGACGTCCGTACCCGGTGTGTATGCGGGCGGGGATCTCGTGTCACGAATGCAAGGTGCGGTCCTCGCGGCAGCGTCCGGGATGCAGGCCGCGGCGATGCTCAACCACGAGCTCACGGCGGAGCTGGCGACCCGTGGCGGGTCCGGAGGACCGGAATGAAGATCTTCCTCACGGGAGCAACGGGGTACATCGGCGGCTCTGTTGCCAAGCACCTCACCGAGCACGGACACTCGGTTCGAGGCTTGGTCCGGCGCCGCGAGCTGGCGGCATCGCTCGAGGCGCAGGGCATCGGCGCGGTGCTCGGCGACTTGAGCGACCATGGGCTGCTCGAGGCCGAGGCGCGCCGAGCGGACGCCGTGGTCAACGCCGCAGACAGCCTCCGCGGCGACGTGGTGACGGCGCTTCTGCGCGGACTGGAAGGTTCTGGTAAGGCGCTGATTCACAGCAGCGGGATCGGCCTCGTGTCGGAGGACGCGTGCGGCGACGTCGTCAGCGAGCGAATCTCCAGCGATGACGAGCCGATCGTCGAGGGGGGGCATCCCATGCAGAGAGCCTTGCGTGAGGTGGAGGTCCAGGTCCTCCATGCAGCACGGGTGGGCGTGCGCGGCATCGTCCTGTCCAACGCGATGGTCTACGGCATCGGCCTCGGCCTGCGCGCGGAGAGCGTCCAGGTCCCGATGCTCGTCAGGGCGGCCCGCGAGGTCGGCGCGGTGTGCGTCGTTGGCAGGGGCGTCAATCGATGGTCGAACGTGCACGTACGCGACATGTCGTCGCTCTATGCGCTGGCGCTCCGCGGTGCTCCCGCCGGCGCGTTCTACTTCGTCGAGGCCGGCGAAGCCTCGTTCGAGGAGATCGCAGCGGCCATCGCCGCGCGCTTGCGTCTCAGTCCGATCCGGAACTGCAGCCTCCAGCAAGCGACGGCCCTGTGGGGCGAGATCCCGGCGCGTTACCTCTTGGGCTCGAACAGTCGTGTTCGGGCCGTTCGCGCCCGTCGTGAGCTCGGATGGGCTCCGCAATGCCAGTCGCTCCTGGCGTGGATCTCGGCCGAGCTGGCGGCGTAGGCCTCCCGCGCCGCGCGAAGGGCGGGGGCTCCGAGAGCCGCGCCGCCGAGCCACGGATCACCGGGCTCGGCGGCCGGGGCGGCGGCTCGTCAGCGGCCGAGGAAGTTCATGAGCCAGCTCATGGCCGGCCGCATGGTGCCGTTCGAGTGCTGGATGCCCGTGTTGTCCCGCCAGGTGGCGCCGACGATGTAACCCCACAGCGTGATGCCCTTCACGGACGGGTGGTTCCAGAACATCGTGAACTGCTCTTCCATCACCCGCTTCTGCTGGTTGTCGTCCGCGATGCCGATGTCGTACTCGGTGATGTACACGGGCTTGCCCAGCGAGGCGAGCTTGTCGATGTACCCCTTCACGGTGTTCGTGTTGATCTTGTAGGCGTCGTGGGCCTGCGCGCCGAGCGCGTCGACGGGGGCGCCCGCGTTGATCACCGCCCGCGCGATCCGCATGAAGTTCTGGTGATCGTTCTCGTACTCGATGTTGTTGTAGTCGTTGAGGATCAGGACCGCGCCCGGGCAGAACTCGCGGGCCCACTTGAACGAGTTGACGATCCAGTCGTAGCCGCTGGCGCCGTCGCCGCCGATGCCGTTCTTGTAGGAAGGCGTGGTGTGGGGCGGCGGCTCGTTGACCACGTCGATGTACTTCGTGTCGGGGTAGCGCGCGCAGAACGACCGCATCCAGTCCCTCACGGCCGCCTGCTGATCCGAGCCGGACAGGCCCCCGAGCCAGCTGGGTTGCTGGGCACCCCACACGAATACGTGGTGCTTGAAGATGATCTTGTTGTCCTTCGCGTACTTGTAGATCGCGTCGAGCCTGCTCCAGTCGCGCACGCCGCGCGACCGCTCGACCTCGCCCCACTTGCCCTCGTTCTCGGGCGTGATCTGGTTCCAGTAGTTCGCGAAGCCGTTGCGCACGGAGCCGCTCGTCGTGATGTTGCCGACGAACTTCCCGGTGGTGCCGCCGCCGGAGCCGCCGGAGCCGCCGGAGCCGCCCGAGCCGCCGGCGCCACCCGAGCCGCCGGCGCCGCCGGAGCCGCCCGCGCCGCTGCTGGACGAGCTGCTCGACGACGAGCTCGAGCTGCTGCTCGACGACGAGGTGGTCGTGCCGGTGCCCGTGCCCCCGTTGCCGTTGACCGAGACGATCGTAGGCCTCCCGGTGCCGTTCGCGCAGAACCCGAACGACGTCGACTCGCCCGCGCGCAGCGCCCCGTTGTAGCTCTCGTTGGTGACGGTCAGCTGCCCGCCCGAGGCCGAGGAGCGCCCGTTCCACAGGTTGGCCAACGTCGAGCCGTTGAGCCCGACGACCAGGCCCCAGGAGGTAGACCCGCCGGTGCTCGTGTTCGTCACCGTCACGCTCGCGCAGTAGCCGCTGCCCCACTGCGACTGGAGCGCGAGATCCGCCTTCATCGTGTTGTCCGCGCTGCTCGCGGCGGACTCGTACGCCTCGCTGTCCTCCAGGTCAGCTGGCTCGACGGCGCAGGCGAGCAGGCCGCACGCGAAGGAGAGGGACACAGGGCCAAGCAAGCGATCGATACGCATCAAGGTTCTCCATGATCCGGACGGACGGGTCTCAGGCTTCTGTTCAAGATGGACAAGTAAACCAGAAGCGCCTGCGAGCCCCGCCGCCCATGGGCCGGGGCAGCATGATTCCCGGCCAAAGCTTGTTCATCACGACCGCGTGCACCCATTTGCACGGGTCGTATGCCCGGTCACACCGTGGCTGTCGAGGTGAGTCTTGCGCGGACATGCCCGGTGCGAGATGGGCCCGAGCATGTCATGAGAATAAAGCACGCAAGCGCGCGCCGGAGTCAAGCGCCTTTCAACGATTTGTCGTACAGCCATGTTGCAGTCACGTGTGTTTTGGTGGAAGGAGCGCCAGTCGACACATGCAGCCGATTTTGCCGTACAGCCATGTTGCATTGACGGGCTCTCGACGGAACGAGGAGCACGCCGTCCGCCCTCCCGGAAAAGCGATGATGGCTCGAACATCCAATCGTCCGCGCGGAGGACGCCCATTGTGCGCTCGGGCGCGCCGAGGGCTCCGCGCGGCGGGGGGAGCGCGAGAACGACGGGTGTGATCTCCACGGCTCGTCGCCTCGTGATGGGCTCCCGACATCCCCTCGCGACGACAGCCCTCGACGTTGCGCCGTCCTCTCACGAGGTGTATGACGAGCCGCGACGACGAAAGGTGACCGATGATCAGTCAAGCCGAGCTGGCCGAGCAGCTCGACCGGGCCCGCAGCCACCTGCGGGCGGTCGCGTTCCGCATGCTCGGCTCGGTGGACGAGGCGGAGGACGCGGTGCAGGAGGTCTGGCTGCGCGCCAGCCGCGCCGACGTCAGCGCCGTCGCCAATGTGACGGGGTGGCTGACCACGATCCTCGGCCGCGTCTGCCTCGACATGCTGCGCGCGCGCCGGCGCCGGGGCGAGGAGCTCACCGAGATCGGCGAGCTGGATCAGGCGGTCGACCGCGAGGGGCCCTCCGGCCCCGAGGACGAGGCGGCGCTGGCCGACGCCGTCGGGCTCGCGCTGCTCGTGGTCCTCGACACGCTCGGGCCCGCCGAGCGCGTCGCCTTCGTGCTCCATGACCTGTTCGCCGTGCCGTTCGACGAGATCGCCGCGATCGTCGACCGGTCGCCGGCCGCCGCGAAGAAGCTGGCGAGCCGCGCCCGCCATCGCGTGCGCGGCGGGGCCGCCGCGCCCGCCGCCGCGCTCGCCAGGCAGCGGGAGGTCGTGGAGGCGTTCCTCGCCGCCTCGCGCACCGGCGATCTGGGTGCGCTGCTCGCGGTGCTGGCCCCGGACGTCGTCCGGCGCGCCGATCGCGCCGCGCTGCGGGGAGGCGCGGAGGCCGAGGTGCGCGGCGCCCGGCGCGTCGCCGAGGAGACGGCCACCAACGCCGGTCGGGCGCGCTTCGCCCGGCCCGCCCTCGTGAACGGCGCCGTCGGCGTCGTCGTCGCCCCGCGCGGGCGGCTGCAGCTCGTCCTCGCGGTCGCCATCGAGGGCGACCGCATCGCCGCGATCGACGCGATCGGCGACCCGGCCCGCCTCCGCCAGCTCCGGCTCGCGGTCGTCGACGCCGCGCCGCCCTGACGGGCCGAGCAGGCGGGGCGGCTAGCGGTCGCGCGCCCGTGCCGGTCACCTTTCCTCGCCGCGCGTCGTCAGAGCGGTGACGCGCCGGACGCGCCCGCGACCGGCGGCGATAGCCAAGGAGGAAGTACGTTGAGTGTGCACACGGTGCAGCGCAGGGCGCAGCAGGGCGCGCGGCCGGCGGCGAGCGGAGAAGCGCCCTCGCCGGGGGTCCGCGTCGCGGTCGTCTACCACAGCGGCCACGGCCACACCGGGCGGCAGGCCGAGGCCGTCCGAGCCGGCGTGCAGCAGGTCGAGGGCGCCGAGGTCCTGCTGCTGACCGTCGAGGAAGCGCAGGCGCGCTGGGGCGATCTCGCCTCCGCCGACGCGATCGTCTTCGGCGCGCCGACCTACATGGCGAGCGCCTCGGCGGCGTTCAAGGCCTTCCAGGAGGCGAGCTCCCGCGCGGTCATGGCCAGGGGCTTCGGCTGGAAAGACAAAGTCGCGGCCGGCTTCACCAACTCGGGCTCCCGCTCCGGCGACAAGCTGGCGACGCTGATCCAGATCGCCCTCTTCGCCGCCCAGCACGGCATGCACTGGGTCAACCTCGGCCTGCCGCCCGCGAACAACTCCACGAAGGGATCGGAGGAAGACCTGAATCGACTCGGCTTCTGGCTCGGCGCCGGCGCGCAGTCGAACGTCGACCAGGGCCCCGACGTCGCCCCGCCGGAGGCGGATCTGCGCACGGCCGAGCACCTCGGCCGCCGCGTCGCCGAGGTCGCGCGTCAGCTCGTGTGCGGCCGCGTCGTCCTCGGGGGTGGCGGCGTCAGAGGCTGCCGCCCGCCAGCACGAAGGGGATGACCCACGTGTCGCCCGCACCGAAGCTCGGCGAGGACCCCGTGTCGCCGTCGATGGCGTAGACGTATTCGAACCCAGCGCCCAGCCGCAGCGCGATGGGTCGATCCGTCGGCGCCACGAACAGGGTGCCGTAAACATGGGCCAGCTTCGTCGCGCCCAGGCCGTCGAGGCGCGCGCGCGCCTCGACGCCCGGCTGCAAATCCCAGGAGTCCGAGGCCTGAGGCACATAGACGACGGCAGCGTCGATGAACGCCGTGAGCTCGACGGAGTCGTCGGACTCGAGCATCAGCGCCTTGGCGCATTGCTTCCCGGTGACGGCCGTGTCCGAGCTCGTCAGAGTCTTGCAGCGATCGAACTCCTTGGCCTTGTACCCGTCGCCGACCGTGGCGCCCACGCGAACGGGGATGGCCACGGACATCGTGGGGTAATATCGGCCGACGAGGTTCGGGGTGAACTCCCACTTGCTCTTTGCCACCGCCTCCGCGGCGACGTCGCTCTCGTAGACGTCCTGCCGGTCGAACGAGCCGGCTAGCTCGAGGCCGAACGAGAACCGCATGCCCATCGGAACCCTGCGAGAGAAGACGCCCTCGGGCGCATGCGGCGCGAGATCCGGGAACAGCTGGCGCGCCAGCTCCGGCTCGTCGCGCATCCATCGCCAGAAGTCGTCGGACGGGCACATCGAGCCTGGCTTTCCAGGTTGACCCAAGTAAAGCCTGCAGGCCTCCTGCAGCGCCTGAGCGCTCGGATTGGTGTTCAGGAAGTCCTGGAGCTCCTCCGCGACGAAGTTGCGCTCCAGGGACAGCTTGAGCTGGAACGGCGACGGTCGCCCGCGGGCGTCGAGCAGCGGTGCACGCCGTGTCTCCTCGTCGAGGGGAACGGTGAGCTCTCCCGTGAGCGTGAAGCGCCCGTCGTCCAGAGGACCCGAAGCGCCCACGATGGCCTTCTTGTCCTTCTCGGCGAGCTTGAGCGCGAAGCCGTTCCAGGGGGCCCTGCCCGAGAAGAGCTCCGTCGCGTCCGCGGACGCCGGCGCCAGCTTGCCCGCGGCGGCGTCGAGCTTCTTGCTGGCGGCGTCCAGCTTTTCCGCTGCCTTCTGGAGCGCGGCCGCTGCGGCATCCACCGGCGGCGGATCTGGCACGGCGGCCGGCGGCGTCGCGGCCACGGGCTGCGGCGGCTGCGCGACCTGTGGCTGCGGCGCCTGCGCGACCTGTGGCTGCGGCGGCTGCTCCTGCGCGGACGAGAGACCGGCGACGCAGAGGACCTGCAAGCCCAGGGCGAGGCGGAACGAGAGATTCATGTCTCGTCCTTCAGCATGAGGAAGCGCGCCTCGGGGAACATCTGCACGATGTCCTCCCCCTTGGCCAGGATGGCTCCCTCCGGGCCTTCTTTCCGGACCTCCATCGAGAACTTCACGCCGGGCGGGGCGATGAATGCAACCATCACCACGAGCCGGTCCACCTTCGGCGGCGACGCGAACTCGATTCCGCCGGTCCATGTGAGCTTGTCTCGCTTCAGGTCGAACTTCTCGTTGTTCTGCGCCTGGCCGTCCGAGTTCAGATCGACAGCGGCGAAGACCTCCGGCGGCGGAAACCCCATGTGCTTCGCGAGGACGAATTTGAAGTGCAGCTTCGGCATGGAACGCTCCTCTTCACGCGGCCGCCCTCCGGGGCGGCGCTCGCGGCGACGACCGTTCCTGCGTGTTCAACATCCGTGCCACGGGGCTTCAGCCGTGTTCGCCTCGCGACCGTGTCCATTCCGGTGTACGCGATATCCAGAAAACTGGACACCGCTCCAGCCGCGCGCCCAAGCCGAAGCGCCTTCGGCGCAGCCGATACACCGCGGAGCTCGAGCGACAGGAGGCTCCGCCCGCCGGACCACGACGCTGAAACGAGGCGGAGCGCGGCGGCGCGGCAGGAAAGATCGCGGCGGGGCCTCGAGCCCGGGCCCCGCGCGGCGCCGGAAAGGGGTAGGATGCCGTCCATGAACCGCGTTTCCAAGATGATGACGGCGGCGGCGATCGCCCTCGCGGCGGCCGCGGGCGGCTACGGGCTCCTGAGCTCGCGCGGGTCCGACGCGAAGACGCTGGTCGGCCGCCTCTGGATCGAGCGGATCCCGAGGGACGACACCGACCAGATCGAGCTCATGGTGATGCTCGCCGACGAGCCGATCGGCATCTTCCGGCGCACGTCCCAGTTCGAGGGCTCGTATGCCCTGTTCCGTTACGAGCTGCGCGGTAGCGACAAGCTGCAGCTGCTCTTCCCGCAGAACAAGTCGAAGCACGAGGTCGCCTTCGACGCGCGGCCGTGCGACGCGAAGGGCTTCGACTACTGCCTCGATCTGAGCGGCGCCCCGCGGGGCGCGGCGAAGTACTACAGCCGGAAGGACTGGGAGATCGACGCGAGCGACCCGGCGGCGCTGGAGGGCGCGCTCCGGGAGCTCGTCGACGAGCTGCGCGCGTCTCCGCCGGAGCCGTGACGGCACCCCACCTGCTCACGCGAAGCGAAGAGATGTCCACCCCGCATCCGCTGGCGGCATTCTCGTTCTACCTGTCCGGCCGGCACCAGGTCCTGCTGTCGATCTCCAAGGAGATCCTCGAGGGCCTCGACGCGTGCGCCTCCAGCGAGGGGGCCTTTCCCCACGAGGCGAGGGCGCGCGCCTCGGATCTCATGTGGCTGTGGACGCTGGGCGCCTACGAGGTGGTCAGGACGATGTGTCAGGCGAGCCGGTGCTTCTCGGAGCGCTTCGCCAGAGCGATATCGCACCTGAAGGCCGATCTCGAGCGGGTCCGGGTGCCGAACACGAAGCTGGAGCGGATCAAGTACAACCGCCGGGACAGGCCCATCCCCGTGAGCTCGGATCGCGGTCCGGACATCTGGGACGACGCCAGCAAGGATCTCCTGGTGGGAGATCCCGCAGACGCCGTCTCGTGCCGCATGCTGCTCCGGAGCTACGAGAGCGTCATGTCCTCCTTGACCGTGGACGACGTGAAGATGTCCCACGAGGACTCGTTCGAAAGAACGTAGAACCGCCCCGCGGCTTCGCGCGGTCCGCGGGCCCGTCGACCGCGGCTGGTCGACGGGCGCTTCGACGCGGAGCCTACTGGCGCGCCACGCGCTTGAGCGGGTAGGGCGCGGCTTCCCGTTCGGTCATCGTGAAATACCCAGAGCCGTCCGCCTCGTACTCGATCGACTCGCCCTGACCCTCGACCGTGTCCGTGAGCGCGACGGGCGGCGCCGCGAAGGCCGCCTCGAAGCCCGCGCCGGCCGGCGCTCGGTACTCGTAGACCGCCCGGTAGGTGCGCAGCAGAAACCGGTCGGCGCACGGGTGGATCGTCCCGGCGGTGACCGACCGGAAGTTCTCGTCCGGGCCGAGGGGCATCTGGAGGTCGGCCACGTGAATCAGCGTGGACAGGGTGTCAGGCGCCGGCAGCGGGCTCGGGAACTTGTACACCTTGCTGAGCCCGGTCGTGCCCTCCTTCGTGACGACGTAGATGTCCCCCGTCGTCGGGTGCACCATCAGCGCCTCGGCGTTCTGCGGCGTGTCCGGGTACTGGAAGGGGAACCGATCGCCGGACACCGTGCCGCTCGTCTCCCCCGCGGCGAGGTTCGGCTCCTTCATGCGGACCACGGCGAAGGTCGTCGGGTAGGGCAGCGGGTGTCCGCTGATGCGGCCGATGTCCCCCATGAAGATGCAGCTCCCCGCCGGGCACGGACCGGTCGCGATGTCCTCCCAGTCCCAGGGGAACACGCCGGCAACGTAGCTCCCCACGACCGCCGCGTTCGTCTTCTGGATGGCGACGAAGTTCGCGTTGTTCTCGCTGTGCGCGTACAGGATGCCGGGGTTGACGCGGCTCGCGGCGAGCCCGGAGATCTCCACGATGGCCGTCGAGGTCAGGCTCCCGACCGTCGTGTAGCTGCTCGCGAACGGTTCGCCCGCGGAGCAGCTCGGAGCGCCGGCGGGCCTCAGCGCGACGACCTGCGCGGTGTTCGTGTTGGCGAAGGGAGAGGCGCCGCTCCACGCGGGCTGCGAGCCCGCAGCGCCGAGCTGCTTGTACGCCGCGTCGAACAGGAGACCCGTCGACGACGAGAGCAGGCACGTGTCGAGCGGCTCGGTGAAGCCCGACGGCGGCACGATCGGGCTCGCCGGGCAGGACGAGCCCGTCCAGACCTGCGTGCCGAACCAGACCGCGACGCCGTTCGCCGCCGTGGTGGTGACCGGGGGCGCGGCCAGGGTCGCGGAGTTGCCGTTCTTCTGGCCGCTCGCCGCGTCGATCGGGCTCGCGGGATCGGCGCCGCTGAACGCCACGATGCTGCCCGCCAGGTAGGCCGAGACGTCGAAGCCGAAGGAGTAGCTCGCGGGCTCCGCGCCGCTCGCCACCTTCCAGAGGACCCACGACTTGAGGGCGGACGCGCTCTGATCCGAGCGGAGGAGCGTCCATCCCGCCGGCGGAGCGATCACCGCGCCCACCTGGTTCCGGATGGCGATGCGCGCGAGCAGGACGTCGCCTTGCGCGACGCCCGCCGGCTTCGCGAGGGTCAACGCGGTCAGGCTCTTCCCGGTCGCCGTCGAGCTGGAGCGGAAGGTCACCGTCGAGAGCGGCTGATCGGCCGCGCCTGTTTCATCGGCGTCGTCACCGTCGAAGTCCGTGTCCTGGTGATCGACGGAGATGCAGCCAGCCCATCCGAGCAGCGAAATCGAGGCGACGAGAAGAGCTCTGGCGCTGAGATTCCTCGAGATCAATGTTGTTTCCTTTCGGGTAAGCAAGTTTTTTAGGAGGCGGAACTAAACCACAAAAAGCATGCGATGCAACCCGGCCGGAGGCGGCTGCAGATGACCTGATGGGGAGCTGGGGGAGCTCGAGAGGGTGCATGTACCCTGGATTCGTATGGTGTCACTGGCATCTGCGCGGGTCGGCGATCCCGGAGAGATCGGGGCGCTGGAGAGCCGGCAGCGCTCGACTGCCGGGCAGCGGTCGGGGGGGCGCACGAGCGACACCGGCTCTCGCAATCTGTCGGACGAGCGGCGCCGACGAGCGGCGGTGCGCGGGCTCGAATCCCCGACTGCGCCCACGACGTCCTGCGTCCAGCCGCGGCCGGCCGGCGCCGCCGCGGCCGCGCGGAGCGCGCCGAGGCGAGCCTCTTTACATCCCTCGCCGCATCGACGGATAATTGCCATCGTGGAGCAAGGAGCGGTCTTGGCCGGACGCTACCGCCTTGAGCACCGCGCGGACGCGGGGGGCATGGGCGAGGTGTGGAAGGCGCACGACCAGGAGACGCGCGAGGCGGTGGCGGTGAAGCTCTCGCCCCAGCGCGACGCAGAGGAGGCGGCGAGGTTCGAGCGAGAGGCGCAGATCCTCGCGGGCATGTCGCATCCCCACGTGGTCCGGTACGTGGCGCACGGGGCGTGCGCCGACGGTATGCCCTACTTGGTCATGGAGTGGCTCGAGGGCGAGGACCTCGCGGCGCGGCTCGCGCGTGGTCCGCTCGAGATCGACGAGAGCGTGGCGCTGGCGACCACGGTCGCGGACATCCTCGGTTTTGCGCACGAGCGCGGCGTCGTGCACCGCGACCTGAAGCCAAGCAATCTGTTCTTGCCAGGGGGGCGCCTCGACGGCGTGAAGGTGCTCGATTTCGGCATCGCGCGGCTCGGGCAGGCGACGCGGATGACGCGCCCGGGCGTGCTGATCGGGACGCCAGGGTACATGGCGCCCGAGCAGGCGCGGGGCGAGGCGGGCATCGACGCTCGCGCGGACGTGTTTTCCCTCGGCTGCGTGCTGTTCGAGTGTCTGACGGGCAGGCCTGCGTTCGGCGGTCAACACGTGGCGGCGATCCTGACCAAGGTGCTGTTCGAGGAGACGCCGCGCCTGCAAACCCTGCGGACCGGGGTGCCCGAGGCGCTCGACGATCTGCTCCGGAGCATGCTGTCGAAGCGCCGGGAGGAGCGGCCTCTCGGCGGGCACGCGGCGGCGGCGGCGCTGCGCGCGCTCGAGGATGCATCGCGGTCGCCGGCCGTGAGCTCGGTCCGCTCGCCCTCGCTCACGAGCAGCGAGCAGCGCGCCGTGGCGGTGATCGTGGTGAGCGCGGCGGCGGACGCCGAGGTGAGGGCGTTCGGCGGGGACACGACCCTGATCCTCTCGCCCGGCGACGAGGCCGTCCTGCGCGAGGCCGAGGCGCATGGCGGCCGGAGCGAGCGTTTGCTCGACGGGTCGGTCGTGGTGATGCTGGCGGGCACCGAGACGGCGACGGATCTGTGCGCGCAAGCGGCGCGGTGCGCGCTCGCGCTGCGCCGGTGCGCCGCGGGCCGGCGCGTGGCGCTGGCCATGGGGCGGGGGGAGCGGACGGCGCGGTCGATGGGGCCGGCGATCGACCGGGCGGCGCGGCTCGCGAGCACCACGGCGCGCCACGTTGCCCCGGAGGGCGCGGTGATCGTCGACGAGGTCGTCGCAGGCCTGCTCGACGCGCGCTTCGAGGTGCGGGAGGGCGAGGGGGTCATCACGCTGCGCGGCGAGCGCCCGCTGGCGGAGGGGACGCGCCTGCTCCTCGGCAGGGTCACGCCGTGCGTGGGGCGAGAGCTCGAGCTCGGCATGCTCCGGGCGCTCGTGATCGAGAGCATCGAGGAGAGCACGGCGCAGGCGGCGCTGGTGACGGCGCCGCCCGGCGTGGGCAAGTCGCGCCTGGCGCAGGAGTTCCTGCAGGAGATCCGGGGGCAGGGCGCGGGGGTGTCGGTGTGGGCCGTGCGCGGCGACGCGCTGCGGGCCGGCTCGCCCCTCGGCATGCTGGGCCAGGCGCTGCGGAGCGCGTGCGGGATTCACGAGGGCGAGCCGGTCGAGGTCCGGCGCCGGAAGCTCTCGGCAGAGATCGAGGCGCGGGTGCCGCCCGGCCACCGGCGGCGCGTCGAGGAGTTCCTCGGCGAGATCGTGGGCGCTGCCTTCCCGGACGAGGACAGCATGCCGCTCCGGGCCGCGCGCCGCGACGCGCAGCGCATGGCGGACCAGGTGCGCGCCGCCTTCCTCGATTACCTCGCCGCGATCGTCGCCGGCGGCCCGCTGATCGTCGTGCTGGAGGATCTGCACTGGGGCGACCGACCCACGGTGTCGCTCCTCGACGCGGCGCTGCGCGACCTCTCGGATCGGCCGCTGTTCGTGCTCGCCCTGGCGCGGCCGGAGGTGCGCGAGCTGTTCCCGAAGCTCTGGGAGGGGCGGCGGCTGCACGAGCTGCGGCTCAACGAGCTGAGCCGGCGCGCGGGCGAGCGGCTCGCGCGGCACGTGCTGGGCGAACGCGCGGACGCCGACGCAATCGCGCGGATCGTGCGCCTGTCGGAGGGCAACGCGTTTTACCTGGAAGAGCTGATCCGCTGGACCGCGGAGGGCCGAGGCCCGGACGTGCCGGGGACGGTGGTCGCCATGGTGGAGTCGCGCCTCGGGGCGCTGGACGACGAGGCCCGGCGGCTCCTGCGCGCGGCGAGCGTCTTCGGAGAGGTCTGCTGGGCTGGAGGGGTGGCGGCGCTCGTCGGCGGCGAGGCGCGCCGGAGCCGGGTCGCCGCCGGGCTCGAGGCGCTGGTGGCGCTCGAGATCCTGGTGCGCCGCCGCGAGAGCCGCTTTCCGGCGGAGGAGGAGCTCTCGTTCCGGCACGCGCTCCTGCGCGAGGGCGCGTATGCCATGCTGACCGAGGGGGATCGGGTGCTCGGCCACCGGCTGGCAGGGGAATGGCTGGAGCGGGCGGGGGAGCCGGATCCCGTGGTGCTGGCCGAGCATCTCCAGCGCGGGCGAGCGCTCGATCAGGCCGCGTGCCATTACCTGCGCGCGGGCCGCCAGTCGTGCGATCGCGGCGACTTCGCCAGCGCCCTCGCGCGCGCGCAGCGCGGCGTCGACTGCGGCGTGCAGGGCGAGACCCTCGGCGACCTGATGGCGCTGCGGGCGATGGCGCATTGCTGGCGCTCGGAGTTCGATGCGGCGAAGCAGGCGAGCGCCGCTGCGCTGCCGCTCACGGGGCGCGGGAGCCGGTGGGCGTGCATCGCGCTGTTCCACCGCGCGTGGGCGTCGCTCGTCCTCGACGCAGAGGACGATTTCATGGAGACGGCGGACCGCTTCGTCCAGTTTCAACCGGACGCGGAAGCGGGCCGGGAGTACATGCTCTGGGCGCCGCTCGCCGCGTCGCTGCTCCAGACCTACGGGCGCCGCGAGCTCTGCAAAGCCTTGCTCGATCGCGCTGACGCGCTGGCGGCCGCGCTGCCCGCCCTGGATCTCGATCTCAGGGGCGCGCTCGCCATCGGGCGCAGCGATTACGTCCGCGCCTTCGAGCGGGATCCGTGGCGGCAGCTCCAGCTGACGCGACAGGCGGTGGAGGCGTTCCAGGCGATCGAGGATCTCCGGAACCAGATCACGGCCTTGAACCGGCTCGGCCAGGCCGAGGCCGAGCTCGGCGATCCGGCGGCGGGCGAGGCCACGCTGCGGCGGGCGGTGGCGCTGGCGCAGCGCATCGCGATCCCGTTTGCGCAACGCCAATCCGCATTGCACCTGGCGGCGCTGCTCTCGCGCGGCTCGGATCCGTCGAAGTGGGGAGAAGCGAGCGACATGGCCGGATCGTTGCTCGGCGCTGCGGGGGTGAGCGTGGGATACCGAGGCTGGGCCCACGGGATCTGCGCAGAGGTTCTCCTCCAGCGTGGCTCGTACGACGATGCCGTGCGGCAGGCGCGCGAGGCAGATGCGCTGTGCGCCCGCATCCCGCTGCGGCGGCTCTGGGTGACGGCGTTGCTCGTCCGCGGGCTGATCCAGCTGGGTGACCGCGATGAGGCGGCGCGCGTGGCCAGCCGCATCGAGCCCGGGCTCGCGTGTCTGGGCGGAGGCGGCTACGTCGAGATCGACGCGCGGGTGGCGCTGGCGGAGGCGTATTGGACCGGCGGCAGGCAAGACGAGGCGCGGGCGGCGCTCGGCGAAGCGATTCGCGGGATCGCGGCGCGGGCCGAGGCGATCCCCGACGCCGCCTGGCGCGCGCGGTACACGGCGTGTGTGCCTGAGATCGCGCGCGCCCGCCGGCTGGCGAGCGCATGGGCGTAGGTGGCCGCGCGGCGAGGCGCTCGCGCGCGTCGGGCGCGCCCGGCTTCACGGCGGCGGCGCGTAGACCGCCGTCCCGCCGCCGGTGTCCGACCGGACGACCAGGGTTCGCGCGCCGTCCGCGATCAGCCACTCCAGCTCCGGCACCACGCACTGCAGCTGCGCGCGCTCGCCGAAGGCGATCCCTCGCCCCGACAGCCGCGCCGCGAGCCAGCGCGGCAGCGCGCGGCTCGCAACCGGCTCTCGACGCAGCTGCTCCGACTCCTCGGCGGAGAGCTCGAGGAGGCTCTGCCAGGCGGCCGCAGCCCGCCTGAGCAGGAATACGAAGTCGGCGTCCTGAGCGGCCCCCCCGGGCGACACCGCGAGCGTCGCGGCGCGGTGGGCGCACAGCGCGCTCGAGCGCTCGAGCGGCACATAGGTCTCGAACAACGGATTCGCCAGGTAGCGAGGGATGGGGTGGAGCTCACGGTAGTAAGAGGTCCGCGCCATCCGCTGCGTCCCGAGCAGGCGATAATGGCGCCACACCGAGCCCACCTCCGAGAGCCGCGCCCTGAACTGCCGGTTGAGCGACTCCGTCATCTCGGAGACGGGGACGATCCGCTCGACCTGCGTCCGGCGCCGGCCGTCCGCGTCAGGCTCGGGGACGGTGTTGGCCGGCTTTCTCGCGCCTGGATCCCGGAACATCGGCCGCGCCACGGCCCCGGTCAGCGCGTCGTCGGCCGAGAGGGCGTCCACGTGCTCGAACGTCGACCAGACCCAGCTGGCGCTCGATTGCGTCTTGTGCGCCACATGCACGCCCACGAGCCCGGCGTCCGCGCGCCGGACTCGCCCGTCGTCGCCCTCGACAGGGATCGATTGCGTGTAGAAGCGGCGCGGGTCGTCGCCGCTTCCCAGGATCTTCCACGCGAGCTTCAGCGCGATCGCGCCCGACCGCTCGTGGTCCCGCTCGAGCACCTGCCCGCCCTGGGGGAACTTGTTCCAGTGGAGCCCCGGGGGCATGTACACGGGGCTCGGCGCGAAGGCGCGCTGTCCCTCGACGCTGTAGAGCCCGTGCTTCACGATGAACTCGAACAGCACGCGGTTGACGAGGACCTCGTACATGACCCTGTGGCCATTCTGGTCCCAGAGGACATTGCCGTCGGCCTGGGTCGGCCCGGGGACGAAGCGGAACCGCGCATCCGAGACGTCGGGGTTCCGCGCCGGGACGCCGCTCGCGTCGCGGGCGGCGGACCAGGGGAGGGGCCGCAGCCCGTGCGGCGGCGCGAGCTCACGCCCGCTGCGGAAGGTCCGCCAGCGCGGGACGCCGCGCGCGTCGGCCAGGGAGGGGGCTGGCCGCTCGAGCGGGTCGACCGGCCAGATCAACGCCACGAACGTCTGCCAGGACAGCGCATCGAACATGCGGTCGATCTCGGCCGGATCGACGTGCGGCCGCAGGCGATCGACGTCGACGTCGTGGGGCAGTGCGGCGGAGAGCCACGCCTCCTCGGCGCGGGGAGCGCTCACAGGAACGCCGCCCGCGGCTGGAACCCGAGGTAAGCCTTCGCGAGGAGCGGCTTCCCCTCGGCCACGACGAGCTTGACGTCCAAGTAGCGGTGCAGCCGGACAGGCCAGCGCTCGCCATCGAAACAGACGCGCTCGCTCCCTGTCCAGGCGCCGAGCGCCGCGCGCTTCTCGGGACAACACGCGCCCCGCTCGACGCAGAGATCCAGGAGCCCACCCCAGTCGCGCGTCGCTTGGCCCGGACCGCGCAAGTGGAGCTGGGAGAACGCGATCCCGATCCGGGAGCTCACCGCGTCGGAGATCGTCAGATCGAGATAGAGCGGCTCCACCTCCGGGAACGGCTCGCGCGTCAGCGCCGCCACGTCCTCGAGCGCGCCGGGGTACCCGATCTCGTGCAGGTACGCTGACAGCTCGCGCCGGGGCACGGCCACGTACAGCTTGGCCGCGGCGGGAGACCTCCCGAGCATCACCGACAGGTGGATCAGCTGCCCGCCCGGCGGCAGCGCGGCGACCGTGCGCTCGAGGCGCCGCAGCGTGGCGCTCTCCACGCCAGGCAGCAGGCAGCGCAGCGACCGGACCAGCGCGGACCAGGCGCGTTCGGGGTCCGCGGCCAGCGTGCGAGGAGAGCGGTACTCCTGGGCGACACACACGCAGAAGCTGGGCGATGGGGAGGCGGGGGCCGGGTGACCCGCGCCGTCGAGCTCCAGCCAGAGGGCGGGCACCTGCGCGTGCAGCTCGGAGCCGGGCTCGCGCCAGGCCGCGCAGAGCTCGGCGAACCGCTGCCACGAGGACGGCGCGTCGAGCTCCCCCTCACGCAGCAGGAGGGCCAGGCTCCGGTGCAGCTCTTCGCGACCTTCCCCGCCCACGCCGGCCAGGAAATCGACCTGCTGCTCGCCCGGATCGAGGCGGCACTCGATGTAGTAAGAGCCCCACCCGTGGGGCAGGCGCTGGCTCAGCGAGAGGATCCTCTCGAGCGCACCCGGGGAGACCAGCTCCCCGGGTACGTGAGGAGCCACCCGCGCCACGGTCTCGCAGGGTGCCCAGGTCATGGCGCTGCTACCACATGAGCTCGCGCCGCTGCTCGACCTCGCTCTGGACGAAGGCGAGGACAGCGGCGCAGTTCTCCGGCGTCAGGTCGTCACCAGCCGCCCTGATCGCCTGCTGCGCTTGCGGTGAGAGCGCGAACTCGTGGAGCACCGAGGAGGGATCCGCCTTGAAGCGAGCCCGGACATCCTCGGTGTTCGCCAGGTGATACAGCAGAGAGAGCGCGCCCGGGGGAAAACTCGTGGTTTGGACCATATCCATCTCCTCTTGTTGGCAGAACGGCCGCGCCGGCGAGGGCCGACGACCGGCTGTCGGGGAGGCGCGCTCCGGCCATCAAGAGCCAGAGTCGTTCAAGCAGATCCGTTGTCCTCCCCCCAGCGCGGCCCGCGCTCGGACCAGCGGAGCCGTACGTCCTCACCTCTATGTGAAAGTGTGCTCCACCACAAGAGGCGGCGCGTGGAGAGCAGCAATCCGACGACGCGCTCGCGCGCGAGCGCATCGGGGCTCGCCGGGCCACGCGCACGCGCGATGTGCCGTGTCCGAGAGAGCCGACCTCGATGTCGTCAAGGGAGCGATGGCGCGCGGCGCGCCTCGCTCAGTGTCTCGTCCCCCGCGCCCGCGGCCGTGATAAGATACGCCATGACTGTAATCTGCACCTCACGTTGCGTGATGATGATGTTGCTGGGCCTCTCGCTCCTGGCCTGCGGCGACGACGACGGCAAGGGTGGCGGCGGCCCCGGCGGCACGAGCAGCGGCGCCGGCGGGGGAGGGGGCAGCGGCGGTGAAGGCGGCGGCGGAGGCGGCCCGTCGGAGCTCGACCCGCGCGTCGAGGCGTGCCTGCGGATCAACGCATGTGACGCCGACGGCGGCGCGCCGGTGGGACTCCAGGCCTGCCTCGGCCACGAGCTCGATCAGCGGTGGGCCTGGGCCACCACCGGGGCGAGGCGCCTCGGCCTCGCGGCCATGGACTGCAAGCTCGCGGCGGCCGACTGCGCCGGCGTCCGCGCGTGCACGCCGGCCGTCGAGGAGCTCGGCGCGGCGTGCAGCGAGCGGGCCGGCGCCGATCTGTGCGAGGGCGATACCTGGGTGATTTGCGACGACCTGGGCGCGCCGCTCGCCGCGATGGACTGCGCGGCCGCCGGGCTCTCCTGCATGTCCGATTTCAACGCCGGGTGCGGCGCCGAGCCGTGCGATTACGCCACCACGCCGGCGGCGTGCGATCCCGAGGACGGGGACGTGCTCGTCGAGTGCAGCCCTGCTGGCTTCCTGACGCGGGTCCACTGTCCGAGCCAGTACAACCTGGTCCACGTGAACGGCCGTGACGGGGAGCAGGTCTTCTCGATCGCGGGGGAGACCTGCGGCTTCGACGAGCAGCGCGGCGCGCTCGGGTGCGTGGGCACGGGCGAGGCGTGCTCCTTCTTCTCGCAGCGGTGCGACGGCGCGGTGCTCGAGACCTGCGCGGGCGGCAAGCTGGGCCGCCGCGACTGCGCCGCGCTGGAGCCGGCCGGCCAGGGCTGCGGCTTCGTCCAGAGCGGGCCGTTCGCCGGCGCGGCCTCCTGCGGGCTGGTCGGCGGCGCGTGCGATCTCGGCAGCGACGAGGCGTGCGACGGCGCCGTCCTCCGGTACTGCAGCTGGGGAGAGCCCGCGGCGCTCGACTGCCGCGCCGCGGGATACACCGGCTGCGCCACGGCCGAGCAGGGCGGGCGCACCGTCGCTTACTGCACGCCGTAGGGCCGCCCCGGATCAGGCACCGAGCGACTCGACATCTCCTCAATCCGCTGAATCCGGGGGAGCGCGCTGCTGCGGGGCGTCAGCAAGGTGTACCGGCAGGGCGAGCGCGAGGTGATCGCGCTCGACGGCGTCTCCTTGCGCGTGGCCCCGGGCGAGGTGTTCGGGGTGCTGGGGCATAGCGGCGCGGGCAAATCCACCCTCATCCGCTGCGTCAACCTGCTCGAGCGGCCCACCGCGGGGCAGGTGCAGGTCGACGGGCGGGACATGCTGGCGCTCGGCCCGCGGTCCCGGCTCCGGGCCGGCAAACTCGCCGCCGGAGGCTGCGCCGGTCCGTGCCGGGACGAGTGATCATCGAGGATTCCGCTGCGCCGAGCGGAGATGCTTCACGGCGCTCAGGGCGTGGTGGCGGTTGGCGTGTAGTTTGTGCCGGTCTTGTTCGCGCAGAAGCCGAACGAGGTCGTGGCTCCGGGCGCGAGGTTCGCATTCCAACTCAGCGGAGTGACCTGATACTGACCGGCGGAAGCCGCCTGAAAGTTCGCGCTGTGGCTGCTCGTTAGCGTGGATTGGTTCATCGCGAGCGACACGGACCAAGTGGAGATCGCGGTCGTGCCGCCGTTGTGAACCGCGACACTCGCGCAATAGCCCGTGTTCCAATTGCTGGTCACGGTGAGCGTCGCGGTCCACGGCGTCGTGCTCGCGCCGCACGGGATCTGGCTCGTCGTCCAGGACGTATTCGGATCGATGAAACACAGGTCCCAATTCGAAGGCGGGCCGTTGAAGTCCGTCTCGCTCGGCGGCAAAAGGCTCGTCACGCCGTCGTGAACGAGGCTCGTGTCGATGAAGCCGAGCTGCGGGAACGGCTGATCCTCGAGCGGAGAAAAGTTTTCGACGATCGGGCCCCACCAGCCGCAACCGGTCACGCTGCAGTCTTGTTGCGGACCCGTGAACGCGTGCACGTACTCGAGATCCCACTGACTCGTGCAATAATTCCAGAACAAAACGCGGTTCTCCCAGCCGCTCGCGGTGGAGACGGTGGTATTGGCGTAGTACAGCGTCTCGTGGTTCACGCCGGCGCCGTCCGCCATTTGCGTGAGCTGGCAGGTGTTGTCGCTGAATGGTCGCGTCCAGATCCAGGAGGGCACGGTCTGACCGCCCGCGCACGGATCGGTCGCCGAGCACGACCAGTCGAAAACGCCGATGTGATGCACGCTGGCCTCGCGGTACCAGCCGACGACCTCGACGGTTTTCTCCGTGCGATTCGTGGCCGTCGTGAACAAGTCCGCCGGTACGTCGAAGCCGAGACCCTCCGGATACACGATCATGTGCGTGTAGAGCGTCGATGATTCGGTTACGGGCAGCGCGCCGCTCTTGTAACTCACGCCCGCGCCGAGCCCGCCCGGCACGTGGTCGGGGACGATCTCGCGCGAGCGCGCCGCGCGCGGCGCGCCGTCCGCCGTACCGCGCATCGCCTTGAGATTCGGCGGCAGCCGCTCCGGCCTCCGCGCGGCGGCACGCTGCGCTTCAGCGCGGCGATCGGCGATCGGCGCGCACCGCTGCGTCTCCGGATTCTGCAGCAAACCGGCTGCGCAATGCCCGCCGTCTGCGAGCGCATGCGCCTCCGAGACGACGTCCGCCTCGCCGGATGCGTCCGCACCGCACGCGAGGAGAACCAGCGGTGCCGCGAGGTACAATGAAGAAGAGAAGGCCGACATCATCGAAACCGTGACTCGTTGCATCGTCGCTCCTACTTCGGTCGACACACACTTTTGGTGAGCTCACGCGCAGTGAGCAGGCCGACCGAACCCGGGTTCTTCGTTTCAGACTCTCAGCGCCATTCGAGTCTCGACGCGTAGGCAAATCGAGCCGGATCGCAGCGCGAGGAAGCGTAGCGCGGCAAGGCGAAAGGGTGAGGCCGCGAGCGGCTCGTATGCTCCATATTCATGGCTCACCGGAGGGCGTGATTCTAATGAAATGGCATCATAGACCCCATGCAATGGATTCATCTCGCCATGAGCGACCCGGAACGTGCCGCGGCGGCGCGCCCCCGGCGCGCCCGCAGTCGGTAGCCGCTATTCCACGGAACGGAGTCAAAGCCAAAGCGGCTGCAGCGCGAACGAGGGGCCCTACGAAACTACAGCGGGAAAATGATGAGGTCGTAGCGCACCTGGCTCTGTGGCGTCGGATGCAGGGGGGATCAGGTAGTCCAACCGCCTGCTGGCCCCGTACCCCCGCGGCGGGGGGCGCGTTGGCCCGGCGGGGCGGGGTGGCGGCGCCGAGCCGCATTCCGCTGTCACTGCAACTGGTCGCAAATCTCTGAAGCAAAGTCGGCTCGCGACGGAGCACGCGCTCGATCTCCTCTTGCACGACGCCGACTCGCGCGTTAGATACTGAACCACATGGTTCAGTTTTCGAGTGCCCGCCTCGATGCGTCCTTCGCCGCGCTTTCCGACGCGACCCGGCGCGGCGTTCTGGAGCAGCTCGGACGAGCCGACGCTTCGATCACGGACCTCGCCGAGACGTTTCACATGACCCTCACGGGCATGAAGAAGCACGTCGGCGTCCTCGAGCGGGCCGGGCTCGTCACCACCGAGAAGGTCGGCCGCGTGCGTACCTGCAAGCTCGGCCCGCGGGGGCTCGACGAAGAGACGGCGTGGATCGAGAGGTACCGCCAGATCTGGGCCGCGCGCTTCGACGAGCTGGACAAGGTCATCGAGGAGCTGAAGCGAAAGGAGAACGTCGATGGACGCAAGTAAAGAGAGTGAGCCCAAATTGACGAGCAATCGCACGACGGTGGAACCGAAGTCCGATCGCGAGATCGTCGTCACACGGACCTTCGATGCCCCGGCGCGCATCGTGTTCCAGGCGTGGACCACGCCGGAGCTGTTCAGGCGGTGGTGGATACCGAAGTCGATGCCCGTGCCTCTACTTTCCTACGAAGCGGATATTCGCGCCGGCGGCAGCTACCGCCTGGTCTTTGGTCACGATGCCGCGCAGCCGATGGCGTTCTTCGGCACGTACCTCGAAGTGACACCGCATTCGCGCATCGTGTGGACGAACGACGAAGCGGGCGACGATGGCGCCGTCACGACCGTGACCCTCGAGGAGAGAGGCGGCAAGACGCTGCAGGTGCTGCACGAGCTCTATCGATCGAAGCAAGCGCGCGACGCCGCCCTGGCCTCGGGCGCGTACAGCGGGATGGGCGAGACGTTCGAGCAGCTCGATGAGCTCCTCGTCACGCTCGGTACGACGGCGCGATCGTCCTGAAGCCACGCATTCGTCCTGAGATGCTTAGGGATAAATCCTGCGCGGCGCTTGCGTCTCGATTTGCAGCGCTCTAGCCTCTCGTGGCATCGCAAAGATCACCTTCGGAGCGGGAACGAGGCGCCCGTTCGAGGATGATCTCGTACGGCATCCATCTCCCGATGGATAAGAACTATGGAATTCTCCAGCGCCGCTGGGGTTCACCTGCTTTCTATCGCAATGACGAAGACCTTGCATGGCTCGACGGACGAATCGGAGCACTTGGCGCGTCAAGTGATCGACCTCGTATTGCGCCGCAATCGGGACGCTTGGCCGCTCGGCGGCCCGGTGGCGCCGGAGGTGCTGGCGCAGCGGGCCGGGGAGACGATCACGAGAGCGGGCCTCGGGGGAAAGGAGGCGCTGCGGCGCTGGGTCGACGAGCTGGCGCCGGCGACGGTCGCGGCCGATCACCCCCGGTACTTCGCGTTCATCCCCCATGCGCCGACGGAGGCGTCGGTGCTCTTCGACCTCGTCGTGAGCGGAGCCGGGCTCTGCGCGGCCAGCTGGCTCGAAGCTGCGGGCGCCGTCTACGCCGAGAACGAGGCCTTGCGCTGGATCGCCGACCTCGCCGGCTTCCCCGCGGCGGCCGGGGGCACCTTCGTGCCCGGCGGGACGCTGGGCACCCTCTCGGCGCTCCATGCGGCGCGACATGCAGCGCTCGTGCGGCGCCATGGGGCACGGCCGGCCCGCTGGAAGCTGGCGGCGTCGACCGACGGCCACTCGTCGATCAAGCAGGCGGCGCGCATCATGGACGTCGATCTGATCGAGGTCCCCGTCGATGGCCGCCACCGCATGACGAGCACGACCCTCCGGGGAGCGCTCGAGGCGCAGGGGGACGATGGGCTCTTCGCGGTGGTCGCGTCGGCAGGAGGAACGAACCTGGGCCTGATCGATGATCTCTCCGGTGTCGCGCAGGTCTGCCGCGAACGGGGCGCATGGCTGCACGTCGACGGAGCCTACGGGCTCGCGGCGCTGGCCGCGCCGAGCAAGCGAGCGGCCTTCGCCGGGATCGAGATGGCCGACAGCTTCACCGTCAATCCACACAAATGGCTCTTCGCGCCCTACGACTGCTGCGCGCTCATCTACCGCGACCCGGCCCAGGCGAGGGCGGCGCACAACCAATCGGCGGCCTACCTGGATCCCATCAACGACGGCGCCGATTGGAATCCCGCGGACTACGCGTTGCAGCTGAGCCGGCGCGCTCGCGGGCTGCCGTTCTGGTTCTCGCTCGCCGTTCACGGGACGGACGCGTACTCCGAGGCGATCGAGACGACGCTGGCGCTGACGCAGCAGGCGGCAGAGGCGATCCGCGCGAGGCCGTTCCTGGAGCTGCTCATCGAACCCGAGCTGAGCGTCCTCGTGTTCCGCCGCCGCGGCTGGTCCGCGGCGGACTACGATGCCTGGTCGGCCCACCTGATCGCCTCCGGCGCGGGGTTCGTCGTCCCCACGACGTTCCAGGGCGAACCGGCCGTGCGGATCGTCATCATCGACCCGCGGAAGACGCATGCCGACATCGAGAGGGTGCTCGACGCGATGAAGGACGCTCCTCGCTGACCGGGCCTGACGGCCGCGCCTCAGCTCAGCCTCGCGAGGGCTTGCGCGAGATCCGCGATCAGGTCGTCCGCGTCTTCCAGCCCGACCGACAGGCGGAAGAGATCGTCGGCCGGCCTGCTCCCTTCCGAGGCCTCCCCACCGGCATCCTGGACCATCGAGTGCGACATCGATTGGGCGTGCTCGATGACGCTATAGATCCCTCCCAGGCTCACCGAGAGCCCGATGAGCTGGGGCGCCTCCAGGAGCCGCGCGATGTTGCTCGCAGGACCCGCCACGGAGAAGGAGATGACGCCCCCGCCGCCGCCGAGGAGCTCGCGCGCCCGGTCGTGCTGCGGATGCGACGGCAGGCGCGGATACCGAACCGACGTGACCCGGGGATGCATCTCCAGGAACTCGGCGATGCGGGCGGCGCTCGCGTTTTGTTGCGCCACGCGCACATGAATCGTCTTGAGACCCTCGGAGACGAGCCAGGCCGCGTGCGGATCCATACAAGAGCCATACAGCGTCTGCTTGCGCCAGATCTTCTCGGCGAGCGCGTCCGAGCACATAGCGGCGCCGCCGTGGACGGCGAAGTGGCCGCTCAAGTACTTCGTCAGGCTATGGACCACGACATCGGCTCCCAGGGTCGAGGTCTCCAGGACCCCGGGAGGGGTGAACGTCGCGTCGCAGATGCTCGTCGCCCCGTACCGAGAGGCCAGCCGGCAAATCTGCTTGCAGTCCGGCAAGATGAGCTCTGGATTGCTCAGCGTCTCGAAGTACACCGATCGGCAGCCGTGTCGGAGCAGCTCCTCGAGCTGCTCCGTCTCCTCGGGCACGAAGAAGCGAACCTCGTAGCCGAAGCGTCGCATCTCTTCGGCGCAGAACCTGAGGCTGTCGCCGTAGATGCGGGTCGACACCGCGAGCGTGTCGCCAGGGTCGTTGAGGGCGAGCAGCGCGGTCGTGATCGCCGACATGCCCGAAGGGAAGGCGATCGCGGTCTCCGTCTCGGCGAGCGACGCCAGCTGCTTCTCCAGGAAGCTGACCGTCGGGTTGCCCCAGCGCGTGTAGTAAGAGCTCGGCCGCGTCGCATGCTCCGCGCCGACAGCGGCATCGTAGCTCGGCATGCGGAAGAGCGTGGTCTGATAGATCGGCTGAACTACCGGCACATTCTCCGCGGCGACCGGCTTCGTAAGGAGGAGCCTAGAGCTGCTTTTCACCAGAACCTCGTAGGAGCCCGCGGCGATCGCCGCTCGGCGCTCCCTGGTCGATAGATGAGGTGCTTCATTCGCAATACGATTCCAGCTTCCCTCGACGTCGGACGTCCAGCGTGACGCAGTGGAAGCCCCCGCCGAGGGTGCGGCCGTGGCGCAGCCGCAGCGGGATCACCTCCACGCGGTGCCGTTCGAGCAGGCGGATCAGGCGCGTCTGATCTGCGTCCACGACGGCCAGGTGCGGGCTGAGCATCAGCAGGTTGATCCCCAGCCAGATCGACGCGCTCGGCGCGAGATCCGAGTAGCGAACGACCTCCATCTCGGGAGCTTCGATGACCTCCCACCCCCTGAGCGGAGCCGGGAGGTTGTCCTTGTTGACGCGCTCTGGATTGATCAGCACGAGGCCAGGACGTATGGGGGCCAGGGTGGTGTCGATATGCGAGCCGCAATAGAGATCGCGGCAGGGATGGACGCGGTACTCCGGCCCGAGCGCGCTCTGCAGCCACCGTGCGCCCAGCTCGTTGCCGGTGGATGACACGAGGTAGATGATGTCGCGCCCGAGGCGGAGCACGTTGGCAGCGTCGAAGGCGGGCTCTATCTCTCGCAGGGTCGGCTGAGCGGGGTTGCTGGTCTCGTAGAGCTCATCCCTCAGCGACGGCTTCGGCGCCGAGAGCCAGCGAGAGCCGTGCCTCAAGTAGCCGACGATGATGTCACGGTAGGCCATGGACTCGAAGTACCGCGATCGGAACGGGTTCGGTGACTCGATGACCGTGTCGCCGATCGCGAGCAGGACGTCTCGCGGGCAGTACGGAAAGTAGTATTCGGATTCCCAGAACGGCGTTCGGACGAGGCCAGGGAAGTCGATCGGCTTCGGCCTCTGGACGACGATGCCCAGCCTGTCCAGGATCTCGATGAAGCGCTCGAGATCATCTTCTGTCTCCTCGATCACCCTGGCCGGGAACCTTCGGTCCTGGGCCGACTCGAGGATGTGCCGCGTGCTGGGCTCGATCGCGTTCATCCCGTGGTCGAAATAGGGCAGCTGTGCGAACTTCGCGCTGCCGACGATCACCTCTTCCAGCGGATCCCACTCGTTGTGCACTTCAACGCTGATTCTCGTGTTCGTAAGCATGTTCCTGCTCTCGATCCTGTAAAGGTTGTCATCGTTGTTGAGCGCTCGCCGGCCGCGCTGCCTGCGCGTCCTCGCGTCGCCGGCTCGAGCCGAGCGCCCGGTCGCCCGCCTGGTCAGGCGCTCGCGACGGATCTCTCCATCTCCGGCCCGGGCAGCGACGCGAAGACCGTGGAGAGCGCGGCCAGGCCCTTCGGACGCTTCAGCTCGGCGTACGCAGGATCCCTCCTCAAGATGGTGTGCGCTTCCTTCAAGCGCCAGAGGGGGACCCTGGGGAAGAGGTGATGGACCAGATGGTATCCTTCGCCCTCCTCCTCTCCGAGCAGGAGCCGCTCGGCTGGTCCGTAATCTCGGTTCCACGTCATGCATATATCGACGCGCGACGCGGTCTCGATCAGCGGATAATGCTCCAGCAGCTCTGCGACAGCCCCTATCCAGACCTGCGTGGTGACGAGCGGGACTATCCAGTACGCCGCGAGCGCCCCGAGCCACCCCGTGGCCGCGGCGGCGGCGACGATGGTCAGGAGGCCGACGAGCCTGACGTAGCGCTCCCAGCTCGCTTCTTCCCTGTGCAAGATCCTGTGTCGAATCAGGTACGCGATGTACGACAACGTCGAGCGTGGGCCAGCCAGGCTCATCAAATAGTCGCGCAGCTTTGCTCGCTGGAGGTTTGGCCCGCACAGCCCGACGCGCTGGTACTGGAGGTAGTCGGGATCTCGCCGGGGATCGCCGAAACGACCGTGATGGTTGACCACGTGGGAAAGGCGGTATCCAGTGTAGCTCTGAAGCACAGGATGTCCCGCGAGCGCCGCTCCGATGATGGAGCCTATCTTGGTGTTCGACATGAGCGTGCCGTGGCAGGCCTGATGGAGCACGCCCGCGAGCGCGCGCTGCCGCCCGCCTATGAAGAAGATCGCGACGAGGTACGACGCGGCGCCCGCCGCCAGAGGGAGATGCCGCCACGACCAGCATGAAAACCAAACCCACAATGAAATGAACAGCCAGTGCCTGACGATCTCCAGGGGGCCATGCCAGTTGTCCGCCGTGTAGCAGGCCCTGACGTCTTTGAGGATGTCTTTCGAGAACTTGTGTCTCTTGATCGAGCTCGCCGTTGTTCCCAAGGCTGCATTCTCCTGGCGGTCATCGACGGTCATCGACGTAGGATTTGCAATGCATGTGCCAGGCCGTGCCGTCTGGGGGAGGGCCCATCTCGTCGCCTGCGTGACGCCCCCAGCTGGGCCGGACATGCGGATAGGGACGGGGCGTATCTTCGCTGGAGAGACCGCTCGCGCCCCGCAGCGCGCGGCGAACATCGCCGCTCAGCGCGCACGCCGAGGCGTTCGAGGGAGGGCGGCCTCACCTCGTGCCGCGCCGTGATGCCGCCGATCGAGCAACGGCCCGATCTCGACGCGGCGGCGAGGGGAGGGCACGTGTAACATGAGACGTGGCACAGGTCACGTGCCACGCGCCGCGTGCCATGTCTCATGTTACACGTGCCCGGCGAGGAGCCCTGGCTGCGCGCTATCGCCGAGCAGGCGTAGCTGCGCGCTCATCCATTTCCGCGCTCGCGCCCGGGGAGGGCGACCGCCCCGCAGCCGATCGCGACCCGTCCCGGAGTCGTGGTCGAATTCGAACATGAAGGCGGGAAGGCGGGAAGAAAACCTTGATGATCTTCCCGCCTTCCCGCCTTCCCGCCTTCATGTGGACTCGCTCTGGGCAAAGTTGTCCACTACCCGTCCCGGAGGCCAACGATCCCGGTCCGGCCGCTCTGGTAAGTCGCCACGGATCCCGCGGGCACAGCTCTTGCTGTGAACCTGTCCGACCGACTTGCTGTTTGGATTTTCTCGTCGCACAAGGGGCAACATGACACAGTACATCATCCGGCTGGCAGTCCAGTCCGACAAGCCGGCCATTCGTTGCTTGCAGGGACAGTTCATGGCGGAGATCGAGGATCCTCTGGAGCTCGTCGAGTCCGACTACGACCGCAGCGACTTCATCCTCGTCGAGGCGGTGGATGGGAGCTCGAGGCGCGCCGTCGGGATGATGAGCATCATGCACGCCTCCAGCGCCCCCTTCGTCTTCGAGAGGGTGATCCGTGACGTGTGGCAGCGTATCGACGTGCGCGCTCTGACGGGGCGGACCGACCTCCGGCGCGAGGATCTCGTCGAGGTCGATTGGCTCTACCTGGAGAAGCCCCACCGGGCCAAGCAGCTCACCCGGCTCCTGATGGCCGCGTGCGTCCTCCATGCCCACCGCCGGGGCTATCCGGTAATCGCCGTCATCACGAACGCAGCATCCAAGGTCGTGTTGCTGAGCGGCCTCTTTCACGGAAGTGGACTGGCGATCGAGATTGGCGGCGTCCCCTACGAGCTCGGCACGGTCTGGCCTGCTCAGAGCGCGGCCTTCATGGCGGATTTCGTCCAGTCCGCATGCGCGGCGGATCCTCGCCTCGCGTGGCACCTCGACGGCAGCTGAGGCGCGGGCGCACCCGGCGCGGCCGCCGGGCGGGCGCCTTGAACGCCCCTGGCCGGACGCCTGGCGGGCAGCGCTAGCGGCTCTCCCGGGCGCGCGCCTTGCGCCGGTAGGCGCCCGGGGTCTCGCCCATGTGGCGCTTGAACGCCTTCACGAACGCGCCGTCGGTGTCGTAGCCCACCGCGGTCGCCACCGCCGCGGTGCTCGCGGCCTCGTCGGCGAGCATGTCGGCGGCGCGGTGCATGCGCCAGCGCGTCAGGTACTCGAGCGGCGCGAGGCCGAGCACCCCTTTGAAGCGGGCGGCGAACGCCGAGCGCGACACGCCCGCGGCGCGCGCGAGCGCCTCGACGGTCCACGGGTCGGCGGGCCGCTCGTGCATCCGCTGCAAGGCGACGCCGAGCGTCGGATCCCAGAGGGCCCGCAGCCACCCCGCCTCCTCGCACGTGACGCCCGCGACGTGGGTGCGCAGCGCCTGCACGAACAGCACGTCGGCCAGGCGGCCCGCGACCAGCTCGTAGCCGGGCAGCTCCGCGTCCATCTCGGCGGCGACGAACTGCAGCGTGGACTCCAGCCATCGAGTCGCGACGCCGCCGTCGCCCTTCACGTGAATCAGCTCGGGGAGGCTCGCGACGAGCGGGTTCAGGCGCGCGTCGGTGAAGTGGAGGCCGCCGGCGACGATCGTCGTCGGCGCCCCCTCGCCGCCGTAGTGCACGGTGCCGCCGCAGCGGCCCCCGCGCTGGGCGTACACCTCCTCGGCCGAGACGGCGCGCGAGCCGGGGCGATCGCGCAGCGCGTGCGCGAGCCGGGCGCGCAGGAAGACGACATCGCCGGGCGCCAGCGTCAGCCGGCGCCCGCCCACGTCGAGCACGCACCCGCCCCGCGAGAGCGCGTAAAAGGTCGTCACGTCGTGCCCGTCGACCCGCATGCCCCAGGGCGCCTTCATCTCGAGCCGCCCGTAGATCTGGCTCCGCAGCTGCACGCTGCGCAGCGTCTCCGTCAGGATGTCCATGCGTCCTCTCTGCTGGACGATCGAACCATTTTTATGGACGCTACAGCGCTGTCCGTCCGTTATCGAGCCCTTATCGTGACGTGCGCGGGCGGCCGGCGCCGGGGCGCCGCGGGCCCGCGACCCACCTGCGAAGGGAGAGCTCGTCATGACAACGAACAAGGAGAGGCTCGTCCTCGTCACGGGCGCCACGGGACAGCAGGGCGGCGGCGCCGCGCGAGCGCTGCTCTCGCGCGGCGTTCGCGTCCGGGCGCTCGTCAGGGACCCGAGCGGCGAGCCCGCCGCGGCGCTGCGCCGGCTCGGGGCCGACGTCGTGGGCGGCGACCTCGGCGATCGCGCCTCGCTCGAGGCCGCGGCCCGCGGGGCCGATGCCGTCTTCAGCGTGCAGCCGAGCGAGGGGCAGCCACAGTACGGCGTCACCTCGGACGACGAGCTGCGCTTCGGCAAGAACGTCGCCGACGCCGCGCGCGCGGCGGGGGTCCGGCACCTCGTCTACACCTCGATGGCCGGCCTCGTGCCGGGCACGGGCGTCGGCCACTTCGAGAGCAAGTGGCAGATCGAGGCGTACGTCCGCTCGCTCGACGTGCCGTTCACCCTCCTGCGCCCCGGCGCCTTCTTCGAGCTGCTCACCCAGCCGCAGTTCTACGCGACGCCGGGCGCGTTCACGTTCCTCTACCCGCCGCGGCATCGTATCCCCTTCATCGCGGCCGACGACATCGGCGCGATCGCGGCCGCGGTCTTCGCGGCGCCGGACGCCTTCGCGGGCCAGACGCTCGAGCTCGCGGGCGACGTGCTCACGGGCGAGGAGGTGGCGGCCGCGCTCGGGCGCGCGACGGGGCGGCCGCTCGCGTATGCGACCGTTCCGGCCGAGGCGCTGCGCCAGAACCCCTTGATCGAGCGCGTCGTCGAGGCCGCGATCAAGCTCCGCGTCGACGTCGACATCCCCTCGCTCCGCGCGCTTCACCCGGGGCTGAAGACGCTCGCGGCGTGGCTCGACGCAGGGGGCGCCGCGCGCATCCCCGTCGCGTCGCGCTGAAGGCCGCCCGCGGCGGCGCTCGCCGCGCGGCGAGCCCACCGACGTCCCAGCGCGCTCGCCCAGCCGAGGGCCGCCGCACCCCTATACGTCACCACGACGGCGGATCCTGGCGGTTTGCCCGCGCACGCCCTCACTCCGCCACGCGAAGACGATCGATCTCCTCCTGGGTGAAGCCGATATTCGCCGCAGCGCCGGTGTCGGCGACGATCTTCTTCGCGAGCAGCTCCGTGAGCGGGGCGAGGATGGAGAAATGATCGGCCTGCATCGCGGTGAAGGCCTGGAACGGGACGCCTGCCTGAGCCGCTCGGTCGGCCATCCACTGCGCGAGCCCTACATGGCTTGAGCCGCTCCCCTCGAAGTAGAAGGTTGGACGCCGGATGGACCGGACGAACGGCGCGGCCGAGCGGAGGAGGATCTCGGTGGCGTCCGTCGGATCGAACGGCACCCCGCCGTATGGATCGTAGCTCGCTGGATCCCGGAAGAGCGGGCTCCCGCCGATCGAGAACGCCGCGCGAAAGCCGTCGCTCCTCTCGGCGGCCAGCAGCACGAGGGTGCCCCCGGAGCTACGGCCGGCGAGGTAGATGCGATCCGGGTCCACATACGGGCGCTTGGCCACGTGATCTCGCAGCGCGAGGAGGTCGTCGACCTCGCCGTAGTACAGCTCGTAGTCGCCGGGGTTGTCGTTCTCGGCGCGCCAGGAGCCGACGGCGAGCACGATACCCGCCTCCCGGAACGCGCGCGCCGACTGGTCATTGCTCCGGGGAGCGGCCTCCCAGAACCAGCGGTCGATGCCGCCGAACCCGCCGTGCGCCCAGACGACGGCCGGGTGTTTCCGCGAGTCCTTCGGGTCCGGGGTGATGTACGCCGTCAGGCGCCCGACCGGCCCCTTGACGTGCACCTTCTCGAACGTCCCTCGCGGAGGCGTGGGCGCGGGCAGCCCATCGAACGCCTTCTCCGGCCTGCCCTTCCGGACCTTGGTGCGAAAGGCCGCCCGCGCCTCGGCCAGCGTCCGGGGATCTTCCTTGACCTCGGGGTGCCACCAGCGTGTCGGCCCGCGGTCGGCACCAGGATCGGTGACGCGAAAGGACCGGAGCAGCGTCGTCCGTCCCTCTGCGCCCTTGTCCCAGGAGGAGGCGGGCGCGGTGTACTCGACCCAGTAGAATACCTGCGCCCGTTCGGTGAACAGCAGCGTGGAGCGCCTGCCGCCGGCGTCCGTATCGGTCTCCAGCGCGAGGACGGGGCGCCCGTCGATCGGCGGCTCGTCCGTTCGCCTCGTCCGCCCGGCGCCGTTCGCGCGGTCGAGCTTCACGATGTCGCTCAGCACCCACTGCGCGAGCTCGACAAGCGTCATCGGCCCCGAGCTGCGCTTGGGCAGACAGGAGACCGAGAGTGTCACTCCGTCGGGGCCGAGCAAGCGCAGGTGCTCTTGCTGGCGCTCCGTCGCTTCGGTCCGAAATGCATCCGGAGCGTCGATCGCCGCCCCGCACCCCGGGACGGCGCGCGAGACAGGCCCCTGTCTCGGCGCTGCGGCATGGCTCGCGTCCGGCGTCCGGTCGCAACCGGCCAGCAGGATTGCGGCGGCGATCCAGGAGCGGAGGCGCGGGGAGCGCGCGGCGGGGGCGTTCGCGCGGGCGCTCTCGGCGCGCTTCGGGCGCTCGTCCCGCGCGAGGTCCGGAGGGGTGCTCTTCTGCGCGTTCTCCCCGGCGCGCGGCGTCGGCTCCCCGCCGACCGCATCGGGCGCCGCTCCGCGGTGGTGCATGCGTCGCTTCTCCATGGGTCATTCCAGCGTGAGCGCGCCCCGCTGGAGCGCGGGGACGGCGCCTCGCTGGCCGTCGCCATGGTACACGACTCTTCGGGAGCCTCCCGGGAGAATTGAAATTCAGACCGGAGGCTGCCGGGAGGTAGTGCTGCACTTTGGATCTGAGTGCTGCACTTTGACTCCGGACTCGCCGTGACGGGCTAAGTTCGGCCGGAAGTAGTGCAGCCCGCGAGCGTTGGCGCGCTCCGGGCTGCGTGGCCGAACCCCGCACGAACGAGGTCCGACGATGCAGTTGTACCTGATCCCACCCGACGGTGGGCAAGGCGGACGTGTACCTACACGTCGCCCGTACCATCGAAGCCGATCCCTCTCCCTTACCCCCGACGAGACGCGACGTCTCCGCGCTGCCCTGCGCGGGCTCAAGGCTCGCCTGGGCAGCTGGCGCGCCGTCTCCGCCGCGATGGGCGGCGTGCACACGCGCACGCTGGCCGGCGTCGCCTGCGGCATCGGGCGCGGCTCGCCCGCGCTCGTCCTGCTGGCCGCTCGCGTCGCTGAGACGACCGTTGAGCGCCTGCTGAGCCCACCCGTGGCGGCGGACCGCTGCGCCCACTGCGGGAGGAGCGGATGAGGCGCCCGCGGAAGGGGGCCGGACGCCCGCCTGCCGCACAACATCCCCGGAAGAAGCCGACGATGCAGGCGATCCTCGCCGAGCGCGGCGTCATCGTCGCCGTGCTCATCTCCAGCGGCGTGCCGCAGCGCGACCGCGACGACGTTGCGCAGGACATCCTCCTCGGCGCGTGGCGCTCGGTGAAGCGCGGCATGTACCGACCTGACCCGAAGGCCGAGCCGCGCAACGCGCTCCGCGCGTGGCTCTACGGCATCGCGTGGCGCAAGACCGGGCACTACCTCGGCAGCGCGTGGGTGCGGCGGGCAGTGCTTCATGCGCAGCCTCTCGGCAGGCTCCGCGAGCCCGTCGGCATCGACCTCCACGCCCAGATCGAGGCGCGTGAGGTACTCGACGCCATGGCGAGCCTGCCGGGCTGGCAGGTCGACGCGCTCCTCTCCGTGGACGACCCAGAGAGCGTCTCGGCGTACGCCCGGCGGCGCGGCATGAAGCCGGGCACAGCGGCGTCGCGGCTCAGGATCGCCAGGGAGGCGCTCGCGCTGAAGCTCCTCAGGTGGCGACGATGAACGACCACCCGACGAACTGCTTCTGACGCGCCTCGCCTCATGCCTTTTACGGAACATTCCAGGTAGCCAAGGCTGCCATGCCGTCCGGGGCTGCGTCGCATTTGGATCAGGTGCCACCCTAGGGCGCAGCCAGTAACAAGGACTCCTTCATTCCATGAATTTAGAACTACTAGAACCCCCGATGCTGTAGCTGACTGCACGAAGCACGGCGCATCCGAACAGGTTCGCAGCTCGCTGTCATCCTTCGCAAGCTCGTACCCTAAACCATCGAAATTCAACAGTTTCTTCGCACGTTGGCCCGCGTACTGTCCGGACAAAAATCCGCGATCGTTCGGCTCCGACCCGTGCTAGTCTAACGAACAAATGGGCCCAACCCCCGCCACCAAGGCCAGTGCCTATAATTCGGAGCTTACTCCGAGCCTTGCAGGGCCGCCGACTACGTTCAGGCTTCGCCAGATCGCGAAGGACTGCCTGGCCACAATCCCCAAGGTGCCGACGACTGAGCAAGGGCCTCTTCATCATATTCTCGGGATCTGCTACGCGGAGCGTGGCATTTTCGACGAGGCGCTGCGACATTTCAATGCTGCCTATGCGATCATGTCGAGCAAGATATCCTATTTGAACGCCGTATCCGCGCTGACCGACCTCGGTCGCGCGCACGATGCACTTGCCCGAGTGATGAAGGTCGCAAACGACGGCTTAGACTTCATGGTTCTGCTGCGCCTGTCAGGAATTTTTGCCAGTATGGGGCAGATAAATGATGCTCGTAACGCCTTGGAGGATGCCGCTGAGCAGGCAAGCACAGCGTTTGACCACTTCCGGGTAGCAACAGTCGCCGCCGACATGGGGCTTCATGTCGAAGCCTGCGAGATGTTTGCTCGAGCTATAGCTATCGATATGCGCAAGCCTCTGGGTGATGCCAGGGCGATTGATTTTATTATAGGTGCGCCTGATGAACTGAAAGGGTGCCTTCGGTACCATGGTGCACGCAGTCTTCAGGCGTCCATCCAAAAAATGATGGACGGTGCGGACGAGCTACTTGCCTACCATCGAATCTTGGCAAAGCTTGCGCATGATGTCGAACCGCTGCCAGAAACAATCAGCGATGCCCAGGAGGTATTTGACTCGATGACCCCGTTGCGACTACGTGCCAATCGAGCCGTGATGCATGGTGGCGACCATGGGTAAGCTCGACCTGAAGGCCGCAGCGGAGCGGGCCAGCGCGGTTCAATCACGTACGCGGCCGGGGGCCGTATATCTTATCTTGGACGAGGTCCTCAACTGGCCGGATAGCCGCGACAAGCCGAGGGGGCACAAGCACCACCGTGTGATCCTGCTCCAGGATGAGGAACTGTGTAGGCCGAACAGAGGTCCAGCCACCATCATGGTCGTACCGTGTTCATCGACAGGCGTTGGTGCGGCTGCGCCGTGGGACTTTGTTCTGCCTGAAGGCGAGAGCGGCTTCGATAAGCCTCGTGTCGTTGCCTACACCAGTCTGGTTCAGCCGATTTTAAAAACCGATCTGAATCAATATCTTGGCCAAGTGTCGAAGAGCACGTTGACTGAAATCAAGGCGCGCGCGCAACTTGTTCTGTCGATACAGAGGATGCCGATTAAGCTTCCTGACAGGCCACCTGCACATAGCGATGAAGGCGATGGCGTGCCTGCCGATGCCGCAGTCGATGCTTCCCCACAGCCGAACGTGGCGGCTGCGACGCCTGTGACGCCTACGGCGGCGACTATCGAAAGTGTAGCATTTTTTCGGTCGCCGAATGGCGAGCCACCGAAGTAGGGAGTGTGCGCTCCGGTGCGGCACACTTTCTTATGACTCGTTCTTGTAACGCCGGAGTGAGTGTCGGCATCGTTTGGCGTTAGTTTCTGTTTTGGCGCTAAACTCGTTGGCAACCACGCCCTGCCGCATCATCGAGCCCCGCGCATCGCGGCACCTCGGCTATGACATCCGCTGTCCTAGCGCCCCCTCTTCCGCGCGCTTGCGAGCGGTTTTCCTGGGCAAAAACGCTATAATCAGAAGGACCTTAGACGAAAACGCCCCGCCTCCGGCTGGAACCCGAAGGCAGGGCGGCAGAAGCCGCGCGGAGCGACCCGCCCGACGTCCTGGCAGACCGGATCGGTGGGCCCTCCGCCGGAGAAAGGCAAGGGTCCCGTGGCGAACGTGCTCCCGGCGGAGAAGCGCGTCCGCGTTCTGGCCGCCCTGCTGGATGGCAACAGCATCCGGGCGGTCGAGCGCATGACCGAGGTCAACCACCGCACCATCACGCGCCTCCTGCTGGAGCTGGGTGCCGGCGCGGTGCGGCTGCACGACCGCCTCGTGCGCGACGTGCAGTGCAGCCTGGTCCAGGTCGACGAGATCTGGTCCTTCGTCCAGAAGAAGCAGGCGCGCGTGACCGAGGCCGACCCGCCCGACGTGGGCGAGGCGTACACCTTCGTCGCCATCGACGCGACCAGCCGCATGGTCATCTCCTGGCGTGTCGGCAAGCGTGACCAGGCCACGACGGACGCCTTCATCGCCGACCTGCGGGCCCGCATGCTGGTCATGCCGCAGCTGACCAGCGACGGCTTCGCGCCGTACATCCCCGCCGTCGGCGCGTCCTTCGGGACGAGCATCGACTACATGCAGACGGTCAAGAACTACAACTCCGGCAGCCGTGGCCGGCGCGACGACCACCGGTACGAGCCGCCCCGCGACCCGTTCATCACGAAGTCGGTGGTCTACGGCGCGCCCGACCCGGCCAAGGCCTCGACGGCCTACGTGGAGCGCCTGAACGGCTCCACGCGCCACACCAACGGCCGCATGCGTCGCCTGTGTCTGGCCTTCTGGAAGAAGGCCGACCACCACCGCGCCGCCGTGGCGCTCAACTACGTGGCCTACAACCTGACCCGCGTCATCCGCACGCTGCGCGTCACGCCCGCGATGCAGGCCGGCATCACCGACCACGTGTGGACGCTGGACGAGCTCCTGGAGACGCTCCTGGCCGAAGAGGAGGGTGCCGCCCCCGAGGCGAAGCCGCTCACTCATCGCGAGCCCTCCGCGCCTGCGAGGCCGCTCCCGAACAACCGGGGCTTCCTGCGCCTCGTGACGGAGCCGACGCCCGCGTTGAAGCAGCGCCGCAAGAGCGAGCCACCGCCACCTCCGCCGGCATCCCCGGTCCAGGCCGTTCCTCCGCCTCCTCCCGAGCCGGCTCGCGGCCCGGTCCAGCTGTCCCTGTTCGATCCCCCGGAGGGGTCGTGAGTGCTGCACTTCGCTTCCGCAGAGTGCTGTACTTTGAGCGCGAGTGCTGCACTTCGGGGCAAAGTGCAGCACCACCCTGCCAGCAACCCCCTGGTAGAATTGAAATTCAGACCGGAGGCTGCCGAGGACCGCGCGGGGCCGGGCGGCGGCCCTCCCGCGCTCACGCCTGCTTGATCAGCTGGATATCGAGCGTGATCGAGATCTCATCCCCCACGAGGACGCCGCCGGTCTCGAGGACCGCGTTGAAGCTCATCCCGAAATCGCTGCGGCGGATCTTCGTCGTGGCGGCCGCGCCCAGCCGGCGGTTGCCGTACGGATCGTCGTGCTCGCCCGAGAGCTCGCTCACCGCGAGCGTCACCTCGCGCGAGACGCCGCGGATCGTCAGGTCGCCGACGACGTCGAGCCCCTCGCCGCGGCGGCGGACGCTCCTGGACACGAAGGTGATCGTCGGGTGCGCCTCGACGTCGAAGAAGTCGGCGCTCCGGAGGTGCTCGTCGCGCTTGTCCTCGCGCGTGTGGATCGACGCCGCGTCGATCGTGGCCGAGACCCTCGACGCCTCGGGGCGCCGCGGATCGTAGGTGACCTCCCCGGCGACGCCCGCGAACCCGCCGCGCACGTTCGAGATCATCATGTGGCGTACGGAGAACGAGACGCTCGAGTGGCTCGCGTCGATCGTCCACCGGGCGGCCTGGGAGGAAATCGCGCTCGGGGTGCTGGTGATGGTCGTGTTGTCCATGGCTCGTCGTCCTTCGTGAAGAGGGGCCCGCCGCGCCCGGCTCATCCGGGGCGCGCGCGCCGTGCGTCACAGGACCCACCATGCGTCGTTGCTCGAGGATGCACTAGACAGGCGTTCGAGAACGGGTTGTTCTCCTGGGACGAACAATGGACCTCAACCGCATCGCCGTCTTCGTGCGCGTCGTCGATGAGCAGGGCTTCACCGCGGCGGCCAGGGTCCTCGGGCTGCCGAAGTCGTCGATCAGCCGCTCGGTCGCGCTGCTCGAGGAGGCGCTCGGGGCGCGCCTCCTGCACCGCTCGACGCGCAGCGTGCGGCTCACGGAGGCCGGCGCGGCGTTCTACGAGCGGGCGTCGCGCGGCGTCGCGAGCCTCGAGGAGGCCGCCGCGATGGTGGCCGACCTCCAGTCGGTGGTGCGCGGCCCGATCCGCATCACCGCGCCCGTCGACGTCGGCGTCGCCATGCTCGAGCCGGCGGTCGCCCGGTTCGTGCGGCGCCACCCGGCGGTCCGCGTCGACGTCGTCCTCACGGGGCGCGTCGTGGATCTCGTGGAGGAGGGCTTCGACCTGGCGCTGCGGGCCGGGCCGCTCCGCGACGGCTCGATCATCGCGCGGAAGATCGGGCAGGTGGAGGACGCGCTGTACGCCTCGCCGCGGTACCTCGAGCGCGCCGGGGTCCCCGGCAGCCTCGCCGACCTGGCGGCGCACCGGTGCGTCCTCTTCCGCGCGACGCGGAACCGCGCCGCGTGGACGCTCACGGGGCCCGCGGGGGAGGAGACGGTGGAGGTCGAGGGGCCGCTCGCCGTCGACGAGCTCAGCTTCGCGCGCCGCGCGGTGCTGGCGGGCGTCGGCGTCGGCCTCCTCCCGATGATCCTCTGCGCCCGCGAGGTCGCGCGGGGCCGCCTCGTGCGCGTGCTGCCGTCGCACATGGCCTCGGACGCCCCCTTGCACCTCGTGTACCCGTCCGCGCGATACCTGCCTCATCGCGTCGCGGTGTTCCGCGACTTCCTCGTCGAATCGCTCACGCGGCGATTCCAGCGCTCGCCGTGACCGCCGCTTCTATCGCGACGCGAGCGACTGGTCCGGCAGCGAGGGCGCCCGGAGACCGGCTGCGTCGAAGCGGACCCGGAGGGGCGCTATCTGCCGTTCGTGCTGGTGGCCGCCCTGAGGATGTCGGCCCAGCTCCGGCCGCCGTTCGGTCGCGGATCGACGCTGGCGGCGAGCAACTCGTCGTCGACCCCTCGGTTGCGCTGCCTGAGCGACGCGAACCTCCTCGCGACGCGCCAGGTCCGCTCGATCCAGCGCAGCGGGCCGGATGCCGCGCGGGCGCTCCTCTCCGTGGCCTCACCCGGGTTCCGCGGAGGCCGCGCTTGCGTCGACAACTGCAGCTGCGCTCGCGTCGACGACGCGAGAGCCTCGGTCGCGCGATTCATCGCAGCCTCCGGCCTGTTCATCGCCCAGTTCGTGGGATCGGTGCCGTGCTTGAGCTCGAAGACCGCGTGGTCGATGTAGTTCTGAAGCCACCTCCTCAGGAATGAGCCGACCTTGCTGCGCCCGCGGGGCGCTTGTCTGGGCTTGCTCAAGGTCTGGCGCCGCGCCACCGCCGAGGAGCCCGCCGGCGAGCTCGTCGCGAGGCCCGACTCGTCGATGAAGCTCAGGGGGTCGTGCGCCGCGTAGGCGTACGCGTGGCACTCGAGCAAGCGCGTCACGCAGAGCTCGGGCTCCACGAGCACATACGGGTCCGGGGTCGCGAAGCTCGCGAGCGACGGGACGTACTCGCGCGCCCCCATGTGCACGAGCCCCGTGTCGGGATCGCGCAGCTGCCCCGTGAACCCGAACACCATCTCGGTGCTGTCGAGCCCGGACGACCTGTCCTCGATGCCCCGGGCGAGCGCGCCGAACGGCGTCGGATCGGCCGAGAGGACCGCGTCGCCCCGCTCGTCGACCACGCGGCGCACCACCCCGAGCTGGTCGTCGACGAGCCCGAAGACGCGTGTCTCGTTGACGAGGAGCGCGACGCGCCGATCCTCGAGGCGTACGAGGCTCTGGCGCTCCACCCCGTCGTCGCGCGTGGTCCGCGTGGGATACACGACGAGCGACACGGGGACCTCGCGGTCCCCTTCGCGACGGAGCGCGCGCCTGGAGATCCGCTCGCCGAACGCGTCATACCCGTAAACGACGGCCCCGCCGTCGACCTCGACGCGCCTGAGCCGCCCCCAGGGGTCGTACGCGGCGCGGCGGAACGGCCCGAAGGAGACGAGCCGGCCGAGCTCGTCTAGCTCACCATCGCCCCCGTCCGGCAGCGGCAGCGCGTCGCGGCCTGCCTCACCGACGAAGGGGTGCGCCTCCGTCCCCTCGCCGAACGCGTCGACCTGGCCGGACGGTGTGTACGCGTACGCGTGGGCCACGCCTGACGCGGCCGCCCCGAGGAGCTCGCCGCGCGCGCTGTACGTGTACGAGGTGACGCGGAGGGCCTGGCCGCCGACGTCGCCCGCGCCGGGGGCGGCATCCCGCGCCGCGACGATGCGCCCGTCCGCGCGGCGGTCGAAGGTCACGTCCTGCAGGGCCCCACGATCGCACGGAGCCGGGCCGTCGCCCGCGCACGCGCGGAGATGCGTGAGCTGCCCCGAGCTCGGGTCATGGCCGATGTGACGGTGCAGGCGGGCGGGCGGGACGCGGTAGCCCGCGAGCTCGCCGCGGGCGTCATGAGCGATGTCCGCGAGGAGCGTGACGGCCGCGCGCCCGCCGGCCGACCACGCGATCGACGAGGGGGCGCCGCCCGGCGTTCGCGCGAACTCGAGCGTGTTGCCGAACGGGTCGCGGTACGAGGCGAGCGTGCCGTCGAGGCCGTACGAGAGCCGCTCGTCGTACTCGCGGCGCGCATCGTCGGCCTCGAAGGACGTGCGCCGGCCCGTGACGCGGCCGTCGCGACCGTACTCGAACGCCGTGTCCAGGCGGTGCCCGCCCACGCGATCGAACACCGTCGCGCCGACGAGGCGCCCCACGAGCGCGGCCTCGTGCGGCTCGCCGTCGCGCGCATCGTAGGCGAGCGTGATCTCGTCCCAGCCGTCCGGGCGCGAGGAGGACGACGCGAACAGGGTGCTCGTGCGGTCGAGCGCGTCGTAGGTCGCCTCGATGCTCTCCGAGGCGGTGAACGCGCGATCCCAGGTGCGCTGCTCGATCACGCGCCCGCGCGCGTCGCGGATCCACAGGCGCGTGATGCCGCCCGGAAGCGACGCCATCGCGATGTCGCCAGCCGAGTCGTAGGCCACGCGGCGCGGCGCCTCGGAGCCCGCGAGCTCGATCGCGCGCAGGCCCCCGCGCTCGTCCCGCTCGTAGCGATGCACGTGTCCGAGCTCGTCGACGATCGCGTAGACCTCGTCCTCGCCGCGCGCGATCGTGAGGCGCGTCTCGACGGCGGCCCCCGATCCTGCGCCGAGGTCCCTCTCGACGCGCTGGCCCCACGGCTCGTGGGCGGTGCGCGTCACGAGGCGCGCCGCGTCTGTGCTGGCCACGACGCGCCCGAGGCCGTCGACCACGGTGCTCGTCCCGCGCGCCGCGCCGTCGGGCGGCGAGGGGAAGCGCCCCTCGTCAAAAGCCGTGTCGATGCGCTTCTCGCTGGAATACGGGAGCGCTTCGAAGACGCGCTCGCCGCGGCGCCCGTAGCGGGCGAACGAGGCGATGCGTGCGCCCCCCGCCTCGTGCGCCACCGCCTCGCCGAGGAGGAGGCCGTCGGCGCGGAAGGCGACGAGGCGCTCGACGAGCGCGCCGTCTGCCTCCGCCGCCGCGCGCCGCTCCGTGAGGCGAACGAGCGCGGGGCCCCGGTCGCGCGCATCCCGGTACGCATGCCGGACCTCTGCACCGCTGGAGCGCGCCACGCGCACAGCGCGATGGAGGGCGTCGCGCTCGGTGAGCGCCACGTCGCCCTGCGGCGTCCGGACGTGCGTGGGCAGGAGGCTCCGCGCCGGGACGACCCCCTCGGCCCGCGGGGCGAGCGTCGTCAGCGCGCAGCCCTCCGTGCCGTAGCAGTACTGCGTGGCGTGGCCGAGGGCGTTTCGCGTCTCGATCAGCAAGACGCCGGTCGCGTCGTAGACGCTCGTGTCCAGGGGCCCGAGCGCGTCCGAGGTCTCCACCACATTACCGAAGGCGTCGTAGCGAACCGTCACGACCTGGGTGCGCGGCGCCAGCAGCGGCGCGCGCACCGCGGCGGGCAACGCGGCGAGCGCTTCCGCGTCGATGAGGAGAGGCTGGCTCGCGCGGACCGGCAGCGGAAGATCAGAGCTATATTCGTAGGATGTCTGGTGCAGCACCCGCCCCGAGGGCCCCGCGAGCAGCGACCGCTCCCGGAGCGCCGTGAGCACGCCGCGCGCCTCCCAACCCGCGTCATACGCGAAGGTGCTCACATGGCTCCGCGCCGGCAGCTCCGTCCCGTTCGGCCCGGCGACCGCGGACGCCGACTCCTCCTGGCGGACGAGCCGGTTGTAGGCCGTGTCGTACGAGAAGGTCTGCGTCACGGTCGCCGCCTCCGCGCACGGCCCCGCAGCGCACGCGGGCGGGCAGCCAGCCGCGCCACACTGCGTGTCCCGAATGCTCGCCTGCTGCAGGAACGCCGGCGTCTTCGGCCCGGGCGCCGCCGGCACCAAGGCCCACCGCTCCTCGTGCACCGCGAGCAGCGCCTCCACCTCGTAGGGCTCCTCGTCCCAGGTCTCCGCCGTCTGCGACACCGCCTCGATGCCGCGCGGCCCGAGGCTCGCGCCCGCCGCGATCCGCCCGGCCTGCGCGCCCGAGAGCCTCGGGTGGAACGACTCCTCGGTGCGCAGCTTGCCGGCCAAGAAGCGCCTCACCGGCGCAGCCGCCGACGCCACCTGGTAGACGCGCCGGCGAACGATGCTCGCCGCGCTGTCGTCTCCCGCATCGAGCTCTTCGCTCTGCCCGAAGCCCGCGAAGTCACGCTCTCGCTCGTTGAAGCACGGCGCGTGGTACTGAAACTCCCGCACCCGCGGCGCCTCGGCGCCCACGGCGGTCAGGTGTCGCTTCACCACCGTCACCGGATACGGCAGCGCCCGCACCCGCGCGTCGTCGCGGCCGAAGCGGCGCGCGTCGCGGATCAACTCGTCCGTGCTGGTCGCGTACTGCACGGCGTGCCTGAGCCCCGGGCCCTCCTCCGCCTCCGACAAGAGGTCAGGGCCGATCAGGTTCTTCACCCCGTCTCGGTTGAAGTCGATGACCTTGATCCGGCCGCCGCCCGCGTTCGACTCGTAGACGAGGATCTCCTCCGCGCCGTCGGCGTCGATGTCCAGGACCCGGGTGTTCCACTTGTTGTCCGGATCGACGGACACCCCTTCGTCGAGCGGCATCCGCCGCTCGGCGGCGAAGCCCTTCTCCCCTCGTCCGAGCCAGACGCCGAGCTCGTTGGCCGCCGCCGTCACGTTGACCAGGTCCATGTCCCCGTCGCCGTTGACGTCGATCAGCCACATCGCGTTGATGTTTTGGCTCGCCGCGAGCCCGGGCACCGACACGAATCGGCCCTGCCCGCACACCGGGTCGTTCGCGCTCGAGTCCCCGAACAGCAGCCCTCCTGTCAGCTTCGCCACCGAGGACGAGCCTGCCGGGTACGCCACCACCTTGCCCTGGTTCTCGTAGACGCAGATGCCCTTCTCGCCGGCGCCGCTCGACCGGATGACCGCGAAGTCGGTCAGTCCGTCGCCGTTCGCGTCCAGGAAGCGATAGGCCGGGTTGTCGAGCTCCGTCCCTGCCCCCTGCCGGAACGGGAAGGTCAGCCCCACGAGCGGCTTGAACGACAGCGCGCTGGCGCCGGGCTCGGTCACGTTGACGAAGGCCGTCCACGTGCTGTCCGTCGACCCGGCCACCGTCGTGAGCAGGTCTGCCTTGCCGTCGGCGTTCAGGTCCACGGCCTGGGTCCGGCCGCGCGCGAACCGCGAGAACTCGACATCGACCACCGTCGCGCTCGCCGCGGCCGCGAACGGTCGGGTCCGGTCCGCGCGGCCCGCATAGTGCGCGAGCTCCGTTCGCGTCCCCGACGCCGTGGCCTGCACGAGGTCCGTCCGACCGTCGCCGTCGAAGTCGCCCGAGAGGAACACGCTCGTGGCCTGGGCTGTCGCGTCGAACCGGGGCACCTCGGTCCGCGACACCCCGGAGGTGGTCCGCTCCACGGTGAGCGGCGCGCGGCTCTGCGCGAACAGGCTGGCGTCGGCGAGATCGCCGCTGTTGTACGACGGCACGCTCGTCCCCTCGCGCGCCGAGTAGCGCACGATGTCAGCGAGGCCGTCGGAGTCGATGTCCAGAAGCTCCGAGCCGCCGCTCGGACCGAAGCCGAAGACGTCCGGCACTTCCATGTCATAGACCAGCTCGTGGCCGGACAGGTCGTCGGCTCTCCACGCCGTGTAGCGGAACCGGATCAGCGGCTCTGCCGGCGTCGACCGGTCGAACGGCGCCTGGCTGCGCCCGAACCGATACACCCCCAAAAGCTTGCTCTCGCTGCTGAGCGAGGCCGCAACGCGCTGCCGGTCGGACGCGAAGTCTTCGCTCGCCAGCGCCTGGCAATCCGGGTGCGTCACGATCTCCGGGCCGCTCTCGCCGTGCACCGCGTGCACGAAGCACCAGGTGTACATCGGCTCGCCGTCGAAGCTCGCCACGAGCTTCGTGTACAGCTGCCCCGGCCCCTGCGGGTAGCCCATCAAGTGGCTCACCCGCCCTTCGGTCCGCAGCACCGACTCCAGGGTGTACACCGAGCGTCCTCCGGCGAACCGCACGCTCTTGAGGTACGACCGGTCGCCCGCCTTCGTGTACTCGTACGACACCGCGTCGCCCGTGGGCGAGATGGCGTGCACGAGCGGCCACCGCGTCGCGGAGAACGCCGAGGAGCCGGCCACCCCCTCGGCGACGTTTGCCTCCTCGCTGTAGATCTCCCGCCGGCCGTCCGGATACACCACCTCGAACCCGGTGAACGCCACGCTCTTCAGCGCGCCCGACGCGTCGCGCATCGCCACTGTCCCGCCTTGCGGATTGCGGTAGAGCCGAACGGTGGTCTCAGAGGCGTCGAGCCGGTACTCGACCCTCGTCTTGCCGCTCACCGTGTCCGTCTTGACCCAGACCAGGCGCTCGGCGCCGAGCGCCAGGCGCGCGGTGACATCCTGCGAGCTGCTGAGGCGAGCACGGTAGGGCACGCCCCAGTCGGTGGTCATCTGAATCGACGGCACGCTCAAGCTGAACCCCACGCCGAACCCCTCCGAAAGATCGGCGGGCGCTTGCGTGTACGACAGCGCCACCCCCGCATCGGAGGATACGCGCGTCGGCAGCGCCGGAAACGAGAGGCTCGCCGAGAGCGCACCGCGATCCGGCGACACGACGAGGTCGAGCCCCGGCTGCGGCGCCAGCGCCGAGACATCGCTGGACGCCGCGCCCGCTGACGACGCCGGACGCGAGAGCTCCTCCTCGGAGCTCGCGACGTCGTCCCCGGGAACGTCTTCCCCGCATGCGGCCAGCGCGAGGGCGAGGCCAAAAGACCACAAGGTTCTTCGCTTCATCGTGCGTCATCCATCGAGGGTTGACCCCGCACGCGCTCAGCGTGAGAGGCAGGAAAGCACGAGGCGGCTCGAGTCGTCGGACTCACCCGCTCTCACAGGCGCCTCCGAGCAACCCGATCCGCCATCGTGCTCATGCTGGCATCACCGCTCGCGACCACGACGTGCGAGCGGTATCGACGTCACGAGTGCCAGTACATCGGCGCCCGGCCTACGAGCCGCGCGATGCGGCGTGCCGGACCCAGGGCCGGGGGGAGCCTCTCGGTCCCCCTGGCGATACGACCCCGGCACGCGACGCGCTCACTCGAACGGATTGGTCGAGTCGGCATTCGGCTCGGGGAGACGCTGCGCGAACACATAAGACAGATAGCCTCGGATCTCGGGATCGATGTTCGCTATTCTTTGAGACAGCGCATCGAATCCGTTTATCTCTCGCTGGAAGATCCTGACTTCCTCGTACTGCGCTTGAACGTGCTCTTCCGGACTGAACGCGGTAGACAGGCGATTCACGAAATTCGGATTTCTTTGAATTTCGCGCCTGAGTAGCGTGGCCGGTCGATCGCTGAGCCCGGCACTGGTAAACGTGTCGAGCAATTGATTCACCTGTCTCACGGCCTGGGCATAGTTTCCGTCCTGCGCCAGAGGTGCCAGCGCCTCATCGAGCCTCTCTCGTTCGTGGGAGCTCCACCCAGACGATGAGTCTTGCGAGCGCCGGGTGTTTGAACCATTGCCCCCCGAGCCGTTCCTCGAGTTCCTCGAATGGTGGTTAGAACGAGACGTGCTCGAGCGGTGGTGACTCGACTGTGACGAGCTCTGCCTGCTGCTGTTATTGCCCATGAGACCCGCTTCGTCGGTGAAGTTGACCGGATCGTGCCCCACGTACGTGTACGGGTGGCACTCCATCAGGCGGTCCACGCAGAACTCCGGTCGCATGAGCGCATACGGGTCCGGGGTCGCGAAGCTCGCCAGCGTCGAGACATACTCGCGTGCGCCCATGTGCACGAGCCCCGTGTCAGGGTCACGCAGCTGGCCGGTGAAGCCGAGGACGATCTCCGTGCTGGCGAGGCCCGAGGACGCGTCGCCGATGCCCCGCGCGAGCGTCCCGAACGGCGTCGGGTCGACCGAGAAGACCACCTCGCCGCGCTCGTCGACCACGCGCCGCACGGCCCCGAGCTGATCGTCGACGAGCGCGAGCACGCGCGCCTCGTTGACGACGAGCGCGACGCGCCGCTCTCCGAGGCGCACGAGGCTCTGGCGCTCCACGCCGTCGTCGCTCGTCGTCCGCGTGGGATAGACGACGAGCGACTCCGGCACCTCGCGCTCCCCCTCGCGGCGGAGCGAGCGCTTCGAGACCCGATCGCCGACGACCTCATAGCCGTAAACGATGGCCCTGCCGTCGACCTCGACGCGCCGGAGGCGCCCCCAGGGGTCGTACTCGGCGTGGCGGAACGACCCGAGCGCGACGAGGCGCCCGAATTCATCCACTTCGCCAGAGCTCCCCTCCGGAAGCGGCAGCCCGTCGCCCGCTGCTTCGACGCCGAACGGGCGCGCCTCCGCCCCCTCGCCCAATGCGGCGACCTGGCCGGACGGCGTATAGTTGTAGGTGTGAGTCACGCCTGCTACGACAGCCCTGGTGAGCTCGCCTCGGGCGCTGTACTCGTACGACGCGACATCCGCTGCCTCTCGCGCGGCGATGATGCGCCCGTCCGCGCGGCGGTCGTAGGCGACATCCTGGAAGGCTCCGCCCGCGCACGACGCATCGCCCGCGCACGCCTTGAGCTGCACGAGCTCCCCCGTGCTCGCGTCATAGGTGAGCTGCCGGTGAAGCCGCGTTTGCGGGATACGGTAGCTCGCGAGATCGCCGCGCGCGTTGTACGTGATGTCCGCGAGGAGCGGGACGGCCGCGCGCCCGCCAGCGGACCACGCGATCGACGAAGGAGCCCCCGATGGAGTGCGCGCGAAGCTGAACACACTGCCAAACGGATCGCGGTAGGAGGCGAGCGTCCCGTCGAGGTCGTACGTGAACCGCTCTTCATACTCGCGGCGCGCGTCCTCGGCCTCGAAGGTCACCCGCCGGCCCGTGACCCGACCGTCGCGATCGTACGCGAAGGCCTCATGCACGCGGTGCCCGCCCACGCGGTCCAGGATCGTCGCCTCGCCGAGGCGCCCGATGAGCTCGGGCTGCGCCGGATCCCCGTCGCGGCCGTCGTAGGTGAGCTCGATCTCGTCCCAGCCGTCCGGGCGCGACGACGACGACGTGAAGACGGAGATCGGGCGGTCGAGCGCGTCATAGGTCGTCTCGACGCCCTCCGAGACCTTGAACGCGCGGTCCCAGGTGCGTTGATCGAGCACGCGCCCGCGCGCGTCACGGATCCACAGGCGCGTGAGGCCGCCGGGGAGCGACGTCATCACGACGTTCCCAGCCGAGTCGTGGGCCACGCGGCGCGGCGCCTCGGAGCCCGCGAGCACGATGGCGCGCAGGCGCCCGCTCTCGTCCCGCTCGTAACGATGCACGTGCCCGAGCTCGTCGACGACGGCGTAGATCTCGTCGTTGCGCGCGACCTCGCGCCGCGTCTCGCGGCCCGCGCCATGCCCTGCGCCGAACTCCCGCTCGATCTGCCGGCCCCAGGGCTCGATGGCGATGCGCGTCACCAGGCCCGTCGCCTCCGTGCGGGTCGTCCGGCGCCCGAGCCCGTCGTAGACCGAGGTCTCCCCGCGCGCCGCGCCCTCGGGAGGCGAGGGGAAGCGACCCGCGTCGAACGCCTCGCCGACGGACGTCTCGCTGGAGTACGGGAGCGCGTCGAAGATCAGCTCGCCGCGGCGGGCGTAGCGGGTGAAGGAGACGATGCGTGTGCCCCCCGCCTCGTGCGCCACCGCCTCGCCGAGGGAGAGGCCGTCAGCGCGGAAGGCAGCCAGGCGCTCGACGGGGGGGCGCCCCGCCTCCGCGCCTTTCACGACGATGCGAACCAGCGCGGGGCTCTGCGCGCCAGCGTCGCGGTGAGCGAAGCGGCTCTCTGCGCCGCTCGCGTGCGCCACCCGCACGATACGATGGCGGGCATCAGCCTCGTTGAGCACCACGTCGCCCTGCGGCGTCCGGAGGTGCGTGGGCCAGATGCTCCGCGCCGGGACGGCGCCCTCGGCGGCCGGGGCGAGCGCCGTCAGCGCGCAGCCCGTCGTGCCGTAGCAGTACTGCGTCGCGTGACCGAGCGCGTTCCGCGCCTCGACCACGAAAACGCCGGTCGGGTCATAGATGTTCGTGATCAGGATCCCGTCCGCATCCGAGCTCTCCACCACGTTGCCGAACGCGTCGTAGCGGTACGCCTTCACCCGTGCGCGCTGGGCCTCCAGCGGCGCACGCACCGCCGCGGGCAACGCGGCGAGCGCCTCCGCCTCGATGAGGAGGGGCTGGGTCGCGCGGATCGGCAGTGGAAGGTCGGGCCCATACTCGTACGACGTCTTGTCCAGCACCCGCCCTGACGAACCCGAGAGCAGCGCAATTTCCCGTCGCGCCGTCAGCACGCCGCGCGCCTCCCAGCCCGCGTCGTACGAGAAGGTGTTCACGTAGCGCCGCGCCGGCACCTGCGTCCCGTTCGGCCCGGCGACCGCGGACGCCGACTCCTCCTGGCGGACGAGCCGGTTGTAGGCCGTGTCGTACGTGAAGGTCTGCGTCACCGTCGCCGCCTCCGCGCACGGCCCCGCGACGCACGCGGGCGGGCAACCCGCCTCGCCGCAATGCGCGTCCCGAATGCTCGCCTCCTGCAGGAACGCCGGCGTCTTCGGCCCGGGCGCCGGCGGCACCAGGGCCCACTTCTCCTCGTGCGCCCAGAGCAGCGCCGCCACCTCATACGGCTCCTCGCTCCAGGTCTCCGCCGTCTGCGACACCGCCTCGACGCCGCTCGGCCACAGGGTCGCGCTCGCCGCGATCCGCGCCGTCTGCGCGGCCGAGAGCCGCGGGTGGAACGACTCCTCGGTGCGCAGCTTGCCGGCGAAGAAGCGCCTCACCGGCGCAGCCGCCGACGCCACCTGGTAGACGCGCCGGCGAACGATGCTCGCCGAGCTGTCGTCTCCGACATCGAGCTCCTCGCTCTGCCCGAAGCCCGCGAAGTTGCGCTCCCGCTCGTTGAAGTACGGCGCGTGGTACTGAAGCTCGCGCACCCGCGGCGGCTCCGCACCCACGGCCGTCAGGTGCCGCTTCACCACAGTCGTCGGGTACGGCAGCGCCCGCACCCGCGCGTCGTCCCGGCCGAAGCGGCGCGCGTCGCGGATCAACTCGTCCGTGCTCGTCGCGTATTGCAACGCGTGCTTCAGACCCGGGCCCTCTTCCGCCTCCGCCAAGCGGTCAGGACCGATCAGGTTCTTCACCCCATCTCGGTTGAAGTCGATGACCTTGATCCGGCCGCCGCCCGCGTTCGACTCGTAGACGAGGATCTCCTCCGCGCCGTCGGCGTCGATGTCCAGGACCCGGGTGTTCCACTTGTTGTCCGGATCGACGGACACCCCTTCGTCGAGCGGCATCCGCCGCTCGGCGGCGAAGCCCTTCTCCCCTCGTCCGAGCCAGACGCCGAGCTCGTTGGCCGCCGCCGTCACGTTGACCAGGTCCATGTCCCCGTCGCCGTTGACGTCGATCAGCCACATCGCGTTGATGTTTTGGCTCGCCGCGAGCCCGGGCACCGACACGAATCGGCCCTGCCCGCACACCGGGTCGTTCGCGCTCGAGTCCCCGAACAGCAGCCCTCCCGTCAGCTTCGCCACCGAGGACGAGCCTGCCGGGTACGCCACCACCTTGCCCTGGTTCTCGTAGACGCAGATGCCCTTCTCGCCGGCGCCGCTCGACCGGATGACCGCGAAGTCGGTCAGCCCGTCGCCGTTCGCGTCGAGGAAGCGATAGGCCGGGTTGTCGAGCTCCGTCCCCGCGCCCTGCCGGAACGGGAAGGTCAGCCCCACGAGCGGCTTGAACGACAGCGCGCTGGCGCCCGGCTCCGTGACGTTGATGAACGCCGTCCACGTGCTGTCCGTCGACCCGGCCACCGTGGTGAGCAGGTCCGCCTTGCCGTCGGCGTTGAGGTCGATCGCCTGGGTCCGGCCGCGCGCGAACCGCGAGAGCTCGACATCGACCACCGTCGAGCTCGGCGCCGCGGAGAACGGTCGCGTCCGCTCCCCGCGGCCCGCATAGTGCGCGAGCTCCGTTCGCGTCCCTGACGCCGTGGCCTGCACGAGGTCCGTCCGACCGTCGCCGTCGAAGTCGCCGGGGAGGAACACGCTCGTCGCCTGCGCGGCCGCGTCGAACCGCGGAACGTCGCTCCGCGACACCCCGCCCGAGATCCGCTCCACCGAAAGCGGCGCGCCTGCGGTCGTGAACAGGCTCGCCTCGGCGAGATCTCCGCTGTTGTACGACGGCACGCTCGTCCCCTCGCGCGCCGAATACCGCACGATGTCCGCGAGGCCATCGGAGTTGATGTCCATCAGCTCCGAGCCGCCGCTCGGACCGAAGCCGAAGACGTCCGGCACGTCCATGTCATAGACCAGCTCGTGGCCGGCGAGGTCGTCGGCGCCCCACGCCGTGTACCGGAGCCGGATCAGCGGCTCGGCCGGCGTCGACCGGTCGAACGGCGCCTGGCTGCGCCCGAACCGAACCACCCCCAAAAGCTTGCTCTCGCTGCTGAGCGAGGCCGCAACGCGCTGCCGGTCGGACGCGAAGTCTTCGCTCGCCAGCGCCTGGCAATCCGGGTGCGTCACGATCTCCGGGCCGCTCTCGCCGTGCACCGCGTGCACGAAGCACCAGGTGTACATCGGCTCGCCGTCGAAGCTCGCCACGAGCTTCGTGTACAGCTGCCCCGGCCCCTGCGGGTAGCCCATCAGGTGGCTCACCCGCCCTTCGCGCCGCGGCACCGACTCCAGCGTGTACACCGAGCGCCCGCCGGCGAACCGCACGCTCTTGAGGTACGACCGGTCGCCCGCCTTGGTGTACTCGTACGACACCGCATCGCCTGTCGGCGAGATGGCGTGCACGAGCGGCCACCGCGTCGGGGAGAACGTCGACGAGCCCGCCACCCCCTCGGCGACGGTCGGCTCCTCGCTGTAGATCTCCCGCCGGCCGTCCGGATACACGACCTCGAACCCGGTGAACGCCACATTCTGTAGCGCGCCCGATACGTCGCGCATTGTCACGGTCCCGCCTTGCGGATACCGGTAGAGCCGAACGGCCGTCTCCGAGGCGTCGAGCCGGTACTCGATCCTGGTCTTGCCGCTCACCGTATCCGTCTTGACCCAGATCAGGCGCTCGGCGCCCAGCGACAGGCGCGCCGTGACGTCCTGCGAGCTGCTCAGGCGAGCGCGGTAGGGCACGCCCCAGTCGGTCGTCATCTGAATCGACGGCACGCTCAAGCGGAACCCCACGCCGAACCCTTCCGAGAGGTCGGCGGCCACGGATCCATAGGACAGCGCCACCTTCACGTCGGAGGATGCGCGTGACGGCAAGGTGGGAAACGGAAGGCTCGCCGAGAGCTCACCGCGATCCGGCGAGACCATGACGCCGAGCGCCGGCCGCACCCCCAGCTCTGATACATCGCTGGGCGACGTGGCCGTCGACGACGGCTGGCTCGAGAGCTCCTCCCCGGAGCTCGTCACGTCGTCCCCTGGGATGTTACCTCCGCACGCGATCAGCACGAACGCTAGACCGCCAGACCATATTATCCTTCGCCTCATTGCTAGTTCACTCCTTCTGATGAGGGAATACCCAAGACCTTCTCGACGAGCGCATGCGCGGCGCCTTCCGCGCCGATGCGCCCGTCGGCAAACTCCACCCAGAGCGGAGCGAGGGCCGTCTCCATGGCGCGCACGCTCGCCCAGCCGGCCGAGACCGCCGGCGCGCGCAGCACGCCCGCCTGCTCCACCTGCGCGGGCGCCGGCGCCTCCGCGACGCCGCCCTGCGCGCCCGGCGGCTCCGAGAGCGGCAGCTTCCCGAGCGCCGCGAAGACGCGCTTCTGCCCCTCGCCGCGCAGGTAGGCGACGACGCCGTCCGCGGCGCTCGCCTCGCGCTCCTTCAGCGCCGGCGCGCGCTCCACGCCGTACGTGCGCCCCACGCTCCTGAGCGGCGGCCCCCCGCGCGAGAGCGACGGCAGCGGCGCCAGCCCGAGGCGCTCGCCGAGCGCGCGCCGGAGCTCGGGGATCCGCCACTCGCCGAGCACCGCGAACGGGACCTGCCCCTCCGCGAGCAGGCGTGCCGCGCAGTCCGACGTGCACGCGTGAGGCGAGAGGCCGTACGTGAAGCGCAGATCGCCGAGGAGCGCGAAGGCCTCCTTCGCGGCCGCCTTCGCCTCGCGCTGCGGCGCGGCAGGCCAGAAGACGTCCGCGAAGAGCGGGAGGAGGGGATGGGTCTCCTCGGGGAGCGCGAGGCCATACGCCACATCGCCGTTCGCCTTCAGCGCGAGCGCCTGCGTCACGAGATCCGGAAAGCTCGCCGGCGGCTCGGCGACGCGGCTGCGGTCATACGCGAGCACCGCGTAGTCCGCGGCGAAGAGCGGCGCGACCTTGCCCGCCTCCGCCGGCTCGAAGGGGCGCAGGACGAGGTGCGCGCCTCGGGCCCCCGAGAGGCCCTCCTCGGCCGCGCGGGGCCTGTAGGTCACGCGCACGCGCACGCCCGGCTGCGCCTCCAGGTAAGGCTTCAAGAGCTCCTCGACGCGCGCCCCGAAGTCGGCGCTCACCGACTGCGCGAGCTCGAGATCGACCCCACGGTCGCGCTCGCCGCGGCGCAGCACGAGGTACGCGAGCGAGAGCGCAAGCGACACGACCCCCACCGCCGCGGCCGCGGCGACGATTCTCTTTCTTTTTGTCATGGTCCTTCTCGCCTTATTCGCCTGTGGGCTCCCACAGCGTCGCCGATTCGAAGGTGCAGGCTCCCTGCCTCAGGCCATACGTGATCTCGTCGAACGCCGGCCTGTCGAAGATGATCTTCGCCGTCCCTCCCGACAGCCGCGAGGGGCAGCGGAGCACGTGTCCGAAGTTGACGACCGTGGAGTTCACGAAGTCGAGCTGGCCCCTGCCCCCCACCGAGAGCATGACCGACTCGCGATCGAAGTAGCCGGGAGCGCTCGTGAACGTGCTGTCGACCGCGAGGAGCCCGTCCTCGGTCCACGTCGCGCGGTCGTCGTTCCACGCGACCGCCATCGGGCCCGACACGCGCATCCCGACGACGAACGCCTGCACGTCGGCGCTGAGCGTCAGCGCGCGGAAGTTCGCGACCGAGCCCCCGAGCCACTCCCCCCGGAGATCCACGAGATCATCCGCCGTGAGATCGGGCTGGGCGAGCGACTCGATGCTATGGCCCCCGGCGACCGGCCACGAAACGATGGACACGCGCGCCCGGTCGGCCGACACCCCGTCGGTGAAGGCGCGCACGCTCGAGCTGTGGAGCGCGAGCGTGCCTCCCGAGAACACGATGCCTTTGTAGAACACCGGCGCCGTGTCGCCGCCGATGACCACGTCGCGGACCCGCAGGACGAGCCCTCGCGCAGCGCTGCCCGCGGCCTGCACGCCCACGCGCGCGAGCGGCGCCGGCGGGCCCGCGGTGCTCCCCGTAGGGGCGCGCGACACGAGCCGGAGGTGCTCGAGATCGACCGTCAGATCCCCCTGCACCAGGAGGGCCGGCTGCGCGTCGGTGCACGCGGTGCTCGTGCCGAAACCGCAGGTCGGTTGCGCCACGGTGATGGTCGAGCCCTCCGGCTCGCCGATCATGCGCACCTTGCGCATCCTCGCGGGGAGCGTCGCCGCGTCCAGGGTGAACGGCGGCCGGCTCACCGCGGCGCGCTTGCCCACGCGGACCTCCAGGGCCTCGGCGTCCACCGCGCAGTTGCGCGTCAGGGTGGCGACGGTCGTGGTCGACAGGTCCGCGCCCTCGCGGAGCGTGACCGAGCACGTGCGGTCCGGCACGAGGCACGGAAGCGAGACCAGACGGGGCGCCGCGTCCTCGCTCTTGCCGGCGTTGTAGGCCGCGATGAGCCGCGTCAGCCACGTCCCGCCGCCGTCGTGGCCCGAGAGGCCGAAGCGGCGCTCCCACGTCTCGCTCGCGGTGCAGATGGGCAGATCCAGGGTGACGCCGCCGAGCGGCGCGCGCCGGCTCGTCGTCCCGTTGAGCTCGAGGCGGTCGGTATAGCCCTTCCGCTCGCCGTCCAGGCACCCGCCGGTGCTCGGATCGAGCGAGCCGCTCTCGCACTCGAGGTAGCCGTCCCTCAGGACCTTGTGCGTCGGGACCCAGCTGGCCGTACCGCACCGCTCCAGGCACACGTCGAAGAACGGCATGTCGGGCTGGATCTCTTCGTCTTCCGGGACGACGTCGGTCGACTCCCACGAGCTCGGCACGGCGAGGAGCTTCCTCACGTCGCTGAGCGCCTTGGCGCGCTCGGCGTCGGTGAGGTCGTTGTAGGGCCGCCCGTCGAGCGACTCGACGAAGAACGACGTATTCCCCTTCTTGACGAGCACCATCCACCGGAACTCCACGCTCGGCAACCAGGCCGAGTGGACCTCCCAGCCGTCGTAGGGCTCGGCCGCGCGCTCATTCGCGCACGAGAGCTGGATCGGCGCGGCGCCCGGCTCGGGCGTCCAACCGGGGCTCCCCAGGGGAGGGGCCGGCGCGCGCCGCGCGCGCTCGGCGATCCCGAGGTGCTTCATCAGCCCCCCGCAGCGGTTGGGAATCACGAAATAGCGCCCGGGCCCGGCCTGAGGGGGCTCGCCGTCGAGCCGGTAGTCGAGGAGCGACAGGCCCTGCGTCCTCGGCTCCGCGTAGACGCTCGCCTCCGCGGAGATGCGGTCCGGACACGCGATCATCGGCGCCGCCGCGTCGATGACGACGTCGGTCCGCTCGGCGATCGCGCTCCGCCGCACGCCGAAGAGCTCGCGCACGACGCGCTCGTCGAGGCACCCCTCCAGGCGGAGCAGGATCGTCGTCCCGTCCTCCTGCGGCAGCTCGGCAGCATACCGCATCTCCGAGCCCGCCGCGCCGATCGCGCGGTAGCGAAACAGCGTCGGCTTGGCGGCCAGAACGGCGTGCGCGCTCGTCGTCGCCACCTCAGGCTCGCCCGCACCTCCGCAGGCGCTCGCGACGACCGGGACGAGCGCCCACAACCATCTTCGCGTGTTCATCTTGCTCGCCTCGTTGCGCGCGGTCACGGGTGGAACTCGCTCATGCACGTGTCGACCGCCCTCGCGGTCATCGCGGTGTTGGAGACGTACGACGCCGGAAGGCCGACGCCGCTGCACAGCGCGGCGGCCGTCTGCGCGCCGGAGACGACCGTCCCGGCGACGTCCGCCGCGCAGAGCGCGTTCACGTCCTTCACCGGGCGGCCGGCGGTCGCGTCGACCTGGTTGCAGGCGTTCGTGAAGAACGTCCGGTTGCGATTCCGGATCTCGCAGAAGTAGATGCTGCACTGCCGCTTCATGAGGTCGTTCTCCACGGCGCTCCGGTTTGCCAGGAGCGCCATGTCGCGCTTCATGAGGTCGAGCTTCTCGAGGAGGGTCATCTCGTTCGGGACCGCCGGCAGCTCGGCGCGCGCGAGCATGTCGCGGAGGCCCTCACGGCTGTTCTGCAGCTCGACGCGGACGTCCTTGCCCTGGTGCTCGTAGAGACCGCTGACCCAGCGATCGACGAAATCGAGGATCGTCTGGCTCCGCAGCACCGCGCGCTCGTACCCTTCGTGGAGGCGCGCCACGGCCGAGGGGAGGGGCCCCGAGCAGAGCCCCGCGGTCTCGCTCTCCGGGAGGCAGAACATCGACGCGATCCCCTGGTAGGAGCCGACGAGGAGGTCCTTCTTTTGCACGAGGCCGCCGAGGAGCGCCGCCGAGTCCCGGAGCGAGCTGTCGGCCATCTCGATCTTGCGCGCCAGCATCGCCTTGAGCGGCGGGATCGCGCTGCCTTCGGGCGGGGCGTCCTCCGTCGCGGTGCCGAAGTAATCCGCGAGGAGTTCGCGGGAGACGGTCTCCGCCGCCGCGTCGATCGCCGCCGGCGAGGGCGACGACACGACGCCGCACGTGGCGTCGTACCCCCCGTGCAGGTACTCCGCGTAGCATTGCGCCATGCTCTCGGCGTGCCCCGTCAGGCTGAAGCTCGAGGTGTCGTAGCTCATCTCGAGCCCCTCCCACCGCACGCGCGTGAAGCTCGCCTTGGCCATGCCCCGGTGCATGCAGAACGCCTCGCGGGGAGCGAGCTTCGTGGTGAGCTCGCCCTGGTAACGATCGTCGAGCTCTGCGAGCTTGCGGCAGTGGAGGAGCCCCTCGAACAGCGCCGCCGCGTTCCTCTGCGACGGGAGCAGGCCCACGGTCGCGGCCTTCTCGAGCTCGTGCAGGCCGTGGTCGACGTCGCCGTCCGGGCGATGCGCCTCGCACACCCCGTTCAGGAAGTGCACCGGCGCGCGCGGCCCCACCTTGACCTTCAGGATCCCATCGACCTTCTCGATGGGATAACCCTGCCGCGGGAGCGCGTCCCACTGCGACGGCTCGCACGGACCGGACCAGATCTGCGCCCGCAGGTGGGTCTTCCGCTCCTGCAGGTCGCACGACGCGAGCGTGCGCGAGCACTCGTCGTCCTCCTGGGCCGCCGCCATCCTCATCCCCGGGAGCGTCGCGAACACCGCCGCAACGACCAGCGGGATGTAGGACGCCAAATCCTGTCGATCCATCGGACAGACTCCTTCTCTCATCAGATGTAAATCTTCAGCTCGCCGGCCCGCGCGCGGACGTCAGCGCACCGGCTTGCGCACGAAGATGAACCCGAGCTTCAACGACGGAGCACCCTGGTTCAGGCAGCGAACCAGGTTCTCGTCGGCGATGATCTCGTACGTCCCCACGAGCGGATGGCCCACGAACGGATACGCGTTCTGGATCAGGCCGTCGGTCAGGCGCCGCTCGAGCCCCTCCGCGGTGTACGGGCCGCGACGGAAGCGGAGGTACTCGTCGTTCATGAGATCCATGTCCGAGCCGCCGTACACCGGGATGAGCGCCGTGACCGGCCGCTTCACCACGAGGCTCGGCACGATCTCGCTGCTGTCCTTCGACAGGCGCGAGAAGACGGTCCCGAAGCCGAGGTGGGTCATCTGCATCTGCTGAGAGCGGCACGACGAGCTCGAGACCCCGGCCATGACGTGCACGAGGCGCATCGGCTCGCGCTCGTTCATCGTCATCTCGTCCCAGAGGACGAAGTTGCCGAGGTTCCGGCTATCCGCCTGCGAGCCGGCGAACGGCGAGATCTCGAAGCGCGCGCGCCCGTTCTCGAGGAGCTCGGACACGAGGCCGCTCGTCTTCTCCAGCGTGAACTCGGCCACGCTGCCCGCCATCGTCTCTGTGCTCCAGGCGAGCGAAGAAGGTCGGCAGACCTCGCTCGTGCCGACCGTCCCGCAGTCGCTGAGGAACGAATCCAGCTCGGCCGCCGTCCCGATGAACGTCCTGTCCGGAGACAGGTGCCCGACGTCGCCGGCGAAGTCGCTCAGCACGTTGTAGCGGTTCCGGTACAGGTTGTAGGTGAAGTTGACGTTCTCGACGACGCGGCGCTTGGCCTCGAGGAACTCGCTCGCTCCCCGCGTGAGCTCCGCCTGCATGTCCTCGAAATCCCAGAAGAGGACCTCGGCGGCGTCGTTCACGGGCGCCATCTCGACGAGCCCCATGATGCGCGTGCGGCTCTCCAGCACCGCCTCGCGCATCTCCCGCTCGATGGCGAGCAGCTCGTGCTCGAGATCCTTCGCCTCTTCCACCATCCGGATCTGCCGGCGGAGATCCTCGATCTGGACGAAGGTCGCCGCCCGCTCGTCCTCGATGACCGACGCGAGGAACGCCATCTGCCCCTCCGAGATGTTGATGGTGTTCTGCCGGATCTTCTCCCGGATGTCGTTCAGCACCTGGCGCTTCGCGTCGTAGTGCCCCTCGAGATCGTGCACCCTCCCCTGGTAGTGGCCGATCCGGCTGATCTGCGCCTCGATCGACGACTTCATGGCGAGGAGGTTCTGCTTGTCCTGCTGGATCTTGCTCGCCTCGATGTCGAGCTCCCCGAGCGCGAGGGTGAGCCGCTGGATCTCGATCTGGGCCTGCTCGCGCACGTTCTCCTGCTCGTCGATGTCGAAGTCGACGAGCGCCGACTCGTCCGACTTGGTCTGGAGATCGGCCACGAGCGCCGCGCGGTCGGCCCGCAGCTTGGCGACCGTCGCCGTGAGCTCCGCCCGATCCAGCCTGCACTGGATCGCGTGCAGCTTCTCCTCGCCGGTGATCTCGACGACCTCCTTGTCGAGCTCCGCGAGCTGGACCGAGATCTCGGCGAGCGCCCGCTTCTTCGTCCACTCTTCGATCAGCTTGTGGATGTCGAGGGCGTTGATCTCCCTCCTGAGCTCCTCGACCCGGACGTTGAGCTCGTGCCGCTCCTGCGCGATCATCTGCTCGAACTGCAGCTCTCCGAACTGCCACTCGTAGACCTGCGCCGCCGTGTCGGCCGCGACCTTCGCCGCCGCCGCCGCCGCCTCGACGAAGCGGAACGTCTTGACGGGGAAGATGCCCATGATGCCGGTGTCGCCGTCCGGGATGGCCGCGAGGACGGCGGCCGTGGCCGAGAGCGCGAGCGCAGCCCCCTTCAGCGCGTCGAGGCCGTTCTGTTCGGCCATCGCGGCGTCGAGCGCCCGCATGCGATCGTTGATCTGATTGATCGTCGTTTGCCACATGTCGCGCTGGTGGTCGAAGATCTTGAGGTTCTGATTGTAGAGCTCCTCCGCGACCCGCTTCAGGTTCTCGTCCTTCGTAGAGCAGCTCGTGCCAGAGCCGTCGATGCACGCCCTGATCTTGTCGATCTCCTCCTTGCTCTTGGTGGAGAGCTCCTTCCGCGCCATGCAGATCTCATCGAGGAGCGCCGGCTTCGGCGCCTCGATGGACGGCGGGCTCGTGCACGAGGCCCCGGAGACCGGATCGGTGAACCCCTGCGCCGCCCCGGTGTAGAACGCGAGCTCGGCGTCGACCGAGCAAATCTGGTGCACGACGGGGACGCGCATCGATTCGAACACCGTCTCCTGCGAGGTCCGCAGCCGGCTCGTGATGATCTCGGAGCCCTCGATACGCTTCTGCTCGAGCGCGATCTGTCGCTCGATCTGCGCCTTGCGGTTGTCGACGAGCTCGAGCTCCTTGTCGTCGGACGCGACGCGGTTCAAGAGCTCGTCGATCTGCAGCTCGAGGCCGTCGCGCTGCATCTCGAAGTTGAAGGCGGCGAGCGTCATGTCGATGTTGAACTGGATCTCGGCGATCTGCTCGCGCACCGCGTCCTGGTCGAGCGCGAGGAGATCTTGCTCGCGCTGGCCCCGGAGGAGCACGATCTGGTTCTCGAGCTCCTTCGTCTCGCGCTTCAAGGCCAGCTCGAGCACGCGGATCCTCTGCTCGAGCTCGAACGTGGAGATGTCGCTCTGGAGCGCGCTCAGCTTCTGCTGCACGTCGTTCTTGAGCTGCTCGGCCATGTCCTGGAGCTGCGCCATCTTGTACACCTCGAGCTCGATGGCCCGAGAGTGCTTCATGTTGGCCATGTCGAACTTCTGGTTCTGGAGATCGGTGTATTTCCGCGCCCACGCCTCGAGCATGTTCTGGATGTTCAGGTCCTGCTGCTCGATCGCGGCCTCCTGCATCCGCAGCTGCTGGCCGAGCCGCTCGATGCTGATGAGCGGGAAATCCTCCGGATCGATGTTGATGTACAGGTAGCCTTTGCGCACCGAGTCGAGGCGGAGCGTCACGTCCTTCTCGATGGTGGCGAGGGTCGCGAGCTCGGCGGTGAAGAGGTCCCTGTCGGGGAGGGAGCCCTTGGCCTCGAGGACGAGCCAGAACGCTTGATCGTAATACGTGGCCGCCTTGTAGTACTCGCTCCCTTTGTCCCCGTCCGCCGCGGGCGCGTCGCCGAGCGCCTCGCCGACCAGGTAGCCCATGTGGTCGAGCCGCGCGACGGACGCCTCGCGGTACCAGACGTCGCCCGCCGCCACGAGCAGCTTCGCCTTGAGCCCCTGGAGCTGCGCCATCGCCTTGAGATACTTGTTGAAGGCGATGTTCTTCTGCTCCTCGCCCGTCCCCGAGCTCGTCTGCCGCGGGAGGCGCGCGATCCCCTGCTCCACGATCTCGAGCCCCGCCGTGGCCTGCGCGAGGAGCTCCGCGGGGCTCGTCAGCGCATCGCCGGGCGCCGCGGCCCCCTTGGCGTCGAGGAGCGGCAGCCCCGTGGCGCGAAAGCGATAGACGTTCGCGCGCTGGTAGTAGCACTCCGCGTCGCAGACGCGCGTGGTCATGGACTCGGGGCACCTCCCCCTCGCGCCGACGAGCGCCTCGAGATCGCCGAAGCTGTCCTCGAGGAGCGCCATGTTCGCGCGGTACTGCGCGATCTTCAGCTCCGAGACGAGCCGCCCGACCTCCGCGCGGATCGCGGTCTCGTTCGAAGGGATGCACTCGATCTCCTCGGCGCGCGCGGGCGAAGGCAGCAGCAACAGACCGAGGGCGAATGAAGACAACAGTCGTTTCATGGATCGCTCCAGCAAGCTTTGCCGTCGGCTAAAGACTATTGATGTACCCGATATAAGCCTTCGAGAGCCCCGCGACCTTCTCGACGAAGGCCGTCCGGGCCGGGTCGCTCGCGCCCGCCTCGTCCTTGAGCGCGCCGTAGGCCCGCGCCGCCTCGGTCAGGCAGGCGTCGACGCGTCCGGCGTACTCCGCGAAGTTCTCCGGCGTGAGCGCATCGGGGATCGTCGCGCACACGCCCAGCTTCTCCTGGGTCGACCAGCCGAGCCCGGGCGTATTCGCGATCTCGCGGAGGGCCTCCACCACGGCGCCGAGGAGCGCCGCGTGCCGCTCGAGCGTGGCGCGCGCCGCCGCCACGTCGGCGTCGACCCCGGCGGCGCTGGCGTTGCTCCGGATGCGGTCGATCTCGCTGCGCTTCGCGCGGAGGCGCGCCATGAGCGACTGCCCCGGCGGCGTCGTCGCCGGCGCCCGCTCGAGGCCCAGCGTGTCCCGCTCCACGAACTCGTAGAGCGTCGCCGTGTCCTCGACGGTCTTCTTGAGCAGGAAGATCTCGCGCGTCGGGAGCTCCACGGCCGAGTCCCGGAGGGCCGCCGCGTACTGCCGCTCTTTCTCGGCGAGGCTCCGCGACGTCGCGTCGATCTCCGCCTCCACGCGCAGGCGTATCCGCTGGTCGATGCCGGCGCGGAGCATCGACTCCACCTCGGCTTTGCGCACCGCCTTGCGCATCGAGCAGAGGTTCGCCGGGATCTGGTCGGCGAAGGGCCCCGCGTGGAACGCCCGCGCCTCCTCGAGGAGGGTCTCCCAGCCGGCGCGGACCGGCACGGGGAGGCCGAAGTCGGCGCCGAACCCGACATACCGCGCGTGCTCGTTCGCCCGCTGGTACGACAGGCACTTCTCCTCGCGCGTCTGCCCTTCGAGGTACGCGAGGCTATGGGCCACGAAGAGCTCGAGGTGCGCGGTGTTCGCCATCTGGAGGACCTCGTCGCTCCGGCCCGCCGGGGCGCCTTCCGGCTCGCGGTAGCTCCGGAGCGCCCCGACGAGGAGCTCGAGGAGCGCGACGCGGCGGTGGAGCTCGCGCGCCGCGGCCGGCTCGACGCCGGCGATGGGCAGGAGACGCACGGTCGTCACGGTTCCGGTGACCTCCTCGATGGGCACGGCGTCGTCCTCGATGATCTCGCCGCCCGAGCTGCCGCCGCCCGACGCCGGCGGGCGCAGCTCGTTCGAGGCGAAGGAGAGGAGCGCCGTATCGAGCGGCCGCCCTGCGGTCGCCCGGCGGAACGCCTCGTCGACATCGACGTACGACGGCGCCGCGATCGCGGGGCCGCTCGGGGTCGGGAGCGAGGCCGCGTGCGAGGCGAGCGACGCGAGCGCCGAGAGGGGCACGATGGCCAGCGCGACACGCCACGTGATCTTCTTCACGGCGTCCTCCTGCAGTACCAGGCCGGCCGCGAGGAATTGCAGTACTTCGCCATCCCTTCCTGCCAGAGCGTCTCGACGTGCGCGGCCGTCCGCGTGAGCTCGTTCCGGTTCGGCTTCGCGAGGGCGTCGTCCAGCGCGGCCCTGCCGGCTCGCTCGGGCGCCTCCATGGCCGTCCAGAAGTTCGTCCCCAGGATCAGCGACGTCGAGAGATCCCTGAGCTCGATCACCGTTCGCTCCTTGCGACTCACGTAATCCTCCATCGACAGGCCGCCGATCGCGGCGATGATCTCCGCCTCGATGATCGCGATCTCCCCGCGCTTCTCCGGCAGCAGGAGATCCGTGAAGCGGGTCGTCTTGGCGCCGATCGTCCCGAGGATCTGCGCTTTCCACGTCGCGTCGTACACGAAGCTGGGGAACGACTCGTCACCTCCGACGGGCTGCGGTGCGACCTTGACCGCCTCGACGCCGAAGAGGCCGTTGATGCGGTCACGGATCCCGAAGAGGTACTGCCGCCCCACGTCGATCTCGGTCAGGTTGAGGCCGTAGCGCGTCTCCACGCTGGACGCCGTCGCCACGAACGCCTTCATCTGGTCGCCGAGCTGCGTCATCTTCTCGTCGAAGCCGTCGCGCAGCGCGTCCGGCCCCGACGTCTCGTAGAAGAGCCCCCGCAGGCGCCCCACCGCGTACCGCCGGCCGTAGCGCTCCAGGCTGGCCGGCGTGTGCGACGACTCCTCGCACCCTTTCACGGCCTCGAGGGCCGCCACCATCTTCGTCGCGTGGTACGTGTACTTCATGTCGTCGGACGTGCCGAACGAGTGCTGCTCGCGGTAGAGCACCTGCTGCTCGGTCAGGAACGCCTCGAGGAGCGCGCTGGCGCGGACCGCGGCGTGGCACCGGAGGCTGTCGGCGCCCGTGCGGTTCGACAGCCCGAAGTAGGCCATCCCGAGGAAGTACCGCTCCTGCGGCGCGAGCCCGAGGGTCTCCACCTCGATGAGATCGACGATCTCCTGGTAGCTCCCGCGCGCCGCGAGCGTCTCGTAACAGAGGCGCTTGTTCTGCGTGAACACAGGCCCTTCCGAGGCCGCCGCCCTGCACGCGGGAGGCGGAGCGACGTCGGCGCGCGCGGCGCCGGCCGGGCCTACGACGCACGCCGCGCCGGCGACGATGCTTAGAACCCTGATCTTCATGGTGTCACTCCCGTCGGCGCGGCCGATCAGCGCCCCTTGCGGCAGGCCGCGATATTCGGCGAGGAACTGTCGTATTGCTCTATGACGCAGATGATGGATAGGTAGTTCCCGGGGATATGGCTGCCACGGAGCAACTCCCCGATGTAGTCCCTCCAGGCGGCGCTCCCCACGCACGGTTTGCCGGCCCTGTGGCAGGCGCGATCGGTCACGTTCTCGATCTCGTAGAAGCAGCCGTTCGCCTTGTCAGAGCACCTCTTGAGGTAGCTCGCGTGCTCCGCTTCGAGCGAGCGTTGCGTGTAGCCCTTGTCCTTGTTCGCGGGGGTGTAGAACTCGCCGGTCCACCACGCGATCCCCTCGGGCGCGGGGCACGGGCCGACCTCCACGGGCGTCTGCCAGCACCCGTAGGCCCAATCGTAGCTCGCCAGGAGCTCGTCGCGCGAAGCGGGCGTCGCGTTCGTCACGCGCTCGTTCGTCCACCTGTAGAGGCCATACCGGGCCGCCTGCTCGATGTTCGCGTTGATCTCGTTCGTGAAGTACGTCCGCTCCTCGTCGAAGACACGCCCGCCGTCCAGGTTCGTGCGGCGCGGGTTGCTCCTCTTGCCGTCTCCGACGGCGCGACCGAGGATGTCGTTGAGCGGGTCGGCGAGCCCGAGGTAGACGGCGTAGGCGCGCGACATCATCGTATTGGCCTCGGCCTCGCTCGTGTCGCCCGTCTTGCTGTACTCCGCGTAGGCCGCCATCGTGTCCTGGAGCTCGCGGTCGTTCGGCTCCCGCCCGAACACCCAGAAGAACAGCTGCGCAATCCTGGCGCGACCGGGGCCCCAGCACCCGACCTCCAGCATCCGCGTCTTGCTGGCTGGCGCGTTCGGGTCGACGAAGAGGTACGGCACGGCCGCCCTCGGGACCGACTGCGCCGCCGGCGCCCCTTCGGCGAAGAAATTCGCGGCCGTCGGGCACGTGAAGCGAACCAGCGTCTTGCCGCCGCCGAGCTGGAAATAGCGCGCCGAGGGCGACTGATCGGCGGTCTGGAAGATCTTCACGCTCCTGTCGCACGCGAGGTGCGGCTGCCGGTCGGGATCCGAGGCGGTGAAGCGCGGGTCGCTCGTCGACAGCTCCTCGAGCGTCGCCGCGGGGTCGAAGCCGAATGCCCGCTTCATCATGTCTGCGTTCGAGCCGCAGTCGATCGCGTAGCCCTTCCCGCCGGCGATCAGGTAGGGCGTCACGCGCGTCCTGATCCCGGTGAAGGAATAGCGAACCAGGTAGAGCTCCGCCTCGGCGGCGTAGCTCGTCTCGGCCGTCTGCTGCGGGAGGTCGCGGCGGGCCCGCGGGAGCGCCTTCCCGGTGCTCGTGTGGCAGTTGATGTCCCGCGTGGCGATCCCCTGCGCGTTCCAGACATCGAGGACGGCGCGGTTGATGGGGATGCTCACCTGCTCGAGGTTGCTGCCGTCCGCCTTCGTCCACGAGAGCGCCGAGAGCACGTTGCTGCATCCTACGGTGTAGATCGTCCCGGGGTCGTCGCGGAGCCGGAGGTAGTACTCGGACTCGCCCTTCCCCAGATCGGCGTCGACGCGGCGATAGACCTGGAAAATTTGCTGGCGCGTGACGTTGGGATCGGCGTCGCAGCGCAGCGTATGGATGGGGACCGGCCCGCCCGCGTCGCGCTCGAGCTGCATCTGCATCGAGTCGAACGAGTCGTAGAACGCGGCCTGGTTGAGGTCGAGCGTACGCGGGTACCCGAAGCCCTCCAGGATCGGCCCATAGTTCGAGCCGCAGCCGATCTGGAACACCACGTTGGGCTTGTTGTCCTTGAAGCTCACGACGACCGGCACCTCGCGCGGCAGGTCGTCTGCGAGGTCCGGATTGTCGTAGACGAGGACCTCGGTCACGTTCGGCCCGATGACCTCCGCCGCGGCCGTGCCCGTGATCGGCGCGTTCACGTCGGACTCCGCCTCGCCGACGCAGCCAGACACCCAGCCCAGCGAGGCGGCCGCCAGGGCCGCGACGCACTGTCGTTGGTTGATCTTCACCTCGTCCTCCGCCTTGATTCGTCCTACCCCGGAGCGTCGGACCGACCGCCGCGATCCGAGCCCATGCTCGATCGCGCACAGCGGATCGATCCCGGATCCCAATCACGTTATGATTGGGATGCGTAAATGCGCTGAGAGGCGTTCTGGGTGAACGTGCGGGATGCGAGCGCAGCGCGGACTCCAGCTCGTTGCCTCGCGTCGATGGCGTCGACGAGCCGTGGACACGGATTCGCCGAAGAGAATTCGAGCAGAGTTGCGTCTGATCTCGCCGATGGCGTGCTCCCCGCCGCACCGTCCGGCCAGCTCACTGCTCTTAGTGCCGCCAGGGGGAGCGACCCTTCAGATTATTTTGAGTGGCCTCACTGCCCCGTTCGCTGATGCGGCCCGCCTGGAGCGCCGCTTCACCCACGCTGTTCGCGCAGCATGCTTGGCGGAATCGGAGAGCGCTGTGGGCCGCTTGGCGCTGGTGCCGCCGGGGAGCGGGGGAGGCGGGGGATCGACCGTGGTCCCCTGCGATGCGCTTCTGCTGCCAGCGCAAACCCGCGGCCTGAGCGGAGGCCGCCCTCGGTCGCCGGTGCGCTCCACGCGCCCGTCGGGCGCCGCCACGCCGCCGCGGGGTGTCCGCTATAGGAGAGCCCTCGTCCGTTATGGTGGACGAGGCCGCCGCTCCGTGGTACTGGAGGCCCACGGACGGAACAGCGATGCACTACCGACAGCTGGGTGACAGCGAGCTCCGGGTCTCGGAGCTCTGCCTTGGGACGATGACGTTCGGCGAGCAGAACACGCTCGAGGACGCGAAAGCGCAGCTCGACTACGCGTTCGACGCGGGCATCAACTTCGTCGACGCGGCCGAGATGTACCCGGTGCCGACCCGCGCCGAGACGCAGGGCCGCACCGAGAGCTACGTGGGCGAGTGGCTGAGCCAGAGGCCGCGCGACAAGGTGGTCCTCGCGACGAAGATCGCCGCGTCGGGCCGCCCTTTCCCGTGGATCCGGGGCGGCTCCCTCGCCGTCAACCGCGCGAACGTCCGGCGCGCGGTCGAGGACAGCCTGCGGCGCCTCAAGACGGACTACATCGATCTCTACCAGATCCACTGGCCGGATCGGTACGTGCCGCAGTTCGGCGCCACCGCGTACGACCCGGCGAACGAGCGCTCGAGCACGCCGATCCCCGAGCAGCTCGCGGCGTTCGCGGACGTGATCCGCGACGGCAAGGTCCGCTATCTCGGGCTCAGCAACGAGACCGCGTGGGGGGTGACGCAGTTCAGCCGCATCGCGGAGCACCTGGGGCTGCCGCGGCCGGTGTCGATCCAGAACGCGTACAGCCTCATCAACCGCACGTTCGACGCGGCGCTGGCGGAGGCCTCGCGCCGCGAGGACGTGCCGCTGCTCGCCTACAGCCCGCTCGCCTTCGGCCTCCTGACGGGCAAGTACGTCGGCGGCCCCCCGCCGGGCTCGCGCCTCGCCCGGTTCGAGGCGTTCGGCCAGCGCTACCGGAAGGTCAACGTGGACGAGGCGGTGCAGGCCTACGTGAAGCTCGCGCGCGCCCACGGCCTCACCCCGGCGACGCTCGCGCTCGCCTTCGTGCGCAGCCGCTGGTTCGTGGCGAGCACCATCATCGGGGCGACCACGCTCGCGCAGCTCGAGGAGAACGTGAAGAGCGCGGGGGTGGAGCTCGGCAAGGAGGTGCTCGCCGAGATCGAGCAGATCCACGCCCGCTACCCGAGCCCGGCGCCGTGAGCGCGCCGGCCGTGGAGGCGCAGATCGCCCGGCGGGCTCGGCCCTCGTACACCGAGGCCGAGAAGCGGCGCTTCATGGCGCGGGCGCTGGAGCTGTCGCGCGGCGCGCTCCCGAGCTGCCGCCCGAACCCGCCCGTCGGCTGCGTGGTGGTGCGCGGCGGGAGCGTCGTCGCGGAGGGCTTCACGCAGGCGCCCGGCTGCCACCACGCCGAGGCCATGGCGCTCGCGACGCTCCCGGGCGATCTCTCCGACTGCGCGGCGTTCGTGACGCTGGAGCCGTGCTCGTTCTTCGGCCGCACCCCGTCGTGCGCCAAGGCCCTGATCGCCCGGCGCGTCGGCGCGGTGTTCGTGGCCGTGATCGACAGCCACCCGCGGAACCTCGGCCGCGGGATCGCGCTGCTGCGCGCCGCCGGCGTCCCCGTCGAGGTCGGCACGCTCGCCGACGACGTCGCGTCGTTCATCGACGGCTACCTCATCCGCTGAGATCCCGGCACCGGCGCGCGACCCCGCGCGGGAGACACCGGCCATCCATGGCAACCCGGGAATGTCGCGCTCGAGCGGCGTGACGGGATGAGGCCGAGAGCGCGGATTGGCGCGCTTCACCCGCGCCCCGCGCGGTGAGCGCCGCGCGGTGAAACGTTGTTTGGTGTCAGATAGTGACTGCTTGTCTGGAGCCCCGGTGCATACTCCCCTGCCGGCGCGGCGAGGGGGGACCTCCCTGGCGCGGCATCGAAGCGCCCGTTGGCGCGCGAGCTCGCGGCTCCAGAGGGACCGCGCCCGGCACGGAGGGAGGAAGCTGTAGATGACGACGAAGCTATCGAGGCGCAGCCTGCTCGAAGGCATGCTGGTGATCGGCGCCGCGGGCTGCGCGGCCCCGGAGGCGGTGGCGGCCGCGGGCGATGGGGCGAAGGCGCCGGCCGACGCGTGGCAGCGCGTCCGGGACGAGTTCGAGGTGTCGCCGGCGTGGATCCACATGACGAGCTTCTATCTCGACTCGCACCCGCGGCCCGTGCGCGAGGCGATCGAGGCGCTGCGGCGGGAGCTCGACGAGAACCCGGTGGACGCGGTCCACGAGCACGAGGACACGACGCCGGTGCGGGAGGCCGCCGCGGCGTACATGGGCGCCCAGGCCGACGAGATCGCGCTGACGGACAGCACCACGATGGGGCTCGCCTTGCTGTACCTCGGCCTGCCGCTCAAGGCCGGGGACGAGGTGCTCACGACGGAGCACGATCACTATGCGATGCACGAGTCGCTCCGGCTCGCCGCGGAGCGGTCGGGCGCGGTGGTGCGGAAGATCGCGCTCTACGAGCGGGGCAGCGACGCGACGGAGGCGGAGATGGCGGGCGCGATCGAGCGAGCGATCACGCCGGCCACGCGGGTCGTGGCGATCACGTGGGTCCACTCGAGCACGGGGGTGAAGACGCCGGTGCGCGCGATCGCGGAGGTCGTCGCCAGGGCGAACCAGGGGCGGGCGCCGGAGGATCGCGTCGTCTGCGGCGTGGACGGCGTGCACGGCTTCGGGGTCGAGGACGCCACGATGGCCGACCTCGGCTGCGATTTCTTCTCGGCCGGCTGTCACAAGTGGATCTTCGGGCCGCGGGGCACGGGCGTGCTCTGGGGCAAGGCCGAGCTCTGGCCGCTGCTCCGCCCGAGCATCCCGCAGTTCGGCAAGGAGGCCTACGAAGCCTGGCTACGGGGGCAGCCGCCGCCGCCCACGAACGCCAACATGATGACGCCGGGGGGATTCCACTCCTTCGAGCACCGCTGGGCGCTGCCCGCGGCGTTCGCGTTCCACGAGCGCATCGGCAAGGCGAAGGTCGCGGAGCGCATCCACGCGCTGAACCGACAGTGCAAGGAGGGGCTCGAGGGCATGCGCCACGTCACGCTGCACACGCCGCTCGACGACGCGCTCTCCGCGGGGATCATCTGCTTCGAGGTGGCGGGGATGACGCCGGAGGCCGCGGTGAAGAGGCTCCGCGAGAGGAAGATCATCGCGTCGACGTCGCCGTACCGGAGCTCGTACGCGCGCGTCGCGCCGAGCCTGCTCAACGACGAGGCGGAGGTGGAGGCGGTGCTGCGGGCGATCCGGGCGCTCGCGTGAGGGAGCGAGGGAGCATCGCGGGATGACCGCGTCCGCCACGACGCAACGCCGTGAGGCGTCGCGTCGTGCGCGAGGGGCGCGGCATCCTCGGGGTGGGCTCGGGCGGCGCGGTGAGCTCCTGATGCGCCCGCGCCGCGCGCCTCATTTGATGCCGGTCGTGAAGCCGCTGTAGGTCACCGGTCCGTCGCCCATGTCGTCGTAGAGGTAGCAGTTGTTCTCCCCGCCTCCTTCGTGGCTGTAGGCGATGCACTGCGAGTCGTGCTGACAGGCGTACTTGCACTTCCTCAGGTCGCCGGATACGAAACCGTAGGGCCATCCGTCGATGAGCTTGTTGGTCAGCGTCTGCGAGTACGCGCCGCTCCCGGTGTAACCGATGTTGTCGAGGATCCAGTTGAGGTGGTACTCGGTGCTCGTGTACTTGTTGCGCATGGCGAAGGCGACCCACCAGTAGCCCCAGAGCACCCCGGACACGCGCTGCCCGTTGGTGAAGATCGGCCCGCCCGAGTCCCCCTTGTTGATGCGATCGTCGTTGGTGTAGAAGTATCCGTCGTCCACGTTGTCCGAGTAGAGGCCGTTCGTCGCGTACTTGAGCAGGCTCGTCGAGTTGGTCGCGCCGTCGTGCCGCCCGCGGCCGACCTGGGTGCCGGTCGCGTCGTCTCCGGGGTAATGGAGGTCGAGGCTGGCCACCACGGAGGTCGACGGGATCGGGTTCGCGAGCGTGAGGACCGCGATGTCGGCGAAGTTGCCCCCGCTGTCGTCGAGCTCGTCATTCCACGGATCCACGCCGGGCTTGAAGGCGACGTCGATGATGTCGGTTTCGGGCGCGTCGGGCGTGTTCATGGTGCTATAGAACTGCACCTTCGTGGTCCCCACGACGGGCAGGCAGTGCGCGGCCGTGAGGACGTGATTCTTGCTGACGATGACGCCGGTGCAGTTGCCGAGCGACACGACCCGCTGCCGCATCCACGCCGTGGCGGCGCTCCCGTTGATGATGGCGCTCGATTCGCTGTCGACGAGCTCGGCCTCGTCGCCGGCCGCGAGCGCTGCCTCGTCGCCGGTCACGCCCTCGGCCACACAGGCCGGCGCGAAGGCCGCGGACGCGAGGAGGCCGAGGGTTGCGTACATGCGGTGAAGCCGGTTCAAGTTCAAGAGGCTGGTCACTGGATCCACTCCTTAGCTTCGCAGGTTGAAACGCGTCGATCCGTCCGCCCAGCGTTCCCGAGGGCGAGTCGCAATCGCCTGCCTTGCGTCTGGCGTCTGGCGTTTCGTGTCTGGCGTTTCGTGTCTGGCGTTTCGTGTCTGGCGTTTCGTGTCTGCACTCGCCGTGCCGCGCGCGGCCACCCGGGGATGGAGGCGTGAGCGCGCGGGATCTGCGCCGGAAACCCGGCCGATCTGCCGAGGCCACGCGACGTTCGGAGCCCTCTGGCACCGGTGGCACCGCTGGCACTCACAGCTGGCACCGCGGCGGCGACCTTCAGAGGCGGGCAGCTCGGCAGGGCCTCCAGGCAAGGGCGAACGCCGCCGGCGAGGAGCTACGCCGCCGTGTCGGGGAGCCCTTCGCCGTGGAGCCCCAGCGGGACGCGGCACGGCAGGTGGACCGGTCTCGAGAGCGTGAGGGGACGCTGGCCGATCACGGGATGATCCTCCGCCGCCGGAGATCCTCGAAGATCCCCCGGAACATCGCCTCCGTCTCGACGTGCTCGTGGAAGCCGAACCGGCGCGCCTTCGAGCCGTCCGCGATCATGTCATAGTCCCACGAGAACACCGCATCTCCGAAGCGCCACGACGACACGTCCCGGTACGGGTGCCGCGCCAGGCCGTGTTTCTCGATCATGGCGTTCCAGAGCGGCTCCTTGTCGGCCATGACGTCCGCGAGCGGCATCGGCAGCGGGGGCGCCGCCTCCATGTCGAACATGCGGGCGATCTTCGGCCACATCTCGCTCCAGCGGAACATGTCGCCGTTGTTGATGTTGAACGCCTGGTTGCGGCACGGCGCGCTGGTCGCCGCCCAGACCGTGGCCCTGCCGAGCAGGCGCGCGTCGGTCATCTCGATCAGCCTGTCGTAGGCGGCCGGCTTGCCGGGGAACCGCAGGGGCAGGCCGAGCTCCTTCGACATCGCCGCGTAGACCGCGATGACCATGGCGAGGTTCATCGGGACGCCCAGCGCGAAGCCGCACACCACCGACGGCCGGAGGGCCGACCAGGACCAGGCCTTGCCCTTCTGCCGGGCCTCGAGGAACGCCTGCTGGTCGACGTTGAACTCGGGCGGCATGTGGTGCGCGTCGGTCTCGCGGGCCGGCGTCTTGAACGGGCCGAGGTGCGCGCCGTAGACCTTGTAGCCCTGCATCAAGCTGATGTGCTGCAGGCCCGACGCGACCGGCTCGACAGCGTCGACCACGTTGACGAGCATGGCGAGGTTCGGCGGCACGAGCTCGGCCCACGTGGGCCGGTCCTGATAGGCGGCGTAGAAGATGTGCGTGACCTCGGCGAGGCCGCCGAGCTTCTTCCGGCAGTCCTCCCGGTCGAGCAGATCGACCACCACGTGGCGGACGCGGCCTGAGGACGCGCCGCCGCGCCGCGACAGGCCGATCACGTCCCATTCGCCGAGCGCCTCGAGGTGATCGATGAGGTTGCGGCCGATGATCCCCTGCGCGCCGACGACCAGGGCGACCTTGTTCTGGATGCTCATGGTTTGCTCCTGCTTCGAGGTCTGTCCGCGCCCGGTCCGTGCTCGCGAGCGCAGGGGAAAGGTGGAGCGCGGCGGCCAGGGCGAGTACGGGCTCGAGCCGCGCAACACCTTTCGATAAAATCGAAAGATGAGCGCGCTCCTCGAGATGCAGACGTTTCTGGAGATCGTCGATCGCGGCAGCCTCAGCGCGGCCGCGCGCTCGCTCGCGACCGTGCCGTCGACCGTCAGCGCGCGGCTCGCGGCCCTGGAGGAGCGGCTGGGCGTGCAGCTCGTGGTCCGGAGCACGCGGCGGCTCCGCCTCACCGAGGAGGGCGAGCGCTACCTGGTCGACTGCCGCCGCATCCTCGACGAGATCGAGCGGAGCGAGGCGTGCATCCGGCGCGGGCAGAGCTCGCTGCGGGGCAGCCTGCGCATCACCGCGCCCTCGGATCTCGGGCGCGGCCGCCTGCGCGCCGTCCTCGAGGCGTTCCTGGAGGCGCACCCGCGCATCAGCGTGTATCTCCACCTCTCGGACGAGGTCGTCGACCTCGTGCGCGGGGGCTTCGACGTGGCCTTGCGCGTGGGACCGCTGCAGGGGAGCAGCCTGACCGCGCGCAGGCTCGCCACCGGGCACCGGGTCGTGTGCGCGGCGCCCGGCTACTGGGCCCGGCACCCGCGGCCGAGCGCGCCGGGCGAGCTCGCCGACCACGAGTGCCTGCTCTGGAACGCGGAGGGCCGGAACGAGGCGACGTGGACGTTCGCGGCGGAGGGCGAGGGGACGCAGGCGGTGCGCGTGCGCGGGCGGCGCAGCTCGAGCGACGGCGAGCTGGTGCGCGCGTGGGCGCTCGCGGGCCTCGGGGTCGCGCAGAAGTCGTTCTGGGACGTCGAGGGCGACCTCGAGGCGGGCCGGCTCGAGTCCGTGCTGAACCGGTTCGTCCGCGCGGCGGATCTGTCGGTCGTCTACCCGGCGGGCCGCCATCTCCCGCGCCGCGTCCGCGCCCTCGTGGACCATCTGGTGGAGAGCTTCCGCGGGCGATGAGATGGCGGCGCGGCGCCCCCGGGGGCTCTGGAGGGCGGCCTCCGGCGCGCGCGGCGGCGCGGGATCGGGCGCCACGCCCGGATGAGCTCGCAGGTCGTGATGGAACCTCGTGGTGATCCGTGAGAGAGCACGCGCATGAGACACATCCTCGATCGCTCGATGGGGCTCCTCCTGGCCGCCGTGCTCTGCTGTGCTGCGTGCAGCGCCTCGCGGAACGAGCCTCCCGGCTCGAACGCGCCGCCGGCGCCGGATCCGGCCACGACGACGCCCACGGCCACCCCGACGGACGACTCGATCGCGGTGGGCAGCGACCCGTGCCAGAGCGACGCGGACTGCGTGCCCGTCTGCGGGTGCCACCCGGCCGCCTGCGTCGCGAAGGCCACGGCGCCCGCGTGCGAGGGCGGGATGATGTGCACGCAGGAGTGCCGGCCGGGGACGATGGATTGCGGCGGCGGCTGTCTTTGCCACGAGGGCCGGTGCGCGGCCCGGCTCGTCAACGCGCCGGCGGCGCGCTGAGCCGCGGCCCGGGCGGGGCGCGCTGTCCCGGCGCTGCTCGCGGGCGGCGCGTCACAGCATGTCGGGACGAAAGAGCCGCCGATAACGGCGCGTGTTCTCCCCCGAGAGCATGAAGATGCCGTCGCCGCGGTAATGGATCGTGCGCGGGTAGCGCGGCGTGGTCGCGGCGTGCGCCTTGACCACCTCGAAGATGAAGAAGTTGTAGGTCTTCACGAGCCGCGCGTCCGCGAGCCGGCACTCGAGGCTCGCGTAGCACTCCGCGATGAGCGGCGCCCCGACCGCCGCGCCGGGGACGGGCGTGAGCCCGAAGGCGGAGAACTTGTCCGTGTCGCGGCCCGAGCAGTTGCCGATGCCGACCACCGTCTCGGCGAGCTCCGCGGTGGGGACGTTGATCGCGCACTCCTTGCTCCGGCGGATCAGCTCGAAGCTGTGGTTCGCGCTGCTGATGACGCACCCGACCAGCGACGGCGCGAACTCCATGACCGTGTGCCAGCCCATGGTCATGATGTTGGTCTCGCGCCGCCACGCCGAGCTGACGAGCACGATCGGGCCGGGCTCGAGGAACCGGCGGATCGCGGCGACCGGGAAGTCTTTCTTGGGAGCTGTCTTCATGGGCGCGTCGCGCCGCTCACTCGGATCGGAGCGACGCCATGTCGATGGAGAAGCGATACTTCACGTCGGACTTGAGCAGCCTCTCGTAGGCTTCGTTGACCTTCTGGATGGGGATGCTCTCGACGTCTGCGGCGATGTTGTTCGCCGCGCAGAAATCGATCATCTCCTGGGTCTCGGCGATGCCGCCGATGTTCGAGCCGGAGAGGCTGCGGCGCCCCATGATGAGCCCGAACGCGGCGACGCTCAGGGGCTTCGCGGGCGCCCCGACGAGGGTCATGTTGCCGTCGCGGCGGAGCAGGTTGAGGAAGGCGTTGACGTCATGGTCCGCGGAGACGGTATCGAGGATGTAGTCGAGGCTGCCGGCGTGCTTCTGCATCTCGCTCGCGTCGCGGGAGACGACGACCTCATCGGCGCCGAGACGCAGGGCGTCCTCCGTCTTGCCGTGCGAGGTGGTGAAGACGACGACGTGCGCCCCGAACGCGCGGGCGAACTTCACGCCCATATGGCCCAGCCCGCCGAGGCCGACCACGCCGACCTTCTTGCCCTTCTCGATGCCCCAGTGGCGCAAAGGCGAGTACGTGGTGATCCCGGCGCAGAGGAGCGGCGCCGCGCTGGCGGGGTCGAGGTTCGAGGGGATGCGCAGGACGTACCGCTCATCGACGACGATGCTGTCGGAGTAGCCGCCATACGTGACGCCCCCGAGGTGCTTGTCCGGGGAGCCGAAGACGATGATCTGGTTCGGGCAGAACTGCTCCAGCCCTTCCATGCAGCTCGAGCAGGTCCTGTCCGAGTCGACGATACAGCCGACCGCGGCGAGGTCGCCGGGCTTGTACCTGGTGACCGCCGAGCCGACCTCGGCGACGCGGCCGACGATCTCGTGGCCCGGTACGATGGGGTAGACCGTGCGGCCCCACTCGCCGCGGGCGGCGTGGAGGTCGGAGTGGCAGATCCCGCAGAAGAGGATCTCGATCTGCACGTCGTGCGCGGTCGGATCGCGCCGCGGGATCTGGGTGGGGGCCAGCGGCGATGTCGCGCTGGCGGCGGAGTAAGCCTTTGTGGTGTACATGGTTCGATGCTCCTCGTGACCGGGGTTGCTCGCGGCGTTCAGCGGTCGATCGGCTGCGTGTGGGCCTCGGACGGGCGACGCCTTGCGCGCTTTGCAGGACCTCTTCTCGGTTCCTGTCTCCGTGGGTCCGTGCCGTCGAGCCCCGCGCACGAAGAAACCTACGCCCCGGTCCCGCCGAGGGCCAGGCGCCGGGTCGAGGTGGAGGTCGTCGCCGAGGACCGCTTCCGCGGAGGAGCCGGTCGGTTCATCGCTCGCCCCTGGCGCTCGCCCCTGGTCGCCCGCTGAGCCCGGCAGCTCCTCGACGCCCGCCGGCCCGGCTGAACGCGGGCGGGCTGGGCGAAGAAGCGGCGTCGCTCATCTTCCAAATGCTTCGTCGAACTGGCGCTGGAATTCGGCATCCATCTCGGCTGCCGCTTCAAATACCAGCTCGGCGTAGGGCTCGCACTCGCGACGTAGCGCTTCGTGCTCCTTGAGCGCAAGGTAAGCGTCCGGCTCGTCACGCAGCTGCTTGGCTCTATCTCGCCAGCGTTCCAGCGCGGCCGCATGAAACTTCTGTTTGTAGGACGCCTGGAACATTTGTCGTTCTTCGTGGTAAAGGTGAGAGTCCTGTGGTGGTGCTGCGGCGTCTGCTCGCGAGTCTATGTGAGTAAGCCATGCTGCGCGCGACTCGAGTTCTAGCAGCAGCTCGTCTTTTGATTCGTGTCGCGGCGCTGCCTTCATCAAGAAATCCAATGTGCCGGAGATTGCCTCGACTCGCCAGAACATCGACGTGAAAAGTGCGCGTTGGAGCGACGTGCTTGGTTGTGGTCTAGCGTTCCGAAGCGATTGGCTGGCCGGGCCAAATATTTTGCCGTGGTCGTGCGGTGCTGCGGGTTGTCCTGCATGTTTGAGGAAAGCCCCGCGGTATGTCTCGTCAGGGAATGACCTGGTGAAGCTGTGGCGCTCGTGCGTGAGCAGTAGGTCGCATGCGAGGAGGTAGTACTCTGATGCGATGGGTTCGATGATTTCTTCGTAGGCAAGGCTGACGTGGTATGGCTCGTTTCGGTAGGAGTGGCAGTCGAGGATGAAGTCGCGCTGTGGCTCGTCGATGTAACCTAGGCGGGCGCAAAATTTTGGCTTTTCGTCGAATCGCTGTCCCAGCGCAGCCTTGCGCTCTTTGCGGCTGAGTTTCACCTGGCCGAGCTTGGCGAGGCTTGCGTCGGCCTTGCATGCATCCTCACACCATCCGTGCAAGATCAATTCGACGATGTTGTCGATGGGAATGAGCGCGAAGCGTGCGTGTGTCGGAGTCCGCTGATGAAGCTGCTGGGCCGCAAGATCTAGTTGCTCTGTGACACGTGAGATGAAATCCATGATTGTCTCCTTCGCTGCGCCGGCTCCGCACGGGTCATGGTGCGCTCGGTAGGTGCCCCGCTATGGTGCGATGGATCTGGCCGAAGTCGACCTGCCTTCCCGCGGCCGCCCATTTTACAGACCTGCCACCCGAAGGTTACAGCACCGTAGGCAATGCAGGCGAGGACGTCGTCCTCCTCGATCCTGTGCTCGGCGATCACATCCTGGACGGACATCCCGCTGGCGAGGAGGTCGATTGCGAGCGATGCCCAGATTCGGTGCCTGCGGATGTAGGCCCGGCCGACGCAGACGTTCGGGGCGACGAAGATCCGGTCCAGTGAGGGCCCGTGCCCGGCGTCGGGGCACACGCAGGTCGTACGGCGTGACCGATCCGGGGAGTTGCCCGGATTTTGAGAGTGAGACGCGTCTGCTCTGGCCCCTGCGGGACTTACCGCACGCGCCTGGCACGCCGCCTCAGGACTCAGCATGGCCGTACCTACCCGAGAGACTACCCGATGCCCTCAGTCACCCATGAAGCCCTGGTGGAGCTGTTCAAGAACCGGCCGACGCTGGCCGCCGAGATGCTGCACGACGCGCTCGGCGTACAGCTCGGCGTCGACGTGGACAAGCCGTACGTCTGGCCGGTCTACGTCACCCAGACGAGGGCCCGGCACCGCTGTCCGACCCGGCTGCTGGTCGTGACGATCGGCGCGGCGATGGCCCAGTGGTGCTCGCGGCCGATCGACACGGGCCACCCCGGCTTGACCCTGACGCCGCTGGTGCTCGGCCCGGCGCGCCTCGCGCGTTCGCCGGCGAGGCCATATCCACCCCCACCCCACGCTGGAGACCTGCGCGCCCGCCACCAGGTGGCACGCGGCCTTCGACCACGTGCCTTGTGCCTTGTGCCACGTGGCACGTGCCACGTGCCGCAATGCGCGCCGGGTAGCGAGAGCGGGCAGCTTCGGCTCGCCGGCCATCTCACCGCGCCCTGCGGGGAGGCGCGCGCGCTGTGGCACGGCCGCTGCTTTCGCGGTGCGCTGCTGCGAAGGGGCCGCCTTCACGTCACAGCCAGCCTGCAGGCCCAGAGAGAGAGACCGATGCGTCACTGGTTAACATTGCTTGGATCCATCGTCCTGGTCGGCGTTCCAATCACCGCCGATGCGCAGAGCACTCCATGCAGAGGCGAAGCTCAGATCTTTGCCGTCTCGCGGTACCGCGAAACGGCAAATGAAGCGTCGATCTTCGTGTACGACGGCGACCACGCTTTCTCCTTGCGCGGCGACGACTACGGCGAGCCCTATCACGCCACGGCCATCACGTTCGCCAACATCGACGAAGATCCGGACCTCGAGCTCATCGCGGGGCGCAACTCGCGCAGTTGCCTGCTGGGCTGCGACGTCCAGCCGCGCCTCGTCGTCTACGACGACAAAAACAACGAGTTCAAGCAGATCGCGACGCTGGGCGAGTGGGACACGAGCAAGGGCGTGACTGCCCTGGCAGCGGGCGATCTGGACGGCGATGGCAAGGACGAGGTCGTCGTCGGCTTGAACGAAGCGACCGATGACGTGCCGGCCAGGGTGCTGATCCTGGATAACTTCACCCGCGATGGCGGGAACCCCCATTTCCAGACGATCCTCGAGCAGCGCGAGAACCCGGAATGGGGCCCGGACTACTACGTGACGGGGCTCGACGTGCGCGACATCAACGGAGACGGTCGCGCCGAGGTCGCCATCTCCAGGGACAGCCCGTGCGGTATCACGTGCGGCGGCATCGGGCTCCGCGTCGAGGTCGCGAACCTGGATAGCAGCGGCGAGCTCACCACCCGCTTCAGCGCGGGTAATGGCGTGTTCGGCAATGACACTGTCGTGCTCGGGGTCAAGCTCCTCGACTTCGACGGCGACGGCAAGGGGGACCTCGCGGCGATCGCGGAAGGAGATCACGGCGACCAGCGCGTGTTCGTCTTCCCCGGCGCGCACGACCAGATCTTCATGCCGATCGACTTCGACGCTCCTTTCGACCCCGGCAGCAGCAACTGGGACGGCGACCTCCAGGCCATCTCCATCAGCTCCGGGCACATGAACGATGATCAACGGGAAGAGCTGGTGATCGGGCGGAGCCCGGGTGACAAGCGCTCGAAGCTGGTGATCTACAGCAAGAACGCCGACGGGAGCATCTCCGAGACCACCCGCGGTCAGGACTGGGGCGGAGACGTCGGCGCGAACGCGGTCGCCGTCATCGACACGGATCTGGATGGCCGGGGCGAGCTCGTGTTCGGGCGCACCGACAGCCCGAACCCGAGGTGGGGCGTCTACGACGACCTCGACACAGGCGTTGCCTACCGGAAAGGGGGTACCAGCGACTGGTCCGAGGACGAGGACTACTACATCACCGACATCGCCGTCGGCGACAAGCTGTGCACCATCCAGGGCGAGTCGCACCCCGTCCCCGACTCGATCGCGGACGCCAACGACGAGATGGACGACCGCTTCCAGAAGCTGCTGCGGGTGTGGATGCGCACCTTCGAAGGCGACTGGGACAACTTCGGGACCTGGGACAGGGCGGCCCTCACGGGCTTCCGCCGCATCGGCGCGGGGCTCGCGGCGCTCGTCCATCTACCCCCGGAGGACACTCTCAGGCCACCGAACGACTTCCCGGAGCGCGTCGAGCGCTGGCTCGTCAAGAACGCGCACATGCATGAGGACGTCGGTTCGAAGGCGGACTTCGATTTTTATCTCATGGGCGCGATGACGCTGCTGAACGCGTTCGGGGACACGCCGCTGCTCACAGACGCGTCCGTCAAGGCGCTCCTCATGTACACGAAGCGGACCCCGGCGGGCTGTGAATCCTTCCTCCAGTACGAGAACAACACCTACCCGCCCGGCCGTTACGAGCTCTTTTGCACACCCCAAGTCCCGTACGCCGGAGACAGGGTGCGCAAGCTGGTGTACGAAGCGCCACTCACGGATGCGTTGGGGTTCACCATCGACGTTCCGGAGACGGAGAACCACGTCCTCATGATCAACACCTGGATCTACCTGGCCAACCAGTGGATCCGCAACAATCCACGGCAAGATCCGGACATCCAGGCCCTTCACGACTGGAGCCCGGAGAGGTACGTCAACGACGGCACGGAGCTCGAGCAAGCGCTGCTCGCCATCCTCGGACGGGTCACGAAGAACGGCTTGTTCGAGACCAACGCGCGCCCGTACCAGGGCCTCACGCTGCGCGCCTTGATGCAGCTCGCGGGAAACGCCGAAGGCGAGAAGGTGCGAACCGCCGCGCGCAACGCCGTGGACTACATGGCCGCCATGGTCGCCTTCCAGTCGTACCATGGCAAGCGCTATGCTCCGATGCGACGTCAATGGGAGTACAGAGACCGGCTGGCGCTGTACTCGGGCGACTATCCGCCGATCATGTTCGGTATCCTGACGGGCGCGTATTCGTTCAACGATGATCCGGAGTGCCCGAAGTGGGCTCGCAACTGCATGTGGTGGAACGGCGGAGATCAGTACAGAGGGTTCGCCCTCGAAGCCGTGCTCAGCGGCTACCAGGTGCCGGAGCTGATCCACCACTTCATGCTGAAGCCGGACAACGAGCAGCCCGGGTTCGGCGCGTACACGCGCGCCGCGGCGCGCTACTCCACGCAGTTTTACCGCATCCACGGGCCGGCGCGCTACCCTGCGCCCAACGTGATGGGCGACCCGTACCTCGACTCCATCGCGCGTGATCCGGACCGCATCCTGGAAGAGATGCTGATAGAGCAAGGCCGGTATTCCGGGACCTGGAATTACGAGCCGGCGCTCGAGCACTACTTCTCCACCGGCGACTTCCTGAACAGCTCGGGCGGCAGGTACCGGCCGTTCGACAACGCGGGACTGGATAGGGTCCCGGGACTGGGTCCTCTCCCGGGACTGATCTCTGAAGAGGATATCGAGGATACGATGCCGGAAAAGAAGCACGCGCACGACTTCGTCGCGAGGCCGAGCGTGCTGCTGCTCCCGGACGATCACGGTAACTGGGATGTGCCCGAGGCCCAGCGCTTCACGCCGATGATGAGAGGGAACGGCTATACCTCGAACAACGGGCCCGTTTACAAGAACGTCACGCTCGGCTTCGATCCGCATGAAGACTGGCCTGTGCGGACGCCGGATGGCTGGGACCCGAGCGACGTCGTCATGCTGGACAACGGGTCGAGGGCCAAGGTGATCACCAAGCCGGACGGCAGCCTGCACCTCGTCGTGGTCTCCTTCCCCGTCATGCACGGCGGTCTGTGGGAGGTCGTCCCTGGTCATTGGGGCTCAGGCACCGAGGAGGTGGGCGTCCCGGCCGCGGAGGTCCTGAGCGCGGTCGTGTCGAGGAACGCCGGCCTGGCGGCGCAGGGCAACACGCTCCCCTACCAGACGGTGGTGAGCAACGAGCGGCTCGACATCGGCATCTCGGAGGAGGAGTCCCTGTTGTGGATCGACAAGATCGGTAACGCCCCCGCGGGCGCGGTCGATCCGAAGGTGTGGGAGGAAGTCATCGATTTCCCGCTGCTCTTGGTCCAGCAGGTCGACGCGGACTACCAGTTCACGGGGGTCGAGTACGTGCGCGCCATGGGCGACGGGCTCGTCACAATCCACAACCCGCACCTGAACTCGACGTTGATCCTCGACTCGAGGGACCACCAGAACCCGGACCGCAACGGGGACCTGCCCACCCAGGTCCGGTTCGACGGGAGCTGGCTGCCCGCCCAGCCCGGCTCCGCCGCGTACAACGCCGACGGCAGCGGCTTCACCATCACCCCGAACGGCGCTGGCAACGCCCGCATCAGCCGCGAGTACCCGCGCGAGGGGACGAGCTGGACGCCGGGGTCGGTGCGGTTCTCCGTCGCGGTCACCGGCAACCCGACCCGCAGCGCCCGGCTGAAGGTCACGCTGAGCGCGGCCTCGACCGGCACCGTCCAGCTCGGCTCGACCGTGGTGCTCGCCGACGTCCTGACGGCGGGCGAGACGGACGTGCTCTTCAACGTCCCTGCCGCCACCCTGGCGGCGCTCCAGCAGACGCAGGAGCCGGTCACCCTCGCCATCGACGTCGCGGGCGCTGCCGGCGCCATCGTGGACGTCAAGTCGCTGCGGGCCAAGACCTATCGCACCACGCCGCTCGGCCAGGCCCTCGTCGGCCGCTGGGACCACCCCTGGACGACCACGACCAGCAACTCGATGATCCCGGTCGCGACCGTGGGCGAGAGGTCGCAGCGGGTGTGCGGCGCGGGCTCCCGCACGCTCGAGAGCCCGCCCTTCACCCCGAAGGACTTCACCTGGATCTCTCGCCACCTCGCGGTCGACGTCCGGATCCCCACCGGCCTGCCGAACCCGGCGTGGCAGGGATCCGTGCAGCTCTACTACCATGATCGGCCCGAGGACACCGTGTCCCAGTTCGCCGGGCAGTTCGATCTGACCGGTTATCCCGCGGGCGAGTGGGTCACGGCGCACTTCACGCTCCCGGAGCCGGTCTTCGCCGCCCTCCAGGAGACCGACCGCGGCTCCACCCTGCAGGTCTCGCTCATGGCCGACCCGGCGAACGGCGACTGCTTCCAGTTCGACAACGTGCGGTTCATGGGGGAACTCCAGTGGAACGGGACGATCAGCTTGCCCGCGAACGACGGGCAGTTCGTGCCGGTCACCACCGCCGCGCGCGTCCTCGGCTTCGAGACCGCGGATACCTGGCACGTCGTGCAGGGGACCTCGGCGGGCCTCGTCGAGTCGCCGAGCCAGCCGGAGGCGAACGCGCTGTCGGTCGCGGTCTCGAACTACACCGTCATCGAGAGCACGTCGTTCCCGACGAGCGAGCTCGCCTCGTTCGGTCCGACGCTGAAGCTCCAGGTGGTGTCGCCGCCTCCGGTCAACCCCGGCTGGGCGGGCGATGCCACGATGTTCCTTGAGTGCATGGGCGCGAACATGTCGCACGCGGAGGTCGCGACGAACACCGTCCCGCTGCCGCAGGGCTCGGGCTCCCACGTCGTCAGCTTCACCGTGCCTCCGGCGGGTCTCGCGCTCCTCGCCCAGGACAACGAGTGCCAGCTCCGGCTCGCGATCAACGGCCCGACCAACGCGGGCACCTACGTGATCGATCACCTGCGCTTCGCCCCCTGACACAAGCGCCCCGCAGGGCCGCGCGACCCCGCGCGGCCCTGCCCGCCTCGCGCGCTCTGCGGCGAGGCCATCCCCACCCCCACCCCGCGCTGAAAACCAGCGCGCCCGCCGCCGGGTGGCACGCCGCCTTCGGCCACGTGCCTTGTGCCAGTCGGCACGTGCCACGTGCCGCGATGCGCGCCGGGGAGCGAGAGCGGGCAGCTTCCGCTAACCGGCCATCTCGCCGTGCCCTGCGGGGAGGCGCGCGTGCAGTGGCACGGCCGCTGCTTTCGCGGTGCGCTGCTGCGAAAGGGCCGCCTTCACGCCGCAGCCAGCCTGCAGGCCCAGAGAGGGAGACCGATGCGTCACTGGTTAACATTGCTTGGATCCATCGTCCTGATCGGCGTTCCAATCACCGCCGATGCGCAGACCGAATGCCGGGGCGAAGCTCAGATCTTCGCGGTCTCGCGGTACCGCGACACCGAGGACCAACCGTCGATCTACGTGTACGACGGCGACCACGTCTTCACCGTGCGCGGCGACAACTACGGCGAGCCCCATTACGCCACGGCCATCACGTTCGCCAACATCGACGGCGATCCGGACCTCGAGCTCATCGCGGGGCGCAACTGGCGCAATTGCGTGAACTGCGACGTCGTGCCGCGCCTGGTCGTCTACGACGACAAAACCACCCATTTCAAGCAGATCGCCACGCTGGGCAACTGGGGCACGAGCAAGGGCGTGGAGGCCCTGGCGGCGGGCGATCTGGACGGTGACGGCGACGACGAGGTCGTCGTCGGCTTGAACGAAAGCACCGATGGGCTGGCGGCCAGGGTGCTGGTCCTGGACGACTTCATCCATGACGGCGACAACTCCCGTTTCCAGGTGGTCCACGAGCAGCGCTCGAACCCGGAATGGGGACCGGACTACTACGTGACGGGGCTCGACGTTCGCGACGTCAACGGAGACGGTCGCGACGACGTTGCCATCTCCAGGGACAGGCAGTGCGGCCTCGGGTGCAGCGGCATCGGGCTCCGCGTCGAGGTCGCGACCCTGGATGGCGGCAGCGGCGATCTCACCACCGTCTTCAGCGCGGGCGACGACGTGTTCGGCGACGCCCCCGTCGTGTTCGGGGTCAAGCTCCTCGACTTCGACGGCGACGGGAACGGGGACCTCGCGGCGATCGCCGAAGGAGATCACGGCGACCAGCGCGTGTTCGTCTTCCCGGGCGAGCACGACTTCCTCTCCCTGGACATCGGCTTCGGGGCTCCTTTCGACCCCGGCAGCAGCAACTGGGACGGCGACCACCAGGCCATCTCCATCAGCTCCGGGGACATGAACGGGGATGAAAGGGAGGAGCTGGTGATCGGGCGGAGCGGCGGTGACCAGCGCTCGAGGCTGGTGATCTACAGCAAGGACGAGAACGGGATCATCTCCGAGACCACCCGCGGCCAGGATTGGGGCGAAGACGTCGGCGCGAGCGCGGTCGCCATCGCCGACACGGATCTGGATGGCCGGGGGGAGCTCCTGTTCGGCCGCACCGAGAGCCGGAACCCGAGGTGGGGCGTCTACGACGACCTGCTCACAGGCGTCGTCTACCGGAAAGGGGGGACCACCGACTGGGACGAGGACTACTACGTCACCGACATCGCCGTCGGCGACAAGGTGTGCGCCATTTACGGGGATCCGCACCCGATCCCCGGCTCGGTCGCGGACGCCGACGCAGAGATGGGCGACCGCTTCGAGAGGCTCTTGAAGGCGTGGATGCTCACCTTCAGGGGCGACTTCACCAACATCGGGACCTGGGAAGACGCGGAGACCGCGAGCTTCCGCCGCATGTCCGCGGGGCTCGCGGCGCTCGTCCACCTGGACGAAGGGGACGCGCTCAGGCCGCCGGAGAACTTCCCGCAGATCGTCGAGGACTGGCTCGTCAACAACGCGTATTATAGCGCTGACGTCGGATCGGAGACGGACTTCGATTTCTATCTCATGAACGCGATGACGCTGCTGAACGCGTTCGGGAATACGCCGGAGGGCTCGCAGCCGCTGCTCACGGACAAGGCCGTCAATGCGCTCCTCTTGTACGCGAAGAGGACTCGGGCAGAGTGCGCCAACATGGGCCTGCCCCCCGAGGACGTTCTCTACAAGATTCGCTGCACCCCCTTCGTCCCTTACGCCGGAGACAAGGTGCGTAAGCTGATATACGAAACTTTCTGGGTGAACGTCCCGGAGACCGAGAACCACGTCCTGATGATCAACGCCTGGATCTACCTGGCGAACCAGTGGATCCGCAACAACCCACGACACGACCCGGAGCTCCAGGCCATTCACGACCTGAGCCCCGAGAAGTACGTCAACGACGGCACGGAGCTCGAGCAAGCGCTGCTCTCCATCCTCGGCCGGGTCACGAAGAACGGCTTCTTCGAGACCAACGCGCGCCCGTACCAGGGCCTCACGCTGCGCGCCTTGATGCAGCTCGCCAGCCATGCCGAAGGCGAGAAGGTGCGGACCGCCGCGCGCAACGCCGTCGATTACACCGCCGCCATGGTCGCCTTCCAGTCCTACCACGGCAAGCGGTATGCCCCGATGCGGCGTCGCTGGCAGTACAACAACGTCCTGGAGCTGTACACCTCCGACTATCCGCCCATCATGTTCGGCATCCTGACGGGCGCGTATTCATTCAATGATGATCCGAATTGTCCAGAAACCGCTCGCAACTGCATGTGGTGGAACGGCGGAGACCAGTACAAAGGGTTCGCCCTCGACGCCGTGCTCAGCGGCTACCAGGTGCCGGAGCTGATCCACCACTTCATGCTGAAGCCCGACAACGAGCAGCCCGGGTTCGGCGCGTACACGCGCGCCGCGGCGCGCTACTCCCCGATGATGTACGAGATCCACGGGCCGGCGCGCTATCCGGCGCCCAACGTGATGGGCGACCCGGACCTCGACGCCATCGCGCGTGACCTCGACTGGAACCCGTCGAGCGTGCCGAGCGAGCATCTGGAAGGCATCCTCCGCCCTTACCGATACGAGCCCGCGGCCGAGCACTACTTCTCCACGAGCGACTTCCTGAACAGCTCGGGCGGCAGGTACCGGTACTTCGAGAACGCGGGACTGGGGCCTATCGACAAGGCTGTCGAGGATACGATGCCGGACAAGAAGCACGCGCACGACTTCCTCGCGAAGCCGAGCGTGCTGTTGCTCCCCGGGGATCAGGGCAACTGGGGCGTGACCGAGGCCCAGGACGTCACCCCGATCATGAGAGGGAACGGCTACAGCTCGAACAACGGGCCCGTGTACAAGAACGTCACGCTCGGCTTCGATCCCCAAGAAGACTGGCCTGCGCGGACTCCGGTTGGCTGGGGCTTTACCGACGTCGTCATGCTGGACAACGGATCGAGGGCCAAGGTGATCACCAAGCCAGGCGGCGGCCTGCACGTCGTCCTGGTCTCCTTCCCCGTCCTGCACGGCGGTCTGTGGGAGGTCGTCCCTGGTCACTGGGGCTCGGGCACGGAGACGGAGAGCGTCCCGGCCGCGGAGGTCCTGAGCGCGGTCGTGTCCAGGAACGCCGGCCTGACGGCGCAGGGCAACGTGCTCCCCTACCAGACGGTGGTGAGCAACGAGCGGCTCGACATCGGCTTCTCGGAGGAGGCGTCCCTGATGTGGATCGACAAGATCGGCGGCAACCCCGCGGGCGCGTTCGACCCGCGGCAGCCCCAGGAGATCATCGACTTCCCGCTGCTCTTGGTCCAGCAGGTCGACGCGGACTACGGGTTCACGGGGGTCGAGTACGTGCGCGCCATGGGCGACGGGCTCGTCACAATCCACAACCCGCACCTGAACTCGACGTTGACCCTCGACTCGAGAGACCACCAAAACCCGATCCGCATCGCTGCAGGGGACGCGGCCGCGGACCCGCCCAGCCAGATCCGGTTCGACGAGAGCTGGCTGCCCGCCCAGCCCGGCTCCGCCGAGCAAAACGCCGACGGCAGCGGCTTGACCATCACCCCGAACGGCGCTGGCAACGCCCGTATCGACCGCGAGTACCAGCGCGAGGGGACGAGCTGGACGCCGGGGTCGGTGTGGTTCTCCGTCGCGGTCACCGGCAACCCGACCCGCAGCGCCCGGCTCAAGGTCACCCTGAACGCCGCCTCGACCGGCACCGTCCAGCTCGGCTCGACCGTCGTGCTCGCCGATGTCCTCACCGCGGGCGAGACGGACGTGCTCTTCAACGTCCCTGCCGATACCCTGGCGGCGCTCGAGCAGACGCAGGAGCCCGTCACCCTCGCCATCGACGTCGCGGGCGCTGCCGGCGCCACCGTGCACATCAAGTCGCTGCGGGCCACCACCTACCGCACCACTCCGCGCGGCCAGGCCAGGGTCGGCACCTGGGACGATCCCTGGACCACCACGGCCAGCAACTCGATGAGCCCTGTCGCGACCGTGGGCGCGACGTCGCAGCGGGTGTGCTCCTCGGGGTCCCGCGCGCTCGAGAGCCCGCCCATCACCCCGAGGGACTTCACCTGGATCTCTCGCCACCTCGCGCTCGACGTCCGGATCCCGACCGGGCTGCCGAACCCGGCATGGCAGGGCTCCCTCCAGCTCTACTACCACGATCGGCCCGAGGACACCGTGTCCCAGTACGCCGGCCAGTTCGAGCTGACCGGCTACCCGGCGGGCGAGTGGGTCACGGCGCACTTCACGCTCCCCGAGGCGGTCTTCGCTGCCCTCCAGGAGAACGACCGCGGCTCCACCCTGCAGGTCTCGCTCATGGCCGACGCGGCGAACGGCGACTGCTTCCGGTTCGACAACGTGCGGTTCATGGGGGAGCTGCAGTGGAACGCGGGGACGAGCCCCGGCGTGGACGACGGGCCGTTCGTGCCGGTCACCACCGCCGAGCGCGTGCTCGGCTTCGAGACCGGGGACGCCTGGCACGTCGTGCAGGGGACCACGGTGAGCCTCGTCGAATCGCCGACGAATCCGGAGACGAACGCGCTCTCGGTCGCGGCCTCGAACTACACGGTCATCGAGAGCACGTCGTTCCCGACGAGCGAGCTCGCCTCGTTCGGGCCGACGCTGAAGCTCGACGTCGTGTCGCCGCCGCCGGTCAACCCCGGCTGGTTCGGCGATGCCACGATGTTCCTGGAGTGCATGGGAGCGAACATGTCGCACCAGGAGGTCGCGACGAACACCGTCCCGCTCCCGCAGGGCTCGGGCGCCCACGTCGTCAACTTCGTCGTGCCTCCGGCGGGTCTCGCGCTCCTCGCCCAGGACAACGAGTGCCAGCTTAGGCTCGCGCTCAACGCCCCCACCAACGCAGGCACCTACGTGCTCGACAACCTGCGCTTCGCCTTCTGACACAACCGCCCCGCAGGGCCGCGCGACCCCGCGCGGCCCTGCGCGCGTAGCGCGCCGCCCCGAGCTCCGCGAAGCCCTCATGGGCTACGCCTCATCGACGCGCCCGCGCGCCGAGACGCGGCTCGGCTGTCCCCTCTGTCTGACGTCACGGCATGTCGGGACGAAAGAGCCGGCGATACGGGCGCGCGCTCGGCCCCGAGGGCGTGAGCGCGCCGTCGCCGTCTTGATGGCGCGCGCGCGATCAGCGGCGCCAGGCAGCGCGCCTCATTTGATGCCGGTCGTGCCGCCGCTGAAGGTCACCGGCCCGTCGCCCATGTCATCGTAAAGATAGCAGTGGTTCTCCAGGCCACCGATGTGGCTGTAGGCGATGCACTGCGAATCGTGCTCGCAGGCGTACTTGCACTTCCTCAGGTCGCCGGACACGAGCTCGTAAGGCCATCCGTTGATGAGCTTGTTTTGCAGCGTCTGCGAGTATGTGCCGCTCCCGGTGTACCCGATGTTGTCGAGGACCCAGTTGAGATAGTAGAGCGGGCTCGTGTACTTGTTGCGCGTGGCGAAGGCGACCCATTGATAGCCGAAGAGAACCCCGGACAGGCGCTGCCCGTGGGTGAAGATCGGCCCGCCCGAATCTCCCTTGTTGACGCGATCGTCGTTGGTGTAGAAGTATCCACCATCCACGTTGTCCGAGTAGAGGCCGTTCGTCGCATACTTGAGCAGGCTCGTCGGGTTGGCCGCGTCGTCATGCCGCCCGCGGCCGACCTGGGTGCCGGTCCCGTCTTCTCCGGGGTAATTGAGGTCGATGGCGGCCACCACAGAGGTCGACGGGATGGGGCTCGCGAGCGTGAGGACCGCGATGTCGGCGAAGTTGCCCGAGCTGTCGTCGAGCTCGTCGTTCCACGGATCCACGCCGGGCCTGAAGACAACGTCGGTGACGTCGGTGGCAGGCGAGTCGGGCGTGTTGCTGGTGCTATAGAACCGCACCTTCGTGGTCCCCGGGACGGGCAGGCAGTGCGCGGCCGTGAGGACATGATTTCGGCTGACGATGACGCCGGTGCAACCGCCGAGCGACACGACCCGCTGCCGCATCCACGCCGTGGCGGCGGACCCGTTGATGATGGCGCTCGATTCGCTGTCGACGAGCTCGGCCTCGTCGCCGCCGGCGGCGAGATCCGCCTCGTCGTCGCCTGTCGCGCCTTCGGCCACACAGGCCGGCGCGAAGGCCGCGCACGCGAGGAGGCCGAGCGTTGCGTACATGCGGTGAAGCCGGTTCGAGGTGAAGAGATTGGTCACGAGATTCACTCCTTGCATCCCAGGCTGATTTGCCGTTGATCCGGCTGCCCAGCGTTCCCGAGGGCGCGCCGCGATCGCGTGTCTCGCCGCTCGCGTTTGCACGCGCCGTGCCGAGCGCAGTCACCCGAATATCGAGGCGGGACCACCGCGGTATCTGCGACGGAAGCTCGGCCGATCTCCGAACAACGCTCGAAGCTCGGCGGCGATGCTACGCTGGCACCGCTGGCACCGCTGGCACCGCTGGCACCGCGCTGCGGCGTTCGGAGGTGGGCAGCTCGGCACCACCCCCGAGCAAGGACGAACGTGACCGTGATGATGGGTGTGACGGAGCTCGTGGGACGCGAGCTCCGGTGTCGTGCGCGATGGGCGCGGCATCACCGGGCGGTGCTTGGATCGCGCCGTGAGCTCCTGATGAGCCCGCGCCGCGCCGCGCGCCTCACTTGATCCCGACAGTACCGCCGCTGAAGGTCACCGGTCCGTCGCCCATGTTGTCGAAGAGATAGCAATCGTTCTCCGGGGCTGAGACGTGGGTGTATGCGATGCACTGCGCGTCGTGCTCGCAGGCGTACTTGCACGTCCTCAGATCGCCGTTGATGAGATCGTACGGCCAGCCGTCGATGAACCTGTTTTGCAGCGTCTGCGAGTACGAGCTGTTCCCGGTGTACCCGATGCGGTCGAGGAGCCAGTTGAAGTGGTAGAGGGTGCTCGTGTACTTGTTGCGCGTGGCGAAGGCGACCCACGTGTTGGTGCTGAGCACCCCCGACAGGAACGGCCCGTGGGTGAAGATCGGCCCGCCCGCGTCCCCAGGATCGGCGAGCTCGTCGTTGGTGTAGAAGTATCCATCGTCCACGTTGTCCGAATAGAGGCCGTTCGTCGCATACTTGAGCGCGTTCGTCGTGTTGACCGTCCCGTTGTGGTTCCCGCGGCCGACCTGGATGCCGCTCCCGTCTTCTCCGGGATAATTGAGATCGATGCCGGCCACCGCGGAGGTCGACGGGATCGGGCTCGCGAGCGTCAGGACCGCCATGTCGGCGTAGTCGCCCGCCGTGTCTTCGAAGTCGTCGTTCCACGGATCCACGCCGGCCTTGTAGGTGACGGTGGTGACGCCGATGACGGTCGCGTTGGGCGTGTCGCTGGTGCTATAGAACCGCACCGTCGTGCTCCCTGCGACAGGCTTGCAGCGCGCGGCCGTGAGGACATGGTTTCTGCTGATGATGACGCCCGTGCAGTTGCCGAGCGACACGGTCCGCGTCCGCATCCACCCCGAGGCGGTGATCCCGTCGGTGATGGCGCTCGCTGCGCTGTCGACGAGCTCTGTCTCCTCGCCGCCGGCGGCGAGCTCTGCCTCGTCGTCGCCGGTCACGTCCTCGGCCACACAGGCCGGCGCGAAGGCCGCGCACGCGAGGAGTCCGAGGGCAGCGTAGATGCGGTGAAGTCGGTTCAAGTTGAAGAGATTGGTCACGAGATCCACTCCTTGATTCGCAGGATGAATTGCCGTAGAGGTGGCCGCCCAGCGTTCCCGAGGGCGTGCCGCAACGCCATGATGCGTTGGGTTGTGTGAGATGGGCGCGGCGTCATCGGGTGGCGCCTGGGCGGCGTGGTGGGCTCCTGGTGAGCCCGCGCCGTGCCGCGCGCCTCATTTGATGCCGGTCGTGCCGCCGCTGAAGGTCACCGGTCCTTCGCCCATGTCGTCGTAAAGAAAGCAGTGATTGTCCACGGCGACGTGGCTGTATGCGATGCACTGCGAATCGTGCTCGCAGACGTACTTGCACTTCCTCAGGTTGCCGGATACGAGATCGTACGGCCAGCCGTCGATGAACTTGTTCGTCAGCGTCTGCGAGTACACGCCGTTCCCGGTGTATCCGATGTTGTCGAGGATCCACTCGAAGTAGTACTCCGTGCTCGTGTACTTGTTGCGCGTGGCGAAGGCGACCCATGCATCGCCGAAGAGCACTCCGGATACGAGCTGCCCGTGGGTGAAGATCGGTCCGCCCGAGTCCCCCTTGTTGGTGCGTTCGTCGTTGGTGTAGAAGTATCCGCCATCCACGTTGTCCGAATAGAGGCCGTTCGTCGCATACTTCAGCAAGCTCGTCGGGTTGGCCACGTCGTCATGCCGCCCGCGGCCGACCTGGGTGCCGGTCCCGTCTTCTCCTGGGTAATTGACGTCGATGCCAGCCACCACAGAGGTCGACGGGATCGGGCTCGCGAGCGTGAGGATCGCGATGTCGGCGTAGTCGCCCGCGGTGTCTTCGAGGTCGTCAATCCACGGATTGACGCCGGGCCTGAAGACGACGTCGGTGACGCCGGTGCTAGGCGAGTCGGGCGTGTTGCTGGTGCTATAGAACTGCACCATCGTGGTCCCTGCGACGGGCTTGCAGTGCGAGGCCGTGAGGACATGATTTCTGCTGATGATGACGCCGGTGCAGTTGCCGAGCGACACGACCCGCCGCCGCATCCACGACGTGGCGGCGGTCCCGTTGATGATGGCGCTCGAGCCGCTGTCGACGAGCTCGGTCTCGTCGCCGCCGGTCGCGAGCTCTGTCTCGCCGTCGCCGGTCGCGCCCTCGGCCACACACGCCGGCGCGAAGGCCGCGCACGCGAGGAGCCCGAGGGCTGCGTACATGCTGTGAAGCCGGTTCAGTTTCATGAGATTGGTCACGAGATTCACTCCTTGATTCTCAGGATGAGCTGCCGTCGTGCTGGCCGCCCAGCGTTCCCGAGGGCGTGCCGCGATTGCGTATCTCGCATCGCGCGCTTGCTCGGTCCTCGCTCTTTGCAGTCGCCGCTCTTTGCAGTCGCCGTGCCGCGCGCGGCTCTCAGCGATTCGATGCGTGCGCACCGCGGGATCTGCGCCGGAAACATCGGCCAATGTGCGAAGGTCACCCGACGCTCGGAGCGCGGTGGCACCGCTGGCACCGCTGGCACCGCTGGCACGCAGAGCTGGCACCGCGCCCGCGCCCGCGCCCTTCGGCGGCGGGCAGCTTGGCAGGACCTCCAGGCAAGGAGGAACGTGACCGACGAGGAGCTACGCTGCAGCGTCGGGGCAAAATCGTGCATGAACGTCGTCGCGGGGACGTCGAGCGCCTACCATCATGGCGACCTCCGGCAGGCGCTCATCGATGCTGCGTTGCGCGCGCTCGCGCATCAGCGGGCGGAGGACCTCTCGTTGCGCGCGCTGGGCCGGAGAAGCGCCCCGATCCCGGGAAATCCCGGCGTGAGCGACGAGCCGCGACGGTTCGCCGCCGCAGGTTCGCCCAGGGGCACCGCGGCGCTAGATCGGCAGCCCCGCGACGGCCGCCCTGACGGCGCGCTCGAGCGCCTCGCCGTCCTCGCGCGAGAGGGCGCGCATCGCGCCGGGGAACGCCGCTTCGAGATCGACGAGCACGTCGAGCGCCGCCTCCGCGTCGACGGCCGCGCGATCGTGGCGCCCGACCTTCGAGGCGGCGGAGGCCAGGCGCGGGCCGTTCGCGAGCCGCTCGCCCCAGCGGATCAGCGTAGGCAGATCCACCGGGCGCTCCGGATCCCACGGCGCGCTCTCGTCGAAGCGGTCCTCCCGCATCTCGGCGATCTTGCGCTTCAACGCCATGTAGGCGCCGGCGGGCATGCGGACATCGGGCTTGGCGACCAGCCCCTCCGCGAGGTTGGCCGGGCCGAGCGGCGGAAAGCCCAGGGCGGACGCGACGCGCGACGGGAAGCGCTCGGGCAGGGCGGCGATCTCCGCCTTGCGCCCGCGGGCGAGGACCGGGGGCATCATCAGCCCCGCCGCGGCGGCGACCGGCGCCGCCTCGCTGAAGGCGAGGAACGCGTCCTCGCCGCCGTCGACGGCGCGGAGCTCGAAGACCGCCCACCGCAGATCGGGCGCGTACCAGACGCCGGTCTGCACCGGGATCGCGCCGCCAGCGGGGACGTCCGGGTGGGGATAGCCGCCGCCGAAGAGCTCGCCATAGAGGACGAGCCGCTCCGCCCCGACCGCCGCGAACGCCGCGCGGGCGGCGTCCCGGAGCGACGCGCGGAGGAGCTGCCAGCCGAAGAACGGGTCCTCGTCCCGGAGCCACTCCCTGCGCTTGCCGAAGCGGACGCCGGCCGCGTCGACGCCGATCACGAGCTGCGCGCCGTGGAGCTTCTCGAGCGCGACCCAGGTCGGAGCCTCGCTTGCGCCGAGGCACGGCATCTTGGGAAAGGCGAGGAACTCCATTGCGCGACGATAACGCGGATGCCGGCGCCCGCGTTAGGTGCTTGACTTCCGGGAAAGCCTTCGAGTTCTTTGATCGAAGGGGGGGTCACCTATGTCCGCCGAATCCAGCCAGGCTCCGCCGGCGCCGCGCTTTCGCCTTCTCTTGATCGAGGACAGCGCCATCGCGGCCTCGATCGTCCAGAGCCACCTCGACGCCGTGCCGTGGCAGCGCGCCGAGCTCGCGCACGCGGAGACGCTCGCGGCGGGGCTCGCGCGCGTGAAGGAGGGGTGGGACGTCGTCCTCCTCGATCTCTCCCTGCCCGACGGGGAGGGCCTGGAGGTGGTCGAGCGCATTCGCGACGTGGACGCGCACGTGCCCATCGTGGTGCTGACCGGCCACGACGACGTGCGCCTCGCGGAGCGCGCGCTCGGCGCCTCGGTGCAGGATTACCTCGTGAAGCGCAGCCTCGACGCCGACGCGCTGTGGCGCGCCATCCGCTACGCGGTCAGCCGCCAGCAGCTCGTGACGCAGCTCGCGCGGACCATGGCGGAGGCGCGGGAGAACGAGGCCAACCTGCACCAGCTCATCGCCCGCAGCGCCGACGGGGTGATCGTGCTCGACCCCGGCGGGGCGGTGCTGTTCGCGAACCCCGCCGCGGAGGCGCTGCTCGGCGAGGGGCGCCTCGTCGCCGGGCGGGGCTGCCCGGTGGCGCTGCCGGCCGGCGAGACGAGCCTGGAGCTCGGGGGGCACACGGTCTTCATCGATGTTCGATGGGTCGACGTGGACTGGCAGGGGCGGCCGTCGCGCATGGCGCTCCTGCGCGACGTGACCGGGCGGCGCCGGGCCGAGGAGCTGCGGCTGCGGCTCGAGCGCACCGAGCGGCTCGCCGCGGTCGGCCAGCTGGCGGCGGGCGTGGCCCACGAGATCAACAACCCGCTCGCGTACGTGGTGGCGAACCTCGAGCTGCTCGCCCGCGAGATCCGGCGGCTGGCCAGCCAGGGCGCGGCCACGGCGCACCTCGCCCAGCCGCTCGACGACGCCCGCCACGGCGCGGCGCGGGTGATGCACATCGTCCGGGATCTCGGGGTGTTCGCGCGCAGCGAGGCGAACGAGGCGATCGGGCCGACGGACGTCAACGCGGTGATCGAGGGCGCGCTCAACATCGTGCACGCGCAGATCAAGCACCGCGCGCGCGTGGTGCGCGAGCTCGCCCCGGTCTCGCGCGTGGGCGGGGCCGAGGGGCGCCTCACGCAGGTGTTCGTGAACCTGCTGATCAACGCGGCGCAGTCGATCCGGGAGGGGCGCGTCGCCGACAACCTCGTCGAGGTGCGCACCCGCCAGCAGGGCCGCGAGGTCGTCGCGGAGGTCGTGGACTCGGGCTGCGGCGTGGCCGAGGAGCACATGCCCCGGCTGTTCGAGCCGTTCTTCACCACGAAGCGCGCGGGCGAGGGGACCGGGCTCGGGCTCGCGATCTGCCGGAGCATCGTCGAGTCGTGCGGCGGGAGCATCGGGATCAGCAGCAAGGCCGGCGTGGGCACCTGCGTCCGCGTCCGGCTGCCCGTCTGGACGAGCGCCGAGCCCGCGGCGCCGCCGGCGCCGGCGCGCGACGAGGGGCCGGCGCGGCGCGCCCGCATCCTCGTCGTGGACGACGAGCCGCTCATCCTGCGGGCGCTCGGGGGGCTGCTCGGGTCATCGCACGAGGTCGTGTGCGTGGGCTCGGGCGCGCAGGCTCAAAGGGCGCTCCGGCGGGACGCGGGCTTCGACGTCGTGCTCTGCGATCTCGTGATGCAGGAAGGCTCGGGGATAGAGCTCCACGAGTGGATCGAGGCGGAGCTGCCGGCGCTCGCGGACCGGGTGCTGTTCATGACCGGAGGCGGGACGAGCGAGGTGAGCCGGCGGTTCCTGGCGGCGTACGGGGGGCGCGTGCTGCCGAAGCCGATCGAGCCGGCGGAGCTGATCCGCCGGGTCGAGGCGCTGCTGCCGGCGAAGGCGGCGGAGCCGGGGGCGGGGACGTAGCGGGGAGGTCCGGGGACCGGAGCGCGAGCGCGGCGTGCTTGGAGCTTCGCTCGCTCGTGCACCGAAAATGACGCGCGCCGCGACCTCGCGGAGCGCGCCCGCGGGGCTCACATGCCGCCGCAGGCCTCGTACTCCGCCTTGCACGCGTCCATGCCCGCCTGCTGCACGCAAGGGGCGCAGTCCGCCGTGATGCCCCCGCCGGCGCACTCCACCTCGCACTCGTCCGCGCACACGCCCGCCGCGCAGACGCAGGCGATGAGCGCGTCCGTCTCGGCATCCTGCTGGGGATCCGAGCTCCGATCGCAGCCTTGCACGCACGCGCAGCAGATGCCGTCGCCCGCACAGCACCCGTCGCCGCGCCCCAGGGGACAGGCGCAGTCGCTGCCGTCCGCGTCCATGCACGCCCCGTAGCCGCTGCCGTCGGGGAGGCACGTCGCGACGCCCGGAGGGCGCACGGCGTGACAGGTGCACGACATGGTCGAGCCGGGCACGCACGACGTCCCGGTGGCCGAGCTGGCGCTCGTCGAGCTGGCGCTCGTCGAGCTGGCGGCCGACCCGCCGCTCCCGGTCGGGTCCGGGTCGGTCGTCGTGGAGCCGCACGCGGCCGCGAGCGCTGCGGCGATCAAGCAGAGGACAAGAGGGTTTCGCATGACCTCCCCCTATAGCGCGGCGGCGGCGCGGCCGTCGAGGACCACCGCCGCGCTCCTCCGGAGCGCGCCACCGCTATCGACCGAATCGGCGCGCCCGCGTTCAGGCGCCAAACGGAAGATCAGGGCGCGACCGACTCGGACCCGGGCGAGCAGTCGCCCGCGAGCGGGGCGCAGGTGAGCCGGTTCTGCATGAAGCTCACCCGCCGCGGGATCTCGACCTCTTTGACGAAGCTCGAGAGGACCCCGGTGCCGTCGGGGCCGGGGGTCGCGAACGGCGCCACATGATAGAAGGTGGCGAGCTGCTGGGTCTCGGCGTTATGGCACCCGTTGCAGGTCTGCCCGGCGAACGCGTGGCGCAGCGGCTCGTCCACGCCGGGGAAGACCCATTTCGTGGCGGAAGGGACGATGTTGCCCTCCGCCTCTCCGCCGAGGAACGAGGGATCGAGCGGCGTCGCGCCGGCGATGATCCCGGTGCGGTTCGCGAGCAGGAAGGCCTCGAGGCCGGCGTCGCCGTTGAGCTGCTGATCCGGCGTCTGGGCGGCCTCCGCGAGCCGCAGGAAGGCCTGATAGCCGGTCGGCTCCGGGACGAGGTGGAACTCCCGCCACGACCAGGGGGCGCCCATCAGATCCTCGCTCGTGCGGAGCTGGGCGAGCGCGCTCGCGTTGGGGTTGCCCATCGTGCTGCGCTCGGCGCCGCGCTGCGTGAAGAGATCCGTGATCGCCTGGAGCTCCTGGTTGTACTGGGCGCCGAAGGCGCGCTGCCCGAGCGCGTGGAAGCGGGCGATCCAGCTGTGCCGGTCCGGCGCGATCGAGTTGGTCGGCAGGCGGTACTCGAAGATCACCGTCATGCCGCCGATGAAGTGGTTCGGGGGGACGATGCCGAACACGAAGCGCGCCTCGCCGCTGCCGCTCGCGTGCAGGTCGGTCCGGTTGAAGATGCCGAGGAGCCGGAACGGCGCCTGCGCGAGGTCGAGCTTGCCGTCCGGCCGCGTCGGCCAGAGGTTCAAGAGCGAGAACATCCCCCGGCTCGTCGTGGGATAGCCGTTGATCGTCAGCGGCTGGAAGCCCTCCAGCCACTCCGCCACGAAATCCGCGGGATCGACGCCGCTCGGGGTCATCTGCTCGATCAGGTACCGGAAGCTCCAGGGCCCGCCGGTCGCGTTCGAGGCGCGCGCGTCCTGCGTGACCGACGGGTCGACGATCGCGATCTCCTTGTACGGATCGACCGCCGGGCCCCCGCCGCACGCGCCGGCGCAGGTGAAGCTCTGGATCTGGTCGGTCGTGACGCTGCCGAGGTTGACCGTGCTCGGCGTGAGCGTCGCGCCCGGCTTTACCGCGGTGAGCGTGTACGCGCCCGCGGGCAGGCCGGCGAAGAGGAAGTTGCCGTGGCTGTCGGTGACGGCCTGCGCGCTCGCGGCGCCGCTGAGCTGCACGATGACGCCGCTCATCCCCGCGTTCGACGCGTCGTTGCCGACGTGCCCCGCGATCGCGACAGCGCCGTTCAACGCCGCCTCGGCGCCGCCGAGCGGCGGCTGCTCCTCGAGCGGCTCGACTCCGCAGGACGCCAGGGCAAGGGCGGAGAGCGCGAGCAGGCGAGAGGGCGATCGCCGTAACTTGGTTTTCATCGACAAGGATCCTTTCAAGACAGGTGGAACCAGCGGACGCGGCGGCGCTCGCCCGATCCTGGGCCTCTAAAAAGGTCGAAAGCCCGGTACGTCAAGAGGCTTTACATTACTTCACGTGGTTTCCACGGGGCGGAGCGCCTCCGCGGCGCGCGCTCAGCGGCGGCGTGCGCGGCGGCCGGCGGGCCCGCGCCCTGCCGGGAGCGGGAGCGGTCGGGAGGCCCCAGGCGATTTCTGTGCGCTGGCGCGCTTGCCGGGGGCGCGGGGCGACCACTATGTTCGCGCCCGCGCGCGCCCCCACAGGCGGTGCTCCCGCACCGCGCTGCCCCTGACGTACGGGGGACACGCTTTCCGCACCGTGCGATAGCAAGGAGATGAAGATGGCGATCTCGATGTATCAGGCGTCGGTCCCCGTGCTCGTGAGGGGGCTCAACAACCTCTCGGCGATCCTCAAGAAGGCCGAGGCGTACGCCGAGGCGAAGAAGATCGAGCCGCGCGTCCTGCTCGACGCGCGCCTCGCCCCGGACATGCTCCCGCTCACCCGCCAGATCCAGATCGCGAGCGACAGCGCCAAGGGCTGTGGTGCGCGGCTCGCAGCCGTCGACGTGCCGAAGTACGAGGACAACGAGGCCAGCTTCGACGATCTGCAGGCCCGCATCGCCAAGACGATCGCGTTCCTGAACACCCTGAAGGCCGAGCAGATCGACGGCTCCGAGGACCGCGAGGTCACGATCCCCACGCGCGATCAGCCGATGAAGTTCAAGGGCCTGCCGTACCTGCTCGGCTTCGTGCTGCCCAACTTCTTCTTCCACGTGACGACCGCCTACGCGATCTTGCGCCACAACGGGCTCGACATCGGCAAGATGGACTTCCTCGGCAAGCCCTGAGCGGGCGGCCGTCACCGCCGCGGAGGCCGCCGCTCACTGCGGCGGCGCTTCGATGAACCACGTCGGCGAGACGTATCCCTCCGTCGTCGCACCGTCCATGGGCTTCGTGCATCCGTCCGCGGCCTTCATCGCGGTGAGGGCGACGGCGTCCTCATCCGGCGTCTTGCACTCGTCGTACCCATAGGGCGCGCTGCTGCTTCCGGCGAAGCGCCGGCACTCCGCGTCGGAGAGCACCGTGTAGTGCAGGTGCGAGTTGTCCGTCCTTCCGTCGCCGTAGCACGTGAACTCGTCCGAGGAGTCGGGGCACTCGGTCCACTTCTTATCGAAGTAGAGGTTGTGCAGGGAGGGGATATCGTCCCAGCGCACCACCTTCCCGAGCACGTCGTCGGTCGTCACGTTCTGGCCCGCCTCCAGGCCCGGCGCCAGCCCGTCGACGTCCAGGTGGCCATAGAACGAGCAGTAGCGCTCCCCCGTCCCGTCCTTGGGCGGGTGCTCGACAAGCGCCACGCCGAGGTACTGCGAGCCGTTGAAGCCCTTCCAGAGGAGCCGGCCGTCGGCCACCGGGTGCACCTCCGCGCCCGCCGTGCCGCCCGAGCTCCTGACGAGATCCTCGCCGAGGTGGCGGCCGCCGTAGTCCTCGGCCACGACGCCGAACCCCCGGATCACGCGGCTGTCGTCGATGGGAGCCGCCCGCTTGCCGCCCCCGGGCCGCTTGCATTCGTCGCTCTTCGCCGCCCCATTGCCCTGGCAGCCGAGGGCGCAGTACACCGTGTGATCGAGGAAGTAGCGGCGCGTCCGGGGGACACCGCCGCCGCCGAGCCCCTCGGAGCCCTCGCACGGAGCCATGTGCCCCGGCCCGCCCTCCCAGCGCGGGCAATAGGCCTTGCAGACATACAGCATGTTCGGGTCGCCCTGGTCGATGCCGGGGAGGCTGTGACCGCAATACGCCGGGGTGTTGATCCGGACACCAGGGGCGTTCGAGCACGGGTTCCAGCTTTGCGCGAAGCTCGCGTCGTCGCACGCGAGGCCCTCCGCGTCGGCGAAGTACGCGCAGACCGGGGTCTGGTCGCCGTACGGGTCGGGGCCGCAGACGCCGCAGGAGGTGCCGCAGGGGATCCCCGTGGCGCGCCAGCCGTCGGGGCGGCTCAGCTGGCGCTCGTCGCACGCGAGCACCTGCCCGCCGGGACCGCAGACCTGCGAGCCGATGCGGAGCGATCGCACGGGCACCGCGTTCCCCTGGTAGTCGACGATCGGATCGCACGTCGACGTGATGCTCGGCGTGGGCGTGGGATCGGGCATGCCGTGCGGCTGCTGCTCCGAGTGGGCGTCGCACCTGTCGCTGCTCTTCGTGAGGTCCCGGAGCCCGCAGCCGCCCGGGCACTCCTCGTACGGGACGGGGCGCCCCACGACCGCCGTGTCGCTCACGGGCGGGCACGTGTAGTTCGCGCTGACGAGATCGTAGGCGCAGTGATACAGCGTTCCGACGCGACCCGTGATCACGTCCTGTCCGCAGAAGACGTGCTCGCACTGGGCGAGCGTGCCGCCGTTGGTGTAGGTCGGGAAGTAGTGAATGGCGTCGCTGACCGGCGGGCACGACTCGTCGCAGCGGTCCCAGTCGCGGATCTTCGGCTCGTTCGCGCCGGGATGGGCGCCGATCGCCTCGTGCCAGCGCACGGGCGGGATCTCCCGCACGCGCATGCACGCGCCGCTCCCGCCCCGCCCGCCGCAGTCGCGGTAAGGCACGGGGCGCGCGCCGGGGCCCGGGCAGGCGTAGAGCCGATCCGCCCTGCCGTGGATGCGGAGGTCCAGCTCGCCCAGGTTGATCGCGAGGTCCTTGTTGGCGCGGCCGCCGAACACCTGATCTCCGCAGAAGGTCTGTCCCGGCTCGACGGGCTTCCACTGGCCGTCGTTGTCGCGGAACTCCACCGGACACCGGCCGAGCGCCGCGCCGGCCTCGCCGTTCGAAGCGCCGGGATCGCAGGGGAGGTTGAGGTCGAGCCAGCCTTCCTCGCCGCACACCCATCGGCTCTGGTTCCCGACGCCGAGGCCGCACACCTCCGCGCCGCAGGCCGTGGTCGTGATCTCGCGGCCGGAGCTGCCCTGCACGCCGCGGCACGCCGGACAATCGCCCTGCGGCTGATTGCACGCGAGCCCGAGGTTGCGCCAGCCCTCGGCCGTGCACACCTGCTTCACGCCGGCGCCGCCGACGCCCGTCGGCATGCAGAGGGTCAGCCCGCAGCGCACCGGGATGCGCTCGCCCCCCGGGATCGGCGGGGTCTCGCACGGGCACTCGCCGCTCGCCTCGCCCGTGCACGCGCCGTCCTCGCAGCCGCCCGGGCAGATGCGCCACTCGAGCGGGATCTGCCCCGCGCCCGGGCACTGGTAGAGCGCGGCCGGCTCGCCGTTCACCATGTCCTCGCCGCAGAACGTCCCCTCGGCCGGACACGCGAGATCGCCGCACCGGTTCTCCGGATAGCTCCGCCACGTGTCGGCGGCGGTGTCGCCGTCGAGGCATTGGTAGGAGATGAGGTCGCGCCCGCACACGAACGTATCGCAGCGCGTCTCCGCGAGCGGGATCGGCTGGTTGTTGTAATAGAAGCCCCCGGCGCACTCGCACGCATCGGTGTCGTCCTGCGGCCCGAGCGGCGGCGGCGCGACGTCGCCCACCGGCGGCTCCTGGCCGCAGCCCACGCCGATCACCCCCCCGCCGCCGAGCAGGACGGCGGCCGCGCCGCACAGCCGCGAGAGCGCGCGGCGGCCGGGCCTGCGGGAGAGGCTCACTTGGCGATCCTCCGCAGGTCGCCCGCCTGCGTCGCCCAGTAGACGAACGCCTCGTCCACGGCGATCGCGATCGCGCCGGTCTGCCCCACGGCGAGCGTGTCCACGGCGCCGCCCGCCTTGGGCACCCGGCGCACCGAGCCGAGGCGGTTGACCCAGTAGAGCGCCCCGCCGCCCTCGGGATCCACCGCGATCCCCGCGGGACCGGGCTGCCCGTCGGCGAGCGCCACGAGGCCGGAGCCGTCCTTGTCGAGGCGGAAGAGATAGCCGCTCGGCGTGCTCCAGAAGAGGTGGGCGGCGTCGGCCGCGAGGTATTGCGGCGTCAGGTTGGTGCGCTCGAAATCCTGCGCCGACGCGATCTGGCGCGGCTCGGAGCCGTCCTTGCGGAGCTTCATGACGGTGCCGTCCGCCCAGGTCCAGTAGAGGTGATCGGCGTCGGCGGCGAGCGCGCCGCCCACCTCGCCGGTGGCGCCGGTGATCTCGGCGGCGAGCTGCCCGGCGAAGAGCGCGTCGGTGCGGTACAGGCCGCCCTGCGAGAGCGACGTGAACCAGACCGCGGCGCCGTCGCTGACGACGGCCCACGGGTCGGGGACGCTCGCGGTGACGGTGGTCGCGGCGCCGGACGGCGGGAACCGGAGCACGCCGGCGGAGCCGGTGACGAGCGCGCCGGCGTCCGTCAGGGCGATGCCCTCGAAGCGCTCGCTCGCCCCGCAGGCCGCGGCGCCCGGCGCGGCGCCGGTGGCGAGGCAGGTCGTCGCGCCGGACGCCTTGTCGACGCGGACGGCGACGCCGCCGGCGGGCCGGAAGCCGACGACGTAGACGGCGGCGGCGTCGACCGCGATCGCGGAGGGGACCGCGAGGCCCGACGCGAGCTGGAGCGCGCCCGGGCCGCACGTCCCGCCCTCGCAGGCGCCGCCGGAGCAGTCGTTGCCGCAGGCGCCGCAGTGGGACGGGTCGGCGTCGAGCTCGACCTCGCAGCCCGTCGAGGCCTCGCCGTCGCAGTCGGCGAAGCCCGCGTCGCACTCGAGCACGCACGCGCCGGCCTCGCAGGCGGCCGCGGCGTTCCTGTCGCTGCAGCCCTTGCCGCAGGCGCCGCAGTTGTCCACGTCGCCCTCGAAATCGACCTCGCAGCCGGTCGCGGCGTCGCGATCGCAGTCGCCGTAGCCGAGGTCGCAGGCGAGCGAGCAGGCGCCGGCCGCGCAGGAGGGGACGGCGTGCTGGTCGCCGCACACGTTCCCGCAGAAGCCGCAGTTGTCCACGTCGCTCGACGTGTCGCCGCAGCCCCCGCCCGCGCCGCCGCCGCCGTCGAGGCACAGGCCGGCGGCCCGGGCGGCGCTCTCGAACGCCTCGCAGCGCGCGCGGCTGCCGGAGAGCGCGCTCAAGTCGCACTCGTAAGCGAGCGCGGGCTCGAGCGTGCCGCAGCAGGTCTCGAGCAGCGCGTCGCAGGCCGCCGAGGCGAGCGGCTCGCCGCCGCCGAGCGTGGGGCACCGGCCCGCGTCCGCGGCGCCGCTCAGGTAGTCCAGGCAGGTGTCCGCGTCCGCCTCGGCGGCGAGGTCCTCGCAGCGCTCGCGCGGCCCTCCGGGCAGCGAGGGACAGCACTGCTCGGCGAGGTAACCGCAGCTCTCGGCCGCGGGATCGGCCCCCTCGCAGAGGCCGTTCGCCTGGGCCTCCCGCTCGAGGAAGCTGCGGCAGAGCGCCTCGTTGCCGCGGAATCCCGTGGCGTGGCAGGCGGACGCGAGCCGCGCGGGCAACGACGCGCAGCAGTCGTTCAGCAGGCCGGCGCAGCCCGGGCCGTAGGGGACGCCGTCCGGCGCGGCGCCGCCGCTGCAGAGCCCGGCCGCGCTCGCGCTGCCGGCGTAGTCGTCGCACGCGGCGTCGTCCGCCTGCGCCGCGACCGCGTCGCAGCCCGCGCGGAGCTCGGCCGGGAGCGACGGACAGCACGCCTCGCCCAGGGCGCCGCACCCGCCGCCGAGCGCCCCCGGCGCGACGCCGCAGGCGCCGAGCGCGGTGCCGTCGTCATTGCAGCGCTGCGCGCCGAGGGAGCCGTCGGGGAGGAAGCACGCGGAGAGCGCGCCCGGCGCGCAGAGCTGGTCATCGCCGCAGCCGGGGCCGCCGTACGCGAGCGCCGACACCACCACGAGACACAAGGCGAGGGAAGGTCGGCGCATGGTTGGACGCGCGATGCTCGCGGGGCGCGCTCGCCATGTCAACGATCACCACGGGCGGGGTGAGGCGAACGGGCGCCCGTTCAGGGTAGGAGGCCGGCGCCCCGAGGCCCCCGCGATCGAGCCGTTCGCGGAGCGGGCAGCTCCGCGGAGGCGCGTTCGCGGGGCGGCGCACACCTACTTCCCCTTCCCCGCTGCCTCCACGGCCTGCTGCGCCTTGCGGTAGGCGGCCATCTGCGTCTTCGTCGCCTGGAGGATCTGCGAATACGCCGCGTCGCTCCCCGCTGACTCGCACGTCTGCGCGTCGGCCCCGAACAGCGTGTCCTTCATCATTCGGCGGGGCCTCGACTTCGCCTGGGCGACGAAGTTCATCCCTTTCTCTCGCCAGAGGGCGCAATCCTCTGCCCCGAGGTCTGCGCACATCCGTGCGTCCAGATCCTCACAGACGTTGCACCCCATCGCCAGGGCACCGACAACACATAGCATCAGGGCGTTCATCTTCGATTGCATGGAATCACTCACGATCTGCACCGGGTTCGTCTACTGCAAGACCAGGTTGAAGCGCAAGCGCTCTTCATCGCAACCGTCGTGAAAAATCAGGTTGGTCCCTTCGGCGGGGGTCGCCGATCCACCTTCCGGGTGGACGCAGCGGCCGGTCTCGCTGTTCTGCAGGCTCCCACCGGACGTCACGTCGAAAGAGAGGCGCACCTCGGGACCGCAGTAGGGGTTGAGGATCAGGCCAACGCCGTTGTAGGCGGTGCCTTGGTTCGGGTGAATACAAAGTCCGCTCGGGAGATGCTTCAGCAGGCCGCTGGCCAGGACCCTGAAGGAAGAGGCGAGCGTGCTGCAGTTGCTCGACAGCACCAGCGGCGTGTCGTCGGCCGGCTTCATGGCGCCGCCTTGCGGGACGAAGCATTTGCCGCTTGTGTGCTGCACGATCTTGTACTCGTCCACCGCGGGGCTCAACGCGTAATCTCTCGGCGTGATCTGGGCGAACGCGCGCGGGCCGAAGCCGCGGTAGGTGTCATCGGAGGCGATGACGGTCCCCAACCAGTAGTCGCGGTACCAGTGCAAGTACGAACGGCCGGGAGTCTTGGATTTGACATAACGATTGGCTTCGGATCCATGCAGCACCCCTTCGGGGAGCGGGACCCCCAGCTCTTCGTAGAACCCATCGAGGCCGTGCATGGGTTCGTGGATGAACACTTCCGCAGGCTCGCTGTTGACGGTGGACAGCCACTCCGAGGCGAAAGTATTTTTCCCGTTCACCGTCGTCCACATGGTGTAGTTCGACTCGTAGTTGCTCCCCGGGCCCCACCCCCAGCCCCCCGGCTTGCTGTCGCCGGGCGTGAAGAACACCTGCACGGTGTCGTACTCGCCGCGGGGCACGAAGCTCTGCACGTCTTGCTGAAGGTGGACGGCCGCCGGCAGATAATTGTCATTGCCCGAGCCCGACAGCGACGTGATAGGATCGTTGGATACGACGCTGGAGCCATGCCAAGCGACCCGGCCGTCCGTGATCAGATCCATCCAGTAAGCGACCCGCTCTTCGAAGGCGACCTGCACCGCGTCGACGACGCTGGTCGACAGCGAGCCCTGCGTGACGCCAGGGACGTTGGTGTTGGGCTTGACGAGGAGGAGCCCATGAAAATCGAACTCCACGCTCGCGAGGCGCTCACCGAAGCCGACAGGCTCCAGGTACCAGCGCGCGCTGTCGTCGCAGGTCCCCAGGGTGGGCTGCGCGCCGCCGTTGGGGACAGCGCAGCTGTTCCCGCTCGAGCGCAAGCGATGCAGGGCCGGGCGCTCCACCGTGCGGGCGCGCAGGGTCTCCACGGTCCACTCCGCCGCGCTGCCGCTGCAGCCGCCGAGCACCGTCGTGCCGCTCGACGCGACCAAGCACTGGCCGGTCTCCTCGTGGAAAAACTGATACTTGCTCGCGCCGACGCCGACCAAGCGCCAGTGTTGATAGTCACCGCCCGAGTAATCGGCGCCGACCAGCTGCCCGGTGATGGCATCGCGGCTCAACGTGCCACGGTCGGCGCGGGACATCAGTCGCCAGAGCCCAATCTCAAGCTCATCGTCGCCGGCGATCGTCGGCTCGACGCGCAGGCTGTGCACGTCGAACTCCGCGGTGCCTTGCGTGTCCCGCAGCTCTACCGTGTTGTTCCCGGCCTGCAGCGTCACCGGGAACGGGCCGAGCTCTTTCCCGGTCGGGCGCGGGCTCTCCGTGGCGTTGGACGTGACGACGGCGATCTGGCTGCCGTTCAGCCAGAGGCTCATCGCTCTGGTCTGCGACAGCACGGCGATCTTCACATAGAGGTCCGCGTTGCCGCCGGCGCCGCCCGCCACGTTCCAGACGAATCCGGTGTTGTCATTGAGGTCGACGCCCCAGCTTTCATTCGTGCAGTTCGCGCCGCCCGTGCACCCGCTCACGCCGGGCCCACCGCTGGACGAGCTCGCAGGATAGACGGCCGCGTGCGCCGAGCCCGCCGCTCCGAGCAGTAGAATCGATGCAATCGCTGTTGAAGTGTATGGAAGATGCTTCAGTCTCATGTACAAGGTTCCTTCTAGGCAAACAGGAAAGAGATGCGCGAGCGCGACGCCGCCAGCGACGACGTCAAGGAGTCAGACTCCTGCGACATCCGTATGAAACAAAGGATTGAAACGATTGTTTAGCAGGGGCGGGCGGGCTGTCAAGGCCCGGGGTCGACGACGGCGCGGGGCGGCTGCTCTAGCACGGCGGAGGCATGAGGGAAGAGGGGTCGGACGACGTCCGCGAGCGGATCGTCACCTCCTGCATGGGGGTCTTCGAACGCGAGGGGAGAGGCGAGCCGGCGCGCTTTCATGGTAGGGTGCCGAGCCGTCGCCCATGGCGCCCTACCGGTTCGATCCGAGCACGCTGGACAGCCCGGTCCCCAAGGGATACCTCGCCGGCACCCACCGCCAGGTGCCGCCCGAGGAGACGCTGCGCCGGGTGCGCCGCCTCATGCCCGTCATGGGCATCACCCGCGTCGCCAACGTCACGGGCCTCGACAACATCGGTATTCCGGTCGTGATGGTCTGTCGGCCGAACTCCCGCTCGCTCTCCGTATCGCAGGGCAAGGGGCTGGATCTCGCGACGGCGCAGGCGTCCGGCCTCATGGAGTCGGTCGAGGCGTATCACGCGGAGCGGATCGACCTGCCGCTCAAGCTGGCCTCGTACGAGGAGCTCCGCTACACCCACCGCGCCGTCGAGGTCGACGATCTTCCGCGCATCGCGGGCGCCCAGCTCCACGCCGATCTGCCGATCCTCTGGGTCGAGGGGGTCGACCTGCTCCAGCGCGAGCCGGTGTGGGTGCCGTTCGAGGTGGTGCACACCAACTACACGGTCGCGATGCACCGGACCCTGGTCGGCTTCGTCGCGAGCTCGAACGGCCTGGCCTCCGGCAACGGCGCGCTCGAGGCGATCAGCCACGGGCTGTGCGAGGCGGTGGAGCGCGACGCGACGACGCTGTGGCGGCAGCGCAGCCCGGCGTCGCGCGCGGCCACGCGGATCGAGCTCGACAGCGTTCCGGAGGGGAGCTGCCGCGCGGTGCTCGACATGTACGCGCGCGCGGAGGTCGCCGTCGGCGTCTGGGAGATCACGTCGGACATCGGCATCCCCGCCTTCCTGTGCAAGATCTGCGACCGGCGCGACAACCCCTTGTGCAGGCTCGGCGTCACGGAGGGCATGGGCTGTCACCCCGCGCGCGAGATCGCGCTCCTGCGCGCGTTGACCGAGGCGGCCCAGAGCCGGCTGACCCAGATCGCCGGCTCCCGCGACGATCGCACGCCCAGCCAGTACGTGCGGCAGCGCGACCCGAACATCACCGCTGCTGCGCGCGAAGAGCTGGAGCGGCCCGGCCCGCGGCGCCGCTTCGCCGAGGGGCCGACCTTCCACGCCGACACCTTCAACGCCGATGTCGCCTGGGAGCTCGAGCAGCTCCGCGCCGCGGGCGTGAAGCGGGCGATCGCCGTCGAGCTGACCCGCCCGGAGCTGGGGATCCCGGTGGTGCGCGTGGTGGTGCCCGGCCTGGAGCCGCTGTCCGGCGACCGCAGCTACGTGCCCGGCGCGCGCGCCAGGGCGCAGAAGGGGCAGGCCCGATGACGGTCCACCTCTTCCTGGGGCCGACGCTGTCCGCCGCCGAGGCGGCCGAGGTGCTCGACGCGGTCATCCTGCCGCCGGTGGCCCACGGCGACGTCTACCGCGCGGCGCAGCGGGGCGCGACGGTGATCGGCATCGTCGACGGCTATTTCGAGGGCGTGCCGTCGGTCTGGCACAAGGAGATCCTCTGGGCGATGCGCGAGGGCGTCCACGTGTTCGGCAGCGCCAGCATGGGCGCGCTGCGCGCGGTGGAGCTGGCGCCGTTCGGCATGGAGGGCGTCGGCGACGTGTTCGAGGCGTACCAGCGGGGCGAGCTGGAGGACGACGACGAGGTCGCCGTCGCGCACGCGCCCGCCGCCTACGGCTACCGCGTGCTCTCCGTGGCGATGGTCAACATCCGCGCCACGCTCTCGGCGGCGGAGGCGCGCGGGGTCGTCGGGCCGGCGACCTGCGCCGCGCTGCTGCGGATAGCGAAGCAGCTGTTCTATCCGGACCGCAGCTATCCGCGGCTGCTCTCGGAGGCCGCCGCCGCGGGGCTCGACCCGGGAGAGCTCTCGGCCCTGAAGGGCTTTTTGCCCGAAGGCCAGGTCGATCGAAAGCGCGCCGACGCGCTCGCGATGCTGCGCGCGATCGAGGCGAGGCTCGCGGCCGGGCTCGCGCCGAAGCAGGTGCGGTATCACTTCGAGGCGACGATCTTCTGGGACTCGCTGCGCCAGGCCGCCGCGCCGCTCGACGAGCCGCGCGACGAGGGCGGGGAGGGGTCGTGGATGCAGAGCGCGCTGCTCGACGAGGCGCGGCTCCACCCCGTCGCCTACACGCTGGCGCGCAAGGGCGCGCTGACGCGCCTGCTCTCCCAGGCGCTCTCGGACGAGCACGCGCCGCGCCCGCTGGGCGAGGAGGTCGACGCGGCGATCCTGAGCTTCCGTCGCGCGCGCGGGCTCCGGGACGCGGACGCGATGGAGGGCTGGCTGCGCGAGAACGGCCTCCGCGCCGAGGAGTTCGCGCGCCTCATGGAGAGCGAGGCCCAGGTCGCGGCGGTGCAGCGCTGGGCGGCGCCCCACATCAGCGCGCACCTCGTGGACCAGCTGCGCCTCGACGACCTGTATGTGGGGCTATTTGCCCGCGCGCGCGACAAGCAGCGTTCGCTGGAGGAGGCCGGGCTCGCCGATCCGGACCTCTCGGCGGCGCCGCTCTCGCGGGAAGCGCTCCTTTCGTGGTACCTCGAGCGGCGCGGCGAGGGCGCCGCGCCCCGCGACGTCGCCGAGGCCGCGCGCCGGGCCGGGTTCCGCGACGAGCCGATGTTCCTGCGCGCCCTGCTCCGCGAGTACCATTATGTGCGGCTGCGCGAGGCTCACGAGCGTTAGTGCCGTGCGTCCGAAATCCCATGGCGACGAGCTTCATCCTGCCTTTGCAGGCTGGACACTCGAGGACATCGATCGCGAACGTGCGGCGCAGGAGCTCGGCCCGTGGCCGACAGGCGTTCGGCTTGCGTTTGGGAGCGGGCTCGAGCCGCGCCCGGAGATCGAGGATCTCCCAGTCCACCTACCCGCCGACGTTCACCACGATCTTCCCGAAGGGTCCTCGATCCAGGTGATCCAGCGCGGCCGGGACATCGGTGAACGCGTATACGGAGTCGATCACCGGATCGAGGCCCAGGCGGTCGACCGCGCGGATCAGATCTTCGAGCGCGCGCCGGTGGCCGGCGGCGATGCCTTGGACTGTGAGGCGCTTGAGCAGGAGAGGGGACGAGGCGCCGGAGAAGTCGAGCCCTTCGAGGAGGCCAATCACCGAGATGCGGCCGTGGACGGCCGCTGCCTGCAAGGAGCGGCCCAGGCTCGCGCCCCCGGCGATCTCGAGGATGTGATCGGCGCCGCGGTCGCCGGTGATCTCATAGACGGCCTGCACCCAGTCTGTCGTCGCTCGGTGGATGACGTGACGCGCGCCCAGGGCCTTGGCGCGGGTGAGCTTGTCGTCGCTGCTCGACGTCACGATCACCTCCGCGCCGTGGGCGGCCGCGATCTGCAGGCCGAACAGGGCCACGCCGCCCGTGCCCTGCACCACCACCGTTTGACCGGCGTGGAGATCGCCGTGCTCGACCAGCGCGAACCACGCCGTGAGACCGGCGCAAGGGAGCGTGCTAGCGGCGGCGGCGCTCAGGCTGCGCGGCGCGGTGACGGCCCAGTCCTCGCGGAGGACCACGTACTCGGCGAGCACACCGGGGTGCGCACCGCCGAGCGTTACGTAGGCGGGCGAGCGCGCCGTCCCGGGGGCGTGACCATCGATCCAGCCTGGAACTAAGGTCGAGATCACGTGATCACCTTTCGCGAAGCGGGTGACCTGCGCGCCCGTCGCCGCCACCACCCCGGCCATGTCGGACGCGGGCGTGAACGGGTAGGCGAGGGGCAAGCCCATGCCATTTTCGACCACCAGCTTGTCGCGGAAATTCAGCGACACCGCGGAGACCCGGACCAGGATCTCACCTGGCCCCGGCGCCGGGATCGGAGCCTCCGCCAGCCTCAACCGATCGCGACCGACCGCGTCCATCACCCAGCGTTTCATCGTGTTTTCCATCTCACGCTCCTTGGCGCTCCCCCACGCGCCGAGACCATAAGGGCGCGCCGCCGTCCGTGGTGGTGATGGTTGATCCACTCACTGGAGCCGCTCGGTCTACAATCGCCGGCCTCATGTCCGACCGGTTCAACGGAATTGCCATCTTCGTCGAAGCTGCCGAAGCCGGAAGCTTCGCCCTCGCCGCCGCGCGTCTCGGCCTCACGCGATCGGCGGTGGCGAAGACGATCGGCCGCATCGAAGGCCGCCTCGGAGTGCGGCTCTTTCACCGCACGACCCGCAGCCAGAGCCTGACCGCGGACGGCCAGCTCTATTACGAGCGCTGCCAGCGGGCGCTGCGTGAGCTGGAGGCCGCCGAGGCCGCGCTGGACTCCGGCCGCCGTGAGCCGGCCGGTCGCCTGCGCGTCCTCGCACGTCCGCCCGTACACCGGCCTCGACGCCGACGTCGCGGCGCAGCGACCCCGATCGCAAAAACCGTCACCGCGCTCGCCGGTACGAGCTGAAGGAGGCGCGGCAAAATCTCGAGGGATCACGCAGAGCGTCGGACCGTGGGTCGACAAGCCTCGCCGATGCGGGCATGTGGTCACGCCGGCGGAGCGCGTCGAGTTCGAGCGCCTTCGCCACGTCCTTCACCGCGCGCGCCTCACCGCGCCGGAGCGGGCGAGCGGCTCTTCGCTCTTCCCCTCCAGCGATCCGACGACGTTCGCCACGACGCCGCGGACGAACCGCCCCGCCGGATAGTCGTCGGCGGCGCGCAACCACAAGAGCTCGAGCCGCGCGCCCTCGAGAGAGAACGGCACGGGGACCGCGCGCAGATGCGACCGCTCCCGTATGAGGTGGCCAGCGAGCAACGACGGCACCGTGGCCACGAGGGAAGAGCCCTCGACGAGGTCCGCGATGTAGCCGAAGGAGTGCACGGAGACGCGGACCGTCCTGGCTTTGCCCAGCGCGTCTTCCACGACGCCTCGCGTGTCGCCGGCGTACGAGACGATGATATGCTCCTGGGCGAAGTAAGCGCGCTCGGTGAGCGGGCGTGGGAGCTTGGTGAAGCGTGCGTCGTACAGGCAGACGAACGCCTTCGGCCCGCTCTGGTGTGCGGTGAGCGGCTGGCGGAGGATGGATTTCGGCAGCTCGTCCGCCACGGTGACGGCGAAGTCGATCTTGCTCGAGAGCAGGCTCTCCTCCACGGTCCGAAACTGCACGGGCAGCACGATGAACTGCATGCGCGGCGCCTCGGCGCGGAGCTGAGCCATCAGCTTCGGGAGGAGCACGGACTCGAGCCCATCGGCGAGCCCGAACCGGATCGTGGCGGTCGAGAGCTTCGGATCGAAGCGCGGCGCCGTCGTCGCGGCGGCGATGAGCGGCGCCAGGTGCGCGCGCGCCGCCGCGAGCAGCTCGGCGCCGCGCGTCGTCAGTGCCACGCCGCGACCCTGACGGGTGATGAGCTCGGCGCCGACGAAGGTCGCGAGCCTCCGCATCGAGGCGCTCACGGCCGGCTGCGTCACGTAGAGGCGCGACGCAGCGCGCGTGAGGCTCCCTTCCTCCGCGACCACCACGAACACGCGGAGCAGGTTCAGGTCGAGATCGCGGCCATAACCATCGTTTATGTTCTCCATCACGACTATCCATTAGCATTTCTGTCTGCTCCGCCGTACTTCTTTCCGTGGGTCGCGGCGCCGGCGGGGGCGTCGAACGCGTGAACGCTCTCTCAGAGCTCGAGACAGAGGTCCAATCATGAAACTCCAAGGCAACACCATCCTCATCACCGGTGGAAGCGGCGGCATCGGCTCCGAGCTCGCGTCGCAGCTCCTCCGTCGCGGCAACACGGTCATCGTGACAGGCCGCGACGAAGGCGCGCTCGACGCCGCGCGGCGGAGGCTGCCTGGGCTACGGACCCTCCGGAGCGACGTGCGAGACCCGCACGCGATCGCGGCCCTCCACGAGCAAGTGATGAAGGACTTCCCCGCGATGAACGTCCTCATCAACAACGCAGGGATCATGCGCAAGGTCAACCTGCAGACCTTCGGCGCCGATCTCCAGGGCATCACGGAGGAGATCGAGATCAACCTGAGCGGCTCGATCCGCATGGTGATGCAGTTTCTCCCGCACCTCAAGGCCCAGGCCCGCGCGGCGATCGTCAATGTGTCGTCAGGGCTCGCCTTCACCCCTTACCCGATCGCCCCGATCTACGGCGCGACGAAGGCGGGGATCCACTCGTTCACGCAGTCGCTGCGCGTCCAGCTCAAGCAGACGAACGTCCAGGTCTTCGAGCTGGCGCCTCCGGCGGTGGACACGCCCCTGAGCCACACGTTCGCCGAGGAGCTCCGGGGCACGCCGCTCATGAGCGCTGAGAAGCTCGTCGATGAGGCCCTGAAGGGGCTCGAGAGAGACCGCCCGGAGATCCGCGTCGGCTTCGCGAACGTCTCCAAGCTCATGAGCCGCATCGCGCCGGGCTTGATCTTCAAGCTGCTCAGCAAGCCGGTCGATCAGATGCTCGCGCAGATGAAGCAGCTGAGCAGCTAGAGGTCCATGATGGATGTTGCACGGAGGCAGGCGGGACGAGGAGTCCTCGCCGGCGCTGCGCGAGCCTGAGTCATTGGCCGCCGTGTCACAAAGGGCCGGGATGGAGCACGCGATGACGACAAAAGCACGACGCGGCCGAGAGGGCCGCTCTTCGGCCTTGAAAGAACCCTACGCGGCGGGCGCCGTGACCTCCAGGGACGGCACCACGATCGGCTACCGCCGGATCGGCCGAGGTCCCGGCGTCATCCTGGTGCAAGGAGCGATGGGGACCGCCGCCAACTACGACCAGCTCGCGAGGGCCTTGGCCAACGACTTCACGGTCTACCTCCCTGACCGGCGGGGGCGGGGCATGAGCCCGCGGGAGTACGACGCCGGGCACTCCATCGACAGAGAGGTCGAGGATCTCGATGGCCTCCTCTCGCGAAGCGGCGCCCACCTCGTGTTCGGGCTCAGCTCGGGAGCGATCATCACGCTCGAGGCCGCGCGCGCCTTGCCCTCCGTCCGCAAGGCGGCCGTCTACGAGCCCCCGTTTTACCTGGAGGGAGTGCCCCTCGACGGGATCGCTCGCTTCAACGACGAGATCCGCCGCGGGCAGCTGGCCTCGGCGCTCGTCACGATGAGCAACATCGTGCGCCTCGCCCCGGGGCTCCTCGCCGCGGTCCCCCGCCCGCTGCTCACGCTGGCGGCGAGGGGATTTCTCCGCCTGGACGACAGGAGGGGCTCAGGGCAGTACGCGCCGGTGCGCGAGCTGCTCCCGGCGATGCGCTTCGATTTCAAGATGGTCGTCGACAGGGGCGAAAGCATCGCGTCGTTCAAGGCCGTCGAAGCCGAGATCCTCCTGCTCGGAGGCACGAAGAGCCCGAGGTACCTGAAGAACGCCCTCGATGCGCTGGAGACGATCCTCCCCAGGGTCCAGCGGACGGAGCTCGAAGGCGTCGGTCACGCGGCTCCCTGGAACGCCGATCGGAGGGGGAGCCCCGAGCTCGTCGCGCAATCCCTGCGCGGGTTTTTCAGGGAAGACCGCGCCTGAGCTCACCGTAGAGCCCGACCTCAGGAACATTCGGCACGCAGGGCCTCACGGTCTCGGCCCTCGGGCTCGGCCTGATGGGCATGAGCCAGGCGTACGGCACCCCCGAGGAGCGCGACGAGCGCGAGTCCATCGCCACCATCCACCGCGCCGTCGAGCTCGGCGTGACGTTCCTCGACACCGCCGCGGTGCACGGGCCCTACACGAACGAGGAACTGCTCGCGCGCGCGCTCGGAAGGGACGGCCGGCGCTGCCCGAGATGCCGTCCGCGGCGCGCTACGGCGAGCAGCAGATGGCGCAGGTGGACCGGTGACGGCCGTGACGACGAGATCGAGCTCGACCTCGTCCTCAGCGAGCGCGTGTCGGACGACTACCTCGCGCAGTTGCGGGAGCGCGAGCAAGCGCGCGCGAGATCGGAAGATCGCTGAGCTCCTCGGAGTGCTCGCCTGGCACCGGGGCGACATCATTGTCGTCGGTCTAGATCAACGTGAACGGTGCTCCAGGCTGGGCATGGTGGAGAGGGCTGAGATGTCGAAGACGCCCAAATGGGTCACCGCGAGGCTTTCGAGCGCGTGCAGGCCCGACAGCGGAGCCAGCGTCGCGATGGGCATGCCGCCGATGTACACGGCGCGGCGACCGCCTGGGCTGCCCCACGTGCGCCCGCTCGAACCCGGCGGCCTATGTCTTCTGCCTGGGCTGCGGCGCCCGGCTCCCCCGCGCCGCGAGCGTGCCCGTCGCGGATCCCGTCACCGATCCCCACGCCGCGAGCGCGCCGGCGGAGCGCTCCCTCGACGGGCGGGTGGGGGCGGCTCGAGCGCGAGGTCCAGGCGCTGCTCGAGCGGCGATCCGCGTCGATGCGCGACGAGCTCCGCTGCCCCGCATGCGGCGCGAGGAAGATCCTCCACGCGCCCAAGGTCCTCGACGCGGACGCCGACGGGCGGAGCGAGCTCGCCATCGCGAAGCCGAGCGTCTGGAGCAGCCGGAGGGTCGGCAAGCTCGAGGCGTACATCTGCGCGGGCTGCATGCTGGTCGAGTGGCACGTGAAGGAGCTCGAGGGGCTCGACGAGCACGTGGACGTGTCGGTGCTCGATGGTGAGGCGCCGCGCCAGGGACCGTATCGTTGATCGATCGCGTCCACCCCTTGCCAACGAGCTTTTAAGCCATCATGTTCGGTCGTGTCTTGCGATGCTGCTTTGTTCCTCCCTGTGCGTCGCGTGCGCCGACACCTCCGACGAAGGCGAGACAGTGGACGGCGAGGCGACCGCCCTCGACGGCGGCGACGTGCCTGACCCGAGCCAGGTCTCGATCAAGGCAACTGCCTCCGGCTGCGGAACTATGAATACGCAGGTTGGGGCTATCAACACGGAATACGCACTCACGTTCGATGACGCTCGCGGGGGCCGCGACGACGTTGGCACGTACGACGTCGCTTTTGACGCCGAGGTCACCTATACGTTTCCAGCGGGCTACACGTTCGATGCGCCGTCCTTGGATGTGTTTGGTGACGTGTATACCGAAGACGCAGCTGTCGTCACGGTTCAAGCAAGCCAATCACTGGCCGGCACGGCCAGCGTCTCCAGGACGTTTCAGAACATCGACACGGACGTCGAAGGGGTGTTCGAGCTGCTCTCCATCCCTGCCGGGGGACAAGCGGGCAGCGCCCCGTGTGGTGCGACCTCGGCTACGGTCAACGTGCAACTCCGCGCCACGATCGGTGGCACGGGAAGAGCATCCGTCGAGTTCAACTATATCGATGGGCTGATCCCCTGGCGCCGCTGTCAATGAACCGACCCAGGGCTTGCCGTCGGAAGAGCAAAACGGTTCGATCGGATCGCAGCGCTCCAAGACGACGCCCGACGCGGGCAGCATCGCCGGCGGCAGCCGGGCAGCCATCGATGGGGCGCCTGCCGGGCCGCGTCAGGCGTCGCGCGACTGCCGGGCGGGCGCGGAGGCCGGCCGCGACGCCTGCTGCTCGGCCGCGGCCTGCTGCTCGGCCGCGGCCTCCGCGAGCTGCTCGCGCAGCCACGCGTGCGCCGGGTCGTCCGTGAGCCTGGGGTGCCAGACGGCCGAGAGCGTGAAGCCCGGGAGAGCGAGCGGCGGCCGCGCGACGACGAGCTTCAGCGCAGGGGCGATGTCCCGCGCGACCGCGCCGGCCAGGACGCCGATGAGGTCGGTGCCCGACAGCAGGTGAGGCGCCATCAGGAAGTGCGGCAGCGTGACGTGGACGTCGCGCTCGAGCTGCTGGGCGGCGAGCGCGCGATCGACCACCCCGACGCGCCCGCCGTGCGGTGAGACGAGCAGGTGCGGCCGCGCGAGGAACGACCGCAGCGTGCGCGGCGCGGGAGGCTGGCAGACGAGGGCGAAGTCGTCGCGCAGGAGCGGCCGGGACTCGAGCCCGGCCAGCCCGGGCCCCTCCACCGCGAGGCCGACGTGGACCTCGCCCGCGTCGAGCGCCCGGGCGGCGTCGCGCGTCTCGAACGCCAGCACCGCGAGCCGGGCCCTCGGCGCGCGCGCCCGGAGCCGCCGGACGAGCCGCGGCAGCAGCACGTACGCGGCGTAGTCGTTCATGCCCACCCGCAGCTCGTCGCAGAGCGCCGCGGGGTCGAACGCCGGACGGCGGGCGAGCGCCGCCCGCAGGCGATCCAGGGCCGGGCGCACGTCGCGCCGGAGCTGCTCCCCGCGGGGGGTCAGGAAGAGCGCGCGGCCGCGCCGGACGAGCAGGCGATCGCCGAGCAGCGCGCGGAGCCGGCCGAGGGCATTGCTCGTCGCGGGCTGGCTCAGGCCCACGCGCTTGCCGGCGGCGGTCACGCTGCGCTCCTCGAGCAGCGCCTCCAGGACGACGAGCAGATTGAGGTCGAGCGCGGAGAGATTCACGACGTGAATGCATAGCATCCGGTGCATCCATTGGACGGGCGGACCGCGCGCCGGCACGCTGGGGCCTGTTCAACGCGGAGGGACAGCACGGATGAGAGCTGCATTGTTGAGGCCGGGCCCGGGCGCGGGCGGCGCTGTGATCGGCGAGCGGGAGCTCGGCCCCGTTCCACGCGGGCACGTGCGCGTGCGCGTGGCGTTCGCCGGGGTAAACCACATCGATCTGCTCCTCGCCGACGGGAAGCTCCCCCTGGCGCCGATGCCCGTGGGGCTCGGCCTCGAGCTCGCGGGGACGGTCGAGGCGCTGGGCGAGGGCGCGCGCGGGCCGGCGGTGGGCGCGCGCGTCGTCGCGATGGGCACGCCGCACACCGGCGCGTTCGCCGAGCTCGCCGACGTCGAGGCGCGCCGCGCCGCGCTCGTGCCCGACGGTGTGCCGCTCGACCGCGCCGCCGCGTCGATCGTCAACTACGCGACGGCGTGGGTGCTCCTGCGCGAGCGCGCCCGGATCGCCCCCGGCGAGACGGTGCTCGTGCACGGCGGGGCCGGCGGCGTCGGGACCGCCGCTCTGCAGCTGGCGCGGCACCTCGGCGCGCGCGCGGTGGCGCTCGTCGGCGACGCCTCCAAGGTGGATCATGCGACGCGCAACGGCGCCGCCGCTGTGATCGTCCACGGCCGCGAGGACGTCGCGGCGCGGGCGCGCGCGCTGACCGACGGGCGCGGCGTCGACGCAGCGCTCAACGCGACCGGCGGCGCGACGCTCGCGCGCGACCTCGGCTTGCTCGCCCCCTTCGGCCGCCTCGTGTCCTTCGGCTTCCTCGAAGGGCCGCCAGGCGTCGAGCTCGGCGCCGCGCTCGCGGACGGCTTCGGACGCAGCGTATCGCTCGCCATGAGCGACCTGTTCACGGTGGCCAATGAGGCGCCGGAGCGGTTCTCGAGCACGATGGACGAGGTGCTCGCGCTCGTCGAACGCGGAGCGCTCGATCCGGTCGTTCACGCGACATGGCCGCTCGAGCGCGTCGCCGACGCGCTCGATGCGCTGCGGGCGCGCGCGGTTCAGGGGAAGATCCTGCTGCGCTGCGCTGCCTGAGGACGCGGCGACGGAGGCGCCACCAGGCGCTTGTGGGGGCCCCAGGCTCTGCCCTAGACTGCGTGGATCGCCGGCCGCGAACCTCGTGCCGGCCGCCGCTCGTCGGCGTCGGCGAGCCGTTCAAGGAGGACCTGAGTCATGGCGGAGCGACAAGCAGCAGAGATGCCCTCCGAGGGGCCGGACGCCACAGCGCCGGTGTCCGACGCGCGCCCGCGGGCGCAGGACGGCACGGAGCACGTATCGGGCACGCTCTTTCGCGGCGCGGACGGCGACCTGTACTTCATCCCGGATCACCGGCTCCCGCTCTTCCGCGTCTTCGACACGTCGAGGGCCCGCGTCGAGCCGCTGCTCGGCGAGGAGCCGAGCCAGCCGTCGGCGGACATCTCGCACGCTCGGCTCGAGGCGGTTTATGCCACCATCGAGATCCACGACCCCAAGAACGCGGACGGCTCGCGCGCCGCGATGGACGGCATCATCGCCGCGACGGTGCTCCCCGAGACGGATTGACAGGCTCGTCCGGCCTGCCGCGAGGGGCGCCTCGCCGGGCCTACTCCAGGTCCAGGGACGAGCAAGCTTCCGTCCCGTTGAGGTGGCCCACGTTGGCCATGCGCATGTCCATCCACGTGGCGAGGTCGAGCGCCCATTCGCTTGAATAAGCGCCGTCAGCCCGCGCGAGTGCCGAGAGCGGTACGTTCATCAGCTCTTCCCGGGTCACCTCGCCGTCGGCGTTTCCATGGACCGGATGGTTGTCCGCTCCGGCGATCGGGTCGAATCGCACCTGGGCCGCCGCTTCGTCCATGCGATCGAAGAACAGGTGGTCGCCGCGGATCACGAGGTCGGCCCGCTCGGTCGCGCCGGAGCGCACGCGGATCGTCGGACCCGAGCCCTCATCCGCGTTCCAGAGCAATCCACCGCTGCAGAAATCCTGGAAGAGGAAGCTCCATCGGAACACCTTGGTCACCGCCCCCTTGGTCGCCTTGCCCTCCACGTACGCGCCGGTCGTCAGCGACTCGACGAGGGCCAGATCCTCGTCGGTCACCCCAGGACCTAGCCACTCCTCGGGGTCGTAGTACTCGCGCGGCGGGAGGGGCCCGACATGGTAGGTGAAGCCGCACTCCCCGGTGGCGAGGACCCTGGCGACCTCGTGCTTCCCCGCCACCCGCGCGTCGACGAGCGTGGGCGTGTCCGCGATGGCGGTGACGGCGCACGCGGAGGACTCGTGGGTGGTCACGTACCGCGCCGCGAGCAGGAATTTCGAAAACTCGATGCTCCAGCCGTCGGAGCTCTGCACGCCGCCGACGACGTCGGCCGCGCCCGAGATCGTGTAGACGAGCTCGCCGGGCTCGGGCCTCGTCTCGCTCGGCAGGCAAGCGCCCAGGGCGAGGAGCGCGGCGGTCGAGAGGAGCGAAGCACGGGAGCTCATCGTTTCCCTCCTGGGCTCAGAACCCGCCCTCCACACCGATGCTCGGAATCGTGACAGGGCCGATCGCTTCTCCACCGATCACCTCCTTGTGCGCGGTCACGTTCATCCCTTCGAGGACCGCCGAGATCCAGCCGCGCTCGCCGATGGACCAGCGCCTCTCAATGCGCGCGTCGAGCCGGTAGAAGGGAGGATCGCGGTCGATCGTCGCTTGCTCGCCCGAGCCGTCGCGCTCCTCGGCGGCGAGCGAGGCGCCCGGGCTGCCCGTGTAGAACAGGAACCTCGCTCCGGCGCGCCAGTTCCGGTCGAGCTGGTAGGTCAGCGCGAGGTTGGCGACGTGGGTCCGGTCGAACGGGGCGGGGGACCGCGAGCGCCCGGCGGCCTGGGTCGAGCGCGACAGCGTGTACGAGGCGAACCCGCCGAGCTTCCGGGTGAGGCGGCGCCTCGCGTAGAGCTCGATTCCGTAGCTCGACCCGAGGGTCCGGGGCACGTCCGCGAGGTCGTCGAAGTCGTCCGTCCACCCGTGCGCCACGGCGCCCAGCGCGTCCGTCATGTCGAAGAACGCGTTGTAGAACGCGGTCGCGCCGGCGGTGACCCCCTCGGGGAGATCCGCCTCGACGCCGGCGCTCCCCTGAGCGCTCTTCTGGAGCCCACCGCGCAGGCCCGCCACCTGAACCCCGGGGAGCGGCGCCACGGTCGAGGGGGGCTGATGCGCGACGCCGAACGCGTTCACGAGGCGCAGCCTCTTCGTCACGTCGAGCCGGGACGCGAGCCGGCCATCCACGCCGACGGCCGTCGCGCCGCCGGAGGCGAACAGGTCCGCGCGCACGCCGGCGGTCAGCTCGAACCGGGGCGCGAGCCTGAGGACCACGTCGGCGTGGGCGCCCAGCGCCCCGTCGTCGCGCGAGCCGAACTGCTGCTCGAGCCGCTTGGAGCCCCCGCGGCTGACGGTATAACCGACGATGTCGGTGACGTAAGAGTCGATGGACCCGTCCACGCCCACGCGGACATCGGCGTCGGGGTGGACGCGATAGATGACGTCGGCCCGGGTCGCGACCATGCGATCTCGCGCGGTGCGATTGCCGTCCAGCGCCGTCCGATCGAACCCGAGGAGCGCGCCGAGCCGCAGCTCGCCGTTCTGAAACCGATGTCGGTACCTGAGGTCGAGGCGGTAGAACTCGACGCCGAACAGGACCGAGAGCCCGTCGTCCCGCTCCTCCCCGAGGAGATCGTACGATCCGAAGCTGAAGACGGTGAGGCGATCGTCCGGCGTGACGTCGTAGGTCAGGCGAGCCTGGTAGTCGCGGTAGTCTATCACCGCGTCCGGCGCGATCAGCGACGCGACCGCCGCGGTGTACGAGTACCGGCCGCCGAGCAGGACGGTCCCGCGCCCTTCCGCGAACGGCGCCTCCACCATCGCGCCCGCGTCGAACAGGCGGATGTTCCCCTCGCCGTGGAGCTCGGGCCGCGGCTCCGCGGTCTCGGCCGCCACGATGCCGCCGACATAGCGCCCGTACCGGGCGGGGTAGCCTCCGGGGTAGAGGTCGACGCGCTCGACGAGCGCCGGATGGACGACCGACGGCCCGGCGGCGAAGTGGTACAGGAGCGGGACGCGGACGCCGTCGAGGAGATATCCGACGTTCGCCGGCGGCGCCCCGCGAACATAGAAGTACGGAAGCCCGGAGATGGCGGGGATCACCCCGGGGAGGATCTCGACGGCGCGAAAGGCGTCCCCGAACGCGCCGGGCAGCTGCCGGACCTCGCCGCGCGCGATGGACTGGGTGGCGGGCGGGAGCTGCTCGCCGCGAACGACGACCTCGATCGGCGCCGGGCTAGCGTCCCGGTCTGCCGGGCGGTCGTGACGTGGCGCGGCGCCCGGCGCCGGGGCGGGCGCCGCGTCCGGCGGCGGCGCGGCGGCCTCGCGGGGCGCCGTGAAGTCCACCCGCATCCGGATCTTCGCCGCCACGGCGACGCCGTTCCGGGTCGCAGGCTCGAAGCGGTAGGCGAGGGCGGCGCGGACGGCGGCGCTGGAGAACGGCTCGTGCTGCTCGACCGGCGCTGCCTCGCGAACAGATCCCTTTGCATCGACGGTCACGGTGAGGACGACGGCGGCGTCGCCCGTCGCCCCCGGCGGATACGGCGCTTCGGGGGCGGACAGGAGGCGTGGGGGGACCACCGAGCTCTGCGCCTCGGAGGGCGTCGCCGCGGCCTCGCGCGACCCCTGGGGGCCGGCGGCCGGCTGAGCGCCGGCGAGCGCCGGCAGGAGCCACCCCGCCATGCCGAGGAGCCATGGCAGCATCGAGCCCGCCCTGCAATTCGTTCGCGAGGCGAGGGGAGGGCCGAGCCGCGCCCGCGGCCCAGGAGCGCGCCCTTGTGTCGCGGCCGGCGCGCGATCCGCGATCTGCGGCCGATGTGTGCCCGGGTAGCGCAGCCTCATCGATGAGCCTATTCCGCGTCACACCCGGGGCCCTTTAACCATGCCTGACGAATTCTCGCGCTCGGCCCCGCGGAGCGGGCGCCATGCCCGCAGCGCGCCGCCGCTTCTATCGCTGCCGGCCGAACGGCGCGGCCGCATCCGCCCGCCCAGCACGAAAACGACGCGCCCGGTGCGGTTCGCGCGGAGGGAGGCCCATCGCCGCGCCGCGACGTCACCGGGCGAGCGCGATGGCGAACGGCGCGAGCCCTCGCCGCCGCAGCACCGAGGGGACGAGCAAGGCGGCCGCCTCGGGCCCGCGGGCGGTCGCGATGTCCCCGAGATCCTCGATCCAGTCCGCCGGCCATCCCAGATCGCCGAGGAGCCGCGCGACCACCGCCTTCGCGCTCTCGTCGTTGCCGGAGAGGAACGCGGTCGGGCGGACGCCGAGGCTCGTGGGATCCGCCATGACGGTGAACAGCATCGTGTTCAGCGTCTTGACCACCGCCGCCTCCGGCAGCGCCGCCTGGAGGCGCTCGGCGACGCTGCCGTTCGGGTAAAGCAGGCTGCCGGGCAGGCCGTCCTCGGCGCGCAGCGTCGCATTGGACACGTCGATCAAGATCTTCCCCTTCAGCGCGTCGCGGAGGGCGCCGAGCCGCTCGACGCTCGTGTCTCCGGGGGTGGCGTTGACGACGATCGCGGCCCTCCGCGCGGCCTCCGCGGGATCGCCGAACGCGACGCGCGCCCCCGAAAAGCTCGCCTCCGCGCGCGCGGGGTCCCTGGTGCCGACGGTGACGGCGTGCCCGGCGCTCGCGAGCTTGCCCGCCAGGGCCCTTCCGACCCGGCCCGATCCGAGGATTCCGATGTTTTCTGAGACGCGTTCCATATTGAAGACCTCTCTCCTCAGCCAACGGTGGACAGGACGGCGACCGCGCCGGCGTGAAGCCCCGGCGCTGCGGCCAGGCAGTTTTCGCTGGTCAGGCGCCACGGATTCCCGCGGGTGTCCGTGACCGCGCCCCCGGCCTCCGCGACGAGCAGCGCGCCCGCGACGAGCCCGGAGAGGACCTGGCTGTATTGCCAGAAGACGTCCATCCGGCCGGCGGCGACCTCCACGAGCTGGAGGGTGGCCGGGACCGAGACGCGCAGCACCAGCGCGCTTCCGAGCATCGCGGCGACCGACTGGCCGATCCGCCGGTGCGTCTCCGGGTCCTCGCCCGGCATGGCCTGGCCCGTCCCGACGAAGGCGGCGTCGAGCGCCGTCTTCGCCGAGGTCCGGAGCCTCCTCGCCCCGAGGGTCGCGCCGGCGCCCTTCCGGGCGGTGTACGTCTCGCCGCGGAGGGGCAGGTGCACCGCCGTCAGGACCGGCTCGTTGTCGCGGACGAGCGTCGCCGTGACGCACCAGTCCGTCATCCCGTGAACGTGGTTGATGTTCCCCTCGACGGCATCGGTGACCCACCACTCGCCGGGCGGGAGCGGCCCGCGCTCGAGCTCGTCCTCGACCCACCCGGCGCCCGGGCGAGCGCGCGTGAGCGGCTCGCGGAGCGCGTCGAGCGACACCGCGTCGTTGTCGGCGAGGGCGGCGAAGACCTCCTCGCGGCTCCCGAGGCGCGGCGCCGTCGAGAAGCGGGCGACGAGCCGCTCTCCTGCCGTGGAGAGCGCCGCGACGACCGCGGGCAGCAAGGCCTCGTCGTCCGCGCGGGCGGCGCTCTGGTCCCGTCGCATGGAATGGTCGGTCATCGGCTCCGAATGGGTCGACATGATTCCTCCTGGGCGTGCGGCTCGCGCGTCCTCGCGAGCTCCAGCGCGGAGGAGTAAACCCTGGACGCGGTATGTCGTCCAATGCATCCTTGCTATACGAAGGATTACCCAGATGCATGTGGACATGAACCTGTTGACGGCGCTGGACGCGCTGCTCGAGGAGCGGAGCGTCAGCGCCGCCGCGGCCCGATTGCACCTCTCGCAGCCCGCGATGAGCCGAACGCTGGGGCGCATCCGGGACGCCACGGGGGACCCGATCCTCGTGCGCACCGGGCGGACGATGACGCTGACGCCCCGCGCGCTGGCCTTGCGTCAGGAGGTCCACGCACTGGTCCAGCGGGCGCACGCGGTGTTCGCGCCGGAGCGGGCGCTCGACCTCGAGAAGCTCGAGCGGACCTTCACCGTCCGCTGCCACGACGCGCTCACGACGGCGCTCGGTACGCGGCTGCTCTTCGCGGTGCAGGACCAGGCCCCTGACGTGAAGCTCCGGCTCCTCGGGGAGCCCGCGGGGGATACCGACGAGCTGCGTCACGGGCGCGTCGATCTCGAGATCGGCGCGACGGAGCCCGCCCTCCCGGAGATCCGCGGGGAGTCGATCGGCGAGGATCGCGTCGTCGTGGCCGTTCGCCAGGGTCATCCGCTCGCGCGCGGCCGGCTCACCGCCAGGCGCTACGCGGAGGCGCTCCACGTCACGGTGTCGCGGCGCGGCCGCCTGCGCGATCGGATCGACGACGCGCTGGAGTCCCAGGGGCTCCGGCGGCGCGTCGTCGCGGCGGCCCCCACGACCGCGGCCGCCGCCCATTTCGCCCGCGAGAGCGACCTCGTTGTCGCGCTGCCGGCGCGGGTCTGCGGTCCGATGTTGCGGGCGCTCCACCTCAGCGCCCTGCCGCTGCCGCTCGACGTGCCGGAGGTCCGGATCGTCCAGCTGTGGCACCAGCGCTTCGAGAGCGACAAGGCGCACGCGTGGCTGCGCGGGCTCACGCGCGAGATCGTTCAGGCCATCTGCCGTGGAGAGGCATAGTTCCGCCCGCCAGAAGTTCGGCCAGGGATCCGGAACGAGAGTTCAACGCAAAGGCGCAAAGGCGCAAAGACGCAAAAAAGATTTGTAGTTTTGCGTCTTTGCGTCTTTGCGTTTATTCCTCTATCGCTCGTGAGGCAGAACCCTGGCGGGAGTTCTGATCCGCGGAACTGGACCAGGGCGGCGTCCTGGAGCGATCTCCGCTGGTTTTCCCTGGATCCTCACGCGCCCTCTTCCGGCGGCGGAGGCCGCTCGCCCGCGGCGACCTGGAGCTCGCGGACGATCGAGAGCAGGGCCGGACAGCAGAAGCGCTCCACCACCGACCCGTCGGTGGCGAGCTCGAACGTCGGCGGCCCGCCGTGCATCGGACAGGCCACGTCGGCGTACCTCGACTCGAGGTCCTTCAGGACGCTGTCGTCGACCTCGCGAACCTCGACGTCGGCGGTCGTGGTCGCTCCCTCGTTCACGTCGTTCGCCATGCGGCGCACGCTAGCACGAAGGACGCCGCGCCCGGCGCGTGGCCCCGCAACCGCATGGAGGCCCGGGGGAACGCGACGCCCGAGATCAAGGCACAAAATAGCAGCGCCGCCGGGCGCCTCGGGGGGTAGCGGAGGCCGCCGGCGGAGCTGGCCGGCGGATAAGCATCCTCCGTACCAGGCCCATCCCCCCGGAATCCCCCGCATTTTCTGTCGGGGACGTCGACCCGGCGGTTTCGATCCTGCGAGGGCGGCGTTGCAGCGTTGCAGGATCGCGCGGCGCCCGCCGACGGGCCGATTCTCTTCCGCGGCGGGCGCGGCGGGGGCTAGCTTCGACGGCATGAACCGCCTGCGCCCGATCCCCGCCATCACCCTGGCGCTGCCGCTGCTCGCGGCGTGCAGCGCGCCCGCGCCGAGGCCGCCGGACGAGCCGGCCGCGCCCGCCGCCGCGGCCTCGCCGCCGGCCCTCGCGCCTGCCGCGCCCGCGGCAGGCGGAGCTCGCCTGCCGTACCCGGAGACCCCGAAGCGGCCCGTCACGAACGAGTACCACGGCACCAAGGTCGTCGACCCGTATCAATGGCTCGAGGACTCGAGCTCTCCCGAGGTCCAGCGCTGGATCGAGGACCAGAACCGGCTCACGCGCGGCACCCTCGACGCGCTGCCCACGCGCGGCGCCGTCCGGGCGCGCGTCGAGGCGATCCTGTCGGCGACCTCCACCAACTACTACGCGGTCGACGACGCCGGCGGGCAACTCTTCGCCCTCAAGGACCAGCCGCCGAAGCAGCAGCCCTTCCTCGTGGTCATGAAATCCGCGAACGATCCCGGCTCCGAGCGGATCGTCGTCGATCCGGAGGTCGTCGACCCGAAGGGGCACACGACCATCGACTGGTTCGTCCCCTCGCGCGACGGCAAGAAGGTCGCGGTCTCCCTGTCCCAGGGCGGCAGCGAGAACGGCACCGTGCGCGTCTACGACGTCGCGACCGGCAAGGAGACGGGCGACATCGTCCCTTACGCGAGCAGCGGCACGGCGGGCGGCAGCCTCGCCTGGAGCGGCGATGGCAAGGGGTTCTACTTCACCCGCCACCCGCACGCCGGCGAGCGCCCGCAGGAGGACATGGGGTTTTATCAGCAGATCTACTTCCACAAGCTCGGCGCGCCGGAGAAGGAAGACAAGTACTCGCTCGGCAAGGACTTCCCCCGCATCGCCGAGGTGGAGCTCACGACGAGCGACAGCGGCAAGCTCGTGCTCGCCAGCGTGCAGAACGGCGACGGCGGCGAGTACTGGCATTACCTCCTCGACGCCACGGGCAAATGGACCCGCTTCGCCGACCTCCCCGACAAGATCATCCACGCCGAGTTCGGCGCCGACGACCGGCTCTACCTCCTCTCGCGCAAGGACGCGCCGCGCGGCAAGGTGGTGCGCCTCGCGCCGGGCAAGCTCGATCTCGCGAAGGCGGAGCTCGTCGTGCCCGAGAGCGAGGCGGTGATCCAGGATTTCTTGCCCACGAAGGGCCGGCTCTACGTCCGGGATCTGCTCGGCGGCCCGTCCCAGGTCCGCGTCTTCGACCTCAAGGGCAAGGCGCTCGGCACCGTGCCGATCCCGCCGGTGTCCTCGGTTCGGCAGCTCGTGCGCGCGGACGGCGACGACATGCTCTTCCGCGGGGTCAGCTACACCGAGCCGGCGGCCTGGTTCGCGGTCGCGGCCAAGGACGGCAAGGTGACGAAGACGCCGCTCGCGATGACGTCCCCGGTGTCCTACGCCGACGTGGAGGTCGTCCGCGAGGCGTGCACCTCGAAGGACGGGACGAAGGTGCCCATCAACATCCTGCGCCGCAAGGACACGGCCCTCGACGGGAGCGCGCCCGCGCTGCTCACCGGATACGGCGGGTACGGGATGAGCATCGCTCCCGGGTTCAACCCGCTCTGGCGGCTGTGGTTCGACCAGGGAGGGGTGTTCGCGGTCGCCAACCTGCGGGGCGGCGGCGAGTTCGGCGAGGCGTGGCACCACGGCGGCAACCTGACGAAGAAGCAGAACGTCTTCGACGACTTCGCGGCCTGCGCCAAGCACCTCGTCGACGGCCGCATGACGCGCCCGGACCGGCTCGCGATCATGGGCGGCTCGAACGGCGGCCTGCTGATGGGAGCGCAGCTCACGCAGCACCCGGAGATGGTCAAGGCGGTGATCTCGCACGTCGGCATCTACGACATGCTCCGGGTCGAGCTCACGCCGAACGGGGCGTTCAACGTGACCGAGTTCGGCACGGTGAAGGACCCGGAGCAGTTCAAGGCGCTCTATGCCTACTCGCCGTACCACCACGTGAAGGACGGGACCGCATACCCGGCCACGCTGCTGCTGACGGGCGCGAACGACGCGCGGGTGGACCCGTTCCACTCGAGGAAGATGGCGGCGCGGCTGCAAGCGGCCACGTCGAGCCCGGCGCCCATCCTGCTCAGGGCGAGCGGCTCGACGGGCCACGGCATCGGGACGCCGCTCGGGGAGAAGATCGAGGAGCAAACGGACGTGTTCGCGTTCCTCTTCAAGCACCTCGGGCTCGAGGCGCCGCCGGCGAACGAGAAGCTCCGGTGATGGAGCGGCCGCGGCCGCCCCCCGCTCGGGGTGCGGCCGCGGCCCGGTCACGGCGCGCCTCGGTCGAGGCGCCTCGATTCACGAGATCTCGTCTACCAGGTGCTGAAGTACGCCCACGACTGGTTGCCGGCGGACGCCTGGAAGCAGTAGCCGCCGTTGCGCTTCGCGGGCAGCGAGATGTTGCCGCCGTTGCAGGTCACGGCCGTGCCGTTGACCGAGAACGTGCGGCCGCTCGCGAAGTTGCCGCAATTGGCGCCGGTCAGGTTCGCCGTGGTCTCGAAGCAGCGCGCGCCGGTGCCGAGGTTGCCCGAGTTGTAGCTCGGGCCCGCGAACGCGGTGGGGCTCGTGCACAGGTTGCTGCACGGCGCCGTCCCGGTGCTGGGCTGGCACACCCCGGCCACGCAGTTCTGGCTCGTGCAGTCCGCGTTGGTGCTGCACGTATCGCCGTTCGCGCAGTCGGCCGCGCACGTGCCGCCGCAGTCCACGTCCGTCTCGGTGCCGTTCTGCACGCCGTCGGTGCAGGTCGGCGCGGTGCCGCCGTTGATCACGCTCACCCCGAGGGACTGGAGCCACGACGTCACCGGGTAGCGCGCCGACGTGTCGAGCCGCGTGTGCCAGTTGGTCTGCGAGGGCGCCGGGCCAGGCCAGCCGGACGGGAACGTGTAATAGGCGTTGACGCCGACGACCACGAGGCTCGTCGAGCTCTGGCGATAGAGCGGGCCGCCCGAGTCGCCGGGGCACAGGCTGGCGTAGCTGGTGCTGCTGGCGTATCCCGGCGTGAGCACGTACGCCGCCGCGACGTCGATGATGTCCTGGCCCGAGACGTAGGAGCCGGGGTGATTCAGGATCGAGGAGGCCGACGCGGTGAGCTCCTGGAGCTTGAAGAGGCCGCCGCCCGAGCCGCTCGGGTCCTCGCAGCCGTAGCCGGTCGCCACGACGGGATCCCCGACGGCGACCGGCGCCCCGTCCACCACGGCGGCCGGGATCGTCGGCGAGAGCTCGTTGACGACGACGAGCGCGAGGTCGGGCGTGTGCCCCGGGTTGAGGACGTTGACCGCGCAATCGGTCGCTCCGCCCGCCAGCGCGGCGGCGCAGTCCGCGAGCCACTGCGGGTGGATGTACGTCTGCTCGATCGTCAGCTCGACGTAGGGCCAGATCGGGGGCGTGTTGGTGGCGCTGACCCAGTAGGAGCCGCCCGGCCCGTAGCTCGGGGACACGGCGGCGTTGTACTCGTCATCCACGCAGTGAGCGGCGGTGAGGAAGTGGCGCGGCCCGACCTTCGCCGCGGTGCACCCCGGGCCGAGGACCGTCGACGGATACTCCGATTCGAGCGCCGGTCGCCCCCCGATCAGCGCGTCATCCGCCGCGCCGATCTCCTCGGAGGGCTCGACGTAGCCCTCCACGCTGCAGGCGACCAAGGACAATGAGAGCAAAGCATATACAGGTGCGCGCACTGGTTGCTTCTCCTGTCGCCCCGATGGTCTCGAGCTCCCACGCCCGGTCGCCCGCCTCGCGCTCCGTGCCCGCGGGCCGGCGCCCTCCGTCGGCCGCGCTCGCGCTCGACGCGGCGCGCACGCGCCGTGTCTCGCTCTCCGAGGTGCGAACGTCAGTGGAGGGCGCGTCCCGTGGTGATCCCACGTCGAGCGCAAGGGCAGGCGCGGCCGTCCAGCGGGACCGCCTGCGCGAGGTCTCGTCGTATCGGCGCGACGGCGATGTCTATGTCATTGGAAAGAATCTTTCCAATGAGAACGCAGCATGGACGTCATGCACCGCATGCATGAGCTCGCCGGGTCGCCACGGCGTCGTCTCACCAGAAAGGGTCCCAGGCGAGCCGCCGGAGCGCCTCGCAGAAGGCATCGAGATCGCCCGCCTCGGCGAGCACCTCCCCGACCGGCATGAGGAACATGTTGGCGTGGTCGGGGAAGAACCCTCGACCCGCGGCGAGCTGCCGGCGCCCGAACTCCGTGAGCGCGTCGTGATCGAGCACGAGCCGGCGTAGCCGCCACCGCCCGTCCTCGCAGGTGACGCCGACCTGGAGCGTGGGCCCCCCGATGCGGATCGGGAGCCGGTCGCGGGCGTCCGGGGCGCGGAGCATGGCGATGAGCCGATCGCGGCCCGTGGGCGGAAGAGGCGCCATGCCGCCGAGACTCCCTGCGCGCCGGCGGCGCGTCAAGCCGGCGCCGCTGCCCGCGCCCGGGTCGGCCCGGGTCGGGCGGCGCGCGCCGCTCCCTCTTGGCCGTTGACTCTGAACCGATTAAGTGCTCTCCTCGCGGGCGCTCCCCGTTGCAACCCCGACCGCGCAAGGGGTAGCCTGCCCGGGCTCGCGCGACCCGCGCGACAGGGTGTGAATCTTCAGACGGAGAGGGGGTCACCGTGAGGTCACGCACGATCGAGGCCGTAGCCGCATTTGCCCTGTTCTCCCTCGGAGCCGCCGCGTGTGGCAAGAGCGGGGGCGACGCGCCGTCGTCGTCGCCCTCGCCGTCAGGGTCGGCCGCCGCGGCTTCGCCGGGGTCCGGGCCGGTGACGCTGTCGTACTGGGCGAGCAACCAGGGGCCCAGTATCGAGGACGACAAGAAGGTGCTGCAACCCGAGCTCGACAAGTTCGAGAAGCAGACCGGGATCAAGGTCAAGCTCGAGGTCATCCCCTGGCCGGACCTGCTCAACCGGATCCTCGGCGCCACCACGAGCGGCAAGGGGCCCGACGTCCTCAACATCGGCAACTCGTGGTCTGCGTCGCTCCAGGCGACCGGCGCGTTCCTGCCGTTCGACGACGCCGCGCTCGCCAAGGTCGGCGGCAAGGACCGGTTCATCCCGGCGAGCATGTCCGCCACCGGCGCGCCCGGCCAGCCGCCCGCCTCGGTGCCGCTCTACGGCCTCGCTTACGGGCTCTTCTACAACAAGAAGATGTTCGCCGACGGCGGCGTCGAGAAGCCGCCCGCCACGTGGGCCGAGCTCGTCGCGGTCGCCAAGAAGCTGACCGACGCGAAGAGCGGCCGTTACGGCCTCGCCATCATGGGCGCGAGCTACTCCGAGAACGCCCACTTCGCGTTCATGTTCGGCCGCCAGCAGGGCGCCACGATCTTCGAGGGCAAGCAGGCGCGCTTCGACGACCCGGAGCTCGTCGCCGGCGTCAAGCAGTACATCGACCTGCTCAGCGTCCACAAGGTCGTGAACCCGAGCAACGCCGAGTACGTGAACGACACGCAGATCCTCAAGGACTTCGCCGCCGGCAAGGCGGCGATGCTCATGATCCAGAGCTACGCCGCCACGGCGATCGAGCAGAACGGCCTCGCGCGCGACGCCTACGGCGTGGCGCCGATCCCGCTGCCCGACCCGCTGCCCGCGAACGGCAAGCGGGTGAACAGCCACGTGGCCGGCATCAACATCGCCGTCTTCGAGGACAGCAAGCACAAGGACGCCGCGCTCAAGCTCGTCGCGTTCATGACGAGCCCCGAGGAGCAGCGGATCCTGAACGCCGCCTTCAACTCGCTGCCGGTCGTGACCGAGGCCTACTCCGATGAGCGGTTCAAGACCGCGAACATCCAGGTGTTCCAGAAGGTGCTCGCCGAGACGGCGGAGTCGATGCCGATGATGGAGGAGACGACGCAGTTCGAGACGCTGGTGGGCACGGCCATGAAGGATCTCCTGGCCGAGGCCGCCTCCGGCAAGGCGGTGGACGAGGCCGCGATCCGCGCCAAGCTGACCAAGGCCAACCAGCAGATGGTGAGCGGCAAGTAATGCGGGAGGGCGGCGCGGGAGGCGCCGGGGGAGAGGCGCCCGCCGGGGCGGCCCCGGCGGCGCACGGCGCCGCGGGGCCGCGGGCGGGCTCGCGCTGGCCGCGGGCGTTCCCGTACGTGCTCCTCTTGCCCGCGCTCGCCGCCGAGCTCGCCGTGCACATCGTCCCGATGTTCGTCGGGGCGTGGATGAGCTTCCTCCAGCTCACGCAGCGCTACATCCGCAACTGGGGCAAGGCGCCGTTCGCGGGGCTCGCCAACTACCGCATCGCGGTCGACTTCGGCTCTCCGATCGGCGTCGAGCTCCTGCGGTCCTTCGCGATCACGGTCGCCGTCAGCGTCCTCGTGGTCAGCGGCTCGTGGCTCCTCGGCACGGCCGCCGCGGTCGCGCTGCAGAAGCCGTTCCGCGGCCGCTCGGCGCTGCGGACGCTGTTCCTCATCCCGTTCGCGATGCCGATCTTCACCGGCGTCATCACGTGGAGCTTCATGCTCCAGCGCGACACGGGCATCGTGAACACGGTGCTCGTCGACCAGCTCGGCCTCGTCCAGGATCGCCCGTTCTGGCTGCTCGGTGGCAACAGCTTCCTCAGCCTGGTGGTGGTGGCGATCTGGCGGACGTGGCCGTTCGCCTTCCTCACGGTGACGGCGGGCCTCCAGGCCATCCCGTCGGACCTCTACGAGGCGGCCAGCGTCGACGGCGCCGGCCCGTGGACGCGCTTCCGGTCGATCACGCTCCCGATGCTCCGGCCGGTCAACCAGGTGCTCTTGCTCGTCCTGTTCCTGTGGAGCTTCAACGACTTCACGACGCCTTACACGCTCTTCGGGCGGGCGGCGCCGCCGGAGGCCGACGTGATCGCCATCCACATCTACCAGGCGTCGTTCATCACCTGGAATTTCGGGCTGGGCTCGGCGATGTCCGTGCTCCTCGTGGGCTTTCTGCTCGTCGTCACGACAGGCTATCTCTTGATCACCGGCAGGAGCGCTCGCCATGCGTGAGGCTGCGTGGGTCGCCTGGCTGCGGCGCGCCGTGCTCGCGGCGCTCGCGGTCTTCACGGTCGTCCCGCTCTATGTGATGCTGATCTCGGCGATCAAGCCGCTGCGCGACGTCCAGGGGCCCTTCACCTGGGTGCCGACGGAGGTCACGCTCCAGCCGTTCGTCGACATGTGGCGGACGGTGCCGCTCGCGCGCTACTTCGTGAACAGCGCCGTCGTCGCGGCGGCCGCGACGGTGTTCTCGGTGGCGCTGGCGATCCTCGCCGGGTATGCGGTGAGCCGGTACCGCTTCCGGGGCCGGCGCGCGTTCCTCACCACCGTGCTGTCGACGCAGATGTTCCCCGGGATCCTCTTTTTGCTCCCGCTCTTCCTCCTCTTCGTCACGATCGAGCGGTCCACCGGGCTCGCGCTGCACGGGACGCGGCTCGGCCTCATCCTCACGTACCTGACGTTCTCGCTGCCGTTCTCCATCTGGCTCATCGCCGGGTATTTCGACACCATCCCGCGCGAGCTCGACGAGGCCGCGCTCGTGGACGGCGCCGGGCCGCTCACCGCGCTGCTCCGGGTCGTGCTCCCGGCGGCCAAGCCGGGCGTGGTCGCGGTCGCGATCTACGCCTTCATGACCGCGTGGGGAGAGGTCCTGTTCGCCTCCGTGCTCACCGACGACGACGGCCGCACCCTGGCCGTGGGGCTGCAAGGGTATGCGACGCAGTCGAACATCTACTGGAACCAGGTGATGGCCGCCTCGGTGGTCGTCAGCGTGCCCGTGGTGGCCGGGTTCCTCCTGCTCCAGCGCTACCTCGTCCAGGGGCTCACCGCGGGCGCCGTGAAGACGTGACCGGGCGAGACGCCGGGCGGCGCCTCGTCCGGACCATGAACGGACAGTCACAGCCGCCGCGTCGCCCCGGCGTCACGGCGGGCCGCTGCGCGCTCGCGCGCGCGGCTCTCCGGCGGCCCGAGCGCCGGACCGCGAGGCACATGGCTTGCTTGGTGGCCGGCGGTGATTCACCGACGGCGAGCGCTCGTCGCTGCGCGACGCGCTCGGCGCGTGCCCTTTCCCCTCCACCTTCCAGGAGCGCCTTCGTGTCGAACTCCCCGGTCAACCGCTCGCCCCGAGAGACGGCGATCTCGCGACGCCCTGCGATGTCGTCCTTGCCGAGCGCTCTCCTGATGGCCTGGCTGTGCGCGGGCTGCGTGCAGCTCGAGCTCGATCCCAAGTTCGCCCCCCGGGCGGAAGAGCTGCCGACGGAGAGGCCGTCTGGCTTCTTTCCGCCCGAGTACCTCCGCATCGGCCCCTACCGCGTGACCGCCATCGACTACGAGCGCAGCAGGGGCGTTGCCCTGATGAAGCTCGGCTCAGCGAAGGTGAGCCATGACAGCCGCTGGCGGCTCCGCGCCGCCATGACCGGGCCCGACATGCCGGCGGGCAGCATCGATTGCGCCGGACCGCGCGACCCCTGGAGGCACCGCGGCTCGCGTCAGCTCGGCTGTCGTCTGAACGACGGCACGCGCGCCTGGGCGATGCGGTTCGACGTCGAGCTGAAGACCACCTGGCCGAAAGAGCCCGACTGGGTGCCCGAGTGGGTGAAGGAGATGCGCAGGATCGGGGGGCCCAAGCCCGAACCGCGCGAGCTGCTCGACTGGGACGCGCTCCTGCGCAGCGAGGACGAGCGCGTCCTCTGGGTCGAGTGGGCGCACCAGACGGTGCGCCCGAGCAACGTCGGCGGCTACTACGTGCTGGCCGATGGCAGCATCCTCGGGGCGGTCGACATCACCCCGGGCTCTCGGCGCTCGTACATCGCTCGCGACGCGCCTTCCGCGCTGCGCCCGTCGGTCGCCGTGACCGTCGCCGCCATCCACCTGCTCGTCGAGGTGGATTCCTGAAGCGCGGCGTAGAGGAAGGCGTAGCGCTCCGTCGCCCGGGCGCTCGCGCCCGGATGCCCGGCGCCACGATATCTCCGTCCGAGCGCGGATCTGCTCACCCCTCGAACGCTCCAGCGCTGGAACACGGTCGTTCCGGCCTCGCGCGGTCGCGCCCCGCTCAGGGCATGAACGCATCCGTGACGCCGGTCGAGCCGAAGCCTTGCTGGGTCCCGCCGCCGGGAACGTAGATCGCCCCGTCGACCGCGACCGCGCCGGTGCCGTGGCGCGGCGTCGTCATCGGCGCGAGCACCTGCCACGCGTCGCGCGCGGCGTCGTAGGCCTCGTTGTCGTCGAAGACGCCCAGCGCGCCCGGCTCCTCGTTGCCCTCGCCGCCGATGACGTAGATCGTCTCGCCCTTCACGGCCGCCGCGACGCCGCCGCGCGCCGTCGGCATCGGCGCGCGCGTCGACCAGGCCCGCTCCGAGAGATCGTACGCGAACACCGTGTCCTTCACGTTCCCCTGGCCGTTCGCCCGGCCGCCGAGCACGTAGAACGTCGAGCCCACGACCGCGCCGCCGACGTGATCGCGCGGCTCGGGCAGGTCGGGCAACGCCTCCCAGGCGCCGGTCGCGACGTCGTACGAGGAGACGTCGAGCACCGTGTCCTGGAAGCGGGGCGTCAGCGAGCGCAGCCCGCCCGCGAGGTAGATCTTCGTGCCCTCCACGCCGACGGCGGCGCTCCCGCGCTCGGTCCCCTCGGGCATGGGCTCGATCTCCGTCCACGTATCGGAGCCCGGGTCGTACTCGAACGCGTTGCCGACGGCCGTCCAGGGGAACTCGCCGATCATGCCGCCGAGCAGGTAGATCTTGCCGTTCAGGGCCGCGACGTTCGGGTGGTTCAGCGCCATCGGCAGCGGCGCGGCCTCGGACCACGCGTCCTCGCGAGGATCGTAGACCTCGACGCGCCCGGTGTTGAGCAGCTCGCCGCCGACGCCCGCGATGACATAGATCTTGCCGTCGAGCGCGACCACGCCGTGCTCCTGGCGCGGGCCGCCCGCGATCGGAGCGAGCCCGCGCCAGCCCGGGCGCGCGCCCTGGTCAACGCCGTCGCCGGAGGCCGCGCTGCCCTCGCTCCCGCCCGACCCGTCGCCGGCGCAGGCGGCCGCGGTGAGAGAGAGGCAGAGAGAGAAGCCGAGCGCGGTGATGGATCGCATGGTGTTCTTTCCTTTCGGTGGCTCGCGAGGCCCGAGCCTCGCGGATCGCGGCGGCGCGCCGCGCCGCGCGACGGCCTTTCATCGTCGGACCAGAGCGTAATGGCGGCCCCGAGGACGGTCCACGCCGCGGCGCGCCTCCTCGGCTGTTACTATCTATCGATGGTGTCGATAGGCCGGCCGACGGCCGCGCGCGGCGTTCCGGCGTGGATCTCGCGACAGATCTCGGAGATGCACCTGCGGAGCCAGACGTGCGCGGGATCCTTCTGCCGTGTTGCGCTGAAGAGGCATGAGAACGAAAAGGGCGGGATCGCGAGCGGCGGCTCGATCACGCGGAGGCGCAGGAGCGGCGCGGTCGCGTGGACGAAGCTGCTCGGAAGCGTCGCGATGAGGTCCGTCTGCGCGACGACGAACAGGGCCGCCGAGAAGTGCGGGACCCGGAGCACGACGCGCCGGCGGTGCCCGAGCCGCGCGAGCTCGTCGTCCAGAGGGCTCCCGGGCAGCTCGTAGGGCGCGACCAGGACATGGGCGGCGGCGGCGTACGCGTCGAGCGTGATGGGCTCCCCGAGGTCGGGGTGGTCGCGGTGCGCGATGCACACGAACGGCTCCTCCAGCAGCCGCTGCATCACGAGGCCGGAGAGCGGCTGGAACCTCACGCCGAGCGCCACGTCGATCTCGCCCGACTGGACCGCCCGATCCACATCCATCCTGAAAGAGCGCAGCACGATATCGACGCCGGGCGCCTCGCGGCGCAGCCGCGCCATGAGCGGCGGCAGCATCAGGACCACGGCCCAGTCAGGCGCGGAGAGCGTGAACGTCCGCTCGAGGCGCGACGGCTCCACGCCCGCCGTCGGCTCGAGGAGCTGCTCCAGCGCGTCGAGCTGCGCGCGCAGCGGCGCGGCGAGCTCCTCGGCGAAGCTCGTCGGCCGGAGCGCGGTTCCGGTGCGGACGAAGAGCGGATCGCCGAACACCTCGCGGAGCCGGCCGAGCGCGTGGCTCACCGACGACTGCGCCCGACCGAGGCGCTTCGCCGCGACGACGGTGCTCTGGCTCCGGAGCAGCTCGTCGAGCACGACAAGCAAGTTCAGATCCAGAGAGGCGAGGCGGGCGCGGCGGCTCATCGTGCGAGCAATAACACTGCCAGCCGCGGTCCAGGTCGCGCCGCGGCGCCGGCGGTCGCCAGCGGCTCAGGGGAGGCGCGCGCGTCGAGAAGCGCGCGCGTCGCGCGTCAGAACATGATATGTGGGCTCCATGTCCCGAGATATCGAGCTCCAGTGTCGTTGCGGAAAGCTCCACGGATGGCTGCGCGATGCGTCGCCGAGCACGGTGAACCGCGCCATCTGCTACTGCGCCGACTGCCAGGCGTTTCTACATCACCTCGGCCGCGCGGACCTGCTCGACGAGCACGGCGGCTCGGACATCGTGCAGGTCCCTCCGTCGGCGATCTCGTTCGACCGCGGCGCCGAGGTCATCGCCGCCGTGCGCCTCACGCCGCGGGGCCTGTATCGGTGGTACGCGAGCTGCTGCAAGACGCCGCTCGGCAACACGCCGACGCCGCGGCTGCCGGTCCTCGGCATCGCCACCGAGCTGTTCCAGCAAGCGCCGAGCGCGAGCCCGTGCGACGAGGTCTTCGGCCCGCCGCGCGGCGGGATCTTCGGCAAGTTCGCGATCGGCGAGCCTCCGCCCGGGACGGTGAAGCCGAACGTGCCGCTGCTCGCGCGCACGATCGGGAAGGTGCTCGGCTGGAAGATCCGCGGCAAGACGTGGCCGCACCCGTTCTTCGATCGCGGGAGCGGCAATCCGAAGTACCCGGTCACGGTCCTGCCCCAGGCCGAGCGCGACGCGCTGCGCCCGCTGTGCGGCCCGCGCCCCGCGAGCGTGTGACGGCGTGATTTCCGGGGAATCGCGCACGCGCACGCGCACGAAGACGTAAGAGGGGAGACGGAAGAGGGAAGAAGTAAGAGGTAGCTGAGAACGGAAGACGGGGATGAGAGACGACGTACGGTGTCTCTCGTCCCCGTCTTCCGTCTTCCGTCTTCCGTCTTCCGTGCTCGTCCTTCGTGCGCGTGCGCGTGCGCGTGCGCGTGCGCGATTCGCCGGAGTCAACGCGCACGCAGACGTGAACGGAGACGAGAGACGAAGTACGGAAGACGCCTGCGTTAAACCCGAGCGAAAACCGCTCTACAGGCAGCGTGGAGCGGGGAAGGTGATCGTCACATTCCGGATCTCCTGGCGCGCGACGGCATCTCCGGTGGCGGCGGCGAAGCCATAGAAGAGCCTCGACCCGACGGGAAACCCGGGGATTGCGAACTTCTCGATCAGCGGCTTGCCGTCGAGGCTCACGCTCGCCTCGCCCTGATTGAGCTCGATGCGGGCCGTATGGAACGCGGCGTCGCGGAGCCGGAGATCGCCCTCCACCTGGAGCAGCGAGCCGAGGACGCCCCCGGGGCAAGGCCGGGCGAGATCGGCGATGCCCATGTGCTCGCTGCTCACGTCATCGCAATCGAAGTTCTCGTATGTATCGAACTCGACGCCGTAGCCGGCGAGCCCGGCCATGCCGAGGCCGCCGCCGGGCTCGCCCACGGCCGTCGCTCCCGTCGCCTGGAGCATGAAGCCCACGCCGTCGCCCCGGCCGAGGCGGAACTCGAACGTCGCGGTGAAGGCGTCGGCGGCGAGGGGATTCCGGTAGACGACGGTGCCGGCTTGCTGGCTCCTGGCCTCGGTGAGCACGGCGGTCCGCGACTCCGGGTCCCAGAAGGCCGTCCCGTTGAAGGACCATCCCTCCGGCGGCGACGCCATGTCCGCGGTGAGGCTCGCGCCGCACGCCGTTCCGTCGGGGCACGTGCCCTCGTCGGTCTGTCCATTGCAGTCGTTGTCGACGAGGTCGCACGCCTCGGGCGCCGGCGTGCTCTCGCCGGTGCACGGACCCCACGCGCCCCGCGAGCAGACCTGCACGCCGGCCCTGCACGCCCCGATGCCCAGGCTGCCCTGCGGGCCCGAGTAGCAGCCCCGTTCTCGCCCCTCCGCGCAAGGGCAGCCCTCGTCGACGACGCGGTCGCAATCGTTGTCGAGGCCGTCGCACACCTCCGGCGCGGGCTCGCACGCGGGGACTGGGGCGACCTCCTCGGCGCCGCCCTCCTCGAGGACGTCGCTTCGGCCGCCGCACGTGGAGAGCGCGGCGGCGAGCGCCGGGAGAAGGAGGCGCGCGCGCGGCCGCCGGCCTGCGCGCGGCGCCGCGCGTGAGGAGGAGGTTGGCTGGGATGGCTGCATGTGCTGTCGATGCGGCGCGCGACCGGGGATCGCGCTATCGATGCGGAGCACCCTCGCGCGCCAGCCCTTTCTGCGCCGCAGTGTACCAAATCGAGCGAAGCGCGCCCCCGGGCGACCTCTTGGCCGAGACCCCGCGCGCGGCGCGGGGGGCTGCGCCCGAGGCGAGCGCTCGCCGCAGCGCTGGGCGACGACGCCGGACGCCGAGCGCGCGGGCGACCCGGGCGAGCGAGAGCCTCAGTACTCGGTGATGTTCCCCGGCGGAACGTCGCGGAAGACGCGGTCGCTCTTGTCGCCCGAGCCGGTGAACTCGTACGTGAGGTCGTGATGGCGGACGAAGCAGAGCGGGCTGTCGCTCTGCACGACGGCGGAGACGACGCCCGTCACCGTGACGGTGTTGAGGTCGATGTGCAGCTCGAACTCCGTCCCGCCGTTCTGGCGCAGGAGCTTGCCCATCTCGGCGCCCGTGAAGTTCTCGATCCGGACGTCGCAGGGCGCGTTGAACTGGAACATCTTGTCGGCGGCCTTGAACCCCTTGCTGTCTTTGATCGTGATGCGCCCGCCGGGGAAGTAGCTGCGGACCGAGGCCGCGTCCTCTCCGACGTCCTCCCAGGTGATGTTCTCGAGCGCGTTGTCGCCCATCATGTGGATCCCCTCGCAGCCGGGGTAGGTGATGGTCACGTTCTTCACGCTGGCGCCGGGCGCGAGGAGGAAGAACGGCCGCTGGCTCTCGCCCTGCTCACCGCTCGAGGTGTCGCATTTCATCGCGTCGACGTCGGCGCTCAGCGTCTCGCCTTTGCCGTCGTACACGGCATGAGGAGGAACGAAGATGGTCTGGGAGATCGTCCGAGCGGTCCCCGTCCCCTCCGTGGCGTAGGTCAGCGGTCCGACCTCATCGGCGATATATCCCTCGTAGGCCTCGGCCAGCTCTTCGTCCGATGGCGTGAGCTCCCTGAGGATGTCGAGCGGATCGCCGGTCGGGACGACGCCCCCGCCCCCCGCGCCGCTCGAGCTCGCGGCGGCGCCGCCGCTGCCTGAAGCCGCAGCGCTCGAGCTCGTCGCGCCGCTGCTCGAGCTCGTCGCGCCGGCGCCGGAGCCGCCGCTGCCCGCGCCAGCAGCGCTCGAGCTCGCCGCTCCGCTGGCGACAGGCCCGCCTCCCGAGCCGCCGATGCTGGTGCTCCCGCCCGTCTCGGACGCCGCGTCGTCGGACGGCGACGAGCACGCCCACGCGAGAGAGACCGCGGGGATCAGGATACCGGCCCGGAGCCGGGCAGACGCATTGAAAGCTCTCGTCGACATGGGACCTCGCTCAGAAGAACATTTCCGGAGGTCGCCAGTGCAACGGGTGTGCCCGAAGGCCCCATGCGGGCACGATAGCCCTGTCATCGCAGCGTCTTCCGGCGTGACGGCGGCGGCCATGGGGGCGCCGGCGGAGCTCTCGTGGAATGCAGGCGCCGGTCGGCGTGCGGTCAACATCGCTGACGTCAACCGCGTCAACCCTTGGTTGACGGCGGAAGCGGGGGAGGGGACGCCCGACGGAAGGCCGGCCGCGCGGCAGCTCGGCGCCGCGGATTCAGCCCCGAGCTCTTCCCGCATCCCCGAATGGATGGGAGACTCCACCGGGCAGCGCGCTGCACCCCCCTGGAACACCACACCTCGCGGACGACGGATGACAACGCTGGCACACGAGATCTTCGATTTCTACACGCGCCCCGGCGCGATGACGTCCGCCGGCGCGCACGCGCCCCGGCTCGACGAGCTGCCGAGCGACGTGGCCTCGCTCGTCCGCGTCGTGCAGGGCCTGCTGCTGCACCAGCACTGGGCGCAGGCCTACGGCGTGGAGCTCTCCGACGAGCGCCGCGGCGAGCCCCACCTCCGTCCCGCAGACCGGATGCTGGAGCTCCTCCTCGCCCACGACGGCCGGCCGCTCTCCGCCGCCCGGCCGCCCGGCGCGCGCCTCGTCGGCAATTGCCGCCACTTCACGGTGCTCCTGGTCGCCCTGCTGCGCGCCAAGGGGGTCCCCGCCCGGGCGCGCTGCGGCTTCGGCGGCTATTTCCACCCCGACAGCTTCATGGATCACTGGGTCGCAGAGCACTGGAACGCCGCCGAGGCGCGCTGGGTCCTCGTCGACGCGCAGCTCGACGACGTCCAGCGGGCGGCGCTGAACCCCGACTTCGACGCGCTCGACGTGCCCCGCGACCGCTTCGTCGTCGCGGGCGACGCCTGGGCGCGGTGCCGCGCCGGGGAGGCCGATCCGTCGAAGTTCGGCTTCCTCGACGAGCACGGGTACTGGTTCATCGACGGGAACATCGTGCGCGACGCGGCGGCGCTCAACAACATGGAGATGCTGCCCTGGGATTGCTGGGGCGGGATGAGCCGCCCCAACGAGCCGCACGGCGACGAGCGGTTCGCGCTGTTCGACCGGCTCGCCGCGCTCACGCGCTCGCCCGACGCGAGCTTCGCCGAGCTGCGCCAGCGCTACGAGAGCGACGAGCGCCTGCGGGTGCCGCCGACCGTCTTCAACGCCGTGCTGGACCGCCCGGACCCGGTCTGAGCTGGGCCGCCCGAGCCGGGGCGAACGGTCGCCCCGGCGCCGGGGAGCGCCGCATCACTGGGGGATATCGAACGGCTGGCACACGCCGCCCAGGCACACGTCGCTGTCCCAGCAGCAGTCCGCGTTCGCCGTGCACTCCCCACCCGAGTCCTTGCACTCCTCACCCCCGCCCGGATCCTCCCCGGGATCGCTGCCGCCTTCGCCGGCGGGCGGGTCCTCGCCCTCGCACGTCGTGGGGGGGCACGGCCCCGGCGTCACCGTGAGCGTGTCCGACGGGTACTTGCTCGGCGACGCGTGCACATAGCTGATGGTCGCGTCGCCGAAGCCCGCCGCGCCGAACGCCGAGGCGCTCACCCACACGTCGTACACGACCCGGTAATCCCAGCCCGGTGTCTGCGGATTCGGGGTGTAGCTCTCGTCCGTCTCCGGGGAGTCGACGACGTACGCGCCGTACCCGCACGCGTTGAGATCGCGGTCGAGCGAGGTGGTCGCCGCGACGACGGCCCCGGCGTCTCCGAGGAGCATCTTGCCCTCTCCGCCGACCACGCCCAGCGATCCGTAGCCCGACGGCTTCGCCTCGTCGACCGAGACGTAGTCGACGAAGAAGTCGAGCACGAGCTCTCCCTTCCCGTCCGTCATCTGGAACTGGGCCTTGTCGCTGCCCACGAGATCCTTGAACGTGTGGCCCTTGGGCCCCTTCGGCTTCGGCTCGCCGCCGGGCCCGGGCCCGGGCGCGGGCGGCTGCCCGGGCCCGCCGCCGGGCGCGGGCGGCTGCCCGGCCTGCTCTTCGCCGCCCCAGCCGATGGCCGTCTCGCCGTACGTGTTGTCGACGAACGCGGGGTTGAGCGTCAGCCGCACGTGCACGAGCTCCTCGCTCTCGGCGATCTCGACGACCCGCTCGACGAAGGCCATCGGCGTCGTCGGGTTGCTGTTCGTGTAGTAGCAGTCGACCTGGGCGGTCTCGTCCACCGGGGTGCCCAGGCGGCTCGCTCCACACGACAGCGAATCGAGATCGGCGGTGATCGGCTCGCCGGCGCCCGACGTGCCGGACCCCGGGAAGCTCGGCGCCGGCGCGCTCCCTCCCTCGTCCGACGGGACGCAGTCGTCCCCGGAGACCATGTTGCTGCCGGCATCTCCCGTCCCCAGCACGGTACAGGCCGGGCCGACGATCGCGAGAGACAACAGCCCACCACACAAACACCCAGTCAACGCGAACGAACGCATCGGGATCCTCCCAAATCGAAGAGCAAGCACGACCCTGCCGCCGCCGGCGAACCCGCTCGCCGGGGCGGCGATTGCCTCTGATGAAGTGAAAGTCGCCGGAGGCGCCGAGAGCAGGCAGGCGTTGTCTAAAAATCGACACGGCGCCGCGCGCGGGCGCTCACGGGCGAGCGCCGCTCGGGCGCGAGGCGGACGTGGCTTCCTCGCGCCCGAAGCCCTGCGGGTAGTCCTTGAGATAGCGGCGCGCCTCCGCCGCCGTGCGTTGCTTGTCGCCGAGCATCTCGATCGCGCGCAGGCGCTCCACGCGGGCGATCTCGGCGAGCGGCGAGTCCGGGTAGCGGCCGAGGAGGAGGTCGAGCCGCTCGATCGCCCGGCCCGGCTGCCCGCCCCTCCGGGCCGCCATCGCGCTCTGGAGCAGCGCGTTCTCGGCCGTGAGCGAGGCCCGCGCCGGCGCCTCGCGCGCGTCGCGCGGCGCGCGCGGCTCCCCCTCGCCGGCCTTGCCGCCCTCGCCAGCCTTGCCGCCCTCGCCGGCGGCGCCGTCCTGCGCCTCCCCGTGCGGCGGCGCCGGCGCGTCGCCCGGCCGCCCCTCGGCGGGCCGGTCCACCCGGCGCTCCTCGTCGCGGGACGACCACGTCTCGCCGGGCCTCAGGGCGCGCTCGACCGCGTCGCTGTGCACGGCGACCCGACCTTCCATGACCGACACGCGCGTCTCGGCCGGCGCCCCCGCCGCGCCGGGCTGCCGCTCGACGGAGAAGCGCGTCCCGTGGACCGTGACCACGGCGTCCAGGGTCCGCACCGACAGGGTCACGCCCGTCGGCAGCGGCGGCACCTCGACGGCGATCCGGCCCTGCTCGAGGGTGACGACATCGCCGAGGCGGTCGCGCCCGGCCCCCACCGGCGCGAACCGCACGCGGGTCGACGGCCCGACCTCGACGGTCGCGCCCGTCGCGAGCGACGCCTTCGCCCGCGCGCCCTCGCCGGTCCGCAGCTCCTCGTCGCTCGTGAGCGGCACGAGGGCGAGCGACGGCGGCGAGCGCGTCGCGCCCCCGGCCGCGATCTCGACCGAGCCCTGGAGCGCCGTCACCTGCGCCGCCGCGGGCGAGGCGTCCTGCGCCCGGACCCCGATCAGCACGCCGGCGACCGCCGCCGCCAGGGCGGCCGCCAGCGCCCCCGCGACGAGGGCGTCCCGCTTCCGCCGGGCGACGCGGCCGCGCCGCTCCGCCTCCTCGGCGGCGAGCTGGTCGATGCGGCCGGCGATCCGCTGCTGGAGGTACCGCGCCTGGGCCCTGGGCAGCGGCGGCACCGGCTGCTCGACAAGCGCCCGCAGCGAGGCCTCCACGCCGGGCGCATCGGCGCGGTCCTCCGGGGTGGCGTCAACGTCGTCCTGCTTCATCGTGGCTCCTCGGGCCGATCGGCGTCGCGTCGCGCCGCTGCGTCGGGCTCGCAGCGCGCCTTCAGCTCCCGCCGCCCCCGCGACAGCCGCGACTGGGCCGCGGCCTCGGAGACGCCGGTCAAGTGTGCGATTTCATTGATGGAATAGCCCATGGCGTGGAGCAGCAGCGCGGTCGCGCGGTCGCCGTCCATCGCCGCGAGGTGCCGGCGCAGCGCCTCGAGGTCGCGCTGCGCGCTCACGGCCCGCTCGGGGTCGGCGCTCTGCGCGGGCGGCTCGGGCGCGGCGCCGGCGTCCTCCAAGGGCCCCGGCGCGCGATCGATGACCTTGCGCTCGCGCCGGCGGGCGCGCAGCGCGCTCAGCCCGACGTGGCAGGCGATGACGGACGCCCAGCCCGCCAGGCTGCACTCCCCCGCGAAGCGGCGCTTCGCGAGCGTGCTCACGATCTGCTCGAACGCGCCCTGCACGAGGTCGGCGTGGTCCTGCTCGCGGCAGCCCAGGATCCGGTACAGGGTCCGGTCGACCGCGGGGAGCAGGTGCTCGTAGAGGCGCAGGCCGATCCCGCGTTCGCCCCGGTGGAAGGCGCGCAGGAGCTCCTCGTCGCTGGCGGGCGCGGGTTGCCCGTCGGCCTGAGCGGAGACGAGCCTGAGCCGGCGGTCAGCTGGTCGTGGCTCGGCGGTTCCCATGCTCATGCAGTAGCCGTTCCGCCGGAAAGCAGGCTGAGCCGCGGCGCTTTTTTCGACGCCCGCCGCGCCGCCGCCCTGGTCCCGCCCGCCACACGTCGACCCCGATCTGCCGCGGGGTGCGCGGGTGACGCTGGGCTCACCGCTCCGAGGAGCCTGACGTCGGGCGGCCGAGCAGGCCTGTGGCCACCGTCTCGAGGTGCGGGGCCAGGTCGGCGAGCCCGACGCGGGCCAGGGCCGGGGTGGCGACGACCGAGCGCATCACCAACGGCACGATTCACTGGGACGACCTGTCGCTGCGCGACGGTTACGGCGGCATCAAGGCGATGCTGCAGGGTGGGCGCGCGACGGACCTGCTCGGGGTCGCGTATGTGGCCAATCACCCGGAGGGGCGCACGCGGTACCTCCTGCACCACCTCGGCTTCACCGACAGCGGCACGGGCTCACTCGGGCAGCCCGCCAAGGCGATCATCGAGCTGCTGGCCAAGCTGTTCGCCCAGCCGGTGGAGAAGAGCATCCAGCCCATCATCGACCTCATGGACGACCCGCCGGCGGGCCGCCTCCTCGCCTACGACCGCCGCACCCCGCTCCCCACGTCCTTGCCGACCCTGGACCCGGCCGTCGCCCAGCGCCTCTACGACCGAGCTCGCCACCTGCTCACCGCGGACTCCCGCGCTTGAGCCGGCGCCGACACCTCGGCTCCGGGATCCGTCTCCCCCATCCGCCGATCGAAAACGACGGTTCTGGCTGACGACCTGAAGCAGCATGGGGGCAGTGAAGTCCATCAGGTCGTGAATGGAGCTTCCGGTCGTTGGCTCGCCGATGACCAGGTCGCGGACGTGGCCCCGTAGCTTCAGCGTTGCCCGGCGCCGCCCTGCATCGCGTAGGCGATCCCGGCTTGCAGGGTGCCGCGGGTCACGATGTCGGGCAGGTCGGAGCCGAGATCGACCAGGCACCGCGCGACCTCCGGGCGGATCCCCGTCAGCACCACCTTCGCCCCGAGCAGCCGCACGGCGCTCGCCGCCTGGAGGATCCCGTAGGTGGCCTCCGCGTCCATCCCGGGGACGCCGGTGATGTCCAGGATGGCGACCCTCGCCGCGCGTCGCTGGAGCTCGTCCAGGAGCGCGCCCGTGGCCTGCTGCATCCGGGCTCGGTCCAGCGCCCCGATGAGCGGCATGACGATGACGTCGTCGCTGATGGGGATCACCGGCGTGGAGAGCTGCGCCAACATGGTCATCTGCGCGCGGATGGTCTCCTCCTTGCTCTGGCGCAGCGCCTCCTCGGCCCGCTTGCGATCCGTGATGTCCAGGAGCGACACGAAACAGCGCTCCCACGTCTGCTCGGAGCCCGCGCTCATCGCGAGCCGGAGCGTGACGGTCCTCCGCTCTCCGTCGAGCGTGGAGATGAACGTCTCTTCCTCGAAGGACGTCGCCCCGCTCCCCAAGGCGACGAGCTCGCGGTGGAAGGTCATCACCGCGGGCTCGTCGAAGATGACCGACAGCCCGGCGAGGATCTGTTCCTTGCTCGAGGCGCGGCAGAGCTCCAGCGTGGCCTTGTTCACGTCGAGGATCTTCACCAGGGCGATGCCCGTGAAGACATCGTCGACATGGGCTCGGAGGTGCGTGTCCAGATCGGTGACGCCCGACGCGAGGATCCGGTCGATGTGCCGCCTGACCGCCGACCAGTCCTCCTCCCAGAGGGAGATCGGGGAGCTCTCGAAGATACCGCGGTAACGCGCCTCGCTCCGCTCGAGCTCCTCGATCCGCCGGCGTAGCTGCGTCAGCTGGTCGCTCGTGTTCATTGATGTCATGCTCGATCGGTTGCTGTCGGGAGCGCAAGCGCCCAGGACGAGGATGCCACGGCGGCCCCCCCTCAGAGCACGCCAACCACAGCCAGGCCGCCGGCCTCTACCGTCCTCAACGTGCGAGGGCGACATCCAAAGCCTCGTTCGCGCCATCGCTCGCCCGCGCGGCGCGCCAGCCGCCTCGGGCTGGGCCAGCGCGTCGCGCCGGCCGTCCTCGCCGAAACCGCCATGGCCCGGAGCGCGCGCATCTCGGTATCATCGGCGATGCGCTCTTCGAGGAAGCGCATCGGCCCGCAGGCTGTGGCGTGAAAGCCGCCCCCTCGATGCATGAATGAGCTGCTGATATAGCGTCACGTTTCCAGGAGGGGGCCGCCGTACCGCGCGCGCGGGGACGAGGCGAGCCTGGCAACGCGAGCGGCGGGCGCGGAGCGGGACCGGACACGGCACGCCGAGCAGCCTAGTCCTGGCGCAACCGGCGAGACAAGCTGAGCCGGAGCGCGCGTGATGGTGCCTGTTCTGTCCTGGGTGCCCCTCCACCCGCGCGCCCTCGGTCAGCTGGCCTGGATGCGGTGCTCGTCCGGCAGGGCGCCGCGCGGTGCTCCGAGGGCGCGCCTGCGGCGGACAGGGGGCAACGGCGACTCTATGAAGCGATGAGCAGCGACGTTGGGCGCCCGAGCATCAGACCGGCCATCTCGTCGAGCTCTCCCGCCGGCGGCGCAGGAGCCCGAAGGCCGGGCTCGCCTGGCCGATCCCACCGTGCGCGGCGTTCGCCCCAGGCTGCCGCGCGAGGCAGCAGCGACCGGAGAGGTGGTGATGGGCCGGCAGAACTTCGCACCAGAGAGCGGCGCACAGGCGACAACGCAGGAGAACGCCGACTGCGTCGATCCCGCCTTGGGACGGCGCCGTGTGGTGATCGAGCCTCACGAGCAGAGCACGCCCGAGTCGTCCAGCGAAGACCTCGCGAGCACGGTCATGCTCGCGGTGACCCCGGCCAGCTCCGGCGACCAGGCGCACGGCGCCACGCCGCTCCAGGCCGGAACGAGGGACGGGTGGGCGGAGCCCAGCGCGGGCCACATGCCCGTGGGCGTCGGCGGCACCCTCAAGCATTACGAGATCATCCGCACGCTGGGCCGGGGCGGCATGGGGGTCGTGTTCCTGGCCCGCGACACGAAGCTCGGCCGCCTGGTCGCCATCAAGGTCCTCCTCGAGTACACCGGCGACACCGTCGAGCGCTTCCTGGCCGAGGCGCGGGCCACGGCGCGCTGCAGGCACGAGAACATCGTGGTCATCCACGAGGTCGACGGGATCCATGGATATCCCTACCTCGTGCTCGAGTACGTCAAAGGGCGCACGCTGCGCGCGTGGATGGCCCAGCGCGAGCACCCCAGCGCGCCGGGGTCGCCGGCCGTCGCGACGCCGCCTTGCCCGAGGGCGCCCGCCGTCGCCATCGAGCTCGTGATCCCCGTCGTTCGCGCGCTGGTCTGCGCGCACGAGCTCGGGATCGTGCACCGCGATCTCAAGCCGGAGAACATCCTCCTCGACGACGCCGGCGCCATCAAGGTGCTCGATTTCGGCATCGCCAAGCGCATGGAGGCCGAGGGCGCCGCGACGCTCTCAGGGGTGCGGGCGGCGCCCCGCGAAGGCGCCAGCCTGAGCCGGAGCAGCGCGGCCATCGGCACGCCACGGTACATGGCGCCCGAGCAGCTGCTGGGCACCGCCGTCGATCCCCGCGCCGACCTCTGGGCCGTGGGCCTCCTCCTGTACGAGCTGCTCGCGGGGGAGCACCCGCTCGAGCCGTTCTCGCTCGCGCGGCTCTCGGACATCGTGAACTTCGCCGCCCCGATGCCCAGCCTGGCCGCCAGGCGCCCCGACGTGGGCGCGCTCGGCGAGCTCGTCGACCGCTGCCTGAAGAAGCGCAGCGCCGAGCGCGTCGGCTCGGCCAGGGAGCTGCTCGCCGCGCTCGAGGCGCTCCTGCCCGGCCGGAGGGCGCTCCCGCTGGGCGAGGACGAGAGCCCGTTCGCCGGCCTGTCCGCCTTCCAGGAGGCGGACGCCGCGTGGTTCTTCGGCCGCGATCGCGAGATCTCCGCCATGACGGCGCGGCTGCGCCACCAGCCGCTCCTGGTCGTCGCCGGGCCCTCCGGGGCGGGCAAGTCGTCGTTCGTGCGCGCGGGCGTGATCCCGGCCTTGAAGCGGTCGGGGGACCTCTGGGAAGCGTTCATCCTGCGCCCCGGTCGCGCGCCGCTCGCCGCGCTCGCGGATGTGCTCGTGCAGGTCGCCGAGACGGAGACCGAGGAGGGCGCGCTCGCGGGCGCGCCCGAGCGCCTCGACCACGATGGCATCGTCGCCGCCCTGCGCGCGCAGCCGGGCACCCTGGGCGCGCGGCTGCGCGCGCGCTGCCGCCGCGAGGGACAGCGGCGCCGCATCCTGCTCTTCGTCGACCAGTTCGAGGAGCTCTACACGCTCGGCGCCGCCCCCGAGGAGCGGGCGGCGTTCGTCGCCTGCCTGGAGGGCGCGGCCGACGACGCCTCGTCCCCCCTGCGCGTCCTACTCGCCGTCCGCTCGGACTTCCTCGAGCGCATGGCCGACGACCAGGCCTTCCTCCGGGACGCGACCCGCGGGCTGTCGTTCTTGCCGCCGATGGGGCGCGAGGGCTTGCGCGACGCCCTGACGAGGCCGCTCGAGACGGCCGGTCACCGCTTCGAGACCGCGGAGATGGTCGAGCACATGCTGGGCTCGCTCGAGCGCACGCGCAGCCCCTTGCCGCTCCTGCAGTTCACGGCCACCAAGCTGTGGGAGGCGCGGGACCGCGAGCGCCGGCTCCTGACGCGCGACAGCTACGACCAGCTCGGCGGCGTCGCCGGCGCCCTGTCCGCCCACGCCGACGCGGTGCTCTCGGCGCTGTCGTCGCGCGACCAGCGGCTGGCGCGGGCGGTGCTGCTCCGCCTCGTCACGCCCGAGCGCACGCGCGCCGTGGTGAGCCTCGACGAGCTCCGCGATCTGGCGCAGGGCAGCGAGGGCGACGCGGTCGCGCAGGTGGTCCAGCACCTGGCCGGCGCGCGGCTCCTGCTCATCGAGACGGGCGGCGAGCAGGCCGTCGGCGAGCGGGACGGCACGACGGTGGAGCTGGTCCACGAGTCCCTGATCGAGCGCTGGCCGAAGCTCCGGCAGTGGCTCGCCGAGAGCGAGCAGGACGCGGAGTTTCTGGCCCGGCTCCGCGCCGCGGCCCAGCAGTGGGAGGCGAGCGGCCACACCGAGGGGCTGCTCTGGCGCGACCACGCGGCGGAGGGCGCTCGAGAGTGGTACGAGCGCCGCCGCGCCGCGCAGGGCGACGGGGGGCGCTCCGGGCTCGGCTTCCGCGAGGAGCGCTATCTCCTGGCGGTCGTGGCCCTCTGCGAGCGCGCGCGCCGCCTGCGCCGGCGGCTCGCGACGGGCATGATCGCCACGCTCACCGCGATCGCGGTCATGGTCTCGTTCCTGGCGGTCCGCGCGAGCCAGCAGGCCGCGCGCGCGAGCCAGCAGGCCGCGCGCGCCAACCAGCAAGCCTTGCGCGCCGACCAGGAAGCGGCGCGCGCGCACGTCGAAGCGCGAGAGGCGCGCAACGCCACCCGCATGGCGACCGCCCGCGAGATGCAGGACGATCCCACGACCGTGCTCGCGATCTTGCGCGAGGTCGAGCCGCCCGACGTGCCGCGCGCGTGGTCCGTCCTCGCGCTCTCGGCGCTGCACGGCGGGGTCGCCCGCGCGGTGCTCAGCCATCCGGACTTCGTCCTGCGGGTGAGCTATAGCCCCGACGGCAAGCACCTCCTCACCGCCTGCGCGGACAGGACGGTCCGGGTGTGGAACGCCGACGGCACGGGCGGGCGCGTGGTCCTTCGTGACCCCGAGGCGACCGTCAACTCGGCGGCCTTCAGCCCTGACGGCGAGCGCATCGTCACCGCGTCGTACGACAGGATCGCCCGGGTGTGGAACGCCGACGGCGCGGGCGAGCCCGTCGTCCTCCGCGGTCACTCCGACCGCGTCTACTCGGCGGTGTTCAGCCCCGATAGCAAGCGCATCGTCACGGCGTCCGAGGACGGGACCGCGCGGGTGTGGAACGCCGACGGCACGGGCGAGCCCATCGTCCTTCGCGGCCACGCGCGAGGGATCCATGCGGCGGCGTTCAGCCCTGACGGCAAGCGCATCGTCACCGCGTCGTACGACAGGACCGCGCGGGTGTGGGACGCCGACGGCACGGGCGAGCCGCTGGTCCTCCGCGGTCACGAGAATGGCCTCGACGCGGCGGCGTTCAGCCCCGACGGCAAGCGCATCGTCACGGCGTCCGAGGACGGGACCGCGCGGGTGTGGAACGCCGATGGCATGGGCGAGCTCCTGGTCCTCCGCGGCCACGGGGCTCGGGTCTATTCGGCGGCGTTCAGCCCCGATGGCAAGCGCGTCGCCACCGCGTCGGACGACAGGACGGTGCGGGTGTGGAACGCCGACGGCACCGGAGAGCCCATCGTGTTTCGAGGTCACGGCCTGGCGGCCGGGTGGGTGTCGTTCAGCCCCGATGGCAAGCGCCTCGTCACCGGATCGGTCGACGGGACCGCGCGCGTGTGGAACGCCGACGGCACCGGAGAGCCCATCGTCCTTCGGGGTCACGAGGATCGGCTCTGGTCGGCGGAGTTCAGCCCCGATGGCAAGCGCATCGTCACGGCGTCTGCGGACAGGACCGCGCGCGTGTGGAACGCCGACGGCGCCGGAGGGCCCATCGTCCTCCGAGGTCACGAGTTCCAGATATTCTGGGCGGAGTTCAGCCCCGACGGCAAGCGCGTCGTCACGGCGTCTGCCGACAACTCCGTGCGGTTGTGGAACGCCGACGGCACGGGCGAGCTCCTCATTCTTCGGGGCTCCGACTCCGGGGTCAACTCTGCGGCGTTCAGCCCGGATGGCCGGCGGATCGTCACGGCCTCCGACGACAAGGTCGTGCGGATATGGGCCGATATCGAGCCGCTCCTCGGCGTCGACGACCCGAAGCTGTGGGCCGCGACGAGCTACTGCATGCCCATCGAGCGGAGCATGGAGCTGCTTCGCGTGCCGGAAGCCATGGCCCGCGCGAACCGCGAGACGTGCCTGCGCCGCGTCGAGCAGGCCCGCGCGGCGGCCCGGGAGTGACGGGCTGGGCGCGCGGCAGCCGCCGGAACCGCCCGATCCGCGGCTGCAGGGCGCGAGCTCGTCAGACGCTGCCGACGCCCCGCCCTCGGGGATGAGATGGCGGCCCGGTCGTTCACGAGGCGCTCGGTCGGCTGCTCTGGCTGCCCGTGGCAATCGCCCGCCGCCCGCGGCGCCCTCGATGTCCCCCCTGAGCTGACACCATGCGCCTGCGCCCCTTCCAGCAAGTCGACTTCTTCACCGAAGTGCCCGAGCCTACACACGCTTCTTCATTGACATGGACGCTCACCGTCCCGCTCACGGACGTGCCCTCTGGCACTGCCGCCCTTCTCCTGCCGGACGCCACCGACGCCGGGTCGCGCGACGTCGCCTCAAGGCGGCGGCCGGGTTCCAGATCGAGGAGCTGCAGCCATCGTCGGACAGGTCGGCGACCGTGAGCAAGGGGAGGGGCCATCGGTCACCCGGGGGTCGATCGCGCGGACCGCTTCTTCCGCAGCTCGATCAGCCTGTCCGCGTGCTTGACGAGGACCGCCCGGTTCAGCCGCAAGAACTTGACGATCACCTCCAGCTCCGCCGCGCTGAAGGCCTCGAGCGCCTTGTTCCCCTCCTCGATCAGCGGGCCGTAGATCGCCTCGGTCGATCGGCCCACCTTGGGCGTGAGCGCGATGGTGATCCGCCGCCGGTCAGCCTCGTCGCGGACGCGCTTGACGAGCCCCGCGCCCTCCAGCCGATCGAGCACCCCTGTGACGGCCCCCCCGGTCACGCGCGCCGCCTGCGCGAGCTGGCTCGGGGTCATCGGCCCGCTGCGGGAGAGGATGTCCAGGCAGCGCAGGTCCGTGCGGTTGAGCCCCAGAAGCTCGGCCACCTCGGCATCGAAGATCTCCTGATCGGTCTGCCAGCCCTGGACCTCGTCCCCAAGCTCACAGAGGAGCGCGTCGCGGTTCTTCCTTGACATACATATCCTTTAGATGCTAAACAATATACACGCTGAGTATTTTAGCCGATCAACAAACTACGTGAGCGCGGCGGCGCCGTAAAGGCCCGGCGCGCTGAGGAGATTTATGGGAAAGCCCCTCCACGTCGTCGTCATCGGCGCGGGAACAGGCGGCATGGCGCTCGCCCATGGCCTCATGCAGGCCGGCATAAGCGTCGCCGTCTACGAGCGCGACCGCACCCGCACCGGCGGGCTCCACGGGTACCGCGTGGGCATCAACGCCGACGGCAGCCGGGCGCTCGCCGCGTGCCTCCCGCCCAGGCTGTTCGAGACGTTCGTCGCGACGTGCGCCAAGCCGCTCAAGCGCGTGAGCTTCATGACGGAGGGGCTCAAGCAGCTCTTGACGCTCGACATCCCCCAGAACCCCGACCCTACGAGCTCGGAGAAATCCGTCAGCCGGATGACCTTGCGCCAGGTGCTGTTCAGCGGGGCCGAGGAGATCATCCATTTCGATAAGGTCTTCACCCATTACGAGCAGCATCCCGACGGCAAGGTGACCGCGTTCTTCAAGGACGGCAGCAGCGCCACGGGCGACCTGCTCGTCGGAGCCGACGGCGCGCGCTCGCGCGTCCGCTCTCAGCGCTTGCCGCACGCGAAGATCCTCGACGCCGGCGCGGTCGCCGTGGGCGGCAAGGCGCCGCTGACCGACGAAGTGAGGGCGATCTTGCCCTCTGTCATGACCGAGGGCTCTTCGTTCATCTTCGCGCCCCGCGGCCTGTTTTCGGTCATGCACACCATGGAGTTCCCCTGGGACGCCGAGGGCGCGCCGAAGACGGGCGTCGGCAGCACCGAGGCCGAGCTGATCCGCGCGTGGCCTGGGCTGCTCTATGACAACACGCGCGACTATTTCATGTGGGGCGTCGCGTGGAAGGCCGACCGCGTGCCCGCGCGCCTCCTCAAGATGCGCGGCGGCGAGCTGCTCCCGCTCGTGAAAGAGCTGACGCCCGGGTGGAGCCCGAGGATGCATCGGATCTATGACCTGAGCGATCCCGAGTCGACGTTCTCGATCAACATCTCGACGTCCGAGCCGATCCCGCCGTGGAAGGCCAGCAACGTGACCCTGCTCGGCGACGCCATTCACACGATGACGCCGGGCCGCGGGGCTGGCGCCAACACGGCGCTCCGCGACGCCAACCTGCTCCGCAAGCGGCTCATCGACGTCCGGGACGGCAAGCTCTCGCTGCTCGAGGCGGTCCACCGGTACGAGGCGAAGATGATTGAGTATGGGTTCAAGGCCGTCGCCGAGTCCTTGAAGGACCAGGGCGGCGACAGCCCGATGTACAAGCCGGTGATCGGCTCGATGATGCTGGCCGGGATGCGGACGATGCTCCGGGTGACGAGCCTCTTCCCGCCGATGAAGCGGAGGATGGCGAAGAGCCTCCTGCGCGAGCGGGGCGCCGAGCGGGGAGAGGATTGAGGGGGCTTCCTCGGCGGGGACTCGATCCAGAGTGAGCGGAAATCGAAGGACGTTCCTGCCTGTTCGACCCTCGACACGCGCAGATCGAGGCTTCCGCGCTGTCGCCTGCTCAATCACTTCCGGCTGATCTGCCGCCGCGCTAGGCGCCGGTGTGGCCCAACGCGGCCCCGTCGGCCGCCGCTTCGTCTTCTGCCGCCGCGGCAGCCGGTACGTCGGCCGATGCCGGCGTCTGGCCCGGAGGCGCGGCTCCCAGGAAGCGGCCTTCGCCCGCCGCCCCGGCCTGCGCTCCCCCCGACAGGCGAGCGCCTCCGACCGCTCGGCCCTTGCCGCGCAGCTCGGGGATCGCTTCATCAAGGGGCGCGAAGTCTCCCAAGCCGAGCTCCGCGACCTTACGTGCGGCGCGGTTGTCGTGGTGGATCTGGCTGCTCGACTTGTGCCCGGTCCGATCGGAGATCCACGTCTCGGTGCGCCCGCTCGCTAGCTTGATCAGGAGCGACTACCGGCGGATTGAACGCCGCCGGCCTTCTCCGATCCAGCCGTCGCCTGACAGAGCCGCCACGACATCGCTTACGCAGGCGCACGCGGGCCGCTTTGGCCGATAGGACGAGCCGGTCTCCTACTCAGGAAACCGAAGCGTCTCGAAGATGGCCAGCGGGATGAACTACTGGGCGGCGGCGTTCGGCGTCGAGCCCGAGCTCGACGGCGCGCTCGCTGCCGGCGTCGCGGCCTGCGCCTGCTGCTCGAGCGTCGCGGCGCTCGCGTCGTCCGTCTTCTTGCAGGCGCTGCCGAGGCCCGCGCTCGCGAGGGCCAGCGCGACGAGCGCCTGCCGGCGCCGGCCAAGAGAGTTCTTCGATGGAGGTGAGTCAAGCAAAGTCATCGTCGACATGGTGTCGTCCTTGCTCAAAGTCTGATTATTCGGCTACGGCGTCGAGGGATGCCGCCGGCTCGCGCCGTTGCCCTGAAGAGATGGTGCGGTACTTGGCGGCGGGGTGCCGATCGAGCAGCCGCTTCTGGCCGGCGCCGTAGATCTTCTCGCGCAGCGTGCCTGGCTGATACTCGCGCTGCGTGAGGCCGCGCTGCTGTAGCACCGGCACGACGCCGTCCACGAAGTCGACGAACGTGCCCGGCGTGATCGCGTACGCGAGGTTGAAGCCATCGACGCCTGCCGCGACCCAGCGCTCGAGCTGGTCGGCGATCTGCTCTGGCGCGCCCACCAGCACGGGCCCTGCGCCGCCGATGCCGATGTACTTGGCCAGGTCGCGCAGCGTCCACTTGCGGGTCGGGTCGGCCTCGGTGAAACCGTGAAGCAGCGTTCGGATGGCGTTGGTCTCGATGTACTCGAGCGGCTGATCGGGGGTAAACGCGCCGAAATCGATGCCCGACCAGCCCGAGAGCAGGGCCATGCTGGCGTCGTAGCTGATGCTCTCCAGGAAGTCGTCGTACTTGCGCTTGGCCTCGGCCTCGGTGCCGCCGGTGATCACCTTCACGTAGGAGAGGAACTTCAGATCATCCGGGTTCCTGCCGAGCGCGCTCGCTCGACTGCGCGTGTCGGCAACGTACTGGCCGACGACGCCGGGGTTCGGCCCCAGGACGAACACGCACTCCGCGTGCTGCGCCGCGAACTGGCGGCCACGCGGCGAGCTGCCCGCCTGGTAGAGCAGCGGGGTGCGCTGCGGCGACGGCTCGCTCAGGTGGATCCCGTGAACCTGGAAGTACTTCCCATCCACGTCGACGCTGTGAACCTTCGACGGGTCGGTGTAGAGGCCACGCTGGCGATCCTTGATGACGGCGCCATCTTCCCAGCTCGACTCCCACAGCCGATAGCAGATGTCGAGGTACTCGTCGGCGATGTCGTAGCGTTCGTCGTGCTTGGGCAGGCCCTTTTGTCCGAAGTTCTTGGCGCCGCTCTCCAGGTACGAGGTCACGATGTTCCAGGCGACGCGCCCGCGGGTCAGGTGGTCGAGCGTGGAGACCGTGCGAGCGAACGCGAACGGATGGTTCTGCAGGACGGAGCTCGTCCAGGCGAAGCCGAGGTGCTCGGTCGCTTGCGCCATCGCCGGGATCAAGGGCAGCGGGTCATTCACGGGCACTTGCGCAGCGCTCGAGACGGCCGCCTCGCGGTTGCCGCGGAACACGTCGTAGACGCCGACCACGTCCGCCAGGAACAGCGCGTCGAACTTGCCGCGCTCGAGCACCTTGGCGAGCTCTACCCACGTGTCGAGCTCGGTGTAGCGCTCCATCGTGTCGCCCGGCTTGATCCACAACCCGGGAGACTGGTGCACCACGCAGTTCATGTGGAACGCATTTAGAAGAATTCGCTTGGACAGGTTAGACATTTGAGGCTTCGCGGAGGGGAAGGGGGGAGATTCAGGCGAGCACGCCGTTGCTGCTCCACAGCTCGGTGCGGGCCTTTGCGCGCTCTCGGCGCACCAACGGGATCACCGTCTCGCCGAAGCGTGGCAGCTCGTCTTCATAGTGCAGGAAGGCAGCGAGGATCAGGTCGACGCCGACCTCGTGGTACTGGCGAATGCGATCTGCGATCTGCTCGGCGGGGCCGATCAGCCGCGTCTTGAAGCCGTCATTCGGTTGCACCAGATTGGCGTAGTCCGAGTTGGCCCACATCCTTGGAGAGCGGCCGCGGCAGGAGCCAGGCGTCGTTGATGCGGAAGAAGTCGCCCTTGAACGTGAAGCGCTCCTGTGTCCACAGGCCGCGCAGCACCTGAATGAACTCCTCGGACTGGCGATAAGCCCGAATTCTCGGCGCGCGCCGCCATATGCGCGTTCCACTCCAGCGTCCAGTCTGTACGCTGTGGAAGGCTGCTGATCACCATGCCGCCGCTGCCGAGCGGCATCCAGTATCCAAAATGAACATCCATGACGAATTCCGCGGAAGACAACGCGCGAGCCGAACTCCGGCGATCGAGTGCGAGGGTCAAGCAACGCTCGTGCCACACGCGCGCTGGGGTGGGCGCAGCACCGCGGGGGAAGCGGTGACATGACGCGGGTGACCATCGGGAAGACAGAGTGGCTGGCAGCGAAGCTCACGCCCTCGGCGCTCGCGGGGAGAGCCGCCGGTCCGCCCGCGCAGCCCAGCATCAGCGCGGCGGCGAGCCCCGCGCGTCACCTCTCGGACAACCTCCGTCTCGTTGAGAAGACGCGTCCTCCGGCTGCAAGCCCCGGCGCGGATCGAGTCCTGCTGGCGCTTCTGGCGCGCGGCGAGCCAACCGCCCGCCGGCTGCTGCCCAGCGCGCAGCCGTGCCCTCGCGCTGTTGCTCGGGCAGCAACGCCGCGAGCGCCACGCGCCACAGCGCGCCCGTCTCGGCTTTTGTGACGCGAGCAGACCCATCCGGCCTGGCATGCGGGCTGCGCTCGCCTGGCATGCTGGATGCAGGGCGCTGGCAAACGGCGGGCATGGCTCGCTGCAACGAGAGATGGAAATCTAAATGACGACGTCGGCCGCGACCAGTGACACCGCCCACAAATCGAGCGCCAAGGCCAGCAACGGCCATGGCCCTTCTGCCATTTTGCAGCTCGGCTCGCCCGAGTTGAAGGCGCTGCTGGCGCAGATCGCTGCCGGCGCCTCCGAGCGCGAAGCCAAGCGCATCGCCCCGCACGAGCAGATCCGGCAGATCGCGGACGCGGGGCTCGGGCGGCTTCGCATCCCTGTCGCCGAGGGCGGCGCGGGCGTCACGCTGCGCCAGCTGTTCGACTTCTTGATCCAGCTCGGCGAGGCCGACTCCAACGTGGTGCACATCCTCCGCGTGCACTACTGGTTCGTGGAGGCGCAGCTGCAGCGGCCGCTCAGCGATCCGCTCCGCGCTCGCAACATAAAGCTCGTCAACGACGGCCATATCTTCGGCAACGGCTTCAGCGAGCAGAGCACGAAGGCGGTCGGCCTCTACTTCGAGACCACGCTCACGCCAGACGCGTCCGGCAAGGGCTATCGCCTCAACGGCAAGAAGTACTACTCGACGGGCAGCCTCTTCTCGACCTACACGCTGATCTTCGCGTCGACACCCGAGGGCAACGTCGCGGCGGCCACCATCCCCGTGAGCCGTGAAGGCCTCAAGCTCGAGGACGATTGGGACGGCTTCGGCCAGCGCCTGACGGGCACGGGCACCACCCTCCTCGAGAACGTCTTCGTGGCCGACGACGAGGTCGAGGTCTACGGTCATCCCGACGGCCCGCAGGCGCCGAGCTACCAGTACGCCTTCTTGCAGCTGTACTTGCAGGCGGTCGCGGCCGGCATCCTGCGCGCGGTGAAGAACGACGCCGTCGCGCTCGTGCGCCGGCGCAAGCGCAACTTTGCCCACGCTCAAGCCAAGGAGCCCACGGCCGATCCGCAGGTGCTGCAGGTCGTCGGCGAGATCGCGGCCGACTCGTTCGCCGCCGACGCCATCGTGCTGGCTGCAGCGGACGTCATCGACGAGGCGGCTCGGTCCGTGAAAGAGGGCCTGCCCGACAAGGCGCTCGCCGAGCGCGCTCAGATCCATTCGGCGCTCGCCAAGGTGGCCATCGACCGCTTCTCCTACGCCACCGCTGCCCGCTTGTTCGACGTCGGGGGCGCCTCGGCGACGCAGTCCGTCTACAATCTCGATCGGCACTGGCGCAACATTCGCACCGCATCGACCCACAACCCGACGCACGGCAAGGCCACCGCCATCGGCGACTTCGTCGTCAACGGCAAGGCCCCTCCGCTCAACGGCTACTTCTGAGCCGTTCGAGCTCCGAGCGATGCTCCCGAGCTGCCGCGCCACCCCGATCGGGGAGGCGCGGCGGCACCGGTATGCGGAGAATGAACAGATCCAACGAGTTCACTCGGCTGTGTGATATTGTCTATACCACGCTGGCCGGGGGCGCCTCGCTCTCGGGTCGTTGAACGCGGCGTCGCGCGCGCCCCCGCGCGTGACGTGCGGCGTTACGCTGGGTTCGCCAGCGCGAGGGTGGCCCAGGCGGAGGTGACGGCCCCCTTGTCTCGGCAGTGAAAGAACATCTTCTCGGCGGGGCCCGTCTCGAACCAGTAATAGAGCATGGGCTCGCCCTCCCAGCCGTCGTGCTTTTTGCGCGCGCGAAGCCACGATTTTGCCTTCCGGAGGGCGGCCGTGCCCGCTTCGCCCAGGGCTTCGAGCGCGAGCACCGCCGCCGAGGTCTCGAGCACCGTCTCGCCCCAGCTGCCGTCGTGGCCCTGGGTCGCGAGAATGAAGGCGGTCGCCCGCCATAGCTGGGGGCGGTACCTTTCGCCGTGAATGCCCAAGAGCTTGGCGGCGTGCAGCGTCGTCACGAACTTCGAAGAGAACCAGATGCTGCTCCAGTAGCCTTCCGGCTCTTGCAGCCCCGCGACGTACTGCGTGCAGGCGCCGACTTCTTGCGCGTAGCGCTCTGGCGCGACGCGGTGCAAGAGGTGGCCGGCGTGGGCCGACACGTACACGGAGGGCCCGAGCCAGTAGTCGGCGAGCCCCTGCGCGCACCCTTTGATCTCGGCCCGGCGCTCCGACAGGCTGTGAAACGCGCCTTGCGGCCGAGAGTAAAAGAGCTCGACCAGGCGGTCTAGCTTCGGCTGAAGTACGTCTCGGCCCACGCCCGCCGCGACCAGGCCCTCCAAGACGAGCAGGCTGTCGTCGGCCGTCACGCCGAAGCCAACCTGATACTCCCACAACGATTCGCGCGCGCTTTGCAGCAGATATTCGGTGAGCGGCCGGCTCGGGTTCGCCTGCAGCAGTAGCCCGTAGTAAGAAATGTTGCACTCGCTCTTGGTCTGAACGAACGCGGGCCGCTCGCCTGCCAGTCGGTAGATGGTCGTCTCGATCAAGGTCTGCGAGCGAAACGCCTCGACCTCGGCCGGCACGTCGAGGTACGCCCGCACCTTCTCGGCCGCCCTCTTGCCAGACTGCAAGGCCTGGGTCGTGCCGAAGGGCAGAACGTTGTCTGGCTCGACGAAGACGTAGTCGCCGGCCAAGAAGATGCGCTCGCAGGCGCGGGCCTCCCAGTCGGTCCATTTGGCGTAACTCGCGGGCGAGATGCGAGGGCCTACCGTGGGCCAGCGGTGCACGTCCGCGAAGCGGAGCGTCTTCTCGGAGAGCGCGCCGACCTTCAGCGCGCGGGCGTGCTCGAGCGTCCGGCGGACGATCTCTTCGTGCGGCAGGCCGCTCAGCGCCTCGGACGCTTCGCCCACGTAGTACACGAAGAGGGTGTCGGGCTTGCCGTCTCGCCCCCGGTGCTTGATGACGGTGTTGAACGGCAGGTCGGGGGTGACGATGTAGCTGAAGTCGGCGAGGTCGGCGCCCTCGAGGCCGAGCACCACCACGGTGCCTTCGCCGTACCGGAGCGAATCGAGGAAGACCCGGCACCGATCGTTGGTGAGGGTGGTGACGAGCCGCCTCGCCACCGGCGCCGGCGCCGTGCACACCGCGGCGCGGGCGGCGAGGGTGTGGGTCTCTTCGCCGCGCCGGAAGACCACCTCGACCGAGCCGCCCTTCTCGGTCAGCGAGAGCACCTCGACGCCGGTCTCGAGCCGGCCCTCGAGCGGCCGCGCCAGCCCCTCGACGAGCGAGCCGTTCGCCGTCTCGTAGTGCCGCGTGGGAAACTTGATGAAGGCGTCGTGCTGCCGCTGCGGCAGGTACTCTCTCATATCGCCCGGATGAATGAGGCGAAAGAAGCTGTTGAGGTGCCGGTACGCGCCCGGCAAGAGGGTGCTCGCGTCCTTCTCGGGGTCGGTTTCGAACGCGTCGAGCGTGTCGAGCTCGTGCGGCGCCAGGTCGAGCTGGCGCAGGCACTCTCTCACCGAGGTGCCGTAGTGAACTTTGCCCTGGGCGAAGAGCCCGATGCGCTCGCTCTCGGGGTGCAGCGCGGGCGTCCGCAGGGCGATCGGCGCCGCCGCGGGATCGTAGGCGAACACCGCGCCCAGGTCGTAGAAGCTCTCGCCCGCCGACTTCGTGTAGACGCGGCCCCCCGGGCGCGGCTCTTTCTCGAGGACGATGATGTTCCGGTCGCGCAGCGCGTGCGCGGCCGCCAGGCCCGCCAGGCCGGCCCCGATGATGGCCACGTCATAGGGGCCCGTGTTCTCGTGTTCGAAGAGTGTCACGTCATTCTCCCGCAAGGTTTTCGCCTACGAGGCGGCGTCGAGCACCACGAGGCTGACGACGGTCAGCAGCCGGCTCCCGAAGAAGGTCACGTCGGGGACCGCCAAGCGCAGCACGCGGTCTCGGTGTTGATCGAGCGGCGCCGCGAGCAGCGCGACGACGCTACCCCGCCAGAGAACGGCGGGCGCGAAGCAGACGAGCAAGAGCCTGCGCTGCTCGGGGCTGGCGAGGGCGCCGGCGAGCGAGAGCCCCGCCGCGGCGGCGAGCCAGAGCAAGGCCGCGGCGAGGCTGCTGCCCCTGCGCCCGAGCAGCGCGGCGAGCGTCTTGAGGCCCGCCCTCCGCTCTTCGGCGGCGTCGACGGCGCTCTCGGAGAGGAACACCGCGTACTCGGACAGCGAGACGAACAAGAAGGCCGGGCCCCACGCGGCCAGCGCGCGCGCGTCGCCCGAGGTGTGCAGGCCGAGGCCCGCGCCCCAGAGGGCGAAGTAGCTGACCAGGCAGGTCAGAAGGTGCCCCCACCAGTACGCCTTCAAGCGCCTGGCGGCCGCGGCGCCGGGCGACAGGTAATTGTAGGAGTAAAGCACCGTCAGCGCGAGAAACGCGCCGAGCCCGAGGCCGGCCAAGGCGCGCCCCCGGGCCAGCAGCCAGCCGATGCCGGCCGCGCTCGCCAAGAGCTCGGCCGCCATGGCGCGGGCGGTGAAGGTGCGGCTCACCGACAGCCAGCGGTACAGCTCGGGCTTGGCGCTCGCGTCGAGCTCGGCGTCGGTGAGGACGTTGACGTGGGTCATGAACGCGGAGCTCGCGAGCAACGTGAGCAGCGCGACGGCGGCGGCGCCGGCGTCGACGGGCGCGGGCGAGACCAGCATGCCGCCGAAGAGGAGAAGGGTGAGCGGCAGGTTTTTCTTCCAACGCGCCGCGCGCCACAGCCCGAGAAAGGCAGGGGGCGGGCGCGCGGCGCTCGTGGGGCGCGAAACGGTAACGGAAGGCGGCGAATGGAGCGAGGAAGTCGGCATGGTGGTCCTGCCAGGCGCGCGGCGGCGGGCTGGGCTTTGCGCAATGGTCGTTCGGAACGCCGGCGAAGCCGCGGTCGTCGCGCCCGAACGGCCGAAGCCGGTTTTGCTCGTAAGGTCGTTAGGATCCGGTCCAAAATAACTTTTCATTCTCATACTCAATTTGATGCGAGCAATCGCGATTATGTCGCGCGTGGCGCGCAGTCGCTCGCGCAGGTGCGCGGCCCATCGCGCTTCGCCGGCCCCGCGGGCCGAGGCCTCAGGCGAACGAGAAGCGGTTCAGCGCGTCGAAGTACCGCCACATGGCGCGCATCATCTCTTCGGCCGCGCCCCAGAATTGGCGCAGCCGCTCGGGGTCTTGGGGCAGGTGGTGGGGCACCTCGTAGATGCCCTGGACGTGCTCGAGCTCGACGACGTCGTGGCACTGCGACCAGCGCATGGCCTCCTCCGACAGCCCGAGCCGCCCCATCACCTGGCTGATATGAACGGTGATGTCCGAAGCGATGATCTCGGTGCCGACGTAGGCGCCGAGGCTCTGGTCGACGTCGTCCGAGCCGAGGCACTGCTTCAGCTCTTGAATCAGCCGCTTCTGCGGCTCGCGCATGAACTCCATCGCCGCGCCGTCGGCCCAAGCCTCGAGCCCCTTGACCATGTCGCGATACAGGTTGGGGTGGCCGTCGTCGGTGAACTTGCCCCGGCCGAGCTCGTCGTGCACCTGGCTCACGAGAATGCTGACCACGGGCTTGTTGGTGTCCCACAGCCGGTGCGCCAGCAGAGTGAGGTAGCGGCCCAGCACCTCGCTGAACTCGAAGCCGAGCTGCAACATCGTGCGCAAGAACCGAGGGTCTTTGGCGTCGGCGCGCTGAAAGAACGGGTGGTGGCGCATCATCAGATGCCCGAGCCGCTGCTCAACCTCACTGACCACGGCGCCCGGCCGCGGCTCGATGTTCGTCGCAAGTTCCATGGTTCACTCCGTGACGTTCGAAGCAGCGGCGGCGAGGTCCCGGCGCAGTCCAACGAATAGGCGCATCTCGGACTGCTCCGGCTCCGGATCGGCGCTGGAGCACGCCGCGGCGAGCCCGGACGGCGTTGAGACCGCGACGACGGAGCGTGCTACATGGAATCGGATTCGCATCATGATGAGGTCCACGTTCGTGCTGTGTTGACGGTCGTGAGGTGGCGCTCAGCCGCTCCCGCCCCGCGGGCCCCGGCCGCCTCCCCGTATTCGATGGAGGTTTATGCGCGGCGCCCTCCGGGGCTGACATCGCACGCCGCCTTCTTGCTCGTCAGGCGACGCTTACCCGAGCCCCTCGCCGGCTCCGCCGCCCTGGGCTCCCCGCGAACGCCGCCGCGTGCTCTCGGGCCCACCGCGCGCCATGAACTCCACCGGCTGAAGGAAGGTCCATCCGATCCCGCCGGCGGCGACCGCCGCGTCGAGCGGCGTGGACGAGCCGCCGAGCAGCACCGTGATCCGCCGCACCCCGGCCTGCCTCGCGAGCGCGACGAGCTGCTCCCCCGTCTGCAGCGGCGCGCAGTCGTCGCCGCCGAAGTTGATCAGGTGCAGCGCCTCGACGCCCTCGAAGGCGGCCGCGAACGTCTCCGGCGCGGCCAGATCGCCGGCCACGGCCTCGACGCCGTCGGGGAATTTCGCCCTCCCCGGATTGCGGCTCAGCGCGCGGACGTGGTGACCGCCCTCGGCGAGTTGCTTGACGATCTCGCGGTCGACGGTGCCGGTCGCGCCTGTGACAAGGATCTTTATGGATTTTTCCCGTGTAAGTGTAAACGCCGCCGATGTTCCGGCGGCCTGTCGATGGTTGGCTTCGATGGCTCGAAGCGGCTTTTCAGCGCCCGGAGCGGGTGAACGGCGTCCGCGCCCTCGCGGGCTCCTCCCGGCGGCTGCACCCGAGAGCCTGCGCCACCCCTCCTGACAACCCGTGGCAGCAACGCGCGCGACGCGGTCGCGCCGCGTCCTCGCCGGCCTCAGGCCGGCGCTTTGCCCTCGCGCTCCCAGGCCTGCTCCCAGGCCTGCTGCCACTCCTTCGTGAGCGTCCGGCGCGGCTTGCCGTAGGGCTGCGCGGTGAGCGCGATCCTCGCGATGCGATCGGCGCGGAAGTGCCGGAACGACGCGCGCAGGCAGCACCGCGCGGCGATGCGCGGCAAGCTTTCCGTCCAAGCACTTGGAATTGCTGGCGTTCCCGAATCAGGATCGGGAATTTAGCGCAGGCGCAGCTGCACCCCCAGCATCCCCGTGAAGCCGCCGCTCGGCAGCGTCGCCTTGGGCTTCGGGGGCGCGTGGAGGTCGCTCTGATGGATCCGCACGAAGGCCTCGGCGCTGCCGAGGAGGGCCACGCTTCCCTCGGCGGGCCACGCGAGGTCGATCGCCGTGCGCGTCCCGAAGGTCCACCCGTGCCCTGTCTCCTCCGGCTTCTTCGGGTCGCTCGGGGAGGCGATCACCCACTCGGCCGCGGCCTGGATCCTCGCGCGCACGAGCGCGTCGAGCGGCGCGACGGGCGCGGCGATGCCGCCGCCGACCCCCAGCCCGAGCCACTGGACGGACAGCTCCGGGGCCGGCTCGCGCAACGTCGTGGCATAGGACGCCGACAGCGTCCCGAAGAAGCCCGAGCGCCGGTCGAGCGCCGTGGCCATGACCCAGCCGCCGACGCCGGCGGGGCCGCCCTCGACCCCGCTGCCGGCGAGCCCGCCGACGCCGACGAACCAGCCGAGCGGGCGCGGCGGCGGCGCTCCCGCGGCCTGCTCGGCGTCGGCCTGCTCGGCGTCGGCCGGGGTGCCGGCGCGCTCCGACGCCAGCGCCGCGACCAGGAGCCCCGCGGTGCGGTAGCGGTCGGGCAGCGGATCCTCCTCGCGGAACTCGATCTCGCGCGACGACAGCGTGCCCCCGGGCGCGCCGAGCGACGCGACGTCGACCCGCAGGCGGCGGTGGTCCGGCCCGTCCAGCCAGACGACGGCCAGCGCCCGGATCGGGGTCCCGGTGCGCTTCGGGTCGCCGAGGGCGCACCCGCCGCCCCCGGCAGCGCGGGAGCACGCCTCAACGAGGAGCGCCGGGAGCTCGCCTTGCACGGCAGGGCCCGACGCGATGTCGACGACGATCGGGGCCGCCACGATAATTCTACCCGGGGCCGACGCTACCGGAGGGGGAGGGGCGAAGGCAAGCCGGAGCCGCCCCGGTCCTCGCGGCCGCGGGTCTCGTTCTCCCTTGCGAACAATCCGCCCCGCCGTGCACCGTGGGCGCATGCTCGACCCGCTCTTCGACGATCTGCCCGCCATGCTGTGCTTCGCCCGCGTCGTGGAGCGCCGCTCGTTCACCGCCGCGGCGGCCGAGCTCGGGGTGTCGAAGTCGATGGTGAGCACCCGGGTCGCGCGCCTGGAGGAGCGCCTCGGCGAGCGGCTGCTCGTGCGCACCACGCGCAAGCTCACCGTCACGGACGCCGGCATGAACCTCTACGCCCGCTGCGCGCGCGTGCTCGAGGAGGCCGCGGCGGCGGTGCGGGGCGCGTCCGACGCCGACCGCGGCCGCATCCGGCTCAACGCGCCGGTCACCTTCGCGCAGATGTACCTGGCGGAGCCGCTCGCGCGGTTCCTGCGGGCGACCCCGGGGGCGCACGTCGAGCTCGCGCTGAACGACCGGCTCGTCGACCTGGTGGAGGAGCGCGTGGACCTGGCCATCCGGATCACGAAGCTCAAGGACTCGAGCCTCGTCGCGCAGAAGCTCGCCACGACCGCGCTGCACGTGGTCGGCGCGCCCGGCTACCTCGAGCGGCGGGGGCGGCCCGAGCAGCCGGGAGACCTCCTGCGCCACGACTGCCTGCGGTACCTGCACCTGCGCGTCGAGGACGAGTGGCGCTTCTACGGCGCCTCGGGGCGCATCTCCGTCCCCGTCTCGGGCCCGCTCACGGCGAGCAACGGGACGGCGCTCCGCGAGGCGGCCGTCTCCGGGATCGGCCTCGCGGTGCTGCCGCGCTTCATGGTCGACGAGGATCTCCGGGCCGGGCGCCTGGTCACGCTGCTCGACGCCTTCGCGCCGCGGCCCATGGGCATCTACGCCGTGCACGCCGCCGGCCGGCGCCCGCCCGCGCGGGTGCGCCGGCTCGTCGAGCACCTGGCCGCGGCGTTCCGCGGGGTCTCGTGGGCGTAGCGGCGAATCGTTCTCTGGAGAGAACAATTCGTTCCGGGGCGCGCTCTACCGGCGCGCCGCGCCGGGGCTTACTCCTCGGGGCATGGAGGCATCACCCATGAACCGAATCGACACGATCCTCACCGCCCCCCGCTCGACCGACCTGGCCGCGCTCCTCTTGCGCCTCGGCCTGGGCGCCGTGTTCCTGGCGCACGCGCTCGCCAAGCCGCTCGTGTTCACGCTGCCGGGCACCGTGGCGTTCTTCGCGGCGAGCGGCTTCCCGGGCTGGACGGCGTACCCGGTGTTCCTCGCCGAGCTGCTCGGCGGCGCGGCGCTCCTGGCCGGGCTCCGGACGCGCCTGGTCGCGCTGGCGCTCCTGCCCGTGATGGCCGGCGCGCTGCTCGTGCACCTCCCGAACGGCTGGATGTTCTCCGGCCAGGGGGGCGGCTGGGAGTACGTCGCCTTCCTGATGATCGGGCTCGGCGCGCAGGCGTTGCTCGGCGACGGCGCGTTCGCCGTCAGCCGGCTGCAGCGCAGCTGACCCCGCCGGCCGCGGAGCGCCGCCGCCGGCGGCGCTCTCGCGATCACGGCGCCGCGGGCGGAGGGAGCTCGACGTCCGCGACGTTGCAGGACGTGCAGAAGGGGCCCTCGCCGTTGGGCTGGAATTCACCGTAGAGGATGCTGCGCTCGAAGCTCACGAGCTCGCGTTGCGTGTCGGCGTCGATGACGCTGACCGAATAGACGTCTCCGGGCGCGCCGCGTCAGCCCGCGCCGCCGCCCGTGCAACGGGAGAGCGCGTAGCGCAGGGCGTTCTGGAGCAGGCCGAAGGTCATGAACGCCCCCTCGGCGCCGCCGATCTCGGTCATGGTCCGGGCGATCGCGGGCGAGATCCCCGAGACGAGGCACCTGCTGCCGAGCAGGCTCGCCGCGCGCACCACGGCGAGCAGGTGAGACACGGTCGCGGCGTCCACGGCGCTGACGCCGGTCAGGTCGAGGACGGCATAACGCGCCTGCGTGCGCACGATCTCGGGGAGGAGGCGCTCCATGATCTGCGCCGCCCGCGCGGTGTCCACCGTCCCGATGACCGGCAGCACCAGGACCCCCTCCCACGCCTGGATGATCGGCGTGGACATGGCGAGCATCGTGTCCTGCTGCTGCCGCAAGAGCGCCTCGGCGCGCTCGCGCTCGGCGTTCTCCAGCGCGAGCATCCGGTTCTTCTGCTCGAGCTCCTCGGCGTCGGCCTCGCGGCGCTGGAGCGACTCCCTGAGGTCGCCCTCCAGCCGCTTGAACGGCGTGATGTCCCTGGCCGTGACCGCGACGTCGTCGTCGCTCAGCGGGATGATCTGGTAGTGCAGCCAGAAGCTCCCGCCGTCGGGCGCGCGGAACTCGATCACCTCGAGCACCCGCTCGCGGGTCCGGAGGGCGCGCTCCATCAGCGCCACGACCCCCACCTGGCGGGTCTCCGGCGTGATCTCGTCGACCGACCGGCCGATGACGGCCTCGCGCGGCCTCCCGAACATCTCGACCAGCTTGGCGTTGGCCTCGGTGAACTCGAAGCCCCCGTCCGCGCCGCGCTCGCCCGGCGCGCGCCGGAGCACGCAGAAGACGTCCAGGCTGCCGTCGATCGCCGCCCGGAACCGGGCCTCGGCCGCGACCAGCGCCTCCTCGGCGCGCTTGCGGTCCGTGATGTCGCGCGCGACGAAATAGACGACCTGCGCCTCCTGGCTGGCCGATGAGTTCCACTCGATCCATCGGTACGAGCCGTCGCGGCACCGGTAACGGTTCGTGAACGTGACGCTGCCGGTGCCGGCGAACGCCTGCGCCGACTCCGCGAGGGTGCGCTCTCGATCGTCCGGATGGACGAAGTCGAGGAAGGGTTTGGAGAGGAGCTCTTCGCGCGAGTAGCCGAGCGTGCGCTCCCAGGCCTGGCCGATGCGCTTGAAGTGCCCATCGAAGCCGGCGATGCCCACCAGATCGACGGACAGCTCGAAGAAGCGGCCGAGCTCGTCCAGCTGCCATGATTCCGTCATGTGCCGTCTATCCGTATCAGCTTCGGCGCTGAGCGTCGACTCGCCGCGCGCTCGACAGAGGGCCAGGCCACATGGCCAAGCGCGCGCGGCCCCGCGGCGTCGCCGCGTGAGCGAGGAGGAGACCGGGGCACCTGGTCGCCCCGAGTGCGCCGGTGCGCGTGGCGAGAGACGTGGAGGGGCGCGGCGGCGCGCCGCACAGCCCGGTTGCTATGGATGATCCGGTGTCGCGCCTCAGCCCGCTCGGGCCGGGCCGAGCTCGCCGGACGAGCTCATGGGAGGATGGCGGGCGACGGCTCGCCCTTGTAGATCTGCGAGCAGCGGGGCTTCTTTGCGTCGGCGGGGCAGCCGAGCCCCTGGTAGAAGCTCAGCGAGTTCGCCGGGGGAGCATAGCCGCTCGGGACCTCCAGCCTCCCGACCTGGGCGAAGTAGGTGAGGCACGCGTCGCGCCACCAGCGCGCCTCGTAGTGCTGGATCTGCAGGAAATCGGTCACGTCTTTGAACCGCTTGGCGTCGATGCGGCCCTCGACGGACTTCCATGCATCTCGCAGGAGCCCCACCCCGTCCACGCCGAGGCTGTAGCGATGGACGAGCTCCTCCCAGACCGTCCGCCCGGAGCTCAGCTCGTCCTGCCAGCCGACTTTGTGGAAGAAGAGCAGAAAGTCGTCAGGCACCGTGTCCCGACTCCCGAACTGCTGCCCCACGGGCGCGGCGTACTGGGCGACCGCGTTGCTGCCCGAGGGAGAGCGGTTGAAGCCGATGCCGGTCGCGTCCGCCTTGTGGTAGTAGACCGGGTTCCACTCGGCGCGGCCCAGGTTGTTCACCCAGGGGGCCGGCCCGTAGTGGTGGTCGCTGCCCATGATGTGAACCAGGCCGAGCGGCGTCATGTAGTCGACGAGCGTCTGGTGAGAGCTCATCATCATCTGAACGACCGGCTCGACGACGGCGGGGTCGTTCGAGAACGTCTGGCGGACCCACTCCTCGGCGATGGCCTCCGCGGAGAGGTCCGGATTCCATGCCATCCGCCCGAACACGTACCAGTTCGCCTGGTTCATGTGGGACCCGGTCCAGTTCGCGTCGTCGCCGACGTTGGAGACGCCGGCGATCGCGGTGGTCGCGTAGTCGTGGAGGGAGCCGTCGATGACCCGCGCCACGGTCGAGCCCTCGCCGTTCGCGTGGGTGTCCGCCCTGAGGACCTCCTCGTAGAGCGGGCCGAGGTAGGCGAGGTGCGTATCTTCGCCGAGGTACTCCTTGGTGATCTGGAGCTCGAGGGCCAGCGGCGTCTTCGGCATGGCCCCGAACAGCGGATGAAACGGCTCTCGAGGCTGGAAGTCGAGGGGGCCGTTCTTGGCTTGCACGAGGACGTTCGCCTTGAACTTGCCGTCCAGGGGCTTGAACTCTTCGTACGCCTGCTTGATGCGGTCCGGAGGGCTCGTGTCCGAGTAGACGAAGGCGCGCCACATCACGATGCCCTTGTGGGGCGCGAGGGCGTCGGCGAGCATGTTGGCGCCGTCGGCGTGCGTGCGGTTATAGTCCTGCGGCCCCGGCTGACCCTCGGAGTTCGCCTTCACGAGGAAGCCGCCGAAGTCGGGGATCTGCCGGTAGATCTCGTCGACCTTGTTCGCCCACCACTGCTTGACGTTGGCGTTGGTCGGGTCGGCCGTGCTCAGGTTGCCGATCTCGACCGGAGCGCTGAAGCGGGCCGTGAGGTACACCTTGATGCCATAAGGGCGGAAGACGTCGGCGAGCGCCTTGACCTTCGTGAGGTACGACGGCGTGAGGACCTGCGCGTTGGCGTTTACGTTGGTGAGCACGGTCCCGTTGATGCCGAGGGAGGCGTTGGCCCTCGCGTAGTCCTTGTAACGGGGGGAGAGCGTGCCCGGCAGCGCGCTCCAGTCCCAGATGGAGCGGCCCGCGTAGCCGCGCTCCACGCTGCGATCGAGGTTGTCCCAGTGGTTCAGGATGCGATGCTCGATCTTGGGAGAGCCCCCGAGCGACAGCCCGGCGAGGGCGCTGTGGCTCTGGAGGTGCCGGAGGAGGGCGAAGGCGCCATAGAGCACGCCCACCTCCGTGTTGCCCGCCACGGCGATCACCGATTGGCCTCCCACGTCCGCGGCCTCGACGAGGTAGCCCTCGGGGCCCAGGTCGCCGAGGCGCGCCGCGAGCGGCAGGCCCTTGATGATGTCGGCGGCGGCCGTGCCGATCACCACGGCGCCCGGGCCGTCGACGGCCGCGCCGGTCTCGACGGTCCCGCCGGTCAGGCCGCTCAGGCCCTTGACCAGCTCGGCCTCGGCGATGTCGAGGCTCGCGCCGCTGCCCGATTTGACGACGCGCTTGAAGGCAGCCTGGTACTCGGCGAGGCGCCTCGGAATCGGGACCTTCGGGTACCGGAGCCAGAGGTCTGCTCCGGTCTCGTCCGGCAGGGAGTCCGGCAGGGGGTACTCCTCGTCGGAGCCCAGCATTCCGCCCTCGCCTCCGGCGCCATCGCCGCCGGCGCCGGTCGTGGCGCCGCCGCCTGAGCCGCCGCTCGCGCTGGTCGAGCCGGTCGCCTCGGTGGAGCCTCCCGTCGAGCTGGACCCGCCGCCGCTGCCGGTCGTCCCGTTCGGCCCATCGGCGCCGCTCGAGGAGCAGGCGCTCGCGAGCGCGACGCCGAGGAGCCCGACGAACAGGAGCGGGGCTCTCCAGATCGTCATCGAAGGGGATCGCTTTGCTGGCGGTGGGCCTGAGCGATTTGAAATCTCATTTTCCGAAGGAGGCGTCATCTGCATCAGCCTTTCCAGTGGAGGGGGCCAGGGAGAAGCAAGACCAAAGCGGTTTGCCGGCGTCAAGGGTGAATCGCGACGCTCGTCTCGGGCTGACACGGAGGCTCCGGCTCGACTCCGGCGCGCTCCGCTCCACTGCATTGCTTGCGTTTTTTTTCATCATGGTGGCTTCCGTCTCGGGTGGCGGTGCGCTCGGGCGGAGCCGCGCGCGCGGCGCCCGGCTCGCGGCTCGAGGACCCGCAGGTCCTCGACCTCCACCTGGAGCCCGGGATCCGAGATGAGATAGTGGTTCACACGGCACACGGAAGGAGAGCTGGTTCATCCCGGGCTGGACCAGGTCGGTGACCTTCAATCGAAACTCGTACGGATCCCCGTCGACGACCTCCGTGAGCTGCGGCGCGAGCGGGGCCGGGCGCCGGCGATCAGGTCGCCGCTGCGGAGCCGGCGCCGTGACATGTCACGGCGCCGGCGGAGCAGGTCAGGGGGCCCGGGCGGGGCATGTCGGGCTGCCCGCGCGAGCGCCCCCGAGCGCGAGCGCCGCGGCCGCCGTCTCGACGCGGTGGCGCCGGTGGCCTAGCCTGCTCGATGCCGTGAACCGCACACCCCGTCGAACCACCGCCTTCCTGGCCTCCATCGCCCGCACGGCCCTCCTCGGGGGCGCCGCGGCGCTCCTCGGCTGCGAGGCGCTCCTCGGCATCGAGGACGTGTCGCTCGACCCGGGCGCGGGCGGCGGCGGCGCCAGCGTGTCGTCGTCCTCGGCCTCGGCCTCGACGAACGGCGGGGGGCCGGCCGAGGGGGGCGGAGGGCAGGGGGGCCAGGCCCAGGGCGACTTCACGTTCGCCATCCAGTCGACCGGGGTCAACGTGCCCTACAACGGCGTCAATCACGTCGACGTCGCGATCACCCGGATCGGCGGCTTCGACGGGCCGGTCGAGGTCGACGTGCAGGCGCCGCCCCCGGGCCTCGTCGCGAAGGCGATCACCATCCCGCCGGGCAGCAGCGCGGGCAGGCTGGAGGTCGGCGCCTCCGGCGCGCTCACGCTGGGCACCGCGTTCGACCTGGAGCTCATCGCGACCTCCGGCGGGACCGTGCGCACCGACGCCGTGCGCGCCGTGGTCACGGGAAAGCCCGGCACGCTCGACGAGAGCTTCGGCGAGGCGGGCATCTCCGCCTGGAACCTCGGCTCCGACGGCGGGGGCCTCCACGACCTCCGGCAGACGGCGCAGGGGAAGATCCTCACCGCCGGCAACAGCATCGACGGCCTCGGCGGGGCCCGCCTCGAGGGCTTCCGCCTGCTCGGCGACGGCGCGGCCGACCCGTCCTTCGCGGGCGGCGGCGGCGTGTCGGAGCGCTTCTGCGGGTGCACCAAATACCAGGAGCTCCGCGGGATCACGCGGCTCCTGAACGGCTCCGTCTTCCTCGTCGGCTACGCCCCCGGAGACACGACGGACGACATCGCCTTCCTCCGCTACCGCGACGACGGGACCCTGGACCGCGTCGACTCGGCTAATACGGGCATGGATCTGCTCGATCTCGGCGGCGAGGAGCGCGTCGCGGCCATGGATCTGTCGGCCTCGGAGCGGCTCCTCGTGACCGGCCAGCGCGACGGCCAGCTCTTCGTGGCGGCCATCAACCCCACCTACGGGTGGCTCGACCGCGACTTCGGCGCGGGGGGGTGGACCGTCCCGTTCATGGGCAGCCCGGGCGCGAGCGCGGGCACGGCGCTCGCGGCGGGCGCGCGCGGCTCGACGCTGGTGGCCGGCTGGGTGGAGGACGGCGGCGATCGGGACCTCGTGCTGCTGGAGCTCACCGCGGAAGGTGCGATCGGCGGCCTCGGGATGACGCAGGTGAAGCGCGCCGGCCTTCAGGAGCCGGTCGCGATGGCCGTCCAGCCCGACGGCCGCATCCTCGTGGCCGCGCGGAGCGAGGAGGCGGGCTCGAGCGACTATCTCGTGGTGCGGTTCGAGGCGGACGGCACGATCGACGAGACCTTCGGGGAGGACGGGCAAGCGCTCGCCGGGGTTCCGGGCGGCGCGGCGGTCGACATGGCGCTCCAGCCCGACGGCCGCGTCGTGGTCGCCGGCAACGTGGGGGAGCACGCGGCCAGCCGGCCCACGCTCGCGCGCTTCCTGCCCGACGGCGCGCTCGATCCGACGTTCGGCGAGAACGGGGTTCAGGCGGTGTTCCTCGGCGAGGAGAACGCCGTGCAGTCGATGACGGTCTCGGCCGACGGCAAGCTGCTCGTGGCCGGCACGCGGCAGACGTTCCCCACGTACGGCCTCGTCGCGCGGCTCTGGAACTGAGCGCGGGCGCGCTCTGGGCGCGGCGTCGCGGCGGCCGCCCGCCGGGCGCGGCGGCCCGCCGGGCGCGGCGGGGGGCGGCGCCCGGCGGGCCGCCGCGGCTCAGAACGGCGAGCCGTCCACGCGCGTGCCCGGTGAGCTGTCGCTCGCGGCGAGGGCGGTGTGCAGCGCGAAGGGCTCTCCCGGGGTGGCGTCGGGGTCGCGGTTCATCGAGACGCCGTCGATGGAGAGGGTCGCGTCGTACGTCATCGCGTCCACGGTGGCGCCGGACGCGTCCTTGAGCGTCACGGTGTCGCCCGCGTTGGAGAGCTCGAGGCGCCCCGTGGACGCGGCCACGGCCCAGCTCGCGCCGGGGGGTACGGCGGTCGCGCCGCCGTACACCACGATGGCCGCGTCGGGCGCGAGCGTCGTCCCGGCGGCGAAGGTGTGCCGCACCGACACGCGGTCGGAGAGCGTCCACCCGCCGAGGTCGGCGGCCGACGCGCCGAGGTTCACGATCTCGACGAACTCGCTGGCCGTGACGCTCGCGGGCTCGTTGGCGAGGATCTCGTTGAGGAAGACGGCGGCCGTGCCCGGCGTCGGATCGACGGGGGACGCGTCCACGGGGATCAAGAAGTCGCGCACGACGCCCATGTGCTGCATCTGCTCGGCGCCGCTGTCGGTCGCGAGGGCGGGGCTGAGCTCCGCGATCGGCGTGTAGACGCGGGTGTCCGCCACGAGGCCGTTCGCGAAGCTGCTCTCGCCGATCACGACGGCGGTCTCGTGCGCATCCAGGTCGGTGTCGACGAGCACCCAGTCGTACGGCTTGCTCCTGCCGGCGTTCGTATCGGTGTCGCCGTTCCTGTCGGCGGGGTAGGGGCTGGACGTGACGACGACATCCGACAGGGCCGAGATGCACGGCTCTGTCCGGCTATCGGTGTTGAAGTCGCCGCCGATGACCAGGTAATCGCCCTCGGGCACGCGCTCGCGGAGGCGCTCGACGAGCTGCCGCGCCTCGGCCTGGCGCACGCTCGAACTGGCGGTCAGGAAGTGCACGCTGACGGCCCAGAGGTCGATCGGCCCGGGGATGTCGATGCGCGCCCAGGCGAAGTCCCGGTTGGGCGCCTCGCTGTCCTCCCACTCGCCGGCTTCGAGGATCGGATACCGGCTCACGATGCCGTTCGGGATCTGCGCGCCCGCTTCGCGGTAGTAGCTGAACGCGCTGCCGAAGGTGTCGTCGACGAAGGAGCGGAGCGCGTCCGCGCCGTTGGTGCCGTAGTTGAGCTCCTGGAGCAGGACGATATCCGGGCTGACCCCCTGCATGATGCGCTGGCCGTGGCCGGGGTCGTAGCTCTGGCGCGTTCCGCTCGTGAGATTCGCGGCCATGAGCCGGACGCGCACCGGGGGGAGGTCCTCGCCGCCGCCGGAGCCACCGGAGCCACCGGAGCCGGCCTCGCCGCCGGAGCCACCGGAGCCGGCCTCGCCGCCAGCGCCTTGGCCACCGGCGCCACCCTGGCCACCGGCGCCACCCTGGCCGCCGGCGCCGCCTTGGCCACCGGCGCCACCCTGGCCGCCGGCGCCGCCTTGGCCACCGGCGCCACCCTGGCCGCCGGTGCCGCCTTGGCCGCCTTGGCCGCCTTGGCCGCCTTGGCCGCCCTGGCCGCCGGTGCCGCCTTGGCCGCCTTGGCCGCCGTGGCCGCCGGCGCCGCCCTGGCCGCCGTCTCCGCCTTGACCACCGGCGCCACCCTGGCCGCCTTGGCCGCCGCCGCCGCCCAGCCCGCCGGCGCCGCCCCCGCCGCTGGCATCGCCGCCGCCGCCCAGCCCGCCGGCGCCCGCGGTGCCGCCCTCCCCACCGGACGATGCCGACGACGGGAGGTCTTCCCCTTCCACCGGCGGCGAATCGGCGCCGCAGGCGGTTCCGGCGACGGCGGACAGGAGCAAGGAGAGCCGCAGGAGCAGGTGCCCCACGGTCAAGGAAGACAACACGCGCATCTCGTTACACCGGACCTTTCTTGGTTCCTTTCATGAGAGCATGAAGACGAGCGCGGCAGATACCCTGATCGTGGGCGAGGTCCCCATCTGAGGCATTGGGAGCCCATGTGCGCGAAAGTCGCGTATTCTGCCTTACGCCCGTTCCGTCGCGAGCCTCGGACCCCCCGTCTCCCGTGCGCGTGCGGGTGGTGGCCCCATTTGCCCCGGAGCGATTCCCATGAAGGCGGGAAGGCAGGAAGATCATTGATGTTTCCTTCCCGCCTTCCCGCCTTCATGTTCAAATCCGGCCACCACCCGCGTGCGCGTGCGCGTGACCGGACCCGGAGCAACTCGCGCACAAGAGAGCGCGCATTGGCGTCGGGCTAGTCCGAAATCAACGGGAGCCTCAACGACCACGCCAAGTCGCCCCTCGTGAGCAACGCATCCCTCGATGCGCCGCGCGCGGTGTTCGATACCAACGTGTTCGGCGTCGCCGCCGCTCCCCAGGCGCCACGGCTGGCGCAGAACGTCGTCGCGCCTCTTCAGCGCGCGCGGCGTCGCTCTCCCGGAGCGAGACCCGCCCCCGGGGCGCCGTAGCGCAGCCCGTCGATCAGCAGGTCGACCATGCGCCGACCGTGGAGAGCTCCGTCCTCGCCGGTGGCGATGCAGAGGTTGCCGACCGCGCGCAACAGCTCGTACGGCTCGACGTCGGCGCGGACCTGACCCGCGCTCACCGCCGCGTCGAGCAGCGACTGGAGGGCCGGCTCGAGGTGCTGCCGGAAGTACTCCGGCAGGGCGTCGAAGGCAGGGTCTCCGGAGTGCAGGGCCGCGGCGAGCCCGCGCTTCGTCGCGATGAAGCTCGTGTATCGGCGAAGCCAACGCGCCAGCGCCTCGACCGGCTCGTGCTCGCGCGAAAGCGCGGGGGCGGCGGCGGCGCATGCGTCGACCTCGCGTCGAAACACCGCCGCGACAAGGTCGGAGCGCTGCGGGAAGTGACGGTAGACGGTCGCGACGCCGACGCCGGCCCGCGCGGCGATCTCACGCACGGGCGCGTCCACGCCCTTGTCGCCGAAGACGGCCTTGGCCGCCTCGAGCAGCGCGTCGAGGTTGCGCTGGGCGTCGGCGCGCACGCCCCGCGCCGCAGGCCCCTGCGCTTCGGGCTTCTCTGCTCTCGCCGATGACTTCACGTCGTCCCTGCCTCGGTCGAATCGTGCGCCAGCGCTCCGCCCCTGACAAACGGTATCGACGACGAGGCGCCGCAGCGAGCGTTCCGCAGCCCCCGCGACGCCGCGGCGGTGCGCGTGGACGGCATCACGAAGGAGCCTCCGCGCCGGCGACGTGCTCTTCGTGCTCCGCTCGCTTCCCGTGCCCTACCCTGGCGGCCCTCGCGACCGCCCCGGAGAAAGCTCGATGAAACGACCTTGGACCAAGACGATGGGCGTGCTCGGCGTGCTCTGGCTCGCCTTCCTGGTTCTCCTCGTCCGCTCCTCCTGCTCCCGCTCCACCCCGGCGCCGCCGAGCAGCGCCGCGCCTCCGCCCGCGAGCGCGGCGCCGGCCGCGGGAAAGGCGCGCCGGCGCGCCACCGAGCCAAAGCCGCGCGAGCCCGGGAGCATCGCCGGCCGCGTCGCCGAGCCCGCGGGCGCGCCGGTCGCCGGCGCCCTGGTCTGCGCCGCCGTCGAGCCGGCCGCGCCGGGCGCGCCGCCGCCCGCGGAGGCGCGCGAGCCGGTGTGCGCGCCCTCCGCGGAGGACGGCCGCTACGCGCTCTCCGGCTTGCCGCCCGCGCGCTGGACGATCACCGCCTCGGCGCCGCATCACCGCCCGGCGCGCTACGCCTCGACCGACGCCGCCCGCACACCGTTCGTCGAGCTCGGCGCCGGCGAGGCGCGCGCCGGCGTCGATCTGGTCCTCCCGGCCGGCGGGGTCGAGGTCCGGGGGCAGGTCGAGGACATCGGCGGCGGCGCCATCTCCGGCGCGCTGGTCACGCTCGACTGGCTCGAGCCAGGGATGGGCTCGGTGGTGGCGAGATCCGACGCCCAGGGCCGCTACGCCGCGTGGATCGACGAGGGGCCCTACTTCGCGCGCGCTCTGGCCGACGGCTACGCCGAGGCGTTCAGGGACGGCGTGGCGCCGGGGCCTTCGCTCAAGCTCCTGCTGACGCCGGCGTCCGCGCTCGTCGGGCGGGTCGTCGAGGCAGGCACCGGGACGCCGGTCGAGGGGGCGACGATCTCCCTCGACAGCGAGGGGGCGTGGGGGCCGATGCACGGTATGCCCGCGGCGCGCAGCGACGCGGAGGGCCGCTTCCGCGTCGATCGGCTCGCGCCGGGGCGCTACCGGCTGGTCGCCCGCGCGCTCGGCAAGCTCGGCCAGGCGCGCGAGAGCGTGCTCCTCGGCCTGGGCCAGACCTCGCGCGAGGTGGTGATCGAGGTCCACCCCGCGCGCGTCGTCGCGGGCCGCGTGGACGTCGCGCTGGACGGCGCGCCCTGCAAGCGCGGCAACGTCGCCCTGCTGAGCCCGGGGCAGGCCGGGATCCAGAGCGCCGCCATCGAGGCCGACGGCTCGGTGCTCTTCGACGCCGTGCTCCGCGGCTCCTACGAGGTGCTCGTGGCCTGCGCCGACCACGTCGCAGAGCCGACCTACCCGGTCGTGGAGGTGGGGGACGCCGACATCGAAGACCTCGTGTGGACCGTGCGCGCCGGCCTGGCGATCCGCGGCCGGGTCGTGGACCGCGACCAGAACCCGGTCCTCGCCGCCGTGCACGCGTACGCGCCCGCGATGATGGGAGCCCGAGGCGCCACCGGAGCGGCCGCCCGGACCGAGGCCGACGGGACCTTCGCGCTGAAGGGGCTCGCGCCCGCGAAGTACATGATCATGACGCGCCCGGTGAGCCACGCCGAGCCCGCGCCCGTCGAGGTCGAGCTCCGCGACGAGCGTGCCCCCGAGGTGACGATCGTTGTCGACCGCGGGGGCGCGATCGAGGGGATCGTCGTCGACGAGGACCGGAAGCCCGTTGCGGGCGTGAACGTCTCGATCCTGGGGACTCCGCCGGACATGGGGGCGCCGGGCGCGGCGATGGGGCCCATGCGGCCGCCCGCGGGCGGGATGGCGAGATCGCTCGACGACGGGAGCTTCGCGATGCGGGGGCTCCCGCCGGGCGATTACCGGGTCTCGGCCAGCGACGCGCCGCCGGCGCTGCCGCCGCCAGGCCCGGGCGCGCTCGGCGCGGCGCCGCAGGCGGTCTCCGCGCGCGTGGAGGCGGGGGCGAGCGCGCGCGTCACGCTGGTCGTGGAGCGCCGGAACGGCGAGATTCACGGGCGCGTCGTGGACGACATCGGCGAGCCGGTGACGGACGCCTTCGTCCACGCCGAGCGCGAGCTCGGGGGCGCGAGCCCGCCGGGGGCGCGCAACCAGGGCAGGGCGCGGTGGGGCGCCTTCGCGCAATCGCCGGTGCTCACCGATCCCGAGGGCAAGTTCGTCGTCGGGAGCCTGCCCCAGGGCACCTACACGGTCCACGCGTACCGCAAGGGAGGGGGCGAGGCCTTCGCCGAGCACGTCCACACCGGCGACAGCGTGACCCTCACCCTGAAGCCGGCCGGCGCGATCTCGGGCACCCTCTCCGTGCCGTCCGGGAAGGTCCCCGAGCAGTTCACCGTCCGCGCGCTCGAGCGGGAAACGGCGCTCTTCCGCGCCGAGACCTTCGCCTTCACGGGAGGCGCATTCACGATCAGCGACCTGCCGGAGGGGAAATACGAGCTCTCCACCGAGACGCAGGAAGGGACTGCGGCCGTGGACGTCGCGCTCGCGCCAGGGGAGCAGCGGAGCGGCGTGGTGCTCGCGCTCGCGCCGCGCGCCTCGTTGACAGGGCAGGTGGTGTCGCTCGACGGCGGCGCGCCGATCGCCGGGGTGCGGATCAACGTCTATCCTCGCAAGGGGGGGCCGTCCGTGGGCCCGGGCAGCTTCCAGCAGGAGATCCGCACGGACGAGGCGGGGCGCTTCGAGGTGAATCAGGCCCCCTCCGGGCCCATCATGCTCGTCTGTGCGCCGTCCGATCCGATGGGCTCACCCTACGATATCGCCGTGCTCCCGGTGGACGCGCAGCCGGGCGCGGCGACCGACGTGGGGCGCGTCGTCATGGCGAAGCGCCGCGTCGGGCCGGAGAATCCGCCCGGCGATCTCGGGTTCTCGATCAAGGACGCGTTCGCCATGGATCTGCCCGCGCAGACCCTGGAGGTGAGCGAGGTGCGCCCCGGAGGGCCCGCCGCGCGGGCGGGCCTCCAGGTGGGCGACGCGATCGTGTCCGTCGACGGCCACGATGTCCGCGGGAAGATGGCGTATCTCTACCGGCCGCTCTCCACCGTGCCCGCCGGGACCCAGGTGACGCTCGGGCTCTCGCGCGGGGCGGCCGTCTCCATCACGGCCGGCGAAATGCGGATGCCCCCGGGGTTGCCGGCCGGCGTACCCGCGCGGTGACGGTTGCGCCCGAGGAGCGGCGCGCCGGGCGCCGTTCGGCAGGCGGCACAGGGATTCGTCCAACGAATTCCCCGTCGCAGCGGCGCTCGAAGAGCAGCGCTAGGCCGGCTCGGCGCCGCGCTCGTCCGCCTCTGTGGGGCTCAGCGGGAGCTCCACGATGAACGTCGCGCCGGCGCCCGGCTGGCTCTCCACGCGGATGGATCCGCCATGCGCGCTCACGATGCAGCGCGCGATATACAGCCCGAGGCCGAGGCCGCCGAAGTTGCAGACCGACACCGCGCGCTCGAAGCGCTCGAAGATCCTGGCCTGATCCGCCTCCGCGATCCCGATCCCGTGATCTCGGACCGCCAGCAGGGCGCGGCCTTCCCGCTGGCGCACGCTGACGTGAATGGGGCCGCCGGAGCCGTATTTCATCGCGTTCGACAGGAGGTTGAGCACGACCTGCTCCACGCGAGACGGATCCCAGCGCCCGATCACGGGCTCGTCCAGATCGAGCTCGGTCCGGCAGCCTGCGTCGGCGAGCTGCTGGCTCAGCCGCTCGATCACGTCGCGGATCAGCTCCGCGAGACCGACGGGCGCCCGCGCGAGCGTCAGCCGCCCGGCGTTCAGCGTCGTGACGTCGAGCAGCTCGTTCACGAGGTGTCCGAGCCGCGCGAGCTGACGATGGAAGACGCGGAGCGCCCCCTCGATCCGCTCCGGGGCGAGCTCCGCGCGCTGGTGGCGACGCAAGAGCAGCTCGACGCGCTGCGCCTGCAGCTGCAGGGAGGTCAGCGGCGTCTTGAGCTCGTGGGAGGCGACGACGAGGAACTCATCCCTCCGCGCGATGGCCTCCTGGGCGTCGGCGAACAGACGGACGTTGTCGAGCGCGAGCGCCGCGCGGTACCCGAGCTCCTCGGCCAGCCGCAGGTCGGCTGGGCCGTAGCGGCGCCGGGGCGTGGTCGAGAGCAGGGTCATGACCCCGAAGCACCGGTCGCGCGCGACCAGCGGGACCCGGAGGAACGCGTGGAGATCGAGCTGCTGGAGCCGGGGCGCGGCGCGGAGGTCGCCCACCTCGGGCCGGTCGAGCGACGCCGCTGCCAGGGGCCGCAGCGCGTCCACGACCGCGTCGGCCAGCTCGGCGGGCACCCCTGCGGTCACCGTGTGTCCCAGGCCGCCGCGGGCGAGGTCGACCTCGATGACGCACTGGTCGGCCAGCTCGGGCACCGCGAGCTGCGCCACGCTCTCGAGGGTCGCGCTGTAGCCGAGGGCCATCAGCCTGCGGCTCGCCTCGGCCAGGAAGCGCTCGGCCCGCTCGGCGCGCTTGCGCTCCGTGATGTCGGTGGAGATGCCGCAGAGCGCGGAGGGCGTCGGCCCCTCGCCGAGAGGGAACTTGACCGACAGGAAGGTGTGCAGCCCGTCCTCCAGCGGCACCTCCTCCTCCCACTCCATCGGCACGCCCGCAGCGAGCACCCGCCGGTCGTGGTCTTCGATGGCCGCGGCGAGCGGAGCGGCGAACACATCGGCGATCGTCTTGCCGACGATCTGCTCGGGCGGCAGGCGCAAGGTGTTGCTCACGCGCCGGTTGGCGAGCAGATGCCGGCCTCGGTGATCCTTGACGTAGATGGACGCCGGTGAGTTGTCGATGATGGCCTGGAGGATCTGCTGGTTGGTCTTCAGCGCCTGTTCGGCCCGCCGTCGCTCGGCGTTCTCCTGCTCCAGCTCGGCATAGAGCAGGGCGTTCTCCAGCGAGATCGCCGACTGCGAGGCGAGCAGCTCGATGACGCTGAGCCGCCCGGGGGTGAAGGCGCCGGTGACGAGGTTATTCTCCAGATAGAGCAGGCCGAGCAGCCGGTCCTGGCGCACGATCGGGAGGCACAGCACCGATCTCGGGCGCCTGCGCCTGAAATACTCGTCCTCCATGAAGGGGTGGCGGGCGGCGGCGTCGTCGAGCAGCACGCGCTCGTGGCTGCGGCGAACATAGTTGAAGACCGACTGCGGCAGCGCGGCCGAAGACGCCTCGTCGGCGCCGAGCAGCCGCACCGCGCCGCTCGGCGCCTCGATCGCCGCGGTCCACGCGTGTTCACCCCGGACCAGGACCACGCATCCCACCTCGGCGCCCGCGTGCTCGACCACGATGCGCAGCAGCATCTCGAGCAGGCGCGGGAGCTTGAGCTCGCCGGAGATGCGCTGCGAGGCCTTGACCACGGACAGGACGTCGAACTGCTCGGCCCGCACGGCGAAGGTGACGGTGGGCGCGATCGGCTTGCGGTCGACGAGGTGGGAATAGCGCTGGTCGAGCTGCTCCACCTTGGCGTGGGCGCCCCAGCGAAAGAAGCCAGCGCGGGCCTTTTGCAGGTAGGCGCCCTCGGGTATGGACAGGCCGCGCGCGCGGTAGAACCCCGCGGCGAGCTCGCAGGCGATGGCCTCGTGCTGGACGAAGCCGCCCTCCCGCGCCGACGCGATGGCCTGCTCGTAGAGCCGGGCGGCCTCCGGGTCGTGCCCTCGGAGCCGGGCGATTTCGGCGCGGACCAGCGCGTGCTTGTGGAGGAAATTGTCGGGGCAGCTCCTCGCCCACTCGCCGAGCTGCCGCTCGCAGTCGAGGAGCTGCGCGGGGAGCGCCCCGAGCGGGGACGGCTGCGCCTCGCCGCCGAGGGTCGCCAGCGAGAGCGCGAGGTAATAGACGTTCTCGGCGATGAGCGCGTACGGCTCGGTCCTCCAGGGGTGCTCGACCGTCACGCGGGTCGCCGCCGCCAGCGCCTCCCTGGGAGAGCCGAGCACGAAGTGCGCCTGGGCCTCCAGGCTGTAATAGAGCCCGCGAGCGCCCTGGAGATCCCCCTCCTCCAGCCGCGCCTCGAACGCCGGCCGATCCAGATCGGAGCCATCCAGCACCGGGAAGCCGACCGGCCGACCTCGCAGCGTCTGGATCATGGCGTGGACGCCGACGAGGGCGCTGTGCGCGAACGCGTAGCCGGCCCTGCGCACGAAGCCGAGGCGCTCTTCGACCTCGTGGAGCACGTCCTCGAGCGGCTCGCCAGAGAGCAGCGGGAACAGCGCGGCCCAGATGCCGTTGAAGCAAGCCATGTTCAGATGGCCGGACTCGGTCGCGGCGCTGAAGCCGGCGCGCGTATACGGATACGTCTCCCTGTAGTGGCGTGTCCAGAAGACGACCATCTGTCCGAAGAGGGTGAACACCTGCGATTTCGTGGTGAGAGAGCCGCTCCTGTCCGCCAGGTCATGGCCGAGCTTGCCGAACAGGTAAGCCTCCTGGTAGCGCCCGGACCTCGGGCCGATCAGCCTCGCGAACGCGGCGTACGCGAGGGCGGAGCTCTCGGCGTTGCCGTGGTGCAGGCTGAGCTTGACCATGCGCATGACGAGCAGACAGTGCAGGTCGTGGTCCACGAAGATCGCAGGGGCCGTCACCCCCTGCAGCACGTCCATCATGACCTTGATCTCCGGGTGCGTCATGGGCGGCAGGCGGATCAGGTCCTCGATCGGCCGGTCGCGCAGGGCCTGCCAGACGCTCTTCGTCTCCTCTTCGAGCCGCGCGCTCGAGGGGTGAAGCGGAAGATCGATGTCGCAGGCGCGGAGCCACGAGAGCCCGATCTCCACCGCGCGAGCGCATTGTCCGCGGGTCTGGGAGACGGCGGCGGCGAGCTCGACGACGGCGGCCGTCTCGATCTTGGTCCTCGCGCGATCCATGAGCTCTTCGAGGAGCCGCTCGGCTTCCTCGACGCTGCCGGTGATGTACGCGGAGCGCGCGCGCTCGAGGCTCAGGTCATAGGTCAGCTGGTACTGCGTCTCCCAGCGATCCTCGCCGAGGAGGGCCATGCCCGCGGCGAAGAGGGCGGCGGCGGACTCGTGGGCCGCCGCGGCCCGGGCTCGCCTGCCGGCGCGGAGGTTCAGCGCGGCGAGGTCGCCCCGCTCCGCCGGGGAGCGGATGAGCGCGGCGCCGCGGTTGAGGTGGCCGACGATGTCGAAGAGCGTCTCCTCGCGCTCTCCCGCGCTTCGACCCCTCAGGAGCAGCCGGCCGATGCAGAGGTGCACCTCGGCGCGCTGCGCCGCCGGGATGAGCGCGTGGGCGGCCTGCTGCACGCGGTCGTGGAGGAACCGGTAGTCGCCGTTCCGGCGGAGGAGCAGCCCCTCGCGCACCGCCTCCTCGAGCGCGTCGCGGAGCTCCGCCGCCTGGCGGTTCGCGACCACCGCGAGGGTGTCGAGGGCGAGGCTGCTGCCGAGGCACGCGGCGAGCTTGAGCGCGTCCTGCGTCGAGGCCGAGAGCCGCTTCAGCTTGCCCACCATCAGGTCGACGACGTTGTCGCTGAAGCCCTTGTCGCGGATCGCGGCGATGTCCCACCGCCACGCCGCCTCGCCCGCGTCGAAGGCGATGAGCCCCTCTTCGTGCAGCGCGAGCAGGAACTGGAGCACGAAGAACGGGTTGCCGCCGGTCTTCTCGTAGACCAGCCGCGAGAGCGGCTCGACCCGGTCGGCGCCTGCGTGGACCGCCCCGGCGACGAGCGCGGCGACGTCGGAGGTCGAGAGCGGCGCGAGGACGATGTCGCTGATGGCGGCGCCGCGCTTCCGCGCGTCGGCCAGCATGAGCGACAGCGGGTGCGCCGGGCCGACCTCATTGTCCCGGCAGGCGCCGATCAAGAGGAGGTGCTCGGCCTCGGCGTGCGTGATGAGCTGATCGAGCAGCTGGAGGCTCGCCGCGTCGGCCCATTGCAGATCGTCCAGGAAGAGCACCATCGGGCGCTCCTTCTGCGCGCACGCCGCGACGAAGCGCTGGAGCGTAGCGTGGACGCGGTGCCGGGCCTCGACCGCGGGGAGCTCCGGCGCGGGCGGCTGCGGGCCGAGGAGCAGCTCGAGCTCGGGGAGCACGCCGGCGAGCAGCCCGCCGTTCGGTCCGAGGGCCTCCCGGAGGCGCTGCCTCCAGCGCTCGATCTCCCCCTCGCTCACGCACAGGATCTCCTGCACCAGCCCCCGGAACGCCTGGAGAAAGGCGTGGTACGGGCGTTCCCTCTCGAGCTGATCGAACTTGCCGGAGAGGAAGAACCCCCGCTCCCTCACGACCGGCCGGTGCAGCTCGGCGACGAGCGACGACTTGCCGATGCCCGAATAGCCCGACACGAGCACGAGCTCTGGCCGGTCCTGCGTCACCACCCGCTCGAACACGGCGAGCAGCGCCTCCACCTCGCGCTCGCGCCCGTACAGCCGCTGCGGGACCTGGAACCGGTCCGAGAGGTCGCGCTGCCCGAGCGGGAAGCGCTCGATGGCGCCGCTCGCCCGCCACCGGGCGAAGCACTCGTCCAGGTCGTGCCGCAGCCCGAGCGCGCTCTGGTAGCGCTCCTCGGGGGCCTTGGAGAGCAGCTTGAGCACGACCGCGGACAGGAGCGGGGGAATCGAGGGGACGATCGCGTGCGCCGCCGGCGGCTTCTTCGCAATGTGGCAATAGACCCACGCGACGGGATCGCCGGCCCGGAACGGCAAGGTGCCAGTCAGCATCTCGTGGAAGGTGACGCCGAGGGAGTAAAGATCGGTTCGCTCGTCGATCCAGCGGTTCATCCGGCCTGTCTGCTCGGGCGCCATGTAGGCCAGCGTCCCCTCGATGAGCCCGTGGTGGACGACGTCCTGGGGCTCCCGGGGCGAGAGGCAGGCGATCCCGAGGTCGGTGATCTTCACCTGCCCGGTCTCGGCGTTGTAGAGCAGGTTTTGGGGCTTGATGTCCTTGTGGATGACGTGGTGCCGGTGCAGCTCGGCGAGCGCGTCGGACAGGCGCAGGGCGAGGGGGAAGAAGCGTTCGAGCGGCATCGGCTCTCCGAGGAGCCGTTCGAGCGAGCGGCCGCCGAAATCCTCCAGGATCAGCGCCGCCTGGCCGCCGGCCGATCCGAGCGCGTAGACCTTGGCGATGGCCGGCGTGCTCAGCGCCGCGGCGACCTCGCGCTCGTGGCGCAGCCGCCCGAGGGCGCGAGCGTCGGCGTGGTCGCGCCGCAGGACCTTGAGCACCACAGGGAGGCCGTCGTCCTCGCGCACGGCCCGGTAAAGAAGGGTGTCTGAACCCTCGTGGAGGACCGCGACGATGGCATAACGGGACGACGCCCCGTGATCGGTGCAGACGGGAATCGTGTTCACAGGAGCGGTGCGACGGGGAATGTGCGACGCATGCTGCCATGGTCGGCGCGCATCGCCATCGCTTTGAGCGGGGCGATCGTCGAGGGGCCGCTCCGCGGGAACCCTGGAGCTCGAGCGCCTGGCGTGAGCCGCGGCCGCGCAGGGGAGGGGCCAGGCGCGGGCCGAGCGGGATCTCCGAGCGCGGGACCGGGCGCGGTCGCGGGCCTGCGCCGCACCGGCGCAGGGCCCGCGACTCCGGCGCTGGCTCAGGGCGAGCCGGTGTACTTGAACTCGAGGAGCGCCCCCGGGTTCTCCAGGGCCGTCGTGGCGCCGCCGTTCGGTCCGCCCGTGTTTCCGGCGGTGTCCGTGATGACGTAGAGCGTCCGGCGGTCCGGGCTCCACGCGAGATCGCGGTAGCGGTTCGTGGTGTCGAAGTGGACGACGGGCTCGCCGACCACGGATTTCCCGTTCGGGCTCAGCTTCACCCGGTAGAGCGCGCCCTTCTTCAGGCTGGTCATCAGGAGCGAGTTCCCCCACCCGGGGATGCCGTGCCACCCGGTGGGGTAGTAGTGGAGCGACGAGGGCGCGATCGTGGGCCAGCACATGTACTGGAGGAACCCGCACGCCGGATCGAAGAACTGGTAGTCGTCCTCGACGGTGAAGAAGGTGAGGAGCGGCTCCTTGAAGTCCGGATGGCTGAAGGCGCTCTCCTCTTGCTGCGGGACCGAGGGCGGGGCCTGGTAGTCGTTCCACGCGAGCTCCTCGCACGGCGTCGGGCTCGAGGCCGACCAGTTGTCGTACGTGTAGGCCTGGTTGTCCTGATACCCCGCGACGTGAGGCCAGCCGTAGTTCTTGCCGGGCTTGATGAGGTTCAGCTCGTCGTCGGTCTTCGGCCCGTGCTCGTTTGCATACAGCTTGCCGCCGCGCCCGAACGTGAGGCCCTGCGGGTTGCGGTGGCCGTACGAGTAGACATGGCTCCGGACGCCGTCGATCCGCGGGTTGTCGTGCGGGATCGAGCCGTCGAGGTTCAAGCGCAGGACCTTGCCGACGTACGTCGACCAGTCCTTCGCCGCGACCTGGGCCTTCGTGGGCAGAGCCTGCGCGCGGATCGGGAGGCACTTCCTGTCGAACTGGTTGTTCCCCTGATCGCCGATCGTGTAATAGAGCTTCTGATCAGGGCCGAACAGGAGCCGCGCGGAGTTGTGATCGTTGCTCCCCGGCAGGCCCTTGATCAGGTCGAAGGGGCTCCCCAGCGTCTCGGTCGCCGGGTCGTACGTGTAGCGGCGGATCTTCGTCCTGAGGTCCACCGCCGTGCCGGGATCGGCGTCATAGGTGTACGAGACGTACACGTAGTCTCTCCCCTTGCCCTTCAGCAGATCCGGGTGCAGCGCCAGGGCCAGGAGGCCGTCCTGGCCCCCCGCCTGGTACACCTCCGAGATGGTGATCACCGTGGTCCGCACGCCGTCCTCCGGCCTCACGCGCACGACGCGCTTTCCGGTGCGCTCGGTCAACCACAGGTGGTCGTCCGGCCCCCAGACGAGCCGCATCGGATACTCGAAACCCCGGGTGATCTCGCGCGACGTGAAGGACGTGTCGTCGGCGGCGGCGCCGGCCTGGTCATGGTCATGGTCGAAATCATGGGCGAAGAGGGCAGCGGCGTCGGCTTCGACCGGCTCGTCCAGGGGATCCGCCTGGACGCACCCGATGACGGCCAACGAAGCCGTGGCGAGCAAACCGACTTGAGCCAGGAAAACAGCTGGGCCGCGTGAGATAACAAGCGACATAGGACTACCTCACTGTTTCGTTTCAAGTGACGTTGCCGACCAAATGCCACCGCTCCAGGCGCGGTGGACGCGCTGGACAAAGCTCCGGCATCTACCGGGGACCGCATGGCTTCCGGTAAGTTGGACCCCCGATTAGGGTAAGGTCTTTACTATAGCAAGCGCAGAGGTCGTCCGCACTGTCAAGGTTGATTTACGACGCCGGTACAGTAACAGCGCGTGGCCGAGACGACGAGTCCAGTGGCACGGAGGTTGCTGTTCTGGGCAGCGCGTCACGCGATCGCGACGTGGAGCGCGACGCGGAGCGCGACGCGGAGGCGACCCTCGGAGCGAGCCATCGCTGGCGGCGAGCGCACGATAGCGATGCTCGCACGCGAAGAGATGAATCGACGAGGCGCCGTGAGGACCTCTCCGGCGCCGAGGCGCCACGGCAGAAATCTCAATCGTTTCGATGGGGGCCCCGACCGGAACGATAACGAGCGCCTGCGCGCGATCCTGCCCGTTACGCCACGAGTGCTGCAACGCGCGACGCGTGCACCTGATCTGGGACGGAGCCCCGTCCCACGTCGCACGGGAGACCCCATGGCCTCGCGGGCGAAGCGCCGCGCCTCGAACGCGCGGGCGCGGCGCCCATAAAAAAGATTGACGCCCGTTCCTGCGACACCTCCACTTCGTCATCGAGATGTCGCAGAAAACGCCTGGGAATTGTAAAATTCTCCCCTTGGTGCGGAGGCCGCGCCGGCGTGGAGGCCAAGGCGTGAGCCCGCTCGTCGATCTGGTCGTCTCGTCGCAGGTCGAGCGACCGGTGGAGAGCGCGGGGCTCACCTCCTGCAACGACAGCGCAACGTGCCCCGACGGCCAGACCTGCCAGCCCGATCTCACCTGCCAGTGAGCCTCGCCGATCGCGGCGCGACCGACAGTCCAGCTTACCAAGACAAGGAAACGAGACCATGAAACGCGCTTATCCCCTCTCCTTGCTCCCCCTCACCCTGGCGCTGCTCTCTCCCGCGCTCGGCTGCTCCGGCTCGGACACCGGGTCCTCGAGCGACGGAGCGACCGGCGCGTCGTCGAGCTCCGGCGGCTCCGCGACCACCGGCGGCGGCAGCACCACCGCGACCACCGGCGGCGGCGGCACCACCGCGACCACCGGCGGCGGCAGCACCACCGCGACCACCGGCGGCGGCAGCACCACCGCGACCACCGGAGGCGGCACCACCACCGCGTCCACCGGCGGCGGGACGACCGAAAAGTTTAGCTTCTTCGTGACCAGCCTCGCCGCCATGCGGGAGCTGTCGGGCTCCCAGGACGGCTTCGGGGGCGATCTCCGCTTCGGGGAGACCGGCCCGGGCGCCGGCCTCCGCGGCGCGGACAAGATCTGCGCGACGATCGCCGAGAAGAGCCTGCCGGGCGCGGGGGGCAAGACGTGGCGCGCGTTCCTGAGCGCCGCGGCAGGCGAGGACGGCAAGCAGGCCGACGCGATCGATCGGATCGGCGAGGGGCCCTGGTACGACCGCCTCGGCCGGCTGGTCGCCAACAACAAGGAAGAGCTCTTGAACGAGCGCCCCTCCGGGGCCGACGAGGCGGTCGCCGACGATCTGCCGAACGAGGACGGCGTCCCCAACCACCAGCCAGAGCCGAGCCAGCCCGAGGTGGACAACCACGACACGTTGACCGGGAGCAACGCGGAGGGGCGGCTCTATGGCCCGACGGCCACGTGCAGCGATTGGACGAGCGCCGTAGCGGACAGGAACTCGAAACCGCGTCTCGGGCACTCGTGGCCGAGGAACTTCGGCGGCGGCGGCCCGGGCGGCATCAACATGGCCCACTGGATGTCGGCCCACGAAGCGCCCGGGTGCACCCCGGGCGTCAACCTCGTGGACGCGGGGGGACCGCAGCAGGGCTCGACCAGCGTCGGCGCCGGCGGCGGTTACGGCGGGATCTACTGCTTTGCGCTGACGCCCTGACGCCGGCGCGCCCGCGCGCCGCCCCTCGATCGCTGCGCGGCGCAGCCGGACAATCCTTTCGCCGACGACTGCCCGCGCGCCGTCGCCGTGCAGCCCGGAGCGTTCAAGATCGCCCTCGAGCTCTTCGGCGCGGCCACGTGTGAAGACGAGGGTCTATGCTCCCTCAGCGAGCCGTTCACCGTCGAGCAGCGGTTCACGTACCCGGACGACTCGGCGGTCGAGCTCTCCGTCGACTGACGTCGCGACGTCGACGCTCCACGACCTGCGGGGCGAGCGCCGCGCTGTAACGGAGAGTCTTCGCTTGCGCCACCGATCTGTCACGAGCGCGGAGCCAAGCTGTTCCCCAGGAACATGCTGATCGATCCACCAGCCACGCTGGGACGACACACCGTGACCCTGTACCTCGGGCCCGCGGAGGACCAGGGCCCCGAGGCCAACGAGTCGCTTGGCGAGGCCATCTGGTTCGACCGCCGGGATCCACGATCCATTCGCCGCGCTCAGGAGATCCTCCAGGACCGGCTGCGACTCTCGGTCGCGCCGACGCTGTGCGACGAGCCTTCGCCTGGCCTCGGGGCAGCGTTGGGCAGGCTCGTCGCGGCCCTTGTCAGCGCGCTCGAGCGTTGGCATCGGCGCAACGCTGATCCGAAAAACAGTTTGAGCTCGAGCCGCGAAGGACGGGATCAAGCCGCAAGACATCGCCATCCTGTTAGGGCGTGTCGGCAAACGCGCGTAACCGCAGGCGGACAGCTGCCAACGTGATGATGGACAGGCGCTGTTCGCCTCGTTTCTCGTAGAGCCTCTCTCTTCATTCTCTTGGCGCCCTCGGCGCCTTTGTGGCTCTCTCGTTCGAGGCGTTCTGGTGAGAAGACGATAAATCGCCAGGACGCCAAGGACGCCAAGGACGCCAAGGAGAGAATCGCTCGATTCCCCCGGCGTCCTTCGCGCCTCGGCGGTCTTCTTCTCTGGGGGGCGATGTCGGGAGGGCTGAGCGCCGCTCGTTGCAGGCGCGCAGGAGCGCCGCGCGCTTACTTGGTGGGCGCCGGCTCCGCGGGCGCGCGGAGCGGCTCGATCGAGCGCGGGGTCCCGAACCCGGGGCCGCCGAGCGCGGTCTCGATCTTCTGATACACGCCCTCCCGCCCCGCGGAGCGCGCCGCGTCGAGGAGGACGTCATTGCGGTAGAGCGTCATCGTCAGCCCCGTCACGACCGACAGCGCGAGCATCAGGCGCTGCGCGCGGCCCGTGTCGCGCGCGCGCGCGGGGGGCGGCGCCTCGACCGCCTCGGCCGGCTGGATCATGAGCAGCGGGGCGCGCAGATCCGGCATCCCGGGCGGCGGCGTCGGCCGGGACGCCGCGAGGATCGCCGCCGGGGGCGCCTGCACCTCGGTCCGCGTCACCAGATGCGGCGAGCTGTCCAGCTCCCCGATCGGCATCGTGGGTGAGGTCGGAAACATGATGGACGACAGGCTCGACACCACCGGCGTCGGATGATCGGAATCCATGTTCCGCGACGGAGGACTGGGCGGCGGCGGCGGGACCCGCCGCGCCGTGCTGGCCGGAGCCGGGGCCCGCGCCGACTCGGCCGGCGGGTCCGAGTCGAGCCCCGCCACCACGCCGAGCGGCTGCCAGGTGGCCATCCCGGGCTTCCATATCTTCGTGGACTCGTCGATGACGTCGAGCCGGAACAGATCGTCGAGCTTCTCCAACGTGAGCACCTTAATGTCGTCGGGCGCGATCGCGACGTGCCAGAGGCTCTCGCGATCATCGGTCGCCGGAGCGGGCGGCGCCGGGCGCATGGTCGAAGCGGGCGGCGCCGGGCGCATGGTCGAAGCAGGCGGCGCCGGGCGCATGGTCGAAGCAGGCGGCGCCGGGCGCATGGTCGAAGCGGGCGGCGCAGAGCGGGTAGTTGAAGCGGGCGGCGCCGGACGCCTGGCCGGAAGGGGCGGCGGTTTCATACAAAGTCCTCCCTTGCGCGCGTGAGGATGCCACGGTCCGAGCGCACCTGTACACACCGACATGCGGCGCGGCGCGCTTTCGAGACGGTACGGATTTTTTCAGCGAATTGAGGCGCGACCCGTGGCGCTGGCGGGATCCTCGCCATGTAGGTATTCTCGCGGCCGATGGGGGCGGAGCATGGAGGCATTCATGAGCACAGCGGATGAGGTCGGGGCCAGCAACAGCGCTGGATCGTCCGGCTTCCGGCGCTGGGTCCGGCTCGTGCCGGCGCTCCTCCTCGTCGCGAGCGCGACGTTCGTGGCGGCCTACTACGTTCCGCTCCGCCGCGCTCACCTGCTCCTGATCGAGGAGCAGCGAAGGTCGAACCAGCGGGGCAAAGACCTCGAACAGACGCTGAGCCAGGTGCGCGGAGAGCTCCAGCAGAAGACGGCGCAGGTCGAGAAGCTCGAAGCGGAGCGACGGCAGACCGAGGACGCCAAGAAATCGGGCCTCGCGCGGGTCGAGCAGCTCAAGACCGAGCTCGCAGGGAAGCTCGACAAGCAGATCAAGAAGGGGACCGCGGTCGTCGCCGTCGCGGACGGTCAGGCGCTCGTCGCGCTCCCGGAGACGGCGGTGTTCCTCCCCCACAAGCTCGACGTGAGCCCGCAGGGCCGCGCCCTCTTGTGCCATGTCGCGGGCGCCGTCGCGGCCATCGGCCAGGCGCCGATCCGCGTCGGCGCGGTCAGCGGCCCTCCGGACCTCGAGTCGCCCGCGCTGCAGAGCGGCTATCCGACGCCGTGGGCGCTCTCCGCGGCCCGCGCGGCGAGCGTCGCGCAGACCCTCCAGGACGCGTGCTCGCTGCCAGGAGCCCGGCTGTCCGCGGTCGGGCACGCCGAGCACGACCCCGCCGGCGCCGCGCTCGGAGAGAGCAAGCTGCCCGCGGGGCGGGTCGAGATCTCCATCGCGCTGCCGGGCGAGCCGGGCGACGCGAAGTGACCGGCGCGCGGAGGCGCGGCGCGCCCGCGGCTCAGCGCGGGTCGCGCAGCGCCTCGGCGCGCCGCGCCGCCGCGCGCCGCAGCGCGCCCGCGTCGACGTGGCGCGCGCCGGCGGCCGAGCAGCGGAGCACCCGCTGGAACGCCGCCCGCGCCTGCGCCCGCTCGCCCCGCGCCAGCAGCGCCTCCCCGAGCAGGAACCACCCCTCGAGGTGCTCCGGATCGGCGTTGAGCAGCGCCGCCAGCACCTGCTCCGCCTCGTCGGCGCGCCCGGCGCCCAGCAGCCGGGCCGCCGCCTCCGCGCCGGGCTCCCGCGCCGCCGCGCCCGCGCCCGCGCCCGCTGACGCCGGCCCCTCCTCGGCCTGCGCGCCGGGCGCCCGCGAGCTCGCCGGCTCGACCCCGCTCGACGGCTCCACCCGGCTCGCCGGCGCCGCCCCGTCGCCGCCCTCCGGCCGCTGCAGCCAGCCCGGCGCCGGGCCCCGCCGGAGCTCCGGCGGCAGCGGCAAGATACCCTCCGCCGGCGACAGGACGACGTGGCCGCCAGGGACGAGCTCCGCGGCGAGCCGCCCGAGCACGCGCGGCACCTGGTCCCGCTCGAAATAGATGAGGACGTTGCGGCAGAGGATGACGTCGAACGGCCCCGCCCCGAGCGCCGGCTGCGCGTCCGTCAGCGACGCCACCTCGAAGCGCACGCGCCGCCGCAGCGCCTCCGGCACTCCCTCGGCCCACGGCGCCGGCAAGGGCGCGCCCACCGAGCGCCGCTGCGGCAGCAGGCCGCTCCGCGCCACCGCGATCGCGACCGGGTTGACGTCGGTGCCCAGCACCGCCGCGTCCACCCCCGCCGCCTCCGCGCACGCGGCGGCGCTGTACGCCTCCTCGCCCGTCGAGCAGCCCGCGCACCAGAGGCGCAGCGGGCCCGGCCGCCGCGGCGCGAGGTCGGCCAGCACGCGCCCGAGGCGCTCGAACTGCTCCGGGTGCCGGTAAGCCGCCGTGTGCCCGATCGTCGCGGCGTCGAGCAGCATCGCCAGCGAGGCCGCCTCCCCGGCCTGGCCCGCGCGCTCGACGTACTCCGCCTCGCCCAGCCCGGCCCGCTGCGCGCGCTCCCGCACGTGCAGGTAGAGCGTCTCGGGCCACCGCGACGGCGCGTGGCCGAGCCGCGGCGACAGGACCCGCGCGAGGGCGCGCTCCAGCGGGCGATCATCCATCACCGAGCACCCACCTCCGCGCGAGCTCGACGAAATCCGCGACGCGGATCGGCCTCACGCGCGGCGACGAGAGCAGCGCCGCGCGCGGCATGGCGGGCGCGCTGCACTCCGAGGGATGCTGCGCGAAGCCGAGGCCCCCGCCGTCCACGAGCGCCGGCAGCGCGCGGGCGCCGTCGCTCCCGAGGCCCGACAGCACCAGCGCGGCGACCCGCCGGGCGAGCGGCGCCGCCGACGCGAACAGGACCTCCGCCGACGGCCGGTGCCCGCCCACGGGCCCGTCGCCCGTCAGCTGGATCCGCCCGCGCCCGTCGAGGGCCATGTGCGACCCCGACGGCGCGAGCAGGAACTCCGGCGAGAGCGCGTCGCCGGCCCGCGCCGGCCGCGCCCGCGCGCCCAGCGCGCGGAGCGCCCGCGCGAGGTCGCGCTCCCGCCGATCCGGCAGGTGCTGCACGACCAGCACCGGCACCTCGAGGGGCCCGAGCCCCCGCGCCAGCGCCTCCAGCGCGGGGATCGCCCCGGTCGAGCCCGCGACGAGGATCACGCGCCCGCCCCGCGCCGCGACCGGCCGCCGGGCCGCGCGGAGCACCGCGGCGCGCAGCCGCGCCCGGGCCGGGGCGCCGGCGAGGTCGCGCTTCTCGAGGCCGTCGACGGCGCCCTGCGCCAGCGCCTCGCGGACCGCGGCCGAGCCGCGCGGGAGCGAGCTGACCACGATCACCCCGGCGCGGGCGGCGACGGCCCGGATCACGGACAGCCCGTCGAGCTCGGGCATGAGCAGGTCCACGAGCACGACGTCGGCGATCGCGACCGCCGGCAACGCCAGGAGCTCCGCCCCGGTCCGCGCCCGGCCCACCACGCGGATCCCCGCGTCCTCCTCGAGGATCGCCTCGAGCAGGGCCGCGGCGATGTCCGAGTCGTCGGCGATCACGACCCGCGTCGTCACGCGCCACCGAGGCTTTCCGCGACGATCCGGCGCAGCTCCTCCTCGACGAACCGCTGCTTCGACAGCACGGCCCGCACGCCGAGCTCGCGCAGCGCGGCGACGTTCTCGGCGTGGGTCGCGGCGGTCTGCGTCGTCAGCACCACGACCGGCACCCGGGCGAGCGCGGGCGTGCGCCGGAGCTCCGCCACCATCTCGAGGCCGTTCATGTAAGGCATCTCGATGTCGGTCAGCACCACGTCCGGCGGCGCCGCCCGCGCCCGCGCGAGCCCCTCCCGGCCGTCGCTCGCCTCCTCCACGCGCAGGCCGATCGCCCGCAGGATCCCGGAGAGCAGCTCCCGCGCGACCGGGGCGTCTTCTACGACCAGCGCGAGCGGCTCGCGCTTCGGCGCGGCGGCCGCGGCGCGCGCCGGCGCCTCCCGGGGCGCCTGCCGCGCCCACGCGAACACCCGCTCGACGTCGAGGAGCAGCATCGCCTCGCCGTCCGCCGTCGGCGCCACGCCGCGCACGAGCGGCGAGCTCCACGGCAGCTCCTCCGACCGGACGAGGGCGACGAGCCGCGGGTTCTCGTAGCCGTCCACGCTCACCGCGAACAGGCCCGCGGCGTGGTGCAGCACGAGCGCCGCGTCCCCCGGCGCGGGCTGGCCCCCGTCGCCGAGCACCGCCCCGAGCGCGTAGAGCGGCACGAGCTCCACGCCCGAGCCGCCGGCCAGGCGCACGCGCGGTCCGTCCGAGGTGTGCAGCAGCTCCTCCAGCAGCATCACCGAGTGCACGGCGTGCGTCGGCACCGCGCACCGGAACCGGCCGCAGGTGACGGGGACCACCTCCTCGCCGTGGGGGCTCTTCGGCACGACGAGCAGGATCGTCGTCCCGAGGCCGGGCCTGGAGTCGACCCGGACCTGCCCGCCCAGCGCGCCGATCTCCCGCGCCACGACGTCGAGCCCGACGCCCCGGCCCGAGATCGCGCCGACGCTGCGGGTCGTGGTGAGCCCGTGCGCGAACAGGTACGGGATGAGCTCGGCGTCGTCGAGGGACGCGACGTCCGGCACCGCCTCGGCGAGCACCTCGCGCAGGCGCGCGAAATCGACCCCGCCGCCGTCGTCCTTCACCTCGACCCGCACGGCGGCGTCGGTCTGGACCACGGTCACCGCCACCGCGCCGCGGGCGGGCTTGCCGCGGCGGGCGCGGACGTCCGCCGGCTCGATGCCGTGGTCGACGGCGTTGCGCACGAGGTGCAGCAGCGCCGGCTCGAGGCGGCGCTCCACGGCCGCGTCGAGGAGCCCCGTCCCCTCGACGCGCACCTCGACGTCCTTGCCCAGCATGCGCGCGGCGCTCCGGGCGGCGAGCGACACCTGGTTCAGGAGGCGCTCGGTGCGCACCACCGACGCCCTGCGGACCACCTCGTCGAGCTCGCCGAGCGCGCGCCCGGCCGCGAACTCGTTGCTCGACCAGTCGGCCCGCACGGCGCCGAGGAGGCGCTCGATCTCCGCGCCGTAGCCGAGCGTCTTCGTGATCCGCTCCGCGACCCGGTCCGCGGCGGCCCCCCGGGGGTCGATCTCGACGAGCAGCGCGCGGAGCATGCGCTGCGCCTCGCGGAGCCGCCGCTGGAGGACCTCCCGCTCGCCGTGGAGCCGCTGCATCTCGTGCAGGAGCGCCCCGACCGCCGCGGCGTCGAGGGCCGCGGGCGGGGCGGCCGGGTCCGGCGCGGCCGCGGGGTCGAACCGCGGCGGCAGGGCGCTCTCGGTCGCGGGGGCGCGCGGCGGCGCGGCCTCCCCGGCGGGGGCGCCCGCGCCCGTGAGCTCCGCGTGCGCCGCGCGGAGGGTCTCCTGCACGGGGCCGAGGTCGAGCGGGGCCGCCTCGCCGGCGCTCGCCGACAGGAGCCCGAGCGCCTCCAGCGCGCCGAGGAGGCTGTCGCCGGTGAGCTGCGTGGGGCGCGCGCCGCCCCGCACCGCGTCGATGACGGTCTCGGTCAGCTCGGCGAGGTCGCCGCACGCGGCGAGCTCCAGCATGTGCGCCTCGCCCTTCAGCGTGTGCAGGAGGCGGCGCAGGACCGGGAGGTTGCCGGCCTGGCCCTGCTCGAAGCCGAGCCAGAGGTCGGTCGCCTGGGCCACGCGGTCCGGCATGGCCCGGTGGAACGCGGCGACGAGGTCAGCCCGGCTCCTCATCCGCGTCCGCCTCGTCGCTGGTCGTCGCCGCCGTCTCGCGCTTCGCCCCGGCCGGCTTCACCCGGAAGGCCCTCGCCGTCGCCTTGAGCGCGTGCGACAGCTGGAGCAGCGACTCGGCCGAGCGCGTCGCGTCCGCGCTGCTCGTCAGCGTGTCGTTCACCGCCCCGACGATGTCGACGATCGCGGTCTTCACCTGCGCCGTCCCCTCGCGCTGGTGGTCCACGGCGTCCGAGATCTTGGCGGCGGCGGCGGCCGTGTCTCGGGCCAGCTTGATGCCGTCCTCGGTCGCGAGCACGGACGCGTGGGAGGCCGCGTGCATGTCCGCCACCAGCTTGCGGATGTCGCGCACCGAGTCCATGACGTGCTCGGACAGCCGGCGCATCTCGGCGGCCACGAGCGAGAACCCGCGCCCCACCTCGCCGGCCTTGGTGCCCTCGAGCGCGGCGTTCAGGGCGAGCAGGTCCGACTTGTCGGCGATGCTCTGGATCAGCGACAGGATCTCGCCGATGCGGTCCGAGTGGGAGCTGACGAGGCGCGTCTGCTCCGCGGTGCGCTGGACGCTGACGAGGCTCCGCTGGGCCATCTCGTGCACGGTGGCCGCGTCCTTGGCGATGTGATCGGCGCTGGCGGTCAGGGCCTCCACGGTCCGGCGGATCTCTTCGAGCGCCGCGTTCTGCTGGTTGGCGGTGGTCTCCTGCTCGCGCACCGACGAGAACATCCCGGCCGCGGCCGACGCGACCTCCGACGAGGTGTTGCCGATGCGCGTGGCGAGCCCCTGGAGGCTCGCGACCATCGCCCGGAAGGCGGCGAAGAGCTCCCCGTCGCCGGTGATCTTGCAGGTGAAATCGCCGCCCGCGACCCGCTTCGCCGTCTCCTGGAGCTCGCGCAGCTGGGTGTTCATCCGCTCGAAGGCGCTGGCCATGTCCCCGAGCTCGTCGCCCGAGATCCGGAGCGACAGCCGCGCCGACACGTCGCCGCGGGCGATGCGGTCGGCCGCCTCCTTGATGTGGGCCATCGAGCGGGTCATGCGCGCCGAGATGACCCACGCGAGGCCGAGGCCGAGCAGCATGATCCCCGCCGACTGGAGGGCGATGGTCCTGCGCGCGTCGGCGCGGCGCTGGGCGATCCGGTCGCTGCGCAGCCCCACGGCGAGCGTTCCGAGCTGGCGGTCGCCGTTCCGCGACCGGATCGGCGCCTCGCTGACGACGACGCCCCCGTCGCCCTCGCCCTGCACGTCCGCCGCGCTCCCGGGCGCCTGCACCGCGCCGATCGCGGCGATGCGCGCGCCTTTGGCGTCGTAGACGGACACCCAGCTGACCAGGGGATCGGTCATGGCGGTCCGCAGGGTGTCCGGGAAGGTCTCTGGGGGCTGCTCGAGGTCCATGGCGACGCCGATGGGCTCCTTCAGCATCGTGGCGAGGATCCCGGCGCGCTCGCGCAGCTCGGCCTCGCTGGCCCGCGCCGTGCGGTCGGGGATCAGCCACAGATCGAGCGCCGACAGCACGATGGCGACCGACGCCACGAGGGCGGCGATCTTCCAGCGGATGGAGCGAAAATTGAGCATGGCGGCGGAGGAGGACGAGCGATGAGGATCGATGAGGGTCGCTGATCGATGGCGGACGCTGGAGCAGAGATCGTGAGTCGCGAGCCGTGAACCGTGGATCCTGAGAGGGGCGACGCGCCGTGTCGGCCGGCCGGCGGCCGGCGTCGCGAGGGCCCTAGTCGACGATGCGGGCGAGCCGGAGGAACTGCGGATCGAAGCGGAGGCCGATGGCGTTGGCGTGCTTCACGTTCAAGAGGACCTCGGGCTTGGTGCCGGCGAGCCCCACGGCCACGGCGCAGCCGCGCTTGGTGTCGTCGCCGTCGCCGCACACGACGATGCGGACCACGGCGCCCTCGCGCGGCGGGATGTCCGGGATGGCCGCGGCGAGCCCGCGCGCCACGTAGACCACCTCGGCGCCGCCGGCGCGCAGCGCCTCCTGCAGCTGGGCCTTTCCGGTGTACGTCACGCGCAGAACGGTCGCCTGCCGGCTGGCCACGGTCGTCTTCGCGGCCAGCTTCGAGAGCACGGCGGCCATCGCGTTCGCGTCGTCCGCGCTCTCGCCCGACTCCCCCCCGACGACGGCGAGCACGGCCGCGCCCTTCCGGCTCGCGAACCCGCTCTCGTAGCCGATCGAGCGCAGGAGGATGGCGCCCCTCAGCTCGTACGGGACGGAAGCGGCCGAGCGGCCCTCGGCGCTCGCGGTGGTGACGAGCAGGAGGGCCGTCAGCATTCGAATCGAGGAGCTCGGAAACGCCATGTGTCTCTGATCAGCCTTGAACGACCTCGAACGGGATCTTCGATGCGCGCCGCATCAGGCGCCGATGTCGGGGAGGCGGCGGGCGTCGAGCACCCAGTGCAGGGCGCCGTCGATCTCGGCGAGCCCGACGACGTGGGGCAGCGCCAGGATCTCGGCGAGGAGCTCCGGCAGCGGCCACACGCGCTCCCGGTCGACCTCCACGAGCCGGGGGCGCGCGCAGGCGATCGCTCGGGGGGCGCCGCCGGTCGACAGGCGCACCGTCCGCGTGGCCGGCTCGGGGGCCGCGTCCGCCGCGCGGCCCGGGGCGGGGTCGCCCCAGAGGCAGGCGCCGGGCTCTGGCGCGGGGTCGCCCCAGAGGCAGGCGCCGGGCTCTGGCGCGGCGTCGCCCTCGGCGAGGAGCACCTGCTGCGCTGGCACCGCGCATCGCACCCCGGCGTGCAGCATGGCGACCACGGCCCCCACGTCACCGCTCCTTGCCGGCGAGCCGCCGGACGAGGGCCGGCAGGCGATCGAGGTTGCGCTTCGAGAGGACCGCGTCCGCCTGGACCTCCATCTGCAGCTGCTCGAGCTCGCGCTCGGAGTGCCCGGACATCAGGATGACGCTGAGGTGCCCGAGCCGCTGGTTCTTCCGGAACAGGGTGAGCAGCCGGTCCCCGCGGATGGTCGGCATGAAGACGTCGACGACGACGATCCGCGCCTGATGCCGGACGATGGCCTGGGTCGCCCCGATGGGGGAGGGGAGCGCGACCACCTGAAAGCCGGCCGCGCGCAGCAAGCGGGAGACCTCCTCCCGGGCGATCTCGCTGTCATCGATGACGAGCACCGGCGGGCTCGGCGGCGGGCTCGACGGCGATCTCGGCGGCGGAGACGCGCTCGCGGGGGTCCCCGCTTCATCGACCGGATCGGCCGGCGGTCTGGGCCTCGTCGTGGGAGGCCGGGAGCTCGGATCGCTCATCGACCCAACCAGGCGGCCGGATCGCCGCGCGGCGCGACGGACGGCTGCGGCGCGCCCTCGGAAGCGTCGAGCAGGTGGATCACGTCGAGGAAGGTTACTACTCCCTCGCTGGTGTCGACCACAGCTTTCGGCGCGAGCTCTCCGAACACTTTTACCGCGGCAACACACCGCGTCTTGCCGGCGGGCAAACCCAGGTGACCCCGCTGCGTGCGGCAGACGACGATGCGGAGCGGCGCGGCCGCCGGCGCGGCGAGCGGGGCCGACACGATCACGATGATCCTGCCGCGGTCCTGGAGGATGCCCATCACCCGCGGATCGGCGCGCGGCAGCGGCAGGGGCGTGCGCCACGCGATCACCTCTTCGACCTGCTGCGCCCTCAGGGCGAAGGTCACCGGGCCGAGCTCGAAGAGCAGGAGGTCGACAGCGGCCCTCTCGCGCGGCCCCTTGTCCGGGGCGTCGTCGCGCAGGTCGAGCAGCGCGTGAACGTGCGTGAGCGCGTCGGACAAGGTGTCCTCGGTGTACCACAACGGCTGAGGCCGGGGAGCTGGTTTTGCGCTCGCCCTCGTGGATTCATGCGGTATCGGGCGTCTTCTGACTCACCAGGCCAGCCGCGCTTGCCTCACCAGGCCAGCCGCGCTGTCCTGCGGCGCCCTCTCCCTCCCATGCGGCGCTCGGGGTGGCGCGCTGCGCCGGGCCCGGGCGGCGCGCTGGCTGAGCGCGCGCGCAGTGACGCCCGCGCGCGAGCCTGACCCCAGTGCAGCTGGACGCCTGGCGGCGTCCGTGAGCGGCTTCGGCCGAGGCGCCGACATGGTGGTCCAGGCGGCTCGGCTCGGCGTGCGCGATGCTCCACGGCCGGATCCCGTCATGGAAGCGGCTTCAGCTCCTCGTCTGGAACCCGCCAGGCGTGGTGAACGTCCGGAAGGCCGCGTCGAGGCCATCCGGAACGTAGATCACGAGCGGAAGCTTGGAGTTGTAACGGACCATCTCTCTCTCACCGAAGACGCGCTCGGTCTTTGTCGGCGTGTTTCCGCAGGCGACGAGCGTGCCCACGATCGCGCCGTTGCTGTTCACCTCCCAGTAGGGGTAACCCCAGCCTTCGATCGTGCCTTCCTTGATCGTGCCGCTGACCGACTTGAGATTGCAGTCTGAATTCTCCAGCAGCTTGGAGAACGAGATCTCCACGCGCGCGCGGTCCTCGTCCGCGAGCTGAGGGAGATCGATGACGATGCGACGTTTGCCGTTCATCGTCTGCGGATACGGCTTCAGATTCTCGACGTCGTAGGCGGAAGCGGGCGCGGCGAGCAATGTGGCGGTCAGCAGCAGCATGAAACGTTTCATTGGAGTCTCCTTTCTGTTTGATGCGCAAAATGTGTCGTCGGTCAGGCGCGCGGCGAGCGCGAGCGGCTCGTGGGTCCCTGCCGGCGCGCCCTAGGCCGTGATGAGCTTGCTTCTGGACGTGGTAGCGTGAACGCGGCAGCTGGCGCCGCCGCGGGGGACTTTGCACGGTCCATTCCATGCGCCGCCTGGCGCGGTGAACCCGAGGAGGCGCGGCTCAGCCTGGGAGGTGCCTGGAGGGTGGGGGGCGCCTCGCGTGGAGGCGCGCTCCGCCGTGCGGCTTGCTCGAGCGAGCCATCGCCTGCTCAGGGCGGCAGGGCTCGACGAACGGGCTCATGTTTCAGGAGCTCACGCAGCACGCCCGTGCGCGCGAAGACCAGGGCCCCGTGCGCTCGCTTGCTCACATGGGCTTCCTCTTGCGCAGCGACCTGAAGCCACCGCGCATCGACGCTCGGCGTGGGTGGCGACGCGCTCGTCAGGGCATCGGGTACACGAGCGAGACCCCAGCGGCGCACATCTCGTCGAACGTGTTCCCCTCGCCGTAGGCCACGTCGATCGTCGAGGTCATGTGAGCCTCCTTGAGCGCCTTGACCACGTACGGGTTCTCCGTCGAGTTGTTGAACGTGCACCGGATCTGGAGCACATCGCCCGGATCGAGCGTCGGCAGCGACTCGATGGGCGCGTCGTACGCGTACGAGCGCTGCCACGCGAACTCCCACTTCGGCGCGTGCGCCAGGCACTCCTCCTCGGGTTGATCGGGCGAGCCGTTCGCCCGCGTGACCGTCACCTTCTGGTCGAAGCCCAGGTAGTGCATGTGCAGGAGCTGGCCATAGACGCGCGTGCCCGGCGGGATCGGTACCTCTTCCGCCACGGGCGAGTCTGCGGCCGGGACCGTGAACTGCTGCGTCTCCACGTGAGCCTTGCTGTCCGCGGGGATCAGGAACTCGACGCCGGCCTTGTCGCCCGGCCCGGGCAGCAGCCCGAAGCCAAACTCGTTGACCGGCTCATCGTAGTTGCCGATCAGGTGGTACAGGAAGCCGTACTTCGGCTTCTCTCTGGTGAGCCTGAGCTGGATGCGCGTCAGGTCCGGGTCGGCCGTCGTGCCGGCGGGGTGGTAATGGATCTGCATCACGATGAGCGACCCTTTCGGGATCGCCTGACCCACCCCGTCGGGCAGGTCGACGGGGTCGGCGCCGGGAGCCCAGGCCGCGAGCAACCGGAGATCCCCCACGATCGCGTCCCCCTCGACATCGCCCTCGCCGCACGGAAAGCTCCCGTCGGGGCCGGCCAGGTCTGCGGCCGACCGCGCCGGATCGATGGCGATCACCCCGTGATGAACGACCTTGTTGTTGCCGGGAACCATCTGTATACCATTCAGGTACTGGTCCTCGGCGAGCTCGGGATCGATGACGAAGCAGCGGAACTCGTCCCGCTCGCCGGAGGTGACGTAGGGCTCCTTCGGATGGACCTCGAGGGTCGTGCCCGGCAGGTCCGGGCTCTTCGGCACGAACGCGGCGGGCGCGTCCTTCGGATCTCCCTCGGGGCAGCCGGCCTCGCTCCAGGCCTCCAGCGTGCTGATCTCCTCGTCGGAGAGGCGGATGTCGCCCTTCCACGCGTGGCGGGTCGAGCACTCGTCCGTGTCACGCACGGCGAAGGGCGGCATCGTGCCCGCTTTGATCGTCTGGACCATGAGCGCCGCGACGGCCTTGGCGTCGTCGTACGAGGTGATGCTGAAGGGGGCAATGTTGCCCGCGGAGTGGCAGCCCATGCAGCTCCTCTGCAGGATGGGCTCGACGTCTTTGTGAAACGTGGGGCTACTCCCGGTAGCGTGAGGCTCCGTGCGCTCGTCGCCCCCCGAGCAGCCGGTGAACGAGGCGGCGACAGGGAGGGCGAGGGCGACGGCGAGGACGGGCAGCGAGGCTCGGGCGGCGGAACGCGAACGCGATGAAGCGAGCATGAGACCTCCGGGCAGCCGGGCCCTTCACGAAGGAAGGGGCCGGGCGGTCGGTGAGAAGCGACGGGCGATGGCTCCCCGTCCGTGCCCGGAGCGCGCCGGATCGTTCAACGCTTTTTCGCGATGGTCGAGTCCGGATCACGGCTCTCCGGGCACCGTGGCCCGTCATGGATTCTCCCTCGGACGGCGCAGGTGATCGGTCGCGAGCCGCTCGACGGACGCTCGTCGCCATCGTCGCCGGCTTGGCCCTACGCCTCGCGACGTGCAGCGCGGAGCGCCTCCCCGAGGGACCAGACCGAGATCGCCAGCAGGGCCACGTCCTTGATCAGGAACTGACCGAGCGCGCCGATCGCGGGGAACCCGCCGATGTCATCGGCCCACACCCCGGGCGTCGTGATCAGGAAGCTGAGCGTGCTCAGGAACGTCAGCACCCCGAGCAGGCTGCCGACCGCCGCGATCCGAGCGGACCACGGCCGGGACAGGATCGCGAGGCCGATCGCGATCTCGGTGATGCCGAGCAGGTTGGACATGCCCTGGAACCCCAGCACGGGATACGTCCAGGAGAACAGCGGGCTGTTCTCGATGAAGGGGCGGATCGCCTGCGCCTCGAGCCCGGTGAACTTCATGCCGCCGATCCACAGCAGCGTGAGCGCCAGACCGGCGCGGAGCAGGCGGCCGCCGAGGGCCTCGATCCGGACGCCCCACTCGGCTAGAACAACGATCACGTTGATCGACCGAGAAATTAACCGCCAAGGACGCCAAGAAGAGAACAAAATCTTGGCGTCCTTGGCGCCTTGGCGGTTCGAATTTCTGCTCTTTCGAGCGGTTTCAACCCGTTTGTCGCTCTAGCAAGCTCCCCCTCGGCGCTGGCTCGCAGCGGCGTCCGCCCACCGTACCCGCGCTGGTCCCGAGCGGGTTCCTCCAGGGGCGTTCGCGGGGGCCACCCGTGGCGGCCGGCCGGCCCAGCGCGCTGGCTGGGGAAGGCTCGACCCCTCGCCATGAAGGCCGATTCCTGCGCAATCGCGCGGCCGCGCTGGTATCAGGGCCGTCATGACGACGATGCGCGCCAAGCGAACGGTCTCGGCCCCTCGTAGAGCCCCCGGCGCGGCCGCTCCAGCGGTCGCTGCTCCGCGTACGGCGCCGGAGCGAGCCCATGTGCTCGACGTCCCGTTCGCGATGCGCGCGGTCGCGTCCGCGAGCGGCGCGCGCTGGGACGCGGCGCACGGCGTGTTCGTCGCTCGCGCAGAGACGCTCCCGCCGGCCCTCGCGCCGTTCCGCGCCGCGCCATACTCGTGGGAGCGACGCATCGAGCGCGAGCTCAACGACGACCCAGCGCCCGCGCCGGCCGCCCCCACGGGGGCGATCGTCCTCCGCCCGCACCAGCTGGACGGCGTGCGGGCCATCGCCGCCGCGAAGGGCGAGAGGCGCGCCGGGTTCCTCCTCGCCGACGACGTCGGCCTCGGCAAGACGATCACCGCCTGGGCCGCGGTCCTCCGGATGCCGGACGTCGCGACGGTGCTGATCGTTTGCCCGCTCGCCGTCGTCGCGCACTGGCGCCGCACGGTCGAGGCGATGGGCGACGCAGGCAAAGAGATCGTCATCATCAATTATGATCGGCTCGGCAAGCTCTTCGAGGTGACCCCGGAGGCGCGGCGAAGGATCCGATCGAAGAAGGGCCTCGCGCGCGCCGGCAGCGCCGCGGAGTTCGACGTGGTGATCTGGGACGAGAGCCACCGCTGCAAGAACCCGGCGGCGGCGCGCTCCAAGCTCGCGGTGAAGCTCAACGCACGCGCAGGGTTCGTGCTTTGGCTCTCGGCCACCGCGGGGCAGAACCCGCTGGAGCTATCGTATCTCGCGCCGCTCTTGGCGAGCGCGACCGGGAGCCGCTCCGCGGATCTCAAGGACTTCGAGCAGTGGTGCGAAGGCCAGGGGCTCGGGGTCACGCGCGGCGCGTTCGGCAGGTGGGACTGGCGCGGCGATCCGGCGGACTGCGAGAAGGTGCGCGCGCTCCTGTTCGACGGCCGCCCCGCGGTGGGGATGCGGCGTCGCCCGGAGGACGTGGCCGGCTGGCCCGAGATCAACCGCATCCTCACCCCCATCGAGCTCGACGCCTCCGCGCGCGAGCTCTACGCGCGCGCGTGGACCGCGTTCCGCCGGGAGATGGAGCTCGTGCCGAAGGGCGCGAACCCGAGGTCGGCCCTCGCCGCGACGCTGCGCCTGCGGCAGAAGAGCTCGCTCATCCGCGTGGCGGGCACCGTGGAGCTCGTGCGTGAGCTGCTCGACAACGGGCATCAGGTCGCGGTCTCCGTCGCCTTCCTGGAGACGCTCGAGGCCGTGCAGGCCGCGCTGGCCCGCGAGCGCGTCCCGTGCGCGCTGATCCACGGCGCGATGCCGGCCGGCGAGAAGGAGGCCGAGCGCCTCCGCTTCCAGCGCGGCGAGCCGCGCGTCGCGCTCTTCACCGTGGAAGAAGGGATCTCGCTCCACCAGGGAGAGCACAACGAGGTCCCGCGCTCGGAGGTGATCCACGATCTGCGGTGGTCGGCGATCCAGATGGCGCAGATCGAGGGCCGCTGTCACCGCGATGGACGTTTCGCGCAGGTCTACTGGGCCTATGCCGACGGCACCGTCGAAGAGAAGATCGCCGCGATCGTGTGCCGCAGGATCCAGTCGATGAAGGCGCTGGTCGGCGACGACGTCGAGACGATGCACGAGATCGAGCGGCTGCTCGCCGGAGCCGATTGAGGCGCGCCCTGCAGTGGAGCCGACGACTTCGCGCTCGAGGCGATGAGCAAGGAGCTCGGCGCGCCTCGCCCACCCTCGTCAACGCCCTCTGCGGTCCTCACTCCGGGAGGGGGGGCACGATCTGGTAATACGAGTTGGCGCCCCAGCACTGGACCATGCCGTTCGTCCTCAGCGCGCAGGCGTGGTCGGCGCCGACGGCGATCTGGGTGAAGCTGCCGGACGGAGCGCTCGCGGTAGCACCATAGATGTGCCCCCAGCAGGTCACCGTGTTGTTCGACCTCAGCCCGCAGGAGAAGTAGTTGCCGACGCCCACCTGGGTGAACGTGCCCGACGGCGGCGTGGCCCGGCCGTACAGATCGATCCCCCAGCACTTGATCGTGCCATCTGCCTTCAGCGCGCAGCTATGCGCGTAGCGCGTGCTGACCTGGGTAAACGAGCCCGTGGTCTGGTCGGCGCTCTGACCGGAATAGTTCTCTCCCCAGCAGTTGATCGTGCCGTCCGCCATCACCGCGCAGGCGTTCAACAACCCCGCGCTGATCTGGGCGACCGTGCCGGAGGGAGTATCGACCGTCTGGCCATGGTCGTGGTAGGGGTCCTGCCAGCAGTGCGCCGTGTGGTCGGTCCTGATCCCGCAGGTGTGGGAGCCGCCCGCGCTGACCTGAAGGAATTGGCCGCTGGGCACGGTGAGCGTATCGGCTTCGAGCGATCCCTGGCACGCCACCGTGCCGTCCACCTTCACGCCGCACGTGTGGGTCTGGCCGGCGCTGATCTGGGTGAACGTGTGCGGGCTCTCGTCGCTCCGGCCGTCCCAGTTGGCGCCCCAGCATTTCAGCTTCTCATCGGCCTTCAAGCCGCACGTATGATCCCTGCCCGCGGTGATCTGGGTGAACACGTCGGTGGGTGGCACGGTCCGGTCCGACATTTCCCATCCCCAGCAGTGCACCCCCATGTGGATATCTACGCCGCACGTATGATCCCTGCCCGCGCTGATCTGAACGAACTTGCCGACCGGCTCCGAGGTCTGGTTGTGCGTGTTGTTCCCCCAGCAACGTACGTTCCCGGAATCGGTGATTGCGCAGCTATGTCCCATCCCTGAGGTGACCTGCCTGAACGTGCCGGTCGGCGTCGAGGACTCCACGTCGTCCGCGCCCCAGCAAACCACTGTACCGTTCGGCCTCACGCCGCAGCTATGGTTGCCCCCGGCGCTGACCTGGATGAACGAGCCGACCTGCTGGGCGGACTGGCCCTCGCTGTTTGCGCCCCAGCAAACCACCAGGCCGCTCGTCCTCAGCGCGCACGAATGGCTGCCGCCCGCGCTGACCTGCGTGAACGTCCCGGTGGGCGGCGCCAATTCTAGAGAGGAGTCGATGCCCCAGCAAGACAGCGTGCCGTCGGTCTTCACCCCGCAGCTATGGTTGCTGCCCACGCTGACCTGCGTGAACGTCCCGGTGGGCGGCGTCGACTTATCGAAGAGGTCGCTGCCCCAGCAGGACACCGTGCCGTCGGTCCTCACGCCGCAGTTGTGACTGTCGCCCGCGCTGATCTGGGTGAACGTCCCGGCGGGCGGCGTCGCTTGTAGAGAGGAGTCGCTGCCCCAGCAGAGCACCTCGCCGTTCGGCCGCAGCACGCAGGAGTGCCAGCCGCCCGACGAGACGATGTTCCGCCCGAAGGTGTCGCTGGGAGGGTTCGTCACCCCGGCATCCACGCCCCAGCAGACCATCGCGCCGTCAGTCCGCGTGGCGCAGTTGTTCCCGTACTGCACGCTGATTTCGGTGAACGTGCCCGTGGGGGGCAACACTGAGACATCGTACACAGAGCTGTTGCCCGAGCACGCGATCTCTCCGTTCGTCTTCAGCCCGCACACGTGGTTATCTCCCACGCCGACCTGGGTGAACGTGCCGGAAGGGGGCGAAAACAACGACGACCCCCAGCAAGCGATCGTGCCGGTCATCGTGACGCCGCAGCCGCGGCCACCGCCGACGCTGATCTGGCTGAACCTCGAGGAGAGCGACAAGGAATTCCCGGTGTACCCTTGCCCCCAGCACACCACATCGCCGTCCGCCTTCAGCCCGCACGAGAAGTGGAGCCCCGCGTCGACCTGGACGAAGGTGACGCCAACGGGCGGCGAGGCTTTGTCGAGCGTGTCATCTCCCCAGCACACCGCCGTGCCGTCCACTTTCAGGCCGCAGGTGTGGAAGCGGCCTGCGTCGACCTGCACGAACTCCTCGTTGGGCGCGTCGAGCTGACCTTCGTTGTTGCGCCCCTTGCAGTATACTGTGCCATACTCGTACAGCGTGCACGTGTGATACCTGTCTACGCTCACCTGATAGACATTCTCGTCAGACCATGTAGACTGGCCCTGAGCATTGCCCCCCCAGCAGGCGAGCGTGGCGTCCGGCTTCACCGCGCAAGCATGGGCATAGCCCACGCTCAAGCGAGGCTTGCGGGCGCGGATGTCGAGCGGCGTGTCGTCCGACACGAGCGCCTGCGGGGCCGCGATGAGCTCGGAGTCGTCCGCGGCGAGCTGCCCGGGCTCGTCTCCATGGCACCCGAGCACGGACAGCGCGACCGCCGCGAGCGCCAGCCAGACAGAGGGCCTCCGCGCGGATGCATCGCGCGGGGGCGGGGTGAAGGGATCGCCGTCGCGCGAGCGTACGGCGAAAGAATCGTTATCTGCTTCGAGGGACATGAGGGAAAGCACCTCCAGGCCGGTCCGGAGCGCCAGACCGGCACGAAGCGACGGACGTAGAGGGAGCGGCCCCGGCGGGCCCGGGTCCGCGGCTGCCCGGCGTCGCGCCGTGGTTCGGACCGGCGCCGGGCGCGCGCCCGTTTTGCCGTTATACAAGCGGCGTGCCAGTCCGCCGCAGGCGCGTCGCCCTCGCCTCCAGGCGCTCCTCGGCGCGCGGCGCCTGCCACGGCCAGGAGCGCGCCGCCCGGGAGGCGCTCCGTCTCGATGACGCCGCGCCGCGTCCCGGGGGGACGTGTCACGCTGTGTCCCGTGACATGTCCTGGTCCCAACGTGACATGTCACGCTGGGGGCCCCTGGGCTCGACGAGCCGAGCGCGCCCCGCGGCGCAGCGGCGCAGCGGCGCCCGGGCGGGCGCGCCGCAGACAGCCGATTCCGCCATCGGTAAGGTCGGATTCATCCGGCGGCAACCTGACGCGAGACTTGCTGGTATCATGTCTCGCTTGGATGATGCGCTGATTCGGGAGCGCGCTTTCTGTCGCACGTCGACTGGTCATGGCCCGAGAGCATCGACCGCGACCGGAGCGAGTCCGCGCTTCGCCTGTCCTTCGTCGATGGCGCGCGCAACATCGTGCTCGAGGTCCCCCTACTTTGGTACAGCGCGGGGACGCGGCCGACCGCTCACCCCGGACAGGCCGCGTCGCACCCCTTGCCGCCGCAGTCCACGCCGAGCTCGTCGCCGTTCTCCACGCCGTCCTTGCAGCTCGGCTCCTCGCACGCGCCGGCCCAGCAGACGCCGCTCGCGCAGTCATCTCCCGACGTGCAGCCGCCGCCGTCCGGGCAGCGGCGGGGGCATGAACCGCTGCAGTCCACGCCGGTTTCGTCGCCGTTCTTCACGCCGTCGTCGCACGTCGGCGCCTTGCAATGCGCCATCGCGCAGACCTTTGATTGACAGTCCGTACCGGCGTCGCATGGATCCCCGTTCCTGCACGGTTTGCACGCTCCACCGCAGTCCTGGGCCGTCTCTCCGCGCCCAGCATCGAACACCATGTTGACGCAGTGGGCCGGCACGCAGAACACGCCATCACACGCCAGCCCGACCGCGCAGTGCAGCGTGGGATCCTCATCGAGGCACTCGACGCACCGCCCCTCATGGCACCGACCCGAGCCCGAGATCGGGCAGATCACCCCGTCGAGCAGCGCGTTGAGCGGCCGGTCATAATCGCAGAGATCGTTCGTGCACTGGTTGCCGTCGTTGTACACGTCGTACGCCGGCACGCTGACCACGCGCCCCTCCTCCGTGCACTCGTCCTGCTTGCAGTCGCCGCGGAGCTGCGAGGCGAGCCGACCCGGCTTGATCTCGAGCTCGCATTTCCCCTCGACGCAGCGCCCCGCGCCGCACCGCGGATCCGGCGGACCAGGGCACTCCGCGTCGGTCTCGCACTGCGCCGACGGGTCGATCACGCCAGAGCACTCCGCCGTCCCCTCCGCGCACTCGTCGCAGGGCCGGCACATCAGGAAGCAGCCTGGCTCCTCCTCGCCGCGCGCGCAGCAGACCACCTTGCCCGGCTCGGCGCACGTGCAGCGCTCGTTGATGCACACCGTCCCCGGCGCGCTCTGCCCCTCGGACAGGCAATCGTCCGTGGTCGCGCAGTCGCCCCCCACGTACGGCTCGTCACCACATGCAAAAGAAAGCGCCACACCTGTGAGAAATAAAAAGCCACCGATACAAAGCTTGACAGAGCTCATCGTACGTCCAGTCCTCCGGCACAAGGCTGGGCAGCCGGCAGCCCCGGCGGCCCCAATCCGCCGGGAGAGTCGTTGGCCTGATCCTCGAACGGGCTCACTATGCCGCGCTCGGCGTGCGGCCGTCACGCAAGTTTTCGCCAGCGAGCGGCGCGCGGACGCCGCCGTCCGGTCACGCGCGGGTCAGGCCAGGATCGATGTCGAATCCGTGGTTAGAAGACGCCGCTGATCGTAAAGCCATCCGCGGACACCCGCACATCGGCCTGAGCGCGCGGGTAGAACGTGTATCCGAGCGTGACCGCCAGGACCGCGCCTCCGGTGATGAGCCCGGCCACCCCGAGTTGCCGGAAGGTGCGCATCTCGCCGTGGGCCGCGGCGGCCTGCTGGCACATCGGCCAGCGCACGCGGAAGCAGCCGTTCGGCCCCGCGGCGCGGGCGGCGGCGAGGACCGCCTCCTCGCGCTTCTCGGCGCCGATGAGCAGCACGCCGCCGGCCGCCGCGAGGGTGGCGGACAGGCCGAGGCCGCCCGTGACGAGGGTGCCGTCGGGCCGGGGCCACGCTGGCGGAGGCGGCGGGGGGCTGGTCAGCGCCGCGCGCGCGCCTTCGGGGGGCGGCGATTCGGCCGGCGGCGGGGGGAAGGTGAGCCTCACCTCCCGCGTCTCGCCGCGCGGGACGTCGACCTCGGTTGAGGCCGTCTTGCCGTCCAGCGCCGCGCGCACGACGCGGCGCCCGGGCTCGACGGGGACGGGCGCGTCGCCCTCGATCTCGGCCGGCGCGCCGTCGATGGTGACCGTCGCGCCCGCGGGCGCGAGGATGCGGAGCTCGCCGGCGAGCTGGCGCGCGCGGGCGAGGTCGACGAGCCGCGACTCGTAGAGCGCGCGCTCGTCGGGGGTCCGCGGCGCGCGCATGATCTCCTTGCAGAGCGACAGCCAGCGCACGGCGGCCGGCATGTCGCCGATCCGGAACGACAGCGCGCCGATGTTGCAGGCCGCCACCTGGGAGCGCTCGAGCTTCCACACGGCCATCCACAGCTCGCGCGCGTCGGCGAGCCGCCCCTCGTCGACCGCGGTGTGCGCCTGCGCCACAAGCCGGTCGCGGGCGCCGGACGGCGGCGCGGCCGCGGCGCCTGCCGAGGCGGAGAGGAGCGCGGCGGCAGCCGCCGACGCGACGGCACGACGGATGTTCCTGGGCATGGAGACGACCCTCCTTGCGCCTGGCTCGACGTCGCGCGAGCGCCGCGGAGCCGGCAGCCAGGGCGCGCAGGGGCTCACGTACCAGAGGGACGGCGGCCGTGGAAGCAGCAGCGGCACACGGAGGGGGTCGCCCCCCTTCGGACCTGGCCGTGCAGGGGTGGGAGCGGCGGTCGAGCCCCGCCAGATCTGGCCTTATGCCTGCTCGAGGGGGGGTCGACCCCCCCCTCATGCCTGGCCGGACATCTACTCGAGGGGGGGTTCGAACCCCCTCACGCCGGGCCTTCCGGTAGTGGTCGCGTTTGACCCCTCCGCCTGATTGAGGTGGTCGCAGTTGGATCCCGGGCCGTAGGCTCCGGCCAGAAGAGTGCTGCCCGCGTGCGCGCCAACGCACCGGGCAGCGTGGCCGAACCCCGAATCCCCGGAGTCCGACATGCTGACCGTAGTCCGTTCGCCTTCGGGCGAGCAAGGCGGAGGTGCGCCCGCGCGCCGCCGCCGTGCCGCACCTTGTCTTTCCTTGACCCCCACGCAGCGCAAGCGGCTGCGTGCAGCTCTGCGCAACCTCCGCGCCGCGTACGGCACGTGGGGCTGCTTGGCCGTCGTCATGGGCGTCTCGCGCGACAGCCTGCGCCGCATCGCCCGCGGGCGCGACAACGGCTCCCCTGCGACCGCGCAACGTGCCGCGAAGGCGGCCGGCGTCACCGTCGAGCAGCTGCTCGGCGGGCTCGTTGCGGCTGACCGCTGCCCCTCATGCGGGAGGAGCGCATGAAGCGCCCGCGGAAGGGGGCTCGCCGCCCGCCTGCCGCGCGACATCCCCGGAAGAGGCCGACGATGCAGGCGATCCTCGCCGAGCGCGGCGTCATCGTCGCCGTGCTCATCTCCAGCGGCGTGCCGCAGCGCGACCGCGACGACGTTGCGCAGGACATCCTGCTCGGCGCCTGGCGCTCGGTGAAGCGCGGCATGTACCAGCCGGATCCCCGCGTCGAGCCACGCAAGGCGCTCCGCGCGTGGCTGTACGGCATCGCGTGGCGCAAGGCCGGGCACTACCTGAACAGCGCGTGGGTGCGGCGGGCAGTGCTTCACGCGCAGCCATTCGGCAGGCTCCGCGAGCCCGTCGGCACAGACCTCCACGCCCAGATCGAGGCGCGCGAGGTCCTGGAGGCGCTCGCCGAGCTGCCCGACTGGCAGCGGGAGGCGCTGCTCTCCGTGGACGACCCGGAGAGCCTCGTTGCGTACGCCCGACGGCGCGGGATGAGCCCGGGCACCGCGGCGTCCAGGCTCAGGATCGCTCGGGAAGCGCTGACCCTACGGCTTCGGAGGTGGCGCCGATGAAGCCGCGCAGCCCGACGCGGCGCTACCAGATCACCGTCGCCGCGCGCCCCGTGACCGGCAAGATCTCGCCCGCGGACATCGAGCGCTTCCTCGTGGCTCGGGGGTACCACCCCGAGCACAAGAAGCGCCGCGGATGGCCAGCCAGCGTGCCGACCAACTACCGACGGCGGATCTACGAGTACATCCCGTCCCCCAGGGACACGTTCTTCACGCTGGCGCGGGTCATCGAAGCCATCGCCCTCCACGAGGGCTGCTTCCCGGGCGACGTCCTGCGCGAGATCTCCGTCATGGCCCAGATGGCCGAGGATGGCGGGTAGGGCGCCAGCGGCCGCATATGACACAAACGGCGCGCTCGACGGTTTAGTTGGACCGCACACATTCGCGTGGGCAGATCTGGACGATGAGCAGCGCGCCACCTGCGATGTACACGGCGCCGCTCACAGTCGCGCTAGGCGCGCTATAGTATTGGCCAACTGTGTGAACACGGCAGCAAACTCGTTCCTGCTAGCTCTCATTGTTTCCAGCACCATGCCCGTCTGGCCGATTTGCTGATCCGTCAGAGCAAACGCCGGAGTGTTGTGCTCGTGCGACATCGCTATGAGACTGTTAAAGTCGGCAACGTTGGCCAAGTTATAAGGCGTGTCCGCAGCCCCGGACTGAACAAACTCGTCCTCGCTCACAACCATATGCTGCTGCGCCAGGCTCGGAACCAGGACATTCCGAACCTCGGCCTTAATGCGGTTTATCCATCCTTGGAACGACGCAGCCGGCACGCCTGACCGAGGTCTGTACCTCTGAGACACGATCCCCATGAACTTGGGGCCATTATCAGGGAGAGGATACGCCAGACCTGGCGATGTGCCGCGCAGGTGCGACACCGACGAGTTCCATCGTGGAAGCACTTTTGCCAATGAACTTATTGCGAGATAGCAAAAGTAGTCCGGGCTTGTTGGCACGAAGAAATAATCACTAGAGGACCGATCAGGTTGATTTTGTGATAATCCAGGGCGCTTCGATGGAAGGCTCGACCGTCTCGCCCGGACCATGATCTCGTCCGCGTCCGGAGGTTCACGGATGGAACGATGGTCGCCGCCGGTGGAGCTGTCGCGGCAGGAGCAGGCGCTGATGAAACGGCTGACACGCGTGAGAGCACTGTTCGGCTTTCTCAGGCTGCACCGGCACGAGCTGTTCGATGAGACCTTCCAGGAGCAGCTGGAGGGCATGTACCGGACGACGGGGGCAGGTGAGCCGCCGCATCCGCCGGCGCTGATGTGCATGGTTACGCTGCTCCAAGGCTACGTCGGCGCATCGGATGCCGAGGCGGTGGAGCTGGCCGTAGTTGACCTGCGCTGGCAGATGGTGCTCGGCTGCCTGGGTGCGGCCACGCCGCCGTTCTCGCAGGGCGCGCTACAGGCGTTCCGAGAGCGGATGGTCGCGCACGAGATGGACCGGGTGCTGCTGGAGCGGACCGTGGCGCTCGTTCGGTCCGGCGCGATGACGGAGGGCGAGAGGCGCGCGGTATCCAAAGCGCTGCGGGTAGCCATCGATAGCCGCCCTTTAGCGGGGGCCGGGCGGGTTGAAGACACGATCAACCTGCTCGGCCATGCTGCACGCAGCATCGTCCGCGTCGTGTCAAAGATCACGGAGCGTCCGCGTGAGGAGATCTGCCGCAAGGCGGGCATCCCGCTGCTTCTGGCTCCCAGCATCAAGGCCGGGCTCGATCTCGACTGGAGCGACCCGAAACAGAAGGCAGCGGCGATTCAGATCCTGGAGCGGCAGGTCTCGTCACTGCAGCAATGGGTCGACCGCCATCTGGACGACGTCGTCGAGCAGCCGCTGCGCATGTATCTGGATGCGCTCACACAGGTGGGAGACCAGGACCTGGAAACCGCCGAGGACGGGACCGTTCGCATCCGGCAAGGGGTTGCGCCCGACCGCCGTGTCTCGATTGAGGACGCCGAGATGCGCCACGGCCGCAAGAGTCGCTCGAAGCGGTTCGACGGCTACAAGGAACACATCGCACGCGATCTTGACCTTCCCGTCATTGTCGCCTGCGCGGTCACGCCTGCAAATCGGCCCGAAGAAGAGGGTGCCGCACCGATCGCCGAGGACGTCCAGCGTCAGCGGCTGCGCCTCGTCGAGCTCCACATTGATCGCGCCTACGTAAACAGTCCCGTCGTCGACGACGTGATCCGCGCGGGTGGCCAGGTGTTCTCGAAGCCTTGGGGCCAGCGGGCTCGAAGCCCCGATTTGTTCAGCAAGCGCGATTTCAAGATCGACCTGCGCGCCAAGACAATCACGTGTCCAGCGGGACAGGTCGAGGTGTTCGAGCCGGGCGACACGGTCGAGTTCGATCCCGAGGAGTGCGGCGCGTGCCCCCTTCGAGCCAAGTGCACGCAAGCTGCCTCGGGGCGAGGGCGGACCGTGTCCATCGCCGAGGACGAAGCTCTGCAGGGCAAGTTCCGGAAGTTGCAGCAGACCGGGCCAGGACGCGCCGTGCTCCGGCAGCGGACAGCTGTGGAGCATGCGCTTGCCCACATCGCGGCACGCAAAGGACACAGCGCGCGCTACATCGGCGCCAGGAGAAACCTGTTCGACCTCCGGCGCGCCGCAGCGATCCAGAATCTCGAGGCGGCTCAGCGGCTGATCCAGGAGGCTGCGTAACATATTGGAATTAGATGATTTTCAACATGTTCGGCGTTCTAGGCTGGGCTCCGTGCGCTTCGTAACGTGGATGTCGGCGAGCTGGGCGGTACGGTCGGCGGTCGACATGGTGGTCTCTCCCTCGTGGATTCGGTCTCTCGGGCCCGCCTCGTCGGCGGCCCCTTCTCGGTCCATGGGACGCCGTGGGGGCTCCGGTTCTTACTTCCGCGGGGAGACTCTTTTCGAGGCGGCGGGATGAGTGAGCGGACGAACGAGGAGTGGCTGCGGCTCCTCCGCGAGCCCGAGGCGCAGGCGAGCGCCGCCGTCTCCGAGCTGCGGGACGTCGTGCGGGGAGGTCTGCGGAGGGCGCTCGCCGGACGCGCCGGGGTGGGGGACGCCGTGATCGACGACCTGACCCAGGACGCCACGCTGAAGGTGCTCGGCGCGCTCGATTCCTTCCGGGGCGCCAGCCGCTTCACCACCTGGGCGATCACCATCGCCATCCGCGTGGCGCTCACCGAGCTGCGGCGGGCCCGGTGGAAGGATGTGTCGCTGGATCAGATGACCGAGAGCGCGGGCGGGCCGATCCCGATCGCGGCCCCTGACGCGAGCGCCCACGTGGCCAGGGAGCGAGTGATCGCCGCGCTGTACCGGGTGCTCGATACCGAGCTGACCGATCGGCAGCGCCGGGCGCTGATCGCCGAGCTCAGGGGCATGCCCCAGGCCGCGATCGCCGAGCAGCTCGGGACGACCCGGAATGCCCTGTACAAACTGACCCACGACGCTCGCCTCAAGCTGCGAGAAGGCCTCGCTGCGGCCGGATTCGGCGAGGACGACGTAAGAGAAGCGTTCGATACCCCGTCCCAGGGAGGGATGCCCTCGAGAGGAGCGCCATGAAGCGCCTGTCCCAGGAAGAGATCCGCGATCTGGCCAAGGCCGTCCTCGCGACGAAGCCCGACGAGCTGACGTGCGACGAATGGCTGGACTATGCGGCGCAGTACGCCGAGCTCGTCGCGGAGGGCGCCCCGGTGCCGGAGGCGCTGCGCGAGGCCGCGCGGCACCTCGACCTGTGCCCCGAGTGCGCCGAGGAGCTGCGCGCCTGCCTCCTCGCGCTGGCGGCGCGCTGAGGGCGAGCGCCACCGACGCGCTGGGGGTGGCGCTCGTCTACTCGTGGAAACCTACCGAGACCCTGCCGAAGGCTGACCCTCAGCGTCGAGCGAGCCGTCCGTCTTCGAGCAGCACCCAGGGAGCCGAAGCGGAGTACGCCTCGGCCCCGGCGATGGGCAGGCTTGGCGCATCCGTGAGTCGCTCATTGGATCTCCTTCATTCGCGGCTCGAGGGGCGGATCGAGCGCATCGCCATGGACCCCACGCAACACGATCGCGGCGTGCTGGGCTCCGTTCTCGACCGCATCGAGAGGATCTACCCCGTATGTAGTAGACGGGCGCCCATCGATGTCAACAACGACAGCCCAAGGCCACTTTTTCTCCGGAGGGTTTCGCGTCGGCTCGTGGATGCGCACTAGGATTTCGCGCGGGTCGCCGTCTTCTGGGGTTAGCTTGAACGTCAGCTCGATCATTACTTACACCTCCTGTCGCAGTCTTTGAGGCACCGGCTGTATTCGTCGCTGCACTCCTTTAGACAGTTTTTGTCGCCCCTCGGGCAGTTATCACGGCAGAGTCCTAATATCTGATCGCACTTTTCCTTGCATGCCTCTTTGCAGTCGGACGAGCTCGAGCTCGTGCCCCATCCACAAGAGCCACACGACTGCGCTCCGGAGCCGTTTCCGACCCCACTGACCCTCTCGCACTCCTCCTCGGCTTCATCGAGCGACGCATGCTGGCCCTGGTACAGGGTCGTGCAGCTGGACGTGCTTCCTCTGCAAGCGGCCGAGCCCGCTTTCCATGTAACCGTACACGTTGCCGGCTGCGAGCTACATAGATCGTAGGAGTAGTCGTCATCGTCGGTGCTTTGCGGCTTCCTCGGTACATCGCCGAAGCCTCCGGCGCCTGTCGGATTGATGATGCCGCCCCCGGCGCCGCTCGGGTCATCACCGGGGAGCCAACACTCCCCGACGTCGTAGTTGCAAGCGATAAGACCGAGAGGCAGGACGACAAAAGCTCTGTTCATCTCGACTCTCCCCCGAATCTCCAGACAGGTCCAGCGGTGACCATCGCCACCCAGTCACCATGAAGTACGCGACTATCTCCGCCGGCCCAATCCAGGTTGGCGCTCACGGACACGCCCAAGGGCTCGGAGAAGTACCAGTCGGTCTGGGTGTGACCGCCCGGAGCAATCCCCACCACTCGGTTGCAGCTCATCGGGCCGCACACCGGCATCGAGTAGATCGACAGGGCCGGCCCAAGGCCGACTTTGCCTGTTTTCCAGACGTGCACCAGGGAGATGGCCGTTCGATCGTAGATCCCGATGCGGGCGCCAGGAACGACGCTGAACATGTTGTGGAGCTCGAGCTGAAGCTCGCTCTCTCGGCGCCAGAGCAACCCGCCGAAGGGGCTCACCGCGAGCCTCGGGCCGGTCCCAATCTGGAGCCCGCCCACGCTCACTCCGCCGCTGAACTCGAACGCCCTCGCCGGCGCCGGAGGGACGACCAGCGCACAGGCACAGCCGCACAACACGAGCGCGCCCGCCGTCCCCTTCGGCCCGTACCCCATGCATCCACCCCCACGGGCACCGTCCTCCTACGGGAAGCCGGCGTCAACGGGGAACCCAGGCTGCGATTATGTCCACATTGTCGTCGTCTCTGCGGCGCGAGCCGTGTGCTGGCCCGGAGGGGCTTCGACCGGTGCTTACGAGCGTCGACCTGAGTTCGTTCGCCGTCCTGGTTTGCGCCGCAACCTCCTGAGCCCCCGGAGTCGCCGCAGGGGCACCGTAGGCGCGCCGCTCCCCCCCGCCTGACGTGCGAGACGCGCCGTCCCCGAGGCCCCCGAGATCGAGCGGAGGTGGCCGCAGTGCGGCGCGGTCGCTCTGCCGGAGTCTCGCCTCCCGTAGCCGTCGCGCTTCTGATAAATGGTGCGGTGCAGCGGCCGGGTCCGCACATCCGGGGATAGCGACAAACATGAGCCGTCTGAGCAGAAATGACGATGACATCGATGAGCCGATCAAGGTGGTCGACTACGACCCTCGATGGCCGATCTGGTACACTCTAGATGCGGATGAGTTGTCGAACGCTCTCGGCGACCGGGTCCGAGAGGTGCAGCACTTTGGCAGCACCTCGATCCCCGGAATGGCGGCCAAGCCGATCATCGACATTCTCGTCGCGCCTCTCGAGTGGCCGCTGGCCGCGCATGACAGGAGAGCACTCGAGGCGCTCGGGTACCAGTACCTCGGCGAAGCTGGCGTAGCCGGACGCGAGTATTTCCGGCGAAGAGGCGCGCACGACACCAACCTTGCGGTCGTCGAGTGGGGGGCCAGCCTCTGGCACGACAACCTTCTCCTTCGGGACTTCCTGCGGGCCCATGGGGACGCGGCTGCCGAGTATGCGCGCTCGAAAAAGGAAGCGTGGCAGAGTGGGGCGAGGACCCTTCTGACGTACTCGGAGCGCAAAGGTCACACCGTCGTCGCTTTATTGATCGCTGCGAAGAGATGGCGAACCGAACACCCCCGCGAGAGTGGCGACCCGGTGTGATCGAGATCTCCGGAAACCAGCGTAGCGGCGCAGTCGTTGTCGCGTCGCACAGATCTGCTATTGTTCGGCAAATCGGCGCTGCTGAAACGACTGGAGCCAGGAATCATAGGGGAGTGGAGAGGCGGGATGGTCCTCGTTTGCTTTTTGGTCTGGCACTGAACCTCAATCAAGCTGAATCGAGCGCATGCTGGTCCGGTGGGGCGCGAATGGTGGATCCGATATCTATTGATGTGGTGAGAGCGCAATGGGACTCGGGAGACGCCATGCGAGTCGGCTGGACGATCTACGAGTCCCTGTCCGACCAAGGTCGCGTCCGGCTGGCAGCCGAGCTTCTGGCGACGAGCTGCCAGTTGTTGCCGGCGGTCCCGCCCGCCATCGGTCGCGTCCTCGCAATCGCCCAAGACGGCTCCCGATGGCGCGAAGCGCACGCGGCCTTCAGCGGCGTTCGGGCGCTGACCCTCAAGCACGCTCCCCGCGACCGGTCCGACAGGATCTATGAAGCCGTCCTCCACGTCGCGGAGAACGCTGCGAAGGTCATCTACAATGCATCGCATGAGCCGGCGCCATTCGACGACGATGCCGGCTACTGGCTGGTGGGGTGCGCACACACGCTCGCCACGGTCTCTGGTGAACCCGAGCTCAAGGGCAAGCTCTGGGTGGTCCTCGTGGCCGCCCTCCAGTCGACCGGGCGGCCTCCGTGACGTTCCCGCGCGGCAGAACGAAATGCTGTCAGAGGACACCTGCGTGGCCCCACGGCCAAGTGACCCGAGGCCGCTCATCGTGAAGCGCAGCCGGCGTAGGCCTGAGAAAGGCACGACCTACCGTTCCGCGTGACATGCGCGTCAGCGCCCCACGATCCAGTAATGGAAGGCGTGAAATCCGGCCCCGCGCCGCAGGGTGATCGCAATCGGCGTCGCCCCGGCGAGGCGCGCGGCGGGGAGGGCCACCGCCCGCTCCACCCACGTCCCGGCCGGCACCTCCACGGTCCCGGCCTCCTCGCCGGCCACGGAGATCGCGAGCTCGGCGCCGTCGTCCGAGGCCACCCGCATCACGAGGCGCGCCTCGGCCGGCGGCGCGGCGACGTGAACGACGAACCGGTCGGCCGCCCTGTAGTACCGGCCCCCGTCGGCGATCTCCGCGCGGGCCCTGTCGACCTCTCCGGGCGCGTCGCTCTCCGGCGCCGCGAGCGCGACCGCCACGTTGCGCTGGTCGGCGAGCGGCTCCAGCGCATACCCATGCGCCGCCTCCGACTCGAGATCCGACACGTCGACCTCATCGAGGATCCGCTCGCCAGGCGCCGACCGCACCGGCAGCGCCCCCGAGCCGAGCAGGTCCCACCGCGCCTCGTACGCGATCATCGTCGTGCCGCCGAGGATCGCCTGATCCTCCACCGTGGCGTCGACGAGCTCGCGGCCGAGCACCGGCGCGCAGGCCATCCAGTGCGGGTAGACGATGAAGTGCGTCGGCCGGCGCTCCGGCGGCAGCTTCTCGTAGTGCTCGAACCTGGAGCCCGCGCCGGCCACCCAGTAGCGCGCCTCGCCCTCGGTCGTCAGGCCGACGACGTCGAAGGTCCTCCGGCCGCTGAAGTAGGCGAGCGCGCCGGTGTCGTTGACGCCGATCCGCGCGTCCTCGGGCAGGTGCTGCGCGGCCCAGCGGCCGAGCCAGACCTGCTGCCGGTCGATGGCGCGCGCGGAGTTGGCGAGGTCGTGGATGGCCCACGGGAGCCGCGCGGCCAGGGCGCCGGCGAACGCGCCGGCGATGAGCGGCGTCACGTAGTGGAGCGAGCGCCGGACCCGCTGGGCGGCGTCGCCGAGCTCGCGCGCGAGGCACGCGGCCATGACGAGCCACGCCGGGGCGAACGGCCAGACGTAACGCACGCGGTTCCAGAGGAAGCTCAGGTACGTGCACGGCAGCAGCGCGCCGAGCGCGAGCGCGGCCACGATCGCGGCATGCGCGGGCCGGCCGCGCCGGTGCGCGGCCACGGCGAGCGCGACGGCGCCGAGCGCGATGACGACGGCGGAGCCCTCGGGGAGGAAGACGGCGGTCCACTGGCCGCCGTCGAGGACGTCGGTCACGAGCAGCCGGATGTTCTGGAGAAGGGCGTCCCGGAGCGCCGGTCCGTCGTAGTTGGGGTTGCCGAGCAGCCACTTGACCGTGGTCGTCGACGAGGTCGGGTGGCCCGCGAGCAGCTGGTTCAAGGCCGGGACGACCAGCGGGCCGAGGAGCGGCGCGAGGACGAGGAGGCGCCGGTCGAGGAGGCGGGGGATGGCGCTGCCGCGGCGAGGCGGCGCGGAGGGCGTCGGGGGCGGCGACGCCGGGAGGGGCGATGGCGGCGCCGGGCGAGCCGCCCAGACGGCGAGCGCGAGGGCGGCGATGAGGGAGGTGAGCGCGCCTTCGGGGCGCAGCAGGGGCGCCGTGAAGCCGGCGAGCGCGAGGGCGCGGGCGACGGCGGCGGGGGGCCGCTCGGCGGAAGCGGAGGGCAGCAGGGCAGAGGCGGTCGGCGTCGCATCGGAGCCGGCCAGCGGCGCATCGGAGCCGCTCGGCGGCGCAGCGAAGCCGGCCAGCGTCGCACCGGACCCGGCCGGCATCGCAGGCTCCCCGACATCCTCGGCCGCCTCCGCCTCCGCCTTCGCCGGTTCGAGGAGCCCGGCGGCCAGCCGGGCGGTCCGGGTGAGGATCCACGCGAACGCGACCGTCTCCATCCCGCTCCACGCGAACCACGCGAACGCCGCGAACCCGGCGCACATCGCGCCCGCGCCGGCGGCCGCGGCGGGGCCGGCCAGGGGGCGCGCGAGGCGCGCGGTCTCGACCGCGAGGGCGGCGTGGAACACGAGCCCGAGCGCCCAGATCGCGTAGACCAGCGAGAGATCGCGCAGGCCGAGCGCGTAGAAGGGGGCGAGCAGCACCGGCCAGAGCAGGCTCGTGGCGCCCGTCGAGTACCCCTCGCCGGCGACGAAGCTGAAGAAGCCGCCCTCCGCGAGCCGCCGGGCGTACTGCATGTGGATGAACGCGTCGTCGAGCGGCAGCGCCGGGCGCCCCGCCTGATCGAGGACCGCCCGGATGCACAGCGCCCCGAGCGCGCCGCTCGCGGCGAGCGCGGGCGCGTAGGGGAGGGCGCGCGCGGCGAGGGCGCGCAGCGGGGAGGGCGCTTGGGGAGCCGCCATGGGGCCCGACGAATACCACCGCGCCCCCGCCCCGGGGCCGCGATTTCCCGCGCGCGCGTGGCCGGCATTTGGTAGAGCGCCGGGGCTCCATGGTCTTCCAGCCGCGCCCGAACCACCCCTACGCCGACGCGCCCCGCTTCCCCGACGGGGACGACGTTTCCATCGACGACCTGCTCCCGGGCACGGGCCCCGTCGAGATCGAGATCGGCCCCGGCCGCGGCGGCTTCCTGTTCGAGCGCGCGGCGGCGAGCCCCGCGTCGCGGCTGCTCGGGCTGGAGATCCGCCTCAAGTGGTCGGCCATCGTCGACGAGCGCCTGCGCAAAGGCGGCCTGGGCGGCCGCGTGCGGGCGCTGAACGCCGACGCGCGCGAGGCGCTCGGACGGCTGCGGCCGGACGCGTCGATCGCGCGGTTCTTCCTGCACTTCCCGGATCCGTGGTGGAAGAAGCGCCACGAGAAGCGCCTGGTGATGGGCCCGGCGCTGCTCGACAGCCTCGCGCGCCTGCTCGTGGACGGCGGCGAGCTGTTCGTGCAGACCGACGTGGAGGAGCGCGCCGCGCTGTACGCCGAGCAGATCGGCGCGCACCCGGCGTTCGAGCCGGCGGGCGACGCGCCCGGCTCGCCGCACCTCGGCGAGAACCCCTACGGCGCCAGGAGCCCCCGCGAGCACCACGCCATCGCCGACGGGCTGCCGGTGAGCCGGCTGCTCTACCGCAGGCGGCCGCGCGAGGCCGGGGCGGGGGCCGGGGCGGGGGCCGGGGACGGGGCGGGGGCCGGAGACGGAGCGCCGGCGGGCGGCGGATAAGCCCTCTCCGGCAGCCGTCGTCGCGGGCGATCCTCGCGCCGGGTCGGGTGAACAGGGCACGTCATCCTTCCCCCGTCACGGGGCCGGGATCGGCGTGCCGTCGTCGAACGCGTTGTCCTCCCAGGTCGTGGGCGGGTCGCCGTTGTTCAGGACCGGGGTGCCCATCACGTCGCGATCGAAGCGGTTGCCGCGCACGTCGATGGTGCCGCCGCAGTCGAGGCGGAGCGTGTACCAGCTCCCGCCGCCGAGCAGCCGGTTGTGGCTCACCACCACGTCCGAGATGGGCCCGTCGTCGGGGCCGAAGAAGAGCGCGGCGTTCACGCCGCCGTCGTCGACCGGCGGCGCCGAGGGATCGATCCAGTTGTGGCATATCACGATGTCCTGTCCGGCCATGACCTGGATGCCGTCGATATGCGATCCCGCGCCGCCGAGCAGCCCGTCGATGAGGTTGTGCTCGAGCACGACATGGCTGGCGCCGAAGATGAAGCCGTCGTCTCGGCCCTTGCCATCGCCGGCGTGCAGGTGGTTGCGCCGCGCGACGCTGTGATCGGTGAGCAGCAGGCCGCCGGTGACGTCGCAGTCCTCGATGGTCAGATGCGCGTCCTCGATCGTCGTGTAGACCGCATAATGCTCGTCGCCCACCAGGCGCGATCTCCGGATGGTCACGTTCGGGTGGTCCACATAGAGCCGGCCCAAGAGCTCGACCGCATCGAACACCTGGCCCTCGCGCTCGGTGTGCGTCGTGTCGGCGATCGGCGTGAGCGGCGGCGTGCCCGGCGGGACGCCGGTCGTCTCCGCCGTCGGCCACTCGCTCGGGGCCGGGGTGAGGCAGCCAGGGAGGAGCGCACCGCCGCCGGACGCGCCCGCGCTCGCCGTCGCGCCACCCCCGGCGCCGTCCGCGCCGCCGGGCGCTCCCGTGCTCGAGGAGCACGCGATCGAGGACAGCACGACGAGGACACCGCCGAACGAGATCCGCATCGACCGAGCGTACTACAGCCCAGGGCGGGGCGCGGGTCTTTGCACTACTTCAAAGAGCCCCGCCGGCGCTCACTTTCTCGGTGAAAACGCGAGCTCCGCCGCTCGCGACTGCCCCCGCGAGGGATCTGCCTCGCCATCGTCGCTTGACCGAGCAGCGTTTGCCGGTACGCTGCCGGAGGCTCGATGTCTGGAGGCCTCCCCGGCATGGCTCGGGGGCTCCGGCATCATCCATTGTCGACTTTCTTGCTTGAAGAGGCCGAGATGACCTGGAAGCACAGGAACCCCCCGGGCGCGGCGGCTGCCGCGCTCGCCGGAGCAGCGCTGCTGGCGTCGGCGCCCGCGGCGGCCGCGCCGAACGAGGCGGCCCACCAGCGCACGGCGATCCCGGCGTACTGGGGGCCGGACACCGCCGGCGGGGCCGAGATGTTCGCGCGGCTCGCGCAGAACGTCCCGACGAGCGACATCGTCGTCGTCAACGGCAGCGCCTCGAAGCCAGAGGCGCCGTTCGACGAGGCGTGGGCCGACGCGATCGCGAAGATCCACGACGCGGGCTCCCTCGCCATCGTGTACGTCGACACCGGCTACTACGGCTTCGGCTTCCCGCCGGCGGCGCCGCACGCCACCAGGCCGGACGGCCCCGGGGGCGGGGGCAGCTCGGTGGCCGACTGGACAGCGCAGATCCAGCAGGACATCGACGACTGGTTTGCGCTTTACGGCGCGTACGGCGTCGACGGCATCTTCCTCGACCAGGTCACCGCGCAGTGCGGCACCGCGGCCGATCCCGACCTCTACGTGGACCTGTACGCGGCCGTCAGCGACTACATCAGCGACAACTACCCCGGGGCGTACGTCATCCTCAATCCCGGCATGCCGGTGGAGTCGTGTTACGAGGACATCGCTGATACGATCGTCACGTTCGAGGGCAGCTACGCCAACTACATGGACGACGACGTCTTTCCGACCGCGCCGTGGCAGCTCGAGAGCGCGAATCCCGAGAAGTTCTGGCACCTCGTCTACGACGTGCCGGACGCGGCGGCGATGGCCGCGGTCGTCGCGCGCAGCAAGCAGCAGAACGCCGGCTTCGTGTACGTCACCGACGACCAGCTCGTCCTCGACGCGAACGGGGCTGCGCTCGGCCATCCCTGGGACACCCTCCCGGCCTACTGGGACGCCGAGCTTGTCGAGGCGGCCGGCGTCGACGACACCCTCGTGCCGGATCCGCCGGACGGCCTCGGCGCGGCGGCCGTGTCGGGCACCTCGACGGCGCGCGCGACCCTGACGTGGAACAACCCCTGGGACAACGTCGCGACCGCGGGCTACGAGGTGTTCAAGGACGGTGTGTCGATCGGGACGACCTACGACAACCGCATGACGGTGACCGGCCTCTTGCCGTCCACGAGCTACGGATTTCAGGTCAAGGCCTGGGACGCGGCGGGCAACGTGAGCGACCTCAGCGACCCGCTGACCGTGACCACGCCCGCGGCGGCCGCGACGTCGATCCTGAGCCCGTCGTCGTGCCTGAGCGCCTCGGTCGCGCGCTACGAGGCCGCGTACGTGGATCCGTTCACCCATCACCGCGTGTTCATCGACAGCGACAACGACACGACCACCGGCTATCACCTCCCTCCGGGGCAGCCCGCCGGCGTCGATCACATGATCGAGAACGGCGCGCTGTACCGGTACGTCGGCCCGGGCTGGGCGTGGGTCCAGGTGAGCGGCGTCTCGCCGCTGGTCTCCACGACGGACGACGTCTACGTCTGGGAGGTGCCGGTCAGCGCGCTCGTCGGGGCGGCGACCACGCAGGTGGTGGTGTTCCAGGCCGGCTCGCCCGACGCCTACAGCGCGACGCTCACGGTCTCGCAGAGCACGGGCTGCTGAGCCCTCGACGTCGCTCCCCGTCTGCGGGAGCTCCCCGCGGCTGCTCCTGAATTACCACGGGGCGGGGACCGCCGCCTGCGCGGCGGAGGCCGCTCGCTCTCTGGTCTCGCCAGCGCCCGCACGTCAGCGATCCAGGTGCTGCCGAATCGCGCGAGGAAGCCAAGCCTGCGCTCGGAGCGGCGCACCTCGCTGCATGTACGCCGCCGACTCCTGTCGTGGACCGGTTCCGACGTGATGTCGCAAGCTGGGGTACAGCACCTCTTCGCCGCGAGCACGGATGAACCGGTCCGCCCGTATCCTGGCTCATCTCTCCTGCGGAAACACCGTTGCATATGTTACGGGGGCTACTCGATGGCTCGAGCGGAGGGCCTCGGCCTGGGTGCCCTGTGGCTCTCCCGACAGATGTCGTCGCTTCTCTGGTCGGGAGATGAGAAAAGCTGAGCCGCGCGCGCGGCCTGCCGCAACAGCGATGCGTGGGAGTCGTGGTGACTCCCCAGGACAGAACAGATCTTGAGCATTGCTCCACTTACATTGGAGGACGAGATGCATCGTGCGCGCGTACGCATGTGGATCCTGGGTTGGATGGCGGGCGTGGTCGCCTGTTCGGTGCCGGTGGTCGGGTGCGGCGGCGGCGAGAGCAGCCAAGCGACGAGCACCACGTCAGACGCCGCCACGAGCACGAGCGGCGCCGCTGGAGGGGACGCCGGGAGCGGTGGAGACGTTCAGGGGGGCACCGGGGGCCTGGGCGGCGCGGGAGGGCAAGGAGGGAGCGGCGAGGGCGGCGCTGGCGGCACCGGCGGCTCGGGGGGCCAAGGCGGGGCCGGTGAGGGCGGCGCCGGCGGCGCAGGAGGCCAAGGAGGGAGCGGTGAGGGCGCCGTCGGCGGCGCCGGGGGGCAAGGTGGCCTCGGCGGCGCGGGTGGACAGGGCGGCGAGAGCGAATCGCCGTGCGCCCCGACCGAGACGTTCTGCGATCCCGTGTGCGTCGATACGCAATCGGACAACGCGAACTGTGGGGCCTGCGGCACCACGTGCGCGGGAGGCTCGACCTGCCAGGCCGGCGCCTGCACTTGCCCGCTGACGGGGCAGACCTACTGCGATCCGCTCTGCACCAACACGAACCTCGATCAGTTCAATTGCGGGGCGTGCGGCAACGCGTGCGGCGGCGGCTCCTTCTGCACCGCCGGCGAGTGCACCTGCAATGCGGGGCTGGCGTACTGCGGCAGCCGCTGCGTGAACCTGAGCAACGATGAGGGCAACTGCGGAGCCTGCGGCACCGTCTGTCCCGATGGACAGATGTGCGTCACGGGTATTTGCCGGTAGCGGGCCGGTACACCCCGCCGGGGGCCGCGCCGCTCGGCAGCGGCGCGCGCCTCCGTGTCACGGCTGCGCCTGGCCGTAGACCGCGCGCCGCACGGCGTCCGGGAACTCGCCCGCCATGCCGGCAAGGGCCGTGTTGGTCAAGACGATCACCGTGAGCTTGGCGCTCGGGTCGACCCAGAAGTTGCTGCCGTAGGCGCCGCCCCACTGCCACGTGCCGGCGGCGGACGGCATCGTGCCCGGCTCCGGCGCCTTCAGGACCGCGAACCCGAAGCCGAACCCCCATTTCCCGCCCGGCTGCTGCACCTCGAGCTCACCGGTCTGGTTCGAGGTCATGGCCTGGACCGTCGCCGGCCGCAGGATCTTCCCCCCGCCGGTGCGCAGCGCCTCGAGGAACTTGAGGTAGTCGTCCGCCGTGCCGACCATGCCGGCGCCGCCCGACGGATACGAGCGCGGATCGAGGATCCGGGACGGCGAATACGTGATCTTGGCCGGCCCGAACGGCACGACCTGCGGATCGGCCATCCGCGCCGGGCGCGCGCCCGCGTCGCCGTACGGGACCGCGAGCCGGCCCGGGTCGGCGACCGTGAACGCGGCGTCCATCCCGAGCGGCCCGGTCACGAGCCGGCGCACCACGTCCGGGAGGGGCGCGCCGCCCGCCTTGGCCACGACGCCCCCGAGCACGTCGGTGGCCAGCGAGTAGTGCCACGCCTTGCCAGGCTCGAAGAGGAGCGGCGCCTTGGCGATCCGCGCGAGGTTCTCCTCGAGGGAGAGGCCGGGCTGATCGAGCCCGTCGGACACGCGCGCGCGGTGATAAGGCCCGTCCGGGGCCTCCATGAAGGTGTAATTGAGGCCCGCGGTGTGGGTGAGCAGGTGGCGCACCGTGATCGTCGCGGCCCGGCCGTCCGCGAGCCGCGGCGCGAACGAAGGGAGCCATTTCGTCACCGGATCGTCGAGCCCGAGCGTGCCCGCGTCCACGAGCGCGAGGGCCGCCGCCGACACGATCGGCTTGGTCATCGACGCGAGGCGAAACACCGTGTCTTCGCGCACCGGCCGCTGCGCCTCCCGATCGGCGAAGCCGGCGGCGCGCCGGTAGACGACCTGGCCGTCGCGCGCGACGACGACGACCGCGCCCACGATCCGCCCCTGGGCCGTGGCCGCCTCGACCACCTCGTCGAGCCGGCGTTGAAGCGCCTCATCGCCCCGAGGAGCGGCCGCCACGGCCGGCGGCGCCGAAGGAGCGGCCGGCGCCGAGGCAGCGGCCGGCGCCGAGGCAGCGGCCGGCGCCGAGGCCGCGGCCGGCGGCGCCGGGCTCGCGCACCCTGCCAGCGCGGCAGGCAGCAGCGAGAGCAACAGGCCCGAGGCGAGCACGACACCCGATGAACGGAAGAATTTCATAGTGAATGCTATGTAAATTGGAGGAGCCCGCCCGTCAAGGCATTCTATAGTGATCGCTATGAAGAACGCGTCCCCCCGGGCGGCGCGCGGCCGGCCGCGCGCCTTCGATCGCGGTGTCGCCCTCGAGGCTGCGCTGCGCGTGTTCTGGCGGCACGGGTACGACGCGACGTCGCTCGCCGAGCTGACGGCCGCGATGAAGATCACGCCGCCGAGCCTGTATGCGGCGTTCGGCAGCAAGAAGGAGCTGTTCCTCGAGGCGGTGGCGCTGTATGCCGAGATGTACGGGGCGAGCGTCCCGCGAGCGCTGTCCGAGGAGCCGACCGCCCGCGCCGCGGTGGCGCGCGTGCTCTTGGAGTTCGCGGTGTTCTCGAGCGCGCCGGATCATCCGCTCGGGTGCCTCATGGTCCACGGGGCCGCCAACTGCACGCCGGGGTCCGCCGAGGTCGAGGCCGCGCTGCGCGAGCGCCGGGCGGCGAGCGAGGCCGCGCTCCGCCGGCGCATCGAGCAGGGGATCGCGGACGGCGACCTCCCTGCCGACACCGACGCGGCGGCGCTCGCCAAGTATTACGGCGCGGTGATCCAGGGCATGTCGGTGCAGGCGCGCGACGGCGCCTCGAGGGAAGAGCTGGAGCGCGTCGCGCAGGCCGCCCTCCGGGCGTGGCCGCGGCGGCGGCGGGGCGCGGCGCCCGCGGCCCGCGCCGGCGCGGCATGAACCCGTCGATCGCGGCCCCTGTCAGTCGCAGCGGCAGTACAGGCACCCCGGGTGGTGCGGGCCGTAGCCACAATACCCGGCCCATCCGGTGTTGCTGCAACGACAGGGGCCATGAACGCGGATACAACCGTCCAGCGTACAATGCTGGTCCGGCGCTTCAACCGGCGAATCATCGATCACGTCTTGTGCTGGTGCGTAGTTCGGCGGAGCCTCGCTGACTGCCGGACTGTTCACCGTTGGCTCATCTCCCTGCGCCGCGCGGCTGGCGCTGCTCATCCATGCGGCGGATGACAGCATCACGATCGACATAATCCAACGAGTTTTCATGAACCCCCCTCCGTTGCATGTCGTGCGTGCGGCAGCAGGCGCCCACGGAACGCCGTGCTTCCAGCGTCGAGAACGCCTGTTGCCGGCACTCGAGTACAACATAGAGGGGAAGGTCATGGTCGCAAGTGTACACCTGAACGCCGAGGGCTTGTGCGCAAGTCGGAATAGAGGACGAGGTGACTTTTGACGTAAACACGAAAAACGACCCCGGCCCCAGGGGCGTCGAGCTCGTCGCGCGCCCGTCAGCGGCCGTAGGTCCGCGTCACCTCGGCGAGGTGCTCGCCGTGCGCCTCGGTCAGCGCTCCTTCCCCGAGCCGAAAGCTCCAGTTTGACCGGACGTGCACCCCCGGCACGTTCATCCGCGCCTTCGTCCCGAGGCCCAGCACGTCCTGCACCGGCGTGAGCGCCCACGCCGCGGTCGACGCCCACGCCAGCCGGATGAGATCCCAGTGCACGCCGTGAGGTCCCATCGCGCCCAGGTACGCATCGACGGCGCGCCGGCTCCTCTCCGGCAGCGCGCGATACCACCCCACCGTGGTATCGGTATCGTGGGTACCCGTGTACATCACGTAATCTGACGTGCACTTGTACGGCAGGTAGGGATTGTCAGGGCCATCGAACGCGTACTGAAGCACGAACATCCCCGGGATAGCGAGCTCCTTCCGCAGCGCGTGCACGGCCGGCGTGATGAGCCCGAGATCTTCCGCCGCGAGCGGCAGGCGGCCGAGCTGTCGCCGGATCGAGGAGAAGAAGTCGGAGCCCGGGCCCTGCATCCAGTGACCATCCCTGGGCGCTCGCTCGGGCGGGATCACCCAGAACGCCTCAAACCCACGGAAATGGTCGATCCGGATGTGATCGAACTGCGTGAGGCACTGCCTCAGCCGCTCGACCCAGAACGCGTAGCTATCCTGCTCCAGTCGCTCCCAATCATAAACGGGGTTCCCCCAGCTCTGCCCCGTCTGGGAGGAGAATCCGTCCGGCGGCGCCCCCGCCTGGTATGCGGGCTCGAGCGTTCCGGGATCGAGCTGAAAGCACTCGGGCCGGCTCCATACGTCCGCGCTGTCGTGCGCCACGTAGATGGGGATATCTCCGAAGATCGACACGCGACGCTCGTTCGCGTAGCGCTTCAGGCTCGCCCACTGCCGCGCGACCTCGAACTGGGCATACTTGTGTAGAGCGATCGGCTCCGCGAGCGCGCGCTGGGCCGCCCCGCCACCCTCCTCATCGCGATGATCCCGGTCTTCACCGCCGCCATCGCCGCCCTCACCGGCCGCGAGCCGCTCTCCCGCCGCGCCGGCGCCGGCACCGCGGTCGCGCTCTTCGGGGCCGCCATGCTCACCGGCTTCGCCGTCCCGCGGCTCGGCGACGCATTCGCGCTCGTCCACGCCCTCTCGACCGCCATTTACGTCATCTACGCGAAATCGGCCCTCCAGCGCCTCGGGACGGTCACGGTCATGGCCTGGGTGTTCGGCTGGGGCTCACTGATGTTCGCGCCGATCGGCGGCGTCGCCGTCGTCCGCGAGGCGCCCTCGTGGTCCTTGCCGGCGGCCCTCCTCGTCGCCTTCTGCGTCCTCGTGCCGACGGTCATGGCCTACGCGGTGAACGCCTGGGTGCTCCGCCGCGCCTCGCCGACGCTGGTGGCCATTTACGTCTTCCTCCGGCCGCCCCTGGCCGCGCTGCTCGCGTGGATCCAGCTCGGCGAGGCCGTGTCGGCGCGCACCGCGGCCGCGGGATTCGTGCTCCTCGCCGGGGTGACGATCGTGGCCACCGCGCCCAGCCCGCCCGCCGGCGCCGCGGCGCCGCCCCCCGACGGCGACGCGCTCGCCCGGTCGACCGGCCTCCCGCTCCTGGCCGCAAATGGCGGGGCCCCGCGCCGTCAGCCGGCCCGCAGCGGATCCATCAAGGCATGAGCCGCCGAGCACCCATGTCGCGCGCGACTCACGCCCTCGTCGCGAGGGCGAGACTGCGGCCGATGAGGCCCGCGATGTAAGGCGCTTGACAGCCGAAACCGGGTACGTGACGATGCGGCCGAGGTCAGCGACGAGGCTGATCGGATAACGCACTCACGCCGGGGGGGACGCGAGCGTTCCTGCGCAGGCGCTCAGGGGAGGTGAGGCATGCGGGCTGAGCAGCCGTCGCCAGGGCTCGTGCTCATCGCGGACGACGTTCTCGTGAACCTCGAGGTGCTCTCAAGCACGCTGGAGTCCGCGGGGATCGAGGTCAGCGTCGCGACCGACGGTCCCATGGTGCTCGAGCGCCTGGAGTACGAGACTCCCGACCTCATCCTGCTCGACGTCACCATGCCGGGCATGACGGGCTTCGAGGTCTGCGAGCGGCTGAAGTCGAGCCCGGCGACCGCCGATATCCCCGTCATCTTCACGACCGCCCACGCCGAGATCGCGGACAAGCTGCGTGGGTTCCGCCTCGGCGCGGTCGACTACGTGACCAAGCCGTTCGAGCGCGACGAGCTCCTCGCGCGCGTGAGGACGCAGCTGTCGCTCCGGCGCGCCCTGACCGCGCTGGCCAGGAAGAACGCCGAGCTCGAGAACGAGATCGAGGTGCGCGCCGCCGCGCAGGCGGACCTCGCCCGGCTGACGGACGATCTCGAGCGCCGGGTGGAGGAGCGGACGCAGGCGCTCGCCCGCGCGGTGGCGGAGCTCGAGCGCGCCAAGGAGTCGCTCGAGGAGACGGTGGAGCGGCGCACCCGCGAGCTGCAGCGCGCGAACGAGCGGCTGGAGCGCGAGCTCGCCGAGCGGGCGTCGCTCGAGGAGGCCCGCTCGGCGCTCCAGGCGCAGATCATCGGGGCGCAGGCGGCGAGGCTGGCCGAGCTGTCGACGCCCATCATCCCGATCAACGACCAGATCCTGGTCATGCCCCTCATCGGCGTGGTCGACGAGGAGCGCGCGCAAGGCATGGTCGACGCGGCGACGCTGGGGGTGAGCGCGCGCAGGGCGGCGGTGATGATCCTCGACATCACCGGCGTGTCGCGCGTCGACGCGCGCGTGTCCGAGGCGCTGGTGCGGGCGGCCCGAGCGGTGCGCCTGCTCGGCGCGCGCGTCGTGATCACCGGCATCCGCCCGGAGGTCGCCCGGGAGCTGGTGGCGCTCGGCGCCGAGATGACGGGGATGGTGACGCAGAGCACGCTCCAGGACGGCATCGCCTACGCGATGAGTATGACGCGCGCGCCGTCGCGCCGCGCGTCGGCGCCCGCGGCGCGCGAGTGACACGGCGGCGTCCGGCGCGCGGGTGACGCTCACCGGGGCGCGGCGCCGCTCTCGGACGGCGCCGCCGCCGGGGCGAGGCCGGCGGCGGCGCGGAGGAGCTCGCGCAGCCGGTTGACCTGAAAGCCCTTGGCCAGGCCGTGCAGCTCGTCGAGGAACGGGCGGAGGCGCGCGTCCTCGCGCTCGAGCCGCTCGATCTCCAGGAGCAGCCCGCTCAGCCGGCCTCGGTTCACCAGGTCGAGCAGCCCGGCGAGCGTCTCCGCCGGCGGCAGCGCGCGCCCCGGCGCCTCGACCGCGGCGCGGCCAGGCCCCTCGTCGCCGATCGCCCGCGCCCAGCGCTCCGGCGCGGGCGCGGCGGCGGCCGGCGCGGCGCTCGCGTCGACGAGCGGCACCTCGAACTCGAAGATGCTGCCCTGCCCGGGCTGGCTCTCGACCCGGAGCGCGCCGCCCATCTGCTCCACGATCCGCCGCGCGATCGCGAGCCCGAGGCCCGTCCCCTCGACCGGCGCGCCCTCGGTCGGCACCTGCTCGAACGGCTCGAAGATCCGCTCGAGGTGCTCGGGCGCGATGCCGGGGCCCGTGTCCTCCACGCGGAAGCGCACCGGCCGCGCGGCGCCCGCGCCCGAGCCCGGAGGGGCCTCGCCCGCCGTCACGCGCAGCACCACGCGGCCGCTCTCGGTGAACTTGATGGCGTTGCCGAGCAGGTTGAGCAAGACCTGCATGAGCCGCTTCTGGTCGGTGATCACGGTCCCGAGCGCGGCGCCCTCCTGCTCGAACAGGAACGTCAGGCCCTTGGCCTCGGCGCGCACCTGGCAGATGCCGAGCACCGCCTGCACGAACGAGGGGAAATGCACCTCGTCGGGGATCATGGTCAGCTTGCCGGCCTCGATCTTGGCGAGATCGAGCACGTCGTTGATCAGCGTGAGCAGGTGCTCGCCGGAGGACTGGATGATCTGCACGGCGCGCAGGTGCCGGGGCGACAGCCCGTCCAGGCGCCCCAGGATCTGCGCGTAGCCCAGGATGCCGTTGAGCGGCGTGCGCAGCTCGTGGCTCATACTCGCGAGGAAATCGCTCTTGGCGCGGCTCGCCGCGTCGGCCGCCTCCTTGGCCGCCTTGAGCTCGGCGGTGCGCTCCTCGACGAGCTGCTCCAGGCGGTGGTGCGAGCTCGAGAGCTCGCTGTAGAGGGCGGCGTTCTCGACGGCGGTCGCCGCCTGCGCGGCCAGGAGCGAGACCACCTGGACGCGCGCCTCGGGGAAGGCGCCCGAGACGCCGGCGTGCTCCAGCACCATCACGCCGAGCAGCCGGCCCTGGTGGAGCAGCGGCACGAGCAGCAGCGAGGCGGGGCCGCGGCGCTCGAGGTACGGGTCGTCGTCGAAGCGCCCGTCGCCGCCGTCGCGCCCGAGCACGAGCGGCTCGCGGCTGCGGGCCACGTAGCGCACGACCTTTTCGGGCAGGAGCGCCGAGCTCAGGGCCGGCTCGTCGGGGTGGAGCGTGATCCGCTCGGGATCGACGGTGAGCTCCGCGCGGACGACGAGGCGCTCGCCGCGCGAGAGCACCAGCACGGCGCGCTCGGCGCCAGCGTTCTCGGCGAGGAGCCGCATCATGCGCGCGATGAGCGACCCCGGGTCCCGGTCGCTGGCCAGGGCCTGGGCGGCCTTGAGCAGCGAGACCACGTCGATCCGGCTGCTGGCCGGGCCCGCGCCCGCCGCGGTCGTCGCGGCGGGCGCCCCGGCCGGGGGCGCCGCGGCGCCCGCCGGCTCGTCGCGGGCCGCCTCGGCCGCCGGGAAGACCTCGGGGTGCCGGCGGCGCAGGACCGCCGCGGCGCCGGCGGCCTCCCAGCGCAGGTAGGCGCCGTGCGCGTCGCGGAGGTAGGCGCGCGCCATCCGGGCGCGGCCGCGGCCGAGCAGGTGCTCGCCCGCGAGGCGCAGGCCGAGGGCCTCGCCGCTGACGAAGCCCCGCCGGTGGGCGTGCTCGATGGCCTCGTCGTAGAGGCGCTCGGCGTCCTCGTGCCGCCCCGCGGCCTGCGCCTCGCGCGCCTCGGTGAGCAGGAGGGCGTGGCGGAAGGTCGCCGGGTTGAACGCCGAGAGCCGGGCGAGCCGCGCGCGCTGGGCGGCGAAGGCGGCGCGGGCGCCGCGGTCCTCGTCGGCGGCGTCCGGGGCCGCGGCGGGCGGCAGCGCGGCGCCGAGGATCGTGACGATCTCGAGGGCCCAGAGGGCCGGCGGGTTGCACCAGCCGGCCGTCCACTCGGCGCTCGCCTCCGCGGCGAGCCGCAGCGCCTCGCGATCCTCGCCGAGGTGCGCGGCGGCGAACGCGGCGGCGCCGAGCACGATGACCCGCAGCATCGGCGAGCCGGCGGGGAGCGCGGCGATGCGGCGGATCGCCTCGGCAACGTCCGCCTCGCCCGCCTCGGCGAGCAGGTCGTGGACGGCGCGGCACGCCGGGGCGCTCTGGCCGGCGATGAGGTCCCTCCAGGGCCTCGCGGGGATCGGACAGCTCGACAGCCGCGCCCCCGCGGCCATCCGCGCGGCGGGGAGGATGACCTGGCCGACCTCGCTGTGGGTGATGGCCCCCTCGCGGGCGCCGAGCTCGGGCACGTCGCGCCAGCGCTCGTGGACGGCGGCGAGGTCCGGGTGCACGCACTGGGCGGCGATGCTGCCCGTGTGGAGGGCGCCGGCGAGGAGCAGGCCTTGCGCCGATTCCGCGGCGTACACGAGCTCGACGCACCGGGCCCCCAGGGGCAGCTCCTGGAGCACGCCGGTGAACACGACGGCGCTCATGCTCAGCCCGTAGGCCGCGCGCGGATACAGCCCGTGCAGCAGGGCGATCTCCGGCATCGCGAAGATCAGGCTCGCCGCGAGCGGCGGCTCGCTGAGCGCCGCCGCGGTGATGGAGGCGCCGATCAGCTCGCCGGCCACGCGGGCGACCGGATCGGCGCAGCGGGGCAGGGCGCGGAACGACGCCGGGCTCATCGCCGCGATCAGCGGGGCGATGCGCGCGGCCTGGGCGGCGAAGAACGCGGCCAGCGCCTCGGGCTCGCGCGGGAACGACCAGCCGAGCTCCGCGAGCGCGGCGAGCCCGACGCCGAGGCCCTCGGGGTAGCGCCCGGCGACGGTGAGCAGCGGCACCTGCGCGAGCGCCACGCGGCCGCGCGCGACGGCGTCCCTGGCGCGCTCCCGGCACGCCGCGAACAGCCGCTCGCCCACCTCGGGCTGCCCGGCGAGCCACTCGGTCTCCGCGAGCGCGAGCAGGATCTCGAAGTGGAGATCGTGGGCGCCGCCGTCGGCGGCCGGGGCGCCGCCCGCGGCGGCCAGCGCGGCGCCTTCCCCGGCCGGCGCGGCGCCTTCCCCGGCCGGCGCCACGCCTCCGCCCAGCAGCTCGCGGCCCGCCCGCAGGAACCGCGCCGCCTCGGCGTAGGCCGAGGCCGCCTTCGCCCGCAGCCCGCCGGCGAGGCAGCGGTCGGCCACCCGGCGCCGCTCGGCCGGCGCGCTCAGGCGCTCCGCGGCCCGGAGGTAGTGGTCGACGAGGGCGAACAGCTCGGCGTCCCCGCCGCCGTCGGACCAGCGCCGATCGAGCTCGCGCGCGAGCGCGAGGTGGAGGTCGAGGCGCTCGCCGTCCCCGAGCAGCTCGTACGCGGCCTGCTGCACCCGGTCGTGCGCGAACGCGTACGCCTCGCCCTCGCCCTCCCCCGCGGCCACCAGCAGCCCCTCGTGGAGCAGCGCCTCGGCCCCCCTCCGCAGCGCCGCGGCCGGGAGCCCCGCGGCGGCGCTCACCAGGGCGGCCTCGAAGCCCGCCCCCACGCACGCCCCCGCGGCCAGCGTCCGCCGGAGCTCCTCGGGCAGGCGCCCCATCTTCGCCGTCAAGAGCGCCACGACGTTGTCGGTGACCGGGGCCCGCTCGATGCGCTCCGCCTCCCACCGCCACCGGCCCGTGGCGAGGTCGCGGGAGAGCAGCCCCTGCTCGTGCAGCGCCCGCACGAACTGCTCGACGAACAACGGGCTGCCGTCGGTCTTCGCCCGCACGATCGCGCAGAGGGCCTGCGCCTCGTCGCCGGCGCCCGGCAGCATGTCGAGCACCATCCCGGCGAGCGCCTCGCCGTCGAGGGGCCCGAGCGCGTGCACCTCGGCGCGCCGCCCGCTCGCCCGGATCGCCTCGAGCAGCGCGCGCAGCGGGGGCGCCTCGCCCTCCTCGCCGTCGCGGCAGGCGCCGAGCAGGAGGAGGTGCTTCATCTCCGGGTCGGTCGCGATCGCCTCGAGCAGGGCGAGCGACGGCGCGTCGGCCCACTGGAGGTCGTCGATGAACAGCACGAGCGGGGGCTCGGCGCTCGCCGTCGCCCGGACGAAGCGCTGCACGGCGCGCTGGAAGCGGTGCTTCGCGTCGGCCGGGCTCACCTCGAGGAGCGGCGGGGGCTCGCCGAGGATGCGCGCGAGCTCCGGCGCCATGTCGACGAGGACGCGCGCGCTCTCGCCGAGCGCGGCGCGGCAGGTCGCGGCCCACCCCTCGAGCGCCTCGGCGCTGTCCGAGAGCCTGCGGCGGGCGATGGCGCGGAAGGCCTGCGCGAGCGCCGCGCAGGGGGCGCCGCGCTGGAGAGCGTCGAACTTGCCGGGCGCGAACAGGCCGCCGGCGAGGCGCGCCTCCTCGCGCAGCGCGCCGGCGAGCGCCGATTTGCCGACGCCGGACGGCCCGGAGAACAGCATGAGCTCGGTCTCGCCCCCGCGCGCGCGCGCGAGGGCCTCCCGGAGCGCGCGCTGCTCCCGTTCCCGGCCGACGAGCCGCGACGGCCTGCGGAGGCGGTCCTCCCAGTCGCGCGCGCCGAGCGCGAACGGCCGGATCGCGCCCGTCGCGCGGAGCTCCTCGAGGGCGCGCGAGAGGTCGTGCGCCGCGCCGTCGCCGGTCTGGTAGCGCTGCTCCGGGCTCTTCTCCAGGAGCCGCATCACGACGGCGCTGACCGCCTCGGGGATCCGGAGCGCCGGCGCGCGCTCGTGCGGCGGCGGCGGCCTCCGGGCGATGTGCGCGTGGATCAGCGACAGCTCGTCGGTCTGCTCGAAGGGCAGCTTGCCCGTGAGCATCTGGTAGAGCGCGCAGCCCAGCGCGTAGAGGTCCGCGCGCGCGTCGGGGGCGCGCTTCATGCGGCCGGTCTGCTCGGGCGCCGCGTAGGCGAGCGTCCCGACGACCGCGCCGTCCGCCTCGGCGGCGTCGCCGGCCGCCGCCCGCCGCGCGGCCAGGCCGAAATCGATGAGCCGGACCTGGGCGCGCTCGGCGTCGACGAGGACGTTCTGCGGCGTGACGTCGCGGTGGATGACGCCCCGGCGGTGCAGCTGCCCGAGCAGGCGCGCGAGCGACGCGCCGAGGCGCAGCGCGGCCTCGACCGGCAGGGGCCCGTGGGCCAGAGCGAGGTCGAGGGAGCAGTCCCCCCAGCGCTCCAGCACGAGGGCCACCCCGGCGCCGTAGGGCACGAGGTCGAGGGCGCGGGCGGTCCCGGGCAGGCCGAGCTCGCGGAGCAGCGCGTATTCGCCGCGGAGCCGCGCCACGACCCGGGCGTCCGGCACCTCGTGGCGCGGGATCTTCAGCACGACGTCGGCCCCGCTGGTCAGGTCGACGCCTGCGACGACCCGCGTCTCCACGCCGGTGTACAGCACCCTCCCGAGCCGGTAGTCCATCGGTATCGGTTCATCTTCGCCGAAGTCCTGCGCGGCGTGTCGCTTTCCTGCGGCGCCGCGCCGCGGCGAGCGTGGACGGCTGGCGGAGCGCTGCTGTAGGGTGGATATCCGAGGTCCAGCTCGCCTCAGCGGCGCGGGAGCGCTGGATTGAGGGTTGGGCCCAGAGGGCGTGCCTGGCCGAGGAGCAAGGAAATGAACCCGCTCGTCCCCGACTTCATCCTCCAGCAAGACGCGCTCGGTCGGGCGGAGGGGAGCTTCATGGGGGCGGCGCTGAGGATCGAACTCGCCGGCCTCGTCGAGATCGCCGAGGCGCTGATGCCGCACGGGCGGGCGGGCGCGGAGGAGCTCGCGCGCGCTCTCCAGGCCTGCTTCGACCCGCTGATCGAGGCGGTGCATCGCGCCGGAGGCTTCATCGCGAGGCTCGCGGGCGACGGGTTCACCGCGCTGTTCCCGGACGCGCCGGAGCGCGACGTCGCAGAGCACGCGCTCGCCGCGGCGCTCTCGATGCGCCGCCTCTTCGCCGAGCGCCCGGCGCGACAGACGCCGTTCGGCAGCTTCCCGCTCTCGTTCCGGATGGGGATCGCGTGGGGAGCGGTCGAATGGGGGATCGTGCGCATCTCCCCGGCGCGGGCTTACTACCACTTTCGTGGACAGGCGCTGTCCGAGTGCGCCGCGTTCGAGCGACAGGCGCAGAAGGCGGATCTCCTCATCGGTCGCGCCCTGTACGAGCGACTTCGGCCCGGGAGAGCCGGGCGCCACGGGCGGAAAGTCTACAAGGTCGGCGACGCGCCGGTGCGCGAGCTGCCCGAGGTCCCGAGGTGCCCGCCCGCCGGCGATGGCGCCGCGTTCGTGGCGAGCGGCGTCGCCGGCGTGCCCTCGGAGGGGGAGCTCCGCGAGGTCACGAGCGTCTCTCTCTCGTTCGAGCAGATCCCGGGCGTCGCGGAGCTCACGCGCCTGCTGCACGAGCTCTCGGACCTCCACGGCGGCACCTTCACCGGCGTCGAGGCGGGCGATCTCGGCGTCTTCGCGCTCATCCACTTCGGCGCGCCGATCACCCTCGGGAACGACAACGATCGCGCGCTCGACTTCGCGCTCGAGCTGAAGAAGCGCGGCCTGCGGCAGATGCGCCTCCGCGCGGGCATCGCCCGCGGCGTCGGGTACGTGGGCTTGAGCGGCGGCGCGGGGCGGCGCGAGCTCGCGTGCCTCGGCCGCGCGACGAGGCTCGCCGCGCGCCTCGCCGAGAAGGCCCCCTGGTCGGCGGTCTGGGTCGACGCGCAGGTCTTCTCCGTCAGCGAGGCGGGCTATCAGTGGAGGACGGAGAACCTCTTCCGGTTCGAGGGCCTCGACCTGCCGGTCCTCGTCTACTCGCTCCAGCGGCGGCGCATCTCGGTTCATAAGGAGTTCTACAAGCTCGGCCTCCTCGGTCGCGAAGCCGAGCTCGAGCTCCTGTCGCGCCATGTCGAGCCGATCTTCGAGGGCAAGCCCGCCGGGATCATCTACATCGACGGCGAGGCGGGGATGGGCAAGAGCTACCTCGTTCAGCGCTTCCGCGACCGGTGCGAGGAGCGCCGGCACGATCGGCCCTTCCTGTGGCGCGACGCGCGCTGCGATCCGACGCTCCGCGGCTCGCTGAACGCGCTCGAATTCGCGCTGAAGGAGCACTTTCGGGCGCCCTCCGAGCTCGGCAAGGAAGAGAGGCTCACGAGCTTCGACGACGCGCTCGAATCCCTCCTCGAGCGGCTGCCAGCGAGCCAGCGCTCGCTGAAGCGGGAGCTCGAACGTGCGCGCTCCGTCCTCGCGGCGCTCATCGGTGTCCGCTGGGACGACTCGCCCTACGAGCGGCTGCAGCCGAAGCACAGGTACACGAGCACGCTCTCGGTGCTGTGCTGTCTTTTCATGGCCGAGGCGTCGCTCCAGCCAGTGATCCTCCACCTCGAGGACGCCCACTGGGCCGACGCGGGCTCGCGCGAGGCGGTGCGGGTGATCGCGCAGGTATGCAAGGAGCTGCCCCTCGCGATCCTCTGCACGGCGCGGGGCAAGGAGGACGGCAGCCCGGTGCGCATCCCGCTCGACCCAGACATCTCCGTGCGGGCGATCGAGATGAAGCCGCTGTCGCGCGAGCAGCTCCTCGCGCTCGCGCTCCCCCTGTTCGGCGGCCCGATGCCGGACATCCTCGCGACGACCCTCTGCGACAGGGCGGGCGGCAACCCGTTCTTCGCGCAGGAGTTCCTCGCCCACTGGGTCGAGGACGGGCGCGACGGACACGGATCGGGCTCGAGCTCCGCCTCCATGACCCTCTCCCTCTCGACCACGTTCACGGCGGCGAGGAGCGTGAGCAGGCTGCTCACCTCGCGGATCGAGCGGCTCGACGCGAAGGTGAAGCAAACCGTCGCCGCCGCGGCGGTGATCGGCCGCGAGTTCGACCTGCGCGTGCTCGCGCTGATGCTCGCCGATGCGTCGGTGATGGAGGAGCACCTGCGCATCGGCGAGGCGGAGTGCATCTGGTCGGCGAAGGGCGAGCGCCGTTTTCAGTTCAGCAGCACGCTCCTGCGCGACGCGGCCTACGATTCGCAGTCCCGCCCGCGGCTCCAGGAGCTCCACCGGCTCGCTGCCGAGGCGATCGAGAGCGTCCACGGCGACGACCTCGAGGGCCAGCTCGTGGCGCTCGGCCACCACTGTCGTCGCGCGGGCAAGGTGGACGACGCGCGCCGCTACTTCCTCGCGGGCGCGCGCAGGGCGGCCGCGCGCTACGCCCACGAGGACGCGACGTGCTTCTACCGCGTCTACTTCAAGCTCTCACCGGGCCCGACGCGCGAAAGCGTCGCCGTCCGTTGCGAGTTCGCGCGCGATGTGCTCGAGCGGATGGGGCGGTATCATGAGGCGCAGCAGGAGCACCGCCAGGCGGTCAATGAGGCGCAGAAGCTCGGCGATCGCGCGTCGGAGGCGCTCGGCTTGCTCGGCCTCGGCCGCGCGTGCTGGGCGATGCAGCAGCCGGATGGCGCGCGCGCGTACTGGGAAGAGGGGCTGCGCGCCGCGCGCGAGGCGGGCAGCCCGGCGACCGAGGGGGACACGCTCGCGAGCCTCGGGATGGCACACGCCGTCCAAGGTCGGCTCGACGCCGCCCGAACCCTCTATGCGCAGGCGCTCGAGATCGCGGGACAGACCGGCAACCGGATCGAAGAGGCAAGGTTGCTCTCCGAGCTCGCAAAACTAAACCGGTTAAGTGGCCGTCCTGCCGGCGCGGTGGCGGTGCAGCAGCAAGCCGCCGCCGTCGAGCGTGAGCCGGCGTCCGGGAAGACGGGCGCCTGAACGCTCACCGCGCCAGCTCATCGTCGAAGCGGCGAGCCCGCGCGCCGCCCGTCGGGCGCGCCCCCCGCGGCGGTGAGGTGCGGAGACAGGAGGAGCGGCTCGCCGTCGGGGACGCGCTGGAGGGAGGGGAGGAGCGCGTCGAGCTCCCCCGGCTCGAACCGGCAGAGGCCGATCGCGTACCAGAACGACCCCGCGAGCGCGCCGCCGAGCTTGTAGCGGCGGCCGTCGGGCGTGAACGCCGCCCAGCCCTCGGCGCGCGAGAGGAGCACCGCGCGGCAGGCCCCTGTCGCCACCTCCCACAGCCGGACGGTCCCGTCGTCCGAGGCGCTCGCGAGCCAGGCGCCGTCCGGGCTGAAGGCGATCCCCTGGACGGCGCTCGCGTGGGCCAGCAGGACGCGGCGCTCGGCCCCGGTGAGCGCGTCCCAGAGGCGGATCGCGCAATCCTCGGCGCCGGAGGCCAGCCAGGCGCCATCCGGGCTGAAGGCGACGCTGGACACGGCCGACGCGTGGCCTCGGAGGACGAGCCGCTCGTCGCCCGTGGCCGCGTCCCACACCTGCACGGCGCCGTCGCCCGCGCCCGCCGCCAGCGAGGCGCTGTCCGGGTGGAAGGCGACGCTCCTGACGAGCGCCGAGCGGCATTTCAGCACGTGACGCACCGCCCCCGCGGCCACGCTCCACAGGAGGACGATCCCGTCGTCGGCGCCCGACGCCAGCGACGCCCCGTCCGGGCTGAAGGCGATGCTCCGGACGGCGTCCGCGTGGCCCTTCAGGACGCGATGCTGGGCGCCCGTGGCCACGTCCCACAGCCGGACCGTCCTGTCCTTCCCACCCCACGCCAGCGAGGCGCCATCGGGGCTGAAGGCGATGGTGATCGCCGACAGGGGGAAATCCTTCATGATGCGCTGCCCGGCCCGCGTCGCCGCATCCCACAGCCGGACGGTGCCGTCCGCGGAGGCGCTCGCGATCGAGGCGCCATCCGGGCTGAAGGCGATGCTCCTCACGTGGTCCACGTGGCCTTCGAGGACGCCGCGCTCCGCCCCCGCGACCGTGTCCCAGAGGCGAATGGCGCCCCCCTCCGAGGCCGTCGCGAGCGAGGCGCCATCCGGGCTGAAGGCGATGCTCCGGATCGTCGACGCGTGGCCCCGGAGGACCCTGCGCCTCGCCCCCGTGGCCACGTCCCACAGCACGACGGCGCTGTCCGTGGAGCCCGAGACCAGGGTCGCGCCATCCGGGCTGAACGCGACGCTCCTGACGGTGGCCGCGTGGCCCCGGAGGACCTCGCGCTGGGCCGCCAGGGTCACGTCCCACAGCCGGATGGTGTTGTCGTTGCCGGCCGACGCGAGCAGATGGCCGCTCCCGTCGAAGGCCACGCTCCTCACCGACGCCTCATGGCCGATCAGGACGCGGGGGTCGGCCCCCGCGGTCAGATCCCACAGCCAGACGGTGCTGTCGTGCGCGCCCGAGGCCAGCCACGCGCCATCCGGGCTGAACGCGACGCTCCTCGAAATGCCCGCATGGCCCATCAAGGTGCGCCGCTCGGCGGCCCTGGCCACGTCCCAGAGCCGGACGGTCTGGTCGTCCGCCGCCGAGGCCAGCGAGGCGCCATCCGGGCTGAACGCGACGCTCCGGACGATGGCCGTGTGGCCCGTCAGCACGCGCGGCTCGGCCGGCGTGGCCACGTCCCAGAGCCGGACGGTCCTGTCGTTGCTGCCCGACGCGAGCACGGCGCCGCCAGGGCCGAACGCGACGCTCGTGACCGGGGCCGCGTGGCCTCGCAGCACGCGGACCTCCCGCCCCGTGGCCACGTCCCAGAGCCGGATCGTCGTGTCGCTGCTGCCCGCGGCCAGGAGGGCGCCATCCGGGCTGAACGCGACGCTCCGGACCGTCGCCGCGTGCCCGGCCAGCGCGCGGCGCGCCGCGCCGGTGGCCGCGTCCCACAGCCACACCGGGCCGCTCCGGTGCGCCGACGCGATGAGCTGCCCGTCGGGGCTCGCCGCCACGGCCATGCAGGGAGACGCGGCCGCGGCCGTCACGACGTCGGCGTGGGCGGCGCCGGGGGCCGCGCTCCCGAACGCGTCCAGGCCGGCGAGCGCGCCCTCGTCGAGCCGCGCGCCGACGAGCTGGGCGTAGCGCAGCCGGGCCGACGCGAGCCGCGCGCCGCGCAGATCGGCGCCGAGGAGCCGCGCGGACGACGCGTCGGCGCCCTCCAGGTCCGCCCCCGCGAGCCGCGCTCCGGACAGGTCCGCGCGCGCAAGCGCGGCGCCGGCGAGCGACGCGTCGCCGAGGTCGGTCTCGATCAGCATCGCTTCCCGCAGATCCGCCCCGCGGAGGTCCGCGCCGCGGAGGTTCCGGCGCGAGAGGTCCTTGCCGCGCAGGTCCTGGCCGGCGAGGTTCACCCGCTCCTCGGCCTCGACGTTCAGCCGCTTCAGCACGCCGATGGCGTTCCGCTTGGCGATCTCGCCCGACGTGCCGCTGAGCGCCCGCCTCGCCCAGGCGACGCTCGCCTCGCGATCGGCCATCGCCGTGAAGAGCTCGACCATCAGGTCGGACATCTCGCGCCAGCCGAGCACCGTGGCCTCGCCGCCCCGCCGCAGCTCGGCCGCCGCCTCCCGCGCGACGAGCCACTCGAGCACCGAGGCGTGGAGGAACGAGAAATTGCCCTCCGGATCGCGCACCAGCAGCGTGCCGGAGCCGACCGCGTGGACCGCCTCCTCGAGATCGATCTGCCGCGTGCTCAGGTCGGCGATCGCCTTCGCCACCTCGGCGGGGAGCTCGTCCGCGTGGACGCTCGGCTCCATCTTGGACCAGAGCCGGAGCGCGAGCGTCGTCACGGCCTTCCATCGATCCTCCGCGACCAGGGACGCCGCCGCGCCCCGCACGTGGACGCGCGCGTCCTCGCTCCGGAACCACCGGTCGATCAGGCTCTGGTACAGCCCGGCGGCGGTGATCTTCCCGGTCCGGTCGCGCGCCTCGAGGAGCTCTCGCTCGGGGATCTCGGAGATGAAGCCGAGCAGGCGCGGGTTCTCGGACAGGCGCAGGAGGTCCTTCACGTCGTCGAGCAGCCGCACCCGGGCGTCGGCGGCCTCCCTGCTGCCGAGCAGGTTGACGAGGAACTGGCGCACCTGGACCGGCGAGAACGTCGTGAGCGTGGCGACCCGGTGGCCCGGGATTCGCTCCGCCTGCTCGCCGAGCTTGGTCCGGATCTGGTCGTCCGAATAGAAGTGCTGCGTCCGGCTGGTGAGCACGACCTTGGCCTTGCCCTGCGCCGCCTGGATCAGCGTGTCGAAGTGGTCGGCGGCGCGGCTGTAGCGCACGCGGAGCGCCAGCTCGTCGAAGCCGTCGAAGAGGAGCGCGATCAGCCCCTCGGCGAGCATGTACCGGAAGCTCGGCAGATCGAACCGCTCCATGCCCGAGAGCGCGAGGTGGTTGGCGACCAGCGCGTCGAGCGAGTGCGCCTTCTCGAGCGATCGCATCTCGATGAGCACCGGGTACGGCGGCCCCTCGCGCGCCCCGAGGCGGCGCGCCAGCTCGTGGAGCAAGAAGGTCTTTCCGGTCCCGAAATCGCCGAGGACCAGGACGAACCGGGCCGCGGGCGAGGCGAGCAGGTCGTCGATCGCGTCCAGCGCGTGGTCGACCTCCTGCCTCGGGCCGCCGGCGGCGGTCAGCGCCGCGCGCTGGGGGACATAGAGCCGCGGCGGGTAGATCGGATCGCGCTCCAGCCGGTGGATCAGCCGCTCGACGTAGGGCCCGAAGTGGATAAGGCCCTGGTACTCGGCGATGCTGGCCAGCCAGACGCCCTTGCGGTGCGCCTCCCGCACCAGCGCCTCGGGCGCCGGCGGGCCGTCGTAGACGAGCTGGGAGAACGTCCCGGCGCTGCGCCGCTGGGTGCGCGCGTGCACCCGGGTCCGGAAGAGCTCGATCGCGGCGGGGGTGACGGGGCCCGCCACGGCGCCCACGGCGAAGGCCAGCGCCGGCCCCAGGAGCGCCGGTCCCAGCGGCTCGGCCGTGACCACCTCGGCGACCGCATGAAACGGGGGCGGGGCCTCCCGCCAGGCGATCGTGACGCGCTTGCCGCGCGCCTCCTCGCGCATCCGGCAGATGCGCACGACGTGGTCGAGGAGGTCCTCGTCGCGCTCGTCGTCCCTCGCGCGGCCGCGCTCGCCGCGCTCGCCGCGGTCGCCGTGGTCGCGCGCCCGCGGGCCCCGGTCGGCCGCGGCGGGGCGCTCCGTCGCGCTCGCGCGGCTCGCCCGCATCCGCTCGAGCACCGCGCGGGCGTAGGCCGCCGCCACGATGGCCGCGTACATCTGCCATGCGTCGCCCTTCTGCTCATCGCAGTAGTCGCAGATGCCGCGCACCACCAGGTACCCCACGTCGTGCTGCCACGCGGCGTCGGCGAGCCCCGAGCCCTCCATCTCGACGGCCTTGATGCCGAGCTCGTCGCGGAGCTGGTCGCGGCGGCGCGCGTTCTTGAGCAGCGTGTTGCCCGACCCGATCGGCCCCTGGAAGACGCGCGGCTGCCCCTTCTTGCGCTGCGGATCCGCCGGGTGCGGGCGGACCGTCGACGGGTCGAGCGGATCGCGCAGCACGTCTTCCGCGTCGGGAGGCCGCTTTGCGCCCACGAGCCTGCGCCCGCGGTCGATCAGCTTCACCCACGGCGCCTTCCGCTCGTAGGCCAGGACCTCGAGCGCGTCGACGCCCTCGAGGAGCCACGCGCCCGGCGCCCTCGGCGAGGGGCGGGGGGTCTTGCCGCGGGCGGTCTCCTTGTCGAAATCGTACTGCACCACCCCGCGCCGATCGACGACGACGACGTCGCCGAGGCGCACGTGCTCGGCGGGTTTGTCCGGGTGCGGCACCCCGCCGGCGATCCCGACCATCACCACGCTGCGGATCTGCGGGAAGTGCTCGAGCATCTGCGTCACCCGGATCGACGCGAGGTTGTTGCCCATGCCCGTGCTCACCAGCGCGACCGCGTGCGCGCCGCCGCCCTTCGCCGGGATCTCCCCGAGCACGTAGTCCCGGCCCGCGCCTTCGCCCCCGGCCGAGTGCTCGACGGGGCCGTCGAGCATCGCCTTCGCCGCCGCGAGCTCCTTGGGGAGGGCCGTGACGAGCCCCACCGTCACGCGATCGCGCAGCGCTCGGGCGCGTTCGTCGGGCGCGGGCCCCGGCGCCGGACGAGGCTTCAAGGACGCCATTGCGCCCTTCTATCATGACCGGCTCAGGGGCGCGTCGCGCCGCTCCCCGGGGCGGGCGCGACGCAGAAGTCGCCCTCGGCGGCGTAGCCCTCGGCGCCCTTGAGCTCCACCACCCGGTCCCGGCCGAGGGGCGCCGCGCCCGGGACGCGGAAGGTGGCGACGTCGAGCCGCGGCACCGGCTTTTGCCGCGGCGCGGGCAGCTGGGGCACCCACGTGTACGGCGCGCGGTAGGCGCGGTAAACCAGGTTGAGGCTGAGCGGCGGTTTGCGCCAGTAAGGGCTGATGTACTCCCAGACGATCTCGTGCCCCGGGGTGACCTCGAAGATGCGGCCGTCGGAGCCCTCCGTGATCAGCGTGTTGCCGTTGGGCAGCCGCTGGGCGCTGCTGATGAAGGGGCTGTAGAAGCGCGACGCGTCGAGGGGCATCACGAAGCCCGCTTCCCTGGGCGTGTACTGCCACCGGATCTCCAGCGTGGTGGGGTCGATCTCGAGCACCCGCGAGTGGTCGCGCAGGGCGGTCTTGAGGCCCTTTGGCGCGCCGGGGCTCGGGGCGCCGTAGCCGGCCCAGCCCCCGTTGTCGAAGACGAGGAGGTTGCCCTCGCCGGGCAGCCCGCGCGGGATGAGGTGGGCGTGGTGCTGGCCGATGATCCAGCCGAGGCGGCGCTCCGCGTCGCTGCCGTCGTACCGCGGGCCGAGCTTCCACACGATCCGCCCCGTCTTCTTGTCGACGATGGCGATGAGGTTCGCCTCGCGCGCGTCCCAGATCAGGTTGTCCGGGTGAAACCGCTCGTCGCCCGCGTCGTACCACCGGTTCGGCCCGAGCAGCGACATCGAGTTGATGTGCAGCCAGTCGCCGACCCCTCCGGCCGCGGCGCTCCCGCCGAGGGCGCCCGCGCCCGGCGTACGCAGGTTTGGATCGCGGCGCAGGGCGGCGCGCGCCGCCTCGTCGAAGCCCAGCTCCTCGACGTGCTCGTGGGCGCGCCACTGCCAGACGATGTTCCCCTTCCAGTCCACCTCGATGATCTTGTCGTCGAGCAGCGGGTGCTCGGAGATCGCGTAATTCTGCACGTTCTCGTGCACGAGCAGGAACGTGCTCCCCCGGTCGATCAGCGGCTCCTGGCCGGGCGCGTAATACCCGACCGGATTGCCCTGCCGCTGGAAATCGTGGTGCTGGCGCGCGAACCAGCGGGGCGCCTCGCCGGGATCGTGGATGTGCTCGAGGCGGTCGAAGCGCCACACCACGTTGCCTTCCCAGTCGACCTGCACGAGGTCGATCTGGTCCTGCGTGCCGTGCTTCGGGTTGCGCTCGCCGGTGCTGCCGAACACCTGTCCGCCGGGCAGGAGCTTGTTGGGGAACCCGTGCAGCCCTTTCCAGAGCTGCACCTCGCGACCGTTCATGTCGATGAGCAGCGCGCCGAGGCCCGCGGCCTGGAAGATCGTGTAGCCGTTCCAGCTTCGTTCGGGGTCATAGAGGGTGACCCCGGTGGGGTAGATGGTCGGATGGCCCATGCTTCGCGTCTCCCGGTCTGCGGTGAAGGCAAGGACGGCGTGGCGGCTGGCATGGGAGTGCACGCGGCGTACCAGGGCCAGAAGCCGCGCGCGAGGGCTTGGGGCCGAGCGCCGCGGCGCAACGCTGCTGCGCAGGGAGCAGCTGGCCAGCACCGGAGTAGCCCGGGTCGCCAGGGGAGGCGGGGATGGCGCGCGGGCGACCGGCGGGGCGGACCTGCGTCCGCGCGGTAGGCGCCGGAGAGCGGCTGGACCATACTCCGCTCCGAGAAGCAGGTGTGCATGGACTTCGATGTCGACTTCGCGATCGTGGGCTCCGGCTTCGGGGGCAGCGTCTCCGCGCTGCGCCTCACCGAGAAGGGCTACAAGGTCACGGTGCTCGAGTGCGGCAAGCGCTGGAGCAAGGAGGATTTTCCCAGGACCAACTGGAATGTGCGGAAGTTCCTCTGGGCGCCCAGGCTGCTGTGTTACGGCATCCAGCGGCTGACCCTGCTCCGGGACACGCTCATCCTGTCGGGCGCGGGTGTCGGTGGCGGGTCGCTGGTCTACGCCAACACCCTCCTCGTGCCTCCGCCCGAGGCCTTTACCAACCCGGGCTGGCCCGCCGCCACGGATTGGCGCGACGAGCTGATGCCCTTCTACGAGACGGCGAAGCGCATGCTCGGCGTGACCACGAACCCGAAGCTCTGGCCGGCGGACCGGCAGCTCCGGCAGATCGCCGACGAGATCGGCCGCGGGGACACGTTTCACGTCACGAGCGTGGCCGTGCTCTTCGCGAAGGAAGGCGAGCAGGAGGGGCAGCGCGTGCCCGACCCGTTCTTCGGCGGCGAGGGGCCGGAGCGCGCCACGTGCGTCCACTGCGGCGGCTGTATGGTGGGCTGCCGCTTCGGCGCCAAGAACACGCTCGACCTCAACTACCTATATCTGGCCGAGAAGAAGGGCTGCACCATCCAGCCCGAGACCATGGTCACCGCCATCGACGCGCTCCCGGGCGGCGGCTACGAGCTCACCCTGGAGCGCTCCACCGCGCTGCTCGACAAGCGGCGCCGCAAGCTCCGGGCGCGCGGGGTGGTGCTCAGCGCCGGCGTGCTGGGCACCGTGAAGCTCCTGCTCAAGGCGAGGGCCGAGGGCCGGTTACCGCGTCTCTCCCGGCAGCTCGGCAATTACGTGCGCACCAACAGCGAGGTCATCCTCGGGGTGACCGCCAGAGACGACCGGGTCGACTACTCCCGCGGCATCGCGATCACGAGCGGCATCTACCCGGACGCGCGCACGCACATCGAGCCGGTGCGCTACCCGGCCGGCTCCGACGTGATGGGCGCGCTCGGCACGGTGCTCACCGACGACAGGCCGGGATTGCCGCGCTGGCTGCGCTGGCTCGGCCGCCGGCTGCTCCACCCCATCGATCTGATCTTCGGGCTCCTGCCGTTCAAGTTCGCGAGGCGCTCCACGATCCTCCTCGTGATGCAGACGGTGGACAACTACATGCAGCTCGTCTGGAAGCGCGGCGCCATGACCACCCACCGGCCGCCGGGGCAGCCGAAGCCGCCGGCGTACATCCCCATCGCCAACGAGGTGGGCAAGCGGCTCGGCGCGCTGATGAACGGCACCCCGCGCAACGCCATCAACGAGGCCGTGCTCAACGTCCCGACCACCGCGCACATCCTCGGCGGCTGCGCCATCGCCGACAGCCCGGAGCGGGGGGTGATCGACCAGCGCAATCAGGTGTTCGGCCATGAGAACCTGTATGTGGTCGACGGCTCGATGGTGCCCTCGAACCTGGGCGTGAACCCGTCCCTCACGATCACCGCCATGGCCGAGCGGGCGATGAGCAAGATGCCCCTCAGGAGCGACAACGCCGCCTTCACCGGGGCATCCCGGGTGCTCGAGGCGGCGGCGCCCTCGGAGCGCGTCCACCTCTGAGCTGAGCTCGCGCCTCCTGGCGACGGAGCTGCGGCGCCGGAGCTCGCTCGGCCCCTTGAGAGGCGCTCGTCGGCGCGTGTGGCCGCCGCCCCATCTCCGGCGGGGCACCCCGCGGCGAGGGCGTCGCGCCGGGCGCCGCGGCGCAACGCTGCTGCGCAGGGCGCAGCTGGCCAGCACCGGAGTATGCTCGCGAGCCGCATCGGGCGGCGTGGTTGGACGCTTGCGGGAGGCGGGTATGGCGAGAGGGCGCGCGACGGTGGACGGGAGGACATGGCGGCTCGCCGGCGCGGCGATCCTGGCGGGGAGCGCGGTGGCCGCCGCGGCCTGCGGCGCGCGGGTCGCGGAGCGCGGCGCGGTCGCGCCCGCGGCGAGCGCGAGCGCGCCCCCTGCGGCGGTCGCGAGCGGCCCGTTGCCGCAGCCACGGCCGGTCGCCCCCCGGCGCGACCTCGACTACGGCGCCGGGCCGCCGCGCTGGCAGTGCAGCCCCGAGCTCGTGGCGCAGCTCGAGGCGCCGTTGCCGCCGCCGCGGGTCGACAGGCCGGCGGGCGCCGGGGTGGCGCCGTCCACCCGCGGCTGCGCGGAGCACGCGCCGCGCCTGCGCGAGGGTGCGCTCCGCGCCGCGGACCATCGGCTCGAGGCGTCGCGCCGCGAGTACCTGCGGCTCCAGTGCACGCCTCCGCGCCTGGTCCCTGTCTCCGAAAAAGGGTGGGCCGCGCGCCAGTCCGGGACCAACGTGCAGGTGCCGGGGGTGGACGAGCCCGATTTCGTGAAGCTCGACGGCCCGCGCCTCTACACGCTCAGCGGGACGAAGCTGCGCATCTTCGACGTCGCCGCGCCCGCGAGGGCGCGCCCCGTCGGCGAGGCCACGCTCGACGGCCCCGCGCGCAAGCTGTTCGCCGCCGGCAATCGCCTCGTCGTGTACTCGTCCATGGACCCGCCCGCGGGGCGCGCCGCCACGCCCGAGTGCACGTACGGCTACGACTGCGTGCCCGCCGGCGACGGCGCCGCGACGCGGATCAGCGTGCTGGACGTCTCCCGGCCAGGCGCCCCGAAGACGCTGCGCACGATCGACGTCTCGGGCTCGTTCATCGCGGCCCGGCGCGTCGGCGACGCCGTGCACACCGTCGTCCACGACGACCGGATCGGGCCGCCGGGGCTGCGCTTCTCGCCGGAGCGGGAGCTCGCCGGGCCCGAGGACGCCGAGCGGGAGTTCGCGCGGCTCCGCGAGGAGAACCGGCGCGCCATCCTCGCCGCAGACCCCTCCGTGTTCCTGCCGACCGCGCGGGAGGCGGGGCAGCCTGGCGCCGGCGCGTGCCGGATCCATGTCGCGCCGGGGGCGGACGCCGCGGGCTTCACCTCGATCATCAGCCTGGATCTCGGCGCCTCCAGCGGGTTCCACCGGGAGATCGTGCAGACCCAGCCCGGCTTCACGTACGCCTCGAAGGACGCGCTCTACCTGGCCGTCCCGCAGCTCGCGAGGCGCGATCTCTACCCCGACTGGGCGCACACCGGCGACACGCTGATCCACGCCTTCGATTTCGCCGGGGGCGCCTCGACCTATGCGGCGAGCGGGGTGGTGCGCGGCCGCCTGCTGAACCAGTTCTCCATGGACGAGCACGAGGGCCACCTGCGCGTCGCCACCACGGTCGGCCGCGCGCCGGACCCGGCGGCCCACAGCCTCGTGAGCGTGCTGCGCCGCCAGCGAGCCGAGCTCGCCACGGTCGGCGTGCTCGATCGCCTCGCGCCGAGCGAGGACATCCGCTCGGTGCGCTTCGACGGCGCGCGGGGGTTCGTGGTCACCTTCAAGAAGACCGATCCCCTGTTCGCGCTCGACCTGTCGCAGCCGACCGCGCCGCGCGTCCTCGCCGAGCTCAAGATCCCTGGGTTCTCCACCTACATGCACCTGATGGACCCGGAGCACCTGCTCACGATCGGGTACGACGCCGAGGATCAGGGCAAATTCGCCTATTTCCAGGGCGTGCTCCTCCAGATCTTCGACGTACAGAAACCGAGCGAGCCGCGGCTCCTCCATCGCGCGGTGATCGGCACGCGCGGATCGAGCTCCGAGGCGCTCACCAATCACCTCGCCTTCACCTACTTCGCGCCCAAGGAGCTCTTGAGTCTGCCGATGACGATCTGCGAGGGAGGGCAGGGGCCCCAGCACGGCACCTCGCAGTTCTCGGGTCTCCTGCTCTACCGGGCGAGCGCGCAGCGCGGCTTCCAGCCGCTCGGCCGCGTGGCGCAGGGGCAGGCGTTCTGTGGCGCCTGGTGGTCGAGCGCGTCCTCCGCGGTGAAGCGCAGCTTCGTGACCGGGGATCACGTGCTCTCCGTGAGCGACCAGGAGGTGAAGGTGCGGCGGATTCAGGCCCCGTCGAAGGAGCTCGTCACGCTCACGATGCAGTAACGGCGCTGGTCTTCTTCTTGGCGCCTTGGTGGTTCGAAATTCTGCTCGTTTCAGGAGGGTTCAGCCCGTGTGTTGCCCTAGAGCGGTTTTCAGCTGGGGCTAATATCCCGTCTCCCGTCTCCCGTCTCCCGTCTCCCGTCTCCCGTCTCCCGTCTCCCGTCTCCCGTCTCCCGTCTCCCGTCTCCCGTCTCCCGTCTCCCGTCTCCCGTCTCCCGTCTCCCGTGCTCGTGCGCGTGCGCGATTCCCCGAAATCAGCGAGCACGCGCACGCGCACGAAGGACGCGCACGAAGACGGGAGACGGGAGACGGGGACGAGAGACGTCTGCATGAAACCCGATCGAAAACTGCCCTAGCTCCGCCCGCCCCTTCCGAGCATCGCCGCGATCTCCGCCCCGTCCCCCGACACCGTGACATACGCCGCCTCGGCTCCGAGCACGTCCCCCTGCTGCGCGAGCCCCTGCACGGCGCTCGCCGCGTTGCGCAGCTGCACGCCCACCGCGCCTCCCTCGAGGACGCCGGATCGCGAGCAACGCGGGCGGCGAGAAGAACCCGCCCGGCGAAAGGGACCGCGCTGCTACCGGAAGACCTTCATGGCGCCACCTCGGCAGCGCAGAGGATACACGATCGCGCAGGCCGCGCCAGGGGGGCAGACCGGCGCTCGCTCCCCCGACCCGTTCGGCGGAGGCGGGAGACGGGAGGCGGATGCCGCCTGTCACCTCGCATCCATCGCGGGGAGATTCCCCTTGGCCAGGCTCAGCGACGGCCGGAACACGGAGAGCGCGATCACCGCCAGGAACAGCAGCACGTTCACCGCCCCGCACCCGGATTCGGTCAGGTAGGCCGCGCGGTAGGCTGGATCGAGCGCCTGCGCCCGCACGGACGCCTGCGCCAGATCGAGCGCGCGGCCGGTCGCGGGAACGATCGCGAGGTGCGTGTTCAGCGCGATGAGCGCCACGAGCCCGAGCTTGAGCTTCAGCCAGCGCGGCGCGGCCGGGAGGCGCGCCGCGAGCGCGGCGCCCGACACGAGCAGCGCCCACAGCCCCGGGACGGTGATGAACAGCGTCCCGGTCCGGATCAGCGCGCGCCCGGTCGCGAGCGCCGCGAGGTCGCCGGGCGGGCACACGCTCGAGACCACGATGTACACGGCGATGCTCCCCAGGAACGCAGAGAGCCCGATGAAATGGACAAGCTTCAGGGTCGAACGCATGGAGTGCTCCTTCACGATAATTAGCATGCTAACTAGATGGCGACGGTACAACCTGGTGAATGCGGCGCGGAGGCGCGTCGCTCCCTCAGCCCTTCATGTTGGCGATCACGCGCAGGAGCAGCCGCTCCAGCGCAGCGCGCTCGTCGCGGGAGAGGCCGCGCGCGGCCTTCCGGTTGACCTCGGCCGCGAGCGGCGGCAGCTCCGAGACCTGGGCGCGCCCGCGCTCGCTCAGCGCGAGCCGGACCACGCGGCCGTCCGAGGCGTCGGCGGTCCGCTCCACCAGCCCCTTCAGCTCTAGCCGCTTCACCACGCCGGTCGTCGTGGGCCGGTCGAACCCGAGGCTCTGCCCCAGGCTGCTCATCGTCTGGCCCTCGTCCTCGGCGAGCCGCTCGAGCACGGCCCACTGCGGCGCCGTCAGATCGTACGGGCGGAGGCGGTCCTCGAGCGCCAGCCGCATCGTCGAGGCGGCGCGGTTCAGCAGAAACCCGAGGCTCCTGTCGATCTGGAAGCTCACGCCAACCAATTAGCATGCTAATCATGTCGCTGGCAACCGCGTCGGCGCCGGGCAGGATTGCGGCGCGGGCGACGCGGCGGCGCAGGGCGCCCCGCTCGGCCACCCCGGAGCCACCCTCGGCGGCAGCCTCAACTCGAATCAAGCATCAAGGGTGACAGCGGTCCCGCCGTCTGGCGGATCTGCCCGTCTATGGAGTCGTAAGGAGGGCGGGGCCGTGAAGTGGAAGCACGCCCGCCAGGGCACCGGGCTCACCGTCGCCCGGCGGCGCGCGGTCTTCACGCCGGTGCTGGCGATCCGCCGCTGATCGCCGGCGCCGGCTGGACCGAGAGGTCGAGCATTTGCGCGCACGCGAGCACGAGCCGCTCGCACGGCTGCGACGCCGCGACGATGGCGCGCATCTGCTGGAAGTACGCGCGGTGCAGCTCGCGCAGGCGCTCGAGGTCGGGCGCGGAGACAGTGAACAGGTTGTACGAGCTCGGCCCCGGCGCGCCGAGCTCGAGCCGCTCCACCGCGCGCTGGCTCCACCACACCTTCACCTGGTGCGCCGCCTTCGGATCGCGCCGCGTGTCCACCGTGCGCGACGGTGCGATCGCGTACTTGCGGCCGACCAGGTGAATCTGTCCGGTGCGCTCGAGGAGCGCGAGGCACTCGCGCTCCTCCTTGGGCGTGATGCCGATCCGCTCGGCGATCCAGCCGTCGCGGTGCCGCGGCAGCTCCTCGTACGCGCGCAGCTCGAGCGCGAGGAGCACCGCTTGCGACCACGGGACCTCGTAGGCAGCGCGCCGGCGCGTCTCGAGCTGCTTCCACGCCGCGCGCGCGCTCGGCAGGGCCCGGGGGTCGACGAGCGTCGCCAGGAAGTCGAGGAGGCGCAGCGAGCACACGTCGACGAGGCGGAGGAAGTCCGGCAGGCGCGGCTCGGCGTCGCCCTGCAGCCAGCGCGCGACCGCGAAGCGGCTCCGCCCCGCGCTCCGCGCGATCTCCACGATGGTGCGCCCGGCCCGCAGCTCGCCGAGGAGCTGCACCACGCCCTCCGGGGTTCCGAGCGAAGCCCGCGCGAGCCACGGCGGCGCGGCGCCGAAGAAGCGGGCGATCCCGGCGGCGGTGTCGACCCCCGCCCGCTCCGCCACTGCGAACGCCTTCGCCGCCGTCGGAAAGCTGCGCCCCGACTCCCACGTGTACGCGATGTTCGTGCGGTACCCGAGCCGGCGGCTGAACGCGCGCTGCGAGCGTTTTCCCCGCACGGCGCGCAGGAGCTCGCTCGCGAGGACGTCGAGATCGAGGTTGTTCATGTCTTGGAGGTTTGCACACTGGAGGGCCGAATGACCACACGATATGTGCGAAACGGCCCTTGCGACAGACGGGGTCGAGGCACAGCATCGTGATCGCAGCTGGTCTCGAACCGCATGAGGCGCCGCGTGACGCGCGCGCCCGGGAGGTCGCCGTGTCGTCTTCGCTTCGTCGCTCGTCTTCGCTTCGTCACTCGTCCGTTCGCGCCGGTGGGCGCGGTCTCCTCGTCGTCGCCGCGCTCCTCGCGGCGGCGTGCACCGCCCCCCAGGGCGGCAGCCAGACCGGTCACGACGGCCTCGGGACCGGCGACGGCGCCTGCGAGGAGACATCCATCGTCGTCGGCTCGCTCGAGGAGGCCACCGCGCTCGGCTTCACCGCCGGCGAGGTGCTGGCCCAGGCCGAGGGGACGTTCGAGAGCCCCATCGTGTGGGCGCCACCCGGCGACATGGTGAACGCCGGCCCCGAGCAGGGCGAAGGCGAGATCACGATCGACGTCGCCCACGGCGGCGGCGCGATCCGGTTCGTCGAGTCGCGGTTCGTCGAGTCGCGGCCCTGGGGGTCGAACGACGAAACGGAGGGCGGCCCCGCGATCGCCGGCGACCTGTGCAAGAGCCGCATCGAGATCGACGTGGAGCTGACGATCGCGACGAGCGGCGGCGCGCTCGCGGAGACGGTGCCCGCCATCCTCTCGTCGTCGGATCCGCGCCACGTCGCCCTCGAGGCCGAGCTCGATCCCGACGCGCTCTCCGGATCGCTGGTCTTCACGCCGCAGAGGGAGGGCTGGGCGCTGGCCGATCTCACCATCCGCGGCGGCATGGCGGCCGGCGCCTCGTGGGGATCGATCGGCGCGCGGCTCGAGTACTCGGACGGCGAGGTGACAGGCGCGGGGTTCCGCTCGTTCGCGTCGTGGCCGACCGCCGAGACGTGCGCCCGAGGCGGCCTGCCGCTGCCCCTCGACACCGCGCTGCTCGCGTTCTCCGCCGCCGACGTGCTGGCGGAGAACGCCGAGGTCGCGGCGACGTTCACCTGGGACCCCGGGACGACGACGCGGATCGCGCTGTCGCTCGAGGCGGCGGACGACGTCGCGTGCGTGTCGCTCGGAGGGGAGTTCGACGAGGCGGGCGTGCGCATCCCGGCGCGCCTCCACCTCGTGACCGAGGACGGACGCGTGGATCTCGAGACCGACGTCGACGTGTACGCGCTCGCCGACGCCGAGGGGCGCCTCGTCGACGCCTCGTTCCAGAGCGTGCACCTGCGCGGCGTCGCGCCCGACGACTTCGAGGCGACGTACGGGATCACCGGCTTCGACGTGAGCGGCTACGACGAGGCGTCGTCCACCGTGCGCGGCACGTTCACCGGCGGCAGCAGCACCGGCGCGCTGAAGGTGCTCGGCCTCACCGTGCCCGAGTGCGTGAGCGATCCCGCCTCGAACCCCGGCGGCGGGTGCGAGGGCATCGACATCACCGAGCTCGGCGGCGGCACCTGGGCGCCCTGAGCCGTTGACGTGAGCTGCGCGCGCCGCGCGGTGGAAGAGCAGGTACGGGGTCCGAGCGGGATTTCTGACGCACGGAGCTAAGGAGCCAGGCGCGGCCGGTACGTCCGCGCCTCGCGCGAAGCGCGCGGCGCGCCCTCACGGCAGCTCCGCCAAAGGCCCCTTCTTGTACGCGGTGTCGTTCCCGAAGTGCGCGTCCTCGTAGCCGAACGCGCGCAGGATCGACGTGTAGACGTTGTGCATCGACACGTCCGTCTCGTACGCGGACTGCCCAGGATCCTCGCCCGCGCGCTTGTTGTAATTGACGTGCCGTCCGCCCTGCCACCTGCCGCCGGCCTTGCCGGCGAGCAGGACCGGGATGTCGCGGGGCGAGTGCGCGCCGCCGCACCCGAACTCGCTCGTGAACAGCACGACGCTGTTGTCGAGCATCGTGCCGTCGCCCTCGGGGGTGCTCTTCAACCCGTCGAGCAGGCGCGCGAAGATCTCCATGCGCCAGCCGCGGTTCGCGAGGATGGTCGCGCGCCAGTCCTCGAGCTTGTCGGGCTCCGCGCCGTTCGGGCCGACGTCGAGGCCGGCGTGGCCGAGGCTGTGGCCCAGGTCGGTGTTGTAGGGCTGGGGCAGCCAGCTCGTCAGGACGTCGGCGATCTGGAACGTGGCGACGTTCGTGAGCCCGCAGCGGAGCGCGTGCAGGAGGATGTCGACAAGGAGCGGCGCGGCGTCCTTGATCCCTCCGCCCGTGTAGGACCCGTATCCCTGGTACACGGGCGCGCCGCCGACGTCCGGCTTCGTGCACGCCGCCAGGTTGGCGACGCCTTCGAGCTTCTTCTCCAGGCTGCGGATGTGCTCCGCGTGCGCGTCGAGCAGGTGCCTGTCGCTCGCGCTCACGCGCCCCTTCAAGGCCGCGAGGTGCTCGCTCACCCCGTCGAGCACGCTCTTGCGCTGAGCGCGGATCCGGAGCTGTTCGGGCGTCGGACCCGAACCGGTCTCCGTGACGTCCTTGAAGAGCCGGTCGAAGGCGCTCGTCGGGTCCTTCTCGGTGGACACCGGCTCGCCCGAGGCGCGGTACAGCGGCTCTCCGTAGTTGTGCCCGTCGACCATGAGATCGATGGACGAGAAGGGCGTCGGGCGCTCGGCCGCGAGCCGCTCCGCGAGCACCTGATCGATCGACGGGCCGCGCGCCCTGGCGTCGTCGCCGCCCGAGGTCGTGTCGGCGCACGTGAGCACGGTCGCGTTCGAGCAGCCGTGGTGCCCGCCGTAGTCTCCCTGGACGTACCCGGCGGCGTCGTCGACGCCGCGGAGCAAGGTGAGATCGCCCTTGTGGCCCTCGAGCGCCGCCATCTCCTCGCCGAGGACCTCGAGCGCCTGCCCCTCGCCGCCCGGGCGCCAGAGGTCGAGCATGCTCCAGGCGCCCGGCTTCCACGGATCGCCCAGCTCCCCCGAGTTGTGGCGGGACGTGATCGTGCCGCCGTGGCTGAAGAACACGATGAACCGCCTGGCCCTGCCGTCCGCGGCCCAGACGGCGCCGTGGGTCGCCTCGAGGAACGGCAGCGCGATGCACAGGCCGGTCGCGGTTCGGAGGAAATTCCTTCGGCTGAATGCGGCGCGGTTCATGGGCTCACCCCTCGGGCTTTCGCAGGTGCAAGAAGGCATTGCTCGTCGTGAGGTCGAGGATCAGGTCGCGCAGGCTGCCGCCGCTCTCGGGCGCGGGCGTGGCCGCCTCGACCGACGCGAGATCCTGGTCGACGGGGACGCGCCGGAGCGCCGTCTGGAAGAAGTGCCTCGTGAGGCAAGCGCGCGCCGCGGCGCTCGCCGCGAGCGCCGCCGACATCTCGACCCCGCCGTCGACCTCCACGCTCTCCTCGTCCGGACCGAGCGCCGGGAGGACGCCGCGCGCGTCGATGTCGAGCGCGTACGGGCTCTCCTCGTCCCCGCCCGTCTCCCGCGCCTGCCAGCGCCCGAGCGCGTCGTAATGCTCGAACGCGAACCCGATCGGGTTGATGGCCTTGTGGCAGCTCGCGCAGGTCTCGCTCGACGTCTTGGCCTCGACGTCCTCTCGGATCGTCCTGTGCACCAGCGCGCCGTCCTCCTCGACGGCGCCGCCCTTGACCGGCACGTCGCTCGCGTTGGGCGGCGGGGGGCCGAGGGGGCGGCAGAGCACCTCCTTCAGGATGTACGCGCCGCGGCGGATCGGCGATTTGACCTCGACGCTGCCGAACACGCTCAGGAAGGCCGCCCGCGTGAAGATCCCCGCGCGCTGATCGGCCGGGAGCGAGACCCACGCGAACGCGCCGTCGCCCGCGGGGCCCTCCACCCCGTAGAGGGCGGCGAGGGGCCCGTTGACGTACGCGTCCGTCGTCGTGAGCAGCGTCTCGAAGCGGCCGTCCCCCTCGAAGAGCACGCGCTCGGCGAGCGCCTCGATCTCGGCGCGCATGGCGGCGCGCAGCGCGGGGGAGTCCTCGGGGTAGAGCTCGGGGCTCTTCGGCGCGTTCTCGAGCGAAGCGTGCTTGTTCGTGCCGTCGAGCTCTAGCCAGTCGGCGAAGAAGCGCTTCGCCGTGGCGCGGGCGCGGTCGTGCGCGAGCAGCCGCTCCGCCTGCGCGCGCACGCCCTCCGCCGAGTCGAGCGCGCCCGACTCGGCGGCGTCGAGCAGCGCGTCGTCCGGCGTCGTGTTCCAGAGGAAATAGGACAGCCGCGACGCCCGCTCCCACCCCGTGAGCGGGCGGACGCCGGAGGCGAGGGCGTCGCCCCCGTCCCCGTCGCGGCCGAGCTCGACGAAATAATAGAGGTTGGGCGACTGGATCATGGTCTTGAGCACGACGAGGAGGGCGTCCTCGAACGACTGCTCCTCCCGCGCGCGGGCGAACTGACCCTTGAGCATCGCGACCTCGGCCTCGTCGAGCGTGTGCCGGAAGGCGCGGCGCCCGAACGTCCGCACGAAGCCGTCCACGCACGCCTCGTCGTCGGCGCCGCGCGTGTCGCACGGGAACACCGGGGTCCCCCACGACGCGCGCCGCGCGACGATCGCCTCCGCCGCGGCGTTGAGCTTGTCCACGGCGAGGAGCGAGGCGACCTCGCCCGCGTCCGGGTCGAGGTCGAGCTCGAGCCCCGGATCGCCGAACAGGTCGCGCATCGAGCTCGTGAACTGCTCCGGCGTCATCCGGCGCAGGCCCGCGCTGGCGACGTCGATGAGCCCGCTGTCGCCCTGCGCCCCGTCGCGCCCGTCGCGGTCGCCGCCGACGTCGCCGACGCAGCCCGAGAGCGCGCCCGACGCCGCGAGGGCGGCCGCGCCGAGGAGCGCCGCCCCGCGCCGCCGGCGCGCGTCCGAGCGTCGGAGTTCTTCGAGGGGGATCACGCCGTCCGGCTTCGTTCGCTTCATGGCTTCGGTCCTCGCGCGGTCAGAGCAAGAGAAAGCTAGGGACGGGATCGCAGCGCCGCGCCCTCACGGCGCGGCGCCCAATCACGGCGCGGTGATCGAGACGTCGTCGAAATACGCCGCGCCCCCTTGCCGGAGGACCTCGACCCCGGACGTGCCGGCGGCGTAGGTCGTGTCCGTGGTGGTCAGCTCCAGCACCCCGTCGATATAGAACTCGAGCGTGGTTCCGACCGTCACCGCCTTGAAGGTGTGCCACGTCCCCGGGGCCAGGGTGAGCGGCTTCGACACGGACGACACGACAACATCGAGATCGCGCACGGCGATCTCGAGCTCGCCCGTGCTCTTGTACATGAAGGTATACCGGTCGAGCTCATAGATGTTGTACCTCGAATTGAGCCCCACGCTCCCCGGACCCGACCAGCTCGGGATCTTGATCCTGGCCTCCACGACCGAGTCCTGCCAGTTGGTCGCCTCGGGGAAGAGCTTGGCGTTCGAGGTGGTTGTCGAGTACGACAGCACCTTGTTGCTCCCGTCCGTCGTGATGAGGAAGCCCGCGTAGGACTGGTCCCAGCCGTCGAGATCGCCGTCCTCGAAATCGTCGGCGAACGCGCTCGGCGGCTCCGGCTCGAACACGACGTCGCGGAAATAGTTGCTGTTCTTGTACACCATCCAGGGCCTCTCGCCGGCCGAGGTGCCGTAGACGCCGCTGCCGACTTCGGTGACGAGATCGCCGTTCACGATCGGGGCGTTGAACCCTCCGTTCGTGGCAGCGTACCAGTGATCTCCGCTTGTCGACACCGAGATCGTATAGGTCCTGTTGGCCGCGACCCGCACCGGTGCAGGCAGCGTGAACTCCTGCCATCCAGCGGTTCCACCGGGGATGTTCCACGTGTGGGAGGCGAGGGGCGCGTCCGCGCCGAGGCCCCAGATCCGCACCCCGTGGGCGCCGCTCTCGGCGGCGTTCGTGTAGATCCGTACCTTGGTGATGTTGCCGTCGCGGAGCGTGTGGAAACGGGTGCCCAGCTCGTAAAAACCGTCGTTCGCGAAGACGGCAGGCGTCTGGGTCGTGAAGATCGACCCAGGCGCGGAGGCGAGCGCGACGCCCCCAAGGGCGAGCGCGGTGAGCACGACGGGCGCGGAAAACAGCGGACTCGGGCGCATGGTCCTCCTAACGGATTCTCTCAGGAATTGTCGAGCCGCGCTGCGCGGCGCGCCCGTCGGTCCGCCGGAGGCAGGGTTCGAGCGAGCGCCGAGCCTGGGCTCGTCTCCGTGGTTGGATAACTAACCAGCTCATCGGTGCGAGCCAACTCATAGGCCGCATGCGATGCATGCACACCGTGCATGGCGCACGTCATCGCCTCGAAACCAGTGAACAAGCGGCCGATGATGCGAGCCGCCGAGAGGTCAGGGGCGCCGAGAGCGCTCAGGAATATTCCTCTCTCGGTGTCCTCTCGCTCTGGGTGATTCGACAGCTCGTCGCCAGCACACTGCCATCCTCGGTGGTCGGCGCGCCGTGACGAGGCCGCGGAAGCCGCGTAGCGCCCAGGCTGGATTACATCCTGCTACCGGAAGCGCAGGATCTGCCACCACAGCAGTGTCTGGTCGCATGACAACGGGCAATGTTGTGTCATCTTGCCTCGCCACGGCGAGAATGCCTCACCGTGTCTCTGAAAAATTACAGTGGAGCTTTTGTAGCCCATGACGAGGAGGACGCTTCTGTGAAAATTCGAGCTTGCGCGATCGGGTTGCTCCTCACGGCCGGGTGTACCGGCGAGCTCGGTGGAGCCGCGGAGGACGGACCGGTGACCCTGCCTCCGCCGGTCAACATCCCTCCGGTCAGCATCGACTGCACGCACGTCGGGAGCGGCCGGGACTTCCAGGTCGGTCCTGGCAAGGCGTTCGAGGCGCTCGGCGACGTGCCGTTCGAGACGCTCGCCGCCGGCGACACGGTGCGCGTCTTCTGGCGCGCCGAGGGGTACCACGAGAAGATCATGCTGGGCGGCCAGGGGACGGCGGAGCAGCCGATCCGGCTGTGCGGCGTCCCTGGGCCGAACGGCGAGCTGCCGGTGATCGACGGCGAGGGCGCCACCACCCGGCCCGAGCTCGATTTCCCCTTCGACGGCCACCAGGTGCGGGGGCTCATCATCGTCGGGCACAAGCATGACGACCCGTACGATCTCGATCCCAGCCACATCGTCATCGAGGGGCTCGAGATCAAGAACGCTTCGCCCCCCCACCGCTTCACCGACAAGTCGGGGTCGGCGGCGTCCTACGCGGGCAACGCGGCCGGCATCTTCGTGGAGCGCGGCGACCACGTGACCATCCGCGCCTGCGAGGTGCACGAGAACGCCAACGGCCTCTTCGTCGGCACCGCCGGCGGCGACATCCTCACCGAGAACGTGCTCATCGAGTCGAACTACATCCACGACAACGGCAGCCTGAGCGACTACAACGAGCACAACGTCTACAACGAGGCGTCGAACGTCATCTACCAGTTCAACCGCTTCGGCCCCACGCGCGGCGGGAACGGCAACAACATCAAGGAGCGCTCGGCCGGCGTCGTCATCCGGTACAACTGGATCGAGGACGGCGCCCACCTGATCGACCTCGTCGACGCGCAGGAGGCGACCGACTCGGTCGCGCTGCCGTCGTTCCACGAGACCTTCATCTACGGCAACGTGCTCCTGCGCACCGGCTACGGCGCGTCGATGATCCACTACGGCGGGGACAGCGGGGAGAAGGAGTACTACCGGAAGGGCACGCTCCACTTCTTCTCCAACACCGTCTTCGTCAAGAACGACACCTACCGGGATTACCAGCGCTCCGCGGTGTTCGAGGCCTCGACCAACGACGAGCGGATCCACGCGCGCAACAACGTGTTCGCCAGCACCCAGGAGCCGACGGACATCCGCGCGGTCACCTTCCTCGGCGATCGCGACGACGTGGCGGCCGGGGTGCTCGTCCTCGCCGGCAACTGGGTGAGGAAGGGGTGGACGGCGTTCGACCCCGTGCCGGGCCCGAAGGTGATCGGGAGGGTGGACGGCCTGGAGAGCTCGATCTTCGGCGTCGACCCGGCGTTCGCCTCGGCGGCGAGCCACGACTTCATCCCGGCCTCGGGCGCGCCGCTCATCGAGGCCGGCGCGGCGCTCGAAGGCCTCCCGGCGGTCGACTACCAGTACGAGCCGCACCAGCAGGCCAAGCGGCGCAGCGACGGCGCGAAGCTCACCATCGGCGCGTTCGCGCAATAAGCTGGAGGGCGGGCGGGCGCGCCGGCGTCGATGCGCGGTGCGCCGCGCCCAGCCGCGCTCGCGAGGCCGGCGCCGCGGCGCATCGACGCCGGCGCGCCCGCCTCGGTCACCGGCCCTCTCTCATCAGTCGCCGGGCGAGAACTCGATCGGATAGACGACCGTGGTCTTCTGCCCGATCGCCGGGAACCGCAGCCCCCTCGTCGCCTCCACCATGCAACGGTCCGTCGTCGCGTCGCGCAGCGTCGCCGCCGCCGCGTCGACCTGGACGTCGGCCGCCGTCCCGTCGCCGTGGATCGCGAACGAGAGCGGGATCTTCCCCGCCGCGTCCGGGCGCCGCGCGAGCAGCGCGTCGTAGCAGGTCCGGTACGCCGGGAAGGCGCTCCGCACCACGGCCTGGATCTCCGCCGGCGTGAGGCCGTCCGGCAGCGGCACCGCGATCGGCCCGGCGGGCACCTCCGCCATCGCGGCGAGCGCCTCCTCGACCGCGGGGAGCTGCGCCCTCCGCGGCGCGGCGATCAGGATCGCGGGCGGCGCCCCGGCGCGCTCGCGCACCGCGATGAGCCCCTCGCCCTTCTCGAGCCGCGCGACGATGTCCGCCGTAGGCAGCGGCAGGTCCGCGTCGTACCGCGCGGGGATGCGCTGGTTGCCGAGATCGAAGTAGAAGACCGCGAGGCTCGACCCGAGCAGCGGCCGGGCCGCCGGGATCTGGGTCCAGCCGTCGGTCCCGTGCGACATGCGGTTGATCGACACCTTGTCGCAACGCGGGCAGGCCTCCTGCCGGAGCGCTCGGATCGCGGTCGGGATCGCGAAGGTCTTGAGGCGCTCGCTCGCCTCCCGGTTCCCGCCGAACGTGAGCACGGTGACCGTGAGCTCCCGGGGGCCCGACTCAGGCACGGGGAAATACCGCGCGAGCGCGCGGGCGAACGGCGACGCCTGCTCCGCGTCGGCCGGCTCGTCCGGCAGCGGCTTCTCCTCGCTCCCGGTGACCAGGAGGCGCAGGCGCCGCTCGGCGGCCCGCTGGAGCGGCCAGGGCTCGTCGACGGCGTGCTCGCCGAGCATCGACTCCACGGCGGCGATCGCGGCCTCCCGGTCGCCCTCCGCCTCGAGCACCCGGCTCATCGCGAGCCTCGCCTGATCGCGCTGATCCCGCGTCAGCGCCGGATCGGCGAGCACCTCGGAGAGCGCCTGCCGCGCGGCGGCGATCTCCCGGCCCGCGTCGAGCCGGCGCTCGGCCTGCTCGATCGCGAGCGAGGCGTCGGGCCGCCTGTCCGCGCCGGCGGCGAGGTCGACGCGCGCCTCGGCGCCCGGCGCGGCGGTCTCCGGCCCCTCCGCGCACGAGGCGAGCGAGATCAGGCCCAGGGCGACGGCGGCGGCGGCGGAGCGATGGATGATGTTCATGACGATCGATGTCCTCCTGCGCGCGGCCCGTTTGCGGCGGCGCGTGAGGGGAGTCTGCACACTGGCCTTGTTGGCTCCGTCTTCGCCATGTCACCGTTCTGTCTCCGGCGCCGGAGCGCGGGTGAACCGGTAGCCGGCGCCGCGCACGGTCACGAGGTGCCGCGGCGATCTCGGGTCGGGCTCGAGCTTCGCGCGCAGCCGGTTGATGAAGTTGTCGACCGTGCGATCGGTGCCGAAGTAGTCCGCGCCCCAGACCGCGTCGAGGATGCGCTGGCGCGGCAGGAGCGCGCCCTCGCGCTCGACGAAGAAGCGGAGGAGCTTCATCTCGAGCGCCGTGAGCTCGACCGGCGCCCCGCGCCGCTCCACGCGGTGGGCGCGGAAGTCGATGACGACCTCCGCGAACCGCACGACGGCGCGCTCGGCCTCGCCGAGCCGCCGCCGCCGCAGCGCCGCGTCGACGCGGGCGAGGAGCTCGGAGACGCCGAACGGCTTGACGATGTAGTCGTCCGCGCCGAGCCGGAGCCCCCGCACCTTGTCCTGCTCCTCGCCCTTGGCGGTGACCATCAGGATGGGCAGGTCGGCGTCGTGCCGGCGGAGCTCCTCGCAGATCTCGAAGCCGTTCAGCCCGGGCAGCATCACGTCGAGCAGCACGAGGTCGGGCCGCGCGGCGAGCGCCATCGACAGCCCCTCGGCGCCGGTCTTCGCCACCTCGACGCGGAAGCCCGCGGAGCGCAGCGTCTTCTGGAGGCCGAGGCGCAGCGTCGGGTCGTCCTCGACGACGAGGACGGTCTCCAGCCTGCCTTCGGGCGTCTTCTGGGTCATGGCGTCTGCTCCTTCGGCCCTCGGGGTCCCGGGATCCACAGGGTGAACGCGGCGCCGCGGCCCGGCTCGCTGTCGACGCGGGCGCCGCCGCCGTGCGCGCGGGCGACGTGCCGGACCAGCGACAGCCCGATGCCGCTGCCGGAGACGGCGCGGCTCAGCCGGTCGTCGGCGCGCTCGAACGGCTCGAAGATGCGGCGCTGGTCGCGCCGGGCGATGCCCGGGCCGCGGTCCTCGACGGCGATCGCGACGCCGCCCCGCTCGCGGGCGACGCGCACGCGGTAGGGGGCGGCGAGCGGCGCGTATTTCAGGGCGTTGGCGAGGAGGTTGTCGACCGCGAGCTGGATCTGGCCCGCGTCGATGCTCGCCTCCGCGGCCGGGTCGAGATCGCGCACGACCTTGGGCATCTCCGGGTTCCGCTCCTCGAACGTGTCGATCGAGGCCGCGACCGCGTCGGCGACGCGGGCCGGGGCGCGCTCGGCGGCCGCGCGTCCGGCCATCATCCGGCTGAAGCCGAGCAGCCGCTCCACGGTCTCGCCGAGCCGCCGCGACTCGCGGCCGAGCGCCTCGAACACCTCGCGGTGCTCGTCGGGCGCGAGCCGCCCCTCCTCGAGCAGCTCCGAGAGCATGCGCACCGACGCGATCGGCGTCCGGAGCTCGTGGGAGACGGCGGCGACGAAGTCGGTGCGCAGCTCGCTGGAGCGCCGGGCGGCGCGCATGCGCGCGAACAGCAGCGCGGCGAGCCCCAGGGCGAGCGCCGTGGCGGCGGCGCCGACGCCGACGAGCAGCCGCTTGCCGCGCGCCGCGTGCCGCTCGACGGCCGCCGGATCCGCGGGCGAGAGCCGCACGGCGAGCTCCGGCGCGATCGGCAGGAGGGTCGCGGGCGCGCCGCCGAGCTCGGGCGCGACGGGCGCCCGGCCGGCCCCGGCGGCGGCCCCGGCGAGGACGTCGGCGCGGACGTCGGGCGGCAGCGGGCGCGCGTCGCCGCGGAGCCAGCCGGCGAGCGAGCTCGCGTGGATGACGAAGCCGACGGAGCGCCCGTCCGGGAGCGCCCGCAGCGCGCCCGCGGCGGCGCCCGCGCGGAAGGAGACGAGCCCGCGCGCGTCGGGGCGCGCGCGCAGCGCGGCGTCGAGGCCTCCGCGCCGGAGCTCGGCGACGAGCGCGTCCCGCTCGGGGCGCGGGGCCGCGAGGGCCGCGCGCGCCCGCTCGCGCGGCTCGCCCGAGAGCGCGGCGTCGACCTCGAGCGCGGCGGCCTTCCGCTCCGGCTCGGAGAGCCCCGCCGCGTGCGCCTCGAGCCACGCGGCGACGGCGCCCTGGTCGACGGCGCGGTCGGCCGCGGCGTCGAGCGCGAGGACGGGCCAGAGCCACCGCCCCGCGGGCGAGCGGGCCTCGGCGCAGCGCGCGAGGAAGTCGCGCCGCGCGGCGATGCGGGCCTGGGCGTCGGGCCCGGCGGCGGCGCGGGCGAGCGCGGCGCACCCGTCGGGCGCGGGCGCGGCCGGCGGCGCGGCCTGGGGCGGCAGCAGCACGGAGCGATCCGGCGCGAGCAGCACCGGCGCGGCGAACGGCGGCGCGATCTCGGCGAGCGCCGCCGCGGCGGCCTCGGGGGGGCCGGTGGGGGGGGCGGTGGGGGGGGCGGTGAGGGGGTCGGTGAGGGGACCGGTGAGGGGGAGGGCGGCGAGGGCGGCCTCGGCGCGGTCGGTCTCCTGGTCGATGGCGCGCGACAGGCGCGCGGAGGCGGTGGCCAGCCCGAGCGCCACCTCGCGGCGGGCGCCGTCAGCCTCGTTGGAGACGGCCCGCAGGCCGAGGACGCCGACGCAGATCGCGGGGACGCTCGCGGCGGCGGCGAAGAGCGCCCAGTCGCGCAGGCGGCTGGCCCGAGGGGAGAGCACGGGCGCAGGATCGCACGGGAAGGTCACCGGAATGTCACGGGCGGGGGAGGGGGGCGGCCGCCTCCTCGCCGCCGGCGGAGCGCGCGCCTGTCGCCCTGCTCAGGCCATCCAGATCGCGGCGAACATCGTCATGAGGAGCCCGAGCGGCACGAGCGACAGCGCGGCGGCCGCCGCCCACAGCTTCCCGAGCTTCCCGGAGCCGAGCGGCAGTCCAAGGGCGGCGCGGACGAGCCCCCAGCTCGGAATCAGCGACAGATAGACGCCGAAAGCCGCGAGCATGCCGATGGGGTTGTCGTCCCCCGGCGAGCGCATCACCCGGTTGAGGATGCTGGCCGAGAGCAGCAGGCCCGCCAGACCGAAGGCGCCGACGGAGAGCTGAAGGATGCGAGAGGTGCGGGGGCGCATGCGTTGATCCTCCGTTTCGGCGCGCGAGCTGTCCAGCGGCGCCGTTGTGCTTCGGGCCCGGTGAGCGGCTCGCTCGCCGGCGCCGCGTGGCCCTGGGGCGGCGGCGCCGGCGAGCTCGGCTCAGCGGGCGGGGTGGGGGGGCGGCGTCACGGCGCGGGCGTCACTGGCACGCCTGGGCGGCCGTGTTCCGGCGGAGCCCGCAGACCAAGGCGCCGCCGCCGCAGTCGAAGACGCTGCAGTACTCGTGGTCCTCGCAGTTCGCGGGGCTGTACCGGGTGCACACCCCCTCGCAGCGGATCGGGCCGGTCGTCCCGTCGTTCGCGTCGGTGCACGGCCGCTCGTCGAGCTGGGTGTGCGACGTGAAGCCCACGTCCGCCTGATCGTCGAAGTGCCCCGTGCAGAAGTGCGCGTCGGTGACGGTGCCCTCGAGATAAGTCCGGATGTCCTGAGAGAAGAACGGCACCGGATTCGGCGCCTTGTTGTCGGCGACGCGGCGGACCTCGAAGTGCAGGTGGTCGTTGTTCGGCCAGTCCGACGACTCGCCGATCTCCTGCCCCGGGACGACGAGATCACCCTCCGCGACGAGGCTCGACGCGGCGTGGCCGTAGATGACGTACACCGAGCCATAGCGGATCGTCAGATCGATCTGCGAGGGCGCGCCGCGGGCGGTGGGGTACCGGTTCGTGCAGGCGTTCGGCCCGGCGCACATGACCTTGCCATAGCCGACCGAGTACAGGGGGCTGCGCGCAGGGACGGAGAAATCGAGCCCGCTGTGGTTGCCGGAGGTGTGCGTGTAATAGACGGTCTGGAGCACGACGGAGGTGCACGTGTGGCCGAAGTACTGGCCCATGGGGGGCGCATCGCCGTTCGGCATCGTGGTGGGGTGATTGCAGAACGTCGGCGTCTTCGTGTCGCTGAGCTCGTCGCCGGGCCCCACCTCGCCGCAGCCGGTGGTCGGGTCCCCCCCGCCGCCGACGCCCGAGACCGTCGCGTTCGTGATGGTCGCGCCCTCGTCGTGGAGGCTTGTGTCCAGCTCGAGCGGGTAGGTGGGCGCCGCGCTGCTCGTGTGGAACACGGTCCCGTTCTTCAGGTAGCGCACCTGGCCGCCCTGCACCTCGACGCGGAAGATGTCGCCGGCCTGGTAGGTCCCGAAGTAGCCCTGGACATAGCCGTGCTCCACGACCTCCAGGCCCCCGTCGCCGCGCAGGTAGATCGCGTGATCGATGTCCCCGTAACCCTGATCCGTGTCGGCGTGGCCGAGGCCCGCCATCTTGTACCGGTTCGTTTCGTTCGTGGAGAACTCCGCGTAGCCGTCGCCCGACGCGATCTGCTGGACCGACGAGGCTCCGGCGTGCCACCCCCAGCCCGCGGCGCGCGTCAGCGAGCTCCCGCTCGCCGGGGCATAGCGTACGTTCTTCCAGAACCCCGGCGCCATGCAGCTCGTGTCCCCGGCCGCGCAGCTCACGACCTGGGCGCTGGCGACGGTCGCGCCCTCGTCATGCAGGCTCGTGTCGAGCCCGAGCGGGTAGGTCGGCGCCGTCAGGCTCGTGTGAAAGACGTGGCCGTTCTTGCGATAGCGCACCTGGCCATTGAACACCTCGACGCGGAAGACGTCGCCGGCCTGGTAGGTCCCGAAGTAGCCCTGTGCGTACCCCTGCTCGTAGATCTCCAGCCCTCCATCGGCGCGCAGGTAGATCGCATAATCGATGTCCCCATAGCCCTGGTCGGCGTCGCCGTGGCTCAGGCCCGCCATCTTCTGGAGGTTCGCCTCGTTCGTGGAGAACTCCACATAGCCGTCGCCCGCGTCGATCTGCTCGGCCGACGAGGCCCCGGCGTGCCACCCCCAGCCGGCGTTGCGCGTCAGCAAGCCCCCGTTGGCGGTGACGTACCGGACGTCGCTCCACAGCCCCGGCGGCATGCAGCTCGTGTCGCCGGGCGCGCAGCTGATGACCTGGGCGCTGGCGATGGTCGCGCCCTCGTCGTGCAGGCTCGTGTCGAGCCCGAGCGGGTAGGTGGGCGCCGCGTTGCTCGTGTGGAACACAAGCTCGTTCTTGCGGTAGCGCACCTGGCCATCGAACACCTCGACGCGGAAGACGTCCCCGGCCTGATAGGTCCCGAAGTATCCCTGTCCGACCCCCTGCTCGAGGATCTCCACGCCCCCGTCGTCGCGCAGGTAGATCGCGTAATCGATGTCCCCGTAGCCCTGGTCGACGTCGCCGTTGCTGAGGCCGGCGATCTTCTGGAGATCCGCCTCGTTCGTGGAGAACTCCACGTAGCCGTCGCCCGCCTCGATCTGACCGACCGACGAGCCCCCTGCGTGCCAGCCCCAGCCGGCGTCGCGGGTCAGCAGGCCTCCGTTCGCCGTGGCGTAGCGGACGTTCTTCCATTCCTGCGGCGGCATGCAGCTCGCGTCGCCGGCCGCGCAGCTCATGACCTGGGCGCTGGTGACGGTCGCGCCCTCGTCGTGCAGGCTCGTGTCGAGCCCGAGCGGGTAGGTCGGCGCCGTGTTGCTCGTGTGGAACACCATCCCGTTCTGCCGGTAGCGCACCTGGCCGTTGAACACCTCGACGCGGAAGACGTCGCCGGGCTGGTACGTCCCGAAGTACCCCTGTCCGGCCCCCTGCTCGAAGATCTCCAGGCCTCCATCGGCGCGCAGGTAGACCGCGTAATCGATGTCTCCGAAGCCCTGATCGCCGTCGCCGTGGTTGAGCCCGGCCATCTTCTGGAGGTTCGCCTCGTTCGTGGAGAACTCCACGAACCCGTCGCCCGCCTCGATCTGCTCGACCGACGAGGCCCCGGCGTGCCAGCCCCAGCCGGCGGAGCGCGTCAGCAAGCCTCCGTTGGCGGTGACGTAGCGGACGTTCCTCCACAGCCCCGGCGGCATGCAGCTCGTGTCGCCGGCCGCGCAGCTCGCGACCTGGGCGCTGGTGACGGTCGCGCCCTCGTCGTGCAGGCTGGTGTCCAGCCCGAGCGGGTAGGTGGGCGGCGTGTGGCTCGTGTAGAACACGAGCCCGTTCTTGCGGTAGCGCACCTGGCCATTGAACGCCTCGACGCGGAAGACGTCGCCGGCCTGGTAGGTCCCGAAATAGCCCTTCCCAGCTCCCTGCTCGAAGATCTCCAGGCCTCCGTCGGCGCGCAGGTAGACGGCGTAATCGATGTCTCCGAAGCCCTGATCGGCGTCGCCGTTGCCGAGGCCCGCCATCTTCTGGAGGCTCGCCTCGTTCGTGGAGAACTCCACGAACCCGTCGCCCGCCTCGATCTGCTCGACCGACGAGGCCCCGGCGTGCCAGCCCCAGCCGGGGCTGCGCGTCAGCAAGGTCCCGTTGGCCGGGGCGTAGCGGACGTTCTTCCAGAACCCCGGCGGCATGCAGCTCGTGTCCCCGGCAGCGCAGCTCGAAACCTGGGCGCTGGTGACGGTCGCGCCCTCGTCGTGCAGGCTGGCGTCGAGCCCGAGCGGGTAGGTGGGCGCCGTGGCGCTCGTGTAGAACACCACCCCGTTCTTGCGATAACGCACCTGGCCGCCGAACACCTCGACGCGGAAGACGTCGCCGGCCTGGTACGTCCCGAAGTAGCCCTTCCCGGACCCCTGCTCGAGGATCTCCACGCCCCCGTCGGCGCGCAGGAGCAGCCCGTAATCGATGTCCCAGAACGCCTGGTTGTCATCGCCGTGGCTCAACCCGGCGATCTTGGTCCGGTCCGCCTCGTTCGTGGAGAACTCCACGAACCCGTCGCCCGCCTCGATCTGCTGGACCGACGACGCGCCGGCGCTCCACCCCCAGCCCGGGCCGCGGGTGAGCGCGCCGTCGCCCACCTGCACCTCGAAGGCGTTGTTCCAGAACGCGGTGGCGCCCTCGGCCGCGCGCGCGTCGCCCGTGCTCGCGCAGATGCCCAGCGCGGCGAGGACCGCTGGGAGCGCGCTCTTGCCGAGCCGCCTCATGACGCGTCCGTCCTCTCGCGGCCCGCGACGATCGCGGCGGCGAGGCGTGACGCTGGGTGAGGAATGGGTCTGTCGAATGCGTCCTGGGACATGGGGATGATCTCCTCTGCACATGAGTTCTCGGGCCACCCCCTTTCCTACGCCGCGTCCCTCCGGCTTCTGACAGCCCTCGCCGTCCTTTCCCGCCGCGCCCCCGCCGCCGTGGTATGTCGCCCCCCATGCCAGCGCCGCGCATCGCCGTCGTGGGCCACGTCGAGCACGTGACGCTCGGCCGCGCCGAGGGCGTCCCCGCGCCGGGCGACATCGTTCACCTGCTCGACGCGCGCTTCGTCCCCGGCGGGGGCGGCGGCCTCGCCTTCGCGCAGCTCTGCCGCAGCGACGCCGAGATCCACCTCTTCACGGCGCTCGGCCACGACGCCGCGGCGCGCGCCGTCGAGGCGCGCATCCGGGTCGCGCCGGGCCGCGTCCACGTCCACGCCGCCGTGCGCGCCGTGGATCACCCGCGCGTGGTCGTCGTCGTGGACGCCGAAGGCCGCCGCACCATCATCGTCACCGGCGCCCCGCTCCAGCCCGCCGCGGCCGACCCGCTCCCCTGGTCGATCCTCGCCGGCTGCGACGCCGTCTACTTCACCGGCGCCGACCCGGAGAGCCTGCGCCTCGCGCGCGCCGCCCGCCGCCTCGTGGTGACCGCCCGCAGGGGCGCCGCGCTCCGGGCCGCGGCGGTCGCGCCCGACGTCGTCCTCGGCAGCGCCTCCGACCCGCGCGAGAACGCCCCGCTCGACGCCTACGACCCTCGCCCCGGCGCGCTGGTCCTCACCGACGGCCCGCGCCCGGTCCGCGTCACCCGCCCCGGGGGCGCCGCGCTGGTCGACGCGCCGCCCGCGCCCGACCGCGTCCTCGGCGATTACGGCGCCGGCGACAGCTTCGCCGGCGCCCTCACCTTCCACCTCGCCCACGGCCTCCCGGTCGAGGAGGCCTGTCGCCGCGCCGGGCCGCACGGCGCCGCGGTGCTGCGCGGGATCGATCCGATCGAGACGCAGATCCCCCTCGTCCCGCCGTGATCCCGCCGCGGCGCCAGCGCCTTCCGCGCGCGCCGGCTCAGATCCACGTCTGCGTGTCGGGATCCCAGCGCTTCCAGGCGCCGCGGTCGTGCAGGTAGAGCTCGCTCTCCCCGCGCAGGGTGCGGAAGCGCTTGCTCCCGATCTCCAGCTCGTCGCGCTTGTCCGAGTAGTCGATCAGCGCGTCGGCGGCGCCGATGCGCCGCATCTCGGCCACGAGCTCTTCCCCGCTCGCCTCGACCACCACGTAGCCGTGGGCGTTGCTGTCGGCGTGCGCGAGGTGCGGGTTGACCTTCGTCTCGGCCGACGTGAGCAGATCGTCGATGCCGGCGGCGAGCAGCGCGGCCCCCGGGACCGAGCCCAGCACCGGATCGCCGGTCACCTGGCTCATCAGCAGCTCGCGGAAGGCCCCCGACGAGACCGCGCCGCCCACGAGCTCGACGATCTTCTTCGAGGGGTCGCCGGCGAGGCCCGCGGTCCCCGCGTAGAAGGCGTGGATGTCGCCGGTGATCGCCACGACGCCGCCCACGTCCACGAGCCGTTCCAGGAGCTCGTTCCGCTTGTTGGGAAAACCGTCCCAGGCGTCGACGTTCATGGTGAAGCGCCGCTTGAACTGCTCGGGGATGGCGTAGGGGGAGAGATCGACGGCGAGCGGGAGCAGGCAGAACTCGTTGCCCCAGATCTTCCAGGTCGCCTTCGAGCCTTCCATGGTCTCGAGGAACCAGGCCTCCTGTTCGGCGCCCATCACGTCCTCGCTCGCGCCCTGCGTCTCCTTGTAACGGAAGGCGGCGTAGAGCTCGAACGTGTCCTTGACCGCGAGGTAGCGCGCCCCGACCGCGCCGTGGGCGCTGAACTTGCCGAGATCCACGTACGCGATGCCCCGATCGAAGGACGCCGAGGCCGCGGCGTCGATGAGCGGGATCTGCATGTCCTCCGGCAAACCCTCGTTCACGCCGGCGACGATCTGGTTGATGACGAGCACGCTGATATCGCCCGTCACGTCGGCGGCGTCGTAGCCGGCGGCCTCCGCGGCCTCCTTGAGGACCGAGGCGTACAGGCCGTCCTCGTACGTCTCGATGTCCGAGACGTAGGGCATGGCGAACTCGGGGAACTCCTCGAGCTCCTCGATGAGCGTCGCCTGGTCGAGCACCACCTTGCCGGGGAAGGCGCCCTCCGGGACGAGGTGATCCGGCCGGTAGCTGCGCAGATCCGTCATCACCAGGTGGACGTGCTTGCCGAACACGAAGTCGCGGTAGATGCGGAAATCGTCCGGGAGCGAGGCGCCGGGGTCCTGCTCGACGTCGTCGCCGTAATCGACGGGCTGGTACTCGAACCAGGCCTGGTTCGCGGCCCTGCGGCGCTCCACGTCGGTCTCGTCCTCCCGGTCGTCGAAGTAGGTGGCCGTCGCGCCGTAGCAGTCGTTCGAGAACTCGTGATCGTCCCACGTGGCGATCATCGGGAAGCGCTCGTGGACCCGCTGGAGGTTCGCGTCGGAGCGATACGTCTTGTAGAGCTCCCGGTAGTTGCTGAGCGACCTGGCCGCTTGATAGGCGTTCTCGCCCTCGCCGAGGGCGATGGCGCCGGCCGCGTCGGTGAAGACGACGCGGCGCCCGGAGGTGCTCTGGAAGCTCGGATCGCCGGTCGTCTCGTAGACGTAGTCGCCGAGGTGGACGAAGAAGTCGAGCTCCTCCTCGGCGAGCGCCAGGTAGGTATTGTAGAAGCGCCCGATGTAGTCCTGGCACGACACGTACGCGAAGCGGACCTTGACGTCGTCGTCCTCGGCCGGCGCGGTCTTGGTGCGCCCCACGCGGGACACGTAGGCCGTGCCGCCCTTCACGTAGATGAAGCGGTAGTAATAGACCGTGCCCGCCGAGAGCCCGCGGACCTTCACCTTGACGCAGTGATCGTGCCGCGCGAGCGCCTTCAGCTTCGCCTGGCCGGCGTCGAGCGCCACCCGTTGCGTGAACTCGGCGTCGGTCGCGACCTCGACCTCGAGATCGAGATCCTCGTCGCCGTCCTGCACGCGGGCCCAGAGGACGACGCTGCCGGGGCGAGGGTCGCCGGAGGCGATCGACTGCGGGAAGTACGCCGACCCGTCGGCGAGCTCGCGCCCGGGCTCGGCGCCGAGCGGATTGACGATCTCGGGATCGCCGCAGGCCGGGACGACCAGCGCGCCGGCGGTGACGAGGGTGGCTCGAAGGAACTCTCTGCGCTTCAGCATCGCGCGCTCAGGGAATCCTGGAACTTTCTCCGGTGTCAACCTCCTTGTGGACCCCGCCCCGCGCCGGCGCGTGAGCAAGATCTCGACGGGCGGGCGACGATCCGGCCGCCGTTCGGCGCGCCGACAGCAGGCGGTCGACGAGGGCGTCCACCTCGAGCTCTGCTCTCGCGATCGACGCCGTGAGCCGCTCGTCGGCGAACTCGTCGTACTCGATCGCCACGGACTCGACGTCGGTAATCCCGATGTAGCCGAACGCGGTCCGGACGCTCGGCTCGACGTGGTTCATGGCCTCGATCCGCCCGCCTTTGCCGTATCCGTGGTCGCCGCGCGACGTCAGGAGGACGAGCTTCTTGCCGTGCCCGTCGAGGAGCGGCCAGTACGGCTCGCCCGGCCGCGCGCGGTCGAAGCCGAACGTGCGCCCCACGCGGACGATGTTGTCGATATAGGCCTTGAACTGCGCGGGCACGTTGAAGTTGTACATCGGCACGCCGGCCACGATGAGGTCGGCGGCGAGGAGCTCGTCGACGAGCGCGTCGCTCTCCGCGAGCGCCTGCCACATCCAGGGCTCGCGCCGGTCGGGCTTCGTGAACGCGGCCTGGATCCAGCGGCCGGTCACGGGCGAGGGCGGGCTCTGGCCGACGTCCCGGTAAAGGATCTCGTCGCCTGGACGCGCCGCGCGCCAGCGCGCGACGAAGCGGGCGGTGAGGCGCCGGGTGTGAGAGCCGTGGCGGATCGTATCCGAGCTGCCCGGACGAGCGCTCGAGTCGATGTGCAGTATCGTGGACATGGCCTGTCTCCTGAGCGGGGTGGGGGCGCGGCCCGCGGCCGAGCGGGGTCGATCCGGGATGATCGACATTCACCCGTCGAAGCGCCGCCGCGGCGCCGGTCTCTCTGCTCCTGGGCCCGTGGCGGGCGCGTTCACTCGATGAATATGGGCCGCCGCGCGCGGATGACCAACGAGTAATTCTCAGCTGATAGATGAGCTGGGATCAGCTATCTCACCCCCATGCGAAGGCTCCCACCGCTCACGGCGCTCCGCGCCTTCGAGGCCGCCGCGCGCCACCTCAGCTTCAAGCGGGCCGCCCGGGAGCTCGGGGTGACGCCGACCGCGATCAGCCACCAGGTCCGGCTGCTCGAGGAGACGATCGGCGTCCGGCTGTTCGAGCGCCACGCGCGGCAGGTCGTGGCCACGCGCGAGGCGCAGCGCCTCTATCCGGTGCTCCGGGACGGGTTCGACGCGTTCGCGCGGGCGATCGACGAGCTGACCGCCCGCCGCGCGCGCCGCGGGATCACCCTGTCGGCCACGACCGCGTTCACCGCCAAGTGGCTCGTGCCCCGCGTCGCGGCCTTCCGCGAGGCGTGCCCCGGGTTCGACCTGCGGCTCCACGCGTCGGACGAGCCGGTCGACCTCGCCGCGGGCGAGGCCGACGCGGCGATCCGGTACGGGCGAGGCCCGTACCCCGGGCTCGCCGCCGAGGCGCTGATCGCCGATCGCTTCGCGCCCGTCTGCAGCCCCGGGCTCGCCGTCCGTCGCCCGGAGGACCTGCGCCGCGCGCCGCTGCTCCACTTCGAGTGGCGGCGTGTCGAGCGCGACACGCCGACGTGGCGCCTGTGGCTCGAGCGCGCCGGGATCTCCGGCGTCCGCGACGACGGCGGCACCACGTTCTCCGACGAGGCCCACGCGATCCAGGCGGCGATCGCCGGCCAGGGCGTCGCGCTCCTCAGCCTGGTCCTCGTCGCCGACGACCTGAAGAGCGGCGCCCTCATGCAGCCGTTCGGCCCGGCGCTCGACGGCTATCGCTACCACTTCGTGCACCTCCCGGGCGCGGCGGCGCGCGAGGAGATCGCGGCGCTCCGGGGCTGGCTCGCCGCGGCCACGACCGGGGAGCGGCCGCGGCCGAAGCGGTGAGCCGGACGCCCCTCTGCGCTGGCGCCGGGGCTACGGCACCCCCGCCTCGGCGCAGCGCGCGCGCCACGCGCCGGCGTCGAGCTTGCCGTCGAGCAGGCGCCGCACCACGAGGAACGGCTCCAGCGCGTGCTCGCCGCGGCGCGCGCGGACGGGCGCGCCGGGCAGGCCGTCGAGCTCGAAGCCGAGCTCCGCCAGCGCGGCGGCGAGCCAGACGCTGAACAGGCCCGTCATCCGCCGGCGCTCGGCCGCGGGCGAGAGCAGCGCCAGGCCCACCCGCGTGCGCTCCGCCCAGGCGTCGATCTGCGCCAGCGCCTCGGGCAGCTGGCTCGGGCGGAGCTCGCGGAAATGCGCCCGGTGCGCCTCGAGCTGCTGGCGCCAGCGCGGCAGCCACACCTCGCGCGTGACGTCCGCCCAGGCGATGCGCGGCAGGGGCCGCGACGGGTCGATCAGCAGCGACCGCAGGACGGCCTCCTCGGCCGCGGCGACGTCGTCGAGGAGGTCGAGGCAGTGCGCGCCCGGCTCCGGCCCGCCGGCCTCGGCGCCGAGCGCGGCGAGCCGCTCCGACAGCGACGGGTGCGTGTCGTAGACCGTCGACTTCTCGCCCGCCCGCTCGGCCTGCCGCTCGGCGAGGGCGCCCTGCTCCGCGGCCACGGCGCCCTCGAACCACCGGAAGCCCTCGAGCAGCGGGGGGAAGCGCCCGGCGGCGACCACGGGCAGCACCTCCAGCTCGAGGTAGGCGGTCCAGAGCGGCCCCTTCTCGTGCGTGATCCGGAGCGCGCGCGCGGTGGGACCGCGCCCGGCGATCCGCGCGGCCACCGCGTCGGCCTCGAGCTCCTGCGCGCGCGAGATCCCCGAGCTCGAGCGGACGAACAGCTCGGCGTACGCGACGAACGGCAGGTGCAGCCAGAAGCTCGAGCCGTCGAGGTGGTCGAGGGCGCCGCCGATGGTGCGCCGCGTCCTGTGCACCCAGGGGCCGAGCGCGAGGTCGCCCGAGACGTGGTGCCCGAACTCGTGCGCGATCACCGACTCGAGCTCGCTCCGGCTCAGCCAGGCGAGCAGCGGGAGCCCGGCGCCCACCACCGTGCGGCTCCGGAGCCACGCCTCGCGCCGCACCGCGGTGAAGGCGTTGGCGTCGTGGAAGAGGTGGATGTCGGCCGGGGTGGCGTGGCCGGTGCGCGCGGCGATGTCGCGGATCAGCGACTGGAGGCGCGGGTGCCGGCCCTCGCCGAGCGGGACGCCCGGGTCCTGGGCGCGCCGCCGCCGCGGGATCAGGCCCCAGGCGACCCAGAGCGCGCCGGCGCCGCAGAGGAAGCCGGACGGCTCGATGCCGTCGCCGTACTCGGATTGCGCGTACGGCACCCACAAGAGCCCGAGCGCGATCCCGGCGGCGAGCAGGTAAAAGCCCACCGCCATGCCGAGCAGCCACGCGGCGCGGTGCGCCAGGCCGCGCGGCCTCACGGCGGCCACGACTCCATCGCGACGCTGACGGCGCCGTGCAGGGCGTCCTCGCGCCGCGCCAGCGCGAGGAGCGACTGCCGCTCCTCGGCGGCGAGGGCGCGGTGCCGGGCCCGGCCGAAGTGCAGGGCGGCGCGCACCGCGTCCGGCAGATCGTCGATCTCGGAGAAGCGGGTCCCGTCGCGCACGTACTCGATGAGCCCGCGCGTGAACGCGCGCCCGAGCGGCGAGTGCTGCTCCAGCCTCGCGAGCGCGGCCCCCGCGCCCTCCGCGTGGACGGCCTCGGCCATGAGCAGCACCCAGACGGGCATGGACAGGTGGTGGAAGACGGCCTTCTCGGCGCCGGTCAGGCGCGCGACGGCCGCGCGCGGATCGGCGCGCGACAGCACCGCGAGCTCGAGGGCGTCGCGCAGCGCCGGGTCGCTCACCCGGGCGAGCTCGGGCGCGCTCACCTCGAGCCCCGCGTCGACGCGCGCCCGGAGGCGCAGCAGCGCCGTCTCCTCGTCGCCTTTCCCGCGGAGCGAATCGAGCGCGCGCTCGATCGAGGCCTTCGGCTCGAGCTGGGCGAGGAGCAGGGCCTGCTCGGCGAGCTCGCGGCGATCGAGCGAGCTCTCCTGGCCCGCGGCGAGGGCGGCGGCGACGAGGTTCCGCGCCCGCTCCACCTGCCCGAGCCCGACGGCGGCGGTCACCTCGAGCGCGACGCTGTCTTCGGCGAGGGCGCGATCGACGCCGCGCAGCTTCTCCAGGGTGTCGAGGGCGAGCTGATGCTTCCCGTCGTGGCCGGCCTGGTACGCGAGCGTGCGCAGCAGGTAGGGGTGGTCCGGGAAGCGCTCCAGCATGCCGGCGAGGACCTCGTTCACGGCCGGCCCGGAGAGCAGCCGCACGTAGAGGTACGCCGCGTCCGCCGAGCCCGGGTCGTCCTCGTGGCGGCCCTTGTACTCGTCGATGAGCTCGTGGCGGCGCCCGACCATGGTCATCACCTTCTGGTACTGGCGGTGAAGCTCGATGGAATCCGGGTGAGCGCGCCGCGCCCTGTCCGCGACGGCGGCGGCGCCCTGCTCGTCCTCGGCGTTCATCAGGAGCACGACCGCCCGCTCCGAGGCCGGGACGTCGTAGCCCGTGTGCTCCGCGTAGCGCGCCGCGAGCTCGGCGCCGAGCGCCGCTTTCCCTGCGCCGACGAGCGCGAAGGCGCACCCGCCCGGCTCCACGGGCGCCATCGTCACGAGCGTGCGCGAGACGAACGACTCCCCCTTGGGCATGCTGAGCTGCTCGGGCGGCGGCTCGAAGACGAAGTCGACGTCGTCCACGATCACGGCCGATTGCCCGCAAAAGAGGGCAGGGGCCGCCTCGTCGCGCGAGCTCGCGTTGCGGTCGGCCGTGTACCGCACCTCCAGCTGGTAGATGGGCGCGAGCCCGAGCACGTTCCACGCGACGACGTCGGTGCCGCGGGGGACGTCGAGCTCGCCCTCCTCGATCGTCCGGCCCTGGGCGGTGACCTTGACGGGCCTCCGCCCGACGCGGCCCTCGAGCCGCTCCAGGCCTTGCGCCGGCACCTGGACGGAGGCGTCGCCGACGCTCACCTCGACGGGGTAGGGGAGCGCGTTCGCGACCCGGACGGTGGTATAGCGGGCGGCGGCGAGCGCGTTCCAGGCGCCGAGCGCGACGACCGTGGTGATCCCGAGCGCCACCGCGCGTTGCCAGGCGTAGAGCGCCGGGCCGAGCGGCGCGCGCGCGATGAACCGCCACGAGCGCGCCTCTGTGCCGTTGGCGACCAGGTAGCTCCCGAACGGATAGAGCGGGACGAAGAGGAAGACGAAGAACAGCGTCTTGATGTACGTGCCGTCCTCCGGGTCGCGGTCGGACTCGCCGTACACCGTGGCTCCGACGCCGTTCATCGTCATGAGCCAGGGGCTCCGCCGCATGGGCTCGAGGAAGAGCCGCCGGCGCGCGAGGAGGGCGTCGAGCAGCGCGCGCAGCTGGGCGCCCGCGGCGCCGGGCCGCGGCAGGAGGCGCTCGCGCCACCGCATCCAGAAGAGCCGCCGGTAGACGGCGTGCGGGCGACCCTGCTCGATCGCCCGGCGCACGCCGGGGTTCATCTGCGCCAGATCCGCGAGCTCTGGCACCCGCTCGAGGAGCCCGGCGGGGTCCCGATCCACGCCACCCATGAACGACCACGTTACTGGGCGCTCCGCTCCACTGGGAAGAGGCGCGCAGGAGCGCGTCGCCGCGGGAGGCGCCGCGCCGAGCAGCGCTCTCTTCGGAACGGATCGGGGCCTCGGCGCGCGGCGCGCGGCGCGCGGCGCGCGGCGTTGGAGCAGAGTCCCGCCGGGCCGCGCCCACCGCCGTCGCTCTCCGGTGAAAAATTCGGTCATGAGCCCTTAGCCGGAGCCGGTAAGCCGGTAAGCGCGGTCACCGCGCGCGCGGTGTCTCCCCGGGGTAGTGCTCAAATTTGCCCGGAGAGAGTTCACATGAAGGCGGCGGAGCGGGCGCCAACCTCAGGCCCGATGTTGGCGCGCCGCGTCTCGACGGCCGCGCGTGAAATTTCCGCAATCGGACATGCCCACAGAGGGCGCCGATGTCGTCGATATGTCCATCGACGTGGGTGCACGTGTCGCGGCGTGCTCGCGCATCTCTTTTGAGAACATCATTGCTCCATATGGGATAGATGAGCTACGCTGTGCGTTTATCATGGGGCATCGGCGGGGCATCTCGAGCGATGGGCAGTCCGAGGCGCGGCCCGGGCCTAGCATCCATGAACGCCCGAGCACCGATCACCGCGCGCCGAGCTCCTCGCAGCGGCCCCCGCCGTCCTCGTCGGGGCGCCCCAGCCCGCCCAGCGAGCCGTCGCCTCCGCCTTCGCCTTCGTCTCGGCCGCCCGCGTCGCGCAAGGTGCGGACGATCGACGTCCTCGTTCAGGGCGCGACCGTGGAGCTCTTTCACTTTTACGGCGTCGCCATCGCGCCGGCGAATACCGGGGATAGCCGCGAGGAGGTGCGCCTTCACACCGATCCCGCGAGCACGGTGGAGTTCTCGGCGCGCGGCTTCTCCGGCTTTCTGGCGCTGTCCGCGAACCAGGGCGTGTTTCGCGCCATGACGGGGGTGCCGCCCATGGTCGACGGCGTCGGCGACTGGATGCGGGAGGTGGCCAATCAGCTCATGGGGAAGGTGAAGAGCCGCCTCGCCCGGTTCCAGATAGCGCTTCAGGCCGAGCTGCCGCAGCTGCGCCACCCGAGCGACGTGGAGCGCCGGAGCCGGAGCTGTAAGCAGCAGTGCTGTTATTCTTTCAGGACATTGAAGGGCGAGGTGCTCGTCACGTTGAGCGGCGACTTCGACGAGAGCTCCCTGGTGTTCTCGAACGCGTCCCCGCTCCCCCTCGACGGCAAAGTCATCCTCTTCTGAGCGGCGGTCGCCCGCTTCGGATACGGGCCCACCTCGGCGTTTTCGGTGCTCGGCGTACAAGAGTACGCCTGTGCGCCGAAAACGCCGATCTGGGCCCGTCTCCTGTGCGGGCGACCGCCGCTCGGCGGCGCAAGACGGAAGAGGGAAGAGGGGAGACGGAAGAGGGAGGGCGGATGACGGAGACGAGAGACGGTGTGCCAGGCCCAGTGGAAAACCGCTCTAGCCTAGGGACCGCTGCCGCCGTCACCACCCCCGCCGCCGGTGCCCGCGGCGCCGCCGTCACCGCCGTTGCCGCCCGTGCCCGTCGCGCCGCCGTCACCGCCGGTGCCCGGGGCGCCGCCGCCGGTGCCTGTGGCGCTCCCCGTGCCGGTGGCGCTGCCGCTGGCCGTGGTGGGGGGGATCGGCGGGAGAGGGTCAGCGCAGACATTCCACACGACGAGCTGGCCCGGATCGCAAGGGTCGGAATCCCAGCACCCCGCCAGCAGCGCCGCGCACGTGACGACGAGCGCGTGGGCCAAGGCGCCGCGGCGGCTGGGCAGCAACAGGCAAGACGGCTGGATATCCATCGTTCGTTCCTCTCTCGACCGGCTCACGGCGGCACCACCTGTCCGTCGCGGATGCGCGCGATCACCTTGACGGTAGGGTTGAGATCGCTGGCGGCGACGTACCCGATGCCGCCCGCCTCCTCGCCCACCGCGCGGAGGACGGCGCTCGCCGTCGGCACCTTGCGCGGCGGCCGCTCGCCGCCGCGGATCTTCCGATCGATCCAGTAGCGGGCGACGCCGTCGGGATCGAGCCCCAGCACCGCCATGTCGAAGCGCTGCCGCAGCGGGGAGTCCTCGGGGAGGTTCACGGGCACCGCCGACTTGCCGTACCACTCCGTGCGCGTCGTCTGAAAGATCGGGCGGAGCGTGTCGCGCCCGGCCGACCTCACGGGATTGGCCTGGTTGACGACGACGACGATCTCATCCGCGTCGGCGAAGGACGAGGCCGACGGGGTCATGCCGAGCAAGGCCAGGAGGAGCAGAAGGGATAAACGCTTCATGATTGCGTTGAACCTCTCTCAGAAGGCCAGAATCAGGCGAGCGAGCGCGGCCGTGGTGTGGAAGTCCTCCGGCGCCGGGAGCGCCGGCGCCGTGCTCTCCTGCTCGCGCAGGACGGTCATGATCGTGCGCAGCACCTGGGTCCGAAGCGTGACGTCCGGCGTGATGTAGAAGTTCAGACCGCCGCCGACCTGGAACATCGTGTCGTGCCCCAGGAACGGCGCGTGCAGCATGGCGCCGATGACGAACGGCTCCATGTTCAGGAAATCCAGCCGGTGCGCCGCCACGGCATACGTGGAGGTCTTCCAGGCGTCCGGCGCGTAGGACCCGAATCCCCCCTGGCGCTTCCCTTCGTCGTACACCACGCGGACGACCGCCGCCTCCGCGCGCACGCGCGTCTTCCCGATGTCGAGCGAGACGTCTCCGGCGCCGGTGTACTCCTGGAAGGACCACGTCGAATGGATGTCCGGGCTGGGGGCGTTGAGCTTGTAATCGACGACCCAGTCGCGAGCGTGGCTCGCGATGAACGACGCCCCGAGCTTCAAGGTCAGCTTGCCGGGGTCCTCGTAGCTGGCGTGCAGGCGGCCGCCGAACCCGCGGTTGTCGTCGAAGGCGAACGGCGCGTTCTCGTTGCGCCCGTTGCTCACGTACGCGTTGTACCCGAGCTCCCACGGGCCCGCGAACGCATTGCCGTAGATCATCACCCCGGTCTGCCGCGTGGGAAACAGGCGCGAGGTGATGAAATACGGGATGGCGGCGGTGATGAGCACCGGGCTCCCATGGTCGACGTTGTAGATGCCGATCGGGGTGAAGAACTGCCCGACGCGCACCTTGAAGAGGTTGAAGCGCGTCCAGTCGATGTGGGCGCGCTCGATCGACACCAGCCCGCCATACAAGGTCGGTGAGCCGAGCGCGACCGACGTCGAGTCGAAGGCACCGTACTCCTGCGTGGTCATCCGGTACGCGACGTCGGGCGGCAGCGGCGTCGTCACCGGGACCGGGGCGCCGCCGGGCGCGGTCGTGAACCGCAGCTCCCCGAGGAAGCGAAAATGATCGCTCGGCTGCGCGTCGAGGTAGAGGTTCAAATTCCCCACGACGAAGTTCAGGGCGTTGGCCTGCGGGAGGGCGGCCGCGAGGCCCGAGTTCTCCGGTGCCCACGTGCGCTGGACGCCGACGTCGATGAACCCGTAGAGCTGGAGTAGCTCTCTGCCCTCATCCTGCGCCGGCGCGACCTGCGCGTCCTCGATCGCCGCGAGGCGCTTCTCGAGGTCCGCCGAGCGCTTCTCCGCCGCCTCGAGCCGCGCGAGGATGGCAGCCTCTCCGGCCGCGGCGGGCGCAGCGTCGGCCGCAGGCGCCGCGGCGGCCGCGCCCGTCTCAGGCGCAGCGGGCGGCGCGGGCGCAGCGGCGGGCCCAGCCGCGGCGGGCGCAGGCGCAGCGGCGGGCGCAGGCGCAGCGGCTGGCGCAGGGGGCGCAGGCGCAGCGGCGGCCGCAGGCGGCGCAGGCGCAGCGGGCCGCGGGGCGACGCCGGCGGCAGGGCTCTGCGCGTGCGCGAGAGATGCCGTGACAAGCACCCCTGCGATCGCAGCGCTCGAAGCGCGCGCGAGGCGCTCTGCTCGCGCTCGCCGCGGTGAACTCCGACCCATGATCATTGCTCTCTCCCTGTCCGAAGAGCTTCCATTGCGGTACAGGCGCGGCGCCGCGCGCGCTCTTGCGGACTCGCGACCTTCACGCGTAGCATACACAGCGTCGATGCCGCGGGGAAACAACGCGATCCGCCCGGGTCCGCAGAACACGGCCAGTGAAACGTCGCAACAAGAAAGAGCCTGAATCAGGAAGACGCACATGGTGCGCGAAGGCGCGGCGATGACGGCCGCGTCCGCGCGCCTCGCCGGTCGCTCGTCAGCTTCAATCCTTTTGGGGCCAACGTGAGGACACGGCGCGCGATTTCATGCGTGCTCGCGGGGCGTCTCGCTGTAGAGAGGGCGAGCCGTCGTCGCGCCGCAGAGGCCGCGTCGAGGAAACGGGGGCATGCCTACCTTGCGTAAGGCGTCGATTCGTCTGAAGCTGTGGTCGCTCGCCGGCGTGCCCGTCGTCGGCGCCCTGCTGCTCGCGGCGATGATCGCGGGCGACGCGCGGCAGCAGGCCGCGAGGGCGGCGGCGATCGGCTCGATTGAGGACCTCGCGCAGCTCTCGTCGATCATGGCGCAGCCGCTGCACGCGCTCCAGAGGGAGCGGGCGTGGACCGCGCTGGTCGAGGGGCTGGAGATCCGGCCGCCGGACGCGCGGGACGCCGAGGCCGCGCGGGGCGCCGCGCGGCCGTTCCAGCGCGCCGTGGCGCTCGCGCGCGCGAGCGCCCAGCTCGAGACCGCGCGGGCGGCGACCGACGAGAGCCTCGCCCACCTCGACGCGTTCCTGGCCGAGCGCGATCTCTCCCGCCTGCCGTCCCGGCTCGCGCGCGACCTCGCCGACGCGCGCGCCCACGTCGGCGAGCTCGGCGCGTTCCGGCGCCAGGCCGACGCGAAGGCGGCGCCGCTCGACAGCGCCCTCCAGATCTTCGGCGGCATCAACGCGAGCCTGATCCGGGCCAACGCCGGGCTCTCCGAGCTGAGCGACGAGGGCGAGCTCCTGCGGAGGATCCAGTCGATCGTCGCCGTGCACGAGCTCGCCGAGCGCGCCAGCCGCCAGCACGCGCTGCTCGCCCACGCCTTCGCGTCGACGCAGTTCGAGCCGGGCGCCTTCAAGACGCTCGTGACGCTGATGACGGAGGAGCAGCTCTATCGCGAGATGTTCCTGGCCAACGCGTCGGAGCCGGCGCGGGCGCTCCACGACGCCGCCCGCGGCGACCCGCGCGTGCGGCGCGCCGACGAGCTGCGCGCCGCGGCGATCGCGTCGACGGACGAGGACCTGGCCATCGACCACGACGCGTGGTTCGACGCGCAGCAAGGGCGCCTCGACCGGCTCGCCGCGATCGAGCACGAGGCGATCGCGGGCATGCGGCGCGCCGCCTCCGACAAGGTCGCGGACACGCGGAGGACGGTGCTCAACGGCATCGCGGTCTCCGGGGTCGTGCTGCTCGTGTCGGGCGCGCTCGCGCTCGTGCTCGTGCGGGGGCTGTCCCGGTCGCTCGAGGTCCTCGGCGAGGCCGCGGCCCACGTCCGGCGGACGCGCGACTACACGACGCGCGCCCGCAAGACCGCCGACGACGAGTTCGGGGCGCTCACCGACGCCTTCAACGAGATGCTGGCGGGCATCCAGGCGCGCGACGAGGCCCTGGAGAGCCACCGGCAGAACCTCGAGGCCACCGTCGCCCAGCGGACGTGCGAGCTCGCGGAGCGCAACCGGGAGATGCGCCTCGTGCTCGACAACGTCGATCAGGCCCTCGTGACGATCCACCGCGACGGCACGATGGAGCCCGCGCGCTCCGCCGCCTTCGAGCGCCTCTTCGGCGTGCCGGCGCACGACGAGCACTTCGCCGAGCGCATCGCCGGCCACGACCCCCGGGCCCGCGCGCTGCTCACGATGGGGTGGGAGGCCGCGTGCGACGACTTCCTCCCGCTCGAGGTCGTCCTCGATCAGCTGCCGAAGGCCCTGCACCGCGAGGGCCGCCACCTCACGCTCGGCTTCAAGCCGATCCTGTCCCACGAGGGCCAGTTCAGCGGCGCGCTGATGGTGATCACGGACGTCACGGCCACGATGGACTCCTTGCGGGAGGCCGAGCGGCAGCGCGAGCACATCCAGGTGTTCGAGCGCGCCGTGAAGGACCGGCTCGGGCTCCTCGGGTTCGTGAGCGACACGAGCAAGCTCGTCGACGCGGTGAGCGCGCGGAGCATCGCCGACGTGGACCACGTGATGCGCCTCGTGCACACGATCAAGGGGAACGCCGGGCTCTGGGACGTGACGAGCGTGGCGAAGGTGGCGCACGAGATCGAGAGCTTCGTCGTCGAGGAGCGCTCGCTGCCGCCCGACGAGCAGATCGACGCGCTGAAGGACGCGTGGTCCGCGTTCGTCGCGCGGGTAGGCGGCCTGCTCGCCGGGGCGGCGCAGGCCTCGCGCGTCGACGTCGACGACGCGGAGGTCGAGGCCCTGCTCGCGATGGTGCAGGAGCGGCGCGACCACGCCGATCTCGAGCGGGCCGTCGCGGCCCTCCGCGACGAGCGCACGGAGGTGCGGTTCAACCGGATGAAGGATCAGGCCGAGACGCTCGCGCGCAAGCTCGGCAAGCCGAGGCCCGACGTGCGCATCGACGCGGGCGGCGTCCGGCTCCCCGCGCCGCGCTTCGCCGCGATGTGGCAGGCGCTCGGGCACGTCGTGCGCAACGTGATGGACCACGGGATCGAGCGGCCGGAGGCGCGCGAGGCGGCCGGCAAGCCGCCGCGCGGCGCGCTCACCCTCCGCTCGCGCGCGACGGCGGACGAGGTCCTCATCGAGGTGGGCGACGACGGCGCCGGCATCGACTGGGAGCGCGTGCGCGAGAAGGCCGGGGCGGTCGGGTTGCCGAACGCCACGCGGCGGGATCTCGAGGCCGCGCTGTTCGCCCCCGGCTTCACCACCGCCGAGCAGGTCACGGACGTCTCCGGCCGCGGCGTCGGCCTCGGCGTCGCGCTCCACGAGTGCCGCCGGCTCGGCGGCCGGGTGGAGATCGAGACGGAGCGAGGGCAGGGGACGACCTTCCGCTTCCGGTTCCCCCGGGAGCTCGGGGACGCGGCCGGCGCGCCGCTGCCGCCGTCGAGCCGGCGCGGCGCGCCCCTCGCCGGCCCTCCGCGCGGCTCGAGCGCGGGCCCCCTCGCCGGGCGCGAGCCGCCCGGATCGGGTGTCGCGATGAGCGCGTCGACCATGGACAGCGACAGATCGAGGAGAGCGCAATGAACTCGGAGAGCTGGCACCGCATCTATGACGAGCTTGCGGCGTCGTGCGTCCACCTGTTTCGCGACAACGGCGTCGAGCTGCGGCTCCTGGAGCACCAGGACTCCGAGGCGACGCCGGGCAACGCGGTGGTCTCGTTCATCGGCTTCACGGGCGATCACCTCCGCGGGAGCCTGACGATCGTCGCTCCCGTGGCGCTCATCACCCGCTGCCACCCGCTGCGAGAGCGGCGCCAGCTCGACGACGACATGGTGTGCGACTGGGCGAGCGAGCTCGCGAACCAGCTCCTCGGGCGGGTGAAGAACCGGCTGCGCCACCTCGGGCTCATCATCGTGCTCTCGACGCCGAGCGCCGCGATCGGCGAGCACCTGCGCGCCCGGGAGGAGCAGAGCGAGGGCTTCCGGCGGCTCCTCTTCGACGCCGGGACCGACCGGCTCGCCGTGCTGTTCGACGCGATGGCGCCCGACACGGCGTTGGAGCTCGAGGAGGTCGACATGCCCGATCCGCAGCGCGAGGGGGAAGTGCTGCTGTTCTGAGCCGCGGACCGCGCGCGCCGAAGGAGATACGACAGATGGCCAAGAAAATTCTTCTCGTCGAGGATTCGAACACGGTCCGCCAGCAGGTCGGCATTCTCCTGTCCGGGGCGGGCTACAGCATCGTGGAGGCGGACAACGGCCGGGACGCGGTCGCGGCGGTGAGCGCCCACAAGGGCGATCTGGCGATGATCATCGCCGACGTGAACATGCCCGTGATGAACGGCATCGAGATGCTGGAGAGCCTGCGGGACAAGGGCCTCGCGTCCGGCGTGCCGATCCTCATGCTCACGACCGAGGGGCAGCCCGAGCTCATCGACAAGGCCCGCAAGGCCGGCGCGAAGGGCTGGATCATCAAGCCGTTCAAGCCGGACCTCCTGCTCGCCGCGGTGAAGAAGCTCGCCGGCGAGCCCTGACGCGCCGGTCGCGCCGCCTGCGGCTTCCACGACCTGTTCCGCCGTTTCAACCCGTCTGTCGCTCTATGGCGGTTAGCTCCCCCCAACGACGCTGATGCAACAGCTTTATCCATGCATCGAAGGGGGGCAGGGGTCCACGAAGAGGCGCTCACCCGGGGCGCGCGACGCGGCACAGCCGGAAGCCGATCGTGGGGTCGCCGTGCAGATCCGGGGGACTGCCCATCCGGAACGAGACGCGCACCGCCCACGCGCAGTCGGCCCAGGAACCCCCGCGCAGGACGCGCTGCTTCGCGGCGGCCGGCCCGACCGGGGCGGCGCGCGGGCCCTCGGCATAATAGAGCGCGTCGTAGCCGTCGCCCGTCCACTCGCGGACGCCGCCGCTCATGCCGAACAGGCCATATCCGTTGGGCGGGAAGCTGCGCGGCGGGCGGAGCGAGAACTCCTCGAACCGATCGAAATCGCAGAGCGCCGGGGACGGCGGCGCGTCGCCCCAGGGGTACGGGCAGCCGACGAGTCCGCCGCGCGCGGCCTTCTCCCACTCGGCCTCGGTCGGCAAGCGGTAGGTGACCTGCTCCTGTTCTGCGGAGAGCGAATCGCCGAGCGCCACCGCCTGATCCCACCGGACCGCGACCATGGGCTTCTGATCGTAGGTCCACGGGCGCGCCGGATCGCCGCGCGCGACCTCCCCGAACAGCTCGCGCGCCGTCATGACACGGCCGCCCGACCGCCACTCGGCGTCCGGCGCATGGGCATGCCAGTCGTGCGCGCGGACCGTCTCGCTCTCGCAGTACTGCCGGCGGATCTTGCCGTCGTTGTAGACCCGGAACGCGTCCACGTCGATCTTGCCCTCCCTCGTCGGCTTCGACGGAGGCCCGCCGTCCGGCGGGGGCGGCCAGCCGATGAGCGCGTGGTACGCGGCCCAGGTGATCGGCACGTCGGTGATCCAGAACGCGCCGAGCTCCACCGGGTGCATGGGCCGCTCGTCGGGGTCGCCGTCGTCCGCGCCCATGAGGAATGGGCCCGCGGGCACGTAGCGGAACACGAGGCCATGCTCCTCGATCTGGAGCCGATCGAGCAGGCGGGCGCGCGCCTCGGCGAGCGCCGGGTCCCCGGGCGCGAGGCCGAACGCGGCGTCGCAGGCGGTGGCGGCCAGCTCGAGGCGCCCCTCCCCGGCGAGGCGCGCGGCGAGGCCGAGGAGCTCCGCGGCCGAGGGGAGCTCGCGGTCCGCGGACAGGAGCCAGGTCGGGTCGGCGGCGCTCACGCGAGCCTCCGCTGCGCGCGCAGCACGGTGAGCGGGTTGTGGCGCTGCGGCGCCGCCTCGTGCCGCGCGAGCCACGGATCGGGGGCGTTCACGTCGCCGGCCATGACGAGCGAGCGCGCGCGGCACCCGCCGCCGAAGGAGGCGGTGCCGGCGCCGTCGCCGGGGAGGCCGCGGATGGCGCGGAAGCGCTCGCTCTCGCGCCAGATGTGCTCGAAGGGGGCGCGGCGGAGGTTCTCGGCGACGAAGCCGGGGCCGAGGAAGCTGCACGGGTTCACGTCGCCGCCGACCGAGATGGAGCACACGGTGTTGCCAGCGCCGCAGCCCCAGTTGTCGTGCACGACGGCCCGCGTCTCGCCGCGGCTCCTCGGCGAGAAGGGGTCGATCGCGCGCGCGGCCGTGGCGCGGCCGTCGCCGGTCGCGCCGAGCGTCCAGAGGGCGCCCAGCGCGGCCTCGTAGTCGTCGAACGAGGGCCACAGCTCGGCGCGCGACCCGGCGGCGCCCACCGGGTAGAGCGGCCGGAACACAGCGGTGTGCGCGCCGGCGGCCGCGGCCAGCTCGGCGAACGCCGCCGCCTCGGACGCGTTATGGCGCATGATCGTGAACGCGAGCGAGAAGCGCGCGTGCTCGCGGAGCATGGCGACCTTCTCCAGCACGCGCGCGAACGTGCCTTCGCCGCGGACGGCGTCGTTCGTCGCGGCCGTGGCGCCGTCGAGGCTGACGTTGAGCCACACGAGCGAGCGCTCGCCGAGCTTCTTCGCGGTCTCCTCGGTGAGGAGGAGCGCGTTCGTGGTGAGGCACGGGTGCAGGCCGTGCGAGGTCGCGAGATCGAGGATGTCGAACAGATCCTTGCGGAGCAGCGGCTCGCCGCCGGTGAGGCCCAGCCGGAACGAGCCGAGGCGCGCGAGCGAGGCGAACAGCGCGTCCAGCTCGGCGAGGGTGAGCGGCGGCTCCCGGCGCGGGAGCTCGCCCGCGAAGCAGTGCGCGCAGGCGAGGTTGCACGCGGCGACGACCTCGAGGTGCACGGCCAGCGGCCCGGTGAGGTGATCGGCGGGCGGCGTCACGTCGAGCGCGACGCCGTCGAAGAGGAGGTCGTGCGTGAAGAAGGCCCGCTCGTAGAAGGCGGAGGCGAACGCGGCGAGCGCGCCGCGGCGCTCGGGCGGCGCGGCGTCGACGATCGCCCCGATCGGGGTCGCGCGGGCGCGGAGCAGGATGTCCGTGGTCTCGTGATCGAACGGCAGGTAGCGCGACGTGCGGCGATCGAAGACGGTCGACCCGAAGTGCTGCGGGACGAGGGCGAGCGGCGGGCGCGCGGTCACGGCGCGCCCCCGAGGTCGACGTCGAACGAGCACCGGGCCCAGAGGTCGCCTTGCGCGTCCGGCAGCCCGACGGCGCGCGCTCCACGGCTCATGAGGTCGTTGAAGTGCCAGCCGGCGCCGCCCTGCGCGGGCGCGAGCGCGCGCCAGCCGCGCTCGTCGAAGCCGGGCAGCTTCCACGCGTCGCCGCCGGGGTCGCGGGTGGTCCCGACGATCGCCGCGCCGGCGCCCGAGCGGACGTCGAGCGTGCGCCCGATCGACCTGTCGCGCCGGGGCTCGAGCGGGGCGCGGGTGTTGGCCTCGTCGCTGTAGCGCAGGGAGAGCGCGAGCCGGGCGGGCGCGTCGTCCGCGGCTCGGATGGCGACCGCGAGGACGTGCGCGCCCGGGCGGGCCTGGATCCGGCTCGATCGCACCGGCGCGCCGTCGAAGAAGACCTCCGCCTTGCCCGCCGTCCAGAGGCGCAGCGTCAGCGGCAGCGCCTCCTGCGGATCGATCCAGCGAAGGATCCCGCCGCCGCACCCCGCCGGGACCTCGCAGCTCGAGTAGTCCTCGAGCACGAGGCGCTCCGACGATTTCTCGTAACGCGCGAGGTCGTTGACGACGAGGTCTCGCTTCTTGGCCATGCGCCGAGGATAGCGTGCCTGGGCGCCTCGGCGGCGTCCGTTCGCAGGTCTATCCGCCGTGGGCTTCAGCGGAGAGGCGGATGATCTCCCTGGCGACGGCGAGCGCGTGGTCCGTCGCCTTGAACGCGAGCCTCAGCGCGGCGTCGAGCTCCTCCTGGTTCTCGAAGATGTGCTGGAGCCGCCCGCTCATCCGCTCCATCTCCTCGTCGGAGAAGCGCAGGCTCAGCTCCTCGTGCAGCTTGCCGAGCTCCACCCCCGAGTCGAAGGTGAGGCACGGTCGCGAGCTCGACTCGTCCTGTCCGAGCGCCCTCGCGAGCGCCAGCTTCGCGCCCGCCAGCGCGTCCTCGATCTCGCGCGCGAAGCCGCCCGCCATCCGCTTGTCGGCGACCTCGCGCTCCAGCCGGATCACCTTCGCCTGCGCCTCCTCCAGCGCTGCCGTGCGCTCCCGGACCTTCTCCTCCAGCGCGCCGTACAGCCGGCTGTCCTCGCTCGAGGTGGCGCCGGGCGCGGGGGTCATCGTCGGCCGCGGAGGCCTCGCCGTCTCCGCCGCGGGCCCCCGCGGCGTGAGCTCCGCGTGCGCCCCATGGAGCTGCGCGACCTTGGCCTCCGCGCCCCACCGCGCGTAGCCGTGGGCGGCGTCGGCCATGTACATGCGCGCGATCTTCATCCGCCCCTTCGCCAGGTGGAACCGCGCGGCGAGCTCGTTCGAGAGCGCCTCGTGGTGGAGGAACTCGCTCTCCTGAGCGGCCTTGATCGCCTCCTCGTAGAGATCCGTCGCCGCCGCGTCGTCCCCCGAGACGCGCGCGCGCTCGGCGGAGATCAGGAGATGCTTGTGGCGGAAGTTCTCCGGGCAGCTCTCCGCCCACGCCGCGACGTCGGCCGCGTGGCGCGCGATCTCGCTCGCGTAGCGCGCCTGCTCGGCGCCCGGCGCCTTCGGGCAGAGCGCCAGCAGGATGAGGCTCGCGTAGAACGGGACCTCGGTCGACATCCACATGTTCGCCAGGTACGGGCGCAGCGGCTCCGCCAGGGCGATGAGCGCGAGGGCGCGCTCGTGGTCGCCGTAGAGGAACGCGAGCTGCGCTCTCTGGATATGATAGAACGCCGCCATGAACTCGTGGTTCGGCGCGCCCAGCGTCGCGCTGAACTCGTCCTCGTCGAAGACGCCGTCGCTCAGGGTGTGGTGGCCCAGCGTGCAGCCTCGCAGGTTCGCGATCATCTGCTTCGACGAGGTCACGATGAGGCCCGACATCACGTCTCTCGTCCGCTGCAAGAACGGGAGGGACCGCTCGATCTCCTCGGACACCGCGCCGAGCGCGACGCCGTGGCTCAGCCGGCTCGTGATCCCGTGGAGGAGGGAGTAGCTGGCGAACTGGAAATCCCCCGTTTCGCGCCCGTCCCGGTGCGCCTGCGCCAGGTACGCGAACGACCGCCGGAGCGGCTCCCGATAGGGCGAGATGAACACCGCGAAGCTCGACTTCACCTTGGACGACACCACGGCGCAGCCCATCTTCTCGTCGAGATCCATCGCGAGCCTGCCGAACTCGTAGGCTTCCGCGTACCGGCCCTGGTCGACCAGGACGATCGCGTAGATCAGATATCCCCAGGCGGAGACCTCCGCGTGGCCGTGCTTGAGCGAGATGTTGGCGTGCTTGACGCACACGAGGGCGTGGAGGGACGGCTCCGCGACGAGGATGGCGGCGCTCACGTTCGTGAGGATCGTCAGCGCGGCCTTGTGCTCGGGGCTCTTGAGCTCCGGGGCGTCGAACAGCTCGGTGATCTGGCGGCTCGCCAGGTTGCGCGGCACCTCGGCGAGCTCCGCCGCGAGGGCCGCCCGGATCCGGTCTTCGCGCTCGGGCAGCTCGATCCCGAGCAGGGCGAGCGCCGTGCGCGCGCAGCGCACGGACTCGTCGAACCTCGCGACGGTGTTGAAGAGCAAGATGCGCCGGGCGTAGACGTGCGCGCGATCGAGGTCGGTCCTGGCGCGGGTCAGGGAGACGTTGAACAGCGGTTCGGCCTCCGCCGAGCGGCCGCTCAGGAACCCGCAGTCGGCGCCCTCGAGGTGGAGCGCGAACGCGAGCTCGTAGTCCTGCTCCCACCCCTCCTCGTCGACGAGCGACACGCCGGCGCCGAAGTAGCCGGCGGCCACGTCGTAGGCGGCCGACGCCTTCGCCTTCATGCCGGCGGCGAGGTTCAGGCGCGCGAGGATGGTCCGCTCGTCCGGCGAGGCGATCCGCGAGGCGCCGAGGTTCAGGTGGTTCACCGTGTCGAACAGGTGCTCGTCCCGCTCACCGAGCTCCCGCCGCGCGAGCATGAGGCGCCCGATCCGGAGGTGCAGGTCCTGCTTGCGGTCCTCGTCGACGAGCGAGTAGGCCGCCTGCTGCACGCGATCGTGCAAGAACCGGTAAGAGGCGTCGATGTCCCCGGCCGGCAGCCCGCCCTCGCCGCCGTGGTCGGGCGCGGCGTGGACGTACCGGTGCTCGGCGTCCGCAGGCAGGACGACGCCCTCCCGGAGCGCCTCCCGGAGATCGGCGGCGGTGGCCTCGGGCGGCCGCTCGTCGACCAGCGCGAGCGTCCCCAGGTCGAACTTGTGGCCGATGCACGCGGCGAGCGTGAGGACCCGCTGCGCGCTCGGCGAGAGACGCCGCAGCTTCTTCGCCATGAAATCGACCACGTTGTCCGTGATCCCCGCCCTCCGGATGCGATCGAGATCCCAGGAGAACGCGCCGGACTGCGGATCGAAGGCGATCAGGCGGTCCTTGTAGAGCGAGACGAGGAACTGATTGATGAAGAAGGGGTTCCCCTGGGTCTTGTCGAGGACGAGCGTCGCCAGCGCGGCGGACCGCTCCGGGCCGCAGCCGAGCGCGTCGGCGAGGAGCTGATTGACGTCCGCGGGGCGCAGCGGATCGAGGGTGATCTCGACCATGCTCGCCCCCGCCCTCCGGAGCTCCGCCCGAGCCGCGGAGAGCGGGTGTCCCGCGTCGACCTCGTCGTCGCGGTAGGCGCCGATCACGAGCAGGTGGCCGCGCTCCGGATCCGACAGGAGCAGCGTGAGGAGCCGGAGCGAGGCGAGATCCGCCCACTGCAGATCGTCGAGGAAGAGGACCAGCGGGTGCTCCGCCGTGGCGAAGACGCGCAGGAAGCTCTGAAATACAAGGTTGAGCCGGTTCTGGGACTCGGCCGCCCCGAGCTCGGGCACGGGCGGCTGGGGGCCGATGATGAGCTCCAGCTCCGGCAGCAGGTCGACGAGGACCTGCCCGCTCTGGCCGAGGGCGGTCGCGAGCTTGCGCCGCAGGCGCGAGAGCGCCTCGCCGCGCTCGGTGAGCAGGTGCCGCGCGAGCTCCCGCAACGCCTGCGCCAGCGAGGCGTATGGGACGCTCCGGTTGAACTGGTCGAACTTGCCCGAGATGAAGCGCGCGCCGCGCCCGGCGATCGCCCGGTGCAGCTCGCTCACCACCGCCGACTTGCCGATGCCGGCGTGACCGGAGATCAGCGCGAGCTCGGCGGCGCCCCGGCTCGCCCGCTCCCACGCCGCGAGGAGCACCGCGATCTCCGCGTCTCGGCCATAGAGCTTCTGCGGGATGGGCAGCCCGTGACCGCGATCGTCGTCACTGCCCATCATCGTTGAATAACACCCGCGCACCACGTGGGTAAATGGCTTCCACGCGGGACTGTGATGCGCCCAACGCCGGTTTGCTGCGCGGCGCGGGAGCGCTCCGCGGGATCGCCCCTCGAGGCCGGAGGGTGATCGCGCGGATCGCCTCGCGCTGGCGAGGGGCGATCCCGCGGATCGCCCCCGGGCCCCGCCGGATCTCGGCGAAGCCCGGTGGAGCCTCGGCGGCCTGGCCGTGCGCGCCCGCGCTGCCGGCGTGGAACGTCGCGTGCACTGGCACCTCGACCAGCGGTCGCGCCGGCATCCAGGGCGCATCGCAACCACGAGGAGGGCATCATGGCTCGCAAGATCGCGGTGGGGGGTCTGTCGCTGGCGCTGGGGTGGATCGTGCTGCTGGGCGGGTGTCTCGTCGCCGACGACGAGGCGGCGCGGGCCGAGGCCAGCGCCGAGGACGCGGACGCGGTGCTCGTGTCCAGCGTCACCGAGGGGGACTACGTCATCCGCTCGGTCGCCACGAACAAGTGCCTCGACGTGCCCGGGGCCAGCACCGCCGACGGCACGCGGATGCAGCAGTGGACCTGCAACGGGACGAACGCGCAGAAATTCCACATCTCCCCGACGACCGACGGCTACTGGAAGATCGTCAACGTGGGCAGCAACAAGGCCCTCGACGTGCGCGACGTGAGCACCGCGGCGAACGCGGTCATCCACCAGTGGACCTATGTCGGCGGCGCCAACCAGCAGTGGAAGCTCGTGAATCGCGGGGGCGACCAGTTCAGCATCCACGCGCGCCACACCGATCAGGTCGTCGACCTCGCGTGGGGCAACGCCGCCGACGGGACGGATATCCTCCAGTATCCCTACGGCGGCACCACCAACCAGCGCTGGACGCTCGACAAGGTGAGCGGCGGCTCCTCCACCGGCTCCGGCGCCCGCACCCTCACGATCGTCAACAACTGCTCGGCGCCGATCTGGGTCGCCCACTCGACCAACGTGCAGGGCCCGCAGAACGTCAAGCTCACCCGGGGCGCCGCGTACACCTACGACGTGCCCGACGGCGGCATCAGCGCGACGCGCTTCTGGCCGAAGACCGGCTGTGACGACGGCGGCCGCAACTGCACCACGGGCGACAGCGTCGCCCCTTGTCCGGCGGGCGGCTGTCAGCCGCCGATCGAGTCGAAGTTCGAGGCCACCTTCGCGCCCAGGGGCAGCGCGGACCAGACCTGGTACAACCTCAGCCAGGTGGACGGCTACACGCTGCCCTTCAAGGTCGTCCCCAAGGGCGCCGGCGCCGAGCAGGGCAGCTGCATCACCTCGGACTGCTCCGGGCTGTCGCTCTCGCTCTGCCCCGGCGACGAAGACCTCGGCAACGGCCAGTTTCCCGGATACGCGCACCAGGACCTCCGGGTGCGCGACAGAAACGGCGTCGTGGTCGGCTGCATGGCCCCGTGCAAGAAGTGGAATTACCCGGCGCCCTGGGGCCTGGGCCAGCCGGAGAGCGCCGACCCCGGGCTCCACCTCTGCTGCCCGACGCCCATCGATCCGGCCACGGGCCAGTGCACCGCCGAGCGAGGGTGCATGACGTCGGACGCGTGCCGGAACACCGCGGATCCGCGGAGCGTGGAGCACACGGACTACGTGATCCGGATGCACCAGATGTGCCCCACCGCGTACAGCTATGCTTACGACGACGCCGCCGGGCTCCACGCCTGCTCGTCGGAGACGAGCTTCGAGGTCACCTTCTGCCCGTGATCCGCGGCACGGAGCGCGTTCGGCGCGTCGACGCGGAGGGCGCGGAAGGCCAGCGCGACGCCGGAAGGCCCGGCGCGGGACCGCCGGTCGCGCAAGTCGACGCGCAAGCGTGAAAATCGCGCGAAGCAGGGCTCGAAGGGCGGCCGCTCCGCGCGTCAGGGCCGCGCGGGCAATCGCCTGCTGATGAGGCGGTGCGCTCCTGGCCGCCCTCGGCCGTGACGTCTCCCGCGAGCGCCAGGCACAATGTTCCCGCCGGCGCGCTGGCACGGAGGATGCTCAAAGACGAGGCTCGACGACGATGCTCAAAGAGGACGCGGTCCCGGCCACCTCGCCCGCGTGGGGCGGGGGACCGACGGGATACGCGTGCTCCACGAACCAGAGGGGTGCCCATGGTTGGTCCGCTCGAAGAGTCCACGAAGCCGCTACGCTTTGCGCCGGTCGACCTTCACACCGTGCGGGAGAACCGCGGCTGGTTCCTCGCGATCGGCGTGACCTCGATGGTGCTCGGGGTGCTCGCGTTCCTCCTGCCCTTCGTCGCCTCTCGGGTCGCCGCCATCGCGCTCGGCTGGTTGATCGTGGTCGCCGGCGTGGCCGAGGGCTGTCACGCCATCCAGAGCCGCGGCTGGGCCGGGGCCGGCTGGGAGCTCGTGAGCGCCCTGGTGCAGGTGGCGTTCGGCCTTCTCCTCGTGGCCTTCCCGATGACCGGCAAGCTCGCGCTGATGGTGCTCGCCTCGGCGTACTTCGCCGCCGAGGGCGCGCTCAAGCTCGTCCGCGCCTATCAGCACCGCGGGCTGCGGGGCTCGGGGTGGCTCGTGTTCGACGGCATCCTGGCGCTGGGGCTCGGGGTGCTGATCGTCACGGGCGGCGTCACCACCGCCGCGAGGGTGCTCGGCTTGCTCGTCGGAATCAGCCTCCTGACCGGCGGCACGTCGATGATCCTGATCGCGCTGGGCGGCGCTCGCGTGCTCCACACGCGAGCGTGAAGGAGGCGGCCTGCGCGCCGTGCAGAAGGGCACACCCGTTGCTTGGGGTGGGAAGCGCGAAGGCGAGGTCGGCAACCCGGACACACTCTTTGGCCATGTCGCAAGCAAGGAAGCTCATCAACGACCTCGCGGCAGGACGCTACGACGCCCGTCTGCGAGGAATACGGAAGGCGTGCGCCGTGCAGCTCAGCGACGACGAGCGCGTCGTCGTGGAGATCGCCGACGGGTCCTTCGGAATCGCGCCCGAGGGCGCGAGCGAGGACTGCCAGCTCTCCTGCTCGCTCGACGATTTCCTGCGGATCTTTCGCGGTGAGCAGAACCTGATCACGGCGATCATGCAGGGCCGCGTCGGCGTGCGAGGAGACCTGGGCGTCGCCCAGATGTTTCAGAGCGTCTTCTCCCCGGGGGACCAACAGACTCCAGGAACGACGCGCTGAGCCACCGTCGTCGGAGGGGACCCATGGAACGGCAAGTGAGCATTCTGGACGGCGGCACGTTCGTCGTCAGCGATCTGCGCGGCAACATCGAACACTCCGTCAGCCGGCCGCTCGGCCTCTTTCACCTCGATACGCGCTTCCTCTCCGAATGGATCCTGACGATCGACGGCGTCGTCCCCGCCGCGCTGTCCACCGACGACGTGCAGTACTTCCAGGCCCAGTTCTTCCTCGTCCCGAGGCCTGCGGCGATGTACGTCCAATCGACCCTCTCGATCGTCCGGAGCCGGTTTGCGGGCGATGGCTTCCACGAGGACCTCCTGCTCATGAACCACGGCAAGGATCCCGTCGACCTCGAGGTCCGCATCCAGGCCGCCGCCGATTTCGCCGACCTGTTCGAGGTCAAGGACATGCTCCCGAAGAAGGGCGAGCGCTATCACCGCATCGAAGACAATCGGCTCGTCCTCGGCTATCGACGCGAGCGCTTCGTGCGCGAGACGTGGATCTCCGCCTCGCAGCCCGCGCAGATCGATCCGAACGGCTTGACCTTTCGGGCGAGCATCGCGCCGCACGGCCGCTGGAGCACGTGCCTCGACGTCGTGGCGGCGATCGACGGCCTCGAGGAGCGGCACACCCGGGTGAAGTACGCCCACGGCGAGCGCCACGCGCGCCCGAACATCGGCATCAGCCTCGAGAGCTGGATGGACCACGCCCCACGGCTCGTCACCTCGAACGAGACGCTCGCCCGGACGTACGAGCGGAGCCTCATCGACCTCGCCGCGCTGCGCTTCTTCTCCAAGCTGATGCCGGACGCCGCCATTCCGGCAGCTGGTCTACCGTGGTTCATGGCGGCCTTCGGCCGCGACAGCATCATCACGAGCCTGCAAGCGTTGCCGTTCGTCCCCGAGCTCTCGCGCTCCACGCTCCGCTATCTCGCGCGCCGCCAGGGCAGCCGCCGGGACGATTTCCGCGACGAGGAGCCGGGGAAGATCCTCCACGAGGTCCGCTGGGGCGAGCTGACCGCCTTCGAAGAGCGGCCGCATTCTCCCTACTTCGGCGCTGCCGACTCGACGCCGCTCTTCTTGATCCTGCTGGACGAGTACGAGCGCTGGACCGGCGACGCGGAGCTCGTCCTGTCGATGGAGCACACCGCGCGCGCCGCGCTTCGATGGATCGACCAGTGGGGCGACCGCGACGGCGATGGGTATGTCGAATACGACACGCGCAACCCCGAGACCGGCCTGGAGAACCAGTGCTGGAAAGACTCGTGGGACGCCATCGTCTTTCATGACGGATCGCTCGCGCCGCGGCCCCTCGCGTGTTGTGAGATCCAGGGCTACGTCTACGACGCGAAGGTGCGCTGCGCCCGGCTCGCGCGCGAGCTCTGGCGGGACCCCGAGCTGGCGGCGCGCCTGGAGCGAGACGCGGCTGAGCTGAAACGTCGATTCAATCAGGACTTCTGGCTCGACGATCGCGGGTTCTTCGCCCTCGCGCTGGATGGCCGGAAGCGCCCGGTCGACTCCTTGACCTCGAACATCGGCCACTTGCTCTGGAGCGGTATCGTAGATACATCGAAGGCCGAACGAGTGGTGGAGCACCTCCTCGGACCTCATCTGTTCAGCGGCTGGGGCGTGCGTACCCTGGCCGACGACGAGGGCGGGTACAATCCCATCGGATATCACGTGGGCACGGTCTGGCCGCACGACAACTCTCTGATCGCGCTCGGGCTCCAGCGTTACGGCTTCAGCGTGGAGGCCGGGCGTATCGCGACGGGCAACCTGGCCGCGGCTCCCTTCTTCCACTACCGCCTGCCGGAGGCGTTTGCCGGGTACCCACGAGAGCTCACCAGGTTCCCGGTCGAGTATCCGACCGCGTGCAGCCCCCAGGCCTGGGCCGCCGGGGCTCCCTTGCTCTTTCTGCGCGCCGTGCTCGGGCTGGAGCCGATGGGCAATCGCCTCTTCGTCGATCCGGCGGTCCCCGCCGAGCTCGGGGAGATCCGACTGCTCGACATCCCCGGGCGCTGGGGCAGGAGCGACGCCTTCGGTCGAGCGCGCCCGGAGTCGGGCCTCCGGGCGGCGTGAATCGCCATGGCGACGGCTGGCCCGTAGCCGTCGCCATGGATTCGCAGGAGCCGTGCGGGTAGCGTCAGGCTGCGCTGCGCGCCTCGGCGGGGCGCTCCGGCGGCGCCATGAACTCTGGACCCACCGGGTCGCGCACCGCTCGGGTGAGCACGGCGTCGATGTGGGCGCGGGCTTCGTCGTCGAGGCTCCATCCCACCACATCGTTGATCGGCGCGAGCTCCTCCGGCCGTCGAGCTCCCCAGAGGGCCACCGAGACACCCGGGTGGTCGAGCACCCAGCGCACCGCGAGCGCGAGCACGCCCCGAGCGTAGCGGTCGCGCGCGAATCGATCGAGGTCCCTCACCGCGTCGAGGTACTGCGCGAAGCGTGGAGGTTGGAACTTCGGATCGGTCCTCCTGAGGTCGTCCCCCTGGAACGCGGTCTTTTCGTCGATCGCGCCGCTCAGGAGCCCGCGGCAGAGCGCGCCGTACGTGAGCGTGGCGATCCCGTTGTCGCGGCACCAGGGCAGGATGTCCCCTTCCGCCTGCCTCTCGAAGAGGTTCAGCGGCGGCTGCGCCGAGGCGATCGGCGCGACGGAGCGGAACCGTTGCATCGCGTCGATCGAGTAATTGGAGACGCCGATCGCGCGGATTTTGCCTTCGCGCTGGAGATCGAGGAGGGCCTGGGCCGTCTCTTCGTAGGGCGTTTGTGGGTCCGGCCAGTGTACCTGATACAGATCGATGTAGTCGGTGCGCAGACGCATGAGCGAGAGCTCGACCTCCTCCAGGATCTGCTTGCGCGTCCCGTTCCGGAAGAGCGCATCGCCCCGGCGCTCGAGGCCCACTTTGGTCGCGAGGACCACCCGCTCGCGCTGGCCCCGCTCGGCGATGGCCCGTCCGACGACCTCCTCGGAGTGCCCGAACCCGTAGGCCGGCGCGGTGTCGATCAGGTTGATCCCGAGGTCGAGCGCCGCGTGAATCGTGCGGACCGACGCGTCGTCGTCGGCGCCCCCCCATTGAACCCCGCCCATGGCCCAGGTCCCTAGGCCGACCCGGCTCGCTGGAATCGGGACCTCACGAATGTTCGCTCGCTCCATGGTGCACCTCCTTCGTTTCTTCCGCTCGCCGCCGGCGCAAGACGACCCGCGCGGGAGCCCTCCCATCTCCTCCCATCTCCTCCCATCTCCTCCAATGCATCCGCCATACCCGCCGGCGCCGGCGAGACGGCGGGCTCAAGCGGCCATGAGGTTCACGGGCGACATCGGCTCCTGGCCGGACAGGACCCGAACGACCTCGCTCGCCGCAAATCGTCGGACGAACTCGATCGACTCTTCCGAGTAGTAAGCTGCGTGGGGCGAGATGACGACATTCTCGAGCGAGAAGAGCGGGCTCGTCGGACTCCAGTCCCGGCGCTTCGCCGGCTCCTCGGCGATATCGTCGAGCCCGGCCCCCGCGATCCATCCCTCCGCGAGCGCCCGGTACAGAGCGCCGTCGTCGATGATCGGACCACGGGCGGTGTTGACGAGGATCGCCGTCCGCTTCATGCGCCGGAGCTCGCGTTCTCCGATGAGACCACGGGTCCCGCGGGTCAGCGGCGCCTGGATGACGAGGTAGTCGGAGCGCTCCAGGAGCTCGTCGAAGGACACCGGGGCAGCGCCGGCGGCGCGGATCTCGTCCGTGTCGAGGAAGGGGTCGTGCGCCGTGACGCGCACACCGAAGCTCGCCATCCGCGCGGCGATGTTCCGGGCGATCGCGCCGAACGACAGGAGCCCCAGGGTCGCGCCCCGCATCCGGTGGATCGGCCGGCCATCCTGCCAGGACCAGGATCCACCGCGCGTGGCACGATCGTACGCGGGCAGCTTGCGGGCGAGCGTGAGCAAGAGCGCCACGGCGTGGTCAGCGACCTCGTCGGCGCACCAGTCGTTCGGCGCGTTCGTCACGCGGATCCCACGGCGGGTCGCTGCCGCGACGTCGACGGTGTCGACCCCGGTGCCGTACCGAGCGATGACCTGGCAGCGCCGGAGCCCCGAGATGGCTCGCCCCTTGACCTCGGCGTACTGCGTGAGCACGCCGACGGCGTCGCGCGCGACGGCCACGACGTCCTCTTCGGTCTTGCATTGTGCGGCGACCACCTCGAAGCCGGCCGGCTCCACGAGAGAGCGCTCGATGTCGACGTCGCCGAAATCGTAGTCCAGCACGACGACCTGCCCCGTCCGTTCCACGCTCATGGTCCTTACCTCCGTTCCCGTGCCGTTCAGTGTGAGTGACGAGGCAGCCCGTGAAGCTGAACGAGGTGCTGGTACCGAACGGCCGGTTCGAAGCAGGCGCCGGTGGACAGGGGACCGACCGCGTTCCGGTAGATCTCCTGCCATGGCGTCTGGCTCTCGAGCTCTGGCAGCTTCAGGGACTTGCGGCGCTGCTCGATCTCCTCGTCGGAGAGCAACACGTCCACGCGACGCCGGCGCAGATCGACCTGGATGCGATCCCCCGTCCGGATCAGCGCGAGGCCGCCGCCCACCGCGGACTCGGGCGACGCGTTCAGGATGGAGGGGCAGTCCGAGGTGCCGCTCTGGCGGCCATCGCCGAGCGTCGGCAGCGTCGTCCCCTCCCGAACCAGCGCGTCGGGCGGCTGCATGTTCACGACCTCCGCGGAGCCCGGATAACCGATGGGCCCCGTGTTGCGCATGACGAGGATGCAGCTCTCGTCGATCCCGAGCGACGGATCGTTGATGCGAGCGTGGTAATCCTCCGGCCCCTCGAAGACGACGGCCCGTGCCACGAAGACGTCGGGATGCGCGGGGTCCGAGAGGTAGCGGTTGCGGAAGCTCTCTCCTATGACGCAGCTCTTCATGACGGCCGAGTCGAAGAGGTTCCCGCTCATGACGAGCAGGCCGGCGGCGCGGCGCAGCGGATCTTCGTACGGTCGGATCACGTCGCGGTTGGCGGCGACGGCGCTCGCCACGTTCTCACCCACGGTTCGTCCGGACACCGTGAGCGCATCCCCGTGGAGACGGCCCGCGCGGAGCAGCTCGTTCATGACGGCGGGCGCGCCCCCCGCGCGATAGAAATCCTCTCCCAGGAATCGCCCGGCCGGCTGGCAGTCGACGAGCAAGTGGACGTCTTGCCCGACCCTCTGCCAATCGTCGTTGGTCAAGTCGACCCCGACGTGGCGCGCGATGGCGTTCATGTGGATGGGGCAGTTGGTCGACGCGCCGATCGCCGAAGCGACGGCGATCGCGTTCTCGAACGCCGCCTTGGTCATGATCGCGCTCGGCGTCAGGTCCTCGTGCACCATCTCCACGATCCGGCGCCCGGTCGCGTATGCCATCTGCGCCCGCTCCCGATAGGGCGCCGGGATCGCCGCGCACCCGGGCAGCGACATCCCGACGGCCTCGGCGAGGACGTTCATCGACAGGGCCGTTCCCATGGTGTTGCAGTGTCCCGCGCTGGGCGCCGCCGCGGCGACCATGTCCATGAACTCCGCGTAGTCGATGCTGCCGGCCGCCAGGAGCCGGCGCGCCTCCCAGATCACGAGCCCCGAGCCGGCGAGCCTCCCCCGGTAATACCCGTTCAACATCGGCCCGCCCGAGAGCACGATCGCCGGCAGGTCGACCGTCGCCGCCGCCATCAGGCAGGACGGCGTGGTCTTGTCGCAGCCCGTCATGAGGACGACGCCGTCGATCGCGTATCCGAAGAGCACCTCCACCAACCCGATGTACGCGAGGTTCCGGTCGAGGCCTGCGGTGGGCCTCTTGCCTGTCTCCTGGAGAGGGTGCGCCGGGAATTCCAGCGGGATCCCGCCAGCGTCGCGCACGCCCTCCTTGACTCGGACGGCGAGGCTCAGATGATGGCGGTTGCATGGCACGAGGTCGCTCCCCGTCTGGGCGATCCCGATGACGGGGCGGCCGGATTGGAGCTCTCCGCGGGTCAGCCCGAAGTTGAGGTAGCGCTCGAGGTACAGCGCCGTCATATCCGGATTTGTCGCGTCGTCCCACCACGCCTGGCTCCGCAGCTTTCGCTTCTGGTTCATCGCTCACCTTCCTGGACGAGGGGGCGCCGCGGCCTACCCGGCAGCCCGAAGCCCTTCGTCGCGCGTCGCCGTTCCGGCCTCTGCGATGTGGATCACCGTCTTCGCTCCGCCCCCCGCTGCTCGCAGCGAGGCCGGCGCCTCGTCGAGCGCGATCCGCCGCGCGATCACCCGGCGCGCGGCGTCGGGGAACAGGATCAGGAACTGCTCGAGCATCCGGACGGCTGCCTCGTACGACTTGCGTCCGGCGTTCACGGTCCCGAACATCAGCTGGTTCTGGAGGACGAAATCGCGCATCAGACCGGATGCGTCGAAGTCGATCGCGGGCCGCGGCGCAGGGATGCCGGTGAGGATGAACGCGCCGTTCGCCGCCAGCGCGGGGAGGGTCTTGAACGCGAACTCCGGCACACCGACCGCTTCGATGATCACGTCGAACCGCCCGAGGCGCCTCACCAGCCCCGGCACGTCGGTGGCCTCGCTCGATACGTAGTCGGCGCCGATGCTGCGCACCAAGCGCGCCCGATCGCCGTCCTTCGGTTCCCTCGAATACACGACCGCCCGCGCTCCGTTCGCGACCAGCCCCATCGCCGTGAGCACGCCGATCGGTCCGGCGCCGAGGACCAGGCCCCGCGCCCCGCCGTCCTCCCATGGCAAGCGCGTCAGGGTGGCGTCGAGCTGGGCGAACGCTTTGGCCACGACGCTCAGCGGCTCGACGAGGACGCCGAGCTCGCCGACCGCCGGAGGGACGGGGACGAGGTAACGCTCCTCCTCGACGAAGAGCTCGGTCATGAAGCCGTCCGCTCCGCAGATGCCGCGCTCGATGAACTCGCCCGTCGCGCAGAAGTCCTGGTGCCCGACGCGGCAGGCCGGGCACTCGATTCTGGTACAGGCACGACGCACGGTCGGCACCACGAGATCTCCGGGACGAAGGCGAACCACGCCGTCACCCGTCTGCACGACCTCGGCGAGAGCCTCGTGTCCCAGCACGAGCCGGTCCGTCCCTGCCGGGGCGGACCCGTAGGTGAACGCGGCGATCTCCCGGTCGGTTCCGCACACGCCGACGGCGAGGGTGCGGAGCAGCGCGTGCCCGTACGGAAGCCGCCGAGCATCCGGCTGGTCTTCCTCTTCCACGAGACACACCACCCTCTCGGCCATCAAGGCAGCGACCGACTTCACGCGTCCCCCCTTCCTGCGAGCCGTGCCCGCTCGTCGTCGTGCGTGCCAGGCAGCGCACGCCGGCGATGGGTCCCATGGGGCGTTCGTTTGGGGGCGGCAAGCCCGAGGCGACCACCCGCCGGTGACCCACCGCTTCGGAGAAGGCGGTCGCTCCCCGACGAGCGCGGCGGCGGTGAGCTTCTCGCTTGATCGCGTATGACCGGATCTGACGGGACTCGGCCGGCCGCTTACCCACTGTCGCCAGCGACCGTCGGCTATCGTCAGCTACCGTCAGCAAGGCCTACGCCGCGGATGGCAAGGACACTTCCTCCCCGGCTCTCCTTGCGTCGATGATGTGTGCGGTGTTGACGACCCCGACGTGAGAGAACGCCTGTGGAAAATTGCCGAGCTGGCGGCGCAGCTCGGGGCTGTACTCCTCGGCGAGCAGGCCGACATCATTGCCGAAGGAGACCAAGCGATCGAGGAGCGCCTCCGCCTCGTCGAGGCGACCGACCATCGCGTAGTTGTCGGCGAGCCAGAAGCTGCAGATGAGGAAGGTCCCTTCGTCCCCCGGCAGACCGTCCACGCCCGTTTCGGTCGCGTAGCGCAGGACGAGGCCATCCCGGGTGAGGCCCTTCTCGATCGCCGCGACGGTGGACAGCATGCGGGGATCATCGGCGGCCAGGAAGCCCATGTGCGGGATCAGGAGCACGCTCGCGTCGAGGGCCTCCGAGCCGTACGATTGCGTGAAGGCGCCGACGCGCGTGTTGAATCCGCGCGCGAGCAGGTCGCCGCGGATCTCCTCGCGCAACGCGCGCCAGCGCTGGAGCCGCTTCTCCAGTCGATGCTGTCCGCCTACGCCGAACTCCTCGATCATGCGTACGGCGCGATCCACGGCCACCCAGGTCATCAGCTTCGAGTGCGTGAAGTGCAGCTGCTTTCCCCCGCGTACCTCCCAGATGCCTTCGTCCGGCCGCTGCCAGGACTTCTCGACGAAGTCCACGATCTCGACGATAGGGTCCCACGTGTGCGGCAGATCCGGCAGGCCGTGTGCGTGGGCGTCGTAGAGCGTGTTGAGCACCTCGCCGTAGACGTCGAGCTGAAACTGATCGTATGCGCCGTTGCCGATCCGCACCGGTCTCGATTCCTCGTATCCCGGGAGCCACGGCAGCTCGATCTCGGTGAGCCGATGCTCCCCGGCCACGCCGTACATGATCTGCAGCTGCGCAGGAGCACCGGCGACCGCGCGCATGAGCCAGTCGCGCCAAGCCTGAGCTTCCTCGAGGTACCCGCCGCGCATCAGGGCGTCGAGCGTGAGGGTGGAGTCGCGCAACCAGCAGTAGCGATAGTCCCAGTTGCGAACGCCGCCGAGGTCCTCCGGCAAGGACGTGGTCGGCGCCGCCACGATCCCACCCGTGGGCGCGTAGGTGAGCGCCTTCAGCGTGAGGAGCGACCGCACGACGGCATCACGCCAGCGGCCTTGGTAGCGACAACGGCCCGCCCACTCGCGCCAGTGACGCTCGGTTCGCGCGAGCTCCTGCTCCGCGTCGACGGGGTGGGCCGGCGCGTGCTCATGCGACGGGTAGAACGTGAGGGTGAACGGCAGGCGCTGACCCGCGCGGACGACGAAGCTCGTCTCCAACCGGGCGGCGTTCCAGTCGGGGTCGAGCGACGCTGGGCTGCTGAACGCGATCGCGGCGGGTCCAGACGTGAGCGTCGCGCGGCCTCCGTCACACTGGATCCACGGGATCACGCGGCCGTAGCCGAACCGCGCCCTCAGATCGGAGTGCATCGGGACTTCGCCCTCGACTCCCTCGACGATCCGGATGACGTCGTGCTCGACGATGCCATAGGCTCCGTCGACGAGCCGGGGGGCCTCGTGCGCGGCCACGCCTGGGGGCATGAAGTCGATCAGGCGCGCGCGGCCGCTCTCACAGACGAACTCGGTCTCAAGGACCAGCGTGTCCCGCCGATAGCGCCGCTCCAAGCTTCGTATCGCCGTGGCTGGCCGGATGGTCCAGTAGCCGTGTTCGTCGCGTCCGAGCAGCTTCGCGAAACACGCGTCTGAGTCGATGCGTGGCAAGCAGAGCCAGTCGAGCGAGCCGTTACGTGAGACCAGACCGACCGTGGTCGTGTCACCGATGAGACCGTAGTGTTCGAGCGGAGCTGGCATCGCTGCAATATGCAGGTTCATGCCTGGACCGCAATCCTAGGACCGCGGATCAGAAATCCCGCCAGGGATCTGACTCGCGGGCGAAGATGAATTTCAACGCAAAGGCGCAAGGGGCGCAAAGACGCAAAAATGCATGATATTTGTTCTATTTTTTTTGCGTCTTTGCGTCTTCGCGCCTTTGCGTTAAGCTCTCTCTCCCTCCGGATCCCCGGGCAGGACTCCTGCCGGGAAGCCGGGTGGAGCTCGAGGGGCGGGCGACCCCGCGGCGGCGCCTACTCGCACGCCATCGGGCCGAAGCAGACCGCGGGGTCCTCCGCGAAGCGGCGGAAGTTGTCCGCCTCGGGGTGGCCCGGGAACGGGACATAATAGTAGACGGCCTTGTCGTCGAAGTCGCTGCCGTCATAGTAGGTCTGCCACGTCAGCGCGTAGGAGACGCCCGCGCTCTTCGCGATCTCGAGCAGGTGCTCGTTGTACCAGTCCTCCGTGACGGCGCCCTGCCCCGCGTCCGGGAAGAGGCTCGTCAGCTCGGTCGAGGTGAGCGCGACGGCGGACGCCGCGCTGAGGCCGTAGTTGTCCAGGAACTCGGCCTTCATGCCCTGATCGAACAGGGTGTCGTACCACCGGCTCACGTGGTCCGCCGGATACAGCGCGAGCGGCTGGCCCGCCGCGAGCTTGCTGACCCGGTGCAGGAGGTGCAGCCGGTAGGTGCCCGTCTCGCTGAGCGCGTGCGGCTTGCCCTTGGCCGCGCCGACCGCCGCGACGGCGCTCGCCATCGCCTTCATGTCCTCGAGGTCGGCCGGGGACGCCGCCCGCTCGTACGGGTAATAGAGATCGATGCCGAGGATGTCGATGAGGTCGTCCCCGGGATACGCCTCGAGGTAGTACGCCTCCAGCAGCTCGGACGGCGGCTGGCCGTCGTGGTCGAGGATCGCCTGCTGGGGCGGGCTCTCGTAGGCCGCGCCGAGCTCGGAGAGCTCCTCGACCAGGCGCGCTCGGAGCAGGTCGCGAGAGAGGCTCTCTGGATCTCGGATCTTCGCCTCGGCGGGCGTCACCTCGCTGTCGCTCAGCTTCCGCAGCTTGTCGGTCGAGTACGCGAAGATCACGTTCTCCATCCCCGGCTCGCTCCGGACGGCCTCGGCGAACGTGCGGTACGCGGCGCGGTAGGCGTCGGGGCCGGTGACGGCCTGATCGTCGCCGAGCAGGGCCTGGCAGTTCCAGTACGGCTGACCCCACCAGAACCACGCGCCGGTGTGCTCGTGGAACGGCCTGAGGACGACCGGCTTGCCGTCGAGCCCGTGGTCGCGGAAGAACTGGGCCACGTACTTCGCGTGGGCCACGAGCCAGTCGCGCGCCGAGATCCCGGCGAAGGTCCCCTCCGCGATCGGCACGTCATTGGCGATCTTGCAGACGCACTTCAGGTTCTCTGGGATGTCCGCGCTGGAGCCCAGGGACGCCGAATAGTACGTCTCGGCGTAGAACGGGGTGCCGCCGCCCTGGGCGTGGATCGGGACGCTCTGGCCGTCGACCGTGATGGTGGCGAGCGGCGTCGCGATGTCGGCCGCGAAGTCCGAGCTCGCGATGTCGTAGTTGCACGGGGGCGTGTGCCAGTCGATGGCCACCATGCCGCCCGGCTGCTCCAGCGTGTACGCCACGGCGGCGGCGGCGACGTCGCGCCGGTTCCAGGCGACCGGGTCGAAGACCATCGCGTCGAGGGAGAGGCCGAGCAGCCCGGGGTTCTCTCCCACGGTCGCGCCGGCGTCCGACGCCCACGCGCGCTCGTCGCGGCTGGCCGCGCCCGCGAGGGTCGCGAACCAGTCGTTGGTCGAGATGAGCCCCTTCGTGCCCGGGTCGTAGAGCCCCCACAGGATGCTGTGCTCGTACCCGAACCGGAACTTGCCGGCTCGCGACGAGGTCCAGAGGTCCTCGAGGAGCTTGCCCCGGGGCGTGTCCGGGAACTCCGGATCATCGCCGGGCGGGTTGTCGTCCGGGGGGTTGTCGTCCGGGGGGTTGTCGTCCGGGGGGTTGTCGTCCGGCGGGTCGTCTCCGGGCGGGTCGTCTCCGGGAGGGGGTTCCCCCGGCGGCGTGCCGTCGTTCGACGACCCGCACGCGGCTGCCAAGCACAGAAAGAACGCGGCGCACAGGCGTGGGCTGAGCTGGTGGAGATTCATGGTGGCTTCCCCGCGAAGGATACGAGTGGTGGGGGAAGCAGTAAGATCTGAATCGGTTCAGCGTCAATGCCAATTTCCGGTACGAGAGGCCGTCGTCAGTTTCGGGCCGCCGTCGGGCCCACTGAGTTAACCGGTTCATATTGCCGGGATCACGGTCAGCGGCGCGCCTGGATCGCTCGGGGTCGGCGGCGGCGCGGAACGCACGCCGGGTAGAATCACCCGGGGGGGCGCCTGTAACGGAAGTTTTCGCTTGTGCTGTTGGCGCGGTGATCGAGGGCGCCGGCGCGACGCCGACCCTCACCTTCGATCCGCCGGATGTGGGGGATCGTTCACGCCCTGAAGGGCGCGCCCTGCGTCAGCCGCGTTGACGGTCGTCGCCGCGCTTGCCGCTCCGACCCGGAGAACGGCGACGGCGCCGCACGAGCGGCCGCGGATCGATCCGGCCGGCGAGCGTGAGCGACCGGCGGCCGATCACACGCTGCCGCTCACCTTCGCTGTGCGGGTATTCCCGTCGAGCGACGTCTCGATCGTGTACAGCGCTCCCTGGTACGAAATGCTCCCGCCCTCACTCAGGTTTCCGCCGCGCAGCACGTTGGCGGCGCTCTCGTACAGAAGAAAGGAGGCGTGGCCGTAGGGCAACGCGCTCGACAGCATCCAGGTACCCTCCAGGCCGCCCTCTTCGATCACGAGGTGCTGCTGAGCGCCGGACGCGTCGAGCAGCACCCCGAGCGTCGAGCCGCTCCGGTCGCGCGACGTGGCGCGGAAGCTGAGGGGGGCAGCGGTGGCGAGCAACTGGGCGGAGGCGACTGGCTTCTGGGGGATGGACATGGCGGTGATCAACAAGCTCCGTGGACGGCCCTTAAGTGCGGACCGGGTGACGTGTCTTTCCGTGACGGCCTGGCGGCCGAGCTCCCGTGGAGCCGTCGCTCACAGGCCTGAGCGGGCGATCGAGCGCTTCGGCTGCCAGACGAGCCCGCCGTACTTCCGGGGAGAGCCCGAGCGGTCGAGCCGCTGGAACGTCTCACCCGTCTTGAGGTGCCGCTGCCTGTCGCGATCGAAGGGGCCGTGCTGGCCGCTCGCCGGCTCGTACGTGACGTCGCTCCGCCCGTGCACCTGGAAGCGCCAGCAGAGCCTTTGTTCCACACCGTCCACCACCCGCGACAACCACGGCTTCACGGTCTGTACCTCCCCGCGCTCAGCGCGCGAGCTCGCGGCCGAGGCAGGGCTGTCGCCCTGGGTCGCTTCGACCGGCGCGGCGGTGATGCTCGGCGTGCACGTGTGAGCCATCTCGACGTTCCTCCGACGGTGGGAGGCACGAGACGCGCGTGCATCCCACGGCTGTGCGAAAGTTGCCTCGAACGTCGCATGACGGCCGTGTTTGCCGGGCCTGGTCGATGGGCCAGACGGCATCGCCGACAACTTCACTGCGTGTGCGCCAATGTATAGCAGAAAGATGCGCCTCGGCACCACGCATATCGGCGCAGCAGGCGCCGATTTCGCCGGGGCGACGCTTTTTCGCGTCGTGGCTGCTCGGGCGTGGTGCGAGCCGTCTCTTCCGGGGAGGGCGCTCACCCCTCGGCGCCCGCGGTCCCGGTGTCCAGCCGGGCGACCTGGCGCTCGTGGGGCATCGAATCCGACGAGTCCGGAACCGCGTTTGTCGCGCGAGTATGTCCCCGCGCCACTCGATTCGATCTCGTCCGTGCGGCGAGCCCGCGATGGGCGAGCCCGTGGGCCCGCGCGCGGGCCATCTGTGATTTCGTTCATCGGCATGTCGCCTTCAGGCGCGAGTCGGGCCCCGCAGTGCGCTGGAGATCTCGGCAACATCGGCGTGCCTCCTCTCCGCGGGCCATGGACTCCTCGGTCTGGTTGGAGGCCTATCGTGGTGGGCAGTGGCAACCCTCCGACGCGCGCAACAACGTGCCTCGGAGCAGGTGCGCGCCGATCGCCCGCGAGCGCGACGCCGCGGACGCGGCGATCACCTCCACCTGCGGCCAGAAGAGGTCGAAGACCTCCCGCGCCTGAAAGGAGGAGGCGGCCGGCGCGGCGGCCTCGCCGGCGCCGGAGAGGACCCGGGTCACCGGGGCGGGAGCGCGCGGCGGATGACGGGCGCCGCCGCAGCGTCGTAAAGCTGCTCGCGCGAACCGCGGGTGTGTACAACCTGGACGACCGGGGAGGGCGGCGGAGCGGCAGCGCTCGGTCTGCTTCGGTGCGATTACTCACCGGCTCGGACCGCTGGGCGCCCATGGCGGCCCGGGTGGAGCGTGGTAGTCTGCGCGCCCATGAACAACACGCCTACCGACGGCATCGATGGGGAAGATTGGGGACGACTGCACGTCACGCGAGCTTGCTGCGGCGTCGGTGTCTGCAGGAACTTCGCGCCAGAGCTCCTGGGCGAGGTGGCGCCCGCGCACTGGGAGGCCATGGACGGCGACGTGAAGCGCCGCGGCCCCGCCGTGCTGGAGGGCACGTACGAGGAGGGGGCGTTCACGGGCGTCCTGCGCCAGCCGCGGAGCCGGGCCGACTTCGAGGCGGCGCGCACGGCCGTGGCCTCCTGCCCGGTCCACGCCTTACGCCTCAAGCCGCCCGCCGCGCGCCCTCGCGCCGGCGAGCTCGGCGCTCCTTTCAGCACCTGGCCGCGCCGCATCGAGGAGGACGTCTGGGCGCTCGGCGAGCCCTCGAGGGAAACCGTCGGGGCCACGGCCTACTTCATCGAGCGCCCCGGCGGGAACGTGCTCGTCGATCTGCCCAAGCCGAGCGAGGCCATCTTCCGCTTCCTCGAGGAGCGCGGCGGCGTGCGGTGGATCTTCCTCACCCACAGTGACAACACCGCGCACCACGCCGAGTTCGCGGCCCGCTTTCCCGGCGCTCGCCGCATCCTCGGCTACGCGGACGTGAGCGCGCGCGGCGGCGCGTACACCGCGGTCACCACCGACGTGGAGATCCAGCTCCCCGACCGCCCCGAGCCCATGACCCTCGAGGGCGCGCCGCTCGCCGACGCCGCGCTCGCCGGCGCCGAGCTGGCCGTGCTCTCGCAGCCCGGCCACACCGCGGGGTCGATGTGCCTGCTGTACCGCGGCCGCTTCCTGTTCACCGGCGATCACCTCGCCTACTCGCGCCGTCTCGGCCAGATCATGGCGTTCCGACTCCAGTGCTGGCACGACTGGGAGCGCCAGACCGGCTCCGTGCGCCGGCTGGTCGCCCTTGCGGAGGCGGGCCACCTCCGGTTCGCGTGGCTCCTGCCCAGCCACGGCGAGTGGCACCGCCTCGACGGCGACGGCAGCGCCGCCGCGACGGCGGCCGAGCTGAGGCGCACGGTGGCCTGGATGGAGCGGCAGGCGCCTGGCCGCCTCCCGATCGCCCGCTTCATCCCCTGGGTGCAGAGCCGCGTGCAGCCCCGCGGCCGCCTCGCCCGCGCGGTGCGCGCGATCGGCGGCGAGGGCCCCGGGAGCGAGGCGTGGGTGCTGCCGCGCGCCCTCCACCCGTACCTGCCCGATCACCGGCCGGAGAAGGTCAATCCGGCGCTGATGCGGGCTTCCCTCGCGGCGGCGAGCGCGATCGGCGCCGCGGCGTCCGTCGTCTGGCTCGCCGCGCGCGCGGTGGGGGCGGTGGTGAAGCGGAGGGCGTGACGCGGGCGCGGGGGCGCGCGCTCGCCGCTCAGCCGCTCGCGCCGTCCTCGCCGTCCTCGCCGTCCTGGCGCAGCAGATACCGTGTCTCGGGGTTCTCCCGGCGCCAGATCACGTTATCCATGAAATAGTGGTGGATGTTCACGAACACGTAGATGGCCGCGAGGTAGGGTGTCGGGCCCAGCCCGGCCATCGTCTCGTCGCCGCTCGCGCTCAGCACCAGCGCGCCGTCGAGGAGCGCGGGCGCGCCGCGGAGCACGACCCACCCGAGGCCGACGGCGGAGGCGGCCAGGAGGCCGAGGCGCAGGCTTGTCGGCCTCCCGAACAGCGGCGGGCCCTCGGCGTCGCGCGCCTCGTTCCGCTTCAGGAGCCAGACGAAATACAGATACTGGACGGAGTGCAGCGCCGGAATCACGTACATCATGAGCCGGTCGAGGCTCGAGTACACCGTCCAGAGCCACACCGTGATGAGGAACCCCGCGAGCGGCGAGAGCGGCGGTAGCCGCCGGTCCGCGCGCCACCGCCGCGCGAGCGCCCAGCACAGCGCGAGCGCGCTCAGCGCGAAGGCCGCGCCGGCGATGGGCTCGAGGGCCGGCGGGTGCGCGATCGAGGTGTAGACCACGCCCTTCTCCTCGAGCTCCCTGCCCGGATCGGCCGGGCTCGCCCACGCATAGGCCCAGGCCGCGAAGCAGTGCGCGAGGATCACCCTGCGCTCCAGCGGGCTGAACCGGAACCCGCGCCGCGCCGACAGCACCGTCAGGACGCCGAAGCCCTGCTTGACGTAATGCCAGCCCACCAGGAGAAACATGAGCTGGATCATGAAGCCCATCGCCCGCGCGGAGCCGGTCGAGAGCGCGAAGGCCGCCCACGCGAGCAGCGCGAGCGGGACGAGGAGCCCCGCGACGACGGTGCGGGCCCGCTGCGCCGGGGGGAGCGCGCCGTCGAACGCGCGGCGCCTCGCGTCCCTGTAGAACAGCAGGTACGTGACCGCGAAGTGAGGATCGTTGATCACGGACGCGGCGTGGAACGTCAAGAAGCCGATCGCGAGCTCCGACGCGTCGAGCCCGACCGCCCGGCGGAGCAGCCACGCGAGCGGAAAGAGCACGAGCGTCGCGCCGCCCACGAGCAGGAACTCGATGAGGCGGGCGCCCGAGGCCTCCCGGCGCGGCGCCGCGACCGGGACTGGCAGCGTCACGCTCGCGCTGGTCATGCGCCGAAGCTACCACACGGGGGCGCGCCACATCCTTCATCCAAGCTCGTACGAACGCCGCGGCGCGCGAGCGCCCGCGCGGGCGCGCCGAAGGCCGGCGATCGGCGCTCGTGGCGCAACTTTACCGATGGATCGAACGGGAGCCCGCGGGCCCTCGCGCCGACGCGCGGCCGGCCGCCCGTCACCGGCGCTTCAGGGCGTACGCGATGCCGCCTTGCAAGGTGCCCTCCGTGACCAGGCCGCGCAGGTCGATGTCGAGCTCGATCATCGTCCGCGCGATCGCGGGCTGGATGCCGGTCAAGACGACCTCGGCGCCGAGCAGCCCGGCCGCGCGCGCGGCCTGCACCAGCATCTCGGCGACGCGCTCGTCGACCGCCTTGACGCCGGTGATGTCGATGATCGCGATGCGGGCCGCGTGCCGCTCGACGCCCTGGAGCAGCGTCTCGATGATGCCGCCCGCCCGCGCGCTGTCGAAGAAGCCGATGAGCGGCATGACGAGGACGCCCTCGGCGATCGGCAAGAGCGGCGTGACGAGCTCCCGTATCGTGTCCTGCTGCGCGACGATGAGCTCGTCCCGCGCCGCCTCCCGCTCGCGCTCCGCCTCCTTGACGCGGGTGATGTCGAGCGAGACGCCGGCCATCGAGCCCTCCGGGATGCCCTCGCCCGAGACCGGGAACTTGATCGTGAAATACGTCCTCTCGCCCCCGGGGTGCGGCACGGGATCCTCGGCCTCGAACGGGGTGCCGCTGCTGCGCACGAGCGCGTCGACATCGTTGTAAATCGCCGCGACCTCCGGCGGGAAGAAGTCCTTGTCGGTCTTGCCGACCATGCTGCCCGGGGCCGCGCCGACGATCTCCTCGAGCGAGCGGCTCACCAGGAGAAAGGCGCCGTCCCCGTCCTTCGCGTAGAGCAGGACCGGCGCGCGCTCGCAGAACGCGGCGAGCAACGCCTCGCTCCGGAGCAGGCGCCGCTCGCGGCGCTGCCGCTCGGTCACGTCCTCGGCCGACAGGAAGATCTCGCGCGCGGCGCCGTCCTCGCCGCGGGTGAAGACCTCGGCGCGGACGGCGAAGAGCCGCTCGTCCCCCTCGCGGCCCAGCGCCCGCAGCTCGCCGTCCACGACCTCGCCGTGCCGCGCCGCCGAGAGCCGCTCGGCGCGCGCGGCCAGGCCGGCGAGGTCGTCGGGGTGGATGCGGGCCGAGAGCGCCGCGAGGCCGCGCGTCGAGAGCTCCTCGTCGGAGCAACCGAGCGCGCGGGCGAGGGCGGCGTTGTGCGCGGTGAGCCGCCGCTCTCTCATGTCCACGACACACAGGATCGCCGGCGTCGCGTCGAGCATCCGCTGAGCGCGCCCGCCGGTCGCCTCATGGTGGTCCTTGCCCCTGGTCTCTTTCATCCCGGCACGGCCTTGTTCATGGTGGCTCCTTCGACGTCGGGCGGCGGCAAGCGCGCGGGCCTGAGCTTGCCACATGATAGCCACTGGCCGCGGGGCGCGCGGCCGAATCGACGACGTCGCCTCCCTGTCGAGCGCGCCCGGCGCGGCGCGCCAGCCTTACCGCGCAGGCGCAGGCAGCAAGCCAGCGCGGCGCGCGTCACGCGGCGTCGCCTGCCGCGCGGCGCACCGGCGGGCTCACGGGAGCAGGCTGCAGTCGGACAGGGGCGTCCGGTAGTCCATCGCCTGGGTATTGCGCTCGAACTCGTCCAGGTTGTTCGGACAGACGACGTACCAGCCAGCGTCGGTGAAGGGGTCCACGCGCCGATCGGTGGTGACCAGGTCGTACGCCAGCATCACGGTGTCGTAGCCCCAGCCGAACAGCTTCTGGCCGAGGAGCACGTCGACGTAGCCGGCGCGCATGCGATCCAGGTACTCCGGCAGCGTATCGAACGCGACCGAGTGGATCTCCTTCGCCATCGCCTTCTCGGCGAGCAACGGCGCGTGGGCCTCGAGGTCCGGCTCGCCGAGGAGCTTGCTGTAGGAGAAGAAGAAGCCCGTGATCTCCGGGTCGTCCTCCAGCGCCTGCTCCGCCTGTTGCGTGCAGAAGGGGTCTTGATAGTCGCAGCAGAGGCAGGGGAGGGTCGCGGCGTTCGTCATGTCCGGGTATTTCTTCAGCGCCTCGGAGAAGCCGGCGGTCCGGTCGATGAAGGTCCCTGCGGCGGTGGGGGTGTAGCCGCCGTCCCTGTTCTCTTCCATCATCGTCTGGAAGGCGATCTTCCCGGTCTTCCCGTTGATGGTCGCGAGCGCATCCATGAGGAAGGCGGCAGCGGCCTTGTTGTCCATGCCGTAGTAGGTGTGGCGCTTGCTGTTCGGCGCGTCGCCGCCGTACGTGACGACCTTGATGCCGGCGTCCACGGCCCGGTTGATGATGTCGTTCTCGCAGACCCCGTCGAAGACGTCGACGGAGATGGCGTCGACCTTCCTGGCGATGACCTCTTCCAGCACCGCCATCTGCGGCCGGGAGAAGTAGCACTCGTCGTCGGGATCCTTCGGATCGCCGTTCCCATCGAGCTCCGGGCACTCGGGATCAAGGATCATCACCTCGACCGGGCGCGCGCTCGTGGCCGCGAGCTCCGTGCTCGCCTGCCTGGCGCCCTCGCGCCCGAGGTCGTGGAATCGATTGCACTTGTTGTGCGTGATGTAGGCGATGGTGATCGGATCACCCGTCGCGCTCTCGCTGTCGCTGCAGGCGAGCAGGCTGGTCACCAGGAGAATACCCGAGAATGTTTGATAGCGCATGAACCCCCTCCACGCTCGAGAACCAAGAAAGCCGTCAAGAACGATGGTGCGATCGGGTGAGAGATGTTTGGCTGCCAACGCGCGGCGTCCATCATGGTTCGTCGCCGCCGTGACCGCCTGTCCCGCCGGCGCCGCCGTCGCCGCCCTGACCGCCTGTCCCGCCGTCGCCGCCGTGACCGCCTGTCCCGCCGGCGCCGCCTCCCCCGTGACCGCCGTCACCGCCGCCGTGCGTGTCCGCGCCGCCGCCGCCCCCGACGCCGGTCGAGGTGGTCCCGCTCGCGCGGGAGGAGCTCGCGGAGACGCCCGTGTCCACGCAATTCGGGTTGTCGACCTCGACGTAACAGCCCACCTCGACAGGGTGGCCGACCTCGATGCAGCCCCACGCAAGGAGGCACGCGGCGGCCGGCGAGACGACGAGGAGCGAGGAGAGGATCGGTCTCTTCTTCACGGCAAAGCTCCCAGGGGCGCGCGGGACGCCGTCGCGCGCGAGGAGGGCCCGGCCGCCGCGGGCGGGCCGGCGGCAGCGTCATCGCCGCCCAGGTGAAGCTCGATCCCGGCGAAGACCGTGAGCCGGTTCGTCAGCGCGAAATCCGCGCTGGGGCCGCGCTCCACGAGGTAGCGCGGCTGTCCCTGGTTGGGGCCGACGACGTAGGGCTCGTAGGCCGAGAACGCGTATTGACCGCCGAGCGTGTACCCGGCGCCCTTCACCCCGGGCAACGCGCCCGTCAGCGCCGCGCGGAGCTCGAGCTGCGGCGACACCTCGGGGCGCGGGGAGATGTTCGACGGATTGCCGCCAACATACGCCTGATCCGCGATCCGGCGGCCCATGTACGCGGCCGCCAGCGACACGGCGCCGGCGCCGATCTCGTACGAGACGTGCGCGTTGCCGTACACCGACGGCGCGACCGTGAGGGGGACCTCGTCGCCGACGCCGAACTTTGCATTGTTGTCGATCTGCGTCCCCGACATGCGGCGCCGCGTCACCGCGAACGTGGAGTTCGCGCCGACGCGCAGCCGCCGCTCGAGGAAGCTCGCCTCGAACCCGAGGTTCGCGCCGTAGTTCCGGATGCCCGGTACGTTCTTGAAGCTCGAGACGCTGGGCGCCCTGGCCTTCACGATCTGGAGCTCGATGACGTCCCGCCAGGTCGAGGCGAAGCCGCCGGCCGTGATCGCGTACGCGCCGGTCCGGAACGACGACACCGCCTCCACCGACGAGACCTTCTCCGGCTTGAGGCCGTCCGGGTTCGGCAGGAGCCTGCCGCTCAGCATGTAGAGCTCGACGAAGCTGGGCGCGCGGAACGCGCTCGAATAGATGAGCTTGAGCGAGACGCGATCGTCCGGCTCGGCGATCAGCGCGGCGCGCGGCGAGATCGCGGCCGGCAGGTGCTCGAGCGGGATGCGCGAGTCGAGGTCGACCCGGATGCCCGCGTTGAGCGCGATGGGCCGGAAAGGGCGCAGCGTCTGCTGCACGTAGGCCCCGAGCGCGGCCTCGTCCTCGAGGCGGTGCCCGCCGCCGTGCCAGCGCGTGAGCGCGGTCTCGGAGCCGTAGCTCTTGCCCGTGAGGTCGTCGAACGCGACGATCTCGTACGCGGACGTGCGGAGGCGCCCGTCGACGCCCGCCAGGGTCGAGAAGGCGCCGTCGCCCGCCCAGTCGACCACCGCCTGGAGCTCCAGCCCGACCCAGCGGGAGAGGAACAGCGCCTCCTTCCGGCAGGGCCCGGACGGCCCGCGCGGGCACTGCTCGGGATCGCTCACGCTGAGCGGCACGCCCGGCACGAGCGCGTCGTGGCCGACGACGTAGCGCGAGCGCAGGAGGCGGCTGTACCCGAAATACGCGCGCGCCACGCCCTCGAGCCGCTCGCTCCAGCGGGCGCGGTAGCGCACGCTGGCCAGGGACAGCGACTGCGTGTTGCTGTTGTGCGCGTCGTCGTAGGCGCCGACGCGGTTCTCGTAGAGATCCATCTGGGGCGCCGCCCACACCGAGCGCGTCACCTGCGCGGCGGCGCTCAGGTCGCCGACGTCGACGCGCAGGTACGCGCCCGCCTTGCGGCGGAACCACTGCTCTTTCACCGGACCGCCCCAGGTGCCGGGCTCGGCGTGCGAGCCGAGATCCAGCGAGGGCGCGCCGTCGGGCCCGACCGGGATGGGCTGCTTCGCGAAGGCGAAGTGCGGGCCCTTGAACGTGTGCATGTCGGCCGCCGCCACCACGCCCGCGGGCTGCCCGAGCAGCGTGAAGCTGCGCCCGAGGCTCAGCGCCACGGTGTTCTCGCCCCCGGGGCTCTCGACCGCCGGGGCCATGATGCTCCCCGACTCGTCGAGCGGCGGCGACGCCCCGAGCATGAGCGAGGCGTGGAGGCCCTGGTGGTCGGCGGCCTTCTTCGTGACGACGTTGATGACCCCCAGCATGGCCTGCGCGCCGTAGAGCACGGAGCCCGGCCCCAGGATCACCTCGATGTGGTCGATGGCGTCGACCGGGATGTCGTGCAGGAAGACCGCGCCGCCGCCCTGCTCGTTCACGACCATGCCGTCGAGCACGAGCAGCACGTGGCTGTTCGCGTCCCGGGTCAGCGCGACCCCGCGCGCGCCGACCTCGGGGGCCGACATGCGGTAGTGCGCGAAGACGCCGCTCCCGAGGAAGTTGAGCGCGTCGGCGAGGCGCTGGATCCCGAAGCGCTTGAGCTGCTGGCCGGTGATCACCGACGACATGGCGGGCGCGTCGCTCGCGCGCTCCGCGGCGCGGGAGGCGCCGGACACGACGTTCTCCTCGAGGATCTCGAGGAGGGAGCTGACGTCCTCCGCCCGCGCCTCGCGCGAGGCGGCGGTCGACCACGCGAGCGACGCTGTGCAGAGCAGTGCCAAACCGGGCGAGCGCACGTCAGTAGATCCTTGCCAGTTTGAGGATGGACGCCGGGAAATCGATGCGCTGGGCCCGGGCCTGCGCGAGGTTGATGCTCATGCGCGGCTTGCCGTTCGCGACGTCGACGCCGAGCACGGCGCCCTGCGCGACGTAGGGCTCGACGGCCGCGAAGCTCAAGACGCCCGTGTCCGCGAGCGCGCCGCGGATGGCGGCGACGTCCTTCGCGAGCCCGGAGGAGATGTAGACGACGTGGATGTCGCGCGCGCGGCACGCCGCGGCGAGCTCGGGCGCGCTCGAGTACTCGATGGCCTCGACGCGGATCGGCCGGTCGCGCACCTTGCCGATGTCGAGGAGCGCCCGCCTCATCTGGTGCGCGGCGCTCGCCGAGTCCGCGTCGCGCGCCCTCGTGAGCAGCAGGAAGGAGACCTGCGCCTTCACCCGCTCCGGGAAGCCCCGGTCGTACGGCAGGATGCGCGTGACGATCTCCGCCTGCACGTCGAAGGGCGCCGTCGCCGTCTCGGCCCGCGCGCGGCGCGGGGCGAGGGCGGCCGCGGCGAGGAGGCCGAGCACGAAGGCGCGCCGGCAGAGCGTCACGCCCTGCGTTCCTTGGCGCGGGCGAGGCCGGAGAGCTTGCGGATGCGGAGCGCCGCCTCCACCTGCGGGGTGAGGGCGAGGAGATCGCCCTTCCTGCCGAAGACGCCGTCGAAGCCGAGCTCCGCGTACTGGGCCCCGGCCTTGGCGTCGGTCGTGTAGAGGTAGAAGAGCGGAGGCCGCTCGGTCGCGGGCACCGCCGCCTTGAGCGAGCGCAGGACGGCGCCGCCGTCGAGGCCCGGCATGAAGAAGTCGATGATGACCAGATCGCAGCCGCGCAGGTGGCGGGCGGTGCCGACGAGCTGCGTCGTCGTGACCACGTCGTAGCCGGCGCTCGACAGCTCGACGCGGATCCGCATCAGCACGATCTCGCTGTCATCGATCACCAGGATGCGTCCGCCGTGTGCCATCGGTTCAATCTCCGTTGCTGAGGGGAACGGCCCGGTCGCGGGGCCGGATCACGAACGCCGTCCCGGTCTGGCGCGACGCGTCCACCTCGATGAGCCAGCCGACCGAGAGGAGGTCGGCGCGGACCGCCGAGAGGCCGACGCCGCGGCCGGCCAGGTCGCTCACGTCGCCCTTCGTGCTCACGCCGGGGGCGAACGGGAGCTCGCGCGCGCGGCGCAGATCGGTCGGGTCGACGCCGGCGCGCGCCGCGAGGGCGTGGAGGTCGAGCCCCCGGCCGTCGTCCTCGACGACGATCGTGGGCAGCGGCTGAGCCTCGGCGCAGACGGCGCGGATCACGCCGAGCTCGGGCTTGCCCGCCTGGGCGCGCGCGTCGGGGGTCTCGATGCCGTGGGCGATCGCGTTGCGCACGAGGTGGATGAGCACGCCCGGGAGCAGGCCGGCGAGATCGGCGGGGACAGGGACCTCGCGGCCCTCGATCTCGAGGCAGGCGCGCTTGCCCTCCTTCTCGGCCCAGCGGGGCACGCGCTCGACGAGCGCCGCGAGCACCTCGCCGAACGGACGGGACGCGAGGCGGCGGGCGATCTCGGCGGCCTCGCCGCCCTGCCCGGCGAGGAGCTCGCCCAGCCGGCTCACGTCGGTGCGGCGGACGGTGATCTGGTCGAGGACCGCGCGGCCCACGGGCGACGCGTCGACGAACGTCTCCTGCGCGCGCGCGAGCTCCTCGGCGACGCGCTCGAGCCGCGCGCGAAGGGTCGCCGCGCCGAGGTCGACGGAGAGCTCGTCCTCCGAGCGCGCGCGCGCCTGGACCGCGGCGAGCTCGTCCTCGAGGGTCATGACCTCGTCCGCGAGGCGCTCGAGGTCGAACGAGCGGGCCTCGCCCTTCAGGGTGTGCAGCTGCTGCAAGAGCTCGTCGAGGTCCGCGGCGCCGAGCCGCCCGCCGGCGCCCAGGATCTCGGCGCACCGGGCGACGCGCTCGCGCGAGATCTCGACGAAGCGGACGAAGACCTGGCCGCCGCCGGCGACGAGGCGGCGCATGGCCGCGATCTGGCGCGCGTGCTCCTCGTCCTTGGTCTTGACGCTCGCCTCGAGGCGCCGGAGCTCGGTCTCGTCGGTCGCGAGCAGCATGACGCGCGCGACCTGCTGGCCGGAGACGACGGGGCAGAACTCGAGCCGCAAGAACCTGCGGTCGCCCGGCGCGCGCTCGAACCAGAGCGAGCGCGGGGCGAGCTCGGCGACCTCCGGGAAGAGGTCGAGCTCCGCGCCGAACGCGGCGTCGATCCACTGCCGGAGCGCCTGGCTCTCGACGCTGAGGGGGTCGTCGCCGTAGAGGAGCTCCGCGACGTGGCGGCCCGCCTCGGCGCGCTCGCCGAACAGCTGCCTCGCGTGCTTCGAGGCCTCGACGCCCAGCCGGCCGTCGGGGCCGAAGGCGACGATCGCCTCGCGCATGTTGTCGAAGAGCTCGCGGAGGCTCTCCGTGGCCATCTCCAGCTTGCCCTCGCGCTCGAGGATGGCGGAGCTCATCGCGTTGAAGACGTCGGCGAGCCGGCCGAGCTCGTCGTTCGTGCGGACGCGCACGCGGACGGTGCGGTCGCCCTCGCCGAGGCGCCGCGCGGCGTCGACGAGCCGCGAGAGCGGGCGCACGATCTGCCACCGGGCGAACCCGAGGAGGAGGAAGGCGGTCACCGCGCCGACGAGCCCCGCGTATTCGAGGATGTCGCGGCGCGCCGCGGCGAACGCGGCGTTCTCGGGATCGAGGGAGAAGACGAGGGCGAGCGTCCCGAGGCGCCGCCCGTCGTCGCGCACGACCGCGCGGGCGACGCGGATCTCGCGCTCGAGGACCTGGTTCTCGGCGCCGCGCGCGATGAAGACCGACAGCCCCTCTGGCGGATCCCCGACCTTGGCGACGGGCTCGGCGTCGCTGCCCCACGCGATCGCGCCGATCAGCGCCCGGTTCGACCGGAGCTGGTCGAGCTCGCCCTGGGCCGCGTCGCGATCGCCGAAATCGAGCGGCGCGGTCAGGGACCCCGAGAGCAGATCCGCCATCATCGAGGCGGCGTTCGCCTTCGCCGACACGAGATCATCCCGTGTCTTTTCGATGACCTGATTGGCCACCAGCACGGTGACGCTGGTGAGGACGACCACGGTCGCCGCCGCGAGCTTGACGCCGATGCCGAGGGGAACGCCGGCGCGCCCGGCGCGCTGCCGGTCGGGCGTCGAGGGCGTGGAGGCGGCGCCGGCGTCCAGCATCAGGCGACCGGCGCGGCAGCTCGTACCCGATGCAAGGAACGGTCGAATCGAAGAGCGTACGTCATCCGCGCCCCCACGAAAGACAAAGGCATGTCCGGGCGCCGGCGCGCAGTGTCAGCGTCCCCCCGGAGGAGCGCGGACAGGCGCACGGAGAATACCCTTCAGTCCCCGACGGTACGTAGCTTATTTCATATTTGCAACAGGAATTTCCTTACCCACATTGGAGGGAGTTGTCGGCTCGTGGCGCCTGTTGGGCGCCTGTTGGATGGCCCGCTGCTCACGGCGCGTGCCGGCGCTGGGCGCGCGGCGCGGGGCAGGCGCGGCGCTCTCATGAAGCCACGGGCGAGCTCGGGCGCTGGGCCGCGGCGCCGCTACTGGTTCGCGTCGATCGAGCTGAGGAAGTCGTTGTAGTCGTCGACCTTGTCCCCGCGGACCACGTCGAGGCCCGTGTTGACCCGGGTGCCGTCGACCATCTGCGGGGCGAGGATGTTCTTTGTCGCCTCGAGGCCGAGGTTCTCGATGCCGTAGAGGATGTAGGGCACGAGATAGCCCTGGTAGTACTGCCGCTGGATGTGCGTGGCCCGGATGCGCCCTTGGCGCATGTACTCGACGGTTATCGGATCGAAGTCGAAGGCGACGATGGGGACCTTTGCGCCCGCGGCCTCCGCGGCCATCGCGCACCGGTACGAGACGTTGAACAGGCCGAGCATCCCCACGAGGGGCGGGTCCGCCGCCTCGATCTGGGCCGTCATCCACTCGACGTCGTCGGTCTCGCCCGAGAGGTCCCAGTGGGCTTGGCCCACGACGACCTCGTAGCCGGCTGCCTCGAGCCTGTCCTGGGCGCCCTGCGTTCGCTCCAGGCCGGCGCTCCCGGCCTCGTCGGTGCTGCCGTGGAGGATCACCGTCCCAGGGGGCGAGGGCAGCATCGCGAGCAGGGTCTCCGCTGCCGTGGTGCCGGCAGACTCGTTGAGCGTCCCGACGTAGATCGAGCGCTTCGAGGCCGCCACGTCGTTGTCGAGCGTCACGACGTGGACCCCCCTCGCCACCGCCTCGTCGACGGCGGTGGTCTGGAGGTCGCCGAAGGGCGCGAGGCCGATCCCTTCCGCTTTGTCCTCCACCGCCTGCGCGATTTGCTCGTTCTGGACCTCGTCCGGCTGAGGGCCGTCCTCCGACAGCGCGATCGGCCCGATCACGCTCCCCACGACCCCGAGCTCCGCCATGGCCCGGGTCGCGGCCGTCACGACCGGCCCCCAGAAGCCCGCGGCGTTCTTCAGCACGACCGCCATCCGCATCGGCCGGAGCGCGCTCGCGTTGATCTCGGCGACGAGGCGGTCGACCGTGTCCTCGAGCTCCACGGGCGTGAACTCGTTGTCGGGGATCGGGGCTCGCTGGATGGGCGTGAGCTGCTCGCCCGCGCCGGGGGGCTGGTCGGACCCGCATGACGCCGTCGTCAGCGCGAGACCGAGGACCGTCGTACTCCATCGTCCAATCCGCCCCATGAGCAGCTCCTCCTCGCCCGTGGCTCGTCGATCGTGCGCACTCCTGCGTGAACGTCACGCTCGCCGCGAGATCATTGCCTGACGCTGCAGGTGACGGGGACGGGGTCGAGATCGACGAACGTCTCGTCGCGGATGGTCCACTTCTGCATGAAGTGGTGCTTGTTCGCCCCGTAGATGTCGAACTCGTACTCCGCGGCCGCCCCCACGTACCGGAGAGGGACCCCCTCGCGAAGCCTGGTCATCGCCGTCTTCAGATCCCGCCACGAGGCCGGCTCGTTGTCGGGGCTGTTGAGCTCGCGGATGATCTTCTGCAGCGCGTTTCCGGAGGAGGGGATCTCCCCGCTCGTGGCCTGGGCGTACACGAGGCCCATCGCGATGAGGACGACGCCGTCGTAATAGAAGTGCGCCGCGGGGAACGGCACCTCCCCGCCCCACCGGCGGGAGAAGTGGTCGATGAAGGCGGCGGCGTTCCCGGTCGTGCACTCGACCTTCTCCTCCGCTTCGTCCACGATCTGGCACTCGCTCCGCAGGCTCAGCGAGGGCGAGACCCCGGAGTAGCCATCGAGGACGCCCGCGGGAATGTTGGCGAGGAGCGCCTCGGCGCGCAGCGCGGGGCCGAGGAGCCAGGCGCCCGGGCGCCCGGCGACGGTCCATTCGGTCACGACGGTCGAGGCGGTGGCAGGAAAGGCGGCCAGGAGCGTGCGGTCGGGGCCCATATCGAAGGCGTACGCGATCTTGTCCGTGTAGGTATGCTCGCCCGCGGTGAGCGGCACCGACGGGAACGCCCTTCCCCTGAGCGCCACGAAGTTGGTCGTGAACTCGCTGTTGACCTTGGCGTTGTAGTCGTCCCACGCGGCGAGGCTGTTCACGGTGCGGATGCCGTCGCGAATGGCGTCCTTCGCCAGCGCGCAGCCGATGTCGAACGGGGTAGGGGCGAGCCGCATCCAGCCCCCCTTCCTCTCGCTGCGCGCAACGGGGGGGGCGGCATACCCCGGCAGCATGTGAAACCGGTCGAGCTCCTTCACGTCCCGCGAGATCTCGTTGGCGAGGTCGTTCTCTTCGGGCCCCACCAGGTAGGCGACCTGATCCTTGTAGAGCAGCGCGGCCAGCTGGTGGATCCCGCGCTCCGAGCTCGAGTGGCTGTCCCGGCTCCGGAGGTCGAACGGCCGCCCGTCGAGCCCGCCCGCGGCGTTCAGGTGCTCGATCGCGAGCAGCATCGCTTGCTCGAGGTTGCGGCCGATGGCCGACTCGCTGCCGGTGAAGGGCAGGAGGGCGCCGATGACGACCGCGTTCTCGGGGCGCTCGGGCTCGCTCGGCGCGCAGGACGCCGAGAGGAGGGACGCGAGCCCGACGAGCAGCCCGGCCTCCAGGCAGCGCAGGCGTTGTCCGCGATGCGTGGATCCCATGCCGGCTCGATGGACGCACCGCGAAGAGGCATGGCTCCCAAGGTACATGCAGGCCTCTCGATGACATCCCAAACAGGATGTGTCTGTCAAGGACGTGGAAGAGTCGACGATGCGGGCTGAAGTGGGAGATGATGCGCTGTAGCCCGTATTACTTGATGTGACTCACGCCTCGGGCCGGCCGCTCTCTTACGCGCGCCTCTTGCGCGCCTCAGGCGCCCTCTTACGCGCGTCTCTTGCGCGCTCACTCCGCCCCGTCCGCCTGAAGGGCTGGCAGCCACATGCGGACCGTCGTGCCTTCGCCGAGCGCGCTCTCGATACGGATGCTGCCCTGGTGCTCCTGGATGAACCGGTGCGTCAGCGACAGGCCGAGCCCGGTCCCTTGCCCGGGCGGCTTCGTCGTGAAGAACGGCTCGAAGATGCGGCTCAGGTCCTCGGCGCGGATGCCGCAGCCGGTGTCGCGCACGTCGATCTCCACGCCGTGGACGTCGCCGCGCGGCAGCGCGCGCGCCCCGACGACGACGGCGCCGCCCTGGGGGCTGGCGTCGAGGGCGTTGCCGATCACGTTGAGCAGGGCCGACTCGAGCTGCGACGTGTTGACGAGCACCGGGGGCAGCGCCGACGCGGCGCTGTTCGCCTGGAGGTGGACCCGCCGCTCGCGCGCCCGCGGCGCGGAGAGGTCGACCGCGCGGCGGAGCGCCTCGCGCACGTCGCACGCCTGCCGGCCGACCGGCTTGCCGCGCGCGTACTCGAGCAGCGCGGTCACGAGGTCCGAGCAGCGGTTCGCCTGCCGCTCGATGGTGCCGAGCGCCTTCACGATCGCGGCCTCGTCGGGCAGGCCGTGCCCCTTGCGGTGCCGCCGGAGCAGGAGCTGCGCGGTCATCACGATGACCGAGACCGGGTTGTTCATCTCGTGCGACAGCCCCGCGACCAGCGTGCCTATCGCCGCCATCTTGCCCGCCTGGAGGAGCTCCTCCTGCGTCTCCGAGAGCCGCTTGAGCGCGTCCGCGAGCTCGCGGTTCTTCGCGGCGAGCTCCAGGTAGGCGCGGTGCAGCCGCTCGGCCGCGCGGACCCGCGCCTTGAGCTCCAGCGGGTCGAACGGCTTGCTCAGGTACTCGTCGGCGCCGACCTCGAGCCCGCCGACGGCCTCGGCGCGGCTCGCCCTGGCCGTGAGCAGGAGGATCGGGATGTCCCGGAGCCCGGCATCCCCCTTGAGCCGCCGGACCAGCTCGAAGCCGTCCATCTCGGGCATCATCACGTCCGACACGATGACGTCGGGCCTCGTCGCCCCGACCGCCTCGAGCGCCTCCCGGCCGTTCGTCGCGCGCAGGACCTGGTGCTCGGCGGCCAGGATGCCCTCCAGGTAAGACGCCATGTCCGGGTTGTCCTCCACGACGAGCACGCGCGACGCGGGCGCCTCTGCGTGGCCGTCTCCGCGGACCGCCGGCGCGGCCCGAGGCGCGGGCGCCGCGAGGTGGTCCGCGACGCGCGGCCTGGACGCCGCGGGGTCGTCCGCGCCGCCGGGCGGCCCCGACGACCTCGGCGGCTCCGGCGCGCGAGGCGCCCGCGACGCCATCACGCCGTCCGCCGCGCGCGGGAGCCGCACGAAGAAGCGGGAGCCGACCCCGGGCTCGCTCTCCACGCCGACCGTGCCCCCCATGAGCTCCGCGAACTCCTTGGCCAGCGACAGCCCGATCCCGGTCCCCTCGTGCTTGCGCGTGGCCGACGCGTCGATCTGCTGGAACCGCTGGAAGAGCAGGTGTCTCTGGTCCGGCGGGATGCCAGGACCGGTGTCCTCGATCGAGAGCTCGAAGAGCCCGTCCGCCGCCCGCAGCCGGACGTCGACCCGGCCGCCCGCCGGGGTGAACTTCAGCGCGTTGCCCAGCAGGTTGAGCGCGATCTTCTCGAATTTGCGCCGATCGAGGGGGACCGTCCCGAGCGCCGGATCCGCCTCGAGCGACAGCCTCACGCCGCCGCGCTCCGCCGCGGGGCGAGCCTCTTCGACCATGTCCGCGACGAGCTCTGTCACGTCGACCGCCTCCCAGTCGACGCGCATCTTGCCGGCCTCGATCTTCTGGTAGTCGAGGACGTCGTCGACGAGCCGGCGGAGCCGCCGCCCGCTGCGCTGGATGCGCTCGAGATCGGCCTGCACCCGCGCCGAGAGCGGCTCGTCCTGGCTCGACAGGAGCGATTGGAGCGGACCGAGGATGAGCGAGAGCGGCGTCCGGAGCTCGTGGCTCATCACCGTGAGGAACTCCCCCTTGGCGCGGGCGGCGGCGTCGGCGGCCTCCTTGGCCTTCTGGAGCTCGACCTCCATCCGCTTGCGCTCGGTGATGTCGGCGTAGATCCCGAGGAGCCCGATGATGTCGCCGCGCTCGTCGCGGATGGGCACCTTGCTGGTGAGCAGGACCCTCCGCTCGCCGTCCGGGCGGAGCAGCGGCTCCTCGATGTCGAGCATCGGTGTGCCGCGCTCGATGACCTCCCGGTCGACGCGCACGAACGACTCAGCGTCTTGCTTCCCCCACACATCGAAGTCGGTCTTGCCGACGAGATTCTCGAGGACCCTCGTGTTCGTGTCGTTGAGGAAGTTCTGATTTCCTCCGAGAAACCGGCCCTGACGATCTTTCCAGAAGATGGCGTGGGGGACGTTGGCGATGACGTACTTGAGGACCGCCTGCTGTTGCTCGAGGCTCGCCTGAGCCTGCTGCTGCGCGGCGATGTCGGCGGCGTGCACCCGCGCCTCGGCCGGTGACGCCGCCCTGGACGCCCGTGACTTTTCGGCGCGCGCTCGACGGGCCTGGAGGAGCTTGCTGACCCTGGCAGAGAGCCGGTAGGGGCGTCGCATCGTTGGCTCGTCGCGAGAGCATAAAACGAGCGCGAGCGACCTCAAAGCATCACCGCACCGGAACGTCGCCGAGCACGGGCGGCCGGCGGGGAGATCCGGCGAACGAGCGCGGCGGTTCTCGTGTTGCGCCGGCCGGGTGTGCCCTCCATGGAACCGTTCCGTCGCGGTTGGCGAGCCCTGGTTTGCGGCGCGCCCGGCTGCGTCCGCGTGCGTCCTCGTGGAAAGACACCTGGCTCATGGCGGGCGGTGCCGGCGAGAGCGCGTCTCCTCTCTCCGATCCACCCGCGTCCACCCGCCGCGGGACGGAGCGGGTGCACATGGCGGCTTCGCTGTGGTAGAGGAGCTGCGCCTATGTCAGGTCGAGTCGCGCTCGTCACCGGGGCGGCGTCGGGTATCGGCGCGGCCACCGCACGCAGGATTTCGCAAACCGTGGGTGGCCTGGTCCTCGTCGACCGGAACCGCGCGGCGCTCGACGCGCTCGCGGCGGAGCTCCGTGGGCCGGAGCTCTTGGTGCGCGACGGCGACGTGGGGACCGAGGCCCCGTGGGCCGAGATCGAGGAGGCCGTCGAGCGTCGGTTCGGGAGGCTCGACCATGTCGTGGCGAACGCCGGTATCGCCCACGGGGCGCCGCTCGCGGAGACCTCGTTCGAGGACTGGCGGCGCGTGCTCTCGGTGAACCTCGATGGCGCCTTTCTGACGCTGCGGACGGGCCTTCGCCTGCTCAGGAAGTCGGGCGAGGGCGGGACGGCCGTCGTCGTCTCCTCGATCGCGGCCGTCAAGGCCGAGCCGGGCATCGCCGCGTACGCGGCCTCGAAGGCGGGCGCGGCGCAGCTGGTCCGCGTGGCGGCGAAGGAGGGCGCGCGCGACAAGATCCGCGTGAACGGCGTCCTGCCCGGGGGCGTCGAGACGCCGATCTGGACGCAGACGCCGTTCTTCCAGGAGCTCGTCGCGACCGCCGGGAGCGAGCGCGCCGCGTTCGATCAGATGGCGGCGATGGCCACGCCCCTCGGCCGGTATGCGAGCGCCGACGAGATCGCGGGGCTCATCGCGTTCCTGCTCTCGGACGCGTCGGGCACCACGACGGGGGCGCTCCTCGTCAGCGACGGCGGGTACTCGCTCTAGGACACCGAACGGGTCGAAGCCCCGAGAAAAGGAACCACAGAGGGCACAGAGGGGAGAGAAATAAAAATTCTATTTCTTCTCTCCCCTCTGTGCCCTCTGTGCCTCTGTGGTTCGAATTCTTTTGCGGGGACGTAGTTGGGCGAGAGCAAACCGCCTTCCAGTGGGGAGAGGGGTTGAACCGCCTGGACGTGAAGAGCGTGAGGAGAACCAAGGAGCAGGCCTGTTGGCTCCTCCTGCCGCCCTTGGCTTCTTGGCGGTTCAGTCTCTCTCTCTGAGGGCGCGCCGCGCTGCCCGGTAAGGGGTTCATGACGAGACGCTGACAATTCGCGCCGGCCCGCGCCCGCGACGGCGCGCAGCGCTCGACCCACAGAGGCGAGGCGCTGAAAAAAAGCAAGCGATTTCGAAGCCTTCGGCTCAGGGATCGCCAGGGAAACGGAGGCGCGATGCGTCATGAGGCGCGGGCGCGAAGGCGCCGAGGGAAAGCGCTTTCATGGGCCGAACCCAGGGGACGGCGCGATCGGGGCGTGCCGTCGTTCCGTGACCGAACCATTACCGCGGGCCGGAGACCACGGATGTTATAGACCGCGAGCTTGTCATTGGGAGGCAGCTCAGCATGATAAAGGAACCGCAGGCCCTCCGCAGCGCCGGCCTCCAGCCGATCGGGATCTGGCGCAGCGGACCGTGGCTCCCCGCGTTCACGTCGACCGATCTGCGGGAGGCCATCTCCTGCGTGCGCGAGCCGGTGCACGTGGTGCGCGAGACGCCGGAGGGGCGCGTCGGCGTGTCGCGCGGCGGCGCCGTCATCCGCGAAGATCAGGTCAACGGGGTCCCCACGTTCCCGCTCCTCGGCACGCTGCCGGCGCTGTATCCGGAGTGGCTCGGGGACCGCTCCTTCCTCGAGGTCCACCGCCTGCGCTTCCCCTACGTGGCCGGCGCGATGGCGAACGGTATCCACACCACGCGGCTCACCATCGAGATGGCCAGGGCAGGGATGATGGGGTTCTTCGGCGCCGCCGGCCTCGGGCTCCACCGGATCGAGCAGGCGGTCGACGAGATCGTCGCCGCGCTCGGCACGGAAGGCCCCACCTGGGGCTGCAACCTCATCCACGCTCCGAACCAGCCGCGGCTGGAGAGCGACACGGTGGAGCTCTACCTGAGGAAGGGAGTCCGGCGGGCCGAGGCCGCGGCCTACATGGGCCTGAACCCGATGGTCGTGCGGTTCGCCTACAGCGGCATCCGGCGCCTGCCCGACGGCCGCATCGACCGGCAGAACCACCTGTTCGCGAAGATCTCGCGCCCGGAGGTCGCCGCGCGCTTCCTGTCGCCCGCGCCGGCCGAGATCCTCGATACGTGCGTTCGCAACGGGTGGCTCACCCGGGAAGAGGCGGAGCTCGCGCGGTCCCTGCCGGTGGCCGAGGACATCACGGTGGAGGCCGACTCCGGCGGGCACACCGACAACCAGCCGCTCGTCGCGCTGTTCCCGGTCATCCTCGGCGTCCGCGACGAGCTCGCGGCCAAGCACGGGTATCAGCGCCCGATCCGCGTCGGCGCCGCCGGCGGCCTCTCCACGCCGTCCACGGTGGCCGCGGCGTTCGCGCTCGGGGCCGCGTACGTGCTCACGGGCTCGGTCAACCAGGCATGCGTCGAGTCGGGCCTGTCCGAGGAGGGCAAGAAGATGCTGGCCCAGGCCGACCTGCCGGACGTGACCATGACCCCGGCCGCCGACATGTTCGAGCTCGGCGTGCAGGTCCAGGTGCTCAAGCGCGGCACGATGTTCGGCGTCCGCGCGCAGCGGCTCTACGACCTGTACGTCGCCCACGCGTCCATCGAGTCGCTGCCCGCCGACGTGCGCGCGCGCGTCGAGCGGGAGCAGTTCCAGATGTCGTGCGACGAGGTGTGGGCCGGCTGCGAGCGGTTCTTCGCCGAGCGCGACCCGGCCGAGCTCGAGCGCGCCGCCCGCGATCCGAAGCACAAGATGGCGCTGATCTTCCGGTGGTATCTCGGCATGTCCAGCAAGTGGGCGATCGCCGGGGATCCGAAGCGCCGCGCCGATTATCAGATCTGGTGTGGCCCGGCCATGGGCGCCTTCAACCGCTGGGTCAAGGGGTCGTTCCTCGAGGACCCCGCGAACCGCACCGTGGTCCAGGTCGCGCGCAACCTGCTCGAGGGCGCGGCCGTCGTCACGCGCGCGCAGCAGCTGCGGACATACGGCGTCCCCGTGCCGAGCGCCGCCTTCCATTTCACCCCTCGCCCGCTCGCCTGAGCGCCCGAACACCTGCTGAGGTCCGTCATGCACCCTTCATCCCCGCGTACTCCGGCCATCGCCGTCGTCGGCGTGAGCGCCATCTTCCCCGGCTCGCTCGACGCTCACGGCTTCTGGCGCGACATCCTCGCTGGAACCGACCTCATCACCGACGTTCCGAGCACCCACTGGCTCGTCGAGGACTACTACGATCCCGATCCGTCCGCTCCGGACAAGACCTACGCGAAGCGCGGCGCCTTCCTGAAGAATGTGCCGTTCGATCCGCTGGAGTGGGGCGTCCCGCCGTCGATCGTGCCGGCGACGGACACGACGCAGCTGCTCGCGCTGATCGTGGCGAAGCGCGTGCTGGAGGACGCGGCGCAGGGGCAGTTCGAGGCGATGAACCGCGAGCGGATCAGCGTGATCCTCGGCGTCACCTCGGCGCAGGAGCTCCTCGCCTCGATGGTGAGCCGGATCCAGCGGCCGGTCTGGGCCAACGCGCTCCGGGACCTCGGGTATCCGGAGGACGAGGTGAAGCGCGCCTGCGACCGGATCGCGGGCAGCTACGTGCCCTGGCAGGAGTCGAGCTTCCCGGGCCTGCTCGGCAACGTGGTGGCCGGGCGCATCGCGAACCGGCTCGACCTCGGCGGGACCAACTGCGTGACCGACGCGGCGTGCGCGTCGTCGCTGTCGGCGATGTCGATGGCGATCAACGAGCTCGCGCTCGGCCAGTCCGACCTCGTGATCGCGGGCGGCTGCGACACGATGAACGACGCCTTCATGTACATGTGCTTCAGCAAGACGCCGGCCCTGTCGCGGTCGGGCGACTGCCGCCCGTTCTCGGACAAGGCCGACGGCACGCTGCTCGGCGAGGGCATCGCGATGGTGGCGCTCAAGCGGCTCGAGGACGCCGAGCGCGACGGAGACCGGGTGTACGCGGTGATCCGCGGGATCGGCTCGTCGTCGGACGGGCGGAGCAAGAGCGTGTACGCGCCGGTGCCGGAAGGGCAGGCCAAGGCGCTGCGCCGGACCTACGCCGCCGCCGGGTACGGCGCGGAGACCGTGGAGCTGATGGAGGCCCACGGCACCGGGACCAAGGCCGGCGACGCGGCCGAGTTCGAGGGCCTGCGCGCGATGTTCGACGAGTCGGGGCGGCAGGACCGGCAGTGGTGCGCGCTCGGCAGCGTGAAGTCGCAGATCGGCCACACCAAGGCGGCCGCGGGCGCGGCGGGCCTGTTCAAGGCGATCATGGCGCTGCACCACAAGGTGCTGCCGCCGACCATCAAGGTCGACAAGCCGAACCCCAAGCTCGAGATCGAGAAGACCGCGTTCTACCTCAACACCGAGGCGCGGCCGTGGATCCGGCCGGCGGGCCACCCGCGGCGGGCGTCGGTGAGCTCGTTCGGCTTCGGCGGCTCGAACTTCCACGTGGCGCTGGAGGAGTACACGGGCCCGGCGCCGCGGGCGCACCGGGTGCGGTCGGTCCCGGCGGAGCTCGTCCTCCTGTCGGCGGACACGCCGGCGGCGCTGGCGGACCGCGTCCGGGCGACGGCGAAGGCGGCGGAGACCCCGGAGAGCCTGCGCTTCCTCGCGCGGGAGTCGGTGCTCTCGTTCGACGGGTCGCGGCCCGCGCGGCTCGGGCTGTGCGCCACGGACGAGGCGGATCTCCGGAAGAAGCTCGAGCAGGTCGCGGCGCACCTCGGGTCGAAGCCCGAGCAGGCGCTCGCCGCGCCGCTCGTGCATTACGCGAACGGGGAGGCGCCGGGGCAGGTGGCGTTCCTGTTCCCGGGGCAGGGGAGCCAGTACCTGGCGATGGGCGCCGACGTGCTGATGACGTTCGACGCGGCCCGCGAGGCGTGGGACGCGGCGGCGAGCGTCCCGCTCGCGGACGCGGCGCTGCACGAGGTGGTGTTCCCGCGGCCGGTGTTCTCGGACGAGGACCGCGCGGCGCAGGACGCGCGGCTCCGCGAGACGCGGTGGGCGCAGCCGGCGATCGGCGCGACGAGCCTCGCGCACCTCGCGCTGCTCGGGGCGCTCGGGGTGCGGGCCGACGCGTTCGCGGGCCACAGCTTCGGCGAGATCGCGGCGCTGCACGCGGCGGGCGCGCTGTCCGCGGCGGACCTCCTGCGCGTGGCCCGGCGGCGCGGCGAGCTGATGGGCGCGGCGTCGTCCGAGCGGGGCGCGATGATCGCGGTCCCGCGGGCGATCGAGGAGGTGCGGGGGCTCGGGCTCGGCGACGTGGTGGTCGCGAACCACAACGGCCCGAAGCAGGTGGTCCTGTCCGGGTCGGTCGCGGCGATCGAGGCGGCGGAGAAGCGGCTCGCGGGCATGGGGATCCAGGCGCGGCGCCTCGACGTGGCGGCGGCGTTCCACTCGCCGCTCGTGGCGGAGGCGAGCGCGCCGTTCCGCGAGTTCCTGGGGGGCATCGCGGTGCAGGCGCCGGGGGCGCCGGTGTACAGCAACGCGGAGGTCGAGCCGTATCCGGGCGGCGGCGACGCGGTGCGCGACCGGCTGGCGCGCCAGCTGGCGGAGCCGGTGCGGTTCGTGGAGGAGATCGAGCGGATGTACGCGGCCGGGGTGCGCACGTTCGTGGAGGTCGGGCCGGGCTCGGTGCTCACGAACCTGGTCGGCGACATCCTGAGCGGGCGGCCGCACCGCGCCGTGGCGCTCGACCGCAAGGGCAAGCACGGGGTGACGAGCCTGTTCGAGGCGGTGGCGCGGCTCGCCGTGGCGGGGGTCCCGCTCGACGCGCGGGTGCTCTGGGACGGGGTCGCGGCGCCGGCCGATCCGCGGGCGCTGCCGAAGCCGAAGCTGTCGCTGGCGATCAACGGGAGCAATTACGGCAAGCCGTACCCGCCGCAGGGCGGGGCGAAGGAGCCGCCGAAGGCGAGCGCGGCGAGCGCGGCGAGCGCGGTGAGGCCGGCGCTCGAGGCGGCGCGGGCGCCGGCGGCGGTGAGGCCGGCGGCGCCGGTTGCGAGCGCGCCGGCGGCGGTGAGGCCGGCGGCGCCGGTTGCGAGGGCATCTGCGCCGGTTGCGAGCGCGCCGGCGCCGGTTGCGAGCGCGCTGGCGCCGGTTGCGAGCGCGTCGACGCCGGTGGCGAGCGCGTCTGCGCCGGTAGTGCGCGCGTCTGCGCCGGTTGCGAGCGCGTCTGCGCCCGTGGTGAGCGCATCGTCGCCGGCGGTGAGCGCATCGTCGCCGGCGGTGAGCGCATCGTCGCCGGCGGTGAGCGCATCGTCGCCGGTGGTGAGCGCGTCGTCGTCGGCCGTGAGCGCATCGTCGCCGGCCGTGGTGCGCGCGTCGACGCCGGTGGTGAGCGCGTCTGCGCCGGTGGTGCGTCCGCCGGCGCCGGCAGCGAGCGCGTCGTGGCTCGCCGCCTACCAGGAGGCGCAGCGCGCCACGGCGGAAGCCCACAGCGTGTACCAGCGCGCCATGGCCGAGACCCACATCGCCTTCCTGCAGGCGGCCGAGGCCTCCTTCGCAGGGCTCGCCGCGCTCGCGACCGGCGCTCCGTACCCGGTCTCGGCGGCGCCCGAGGCGCGGATCTCGCCCACGATCCTCGCGCCGGTCCATCGTGGGCCGGTCTCGGAGGCGTCGCTGGGGCCCGCAGGGGCGCCGGCGCTGCTCATCGGCGGAGGCAGGAGCCACGCGATCCAGGACGGCCTGAACGGCGCGGGCGGGGAGCACCACGCGGCGCTCGCAGCGCCGGCGGCTGCGGCGCCCGTCGCGGTGGCGAAGCCGGCGGTCGCGCCGCCCGTGCAGGCGGCGCCCGCCGCGGCAGCGCCGGCGGCTGCGGCGCCCGTCGCGACGGCGAAGCCGGCGGTCGCGCCGCCGTCCACCGCCCCCACCGCGGCAGCGAAGCCGGCGGTCGCGTCGCCCGCAGCGGCAACGCAGGCGGCAGGCGCCGCCGCGCCGGGGGTCGATCTCGAGCGGATGGTCCTCGAGGTGGTCGCGGACAAGACCGGATACCCCGTCTCCATGCTCGGGCTGCAGATGGAGCTGGAGAGCGATCTCGGGATCGACAGCATCAAGCGGGTGGAGATCCTCTCCTCGGTCCGGGATCGGACGCCCGGGCTGTCGGAGGTGGACGCCTCGGCCTTGGCGCAGCTGCGCACGCTCGGCCAGGTGGTCGACCACCTCCGCGCCTCGATGCCCGCCGCCGCGCCGTCGGTCGGCGCAACGCCGGCCGTCGCCGCCCCCGCCGCCGCAGCGGCGCCCGCAGCAGCAGCGCCGGCAAGCGCAGCCGCGGCGGCGCCCGCGGCATCCGCGGAGGTCGAGCGGATCGTGATGGCGGTGGTGGCCGAGACGACGGGGTACCCGGCCGAGATGCTCGGGCTGCAGATGGAGCTGGAGAGCGACCTCGGGATCGACAGCATCAAGCGGGTGGAGATCCTGTCGGCGGTGCGGGACCGGACGCCCGGGCTGTCGGAGGTGGACGCCTCGGCGCTGGCGCAGCTGCGCACGCTCGGCCAGGTGGTCGATCACCTCCGCGCCTCGCTGCCCGCCGCGCCCGCGGCCGCCGTCAGACCGGCTGCCGCCCCGCCCGCCGCGGCGACGGCGCCCGCCGCTCCTGCTGCGGCCGCACCGGCCGCCGCGGCGGCGTCGCCCGCGGCAGCCGACGTCGAGCGGATCGTGATGGCGGTGGTGGCCGAGACGACGGGCTACCCGGCCGAGATGCTCGGGCTGCAGATGGAGCTGGAGAGCGATCTCGGGATCGACAGCATCAAGCGGGTGGAGATCCTGTCGGCGGTGCGGGACCGGACGCCCGGGCTGTCGGAGGTGGACGCCTCGGCGCTGGCGCAGCTGCGCACGCTCGGCCAGGTGGTCGACCACCTCCGCGCCTCGCTGCCCGCCGCCGCGCCCGCGGCCGCCGTCAGGCCGGCTGCCGCCCCCTCCGCCGCGACGGCGTCCGCCGCGGCCACGCCGGCCGCGCCGGCCGCCGCTCCCGCGGCGGCGTCGCCCGCGGCGTCCGACGTCGAGCGGGTGGTGATGGCCGTGGTGGCCGAGACGACGGGCTACCCGGCCGAGATGCTCGGGCTGCAGATGGAGCTGGAGAGCGATCTCGGGATCGACAGCATCAAGCGGGTGGAGATCCTGTCGGCGGTGCGGGACCGGACGCCCGGGCTGTCGGAGGTGGACGCCTCGGCGCTGGCGCAGCTGCGCACGCTCGGCCAGGTGGTCGATCACCTCCGCGCCTCGCTGCCCGCCCCCGCGCCGGCCAGCGCTTCCGCGGCGACGCCCGGTGCCGCCGAGGTCGAGCGGGTGGTGATGGCGGTGGTGGCCGAGACGACCGGCTACCCGGCCGAGATGCTCGGATTGCAGATGGAGCTGGAGAGCGACCTCGGGATCGACAGCATCAAGCGGGTGGAGATCCTGTCGGCGGTGCGGGACCGGACGCCCGGGCTGTCGGAGGTGGACGCCTCGGCGCTGGCGCAGCTGCGCACGCTCGGCCAGGTGGTCGACCACCTCCGCGCGCGCCTCGGGTCCGCCGCCGGCGACGACGCCCCCGCGAAGCCCGCCGACGACCCCGCCGCCGCGCACCTCGGCCGGTGGACGCTCGTCGAGGTGCCGGCGCCCGCCGCCGGCATGGCGATGCCCGGCCTCTTCGACGCCGGCGCCGTGGTGGTCACCGGCGACGACGCGGTCGGCCCCGCGCTCGCCGCCGCCCTCGCGGCGCGCGGGATCGCCGCCGAGTACGCCGCCGCCGTGCCCCGCGGGGCCCGCGGCGCCGTGTTCCTCGGCGGCCTGCGCGACGCCGCCACGGCCGACGAGGCGCTCGCCGTTCACCGCGAGGCGTTCCTCGCGGCCCAGGCGATCGCGGCGCAGCCGGCGCTGTTCGTCACGGTCCAGGACACGGGCGGCGACTTCGGCCTCGCCGGCTCGGACCGCGCCTGGGTGGGCGGGCTGCCGGGCCTCGTGAAGACCGCGGCCCTGGAGTGGGCCGAGGCGTCGTGCCGCGCGATCGACCTCGAGCGGAGCGGCCGGCCCGCCGCCGAGCTCGCCGAGGCGATCGCCGCGGAGCTCCTGTCCGGCGGCGTCGAGCTCGAGATCGGCCTGCGCGCGGACGGCCGCCGCACCACGCTGCGCAGCGTCCGGCAGGACGCGCAGCCCGGGCCGCTCCCCCTCGGGCCGTCCGACGTGGTCGTGGCGAGCGGCGGCGCCCGCGGCGTGACCGCGGCGACGCTGATCGCGCTCGCGAAGGCCAGCCGCGCGCGGTTCGCGCTGCTCGGCCGCTCCGCGCTCGAGGAGGATCCGGCCGTGTGTCGCGGCGTCGGCGGCGAGGCCGCGCTCAAGGCGGCGCTCGTCAAGGCCGCGGCCTCCGCGGGCCACAAGGCGACGCCGGCGGAGATCGGCCGCCAGGTCGCGAAGATCCTCGCGAGCCGCGAGGTCCGCGCGACGCTCGACGCGATCCGCGCGGCCGGCGGCGAGGCCCTCTACGTGCCGGTCGACGTGAACGACCCGCGCGCCGTGGCCGCGGCGCTCGACCAGGTGCGCGGCGCCTTCGGCCCCGTCACCGCGATCGTCCACGGCGCGGGCGTGCTCGCCGACAAGCTCATCGCCGAGAAGACGGTCGAGCAGCTCGAGCGCGTGTTCCGCACGAAGGTCGACGGCCTCCGGGCCCTGCTCGGCGCGACCGAGGGCGACCCGCTCAAGGCGATCGTGCTCTTCAGCTCCATCGCGGCGCGCAGCGGCAACAAGGGGCAGTGCGACTACGCGATGGCGAACGAGGTCCTGAACAAGGTCGCCGCCGCCGAGGCCGCCCGACGCCCGGGTTGCCGCGTGAGGTCGCTCGGCTGGGGGCCCTGGCAGGGCGGCATGGTGAACGCGGCGCTCGAGGCGCACTTCGCGCAGCTCGGCGTGCCGCTCATCCCGCTCGACGTGGGCGCGAGGATGCTGCTCGACGAGCTCTGCGACGGCTCGGGCGACCGCGGCGCGGGCTCCGCCGCGCCCGGCGCGGTCGAGCTCGTGCTCGGCGCCGAGCCGACGACGCTCGCGGCCCAGGGCCACGGCCGCCGGGTCGCGCTGGCCGTCCGCGCGGACCGCGCGACGCACCCCTACCTCGGCGATCACGCCATCAACGGCGTGCCCGTGGTGCCGGTGGTGATCGCCCTCGAGTGGTTCGCCCGGGCCGCGCGCGCCTGCCGGCCGGATCTCGTCGTGACCGAGCTCCGCGACGTGCGGGTGCTGCGCGGGATCAAGCTCGCGGCGTACGAGTCGGGCGGCGAGGTGTTCCGCGTGGACTGCCGCGAGGTGAGCAACGGCCACGGCGCGGTGCTCGCGGCCGAGCTGCGCGGGCCCCAGGGGGCGCTGCACTACGCGGCGACCATCGAGATGGCGCAGCCCGAGGGGCGCGCGGCCCCGAAGGGCCCGGCCGTGCCGTCGCTCGGCCCGTGGCCCTCCGGCGGCGACCTGTACGACGGCCGCACGCTGTTCCACGGCCGCGACTTCCAGGTGATCCGGCAGCTCGAGGGCGTGAGCCGCGACGGGATCGCGGGGACGGTCGTGGGCCTGCGCGAGGCCGGCTGGGTGGCGCAGCCGTGGAAGACCGACCCGGCGGCGCTCGACGGCGGGCTGCAGCTCGCGACGCTGTGGACGCAGCACGTGCTCGGCGGCGCGGCGCTCCCGATGTCCGTGGGCGCGCTGCACACCTTCGCCGAGGGGCCGTCCGACGGCCCGCTGCGCGCGGTGGTGCGCGGGCAGATCGTGGCCCGCGACCGCACGAAGGCGGACATCGCGTTCGTCGACCAGACGGGCGCGCTGGTCGCCGAGCTGCGCGACGTGCAATACGTGCTCCGCCCCGACACGGCGCGCGGCCAGGCGTGATCGAGGCCAGCGTGTTCGAGCCCATCGCCATCGTCGGCCGCGGGTGCGTCCTGCCCGGCGCGCTCCACCCCGCGGCCCTCTGGGACAACGTGCTCGCGGGCAGGGACCTCCTGTCCGCCGCCCCCGACGGCCGCTGGCGCCTGTCGCGCGAGCGCGCGCTCGCCTCCGGCCACGGCGACGGGCGCGGCGCGCGCGACGTGCGCGACGCGAAGGACCGCGCGTGGAGCGACCGCGGCGGCTACGTCGCCGGGTTCGACGAGCACTTCCGCCGCGTGCTCGCCCGGGACCCGTTCCCCCGGAGGAGCGGTCCGCCCGAGTCGCTGCTCGCGCTCGACCCGCTCTTCCAGTGGGTGCTCTACGCGGGCCGCGAGGCGCTGCGCGAGGCCGGCCACGAGGGCAGGTCCGACCGCGCGGGCGCGGTGCTCGGCAACCTCTCGTTCCCCTCGTCGGCGATGTCGGCGTGGGCCGAGGCGACGTGGCTCGGCGATCTCGCCGGCGTCGCGCGGCCCGATCCGCGCAACCGGTTCATGTCGGGCCTGCCCGCCCACCTGCTCGCCGACGCGCTCGGCCTCGGGGCCGGGGCGTTCGCGCTCGACGCCGCGTGCGCGTCGTCGCTCTACGCGATCGCGCTCGCCTGCGAGCGCCTGCAGGACCGCGAGGTCGACCGGATGCTCGCCGGCGCGGTGTGCCGGTCGGACGACCTCTTCATGCACATCGGGTTCTGCGCGCTGTCGGCCCTGAGCCGCACCGGGCGCAGCCGCCCGTTCTCGTCGGCGGCCGACGGCCTGGTCCCGGCCGAGGGCGCGGCGTTCGTGGTCCTCGAGCGCCTGGCCGACGCGGAGGCCGCGCAGAGGCCCATCCTCGGCGTGATCCGCGGGATCGGCCTGTCGAACGACGGCCGCGGCCGCGGCCTGCTCGCGCCGGCGGTCGAGGGCCAGCTGCGCGCGATGCGGGCCGCGTACGCCATGGCCGGCGTCGATCCCGGCGAGGTCTCGCTCCTCGAGTGCCACGCGACGGGCACGCCCCTCGGCGACGCGACCGAGATCGCGACCCTCACCGAGGTGTTCGGCCGCCGCGAGGTCCCGCTCGGCTCGCTCAAGTCGAACCTCGGCCACCTCGTCACGACGGCCGGCGCGGCCGGGCTCCTCAAGCTGCTCGGCGCCATGGCGGCGGGGATCCGCCCGCCCACGTTGCACGCCGATCCGCTGAGCGACGCGGTGGCGGCGAGCCCGTTCCGGGTGCTCCAGCGGGCCGAGCCCTGGGAGGGCCGGCGGCTCGCGGGCCTGTCGGCGTTCGGGTTCGGCGGGAACAACGCGCACCTGCTCGTGGAGGCGTACGAGCCCGCCGCGCCGAAGGGCCGCGCCGCGCCCGCCGCGCCGGCCGCCCCGGCGGCGCGCCCCGCCCCGGCGGGCCACCTGGCCGTGGTGGCGATGGGCGTGTGCGTCGGTGAGCTCAGCGGCGTCCGCGCCTTCGCCGAGCCGCTCCTCTCGGGCGGCGGCGCGGATCCCCGCCGCGCGACCGTGGCGCTCCCCGCGGATCGCCTCCGGTTCCCGCCGCGCGATCTGGAGCAGGCGCTCGCCCAGCAGACGCTGCTGCTCGAGGCGGCGATCGAGGCGACCGAGGGGCTCGCGCTGCCGCGCGATCGCACCGCCGTGCTCATCGGCATGGGCGCCGACACCGAGGTGTGCCGGTACATGGCGCGCTGGCGGCTCGCCGAGTCGGCGCCGGCGCGGCTCGGCCCGTCGGTCGACGTCGACGCGCTCAAGGACGCGATCATCGCGCCCCTCCGGGCGGCGGGCGTCGTCGGGAACATGCCCAACATCCCGGCGAACCGGCTGAACAGCCACCTCGACGTCGGCGGGCCGTCGTTCACGATCGCGGCCGAGGAGCTCTCCGGGCCCTGGGCGCTGCGGGTCGCGTCCCGCGCCCTGCGCGCCCGCGCCGTGGACGCGGCGATCGTCGGCGCCGTGGACCTCTCGTGCGAGCCCGCCCACGCGGCCGCGCTCGAGGCGCTCGGCGTCCACCTGCCTCCCGGCGACGCCGCGGTCGTGCTCGTGCTCGAGCGGCTCGACGACGCCGTCCGGGAGCGGCACCCGGTCCTGGCCGTGGTCGTGGACGAGCCGACCGAGCCGGGCCTCGTGCTGTCGGCCACGGATCTCGCGCCGCGGTTCGGCCATGCGCACGCCGCCTCCGGCCTGCTGCACGTCGCCGCCGCGGTGCTCGCCTGCCGTCATGCCCGGAAGCCCGACGGAGCGCCGTGGACCGACGACGTCCGCGTCGCCGAGGTCCGCTGCGCCGGCCTCGGCGGGGGCTCGCTGTCGGTCCGCATCGGGGCCGGCGGTCCGGCCGCGCCGCTCCCGCCGCCGCGACCTTCGGCGGGGCCGGCGCTCACGCTCCCCGCCCACCCGCCGGCGATCGTCGTGCCCGGCGCGGCCCCCCGCTCATCCCCTGGAGACTCGATGGAACCTGCGCCGCCTCTGCCGTCCGCCCTCGACGACCTGCCGCCGCTGTACCCCGGGCCCACGGGGTTCTCTGCCGCCGACGCGGCCTCGCCGCCGTCCTGGGACGAGCCGCCGCCGATGGCGCTGGCGCTCGTCGAGGCCGCGGCGGCGGACCTCGCGGCCGAGCCGCTGCAGGTCGCGCCGGCGTTCGTCGAGGCCGCGGCCGTGGACATCGCGGTCGAGCCGCCGCCGATGGCGCCGGCGTTCGTCGAGGCCGCGGCCGTGGACATCCCCGGCGACGTGATCGCCGGCGCCGCGGCGTTCACCGTCCAGATGGCGCAGATCCACAAGGCGTGGGCGGAGCAGCAGGCCCAGGTCCACCGCCGGTTCCTGCAGATGCGGCAGCGCGCGCTGGACGCGCTCGTCGAGGCGTCGTCCGGCGCGGCTGCGGCGGTGCACGCGGCGCCTTCGGCGCAGGTCGTCCCCGTCGCGTGGGTCCGCGCCGAGGCGCCGCGGCCGTCTGAGGCGCCGCGCCTGATCCGAGCCGAGGCGCCGCGCCCCGTCGAGCCGCCGCGCCCGCCCCGCGCCGAGGCGCCGCGCCCCGTCGAGCCGCCGCGCCCGCCCCGCGCCGAGTCGCCGCGCCCCGTCGAGCCGCCGCGGTCGATCGAGCCGCCGCGCCCCCCCGCCGCGCCGCCGCCTCCGCCGCGTGCCTCCGCCGCGGCGCCGCCGCCTCCGCCGCGCCCCGCCGCCGCGCCGGACCTCCCCGCGGCGGCTGCCCTCGCGCCGCGCGGTCCCCGGTTCAGCCGCGAGCAGCTCGAGCACCTCGCCTCGGGCCGGATCTCCGACGTGTTCGGCCCGCTCTTCGCCCGGCAGGACGGCTACCGCCGCCAGGTGCGCATGCCCATGCCGCCGCTGCTGCTCGCCGATCGGGTCACCGGGATCGACGCCGAGCCCGGCTCGATGAAGCTCGGCACGATGTGGACCGAGACCGACGTGCGGTGGGACTCCTGGTACCTGCACGACGGCGCGATGCCGGCCGGCATCATGATCGAGAGCGGCCAGGCCGACCTCCTGCTCATCAGCTGGCTCGGCGCGGACTTCGAGAACAAGGGCGAGCGCGTCTACCGGCTGCTCGGCTGCGAGCTCACCTTCTACGGCGGGCTGCCGCGCCCGGGCGACACGCTCGTCTACGACATCCACGTCGACGGGCACGCGAAGCACGGCGACGTCCGCCTCTTCTTCTTCCACTACGACTGCCGCATCAACGGCGAGCTGCGCCTGAAGACGCGCAAGGGCCAGGCCGGCTTCTTCACCGACGAGGAGCTCGCGAACTCGGGCGGCGTCCTCTGGGACGCGGACTCCGCCGAGCACGCGGCGACCGCCCGCCTCGATCCGCCGCGCATCGCCTGCCAGAAATCCGCCTTCGACCGCGCCGATCTCCTCGCGTTCGCGGCCGGCGACGGCGCGGCGGCGTTCGGCCCCGGCTTCGAGCGCCTGAGCACCCACGTCCGGACGCCGCGGATCAGCGCGCCGCCCATGCTGTTCTTCGATCGCGTCGACGCGTTCGACCCGGCGGGCGGCCCGTGGAAGCGCGGCTACCTCAGGGCCACGCTGCCGATCACGAAGGACGGCTGGTACTTCGAGGGCCACTTCAAGGACGACCCGTGCATGCCGGGCACGCTCATGTTCGAGGGCTGCTTCCAGGCGCTCGCGTTCTACATGGCGGCCATGGGCTTCACGGTGGACGCGGACGGCTTCCGCTTCGAGCCCGTGCCCGAGATCCCCTACCTGCTCCGCTGCCGCGGCCAGGTGGTCCCGCAGAGCCGGCTGCTCACGTACGAGGTCTTCGTCGAGGAGGTCCACGACGGCCCCCAGCCGACCGTGTTCGCCGACTTCCTCTGCACGGTCGACGGCCTCAAGGCGTTCCACGCCCGCCGCGTCGGCCTGCGCCTCCGGCCGGACTGGCCGCTCTCGAGCTCCCCCGAGCTGCTCGACGGCCACGTCGAGCCGAAGCCGGTCGCGCGGGTCCCCTGGTCCGAGCTCGGCGCGCCGCCCGCCGGCGGCGCCGTGGACGCCGGCGGGTTCCCGTTCGACTACAAGAGCCTGCTCTCGTGCGCCTGGGGCAGGCCGTCGGACGCGTTCGGCCCGCTCTACCGTAGGTTCGACGAGGGCCGGCACGTCGCGCGGCTCCCGGGCCCGCCGTACCACTTCATGAGCCGGGTCCTGTCGGTCTCGAGCCCCATGGCGGCGATGAAGGCCGGCGCGAAGGTCGAGGTCGAGTACGACGTCCCGGCGGACGCCTGGTACTTCGACGAGAACGCGAGCCTCACCATGCCGTTCGCGGTGGTGCTCGAGGCCGCGCTCCAGACGTGCGGCTGGCTCGCGAGCTACGCCGGCTGCGCGCTCTCGAGCGACGGCGCGCTGTACTTCCGCAACCTCGACGGCAAGGGCACGGTGCGCGCCGAGGTGCTGCCGGACGCGGGCGCGCTGCGCACGACGTCGCAGCTCACGAACATCTCGCGCTCGGGCGGCATGATCATCCTGGCGTTCCGGGTCGAGTGCAGCGTCGGCGCCACCCGGGTGTACGACCTCGAGACGGTGTTCGGCTTCTTCCCGAAGGCCGCGCTCGCGACGCAGATCGGCATCCCGCCGAAGCCCGAGGAGGTCGCCGCGCTGGAGGCCCCGTCCGATGTCGAGGTCGATCTCCGCGCGCGCCCCGAGCGGTACTGCGGGGGCAAGCTCGGGCTCGCGCGGCCGTCGCTGCTGATGATCGACCGCATCGACGGCCTGTGGCAGGGCGGCGGCCGGAAGGGGCTCGGCCGGCTGCGCGCGCGGCGGGACGTCCAGCCGTCGGAGTGGTTCTTCAAGGCCCATTTCCTGGGCGATCCGGTGCAACCCGGCTCGCTCGGCATCGAGGCGATGCTGCAGACGATCCAGTTCTGGATGCTGCACCACGACCTCCACGCGGGCCTCCGCGACCCGCGGTTCGAGCCGGTGATGACGGGGCACGAGCACAGCTGGCGCTACCGCGGCCAGGTGCTGCCGAGCAGCCGGCGGGTGACGGTCGAGACCGACATCCTCGAGGTCGGCCGCGACGATCGCGGGCCGTACGTCGTCGCCGAGTCCTACCTCTGGGTGGACGGCCTCCGCATCTACGGCGCGACGCTCGGCGTGCGCATCGTCGACGGCGCTCCGCCGCCCCGCCCGCGCCGCGACGTCGGCTTCGACCCGCGCGGCGGCGCGCGCCACCTCGCCTCGCTCCCGGGCGCCGTGCTCCGGAGCCAGGGATCCCGCCCGAACGAGCAGGCCGCGGGGCGCGCCGCGCCGCCGGCGGCCGAGGGCCAGAGCCCGCGAGCGCTCGCGGGGCGCGCCGCGCCGCCGGAGGCCGAGGGCGCCGAGGAGGTGCTGGATCCGGGCGGCTGGGTGGCGGACCACTGCCCCACCTGGACGGTCCCGGCGCTCCCGGGGATGAGCATGGTCGACCGGCTCGCCGGCGCCGCCTTGCGGGCGCGCCCGGGGAGCGTGGTCGTGGCCGTGGAGGACGTGGTGGTGCTCCGCTGGCTGACCGTGCCGGGGCCGGTGCGCATCAAGGCCGAGGCCACCGGGACCGGCGATGTCCTCGACGTGCGGCTCCTCGCGTGGCGCGAGGCCTCGAACCCGGCGCTCTCGCGGTTCGAGCCCGTGTGCACCGGCCGCGTGCGGGTGGCCGGCGCGTACCCGCCCGCGCCCGCGCCGGAGCCGGCGCTCGACGCGCCCGAGGCCGACGATCCCTACGCGGCGGGCACGCTGTTCCACGGCCCCGCGTTCCAGTACCTGACCTCGCTCCGGCTCGGCGCGCGCGGCTCCTCGGCGGTGCTCGATCCCGGCAAGGGCTCGGTGCCTCCCGGGACGCTGCACCAGGGCATGCTCGACGCGCTGACCCACACCATCCCGCACGACCGGCTGTTCCTGTGGGATCCGGCGAGCCCGCCCGCGCACATCGCGTTCCCGTCGCGCATCCCGTCGCTGCGCCTCTACGGGCCAATCCCCGAGGCGCCGGTGCGCGTCGAGGTGCGCTACGAGGGTCGCGACGATCGCTTCGTCTCGTTCCGGGTGCAGGCCATCGCGGGCGCCGGGGCGGAGGCCACCGGCGAGCGCGTCTGGCTGGAGCTCCGCCTCGTCGAGGTGCTGCTCCCGCAGGGGTCGGTGGGCGGCGCGCCGCCCGGGATCCGCCGGGCGTTCCTGCGCGACCGCGCGCCGGTCGACCTCGGCGTGTCGCGGGTCGACGCGGCGTCGGGCGAGGCGCGCTGCAGCCCGGCCGACGTGCGCACGATGGACTGGATGCCGGGCACGGTGGCGCACCTGTACGACGCGTCGGGCGATCTCGTCGAGTCGGTGGCCGTGAAGGATCACGTCGCGCGGCGCGCCGGCGTGCACCCGTCGACGGTCTCGCTCGCCGGGGTCTCCTCGGCGCAGCCGCTGACGCGCTGGCCGTTCGCGGTGGCGCGCGAGGGCTCCGAGGTCGTGGTCCGCGACGCGGGCCCGCCCGCGATCGACATCGCGCCGGTGCGCCGCTACTGGGGCGCGGCCATGGGCCTCGGCCGGTGGCCCGCGGAGGACCTGTACTTTGGCCTCATCGAGCGGTTCATCCGCCGGGTGCACGTCGCCGATCCCGCCGCGTTCCGCGCGGTGAAGGGCCGGAGCCTGCTCTACCTGGGCAACCACCAGGTCGGCGTCGAGTCGCTCTTGTTCGGCATCGCCGTCTCCGGGCTCACGGAGGTCTCCACGGTGACGCTGGCCAAGGCCGAGCACCGGACCACGTGGCTCGGCACGATGCTCGCGCACTGCTTCGCGTACCCGGGCGCGCGCGATCCGAAGGTGATCACGTACTTCGATCGCGAGGACAAGGCGTCGCTCGGGGGCATCATCGCGGAGCTCGGGGCGGAGATGCAGGGCTCGGGCAAGGGGGTGATGGTGCACGTCGAGGGCACGAGGTCGCTCGAGTGCCGCACGCCGGTGCGGAAGATGAGCGGCGCGTTCATCGACATGGCGCTCGCGGTGGGCGTCCCGGTGGTGCCGGTGCGCTTCGCCGGCGCGCTGCCGCCGGAGCCGCTCGAGAAGCGGCTCGAGTTCCCGCTGGGCATGGGCGTGCAGGACATCTGGATCGGCCGCCCGCTGCTGCCCGAGGAGCTCGCGGGGCTGACCTACAAGGAGCGCAAGGACCTCGTGATCGCCGGCATCAACGGGCTCGGGCCGAGCAACGAGGTCGAGCAGCCGTTCCCCGGCGACCCTGCGTTCGCGGCGTCGGTGGACGCGTGGGTGGCGGAGGCGGGGGTCGGGCACGAGGACGCGACGGTCTTCCGGGTGCTGGAGGCGTGCGCCGACCCGACGCCCGAGACGGCCGCGATCGTGGAGGCCGCGCGCACGGGGCGGCTCGCGCCGCCCGACGCGCGGCGGGCCGACTGGCTGCGGAAGCTGGCGGCGCGGCTCCTGGGGAGGCGGCTCGTGGGGTGAGCAGAGCAGCCTCTGCCCGCGCTCACACCTACATTTCGTCGAATGCCGAGCTGCGCTCGGGAGAGCGAGATCTCACGGGTTCCTGTCCCTGGGATCGGGTCAGCCCGACCAATCCTGTGAGCGCGCCACGGCGCGGATCGCCTCTGCGAGCTCCGCTTCGAAGAGCTCGAACGCCGGCAGCCTTCGCAGCGCCTCCAGGCTGACTTCTTCGCCGAACAAGCGGTAGAGGCGCTCGGGTCTTCGCCTCATTCCACCCTCTTTCATGACGCGCCCCAGCGTCAGCTTGGGATCGGCCTCGCGCTCCGGCTCGGCGGGGAGGGCTGGCTGCGCTCCGCTGCCGAGCAACGTCCGGAAGACCTGACCATCGACCAGCATCCATGCCTCGGTCTCGCGCACTGGAACGCACGGAACCGCCGACGTTCGGGTGCGCGCGCCGGGCCGCCTCGATGCCCGGGTCAATCGAGCTCCGCCGCGCAGATGCTGGGTCGCCTGCGCCGTCAGCGTGGATCACGAACAGCGTGCACTCCGCCCAGCGGTCGGCGATGGCAGCTGCGATCCGCTCGGCACGCTCGCCTTGCGCCGGGGGCGGCGCATCGATCCCGAGGCTCGCGTCGACCTCGTTCGTCCCTGGGAACAGCGGCGCCGCGAGCGCTGGCAGCAAGCGATCCAGGAGCGGCAAGAGGAAGTCGTAGTCGCTCCGGCCTTCCGCATAGAGTCCTGCGCGGAGATAGAGCCGCTTTCTGCTCATTCGGCGGCCTCGCTGGCTGCCGCCTGGAGGAGCGCGTCGACCTCGCGCAGCGGCACGATGTGCGCGCCGTCGCCCGGCGCGTTCAGCTGCCCCACCGCACGCGCGCGCGTTACGAGCTGGCCGTCGCGTCGCACGAGATCCATGAAGCGCAGATGCTCGGGTCTGTCCCGGAACGCGGCGAGGACGACCGGCGAGTGGCTGGTGAGGAGGAGCTGCGTCGCGGGTTGAGCTGAGTCAGGAGAGGCTTCGTCTCCTCGAGTCGTTATCTCGCGTAGCAGCGAGAGCAGCGTGCGCAGGCGGCCTGGGTAAATGCCGTTCTCAGGCTCCTCTACGCCAACGATGGATGGACGAGGCTCGACGCGGAGCGCTGTGAGCAACGCTAGGCCGCGCAGCGTGCCATCAGAGGCGAGTCGAGCCGGGAGGCGCTCGCCGCCGGAGAGCTTGAACTCGATGCGCAGGTTGTCGTCGTCGGGCACGACATTGAAGCCGGCGAGCCCCGGGATGAGGGAGACCAGATCCGCGCGGATCTCTCCGAGCGTCGGTGCCGGCAGATCGGCAAGGATGGTGGGGAGGTTCGATGCGTCGGGAGCGAGCGCGACCGAGTCGGTGCGCTCGCTCGAGTCGCGCAGGCGCGCGGCGTCGAGCTGGAGGAGGCTGAAACGGGAGAGCTCGTCGGTGATGATGTTGATGACCGCCCTCCATCCCCTCTCCGAGTTTGTGTTCCGGAAGTCGGCGTACTCCTTGAAGAGGGCAGCACGCTCAGCGGTCAATTCCTTCGGGAAGTCGAGGTTGATACGGTAGGTTCCAGCTCCTGTCTTGAGCGCCGCAAGCGCGGCGTGTGTTCGTGGACAGTGATAGTTCAGTCCCGCCCAGCTCTCGTATTCGGGCGCGATGAGCACGCGCCGCTCGCGTCCGTCTTCGTCCTCGTGGCGCAGGATGATCTCTCGTCGAGGATGTCCCTCCTTGTCGGCGAGCGCGCGAAAGCATTCTCCGGAGACCACGAGCTCCTCGACGCCTGACGGACGCGCCCGACGCTCTATGACGAGCTCGTACCGATAACGGACCGGCAGCGGTGGCTCACCGTCTTGAAACGGCGCTGGCGTGCTTCGCAGCAACACCTCGGCTGCGAAGCGGATCGTCTTCCCCGCCTCTCCCCCCGAGCGGCTGAACTGATCGACCACCCGCCCCCGTCCGAGCTTGAACGCCTCCTCGAGCGGCATGGATGCGAGCCGCCCCAGCAGTCCGATCGCCTCCAGCAGGTTCGACTTTCCCGCCCCGTTCGGCCCGACGAACACCGTCAGCGGCTCCAGATCGACCGCGAAATCCCGCAGCGATTTGAAGCCATCGACCTCGAACCGCGTGATCATCGCTCGAGCCTACCATGCCCGCGCTGCCCCGCGGCTTGCCCACCTCCTTGCTCCTCGTGGCTCGGCCGGATCGACCGCGCTGCTCCGCCGCGGGCGGTCGATCGGCGGCGAGGCCCATCGGGAGGCGGCTCGCGGCTTGACCCGCGCAGCTCGGTCGCATGCACGCGCCGGCACTCGCGCCGCACCGCGGCCCTGCCGGCCCCGCGCCGCGAGGCTCTCCTCACCACCGGATCGCCGTCGGCTCCGCGACCCAGTTCAGGCTCCCCCCGTCGTAGGGCGGCGGCGGTCGCGTCAGCGCGTACGTCAGCGCCGCGCCCCCCGCCAGCACGGCCGCCGCGCCCGTCCAGAACCACCACGTCTTCAGCACCGATGGCCGCACCGGGACCAGCTTGGCCGTCAGATCCGCCCGCTGCCCCGCGTGCAGATCGAGCGTCGCCGCGTACGTCTCGAAGCCGTCGCGCACCACCTCGATCCGGTACTTCCCCGGCGGCCGCTCGATGTCGATGGGCGCGAGCCCGGCCTCGCGGCCGTCCACGCGGACGAGCGCCTGCGCCGGCTCGGCGCGCACCGCGACGCGCGCGGGTAGGAGGTCCAGCCGGAGGTCGAGCGTGGCCCTCTCCCCGGGCCGGTAGGTCTTCTGGACGAACGCATCCTGTCGCCCCGGCCGCGCCGCCCGGAAGAGGTGGACGCCGGGATCGAGCTCCACCGTGAAGGTCTTCTCCGCCGGCGCCTCCGCGCGCCCCGCCGGCCCCGGGAGCGCGACGAAGACCCTGGTTCCGCCTTCGGTGTCCAGGCGGAGCGGGCGCCCGTCCACGGTCAGCGGCGTCCCCGCAGGATCCAGCGTCACCGCCACGCGGACGACGAGCTCGTCCAGCTCGGCGACGAACGCCCTGGCGTCGTCGAGCTGCGCGGGCGCGAGGCCGTCCGCGCTCGCGAGCACGCGGCGGAAGGTGCGGCGCGCCGCGACGTAGCGGCCCAGCGCGCGCTCGCAGAAGCCGATGTTGTACTGCACGATCGGCGCGTCCCGCGCCGCCGCCGCCTCCTCGAAGGCGGCGAGCGCCTCGCCCCACTGCGCGTCCTTCGACCGCTGCACGCCGAGCAGGAACGCCGCCCTGCCGCGCGCGGTGCGCTCGTCCGCCGCCGTCGCCTCCGCCGGAGCCGCGGGCCCGCTCGGCTCCTCGGCGCTCGCGCGCCCCTCGGCCAAGAGCGCGAACCCCGCCACGACCAGGCCACCCAGGATCCATCGCGTCCGCATCGCGCCGCTCTCCGCCGACGGCCTCGTCATTCGGTCCCGCCGCAGGAGGGCAAGCAGTGGGCGAGCGCGCAGCCGAGGCGAGCGTTGTGCGTCTCCACCGCGGTCGGGAACATCTCCTCGCACGCCGTGAGGCACGCCTGGTCCCCGGATTCGCACTGGACCTGGCAGCTCTCCAGCAACGCGCACTGGAGATCGTGATGGCAAGCCGCCATCTCGTCGGCGCAGTGCGAGATCTGGCACTCGACACAAGGGTGGAGCGGCTCCTCGCCGCAGGCGTCGTCGTCGAAGCAGAAGTGCTCCATGCAGGCGACCCGGTGACCGTAGCGCTCGTAGCCGGCGGCGTGATCCTGGTAGCACTGGCCCTCACAGGGCGGGTAGTCCGCGCCCCCGGGACAAGCCTTGATGCACGCGACGAGATCCTGGCAGTCCTGGTCGTCTTTGCACGCCTGGTAGGTCTCGCAGCAGCGCTCGTCTTCGCACTTGTAACACTCGTTCTCTTCCATCGACGGCGGGCACGTCTGGTGGAAGTCCGGGTCGGTCGCGGCGGGGACCTGGCCGCAGCCGGCGCACCGCGCGCCCGGACCCGAGGCGCGGCAGTCGATGAAGGCCTGCTGCGCGCTCTGGCCAGCGGAGCCGGAGACGGGCGGACATGCCCTCTCGCACGCGACGTCCGCGTCCCCGTTCGGGCCCAGCGGGCACGCGTCGAGGCAGTCGAGGTAGGCGGCGCAGCCCGGATCGGCCGCGCAGGCGTTCACCTGGGACACGCACGCTGTCTCCACGACGCACGCGCCGCACGCGCTCGTCCGGTAGGTGACCTCGCCTCCGCCGGCGCCTCCGCCGGCGCCTCCGCCGGTCCCCGATCCCGTGCTCGCCGACGTCCCCGCGCTCGCGGGTAGGGGGCCCCCGTCGCACGCCGGGGAGAGCGCCGCCGCGAGGGAGAGAGAGAGCACGGCGAGCACGGGCCGGGTTACCCACGACATACAATCTCCTCGCGAGCGGTAGCAGCGTTTGGCGTTCGTCGGTCGGCGAGAGCGGCAATCGATCTTCGTACTCGATCTTCGTACTCGATCTTCGTACTCGATCTTCCTTCGATCTTTCTTGGCTCTGCCTCTCCTGGGTGGTAGCAGTGAATGCTACCCCTGGCGCAGGTCGAACGGCAACGAGAAAGGCGGAACGTGGTGGAACCGAGGCGCGCGCTCTCGAGTCTCGCCGTGATCAGCATGGCTGTGCACTCGGGCGCCTGCGGCGGGCGAGAGCGACCGCAGCTCCTCGTCGTCGTGGACACCGACGCGCCGGTCGCCGCGCAGCTCCTCGCCGATCCGTCGATCTCTCCGGAGGCGGTCGTCGATACGGTGCGGTTCGACAGGTTCGACGACGCGTGGCGCCCGAGCTGCATCGACGACGTCGACTGCACGGCCAACTTCGTGTTGCCGGATCCGTCGTCCTGGCCGTTCTCCTTCGGGGTGGCCACGCCCGAGGCGGGCAGCGCCGTGCTCCGCCTGCGCATCCGGGCGTTCCGCGGCGCCGTCGCCACGAGAGGCAAGGACGCTGTCGAGGGCAGGGCGTTCTCGACCATCGATCCTCCGCCCGAGGCCGCGATCGACCGGCTGCTCGAGGTCGCGCTCCCCGCGTCCGGCGTGGAGACAATCGAGCTCGTGCTCTCCGCCGACTGCCTCGGCGTGCCCGTGTCGCTGCGCGATCCGCCGCGCACGTGCCTCGACGGCTCCCGGCGCGCGGCGGCCCCCGCCGAGGGCCTCGTCGTCGGCCCGGCCTCCGCGACGCGGGCCGGCACGTGGCCCCGCGCGCGCGAGGTGCCCTGCGGGGCCGCGCCGCAGGGCGCCGACGCCGTCTGCATCCCGGGCGGGCTCGGCTTCCTCGGCCAGGCCGAGCTCGCCGGCGTCGACGAGCAGAGCGACGCCGCCGCCGCGCCGCCGCGGCCGGTCTACGTGAGCCCCTTCTTCATGGATCGAACGGAGTTCACGGTCGGCCGCTTCCGCGATCTGCTGAACGACGGCCTCCTCGGCGCGGCGGGCGAGCTCCCCAGCGGGCCCGATCCGGACAGGGGCGCGCTCGCGGGCTGCCGCTGGCTCGGCGCCGCGGACGGCGCGAACGACGATCACCCCCTCAACTGCCTCTCGTGGAAGCTGGCGCGGGAGGCGTGCAGGGCGAGCGGCGGCGAGCTGCCGACCGAGGCGCAGTGGGAGCACGCCGCGCGAGGTCGAGGGCAGGGGCGCGTCTATCCCTGGGGCGACGCGTCGCCCGCGTGCTGCACGGCGAGCGCTGGGCGCGGGACGCTGTGCCCCGGCGGGACGGGGCCGGAGGAGGTCGGCGCCCATCCGCCGTCGGCGGCGTGCGGCGGCCTCGGCGACGTGTCCAGGGACGGCGTCCTGGATCTCGGCGGGAACCTGAGCGAGCTGTGCGCCGACAGGCTTGTTCCTTACGGAGAGGGCTGCTGGGGCGCTCCCGGGATCTTCGTCGATCCCCGGTGCGACGACGACACCACGAGGTCGCGCGCTGCGCGCGGGGGAGACTGGGCCAGCGGCCCCGCGAACACCCGCGCTGCGTTCCGGAGGGGCGATGTGCTGGACGCGCTGCACGGCTTCCGGTGCGTCTACGCGGGAGGGGCGCCGTGACGGCCCGGCGCTCCCTGGGGGCGCTCGCGGCCGCGGGGCTCCTGCTCTCCGGGTGCGGAGCGGAGCCTCGCCAGTGGCTCGTCAGCGTCTCGACGGACGCGCCGGTGCCCCGGTTCGGCGATCACCTGCTGCTCGAGGTGATGGGCACCGACGCGAGCTGCACCGGGTGCATGCGGCTCATCGGGGTGGACGGGCCGGACAGCCTCCCGGTCAGCTTCGGTGTGGTCCCGCGGAGCGAGGGCGCCGCCGTGCGGGTCCGCGCGCGGCTCTACCGGGCCGAGCAGGCGGGCCCGGACGGCCTGCCCGACGCCGCGGCGCTGATCGACGCCGTCGCCGTGCTCCCGCCGCTGATCGAGGGCGAGACGCGCGTGGCCCTCGACCTGTCCATGCGCTGCTTCGGCGTCCCGAGCGCCCCCGGGGAGGGCGCGACCTGCGACCCGGAGACGGGCGCGCTCGCGCCGGAGCCGGTGCTCCCGCTGCTCTCCGACGTCGAGCCCCAGCCCCGGCCCGGCTCCTGGCCGGGCGCGGCCCTGGTGCCCTGCGCGGGGCCGGCGCCCGCCGGCATGGTGTGCGTGCCCGGGGGGGTCTTCCTGCTCGGCGCGCCTCGACCGGGCTTCGCCGTCGACCTCGACGAGCTGAGCCAGCCCGAGCACCTCGTGCAGCTCGGCGCCTTCGCCATCGACGTGGACGAGGTGACCGTGGGCGCGGTCCGGGAGCTCGTGGCGACAGGGCAGCTCCGGTCCGAGCCCCGCGTCCGAGACCTCGACGCGCCGGGGTCCGGCCGGGGCGCGTGCACGTACCTCGGCGCCGAGGTTCGCGACGACGACGCCTTATCGGTCAACTGCGTCACGCACGCGCAGGCGGAGGAGGTCTGTTCCGCGCTGGGGAAGCGGCTCCCGACCGAGGCCGAGTGGGAGTATACGGCCGGCAACCTCGCCGACGAGACGGCCTATCCGTGGGGCAACGCCGGCGACCTCTGCGCGACGGCCCTGCTCGGCAGGGGCCGGCACCCGATGGAAGCCGACGCGGGCGTGTTCGAGAACGCCGGCTGTCGCCCGCTCGGCGGGACGGTGCCCTGGGGGCCGGTCGCCGGAGGCGCGCCGGGCGACGTGACCGCCCTCGGCGTCCGGAACCTCGCGGGCAGCATGTCCGAGTGGGTGGCCGACACCTTCGCCCCCTACACGGCGCCGTGCTGGCGGCCGGGCGGAGCGCTCCTCGTCGATCCGGTGTGCCGCGCGCCGGCGCCCGGCGCGGCGCAGGCCTTCTCCTATCGCGGGAGCTCCTGGGCGGGTTACAAGCTCTCGGCGCAGGCCACCGCGCGCAGCCATGACGGGCCGTCGACGTTCAATCAGGCGACGGGCTTCCGGTGCGCGCAATCCATGTAATCGATGTGACCGATGAGACCGATGTGACCGATGTGACCGCGCCGCCGAGGATTGGGTCCGGCCGGGAACCACGGTACGCTGCGCTCGTGTCGGACGATCTCCAGGGCTCCTTCCCGGCCGGCAAGGTCGTCGCCGGGCACTTCCGGATCGAGCGCCTCATCGGCCGCGGGGGGATGGGCGAGGTGTACGCGGCCAGGAACCTCGGCACCGGGCGCGACGTGGCGCTCAAGGTGGTCCGCGGCGTCGCCGACGCCGCGCAGACTCGGCGCTTCCTCCGCGAGGCCAGGGCGGCGACCGCGATCCAGCACCCGAACGTGATCGAGGTGCTCGACGTCTTCGAGGGCGACGATCACACGCCCGTGATGGTCATGGAGCTGCTCCGCGGCGAGCCGCTCTCCGCGCTGCGCAGACGCAGGGGCGCCCTGCACCTCCACGAGGCGGCGCGGCTCCTCGCGCCGGTCGCCGCCGCGCTCCGCGCCGCGCACGACAAGGGGATCGTCCACCGCGATCTCAAGCCGGACAACATCTTCCTCTCCGAGCCCCAGGCCGGCGGGTGCGTGCCCAAGGTGCTCGACTTCGGCATCGCCAAGGTGCTCGACCCGACCTCCATCAGCGCGGAGACCCATGGAGCCAACACCAGCACTGGCTCGATCCTCGGGACGCCGCATTACATGTCCTTCGAACAGGCGATGAGCGAGAAGGACATCGATCATCGGGCGGACATCTGGGCCATGGGCGTCATCCTCTTCGAGGCGCTCGCCGGCCGGAGGCCGCTCGAGTTCGAGACCCTCGGCGAGATGTACACGGCGTTCCTGCAGCGCGAGGTGCCGTCGATCCGGTCGGCCGTCCCCGACCTGCCCGCGGACGTCGCCGACGTGCTCGACCGCTGCCTGCGGAAGCGGCGCGAGGATCGGCTCGCCGATCTCGGGCCCCTCGTCGAGGTCCTCGGCCGCCACGCCGACCCGGCGTCGCCGGGCGCGCTCGCGGGCGGCAAGGTGGTCGGCGCGCTCGCGCCGCTCGCCGCGCCCCCGCGCTCCGCCGCGCCCGCCGCCGTCTCGGATCGAGGCGGCCCCGCGAGGTCGCTGAGGCGGGCGGGCGCAGGCGCCGCGTTCCTCGCGGCGATCGGCGTCGCGGCGTTCGCGGCGCTCCGCCCTGCGGCGGACGCGCCCGCCCCGCTGGTCTCCACGCCGGCCGAAGCGGAGGGCGCGCCCGCGCCTCCGGCGTCCACGTCGGCCGAAGCGGCGGGCGCGCGCGCGTCCGTCCCGGCGCCCCCTCCGTCCCCCGCGCCGAGCGCGGCGCCCCCGGCCGCCCTCGCCCGAGACGATCGCGCTGCGGAGGCCGCCGCGCCGTCCGCCGTGCCTTCTGCGAGGCGGCCTTCGTCCAAGGCGCCCTCCGGTACGGCGGCGGCGCCCTCGGCGACGCCGCCTGTGACGCCCCCGGCGCCGAGCCAGCCGGCGAGGGGGATCGTCGACCAACTCCCGTACTGATGACGACCGGCGCGCTCCGCGTTACCGTGAGCGCACGCCATGGAAGGTCAATGTATCGCCGGGAAGTACCGCCTTGCCCGGCTCCTCGGCAAGGGCGGAATGGGCTCGGTGTGGCTGGCAGAGCACCTGTCGCTCCGCACGCCGGTGGCCATCAAGCTCATCGACGTCGAGGTCGCGAAGAACGCGAGCGCCCGCGCGCGCTTCGATCGCGAGGCGCAGCTCGCCGCGCGGATCCGCAGCGCCCATGTGGTCAAGGTGCTCGACCATGGCATGACCGACCATGGATTGCCTTACATCGCGATGGAGTGCCTCGCGGGCGAGACGCTGCGCGACCGGCTCTCCGCGCGCGGGCGAATCACGCTGTCGGAGACGGCGAAGATCGTATCTCACGTGTGCCGCGCCCTCGCGCGCGCCCACGAGGCCGGGCTCGTGCACCGCGACATCAAGCCCGAGAACATCTTCATGGCGCGCGAGGATGACGGCGAGATCGTCAAGATCCTCGATTTCGGGGTGGCGAAGGCGACGGACGCGCTCTCCATCGCAGGGATGGATCCCACGCGCACCGGCGCGCTCCTCGGGACGCCTTACTACATGAGCCCGGAGCAGGCGAAAGGCCTGAAGAGCGTCGATTACCGGTCTGACCTGTGGTCCCTGGGAATCGTGGTCTTCGAGTGCCTCACCGGCCAGCGCCCCTTCACGGCCCCGGCCCTCGGCCCGCTCATCGCGAAGATCCTGGGGACGCCCGCGCCCGCGCTGTCGGCGGCGGCGCCTTCCGCGCGCATCCCCGCGGAGGTCGAGGCCTGGATGCGCAAGGCGCTCGCCGTCGATCCGGACGCGCGCTTCGCCTCGGCCAGGGAGCTCGCGGAGGCGTTCATGGTGGCGTCGGGCACGGCCGACTCGATGGAGCGCGGCCCCTCGGCGGGCCTCCCGGGCGCGCGGTCGCCGTCGGCCGCGGGCTCCCGGGCCGAGGCGTGGGACGCGGCCGACACCGTCGCCCTGGCCTCGAACGACGCCGCCCCGCCCGCCGCCGCCGCGACGCTGCCGGCCGGGGCCGCGACGCTGGCGGTCGCCGCCGTGACGCCGCCGGCCGTCGCGCCGTCGGTCCCCGCCGCGCCGCGCGCCCCGGCGGCCCCCCTGGCCTCGGCGGCGGCGCCTGGCGCGGTCGCGGCGGCGCCGCCGTCGGTGCGCGGCCTGATCTGGGCGGTCGTCGTGCTCGGGATCGCGCTCCTCGCGGTGGGCGGCGTGCTCGCGGCGACCCTCCTGCGGTGAGCGGCGCCGGCGGTCTCGCGGCGCGCGGGCGGGCCCCCGACCCTCGGGCGCGGCGCCTCGACGCTCCGCTCCGATCGCGGCCCCCGTCGCCGTGTCGCGCGGCGCGCTGCCTTCCCGCTTGATCGCGCCGCGACGCGGGAGATACCCTCCGCGCATGCGCCGCCTGGTCTCGTGCGTCCTTCTCCTCTCGTCGTTCGCCCTCGCGCCGGGTTGCGCGACCTACAATCAGGATCTCGATCGTGCCCGCAGCCACTACGAGGCGAACCGGTTCGAGCAGGCGCTGGCGCTGTTCCGCGTGCTCGAGCACGACATGGACTCGTTCTCGGTCCCGGAGCGGGCGCAGTACGCCTACCTCCGGGGCATGACGGACTACCGCCTGGCCGATCTTGCGCCGCAGGGCACCGGTGTCGCCGATCCGCGCAAGGGCTACCGCGACAACGCGCGCCACTGGCTCGGGCTCGCCGCGGCGATCGAGAAGCAGACCCCCGGCGGCATCACGAGCGAGCAGAAGGGCCGGCTCACCGAGACGCTCGCGGATCTCAACCGCGACGTGTACGGCGGCGCCGAGACGCTGCCGGAGGGCGCCGCACCCGGAGCCGCGGCGCAGCCCGACGCTGCGCCTGCATCGCCCGCCGAATCGCCGGAGCCCTCGGCGCCCACGCTCTGACCGCAGCGCGCCCGCGTCCGCGGTGCTCGCGCCCCTGCGCGTCACCGGCGCCCGTGCGCCTGCGTCGTTCCGCGCTCGCGCATCGTTCCGGGCGCCCGCGTCGTTCCGCGCCCGCGCATCGTTCCGGGCGCCCGCGTCGTTCCGGGCGCCCGCGTCGTTCCGCGCTTCCGCGTCGTTCCGGGCGCCTGCATCGTTCCGCGCCCGCGTCGCGCACCGGTACTGCACCGCGCGCTCGTCGTGCGCTTCGTGCGAGCGTCCCACCGTGTGGGCGCGCTGGATGGCCTGGACAGGAACTGCGAGAGGAGACGTAGGGCGGGGCGCCGTGCGCGGCGCTGTGGGATCGCTGGTCAGCCGGGTCGCGCTACGACATCCGCCGGCGCAGCGACTCGATCTCGTCCTTCGCTGCGAGCTTGTGTTTCTTGAGCTGGGCTGCCTCCATCCTCTCCCCCGGTGTTAAGAAGGCCCGTCGACCCAGCTGCCTGAGCCGCGAATCGAGCTCGCGATGACGCGCTTCCGCCATACTCAGCCGCTGCTCCGGGCCGACTGCCGTCACCGCGCGAGGAGAGATGATCTGATGCTTCATGTACCCACCTCCAAGGCCCACAAGAGGGCCGTGATGCCTTCGAGAGCCCACAGCAGAAGCCCTCGTTCCGATCGTCGCTGGAGAGGAGATCGCCGCCGCGAGCTATGAGCGAACAGCGGCCTGTTGAACGAAGCGAGATTACCGCATCATGGCGGCTCGATGCAGGCTTTTTGTCGGGGGGTACCCTCTGTAACATCCCGGATCATCAGCTGAAACCAGGGATTGCCCTACAGGCGCACAGCAGTACACCTTCGTTCCGGACGGCCAGGCTGGCATCTCCGTCTCCGTCCGCGCGAGAGGGACAACCTCGACCGTGGGGCTATTCTTCCCAGGCCATGCCGCTTCCACGCATCGCCCCGCTCGCCGTCCTGACCGCAGTGGTCGCCCTGGTGGGATGCACCTCCCAGGCCACGGCGCCGGCCCCGGCGCGGTCCCCGCAGGCGGCCTCGGCGCGGTCGCCGGTCGAGCTCGCGCCGGTCGTCGTCTCGCCCTACTCGGACGCGGAGCTCGCGGCGGAGTTCGAGCGGGCGCGCGCGCTGCTCCTGGCCGACAAGGCGCGCGAGGCGGCGCCCCTGTTCGATCGGCTGGTCCGCCTCGCGCCGGACGGCGAGGTCGCGCCGCCCAGCCTGTTCAACGCCGGGCTCGCGCACGAGGCGCTCGGCGATCGCGCGCTCGCGGCCGAGCGCTACCGCGAGGTCGCGCGGCGCTTCCCGGACCACGCGGTCGCGCGCGGCGCCCTCTTCCGGCTCGCGCGCGCGGCGGCCGCCCTCGAGCGGTGGCCCGAGCTCGTCGAGGTCGCGCGCCGCCTGCTCGGCCTCGGCGATCTGAGCGTCCTCGAGGCGATCGAGGCGCGCGGCGCCCTCGCGCTCGGCCTCGTCGAGCAGGATCTCGTGGATGAGGCGGCGCGTCAGGTCGGGCTCGCGCGCGATCTCATCGAGGCGCACCGGCTGGGCGAGGCGGGCAAGCCGCCGCTCGAGCTCGCGCAGGTGAGCTTCGCGCTCGGCGAGGTGCGGCGGCGCCGGAGCGAGGCGATCACCTTCGCGCCGGTGCCGGCGAACTTCGCCGAGGCGCTGGAGCGGCGCTGCCAGGGGCTGCTCGACGCGCAGAGCGCCTACACCGAGGCCATGCGGAGCCTCGACGCCCACTGGTCGGCGATGGCCGGCTACCGCATCGGGCAGCTCTACAAGGAGCTCCACCGCGACGTGATGCAGGTCCCGCCGCCGCCGAGCGCCGACACCCCGAGGAAGAAGCAGCTCTTCGAGGGGGCGATGCGCCTGCGCTACCGCGTGCTCCTGGAGAAGGGGCAGAAGATGCTGGCGGGCACCGTCCGCCTCGGCGATCGCACCGGGGAGGCGCCTTCGTGGGTGCTCCGGGCCCGCGACGCGCAGCGCGAGATCGAGCTCTCGCTCGCCGACGAGCAGGCGGCCCTGGCGCGGCTCCCGTTCACCGAGGCCGAGCTCCTGGCCGCGCTCGACGCCCTGAAGACCGAGGCGCCGCGGCGGCCGTGATCCCGCGCGGGCGGCGGCCCGAGCGCCGCGCGCGGGCGGCGGCCCTGGGCCATGCGCGGGCGGCGGCGGCCGGGCGCGCGGCGCTCAGTTCAGCGTCGGCTCGCACCCGAAGAGCACGTCGAGCTTCGCATGCACCTCGCCTTGCACCGCCCTGCAGGACGCGGGGCAGAGGACGATCTTCTTCGGGAGCAGCTCGTCGTCGTAATACCACCCTGGCCCCGCGCCGCAGTCGTCCTCGCCGTCCGCCTTCGGGATCTCCAGCGCGCTGGCGCTCGCCGTCGCGAACTTCACCGCGACCCGGCTCGTGTCCAGCGTCGCGCCCGCGGGCGGGGCGGGGATGAGGAGCTCGCACGGCAGCGCCGACGCGCGGATCTCGGCCATCTTCGCCGAGAACGCGGCGACGTCCGCGGTGACGTCGAACGCCCGCGCCGTCCCGCCCGCGGCGGCGATCTGATCCAGGTTGGCCACGGTCGAGCCTTCCACGGCGACGACGTAGGTCTGGACGCCGTTGTAGTTGAGCGCCCGCTGCGCGATCTGCGCGGTGCTCGCGACGGTGTTGTCGGCGCACCCGGAGGGATCGCCGTCGGTCGCGAGCACGACGATGACCTTGTGGGACGGGTTTTCGTCCTTGTAGGCGGTCGCGTTCGAGAGCACCCCCTGGAGGGCCGGGCGCATGGGCGTCCCCCCGCCCGGCGCGGTGCCCTGGATGGAGGCGCAGATCTCCGGCGTGTGCAGCGGCAGCTCGCCGATGGAGACCGCGAGCTCGTCATAGGCCGTGTGCTCGCAGTCGTTCGTTCCGTTGTTGCCGCGCGGGAAGTAGGTCAGCCCCACGTTCATCCCGGCGGAGGCGGCGTCGTTCACGAACGTGGAGAGCGCGCTCGTGACGCCCCTCCATTTCTCGCCGAGCATGCTCCCGGAGCGATCGAGCAGAATGAGCATATCGAGCGGCATGAGCGCGGCCGCCGCGCTCGTCTGGGCGCAGGAGGACCCCTCGTCGAAGCCGCCCTCGCCGGTCGCGCCGAACCCTCCCGAGCCGAGCGACGCGCCTCCGCCCGTGGCGCTCGCTCCGAAGGTGCCGCCGCCGTCCCCGCCGTCCTCCGGCGGGTCGACGCGCGCGGGCCTCCTCTCGTCGGTGGCCGCGCAGCCGCCCGATGGCGCGGCCAGCCCGGCGGCGACGAGGAAAGGGGCAAACACCAAATGACGTCGGAAGGACATCTCTGCGCTCCTCTTCAAATTGATGCGACGTGGCTCGCGGTCGCGAGGGCTCCACGCGCGAAGTGGTCTGTCTATCGAGGGGTGGCCGAGCTCCGAGACGATCTCGTCAGCATACTGCAACTCTCGAGGGAGGGGCGATAGGGGCTCTCCGGTTTGTGGGCCTTCTTGGCGACGTGATGTCTTTGCTCTCGTCGCTGTCTTTGCTTTCGTGGCTCCTCACGGCCTCTCGCGGCGCGAGAGGCCTCGTGTGCTCGTCGACGCCGCGCGCTGCTCCCCGCGCGCCGCGCGCCGCGTTCCGCGTTCCGCGTTCGGCGCGCGCCGCGGCCGCCGGTGGCCGCGGCGCGCGCGGACCGTTCCGGGTGCTCGCGCGCCGGAACATCATGTTTCCTTGCGCAGCCGCGAAGGACGCGTAATTCCCACGAGGTGCGTCACGATTGCTCGAGAGAGGCGAACATGACTAGGTGGATTCCATGGGTAATTTCCGCTGTCGCCCTGACGGATCTCGGCTGTTCGACCGCGACGTCCGCTGGCAGCTCGGGCGCGGCGGGTGACGGCGGCGCTGCCGGCGCGGCGGGCGCGAGCGGGGGCGGCGGGGGCGGGGCCGGCGCTCCGTGCGAGATCGACTGTTCGCTCGTCCCGACGCCGCAGTGCATGGCGGCCGTGTGCAACGAGGCGACGCGCAAGTGCGAGCTCGTCCCCAGCGCGGGCGGGGAGCCCTGCGACGACCGGGACGCCTGCACGGTCGGCGAGGCGTGCGCGGACGGCGCCTGTCAGGGCGGCGCGCAGGAGGACTGCGGCATCGAGCCGGACAGCTGTCATGTCGTCACGTGCGTCGACGCGCGCGGCGAGCCCCGCTGCGGGGTGGAGCCGAAGGAGGACGGGGCGCCGTGCGCGACGGAAGATCGCTGCGTCCTCAACGCCGCGTGCGCGGACGGCGCGTGCGTCGGGACCCAGCGGGATTGCTTCTTCTTCCAAGTGCCGGACTCCTGTCATGTGGGCGAGTGCAACCCGGCCACCGGTGCGTGCGAGGCGGTCCCCGGGAACGAGGGCGCGCCGTGCGCGGACTCCGGCGACCTGTGCATGGTCGGCAAGACCTGCCAGAGCGGCCGCTGCGAGGGAGGCGTCCCCAAGGACTGCAGCGCGCTGAGCGCCGGGTGCAACGATGGCGCCTGTGATCCGGGCTCTGGCAATTGCTATGCTGAGCCGATCGCGCCGGGCGGCGCCTGCCTCTCCGGGACCGACGAGTGCAATCGTGGCGTCTGCGACGAGCACGGCGCCTGTATTTCCATGCCTACCCCCGGGGCCTCGTGCTCCTCACAGACGGTCGGCTGCACGCGCGGCGTCTGCAGCGACGCCGGGGTGTGCACGGCGCGCTCGGTCCCCGACGGGGGCGTCTGCGTCGACAGCGACTGGTGCACCGTGGGGGAGTCCTGCCTGGCCGGCGTCTGCCAGGGCGGCGGCGCCGCGGCGACGCCGGCCGTCTATTTCCGGGATACGTTCGAGAGCAACGCGGCCGGGTGGGAGCTCGGTCCGACCTGGCAGATCGGCCCGGCGGCGGCGTCCACCGGGCAGACCTACGGGCACGCCGATCCGGCGCTCGATCATACGGAGACGCCGGACAACGGGGTGGCCGGCGTGGTCATCGGAGGGAACGCGCCTCCCGGCGTTCACCCGTATTTCTATCTGACGAGCCCGGTGATCGACGCCGATGTCGAGGGCGGCGTGTATCTGACCTTCTGGCGCCTCCTGAACAGCGATGAGGCGCCCCACATGACGAACCGGGTCGAGGTCTACGACGGCGTCCGGTGGCATGTGCTCTTCGAGTCGGGGACCTACCCAGGCGTCCGCGACCCGGCCTGGACGAAGATCCGTTACGACCTGACCCCCCACAAAAGCGCGCGCCTGCGGATCCGGTTCGGCTACGAGATCGGGCGGGACTCCTTCGTCGACACCGTATCGAGCTGGAATATCGACGACGTGGAGATCGCGAACGCGGCTTGCCCGTAGCGCGCGACTCGGAGGCTCGGGCCAGCGAGGCGCGGAGGGCGCGCGGCGGCACAGGGGCGCTGCGCGCTCCGCGGCTCCTCGCGGCGGATCGAGGCGCCGCCGCCCCGGCTCACCGCTCCACGACCGGCGCGAGCGCGGCGGCGATCGCGCGGGAGACCTCCTCGACCGCGCCACCCCCGTCGATGTGGATGACGCGGTCCCCCGGCACGAGCTCCTCCGCCCGGCGGTAGGCCTCCGCGAGCCGCGCCTGCAGCTCGGTCTTCTCGAACAGCTCCTCCGCCCCCCCGCGGCGGCGGCGCCGCTGCTCGGCGATCTCCGGCGCGACGTCGATCACCACCGTGGCGTCGGGCCGCCGTGCGTAACGGTTCAGCGTCCGGATCCATTCGAGGATATCCGCGGGCTCCCCGCCGCCGGCCGCCGTCGTGGACTGGTAGGCGAGGCTCGAGAGGTCGTAGCGATCCGAGATCACGACGTACCCGTCGCGGAGGAGCGGCTCGACCTCCGCGCCGAGGTGATCGAGGCGGTCGGCCGAGAAGAGGAGCGCCATCACCTCGGCCTGGCGGGCGCTGGGCAGCGAGATCCGGTGGGTGAGCACCTGCCGGAGCAGCGCGCCCACCGGCCCGGCGCTCGGCTCGCGGGTGACGTGGACGAGGCGTCGCGCGGCCCTGAGGTGCGCCGCGTAGCGCTCGGCCTGCGTGCTCGTGCCGGCGCCGTCGATGCCCTCGAAGACGAGGAAGACACCGCGGCCGGCCTGTCCGGCCGGGCGCGGGGACGGGGCGGGGCCCTCCTGCTCGGCGCTCGTCCTCGCCATCATCTACCCGATCTCCTCGACCGCGACGGGCGGCGCGTCCTCCCCGAGGACGACGTTGTCGATGAGGCGCGCCGTCCCGAGGCGGACGGCGACCGCGAGCAGCGCCCGGTCGCCGACCGCGGCCTCCTCGCTCCGGATCGCGAGGGACTCCGGGTCGGCGAGGTCGACGTAATCGATGCTCGTCGCCACGGCCGCGAGGCGCGCGCGCGCCGGCTCGAGGAGCGCGGCGGGGCGCCGCTCGCCGCGGGAGAAGGCGCGGCATGCCTCGGCCAGCGCGCGCGGGATGGCGCGCGCCGCGCTCCGCTGCTCGGGCGAGAGGTACGCGTTGCGCGACGACATGGCGAGGCCGTCGGGCTCGCGCACCGTCGTCGAGCCCACGACCTCGACGGGCAGGAACAGGTCGGCGACGAGCCGCCGGATCACCTGGAGCTGCTGGTAGTCCTTCCGGCCGAAGACGGCGACGCACGGGCCGGCGAGCGCGAACAGCTTCGCGACCACGGTGGCGACGCCCTCGAAGTGCCCGGGTCGATGGACGCCGCAGAGCGGGGCCGCCGTCGCGCCGACGCGCACGCGCGTCTCCTCGCCGGGCGGGTACATCGCGTCGACGTCCGGCGCGAACACGCCGGCGGCGCCGGCCTCGGTGCAGGCGGAACGGTCGCGCTCGAGCGTCCGCGGGTAGCGCGCGAGGTCCTCGCCCGCGCCGAACTGCGTCGGGTTGACGAAGATGGTCACCGCCACGAAGTCCGCTCTCCGCCGCGCTTCGGCGATCAGCGCGAGGTGGCCTGCGTGGAGCGCGCCCATCGTCGGAACGAGGCCGACGCGGCGCCCCGCCGCGCGCGCCCGCTCGCAAGCGCGCCTCAGCTCGTCCGGATGTCGCCAGAATTCCATGGGCGGACCCTACCAGACCTGGGCTAAATTCGGAGCTTCGACCATGATCGACCTGCCCTCTTCCAGCGACACCACCTTCGCCTCCGGCCCAGGCGGCGACTCGGATACCGCTCAGGCCGACCGGCCCGCCGCGGGCTCCGGCGACTCGGCCGGCGCGAGGTCGGGGTCGAGCGCCGCCCCGGCGAGCGGCCCGGTGTCGATCCCTGCCGCGTCGGGGCCGATCCCGATCGAGGGGGACCCGAATCATTACTTGAACCGGGAGCTCTCGTGGCTCGAGTTCAACGCGCGGGTGCTGGCGGAGGCGAGATCGCACGAGGTGCCGCTGTTCGAGCGCCTCAAATTCCTGAGCATCTTCTTCTCCAACCTCGACGAGTTCTTCATGGTGCGCGTCGCCGGGCTCCAGGCGCAGACGCTGCGCACGATCGCGGAGGTCCCGCCGGACGGGCTCACGCCGCACGAGCAGCTCGTGGCGATCGGCGCGCGGGTCCACGCGCTCGTCGACGACGCCTACCAGCTGTGGAACTCGGACCTCATCCCGGCGCTCCAGCGCGCCGGCATCGTGATCGTCAAGCCGGACGAGCTCGGCCCGACCGAGCTCAGCGCGCTCGACGATCGGTTCCGCACGGACATCTTCCCGATCCTGACGCCGATCGCGATCGACCCGGGGCACCCGTTCCCGCACCTGCGCAACAAGATGATCAACCTCGGGATCATGTTCTCCCGGGAGCACGAGGCGCAGGAGCCCGGCTTCGCGGTCATCCAGGTGCCGCCGATGCTGAGCCGGCTGATGAAGGTCCGCGTGGAGGGCGCGACGCGCGCCTTCGTCCTGCTCGAGGACGTGATCGCCCGCCACGTGAAGGATTTCTTCCCCTCCGGCAGGCTGCGCGGCACATACCCCTTCCGCGTCACCCGGAACTGGGACCTCGAGATCGACGAGGAGGAGGGCGAGGACCTCCTCGAGACCATCCAGGCCGAGCTCCGCCGGCGCGACCGCGGCAACGCCGTGCGGCTGGAGATCGGCATCGGCGAGGGCGCCGGCACCTCGGTCCAGCGGCTCTGCCGCGCCCTCAAGGTCGACGCGTCGCTCGCCGTCTACCGGGTGCCTGGGCCGCTCCACATCGCCGATCTCATGGGCATCGTCGCGGACGACGAGCGCCGCGAGTACCGCGACGAGCCGTTCTCGCCGCAGGTCCCGCCGCTCTTCCGCGACGTCGAGGACATCTTCGCCGTCATCCGGGAGCAGGACGTGCTCCTGCACCACCCGTACGAGTCGTTCGATCCGATCGCCGAGTTCGTCTCCCGCGCGGCGGACGATCCGAACGTCCTCGCGATCAAGCAGACGCTCTACCGGACCGGCGGCGACTCGCCGATCTTGAAGGCGCTCGCGCGCGCGGCCGAGAGCGGCAAGCAGGTGACGGCCATCGTCGAGCTGAAGGCGCGCTTCGACGAGGCGAGCAACATCCAGTGGGCGAGGACGCTCGAGCAGAGCGGCGTGCAGGTGATCTACGGCCTGCTCGGGCTGAAGACGCACGCGAAGGCGCTGCTGGTCGTGCGGCGCGAGAAGGACAAGCTGCGCCGCTACGTGCACCTGTCGACGGGCAACTACAACCCGCAGACCGCGCGGCTCTACACCGACATCGGCCTGTTCACCGCGAACCGGGAGATCGGCGAGGACATGACGTCGCTCTTCAACCTGCTGACCGGCTACAGCGCGCCGCCCAAGTGGAACCGCCTCATCGTGGCGCCGCTCGGCCTGCACGAGGCGGTGCTGGGGCTCATCGCGCGCGAGGCGGCGCACGCGCGGGCCGGGCGCAAGGCGGAGATCGTGGCGCAGATGAACGCGCTCGTGGACGTCGACGTCATCGACGCGCTCTACGCGGCGTCGCAGGCCGGGGTCGACATCAAGCTCGCGGTGCGCGGCATCTGCTGCCTTCGGCCGGGGATCCCGGGCCTCTCGGAGCGGATCCAGGTGCGCGCGATCGTCGATCGCTTCCTCGAGCACAAGCGGCTGTTCCGGTTCGCGAACGGCGGCAACGAGGAGGTCTACATGTCGAGCGCCGACTGGATGCCGCGCAATTTCCACCGCCGGGTGGAGCTGATGGTCCCGATCATCGAGCCGGCCATCCGCTCGCGCGTCGACGACATGCTGAACACCGTGACCTCGGACACGGCGAAGACCTGGGAGCTCGCGAGCGACGGCAGCTACCACAAGCTCCAGGTGCCGAGCGGCGCCCCGCCGCTGCGGTCGCAGCAGCGCTTCATCGAGCTCGCGCGCGAGCGGGTGAAGCTCAGCGATCCGCTGGCGCGCGGCGGCGGGCGCTTCCACATCCTCCGCGTGCCCGCGAGCGCGCCGGACGGGGAGTCGCGGCACCGCAAGGGCGGCAAGAAGAAGAAGGGCCTGTCCTGACCGACGGCGCGCCCGGGCGGCCTTGCGCCGGCCGGGTGCGAGCGAGGGAGCGGCGTCAGAACCGCGGTGCGCGGGCGGGGTGCGGGCGAGCGAGCGGCGTCAGAACCGCGTCCGCAGCGCGGCGGACCCCGGGCCGAACGAGAGCGTCGTCTGGGCGGGCTCCTCGGGCGCCTCGGCGTTGGCCGGCACCTTCTTGCCGCCGATGACCCAGAGCGGGATGCCCACGGCGAGCATGATGCCGCCTCCGATCGCGACGAGCGCGCCGGCGACCTGGCGGGGGCCGTCGGTGCGCGTGTTGCAGATGCCGATGAAGCCGTCGCGATCGCAATAGATCTCGTAGCGCTCGCTCGCCGAGGCGAGCAGGCCGGTGCCGGCGAAGAACGCGATCGTGCCGCCGGCGGTGAGCGCGATGCCGCCCAGCATCAAGCCCGGGCTGTTCCGGCGCATCGGGACCGGCGGCGGCGCAGGCGGCATGTCCTCGGCGCGCGACGGGTAGCCCGGCGGGAGCGGCGGGTAGGCGCCGCCGTAGGGCGCGTAGCCGCCGGGGTAGCCGGGCGGCGGGTAGCCGGGCGGCGGCGGGTAGCCGGGCGGCGGGTAGCCGGGCGATGCTCCCGGCGCGGGCGGAGGGACCTGCTGCTGCGGCGGCGCGGGGTATGGCGCCGCGGGGTACGGGGCCGCAGGGGAGGGCGGCGCGGCGCCGGGCGGCGCGCCGCCGCCGGGCGCAACGGGAGCCGGCGTCGCAGCGTCCGTCGCCGCGGGGGGAGCGCTGCCGGGCTGCGGCGCAGCGGGCGACGCAGCGGCCGGCGGCGCCGCGCCCGGCTGCGCCGTGACCGGCGGCGCAGCGGCCGCGCCGGGCTGCCGTGGAGCGGCCCCTGGATGGGCCGGCGGCGCCCCAAGAGGCTGCCGTTGCGGCGCCGGTTGCGCGGCCGAGGTCGTCGCGATGAGGAGGCCGGACAGCGCGACGCCGAGCGGCACGGCGAGCGTCCGCCCGCAGGAGAGCGGCGATCGGCGCGGCGTTCGGGAGGCGTCGGGCGAAGCATTCAAGCGAAGCATCTCGGGCGTCCTTTCATCGCAGCGGTTTCGGTCAATCGTACGGAGCGTCGGCGGGCCGCGGCGCTGGCTCCGGTCGCGGCGTGGCGCCGGCCGGCGGCGTGGCGCCGGCCGGCGGCGTGGCGCCGGCCGGCGGCGTGGCGCCGGCCGGCGGCGTGGCGCCGGCCGGCGGCGTGGCTCCGGCCGGCGGTGTGGCTCCGGCCGGCGCCGTGGCGCCGGCCGGCGCCGTCGTGCCCGCTGCCTGCGTTGCCGAGGCCTGCGGCGTGGCTCCGGCCGGCACGGCGGCTGGCTTCGCCGCGCTCGCGCGCTTCTTCGGCGGCGCTGCCGCCGCCGACGCCGCGCCCGCCGTTTCCGCCTGCGGGGCGGCGCTGGTCGCAGCGCGCTGCAAGGCTGCAGCGCTCGCCGGCGCCGCTGCGGTCGCTTCGGCCGTCACGACGGTCGGCGGCGACGAGTCGACGGGAGGCCGCGCCGGCGGCTCGCTCGCCTCCGCCGGCGCAGCAGGAGGCGCGCTGGAGGCCTCCGGCGCAGCGGGCTCCTGCGGCGGGCGAGCGGCGCTCGCGGGCTCTGCCCTGGCGCGCTCCGGCGCGCGGGGCGACTGCGCGGCGAACACGATCACCGCGGCGAGCGCCACGACGCCCAGAAAGACGAGGAGCACGCGATCTCTCCCCGCCTTCGAGCGCGCCCCGCCGCCGCGGGCCCGCGCGGGCTCCGCGGCCTTCGCGGCGGCGGCGCCGCGCGCTCGCGCGGGCTCCGCGGCCTTCGCGGCGGCGGCGCCGCGCGCTCGCGCGCGGCGCGCGTCGTCGCCCGCGCGTCCCTCGCGGCCCGTCGCGGGATCGGCCCGTGCTCGATCCGCCGCGCCGTCGACCGGGTCGCTGCGCGACGGCGGTCCCGCGATCCTCGCGTCCACGCGGGACGCAGCCCCTGACGTGGCGCCGCTCTGCGGCGCCCTCCGCCGGCTTTCTTTACGCTGAGCGCGTGAAAGCTTTTTCGCCACGCAGCGACCGTACCGAACAGCAGCCGGGCCGCCAAGAGCCGCGGGCGCGCGTCGGCGTCCGCTTCGTGCCGCGCGCCAGCGCCCTGCGCAGCGCTCCTCCCGAGCGCGCCGCGCCCCCAGAGCGCGCGGGTCGCGCGCCGATCAACCGCGTCGAGGACGCGCCCGCGCACCGCACCCACGCCGAAGAAGCGCCAAAGATCCGCCGAAAACCAGCGCGCGGACGCATCCAGCAGGAACGGGCGTCGTACCGCTTGACATGGTTCGGCTCCTGGGTATCCTGCGCGTCCCCATCCCACAGGTGGAAATCCGCGTCTCTATGCCGACCATCAGCCAGCTCATCCGCCAAGGCCGCGAGGCCGCCCGCTACAAGACGGCCTCTCCTGCGCTCAAGTCCTGCCCGCAGCGGCGAGGCGTGTGCGTACGTGTTTATACCACGACGCCGAAGAAGCCCAACTCGGCGCTCCGCAAGGTCTGCCGTGTCAGGCTGAGCAACCAGATGGAAGTGACGAGCTACATCCCGGGCGAAGGCCACAACCTGCAGGAGCACTCGGTCGTCCTCATCCGTGGCGGCCGCGTGAAGGACCTGCCGGGCGTGCGCTACCACGTCGTCCGCGGCACGCTCGACGCGTCCGGCGCCGCCGGGCCGAGCTCCACCAACAAAGCCACCCGCAACCGCAAGCGCTCGAAGTACGGCGTGAAGCGCCCGAAGGCCTGACCGGGCGATAGCCGAGCAGAGGAACGAAGATGCCCCGTCGTCGCGAAGTCCCGAAGCGGAAGATCATTCCGGACCCGAAGTACAAGGACAAGCTCGTCGCCAAGTTCACGAACTCCCTGATGCAGTCGGGCAAGAAGGCGACGGCCGAGGGGATCCTCTACGGCGCGTTCGACATCGTGCGCGACCGCTTCAAGGAGGAGCCGATCGACGTCTTCCGGAAGGCGCTCGACAACGTGAAGCCGAAGCTCGAGGTGAAGAGCCGGCGCGTCGGCGGCGCGACCTACCAGGTCCCCGTCGAGGTCCGCCCGGAGCGGCGCGTCGCGCTGGCGATGCGGTGGCTCGTGACCTACTCCCGCGGCCGCGGCGAGAAGACGATGCGCGAGCGGCTCGCCGCCGAGCTCGTCGACGCGGCGCAGAACCGCGGCAACGCGGTCAAGAAGCGGGACGACACGCACAAGATGGCGGAGGCCAACAAGGCGTTCGCCCACTACCGGTGGTAGGTCACCGAGGCGGCCAGCGCGGATCCCGGATCTGCGCTGGTTCGCCATTTGATGATTCGTCACGTCGCATTCCCAGGCGAGGAGACGCGTAGAGCGAGATGGCACAGTCGACATAAGGATCGGGTTACAGAGCCGGTCTTCTCGAGGGAGCGCGACAGCGCTCGCCGCCCGGAGACCTAGAAAAGCTGCTGCTGTACCCCGACACCCTCTCCAGGTTCAAGTGCCCGCCACAACGGAGGCGGGACGGGCTGGAGAGGGTGTTTTGCATCCTGAGTCCGGAACCCTCACCCCACGCATCACACGACGGAGAAGGAAAAGTGGCACGCGAGTACAGCCTGGAACGGACGCGCAACATCGGGATCATGGCCCACATCGACGCGGGCAAGACGACGGTCACCGAGCGCATCCTTTATTACTCGGGTGTCAACTACAAGATCGGCGAGGTCCACGAGGGCGCCGCCACGATGGACTGGATGGTCCAGGAGCAGGAGCGCGGCATCACCATCACGTCCGCCGCGACGAACTGCTTCTGGTCGCCGGAGCAGGGGCCCCAGAAGGGCGTCTCTCACCGGATCAACATCATCGACACCCCCGGTCACGTCGACTTCACGATCGAGGTCGAGCGCAGCCTCCGCGTGCTCGACGGCGCGGTCGCGGTGTTCGACGGCGGCAACGGCGTCGAGCCGCAGAGCGAGACCGTCTGGCGGCAGGCGGACAAGTACGGCGTCCCCCGCATCGCGTTCATCAACAAGATGGACAAGGTCGGCGCCGACTTCGAGATGTGCGTCGACTCGATCCGCGAGCGCCTCGGCGCGACCCCGGTGGCGATCCACTACCCGCTCGGCGCGGAGGACTCGTTCCGCGGCGTCATCGACCTCGTGACCCTCCGGGCCGCCGTCTTCGACGAGGAGACGAAGGGCCAGCGCTACGAGTGGCAGGAGATCCCGGCCGACCTCTTGCCGCGGTGCAAGGAGCTCCGGGAGAAGCTCATCGAGGCGTGCGCCGACGCGAGCGACAAGGTGATGGAGAAGTTCATCGCCGGCGACTTCGACCAGATCACCGAGGAGGAGATCCACGCGGCGCTCCGCGCGGGCACCCTCGGCTTCAAGTTCGTCCCGGTCCTGTGCGGCTCGGCGTTCAAGAACAAGGGCGTTCAGCTGCTGCTCGACGGCGTGGTGAACTACCTGCCGTCGCCGGTCGACATCCCGGCCGTCGAGGGGACGCTGCCCGACAAGAAGGACAAGGTCGTCGCGCGCAAGGCGGGCGACGACGAGCCGTTCGCCGCCCTGGCGTTCAAGATCATGAACGACCAGTTCGGCAACCTCACCTTCTTCCGCGTCTACTCCGGCACGACGAAGAGCGGCGTCAGCGTGCTCAACTCGACCCGCGGCAAGCGGGAGCGGTTCGGGCGCATCCTCCGGATGCACGCGAACAAGCGCGAGGAGATCGACGTCTGCTACGCCGGCAACATCTACGCCGCCGTCGGGCTACGCGACACCCGCACCGGGGACACGCTCTGCGACGAGAAGCACCCGATCGTGCTGGAGCGGATGGAGTTCCCCGACCCGGTGATCTCGATCGCCATCGAGCCGAAGACCAAGGTCGATCTCGACAAGCTCGGGCTCAGCCTGCAGAAGCTAGCGTACGAAGATCCCTCGTTCCGCACCTACACGAACGAGGACACGGGGCAGACGATCATCGCCGGGATGGGCGAGCTCCACCTGGAGATCATCGTCGACCGCCTGAAGCGCGAGTTCAAGGTCGACGCCAACGTCGGCAAGCCCGAGGTCGCCTACCGCGAGACCATCTCGAAGAAGGCGACGGACGTCGAGGGGCGCTTCGTCCGGCAGTCGGGCGGGCACGGCCAGTTCGGCCACGTGCGGATCGACATCGAGCCGGCCGAGCGCGGCGCGGGCTTCGTGTTCGAGAACGCCATCGTCGGCGGCATCATCCCGAAGGAGTTCATCCCCTCGATCGAGAAGGGCATCCGGGACGCGATGGGCCGCGGCGTGCTCGCGGGCTACCCGGTCGTCGACATCAAGGTGCGGCTCCACTTCGGCAGCTACCACGAGGTCGACTCCTCGGGGCCCGCGTTCGAGGTCGCCGCGTCGATGGCCTTCCAGGACGGCGCGAAGAGGGCGGGCCTCGTCCTCCTCGAACCGATGATGGCCGTCGAGGTCGTGTCTCCCGAGAATTACCTCGGGGACGTCATCGGCGACCTCAACTCGCGACGTGGCCGCATCATCGATATGGGGCAACGCGCGAACACCCGGGTGATCCGCGCGGAGGTCCCGCTCGCCACCATGTTCGGTTACGCGACCGACGTCCGTTCCAAGACGCAGGGCCGCGCGACTCATTCGATGCAGTTCTCTCATTACGCACCGGTTCCGGCCGCGATCCAGGAAGAGATCGTCGCCAAGCAGCGAGGTTAAGAAGACGCCATGGCCAAGGAGAAATTCACTCGTACGAAGCCGCACGTGAACGTGGGCACCATCGGTCACATCGACCACGGCAAGACCACGCTCACGGCCGCGCTCGTCAAGGTGCAGTCGAAGCGCCAGCTGGCGAAGGCGATCTCGTACGCCGACATCGCGAAGGGCGGGACGGTCCGTGACGAGACCAAGACGGTGACCATCGCGGCCGCGCACGTCGAGTACGAGTCCGAGAAGCGCCACTACGCGCACGTCGACTGCCCCGGGCACGCCGACTACATCAAGAACATGATCACGGGCGCGGCGCAGATGGACGGGGCGATCCTCGTCGTGTCGTCGCTCGACAGCGTGATGCCGCAGACGCGCGAGCACGTGCTGCTCGCCCGGCAGGTCGGCCTGAACCACATCGTCGTGTTCCTGAACAAGTGCGACGCCGTGGACGACCCGGAGATGCTGGACCTGGTCGAGATGGAGGTCCGCGAGCTCCTGTCGAAGTACAAGTTCGACGGCGACAACGCGCCGGTCGTCCGGGGCGCGTCGCTGCCGGCGCTGCAGGGCGACCCGAAGTGGGAGGAGACGATCCAGCAGCTGCTCAACGCGCTCGACAGCTACATCCCCGAGCCGGTGCGCGACATCGACAAGCCGTTCCTGATGGCGATCGAGGACGTGTTCTCGATCAAGGGCCGCGGCACGGTGGCCACGGGCCGCATCGAGCGCGGCGTGATCAAGGTCGGCGACGAGGTGCAGATCATCGGCTTCAAGGACACGAAGAAGTCGGTCGTGACCGGCGTCGAGATGTTCCGGAAGCTGCTCGACCAGGGGCAGGCGGGCGACAACGTCGGGTGTCTGCTCCGCGGCGTGGAGAAGGAAGAGATCGAGCGCGGCCAGGTGCTCGCGAAGCCCGGGTCGATCACGCCGCACACGAAGTTCACCGGTGAGGTGTACGTCCTCAAGAAGGAGGAGGGCGGGCGCCACACGCCGTTCTTCACCAACTACCGGCCGCAGTTCTACATCCGGACGACGGACGTGACCGGCACGGTGAACCTCCCCGAGGGGGTGAAGATGGTGATGCCGGGCGACAACATCACGATGACGATCGAGCTCATCGCCCCGGTCGCGCTGGAGGAGCAGATGCGCTTCGCCATCCGCGAGGGCGGCAAGACGGTGGGCGCCGGCGTCGTCACCAAGATCCTCGCGTAGGAAGAGCACCATGGCTGATACAACGAAGATCCGGATTCGCCTCAAGGCGTTCGACCACCAGCTGCTCGACAAGTCGACGAGCGATATCGTCGAGACGGCGAAGCGGACCGGCGCCCACGTCGCGGGACCCATCCCGCTGCCCACCGAGATCCGCCGCTACACGGTGCTCCGGGGGCCCCACGTCGACAAGAAGTCGCGCGAGCAGTTCGAGATCCGGACGCACAAGCGGCTTCTCGACATCATCGAGCCGACTCAGCAGACCCTCGACGCGCTGATGAAGCTCGACCTTTCGGCCGGCGTCGACGTCGAGATCAAGAGCTAGGAGTCCAGGTACCATGAAGGTTACCGTCTACAACCTCAAGCGGGAGCAGGTCGGCGAGCTCGACCTCTCGGACGAGGTCTTCGGGACCGAGGTGAAAGAGCACCTCTTCTACGAGGTCGTGAAGGCGCAGCTCGCCTCTCGCCGCTCGGGCACCAAGGCCACCAAGGAGCGGAGCGCGGTCGCCGGCTCCACGAAGAAGCTCTACCGCCAGAAGGGCACCGGCCGCGCTCGCCAGGGCTCGATCCGCGCGCCGCACCACGCGGGCGGCGGCATGGCGCACGCCCTGGAGCCGAAGGACTGGTCGTACCGTCCGCCCCGCAAGGTGCGCATCGGCGCCCTGAAGAGCGCGCTCTCCCTCTTCGCGAAGGAGGGCCGGCTCATCGTGCTCGACAGCCTGGAGGTCCCCGAGGTCAAGACCAAGGCGATCGCGGCCACGCTCACGACGCTGCAGGCGGACAAGAAGTCGCTGGTCGTCGACACGGCCGGGAACGAGAAGCTGGTGAAGAGCCTCCGCAACCTGGAGAACCACCAGTATCTGCCGCCGGAGGGGGTCAACGTCTACGACCTCCTCAGGCACGACCACCTCATCGTCTCGAGGGACGCCGCCAAGGCGCTCGAGGCGCGTTGCCTTCGCTAGTCAGGGGAGTCCGCCATGCAGCCCGAGCAGATCATCCGCCGGCCCATCATCCTCACGGAGAAGTCGAGCCGGCTCCGCGACCAAGGCAACAAGGTCATCTTTGAGGTCCGCCGCGAGGCGAACAAGATCCAGATCAAGGACGCCATCCAGACGCTCTTCAAGGTGGGCGTGGTGGACGTCAACACCATGATCATGCGCGGCAAGGAAAAGCGCATGGGGCGCGGCTACGCGAAGCTGCGCAATTGGAAGAAGGCGATCGTCACCCTCAAAGAGGGCGACGAGATCCAGTTCTTCGACGAGAAGGCGGAATAGCCATGGGAATCAGATCCTTTAAGCCGACCTCGCCGGCGCGGCGCTACTACTCGGTCAGCGACTTCAAGGACATCACGAAGGTCGAGCCCGAGCGGTCGTTGCTCGAGCAGCAGACGTCCACCGGCGGCCGGAACAACAACGGCCGCATCACGTCGCGGTTCCGCGGCGGCGGTCACAAGCAGCGCTACCGGATCATCGATTTCCGGCGCGACAAGATCGGCGTCCCGGCGAAGGTCGCCGCCATCGAGTACGACCCGAACCGGACGGCGCGCATCGCGCTCCTGCACTACGTGGACGGCGAGAAGCGCTACATCCTGGCGCCCGACGGCCTCGCGGTCGGGGCGACGCTGCTCGCGAGCCGGAACGCGGACATCAAGCCGGGCAACAGCCTGACGCTCCGCTTCATCCCGCCCGGCACCTCCATCCACAACGTGGAGGTCAAGAAGGGCAAGGGCGGCCAGCTCGTCCGCTCGGCCGGCGTCGCCGCGCAGCTCATGGCGAAGGACGGCGATTACGCGCAGGTCCGCCTCCCGAGCGGCGAGATCCGCAAGGTGCACCTCGACTGCCGCGCCACGATCGGGCAGGTGTCGAACGCCGAGCACGCGAACATCAGCCTCGGCAAGGCGGGGCGATCCCGCTGGCTCGGTCGCCGGCCGCACAACCGCGGCGTGACGATGAACCCCGTCGACCATCCGATGGGCGGCGGTGAGGGCCGGACGAGCGGCGGGCGCCACCCGTGCTCGCCGTGGGGTCAGCTCGCCAAGGGCCTCAAGACGCGGAACAACAAGCGCACCGACACGATGATCGTCCGTCGGCGCGGGACCAAGGGTTAGTCATGCCGAGGAGCATTAAGAAGGGGCCCTTCATCGACGGTCACCTGCTGGAGAAGATCCAGGCGGCCCAGGCGACCAACGCCAAGAAGGTGATCAAGACGTGGTCGCGCCGCTCGACGATCCTGCCCGAGTCGGTCGGCCTGACCTTCGCCGTGCACAACGGGAGGAAGTTCGTTCCCGTGTTCGTGACGGAGAACATGGTCGGCCACAAGCTGGGCGAGTTCGCGCCGACGCGCACGTTCCACGGCCACTCCGGGGACAAGAAGGCCAAGGTCGCCAAGGGCGGTGGCGGTCGCTGATCGCTCGGCGGTAACGAGAGCGATCGACGGCAGGCGGGCGGGGTCGCGGCAGCGATCCCGCCCGTTCGTTTTGCAGCCGAGCTCGGGCGGGCGGGGCTAGAACGCGCCGCGCACGCCGGCGAAGCCGGGCCCGACGAGCAGCTGCGTCGAGGCGGTGTTGCGCTGCGGCTCGCCGGCGCTGCCGCCCGTGAAGCTCAGGACCAGCAGCGTGGTGCCCGCGACGAGCCCGATCGCGCCGACCACGACCCCGACGTTCGCGACCGTCTGCTGGGCCTTGCCCGCGTCGACGTCGTCCTTCCGCTCGGCGGGGCAGGGGCCCCGGCAGCTCTCGGCGAGATCGCTGTAGGTGCTGTTCGCCATCAAGCCGGCGACCGTGAACACCGCGAGCCCCGCCACGCCCACGCCGCCGGCGGCATAGGCGTAAGGGCGCAGGTACGCCCGCGCCGAGGGCACCTCCTCGGGCAAGCTCGGCCCCTCGTCGAGGAGCGCCGTACCGCCCTCCGCAGCGCCGGCCTGGCCGGGCTCCTCCGGGTCGAGCTTGACGGTCTTCGCTTCACCCGCCGAGAGATCCAGGGTCTGCGGGATCGCGGTGGTCCTCGTGCGCAGGACGACCTCGGCCTTGCCGGGCTTGACCGGGAACGGCTTGCCCCACCGCTCGCGCGGGACGTCCTTGCCGGCGATCGAGACGGAGATCGCGGCGTCCGGGCGCGCCACCGAGACCGTCACGAGCGCGATCTTGCGCGCGAGCTCGTCGCGCTCGACCTGCGCCGTCTGCTCTGTCTGGGCGTAGCGCGCCTCGGTCGCCGCGCGGGCCGCGGCCTCCGCCGCGACCTGGTCGAACTCGAGGTACGCCTCGGTGTGCTCGCCGAGGTCCGCGAGGCAGCGCGCGATGTAGAGGCGTGAGTTCGGGCTCGCCACCGCGGCGTACGAGGCCCGGAACTGCTCCAGCGCGAGCGCGTAGCGCTTGCTCTCGTAGAGGGCCGCGCCCTTCTTGAACAGGCTCTGCGCCTTCTCCACCGCGTCCGGCGACGGCGTGGCCGCAGGGGCGTCCGCGCCCGCTGCGGGCGCGGGGAGCGTGCACAGGCAGAGGCAAGAGGCCGCACCGAAGAGCAGCGCACGGAGCCAGGGTCGAGGTCGCACGGTGGTCAGATACCCGAGGGGTTGTACTTCTTTTTGGTGGTCGATTTGGCCGTCGATGCCGGCTTGGGCGCAGGCTTCGTCGAGGTGGACGTCGGCCGAGGCCGCGCGGTCGACGTGGGGCGCGCGGTCGACGTGGGGCGCGCGGCCTGCGTCGCCGCGGGCGCCGGCGCCGGGGGCGCCTTGGCCGCCGGTGGCGGCGCCTCGTCCGGAGGTGCGGCGGCAGGCGCCGGCGGCTCGTCAGGAGGCGCGGCGGCAGGGGCCGGCGCCTCCTCGGGAGGCGCCGGCGCTGCCTGCGGAGGCTCCGCGGTCGCGGGCGGCGCGGCCGGCACGGCCTCCGCCGCGCTCGTGGTCGCGCCCGCGGGCGCGGCGGAAGCCGTGGTCTCGGGCGCGGGCAGCGCGTCGACGCGCGCCTTGCCGCTCTCCGAGGTCGTGCGCTCGTCGCCGCCGCGCACGACCAGCGCCACGGCGCCGATCGCCACGCAGAACAGCGCCGCGCCGGCCACGATGAGCTGGAGCCGCTTGCGTCGCTGCCCGGTCTCGAACGACCGGTCGACGGCCGTGACCTCGCCGATGTCGTTGGCCAGGCTGCGGGAGCCGCCCCTCGTGAAGCGCGCGCCGAGCGCCGCCGCCCTGGAGGCGGGCGGGTCCGCCGCCGCGAGCACCTTCGTGGCGGGCATGCCGGCCGCCGGGAGGACCCGCGGCACGGACGAGCCGAGCGGCTTGCCGTCGCGCGAGGAGGGCCGCGGGCTCGACGGCTCGGCCGGCTCGGCGGGCGAGATGTCGGCCTGCAGCGCGGGCGCGATGATGAGCCGCGGCGGGGCCTCGGCGGGCTTCGCCGGCGCGGCGATCTCCTCGAACGAGATCGGCTCCAGGCTGACGGGGCTCTCCTCTTCCTGCGCTGCTGCCGGGGGCGCCGCCGCGGCGCTCGAGGCCGCGTCGGCGCCGGCCGGCACCGCCGTCGCGGGGGCCGCCGCGCCGGCGGCGGCCGCGCCCTCGCGCGCGCCGGGGCCCGGGTCGGGCGGGGCGGCGTGGAGATCCGGCGATGCGTTGGAGCGCGGCTCCGAGTTCAGGGCCGCGCCGGCGTCGACGGCGGCGATCGCGTCGCGGAGCTCCTGCGCGCGCTTCGCCTGGATCTCGCCGATCGCCTGCCGCACGAAGGCCGCGACGTCCTCGTCGGTCGTGGGCTCGCCGAGCGTCGACGCCACCTGATCGATCGCCCGCTGCATCTCGGCGCACGTCGAGAAGCGGTTCTCGCGATCCTTCTCGAGCGCCTTGAGGATGATCCGCTCGAGCTCTGGGTGGATCGCGCCGTTCAGCTCGCGCGGGGGGAGCGGGTTCTTGATCGTGATGTTCTCGACGGTCGAGAGCTCGGTCTCGGCGCGGAACGGGTGCAGGCCCGTCGTGAGCACGTACAGCAGCGCGCCGAGCGAGAAGATGTCGCTCCGGCGATCGATGGGGAGCCCGCCGAGCTGCTCGGGCGACAGGTACGGCGTCTTCCCCTTGATGATGCCGCCGGCGCGCGTGACGTGCAGGCGCCCCTTTGACTTCGCCACGCCGAAGTCGACGATCTTCACGAAGCCGGCGGTCGAGATGAGCACGTTCGCCGGCGAGATGTCGCGGTGGACCAGGTCGAGCAGCGCGCCGCTGTCGTCGCGGAGCTCGTGCGCGTTGTGGAGGCCCGCGCAGATCTGGGACGCGATGCGGAGCACGATGCGCTGCGGGATGCCGCCGAGCCGCTTGGCGGCCTTCTGCAGCGTGCCGGCCGTCTCGCCGTCGACCCACTCCATGACGATGTAGAGGACGTCGTCCTCCTCGCCGAGGTCGAGGATCTCGACCACGTTGGGGTGCCGGATGCGCGCCGCGACCCGCGCCTCGTCGAGGAACATCGACTCGAAGTCGGGGTCGTCGGAGACGTCGGGCAGCATCGTCTTGATCGCGACGATCTTCCGGAAGCCGCGGGTGCCCTGCAGGCGCGCGGCCCAGACGGCCGCCATGCCTCCCTTGGCGACCGGCATGAGGATCTCGTACCGGCCGAGGGTGCTCCCCGGCCCGAGGCGGTCGACCGCCGACGCGGCGCGACCCCACAGCTTCGTCGGGCCCTGGGCTCCCGTCGGCGTGTGGAGCGTCCTGCCGGAGGTCGGCGCCGGCTCGCCGACGATCGCGATCTCCTGCGCCGCTGTCGCCGGCGCAGCCGCGCCGCCGCCTGGCGGGGCGAACACCGGCGCGGGCGGAGCCTTCAGCGCGGCAGGGCTGGCCGGCGAGGTGGACGACGCCGGCCCAGGAGCGGGCGGCGCCTGGAGAGGCGCAGGCGCCGCGGCGGGCGCGGGGGTCGCCGGCGCGGCGGGCGCCGCGGCGGGCGCTGCGGCTGGCGCGGGCGCGGCGGGGGACCGCGGCATGACCGGCGCCACGGGCGCCGCGGGCACCACCGGCGCGCGCGGCGTGGCCGGCGCCGGCGATGCCGCGGGCGCGCCGGCGGCGCGCGGCGCCGGCGGCACGGCGGGCACCACCGGGACGCGCGGCGCGGCAGGAGCCGGCGGCGCCGCGGGCGGCACGGGCACGCGCGGCGTCACCGGGCTCGCCGCGGTCGCAGGCCCGGCGGCCGCGGGCGCCGCAGCGCCGGAAGCCGCGGGCGCCGCAGGCGGCGACGGCACCCCTCGTGGGGCCGGCGGGCGCGGCGGCCTCGCGAGCGGCGCGGCCGGAACGGGCGTCGGCCGCTTCGGCACCGTGCCCTCGGCCGGCGTCGGCGTCATCCGCGCCGCAACGAGGCCGTCGCCCGGATCGCCGGGCCGCGGCACGCCCGGCCGCGCAGGCGGCTGCTCCTTCCGCGCGGCCGTCGGCGCGGGGACCTCGGGCCTCGCCACGGCGGCGTCGCGGCTCTCCGTCCTCTCGCTCGACAGCTCGATCCGCGGCAGCGTCGCCGCGGGGGGCCGCGGCGCGGGCAAGCCGCGGCCGGCGACGTCGTCCGGCGAGCCCCAGTCGACGTCCACGTCCACGTCGGCGTGCGCCGCCGGCCCGGCGCCGTTCGACGCGCCGGCCCCTGCCTTGGCCGCGAGGCCGTTCTTCAGCGCCGCGGCCTCCTTCGGCGCGGTCGCGCCGCCCGACGGGCGGAGCTGGCTCGCGGCGACCGCGGCGCCCGCGACCGCCGGCGGGCCTGGCGTCCCACGCGGGCGCGGAGACGGCGCGGTGATCGCGTGACGCGGGCCATCGCCGCGCGGGGAGAGCGCGCTCTCGACGCCGGGGATCGCCACGCCCACCAGCGTCGCGCCGCGCGCGCGCGGCGGCGGCGGCGACAGCGGCGATCCGATCGCGCCGGCGGCGCCGGCCATCGCCGCCGCGATCATCGTCCTGCGCGGCTCGATCGTCTTGCCGGCCAGCCGGCTCACCGTCGCGGCGACGTCCTCCGCCGCGGCGATCCGCCCCGCGCCCGCGGCCTCCAGCGCCGCGAGCATCGCCGACGCGCTCTCGAACCGCCGCGCCGGATCGCGCTCGAGCGCGGTCCGGACGACCTCGGCGACCTCGGCCGGGACGGCGCCGGCCGCGAGCGGCGGGATGGGCGCGTTCTGCACCTTCTGGATGACCGCGGACTCCAGCTTCGACGAGAACAGCCGCTGCCGCGCGAGCAGCTCCCAGAGGATCACGCCGACCGAGAAGAGATCGGCGGGCGGAGCGAGCGGGGCCTCCGCGTGCGCCGCCATCGCCTTGACCCGCTCCGGCGCGGCATAGGCCAGGCGATCGGGGTTCCTCGTCCCCATGGGCGCGAGCCCGGCGATGGCCCGCGCGACGCCGAGCCCGCTCACCCGCGCGATCCCGTCGATGCCGACGGTGACGTGGGTCGGGTTCAGCTCGCCATGCACGAGCGGCGCCGGCTCGGTCGCGTGCGCGGACGCGAGCGCGCGCAGCACGTCGACCCCGATCCGGAGCGCGACCGGGAGCGGCAGCCCCTCGGCGCCGGCCGCCGAGACGAGCGCGCCGAGCGGCTCGCCCTCCACGTACTCCGAGACGATGAAGACCTCGCCGTCGGCGACGCGCGCGTCGACCACCGAGAGCACGTTGGGGAAGCGGACCTGCTGCGCCATCCCGGCCTCGCGGAGGATGCCGTCCGCGGTCTCGGGCTTCTTCGTGAGGTGCCGGTAGATGCGCAGGATCGTGACCGGCGAGGCGCTCGTCGCCACACCGTCGTCGGACGCCGCCCGCGCGAGCCACGTGGACCCGATCCCGCCGCCGGAGAGCTCTTTCAGCAGCTCATAATTGCCGAGTCGCGAAGCAGAGCCCGCACCGGGCGGCCTGTCGAGCGCCATGGGACTTGCATGCTATCAGGACGTCAGAAGCTGGATCCAGCGTTCATGGCCGAGGACTTGGCGAGCTTGGCCGTGTCCGGAGCTCCCTGTCAGGCGAACCTAGAGCGCGGTCCGCGCGGGCGCCTGGCGCCGCTGGCCAGCGCCGCGCGCGCCGCGAAAAGCCTTCAAATCGGCGCGTTCTCGACGGCGCGCCGCCGCCGCGCTCGCGGCTTGACATGACCGCGACGAGCGCTAAGCCGCGCGACGCGATCGCTCTTGCTGCGAGCGTGGCCGCGGCGCGCCTGCGCTCGCGGCGAGGGGTGCGGCACCTCCGCGCGCACACAAGTGCTCGGGTGTGGGGGGGCCGGCGTGGGCCGTCCCGGTCGGCGCCGCGCGAGGCGGAGCGCGGCGCGCCGGCGATCGGCCGGCGAGGCGCGCGGCGCGCGGCGCGCCGCGCGCCGCGCGCGCTCCACGCGGCAGAGACCCCGCCTGGGAGCGCGGGCGCGCGGGCGAGCGAGGCCGGCGGCCCGGCCAGCTCAGGGGCGCGGCGCGCCGATCGCGACGGGGTGAACGGTCAGCGTCACGAACCGCGTGCGGCGCTCGTGGCTCGAGAACGCGCTCGCGGCGACGGGGATCCCGTGCCGCAGCGCCACGGCCACGTGCGGGCCCGGATCGACCCGGATCGCGCGCGATGGCTGCGCCACCTCGCCGTCGAGCAGCAGCGTCACGCCCTCGGTCGCGCCGGCGAGGTTCAGCACGATGCGGGGCATCCGCCCCTCGAGGTCCTGGAGGCGCGCGTCGATCTCGGCGAGCACCGCGGGCGCCGCGGCCCGCGCCGTGGCGCGCGCGTCCTGGTACGTCCGCTCGGCCGTCCGCAGCCGGCCGAGCCGCTCGTGGCAGAGGCCGATGTGGAACGCCACGTTCGCCGTGGGCCGATGGCGGGCGATCGCCTCGAACCGAGCGAGCGCGTCGGCCCAGCGTCCGGCGCCCTCGAGCGTCAGCCCCTGCGCGAACTGGAGCCGCAGCGCGCGCGTCGCGCCGTCGTCCTGGGCGCGGACCCAGGGCGCCGAGAGCAGCGCCCAGGCAGCGAGCCCGAGCGCGGCGGCGCGCCGGCGGGGGCGCGCGCGCAGAGCGGGGATCCGTGCGGCGCCGCTCATCAGAACCCGGGGCTCGTGATGCGGGATCTCGAGGCGCCGCGCGGCGCCTGCGAGCGCGGGGGCTTGTCCTCGGGCGCCGCCGTGATCTCGGGGCCGCCCGGGTCCGCCGAGGCGAGCTCGGGCGAGCCCATCGCGCCGCCGCGGCCCGCCGCCTTGCCGGCGGGCGCGCCCGGCGCGTGCGGCGCGTCGCCCCCCGCCGCCCCGGTCGCGCCCGCGCCGCGCCGCCACGCGCCGCTCTCGGCGAAGGCCGCGGCCAGCACGGGGCGGAGGCTCTCGCGCGCCGCGCTCCCGGCCTCCTCGTCCGTCGGCGCGCGCAGCGCGGCCGAGCTGAGCGCCGCCGCCGCGAGCACCGCCGCGCCCGCGACCCGGAGCGCCGTGATCGCCCGCGCGCGCCGCGGCGCGTCCGGCGGCGCGGCGCGCGGCGCGCTCCCGAGCGTCGTCGCCTCGCGCCACTGGGGCGCCCGCGCGCCCGAGGTCCAGAGCCGCCCGAGGGCGCGGAGGGCGAGCCGCGGGGGCGCGGCGAGCGCGCCGCGGGGGCGCGTCGTCTCGAGCGACCGCCGACCCACGGACGCCGGCGAGAGGATCACGATCGGCGCGGGCGCGCTCGCGCCGAGGTCGTCGAGCGCGGCCGTCAGATCGGCGCGCAGCGAGGCCGCGTCCGGGTAGCGCCGCGCCGGGTCCTTCTCGAGGCAGCGGGCGGCGATCTTCCGGAGCCGCTGCGGGACGGAGGGCGGGAGCGGCGCGGGGTCGGTCTCGAGGATGCGCCGCAGGACCGCGTGGTGGTTGCCCCCCCGGAACGGCTGCGCGCCGCTGAGCGCCTCGTACAGCATCACGCCGACCGCCCAGATGTCGGCGCGCGCGTCGATGGTGCGCTTGCCCAGGGCCTGCTCCGGGCTCATGTACGAGGGCGTCCCGAGCAGCTGCCCGTCGACGGTGATCGCGTCGCCCGCGTCCGTGAGCTGGCTGATGCCGAAGTCGACGATCTTCGGCACGATCCCCTCGCCGGGGACCATGGCCATCACGATGTTCTCCGGCTTGATGTCGCGGTGCACGACGCCCTCGGCGTGGGCGGCCGAGAGCCCGCAGCAGACCTCGATGAGGACGGGCACGACCTCCTCGGGCGGCAGCGGCCGGCTCGGGACGAGGCGATCCGCGAACGGCGAGCCCCGCAGGAGCTCCAGGGCGAGGAAGAGGTAGCCCTCGTCCGGCAGCTCCCCGGCGTCGACCACGCCGACGATGTTCCGGTGCTGGAACTTGCCGATGATCTTCGCCTCGCGGATGAACCGCGCGACGACCTGGTCGTCCCGGAGCGCCGGGGACAGCTTGAGCGCGACGTCCCGGCCGATGAGCTCGTGGCGCGCCCACCAGACGCTCGCCATCCCGCCCGAGCCGATCGGCCGAATCAGTCGGAAGCGACCTCCTGCGACGTCCCCGGCATGCAGCATGTGCCCCCTTCGCCCATCGCGCGTGAGAAGCCTTCACGCCGATCGGGCACCGAGAGCCGAAAGGCACGAGCAAGGCCACGGGCCCCTCGATCCGCCGTCGCCGTCGGACGGCGCCGCCCCGCGGACGCGCGCGTCAGGGGCGGTAGCGCTCGAGGATCTCGTTCGAGAGCTTCACGCCGAGCTCGCGGTAGCCGCGGAAGGTCAGGTGGACGCCGTCGCGCGACGCGCGCGGCGGGCGCTCGCGGTACCAGGTCTCGATCGAGCCCCGCCCGCCCATCGCCTCGTAGGTGTCCCAGAACGCGCAGCCGCCCTCCCGGGCGGCGTCGCGCAGCACGTCCCGGACGACGGGCGTGCGCTCGGGCGCGTCCCTCCGGTCCGTGGGCGCGAGGACGAGGCAGTCTGCGTCCGGCTCGACCCTGCGCGTGCGCGCGAGCAGCTCGGCGAGCTGCTTTGCATAGAGGGACGGATCCGTGGTGACGTCGCCCGCCTCGTTCGTGCCGTACTCCAGCACCACGAGCTCCGGCGAGCGCCGCCCGAGCTCCGCGGCCCAGGCGAGCTCGTTCCACCGCAGCGGCGTCGCCAGGCGGGCGCCGTTGATGCCGAGCGTGTCGAGCACCACCCCGGGCTTCGCCGCCGGATCGGCCTCGACGACGAGCCCGCACAGCTCGGGCGCGCCCGACGGCACGACGCCGAGCTTCGTCGCGCCGACGCTCGCGAGCTTCGCGTGCTGCAGCGCCCCGGGGTCGTCGCCCGCGGCGCCGCGGAGGATCTCGCTCGGGCCGCCCTCGATCGTCACCGCGAGCTCGTCGGTCGGCGCGCTGGACCGGAAGCACACGTCCCAGAGCAGCCGCGTGGACGGCCCGGCCCCGGTCACCGTGATCTCCGCCCGCGCCGGGCCCTGATGCGCGCTGAAGAGGATCCCCCCGAGCCCGAAGACGCCGTCGTCGACCGGCGTGGAGCCGCCCGGCGTCTTCGGGCGGGTCCGCCACTTGCCGTCGGCCGTGAGCCGCGCGCCGTCGTGGCGGTAGGCGGCGTAGCCGAGGTGCACGAAGCCGACGCCGCCGTCGCCGAAGCGCCGCTGGAGCGCCGCGCGGACCGCGCCGCTCCAGAAGTCCGCCGCTGCGTGCGAGTCGCCGAGCCAGGCGATGCGCACGTGGTCCTTGCGGCGCCCCTGCTCGAGGGCGCGGAGCGCCGCGAAGAAGTGGGCGTAGGGCCCGTCCTCCGGGCGCAGGAGCTCCAGCTCCGGCGGGCGCGCCAGCGGGGCGTCGCCGACGCGCGGCGCGGCGGGCGCGGGGGCGGCGGCCTCCGCCGGGCGGGGCGGGGGCGCCGCGGGCGCGGGCGGCGCGGCCCCCACCTCGGGCGACGGCGGCGCGACGTGCTCGCGCGTCGAGCTGCAGCCGAGCGCCAGCGCCGCGGCCGCGAGCAGCGCCGCGGCGAGGCGGCGAGGCGGCGCGGCGCGGAGGCGCTCCGGGACGTCCGCGCGGGCCGCGGCGCAGGCTGCGCCGCTCACGACAGCGGATCCTCGATGTCGAGCTCGGCGTCCGCGCTGGCCTCGAGCTCCTGGCGCTCGCGCCGCTCGCGGACGCGCTCCTGCACGGCGCCGACGAGCACGTCGACGTACGACTCGAAGGGGGGGCAGGCGATCCCGGCGCCGCCGAGCGCGAGGTCGGCGTTCCGGGCGTCGTAGCGCACCGGGGTCATCAGCTGCTCGACGAAGGCGCGCGGGCTGCGGACGAAGCGCTCGATCCCGGGCGTGCGGAGCAGCGCCTTGGCGAGGTTCGACGGGATGTGGCCGCGCGCGGCGCGGCGGCCGCTCGCCCGCGCGATGAGGTCGAAGACCCGCCGCGCCGACAGCGGGTGCGGGTCGGCGATGTGGAACGTGCGGCGCGGCGCGAGCCGGTGCAGGCCGATCGCGTGCGTCGCGCGGACCACGAAGTCGATGGGGACGATGTTGAGCGCCACGTCCCCGCGGCCGGGCATCGGGATCGCCATGTCGGCCGGCGCCGCCATGATGAGCAGCACGACGAGGTACAGCCCGTCGAGCCGGTCGATCTCCCCGGTCGCCGAGTCGCCCACCACCGTGGTCGGCCGGACCACCGCCGCCGGCACGTGGCGCATCGCCCGCCGCACGAGCACCTCCGCGCGCATCCGCGTCTCCTCCACGGGGTTGCGGAACGCCTGACCCGCCTCGAGATCATCCTCGTACACCGTACCGGTGCGATCTCCGGCCACGAACGCGGTCGACTGGTGCACGAGGCACTGGAGCGAGGTGCAGGCCCGGGCGAGCTCGAGCACCTCGGCGGTCCCGACGACGTTCTGGGCGTGGGCGGTGCTCCGGTCGGCGCCGGCGTGGCCCACGTGCGCGAGGTGGTGGATCCGGTCGACCTCGCGCGCGAGCTGCCGGAACTCGGCGCCCGACAGCCCGAGATCCATCGCCGCGACGTCCCCCTCGATCAGCACGACGCGCTCGCGATCCGCCGGCGCGAGCGCGTCGCGCTCCGCGCTCGCCTGCGCCGACGACTTCGCGAGCACCACGGCATACACGAGCGCGCGCGGCTCCGCCGCGAGGACGTGCTGCAGCATCTTCCGCGCGATGAACGAGGGGAAGCCGGTGATGAGCACCACGCTGTCGTAGCCGGGGCGAGGCATCGACCAGAGCTTACCGCAGCGGTGCGCCTGCTCCGCAGCTTTCCGCTGACGCCGCCTCGGACGCGCGCGGAGCGACGGGGGCGTATGGCGGCGGCGCGCGCCGGCGCCGGCCGGGGTCGCGCGCCGCCGCGGCGCCGAGGGCTTCCCCTATCCCCGACCGCGGCCCCACGTATAATCGCCCGGTTGATGCGCCCGGGAGTCACGGTCGCGGACCGTTTCAGGATCGAGGGCCTGGCGGGATCGGGCGGGATGGGCTCGGTGTACCGGGCCACCGACCTGACCGACGACAGCCCGGTCGCGCTGAAGATCCTGCACCGCGGGGACGAGCATCAGGAGCGGCGGCTCGAGCGCGAGGCGCAGCTGCTCGCCGGGCTGCGCCATCCGGGGATCGTCCGCTACGTCGCGCATGGGGTCACCGCGGATCAGCAGCGATACCTCGCGCTCGAGTGGCTCGACGGCGAGGATCTCGCCGCGCGCGTGGCGCGCGCGCGGCTCAGCGTGGACGGCGCGGTGACGCTGCTGGAGCGCCTCGCGGGCGCGCTCGGCGCGGCGCACGAACGGGGCATCGTCCACCGCGACGTCACGCCCGGGAACATCTTCCTGCCGGGCGGCGCGCTGGAGGGCGCCAAGATCGTCGATTTCGGCATCGCCCGCGCCGGCGCGGGCGCGGGGCTGCCCGCGCGCGGGCACGACGGCGGCGTCCTCCGGGAAGGCGAGGGCGGGCGCAACGGGGTGACGCTCGGGACGCCGGGGTACATGGCGCCCGAGCAGGCGCGCGGCGACGCGCACGTGGACGCCCGCGCGGACGTGTTCTCGCTCGGGTGCGTGATCTGGAACTGCCTCACCGGCCGGCCGCCCTTCGCCGGGGACCAGGTGATGGCGATCCTGGCCAAGGCCGCTCTCGTGGGCCCGCGCCGGCTCTCGGAGCTGCGACCCGACGTGCCCGCCGCGCTCGACGAGCTGGTCGCGTGGATGCTCGAGAAGGACCCGGACGGCCGCCCGCGGGACGGGAACGAGGTGCTCGCGAGCGCGGCGCAGCTCCGCGTCGCCCGCGAGCAGGCCAGGGATCCCGGCGAGAGCGGCACGCCGAGCACGAGGCCCCGGGCGCTGGCCGAGAGCGCCGCGGGCGAGCCGCGGCTCATCAGCGTGGTGCTCATCCACGGCGCGCTCCCGGGCGACGGCGCGGGCGCCGGGCCCGGCGCGCCGGGCGCCGCTCGGCCGCCGCCGCAGCAGCTCCAGGAATCCGCGCCGAGGGCCGCGACCGAGGCGGCGGTCCGGGCCGCGGTCGCGCCGTTCGGGGGGCGCGTCGACCGGCTCGCCGCCAGGTGGCTCCTCGTCACGATCCCGGGCGAGGCGGATCTGCTGGCGGAGCCGCCGCGCCCCGCCGGGGCGCAGGCGAGGGCGCCGACGGACCAGGCGGCGCATGCGGCGCGTTGCGCGCTGGCGCTGCGCGCGCTGCTGCCCGCGGACGTCTCCATCGCGCTCGCGACGGGCCAGGACGTCGCCTCCGGCCGCTGGCCGGCGCGGCAGGTCATCGATCGCGCCGCGGCGCTGCTCGGCGCCCGCCCGCGCGCCGGCGGCGAGCGCGCGGCGGCCGGCGGGAGCGACGGGAGCGACGGCGCCCCGCCGCGCGGCGGCGTGCTGATCGACGACGTGACGGCCGGCCTGCTCGCGCTCGGCCGCGGCGAGATGGAGCGCCTCTTCCCGGAGCTCTGCGCCGGCGCGGGCCCCGCCGAGCCTCGGCCCGGCGAGCGCTCTCCCGGCGCCCCGGGGCAGCTCGCCCGCGAGGCGCTCGGGCCGGGCGCTGCGGCGGAGGCGCGCGCCGACGGCCGCGCGCCGGTGCGCGCGTTCTACCTCGAGGAGCTGATCCGGTCGGTCGCCCGCGGCGACGCCGAGGGCTCGCCCGAGACGGTGCTCGCGATGGCGCACGCCCGCCTCGACGATCTGCACCCGGCGGTGCGCCGCATCCTCCGCGCGGCGAGCATCTTCGGCGAGGCGTTCTGGCGCGGCGGCGTGGCCGCCCTGCTCGGCGGGGCGCAGGGCGCGCAGGACCTGGACAGGTGGCTCCTCGAGCTCGCCGCGCGCGCGCTCATCGAGCGGCGGCCCGCGTGCAGGTTCCCGGGCGAGGAGGAGTACGCGTTCCGGCACGCGCGCCTCCGCGAGGCCGCCTACGCGACGCTCACCCGGGGCGACCGGCTCCTCGGCCACCGGCTCGCGGGCGCGTGGCTCGAGGAGGCCGGGGAGCGCGACGCGATCGCGCTCGCGGAGCACTTCGACCACGGCGGAGAGCACGGCCGGGCGATGCAGTGGTTCCTGCGTGGCGCCGAGCAGGCGCTCGAGCGCGGCGATCTCGCCGCGGCGATCGCGCTCGCGGAGCGGGGGGCGCGGCACGGCGACCTCTGCGATCGGCTCGCGGGCGAGGAGCCCGCCGGGGACCAGGGCGCCCCGGCCGGCCCGAGCGGCGCGCGCGAAGGCGACACGCTGAGCGCGCTGCGCCTGGTCCAGGCGGAGGCGCACCGCTGGCGCGGCGAGTTCGAGCAGGCCCAGCGCTGCGCGGCCCAGGCGGCGCGGCGCCTGCCCCGCGGCGCGCCGCTCTGGTTCCGCGCCGCCGACGAGCTGATGAGCGCGAGCGGCCGGAGGGGCGACTACGTGCTCACGACCTCCTGGGCGAAGGAGGTCGCCGCGTGCGGCGGCGCCGCGGCCGCGGAGGGCGCCCCCGGCGACGCGGGGGCGCCGGGGAGCGCGCCGGCCGAGAGCGCGCCGCGTGGAAGCGCGCCGGCAGGCAGCGCGCCGGCCGGGGCCCGCATCGCCGCGGACATCCGATCGGCGCGCGTCATCGCCCTGTGCTCGGCGGCGCGCCAGCTCTTCCCCGCGGGGCGCTACGCCGAGGCCGACGCGCTGATCGCGCGGGTCCGCGCCCTCGCGGGGGATCTCGCGACCCTCGCGCCGCGCGCCGCGGCCGAGGTGCACCGGCTGCGCGGCGCGCGGGCGCGGCACCTCGGCGATCCCGCGGGCGACGTGGCGGGCTACGCCGCCGCCGTCGACGCGTTCGAGCGGGCCGGCGACGTCCGCGACGCGTGCAACGCGCGCGTCAGCCTCGGCTTCGCGCTCCTCGAGCTCGGCGACTTCGAGCGGGCCGGCGAGGAGCTCACCGCCGCGCTCGCGGCGGCCGAGCGCATGGGGCTGCGCACCGTCGCCACGCGCGCCCGGCAGAACCTCGGCCGCGTGCTCGCGGCCAGCGGCCGGCTCGACGACGCGCTCGCGCTCTCGCGGCAGGTCATCCTGGAGGCCCGCGCGCAGGGCAACCTGCGCTCCGAGGGCGGCTCCCGCATCTACGCCGCCCTCATCGCCCACGCGGCCGGGGACTTCGCCGCGGCCGAGTCCGACGCCCGCGACGCCGCGGAGCTCCTCCAGGTCGTGCCCCCCGCCCGCGCCGGCGCGCTCGCCGCGCTCGCGCGCGCCCTCTCCGCCCAGGGGCGCGCCGACGCCGCGCTCTCGTCGGCGCGCGAGGCCGAGGGCATCCTCGCGCGCTACGGCGGCATCGAGGAGTTCGAGTCGCTCGTCCTCGTGGCCGTCGTCGAGGCGGCGCGCGCCGCGGGCGACGCCGAGGGCGCCCGCGCCGCCGCGGCCCGGGGCCGCGACCGGCTCCTCGCCCGGGCCGCGGAGATCCCGGAGCCCGCCCTGCGCGAGAGCTTCCTGCACCGCGTCCGCGAGAACGCGATGCTGCTCTCGCTCGCGCGCATCTGCCTCGGGGAGTCCGCCGGGGTCGCCGCGGCCCGCCGCCCCACGAGGTCCTGAGAGGCCCTGACGCGCCCCCGCGCCGCGCCGCAGCGCGCGGCGGTTTTGCAGGTTCATGGTCGACCGCGGCAGGAAGGCGCTACGGTTCGGGCGTGAGCGTACGATCGACCTCCGCCATGTCCCGGCGCGCCGCCGCGCTCCTGGCCCTCCTCCTCGGCCTGAGCGCGGGCGCCCTCGGCTGCAAATCGCGGGGCGCGCCGGACGACGCCGGCGTCCAGGGCCCGAGCCCCGTGCCCGCGCCGGCCGGGCTCATCGCCGAGGCGTTCCTGCCGACGCCCGACGCCACCTGGGCCAAGGTGCGCGCCCTCCTCGGCGGCTCGGCGGCGCTCCTCCCGGGCAGCGTCGGCGCCCTCGCCGCGTCGCTGCTCGGCCTGCCCATCGCCGTCGCGTCCGAGATCGACGGCAACGTCCCGGCGCTCGGCGTGGCCGTGGACGCCCCCGACCGGCCGCGCCCCCGGGCCGCGCTCGGCCTCCACGTGAAGGACGGCGCGCGCCTGATCGATCAGCTCACGCGGGGCGAGGGGGCGCGCTTCCGCGCGACGCCCGACGCGGCGACCTCGATCGCCCTGCTCGAGCCGCTGCAGGGGGCGAGCCCGGTGGCCCTCGGCGTCCTCGGCAACTACCTGCTCGTCGCGGAGACCCCGGGCGACCTGACCGCCCTGGGCCCCTACGTCGCGCGGACGATGCCGCAGGCGCAGGTGCCGAAGGAGGATCTCGCGATCGAGCTCCCGCGCCACGCGCTCGAGGGCCCGGTGCTCAGGGCGGCGCGGAGCGCCTGGGACAGGGCGCGCGGGCCGGACGGCGCGCCGGCCGCCACCGCGGTCCCGCTCGCCCCGATGGTCGAGGGCGCGCTCGCGGTGCTCGGCGATCTCGAGCGCGCGCGCCTCACGCTCACGCTCGACGAGAGCGCGCACCTGCGCGCCTCCGGGACGCCGAAGCCCGGGGGCGGCCCGGCGTCCAAGGCGTCGGCCGATCTCGCGGTCGGCGACGTGACGCCGCTGCTCGATCTGCCCGCCGACGCGCTCGTCGGGATCCTGGTCCGCGACCGGGCCGCGTCGCGCGCCGAGAACGTGCCCAAGCTCGTCGACGCCGTCTCGGGGCTCGTCGAGGGCGGCCTCCCGCCCGCCGAGCGGGAGCGGATCGGCGCCGCGATCCGCGCGACATCGGACGCGCGCGGCGAGTGGTTCGCCGGCGGCGTCCGCTTCGACGGCGCGGGCCCCACGGCGTTCGTGCGCGCCGCGGTGGCCGACCGGGCCAAGCTCGAGGCCGCGATCCAGGACCTCGTCGGGACCGCCGAGCTCCCGCCGATCCAGGCGGCGCTCAAGCGGGAGGGGTTCCGGGTCTCCGCGGGCAAGGCCGAGGTCGCGCAGCAGGGCGGCGAGGTGCGGCGCGTGCGCATCGAGCAGACCGCCGCGGCCGGCCAGCCCGGCGGCGCGGGCGCGCCGCCGGCGCGCAAGGGGGCGCCGGGCGCGGGGCCGCCGCCCGCGATCGAGCTGCACTACCTGATCCGCGACGACGGCCTCTTCGCGTCGGTCGGCAACGATCCGAGCGCGGGGCTCCGCAGCGCCGTCGCCGCGATCCAGGGGGAGAGCCTCGGCGACGTCCCGGCCATGAAGGCCGCGCTGGCTCCGCTCGGCGCGGACATCGCGTTCGCGCTGGTGCTCGAGCCGCTGCGGCTCGTCGCGAACCGCCTCGGCCAGCCGGGCGCGGGCGATCCGGCGCCCGTGGTGATCGCCGCCGGCGCCGCGCCGGCCGGCGCCGGCGCCCCCGCCGCGCTCTGGGCGCGCGCCGACGTCGCCGCCGCGGCGATCCGGGAGCTCGCGCGTTTCGGAGCCGCCTTTTGACGAGCGCGGCGCCCGCCGTGCGCGGGCTCGGCGCGCTGCTCCTCGCGCTCGCCGCGGGGTGCGCGGCGAAGGGCGGCGCGGACTGGGTCCAGGACGGCGCGAGCGATCCGCGGATCGCGCGCGGCGGCGGCGGCTGGCTCCATGCGCCGCCGCCGGGCGAAGGCGATCGCGCCCCGGGCGCCGGCGCCGTCGGCCGCGACGCCGCCGCGCCGGGCGAGGCGGCCGACGCGGCGCGCGCCGACCCGCGCGGCGCCGCGGGCGCGGCTCCCGCGGAGGACGAGCCCGCGATCCTCGTCCGCGAGCACGGCCGGCCCGCGCGCGCGGACGGCGCGGCGCGCGCGGCCGCGGCCGCGGCGCCGGGGCTCGCGCCCGGGCTGTTCCGGAACACCTACTACGACTTCCCGACCGAGGGCGGCGGGCCGAAGGACGCGGTGCTCTACGACGCCGCGTGCGCGCCGCTCGCGAGCGTCCCGCGCGCGTTCCACGACCAGGTCTGCGTCCAGGGGAGCGGCCGGCTCGCGTCGGGCGACACGGTGAGCTTCGCGCGGCGCGGGTGCGCGTGCGCCGACGTCTGCCCGCGCACCGACCAGCAGGTCTGCTTCGAGCGGCTCGACCCGCGGCGCTTCCCGTACGGCCGCGGCGCGACCGGGCGCCCCATCACGCCGCTGCGCACGGTCGCGGTCGACTCGAGCGTCATTCCGCTCGGCACGGCCCTCTACGTGCCCGAGCTCGTCGGCCTGCCGCTCCCTGGCGGGGGCCGCCACGACGGCTGCTTCGTCGCCGAGGATCGCGGCATCAAGGTCGTCGGGCGGCAGATCGACGTCTTCACCGGCGATCCCGCGGTCACCGCGCGGCTCAACGCGCTCTTCCCGTCGAACCGCGGCGTGCGCCTCGTGCTCGATGACGCGCGATGTCGCGCGGTCGTCGCCGCGCCCGGGCCGTCCTGACCGGCGGTCCACCCCCGCGGAAGTGCGCGGAAATGCGCGGAAATGCGCGGAAATGCCGGCGAGCCGAGGAGGTCGAGCGACGTCGAGGGACGGCGCGCGACGGCCGTGAGGCGGGCCGCGCTCCCGGGTGAAATCCGGAACCTGGCAAGGGCGCGGAGGTGATACGATTTCCCGCCTTCCGGTGGCCGAATGACCTCACGTGGCGTCATCCCCGAGTCCGTCATCCCTCCTCCCTCGGAGGTCTCGGACGCCCCGGACGAGAAGCAGCGGGCGCGCGCCCGCGTCGGGATGACCCTCAAGAACAAGTGGCGGATCGACGCCCTCCTCGGCGTGGGCGGCATGGCGTCGGTGTACGCCGCCACCCATCGGAACGGCTCGCGCGCCGCGCTGAAGATCCTGCACGCCGAGTTCGCGCGGGACGTCGGCATCCGCGACCGCTTTTTGCGCGAGGGGTACGTCGCCAACAAGATCGATCACCCCGGCCGGGTCGCGATCCTCGACGACGACATCACCGAGCAGGACGAGCCGTTCCTCGTCATGGAGCTGCTCGACGGCGAGACCGTGCAGCAGCTCTGGAAGCGCAAGAGCCGGAAGCTCCCCGTCGCCGAGGCGCTCTGGATCGCCGGGGAGGTGCTCAAGACGCTGGAGAGCTTCCACGCCGAGGGCATCGTCCACCGCGACCTGAAGCCCGCGAACATCTTCATCACGAAGGACAACGTGGTGAAGCTGCTCGACTTCGGCGTGGCCAGGCTGCGCGGCGCGCCCGGCGACAAGACCAAGGCGGGCACGGCGCTCGGGACCCCGTCGTTCATGGCGCCGGAGCAGGCGATGGGGCTGACCGAGGGGGTCGACGGGCGGGCGGACCTCTTCTCGATCGGCGCGACCCTGTACGCCGTGCTCAGCGGGCAGCGCCTGCACCAGGGCCGCTCGGACAACGAGGCGTTCATCCTCGCCGCGACGACGCCGGCCCCGTCGCTCGCGCGGATCGCGCCCGAGCTGCCCGCCTCGGTCATCGGCCTCGTCGACAAGGCGCTCGCCTGGGATCGGCGCAACCGCTTCGACTCGGCCGCGCAGATGCGGCAGGAGGTGCTGCGCGTCCTCGAGGAGCTCGGCGCGTCCGTCCCGCGCCGCCCCGCGCCGCCGAGCACGGGGCGCCCCCCGCCGGACGAGTCCCCCACGGCCGTCGGGATGCGGCCGCCGGCGGAGCCCGCGCCCCAGGAAGAGCCGGGGGACGCGGAGCCGGACGACCCCGCGGTCACGCGCCTCGCCGAGGTGTTCCGCCGCATGGAGCGGCTGCTCCCGGCGGTGCGCCACTACGGCTGGACCCACCCGGACGCCGACAACAAGCTCCGCGCGACCTTCCAGGCGATCGTGGAGGCGCTGCGCGCGGACGGGGGCCTCGTCCACTGGGCGCTCTCGCCGTACGCCTTCGAGCACCGCCGGCGGACCGTGTGGGAGCCGCAGCACCCGCTCGATCTCGTCCCGTACAACCTCTTCGCGGCCGGCGTGCGGCGCGTGCAGCTGCTCCCGGGCATCACCGAGGAAGAGCTGCGCGCCTTCTGCGAGGTGCTGCTGCTCGATCCGCTGCGCGACCTCGCCCCCGAGGACGACGTCGCGGCGGCCCTGTGGGAGCGCCGCCTCGAGCACGTGCGCTACGACGTCGTGAGCGTCTTCGCCGAGGGGGACGCCGCCGATCGCGAGCAGTTCTGGCACGAGGCCGACGACGTCGAGAGCATGGCCCGGCGCGCCGCCGAGGAGCGGGCGAACCGCGCCGAGGCGGCCGCGATGGTGATCGACACCGACGCGGCCGCGCTGCGGGCGGCGCGCCGCGCCGCGAGCGCGCTCGCGCTCGACCCGGTCGCGCAGCGCGCGCTCGGCACGCAGCTCGTGCTCAGCCCGGATCGCTGGAGCGAGCGCTTCGTCGAGATCGTGGCGGACGCCTTCCTGAACGCGAAGCGCTACCAGGACGTCGAGCTCGTCACCGAGCCGATGGCCGCCTCGGCGCGCGATCTCATCCTCGCGCGCCGCTTCGACGTGCTCTTCGGCATGCACGACGCGCTGGAGAAGGCGCTCGACGCGCTCGCGCCGAGGCAGCAGGGCGGCGCGCTCGCGACGGAGCTCGCCCGGGGCATGTTCCCGCCCGACACGATGCGGCTGCTCCTCCGCGAGGCGACGCGCGTCGTCGCGTCGGGCGCCCCCGGCGCCGCGGCGCCGCCCGCGCCCGTGGACCTCGATCTCGTCGCGCAGCGCCTCGCGCCCATCCTGCACAAGCTCGGCAGCGAGACCCTGCCGGTCGCCATGGAGGTCGTCGGGCACGTCGGCCACGAGCCCCTGCGCCGCGCGCTCCTCGGCCACCTCGAGCGCACGCTGCCCGGGCACGAGGAGGGGGTCGTCGACGCGCTCATGACCCTGGATCTCGACGTCGCCCGCCCGATCCTCAAGATGTTCGCCGCGTCGCGGACGCAGGGCGCCCTCGGCGCGCTGAAGCGCCTCTCCGGGTGCGCGAACGCGGCGCTCCGCTGCGAGGCGATCGCCCACCTCGCGACGAGCCCCGAGCAGATCCGGGACGAGCTGCTCTCGCTCGCCGAGTCGGCGCCCCCGGAGGTGCGCGTCGCGGCGCTCCGCACGCTGGCGCACCACCAGGTCCGCGCGGCCGGCCCGCTGCTCGTCCGCCGCGTGCAGGACAGCTCGTTCCACCAGCTCACGCTCGACGAGCGGCGCGAGTTCCTCGGCGCGCTCTACACCCTGAACCCGGCGCGCGGCGAGTCGGTCGCCGTCGAGCTGCTCCAGCGGCACGGCCTGCTGGCGGACGACGCCGCGGAGCAGACCCGCTGCCTCTCGGCCGAGCTGCTCGGCCGCGAGGCGCGCTCCCAAGAGGCGCTCGACGCCGCGCTCGCGGCCTCGAAGCGGCGGCCCTGGAACAGCCAGGCGCTGCGCGACGCCGCGAGCGCCGCCGCCGAGGCGATCGCCGGCCGCCTCGGCAAGCGGATCTCGACGGTCGGAGATCTCCCGTGACGGCTCCCCAGGTCGACGTCATCAGCCAGAACGTGTCCGAGAACATCCGGCGCGAGCAGGCGCGCGATCTCGCCGCCAGCGTCGTGCAGGCGCTCTTCCGGCTGGTGAAGCTCTCGACGCTGCACGCCATCGACAACCAGGCCATGGTGCGGCAGGTCGAGGAGACGGTCTCGCTGGTCCAGGACTTCGGCCAGCGCTCCGGCCACAACGTCTCCATCCTGTTCACCCGCGGCTCGGTCTTCGTCTCCGGGCAGCTCCTCAAGGCGAACCGCGCCGTCTACGAGGGCGCGCTCGAGCTCGGCGACATCCTGGGCCGCTGCGGCTACTCCGAGATCGGGATCGCGAAGGACGTCCGCGCGAGCGACCTCTACGCGCTCGCCTCCGCGCTCGCGGAGGCCCTCCGGAGCGCGAGGCCGGCGCTCGCGGACCGCCCGGCGCCGCGCGTCCGCCTGCGCGCCGTGGACGAGGAGGTGCTCCGCCGCGAGGTGGCGGTCGATCGCGAGGGCGACGAGACGTCGGCGATCGTGCGGACCTACGCGACGGCGATCGTGATCCTCCGCCGGTTCTACGACGACCTGCGGCAGGGCCGCTACGCCCTGCGGCAGGGCGTCAAGCGCATCACGCAGCGCCTCGTCGATCTCTCCGCGAACGAGACGCCGGCGTTCCTCGGCGTCACCGCGCTCCGCAACCAGAACCACGACGACGCCGGGCGCGCGGTGAACACCGCGATCCTGAGCCTCGCCATGGCCCGGCAGATCACGGGCGACGTCGTGCTCCTGCAGCGGCTCTCGATGGCGGCGCTGCTCTTCGACATCGCGCGGCCGCGGCTCACCGGCGTCGCGCGGAGCGGCGGCGGCGGGCTCGTCCCGCAGCTGAGCGAGCAGCAGGACGCGGACGTCCCGGCCGGCACGGCGGTCGTGCTGACCGCGCTCGGCCTCGTCAACGAGCCCAGCGTCACGCGCACCGTGGTCGCCTACGAGGCGCACTGGGTCCGCCGCCAGGCCGCGCTCGGCCCGGTCTACCGCGGCCTCCGCCAGCCGACGCTGCAGGCGCGCATCCTCGCGACCGCCCGCGCCTTCAACGACCTCCTGACGCCCGCGCCGGGCGAGGCGCCGCTCTCCGCCGACGAGGCGATCGCCAAGCTCGAGCAGGAGGCGACCGATCCGGCGGACCGCGCGGTGCTGCGGCTGCTCGTCGGCGCGCTCGGCATCTTTCCGACCGGCACGCTCGTGGAGCTCTCGACCGGCGAGGTCGCGCTGGTGGTGCAGACGCCGGCGCACCCGGCCCGCTACTCGCAGCCGCGCGTGCGGCTGGTCCTCGACGCCTCCGGCGGGCCGATCGGGCGCGCGCTCGAGGTCGATCTCGCCGAGCGGCCTCGCCAGGGCGAGCCGACGCGGCACATCCGCCGGATCGTCGCGACCAGCGACGACCCCGCCGCCGCGTCGATGCGCGCCCACGCGGCCGTCCAGGAGGCGCCGCAGGTGTCGCTGAGGACGCCGACGATCCCTGCAGAGCCGCCCGTCCGCTCGGCGCAGGCGCCGGCGTCGCCCCTCGCCAGCCTGCGCATGCCGCCGCCGCAGCCGATCACGCGGCCCTCGTCGCCGACGCTGCCGATGACCAGCTCGCCGGCGAGCCGGAGGACGCAGCCGCGGCCCGGCGACGCCGGCCGCGGGCCCGCCTCGCCGCCCGAGGCCGCGCCGCCGGCGCCGGTCGACGACGGCGGCGCGGAGGCCAGGATGCTCGCGGATCTGCCGCCGGCGCCGTCCGGCAGGCTCTCGCCCACGTTGCGGCCCGGGCGCACCACCGCGCGCTGGCCGGATCCACCGCAGCCGCAGGAGCCCGCCGCGCCGGCGGACCCGTACCCGCCCCCGAAGGGCGCTCACGGAGAGGAGTCGTGGTCGGTGCAGACAGACAGCGATCATCCGGACGAGGTCCCTGAGGAGAGCGCGCGGCCGGCCGCGCTGCGCGCCCGCGGCTGGGGAGAGCAGCCATCGCGGCGCGAGCGCGATCCGGTGTCGGAGCTGCCGCCCTCGGCGATGGCCGGCCCCATCGCCGTGCTGTCGCTGCCGGGCGAGCCGCCGACCGCGGAGGGCGCGCTCGCGCGCACGCCGCTCGTCCACCTGCTCGTGTACATGCTCGACCGGCGCCTCACCGGCACCGCGTGCTTCATCGACCCCCAGGGCGTCCGCCACGGCATCTTCTTCAGCGACGGCGTGCCGGCGAAGATCTGGACCGGGACGATCGTCGCCCCGCTCGACCGGGTGATCCTCGAGCTCGGCCTCCTCGACGAGGCGACCCTCCGGGAGACGCTCCGGGACATCACGAAGCGGCGGGTGCTGCACGGCCGGCTGCTCGTCTCCCGGGGCCTGCTCGACCGGGAGACGGTCTTCGGCGTGCTGCGCGAGCAGCTCGTGCGCAAGCTCGTCGCGCTCTACGATCTCCCGCCCGAGACGCGCTACGCCTACTACGACGGCCAGAACCTGCTGTCGTCCTACGGCGGCCCGGAGCTCATCGGGTGCGAGCCGCTCGCGGTGATCATGGCGGGCGTCCGGCTCCACGCCGACGATCCGCTGATCGACGCGACCCTCGACCGGATCCAGAGCCGGCAGCTCGGCCTCCACGTCGAGGCCGAGATGAAGCGGTTCCAGCTCCACCGCGACGAGGCGGCCGTCGTCGACCTCCTGCGCACGCGGCGCATGACGCTCGCCGAGCTCGTCGGGGCCGGCGTCGCGCAGGAGCGCGTCGTGCGGCTGACGATCTACGCGCTCGCGATCACGCGGCACCTCGATCTCGGCGCGCCGGGCCGGCGCCCCGTCGGGCTCGGCGCGCCCGCCGGCTCCGGCCGGGAGCGGTCCGCCAGCGCCGCCCCGGCCGACGCGGGCCAGGCCCAGCGCGAGCCGGCCGGCGCGGCGGCGCGGTCGCCGCGCCCCACCTCGGGCTCGACGGCGCCCGCGGCGCGCGCGGCGCGCGGCGAGGCCGACGGCCGCGCGTCGCCGCGGCAGCCCGACGACGCCCCGGCGCCGTCCAGCAGGCGGTCGGGGTCGCCGTTCGCCGAGCCGATCGCCCCGCGCCGGTCGACCGTGCCGCCCCCGTCCGGCGCGCCGGACGGCCGCGGCGCGCCGCTCCCGGGCCCGGCGGCGCCCTTCGATCCGCGCGCGGCCGGCGGCGATCCGGGCGGCGCGCCCCGCGGCGCCGAGCCGAGGGTCCCGAAGCAGCCCCTCGCGCCGTCGTTCGCCGGGGCGCGCGCGCAGCCGCCGATGCAGCAGGCGCCCACCGTCAAGATGGCGGCCGTCGGCGCGGAGGGCCGGGCCGCGCGGGCGGGGCGGACCGAGGCGGCGTCGCCGCTCCCGCCCCCGCGCGCGCCGGAGCCCGCGAGGCCGCAGGCGGGCGCCGCGCCTGCCTCCGATCTCCCGCCGCCGCCGCGCGCCGCGCTGAGCCCCGAGCTGGCCGCGCGCCGCGCCGAGATCGAGGCGCGCGCCGCCGCGATCGACGGCGAGAGCTTCTTCCAGATGCTCGGCGTCGCGGACGACGTCCCCCCGGAGCGCGTGCAGAGCGCCTATTTCGCGCTCGCCAAGCAGTGGCACCCCGACCGGACGCCGCCGGAGCTCCAGGACGTCAAGCCGCTCGTCGCGCGCGTGTTCGCCCGCATCAGCGAGGCCTACCAGACGCTGAGCGACCCCAAGCGGCGCGCCGAGTACCTGCAGGGGCCGAAGGAGGCCGCGCCCCCCGCGGAGGACGAGGAGAAGATCGCCCGCGTCGTCGACGCCGCGCTCGAGTTCCAGAAGGCCGAGATCCTGCTCAAGAAGAACGACCTCGCCGGCGCCGAGCTCCGCGCGCGCCGCGCGCTGAACGCCGACCCGGAGCAGCCGGAGTACATGACGCTGCTCGTCTGGATCCAGGCGCAGCGGCGCGGCGAGCCGCCCGCGCTCGCGGAGGGGGCCACGAGCGCGCACTACGACGACCTGATCCAGACGCTGGACGTCGTCCTGCGGAAGGAGCCCCGCTACGAGCGGGCGCTCTTCTACCGCGGCATGCTCCTCAAGCGCTCGGGCCGGATCGACCGCGCGATCCGCGATTTCCGCCTCGCGGCCGAGATCAACCCGAAGAACCTCGACGCGATCCGCGAGGTGCGCGTGCAGGAGATGCGCAGCCGCACGACCAACGACCCGACGCCCGCCGGCGGCCTCCTCGGCAAGTTCTGGAAGCGCTGACGCGCGTCAGCGCGCCGCCGCCGGCGCGGCGCCGAGCGACCGCAGCGCGCGGCAGATCGTCTCGTCGCGGCAGGGCCCCACCCGCCCCGCGTGCGCCGGCCAGGGCACCTCGCGCACGCGGTGCAGATCGCGCACGTCGGGGCCGCGCCACGGGCCGAGCGCCCGGTCCACGCGCGCCTCCCGCTCGTTCGTCGCCGGCAGCGAGAGCTGCACCTGCGGCACGATGCCGACCTTCTGCACCGGCGCGCCGTCCGGCAGCGCGTAGAGCAGCGTGGTGAGGCGCAGGACGCCGACGTGGGCGTCGTCGTCGAGGTACTCCTGGGCGCACCCCTTGCCGTAGGTGCGATCGCCGATGACCACGCCGCGCCGGTAGCTGCCGAGCGCGCCGGCGATCATCTCGGCCGCGCTCGCGGAGTCGCCGTCGACGAGCACCGCGAGCGGCCCGCTCCACCCGCGCTCCGTGGGCACGTCGGGCGAGCGCTCCACCTCGACGCCGCCGTCGCGGCGCCGCATCGGGAACAGCGGCACGCCCGGCAGGAACAGCCCCAGCGCGGCGATCGCCCCGTCGGTCGAGCCGCCGCCGTTCGCGCGCACGTCGAGCATCACGCCCCTCGTGTCGCCCTGCGCGCGCGCGCGGTGGAGCGCCGCCGCGACCCGGTCCCCGAGGTCGTCGGGGACGTCGGGGATGCTGATCACCGCGACCTTGCCGTCGCCGAACCGCACCAGATCGAGCGGCAGCTCCGCCGGCGCGGCCTCCGCGGGCTGCGGCCCGATCGGGTGCGGCGCCACGCTCAGCTCGAGCGGCGCCGCGGCGCCGCGCCGGAGCAGCGCCACGCGCGCGGTCGTCCCGGGGCGCACGTCGGCAAGCACGGCGAGCTGCTCGGCCTGCTCGACGCTCATCCCGGAGATCGGAAGATCCTGGATCCGGATCACCACGTCCCCGTCCGCGAGCGGCGCGAGCGCGCCGCGATCGATGCGCACCCCGATCGCGGTGCGCGTCATCTCCTGCCAGAGCCGGGCCGGCGGGTGCGCCTCGAGATCGAGGTCGTAGATGGAGACCTCCTCCTCGAGCGGCGCCCAGGCGCCGTGGGCGTCCAGCTGGGGCACGTAGGCGCGCACCGCGGCCGCGATCACCGTGCGCGCCCAGCCCTCGTCGCTCATCGAGGGCGCCGCGCGCTCGCGCACGGCGTCGGCGTAGCGGGCGAGCGGCTCCCCGAAGTGCGCGCGCAGCGCGCCGACCTCCCGGCCGAGCTCGCGCGCGAGATCCCGGGCGCTCCGCGTCACCTCGCCGTCCTCGAACGGCGCCGCGGAGATCAGCGCCCACGCCTCGGCGGCCGTCGCGGGCGGGCGGGCCAGCCCGCGGCGGAAGCCCTCGTCGAAGACCCCGTCGAGCTCGCGCGACCACCGGGACAGCTCCTGGCCCACGCGCAGCGCCGCCGAGCACGGCCCGCTGCCCACGGGCGCCTGCAGATCGGCGAGGAGCGCGGCGGCCTCCCGCCGCAGCGACGCCCCCACGGGCGCGTCGGGCGCGACCGACCACAGCCCGTGCGGATCGAGCCAGTCGGACGTCGCCTCGGCAAACTTTGCGGGATCGATGCGGAGCGGCGGGGCGGCCAGCGTGGTGCGGGCCTGGGCGACGATGGCGCGCGCCTGCTCGCAGCCGAGCGAGGTCGGCGCCCCGGTGGGCACCGCGATGCCGCGGTCGAGGGCGTTCGGGTCGCAGCCGACGCCGTCGATCTCCTCGTCGTCCGGCGCGAGGGCGTGGAGCAGGGGCCGCGAGAGCCCGCGCCGCGCCTTCGCCGCGGGCGTCTCCGCCTCGCGCGAGAGCAAGGCGAGCGTCGCCAGGCAGGCGGCGATGCACGCGACGGAGCTCGCGACGCGTGTCCTCACTGCTCTCCGGATATCACGACGCGGGCCGCGCGGGCAGGGGCGACCGCGGTCATCGGCGCGCGGGCCGCGCGGGCAGGGGCGACCGCGGTCATCGGCGCGCGCGTCGCGTGGGCAGGGGCGACCGCGGTCATCGGCGCGCGCGTCGCGCGGACGGCCCTGCGGGCGCTGCCCACGCCCTCCGCGCGGGCGGCCCGGTCCGCGCCCGAAACCTGGACGCAACATCCCGTTCTCATTCGCCGCTCGCGCGCCGTGGATCTGCGCTCAACGCCGCGCATCCGTGCTCCTCCGCTTTCCCGCAAAGCTTTCGCGTCCCTCCGGGGATCCGAACACGTTGCGCATTCCAGCGCAAAAAAAGGCGATTTCGTAGGGTTTATCCCGGCATCGCGCCTGCATCTGGCCTGGTGCCGCCCACCGGCTCGCAGGGTCTCTCGACCCGCGTCCTCCTTGATCGGCGCGCGGCGGAGAACAAAGAGACCATGAGCACCACCTGGGATCGTGCGGCATTCTCGGCTTATCGTACAGAGCTCGCGAACTACGCCACCCTGAGCCCGGAGGCCGAGCGGGAGCTCGCGCTCCGCTGGCGCGCTGGTGACCGGGACGCGGGCCGGCGCCTCATCGAGGCGTGCCTGCCGTTCGTCATGACGATCGCGCTCGAGTACCGCCGGTGGGGGCTCCCGATGGAGGACATCGTCCAGGAGGGGAACATCGGTCTCCTGAAGGCGGCGGAGCGCTTCGATCCGGACCGCGGCTGCCGCCTGGCGACCTACGCGGCCTACTGGATCCGGGCGGAGATCCGCGAGCACGTGGCGCGCGGGTACCGGATCGTGCGCCTCGGCTCGTCGAAGAGCGAGCGCCGCGCGCTGCGCATCTACCGCAAGACGCACGAGAAGGACCCGGCGGTGCTGGCGGAGCTGAGCGGCCTGTCGGAGGAGCGGGCGGCCGAGCTCTTGCCGCTGCTCATGGCGCGCGACGTGAGCCTGGAGCGCTCTCCGAGCGACGACGGCGTGGCCCCGATGGAGCGGCTCGCGTCGAGCTCGCACACGCCCGAGGAGGAGGCCTGCGCCGCCGACGAGCGCGAGCAGCTCTCGCGCGCGCTGCAGAAGGTCGTGAGCGAGCTGTCGCCCCGCGAGCGCCGCATCATGAGCCAGCGCTGGCTGACCGACAGCCCCGTGACGCTCGAGCAGCTCGGCGCCGACTTCGGCGTCAGCAAGGAGCGCGTGCGGCAGATCGAGGAGCGCGCGAAGAAGCGGATGCGCGCGCGCATCGAGGAGATCACCCGCGAGCCGATGGCCAAGAGCGCGTGATCCGGAGAGCGCGCGCTCGGGGTGGGCGGCGAGCGACGCCGCCTCCTCCAGAGCGCCGAGCGGCGCCCGCCCCACGGCCGGCGGGGCGGCGCGCTAGATCTCGATGACGGTGCCTTCGCGCGCGGCGATGGTGTTCGGGAAGAGCTCGCGGGCGCGCATTTCCTTCTCGCGCACCATCGCGTCGGTCTGGTTGGGGTCGTGGTGGTGCAGGACGAGCTGCTTGGCGCCCGCCGCCTTCGCGAGCTCGCAGCCCGCGACGAACGTGGCGTGACCCCAGCCCGTCTTCGGGCCGCCGCCCACCTCGCCCGCGTACTCCTCGGGCGTGTACATCGCGTCGAAGATCAGCACGTCGGCGCCCATCGCGAGCTTCTTCAGCTTCGGATCCACGATGGCGTAGTGCTCGGAGTCGGTGATGTACACGACGACCTTCCCCTCGTGCTCGACGCGGTACGCGTAGACGCCGTTCGGGTGGTTGCCGCGCGCGTTGGTCACGCGCACGTCGTCGTTCGGGCCGATCGTGACCACCTCGCCCTCGTAGAGATCGCGGAACGTCATCGCCGCGCCCATCTCCGTGAGGTGCACCGGGAAGCTCGGGTAGTCCATCTGCCCGGCGAGCGTCTCCTCGAGCGTCCGCGAGACGTTGAGGCCGCCGTAGAGATGGATCTTGTTCCCGCGCACGAACGCGGGCGTGAAGAACGGGAAGCCCTGGATGTGATCCCAGTGCACGTGACTGAAGAACATCCAGGCTTCGAAGGGCATCTCCTTGACCAGCTCCTGGCCGAGGAGACGGAGCCCCGTCCCGCCATCGAGGATGACCAGCGTCTCGCCGGCACGAATCTCGTAGCAGCTCGTGTTGCCGCCGACTTCGACCGTGCCTGCACCGGGCGTGGGGATGCTTCCGCGAACCCCCCACATCTTGATCCGCATCCTGCCTCGCTCGCTGAACCCCGCCCGTTTCAAGGTAGAGCTATTAGATTCCGAGCGCGGGCAGCGTCAAGCCGGCAGGTGCACCGGGAGCAAGGAAGGTCGCAGACGTGGAGACCTGGCCGGGGGAGCAGGGGCACGGCGCCAATGTAGTTGCAGGGTAGGCGGCAGCCCAGCGACGGGCCGCAAAAGCGCCAGGAAGCCGGCCACGTCTCGGCATGGAGCCCGCGGCGCGGGGGCTCGCAGGCGGGGCGGGGGAGGCCGCGGCGGCGGCGGCGCCGGGGGGAGGCCGCGGCGCGGGCGGCGGGGCGGGAGGCCGCGGCGGGGCGGGAGGCCGCGGCGGGGCGGGAGGCCGCGGCGGCGTCCTGGCGGCCGGAGGGCAGGGCACGCCCCGCGCAGCAGACGCGCGACGGCCACGGCCGATGGGCTATGGTCGGGCGCATGCCGCTCCACGCGGACGCCATCGTCGTCCTCGGCTGCAGGATGCTCCCGTCCGGGCGCCCGGCGGCCCCCGGCGCGCGCCGCGCGGCGCGCGCGGCGCAGGCCTACCGCGACGGCGTCGCGCCGTGGGTGATCGCCAGCGGCGGGCGGCGCTGGGGCGCGCAGATCGAGGCGCGCGTGCTCTCCGCCGAGCTGCTGCGCGCCGGCGTCCCGGCCCGCGCCATCCTGCAGGACCTCTGGTCGTTGACGACGCACGAGAACGCGATCTTCAGCGCGGCCCTCCTGCGCCGCATGGGCGCGCGGCGCGCGGCGATCGTCACCTGCCCCTGGCACATGGCGAGGGCTCTCCAGAACTTCCGCGAGGTCGGGATCGACGCCTGCGCGCTGCCATCGCCGCACGTGCGCGCTCCGATGGTTGCGCGCGCGTGGCTGCGCGGTCACGAGGTGGTCTCGATGTGGCTCGACGCGCGCGCGATGCGCCGCCGGCAGATCCTCTGCGAGAGCGCCGACTGGCTGCTCGACGGCGCGCGCCGGGGTGAGACGTGATCATGCCGAGAAGGCGACCCTCCCCGCTCCTCGCTCTGCTCCTCTCGCTCGCCGCCTGCACCGAGCAGCCCGCGCCCGGCCCCGCGCCGGACGCCGGGAGCTCCGCGGCGGCGCCGGCCCCGAGCGCCAGCGCGAAGGCGCGGCTCGACGCCCTCCTCGCCGCGGAGCAGCGCCGCGCCGCCCTGGAGGTGAGCGCCGCCGATCAGCAGAGCCGCGACGTCGACGTGCGGCGCGCCGCCGCGCGGGCGCTCGCGCGCATCGGCGGCGACGCGGCGCTGCCCGGGCTCGCGCGCGCGCTCGCCGACGAGGATGACGAGGTGGTCGCGTGGGCCGCCTACGGCCTCGGGTTCTCGTGCAAGGGCCACGAGGCGGAGACGGTCTCCGCGCTCGTCGCGCGCGCGCTCGCCGGCGACGCCCGCCCGGCTCAGGCGGCCGCGCCGGGCGCCGCCGCGTCGGCGAGCGGCGCCGCGTCCGCGAGCGCCGCGTCCGCGAGCGCCGCCGCGTCGGCGAGCGGCGCCGCGTCCGCGAACGCCGGCGCGTCCGCGAACGCCGGCGCGTCCGCGAGCGCCGGCGCGTCCGCGGGAGCGCCGCGGCTCGACGCGGGCGGCGCGCTCGCCCGGGCCATCGGGCGGTGCGGCGCCGAGGCGTCGGAGCCGACGCTCGTCGCGTGGCTCGAGGGGCCGCGCGAGCGCGCGATCCACGCGGCGTACGCGCTCGGGGATCTCGCCGCGAGCAAGCTCAAGCTGCGCGAGGAGACGCTCGTCGCGCTGCTCAACCTCGCCGCGGGCAGCGCGGCCAGCCCGCCGGTCCCGGAGGCGCTCTACCCGATCGGGCGGCTCGAGCACGTCCCGCTCACGGTCATCCCCCGCATCCGCGACGTCGCCGCCGCGCGGCTCGCGGAGGCGGGCGACGCGCGGCTCTTCGCGGTGCGCGCGCTCGGCCGGGCAGGGGAGGCGGCCGCCCCCGAGCTCGCGCGCGTGCTCGGCACGAAGGGCGTGTTCGCCCCGAGCGAGCGCGCCGAGGCCGCGCGCGCGCTCAAGCGGCTCGGCGCGCCCGGCCAGCGCGCCCTCGCCGACGCGCTCCCCGCGCTCGTCCCGAGCGCGGATCCCATCGCGCTCACCGGCCTCGTGGGCGAGGACCTCGGCGTGCTGCTCACCGCCCTCGACGCGCTCGGATCCGCGGGCGCCGCGCGCAAGCCGCTCCGCGAGCTCGCCGCCCTGCCGCCGCCGCCGAGCGCGCCCGCGGCGATCCTCCGCCGCCTCGCGTGGCTCCGCTGCGGCGCGGCCAAGCTCCTCGCCGGCGCGAACCACCGCGATCCGCTGCTCCTCGGCTGCGACGTCACGGCGCCGCCGGATCCGGGGAGCAAGCCGGACGCCGCCGCGCCGGTGCGCGGCTCGATCGGCGCCCGGGCGGTCGTCGAGGTGATCGGCCGCGAGGCGATCACGGGCGCGCGGCTCGCCGCGTACCGCGCCTACGCCGGGTCGGGCGATCTGCGCGCGCGGGAGGCCGCGATCGACCTCATCGCCTCGCACGAGGAGATCGACGGCGCGCCCGACCTGCTCGCGAAGGCGCTCGCCGCGGAGGAGCCGGGCCTCGTCGCCGCCGCGGCGGAGGTCATCGCGCGGCAGCCCCAGCGCGCGTCGGAGGCGCCGGCGCAGGGGAAGCGGAAGCGCAAGCGGCGGCTCGACGACAAGGGCGCGCCCGCCGCGGTCACGTCGCCCGCGATCGAGGGCGCGCTGCTCTCGCTCCTCGACCGCCCCGGCGTGCGCGACGATCCGGAGCTGATCGGCGCGGTCATCGACGCGGCGGGGGCGCTCTCGCTCAAGCAGGCCGAGGCGCGGCTCGAGGAGCTCTGCCGCTCGAGCTACCCCACGACGCGGGCGCGCGCGGGGACGGCGCTCGGCGTGCTCCGCGGCCGCAAGATCGCGTGCGACGCCGGGCCGCCGGGCGACGCCGGGCGGCCGGCCGCCGCGCCGCCGACCGGCGAGCTGCCGGCGGAGGCCGCCGCGCTCGCGCGCGCGCCGGCGGCGCTGACCTTCGACACGGACGCCGGCGAGCTCACGATGACGCTCGACCCCGCGCTCGCGCCCGTCGCGGTGACCCGCTTCGTGGATCTCGCGCGTTCCGGCTATTACGACGGCAAGATCGTTCACCGCGTGGTGCCGGGCTTCGTCACCCAGTTCGGCGCTCCGTTCGGCGACGGCGCCGGAGGTCCGCCCGGCAGGCCGGCGCTCCGCTGCGAGACGTCGCCGGTCCCGTTCGAGCCGCTGCGCGTCGGCGTGGCCCTCGCCGGCCGCGACACCGGATCGAGCCAGCTCTTCGTCATGCACGCGCGCGCGCCGCACCTCGACGGCCAGTACGCGGCGGTCGGCGTCGCCGCCGGGCCGTGGGCTGCGCTCGTGGACGGGGACGTCATCCGGAGCGTGAAGGTGCGCGACTGATCGCGCGCGGCGCGCGCCCCGCTCGCGACGCGCGACGACGCGACGAGCGGCGTGCGACGCGCGAGCAACGCAAACCGCTGGGGCTCGGCGGCGTCCCTCCATGTCAATTGACAAGCGCCCCCGACCGACGCTTTACAGTGTAGCGTGGTCATCGCCTCCTTCCTGGCCGTCGCGGTGCTCGTGTACACGTACTTCGGGTACCCGATCGTTATCGGCATCCTGGCGCGCCTCTGGCCCGCGCAGCGGAAGGATGACCCGAGCTACGTCCCCACGGTGACGGCGTGCATTCCCGTCTACAACGCGGCGTCGTATCTGCCGGCGAAGGTCGAGAGCCTCTTCGCGCTCGACTATCCCAGGGACAAGCTCGAGGTCCTGCTCTACTCGGACGGGTCGACCGACGACACGGTGCGCGTGGCCCAGCAGCTCTCGGAGCGCGACCCCCGGGTGAAGGTGATCGTCAGCGAGGCGCGGCGCGGCAAGCCGATCGGCGTGAACACGATGCTCGGGGTCGCGACGGGCGAGGTGCTGCTCATGACGGACGTCCGCCAGCCGCTCGTGCCCGGGGCGCTGCGCGCGCTCGTGCGGCTCCTGGCCGATCCCGGCGCGGGCTGCGTCTCCGGCAACCTGGTGCTGAAAGGCTCGGCGGGCTCGGGGGCGTACTGGCGTTACGAGAACTGGATCCGCCTCCAGGAGGGGCGGTTCAGGAGCATGGTCGGGGTGACCGGCCCCATCTACGCCATCCGCCGCGCCGACATGAGCCAGCTCCCGGAGGGCGTCATCCTCGACGACATGTGGGTGCCGATGCGGCTCCGGCTCGAGGGCCGCTCGATCCTCTTCGCAGAGGACGCGATCGCGTACGACGACGCCTTCGGCGACGAGCGCGAGTTCGGCCGCAAGGTGCGCACGCTGGCCGGCAACTACCAGCTCTTCTCGCTGCTCCCGGCGCTGCTCGTCCCGTTCCGGAACCCGTCCTGGTTCGAGATCTTCTCTCACAAGCTGCTTCGCCTCGTGTGCCCCTGGGCGCTCGTCGCGCTGCTGCTCACGTCGACGGCCGCCTGGGTCGGCGCCGAGGCGAGCGGCGACGCGTCGTGGACGCTCTACGCGGCGCGCGCGCTGTTCGGCGGCCAGGCGGCGTTCTACCTGCTCGCGGCGCTCGGGGGCGCCGCGGGCAAGCTCGGCGCGCTCGCGCGCACGTTCGTGGTCCTCAACGCGGCGGCCGTGGTCGGCCTCTGGCGCTTCGTCCGCGGCTCGCAGAAGGTCACCTGGTAGCGCGGGCGCGGGCTACGGCTCGAGCAGGCCCACGAGCTCGTGGGCGGCGCGGTGCGATCGCAGGAGGGCGAGCGACGACGGGAGCAGCCGCCCCAGCCCCTCGTGCGGCGGCGCCTGGAACCTGACCGGCGCCGGGAGGACGTCGAGGCCCGCGCGCTCGAACATGCGGAGCGAGCGCGGCATGTGGAGCGCGCTCGTCACGAGCACCACGGCGTCGGGCGAGAGGCTGCGCGCGATCCGGGCGGAGTGGAGCGCGTTCTCCCGGGTGTCGCGCGACTCGGTCTCCAGGATGATCTTCTTCCTCGGCACGCCCAGCTCGACGAGCAGGTCGGCCATCGCGCCGGCGAGCTCGGTGGGCGCGCGCCGCAGGTCCCGCCCCGAGACGATGACGTGGCCGAAGCCGTAGGTGCGGTAGACCCGCGCGGCGCCGAGGCCGCGCTCGATGCCGTCCGCCGTCTGCCGTTCCAGGGCGGGCGTGCCGAACTCGTCGGCGTCGATCCCGGCGGTGAGGACGATCAGGACCCGCCGCTCGGGCGAGCTCTGGGCGAGCTCCGGCCGCAGGTCCCGCGGCGCCGTGCTCATCCGGCGCGAGATCGCGCTGGAGACCGCGGGCAACGAGAGGAGCCACAGCGCGAGCCAGGCGCTCCACGCGAGCGCCCGCCCGACCTTCGACCAGCGCGCGCGGTACGGAAAGCCGCCGCCGGAGAGCGCGAGGCCGATGCCCCCGACGACGAGGAGCACGAGGAGCGGATCGACGAGGCGGGAGATGGACACGGCGAGGCTCGCCGAGGAGGCGCTCGGCGCTTTATCTATGCTGTCGTCGGGGGGCGAGGCGAGCGAAAAGGGCGCGCCGCGAAGGTGGGGGACGGGCGCGCGCGACGCGCCCGCCCCGGCGCTGCTGCTCGCGACGGACGGCGCTCAGCGCCGCCGGTGCGCGCGCCGCCGCCGGGCTGCGGCGGAGGCGAGGGCGAGCCCGGCGAGGCCCGCGGGGAGCCACCCGCCGTGGCCGCCCTCGGGCGTCCGGCAACCGCACCCGCCCGCCTCGCGGGCGCCGTCCGGGCCGCCGCTGCCGGTCGAGCTGTCGCCGCCGCCGCCGCTGGCGTCCCCGCCGCCGCTCGCGTCGCCGCCGCCGGTGTTGTCGGGCGCCTCCCCCAGATCGATCGACGCGTCGGCGCTCGCGACGAGGATCGGCGGCGCCTCGCCGGTCTCCTCGTAGATGGCGTGGAGCCGCTCTCCCAGGTCGTCCGTGACGTTCTCGGAGCGCAGGAACTCGATGTACTCCTTCGTCATCGACTGGTAGTAGACGCGCGCCGAGAGCGTCTGGGCGCCGAAGGCGCCGGCGGGGACGGTGAGCGTGAAGCGCGCCTCGTCGTAGTTGCGGTATCCGCCGTTCCCGTCGCCGAAGTCGATCTCCGGCGTCGGTTGGGTCTTCTGCGACGGCACGAAGCCCTTCGGCGGGATGCGGGTGTCGGAGATGATCATGTCGTGGAGCGCGAGGTGCTCCTCTTTCTCCCCCGCGCCCGCGTCGCCGTCCCAGCGCCCGTGCACGGCCCGGTACTCGTGGGTGGGCGGCTCGTGCTGGATCTCGCCGGTGTCCGCGTCGTAGCCGCCGAGCAGCGGCCGCTCGACGCCGTCCTCGCCGACGAGGAACACGGCGATCCAGGCGCGCCGGCTCTCGGCGTAGCCGGTCGGGAACTTGTGGCCGGTGAGGTTCTCGACGCGGACGGCGACGGTGATCTCGTCGCCGGGCCTCGCTTCCCCGGGGGCCTCGACGAGCGTGACCGAGGCGGCCGACGCGAGGCTCTCGAGGGTCCGGTCGAGCGCGAGCTGGAAGGACGCTTCGCGCTCCGCGACGTACTCCTTCTCGGCCGCCATGACCGCCTGGATGCCCCAGTGGTTGCCGCCGACGATGACGTGGTCGCGCGGATCGGTGCGGAGCGGGCCGAGATCGGCCACGGCCAGCTCCCCGGTCTTCCTCTTCATGTGGCAGTCGACGCAGCTCCGAGGGTCCGCGCCGCCGTCGCGGAAGTCGCTGGAGGCCCACTCCTCGAAGGTCGTATCGAGCGGAAACTCGATCGTCGTCTCGGTGCCGTCCGCGTTCCTGAGCATGACCTCCGGGTTCGTGACCTGGTGGCATTGCCCGCAGAACTGCGAGCCGGCGAGCATGGGGTCCCGCTCGCCGACGTGGGAGTTCGACTCCACGTTCTCGTAGGGCCCGTACATCACGGGCGTGCTGGTGAACCCGGCGGCCTCCGGCGTGGTGTCGAACACGAGCTGCGCGTTGCCGAGGTGGTACGACGGCTTATCGTCCTCGCCGAGGGTCGGCTTCGCGCGGTGGCACACGTTGCAGCTGACGCCCTGGCCATCGACGATCTTCCCGTCGGACGCGGCGTTCGGGTCGAGCCCGGAGCCGTCCGGCGGCGTCGCCCTCCCGTTCACGAAGCCGACCGGCGTGTGGCAGCGCAAGCAGAACGTGCCGATCCCCGGCACGTCCTGGTTGGCGATCGTGAGCGACGCCTTGAAGACCGGATCGCGCCACGCGTTGGCCATCATGGTGCCTGCCCACGTGTCCGTGGGCATGTAATCCAGCGGGTCCTGGCCTTCCGCGCGGTGGCATCCAGCGCAGCGCTCGGCGGTGCCGAGGTTGTTCGGCTGCGGCATCGCGCCCGCCTTGGTCCCCTGGAGATCATCGATTCCGGCTGCTGCTCCGCCGCTCAGCAGCCCGAGCGCGAGCACCCAACCAACCCCCAACATCGACTTCTTCTGCATAGCGCGGATCCAGATCTGGCAAGCTGCTCTTCGGACAGCGTGAACCGACGATGAACGGCGTGATGGCCTCGCGGCGCGGGACGACCTATTCCGGATCGATCCGGAAGATCTTGCCGCCGTAAGAGACGATGTAGAGCTCGCCCGCGGCGTCCTCGCCGAACGAGGCGAGGCCCTCGATGGTGCTCACGGAGTTGAGGTCCTGGCTGAGCTGGGTGCCGAGATCGGTCGGGCTCGAGGGCGTGGCGACGCCGTCCCGCCAGGTGAACATCCACACCCGGTCCGACGCGAAGTCCCCGTACAGGTACTTGCCCCGGAGCGCCGGGATCTTGCTGCCGCGGTAGACGTAGCCGCCGGTGACCGAGCCGTCGCCGTTGTCGTGATCATAGCGCTTGACGGGCGGCGTGATCATCGGCGAGGTGCACGGAATTCCCTGGTCGCTCTGGAGGCAGACGTCTCCCTCGGTGACGCTCCAACCGAAGTTCTTGTGGCCCTCGCCGCGCGGCTGGACGTTGATCTCCTCGAACAGGCGGCCGCCGACGTCTCCGATGTAGAGATCGCCCCGGCAGCGGTCGAAGCTGAAGCGCCACGGGTTGCGCAGCCCGTAATTCCACACGAACGGGTCTCCGCCGGCGACGTTGCCGGCCGGCGGCGTCGGGTGGTTGTCGACGTCGACGCGGAGGATCTTCGCGTACTTCACCTCGATGTTCTGCCCGTTGTTGTCCGGGTCCGGATTCGAGGTGTCGCCGCCGCCGTCGCCGACGCCCACGTAGAGCATTCCATCGGGACCGAACGCGAGCATCCCGCCGTTGTGGTTGCCGACCAGCACCGGGAACGAGAAGAGCTCGCGGACCTGCGCCGCGTCCGCCTGGTCCGGATTGGACGCCGAACGCTTGAACTCGCGGAGGGCCAGCGTCCTCGACCTCGTGTTGTGGTAGACGAAGAACCGCCCGTTGGTCGCGTAGTCAGGGTGGAACGCGAGCCCGAGGAGACCTCGCTCATCCTCGTCGTACTGGATCTGCTGGACCTGCGCGGTGATATCGAGGAACGGGGTGCTCTGCACCACGCCTCCGCTGATGATCCGGATGGTCCCGCCCTGCTCCACCACGTAAAGCCGGCTGGCATCTTCGGGCTCGCTCGTCACGAACACGGGACTACGCAGGCCGCTCGCCACCTCGGTGAGCTTGAGCGGCGGCACGGTCCCGCCCGGCTCGTCGCACTCGATCGTCCCACTCCCGCCCGCGCCGGTTCCGGTCGTCGCGCCGGCGCCCGACCCCCCCGTCCCGCTCGTCGTCGCCGCCGGACCGCCTCCGCTGCCCGTCGCGGAAGCGTCCGTGCCCGTCGTGGCGCCCGTGCCCGAGCCCGTGCCCGAGCCCGGCCCCGAGCCCGGCCCCGTGGTGGCGCCGCCGCCCGTGCCGGTTCCGCCAGGACCGGCCCCTCCGCTGCCCCCTGATCCGCTATTTTCATCGCTCCCGCACCCATTCAAGGTGAAGCTCAGACCGACGACGGCGGCCGCGATGGGCATGAAAGACAAAAGGAAACGCTTCTGGTCCATCATGCCGTAGGAGACTATCCGAACAACGCGCCCATTGGTATAAATTTCCACCTCATGGCGCCGCATCTCGCACGTCGCACGTCGCGATTCCGCATCCACCCGGGAACGGTGAACGCAACTACAATGCAAGACGCTTCCCTACTGCTGCTCGAAATCCTGTCACGCCGGATTCCGTCTGCGGCCGGCTCCTGGCGAAAACGCGTCGAGCAGGTGACCGGGATTGGTGCGCGCGCCCGGCTCGTGCGCGAGGCGCCTGGTGCGGTGGCCGGCGAGACGTCCACCTGGTTCGATCGCGACCAGTTCCTGTCGACGTTCACCGCCGCTGCGCGCGCGCTCGGCAAGGCGCCGCTCGCGCTTCAGGCAGACGAGCGCGACGCGCTGGAAGCGGCGTTGGGGTCCAGGGCGGCGGAGGACTGGCGGCTGGACGAGCTGGGCCGGGTGACCCTGCTCGCGCTCGTGTCGAGGCGCCTGCCCGAAATCGAGGTCGAGTCGCTGCTCTGGACTTGCTATCAGCAGGGCGATAGCCGGGAACGGCAAGCGCTCCTGCGGGCCCTGCCGTTCGTGACCGGCGCGGAGCGCTCTCTGCCGCTCGCGGTCGACGCGTGCCGCACGAACGAGCTGCCCGTGTTCGAGGCGATCGCCTGCGAGAACCGTTACCCGGCGGCGTATTTTCCGGACCTCAATTTCAACCAGATGGTCCTCAAGGCCATGTTCATGGGCGTCGCGCTCGCGCGGATCGTCGGGCTGGAGCGGCGGCGAACGAGCGAGCTCGCCAGGATGGCAGAGGACTTCGCGAGCGAGCGGAGGGCGGCCGGCCGGAGCGTCCCGGCGGACATCGGCCTGCTCACGCCGAAGCACGAGCACGAGCACGAGCGCGCGACGCGCATCCCCGAGTGAAGCACGCGAGGCGGAGGGACAAGTGAAGCTATTCGATCCCCATATCCACATGACATCGCGGACCACGGACGACTACCAGGCGATGGCCGACGCCGGCATCGCCGCCGTCCTCGAGCCCGCGTTCTGGCTCGGTCAGCCGAGGACGCACGTCGGCACGTTCGAGGACTATTTCGCGTCCCTGCTCGGCTGGGAGCGCTTCCGGGCCAGCCAGTTCGGCGTCCGCCACCTCTGCACGCTGGCGCTCAACCCCAAGGAGGCCAACAACCCGCGCGTCGCGCAGGGCGTCATCGATCTCTTGCCGCGCTACCTCGACAAGGAGGGCGTGGTCGCGGTCGGCGAGATCGGGTTCGACGACATGACGCCCGAGGAAGAGAAGTACTTCGCCCTGCAGGTCGAGCTCGCGCGCGCGCACGATCTTCCCATCCTCGTGCACACGCCTCACCGCGACAAGAAGCGGGGGACCGAGCGGACGCTCGCCCTGGTGCGGGAGCTCAAGTTCCCGGAAGAGCGCGTGCTCGTCGATCACAACAACGAGGAGACGCTGCCGCTCGTGCTCGCGACCGGCTGCTGGGCCGGCCACTCGATCTATCCGAACACGAAGATGGACGAGGACCGGATGGTCGCGCTGGTCAAGAAATACGGCGCGGAGCGGATCCTGATCAACAGCGCGGCGGACTGGGGCGTGAGCGATCCCCTGAAGGTGCCGAAGACGGCGGCGCGGATGCGCGAGAACGGGATCGCGGACGAGGTGATCCAGCGGATCGTCTGGAAGAACCCGCTCGCCTTCTTCGCCCAGAGCGGCCGGCTCGATCTCGCGGAGTTCGGAGAGGCGCCCGCCGTGGACCAGCGCGCGCTGTTCGAGGGCAACTCGGTCCTACGCGGGCAAACCCCTGTCGTGCAGGGCTGACCGAGCGCGCCCATGCACCGCACCGTCGTCCTCAACGTCGTCGGGCTCACCGGCGATCTCCTCGGCGACGCCACGCCGAACCTGCAGCGGCTCGCGCGCGAAGGGGCGATGCGCCCGCTGGAGACCGTGCTGCCCGCGGTCACGTGCGCGGTCCAGTCGACCTTCACGACAGGCCTCCTCCCGCGCGGGCACGGCTGCGTCGCCAACGGCTGGTACTTCCGCGACATCGCCGAGGTGAACCTGTGGCGCCAGGCGAACCAGCTCGTGGCGGGGGAGAAGATCTGGGAGGCGGCGCGCCGCCGCGATCCGACCTTCACCTGCGCCAAGCTGTTCTGGTGGTACAACATGTACAGCTCGGCCGACTACGCGGTGACGCCGAGGCCGATCTACTGGGCGGACGGGCTCAAGCTGCCGGACATCTACACCGAGCCGGCGTCGCTGCGCGATGAGCTCGTCTTCCGGCTGGGCGAGTTTCCGCTCTTCAACTTCTGGGGCCCGAACGCGGATATCCGGTCGACGGCGTGGATCGCGCGGTGCGCGCGCCACGTGTACGACACGCGGCGGCCGACGCTGACGCTCGTCTATCTCCCGCACCTCGATTACAACCTCCAGCGGCTCGGGCCGGACGATCCCGCCATCCAGGACGATCTACGCGCCGTGGACGCCGTCTGCGGCGAGCTGATCGACCACGTGCGCAAGGACGGCGCGCGGGTGATCGTCCTGTCCGAATACGGCATCACGCGGGTGTCCGGGGTCGTGCACATCAACCGGGCGCTCCGGGAGCAGGGCCTCGTGCGCGTCCGGGTCGAGCGCGGGCTCGAGAAGCTCGACGCCGGCGCGTCCGAGGCGTTCGCGGTGGCGGACCACCAGGTCGCGCACGTCTACGTGCGCCGCCCGGAGCGCGTCGCCGAGGTGAAGGCGCTGCTCGAGGCGCTGCCCGGCGTGGACGTCGTCCTCGACGAGGAGGGCAAGCGCGCCGCCGGCCTGGATCATCCGAGGTCCGGCGAGCTCGTCGCCGTCTCACGCGAGGATCGATGGTTCAGCTACTACTACTGGCTCGATGACGAGAAGGCGCCCGAGTACGCGAGGACCGTCGATATCCACCGCAAGCCCGGCTACGACCCCGTCGAGCTGTTCGCCGATCCCGCGCTGCGCGCCCTGCCGGCCAGCGTCGCGTGGAGGCTGCTCAAGAAGAAGCTCGGGTTCCGGTACCTGATGGATGTGATCCCGCTCGACGCCGGGCTCGTCCGGGGATCGCACGGGCGGCTGCTCGAGGGGCCCGGGCGGGGACCCCTGCTCATGTCCAGCTGCGGTTCGCTGCCGCCGGGGGAGAGCGTCCACGCCACCGACGTCGGCAAGGTCGTCTTGAGCCACCTGTTCGATTGATCGGCGGGGCGGGGGGCCCTCGCCCCCCGCTGCCTCACGTCCCCCGCACCACCCGCTGCATCGCCAGCGTCAGCGGGAATCCCAGCAGCGACAGCGCCGCCGCGCCGCCGGCGCCCGGCGCCCCGGTCCGCGCGATGAGCACCGCGTCGAGCAGCGATATCCCGGCGATGAGCGTCACCACGGCGCGCGGGATCCGGTCCCTCCGCGTCCCCCGCAAGAGCCTCACCGCGTGGATCACGCAGCCCGCGAGCGCGCCGTACGCGATCGTCCCCACGAGCCCCGTGAGCGGCGCCCCGAGCGAGTAGAGGAACGGCACCGCCATGAAGCCGAGCGCCCACAGGCTGCGCACGGCCAGCAAGTTCTCCTGCTTCGCGATCGCCGTCAGCCCGATCAGGTAGAAGAGCAGCGCCATCCCCCCGCCGAGCACCGCGCTCCCGAGCTGCCCCCCCGCCGCGAGCGCCGCCGTCCCGTAGACCAGCACGCGGCACAGCCCCATGAGCGCCGGGCTCAGCGGGTTCCCCTTGTGCCAGGCGTCGTACAGCACGATCGCCCCCGCGAGCAGCGCGCTCGCCACGGCCGGCGCCGCGCCCCGGCCCGCGAGGTGCGCGTGGCCGCCCACGAGCAGCACCCCCGCGCCGAGCAGGCCGTACCCCACCGCGAACACCTCGCGGGCGCTCACCAGGCCGGACGGGATCGGCCGCTCGGGCCGCTCGCGCGCGTCGATCTCCCGATCGAACGCGTCGTTCAGGAACATGCCGCCCACGTACATCAGCGACACCGCGAACCCCACCAGCGCCACCTCGGGCGCCCGCACCCCGGCCCCGGACAGCGCCATGCCGCACAGCACGTTCGTCCAGACCGTCGGCAAGTTCGAGACGCGGCCAAGCCGCAGATACACCCGCGCGCGTGAGCTCATCGTCACACCCTCTCTCCGCTGCCGGCGCCGAGGACGCCGTCATCGCCGGCTCCGGCTCCGGCGCCGCCGCTCCCTTCCGCCACCATCCGCTCCTCCACCCAGCGGAGCTCCCGCGCCACCGCCTCGACCACGCCGCCGCGCCGCTGATCCTCCGGCAGGACATCCCAGGTATAGGTCTCCACCTCGAGGTGCTGCGTCGCGGGCACCTCCCCGAGGTGCGACAGCAGCGCCGCGAGGTCGGGCTGCGTCGTCGCGAGCGCGCCCTCGAACCCCCGGAAGATCGGCATGTGGAAGTGGATGCGCCACTCCTCCGGCCGCGCCTCCGGCGGCGCCGCGCCGGCGCCCTCGAGCGCGGACAGCGCCTCGGGCAGATCCAGGTAGCGGACGAGCTCGCCCCCGGCCGCGCCGCCGCGGCGCTCGACCACCTGGTGCAGGTAGACGACGTCCTCCGCGTACGCGCGCAGCCGCGCCATCGTCGCCGGATCGCGCTCCGCCACGCGCGCGCGCAGCCCGGCGCTGATCTGCACCTTGTGCACGCCGACGCCCGCCGCGCGGAGCGCCGCGAGCGACGCCGGCGCGTCCTCGAACTCGACCGCCATGTGGCACGCGTCGAAGCAGAGGCCGAGGTGCTCGCGGAGCGCCTCCTCCGCGGCCGAGAGGCTCATCCCGGAGAGCGCCGCGAGCTCCCGCGCCCGCTCCCGCGCGAACACGTGCTCGGTGAAGAAGCCGATCGCCTCGGGCGTCGTCTCGAGGAAGCAGCGCGGCTCCGGCTCGAGCGCCAGCGCGACGCGCTTGCCCGTGCGGCGGCGGATCTCGACGAGGTGCGCCGCGTGCTGGACCAGCCGCCGCGCCATCGCCTCCGCGTCGTCCCGCCCGCGCACCCGCGGCCGGAACGCGCCGGGCACGGTGCTGACGCTGCCCATCAGGCCCTCCTCGGCCGGCAAGAGCGCGGCGAGGAGCGTCGCCAGGAGATCGCTGTACGCGAGGCGCTCGTCGGAGAGCCAGTCCGGCAGGTACACGCGCTCCTTCACGGGCCCGCCGTGGAAGCGGCCGTAAGGGAACCCGTTCAGCGTGAACACGTAGAGCCCGTTCCGCTCGAGAAAGTCGCGGAACGCCTCGAGCTCCGCCGGCGCCGCGAGCTCCGCCGCCGCCCGCGCCGAGAGCCGCAGACCCACACCGTAGCGGCGGCGCTCGGCGGTCCCCGCGCGCTCCGCGCCTCTGCCCTCCGGCGCGCCCTCCCGCCCTCGCGCCGCGCGCGACCAGATCTCGAGCAGGTGCGTCTCCAGGCTCCGCTTCACCTCGGGCCACGTCTCGCCCGGGTGGATGTTCGTGCAGTAGGTGAGGTGCGGCGCCCCCGCGCACGCGAGCCTCACGACCGCGCCGCCCCGGCCGCGCCGGCCGCCGTGAGCGCGCCCCGCCGCCCGGCGCGCTCGCGGAGCCGCGCGATCGCCGCGACGATGTGCCGCTCGTCCATCGCGTGCACCTCGCGCGCGCGCCCCACGTCCTCGAGGAGCGTCACCGTGAGCTCGCCGCCGAGGTGCTCGCGGAACTCGTCCAGCCCATCGAGCACGCAGAGCCGCTCGCCCCGCTCGCCGCCCGGCCGGGCGAGCGCCAGCGCGTCGTCCCACAGCGCGAAGCCGAGCGCCTCGAGCGTCGAGACCACCGCGGCCGACGTCGCCTCGCCGCAGAGGCCGGCGAGCTCCGCGTACAGCGTGTCGATCGCGATGCCGATGGCGACCGCCTCGCCGTGACGGAGCCGGTGCCTCGTGAGCGACTCGAGCTTGTGCGCGGCCCAGTGCCCGAAATCGAGCGGCCGCGCGCTCCCGAGCTCGAACGGATCGCCCGCGGTCGCGATGTGCTGGAGGTGGATCTCCGCCGAGCGGCGCACGAGCTCCGCGAGCGGCGCGAGCGCGCCCGACGCGAGCGCGGGGGCGTGCTCCGACAGCCACGAGAACAGCCGCGCGTCCCGGATCAGCGCGACCTTCACCGCCTCGGCCATCCCGGCCACCTTGTCGCGCAGGGGCAGCGTCTCCAGGAAGCGCGGGTCGATCATCACCGCGAACGGCGGGGCGAACGTGCCGAGCAGGTTCTTCTTCCCGAACGCGTTGACGCCGTTCTTCACGCCGACGCCGGAGTCGGCCTGCGCGAGCACCGTGGTCGGGACGCGCACGACCCGCACGCCGCGGTGCACCGTCGCCGCCGCGTAGCCGGCCATGTCGAGCACCGCGCCCCCGCCGACGATCATCACGAACGACTGCCGATCCATCCCGAGCGCGTCGAGCCTCGCCTGCAGCGCCGCCGTCGCCGCGGCGTCGTTCTTCGCCGCCTCGCCGCCGGGCACCACGATCGGATCGGCCGCGAGCGCGAGCCTGTCCGCGTGCGCGCCCACGTACCGCGCGATGTCCTCCGCGAGCGACGGCCACGCCGCGGCGACGCCGCCGTCGATCACCGGCAGCACGCGGTGGCGCCGGCGCGGCTCCTTCGAGGCGATGGCGGACGCGAGATCGCCGTTGCTCGGCGAAAAGACGCCGTCCGTGAGGTAGACGGGGTACTCGAAGGGGACGGCGATCCGTTGGACGTGAAGCAGCATCAGAGCCGAGCTTTGAGAGCGGCCATCGGGCCGTCAAGCTCGTTCCGCGCGAGGATCCCGCGCCCTGCCGCAGGATGAAAACTTCCCCTTGGCGGCGGACGGCCTTCCTGCAATGCTGGCCCCGCTCGTGAGCTGCGCGGCCCTACGGCCGCGATCGCCTCGTGATCGCAACCCTGTACTGCCTGACATCCTCCTCAATGCAGACGCCCATGGAAGGCACAACCCGTCCCACGAAACGGTCCTTCATGAGAGGAGTGCTTTTGACAGCGGCGGCAGCCCTCGCGCTCGCCGCGCTCTCGGCCGGGTGCGCGCCCACGTACGTCTACAACCCGGCGAACTACGCGAAGGAGTACGATCCGCGCAAGCACGAGTACGTGATCGGCGTGGGTGACCAGATCCGGGTCAACGTGTGGCGCATGGCCGACCTGTCGAGCGAGGCGCTGGTCAGGGCCGACGGGTACATCACGATGCCGCTCATCGGCGACGTCTACGTCTCCGGCAGGACGCCGACCCAGGTGCGCGAGGAGCTGAAAAAGCGGCTCTCCGAGTTCGTGAAGGACGAGACGGCCGTGATCACCGTCGCCGTTACCGGGATCAACAGCTACCGGTTCGTGGTCAGCGGCAACGTCGCGCGCGCCGGCATCTTCAACGCGAACTACTTCGTCTCCGTCTCCGAGGCGCTCGCGATGGCCGGCGGCCCGAACCAGTTCGCCTCGACCGATCAGATCCTGCTCATCCGCATGGATAGCCCGGGCAAATACCGGCACATCCCCATCAACTACGACGATATCGCCTCACGCAAGCGGCCCGAGCAGGATCTCGTGCTCAAGGCGGGCGATACCGTCTTCGTGCCCTGATCGTGGCCGGCTCCTCCGCGCTCGCCCGCAAGGCCGTCCTCGGCGCGGTCTGGACGATCGCGACCGGGCTCGGCTCGCGCGTCATCGGGCTGATTGGCACCCTCGTCCTCACCCGGTTCATCGCGCCGGACGTGTACGGCGAGGTCTCGGCCGCGTCCGTCGTCATCATGACGGCGCACTTCGTGTCGAGCCTCGGCATCGGCCAGTACATCGCGTCGCAGCCGCAGCTCGACCGCCAGACCGTCTTCAACGCCACAGTCTATTTCCACGCGGCGGGGCTGCTCGCCATCGGCGTCATCTATCTCCTCCGGGAGCCGATCGCGGTGCACCTCGTCGGCGCGCCCGGGATGCTCGAGTTCATGCCCGGGCTCATCGTCGCGATGCTCATCGATCGGATCTGGTACGTCCCCGATCGCCTGCTCATCCGCGAGATGCGCTTCCGCAGCGTCAGCCTCCGCAACGCGGCCGGCGAGCTCACCTACACCGCGGCGTCGGTCCTCCTCGCCGTGCGCGGCTGGGGGGGCAACGCCATCGTGGTCGCGACGCTCCTGCGCGCCCTCGTCCGCGTCGTCACCACGGTCCCGGCGGTGAGCCTCGCCGAGTGGCTGACGCCGAGCCCGCTGTCGCGCGAGAAGGCGCGCGACCTGTTCGCCTTCGGCATCCCGCTCAACTTCGGGTCGCTGGCGAACTTCGGGGCCTCGAAGTGGGACAACCTCGTCATGATCCGGCTGTTCGGCGAGCACGTCGGCGGGCTCTACAACCTCGCGTGGAACCTCGCCGACATCCCGGCCTCGCAGGTCGGCGAGCGCATCGGCGACGTGCTCGTCCCGTCGTTCTCGAAGCTCGAGCCGGAGCAGCGCAAGGTCGCCCTGGTCCGCGCGCTCACGCTGCTCTCGCTGCTCATCTTCCCGCTCGCCGTCGGCCTCGGCGCGGTCGCCCCGACGATCCTCAACGACACGTTCTTCAACGACGCCTGGGAGCCGGCCGGCCCGCTCCTCGCCGTGCTGTCGGCGCTCGGCGTCACCCGCCCGATCGGCTGGGTCATGTCCTCGTACATGCAGGTCTATGGCCGGACGCGGGCGATCATGGTCCTGGAGTGGCTCAAGGTGGTCGCGATCGTCAGCGGCATCGCGCTGCTCGGCACGATCGGCGGCGTCCTCTGGGCGTGCGCCGGGGTGGGCGTCGCGTTCGGGGTGCACGCCCTCGGGAGCCTCTGGGTGGTGAAGCGCGCCGACGGCGTGCCGTACATGCGGCTGCTGCGCCCGCTGGTCCGCCCGCTGGTCGCGTGCGTGCCCATGGTCATTGCTGTGCTCGCCGTCCGTTACGCCATACGGCCGCTCGGCGAGCTGCCCCGCGGCTTCCGCCTCGGCGCCGAGGTCCTCGCGGGCGCGCTGGTCTTCGCCGGCTCCGCGCTGATCATCGCGCGGCAGGCGTCGCGCGACTTCCTCCAGCTCGCCCGCGAGGCGGTGCGCCGCCGTCGCTGACGTGTGACGCGCGGTTGCTGGCTGACGGCTGACGGCTGCCGGCCGCTGGCGCTTCACGGTCGACCGTGGGACCCCTTTCGACAATCGAGCGAAATTTGGGGGCCTGTGGTAGCGTCGGGCCCCTCTCTTCAACATGGGTCGGGATCCGCGTGGCGGCTCCCCTCCACCACTGGAGATCAAAGGAAATGGCAGAGACGCATCCCGCCGCGGTCGAGAGCCTCCTGGCGAAGATCAACTCGCGCGAAGCCCAGGTGGGCATCATCGGCATGGGCTATGTCGGCCTGCCGCTGGCGCTCACGTTCATCGAGAAGGGCTTCCGCGTGCTGGGCTTCGACGTCGACCCCGAGAAGGTCACCGCGCTCAGCGAGGGGAAGAGCTACATCAAGCACCTCGATCCCTCGCGCGTCGCGGCGGCATCCAAGACGGGTCGGTTCGAGGCGACGGCGGACTTCGGCCGGCTCAACGAGCCCGACGCCATCCTCATCTGCGTCCCCACCCCGCTGACCGCCCAGCGGGAGCCCGATATGAGCTACGTCGTCATTTCGGCCCAGAAGATCAAGGAGCGGCTGCGGAAGGGGCAGCTCGTCGTCCTCGAGTCGACCACGTACCCCGGCACCACCGACGAGCTGGTCAAGGGCATCCTCGAGCAATCAGGCCTCCGCATGGGCGAGGATTTCTACCTTGCCTTCTCGCCCGAGCGCGAGGACCCGGGCAACCGCGATCACAGCACCGCGACCATCCCGAAGGTCGTCGGCGGCGTCGATCGCGCGTCGCTGGTCCTCTCGCAGGCGCTGTACTCCCAGGCGATCGCGCGCACCGTGGCCGTGTCGTCGGCGCGCGCGGCCGAGGCGGCGAAGCTCACCGAGAACATCTTTCGGGCCATCAACATCGCCCTCGTGAACGAGCTCAAGGTCGTCTACGACGCCATGGGCATCGACGTCTGGGAGGTGCTCGACGCCGCCTCGACCAAGCCGTTCGGCTTCATGCGGTTCAACCCGGGCCCGGGCTGGGGCGGCCACTGCATCCCGCTCGATCCGTTCTACCTCGCCTGGAAGGCACGCGAGTTCGGCGTGTCCACGAAGTTCATCGAGCTCGCGGGCGAGGTGAACGTCGAGATGCCGCACTACGTCGTCAACAAGCTCCAGCTCGGGCTGAACGAGCGCGGCAAGCCGATGAAGGGCACGAAGGTCCTGCTCCTCGGCGTCGCCTACAAGAAGGACATCGACGATCCGCGCGAGAGCCCCGCGTTCGAGATCATCGAGCTCCTGCGCCGCCTCGGCGCCGTGCTCAGCTACCACGACCCGCACGTGCCCAAGCTGCCGCGCATGCGCACCTGGCCGCACCTGCCGGAGCTCTCGTCGGTGCCCCTCAACGAGGCCACCCTCAAGAGCCACGACGCGGTCATGGTCGTCACCGATCACTCCGTGGTCGATTACGACTTCGTGCTCAACCACGCCGCCCTGATCGTCGACGCCCGCGGCGTGTACCGCAACGTGCACCCCAAGGTGATCAAGGCCTAGCCGAGGACGCCCCGAGCGGCACGCGCCGGCGGGTGCGGCGGTTTGGTGACCGGGCACCCATCGGCGACGTCCTCGCCGCCTCGCCCGCCCGCGCCGCGGCGTGTCGCAAAGCGCCCGCGCTGTGGGCGCCGCGGCGCGGAAACGCTCGCGGGCGCCCGCGAGCGCCTGCGAACGCCTGAACAACGGCCTTTACGTACGCGGATCTCGCTGCGCTCGCGAAATCGCGAGCATCCCCTTGATGTCAGGGCGCCGGTTCGGTACCCATCGAAGACGGTCCATGTCCACGCCGCCGCCCATGGTCGGGCCAGGTCGAACGATGTCGCCTGCAGATGAGAACCTGGGCCCTGCGCCGTCGAGCTCGGATTGGAAGGGGCACCTGGAGATCCGGCTCGGCGATCTCCCGGGGACGCGGCGGCCGCTGACCGAGTCGCACATCGTCATCGGCAGGGCGCCGGGCGTGCAGCTCACGCTCGACCACTACACGGTCTCGCGGCGCCACGCGGAGCTCTTCTGCGATCCGTTCGGCCGGTGGTGGATCCGCGACCTCGGCAGCACCAACGGCACGCTCGTCAACGACGAGCGGATCAACGAGAAGGTGCTGAAGCCGGGAGATCGCATCGGGATCGGCGACTACATCCTCGAGTTCCAGCTCACGGCGCGCGCCCCCCGCGTGCCGCTCGACCCGGGCGGGCTCCATTTCGAGGAGGACAAACCGACCGCGATCCGCAAGCTCGGCGAGCTCGACCCGCCGCGGATCGCCGCGAAGCACCTGTTCACCCTGATGGACCTGTCGCGGCGGCTCCTCAGCATCGAGGACGCCACGGACCGGTTCGACGCGCTCTGCCAGCTGATGGTCCGGGAGGACTTCCACGGCAGCATGGCGCTCGCGCTGCGGCTCCGGCAGAACGGCGCGCTCACGATCCTGTCCGGGCCGCACCGCCCGTTCCAGTCGCTCCGGCGCGAGGACTCGGTCGCCCCGCCGTACATCTCGCGCCGCGTGCTCGCGGCCGTGCAGGACACGCGCGAGCCGGTGCTCGCCGGCAACCTGGTGAGCGACAGCGCCACGGTCGAGCTCACGATGTCGCGCGACGTCATGGCGCTCTGGGTCGTCGCCTGTCCGCTGCGCGTCGAGGAGCAGCTGATGAACCTGCTCTACGTGACCCTGCCGCCCGACTTCGGCAGCGTCGAGTGGCTCGGGCTCATCGCGCTCGCGGCGGAGGTCTACCAGCAGGCCGAGTCGGCGTGGGAGGCGCGGCGCCACGCGCAGGCGCACGCGGCGATCGAGCGCGAGCTCGAGATGGCGCACCAGATCCAGCGGACGTTCGTCCCGAAGCGGCTGGAGTTCAAGGCGCTCGACGTGGCGCTCGGCTTCGAGCCGTGCCGGTGGGTCGGCGGCGACTACGTGGACATCGTCCCGATGCCCGACGGCCGGCTGATGCTGGCGGTGGCGGACGTCTGCGGCAAGGGGCTCCAGGCCGCGCTCATCGGGTCGAGCGTGCACACGATGGTGCGGGCGACGGTCGACGCGGGCCGCGGCATCACGGGCATGATGGACCGGCTGAACGCCTACCTCTGCGAGTACCTGCCGGAGCAGTCGTTCGTGACGATGGTGGCGGTCGCCCTGGACCCGGCGACGGGCCGCATGGAGTGCGTCAACGCGGGGCACCCGCCGGCGCTGGTGGCGACCGCGGAGGGCGGCCTGCGGCACCTCCAGGCGGCGGTCAACCCGGCGCTCGGCATCGGGCCGGTGCCCATGGAGGCGCACCAGAGCGTGCTCGCGCCGGGCGAGGTGCTCGCGATGTACACGGACGGGCTCACCGAGCTGCGGAACTCGTCGAAGCAGATGCTCGGGCTGCACGCGCTCGGGACCGGCTTCGCCAAGCTGTGCGCGGCGAGCGCGGGGCGGCCGGTGGCGTCGATCGCCGACAAGCTCACGCAGATGCTCGAGGAGTTCCGCGGGGACCAGCTGCCCGAGGACGATAGGGCGTTCCTGCTCGCGCGGCGTACCTGACCCGAGGTCTTGCCGAGCTGCCCGGCCCCGGGGGAGGGGGCCTACGGTGGGCGCGGGGCCGGGACGAGCGTCGGCGACGCGGTGCTAGTACCGCGGGTCAGAACTCCCGCCAGGGATCTGCCTCGCGAGCGAAGAGAAACAAACGCAAGGGCGCAAAGGCGCAAAGGCGCAAAACTACAAATCTTTTTTGCGTCTTTGCGTCTTTGCGCCTTTGCGTTGAACTCTCTCTCCGGATCCCTGGCGGGCGGAACTAGGGCGCGGCGTCGCTGGCCGACGGCTCCGTGCCCTCGGGCGGCTCGATCGGCGTGGGATCGCGGTGAGGCGGCCCCACGGGGCCCGCGGAGCCGAACGGCTGGGTCATCGTGATGCGCGAGCCGGGCTCCATCCGCCGCGGGAACGCGCCCGACACGGACACGAGGACCGCGTTCCGGACGATGCGCTCGGGGAGCGCCGACGTCCTCGCCTCGGTGCGCTGGTTCGTGTGCTGGTACCGGAGCGCGAGCGCGAAATCCGGGATGACGACGACGGGGCTCCAGAGCAAGGCCACGTCGGTGAGCACCGCGATCGTGGTCGGCCCCGTCACGAGCTCCCCGGCCGCGTTCGCCTCGAGCGGCTGCGCGATCTGACCGCCGGCCGAGCCCTCGACCGACAGGTGCCAGGCCGGGCGGAGGGGCGCGGCGGCGCGGAGCGTCAGCTGGTGCGAGAGCTGGATCTGCTGCAAAAAGACGTTGGGCGTGGCCGTGTAGGCGTACGCGAGCTCGGCCTCGCCACGGTCGTGCGTGTAGCGCAGCGCCGCGAGCCCCGCCGGCCGCACGAGCGAATCGGCGCCGCCGGTCAGGTCCGTCGCGACCACCCCGCCGACGTCGAGCTGGCTCGAGAAGCGGCGGCCGAGGTCGTGCTGCCAGCTCGCCACGAGCGTGGTCAGGAGCTGATCGCGATCCTCGACCGTGTCCGCGGTCACCGGGACGTTGTCGAAGTGGGTGTAGCCGACCGAGAGCGCGCCGGACACGGTGTCGTGGCGGAAGATGCGCTGCGCGCTCAGCGTGTTCGACACGGTGAACGTGCGCTGCGGGAGATCCTGGAGCGGGTTGTAGACGAGGAACGTCGCCCCCTGCCCGAGCGCCCAGACCGGCGACGGCTGGAACGAGAACCCCTCGTTGAACGACGCCTGCACGAAGTTCGTCGTCCCGCCCGCGGTGCCCTGGATCGTCGTGGTCCCCGGCGTCTGCTCGAGCTGGAAGGTGTTGAGCTGGCCCTGCGACCCGGCCGCGCCGAGCGTCAGCGTGGTCCTCGGCGACGTGACGAAGCGGCCGGACCACATGGCCATGTTCGAGTACGAGCTCGCTTCCCAGTGCCGGAAGAAGAAGCTCGCCGAGAACGTGTACGACAGCGTCTGCGAGGTCCGCGGCGTCGTGTAGGTGAAGATCAGGCCGGGGCTCACGGTCCCGAAGCCGTCGGCGTCGGGGCCGGGCCCGGCCGGGGGCTCGGCCGCCGAGCTCACGTTGTCGGTGACGCCGATCGAGCCCGTGAAGACGCCCTGGAGATACGCGTCCTGCGCTCGAGCGTCGTCGTGGGTGAGGATCGCGCAGCCGAAGGCCGCGACCGCAATGCCTCGTCCGGAGCGCATGAGGGCCGCAAGGTAACAATGGAGCCGGCGCTCGGCTACGCCTCCCCGACCTTTCGAGCAGGGAAGCCGCGGGCCGCGCGCCATGCCCTCAGGCGTCGAGCAGGACGACACCGAGGATGGGCGCCGGCCGGAGCTGCTCGATGGCCTGGCGGATCGCCTTGCGGGTCGACTTCTTGACCTGCGACGTCAGGATCACACCGTCCACCGAGTCGCCGATCACGTTCATGTCCATGCTGCCGAGCACGGGGGGCGTGTCGATGATGATGTACGAGTAACCCGCGCGCTTGAGGCTCTCGATCGCGCTCGAGAACGCCACCGCGTCGAGGATCGGCGGCCGCTCCGTGCGCGGGTCGACGGCCAGGATGTGGACCGGCGTCTGGAGGGAGAGCCTCGGGTCCGGCGACCTGCCGCCCGCCGGCGCCGCGTTCCTGTCCGACGAGTCGAGGCCGTCGTCGCCGGGCGCCACGGCGGGCGCCGGCGCCGCCTGGTCGACCACGACCCAGGGGGCGAACCGATCGGCGGCGTGGCGCTGGAGCTGCTCGCTGAAGCAGCTCGGGGGATCGAACCGCAGCGCCTTCGCGATGCCGGGCTGGCGGATGTTCGCCTCGACGAGGAGGATCTTCCCGCGGACGGTCTCGCGCAGGGCGAGCGCCAGGTTGATGGCGCACGACGTCTTGCCCTCGCCCGGCCCGGCGCTCGTCACGGCGATCGTGGTCCCGACGGCCGACGGCAGCTTGCGCCGGAGCGTCCGGTAGGCGTCCGCCTGCGGCGAGTACGGCGCGTGGATCATCACGATGCTCGGAGCCACGGCGTCCGGCAGCGGCAGCGGGCGCACGGTGACCTCGCCGAAGCCGCCCAGGCCCTCCTCCGGGAGCAGCCCGGCGTTCTCCGGGCCGCTCGGCAGCGAGCGCATGTGCTCGATGTGCAGCGACGGCGGCTCCTCGAACGTCGGATCCAGCGACTGCAGCTTCGCGTCCACGGCCTGCTGCGCCGGGGTCGACACCACGCGGTTGAAGATGAGCGACGGCGGCGACGAGAACGTGGCGGTGCCCGAGCGCTCCAGCGGTCTCTCGGGCGGCGGCGGCTGCTGCGGCTGCGGCGGCGGCACCTCGCGCACCGTCACCTCGCGCGCGGCGCCCGGCACCACGCGGTCGAAGACGAGCGACGGGGGCGAGGGGAACGTCCCGCTGAACGAGCGCTCCAGGTGCGGCGCGCCCGCGGCGTGCGGCGCCGCTTCGCGGACGCCCACGTCGCGCGCCGGCGGCGCGATGACCCGCTCGATCGGCACCGGCATCGCCGGCGCGCCCGGGCCGCTCGGCGCGAGCCCGGGGCTGCTCAGCGTGGCGCTCAGGTCGACGACGCGCGTCACCACCGGGGCCGCGTAGGGCCGCTCGGGGCCGGGCGGCAGCGCGGGCGCGGGCACGCCGTGCATCGCCGCGTGGCCGTGAGGCGCGCCGTGCTCCCCGTGCTCCCCGGACAGCCCCGCCAGGAACATCGCCGCCGCCTGGGGCGGCGACCGGAGCGGCGCCTGCATGCCGGGATGACCGCCGGCCGCCGCCGGCCCGGGGCCGAGGCGCAGCCCCATCCCGTGCTGCCCCGCGTGCGGCAGGTCATGGCGGATGGTCGGCGAGTCGAACGCGGCGCCCGAGTCGTCCTGGCTCGGGCGCTCCGCCGAGACCACGTCCTCGGCGTCGTTGGCGAGGCGCAGGACGCGGGCGATCATCTCCTCGCGCACGTCCGGATCCGGCGCGATCGAGCGCCAGTTGCCGACCACGTTGCGGAGCCGGCGCGCCTCGATGACGAGGGCGCGGACCCGCGCGGTCTGCTCCGCGCGACTCAGGAAGTCGCAGACCTGATCGAGCGCCCGCTCCAGAGACGCGACCGGCGGGGGCTTCCCCGGCTCAGCTCCGCCTGTTTCAGCCACGGCGTCCTCGGGGCCCGCGCGCGTTGGCCGGTACGACGACGAGCACCGGAGCGAGCGCCATTCGATCGATATCTTCCATGTCGTAAACCCGATCGTCGAGCACGATGCCACGCGCCGCCGCGGCGGCGATCCCGGCCGCGACGGACACGAAGAGCCCCGCGATGGCGAGGATCAGCCGCGACGGGCTCGAGGGCGCGCTCGGCCTGTACGCCGGGTCGAGCACCTCGATCTGCGCCGAGTAGCCGCCCTGCTCCGAGCTCGCGGCCATCTCCGCGCGGAACGACTTGCCCTCGAGGTCGGCGAGCCGCTGCTGCGCGCGCGCCTTCTCGCGGCTGAGCCGCGACCACTCGGTCTCGGTGTTGATGATCGCCTTGGCCGTCTCGCTCGCGTCGGCCGGGTTCCCCATCTTCGCGCTCCTGCGCGCGGCGATCTCCCGCTCGATCTTCGCGAGCTGGGCCTTGATCTTCGCCTTCTCGGCCTCGTCGGTCGCGGCGACCTCCACGACCGGCGCGGGCGGCATGATCAGCGCCTCCTCGGCGCGCCGCAGCGCCGCCTCGGCGTTGCTCACGCGGGCGGCCGCGGCCCGGACGTCCGGGTGCTGCTCGGTGAACCGGGACTGCTTGTCGGCCAGGTCCCGCCGCGCGGTCGCGAGCTCCTGCTCGGCCTGATCCCTCTGGCGGACCAGCACGGGGGAGGGCGCCCCCCCGACGCTCGGCGCCGCCTGCTCCGGCTTGCCGGTGAGCCGGGCCCGCAGGCGGGGCGCCTGCCGCTCGAGCGCCTCCAGCGTCGGGTCCGTGGTGGTCGAGCGGCGCTCCTGCGCGCGGATGGCGGCGCCGGTCTGCGCGCCGCCCGGCGCGGCCTGCTCGGCGGCGAACTCGGGGTGCTCGGCCAGGAACGCCGCGAGCTCGGTCTCCGCCTTCTCGACGTCCTGCTCGGCGCGCTTCAGCTCGGCGTCGAGGAACTCGTTGGTCAGCTTCGCCTGCGACCTGCGCATGCGCGTCGTCTCCTCGACGAGGATGTCGGCGAGCCGCTGCGTCACCTCCTGCGCCTGCTCGCGCGTCTCCCCCTCGGCCGAGATCGCGAAGGTGTCGGTCGAGCGGGCCTTGAAGGTGATCTTCATGCGGAGCCGGTCGACCGCGTCGACCATGCCCCGCTTCTCGAGGACGTCGGGGAAGAGGTTGAACTCGGTCACGACCTTCTCGAGGTTGGAGCGCGCGAGCAGCGTCTCCTTCAGCCGCGCGGAGAGGGTGCGGAGCGGGTCGGGCCCGTCCGGCCCGAGGTACGTCGCCTTCACGCCCTCCCGGTAGAAGATCACCGTCTCGGAGCGGTACGCGGGCTTCCTCGACTGCACGACGAGCACCGTGAAGGCGATCCCCGCGAGCGCCACGAGCACGGCCACGTACCAGTGCGCCAGGGTCCGGTTGATCATCGCGCTGATGCTGGGCGGCTGCGGACCCGCAGGTCGCGCCGTCGCATCGACGGGAAGCGCCCCGAGCGCCTCCTGGGGCGGGAGAGGCCCGGAGGTCTGCTGGTTCATCTTCTTGTCCATTGTTCGCGCTCCTCGAAGGTTGCCCTTGCTCCGCCCGACCCGGAGAACGCGCACCTACGTCCGGCGGACGGCTGCCTATCGTAGACGTGCGCCGCCCGAGCGCCAGCTTGTTGCACGCGGCCCGCGCTCGCCGCACGCGGCCCCGAGCCCATCACGCCCCCGGCACAAGCGTGAGGCGGCGTGGCCAGGATCACGGCGCGCGGCGCGCCCTTGTCCCCACGCGCCCTCGTCCCCGCGCGCCCCCGCCCGCGCACCCCCGCCCCCGCGCGCCCCCGCCCCGCGCGCGGCACCGGCCGCTGCCGCGGGGCCGGCGGCGAGCGCGCCGCCCCGGAGCGTCACGTGGGGAACACCCGATCGAGGCGCAGCAGGCGGAAGATGGCGCGCGGCTGATCCCGGAGGCCCACGATGCGCACCTGACCGCCGTTGGCTCGCACCCGCTTGAACAGCGAGACGATGACGCCGACGCCGGAGCTGTCGATCAGCCGGAGGGACGAGAGCTCGAGCGTGATGTTCTGCCGGTTCTCGGCCACCAGCTCGTCCACCAACGTCCTGAACTCCGGTGCGGTCACCGCGTCGAGGGTCCCCTCGAACTGCACAACCGTCTCATTGCCGTTATCGGTCCGCGTATAGCTCATTGGATTTTGATTCCCCCAGCGGCGCGGGCTGCGCCCAAGCGGGAGACGCTCCGCATTCGGAAACTGCTCGTCCGATGCCCCGTCGCCTCGGCGAAATCGGCATCGGAATGCTCTTGTTCGCTGCTGCCTTCACTGCCGTCGCCGGCGACGCACGAGCTGCCCTCCCGCCGCTTCACGAGGCGGAGGACATTCGGGCTGCCGGGACAGTAATCGACCTCATCCATGAACGACTTGATGATGAAGAGCCCCATGCCGGACTCGGGGAGGTCGTCGATGGGAGGGTTGTCGATGGCCGCGGGGTCGAAGCTGCATCCCGTGTCCATCAGGCGGATGATGATGCCGTCCGCGTCGGACTCGATCTCGATGTCCACGTCGCCGGGCGGGCCAGCCCGGTATCCATGAATCGCGATGTTGTTGAACGCCTCCCCGAACGCCGAGACTGTCTGGTCCTCGAAGTCTTCCTGGGTCAGGCCGGGCGATCCGCCTTCGACCCTCCCAGGCGCGGCCATCTTGCATGCGGCCGCCACCACGCGGAGGGCGAGGTGGCGATAGGTCAACGAACCTGGTACGCGGAGTCGGATCACGCCCAAACCTCCATCCGAGCTTGTACCCTACCACGTTCTCGACTATGGGAGCCACAAGGTAAACAGTGACACCTGGCGTTCGTGTAGCGAAACGTGCGATCGACATCGCGGGCTCGCTCGTGGGTCTCACGCTGACCCTCCCGCTCTACCCGATCATCGGCGCGGCCATCTACCTCGAGTCGCCCGGGCCGATCTTCTACATGCAGCGCCGCGCGGGCATGCTGATCGGCACGGAAGTGCGGGATGGCGTGAGCTACCCGCGGTTCGTCGAATTCCATATGCGCAAGTTCCGTTCCATGCGCGTGGATGCCGAGAAGATGACCGGGCCCGTGCTCGCGCAGCAGGACGACCCGCGCATCACGCGCGTCGGGCGCTTCCTGCGCAAGACGCGCCTCGACGAGATCCCGCAGTTCTGGAGCGTGCTCATGGGCGACATGAGCATCGTGGGGCCGCGCCCCGAGCGGCCGGAGCTGCTCGTCAACCTGGCGCTCGCCATCCCGTTCTTCGAGGAGCGGATGCGCGACATCAAGCCGGGCATCACGGGGCTCGCGCAGGTGTCGCTGGGCTACACCGGCCGCGCCCCGGCTGAGAGCGAGGTCGCCGCGTTCGAGGCGACGCTGACGAACCCGTTCGGCCTCGAGGAGGCGGAGGGGGCCGAGGCCGACGACATGCGGATGAAGCTGCTGTTCGACCTCGCGTACGCCGCGTCGCTCGAGAAGCTCTCGACGTTCCTGTCGATGGAGCTCTCGATCATCCTGAAGACGCCGCTCGTGATGGTCCTCGGCCTCGGGCGCTGACCGGCGCGGCCGCCCCAGCTCCGCGCGCCAGCGATCCCCGGCGGGATCGCCGGCGGGCGGAGCTACGCTCGCTTGCTGAGCACGAAGATCACCAGCACGATGGCGAGGTCGGCCAGGATGAGCCGGTAGACGTCGCGCTTCTCGAGCCGGATCGAGAAGTTCGGATCGACGCTCCGGATGGCGCAGTACAGCGCCCCCGCGAGGCCGAAGTAGATCCAGAGCACGTAGTGGTAGGTGAACGAGAGGAAGAAGATCCCGACCATCATCCCGCAGAACCCGGCCATGACCGCCATGGCCCAGGCGCGGATCGTCGCGAACTGGGCGCCGTGCTCGTACCGCTTGAGCGCGACCAGCGAGATCTTCAGCGTGAGGTAGATCATCGCCGTCCACGCGAACATCCCGAGCGGACCGAGCTCCGAGAGCGCGAGGAGGTACGCGTTGTGCGCGGTGAGCCAGTGGTGCTCCGTGAACTGGCGGAAGCCCGCGCCCATCAGCGGGAACGCCCGGTAGATGAGCAGGCCCTCGGCCAGGATCTCCGTGCGCTCGTTCGCCGATTCGTCCGCCTCGCCGCCGCCGCGGCCGCCGAAGAGCATGAGCGGCGCCGCGAAGACCGCGCCGAAGATCGCGCCGCGGACGCCGTACTTCTTGACGAAGTAGACGCCCAGCACCGTCGCGAAGACGAGCTGGCCGCCGCGCGACTGCGTGAGGATGATCGCGGTCGCGATCACGAGGAGCGAGACGAGGACCAGGAGCGCGCGCGTGAACGAGCGCTTCTGCTCGAACAGGGCGAAGCTGAACGGCAGGACGATGCCCGACGTGAGCGCGAGCTCGTTCGGATCCTGGAGCACGCCGCGCCAGCGCACCCGGCCGTTGATCGTCGACGTCTTGAAGAGGCCGACGCGCTCGCACAGGTACTCGGCCTCGGGATCGGCGCCGGGGCCCTCGCGGCAGTCCACGCGCATCTCGCAGGGCCGGCCGTCGGGGATGCCGGCCTCGCCGCGCGAGCCGCCGATGGTCTGCGTCATCGCGAGGCACTGGAACGACGAGAACCCCTGGTGCACCGCGACGCCCGCCACGAAGAGGCCCATGATGAGCACCGTGCCGGCGAGCTTCTGGAAGCCCTTGAAGCCCTCGGGGCTGTGCCCGATCAGGAAGAAGAGGACGAACGTCACGCTGATCGAGACGAAGCCCTCGGAGAACTCGGCGGGGTTCCGCAGGCCGAGCGTGAGCACGCACCAGAAGTAGACGACGATCGCCCAGCGCAGCTGCGGGGTCGCCCTCAGCCTGACCTTGCCCAGGGCGAGGTCGAGGCCCATGCCCATGAAGGCGAGGGCGAGCCAGAGGTACAGGAACGGCAGGCTCTCGAAGCGCTCGTCCCACTCCTGGGGCCTGCCGTAGATGAAGATGATGAGAAGGATGACCCCGGGGAGCGCGAGCATGACGAGGGTCCTCAGCGAAGACGCGGTTCGGGTGGAGGGGGACGTTCCGGAGGATCGCGGCCCGCGTCAAGCGGCTTGCGCCGGCGCCTCCCGGAGCGATCGCCGTCGCCGCGCGCGCGACGCTACGTGGTGAGGCCCATGCGGCGCACGGCCTGGTTCAGGAACGGAACGAACTCGTCCGCGGCCCTCTCGTTGCCCTCGCGCGAGGGGTGGTTGTCGGTGTTCCCCTCCGAGCCGTGCTGCGAGAAGTTGGACTCGCCCTTGTTCGTGAGCACGTCGTAGTAGTCGAAGACGACCACGTTCTTCTCGGGATAACCGCTGAGCCAGCCTTCGGGCGATTTGACCCAGTTGTTGAACGAGCGGGCGAGGTCGGCCTGGCGCTGCGCGACCTCGGCCTCCGACGGCTTGCCGAGGATCTTCTTCGCGGTCCACTTCCAGGCGGGCTCCTTCGAGCGCTTGAGGATGTTGGCCGGGGCGGTCATGTAGACGAACAGCGTGTCCTTGCGCTTCGCGAGCTCGGGCAGGAGCGACGAGAGCGTGGCCTTCGCGTTCCAGACGGTCAGCTCCGGGCCGGCCGGGTTGCCGGGGGCGGCGCCCTCGCCGACGAAGCGGTTGTTCGGATAACAGGACTTGAAGACGACGATCCGGTTGACCACGCCGTCCGGGTGCTTCTGGTCGTTGAGCGCGACCCGGAGCACGCTGTCCATCCTGTCGCGGAACTTGGGCGCCCAGTGGAAGAGGTCGGTGTCCTCGCCGATCGCGCTGCCGTAGGAGGCCTCGTGGACGCGGTAGCCCTGCTCGATGAGCCGCTTCTTGAGGCCGCCGCCGTTCGGGTGCGTCTCGTAGACGCACGACGCCTTCTCCTTCTCGGGGCCCGGGTCCGCGAGCAGCTGGCCGCCGACGGAGTGGTGGATGAACAGCAGATCCAGCGGGGCGCCGGGCGGGGCGCTCGAGAAGCCCGACAGGTCGAGCGAGCCGGCCTTCGCGATGGGGCCGGTGGCGGCGGGGGCCTTGCCCTCGATGGGGATGAACAGGGCGCCCAGCGCGACGAGGAATGCGCCGGCAGACACGAGGTGCTTCTTGCTCATGGCATCTCCGTGGAGGACGTGGGCAGGGAAGCTAAATTATCGCAGCGCGGCGCGCCGAGGACAAGCCGCCGGCTCAGAGCGCGAGGACGCCGCCCTCGTCGGCTTTGGCAGCGTTCGCGCCGGAGCCGGGGCGGATCGTGATCTCGTCCCCGCCGCTCGCCGGCTTCCTGATCACGTCGTACGAGGCGCCGGGGGTGAGCCCCGTGACGAGGTGCCTCGTGACGCCGGGCAGCGAGGTGAACTGCACCTGGGACACGGCGCCCAGCGCGACCGGGAACAGGACCAGGGTGCCCTTCACCGCCGCGCCCGCGTACGGCGTGCCCTGCTTCGTGCGCACGAGCGTCGCCGGCTGCGCCGCGGCGCCCGCGGCGGCCCCCTCGATCACGTGGAGGAAGCGCGCGTCCTTCGGCATCGGCGCCGGCGGCTCGGTCCTCAGGGTCGCGAGCATCGGCTCGAACTCGGCCGGCTTGGTGTCCCAGGTGCCGGTCGGCTTGTACGGCTCGGCCACGAGGACGGCGCTCTCCGGCAGCAGCGCGGTCACGAAGAGCTTCTGCCCCTTGGGCGTCGTGACGGTCGCGAGCTTCCCCGCGATCTGCGCGGCGCTCGGCGTCTGCAGGAAGAACCGCTTGAACCGCCCCGCCTTGCCCGTCGCGGCGCGATCGTAGATGACGAGGTGGTCCGGCTTGAGCCACACGAGCGAGCGGCTGACGTGCGTGACGTCGTGGATGTCCTCGTAGTCGGAGTTGTAGAGCGCGGTCGCGTCGCCGAGGACGTAGACGTAGTCCTCGGCGAAGCTCTTCGCGAGCACCCGGGGATCGTGCGTGTGCACGAGCGGCCACTGGGACCCGCGCTGCCACAGGCCGCCGCGGTTCGGGTCGTCGTGGCGGCGGTTCCTGTCGTTCTCGACGGCGAGGGTGTTGTGCTGCTCGGAGTTGCCGAAGAAGGCGCCGTAGCCGATGCGCTCCTTCGTGAGCCACTCGCCGCCGCGGTAGAAGCCGAAGCTCAGGCCGTCGCCGTGCTGGTGGTCGATGTGCTCCCAGCCGAGCTGGAACTGGAACCACGCCGCCTCGGGGCCCCAGCTCGTCCTCGCGAACACCTGGCCCATGCCGGGGCCGTAGTGCGTGAGCGGGACGGAGGGGCGCGGATCGGTCGGGGTGACCGCCGGGTCGATCAGCAGGAAGTACAGGATCGAGTGGCGCTTGTGGACCTGGCCGAGCTGCGAGCGGGCGCGCCGCGCGAGGCCGGCGGCGCCGCCCGGGCCCGCGTGGACGGCCATCCAGCGCAGCGCGTTGAGGCGCTCGGCGTTGCCGCTGTTCTGGGCGTGGAGGCCGAGCGCCGCGAACGGATCGATGTGATCGGTGTACTCGTAGCGCTGGCCGTCGCCCGTCCACGCGGCTTCGTGGGTCGGCCCGATCCGCCCCGCCGGCGCGGCGGGGCTCAGGCTGTGGAGGTGGGCCGGGATGAACTCGTGCCAGAAGGGGTTGCCGTCGAGGTGCACCTGCGGGCCCCACTTCGCCGGGTCGGCCTCGCCGGCCGTCTGGATGGCGAGCAGCGTCTGGGTCACGTAGGCGAGCGTCGCGGGGCCGTACTGGAAGCCCTCCGGCGGCGTGCCGCCCCGCGCGTCGTTCCGGAGGACGCTGTCGGTCATGTAGAGCCACGCCCCGGTGACGTTGGCGAAGTAGTCCCTGAGCCGCGGGTAGGTGCCCTTGTGGTTCGGGGCCGGCGGATCGTCGGCCTCGTCGAACGCGAGCGACATCAGCGCGAGGTTGCGCATGTGCGACGTGAAGTAGTTGTTCACGGCGTACCTGCGCTTCCGCGGCTCCTTCAGCAGGGCCGGGTCGTTCAGCTTGCCCGCCGGCTCGGGGTGGTCGTGGCTCGTCGTCGACGAGGTCAGCTGGGCCTCCGCCCAGCGCAGGAAGACGGGCCGTATCGCCGCCTTGTCCTGGGGCGAGAGGTACCCGTAGATCCAGTCGACCGTGAGGCCGAACGACTCGCCGGCCCAGCGGGCGCGGTCGCCGGTCGAGAACTTGGGGTGGTTGAAGGGATCCTTCGGATCCGCCTTGTTCACGCGGTCGACGATGTAGAGGAGGATCTTCCGCGCGCGGGCGGCGTAGTCGTTGCGGGCCGCCTCGTCGCTCGAGACGAGCGACATGAAGGCGAAGAGCTCGGCGTGCGCCTCGCAGTAGACGCGGCTGAACTCGCAGTCGCCCTCGGAGGGGATGCTGCCCTTGTCCATCGCGGCCGCGGCCTCGGCGGCGACGGCGGCGAGCTCCTTGAACATCGGGTTCGCCGGCGTGGCGCGCGCCCGGAGCTTCGGCAGGTCGGCCGCGCGCACCCAGAGCCGCGGGTGCCCCGTGACCGGCGCGGCGGGCGGGGCCGGCGGCGCCTCGAAGCGCGGCGCCGCGACGCCCGGCGCCGCCGCCTGCACGGCCGCGGCGGCGGCTTGCGTCTGCGGGTCCGCGCCGCTGTGGACCGCGGGGGGCCCCGGGGTCATCCGCCGGTCGCAGCCGGCGGAGAGGCCCGCGAGGCCGAGCGCTAGCGTGACCGGCGCGAGCGGCGCGAGGGGCGCGCACGACGCAAACCACCGCCGACGCGTCATGTCGCGCGGTCCCGGAGATAGGCGAACGTCCGCTGCAGGCCCTCCTCCGTGGAGACGAGCTGCTTCCAGCCGAGCGCCTTCAGCTTCGTGTTGTCGAACCGGTTCCCCTTCCACGAGGTCGCGGCCTTGTAGGGCGTGAAGATCGCCGGCAGCTGCCCCTTCGAGTAGGCGTGGTAGCGCTCGACGAGCTTCGATATCCGGGCGAGGGCGAAATACGGCACCGTGAGCGAGCGGATCGGCTTCACCTCGCGCTTGTAGCGGGCGAGGTAGACGTCGGCCGTGGGCAGGTCGTCGTCGTGGACGTTGTAGACCTGCCCCTTCGCGACCTCGCTCCGGCCGGCGACGGCGATCGCCTCGGCGCAGTTGTCGACGTACGTGAGCGGCAGGATGTTGCTGCCGCCGAGGTGCAGGAACACGCCGAACAGGCTCATCCCGACGCGGCTGGAGAAGGCGTTGCCGCCCGGGCCGTAGATGACGCCGGGGCGGAGCACCGTGAGCGGGAAGCCGTAGCGCGCCTGGTACTCCCAGAAGAGCTTCTCCTGCCGGAGCTTCGCCTGCGAGTAGAGATCCCGCTGCGCGGGCTTCGCCTCGAGGGGCGTGTTCTCGTCGACGATGTACCCCCGCGGGAGGTCGGCCACGCCGTAGACGCCGAAGGAGCTGATGAGGACGACGCGCGGCGACCTCCCGGTGTGGACCAGCGCCTCGAGCAGGTTCTTCGAGGCGACCACGGTGTTCAGGAACATGTCGGCGGGCGCGCCGCCCATGGCCGCGGCGACGTGGTAGACGACGTCGACGCCCTCGACCGCGCGCTCGGCGGCCTCCTTCGTGGCGAGGGAGCCCACGACGACCTCGAGGGGGACGCCGCGGCGCTGCTCGATCTCCTCGAGCCGCGCGCGGTTGCTCGCGGGGCGGACGAGGCAGCGGAGGTCGGTCTCGCCGTGGGCGAGCAGCCGGTCGACGAGGGCCGACCCAAGGAAGCCGTTGGAGCCGGTGACAAGGACTTTCATGTGCGCGCCTTCTCCTGCGGGACCTGCCGGAAGATCTCATCCATCATCCACGCGACCCGGATCATGTCCCGGTACGAGATGGGCAGCTCGGCGCCCCGCGTGATGCTGTCGTAGAAGAGCCCGAACAGGCGGTTCATCCCCGAGAAGAAGTGGAAGTCGCTGCGGGCGAACCGCGCCACGTTCTTGCCCCCTTCGCGCAGGTACGAGAGGGCCTGATCGAAGGCGGGGACGACGCGCCCGATGGCGCTCGGGAGCTTCGGCGACGCGTCGAGCGTGACCGTGCGGCTCGTGTAGTCGACGTGGAGCGTGTTCTTCGTGCCGTAGACGCGGAGGAAGTGCCCGGGCGGCCGCGCGTGCGACGAGAAGGTCCCGTAGGCGCTGACGCGCGCGCCCTGCACCGTGACGCGGAGCTCGTCGAGCATGTCGTCGCGGGCGTCGCCAAACCGCTTCTCCCGGAGCGCGTAGGCCGTGGCGGTCACCTTCGGCTGCTCGTCGTCCACGAACTCGACGATCTTGTTCAGCAGGTGATCGATGTTGTTGTGAAACAGCTTGCCCGGGAGGCGATGGACCCAGTGCGAGCCGTCGCCGAGGAGCGCCGCGCCGAAGGGGCCGGAGAGGTTGTAGCCGAAGCAGCTCTCCACGTGGACGGGCTCGCCGAGCACGCCGTCGCCGATGAGCCGCCGCATCTCGATGGCCGGCGGATCGAAGTTGTACTCCCAGCCGACGGTCATCTTCTTCCCGGCGGCGGTACAGAGCTCGATGAGGCGCCGCACGTCCGAGAGGTTCAGCGCAATCGGCTTCTCCACGTAGACGTGGGCGCCGGCCTCGATGGCCCGCCGCGCGAGGAACAGGTGCGACTGCGGAGGGGTGGTGATGTGGACGACGTCGGGCTTCTCGGCGTCGAGCATCCGGTCGAACGAGTCGTAGTGGCTCGGGATGCCGTAGCGCACCGCGATCTGCTCGGCCATCAGGAGCTCCAGGTCGCATACGGCGACGACCCGAGCCCGCTCCGGCATCTTCTGGATCTCTTCTATGTGGCCGTCGGCGATCTTGCCGCAGCCGACGATCGCGATTTTGAGGGTCATGGGGCGGCGGAGCGTACCGCAACGGGGCAGGCGAGAGCTAGGCTCTCGGGTTTGTCGCCACCCCGCGCGCGGGGGTGGCCGGCACCACCCAACGCGCGGGGCCGCCGGGCGAGGAGGCGACGTCGAGGTCGCGCGCCCGCGTCGAGCGCGCCGCGCCCGCGCCTCCGCGCGCGCGGCGCGGCGTGGACGAGCCTCGTGACGGTCGCGGCGGCCTCGGGTAGGCTGCGCGGCGCATCATCATAAAGAAGGGTGGTGGTTCGTGCGCGTGCTTCATGTTCTTCATACGTCGCTGCCGGTGATTGCGGGGTACACGATCCGCAGCGACTACATCGTCAAGCATCAGGCCGAGCACGGGATGCGTCCGGCGGTGGTGACGTCGGCGCAGCAGGGGTCCGGGGACACGCTGAAGGAGGAGATCGGCGGCATCTCCTACTGGCGGACGCGCGAGCCTTCCGGCAAGAAGCTGCCGCTCGTCCGGGAGCTCTCGCTCGTGCGGGCGCTCGAGGCGCGCGTCGAGGACGCGATTCGGGAGTTCCAGCCCGACGTCGTGCACGCGCACTCGCCGATGCTGGTCGGGCTGCCGGCGCTCGCGGCGGCGCGCCGCTTCGGGCTGCCGCTCGTCTACGAGGTGCGCGACCTCTGGGAGAACGCCTCCGTCGACCGGGGCAAGTTCGCCGAGGACTCGGTGCCCTACAAGATCGCGGCCGGCCTCGAGACGGTGGTCTACAAGTACGCCGACGCGACGGTGACGATCTGCGAGAGCCTGAAGAACGCCGTCGCGCCGCGGGTGCGCAGCACGGACGCGCTCTACGTGGTGGGCAACGGCGTCGACTCGGACAAGTTCGCGCCGCGGGAGGCCCCGCCCGGCGCCTGGGAGCGCTTCGGGCTCGCCGGGAAGAGGCTCATCGGGTATGTCGGCACGTTCCAGCCGTACGAGGGGCTCCAGACGCTCATCGCGGCGATCGGCGACATCGCGCGGGAGATCCCGGACGCGCACGTCGTGATCACGGGGGCCGGCGGCCAGGAGATGGAGCTCAAGGCGTTCGCCCGCGAGAGAGGCGTGGAGTCCAAGGTGACGTTCACGGGGCGGGTGCCGCACGACGAGGTGTTCAACATCTACGCGATGGCGAGCCTGCTCGTGTATCCGCGCATCCGGACCCGGACGACCGCGCTCACGACGCCGCTGAAGCCGCTCGAGGCGATGTCCATGGCCCGGCCGGTGATGGTCAGCGACGTGCCGGCGATGGGGGAGCTCGTGCGCTACGGCGAGACCGGGTTCGTCTTCAAGGCGGGCGACAGCGCCGACCTCACGCGGCGCTGCGTCGAGGCGCTCAAGGATCCGGAGCGCCTCGATCGGGTCGGCAAGAACGCGCGGGAGTGGATCCTCAAGGAGCGGCAGTGGCCCACGCTGCTCTCGCGGTACCCGGCCATCTACGAGCAGGCGATCGCCGCGCGGCGCGGGCGGGGCAAGTCGCCCGCCGGCGAGGCGCGCGCGGCGTGAGCCGCCGCGCGGCGGGAGCGCGCCGCGCGCCGGCGCCCGGGAGGCGCGGCGCCCGGCGCGCTCCCGCCGCGCGTGAGCCCCGCACGGCGCGCCGCGGGCCGTTCAGGCCCTCCGGCGCGGCGCGCGGCGTGCGGCGCGCGGCGCCTTTCCAGGAAAACCACGCCGTCCGCGCCGCGCCGGAGCGGCGCCGTCCGCGCTCCCGGCGTTCTCCCCACGGCCGACCGCCAGCATCGCCGCCGCGCGCGCGGCGCGATCCCGGGGCTCGCCCAGCGCGATCCGGAGTATGATTACGCGGCCCCATCCCGCCCCTTCGGGAACCGGCAGGAGGTCCCCCAACGTGTTCGAGATCAAAGTCGACCGGATCCACTCCATCGTGGATTTCGTCCTCGAGGGGCGCGTCCGCCTCGAAGAGATGGAGAACTTCGTCAGCGAGCTGAGGAAGGCGTGCGAGGGCCTCCAGGGGCGGGAGATCAAGATCAAGGCCGATGTGCGGGGCTTCCGGCCGATGTCCCCGGAAGTGGCGGAGAAGATCCGCGCGGTCCAGGAGTTCGGGCTGGAGCTCGGGGTGATGCGCGTGGCCGAGATCATCGAGAGCGACATCGTCGCGCTCCAGCTCAACCGCGTCGCGCGCGAGAGCGGCACGGACAAGGTGCTCCGGCGCTTCTGGGACGAGGACGCCGCGCACGAGTGGCTGCTCCACGGCGACCCTGAATAGAGCTGCGGCCACCCGCTTCGGATACAGGCCCACCTCGACGTTTTCGGTGCTCAGCGCACCGGAGTGCGCTTCCGCGCCGAAAACGCCGATCTGGGCCCGTCTCCTGTGCGGGTGACCGCAGCTCTGTGAGCCGGGAACGAGCGGCGGGGGGAGCGGCGCGCTAGCGCAGGGGCGGGGGGTCGCAGGGGTGCGGCGGCCGGTAGCGCGCGAGGACCTCGGCCACGGCGTCGAGCGGCAACGCGGGCGCGTGGTGACCGCTGTGGCCGGTCATGTCCACGCCCGCGCACATGGCGTTGAGGATCGCCTCCTCCACCACGTCGACCGTGGCCTCGTAGAGGCCGTCGAGCTCGGTGTCGAGGACCAGCTCGGCCATGTGCCGCCCGGGCGCGAGGGGGTGAACGCTGAGCGAGCGGCTCGACCGCGGGGCGCTCCATTGCTCGGTGGCGACGCGAGGCACCCGGTTCGCGGTGCTCCACGCGAGGACGATCTCCCCCGAGTTGTTGGCCGCGTACCCGCCCGTCCGGCCGATCGCGAGCGCGGCGCGACGCGCGAGGCGCGCGAGCTGGCGGTGGATGAGCGGGGCGTCCGTGGCCACGAGCACGATGATGGAGCCGGCAGGGCCCCGCCGCGGGACGTGCGTGAAGCGATCGCTGATGAGCCGGCCCACCGGGACGCCATCGACCCGGAGCAGCTCGCGATCGCCGAAGTTCGAGAGCACGAGCGCGCCGACCATCGAGTCGACCCCGCCGACCGGGACCGAGCGGCTGGAGGTGCCGATCCCGCCCGCGAAATGGAAGGTCTGCATGCCCGTGCCGGCGCCGACGCACCCCTCGGCCACCGGACCGCCGCGAACGTTGGAGAGCGCCTCGTCGACGTCGGCCTGCGTCACGTGCCGCCCCACCGCGTCGTTGAGGTAGCTGTCGTCGCACTCGGCGACGACCGGGATCACGACGTCGTACTCCTTGCCGATCTTCGGATGGCGCTGCGAGAGCCACGCGACGGTCGCGTCGAGGACGCGGCCGACGCAGAGCGTGCTGCAGAGCAGGATCGGCGTCTCGCAGAGGCCCCACTCGTTGATCTGCGCGAGGCCGGTCACCTCGCCGGCGCCGTTCAGCACGTAGCTGGCGGAGAAGACCCGATCCAGGAAGATGTCGCCGTCGGCGGGCATGACCGCGGTGACGCCCGTGCGCACCGGGCCGATGCCGGGGAGGAGCTCGCCGCCGCCCTCGACCTTGGTCACGTGGTGGACCCGGACGCCGGCGACGTCCGTGATCGCGTTCTCGGGACCGGTGGGAAAGCGGCCGATCGCGACGCCGAGATCGCGCAGCCGAGGGCGCCTGATCGAGATCGAGGGCGCGCTCACGGGCCGGCGACCTCGCGCTCCATGACCGAGGCCGCGGACGACGGTGGCGCAGGCTCCGCCGCGAGCGGCGCCGGCCCGGCGAGCGCAGGGCCGGACGCGGGCTGCGAGGCCGACGCGGGCTGCGAGGCCGACGCGGGCTGCGAGGCCGACGCGGGCTGCGAGGCCGACGCGGGCTGCGAGGCCGACGCGGGCTGCGAGGCCGACGCGGGCTGCGGCGCCGGCGCGGGCTGCGGTGCCGGCGCAGGCTGCGAGGCCGGCGTGGCCTGCGAGGCCGGCGCGGCCTGCGGGGCCGGCTCGGCCTGCGACGCCGGCGTGGCCTGCGGCGCCGCGGCGCCCGCGGCTTGCGGCGCCGCGGCGAGGGCGCCCGCGGCCTGCGGCGCCACGGCGCGGGCGTCCCGGTAGCGCTTGAGGCAGCCGGCCATGATCTCGCCGATGAGCATGCGGTAATCCATCCCCGCCACCTTCGCGATCACGCAGAGATCGCTGAAGTCGGGGGTCAGGCCGGGCAGCGGGTTGATCTCGATGACGTACACCCGGCCGTCCTTGGTCATGCGCAGGTCGACCCGGGCCACGTCGCGGCAGGCGAGGGCCGCGAACGTGTCGCGCACGACCTTCTCGATGCGGCGGAGCTCGGACGGCGTGAGCTGCGCGGGGCACTCGAAGCGCACCCGCGGCGTGTCCGACTGCTTCTCGTCGTAGCCGTAGACGGGGTACGAGGGCGGGTCGACGAAGACGACCTCCATCGGCGGCAGCACCTTCGGCCGCCGCTCCCCGAGCAGGCCCACGGTGAACTCGCGCCCCGTGATGTACTCCTCGATGAGCGCCGGCTGGTGGTAGCGATCGACCAGCTGCTTCGCCGCGGCGCGCGCGGCGGCCTCGTCCTTGACCACGGACGCGGAGGTGATCCCCTTCGAGGTCCCCTCGGCGTTGGGCTTCACGATCACCGGGTAGCGGAACGGCTTCAGCTTCTCGCGCCCGGTCGTGACCACCTGCCACTCGGCCGTCTCGATGCCGGCGGCCCGCAGGATCTGCTTCGTGAGCCCCTTGTCGAGGGCCAGCGAGAGCGTGGTCGCGTCCGAGCCGCTGTACGGGATGCCGAGCAGCTCGCAGAGCGCCGGGACCTGCGCCTCCCGGCCGCGGCCGCGGAGCCCCTCGGCGATGTTGAAGACGACGTCGACCCCGGAGGCGCCGAGCGCGCGCGGCAGATCCGGGGTCGCCTCGAGCGGGACCACGGTGTGGCCGTAGCTCTCGATGGCGCTGGCGATCGCCTGGATGGTGCGCGGCGAGTCGAACTCGGCCTCGGAGTCGTTCGCCGCGCTCCCGCCCCCCTTGCCGGGGCCCCCGTCGGTCGCGGCCGTGTCGCTCCGCTTCATGTTGAAGGTGAAGCCGACGCGGAGCGCGGTCCGCTTCGCCCGGCGCGGCGGGTTGCTCTCCAGGAGCGGCAGCAGCCCGCGCCGCTTGCAGGCGCTCCTCACGATGGCCCGGATCACGCCGTCGAAGTCGACGCCGCGCTGCGCTGCGGCCACGAAGACGCTGGCGCCCGGCTGGAGCGTGGGCAGCCCGTCGACCTCGAGGAAGTGCACGTCGTGCTCCAGGCCGCGCGCCGACGACGGCGTGACCCGGAACTCGCAGCGCGCGTGGTCCTTGAGGTCGAGGGCGCGCACGATGCGCGCGGTGAGCGACCGGATGCGCTCGATCGTCGCCGGGGGCAGCTGCGCGGGCCGGCGCGTGACGTGCTCGGGCTTCGCGTGCTTCAGGTTGAAGTCGTACACGTTGTGCCTGCCCGCCACCTGGGGATCGATCACGAACTCGATGGGCGTGAGGACCCCCTCGGGGACGCCCGCGGCGCTCGGCCGCGCGCCGTTCGCCTCCTTGAGGCCGTCGACGAAGGCGCACGCGACGTCGATGCCGGCGATGTAGTGCTCGACGAGCAGCCCCGCCTCGAAGCGCGCGAGCTGCCGCTCGACCACCTCGGCGAGGTGGTGCGCGTCCTCGCAGACGCTCCACTCCCGGTGGATCCCCTTCGAGGAGCCCTCGAAGTTCGGCTTCACGATGACCGGGAAGCTCACGTCGTCGAGGGCGCCGCTCTCCAGGGTGGTCCGGTTGACGAGGCGGGCGCGCGGGGTCGTGACGCCGTAGCTCGCGAGGACGCGCTTGGTGAGCGACTTGTCGAGCGCGACGTTCAGCGTGTACGCGTCGGAGCCGGTGTACGGGATGCCGAGCTCGTCGAAGAGCGACGGGTAGAACGCCTCGCGCGTCTTGCCCTTGTGGCCCTCGGCCGTGTTGAAGATGAGGTCCGGCTGGAGCGCCTCGAGCCGCGCCAGGACCCGGGAGGCCGGCCCGCTGACCTCGATCCGCTCCACCTCGTGCCCGGCCCGCTCGAGCGCGCCGGCGATGGCGGCGATCGTCTCCGGGCTGTCGAACTCCGCTTCCTCGGCGGACCCCGTGATCTTCAGGTTGTGCGTGAGCGCGATGCGCATGATCTCTCCTGGGCCGCTCGTCCGGGCCGCGTCGTTCCTGTGCCCTGTCGGCGGCGCACGCGCGGGGCAGATTACGGCGAGCGCGCCTTTTTTGCGGCGGAAAAAACGGGGCAGCGGCGCGGCGGTCGAGGGGCCTGGCCGGGCTCCCGCTCGCGCGATGGTCGTGCTAGCGACCCCGTGTGGATCGTATTGCCGCACCCGACGCCGACCGCTCTCCGCCGCCCGAGCCTGGCCTCCCCCACGAGGAGCTGAACGAGCCGCAGGCGCAGGCGGCCCGCCACGCGGCGGGGCCGCTGCTCATCTTCGCGGGCGCGGGGAGCGGCAAGACGCGCGTCATCGTGTACCGCATCGCGAACCTCATCGTGACGCACCGTGTCCCGCCCTACCGGATCCTCGCGGTGACGTTCACGAACAAGGCGGCGACCGAGATGAAGCGCCGGCTGGAGGGGCTCATCGGGCCCGACATCGTGAAGGACCTCTGGGTCGGCACGTTCCACGCCGTGTGCGCGCGCCTCCTGCGCCGGCACCACGAAGCGGCCGGGCTCGAGAAGAACTTCGTCATCTACGACGACGACGACCAGCGCGCCGTCATGAACCGCGTGCTGAAGGAGCTCAACCTCGACGAGCGGCGCTATCCGCCGCGCCAGGTGCTCTCGCGCATCCACGCCGAGAAGCAGGAGGGGCGGGGGCCCGGCGAGTTCGAGCGGAACGGCTATTTCGACGACGCGATCGCGCGGTGCTTCGAGGCGTACGAGCGGCACCTCAAGGCGGCGAACGCGGTCGACTTCGACGACCTCTTGCTCTCCGTGCTCCGCATCGCGGAGGACCCGACGAGCCTGGCCGGCGAGGAGCTCCGGGCGCGCTTCCGCCACGTGCTCGTCGACGAGTTCCAGGACGTGAACCAGGTGCAGTACCGGCTCGTCCGGGCGTTCTGCAAGGCCCACGACAACCTCTGCGTGGTCGGCGACGACGACCAGAGCATCTACCGCTGGCGCGGCGCGGACGTGCGCATCGTCCGCGGCTTCCGGCGCGATTTCCCGCACGCGACGGTGGTGAAGCTCGAGCAGAACTACCGCTCGGTCGGGCACGTCGTGCGCGGCGCGCTCGGCGTGATCCGCCACGCGTCGGACCGCGAGCCGAAGGAGCTCTGGACGGCGAACGCGGACGGCCCGCAGATCGACGTGGTCGCGGCCGACAGCGAGCACGACGAGGCCGCGTGGGTGGTCGAGTGCGTCAAGGAGCTCATCGCGCAGGGGGTGTCGCCGAACGAGATCGCGGTGTTCTACCGGATCCACGCGCAGTCGCGCGTGCTCGAGGAGGTGCTGCGCGAGGCGCGCATCCCGTACCAGATCATCGGCGGCACGCGCTTCTTCGAGCGGGCGGAGGTGAAGAACCTGCTCTCGTACCTGCGCGTCGTGGCCAACCCCCGCAGCGACGTGGATCTCAACCGCATCATCAACGTGCCGGCGCGCAAGATCGGCCAGAGCACGGTGGACAAGCTCATCCAGGCGGCGGATCTGCTCGGCGTGTCGCTCTTCGAGGCGATCGATCCGATCATCGAGGGGCGGGTGCCGCCGTCGGCGATGCCGGGGGCCAAGCTCGAGCCGCTCGCCACGGCGGCGAAGCGCAGCCTGCTCGGCTTCCGCGATCTGATCCAGGGGCTCATGACCGAGGCGAGGGGCGCGTCGCCGAGCGCGCTCGCGGAGGAGGTGCTCGCGCGGTCGGGCTACGCGCGGATGCTCGAGCAGGACGACAGCGTCGAGTCCGAGGCGCGGCTCCAGAACCTGCGCGAGCTCGTGCAGTCGATCGTGGACTACGAGCAGGAGGCGATCGCCGCCGGCGAGGACGCGACGCTCGAGGGCTATCTCGAGCGGGTGAGCCTGGTGTCGGACGTCGACGCGCTCGTGGACATGCCGAAGGTCGCGATGATGACGATCCACGCGGCGAAGGGGCTGGAGTTCCACGCGGTGTTCCTGACCGGCATGGAGGAGGACCTGTTCCCGTTCCGGAGCCAGGATCCGAACCGCAAGGGCGACATCGAGGAGGAGCGCCGGCTCGCGTACGTGGCGATCACGCGGGCGCGGCAGCGGCTCTGGATCACGCACGCGGCGCGGCGGGCGATCTTCGGCCAGACGCGTTACTGCCTGCCGAGCCGGTTCCTCGCGGATCTCCCGCCGGCGTCGGTGCGCCCGATGGCGACGCCGACGTCGATGATGGCGCAGCGGCGGGTCGACGTCGGGGGCGGCGGGTACGCGGCGTCCGGGGGGAGGTTCGGCGGCTCCGGGGAGCGCGCGTGGGAGGGCCGGGGCTCGTGGGAGGGCCGCAGGCCCGCGGCGCAGCCCGAGGAGCGGCTCGCGTGGTCGCGGTTCGCCCGGGACGGCGAGGCGGCGAGGGCGCCGGCGGCGCGCGGGGTGGACCGGGTCGAGCGGGCGCCGGGCGAGCGGTACGTCGAGCGGGAGGCGGTCGACGCGGGGGGCGAGGGCGGCGAGGGGGTGGCGCTGCGGCGCGGGATGCGGGTGTTCCACGAGCGGTTCGGGCCGGGCGTGGTGGAGAGCGTGGACCCGGGGGCGGATCCGATCGCGACGGTGAAGTTCTCGGGGTGGGGGAAGAAGCGGATCAAGGCGGCGTTCTTGCGGGCGGGGTCGTGAACGGGGGAGGGGAGCCGGTAGCGCGCTGGTGAGGCTCGTTCCGGTGGGGTGGGGGTGCTCCCGTGCCGGGGGACTACCGTGGGTGCAGAAAGAGGGGATGAATGCCCGGTGCCGGCGTACGAAACGGCGCCGGTCGGGGCCTATGGGCCGTCTCGCGAGGGCTGCGCGGGGATCTCGAATTGAGGCATGTCTTCGGGGCCAGGCCACTCGTCCCAGCCTTCGGGTGGCTCGGAGGTCTCGTGGGCCGCGAGCCAGGCGCGCGCGACGCTCACGATCGGCTCGGGGACGTCGAGGCTGAGCTCCCACGTCTCCAGCAGGGCGCGCATCTGGCGCGTGGGCTCGATGGTGCGCAGGTCGGGGGCGTCTGGCGCTATGTTGGCCGTAGAGATCGCAGCAGTATACCTGTCGAGGAGATCGAGGACCGCTTCTCGGTTTGGTGCTTTCGGGAAGACCTTCTCCCGGAAACGTGGGGCGGCCAAGATCCCCATGAGGAGCTGGACGCTCCCGATGAGCGTCGCGAATTTGATGACCTCGTCGATCCCAGCTCTGAGCTGCGGCGTCGCGTTGGCGGGATCCTGAGCCTTGAAGCTCTCGTAGATCGCGTCCGCCATCTCCTGCTGGGACTGCGCATTGCACTTGCACATCGGGAGAGCTACCGAGAAGGCGATCGAAGCGGCGCGTCGTCTGGACCGGGCCAGTCGTCCCAGCCTTCGGGCGGCTCGTCGATTCCGTTGGCCGCGAGCCATGCGCGGGCGAGCCTCACGATCGGCTCGGGGACATCGAGGCTGAACTCCCACGTCTCCAGCAGGGCGCGCAACTTGCGCGTGGGCTCGGTGGTACGCAGCGCGGGTGCGGTCGGCGCCATGTTGACCGTAGAGATCGCAGCAAGATACCTGTCGAGGAGCTCGAGGAGCTCCTCTCGCGTCGGTGCTTTCAGGGCGAATTTCTCACGGAAGCGTCGCGCGGCTAGGACGCCTATGACCAGCTCGACGGTCGCCATGAGCAACAAATGCTTACAGGCCTCCTGGAGCCCGGCTCTAACCCGTGGCGTTGCGTAGGCGGGATCTAGTGGACTGTCCTATAAATTTTTCAACATAGTCGCGGAGCATATCGAGCCGCCCATCGGCGCAGCGTCGGCCGCGTCCACGACCAGGTAATCGGATGTGCGAAGCGTTCATTGTACTCCCGCCAGCTCGCATCGAGGTGCTCGATGAGCTGCTGGCGGCTCTTCCACGCGCCGCGCTTGAGGTAGCGCTCGGTGAACCCCCGTAGCAACAGCTCCGCTTGATTGAGCCATGAGGCGTGCGGCGGCGTGACGAGCGTACGCACGCGCGGGGCGTGGAGGCGCAGCCATGCCCGTGTCTCACACGCGATGTGCGACGATCCGCCGTCCCAGATCAGGTGCACGCGCCGTGCGTGCCGATGCTCGTGAAGTACTTCGGGTAGGACGGCGCGAAGATGCTCGCCGTCGTTCTTCTCGAGGCACCAGCCCTGCATCTTGCCCGTGTGAACGACGAGCACGACCATGAAGTTCACCGTTCCGTGCCGGATGTACTCGAACTCACGGCGCTCAATTTCGCCTGTACGCATGGGCAAGGTCGGACATCGGCGCTCAAGCACCTGGATGTTCGGCTTCTCGTCGAGGCAGAGCACGACCTCATGCTTTTTGGCGAGATCCGCGGCGTTCTCGTAGCACCAGAGGATCTGGGCGGTGCGCTTGATGAACGCGGCGTCGAGGTTCGGCGTCTTCCAGTACCGCGACCGGTGAGGCTGAAGGTCGGCTTCGCGCAGGATCAACGCGACGGTCGAGTGCGAGATCTTCGGCACGATGCCGCGCTCCGCTGCGACCTGAGCGAGGGTGCGGGTCGACCAGTGAGTCATGTGCAGGCCGAGCCCCGCAGGATCACAGCAGGCAAGCTTCTCAATGCCAACGCGCTGCAGGGGGACGAAACGTCCGCGGCCGGCCCTCCCGGGGAGCGTCGTGGACGACGTGCACCCCCGACGCCTCGTACCGCCGACAGAGGTGCCAGATCGTGGTTCGCTCCACCTCGAGACGGTCTGCCAGATCCTGCACGACCGTCGCTGGGTCCGCCATGGCCAGTAGTATTCGGGCTCGCCGAGCCACCCGCTGCTCGGTACGCCCATCACGGACGAGCTGCTCAAGGTAGACGGCATCGTCCGGGGACAGATCGATCGCGCGGGGCGGGCGCCTTCGCATCCGCGAGGTCTAGCAGACCCGCCGGGACTATGTTGAAAGACTTATAGAACGCTCCACTAGGGCCTCGAAGCTCTCGTACACCTCGTTCGCCAGCTCGTGAGCGGCTTGCTCGTCGCGCTTGGTCATGGCGAAACCTCACGGCGGCAGGCACCAGGGCCCGGCGAATTGGCCGCCGAAGTAGGTGATGACGCCGATGCCGATAGCGACCTCCTTGGGCGGAGAGGTTCCAGTTTGTACACAAACATACGAGCACCAAGACTTGTAGACGAGATGCGACACGAGCTCGCCGAAGATCTCGGGACACTGGCGGCACTTCGCATCAGCACAGTCGGTCACGTAGCACTGGTGATTGACGGGCGGACCAAAAAGCGAACATGGCGTGCGGTAGGGGCAGCCGAACTCCTCCAGGCATTCGGTCCTCGGAATCACGGCCAGCGGCAGTGTGGCGGGATCGAGGGTCGCAAGCCACCTGTCCGCCTCGGCCACCGCCACGGGGAGGTACTGCTCGACGAGCTGCGCGAGCGTCGCCTCGTCGAGCGTGGCGGGATCGAGGCCGAGCGACTCCACGGTTCCCGTCAGGTAGTACGCGGCGAACCCGGCCCTCGCCGAGGCGAGCGCCCGCTCCTGGGATCCATGTCCTCGAACGCTGGCTCCTCCGGCTCGGCCGGCTCCTCCGGCTCGCCCGGCGCCTCGGGGGTCGTCTCGCCCCCCGGCTCCTCTGGGGCCTCGCCCGCCGTGCTCCCCTCCTCGGCGGGGTCGCCGTGCCCAGGTCGGATCGTGATCGTACACCCCGGAACCGTAATGTATCCCACTATTGCCGCCAGCAGGACGGCAGACAGCGCCGGACCTGGCTTGCCGGACATCGCCCCTCCTTCCGGAAGTCCGGAGTTACATGGCGCACCGCCGCCGTCAATGCGCCCCCAGCCGGTGCGCAGGTCAGGCCGGCGGGGGGTCGAACCCCCCGGCGAGCAGGTGCCGGGCGGTAGTGGTCGCGTTTGCCTGAAACGCGACCACCCCGATCCAACTGCGACCACCTCATGGCAAGGACCTGGCCCGTCCTGCACGGACGCACATGCGGCCTGCGCCAAACCTAACCTCATCGATCCCATGGTGGGCGCTCTGAAATTGGACGTGTAGACCAGCAGCCCACATCTGGACGCGGAGAGATCACCTCGTCGTGATGGGGCATGGGCAGCGCTCCGGCGAGTTCGCGAAGAAACGGAACGAAAGCACGCACGTGGTCTTCGAAGTCTTCGACGGTGCCGATGTCACGGTGCAAGAACGGATGAATCGCGTTGCCGCGCACGCGCACCGAGTCGATGAACTTCAGGTGTCGCTTCAAGATATCTTTTTCTTCCAGAAGCCTTTTGAGTTGGTCCAGCGTCAGATCGTCCTTCGGATGCAGGACGGCCTTCCTGCGCATCTTCGGGTCCGCCAGGTAGTCTGTTATGTACACGGTGAAGAAGAGCCGGATGTACCCCTCCGTCAGAGAGCGCAGGTGCACCCAGGCCACGATCCGAGCCCCCGGATCGTCCGGGTTAAGCCGGATTTCCTCGACGCGCCGAGCAAGCCCGCGCGCCAGTGATGACATCCAATCGAGGCGAGCGTCCGCCAGCACGTCGATGGTTTCTTGAGGAGCCCAGCCTGCAGCGTCAGACCAGAACAACGCAACACGCTCCGCGACGGCGGCGGCATCACGGAGCGCGTCCTCGACGGTGGCTGGCTTCGGCGTGAAGGAAGTCACCAAATACACCCGCAGCGCTCTCTCGGCTTCGATCTGCCAGCCGTCGGCCGTCATCGCGTCCAGGTGCGCCATGTGCACCTCCGGGTCGTCGTAGATGCCACGGTCTGTATCGTCTTCGGCCAGCGTGACCACATGCTCGTCGCGCTCGGCGTCAAAACGCACGCCGTCGACCTGCCGCTCTCGGTCAGCCTTGACCCGCTCCCCAACGGAGGGCGCCGCGTCCAGCTCCACGAGCTTGGACATGGGATGACCCCCGTGTTCCAGAGTAAGCCTCACTCGCATGCGGAGAGGCTACCACGGGCCCCGGGCGTCCTGTCAGCGCTCGCGCGCGTCTGCGCGAAGGACCCTTCAAAACGGCTGTAATCGCGCGCACCGGCTATGACACGGGATGTCCCAGCCTCGCAGAAAAGCCGGGAAACATAGGCTTGCGGTGCTATTTTAGGTCCTAAGCAAGGCGCCTCCCTCCGGCTGGTACCCGGAAGGAGGCTGCGGAACGCCGAGCGGTAGGGCCGCCCTGCGCACGTCGCACGCGCATGATGGGCCCCCGTTCGGGGAGAGGCAAGGGGCCCGTGCCGAACGTGCTTCCGATGGAGACGCGCGTGCGCATCGCGTCCGCGCTGGTCGAAGGGACGAGCGTGCGCGCCGTCGAGCGCATGATCGGGGTGGCGAAGAGCACGATTCTGCGCTTCGCCGTCGAGCTCGGGGAAGGCTGCGCGCGCCTGCACAACCGGCTCGTGCAGGGCCTGTGCGAGCCCGAGATCGAGCTCGATGAGCAGTGGTCCTTCATCGCGAAGAAGGACAAGCGCGTGACGGCCGAGGACCCGGCGGAGTACGGCGACGTCTTCACCTACACCGCGTTCGCGAAGCGCTCGAAGCTGGTGATCTCGTACGCCGTGGGGAAGCGTGACCAGGCGACGACCGACGCGTTCCTGGCTGACCTGCGCGCCCGCGTGCTCGTCGTCCCGCAGATCACGAGCGACGGCCTCGCGCTGTACGTGCCCGCCGTCGAGGCGTCGTTCCGCGGCTGCGCGGACTACGCCATGGTCATCAAGCAGTACGGGCACAACAAGAGCCCCGATCACCGGTACGAGCCTGCGCGCGACGCTAACTTCATCCGGAAGACGGCGGTGTTCGGCGCGCCCGATCCGAAGCGGATGAGTACGTCGGGGGTGGAGCGCTACCACCTCACGGCGCGGCACATCAACGGGCGCAAGCGCCGGCTCGCGCTGTCGTTCAGCAAGAGCTTGCGCAGCCATCGCGCCGCCGTGGCGCTCTCGGTCGCGACGTACAACCTGACGCGCGTCCACGCCTCGCTCCGCGTGTCGCCCGCGATGGCTGCGGGGATCGTCGCCGAGCTCTGGTCCGTCGAGGATATGGTCCGGGCAGCGCTGGCGGAGCCCGCGGCCGCGCCGCCCGTCCCGCAGGCGCTCACCCTGCCCGGGCAGACCGGGCCGGTTCGGCAGCTCCCCGGCGGCAAGGGGTGGCTCCGGCTCGTCTCAGGCGGCTCCGGGCCGTCCGCTCCCGCTGGCCCGCAGCCGCCGCCCGTGGCGCCCGTCGCGGCTCCCTCGGAACTGGAACCACCGCCGCCGTCAAAGCCGCCGCCCGCGCCGGAGCCGAGGCGCATGGTGCAGCTCTCGCTGTTCGGCGACTGGCAGCGCGACGCCGAGTAGCCACCTGTGGCTAGCCTCCCCCGGTGGAGGCACAGGCATACGGCCGGCCGTATGCCCCATCTATGGCTCACAAAGCGCAGTAAATTCGATGGCTTACTGATGCGAATGAGCACCGCTGCTCAGTTGCCTCGCGTATGACCCAAATTGCGGCGTCCCGCCCTTGACGCGCCTGCCCCGTCATGCGAGCAGTATCACGGAGGTCGTGATGGGTGCGGTGAGGATGCGTCCCGACGGGACGATGGAGTTCGACGAGGTCGAGGACCTGGTTCGATACCAGGCCCTTCAGAGCCAGAGGGCGCAGGGTGCGTCCGCTGTTGGCGCAGTGGAGAGGGCGGATGCTCCTGAGCGACCGGCGCCGCAGCAGACAGAGAAACCCAAGGCGAACGGCACGGTGCCGCAACCCGACGGGCAGCCCCCTGGGGCTTGGGAGCAGTTCGTGGATCAGCTAGGCCCGAAGCAGCGGGCAGCGCTGGGCGCCATCAGACGCCGCGGCGACATCACGCTGGAGGACCTGCGGACGGAGCTCGAAGCCGACACGGTCAACTCCGTCTCAGGCTTCCTGACCAGCATCCAGCGGCAGGCGAAGAAGGCCAGGATCGAGCTCAAGAGCTTGTACCGGCGCAGCGAAAAAGGGACGGGTCCCAGCAGGGTGATCCGGTACCAGGCTGGGCCGCTCCTCAGGGCAAATGAGGTGCCCGAGGCATGAACAAGGAGGTGCGTCAAGAAAAAAAAGGAGGTCATCGGTTGGCGCCGATGAACCTCCTCCTGTCCGATTCGTGAACTATCTGGAAACCCAGGCAGCTCCTCGCTCGAACACCCACGGACAGTGTCCCATGCGGACCCCTGTCCGGTCAAGCGCGGGGCGCGCCTTCTCGACCTAGAAGGATCGCGCAATCATGCGAAAATCCAGCAAATGCAGGCCCAGCCTGTCGTCCATCCACAGCGATCTCCGCACGTACCCGTGCCTGATCCGGGGTTGCCACTGCGACCGCCGGGTCCGCATCAGGACGCTGGAGGACGGTAGGCGGGTCGCCTTCCACGTGCGCGAGTAGCGCCGCGTAGCCGGAGCGCTGACATCCGGCATGCAGGGGCCCGGCCTAGCGCCGGGCTTCGCATTTTATGGGCTCCTGTGCCTACCCGCCATCCTCGGCCGCCATCGCCATGGCGGCGATCTCCCGCAGGACGGCGCTCGGGGCGCGCCCTTCGTTCTTGGCGATGGTCGCGATGGCCTCGACCAACGGGACGAGCTCGACGACTTCACCCTGCCCTGAGCTCACGCGCGCGCTGGTTCATGCGGCCCTGGCATGCCGCTGGCAACAAAGTCCCGTGCGCGACGGAATGCGTCGCGTGGAGGTGGACCATGCACACCAGGATCGGCCTGGCCATGGCCGCGCTCATCGGAGCACCGGCCTGTGGAACAGCAGACGAACCGAACGCGGCGGGAGAGGAGGGCGGTGCGGAGGAGGCCGGCCTTCCGCCGCGTCGGTTCGAGCTGAGTCTCGACCCTGAGGAGCCCGCGATCCCGCAGATCGTGGCGGCCGGGCGGCACGAGCTCGCCGCGGCGTGCGCCGACCGCCCAGACGCGGCAGTCCGCATCTTGAACCCGCTCGACGCGGGCGCCTTCGCGGACGTGCCCTGCTCCTCGATGCTCGGCCGCGAGGTCGCGGCGAGCAGCGCGCCTGCCGCCGAGGAGAGCGGCGAGCCGATCGCGGTGGCTCAGCAGCCGTGGAGCCCAGTGGGGCTGGCCTGCGGCGTACTCACGCTGGGCTCTGGCCTCTGGTCTACCTTCGCGCTGTGCCCGCGCGCCAGGAACCCGCACGACAAGAGGAACTGTGACATCCTGACGTCAGGCGGGTTCACCGGGCTCGGCGTGCTCTGCATGTTCATCTGAGGGGGCATGCGGTCGCAGTTCAGGGCGCTCGGCATGCTCGTCTCCGGCGGCGCGATCGTGGCCGCGAACGTCATGTCCTACCTGAGCGTCCCCCGGGGGAATCACTTCGGCGTGGTCGATCTGCTGCACTTCGCGCTCCCCGTGGCGATCTACTGCCTGGTGAACTTCGCGATAGACGAGGGCCGTGCCCGCGAGAGGCGCGCCCGAGGGCTCGGGGACGAGGAGTAGGCGCGCAACTCTCCGGGGCACGACGCGGCGAGCTCGGCGGCCCGCGAGCCGGCGGACGACGTGCGCCCTGGGTAGCGCCCGCACGCCCCAGACGCGCAGGCGGCACCTGTGCGACTGGGCAAGCCGGAGCTCCACCACGTCGAGCGGCCGGCCCGTCACCCGCACCTCGAGCGAGACCTCCTCACCACCGGCTGGCGAGCGCCGACGAGCCGCAGCCGGGGCCACCGGCGGAGCGCCGCCGGACGAAGAGCCGCCGCCAGCGCCGGGCCGAGGCTGCATGGTGCAGCTGAGCCTGTTTGACGACTAGGGCGCGCATTGTAGAGGCGAGCCGGCCAGTCCCGCGGTACCGCTCGCGCTACGTCCCCCCCGGTTCGCAGCTAGATCCAGGCTTCCCAAGTGCCTGAAATTCCGGTTAGATGGCATGCATGGCGCATAAGCGAACCCAGGGCGGGGCGAAGTCCCCTGTGATCATCAGCCTGTTCAACCACAAGGGTGGCGTAAGCAAAACCACTACTACGTTCAACTTGGGCTGGGCATTGACTGACCTTGGCTTCAGAGTTCTGCTGGTCGACGGCGACCCTCAGTGCAACCTGACTGGCACTGTGCTCAATTTCTCCGGGCACGAAGACTTCGAGGATTTCTACACCAGGGTCCCTCACGCGAACCTATTCTCTACACTGCAGCCAGCATTTACCGGTCGTCCTGAGGCAATAGCGTCTGCAACCGTCGAGGCCACGAAGAAGCAGGGACTGTCGATATTGGCTGGACATATCGAGCTTGCCGAGTACGAAGCTCAGTTAGCTGTTGCATTTAGCACCGGGGTCGCGCTTCCGGCACTCAAGAACCTTCCAGGCGCAGTCGGACGCCTGCTGCGAATGACTGCCTCGGAGCACGGGGCGGACGTTGTTCTGGTCGACATGAGCCCTAGCATAGGAGCACTAAATCAAAGCTTGTTCCTGTCTAGAACGCCGAACATGTTGAAAATCATCTAATTCCAATATGTTACGCAGCCTCCTGGATCAGCCGCTGAGCCGCCTCGAGATTCTGGATCGCTGCGGCGCGCCGGAGGTCGAACAGGTTTCTCCTGGCGCCGATGTAGCGCGCGCTGTGTCCTTTGCGTGCCGCGATGTGGGCAAGCGCATGCTCCACAGCTGTCCGCTGCCGGAGCACGGCGCGTCCTGGCCCGGTCTGCTGCAACTTCCGGAACTTGCCCTGCAGAGCTTCGTCCTCGGCGATGGACACGGTCCGCCCTCGCCCCGAGGCAGCTTGCGTGCACTTGGCTCGAAGGGGGCACGCGCCGCACTCCTCGGGATCGAACTCGACCGTGTCGCCCGGCTCGAACACCTCGACCTGTCCCGCTGGACACGTGATTGTCTTGGCGCGCAGGTCGATCTTGAAATCGCGCTTGCTGAACAAATCGGGGCTTCGAGCCCGCTGGCCCCAAGGCTTCGAGAACACCTGGCCACCCGCGCGGATCACGTCGTCGACGACGGGACTGTTTACGTAGGCGCGATCAATGTGGAGCTCGACGAGGCGCAGCCGCTGACGCTGGACGTCCTCGGCGATCGGTGCGGCACCCTCTTCTTCGGGCCGATTTGCAGGCGTGACCGCGCAGGCGACAATGACGGGAAGGTCAAGATCGCGTGCGATGTGTTCCTTGTAGCCGTCGAACCGCTTCGAGCGACTCTTGCGGCCGTGGCGCATCTCGGCGTCCTCAATCGAGACACGGCGGTCGGGCGCAACCCCTTGCCGGATGCGAACGGTCCCGTCCTCGGCGGTTTCCAGGTCCTGGTCTCCCACCTGTGTGAGCGCATCCAGATACATGCGCAGCGGCTGCTCGACGACGTCGTCCAGATGGCGGTCGACCCATTGCTGCAGTGACGAGACCTGCCGCTCCAGGATCTGAATCGCCGCTGCCTTCTGTTTCGGGTCGCTCCAGTCGAGATCGAGCCCGGCCTTGATGCTGGGAGCCAGAAGCAGCGGGATGCCCGCCTTGCGGCAGATCTCCTCACGCGGACGCTCCGTGATCTTTGACACGACGCGGACGATGCTGCGTGCAGCATGGCCGAGCAGGTTGATCGTGTCTTCAACCCGCCCGGCCCCCGCTAAAGGGCGGCTATCGATGGCTACCCGCAGCGCTTTGGATACCGCGCGCCTCTCGCCCTCCGTCATCGCGCCGGACCGAACGAGCGCCACGGTCCGCTCCAGCAGCACCCGGTCCATCTCGTGCGCGACCATCCGCTCTCGGAACGCCTGTAGCGCGCCCTGCGAGAACGGCGGCGTGGCCGCACCCAGGCAGCCGAGCACCATCTGCCAGCGCAGGTCAACTACGGCCAGCTCCACCGCCTCGGCATCCGATGCGCCGACGTAGCCTTGGAGCAGCGTAACCATGCACATCAGCGCCGGCGGATGCGGCGGCTCACCTGCCCCCGTCGTCCGGTACATGCCCTCCAGCTGCTCCTGGAAGGTCTCATCGAACAGCTCGTGCCGGTGCAGCCTGAGAAAGCCGAACAGTGCTCTCACGCGTGTCAGCCGTTTCATCAGCGCCTGCTCCTGCCGCGACAGCTCCACCGGCGGCGACCATCGTTCCATCCGTGAACCTCCGGACGCGGACGAGATCATGGTCCGGGCGAGACGGTCGAGCCTTCCATCGAAGCGCCCTGGATTATCACAAAATCAACCTGATCGGTCCTCTAGTGATTATTTCTTCGTGCCAACAAGCCCGGACTACTTTTGCTATCTCGCAATAAGTTCATTGGCAAAAGTGCTTCCACGATGGAACTCGTCGGTGTCGCACCTGCGCGGCACATCGCCAGGTCTGGCGTATCCTCTCCCTGATAATGGCCCCAAGTTCATGGGGATCGTGTCTCAGAGGTACAGACCTCGGTCAGGCGTGCCGGCTGCGTCGTTCCAAGGATGGATAAACCGCATTAAGGCCGAGGTTCGGAATGTCCTGGTTCCGAGCCTGGCGCAGCAGCATATGGTTGTGAGCGAGGACGAGTTTGTTCAGTCCGGGGCTGCGGACACGCCTTATAACTTGGCCAACGTTGCCGACTTTAACAGTCTCATAGCGATGTCGCACGAGCACAACACTCCGGCGTTTGCTCTGACGGATCAGCAAATCGGCCAGACGGGCATGGTGCTGGAAACAATGAGAGCTAGCAGGAACGAGTTTGCTGCCGTGTTCACACAGTTGGCCAATACTATAGCGCGCCTAGCGCGACTGTGAGCGGCGCCGTGTACATCGCAGGTGGCGCGCTGCTCATCGTCCAGATCTGCCCACGCGAATGTGTGCGGTCCAACTAAACCGTCGAGCGCGCCGTTTGTGTCATATGCGGCCGCTGGCGCCCTACCCGCCATCCTCGGCCATCTGGGCCATGACGGAGATCTCGCGCAGGACGTCGCCCGGGAAGCAGCCCTCGTGGAGGGCGATGGCTTCGATGACCCGCGCCAGCGTGAAGAACGTGTCCCTGGGGGACGGGATGTACTCGTAGATCCGCCGTCGGTAGTTGGTCGGCACGCTGGCTGGCCATCCGCGGCGCTTCTTGTGCTCGGGGTGGTACCCCCGAGCCACGAGGAAGCGCTCGATGTCCGCGGGCGAGATCTTGCCGGTCACGGGGCGCGCGGCGACGGTGATCTGGTAGCGCCGCGTCGGGCTGCGCGGCTTCATCGGCGCCACCTCCGAAGCCGTAGGGTCAGCGCTTCCCGAGCGATCCTGAGCCTGGACGCCGCGGTGCCCGGGCTCATCCCGCGCCGTCGGGCGTACGCAACGAGGCTCTCCGGGTCGTCCACGGAGAGCAGCGCCTCCCGCTGCCAGTCGGGCAGCTCGGCGAGCGCCTCCAGGACCTCGCGCGCCTCGATCTGGGCGTGGAGGTCTGTGCCGACGGGCTCGCGGAGCCTGCCGAATGGCTGCGCGTGAAGCACTGCCCGCCGCACCCACGCGCTGTTCAGGTAGTGCCCGGCCTTGCGCCACGCGATGCCGTACAGCCACGCGCGGAGCGCCTTGCGTGGCTCGACGCGGGGATCCGGCTGGTACATGCCGCGCTTCACCGAGCGCCAGGCGCCGAGCAGGATGTCCTGCGCAACGTCGTCGCGGTCGCGCTGCGGCACGCCGCTGGAGATGAGCACGGCGACGATGACGCCGCGCTCGGCGAGGATCGCCTGCATCGTCGGCCTCTTCCGGGGATGTCGCGCGGCAGGCGGGCGGCGAGCCCCCTTCCGCGGGCGCTTCATGCGCTCCTCCCGCATGAGGGGCAGCGGTCAGCCGCAACGAGCCCGCCGAGCAGCTGCTCGACGGTGACGCCGGCCGCCTTCGCGGCACGTTGCGCGGTCGCAGGGGAGCCGTTGTCGCGCCCGCGGGCGATGCGGCGCAGGCTGTCGCGCGAGACGCCCATGACGACGGCCAAGCAGCCCCACGTGCCGTACGCGGCGCGGAGGTTGCGCAGAGCTGCACGCAGCCGCTTGCGCTGCGTGGGGGTCAAGGAAAGACAAGGTGCGGCACGGCGGCGGCGCGCGGGCGCACCTCCGCCTTGCTCGCCCGAAGGCGAACGGACTACGGTCAGCATGTCGGACTCCGGGGATTCGGGGTTCGGCCACGCTGCCCGGTGCGTTGGCGCGCACGCGGGCAGCACTCTTCTGGCCGGAGCCTACGGCCCGGGATCCAACTGCGACCACCTCAATCAGGCGGAGGGGTCAAACGCGACCACTACCGGAAGGCCCGGCGTGAGGGGGTTCGAACCCCCCCTCGAGTAGATGTCCGGCCAGGCATGAGGGGGGGGTCGACCCCCCCTCGAGCAGGCATAAGGCCAGATCTGGCGGGGCTCGACCGCCGCTCCCACCCCTGCACGGCCAGGTCCGAAGGGGGGCGACCCCCTCCGTGTGCCGCTGCTGCTTCCACGGCCGCCGTCCCTCTGGTACGTGAGCCCCTGCGCGCCCTGGCTGCCGGCTCCGCGGCGCTCGCGCGACGTCGAGCCAGGCGCAAGGAGGGTCGTCTCCATGCCCAGGAACATCCGTCGTGCCGTCGCGTCGGCGGCTGCCGCCGCGCTCCTCTCCGCCTCGGCAGGCGCCGCGGCCGCGCCGCCGTCCGGCGCCCGCGACCGGCTTGTGGCGCAGGCGCACACCGCGGTCGACGAGGGGCGGCTCGCCGACGCGCGCGAGCTGTGGATGGCCGTGTGGAAGCTCGAGCGCTCCCAGGTGGCGGCCTGCAACATCGGCGCGCTGTCGTTCCGGATCGGCGACATGCCGGCCGCCGTGCGCTGGCTGTCGCTCTGCAAGGAGATCATGCGCGCGCCGCGGACCCCCGACGAGCGCGCGCTCTACGAGTCGCGGCTCGTCGACCTCGCCCGCGCGCGCCAGCTCGCCGGCGAGCTCCGCATCCTCGCGCCCGCGGGCGCGACGGTCACCATCGACGGCGCGCCGGCCGAGATCGAGGGCGACGCGCCCGTCCCCGTCGAGCCCGGGCGCCGCGTCGTGCGCGCGGCGCTGGACGGCAAGACGGCCTCAACCGAGGTCGACGTCCCGCGCGGCGAGACGCGGGAGGTGAGGCTCACCTTCCCCCCGCCGCCGGCCGAATCGCCGCCCCCCGAAGGCGCGCGCGCGGCGCTGACCAGCCCCCCGCCGCCTCCGCCAGCGTGGCCCCGGCCCGACGGCACCCTCGTCACGGGCGGCCTCGGCCTGTCCGCCACCCTCGCGGCGGCCGGCGGCGTGCTGCTCATCGGCGCCGAGAAGCGCGAGGAGGCGGTCCTCGCCGCCGCCCGCGCCGCGGGGCCGAACGGCTGCTTCCGCGTGCGCTGGCCGATGTGCCAGCAGGCCGCCGCGGCCCACGGCGAGATGCGCACCTTCCGGCAACTCGGGGTGGCCGGGCTCATCACCGGAGGCGCGGTCCTGGCGGTCACGCTCGGATACACGTTCTACCCGCGCGCTCAGGCCGATGTGCGGGTGTCCGCGGATGGCTTTACGATCAGCGGCGTCTTCTAACCACGGATTCGACATCGATCCTGGCCTGACCCGCGCGTGACCGGACGGCGGCGTCCGCGCGCCGCTCGCTGGCGAAAACTTGCGTGACGGCCGCACGCCGAGCGCGGCATAGTGAGCCCGTTCGAGGATCAGGCCAACGACTCTCCCGGCGGATTGGGGCCGCCGGGGCTGCCGGCTGCCCAGCCTTGTGCCGGAGGACTGGACGTACGATGAGCTCTGTCAAGCTTTGTATCGGTGGCTTTTTATTTCTCACAGGTGTGGCGCTTTCTTTTGCATGTGGTGACGAGCCGTACGTGGGGGGCGACTGCGCGACCACGGACGATTGCCTGTCCGAGGGGCAGAGCGCGCCGGGGACGGTGTGCATCAACGAGCGCTGCACGTGCGCCGAGCCGGGCAAGGTGGTCTGCTGCGCGCGCGGCGAGGAGGAGCCAGGCTGCTTCCTGATGTGCCGGCCCTGCGACGAGTGCGCGGAGGGGACGGCGGAGTGCTCTGGCGTGATCGACCCGTCGGCGCAGTGCGAGACCGACGCGGAGTGCCCTGGTCCGCCGGATCCGCGGTGCGGCGCGGGGCGCTGCGTCGAGGGGAAATGCGAGCTCGAGATCAAGCCGGGTCGGCTCGCCTCGCAGCTCCGCGGCGACTGCAAGCAGGACGAGTGCACGGAGGAGGGGCGCGTGGTCAGCGTGCCGGCGTACGACGTGTACAACGACGGCAACCAGTGCACGAACGATCTCTGCGATTATGACCGGCCGCTCAACGCGCTGCTCGACGGGGTGATCTGCCCGATCTCGGGCTCGGGTCGGTGCCATGAGGGGCGGTGCGTCGAGTGCCTCGATGAGGATCCCACGCTGCACTGCGCGGTCGGGCTGGCGTGTGATGGCGTGTTCTGCGTGCCGGCCCACTGCGTCAACATGGTGTTCGATGCTGGGCGCGGAGAGACGGCCCAGGACTGCGGTGGAGCGTGCAAACCGTGCAGGAACGGGGATCCATGCGACGCCGGTACGGACTGTCAATCAAAGGTCTGCGCGATGGCGCATTGCAAGGCGCCGACGTGCGACGACGGCGTGAAGAACGGCGACGAAACCGGCGTGGACTGCAGCGGTTCATGCCCCCGCCGCTGCCCGGACGGCGGCGGCTGCACGTCGGGAGATGACTGCGCGAGCGGCGTCTGCTGGGCCGGCGCGTGCGAGGAGCCGAGCTGCAAGGACGGCGTGGAGAACGGCGACGAGCTCGGCGTGGACTGCGGCGGCAAGGGGTGCGACGCGGCCTGTCCGGGGTGAGCGGTCGGCCGCGTCCCCGCGCTGTACCAAAGTAGGGGGACCTCGAGCACGATGTTGCGCGCGCCATCGACGAAGGACAGGCGAAGCGCGGACTCGCTCCGGTCGCGGTCGATGCTCTCGGGCCATGACCAGTCGACGTGCGACAGAAAGCGCGCTCCCGAATCAGCGCATCATCCAAGCGAGACATGATACCAGCAAGTCTCGCGTCAGGTTGCCGCCGGATGAATCCGACCTTACCGATGGCGGAATCGGCTGTCTGCGGCGCGCCCGCCCGGGCGCCGCTGCGCCGCTGCGCCGCGGGGCGCGCTCGGCTCGTCGAGCCCAGGGGCCCCCAGCGTGACATGTCACGTTGGGACCAGGACATGTCACGGGACACAGCGTGACACGTCCCCCCGGGACGCGGCGCGGCGTCATCGAGACGGAGCGCCTCCCGGGCGGCGCGCTCCTGGCCGTGGCAGGCGCCGCGCGCCGAGGAGCGCCTGGAGGCGAGGGCGACGCGCCTGCGGCGGACTGGCACGCCGCTTGTATAACGGCAAAACGGGCGCGCGCCCGGCGCCGGTCCGAACCACGGCGCGACGCCGGGCAGCCGCGGACCCGGGCCCGCCGGGGCCGCTCCCTCTACGTCCGTCGCTTCGTGCCGGTCTGGCGCTCCGGACCGGCCTGGAGGTGCTTTCCCTCATGTCCCTCGAAGCAGATAACGATTCTTTCGCCGTACGCTCGCGCGACGGCGATCCCTTCACCCCGCCCCCGCGCGATGCATCCGCGCGGAGGCCCTCTGTCTGGCTGGCGCTCGCGGCGGTCGCGCTGTCCGTGCTCGGGTGCCATGGAGACGAGCCCGGGCAGCTCGCCGCGGACGACTCCGAGCTCATCGCGGCCCCGCAGGCGCTCGTGTCGGACGACACGCCGCTCGACATCCGCGCCCGCAAGCCTCGCTTGAGCGTGGGCTATGCCCATGCTTGCGCGGTGAAGCCGGACGCCACGCTCGCCTGCTGGGGGGGCAATGCTCAGGGCCAGTCTACATGGTCTGACGAGAATGTCTATCAGGTGAGCGTAGACAGGTATCACACGTGCACGCTGTACGAGTATGGCACAGTATACTGCAAGGGGCGCAACAACGAAGGTCAGCTCGACGCGCCCAACGAGGAGTTCGTGCAGGTCGACGCAGGCCGCTTCCACACCTGCGGCCTGAAAGTGGACGGCACGGCGGTGTGCTGGGGAGATGACACGCTCGACAAAGCCTCGCCGCCCGTTGGCGTCACCTTCGTCCAGGTCGACGCGGGGCTCCACTTCTCGTGCGGGCTGAAGGCGGACGGCGATGTGGTGTGCTGGGGGCAAGGGTACACCGGGAATTCCTTGTCGCTCTCCTCGAGGTTCAGCCAGATCAGCGTCGGCGGTGGCCGCGGCTGCGGCGTCACGATGACCGGCACGATCGCTTGCTGGGGGTCGTCGTTGTTTTCGCCCCCTTCCGGCACGTTCACCCAGGTCGGCGTGGGAGATAACCACGTGTGCGGGCTGAAGACGAACGGAGAGATCGCGTGCTCGGGCAACAGCTCTGTGTACGATGTCTCAGTGTTGCCCCCCACGGGCACGTTCACCGAAATCAGCGTGCAGTACGGGAACAACTGCGCCACGCGGACTGACGGCGCGATGGTCTGCTGGGGCGTGGATGCCGGGGTGACGAACCCTCCCAGCGACACCTTCGGGCGGAACATCGTCTCGTCGGGCGGCTGGCACTCCTGCGTGCTGCGGCCGAACGGCGAGGTGCTCTGCTGGGGCAGCGACTCCTCTCTACAAGCGACGCCGCCCGCCGGGACGTTCACCCAGATCAGCGCGGGCGACAGTCACAACTGCGGCGTGAGGACCGACGGCACGGTGTCCTGCTGGGGCAGCGACCTCTTCGATAAGTCGACGCCGCCCACCGGGACGTTCACGCAGGTCAGCGTGGGCAGCAACCATAGCTGCGGGGTGAAGACCGACGGCACGCTGTCTTGCTGGGGCATCGACTCCTCTCTAGAATTGGCGCCGCCCACCGGGACGTTCACGCAGGTCAGCGCGGGCGGCAGCCATTCGTGCGCGCTGAGGACGAGCGGCCTGGTGGTTTGCTGGGGCGCAAACAGCGAGGGCCAGTCCGCCCAGCAGGTCGGCTCGTTCATCCAGGTCAGCGCCGGGGGCAACCATAGCTGCGGCGTGAGGCCGAACGGTACAGTGGTTTGCTGGGGCGCGGACGACGTGGAGTCCTCGACGCCGACCGGCACGTTCAGGCAGGTCACCTCAGGGATGGGACATAGCTGCGCAATCACCGATTCCGGGAACGTACGTTGCTGGGGGAACAACACGCACAACCAGACCTCGGAGCCGGTCGGCAAGTTCGTTCAGATCAGCGCGGGCAGGGATCATACGTGCGGCGTAGATATCCACATGGGGGTGCACTGCTGGGGATGGGAAATGTCGGACCGGACCGTGCCACCCACCGACGTGTTCACCCAGATCACCGCGGGCAGGGATCATACGTGCGGCTTGAAGGCCGATGAGAAGCTGAAATGCTGGGGCGCCAACTGGGACGGCCGGAGCGACGAGAGCCCGCACACGTTCACCCAGATCAGCGCCGGCCAGACCCACACGTGCGGCGTGAAGGTGGACGGCACGGTGGCGTGCCAGGGATCGCTCGAAGCCGATACGCTCACCGTGCCCAGCGGCCAATTCCTTCAGGTCAGCGCGGGCGGCTCCCACACCTGCGGGATCAGGACCGACCACACGGCGCACTGCTGGCAGGACCCCTACCACGACCATGGCCAGACGGTCGATACTCCCTCCGGCACGGTCGCCCAGATCAGCGCGGGGTTGTTGAACGCCTGCGCGGTGATGGCGGACGGCACGATCAACTGCTGGGGAGAGAACTATTCCGGTCAGAGCGCCGACCAGACCACGGGCTCGTTTACCCAGGTCAGCACGCGCTACGCGCATAGCTGCGCGCTGAAGGCAGATGGCACGATCAAGTGCTGGGGGATCGATCTGTACGGCCGGGCCACGCCGCCGTCGGGCACGTTCACCCAGGTGGGCGTCGGCAACTACTTCTCCTGCGGGCTGAGGTCGAACAACACGGTGACCTGCTGGGGGCACATCTATGGTGCTACCGCGAGCGCTCCGTCCGGCAGCTTCACCCAGATCGCCGTCGGCGCCGACCACGCCTGCGCGCTGAGGACGAACGGCATGGTCCAGTGCTGGGGCGCCAACTCGTATTACCAGATCGTGCCCCCCCTCCCGGAGTGAGGACCGCAGAGGGCGTTGACGAGGGTGGGCGAGGCGCGCCGAGCTCCTTGCTCATCGCCTCGAGCGCGAAGTCGTCGGCTCCACTGCAGGGCGCGCCTCAATCGGCTCCGGCGAGCAGCCGCTCGATCTCGTGCATCGTCTCGACGTCGTCGCCGACCAGCGCCTTCATCGACTGGATCCTGCGGCACACGATCGCGGCGATCTTCTCTTCGACGGTGCCGTCGGCATAGGCCCAGTAGACCTGCGCGAAACGTCCATCGCGGTGACAGCGGCCCTCGATCTGCGCCATCTGGATCGCCGACCACCGCAGATCGTGGATCACCTCCGAGCGCGGGACCTCGTTGTGCTCTCCCTGGTGGAGCGAGATCCCTTCTTCCACGGTGAAGAGCGCGACGCGCGGCTCGCCGCGCTGGAAGCGGAGGCGCTCGGCCTCCTTCTCGCCGGCCGGCATCGCGCCGTGGATCAGCGCGCACGGGACGCGCTCGCGGGCCAGCGCGGCCTGCACGGCCTCGAGCGTCTCCAGGAAGGCGACGGAGACCGCGACCTGATGCCCGTTGTCGAGCAGCTCACGCACGAGCTCCACGGTGCCCGCCACGCGGATGAGCGAGCTCTTCTGCCGCAGGCGCAGCGTCGCGGCGAGGGCCGACCTCGGGTTCGCGCCCTTCGGCACGAGCTCCATCTCCCGGCGGAACGCGGTCCACGCGCGCGCGTAGAGCTCGCGCGCGGAGGCGTCGAGCTCGATGGGGGTGAGGATGCGGTTGATCTCGGGCCAGCCGGCCACGTCCTCCGGGCGACGCCGCATCCCCACCGCGGGGCGGCCGTCGAACAGGAGCGCGCGCACCTTCTCGCAGTCCGCCGGATCGCCGCGCCAGTCCCACCTGCCGAACGCGCCGCGCGTGACCCCGAGCCCCTGGCCTTCGCACCACTGCTCGAAGTCCTTGAGATCCGCGGAGCGGCTCCCGGTCGCGCTCGCCAAGAGCGGCGCGAGATACGATAGCTCCAGCGGGTTCTGCCCCGCGGTGGCCGAGAGCCAAAGCACGAACCCTGCGCGTGCGTTGAGCTTCACCGCGAGCTTGGAGCGCGCCGCCGCCGGGTTCTTGCAGCGGTGGCTCTCGTCCCAGATCACCACGTCGAACTCCGCGGCGCTGCCGGCGCGCGCGAGGCCCTTCTTCGATCGGATCCTTCGCCGCGCCTCCGGGGTCACCTCGAAGAGCTTGCCGAGCCGATCATAATTGATGATGACGATCTCTTTGCCTGCGTCGCCCATCGCCTCGACCGTGCGGCGCCAGTGCGCGACGACGGCGAGCGGGCAAACGATCAGCACCGTCGCGACGTCCGGCATCCGGAGGACCGCGGCCCAGGCGGTGATCGTCTTGCCGAGGCCGACGTCGTCGGCGAGGAGGAACCCGGCGCGCCTCTCGCCCTTCGCGGCGGCGATGGCCCGCACGCCGTCCAGCTGGTGCGGGCGGAGGACGATCGCCCCCGTGGGGGCGGCCGGCGCGGGCGCTGGGTCGTCGTTGAGCTCGCGCTCGATGCGTCGCTCCCACGAGTATGGCGCGGCGCGGAACGGCGCGAGGGCCGGCGGGAGCGTCTCTGCGCGAGCGACGAACACGCCGTGCGCCGCGTCCCAGCGCGCGCCGCTCGCGGACGCGACCGCGCGCATCGCGAACGGGACGTCGAGCACATGGGCTCGCTCCGGCGCCGTACGCGGAGCAGCGACCGCTGGAGCGGCCGCGCCGGGGGCTCTACGAGGGGCCGAGACCGTTCGCTTGGCGCGCATCGTCGTCATGACGGCCCTGATACCAGCGCGGCCGCGCGATTGCGCAGGAATCGGCCTTCATGGCGAGGGGTCGAGCCTTCCCCAGCCAGCGCGCTGGGCCGGCCGGCCGCCACGGGTGGCCCCCGCGAACGCCCCTGGAGGAACCCGCTCGGGACCAGCGCGGGTACGGTGGGCGGACGCCGCTGCGAGCCAGCGCCGAGGGGGAGCTTGCTAGAGCGACAAACGGGTTGAAACCGCTCGAAAGAGCAGAAATTCGAACCGCCAAGGCGCCAAGGACGCCAAGATTTTGTTCTCTTCTTGGCGTCCTTGGCGGTTAATTTCTCGGTCGATCAACGTGATCGTTGTTCTAGGTCCACCTCAGTTCACGTCGACGTAGAAATCGACGCTCTTCAGGTTCGTGATCGGCCCCTCCCAGATCTCGAACCCGACGGCGACCGCGTTCACCTGGTTGCCGGGCACGCTCAGCCCGCGCGTCTGCGCGTCGCGCACGAAGTCCATCACGTCGAACTCGATCTCGTAGCTGTCGTTGCCCTCGGCGCGCACCCAGTTCGTGATCGGCAGGCCGTTCACCATGCCGTTCCAGATGTTCCACGTGCCGGGGACGTTCGCGACCGTCACGCCCTGGTGCGCGGGGTTCGGCTGCCCGGCGGGCTGAAAGCGCGTCGGATCGCGCAGCCACACCATGAGGTAGCCCTGGAGCTGCGTGCCGTTGCCCATCCAGATGTCGTACGCGGCGTTGTACTGGCCCTCGTTCCCGTTCTTGGCCCAGCGCCAGCCGGTGCGCAGGCTCGTGATCGAGGCGCTCGGCGCCGGCAACCCGCAATCGGGCACCTCCCGCACCGAGTAGCGGCCGCAAAAGACGGTCGGATACGAGGCGGGCTGCCCCATCGAGCCAGCAGAGCCGCTCATGCTCTCCACCGTGAACGACGTGCCCTCCCACGAGACGGTGTGGCTGTCGAACCCGGGGCCCCAGCCGTTGGTGATGAGCACGTACGGCCTTCCATCGCGGGAGACCAGGCCCGTCTCGTACCGCTCGCTCGACCTGCCCGAGCCTTCCATGGTGCCGGTGCCGAGCTCCGAGCCCGGGTTCGCGGTGCCGCCCGTGCCGGTGCTGTCGCCCGCGCCGCCGCCACCCGTACCTGCCGCTCCGCCGCCGCCCGTCCCCGCCGTGGTGCCGACGCTGCTGCCCGCGCCGCCGGTACCGCCGGTGCCGACGCTCGTGCCGCCGGTGCCGCCCGTGGTCGAGCCGTCGCCGCTGCCCGCGCCGCCGCTCGTCGAGCCGCTCGCGGTCGGCAGCCCGCCGGAGCCCGTCGCTCCGCCGTCACCTCCGGGGTCAGAAGAGCCAGAGCAACCCGCGACGAGGGTCGCCGTCAGCGTGAGCAATCTGAAAGACTTGGCCAGGGTAAGCGCTTGCATGCGGCGGAACATACACCTGAATACCGGCGCACGGCGGCGCGCGGAGGCGCCGTTTCACCAGAAAGCAGCGCGAGGCTTGAACATTTTCAGCAACAGCGACGGCGCCACCGCGCGGCTCCAAAAGTGTGGCGTGTATCGAACCAGCAGCTTCGCGAACCTGACGTCGCTCCGTCGACGTTGACGCTCTGCGTCCTCGCGTGGGAGCAGCGCCGCGCGCCACGGCGCGGCGCTCGCGCGAAGGCCGGACGGCAGCCGCCGAGCCTGCTGCTCGACCCGTCGAACCATCCACCAGAGTCGCCGACGGCGCAGGGAGCTCTCGTGAGGAAGCCATGAGTCAACTTCATGGTTCTTTACGATACTTCACACGATGCCTTCGAGCGTCGCGCGCGCGCAGGCCGTGATGGCGAATGCCGGGAATACGACGTAGCGCGCCCATTGACGAGACGAAAATTCGCGTCTAACAACACGGGTGACCGGTTCGGCGGGCTTATCGTTCCTGTGCCCTCGTGATGAGGGCATCGTCGTTTCCGTGTCCGCGCTCGCTGGATGCCTCCCTCGCAAGGCCGAGGGCCAGCCGCGTCGTGGCCCTGCCGAACCAGGGCGCGACGATGGGGCGCTTTGCCATCAACTTGGGTAAGATCTATGCACAACCTCGAGAGCAGATGGGACATGTGGGTAGCCGCTGCAGCGCTGGCGCTCGTGCCGGCGTGCGGCGACGGCTCGACGGAGCCGATCGGCACATCCCAGGCCGCGCTGCAGGGCGCGAACGGGATCAGCGCCAACCTCGTGATCGACTCGCAGTGGGGTCAGGGGTACTGCGCGAGCGTCACCGTGAGCAACCAGCACGCGACCGCCACGACGGGGACATGGAGCGTCGGGCTCGACGTCGGCTCGGGCGCCATCTTCTCGAGCTGGAACGGCACGTTCAGCGGAAGCACGGGTCAGATCACGGTCACCCCTCAGGGCAACAACGCGGCGATCCCCGCGTCGGGCAACGTCCAGCTCGGCTTCTGCGCCAACATCCCGAGCCCGGGGATCCAGCCGGTCCTCCTGTCGGTGAGCAGCGACCTGCCCCCGATGGGCAACGGCGTGGCGATCGCAGAGTACAAGTTCCCGGCCGCGGTCGACGCGATGGTCAGCCCTGATTACGCGACCGAGCTCTGGGCGTCCTTCTACCGCCCGGCGAGCCTCGAGGCAGGCCGGCAGTATCCGCTGCTCGTGTTCATGCACGGAAACCACCCCACCTGCGGCACGGGCCAGAACCCGCGGGTGGACAACAACAACCAGTATGCCGCGACGGGGACCTGCCCGGCGAACTACGTCGTCGTCCCCAACCACCGCGGCTACGACTACATCGCCACGGACCTCGCCGCGCGCGGCTACTTCGTGGTGTCCATCAACACGAACCGCGGCATCCACGCCGCCTCGAGCTCGCCGAGCGACGAGCTGGTCATCGGGCCGCGCGGGCGCCTGCTGCTCCGCCACCTCGAGCGGCTGAGCCGCTGGGACAGCGGCGCCGAGCCGACCCCCACGGCGCTCGGCGTGGATCTGCACGATCGCATCGACTTCGACCAGGTCGGGCTGATGGGGCACTCGCGCGGCGGCGAGGCCGTGCGGTTCGCCTACAACGAATACCGCCGGAGCGGCAGCCCGTGGCCCGCGCTGATCGAGAGCCCGGTGAGCTTCCGCGGGATCTTCGAGATCGGCCCGACCGATCAGGGCCAGAACGGCCAGCGCCTGAACGCTGACCAGACGGCCTGGAACGTGATCCTGCCGGCCTGCGACTGGGACCTGAGCGACCTGCCCGGGTTGCGCCCGTTCGATCGCATGATGAGCATCCCCGAGCCGGAGCCCTACTTCAAGTCCTTCTATCATGTGTGGGGCGCCAACCACAATTACTACAACAGCGAGTGGCAGCTCGCGGACGCGAACGGCGGCGGGATCACGGGCTGCATCGATCACGAGGCGCTCTTCGACCCGACGGAGTACGGGTCGCCGGCGCAGCGCGAGACGGGGCGCCTCGCGGCCGTCTCCTTCTTCACCGCCAACGTGGGCGTGGACCGCGACGAGGCCGCGAACGCCCTGTTCGACCCCGCCTTCCCGTTCCCGAACGTCCCCTTCCGCGTTCGCCGCGGCTATCACCCGGGCGGCGACTCCGCCGACAGCCTGTTGCTCGAGGACTTCATCAGCCCGACCGGCACGAGCTCCTACGGCCTGCCGAACACCACCGGCGGCACCATCACGGTGGAGCACATCTCCCTGAGCGGACACGATCCTTCGCACTCGGGCGCCTGGATCCACGACGTGGTCGAGGGCAGCTCGACGTTCTTCCAATCGAACTGGTCCCCCGTGGGCACGGGCTTCGATCTCACGGGGTACGAAACCCTCGATCTCCGCGCCGACCGCAGCTGGGGCTCCGACCCGGCCGAGGCGTCGTTCCTTGTGGAGCTCGTGAACGCCGACGATAGCCGATCGAGCGCCGTCGCCATCGGCGACTACCTGGAGCTCGGCCCGCCGCCGCGTGGCGGCAGCACCCTGCCGACCGCGCGCATCCCGCTGTCCTTGTTCACCGGCGCCACGCTCGATTCGGTGCGCGGGGCTCGGCTGACCTTCACCACCCCGCTCAACGGAAACAGCGTGTTCGTGGCGAACATCCGCGCGACGCGCGCCACCACCGAAGCGCCGGCGGCCGCGGCGCGGCTCGCCCCCGCCCTGTCGAGCGCGGCGCCGCCCGTGTCCATCGCCCGCGCCGCCGAGGCGACCGCCCCCGCGCCGCGGCGGATCACGGCCGGCAACGCGATCAAGAGCCTGAAGATCAGCGGCCCCGACGCCGTCGAGCTCACGCTCACCAGCGCCGAGTTCTTCGACCTCCGCGCCACGAGCCTGGTGCTCACCGTCGGCGCCGAGCGGAGCATCCGAGCGCGCCATCCGAACGGCGATCTCCACACCGTCCAGTTCGTGCTCCCGCGCGCCGCCTTCGACCGCCTCGCCGCGCACGAGCCGGTGACGGTCGACTACGGTCCTGGCTCCTCCGTGGTCTGGGACTTCGGTCGCCTCGACAAGACGGCGCTCGCTCCGTGAGCCGGCGGCGATAGGCACGCCGGGGCCGGCATCGCTTTAAGGTCTCCTTAAGGAGCGCCCCCGCCGGCCGCTTCCATAGTTCCTCCGTTCGGCGAAGACGCCCGCCGAACGGAGGATCCCATGCCCCGCTCCATCGTCGCTCCTCTCTTCTCTACCGTCGCGCTCCCCGCCGCCCTGGCCGCCTGCGGCTCCGTCGAGATCGTCCCGTACGACACCTCTGGCGCCACCGGCGGCGGTCCTGCCGTCGTGGGCACCGGCGGCTCCGGTGCCGGCGGCGAGGGCGCGTCCCCGACCGGCTCGGGCGGCGCTCCTCCCGACCCGGTGCCTGCGCCCTCCTGCGTCGCCGCGGAGTGCGCCGTGCGCATCGCGGCGGGCGCGCCGAAATGCGCCGTCGCCGCCTCCGGAAAGGTCTTTTGCTGGTGGGGCGGCGTCACGCTGGAAGAGCGCCTGACCGGCGGTCCGGTCGAGCGGCCGGGCCTCGACGATATCGTCGCTGCATCCGGCCTGGCCGAGCAGATGTGCTTCCTCCACGCAACCAGGCGCGTCTCCTGCCAGGGCTTCAGCCACGAAGGGCAGCTCGGGCAGGCCGTTCCCGTCGGCGTGTCCAGCGCGGAGCCGCTCATGCTGCGGGACGTCAAGGACGTCGTTCAGCTGTCCTCGGGTCATCACCACGTCTGCGGAGTCCGCAGCTTGGGCAAGGTCATCTGCTGGGGCGGCCCGTCCCCCGCGCCGGTGCTCGGCGTCGAGGGCGTCGGGCAGACGCAGGCCCCGGTCGCGGTCACCGGCCTCGACGACGCGGTGCAGGTCGCCGCGAACATCGATCACACCTGCGCGCTGCGGGCCACCGGAGAGGTGGCGTGCTGGGGATGGCTCACCACCGGTGAGGAGGCGGTGACGGCCGTGAAGGTCGAGGGTGTCGAGGGCGCCGTCGAGATCACGGCCGGGTGGACGCACGACTGCGCCCGCCTCGCGTCGGGCAGGGTGGTCTGCTGGGGCGGCGACTACCAGGGAGACGACGGCGCCCGCGGGCCGCTCCACGTGCTCGGGATCGACGATGCCATTCAGGTGAGCGCCGGGTACAACCGGACCTGCGCGGTGCGGCAGGGCGGCAGGCTCGTCTGCTGGGATGCCTCCTCGACGGCGACACCGCAGGAAGTCGAACCCGGGGAGGTCGTTCACGTCTCCGTCGGCTACGACGAGACCTGCGCCGCCCTCGCGAGCGGGGAGATCGCCTGCTGGTCCTGGCGCGACGGAGGCGATGTCCGCGTGTTCGGGCTGTAGCCTCGGCGTCGCTTTGGAACAGGCGTGCGCGGATATCGAGCCACCGCTCGAGATCGCCGTAATCGCCGTAGACGAGCGCTCGCAGGATCAGAGCACGCGCACCGGCTGGTTGGCGCGGAACGCGGCGATGTCCTCGAGCGCGTCGCGGTAGAAGATACGGTACGTCTCCTCGGTGACGTACCCGAGGTGCGGGGTGAGCACGGTGTTCGGCAGCCGGCGCAAGGGGTGCTCCGCGGGCAGCGGCTCGGTGTCGAACACGTCGAGCGCCGCGCCGGCGAGCCGACCGCTCGTGAGCGCGTCGATCAGCGCGCGCTCGTCGACGATCGGCCCGCGCGAGGTGTTCACGAGCAGCGCGCCGGGCTTGAGCAGGTTGAGCTCGCGCGCCCCGAGCAGCCCGCGCGTCCGCTCGGAGAGCACCAGGTGGATGCTGACCACGTCGGCGCCCGCCAAGAGCTCGTCGAGCGGGAGGAGCGCCGCGCCGTGCTCGGCGGCGCGCTCGCGCGTGAGGTTCTGGCTGTAGGCGGTCACGCGCATGCCGAACGCGAGCGCGACGCGGGCGACCTGCGCGCCGAGGCGGCCGAGGCCGAGCAGCCCGAGCGTCTTGCCGGACAGGCCGATTCCCAGGCTCGTCTGCCATTCGCCGGCGCGCACCGCGCGATCTTCGCGCGGGATGTTCCGCGCCAGCGCGAGCAGCAGGCCCCAGGTGAGCTCGGCCGTGGGGTAGGGCAGGCCCCCGGTGCCGGACACGACCACGCCGAGCTCGCGCGCGGCGGCCACGTCGATGGCGGCGTTGCGCGCGCCGGTGGTGACCAGCAAGCGCAGCCTGGGGAGCTCGGCGAGCACGGCGCGCGGGAACGGCGTCCGCTCGCGCATCGCCACGATGGCATCGAACGGCGAAAGCCGGCTCACGAGCGCTCGCGCGTCGGCCACGTGATCGTGAAAGAACTCGACCTCGACGCCCGCGCCCAGCGAGCCCCACGGCGCGAGCGAGCGCGCCACGCGCTGGTAGTCGTCGAGCACGGCAACACGGAACGAGGCAGGCGAGGTGCTGGAGGACATGCTTGCCGGGGATGCTTGCATTTCAGCGGATGGTTGTCCAATATTGCGGACGTGGCTCCTTCGCGTCCCGTCCGGCCTGGCCTGCTCCGCGCCGCGTCGCCTGTGATCTTCCTGCTCGTCCTGCTGGCGCTGTGCGGCGCGGCGGGCTGCTCGCGCGACGGCGCGTCGCGCGGCTCCGCCGCCGGACCGGAGGGTGAATTCGAGACGCTCGAGCTCCGGTATCAGGGCAACAACGGCACGGTGTCGCCGATCGAGCTCGCGGAGGATCTCGGCTACCTCGCGCCGATCCGCCTGAACTTCATCGGCAGCACGGTGAGCGGCCCGCAGAGCGTGCAGGCGGTGGTCACCGGGGACACCGACTTCGGCGGCGCCTTCAACGGCGCCATCATCAAGCTGATCGCGGCCAAGGCGCCCATCATCGCCGTCGCCGGCTACTACGGCGTCGACGAGCAGCGCCAGAGCGGCTTCTACGTGCTGAACGACAGCCCGCTGCGCGCCGCGCGCGACCTCCTGGACAAGTCGATCTCCATGAACACGCTCGGCGCTCACAGCGAGTTCATGGTCAAGGAGTTCCTGTCGCGAAACCAGATCACGCTGGAGGAGGCCCGGCGCATCACGCTGCTCGTCGTTCCCCCCGTGAACGGCGAGCAGCTGCTCCGCGAGAAGCAGGTCGACGTGGCGTCGCTCGGCGATATCTACCGGGATCGCGCGCTCGAGCGCGGCGGCATCCGCTCGCTGTTCTCGGATTACGAGCTCTACGGCAAGTTCACCGCGGGCAGCTATGTGATGAAGACCAGCTTCATCAAGGAAAACCCCAGGACCGTACGGCGCTTCGTCGAGGCGACGGCCAAGGCCATCGAGTGGGCCCGGAGCACCCCGCGCGAGACGGTGGTGGCGCGCTTCATCGCGCTGATGAAGAAGCGCGGTCGCAACGAGGAGGACGCGGCCATCCGGTTCTGGCGCAGCTACGGCGTCGCCGGCAAGGGCGGCTCGATCGCGGATCGCGATTTCCAGATCTGGCTCGATTGGATGGTGAAGAGCGGCGAGCTCAAGCCGGGCGAGATCGCCCTGAGCCGCCTCTACACGAACGAGTTCAACCCCTACGCGAACGAGCAGGCCGTGAAATAGGGAGCGCCGGAAGCGGCGCTGTCCCGTCGGCGCGCCGCGCGGGCGTCGCTCAAGACCGCGGCGTGGGGCGCTGGACGAAGGCGTCGATCAGGCGGCGCGCGATGCTGACCTTGGGCGGGAGGTCGGGCAGCTGGTCGCGCGAGAACCAGTCGGCCTCGACGATCTCGACGCCGTCCGGCGTGAGCGTGCCGCCGGCGTACGTGGCCGAGAAGCCGATCATCAGCGAGCGGCCGAACGGCCACGGCTGGCTGCCGAAATACCTCAGATCGCGGATCCGAACGCCGACCTCCTCGCCGACCTCGCGCGCGGCCGCCTGCTCGAGCGACTCGCCGATCTCCACGAAGCCTGCCACCGCGCTGAAGCGCCCGGGCGGAAAGCGCGCGCTGCGCGCCAGGAGCACGCGGTCCTCGCGCTCCACCAGCACGATCACCGCGGGCGCGATCCGCGGGTGCACGCTCAAGCCGCAGCTCGGGCAGCGCCGCGTCTGCTCCCCGGCGCTGGGCTCGCGCGCGTCCGACGCCGCCGGCCCCGGCTCGGTGGCTGTCCCGCAGCGCCCGCAGTGGCGGTGCGTCTCGGCGAACTCGACGCCAGCGAGCGCGCGCCCCAGGATGTTCAGCGTGGGCTCGGGCAGCTCGGAGAACAGGGAGCGGACCGACGCGAACGCGAGCTCGGCCGGGAGCGCGACGTCGGGCCGAGCGCGAGCCGCGTACCAGCCGCGATCCTCGAACCTGCCGAGGAACACCGGCGCATCGGCGAACGCCGGGAGGACGTCGCGCCGGCCGAGGAACAGCCCGCCGGCGCGCTCCACCACGACGTCCAGCTCGCGCACGATCACCACGACATCGTCGTTGGTCGTCATCTCGGAGCGCCAGTGTACGCCGTTCGCCGAGCGCCGCCAGCGCCGCGCGCGACAGCTGGCAGCGGCGATTCGGTCTGCCTCACCCGGCAGCTTCGCTCCGGGCTCCAGGCGCCGTCAGGGCGCCGGGCGGGGCTTCCAGAAACCTTCGAGCTTCTCCTCTTTCAGGACTTGATCGAGGAAGCTGCGATCGACCCACGGCTCGAAGTCGAACGTCGCGCGGATCAAGCCCAGGCGCTTGGCGTCCGCGATGCTCGTCTTGTAGCGGGCGACCACGTACGCGTCCACGAGCGGGCTGTCTTTCTCGCGCGCGGACTCGCCGGCCCAGTCTTCCTTGAACGACGCGAACGGCGTGCCGGAGCGCGCCCAGAGGCGGTACGCCTCGCTCAGGTCCTTGTCCTGATCCGCCAGCCACTTGGCCGCCAGGACGTACTGCCGCACCACGCGCTTGGTGACCTCGGGGTACTTCCGGATGAAATCGTCCGAGCCGATGATGGTGCTGTTGCAGGTGTAGCGGGGGTCGCCCTTGGTCGAGTAGATGACGCGCACGAGGCCTTGATCGCGCTGGGCGAGCAGGTCATTGAGCCCGATGGCGGCGTCGACGTCCTTGGTGGCCAGGGCCGCCTTGGTGGTCGCGTTGTCCATGTTGATGGCGCGGACGTCGCGCTCGCTGAGCCCGTGGGCCTCGAGGATGCGCGCCGCCGAGAGCTGCAGGCAGGTGCCCTTGAACACCGCGAAGCGCTTGCCCTTGAGATCCTTGACGCTCTGGATCGGCGAGTCCGCGGGCACGGCGATGTACAGGTTGGTCTTCGGCCCGCTCGCGAGGATGCGGGTCTTCAGGCCGCCGGCGCGGCCGATGATCGACGGCAGATCGCCGAGCAGCGAGAAGTCGGTCAGCCCGTTGGCGTACGTCTCGTTCACGGCCGGCCCGGCGCCGCGCAGGAAGTTCCAGCGCACCGGGAAGCCGTCGCTCTTGAACTCGCTCTCGAGCGCGCCCCGCAGGTTGAGCAGCGCCCAGGCCGAGCCCCCCACCACCGGGCGATTGCCGACGCCCACGCCGGGGTTGGAGACGCGGATCTCGCTGGGCTTTTCGGCGGCCCGGGCGCTCAGCGCGATGGCGAGCGGCGCGAGCACGAGGGCGAGCAATCTCAACAAGGACTTCATGCAACGTTCCCTTCCGGTTGGCGTCCCTCGCAAGCTATCGAGCGACGGCATGTCTACGAACATGGACACGGTTGCCGAGCGAAAATGGATATCGCGCGGTGACGCCGGCGGCGAGCCTGCGGGTCAAGCTGCTGCTCCAGCAGCAGCGGCGGCGCAAAGCTGCTCGGATCCGTGCAGCGGCGCGACAAGCCCTCCCGCATCGTCAGGTGCGCTGGCGATCGTCTCGGCGCGCCTCGTCATTGTGACAGGCGCTCCTAGCAAAGCAGAGGCCACACGGGCGTGGCACGACGGGCGTGAGCTCGAGAGGCCGGGGCTCCGCTTTCGGGGCTCCTCGGGGGGCGTCGCCGCCCGAGTTGGCGAAGGGTCTCGTCGACAGGACGGCGCTCGCTCCGTGAGTCGACGGCGGCGCGCCGTGGCCCCGATCGAGGCCGCGCCGGGGAGCGCCGGGCTCCGCGCGCCGAGCGCGTCGTCAATGCCACGCCCGGCACGCCCGGAGCTGCTTTAAGGCCCCATTAAGGAGCACCGCCGCCGTCCGCTTCCATAGTCCCTCCGTCCGGCAAAGACGCCCGCCGACGGAGGACCCCATGCGCCGCGCCATCGTCACCCCTCTCCTCTATATCGTTGTTCTCCCCGCCGCCCTCGCCGCCTGCGGCTACGTCGAGATCGTCCCGCACGACACCTCGGGCGGTACCGGCGGCGGTCCTGCCGTCCCGGAGACCGGCGGCGGTCCTGCCGTCCCGGAGACCGGCGGCGGTCCTGCCGTCCCGGAGACCGGCGGCGGTCCTGCCGTCCCGGAGACCGGCGGCGCCGGTGCCGGCGGCGAGTACGCTGCCTCGACTGGCGCGGGCGGCGCACCACCCGACCCGACGCCGGCTCCCTCCTGCTCTGCGGCGGAGTGCGCCGTGCGCATCGCCGAGGGCGCTCCGAAATGCGCCGCCTCCGCCTCCGGAAAGGCCTTCTGCTGGTGGGACGGATTCGTGCTGGGGACCCGCCTGGCCGCCCCGGTCGAGCTGCCGGGCCTCGACGATATCGTCGCTGCGTCTGGCCTGCTCGAGGCGATGTGCTTCCTCCATGCTGGCGGGCGCGTCTCCTGCCTCGGCCTCAGCCACTACGGGCAGCTCGGGCAGGCCGTTCCCGTCGGGGGATCCAGCGCGGAGCCCCTCGAGCTTCCGGGGGTCGAGGGCATCGTCCAGCTCTCCTCGGGTCATCACCACGTCTGCGGCGTCCTCGGCTCGGGCAAGGTCGTCTGCTGGGGCGGCCCGTCCCCCGCGCCGGTGCTCGGCGTCGAGCACGTCGACGACGTCTATGGCATCGGCGTGACGCAGGTTCCGGTCACCGTCACCGGCGTCGACGACGCCGTGCAGGTCGCGGCGAACATCGATCACACCTGCGCGCTGCGGGCCACCGGAGAGGTGGCGTGCTGGGGGTGGCTCACCTCCGGTGGGGAGGCGGTGACGGCCGTGGGCGTCGAGGGCGTCGAAGGCGCCGTCGAGATCTCGGCCGGCTCTGCGCACGACTGCGCCCGCCTCGCATCGGGCGAGGTCCTCTGCTGGAGCAATCGCTACCAGCGGGACGACGGCGCCCGTGGGCCGCAACAGGTGCCCGGGCTCGACGATGCGATTCAGGTGAGCGCCGGGTACAACCGGACCTGCGCGCTCCGGCAGGGCGGCAGGGTCGTCTGCTGGTGGGCCTCCGCGAATGCAACCCTGTCGGAGATCGACATCGGCGAGGCCGTTCACGTCTCCGTCGGCTACGAAGAGGCCTGCGCCGCCCTCGCGAGCGGCGAGATCGCCTGCTGGCCCCACCACGCCAGCAGCCGCAGCGATGTCAGGGTGTTCGGGCTGTAGCCTCAGCGCCCCAGCCGGCGCGTCGAAGCGACCGGATCGCAGGTCGCGGTGCACCCTGCGCGCTCAGCACCTCGTCCCAGAATTACGTCGCAGGGCTTGACTCGATGTGACGGCGAGCGGCCGGGCTCCGTGCCACCGGCGCTAGATCCACACCTCCCCGAGGAGCGGCAGCACGCCCATCTGCACGTCGCGCGCCGCCCGGCCGAGGCGCTCTGCCAGGCGCTCTCCCTGCATCGCGGGCAGCGCCACGGCGGGGCGATCGAGGGGCAGAAAGAAGTTGTCCCAGTGCGAGAAGAGCACCGCGCGCGGCGACAGGGCGCGCGCGACGCGCTCGGGGAAGCCGCGCGAGGCGGTCCAGCCGGCGACGCAGAGCAGGAGCAGGTCGGGCTCCCTGCAATCGAGGCCCGCCTCGACGAGCTCCGCGCTGCCCAGGTGGACGATGCGCCGGCCCGCGACCCGGATCTCCACCGCGAAGACGGCGCCGCACCGGTAGCGCTCGGCCCGGAGCGGGACCTCGTCGCAATCGGAGATGTCGCCGGGGAAGGGGACCCGGCCGAGCAGCAGGCGCGAATGGGCGCTCGGGAGGAAGCGCAGCTCGAACGGGCCGACCTCGGCGACGACCGGCTGGCCGCCCGGCGCGCGCTCGACGTCGCGCACGCGCGCCGCGGGGACGCCGGACGCGCGGCAGAGCGCCACCGCGGAGCGCGAGCCGAAGACCGTCGCCCCCGTGCGGAGCGCGATCTCCGGGATGTCGAGCGCGTGATCGAAATGGGTGTGGCCGGCGACGACGGCGTCGGCGCGCGGCGCGTGGCGCGCGACGGCGGCCGCGTCGGGGGCGAGCCGGCCGAGCACGCAGCGGCGGAGCGAGGCGCGCGTGAGGTAGGGATCGATGAGCACCACCGCGCCCGCGTGCTCGATCGCGAACCCCGCCGTGCCCAGCCACCTGACCCGGACCGTGCCCGCCGGCGCGAGCGATCGCGGGGAGAACGTGTCGGCGATCATCGGCGCGGGCTCGCCCGGTCGGCAAACCTCGTGTGTCGGTGCGGCGTGCTCATCGAGGTCGGTGCGGCGTGCTCATCGAGGTCGGTGCGGCGTGCTCATCGAGGTCGGTGCGGCGCGCTCATCGAGGTCGCGCCGCGCCCGCGGCCGAGTCGAGATCCACGCCAGCATCCGTGTTTGGCGCGACCAAAGCTCGTCCGCTCGGTTACGATTGTCGGTCGTGGCAGACCGAACGTCCGCCGGCAAGATCGCCGCCCTCGCCGCGCTCTACTTCGCTCAGGGCATCCCGTTCGGCTTCCAGGCGACGGCGCTGCCCGTCTTCCTGCGCGCGAGCGGCGTCTCCCTCGCCGGCGTGGGCTTCGCGGGCGCGCTCGCGGTCCCCTGGGTCGCCAAGGCGCTCTGGGCGCCGCTCGTCGACCGCTTCGGGTGGGAGCGGCTCGGCCGGCGCCGCTCGTGGATCCTGCCGCTCGGGGTGCTGCTCTCGCTCACGTGCGCGGCCGCGGCGTTCGTCCCGCCGTCGCGCCACCTCGGCGCCCTGCTCGCGCTCGTCTTCCTCATGAACCTGCTCGCGGCCACGCAGGACATCGCGGTCGACGGGCTCGCGATCGACCTGCTCGGGCGCGGCGAGCTCGGCCTCGCGAACGCGGCGCAGGTGGTCGGCTACAAGGTCGGCATGCTCGCCGCCGGCGGGCTCCTCGTCTGGGCGAGCGCGTGGATCGGCTGGCGCGGCCAGTTCGGCGCGATGGCCGCGCTCGTCCTCGCCTCGGTGCTCGCCTCGCTCGCGCTGCGCGAGCCCCCCGCGAGCGAGGTCGAGGCGCGCGCGCGCCGCTCGCTGCGCGAGGTGCTCGCGACGGTCGCCGTCGCCCTGCGGGCGCCGGGCGCGCTCTGGGTCGTCGCGTTCCTCGGGACCTACAAGCTCGGCGAGGCGATGGTCGACATGATGTTCAAGCCCTTCCTCGTCGACGCCGGCTTCCCGCCGCACCAGATCGGCCTCTGGGTGGGCACGTACGGCCTGGTCGCCTCGATCGCCGGCTCGCTCGCGGGCGGCCTCCTCGCGCAGCGCGTGCCGCTGCTCGCCGCCGTCGGCGTGACCTCGGCGCTCCGGTCCGCCGCGATGGCCGGCGAGTGGACTCTCGCCGCGGCCGGCCCGCCCACCGCCGGGGCCGTCATCGCGGTCACCGTGGCCGAGCACCTCTTCGGCGGCGCCCTCACGACCGCGGTGTTCGCCTTCATGATGTCGCGCGTCCGGCGCTCGGTCGGCGCGACGCACTACACGCTGCTGGCGAGCGTCGAGGTGCTCGGGAAATCGCCCGCGGTGTGGCTGTCGGGCACCCTCGCCCAGCGGCTCGGCTACGCGGGGCTGTTCGCCCTCGGGACCGCGCTCTCGATCGCCTTCCTCGGGCTGCTGGTGCCGCTCCGGGAGCGGAGCGCGGGCGAGGCGTGAGCGGGCCTCGCCGCGCCCCACCCGTCGGGCGACGGGGCCCCGTCGTCAGAGGGCGTACGTCACGCCGGTGAGCCGCTCGGACTCCTCCCAGAGGCGGCGCTGCGTGACCTCGTCGTGGGAGCGGGCGCTCGACTCGAGGCGCTCGGGGAAGCCGGTCATCCCGAAGCGGCCCGGGGGCCCGTAGTACTCGCCGCCCCGCGCGCCCGGATCGACGGCGCAGCGGAGCGACGCGAGGGCGGCCATCGGCACGCTCTGCCCGAGCTCGAAGCGCTTGGCGATCTTGCCGAGGACGTGCATCCAGCCGGGCCCGCTGCGGGCGATCGAGGTGTTCGAGCCGCCGGGGTGCGCGGCGAGCGCGATCGTCTTCGCGCCGGCCGCGGCGAGCCGGCGCTGGAGCTCGTAGGTGAACAGCAGGTTCGCGAGCTTGGACCGCCCGTACGCGGGGAACCCGCGGAACGCCCGCTCCCCCTGCAGGTCGCCGAAGTCGATGTCGCCGCGATGGTGCGCCATGCTGGACACCGTCACGATGCGCGAGCCCGGCACGTCGCGCAGCCGATCGAGCAGGAGGCCGGTGAGGGCGAAGTGGCCGAGGTGGTTCACGCCGAGCTGGAGCTCGAAGCCGTCGGCGGTGACCTCGCGCTTGAAGGACAGCACGCCGGCGTTGTTGATGAGCAGGTCGATGCGGTCGTACGCGGCTCGGAGCTCGCCGGCGGCCTCGCGGACCGACGCGAGCGCGCCGAGATCGAGGCGCACGGCGCGCACGGTCGCGCCCGGGGCGCGGGCCTCGATCTGCGCCACCGCGGCGCCGGCCCTCTCCAGGTCGCGACACGCGAGCACGACCGTGGCCCCGCGCTCCGCCAGCGCCCGGGCCGTCTCGAGGCCGATGCCGGTGTTTCCGCCCGTGATGACCGCGACTCGGCCCGCCTGGCTGGGGATGTCAGCCTCGGTCCACCGCGCGCGAGAGTCTCTTCCTTGGTCCATCGCCCTCTCCTCGCACAAAACCGGGACGGCCGTTCCGGTTTCGACGATCGGAACGCGCGCGCGGTTCGTCAACGCGTCGACGCGTCGACGCGGCGTTCTTCGGCTGCTTCGCCGGCGCGGGCGAGGCGGGGCTCGCGAAAGGCGCTGGGCGACGCGCTCGCCGCGGCCGCGGATCCCGCCGCCCCTGGTCCCGTGATGGGGAGACAATGGAACCACAGAGGGCACAGAGGGCACAGAGGAGAGATTGGAAAATTTTATCTCTCTCAAATTTGTTCTCTCTCCTCTTCCCTCTGTGCCCTCTGTGCCTCTGTGGTTCCATCTCTCGATTTGCACACCGGGTGCGAATGATGGTGATCCGTTCGCCCATTTCATGATATAACGAAGACAGCGCCTCGGCTGGCAGTTGCAAGAAACGCTCGTGATCGCGCTCGTCCGACTCCGTCCATCGATCGCAGGCCGGTGGTCCTCCTCCAGGGGGACGCGGGCCTCCTCGGTCGAGGAAGCTCGAGGTCGGCGCACGATGCGCGAGGCGAGCGCCTCGCAACGGCCGTCCCGTCGTGCCGTCGTGCCGCGCGCGCTGATGGACGAATAACGACCTTCGTCGGTCCGCCTTCGCGGCAAACCCAACAGTTTATCAGCATCGCTCATACTTTGTAAATACGTTTTTCAATCCATAGCGTGCGGCAGCTCGCCGCACGGCGCGGCGCCGCCATGCCGGCGCCGCAACGAGGAGCTCTCCCATGAGAACCACCTATCCGTCGATCTCTGTCTCTGTCTCTGTCTCTGTCTCTGTCTCTGTCTCTGTCTCTGTCCTCGCGCTCGCCTCGATGATCTCCGGCTGCATGGCGGCCGCCGAGCCGCATGAGGACAACGACGAAGCCGTCGGCGAGGGCGCGGCGGCGCTCGTCTCCTGCTCGGTGCTGCCCTCCGGCGACATCGTCAGGAACGGCAGCTTCGAAGAGCCGAACGTGACGCGCAACAACTCGGCCATTTACAGCTCGATCAACGGCTGGCAGGCCGCCTATGGACAGATTCAGATCCATGACCACGCGAGCGGCATGAGCCCCGCGCACGGCGAGCAGCACGTCGAGCTGGACGCCAGCAACTCGAGCGGCATCTACCAGGATCTCACCACCGTCCCGGGCGCGACGTACCAGCTCCGGTTCGCCTTCGCCGCGCGCCCCGGCACCAGCGCGAACCAGAACGTGCTCGGCGTCGTCTGGGGCGGCCAGCAGGTCGCCACGCTCACGACCGCCAGCTCCGCGTGGGTCTACTATACCTATACCCTCGTGGCCTCCGGCGCGACGACGCGCCTCCAGTTCAACGATCTGGGCCTCTCGAACGGCCAGGGGACGCTCCTCGATCGGGTGACCGTGGTCGCCGCCGACACGGATCAAGACGGGGTCTTCGACTCGTGCGACAACTGCCCGGCGGTGCCCAACCCCTCCCAGGCCGACGCCGACAACGACGGCATCGGCAACGCCTGCGAGCCCCCGGTCCAGTCGCAGTGCGTCGTCGTGCAGCGCGGCACCAACGGGAGCGTGGCGGACGCGCATGTCCAGCCCGGCGTCTCGTGGCCGTACGGCGATTACCCGTACGTCGTCCTGAACACGCTCCCGGAGGGCCCGCAGGTGGGCCTGCTGGCCTTCGATCTGTCGTTCATCCCGGCGGGAGCCGACGTCGATTCCGCGACCCTCTCGCTCTCCCACGCGTGGAAGGCGAGCGCCGGCACCATCGAGCTGCACCGCGTGAACGGCCCCTGGCAGGAGTCGACCGTCCACGCAGGCAACTTCCCCGGGTACAACGCGGCCGTCGAGGCCACCCTCTCCACGGTCGCCGCGGACGCCGTCGCGACCGCCGACGTGGCGGCCCTCGTCCAGACCTGGGTGGATGGCGCCCAGCCGAACCACGGCATCGCGCTCCACGACGTGAACGGCCGGACCGACATCCGGTCGAGCGAGCAAGCGAACGTCGCCGTCCGGCCGAAGCTCGAGGTCTGCTACACGTCGGCCCAGTAGCGCAGTCGCCGACTCGGGGTCTCCGGACGAGGCGCGGAGGGCCGCGCCGGGTCGCGATCCCGACGTCCCGGGCGATCCCGGGATGTCGCTCGTCGCGGCGAGCCCGGCCACCTCCTCCGGGCTGGTTTGCCGAGAACCTGACGCCGCGCCCCGCCTTTGGTAGCAAGCGGGGCCGCGGTGATCTCGCGCAGGAAGCTCGTCCTCGGTCTCGCAGGCGCCGCCGGCGCCGCCGCCCTGTCACGGGCGCTCGCCCCCGGACTCCCGCGCGACACCGCGGCGCGGCGCGCCCTCAAGCTCCCGATCGCGCCGAGCGGGTGGCCCTTCCCGGGCGCCCGCGTCGTCGCCCCCGCCGCCGTGTTCCCGCCCGGCTTCGGGGTCCGCCGCATCTACCTCGACGCGGGCCACGGCGCCCCGGGCAACACCGGCAACGTCTCCTGCTTCTGCGTCGAGGAGCAGGAGTTCACGCTCTCCGCGGCGCGCGCGCTCGCCGAGCGGCTCAACGCCACCCGGCGCTTCGAGGCGCGCGTGGGCAGGACCGGCGACCGGCCGCTGCCCTACGCGGAGCGCGTCGAGGACGCCGCCCGGTGGGGCGCCGACGCGTTCGTCAGCCTGCACTCGGACGTGCGCGGCAGGATCGACACGTGGTCGCCCGCAGAAGGCCGCGCGTGCCCGCTCAGCCTCGCCGCGCCGGGGTTCGCCGTGCTCTGGTCCGACGAGGGGGACCCGGCCCTCGGCGCCCGCCGGCTCGCCCTCGCGCGCGCCTTCGCGCGGCGCATGGAGGAAGCCGGCCTGCTGCCCTACGGCGGCGCCGCGTACAGCGGCCTGTACGCGCCGGACGCCGCTCAGCCGGGCGTCTTCGTGGACCGGCGGCCCCAGGACCAGCGGATCTTCGTCCTGCGCCGCCCCTCCATGCCCTCCATCCTCATCGAGACCCACCACGCGCTCGACGCCCGCGAGGCCACCCGCTGGACCGAGCCCGCCACGCTCGACGCCTTCGCCGCGGCCGCCGCCGCCGCGCTGGCCGACGCGCTCGGCGGCGAGGGCGCGCTGGCGTCGCACCCGCCGACCTGAAGCGCGCCGGCGCGGCGCGAACGGGGGCAATGCGCGTGGCGAGCGCGCCGCCGGCGCCGGCCGTCGAGCGGGCCGGGCGCTTGACTTCCCGGGGGCCCTTTGGTCTTTTGATGGGAATGGGCCGTGGGCGAGGCGCGGGCGTGGCGGGCGGCGCTGAGCCCGGGCGCCGCCCGGCGACGCTCCCTGCTGCGTGGAGGCGGGGATGAAGGCCCATCGCGTCCGCGCGGGCGACTGCTTCACCAGCATCGCTTACGAGAACGGGTTCTTCTGGCAGACGCTTTGGGATCACCCGGAGAACCGGGCGCTCCGCGAGCTCCGGAGGGACCCGTTCACGCTGGTCCCCGGCGCCGACAAGGTGGTCGTGCCGGATCCGCGGCCCAGGGAGGAGAGCTGCCAGACCGCGAAGGTGCACACCTTCCGGCGGCGCGGGGTCCCGGCCAAGCTCAGGATCCGGCTCCTCGATCACGAGGGCAGGCCCCGCGCGAACGAGGAGTACTTCCTCGAGGTCGACGGCGAGCTCCGCCCGAACGACAAGAAGGCCGACGGCGACGGGCGCATCGAGGAGTTCATCCCCAACGACGCCAGGCAGGCGCGGCTCTTCCTGTCCGGCGGAGAGGAGGTCGTCACGATCGCGCTCGGCTACCTCCAGCCCTCGGACGAGATCCGCGGCATCCAGTCTCGCCTCGCCAACCTGGGCTTTTATCACGGTGAGGTCGACGGGCATCGGAGCCCCGCCTTCGCCGACGCGCTGGCCCGCTTCCGGGCCGCGCACGATCTCGACGAGTCGCTGCCGGAGGACGACACCTTCCAGGAGATCGAGCGCAGGCACGAGGAGTGAGGAGGGGCGCGCCGTGCACATCTACTGGACCGAGATCACGATCACCGACGCCGACGCGGGCACCTCCGTCGTCGGCAACGAGGCCAGGAACAAGGTCAGCACCGAGCTGTCGAGGCCGCGCGACCACAAGGGCCTGCTGATCGTCGGAGGGGACGGCGAGACGAAGCCCGCGAGCGTCATCTATCACGGCAAGACCGTGAGCAGCGAGCTGCTGCTCATCGTCCTCCGGTCGATCGCCGCGGGGCTCGGCAAGAACTGGCGGTTCGTCTACAAGGAGAGCCGCAGCGTCAAGCGCGTCACCGAGATCTACGACCGTTACAAGGCGGAGGCCCACGCCGAGCGGGAGGGGCAGAACGCGCTGCGCAGGCCGATCCCGCCTTATGTGATCATCGGCGACGGCACGGCCGCGACGGTCAACCACACGACGCTGCGGCAGAGCGCGTGGGGCAAGGCCCGGGTCGCCCCGGCGGAGATCCTGCACGTCGGGTTCGAGGACCCCTGGAGCCATTACAACCAGCACAAGATGGGGCAGTTCCCCCAGCTGCTCGGCCTGCCGGGCCTCGCGCAGCGGCCCGCGCTCGGCGGGCCGAACGAGGACGGGAAAGAGGACGTCACCGGGCCGCGCGACTCGACGAGGTTCGCCGCGGACACGCGGGCCGAGCGGGCGCGGCTCGCGGAGCACGTGCGCGCGAACAAGCGGCTGTTGATCGCGACCGCCTACGGGCCGGCGGTGCGCCCGCTGGAGCTGCTGCGCCTCGCCATGAGCGTCCTCGCCATCGTGCCGCGCGGGACGACGGCCCTCCACGACAGCGCCCGAGGCGCCATCCTCCGGGAGGGCATCGACGAGGACGAGCTCAATGACATGCTCCTCTTGGCGCACCCGGACCATTTCCCGCGCTACCGGCTGCTCCTCGCCGACACGACGGCGAGCCTCCACTGGCTCTACGCCGACAAGATCGATATCTGCACCGGCGCCGGCAAGCCGCGCGCCGTGGACGAGACGATGGTCACGTCGGAGCTCTACGAGGCGGTGCGCACCCGGCTCTGGGAGCCGGTCGAGCGCTGGGACGACGCGAAGAAGCGGCGGGCGATCCTCTCCGGGACCGAGGGGCTCTATCGAGAGACCGACTGGAGCGTCGGCGAGCGCTACTGCGTGATGGGCGGGGGTGGGGTCGGCGTCAACATGGTGGAGCGCGCCGAGGAGACGGACAAGTGGATCGACTGGCTCGCGACGAAGACGCTGCACGAGTCGTTCCCCATCGGCCGCAACGACATCCTGCTCAAGCACCCGGCCGCCAGCGCGAGCGAGCGGCGCGGCCAGCCGATGCGGATGGATGATTTCGCCTATGGGCGCAACGATCAGCTCGCGGTCATCCTGCCCGCGGGGCGAAAGTGGCGCTTCGGCCAGGGGTGCGATCTCGACCGGGTCGAGGAGGCCGCGCCGCGGCTCCGGGTCACCTTCAAGCAGAGCCCCGACGCGAAGTACGACAAGGTGCCGAGCGCGCCCCAGATGAGCAAGCAGCCCATCCCCGCGCTGATCCGCGATCACGACGAGCAGGTGTCCGACCTCGAGGGCGGCGCCTTCAAGTTCTACGACAGCTATGCGCGCCCGCAGGCGATCCAGGACCCCAGGAGCTACGATCGGGTGATCCGCTGCGCGGGGCAGGACATCCGCGAGGTGGGGCAAGCCGAGAAGATCGCGGCCATGCTGGAGCTCGTCCCCCTCGTGTCCCCCGCCGACGGCCGGATGGTCGGGCTCCAGACCAAGGACGAGTCCGTGCGCGTGCTCGGCGCCGCCGCCACCGGCAACGCCGCGCTGGTGAGCGCCGAGGACGTCGCGGTCCAGAAGATGCGCGCGTACCACGAGACGCTCCCGGCGCAGGGGAGGATCATCTTCGTGGGGTTCGTCTTCTCCGCCCTCAACGTGGCGGAGGCCAATCACTACTTCGATCCTGGCAACGGCAAGGCCCCGAACACGAACGTGAACACCATGTCCCAGAAGGAGCTCGAGGCCCTCCTCGGGGACGTCGATCTGGCGCGGAGGATCATCGAGGTCCGGAAGAAGACGCAGAGCGGGTACGTGACGATCGCCGAGCTGAAGACGGCGCTCGTTCGCCACGCGCTCGGCCAGGCGGAGCCGCTGCCCGAGGGGTGGGAGCGCAAGTACGACGGCTGGAAGAGCTTCGACAAGACGCTGAACAAACAGCCCCACAACATCGCGAAGCAGGTGGGCGACGACGAGGTCCTGGCCGGAAAGATCGTGGAGGCGCGAGAGGCGGTGAGGCGAACCGACCGCGCGCTCTTCGACGATGTCTGGAAGAACCGCGAGGCGCTCAAGGCGAAGATCAAGGGCGAGCTCACGAAGGTGGCCGAGTTCGCGCGGACGGGCTGGAAGCCGTCCTGGGACGCGCCGATCGCGAAGCTCACCGCCCAGTACCGGCCGGCGGACGAGCTCGTGTACTGATCAGCCGGGCATGCGCAGCCGGTCCGGCACCACCTCGAGCAGCGTGCGCGCCTCGGTGTGGAGCCAGCGCAGCGCGCCGAACTTCGCCTCCAGCGCGCGGCCCTCGGGCGGGAGCCAGCGGTCGACGATGACGCCCTGATCGTGGCCCTGGTGCTCCGAGGGGTCGAAGGGGTTGTTGACGAAGCCCACGTAGCCGAGCGCGGGGAGGCGCCGCGACGCCGCGAGCGCCTCCGCGCCGCGGCGCGTGACGCGGTTGTTGCCGATCCAGAGCCAGCGCAGCCCGGCGAGGTGCGGCGACGCCGCGAGCCGCTCCACGTCGTCGTCGGTGAGGCCCACCCGGTCGAGCCGGAGCGAGCGGACGCCGGCCAGGTGCGGCGACGCGAAGAGCTCCTCGGCCGCGCCGCCGAGCGCGTCGATCGTCAGGTGGCGGATCGGCGCGAGCGCGAGGAGCGCGCCCGCGCGCTGCAGGAAGGCGCGGGCGTCGAGGGTGACGAGCTCGACGAAGCCGCGGTCGAAGACGGGATCGCGCGCCTCCGGCGGCAACGCCGCGATCCACGCGGCGCGGTGGGCCTCCTCGAGGTCGCGGGCCTGGCACGAGAGGCGGAAGTGGCGATCCGGCTCGGCGGCCTCGTCGGTCGCGAGCAGCGCGATCTGCGCGCGGATGAAGCTGCCCCGCGCCTCGACGGCCGGGTCGTCCTGGTCGTCGCACCAGGCGGCGTACGCGAGCCGCGGCGCGTCGGCGTCCGGCGCGGCGAGGACATCGCGGAGGAGGTCGGCTTCGGTGGCCACCGCCCGAGTCTACGCGGTCAACCCACGCGCTCCCAGGCCTCCTGGTCGAGCGCCGGGAAGGTGACGAGGCACGTGCCCGGGTCGATGCCGTCGAGCCGGGCGCGGCCCTCCTGGTCGAGCGCGCCTTCCCGGACCGAGCCGTCGGGCAGCTCCACCCGGTAGCGCTCGTGCGGGATGGGCTTGTCGTCCTCGCCGATGAGGCGGATCTCGATCCAGGTGACCTCGGTCCTGGGCGCGCGCGGGGCGGCGTCGGCGGGCGCTTGGTCCTCGGCGCTGGCCTCGTCGCCGCCGTAGGACGGCAGCCAGGGGAGGGGAGCCTCGCGGAGCCGCACGCGGCCGGTCAGCAGCAGCCGGCCCAGCGCGCCGAGCACGTCCGCGTCGGCCAGGCTGCGGACGGCGCTGGCCGGCGCGACATCGTCGAGCAGCCGCCGGAGCGCCGGGCGGTTCTGCGGCTCCGCGTAGAGCTGGCGCAGCCACGCGGCCTCCCTCGCGCGATCGCCGCGCCGGTCGGCGACGCCCTCACGGCCCTCGGCGAGCTCGATCGCGAAGCGCCGCGGACCCAGCGATAGCAGCCGCTTCAAAGCACCATGCTCCTTCCCGGGCTCGCGCGAGCGTATCAGCCCGCCCTCGCGCAAGGAAGGCCCCGAGGCGAGGGGCGATCCGCGGCCGGGCGCGCGATCGTCAGGGGAAGGCGCCCGCTTCGGTCATGGCGGAGAGGAACGCGTCGCCGAGGCCCGCGGGATCGGCGGAGAGCTCCGCGTCCAGCAGCGGCGGGGCCGCGGCGATGGGCCCCGAGGGGGCAGCGGGCGCGGGCGACGTGAGCGGCGCGGGCGGGGGCGAGAGGAGCGGCGCAGGCGCGGGCGACGTGAGCGGCGCGGCGGGAGGGCGCTCGGGCCGAGCCTCGAACGGCGTCGCTGGCCTGCGCACGTGCGCGCTCAGCGGCTCCACGGTGCCTTCGAGCGGATGATCCTCGACGTTCGTCACCACCGGCGCCGCCTGGGCCGGCAGCGGCAGCGTGGCGCGCGAGGGCGCTGCCGGAAGCGGCGCCGTTCGCCCCGCCTCCCGCGCCTCCTGCGCGAAGGGGTCGACCCACGGCAGCGCCTCGCCCGGCAGCTCCACGCCGGCCACGACCCGGAGCGCCTCGAGATCCTCCTCGCCCACGGCCGCGTACCCTCGCCACACGACCGAGCAGCACCGCCGATCCGCGTCGATCTGCAGGGTGTCGGCCCGCAGGGACAGCGCCGCTCCCTCGCGCGGCGCCCGCTCCTCGCGCCGGTAGAGCCGCGCGACGCCCCGCGCGCCCGCGAGCTGCGTCCGCAGCCGCGGGCGCTGCGCGACGATGCCCCCCAGCACCACCCACTCGTCGCCGAGCAGCCGCTCCAGCCGCTGCTCGGCCGGCGCCGCCTGGAAGTACCCCCAGTCGAGCCCGTCGGGCACCTCCAGCGCCACGCCCTCGAGCCGCCCGGGATCCGCCGCCCCGAGCAGCGCCTCGCGCCGCGGCCAGCGGCGGGACAGCGGCCCCATCCCGTCCACCCGCACGCGCCGCTGGCCCCCGCTCCCCTGCGCGCTCCCGTCGAGCGTCACGCAACGGTCGAGCCGCAGGGCGCCCTCCTGCACCACGGCCAGCCGGACCTGGATCTCCCCCGCGACCGTCGGAGCCACGCCTGCGTGTCCGGTCAGCAGCACGTCCACCTCGCGCAGGTACGGCGCCAGATCCCCCGCCGAGCGCAGCCCCACGCCGGAGGGATCCGGCACCTCGTCGGGCACGATCGGGTCCGGCCCACCGAGCGTCATCGTGCCCTCGGCCACGAGCCCGAACGTCGCTTTGACGACCGCGGTCACGTACCGCTGCCCCCGCAGCCGCCAGACCAGCGTCGCGGCCGAGGCGCGGCCGAGCGGCGTTATCGCGACAGGCCATCGAGCGGAGCGCACGGTCCATGGCAGTACCACGGCGCGTCACCCCGAGGCGAGGGCGACGCGCAGCTCTGCGGGTGAGGGGCGTCCTCGGCATACCCGAAAGGCATGGTGGGGCGGGGATCGCCGGGGCGAGCGCCGGCAGGTATCCACGGCGCGTCGAGCTCACCTGGAGCGCGGGCGCGCCGGAGGCTACCCGGGCGCTACCCCGGCATCGCGCGATCGGCGCGGGCACGGCCGCGGCCGCTGGGGTCGGGAGGCGCTGTCAGCAACTCCCGCAGACGACGCTCCCGTCGCAGTTCGCCAGATCGCCGCCGCAGTACCCGCGGCCCCACGAGCTGTGGTGCCAGGAGCCGTCTCGCTTCCTGCAATACGCGTGGGCCACGAGCACGGAGCCATCCGAGTACTCCGCGATCGTCACGTCGACGCACGACGCGAGGAACGAGTAGGACGTCAGCGCTTCCGACGACGACCGAAGGAGCTCTTGCTCGCCCTCGAGCTCCGCCGGGTCGTCGCCCTCCACGAAAATCCTCGCGATCTCGGAGGACTCGCCGTCGTCCGACTCGGCCGCGCACGCAGGCAGCAGGAGGGCCGCGCCAGCGATCAGAGCTCCGCCAACACCAAACCGCATGAAGTTCATCGTCTTCCTTGCCTTTCACGAATCCGGGCGACCCGGAGGTCGCCACGCCTGCACCACGGAATGCCGGCAGGCCGCCCCGACGCGCTGATGCGCTGCGCGCCGCGAACGACGTCCATCCGCCGAGGGCCACAGGAGTCCGGAGCTGGAGCGGCAGAGCCGCCTCGCGCCGCCCTCCCAGCGCCCTCGAACGGATGACCAGCTATCTACGTTCGTCATTCGAGGCTCACGTGAGCGCTCGAGCGACAGGGCACGCGTGAGCTACGCAAACGACCGCGACGCTCGCCGTACCCGGGGACGAGCTTGAAGGACTCCGTGGCGGAACGCATCCGGCGACGCGCCTTGTTCATGCATCTTCACGCATGCTTTACACGCTTAAATGTCGCCACACATCGTTTGCGCAAGGTAGGAGACAGCCGCGATCGCCTGCCGCTCGACGCGGCGGCAAAGGCCATCGTGAAGGGGCTGCGTCCCTGGATGAAGCGCTGCGTCCCCGGGTGACGAGCACGCTGCCGCGTGCGCCCCCTGCGCCGAGGCGGAACGATCCCGTCCTCGGAGCGGCGCTCGCCTGCGCGCGCCACGGGCCCGGCCGAGGAGCTGGCCTGCGGCCAGGCGGTGCAGATCTGAAGCTTGAAAGGTCTGGCACTCTCGTTGCTTGTGGCCCCCGCGAGAATCGAAGCGCGATGAGGGGCTGTCCGGGAGCTCTGAGCTCTCGGTGACGAGGAGCGCGCGCTCGTCGAGGACCGGCGGCGTCGAGGCCGGGCTCGCGGCCCCCTGGCGGCTGGATGGCTCGGGGGACCCGACAAAGAGAATGAAACATCGGTTTCTCCCAGCCTCAGGCCATTTCGAATCGACATCATTCCTGCGAGGTTCGAGCATGAAACGATTTCATGGTGAGACGCTCTCCGTGTGCATCCTGGCAGCAGGCGTCGCCGCTTGCAGCGGCTCGACCGGCGATCCTCTGCCGGTGGGCTCGGCGAGAGGCCCCCAGCCCGACCGGGCTGCGCCGATCTCCTCCGAGGACGACGGCGCCGGAGCGGAGGGGGAGGATCCCGCGCTCGGCGGAGCGCTGAACGACGATACGAGCGCGACCGAGGAGGAGCTGAGGCCCAAGGAGGATGACTCCCCCCTGTCCACCCTCCCGTTCGACCCGATGGGGGGAGATCGCGCGAAAGGCCGCCCGCTCCCCTTGCAGAACGTGACCTGCCCGAGCTTCGAGGGATTCACGTGGCATGACGAGACGCCCACGGCCGGCGCGGACCTCGGGAACGCGGTCGCCGCGTCCTGCGATGCCGTCTACCAGGTCGGGTCCACGACCGGGGCCATCTCGGGCGAGGTGAACAGCGGCGGGAGCGACGCCTTCGTCCGCAAGGTCGGTCAGGACGGGGACCTCGTGTGGGGCGCGCAGATCGGCACGTCGGCGAGCGACCAGGCGACGGGCGTCGCCGTCTCCTCGGCCCAGTGCCCCGCGAGCGGCAACGCGTCGCTCTACGTGGTCGGCCACACGAGCGGCGCGATCGAGGCCGGCCAGCACAAGGGATCTTCGGACGCCTTCCTCGTCAAGCTGAACGCAAACGGGACCGAGGCCTGGCGGCGCCAGCTCGGTACGGCTGCGGTGGATCAAGCGTGGTCCGTGGCCCACGCGCCTGACGGCAGCGTCTACGTGGTGGGCTCCACGGGCGGGAACCTCGCCGGGGTGAGCCCGCCGCCGACGAGCGGCACCACGTCGCTGTTCGTGGCGAAGTATTCGCCGAGCGGCGATCCTGTCTGGACAAGGCAGCTCGGCGTGAACAACAGGACGACCATCGCGCGCAGCGTCTCCGTCGGCGCCGATGGGCAGGTCTACGTCGCCGGTTACACCACCGGCGCGCTGGCGGGCGAACCGTACGCGGGCGGCAGCGCTGACGCGTTTGTCGCCCGCTACAGCGACAGCGGTGCTCTGGGCGGGGTGGCTCTCCTCGGCACGAACCTCCAGGACCAGGCGTTCAGCCTGACCACCGCCGTGGAGTCGGGTCAGACCGTCGTCTACGTCTCCGGCACGACGAACGGGAACTTCCCTTCGTATACGTCTTCGACGACGTATGACGCCTTCCTCGCCAAGCTGGACGCGAGCCTCACCACGCAATGGATCCGGCAGACATCGGCGAGCGAGAACGTCTCCGCGACGTCGGTGGCCGTCGTCGGTGGATCCGTCGTGTTGACCGGCCAGACCTCCCGCGACCTCGACTCCGACGCGCCCCTCGGGAGCGCGGACATGTACCTGCGCGAGTACAGCGCGGCGGGGGCACACCTGCGCACCGAGTACATCGGCACGAACGCGACCGAGGCAGGACAAGGCGTCGCCGTCGATCCGAGGGGCAACGTCTTCCTGACGGGCAGGACGGACGCGCCGTTCTGCGGCCACTCGTTCGGCGGCGGTGGCAGCGACGCCCTCCTCGTCAAGGTCATGAGGGGGTGCCGCGTGGACACCCCGGAGCCGTCCTGCAAGCCCGCCACGTGCAACGGAGACCCCCATTACGTCAGCTTCGATCGTGTCGCGTTCGACTTCCAGGGGGAGGGCGACTTCGTGCTGGCGACCAGCATGGCCACGCCCGATCTGGAGATCCAGATCCGGCAGTGCCCCGTGTCGCCGGGCGTCTCGACCGGCCGGGCCGTGGGCGCGCGCATCGCGGGCGATCTCGTGGAGTATCATGCGAACGGCGCGCTCTACGTGAACGGGCAGCCGACGACGGTGCCGTCGAGCGGCGCGCTCGCGCTCGCCGGCGGCGGGAGCGTCTACGCGTCCGCGAGCGGCAGGACCGTGCTGGCCTGGCCGACGGGAGAGCGGCTGGCGATGCGTCCAAGGAGCTATTCCCTCGGCCTGTACCTGGACACGCTCTTCCTCGTCCCGCCGGCCAGCGTGGGCAAGATGGTCGGCCTCTTCGGGAACGCCGATGACGACCCCACCAACGAGTTCATGATGGCCCGGGACGGCAGCGCGCTGAGCAGCGCGCTGACGTTCTTCGAGATGTACCAGGACACGAACAGCTACACGGACGTCTGGCGGGTGGGCGCCGCCCCGGGCGACGTCGCGCTCATCCAGCAGGGCACCCCGTGCGGCGGTCCGGCCGGTCCCGGGCAGCCGGTGTGGCTCAACGACCTGACCCCCGCGCAGAGGGCCGCGGGCGAGCTGGCCTGCGCCGGCATCGCCGACGAGGTGATCAAGCGGACGTGCATCCTCGACGTGGGCCTCACCGGCGACGCGAGCTTCGCGCACTCGGCCCAGGAGGCCGCGACGGATCTCGCGAGCCACGGGCAGGGCGGGCCGGTCATCGACAGCCCCCGCAGCGTCTACTTCAACAACTTCACCGGATCCATCGGCCCGGAGTGGGAGTCGATCGTCACCAGCGTCACCCCGCTCGGAGACCGCACCTTCCTGGGGCAGTTCGGCAACGAGACGGCGCACCTGACGCTGGACGAGCTCGCCCCCCACACCGAGCTGACCGTGAGCTTCGACCTCTACCTCATCAACGCCTGGGACGGCGATGGGCCCTTGGGTCCCAGCGTCTGGACCGCCTCCGCGGACGGCGTCGAGCTGCTCAGCGAGACCTTCTCCAACACCCTGAGCTCCCAGAGCTATCCGCTGGACGGGAGCCTGGCCGGGTCGGGCGCGCGCGAGGTGAACACCCTCGCCTATCCGTACGGCGACTCTGTATACCGCATGAAGCTGGTCTTCCCGCACTCCGCGCCCGACCTCGCGCTCGACCTGTCCGCGACCGGGCTGACCGGCCTCTTCGATGAGGGCTGGGGCGTGACCAACATCGAGGTCCAGGGGCGCTGACGCTCCCCGAGCTGGCCGTGAACTGACCTCGGCGGGCGGGCCTCTCCATGCTCTCTCCTGCCGCGTCGCTCGCAAGGAAGCGCCGACAGGCTCCCCGTCGAGGCGCACGGGCACGCAAGCCTCGTGACGTCCGTCGATCCCGCGCCCGGCGCGCGTACCCTCCCGCCAGGATGCGCCCTCGAATCCCCTGCAGTCCGACACGACGACTCCGCCTTCAGCGAACACCCCAGCGCCTCCTGAAGGAACAGCTCGGTCCGGCCGGTCTGCCGTTCTCCCCGTGACTTAAAAGTACCTCCTGGCGCGATCTTCGCCGCCCTCGAGATTTCGCGATCGAGTCGTGATTGGTTGCGGGCGGCTCGATCCACCTTGGGATCGGACGTGACGCTGCACGCGATGGTCGGCGGTCGCCTCGTGTCCATTCCATAGTACCATTGCGAGAGAGTAAGTTGGAAATGCGACGGTGGTCGAGCCGCTACGGTCGAGAACATGGCGGACTACGCAGCTTTCGGCTCGAGAGCGCGCGTGCGGACGACGAGCTCTTCTCGCGCGAGCCGCTCGTCGCTCTGCATGAGCTCGCGTCGGAGTTGTGAGCGCTCACATTGAGACCTGTTGGTGGTCTCTTGCTTCGTTGTGGAGGGGCGCTCATGCGCCCCGAGACCTTCGTCGGCCGATCGATCTCGGCACCGATCTCGTCCGCTCGGTCGTCACGGACGCGAGTACGGTGAACCCGCGGACATTGCGCTCGCGCCTCAGCAGCGCTGGGCGCGAGCGCTCGTGCTCACGGCGACCCGCGCCCGCGGCGCTGCACCGCGCAGCTCACGAGCCGGAGATCGCCCGTCGAACGAGACGCCACGTCAACGCGACGACGTTCGGCCTTCGGAGCTTCTATACCGACGTCCTCGCTGGGCGGCGTGCGATGAGCTGACACAAACTGCAACATGCCCATTCGGGCACGGGAGAACCTCATGAGAACGCGCTTTGAACGATGGCCCCTGCTGGCGACGCTCGCGCTCGGCGCCTGCCTCCCCGCAGAGGAGCTCGATGGATCCAGCTACGAGCTCGACGACGCAGCCGAGGGCATCGCCATCGATACCGCGGCGACCTACACGATCGTCGGCGTCCAGAGCGGGAAGTGTGTCGAGGTGGCCGGGGGCAGCACCGCTGACGGAGCGGGGCTGCAGCTCGCCGGCTGCAACGGCTCGACCCGGCAGCAGTTCCGCATGGAATCGGCGGGCGGCGGCTACTATCGCGTCCGCAACGTCAACAGCAACCGCTGCATGGACGTCACGGGCGCCTCCACCAGCGACGGCGCCCGCATCCAGCAATACTCCTGCTCGAGCGGGCAGAACCAGCAGTGGTCGTTCACGGACGTCTCCAGCGGCGTCGTGCGCCTCACCGCGCGCCAGAGCGGCAAGGCCCTGGACGTCAACGGCGGCGGCACCGCGGACGGCACCGCCTTGATTCAATGGCCATGGACCGGCGGGACCAACCAGCAGTTCCGAGTCACGCGCGTGAGCTCGGGCACCGGCGAGATCTTCAACCCTCCGTATATCCTGGGCGCCGATATCACATGGACCCTCGAACAGGAGTCGATCGGCCGGCGCTACCGAGACCAGGGCCAGACCAAATCCATCGAGAGGATCCTGGTCGACCACGGGTTCAACTTCGTTCGACTCCGGACCTTCGTGTGTCCGGATTGTCCGGGAGGTTATACCTCGGAGCTCTATTCGGGCGCTCGCCCGACGGAGGCCTTCGGCGACACCGCGCACACCATCGCCATGGCGAAGCGGGTCAAGGCCTGCGGGATGGGCCTGTTCCTCGACTTTCACATGAGCGACACCTGGGCGTCCATCGGTCACCAGAACGTGCCGTCCGCCTGGGCTGGGATGAGCCCCTCTCAGATGCAGAGGGCCGCTTACGATCACGTAAAAGGCGTGCTCGATCAAATGGTGGCCGCTGGCGTGAAGCCGGATATGGTCCAGGTCGGAAACGAGACCAACTCACGCATGTCGGGCGTGTCCATGAGCAACTGGGCCAACTTCTCCGGCCTCGTCAACGCCGGCATCCGCGCGGTGCGCGAGACCGACCCGAACATCGTCGTGTGGGCGCAGCACGGCCGACCGCGGCCCGACGGCGGCTTCCGCCCCTGGGTGGACGCGTACTTGACCAACAATCCGCCCATCGACGTGGATGGAATCTGCGGATCGACGTACGGGACCACCAACAATGGCCAGGACTGGAGGGACGAATTCGGGTACGTCATCAACAAATACAAACTGCCCGTGATGAGCTGCGAGTACACCGATAGCCGCAGGGATCTCGTCAACTCCGTCATGCGCGACTTCCCGAACCAAATGGGCCGGGGTTCATTCCTCTGGGAGCCGACGGCGTATGGTGATCGTACGCTGTTCGACCTCAGCGGCAATATGTATACGACCAACGCCAACATGGACGCGTACGCACGTCTGGCCCAGTCCTATGGACTCCCCGTGCCGTCGACCCCCGCCGAGGAGCTCCAGGGAACGACGTGCCAGTAGCCGTGCTGTCGAGGGGCCTGTCAAGTAGCTCGCGGACCGCGCCGGCCGCCCTCGCGTCGCGTTGTCCTCCGATCGCGGGAGCGCGCGGCGAACGCCGAGGCGAGCGCGAGGAACGCGAACCCGCCCATCCCGGCGGTGGCGTCCTCGGAAGCGACGGCGCAAGCGCAACCCGCCGCGGAGCTCTCGTCTTCCGAGGTCCCTGCGCCTCCGGCGCGGCCTGTCGATTCACCGTCGGCGCCGCCCGTGGCGCCGACGGTCTCCGGGGAGCCGCCGACCCCCGGCGCGCCACCCTGGCCAGCGCCACCCGCTGCGCCCGTTCCACCGCTGGCGCCGACCGTGCCACCGGACCCGTCGCCACCGCTCCCCTGGGCCGCCGTGCCGCCCATGCCGCCGCCAGCGGCGCCCGAGCCGCCGCCCGTCCCTTCGGTCGGCTCGGCGCCGAACTCGTAAGCGCCGAGGTCCGGCGCCGATCCGACGAACGGGAGCCCCACGTCCGTGCCTTCGTCGATCAAGGCGCTTTCGGCCGTGAGCTTCATGAACGCGCACGCGGAGGGGATGCGGCCGTCGGCCTCGCGGGGGCCGGTGCAGCCGGCGTCCGACGTGCTCTCGAAGGCCGCGCTCGCCTCCGTGATGCTCAGGTCCCACGTGTTGAACGCGGTGTCGACGCCCCCCATGTTCGAGTTCTTGTTCGGGAAGCCGATGTTGTTCCGCATCTTGTGCGCGAGCGCTCCGGTCAAGATGATCGTCTGGCTGCTGTCGTCGGGCGGGCTCGCCAGCATGTTGTATTGGGTTCCATTCTTGTACGCGGTGTTGTTGAGCCAGGTGTTGCCGCCCGACGAATGGTTCGCGTAGAAGCCCGCGGCCTTGTTCTTCCAGGCCACGTTGTTCTGCACGATGTGCCGGATGCCCGTCTTGCTGCTGCCGACCTTGAACCCGTTGCCGTTGCCCTCGCTGCCCCGACCGTTCGACATGGCGAAGCTGCCCTCGGTGATGACCGGCACCTCCTGCGAGATGTAGTCGTAGCCGTCGTCCGAGTTGTTCCAAGCGCGGCACCCCCGGATGATCGTGCTGGGGCCCGTCGTTTGGTAATGGACCCCGAAGCCGTCCCCGTTCTGGCCGTCGCCCTGGCTGCCGTTCTGGTCGTAGTTGTCGTGCGAATCGCAGTTGAGGACCAGGTTGCCGCCGTTGCCTTTGTCGATGAACAGGCCGGACCCGAAGCCATGATGGAGGTCGAGCAGCTCGAAGATGTTGTCGCTGGAGCCCTTGGTGCGGAGCAGCGAGTACGAGTGATCTCCGCTCCTGCCCACCTTGGCGTTGCCGATCTCGAGCCCTCGAAGGTGCATCCAGCTTCCGGTCACCAGGACCACCGGCACGTCGACGGCCGGGTTGCTGGTGACATACCTCGACGCGTCGAGCACCGGCTTCTCACCTGGGTAGGCCCAGATCTTGGTGCGGCTCGTCTCCGAGGTGCCGCTCCTCGAGAGGACGAGCTGGGTCGTGATGGTGTAGGTGCCGCCGCGCACCCAGATGGTGTCGCCGGCGGCGGCGGCGCTGTTCGCCTTGGCGAGGGTGGCGAACGGCTCGTCCTTGGTCCCGCGGTTTGAGTCGCTGCCGTCCGGGGCCACATAGTGCTCCGCCGCGCGCGCGTATCCGGTCGCCAGGAGCACGCAGAGGCCCGCGGTCGTCGAGGTCGCCGCCAAAGACTGCTTTCGATTCATGCTCATCGGTGTAGCCTCGCGAGGAAGTGGGGTCGCCGACGAGAAGCGTCCGATTCCATTGCCAGTTATCGCGTCTCGTTCGAGCGGCTATGTCAGGTTCGTGAGCGGCCCGGTGCGGTGCCGCGGATCGCCGGGCGTGGTCCGGGGGTCGCGGCGACGGAGATCGGGAGCGCATCGTCCCTCTCTCCCCGTGTCCCGGCGCGCTCTCGATCAATCACGGGTCGCCCGACTTTGTCATCGAGGGCTCGAAGAGTTCCCCTCGGATGGTAAGTTTGCGTCGAGAGAGGGTGCCATGGCTCACACCCGGTCGCGGGCGCCTGGGGGGCTCGCCTGCGCGGGCGGCGCGGCGAGCGCCGCCTGCGCGCGCCGGGCGCGGAGTGCTGGCGAGCGAGGCGACCACAGCTGCTCGAGGCGACGGAGCGGTCACGGCGAGCTCCCCAGGTCCGGGGCCTGGCGATTGGAATTGACATCGGAAATGTGAACGCTCACAATATCCGGGAAAGTCATCCTTTTGCTTCGACGATCAACGATCGACGATCGACGATCGACGATCGACGATCGTGGATCGACGGCGTGCCACCGGGGTCCGTGGGGCGCCTGAAGACCCGTGTACATGTGCCCCGTGAACACCACGGGCGGATGCAAGATCAGATAGATATCCAAACGTTCCATGGCGCCGACCGATGGCGCGCACGACCTTTGCCGGCGGTTCGCGGGAGAGACGCGAATGGGTCCCCTCTCTTCGCTCGATCGATGTGATATGGAGTAGCTATGAATACCAAATCGACTTGGGCTTTCACCTGGGCCGCGCTGGGCATGATTCTCGCCGCTTGCAGCGGCTCGAGTGACGACGGCAACGCTGGGGGAAGCGGCGGAGCCGCGGCGGGCACGGGAGGGAGCGCGAGCAGCTCGGGTGGCGAGCAGGCGAGCTCCTCCGGAGGGCCTCAGCCTGCGGGCTCGGGCGGCTCACAAAGCACGGCCGGAGGGGCTGAGCCCTCCGGCTCGGGCGCCGCGGGCGGAGGGTCGCCTGCCGGCGGCGGGGACATGGCCGGCGGGAACGGAGGCTCGGGCGGCGCCTTTACCGGCACGTGCACCGAGTCACGACCGACCGATCGAAGGGTGTCGGGGAGCGGCCCTCATCAGGTGGTCGTCGAGACGAACTCAGACCCGGGCATCAACGAGGGCACCATCTTCCGTCCGGCGGATCTCGGTGGGGGCGCCAAGTATCCGATCTTCGTCTGGGGGCAGGGCGGATGTTCGCGGGACGGGCTCTCGACGGAAGCGGCCATGGCCGAAATTGCCTCGCACGGCTACTTCGTGGTGGCGGACGGGACACCGGGAGGCAAGGAGCCCAACCGTGATCTCGGGGGCGGAGGCGACGTGCTGCTCGCCTACGTCGATTGGGTGATCGCCGAGAACGAGAAGCCTTGCAGCGCCTACTACCACAGCATCGAGACCACGAAGGTCGGCGCGAACGGCTTCTCCTGCGGCGGCTTGATGGCGGCGGGGACCGCCGCGGATCCCAGGATGACGACCTGGGGACACACGAGCAGCGGCACTTTCTCGCCAGATCCGGCCTTCTACAACTCGATTCACACGCCCGTGTTGATCGTCACCGGCACCGCGGATAGCCTGGGCGCGCACGAGAACGGCGCGAGAGACTTCCAGAACATCTCCGCCTTGGGCAATATCCCGGTCATGATGTTCGCCAAGGTCGGCGCGGACCATGGCGGCGATCTGTGGGCTCGGAACGGCGGCGAGTTCACGCAGGTCAACCTGGCGTGGCTCAACTGGTGGCTCAAGGGCGACGAGACGGCCACCGGCAAGGGCGCGCTCGTCGGCGCGAGCTGCCGCTTCTGCAGCGACAGAAGCTGGAATATCTCGTCTGCCAATCTGCCCTAGCGTCGATGGGTCTCGAACCGCCTTGCTCCGAGGAGCAGGGCGGCTCGGCCGACGGAGGCCCCGCGGGCCAATCGACGCATGCCCTCCGAGCTGCGCGGCTGACCCGGGAGCGACCGGCGTCAGGCTGGCGGCGGCGCGAATGTCAGCCCCTGCCGTCTGCATGCGGCGGCGATGCGCCAGATCGGAATCCCCTGGTTGTACTCCGGACGCTGGAGGTGCCCATACCCGGGATCGCCGGCATGATGGAGCGCGACGACCTGGAGCTTCGCGTCGAGGCAGGGCGAGCCCGAAGAGCCCTCGAGGGTGTTGGTGGAGTAGCGCACGCGTCGTTCGAGCACGGCCAGGGCTTGGCCGAACGTGAGCTTCAGCGGCTCCCCGCTCGGGTGCTGGAGCACGAAGAGATCCGTCCCCTTGTCGACGAGCAACCCCGCGCTGTCCTCGCGGACGTGGAGCCAGCCGCGGGCGCGGCCTGGGACCGCGGGATCCTCGCTCGCGATCGCGAGGGCCCCCGCGGGCTTCGCGAGCCTCACGACGGCGAAGTCGAGCTCGTCGTCGGTGGGCGGGGGCGCCGCGCCGTCGGGCAGCTCGTCGGCCCGGCTCGGCGGCGACTGCGCGACGATGGCGACCGTCATGTCCGCGTCGACGGGCTCGAAGACGACGCCGCCGGAAGCCGCCCCTCCGGCGACGGCGAAGAAGTCGAATCGAAAGCGAAGCGCGTCGGCCGCTGCGCCCTCGCCGAGCACGAGGGCCACCACGTGATGGTTTGTCATCACCAGATCGGCGCCGACGAGGAATCCGGTGCCGGCGGGCGTCCACTGGCCGTTCCTCCGGACCTCGACGCGGCACACGGTCGATTCGCACCGCGAGAGCTCCCTCCTCCAGGTCTGCACGTCGACGAACACGGCGCGCTGCCGGACGATCTTCTCGAGGTTGGCGCTCGTGCTGCGGGGCTGGATCGGCTCGTCGGTCGCGAGCAGCGTCGCCGCCGTCGCGAGCGCGACGCCGAGCGAGACGCTCAACCCGGCGAGCTCGAAGGTGAGCAGGCGGCTCGCCCGCGCGACGCCGTCCGCGGGGCACACGAGGTGTGTGTTGTCCAGCCCGCCGTAGTCGGCGACCACCGAGGAGAGACCGAGCGTCGGATTTGCGTCGCGCCACGCCTGGGCGAGCGCCGTCAGCCGGGCCCCGCACACGCGTCGCTCCGTCGGGAGCTCGGGCGGCCAGAAGAACGTGAGCTGCGAAAGGTGCCTGTCGTAGAGGATCGCGGCGAGGACGACCCCCGCGGACGCGAGCACGAGGGTCGCCGTCCACAGGCGCCGCCGCTCGGTCGCGGACCGCGCTCGCCGAGCGACGAAGAACAGGCCGAAGGCAGCGAGCGAGCTCGCGGCCGAGACGAGCCACGCGTCCGCTTCTCGCGGCACCGTCCACAACAGGCGCGGCGCCCCGATCGCGAGGGCGAAGGCCGCGGGTTGCGCGAGCCGCGCGACGAGCTCTCTCCGCGCCGGGCTCATCGCGTCCGTCCCCCCGCCTCGGCCTTGAGCGGCACTTCGAGGGCGACGCGTCCAGAATCGAAGAGGGCGGGCACCTGCCGCTCCGACCCCTCCGCCGACGCTCGCTCCTCGCGCTGCTGGCGCTCCGGCACGGCCTTCGCGGCGCACGCCAGCGCCAGGCTGAGCGTCTTCGAGCTCGACAGGCAATCGTGGATCAAGACGTCGGTGAGCAGGCTCCGCCCGCGGTTCGCGGTCGTCGCCAGAGACTGCGGCTGCGTCGCCGCGAGCACCTGGATCGACTTGTCGAACGCGAGCTGTCCGAACGAAGCGTCGCCCATCGGGCCCGGCTTGAACCCGCTGCCCTCCGTGAGCGCGCCGGAGTGACACGCATCGATGATCAAGACGACGCGCGCGGCGTCGATGTCGCCCAGCCAGCCGGTGAGCTCGGTCGACGAGATGGCGTGGGGGAGGAACCGATCGAGGCCGCTCTTCGGATCGCCGGCCGGCATGTCGGAGGGGACGAGATAGAATTCGCCCCGCTCGTCGCGCACGCCGTGGCCGGAGAAATAGATGACGACGAGATCCTCGGCCGCCGCCCTTCGGGCGAGCTTCACGATCTCCGATTGGATGGCGCGCTTCGTCGGCGCGCCGTTCACGGGGGTCGGCCCGTTCGGGTCGGTGAGGAGGACGACGTCCTTCGGGCCGGTGAAGCCGGTGAGTCGGCCCTCGAGCGCCGTGACGAGATCACGGGCGTCCTTCTCGGGGTGGGTCAGCCCGAAATGGACCAGGTTGTCGTTCGACCCGACGCCGATGGCGAGCACGTGCGCGCGCCGCTCCGGCCTGCGGGCCCACTCCTTCGGTCGCTGGAACGGCGCGCGGGCCGTAGGCGACTTGATCCGGTCTCGATTGAAGGCGTACGCGGCGAAGTCGACGTCCTCGATGTCGTCGCGCACCGACACCCGGACGCGGAACGTGATGGGGCGCGTCTTCTCGGCTTCGGGGACGAGCGTCTCGCAGCGCCACCGCTCCACGGCGTCGCTCTGCCGGCAGGCTGGCCGCTGCTGGGGGGCCGGGTGCCGAGCGACCAGCTGGCCGTCGCGGAACAGCCGCACGTCGTGCACCGGTCCGAGCGGCTCGGACGCGCTCTCAGGGGCGAGCTGGATCGAGACCTCGACGAGATCGCGCTGCACCGGCCGTACGGAGGTGATCTCGACGCGGGGACGAACGGTGCTGAGGTGCGTGACCGGCGCGATCGCCGGCAACGGCTCGCCCGCGAGGATCCGCGGGAGGAGTCGTGGCTCGAAGTACGCACGGCTGTAGACCTCGACCGGCAGGGGAGCGGCGTTGCCTTCCACTTGCCACGACAGCAGGCTCGCTCGGTCGAGATCGATGTCGAAGCGGCCGCTCGGATCCGTCACGGCCCACGCGCCGTCGCGGAAGGAGCCGAGGTGAGCGAGCACCCTCCGCTCCGGCTTCGTCTGCCTCAGCGTCAACATCCCGGCCGACGAACCGATCTCGATGCGCTCCGTCAGGTCGCTGGGATATTGCGGAGCGGCCCGACGGGTCACGGGCTCCCCTGCCTCTCCTGCGACGTCCGCCGTGACCGGCTTCCCCGTCGCCGTCTCGTACCACTGCGTGACGGCGCCGGAGCGGCTGGACAACGCGAAGAAGCGCGAGCTCGCCGACGCGAAGCGCCCGAAGGCGGGCTCGAAGGGAACCTTGAACCCGGCGATGCGGCGTTGCGTGCGCGGATCGAAGACCGCGCTCAGTCCGGCGAAGGAATCGTGGAAGAGCAGCCGGTCGCCGGCGGGCGACAGGACCATCAGATCTCCTGGCGACCGCGTGCGACCGTTGCACGGTCGACGCATCGCGAGGTCGAAGCAGAACGACCATAGCTCCTCTCCGGAGTTCGCGAAGAGAAACCGCCCATCCTGGGAGAACCTGAATCCAGTGATGAAGTCGTAGGGGATTACCGCTTTCAGCTGGCCCGAGCGCGAATAGACGGTGATCTTGTAACGGGTGCTCAAGGCGACGTGCATCCCGTCGTCGCTGACCGCGAGATGGCCGCTCCTCACGCCCGCGGCGGTGACCCGTGCGACCTCTCTACCTACCTCGAGATCCCAAAAGAACGCCTCGTCGCCCGCGGTGAAGGCGAGGAGGCGACGGTTCTTCGAGAACGCGATCCGGGAGATGTCGGGCGCGCGCTTGCTCTGCTGGAGGAGCGCCCCCGTCCGCGCGTCCCAGAGGAGGAACCCGGGCCCCCCCGGCGCGACCGCGTAGCGACCGTCGCGAGAGAACTTCACCTCCTCCGGAGGCGGCGCAGGGCCTTCGAACCGCACGAGGACGGCGCCCGTGGCGGCGTCTCGCAGCTGCAGCGAGCCTTCTCGAATCAGGAGCTGATCGGCGATGGGGGGGACGGCGATGTCCCACGAGCTCGCCTGGAGCGCGGCGAGCCAAGCGCGTTCGGTTCGGGCGTCTGCGTCCCAGACCCGGGGCGGCGTGGCCCTCGAGAGCCCGCCGGAGGGCGGACGAAACCACGAGCTCGTGACGAAGAACCGATTGCCGGTGACCCAGCGGACGATCCTCTCGTCGTGCGGTCCCGGAATCGCGACGCGCCAGCTCTCGGCGCCGTTCGCGGCCGCCCTGCTCGTGACGACATCCCCGGCGAAGACGAGGACCGAACGATCGTCATCGGAGAACGCGAACGCATCGCTCGGGAGACGCAGGTCGTTGAGCCAGGCCAGCGGCTCGGCGGACGAGCTGCGAAAGACCCGAGCGTGCGATTCGCCTCGACCGATGATGAAGCCCTGGCGCGGAGAGTACGACGGCTTCGATACGCGCTCTCCGAGCCAAAGGACGTCGGCCCCGGCAGCGACGTCGTAGATCCTGGGCACGCCATGGAAGAGGGTGCCACCCAGGAGAACCTGTCGACCATCGGCGGCGAGCTGCGCGGCGTCGACGTTCCATCTCCGGAGCGCGGCACCGCCGCGATCCCAGAGGGTCACACCTAAGCTGCCGCTCGTCAGGACGAGGTGGCCGTCCGGTGAATACTCGAGCCGGTCGACGGTGCCCTCGAGGATGAGGCGGCGCGTCTCGCGTCCATCGAAGCTCCAGAAGCGAACGGTGCCGTCGGCCCCGCCGGTCGCGATCTCCCGTCCGTCCGGCGAGAAGGCGACGACGCGCGCGCCCTGGGGGTGCCCTCGATTGGGCACCAACGTCGGCGGGCTCGACGACTTGGGCCTGGAGCTGTGGGCCATCGAGCCCAGCTCCCACGTGTCGATGGCGACCTCCGTTTCGGAGACGAGCGTCCTCCCGCCGTCCGCGAACCGCACCGCCTTTCCCCGGAGCGTCATCCGCTGCGCGCCGTCGGCGGCGGTCAGCAGCGAGAAGCTCGTGTCGAGCGTGCCGTGCCGCAAGAGCACGTGGTCGCCTCTCGGCGACAGCTCGCCCGCGGTGACGCCGTCGTCGCGATGGACCACGACGCGCGCCGTTCTGCGGTCCCAGAGCCAGGCGCTCCCGTTCATCGAGCTGACTCCGAGGATGTAGCGGCCGTCGCTCGAGAACTGGAAATCCGTGAAGGGGTCGCCGCCCCGGTACGTCTGGATCGGTCTGGACGTCATGGCGTCGTAGAGCGTGACGATGCCGCTGTCGGGGCTCGGACGAGCGATGAACTCGCGCTTGTCGGGGCTGTACGCGACGATATCGTGCCTGACCGACGCGACGAACGGCGCTTCGGGATGGCAGGACGGCAGCGCGGCGGAGGCGCTCGCTGCCACGAGGAGGAGCAGCCCGGAGATCGACTGTCGCGGTGTCGGCTTCACGGCACGAGGAGCTCCACCTCGTGCTCACCGAAGGCCATGCGCACCTCCGCGCGGACCGAGCTCGCGTTCGGCGGGCCGTCGCCCGTCCAGATCCGATAATTCGCCTCGGGCAACGGTTGCTCCGCGGGCGACGTCAAGCGCGCGAATTGCCGGACGCCGATGCCTTGGGAGGCCAGCGCCTCGGGCGCGTAGTGGACGCGGAGCCCGGGCACCTCGACCTTCGCGCCCCCGCTCATTCGGACGGTGCGAACGCGGACGTTCACGAGGCGCGAGCGGTCGGGGAGCTCCCCCGGCGCCTTGGTCTCCTTGAACGCCAGCATCCAGACGCCCATGTCGTCGGCGAGGGTCTTCAGCCAGTCGAGATCCGCGCTGTTCAGACCCCGCCGTCGGATGTCGCGCAGGAGCGACACGAACCGATCGCTCGCGAGGGCGATCTGCTCCAGCGCCTCGGTGTTCAGCGCCAGCCGCCGGCTGAGGACGGCGAGCCGGATCAGATCGAATTGATCGACCAGTGGTCCGGTCAGCTCGCGGAATCGCGCCGCGCGCCTCATGTCCTTGGAAGCGGGTGCCTTGAGCTTGGGGAGCTGCCGCTCGACTAGCGCGGCGTGCTGCTGAAGCAGCACGGCGTTGTCTTCGATCCTCTTCTTCACGGGCGTCGCGCGCGTGAGGCGGAGACGACCGCTCGGGAGCGGTGTCGCGCCGTCGGCTGCGTCGACCGTGGGCAGCACGATGGCAAACCCCTTCGGCAGCGTGGAGGTGAGCTGGGCGCTGTTGAGCTCGTAGAGCAGACCGAGCGATTCGCCGTCGGGTTGGATGCCTGCCTTCTCCAGCACGGCGAGCAGATCCTCGTCGTTGGCGAGGACCGTGCGCGTCGCGCCGATCTTCACCGCACGCGCGTCGAGGGCCGTCCAGGTCCCCGGTGAAGACTGGAAGGCGACCTCGACGTCCGGCGGAACGGACGGTAGTCGAGCCGGGGGCGGGGATGGAGAGGCCGACGGAGGCAGCGACGTCGCCGCGGGCGGTTCCGGCGCGGGCGGTCCCGCCGCGAGCGGGGCGACCGGCAGCTCGCCGCAAGCGCAGCTCATGACGAGCACGACGGAGGCCAGGGCCCGCGCGCAACGTACGACCGTCTGCTTCGCGCGCCGCATTGCATCGACTGCTCGCGGATCGTTCGTCGTGCGGTCAACGATCGCAGGGGCGCTTGCGGAGGACAACGCGCCTTTTTCGACGCCATGCATGAATGATTCTCTTTGCGCCTTTGCGCCTTTGCGCCGTTGCATCGAGCTCTCTCTCCGGATCCCTGGCCGACTCCTGGCGGGCGGAGCTAGCCGAGTCGCCCGAGCGCCTCTTGCTGCGCGAAGCCCGGCCCCCGCACCTCGAACACCGCCCGCCCTCGCTCCCGCAAGCTCAGCTCCACCGCCGCGGCCCCGCGCGCGATCTGGTGGCCCTCCCGCAGCGCGTGCTCCAGCCCCTCGCGCGTCATCGCCCGGCCGAGCAGGTACCGCGTCCCCGGCCGGTACTCCGCCGCGCGACGGCGCCACCAGGCCGAGACGCCCGCGACGTCGGGAAAGGGAAGATCCCCGTCCGGATCCATCGCCACGTCATGATCGCTCGGGTCGTCCGTCGGCCCCGCGCGGAGCCCGCTCGGCGCCCGCCGCGCGAGCTGCTCCGCCGCCAGATCGAGCCCCGTGATCAGCGAGATCGCCTGGCCCGAAAGGCGCGCGAGGGCCGGATCCCCCGCGACCTCCAGGAGCCACGGCACGGCCGCCGGGTCGCCCAGCGCCCACGCCGCCGATACCGGCACCCGCGGATCGCGCGCTGACCGCTCCAGCGCGCGCAGCCAGGTGGACGCGACCGCCGGCGCCATCCGCCGCATCGCCATGCTCGCGGACTCGGCCGCGAACGGCCCGCCGCCGTTCGCGAGCTCCCGGAGCACCAGCGCGGACGCGCCCTCGCCGAGCAGCGCCGCCGACCACGCCGCCCAGAAGCGGCACGCCTCGTCGTCGGCGCGGAACGACGCGCGCACCTCGGGGAGCAGGTCGACCCGCCCGAGCTGCCCCGCGGCCCGCAGCGCCCGCGCGCGCAGCCGCGGGTCGCGCGCGAGCAGCGCGTAGCCGAGCGGCGCGCCGGGGTCCTCGCCGTGCGCCGCGCACGCCGCGATCCCGAGCCATTGCAGCGCCGGCGGGGACCGGCCCGAGAGGAGCCCGGGCAGGAGGCGCCGCACGCGCTCGAGCGGCGTCCACCCGAGCGCCGACGCGATGCCCCGCGACACGTCCGGCGCCCCGCCGCCCACGTCGAGGACCCGCGCGAGCCCCCGCAGGTCCCAGCGATGCACCGCCACGATCGCCGCGCCGAACACCTCGCCCCCCTCGGCCTGCTGGAGCAGCGCGCGGCACGCCTCCCAGCCCGCGTCCCCCGCCAGCCTGAGCCCGTCGAGGTGCGCCTCGATCCGGTCGTCGAGCTCGGCCAGGTCCTCGAGGCCGTAGGCCGCGCTCCGGGCGGCGCGATCCCGGAGGAGCCACAGGAACGCCGCCTGATCGGCGTGCTCCTCGCACAGCGAGGCTTGCAGGGTCGCGCTCATCCCCGCTCGCCCGCGCGCTCCGTCGACCTGCGCCGAGCCGCCCCGGATCCGGTGCACGCCGCCGCTCCGCCCCCGCTCGCCCGCCTCGCCATGCGCCCTCCTCCGCTCGATCCATCCGTGGCCTCGATCGGACTCGCCGTCAGTTCATCCCGATCTTGCCGCCCTTGACGCTCACGTTGCCCGAGGCTTGCACGCTCACGTCGCCGCCGGACTTCACCGCGAGCTTCTGCCCTTCCACCTGGATCGGGCCGTCGGCCTTCACGACGAGCTGCTTTCCCTGCAGCACGACCTCGCCGCTCTGCTTGATCAGGATCTGCGCGTCGCCGACCTGGATGGTGAGCGCTTTGCCCACGATGACGGCCTTGTTCTCGCCGATCTCGTCCCGCGCGCTCTTGCTGACCGTGACGGTCATGTCCTTGCCGACCGTGATGGCGTAGGCCTCGTCCACGCTCACCGACTTGCTCTTGCCGACGGTCTCGTCGCTCGCCTCGCCGACGGATTCGGTCTTGCTCTTGCCGATCGAGAGCGTCGCCGACGCGCCGATCGAGACGCTCTGGCCGCCGCCCACGTCGATCGACTGGTCCTTGCCGACCGACTCGGCGTGGCTGCCCGACACCGCGACCGTCCGGTCGCCGCCGACGTCGAGGCGCTCGTCCTGCCCGATGCTCTCCGTGTGCGTCTTCGTGACCTCGATGGCCTTGTGGCCGCCGACGACCTCGCGCTGATCGTTGTCCACGCGCTTGGTCCGGTCGCGGGCGACGTGGAGCGCCTCGTCGCGGCCGACGTCCTGGGTCCTGTCGTTGCGAACGACGGTGTTCCAGTCCTTCTGGGCGTGGAGGAAGACCTCCTCGGAGCCCTTCCGGTCCTCGAAGCGGAGCTCGTTGTAGCCCTCGCCGCCGGACGAGCTGTTCGATTTGAAGGCGCTCTTCGTCTTCTCGGCGGGCAGCGCGTACGGCGGCACGTTGGCGCCGTGGTAGACGCTGCCGACCACGAGCGGGCGATCCGGGTCGCCCTCGATGAAATCGACCACGACCTCGTGGCCGATGCGCGGCAGGACGACCGCGCCCCACGCGCTGCCGGCCCACACCTGGCTCACCCGGATCCAGCACGAGCTGCGCTCGTCCCGCTTGCCCTGCCGGTCCCAGTGGAACTGCACCTTGATGCGCCCGTGCTCGTCCGTGTAGATCTCCTCGCCCGCGGGGCCGGTCACGATCGCGGTCTGGACGCCCTTGATCGAGGGCTTCTGCGTGACGAGCGGCGGGCGGAACGGGACGCCGGCGGGGATGGCCTGGAACCGCGTTTCACAGGGCGGCTTGCCCTCGTTCACCACGGATTCCATGGCGGGCTCGTGGCCGCTGTGCTCGACGCGGACGAGGAGGTAAGCCTGGTTCACGTCGTCGCGCGGGTGCTCGGCGAGCGAGAACGTGCGGCCGGCGAGCATGCGCGGGCAAGCGGCCTCGCCCTCGGCGATGCGGCGCCTCGCCGCGAGCTCCTCCAGGCGGACGCGCGCGCGCTCGCGCCCCGCGCCCGGCGCGTCGTAATCGCCGGGGTGGTCGTAGATCTCGAGATTGTCGTCGCGCTCGCCCTGCTCGGAGCTCTCCAGCGAGAGCGCCGGCTTCTTGAAATTGTAATCGCGCAGCGTGACCTTGCCGGGCTGGACCTGCTCGGCGTAGCGGAAGCGGGAGACGTGCTCGCCGCTGATGAGCGCGCCGAGCGGCGGGCGGAACACGAGCGCCGCCTCGCCGTCGATCGGGGGGTGGGCCGAGGGGTCGTCGCAGAGCACGAGCGTGTGCGCGTCCGCGTCGTGATCGAACCAGTAGGCGATGCCCTCTTCCTCCATCAGCCGGCTGGCAAATGCCCAGTCGGTCTCGCGGTACTGCACGCAATACTCGCGGGGCGCGTAGCGCCCCCGGAGCGCGAAGCGGCAGTCGCCCGGGGCGACGCCGGCCGCCTCGAAGACCTTCTTCAGGATGTCGGGGACCGCGAGCTCCTGGAAGATGCGGCTGTCGCGCCGGTGGAGCAGGCGAAAGACGTCGGGCACCAGCACCGCCCTGTAGGTGGTCAGCTTCTTCCCCTCTTCGCCGAGCTCGAAATGGGCGATGATCCCGTGGACGCGGCGGACGTCCTCGCCGACCCGGAAGCCGAGCGACGCGCGCTTCCCGATCGCGGCGCCGAGGGCGAGATCGCCGGCGAGGCTCACGAGCGTGATATCGAACCGGAAGAGCTCGGAGATCGCCTCCTGCCCCTCGAAATGGACGACCCGGAGATCTCCGCCGACCCCTTCGATCTGGAATGTGTGCACGGATCCCGCTCCTCCCGAGAGGCGAGCGCACGGGAGCGCGCGCGCGAGCTCGCCCCGATACTACATGCTCCGCGCCGGGCGGTGTCGAGCGGCTTGTCGCGGGCCAGCGAGTCTGAAACCATCCTCGCTCACCGGCCGGATGCCCGCCCTCGACAACCTCACCCCGCTCGCGGCGGCCGATTTCCCCTCGCTCACGCGCGACGGCGTGGAATGCCTCGTCGTCGTCGCCGCCGGCAGCTTCGTCCTGCCGGCGCCGGGGCGGCCCGCCGCGGGGCCGCTGCGCCTCTGCGACGAGCAGCCCGCGCCGCGCGCGGCCGACGCGTACTGGGGCGAGCCCGGGGCGTCGAGCCTTCGCTATGAATCGGAGGCCGCGTACACGCGCCCGATGACGGACGTGCTGCTCCACGGCCACGCGTGGACCGCCGGCGGGCGGCGGGCGACCACGGCCTCGGTCGCGGTCCGGGTGGGCCGGGTCGAGAAGCGGGCGCTGGTCTTCGGCGCGCGCGTCTGGCAGCGGGGCAGGGCGGGGCTCTCCCCCTCGAGCCCGGAGGCCTTCCGGTCGATGCCGCTCCGCTACGAGCAGAGCTTCGGCGGGGCGGCGGCCGGCGCGTACGACGCGCGCAACCCGGTGGGCATGGGCCTCTACGCGAGCGAGCGCGAGGCGCAGGGCCGCCCCCTGCCGTTCATCGAGGACCCCGACGCGCTCATCGAGGGCTGGTCGGACCGGCCTCCGCCGTGCGGCTTCGGCCCGGTGGCCCGGAGCTGGCAGCCGCGCCTCGGGCTCGCGGGCACGTACGACGCGGCGTGGGTCGAGCGGCGCGCCCCGCTCTGGCCCGCCGATTTCGACGAGCGCTTCTTCCAGGCGGCGCCGCGGCGCCTCGCCGCCTCGCCGCACCTGCGCGGCGGCGAGCCCGTGCTCCTCGACGGCGTGTCGCCGGACGGCCCGATCGCGTTCTCGCTGCCCGTGTGCCGGGTGGTCGCGAAGTGCGCCCTCGGGCGGCGCGTGGAGCGGCGGCTCATGACGCTCGACGCGGTCTACCTGGAGCCGGACGAGCGGCGCGTCTCGCTCGTCTACCGGGCGACGTTCGCGGCCCACGGCGAGCTCGCCGGGCACGAGGTCACCACCGTCCGCCTGCTGGAGCCGTGGGAGAACGCGCCGTGAGCGGCGAGCGCGTCGTGGGCCTCGGGCTGTGCACGCCGATCGGGACGACCGAGGAGATGACGCTCGCGTCGATGCGGGCGGGGCTCGCCCGCTTCGCCGAGGCCGCGGCGCCGGGCGCGGGCGAGCCGGTGCGCGCGTCGCGGCTCGCGACGCTCGATCCGTCGTCCACCCGCACGGAGCGGATGATCGCGCTCGGCCGCGCCGCGCTGGACGGCGTGCGGGAGCGGCTCAAGGCCTCTCCGATGGGGCGGGTGCCGCTTTACCTGGGGCTGCCGGAGCCGTCGCTGGGGGCGCCGGTGGCGCGCGAGTCGCTCCTCGGCGCGCTCCTCTCCGCGCCGCCGGGCCAGGCGGGGGGCGCGCTCGCGCTGGTCGGGGCGTTCGAGGGCGGGCGCGCGGCCTTCTTCGAGGCGCTCTCCGCGGCGATCGGGGACCTGCGCGCGGGCCGGGTCGGTTCCATGGCGGTGGTGGGCGCGGTCGACTCGCTCTGCGACGCGGACTCGCTCGCGGCGCTCTCGGCGGCGCGGCTGCACCTCTCCCCGCAGAACCGCGACGGGCGCATCCCGGGGGAGGCGGCGGGCTTCGTCGTCGTGGCGCGGCCCGGGGCCGCGGCGGGGATGGGCCTCGAGGCGCTGGGCGTCGTGCTGGGCGTCGCGCTCGGGGCCGAGCCCGCGCCGTTCGCGTCGCGGGTGCCGAGCGCGGCCGACGGGCTCACGGGCGTGTTCCGCGCGCTCCGGGGGGACGAGGCGGCGGGGGCGCGGCGCGTGGACGAGGTGATGAGCTGCCAGCCGGGCGAGTCGTTCTGGGCGACGGAGCTCTCGCGCGCGTACCTGCGCAACGCCGCGTGGATGCCGGAGCCGCTCGCGCTGCGCGCGGCGGGCGAGTGGCTGGGCGACGCGGGCGCGGGCGCCGCGCCGGTGATGCTGGCCGCGGCGCTCCACCGGCGGCGGAGGCGGGCGCAGGCGGCGCGGGCGGCGGGGCGGGCGCCGCGCGCGCTCGTGTACGGCAGCGCGGACGGCGCGCGGGGCCGCGGGGGGCGCGTGGGCGCCTGCGTCGTGGAAGCGGCCGTCGGGGGCGCCGGCGGAGGAGAGGGGCGATGAGCAACGTCTTCGCGAACGGCCGGCTGGTCCTGCATCAGGGCGACGGCCTCACGCACGTCGCGGCGCCGCCGGACGTCTGCAAGGTGCCCACGCCGGCCGGCCCGGTGCCCACGCCGTTCGTGAACACGGCGCAGGACGCGATGCTGGCCAAGGGCAGCAAACAGACGAGCATCGCGGGCAACCCCGTGGCCCTCGCGAGCTCGGAGCTCAGCACGAGCACGGGCGACGAGCCGGGGGCGGCGGGGGGCGTCATCTCGTCGAAGATCAAGGGCAAGCTGACCTGGGGCGGGTCGAGCATGGATGTGAAGGTGGAGGGCAAGGGCGTGGCCCGGTTCCTCGACCCGACCCTGCAGAACGGCAACACGTTCAACACGGCGTTCATCTCGAACGGGCAGACGGGGCTGGCCTACGGCGACGACGCGCCGTGCGGGGTGTGCGAGCAGCCGGTCGGCAACCACCGGGTTCACGAGACGGGCGAGGTGGTGGCGACCCTGCTCGACCTCTTCAAGGAGCTCCGGGACAGGTTCCGCGAGCAAGAGGCGCACCTGCGCAGGTATCTCGACCTCCTGGAGCAACGGCGGGAGAAGCGGGCCGTGTTCGAGCGCAAGATCGATGAGGAGAGCGCGAGCTTGGAGAAGCTGGAGCGGGACGTGGCATCTGCGAAGGCGGAGCTCGACGAGGCGAGCAAGGAGCGCAAGGCCGAGCTCGGCAAGAAATACAACGACGCCAAAAGGGAGGCCATGGCGAAGGAGGGCGAGATCAAGGCCCTCAGGCGAGAGATGGATGTCGCGACCCAGGCCTTCACGCAGGAGCTCCGCGAGATCAACGACGAGCTCGGGGCGATGCGCCCTGTCCTCGGCGCGAGCGAGGGGACCGGCACGTACACCAAGCCCTATATGATCGGGGCGTGCATCTGTAAGTGCGCCCAGAACCCCAAGAGGCTCGCGGCCGCCTCCGGCGAGGTCACGCCCGGCTTCAGCGACGCCGTGGACGCCACCGGGACGTTCGCGCTCGTCGACGGCTTCGCGCAGAGCGAACGGCAGAAGAGCGCCCTCGAGACGATGAACCGGAATGTCTGGGACTGCGCCGCTCCCAAGCTCCTCAAGGCAGGAGGCGCGGGCGGACACAAGGTCAAGACCATGTCGGAGAAGTGGTACTCGCCCCTCGGCAAGGCCGTCAAGGTCACGTACACGAAGACGAAAGACGGAGAGAGCTCGAGGGGACTGGAGAAGTTCCAGCACGGAGAGTCGGTGCCTTCGTGCGAGACCTGCCAGGAGCTCGTCCCGGAGATGCTCTGTGACAACCACGCGGAGTGTCCCTGATCATGGAAGAGCTCCTCGCGCTGCTGGACCGCTACGCGCCGGGGTACCGCGGCCGGATCCAGGGCGTCTACGGCTGGCGGCTCGACGAGCTCGAGGAGCGCTTCGGCCGCCCTTGCCCGGGCTTCTACCGAGCCTTCGCGGCGGCGATGGGCGCCGAGGGCGGGCCGCTGCTCGACGGCCTCCACGAGTACCATCCTTCCAAGATCGCAGAGCTCTACGAGCTTGCCCCGTGGATGCCGCCGCGCCGCTTCCTCTACGTCTTCGGCGACGCTTCCCCGGACGGGCAGCACTACTTCCTCGATCTCGACGCCCCGTCCGAGGCCGAGGACTGCCAGGTGGTCCGCTTTCCGTTCGGCGAGCAGACGTGGAAGACGCGGCTCACCCGGCGGTTCGCGAGCTTCCGGGAGATGCTGTTCGTGCTGGCGATGAGGAATGTCCACCTCCCGACCTTCCCTCACCGCGCCGAGCACCTCTCCGCGGACGGGCCGGCGGGCGCGCCTCCGCGCGCCGAGGACGCGGCCGTGGTCTTCGAGCGGCTCGGGTTCACGCGGCTCCCGTACCCGCGGCGCTGCCTCCTGTTCGAGCGGCAGGACGCGGCCATCCTGCTCTACCGGCGCCCGGACGAGCCGGGCTTCTCCATCCGCGTGGGGATGCGCGACGCCGCGAAGCTGCGGAGCTTCCAGGCGATCGTCGAGGATTCCGCCGGGTTGACCGAGTGGCGCGGGGCCGCGTCCGTCGACACCGGCAGCGCCGAGGGCCGCTGAGGCCGTCCCGGAGCGCGCGCCTCAGGACGCCCGCGCGTGCGGCATCTCCTCCGGCGCCTCCAGGCGGATCGGCCGGAGCCGCAGGCAGACCGCGATCGCCTCGTCGAGCGTGCTCACCAGGGTGAACTCCAGCGAGCGGCGCACCTCCGCCGGCAGATCGTCGAGATCCGCCTCGTTGTCCGCCGGGATCAGGATCTCGAAGATCCCCGCCCGGTGGGCCCCCAGCACCTTCTCCTTGAGGCCCCCGATCGGCAGGACCGTGCCGCGCAGCGTGATCTCCCCGGTCATCGCGATGTCGCTCCGCACCGGCCTGCCCGACAGGGCGCTCACCAGCGCCACCGCGATCGTCACGCCCGCGCTCGGGCCGTCCTTGGGCACCGCCCCCGCCGGAACGTGGACGTGCACGTCGCGCCGCAGCAGCCGATCGAGCGGCACGCCGAGCTCCGCCGCGTGCGCGCGCGCGTAGCTCAGCGCCGCGCGGCCGCTCTCCTTCATGACCTCGCCGAGCTGCCCCGTCAGGACGAAATCGCCCTTGCCGGGCATCACGCTCGCCTCGACGTGCATGATGTCGCCACCCATCTGCGTGTAATACATGCCGGTCGCGACGCCCGGCAGATCGTGCTGCAGCCTCCGCTCCAGGCGCATCTTCGCGCGACCGAGCAATTCCTTCACGTCCTCTCCCGCGCTCACCACGGCCCGCTCGATCTCGCCGCCCGCGATCCGGCGCGCGGCCTTTCTCGCCAGGGCGCCGAGCGTCCGTTCGAGCTGACGTACGCCCGCCTCGCGCGTGTAGCCGCTGATGATCTCGCCGAGCGCCGCGCCCGTCACGCGCAGCTGATCCTCGATCAGCCCGCACTCCCGCCGCTGCCGGGGGAGCAGGTACCTCCGGGCGATCTCGTGCTTCTCCTGCTCCGTGTATCCGGCGAACAGCGCGGTCTCCATCCGGTCGAACAGCGGCGCGGGGATCGTCTCCCGGAAGTTCGCCGTGCAGATGAACAGCACCTCGGACAGGTCGAACGGCAGGCCGAGGTAGTGATCGACGAAGCCCTCGTTCTGCGCCGGATCGAGCACCTCCAGCAGCGCCGCGCCCGGATCGCCCTGGAACGAGGCGCCGAGCTTGTCGACCTCGTCGAGGACGATCACGGGGTTCTTCGAGCCCACCCGCTTGATCCCCTGGAGGATGCGGCCCGGCATCGCGCCCACGTAGGTGCGACGATGTCCCCGGATGTCCGCCTCGTCGCGCGCCCCGCCCAGCGAGACGCGGACGTACTTGCGCCCGAGCGCCCGCGCGATCGACTCCGCGATGGACGTCTTGCCGGTCCCGGGCGGACCGAGGAAGAGCAGGATCGGGCCGCGGGAGACCGCGCGGCTCCGCTCGCCCTCGCCCCGCGCCTGCTCGACGCGCAGCTTGCGGACCGCCAGGAACTCGAGCACCCGGTCCTTCACGTCGCCGAGGCCGTGGTGATCCTCGTCGAGGATCGCCCGGGCCCGATCGAGATCGACGTGGTCGTCGGTGCGCTGGCTCCAGGGCAGATCGGCCACCCACTCGAGCCAGGTCATCAGCACCTGCGCCTCGGGCGATGTCTCCCGTCCCATGCGCTTGAGCCGCGAGAGGTCGCGCCGGGCCTCCTGCAGCGCGTCGGCCGGGAGGCCCGCCCGCTGCAGCTTGTGCTCCAGACGTGCCGCGGCGTTCTCGTCGTCCTCCTCGCCGAGCTCCTTCTGGATCGCGCGCAGCTGCTCGCGGAGGTAGAGCTCCCGCTGCCGCTCGCCGAGCTCCTCCTCGACGGTCGTCCGGATCTTCTCCTGGGTCTCCACGATCCCGATCTGCCGGTAGAGGTGGAGCGCGAGGCTGCGCATCCGCTCTTCCGTCGAGAGGATCTCGAGCAGCGCCTGCTTCTCGGGGGTCGGGAGGTCCAGGTAGAAGGCGATGTGGTTCACGAGCTCGGCGGGCCCGTACATGCTGCCGACGAACTGCTTGAGCACGTCCTCGGGCGCGCCGCGGTGACGGCCGTACTCGACGGCGCGCTCGCGCACCTCGCGGGCGAGCGCCTCCAGGGCGCTGTCCTCCTCTGGACGGAGGGGGAGATCGGCCAGCTCGATGACCGGGGCGCGGATCACGCCATCGACCTCGGTGTAGCGGGGCGCGGCCGCTCGCCGCTCGCAGTACAGCACGAGCTGGAGGCCTGAGCCGAACCGCTGCACCTGGGTGATGCGGGCGATCACGCCGATCGAGAAGAGGCCGCCCGTGGTGGGCTCCTCGGCGGCGTCGCGCTGGGCGACCGCGAAGATGCGCTTGTCTTCTCCCTCCATCCGGAGGGCGGCCTCCACCGCGCGGAGCGTCTTCAGCCGTCCGACCGTGATGGGCGTCGCTATCCCAGGGAAGAGCACGGTGTCGCGCAACGACAGCACGGGCAACGATCGGCGCTCGGGCATGGCCGCGTCGTCGTGCGAACCTCATGCCACGGAGGACCGTACCGAAAAGTCCTTTCGGCGCGGAAGCATCGAGAATCGTGGTCAGTCGCGCGCGGAGCGGTGGTAGGGTCCTCTCCCGATGCCCGCGGACACCTTCACGTTTCAGGCGGACGACGGTCGAGAGCTCTTCGTGTACCGCTGGCTCCCGGACGACGGGGCGCGCGGCATCTTCCACATCGCCCACGGCATGTCCGAGCACGCGGGCCGCTACGCGCGCCTCGCGCACGCGCTCTCTGCCGCCGGGTGGGCCGTCTACGCGAACGACCACCGCGGCCACGGCAGGACGGCGCGCGAGCGCGGCGAGCTCGGCTTCTTCGCGAGCCAGGGCGGCTTCCAGCGGGTCGTGCGCGATCTCGCGGCGCTCATCGCCCGCGAGCAGGAGGAGCACCCGGGCCTGCCGGTCGTGCTCTTCGGCCACAGCATGGGCTCCTCGCTCGTGCAGGAGTACCTGATCGAGCGCGGCGGCTCGATCCAGGGCGCGGTGCTCTCGGGCTCCTCGGGCAAGCCGAGCCCGCTCGTCGACGCGGGCCGGCTCGTGGCGCGCGCGGAGCGGCGGCGCCTGGGCGAGCGGGGCAAGAGCCAGCTGCTCCAGTCGATGAGCTTCGACAGCTTCAACAAGCTGTTCGCGCCGGCGCGCACGCCCTTCGACTGGCTCTCTCGCGATCGCGCCGAGGTCGACGGGTACATCGCCGATCCCCGCTGCGGCTTCCCCGCGACCGTCTCGCTGTGGATCGACCTGCTCGACGCGATGGTGGACATCGCGCGGCCCGAGCGGCAGGCGCGGATCCCGAAGGATCTGCCGGTCTACGTCTTCTCCGGCTCGCGCGACCCGGTCGGCGGCCCGCTCCGGGGCGTGACGCAGATGATCGAGGCGTACCGCGCCGCCGGCCTCCGCCGGGTGACCCAGCGGATCTACCCCGGCGGGCGCCACGAGATGCTGAACGAGATCAACCGCGAGGAGGTCGTGCGGGACCTGCTCGCGTGGCTCGACGTCGAGGTGAAGACCGAGGCGGCGCCCGCGCGGCCCGCGCGGGCGAGCGCCGGCGCCGCGGCCGGCTGACGGCGGGGGGCTGGGGATGGGCAGCAAGGGGCGGCCGTACCGCACGCTCTCGTTCGACGGCTTCGAGGTGCTCGTCGGCCGCGGCGACGACGACAACGACGCGCTCACCTTCGAGATCGCCGAGCCGCACGACCTCTGGCTGCACGTGGCCGGCGGCACGCCGGGCAGCCACGTGATCGTGCGCAACCCGGGGCGCGGGGAGGTCCCGCGCGAGGTGGTCGAGCGCGCCGCCGCGGCGGCCGCGTGGTACTCGAAGGCGCGGGGCGCGGCCAAGGTGGAGGTCCACGTCTGCCGCGTCGCCGACGTGAGCAAGCCGCGCGGCGCCCCGGCCGGGCTCGTGCAGCTCGCGCGGTGGAAGAGCGTGCGCGTGCGGCCGGAGATCCCGGGGCGCGAGCCGGGGTGAGCGGGGCGGCGGCGGACCGGCCGCCGCGAGGCGCGGGGCCGGGGCGGCGCGCCGGCCGCCGCCGGCCAGCGCGCCTGCCCCGGACTGCCGATCACAGCTCGCCCGCGAGCACGCACATGCCGGCCTGGCAGGAGGCGGTGAGGCCGAGACAGGGCCAGACCGCGCACGCCACCTCGCCTTCCACGCACTTGGGCTCGACCTCGCCTGACGGGACGGCGCTGCAGGTGCAGTCCCCGCAATAGCTGGCGAGGAGGCTGCAATCGTCGTCGGTCTGGCACTCCGGCGGCGGGGCGGCCACGCACGCGGGGCTCCCGTTCTGCGCTTCGCAGACGAAGCCGTCCTTGCAGCGGACGCCGGCGCAGGCGTCGCGGCCCTTCACGGGCCCCACGACCGCGGTGGCCTGCGCGGAGAGGGCCGCCGCCTCGCCGAGCTCGAGGTCGTCCGCGGGCGGGGCGCCGCACGCGGGGAGGAGCGCCGCGAGCGCCATCATCGCGGCGAGCGCCGAAAACGAGACGAGATCTCCGTGGGCCGAGCGCAACACTGCCTTCTGAAGAGACATGAGTTCTTCTTCCTTCCTGCGATGAGAGGCGCTCTGCCGCTCCCGCCCGCGGGGGGCCGGCGCCTCTCGTTGTCGATGAGGGTTTAGGAGCGATGCTCTACGCGGCTGACATCCGACGCCGACTTCTTCCTGGTGCGCTGCCCCGGCGCGACCCGGCCTGCGGTTCGTGGCGCGCCGTGGGATCGCGCGGGGTCGAGCGATGTCCCGCTGTCGTCGGCCGCCATCGCCCTGCGCCGTCCTCCGGGCGCGCTCGGCGCGCGCTGGCCGCCCCCGGCGGCGAGCTCCGCGAGCCGCCGCTTGAGGCGGCTGCTCCAGGCCTGCACCGCGGCGGTGCTCATCCCCGTCCGCGCGCACACCGCGGCGATGGGCTCCTCCTCGATGAGGAGCGCCTCGAAGAGCTCCCGCCCGAGGGGGCTGAGCTCCGCGCGGAGCAGGCCGAGGGGGCGCTCCAGCGCGTCGCGGGCGAGCACCCGTGCCTCCGGATCGTCGTCGGACCGCGCGCCCTCCTCCGGCGCGTCGTCGAGCGGCAGCGCGGCGGCCTCCGGGTGCCGCCGCCAGCGGCGGAGGGCCGCGGCCACGCGCTGGTCGGCGATGAGGCCCACCCAGTTGGCGAGGCTCAGCCCGCGGGCCGGATCCCAGGCGCGGAGCGCCCGGCTGCCGTCGCGGAACAGCTCGACGAACACGTCTTGCACGAGGTCGTCCAGGCGATCGTCCGCCCCGCCCGCGGAGCGGGCGAAGCGCCGGTGGAGCGCCCGGCCGACGCGCGCGTGGATCACCGGCGTGAGCGCGGCGATCACGGATCGGAGTGACTGGATCTCTCCGCCGAGCGCGGAGGTGAGAACGGATGTCGTCAGAGGGGTGTCGGGCAAGCAGATCTCCTTGGGGCTGCCGGCGGGGAGCGTCCTCTCCTCTCTCGTCTCGCCGCTCGCAGGCCGTCCTCGCCTGCGCCCGCGCGCGTACGCGCGCGCAAGGAAGGAAGGCGACATGAGGCGAGAGGCCGAGGAGGCGGACGTGACCCGCGCGACGCCCTGATGCGTCATCGGTGGCGCGAGCGTCCTGCGAGGAGCTCGGGCCCTGTCGTCGTTCGTCGTTCGTCTTTCGTCTTAGCAGCCCGTGTGCCTGAGCCGTCGCCGCGGGCGCGGCGCGCTCTCCCGGGCAGGACGCGCCTTCCGGCCGGGCTCGTGCAACTCTTGCACGACCGGGCCATGTAACTCTTGCCTGATCCCGGTAACTCCTGCACCCGGCGGCTCCCCCGGTCGCGCGCGGCCTCCTGCGCGGGGCGAGCCTCTCGGCGCGCCGCTTGCCGCGCGGGCCGGGCCGCCCGGCCGCCGCCGCGTTGCGCCCGCCTCAGTCGCCAGCGCGGCGTCGGCGGAGAGATGCCATCCCGGCGCGATGCCCCGCCCGCGCCCGCCGCGGGCGCTGCCCGGACGATGAATTGATTGCATGAGGCACATGATGGCGATGAGTTGCGAGGGGACCGCTTCGCGGTTAGACATTGGCTCGCCGGACCGGGGATATGTAAAGATACGTTAACGATGTCAGGTTCTTGCTTCAGCAGCGCTGGAGCATTGAATTGAGCAGCTCCGCTCGCTAAGGAATCGGCCGGTCGTCGGTCGCCTGGAGCGCGAGCTGCCAGGTGGAAGCGCTCGATGCCAGCGCGGTCGTGGTGACTCTTGGAGACCACGGCTCGCGCGAGCGCCAAACCCGAACAGCCCGGTCGAGTCAGACGGACTCCCGCTGCAGCGCTCCGCGCTCGGTCGGAGCCCGTGCGGTCAACTTTCACCCAACGAGAACGTCAATGCGGAACCTCTCCTTCGGCTTCGCCCATCCTCTTGCGACCAAAACCAGCGCCGCCGCGGTCCTCGCCCTCATCGCCCTGGGCGCCGCCGCATGCGGAAGCCATGATGTCGGCGAAGGCTCATCCGGTGATGCAGATCTCGCGCTCGATCAGGCCGACGTGCCGGTCGGCTCGGCGATCGCGCCGCTCTCGGCGCCCCGGTCGGCGGTCGGCTTCTGGCGGTTCGACGATTGCGACAGCTCGACGACAGAGCTGTCCGACGCGTCGGGCAACGGCGCGACGGCCACCCGCTCGGCCGGAGCGGCCTGCGCGCAGGGCAAGAGCGGCCTCGGTATCTCCTTCGACGACAGCAACGACACCGTCACGATCGCCGACGATCCCCGCTTCACGTTCGGGCAGAACCTCGCGGTCGCCGCGTGGGTCAACCCGACCTCGGTGTCGGGGTCGACGGTGCGGACGATCGCGCAGGAGCGGAACAACAGCGGATCGAGCTTCTCGCTGGTCGTCCAGAACAACGAGGCGAGGTTCGCCGTCACCCTGGCCAACGGGCGGACGGTCACCTCCCGCGCCCCGATCCAGGCCAACGTGTGGACGCACGTCGCGGGCATCTACGACGGCAGCCTCGTGCGGCTCTTCCTCAACGGCCAGCAGGCCGCCCAGGCCAGCGCCACGGGCGCGATCCGCGATATCAACGCGCCCATCCAGATCGGCAACAACCCGCAGCGGCAGCGCTTCGCGGGCCTCATCGACGAGGTCTGGGTCTCCGCCAACCCGCTGACCGACGACGACATCACCCAGCTCACCTGCATCAGGCACCCCGGCACGGTCGTCGCGACGCCGGAGAGCAGCGGCCCCCCGGGCACGCCTGTGACGTACCAGATCGCGGTCACCAACAACGATGAGGCGGAGTGCAGCCCCCGGAAGTACGGCCTCAACCTCTTCGGCCGGCCGGGGATCCTCTCCACCGTGAGCCCCGGGAGCATCCCCGACGTCGGGCCCGGGAGCACGGCGACGTTCTCGGTCACCGTGACCGGCACCGAGGCCGTGGACCCGGGCGTCTATCAGCTTACGTACGACGTGATCAACCCCGACTCGCCCGATTCCTTCTTCGTCGCGTCAGGGAACCTCACCTACGAGATGATCGCGCCGGCGGGCTGCTTCGTCCGGACGAACCGCGAGATCTTCGTGAAGCACCTCAGCGTCGTCGAAGATCCCATCCGCACCACGTTCAACGGGCCGGCCGGCGATCCCCGGACGGGCGCGTGGACGTTCGCGCGGCTCATGGAGGACATGGCGCCCACGCCGGCCGACGCGCCGGCCATGGTCGAGCAGATGTTCGATACCTGGCTGACCGATCAGGCCGTGAACGGCTTCACGGTGCCGGCGCGCCCGGCCATTCAACAGGTCGTGTTCGACGAGTGGCCGAGGAGCCCTGACGGGTCGCTCGACCTCCGGCAGGCCCCGCTGATGCTGCTCGGCATCGTCAACAGGATCGACGTGCGGAACCTCGCCGAGGGGCACGCGGGCGAGGGGCGGTTCGTGTTCGGCGTCTTCAGCCAAGGTTTCGCGCAGCAGTTCACCCTCATCCTGGAGTACAAGCTCCCCGCGTCGACCGAGGCCGACGTGCTCGACTGGGCGAACGACTGGCACGCCCTCGGCAGCCTGCCCTTCCCCTCGGAGGAGTACAACGCCGCCCTCCAGGCGATCACCACGCGCTTCGCGGGCCGGAACGCCGCGCCCGGCAGGCCGAACGGGAGCGCGCTCGGCCAGCTCCGCACGAACGAGATCGCGCTCTCGGACCCGTGGGAGCTGCGCGAGTTCGTCCTCTCGCCCGAGACGGGCTTCCTGCGCCCGGCGACCGTCAAGCTGACGCCGGACATCGGCTTCGACGGCTCGGCCACGCTCGCGGCCTACGTGAACCAGAACGAGGCCGCGATCCTCTTGGAGCAGCACACGGTGCCCGACACGTTCCAGGGGAGCCCGTTCCTCGCCGGCTCGTCGTTGAACAACCTCACGGCGTGGATGGCCCCGGGCATCCTCGACAACGAGGCGCGGCACAAGTTCTCGCTCAACACCTGCAACGGGTGCCACGGGGCGGCCGAGACCGGGACGCCGTTCCTGCACGTGAACGTGAGGGCGCCCGGGAACGAGGGGACGCTGTCCGGCTTCATGACCGGCATCGAGGTCCCCGATCCCGTGACCGGCGCGCCGCGCACGCTGAACGACCTCGCGCGCCGCAACCAGGATCTGAGGGCGCTGGTCTGCGCGCCCGTCCCGGGCTTCGCAGCCGCCGCGACCGCGGAGCGGCCCGGCGCGGCCGCGAGCCGCTCGGCGTTCATCCGCCGCGGCATCGGGCGCGTTCACTGATCCGCGGCAGCCCTAGCGGGCGCGGCGACTCGGCCGCGCCCGCCGGGGCAACGGCCGCGGGAAAGCCGCCGGAGCCGGGAGCGCCCCGCGAGGGGACCCTCACTTCGTATAGCGCTTGTCGAGCTTTCCGAGCTGGCTCGTGAAGCCGCCCCTCTGCATCTCCGTGGTCTGCGCGTCGTGCATCGCGTGGAGCGTCACGGCCATGTGAGCGCCGTGCGCCAGCGGGGTGAAGAGGACGTCGATGCGGCTCTCGTACGCCTCGACGCCCGGGAGAAAGTCGATGACGCTCGCGATGGTGAGGGCCTTCTGCGGCGAGAAGGCGCTGAAGCGGGCGCGCACCTCCGTGGACGTCGGCTGCCCGCCGCGCTTCATGGCCTCGATCACCTTCGGGTCGTCGGCGATCATCGTGTAATGAAGGAGCCCGTTCTCCTTCGGCTCGAGCGCGTGGACCTCGACCCGGAACCCCTCCGGACCCCACCAGGACTCGAATCCATCCTTGGTCGCCCAGAGCTCCCAGAGCTCGGAGACCGACGCCGGATAGGTGCGTTCGATGAGGATGGTGGCTTTTTCGGCTGTCGCGTTCATTCACTTCGTCCTTTCTTGGTCCCGCCGTTTCGCGCCGTTCGTCTCGCTTCGAGCGCCTGGCCAAACCGATCCAGGCGCTTCTCCCAGAGCGACCGGTAGCGCCCCACCCAGTCGTCGAGCTCTCGGAAAGGCTCCGGGCGCAGCGAATAGAGCCGCCGGGTGCCCTCCGCCCGCACCTCCACGAACCCGGCCTCCCCGAGGATGCGCAGGTGGCGCGAGACGCCGGACTGCTGAATCGAGACGAGCTCGACGAGCTCACCGACCGCGCGCTCGCCGTCGAGCAGCGCCTCCAGGATCAGACGCCGCGTCGGGTCGGCCAGCACTTCGAACAATTCCGAGCTGGGCATGGGCTAAACATACGCACTGGTATATATACATGCAAGTAAATATTTGATCGCGCGGCGGGCGCCTCGTCCCCTCGGCGAGGGCCCTCTGCTCTCGAGCGCGGCCCCGCCGACGGAGCGCCGGAAGGGGGGGGCCCGCGGCCCCGAGACACGCCCGCTCAGCTCGGAGCCGCGCCCGGCGGCGCGTCACCGCCTGCGCTTCGCCAGCCCGTAGCGGTTCATCTTCAGCACGAAGGTCCGGAGCGGCATGTGGAGCGCCTCCGCCGCCTTCGTCTGCACCCCGCCCGCCGCGGCGAGCGCCTCGGCGATGCGCGTGCGCTCGAGCTCCCGCACCTCCTCGGCGAGCGGCCGGAAGCTCCGGCCGGGCCCCCCCGAGGCGGGGGCCGCGGCGCCCGCCGGCGCCACGGAGGGCGGCGCGCTCTCGGCGCGCGGCGGGGCCGGCGCGAGCGGCGCGGGCAGGTGCCCCCGCTCGACGATGCGCGCGCTGACCGTCGCCGCGATGTACTCGATCACGTTCTTCAGCTCGCGCACGTTGCCCGGCCACGCATGGGTCGCGAAGAGCTCCGTCGCCTCGGTCGACAGGACCATCTCCTCGCGCCCCGCCCGCGCGCACGCGTCGGCCAAAAACGCCCGCGAGAGCGCGAGGATCTCCCGAGGGCGCTCCCGGAGCGGGGGCAAGATCACGGTGGCCGCGCCGAGGCGGTAATAGAGATCCTGCCGGAAGCGGCCCGCCTTCACCTCTCCCTGAAGATCCTTGTGCGTCGCGGCGACGAGGCGGATGTCGACTTCGCGCTCGCGCACGTCGCCCAGCCGGAGGATCTTCTTGGCCTCGATCGCGCGCAGGATCTTCGCCTGCGCGCTCGCCGAGAGATCGCCGATCTCGTCGAGGAAGACCGTCCCGCCGCTGCCGTGCTCCAGCAGGCCGGGCTTCGGGCCCGCCGCCCCGGAGAACGCGCCGCGCTCGTAGCCGAACAGCTCGCTCTCGACCAGGCTCTCGGGCATCGCGGCGCAGTTGAGCGTGACGAGCGGCCGCTTCGCCCTCGGCGACCACTCGTGCAGCGCGCGCGCCGCGCTCTCCTTGCCGACGCCCGTCTCGCCGGTCACGAGCACCGGGAGGTCCGTCGCCGCGAGGCGCCGGATCAGGTCGAACACGCGCACCGTGGCCGCGTCGGCGAGCACCGTGCGCTGCCCGCCGATCTCCAGCGTGGTCACCGCCTCCGCGGCGGCCGCCGCCTGCCCGGGCAGGGCGACCTCCGCCGCGGCGCGCGCCGACGCGACCAGGGTGTCCGCGTCGCACCCGTCCGCGGGCGCCGTCGCCACGCCGGCCCTCGGCGCCGCGCGCGCCGGCGAGGCGTCGCCCGCGGCGCGCGCCGCGTCGAGCAGCCGCTGCACGACGTGGCCCGCCGCCGCGGCGTCCGCCTCCGGCAGGAGCACGAGCAGCCGGTCGTCGGCCTCGAAGCCCGCGAAATCGGTCACCGCGAGCTCGCGCTCCAGCGCGCCGGCGACGGCCTCGCGGGCGGCGGCCGCCCCGAGCTGGACGGCGATCACCGCCGCCGGCCGATCGTGGCGCAGCGCCCGGTCGATCTCCGCCTCGATCCGGCGCCGCAGCTCGGCGAGCTCGAGGATCTGCCGGCTCCTCGCGGGGCGGGGGCACCGCATCACCACCACCGTGTCGCCGATCGACACGACGTCGCCCGAGCCGAGCGGCCTCGCGCCGTCGACGGGGACGCCGTTCAGCAGGGTGCCGTTCCGGCTGCCGAGATCCACGAGCTGCGCGCGCCCGTCGAGCAGCACGATCTTCGCGTGCTCGCGCGACGCCGAGGTGTTGCGGAGGCGCACGTCGGCCCGGGGCCCGCGGCCGAGGAGCACCACGCCGCTGCGCGGGAGGCGGAGCACCGACGAGGAGCTCCCCTGCACGACGAGCAGGTACGAGCCGCCCTCGCCGGCCCCGCGGGGCGCGTCATCTGTTCGGGTCGGACCCCAGGACGCCGTGGCCTCGCTCATCCCCTCGCGGCCGACTCTCTCATTCGGCACCAGCGCGCGCAAGGCTAGCGGCGGGCGCCGGCGACCGCTTGCACATGCAGGAACCGCGACACGCCGCATGGTAGGCTCGCCGCCCGCAGGCCGGGATTGCAGAGCGATTGAATGCAGGGGCCGCTCTCCAGCACAGCGCGATTCACGATCGGCCGCCGCCTCGGCGAGGGCGCGTTCGGCGTCGTCTACGAGGCGCACGACCGCGAGCGAGGCGCGCGCGTCGCAATGAAGTCGCTCCACCGCCTCGACCCGGTGGCGCTCTATCGGTTCAAGCGCGAATTCCGGGCGCTGTCCGAGGTCGTCCACCCGAACCTGGTCGCGCTTCACGAGCTGTTTTCCGAGGACGATCGGTGGTTTTTCACGATGGACCTCATCGAGGGCGCCGATTTCCTCTCCGCCGTGCGCGGCCCCTCCGCGCAGCGCGCCCCGGCGCAGAGCGCCTCGATGCGCGCCCCCGCCGGCGGCGATCCGGACGAGACGGCGCCGGTCGTCTCGTCGACGTGGCCCGAGCCGGTCGCCTCCGGCGCCGCGCGCGGCTTGGACGACGCCGCGCGCGGCTTGGACGACGCCGCGCGCGGCTTGGACGACGCCGCGCGCGGCCTGGGCGGCGCCGCGCGCGCGCCGGCCGCCGCCCCGCCGCCGCGCTGGGGGCCGCTCCGGAGCGCGCTCTTGCAGCTCGCCCAGGGCCTCGCCGCGCTCCACGCGGCCGGCAAGCTCCACCGCGACCTGAAGCCGTCGAACGTGCTCGTGACGCCCGAGGGCCGGGTCGTCATCCTCGACTTCGGCCTCGTCACGGAGCTCTCGACGGGCTCGATCGACCAGAGCGGCAGCCACATCGCGGGGACGCCGGCCTACATGGCGCCGGAGCAGGCGAGGCGCGGGACGCTGTCGCCCGCCTGCGACTGGTACGCGGTGGGCGTCATGCTCTACGAGGCGCTCACGGGCCGGCGGCCGTTCGAGGGCGGGGCGCTCGAGGTCATCGTGCAGAAGCAGCGGGACCGGCCGCCCCCGCCGAGCGAGCTGGCGGACGGGATCCCGGGGGACCTCGACGCGCTCTGCGCCGAGCTCCTGCGGCCCGAGCCCGGCGAGCGGCCCCCGGCGCACGAGGTGCTCCGGCGGCTCTCGCCGCCGGACGGCGAGGCGGAGGGCCGCGCCCGCGGCGAGGCCGGCGCGCCCGAGCGGCCCCGGGCCCGGAGCAGCGCGCCGGCCCCGGGCGCGCCGTTCGTCGGGCGAGAGGGGCACCTCGAGGCGCTGCGCGGCGCCTTCGCGCGCGCGAGGGGCGGCAGGGCGACCACCGTGCACATCCACGGGACCTCGGGCGCGGGCAAGACCGCCCTCGTCCGCCGCTTCCTCGACGAGCTCTCGGCCGCGGGCGAGGCGGTCGTCCTCGAAGGCCGCTGCTACGAGCGGGAGTCCGTCCCGTACAAGGCCGTCGACAGCCTCATCGACGCGCTCAGCCGCCACCTCGCGCGCCTCCCCCGCCTGGACGCCGCCGAGCTCATGCCGCGCGACGTGCACGCGGTCGTGCGGCTCTTCCCCGTGCTCGGGCAGGTCGACGCGATCGCCCGGGCGCCGCGGCGCGAGGTCGAGCCCCCGGACGCCCGGGAGCTCCGCCGGCGCGGGTTCGCCGCCCTCCGCGAGATCCTCGCGCGGATCGCGGACCGGCGGCCGCTCGTCCTGTTCATCGACGACCTGCAGTGGGGCGACGCCGACAGCGCCGCGCTCCTCACCGACCTCCTGCGCGAGCCCGACGCGCCCGCGCTCCTCTTGCTCCTCTGCTACCGGAGCGAGGACGCCGCGCGGAGCGAGCTCGTGGCGCGGCTGCTCCCGCCCGACGCGGCCGGCGCGGACGCGGGCGACGTCCGCGCCCTCGCCGTCGGCGCGCTCTCGCCCGAGGAGGGGCGCGCCCTCGCCCTGGCCCTCCTCGGCGGCAGCGACCGGGCCGCCGCGCAGGCCGACGCGATCGCGGAGGAGGCCGAGGGGAACCCGTTCTTCGTGCTCGAGCTCTCGCGCGAGGTCGAGGGGCGCGCCGCGCCCGAGTCGTCGCGCGGCGCCGGCGTCCGGCTCGGGTCGGTGCTCGCGGGCCGCCTCCTGCGCCTGCCCGCGGCGGCGCGGCGCCTGCTCGAGGTGGTCGCCGTGTCGGGCAAGCCGCTCGGCCGCCGCGACGCCCGGGAGGCCGCGGGGCTCACCCCCGACGAGGAGCAGGCCGCGCTCGCGGCGCTCCGGGCCGGGAGCGCGATCCGCACGCGGGGCCAGCGCGACGAGCAGGAGCTCGAGACGTTCCACGACCGCATCCGCGAGGCGGCGCTCGCGCAGCTCGGCGCGGCGGAGCTCGCGGAGGTCCACCTCGCGCTCGCCGCCGTCCTGGAGGCGTCGGGGCGGGCCGAGGCGGACGTGCTCGCGATGCACTTCCGGCGCGGCGGGCGCGCCGACAAGGCGGCGCACTACGCGGTGAAGGCGGGCGATCGCGCGGCCGAGGCGCTCGCGTTCGATCGCGCCGCGGAGCACTACGCCGCCGCGCTCGAGGTGGCGCCGGCGGGCGCGGGCGGCGCGGCCGGCGCGGACGACGCGCGCGCGCTCCGGATCAAGCTCGCCCACGCCCTGCGCAACGCCGGCCGCGGCGCCGAGGCGGCCCGCGCGTACGCCGCCGCGGCCGAGGGCGCGGCGCCGCGGGAGAGCCTCGATCTGCGGCGCTGCGCCGCCGAGCAGCTGCTCGTGAGCGGCCACATCGAGGAGGGCAAGCGCGCGCTCGCGGGCGTGCTCGCCTCGGTGGGGATGCGGCTCGCCGAGCGCCGGTGGGCGGTCCTGCTCTCGCTCCTGTTTTGGCGGATCCTCCTGCGCCTGCGCGGGTTCCGCTTCCGGGAGCGCGACGCGCGCGCGCTGCCGGTCGAGACCCTGACGCGCCTCGACATCTGCTGGTCGGCCTCGGTCGGGCTCGCGATGGCCGACGTCCTCCAGGGCGCCGCGCTCCAGGCGCGGCACCTCTACCTCGCGCTCCGCGCGGGCGAGCCCTACCGCCTCGCCCGCGCCATCGCCACCGAGATCGGGCACCTCGGCACCGATCACGTCGTGGGGCGCCGCCTCGCGCACCGGCGCTACGCGACGGCCGCGGCGCTCGCGGAGAAGGTCGGCGATCCGTACCTCGTCGCGGTCAACAAGTGCATGCTCGGGGTCGTCGAGTGCCTCTCCGGGCGCTGGGCCGAGGGCCTCGCGCTCTGCCGCGAGGCCGAGGATCTCCTGCGCGCGCGGTGCGCCGGCGTCGCGTGGGAGCTCGGCACGAGCAGCCGGTTCATGATGGTGGCCCACTACCACCGCGGGGAGCTCGACGCGCTGGCCCGGCTCGCGGCCCCGCGCATCGCCGACGCCGACGCGCGCGGCGACCTCTACGCCGCGAGCTTCTTCCGGGTGGGGCTCACGTACATCGTGCCGCTCGCCGCGGACCGGCCGGACGCCGCGCGCGACGAGGTGCTGGCCGCCATGGCGCGGTGGCCGCGCCGCTCGTTCGACCACCTCGACTGCCTGGAGACCGTGGCGCTCGGGCGCATCGATCTCTACGCCGGGGCGCCGCTCGCGGCGCGGCGGCGGATCCGGGACCGCTGGCGCAAGATCGCCTGGTCGTTCCTGCCGAGGTTCCAGTACTACCGCGTATTGATTCATCATTTGCGCGCCTCGGCGGCGCTCGAGGCCGCCGCGCGCGCGGCCTCCGGCGACGCCCGGCTCGCGCGGCGCCTGCTCGGCGAGGCGGAGCGGGACGCGCGGCGGCTCTCGCGCGAGGGCGCGCCGTGGGTCGCGCCGATGGCGACGTCGCTGCGCGCCGCGATCGCGGCGCAGCGGGGTGAGGCCGCCCAGGCGCTCTCGCTCCTCGAGGCGGCGGCGGCGGCGTTCGACGGGAGCGAGATGGCCCTGTTCGCCGCCTGCGCCCGCCGCCGCCGCGGCCAGCTCCTCGGCGGGGAGGAGGGCCGCGCCCTGATCGAGGCCGCGGACGCGTGGATGGCGGGCCAGGGCATCCGGAACCCGGCCCGCATCGCGGCGATCTTCGCGCCGGGGTTCAGCTGAGGTCGATCTCGACGGTGTGCACCGCGGCCATCGCCGGCGAGGCGCGGAGCGCCGCGAGCAGCGGGCCGCGCTCCTGCCGATCGTCGCCCTCGGCCCGGTGGGCGACGATCAGCAGGAGCGCGGCCGGGTCGGGCGGGGCCAGGATCTCCGCGAGCAGCGCGGCGCTGTCCGCGTCGCCCCAGTGGGCGTCGTCGATGAACACGATCACCGGGCGGCGATCGGAGAGCCGCCCGAGCAGGTCGCGGAGCGCGGCCGACGCGCGCGCCCGGAGGCGCGGCTCGCCCTCGTCGTCGGCGGGGCCCCGCGGCGAGGCGCGCACGGCCGGGACGCGCGCGAGCACGGGAAAGACGCGGGCGAGCGCGGCGGCGCCGCGGGGCATGAGCGCGGCGGCCTGCTCGGGCGGGGCCCGCACGAGGTGGCGGCTGAGCGCGTCGATCGCGCCGTCGAGCGCCTTGAACGGCACCTGCTCGCGCTCGTGGCACCGGCCCTCGAGGACGAGCGCGTCCTCGGCCCATCCGTCGAGGAAGGCGCGCACGCGCGCGCCCGGCTCCGCCCAGGCGGCGCCGTGGACGAGGACCAGGCAGGGCTGCCCCCCGCGCGCCCGCGCGAGCGCGCCGGCGAGCGCGTCGAGCTCCGGCCCGGGCGGCGGGCGCGCCGCGCGCGCGCCGCAGCCGCCCTGCGCCGGGGCCGCCGGGCTGCCCGCACCGCCGAGGCGCCGGATCACCTCGGGGCCGGAGGGGCGCCGCTCCGGCGCCGTGCACAGGAGATCGTCGGCGAGGCTGGCGAGGTCGTCCGGCGCCCACGGCGCGACGTCCTGGAGCCGGCGGGGCGCGGCGCGCTGCTTCTCGGCGAGGATCTCGAGGGGCGTCCCCGCGAAGGGCGGCTCTCCTGCGAGCGCCTCGAAGAGCATCACGCCGAGGGCGTACCAGTCGGCGCTCGGCGTGACGGCGCGCGCGCTCACCTGCTCCGGCGCCATGTACCGCGGCGTCCCCACGAGCTGCTCGGCGTCGGTCGCGCTCTGCCCGCTGTGCGATAGGCGCGAGGCGATGCCGAAATCGAGCACGACGGCGCGCCCCTCGGGCGTGACGAGCACGTTCGAGGGCTTGAGGTCGCGGTGGACGAGCCGCGCCTCGTGCACGGCCAGCAGCGCCCGGGCGACCTGGACGAGCGACGACCGCACCCGCGCGACGTCGGCGCGCGCCTCCGGGCGATGGTCCGCGCCGACATCGATCGACGTGGGCGATGCGGGCCAGCGCACGACGGCTTCTTCCTGCGTGGCGTCGAGATCGATTCCCTCGTCCGGGGGCGCCGTGCTCGGGAGATGGGTCTCCGGGGCCGGGGCGGGGGCCGTGGTTGGCGCGGCGCCGCCTGCGGCGCCCTGCCCGCGCACGTAGGTGAGCCAGTCCACACCGTGGATGAGCTCCATGGTGAAGAGCCACTCGTCTCCGCTGCCGATGAGATCGTGGAGCCGGACCAGGTTGTCGTGCGCGATGTCGGCCAGCGCCCGGAATTCCCGCTTGAAGCGGTACAGCGCCGGCGCGCTCACGCGCGCGAGGGTCTTCAGGGCGACGCGCTCGCCGCGCGCGCGATCGAGCGCCTCGTACACGATCCCGAAGCCGCCTGCCCCGAGCCGCCGGACGATCTGAAAGCGCTCGGGGACATGCGGCATGGCGGCTACGCGAGGTGAGGTCCCTGTGGAGCGACCGTATCAGGTCGTGGCGCTCGGCGGCCAGCGTCGAGCGCGGCCGGAGGCTCCGGAGCCTCCGAAGCCTCCGGTGGTGGACCGGCGCGCGAGCGCGCTTTCGAGGCTGATTGACAATGCCCTGGCGGCTCCCGCATCCTGGGCTCCGATCACCCACCCGAGGCCCCGAGGCCGCAGGAAGATGCCATGAGCACCGTTCTCCACCGTCTGGATCAGTGGGCCAACGAATCCCCGTACGCGCCGGCCCAGCGTTACAAATCCGGGGGCGAATGGACGACGCTGACGGCGCGAGACGTTCGCGACCGGGTCCACCACCTGGCGCTGTTCCTCGAGTCGAGGGGGTTCGACGCGAGCCAGATCGGCGCGATTCTCTCGTACAACTGCCCGCAATGGGTGCACGTCGATCTCGCGGCGCTGCTCGTCGGGGGCAAGTCGGCGGGGCTCTATCCGAACTCCACGGCGAAGGACATCCACTACATCCTGACGCATACCGAGGCGACGCTGCTCGCGGTGCAAAACCGGGAATACTTCCAGAAGATCTCCGGGGAGAAGGGCGAATCCGCCGCCCCTGACAGCGTGCGATGGATCCTCGTCTTCGACGGCGACACGTCGATCTCTCCGAAGGCGATCTCGTACGAATCGGCGCTGGCCGAGGGCCGCGCGCTCGCGCAGCGGCCGGGCGCGAAGACGTACGCCGATTACCTGGCGACGATCGATCCCAGGGCCGGCGCGTTCTTGATCTACACCTCGGGCACGACGGGCAACCCCAAGGGGGCGATGATCTCGCACGACAACCTGGCCTACACGTCCGACATGGTGGTGAAGTACTGGGGCCTGCCGTTCGCGCGCGGCACGATGTTCTCGTTCCTCCCGCTCTGTCATATCGCCGAGAAGCTGCAGAACGTGGGGGTCGGCATCACCCAGCGCTATGCCGTCAATTTCTGCTCGAAGTTCGAGAACGTCTCGGTCGAGCTCCCCGAGGTGCAGCCCACGCTGCTGCTCTGCGTGCCGCGCCTCTGGGAGAAGATGATGGAAGGCGTGATGGCGAAGGTGCGCGGCGGCAAGGGCGCGAAGAAGAAGCTCGCCGAGTGGGCGCTCTCGGTCGGCGCGCGCGTGGCCGAGGCGAAGTATGCGAAGCGGGCGCCGAGCCCGCTCGACGCCTTGCAGCTCAAGCTCGCGGAGAAGCTCGTGCTCGGCAAGGTGCGCGCCGCCCTCGGCCTGGGCAAGGCCGAGATGCTGGCCTCGGGCGCGGCGGCGCTCGCGCCGCACATCTCGACGTGGTTCCGCGCGCTCGGCCTGGAGATCCTCGAGGATTTCGGCCAGACCGAGTCGACGGGCGTCATCTGCATGACCGAGCCTGGCGTCGAGAGCGCGGGGACCGTGGGCAAGCCCGTGCCCGGCGTGGAGTTCAAGCTGGCCGACGACGGCGAGATCCTGACGCGCGGCCGGCACGTGTTCGTCGGCTATTACAAGGACGAGGCGGCGACCGCGGCCGCGCTCGAGGACGGCTGGCTGCACACGGGCGATCTCGGCGAGTGGAACGAGCGCGGGCAGCTCAAGATCCGCGGCCGCAAGAAGGAGATCCTCAAGACCTCTGGCGGCAAGATGATCGCGCCGCTGCCGATCGAGGAGAAGCTCAAGGCGGCGGAGATCATCAGTCAGGTGTGCATGGTGGGCGACGGCCGCAAGTACCTCTCGGCGCTGATCACCCTGACCGAGGCGAAGCTCGCCGAGCTGAAGGGCCGTGGCGCCCTGAACGGCGACGCCGCGATCACCACCCCCGAGGTGGTCGGCCAGGTGAAGGCGCACATCGACGCCCTGAACGCGGGGCTCGCGAGCTTCGAGCAGATCAAGCGGTTCACGGTCCTCGGCCGCGAGTTCTCGGTGCAGGACGGCGAGATGACGCCGACGCTCAAGATGAAGCGCAACGTGATCGAGCAGCGCTTCCGCGGCGTGATCGACCAGATGTACGCCGAGTAAGCCGAGTAAACCGAGTAGGCCGAATACGCCGAGCAAGAAAACGCCGCGCCAGGGAGAGGACACATCGCGTCCTCTCGCCCATCCCTGAGATGCGTCACCGGTTCCCGTGGGGGGCGTCCTCGCGTACAATCGAGCCCGCCATGAAATCTCCTAGCTTGTTCGGCTTCATCGGGGTGCTCCTGGGCGTGGCAGCCGCTTGCGGCGCGCCCTCGCCTCAGCAGACGGCCTCCGGGACCGGCGGCGCGGGCGGCAGCGAGCCCGACAAGACCGGCGGAGCGAGCGACACGGGTGGAGCACCCGGCGACGGCGGCGCGGGTGGTGCGGGCGGCGCTGGCGGCGAGGCCGAGGCCACGTGGCCGGCCGGCTGCGCACAGCAGCCGGCGCCCATCCGGACCGAGGGTGCCATCGTCGAGCTCGCGTTCGAGCTCGCCCTCGGCGACGAGCCGTTCGTGTTCGGCGAGCCGAACGCCGCGCCGGACGGAAGCACCGTCACGCCGCTCAACGCCCGCTTCTACGTCTCGCACGCGGCGCTGATCCAGGCGGGCGGCGATCTCGTGCCCGTCGATATCGTCGGCCCGGATGGCGCCCCCGCCCCTCACGGGGTCCACTTCTACAACGCCGAGGACCCGGGCTCGGCCACGCTCCGGCTGCGCGCTCCGGCTGGCAGCTATGAAGGCGTCAGCTTCGTCTGGGGCTTGCACCAGGCCTGCAATGTCTCCCAGCCCGCGCAAAACGTCGCGCCGCTGTCGGATGCCTCCCAGATGACGTGGCCGCACACCGGCTACCTCTGGCTGCGCTACGAGGGCAGGGTGGATCCGCCGGCCGGAGGTGAGCCCGTCGATCCGGACGACGGGACGGTCCCGCCGGCGGTCCACATGGGAGGCAACCTGGTCATGGATCTCGTCCCCAGGGTCGAGGTGCGAGGCGCCGTGGCCGTGCCCGAGAGCGGCTCGACGGGCAAGGTCGTCCGGGTCGCCATGGACGAGGTCTTCGCGGGCGCCACGGCGGACGTCGACCTGACCGGGTACATGGGGCCGCCCGGGCCCGTGGGCGACGAGCTCCTCGCGGGCGAGCGCCTGCGGCGCAGCCTCCCCGACCTGACGGTGTTCGCCTTCGGTCCGTGACGCCGAGCTCGAGCCGCGGAGGCGCCGTCGGCCTGGCGGCGCTGCTCCTCGCGGGCGGATGCGGCGACGGCGGGCCTGTGGGCTCCGGACCTGTGCCGCCGCTCGTCACGGACGCCATCCCCGCCGGGTTTCCGGCGCGCGCCGCGGCGGCCAGGGCGCCGGCCGAAAACGCGCTCACCGAGGCGAGGGCGCAGCTCGGCAAGCGGCTCTTCTTCGACGAGCGCCTCTCTCGCACCGGCGAGGTGGCGTGCGCGAGCTGCCACCGCCAGGAGCACGCCTTCGCCGAGCCGGACCCCGTCTCCCGGGGGGTCGACGGCCACCTGGGACAGCGCAACGCGCCCGCGCTTGTGAACCTGGCGTGGGGCGAGAGCTTCCTGTGGGACGGCCGCGCGGCCACCCTGGAAGAGCAGGCGGGGATGCCCATCGAGCACCCCGACGAGATGGGTCTATCGCTCGCCGAGGCCGTCGCTCGCGTCGCCGGCGATGACGCGTACGTCGGGGCGTTCGCGGATGCCTATGGCGGGCCGCCCGGCGAGGAGCCCTTGCGCCAGGCCATCGCCAGCTTCGTCCGTTCGATCGTCAGCGCCGACAGCCCTTACGACCGGCACCTGCGCGGGGACGACACGAGCTTCGGAGACGCCGAGCGCCGCGGCGAGGCGCTGTTCCTGAGCGAGCGAGCTGGCTGCTTCCATTGCCACCCGGCCGGCAGGCTCACCAACGAGGGCTTCTTCAACAACGGCACCTACCTCGACGGCGGCGACGTCGGGCGGCAAAGGATCACCGGGCGGACGGGAGACCTCGGGAAATTCAAGGTGCCCGGCCTGCGGAACATTGCGGCGAGCGCCCCCTACATGCACGATGGATCGCTGGCGACGCTGGAGGACGTCGTCGACCATTACGATCGCGGCGGTCTGGGCCATGTCTCCACCGATCCGCAGATCGAGGAGCTGGGGCTCTCGCCGGACGAGAAGGCCGATCTGGCGGCGTTCCTGCGGTCGCTGACCGATCCCGCCTTCCTCGACGATCCGCGGTACCGCCCCTGAGCGAGAGGGAGAGACCTGGCCACGAGGAGCCAGGCCTCCGTCAATCAGGCCTTCGCGAAGTACGCCTCGAGCTCGTCGGCCCCGCCGATGTACTTCCCGTCGATGAAGACCTGCGGCGTCGACGACTTCCCGCTCACCGCCCGCAGCCGGCGCGGCGAGGCCGCCACCTCCTCGTACGCCAGGCCCCGCTCCTCCAGGAGCCGCTTCGCCTTCGCGCAGTAGCCACACCCCGGCTTCGTGAACATCAGCACGTCGTTCGGCGCCTTCGACGACGGATCCAGGTGCTTCAGCATCGTGTCCGCGTCCGACACCTCGAAGGGATCGCCGTCCTTCTCGGGCTCGATGAACATCTTCTTGATGACGCCATCCTCGACGAGCATCGAGTAGCGCCACGAGCGCTTGCCGAACCCGAGGTTCGCCTTGTCGACGAGCATCCCCATCTTCTCGGTGAACTCCCCGTTCCCGTCGGGCAGGAACAGGACCTTGTCCGCCTCCTGCGCCTTGCACCACTCATCCATCACGAACGCGTCGTTCACCGAGATGCACGCGATCGTGTCGACCCCGCGCCGCTTGAACTCTGCCGCGAGCTCGTTGTAGCGCGGCACATGGCTGCTCGAGCAGGTGGGCGTGAAGGCGCCCGGCAGCGCGAACACCACCACCTTCTTGCCCGCGAACACGTCCTTCGTGGTCACGTCCTTCCACTGACCGTCGACACGCGTGCGAAACGTGACATCCGGAACGCGCTGCCCTTCGAGGTTCTTCAGCATGACTGTCGTGCTCCTCCAGTGCTCTTCTGGCGCCGTCGGGACGGCGACCCTTGTCCAACGTCGTGCGGCGCTCCACGCGGCGCTTTCGCTCTGTGGCCGGCGAGAACTTAACCCCGCGCATCGACGCCGGCCAGCCGTCGCGCGTGCTCCGGAGGTCGTGCGCGCGGCCGCGCGCCATGCGGCACAGCCCGCTGTGGCGTTTCTGCAACCGCCAACGTCAGAGCGTGCCTGACAGGCGACCCCTGCGCAGGCCGCGCTTCAAGGCCAGGGCCGGCCGACAGCCGCGCCGCCTCGGGCGCGGCGCGGGGACAGCCCCGGCCGCCGCGGGAGCGCGAGGTCAGTCTTCCCGCGCCAGCTCCGCCGCGCGCCACAGGTACCAGCTCGCCACCGTGCGGTACGGCTTCCAGCGCGCCCCGCGCCGCTCGAGGTCCTTGCGCCCCGGCAGGTCGCGCTGCTTGAACGCGAACGCGAAACCTTTGCGGATGCCGTAGTCGTCCACGGGCAGCACGTCGGGGCGGCCGAGCCGGAACATGAGGAGCATCTCCGCCGTCCACCGGCCGATGCCGCGCACCTGCGTGAGGCGCTCGATGATCGCCTCGTCGTCCATGCCGTGGACCTCGGCGAGCGTGGGGAGCTCGCCGTCCTTCGTCCTCCGCGCGAGGTCGCGCAGCGCGAGCAGCTTCGCGCGCGAGAGGCCGGCCGCGCGGAGCTCCTCGTCCGAGGCGCGCAGGAGCTGCTCGGGCGTGAAGCCCTCGTGCGCCGGGGGGAAGAGCGCGCGCACGCGCGCGAAGATGGTCGCCGCGGCCTTGCCGGTGAGCTGCTGGTAGACGATCGACTCGGCGAGCGCGAGGAAGAGGCTCGACGTCCGGTCGAGCCGCATGCCGAACGGCCCGACCCGATCGATGAGCCGCCCGAGGGCCGCGTCGGACGCGCGCAGGCGCTCGACGGCGACGGCCGGATCGAAGCCGTACGCGCCGCCGTCGCCGGGCTGAGCCGCGCTGGCCGCCGCGCCGTCGGCCTGAGGCGCGCCGGCCGCCCCGCCGCCGGCCTGAGGCGCGCCGGCCGGCCGGGCGCGCTCGATCTCGAGGAGGCGGAGCTTGGTCGTGACGCCGCCGTCGGCGGAGAAGCCGCCGACCTTGCCGCCGGCCGCGAGCACGCGGTGGCACGGCACGAGGATCGCGAACGGGTTGCGCCCGAGCGCCTGCCCCACGGCGCGCGCCGCGCCGATCGACCCGAGCCGCGCCGCGATGTCGCCGTAGGTCAGCGTGGCGCCCGGCGGGATGGTGCGCGCGACCTCGTAGACGCGGCGGTGGAACGGCGGCACGCGCTCCATGTCGAGCGGGACGCCGGACAGATCGCTCGCCTCGCCGCGGAGGAGCGCGGCGATGCCGTCGATGGCGCGCTGCACGTCGGGCGGGGGCGGCGCCTCGAGCGCGCCCGGCATGCGCTCCAGCAGGCGCGCGCGCGTGCCCTCCTCGCGCCCCTCCGGGAGCTGCAGGAGGGCGACGCCGCGCGCGCCCCACGCGATGCCGCACCGGCCGATCGCCGTATCGAAGAGGAGGAAACCGTGTGCCGTCATGAGGGGCGGCGCGGGCCGAGCGCCCGCGTCCGGCGGCAATCCTAGGAGCGCCCGGCGAGCCGGTCTTGGAAGATCTTGCGATCCCCGCGCGCCGCCCGGCGGAAGCCGCGGGGGGAGACGCCGGCGGCGCGGTGGAAGGTGCGGACGAAGTTGGAGAGGTCGCCGAACCCGACGTCGAGCGCGATGTCGGTGATCGACCGGGCGCTGTCGGCCAGGAGGCGCGCCGCGCGGCGCAGGCGGGCGCGGACCAGGTACTGGTGCGGGGTCACGCCGACCACCCGCGCGAACAGCCGCAGGAAGTGGAACGGGCTGAGCCCGACCTCGCGCGCGGCGCCCTCGAGATCGACCGGCTCGTGCGCGTGCTCGTCGAGCCAGATCGCCGCCTCCACGGCGCGGCGGCGGTCGCGCGCGAGGGCCTCGGGCGGCCGCTGCTCCCGCCCGGAGGCGACCTCGACGAAGCGGGCGGCGAAGAGCATTCCCGCCTCGTCGACGCCGATGTCGCTCCTGCCGTCGGCGGCCGCCTGGGCGAGCTCGCCGAGCACCATCAGCTCGGGCAGGGGCGGCACGCCGCCGGTCCGGAAGGCCTCGGTCGGGGCGCCGAGCGCGTCGAGCAGCGGCGGCGCGAGGTGGATGGACAGGCACTCGTCGCCGCGGACGTGCTCGTGCGTGCACATGTACTCGTCGCCGGGGTGGCCGATGAGGAGCGACCCGGCGACGAGCTCGAACGACGCCCCCCGGACCCGGTAACCGAAGCTGCCCTTGCGCACGTAGGAGAGCGAGAAGCCGCGGTGTTGCTCGATGAAGGGCGCGTCGGCGGGGCCGGCGCTGCACCGGTAGTCGAGCACCGAGATGGCCTCGCGCGCCAGCACCGTCGTGACGAGCATGCCCCGCCGACTGTACCCGCGGCGGAGAGGCGGAGCAACGCGCGCCCCGCGCCGCCTCGCGCGGCCGCGGCGGCGCTCGTCGACCTCGTCGCGCGCCCGTGCGCCGCTCAGGCCTGCGGGGCGTCGGCGCGCTTGTGGCCCCTGACCGTCGCGATCGGCATGATCGCGGTGCCGATCCGGTCGATCTCGGCCACGTCACGGAACCCGGCGCCGGTGAGCACCTCGGGGAGCCGGTCTGCGAGGTTGTCGTCGAAGCGGCGCGCGAGGGCGTCGTCGTGGCGGTGCGCGATGCGGTCGAACCAGCGGAGCGCCCGCACGGCCGCCCGGCCCGGCGCGCTGCGCGGCGACCCGAAGTCGGCGAGGAGCAGCGCGCCGCCCGGGCGGAGCACGCGGAGGATCTCCTCCGCCGTCCGCCGTTTGTCGTCGGCGGCGAGGTGGTGGAACATGAGGCTCGACACCACGCGATCGAAGGTCCCGTCCGGATACGGCAGCGCCCACGCCATGGCCCGCTCGAAGCGCACGCCCGCGCCGACGCGCGCGGCCTTGGCGCGGGCGAGGGCGAGGACCTCGGCGTCGCCGTCGACCGCGTGCACCTCCACCCCGGGGCAGCGCTGCTGCGCGAGCACCGCGAGCGTGCCGGTGCCACAGCCCACGTCGAGCACCCGCTGGCCGGGGGCCAGCTCCAGATTCGCGACGAGCTGGCTCCGGAAGGCCTCCTCGCGGAAGAGCAGCCGGATCGCCGGGTCGTAGAAGCGCGTCAGGGCGGCGGGGCCGAGGGCGTGGACGTATCGAACGTTCGTCTGCATGGCGTCTCCTCCTTGGGGTCTCGCCGGGGGACGACGCACCGGCCGCGAGCTCATTACACCTGCCGGGCCGCGCGTGCGCCCGCGCCGGCCCACGAAGCCCGGCCGTGACGGTCAGGCCGTCCCCTCGAAGCCGGGCAGCGGATCGTACGCCTGATCGGGGTCGTCCTCCTCGCCGGGCTCGGCGCAGACCGGCTCGTCGTCGGCTCCGGTGCCGCCGGTGTCGCCGAGCAACCCATCGAACGGACCCGGGAGCGGCTCGTCCTCGTCCGCCTCGAGCAGCGCGTCCATCCCCTCCACCTCGCCGGTCGCGAGGTAGCGCTCCCACGCCGTTGGGTGGTCCCGGGCGCAGAGCGCCGAGAGGGCGGCGATGCCCAGGCGCACGATCGGCTTCCCGTCGGTGCTGCTGCGGGGCCGCGCCCTCAGCTCGCGCGGGGCGTACACCGTGAGCTCGAGGGGCGCCACGTCCGCCACGTGATAGTGCACGTACTCCCGGAGCTCTCCGCCCTTCTGGATCGTCACGCGCTCGCGCTCGAAGGTCCAGCCGAGCGCCCGCGCGTGCCGCTCCAGCGCCTCTTCGTCGGCGGGGAAGACGTGCAGATCGACGTCGCTGCCGCGGCGGATATGGCCGGTGGAGACCGAGCCGATCAGCCGGGGCGAGAACGGCGCGAGCGCGCGCATGGCCTCCAGCGCCACGATGCGCAGCGCGAACAGCCGGCGCGTGCGCTGGCTCCCCTCGGCGCGCTCGGCGAAGAGGAGCAGCGCCTCGCGGATCTCCCCGTTCGAGGGCAGGTCCGCGGGCCGGTACCGCGCCCGCCGCCCCTCGACCTGGCCGAGGATCCGCTTCGCGGCCATGCGCTTGGCGGTGAAGTACTGGTCCACGCCTTCCTCGTACATGAGGCGCGCGGCCTCGGCGGCGATGCGGGCCCGCAGCCCGCCGGATCGCTCGGCGCTCATCGGCTCACCCGCGCCGCGCGCGCAGCTGGCGCTGCCGCCGCGCCGCGCCCTGCCGCCGCGCCGCGCCCTGCCGGCGCCGCGGCGAGCGCCTGCCCGAGGGCCTGCCGCAGCCGGAGCATCGCGCCGCCGACCAGCCGGCCGCCCCGCGGCGCCCCGAACAGGCGCTTCTGCACGACCTGCTGCGCCACCCCGAGGCGGCGCGCGATCTCGCCCTGCGACAGCCCGTCGAAGAAATAGGCCTCGACGACCTCGCGCTGCTTCGCCGTCAGCGCGGTCTCGACCGCATCCCGCACCGCGGCGCAGAGCCGGTCTCGCCCCGGCGACCCGGCCTCGTCGCCCCAGAGCCGGCGATCGTCGCCCCAGCGATCCACGTCGCCGCAGAGGACCTCCCGGCGCGCCTTGCGCTCACGCGAGCTCCTTTCGCAGATCATGGGCGGGGGCGGGCTCGCCGCCGATCGAGAGCAGGGAGAGGTCCGCGCCGTCGAGCAGGAGCTCCACGGCGGCCTCGGGGCTCAGCACGGTCGCGGCCGGCGAGCGGCCGCCGAGGTCCCACCGGCGGAGCCGCGCGAGGTCGGCGAGGGCCGTCGTGCGCCGGAGGCGCCGCTTCGTCGGACCGGGCGCGCGCAAGAGGTGCAGGTGGTGCCGCACGAGCCAGACCACCCGCGGGCAGACGAGCTCCGCGAGCGCGTCGGCCCCGTCCTCGGCGTGATCGGCGGGGGCGAACGCCTTGCCGACGTCGTGGAGCAGGGCCGCGGCCCAGAGCGAGCGATCCGCGGTCTCGCGGCGGGCCAGGTCGAAGACCTGCAGGGAGTGGAAGAGCGCGTCTCCCTCGGGGTGCCAGCGCGGATCCTGCGGCACGCGGTCGAGGGCGAGGAGGAGATCGAGGAGGTCCTTGTGCATCGGGGGAGGGCGGTTGGGCCGCCCGCGGGGCGCGGGCGAGCGGTGCCCTTCACCCTGGGGCGCGGCCACACCCACCGGGAGCCGCCCTGGCCGGGGCAGGGGAAGCATAGCGCGGCGCGCGGCGCGAGGTGGCGCGGTAGACTGATCCCATGACCCACTCGCCCTGTCCCGCTCGCACGGGGCCGCGATCTCCTGGGCGCGGCCGACCGCGCTCCCTCGGCGCAGCGCTCGCTCGCGCGGCCGGCGTCCTCGGCCTGTGCGCGCTTCCGATGTGCGATTCGCTCGACAACATCGACGTGGAGGTCGGCGCCACGGCGGTCGTCCCGGCGGGCACGATCCTCGACGACGTCCTTGGCTTGCTGGATTTCGACGCCTTCCAGCGGATCGACCTCTCGGCGGAGTTCGAGAACCAGGGTGTCACCAAGGACGACGTCGACGAGGTGCACCTCGTCCACTTCACGCTGCGGGTCGAGAGCCCGGCCGACGGGAGCTTCGATTTCCTGCGCTCCGCGTCGTTCTTCGCCGAGGCCGAAGGGCAGCCGCGGGTGCTCATCGCGAAGCTGGACGAGGTCCCTCCCGGGGCGCGCGAGCTGTCGATGGACGTGATCGAGGGCGTGGATCTCAAGCCCTATGTCGTGGCGCCGAGCATGAGGATCACGACCGAGGCCCGCGCGAGCGGCCGTCCCGACGAGGAGACGACCGTCGCCGCGGACGTGCTGCTCGACGTCGATGTCTCCGTGCCGGGCTGCTGACGCCGCGCCGCCGAGGTGCGTTGCTGGTTCCGTGAGGGATTGGAGCCACGGAGGCACAGAGAGCAGGAGTCACCGCGCGCGCTGCCAGGCGACGATCCGCGTCACCGCCTCGTCGACCTGCTCGACCGGCGCCGCGAAGGACAGCCGGACATGCCGCGCGCCGTCGACCCCGTCGAAGTCCGTGCCCGGCGTGAGCGCCACGCCCGTATCGGCGAGCAGCCGCTCGCACCACGCGACCGAGTCGTCCGTGCCGACGTCGGCGTACAGGTAGAAGGCGCCGTCGGGCGGCGCGACCTTCCAGCCGAGCTCGGGCAGCCGCCGCAGCAGCAGGTCGCGCGCCGCCGCGTAGCCGTCCACCAGCCGGTCCGCCTCGGCGTACGCCTCCGGGGTCAGGGCCGCGAGCGCCGCGTGCTGCGCCAGGGCGGGCGGGCACAGCGCGAGGTTCCCCGCCAGCGCGTCGACCGGCGCGACGAGCTTCGGCGGGAGCACGAGCCACCCCAGGCGCCACCCCGTCATGGCCCAGTACTTCGAGAAGCTCGAGACGACGACGGCGCCCGCGTCGCCGTAGCGCGCCGCCGTCGCCTGGCGCCCGGCCCACGCGCCGTACGTGAGGCCGTGATAGATCTCGTCGCTCACCAGCCGGACGCCATGCTCCGCGCACCAGCGCGCGATCGCGTCGAGCTCCGCGGCGTCGATCATCGTGCCCGTCGGGTTCGCCGGGCTCGCCAGGATCAGGCCGTCGAGCTTCCCGCCGTCGTGCGCGGCCGCGAGCTGCGACGTGGTCGGCTGGAAGCGGCTCTCCGGGCCGCACGGCAGCTCGACCGCCTCCACCCCGAGGGAGCGGAGGATGTTCCGGTACGCCGGGTAGCCCGGGCGCGCGAGCGCCACGCGGTCGCCCGGCTCGAACGCCGCGAGGAACGCGAGCAGGAACCCGCCCGACGACCCGGTGGTGAGGGCGACGCGCGACGGGTCGAGGTCCACGCCGTACCAGCGGCCGTAGTGCTCCGCGAGCGCGCGGCGCAGCGCCGGGATGCCGAGCGCCTCGGTGTACCCGAGGTCGCCGTCCGCGAGGAGCGCGGCCGCCCGCGCGCGCACGACGGCGGGCGCCCCGGAGCCCGGCTGGCCCGCGCACAGGCTGATCACCGGCTCGCCCGCCGCGCGCCGCGCGTTGGCGGCGGCGAGCACCTCCATCACCGCGAACGGCGGCACCTGCGAACGGCGGCTGATCCTCATGAGACCTGTCGAGTCGGGATGATGACGTTTACGCCATCACCCCGAGCGGCTCAACGGCCATCTGCAGCGCTGAAGCGATGTCGTCGGCCGAGGAGATTCGGCCCGTGAGGCGGGGCGAGGACGACGCGGATAGGAGCGTCGCGACGGCGGGTCCGCTCAGGCGATGAGCGGGGCGATGAGGAGCGACACGACGCCCATCACCTTGATGAGGATCGAGATGCCGGGGCCGGACGTGTCCTTGAAGGGATCGCCGACGGTGTCGCCGACGACGGCGGCCTTGTGGGCGTCGGAGCCCTTCGCGTGGCCGTCGAGGCCGCCCTTCTCGATGTGCTTCTTGGCGTTGTCCCAGGCGCCGCCGCCGTTCGCCATCATCAGCGAGAGCACCGCGCCGACGACGAGCGCGCCGGCCAGCGTGCCCGCGAGGACCTCGGGGCCGGCCACGAAGCCGACGACGACCGGCGCGAGCACCGCGATGGCGCCGGGCGCGATCATCTCGCGGATGGCGGCCGACGTGGCGATGTCGACGATGACCTTCGGCTGCGGGTCGACGCCCGGCTTGCCCTCGAGCAGGCCGGGGATCTCGCGGAACTGACGGCGGATCTCCTCGACGATCGAGCCGGCCGCGCGGCCGACGGCGGTCATCGTCAGCGAGCCGACGAGGCAGGGGAGGAGGGCGCCGAAGAGGAGCCCCATGAGGACCTTCGCGTCCGTCAGGTAGAGCACGAGCTCCGGGAGCCCCTTCGCGCGACGGACCGCGTCGACCTCCATGTTGAACGCGGCGAACAGCGCGACGACGGTGAGCACCGCCGAGCCGATCGCGAAGCCCTTGCCGACGGCCGCGGTGGTGTTGCCGACCGCGTCGAGCTCGTCGGTGATCGCGCGGACCTCCTTGCCGAGGCCGGCCATCTCGGAGATGCCGCCGCCGTTGTCGGCGATCGGGCCGTACGCGTCGACGGTCATGACGATCGCGGTGCCCGCGAGCATGCCGACCGCGGCGAGCGCGATGCCGTAGAGGCCGAGGTAGTGGTTCGAGATCCAGCCCACGGCGACGAGGGTCACGAGCGGGATCGCGACGCTCTCGAGGCCGACCGCGATGCCGCGGATGACGTTGGTGCCGGGGCCGGTGAGCGAGCTCTGGGCCACCTTGTGGATGGGGCCCATCGACGTGTAGTAGTCGGTCACGAGGCCGACGATGGCGCCGCCCGCCGCGCCGGCCGCGAGGGTGACGACGGCGCCGGAGCTGAAGCCGAGCCCCGGGAGGATGGCGGCCGCCGCGAGCACGACGAGGAACGGCGGGACGATGAGCGCGAGGCGCAGCACCCGGGCCGGGGGCAGGTTCTTGAGCGCGCGCGTGATGAAGATGCCGACGACCGAGACCGCGAGGCCGATCGTCGCGAGGAGCAGCGGCAGCGACACGGCCATGGCGCGGAGCTCCACCTCGCCCGCCGACGGCGCGAGCTGCTGCAGCTTGGCGATCGGCATCGTGAGGCCGAGCGCGATCGCGGCGACGACCGCGGCCACGTAGCTCTCGTAGATGTCGGCGCCCATGCCCGCGATGTCGCCGACGTTGTCGCCGACGTTGTCGGCGATGACGCCCGGGTTGCGCGGGTCGTCCTCGGGGATGTTCGCCTCGACCTTGCCGACGATGTCGGCGCCGACGTCGGCGGCCTTCGTGTAGATGCCGCCGCCGATGCGGGCGAAGAGCGCGATCGAGCTCGCCCCGACCGCGAACGAGTGGACGATGGTCGCGAGGTGCTCGTGGTTGCGGAACAGGGCGTAGATGCCGCCGAGGCCGATGAGGCCGAGCCCCGCGACGCAGAGGCCCATGACGGCGCCGCCGTCGAGCGCGGTGACGAGCGCGGTGGGCTTGCCGTGCGCGCGGGCGGCCTCGGCCGTGCGGACGTTGGCGTACGTCGCGGCCTTCATGCCGAAGAAGCCGGCGATGAGCGACAGGAACGCGCCGGCGGCGAAGGCGCCCGCGGCGAGGAGCCCGAGCGTCGCGGCCAGGAGCGCGAAGACGACGGCGGCGTAGACGGCGAGCACCTTGTACTCGCGCGCGAGGAAGGCCATCGCCCCCTCGCGGACGTAGCGCGCGATGCGCGCCATCGTCTCGTTGCCTTCGGGGGCCTTCTTGACACGCACGTAGAAGGTGCGTGCGACCACGAGCGCGACGGCGCCCGTTAGGAGCGACTGATACGACAATGCATCCACGGGTGATGGTCCTCTCGATCGCTCCCGGCCGGAGCGAGCGCCGGCTCCCTCTTCCGTCCATGACGGCGGATCAAGTAGGAAATGGCGGTGCTGCGGTTCCCCGGGCCGCTCTGGGCGAAATCGGGGATAGCGTCAGCGGAACGTGGCGTCCGCGGCGTCGTCGTGTCGGGGCCCGCGCCTGCCGACGGTGACCGTGGTGTTGGAATATTACAGGCAGGAATGATGCGCGAGACGCGTACGTCGGGGTCGCCCCTGCTGGCGCGCGCTCGCGGTCGCCGTCCGGACGGGGGCGATCAAGGGGCGTGATAGGACACGACTTGACCCTGGTAGCGGTAATCGCCGGCGTTGGACCAGAACACGCCCTGGCCTTCCGGGGCGAGGACGCGCCAGGCGACGGGCTGTCCGAGCGCGAGCACGACGGTCCGGTGGCTCTCGAGATCGTGCGCGTTGACGCTGCGGTTCCCGCCAGTGTCCGTCGAGAACAGCGTCGAGCCCCGGAGGGCGAGCCCCGCCATCGAGACCCCCTGATAGACCAGCGTCTTCTGCCCACCGCCGATGGGCGCCTTGAACACGCCGCCGTCGCCGACATTCGCCCAGTAGACGAACGCGGCGTCCACCGCGATCCCGGTCGGCTCGGCCTCGTTCTCGGCGATGACGGTCACCTCCCCGCCCGACTTCGCCACCTTGTAGACCTTGTTGGTCGCGGAGCCGCCGGTCCAGTAGATGTTCTCTGCGTCCTGCGCGAGGTGCTCGGGATTCCCGGCGCCTTCCGCGAGGACGACGGGCTCGCCGCCGTCGAGCGGCATCGTGTAGATCTTCTCGCCGAAGCCGTCGCCGAAGTAGAGGGCCGACGCGTCGCCGATGACGCTCACGACATAGCCGACCTCGACGAGGGTCTCCACCTCCTGGCTCGCCTTGTCGACGCGCCGGAGCGCGGAGGGGATCACCGGATCATCGTCGCCGCCGCTCGCCCAGTACACGTGGGAGTCGTTGACCCACAGCGACTTGGGATCCGGATCGGCGGGGATCATCGCCTCCGCCGCGTCGGCGCCCGGCTTCGCGCGGTAGATGAAGCCGTCGTTGTTGTCCCCGGTGGCGACGTCCTCGGTGCCGCCGCTCGCGAAGTAGAGGAAGGACCCGTCGGCGGCGAGCGCGCTCGGGTAGCGGTGCTGGCTCGCCATCGCGGTCGGCAGGGGCATCCCCGGGTAAACGCTGGAGAGGCGGTCGGTCTCCGTGATGACGCTGTCCCTGGAGACGTCGTGTCGCGCGAGCGGCGCGAACGCGTTCGAGCCCTCCTGCGCGGTGAAGCCATAGGCGCCGAGGACCGTGTCTTCGCCCAGCTCGGCCTTGAGCGCGACGGTGATCGGCAGCGTGAGCGTGATCGGCTTGTCGAACGTCTGGCCCTCCGGGCCGAGGACGTACAGGGGCCCCACCGCGCCCTCGGGGGCGTCCTCGACGCGCTCGACGGAGATCACCGTCTCCTCGCGCACCGCGCCCGCCGGCACCTCGATCGTGAAGCCGTCCTCCGCGGTGAAGGTCCCGCCCTGCGCGTCGACGGAGAACTGGCCGGACGCCGGCTGCGCGCCGGTCTCCGACGTGTCGCCGCCGCCGGTCTCGCCGCCGCCCGTATCGCTTCTGTCGGTACCCTCGTCGCCCTTGTCCGTCCCACCGCACGACGCGCTGCTCAGCGCGGCAGCCGCGCACGCCAACACCAACACCAAGTTCGTTGTCATCGCTTTGCTCCTCCGCGGGCGGCCGTCGCCGCCATGTCATGGAAGGCCATGGTTCTGCTGAGCTCGCCATCGGCGCGGCTGCGGCATCACCATTGATCCAAGCAACAGCGTAGCGCCTGAATTGCGGCTGGCGAGCTGAGCTGGACCACGAGACAACGTACGGTGTTTACCCGTCAGGGTTTTCCCACGCGTGCAGTCGCTGCAGTCTTTACACGTCAGGGTTAACCCCATCTGTGCAGTTGCCATGGTCTTTGCCCGTCAGGGGGCCCCATGTGTGCAGCCGCACCGCGCGCCGCCGGCCGCTCATGGATCGGCGGGGCGGGGCGGCGGCGTCCTGCTCGGGCCCGGCCGGAGCAGCCGCGCCGTAGGGCTACAGGGCGGTGTGCGTCCCCGTGATCCAGACGGTCGCGTGGGAGCCGTCGGACTGCTTGGCCCAGGTGCGGACGCGGTACTTGCTCGTGGCGACCTGCTGCGCAGTCCCGTAGTTCTCGTGGTAGTAGGTGAACGTCGGAGTCGAGCAGTGCCCGCGGCCGGCCAGCGGGTCGTCCCAGACCCACGCGCCCGCCTGCTCCTTGTACGTGAGCTCCACGAACTTGTTCGTGGCCCAGTCCCAGCGCTGCATGCGCGTCGCCATCTTGGTGTTCGCGCAGTCGGTCATCGCCTGCGAAGCGTTGCTCCACGAGGTGGAGGAGGAGCCCCAGAAGGTCGGCTCCACGTCGAAGCGGTACGTCTCCGGGGACTGGTGCTGGTAGTAGTTGGGCACGGGGAAATCCACGATCGTCGTCGCTCGATCCAGCCCGCCGGCCGGACAGATGCTGTCGATCCACTGGTAGGAGCGGACGTAATCCTCGCTTGCTCCGACCGCGGTGAGCTGCGGGCTGGTGAAGTTCGGGTCGAGCCCCATCGCGCAGGGGTCAGGGTTTCCTCCGAGCGCCTCGGCGCTCTCCGCCGTGTCTTCCTCGCCGAAGCTGCCGTCCTCCGCCGCCACGCAGCCCATGACGCTCGAGAAGGTGATGAGACCGAGACCGACATGATACGCAGCAATCTTCATGGTGCGACTCCCCTTGGTATGCCTGCCTGTCAGACCGCGCCCGACCAAGGAGCAGGGAGCATGCCTACGGCGATCCCGCCGAGCGCTCCTGCGTGTTCAACGATCTCGCGGCGCAAGTTTGCGACGCGGGCCATGGGCTGATCGCCGCTCGCCAGGCGGTGGAGGCGGCAGCCTCCTCCATCGGCAGGGCGATGGAGGCTCGCGCCTTCACCTCGGCGAGCTCCCCGCTCCCGTGCACGTGGGCGGGGGCGGGCGCGGCCCGCCGGGCCCGCGAAGCGGCGGGTCGATCGCGAGGGGGCGGAGGCGCTGACCGGAGCGGCGCGCTGGCAGCGCTGCCACGCGGCGTACGACTCGGTGAAAGCTCGTTGCAATCTTGCGCCCCGAGCGCCATGCCCTCTCTGCAGAAGGCACTTTTCGAGTGCAAAGACGCTGCCCGTTCGACGAGACTCGCTCATGAGAAGCTCCTGAGGCCGTGGGGATCCGCCCGCGCCTCCCTGAAGTGGCATCACGCCGTCGTGAGCGAGACAGCGCTCACCGCAACCGCACGCACCTCCATGAAACTTCAAGCTATCGTCGCGTCGTTCGCCGCGCTCACCGTGGCCGTGTCGTGCTCCCCGAGCGATCCGGGCCCGTCCGTGGACGCCGCGGCAGCGGGGAGCGGCGGCCAGGGGGGGAGCGCAGGCAGCGCGACCGCGGGCTCGGGTGGCGGATCGACCGCGGGCTCGGGGGGCGGATCGCCGAGCAGCACCGGCGGCACGGGGGCCGTGGGCGGGAGCGGGGGCTCACCGAGCGAGCCACGCCCCACGGTGACCGCCGCTCCGGGCACGGAGCTCGTCAGGATCGACACGGAAGTGCTCCACCAATCGTTCGAGGGCTGGGGCACGAGCTTGTGCTGGTGGGCCCATCACGTGGGCGGATGGGAGGAAGCCAAGCGCAATGCGGTCGTCGAAGCGGTCGTCGATCCGGTGAGCGGGCTCGGCTACAACATCTTCCGCTACAACATCGGTGGCGGGGAGAACCCGTCCCACGAGCACATGAAGGAGCACCGCGAGATGCCGGGGTTCCAGGGCGCCGACGGGACCTTCACGTGGGAGAACGACGAGAACCAGCGCGCCATCCTCCTGCGCATCGCGGAGCGCGGAGCGGACCTGATCTTCGAGGCGTTCTCCAACTCGCCCCCGTACTGGATGACGAGCAGCGGCTGCGCCTCGGGCAGCAGGAGCGGCGGAGACAACCTCAAGGCCGATCACTACGACGACTTCGCCCACTACCTCACCGAGGTCGTGCGTCATTACAGGGACGAGCACGGGATCGCCTTTCGCACGCTGGAGCCGCTGAACGAGCCTTACGCAAACTGGTGGAAGTCGGACGGCTCCCAGGAAGGTTGCCACTTCGACCGGGCGAGCCAGGAGAAGATCATCCGGGAGGTGGCCGCGCAGCTCGCCAGCAAGGGCCTCGACGAGACGGTGGTCAGCGCATCGGACGAGAACAGCATGGATGATGCCGTCCGGAACCTCGGCGCGTTCGGCGCGGAGACGCTCGCCGCTCTCCAGCAGATCAACGTCCACTCCTACGCGGGCAGCCAGCGCAAGGAGCTCCGGCAGCTGGCGACCCGGCTCGGCAAGCGTCTGTGGCAATCGGAGTCGGGGCCCCTCGGGCAGAACCTGAGCGACGACACCGACGCGGCGCTGTTCATGGCGGAGCGCATCATCCGGGATCTGCGCGAGCTGCAGCCGGAGGCCTGGGTGGATTGGCAGTCGGGCGATCCGTCGCGCAGCTGGGCGAGCTTCACGCTGAACGACCGTGAGCAGTCCTACGCGCCCATCAAGCGCTTTTACATGCACGCCGGCTTCAGCCGGTACATCCGGCCCGGCGCGACCTTCGTCGAGGTCGACAGCGAGGACATGGTGGCCGCGGTCAGCGCCGACGGGCGCGCTCTCACGCTCGTGGTCCGCAACGGCGATCGCGACGCGAGCCGCGGCTACACGCTCGATCTCACGCGGCTCCCCACGGTCGGCCCCGCGGCGGAAGCGCACCGCACCTCGCGCACGGAGGACCTCGAGCGGCTCCCCGACATCGCGATCGAAGACTATCGCTTGGTGGTCACGGCCCCCGCCTTCTCCGTCACCACCTTGGTCATCCCGATGCCTTGATGGGGCCGCATCGCCCCCGGCCGCGCGTCGCCCGGCCGCTCCTGCGCCGCGCGCCGGTAGGCCGCGCACGCCCACGTCGACCACGCCGGGAGCGCCGCCGCCCTGCGCGAGCGATCCGGAGCGCTCGTCGTCGCCCACGAGGCCGAGGTCGAGCACCTCAACGGGCGTGCCCCGATGACCTTCTGCCCGACGGGTTGGTTCGGTCGCGTGTTCGTCCGTGCCCCGCTCGTGCACGAGCGCTACGCCCCCGTCGCGCCCGACCTCGTGCTGTCCGGCGACGAGACGCTCGACCTGGCTCCCTACGGGGTCGCAGGCAGCGTGCGCCACACGCCCGGGCACACCCGGGGCTCGCTCTCGGTCGTCCTCGAGTCGCGCGAGGCGCTTGTCGGGGATCTTGTCGCCTCGGGGGTGATGCTGGGCGGGCTGGCGCGGCTGGGCCATGCGATCCGGTCCCCCTTCGAGCTGGACCCGCGCGCCGTCGGCGTCGCGCTGGAGCGGCTGGTCGACGAGGGGGTGCAGACCTTCCACCTGGGTCACGGAGGGCCGCTCGGCGCCGGCGAGGTGCGGCGGCACGCCCGCGCGCTGGCAGGCTCCGTCGCGGGCGTGCCCCACCTGCAGCGGATGCCCCAGCCGCGGTGAGCGCGGTCCTGCGGCGCGCGCACGGTCCTGCGCTGGTCTCTTGACAAGGCGGGGCAGCCGTCGACCACGCTATCTTTCCACGATACGTGGGGGGCGCCGAGGGTGTTCTCGGCGCGGGCGTGCCGGGGTCAGACCGCCGGCGGCTCGGTCTGGCGTTGCCACGCGCGGTGGATGGCGATCGCCTTGATGAACGCCGGGGCCGCCTCGGCCACCGCGTCGTCGGGCAGGACGAGCAGGCCCGGGTCGTTGTCCGCGCCGGCCGCGGCGGCCTTCACGCCCGCGGCCGCGGCGAGCTTCGCGGCCGACGCGGGCACGAGCAGGGGCTTGCAGTGGCGGTACTGGAGCTGGACGAACTCGACCGCGAGCCCGTCGCGCGCCAGCGCCGCCGCGTTCGCGCCGGTCGGCAGCGCCGCCGCGTCGAAGAGGACGCTCGGGGCGGTCTCGAACGTGACCTCGACCGGCAGCTCGTCGCCCTCGGCGGTGCGTACCACGCCGAGGCGCTCGCCGACGTAGCGGGGCACCGCGCCCGCCGTCAGCAGCGCGTCGTAGAGGGCGCCCGCCGCCGCGCCGCTCACGCCGTCGGCGACGAGGAGCGCGACGCGGCGGCCGAGGATGCGGCCGTCGCCCGGCCGGGCGAGCAGCGACAGGGGCGGCGACACCGCGACCTCGGGGTTCTTGACGGGCGGCACCGCCACCGGGAGCGGCTCGGGGAGCGGCATGCCGAGGTCGGCCGCGACGCGCGCGGCCAGCGCCTCGTCGACGTTCCGAATCATCCGGACCACGCGCTCGCGGACGGCCTGCGTCTGCACGCGCGTCAGCTCGAAGCGGAAGGCGCGCGCGATGTGCTCGCGCTCGACGGGCGTCTGGCTCGCCCAGAAGAGGCGCGCCTGCGTGTAGTGGTCGGCGAACTTCTCGGGCTTGCCGCGCAGCTTCGTCGGCGCGGTCGCGGCCTGCTGCGCCAGGAGCCGCTCGGCGACCGAGGCGAAGCCGCGCGCGCCGGCCTGGAAGGGGCAGCCGCCGGCGAGCGAGTTGGGCTCGTAGTTCACGCGGCCGCGGTTGATCGTCTGGCGGTGGAACCCGTCGCGCTGGTTGTTATGAACCTGGGCGACCGGCGTGTTGATCGGGATCTCGTGGAAGTTCGGCCCGCCGAGGCGCGAGAGCTGCGTGTCGAGGTACGAGAAGTTGCGCCCCTGCAGCAGGGGGTCGTTCGTGAAGTCGATGCCGGGGACGACGTGCTGTGTGCAGAACGCGACCTGCTCGGTCTCGGCGAAGAAGTTGTCGGGGTTGCGGTTCAGGACGAGCCGGCCGACGGTGCGCAGGGGCACGAGCTCCTCCGGCACGATCTTGGTCGGGTCGAGCACGTCGAAGCTCCACTTCTCCGCCTCTTCCTCGGTGAACGTCTGGATCTGCAAGAGGTACTCGGGGAACGCGCCGCCCTCGATGGCCTCCCAGAGGTCGCGGCGGTGGAAGTCGGGGTCGGCGCCCGCGATCTTCACCGCCTCGTCCCAGTCGAGCGAGTGCGTGCCGAGCACGGGCGTCCAGTGGAATTTCACGAGCGTCGCCTGGCCGGCCTCGTTGACGAGCCGGAAGGTGTGCACGCCGAAGCCCTGCATCGTGCGGTAGCTGCGCGGGATCGCCCGGTCGCTCATCTGCCACATGATGTGGTGCGTCGACTCGGGCATGAGCGAGATGAAGTCCCAGAAGGTGTCGTGCGCGCTCGAGGCCTGCGGCATCTGGTGGTGCGGCTCGGGCTTCACGGCGTGAACCACGTCGGGGAACTTCATCGGGTCCTGGATGAAGAAGACCGGCATGTTGTTGCCGACCAGGTCCCAGTTGCCCTCGTCGGTGTAGAACTTCACGGCGAAGCCGCGCGTGTCGCGCACGGTGTCGGCGCTGCCGCGCTCGCCCGCCACGGTCGAGAAGCGCACGAACACCGGAGTCCGCTTGCCGACCTTCGCGAAGGGCGCGGCCTTGGTGAGCGCGGTGATGTCCTCGGTGCACTCGAAGTAGCCGTGCGCGCCCGAGCCGCGCGCGTGCACCACGCGCTCGGGGATGCGCTCGTGGTCGAAGTGCGTGATCTTCTCGCGCAGGATGAAGTCCTCGAGCAGCGTCGGGCCGCGCAGCCCCGCGCGCAGCGAGTTCTGGTTGTCGCCGACGGGCACGCCCTGGTTCGTCGTCAGGGCCCGGCCGAGCGAGTCGGCCCGGTGCTTCTGCAGCGGCCCCTGGTTCAGGTTCTCGCCGGGCGCCGCCTTGGCGCCGTTCTTCTCGGACTCGTTGCTTTCGGTGATCGTGCTCGCGGTCGCGTCGAGGTTCTCGGGCTTCGCTGTGGCACCTTGCGGCGGCTGTGGCACTTTGCCGCGTAGCGCGTACTCGGCGGGTTTGTTCACGTTCTCGGGGATCGCGGCGACGAGCGCCTCGGTGGCGTCGACCTTCGCGTCGAGGCGGTCTGCGGCCGCGAGGTTGCGCACCCCGGCGTCGTCGCTGCTGGTCCCGCTGCCGAGCGCGGTCGCCGCGCGCTCGAGGAGGCTGCGTTTGGGCCGCGCCGCCCGCGGCTTCGCGGACGGGCCGCCCATCGATTGTTTCGCGCTGCCGGCGCCTTTTTCGGCCGGCGCCGGATCTTTGGATGATGACTTCGCAGGGTCTTTGCGATCGGTCATGAGATGGCCTCCTGGGGGGACCGGGGCTTCAGCAAGGAGCGCACCAACGGTCGAGCTTGGGGCCGCCGTGCGGTCGCCCGACGCGCGGCCGGGGCCGTGGCGGCGCTTCGGTTGGCCCGCCACGGATTCGCAGGGCGTTGACGTGCCGCCGGCCGCGGCGACGGCCGGGCGGGCGACTCACGAGACGAGCGGGGAGGGGAGGGAGCAGGGCGGGAGAAGCCGGACCGGGGAATCGCGCACGCGCACGCGCACGAAGGACGAGCACGAGAGACGAGAGACGAGCACGAGAGACGAGCACGAGAGACGAGCACGAGAGACGAGCACGAGAGATGAGCACGAGAGACGAGCACGAGAGACGAGCACCATCCGCATCAAACCCGATGCGAAAACCACGCTACGTCTCTCTTCCTCGGTCTGCCCCCCTCGCTCCCGGCGCGCGCTCCTCCCCGCGATTCCGGCGCCCAATCCGCGCCAGCGCGATGCTACAACACGACCCCACACCCGCCATGAGCACCCCCCGCCTCCTCTCCTCCACCGCCCTCCCGCTCCTGCGGGGCCGCAACCCCGTCGCCCGCCGCGTCCAGACCCGGCATGGCTTCCCCGTCCTCCCCGGCGGCTTCCCGGTCGTGGGCCACATGCCGGCGATCGCCGTCGACGAGCTCGGCCTGCTCCGCGAGGGCCAGCGCCGCTTCGGCTCCCTGTTCTTCTGGACCCACGGCTTCCAGGCCTGGCAGCTCATCTACGCCTCGAACGAGGCCTTCTCGCTCTTCAAGAGCAAGACCGTCGACTCCTCGTATCTGACCGAAGGCGGGGTCGGCCACCTCTTCGGCCAATCGCTGATGGCCCACGACGGCGCCTCCCACCGCCACATCCGCACCGCCATGAACGGTCCCTTCTCGCCCAAGGGGCTCGACGCCGCGGAGGTCGGCGCGATCGTCGCGACCAGCGTCGAGCGCAAGGTCCGCTCCTGGGTCGGCCGGCGCGACGTCCTGGTGCTGCGCGAGACCCGCGAGCTGGCCCTGGAGGTGATGTTCAAGATCACCGGCGTCGAGGACGACGAGCTCCCCGAGTGGCGCCGCCACTACGAGGATCTGATGCTCCTCATCCTCAACCTGCCCTTCGACGTGCCAGGCTCGCCGAGGCGCCGCGGCCTCCACGCCCGCGGCTGGCTCGACGCGCGCATCCGCCGGATCCTCGCCGACGTGCGCGCCCGCGGCGAGGCGAAGGGGCTCCTGCCCGCGCTGCTGGCGGCGCGCGACGAGGACGGCGAGCCGCTCTCGGAGGACGATCTGGTGGGCAACCTCCGCCTGCTCCTCCTCGCCGGCCACGAGACCTCGGCCTCGACCATGGCCTGGTGCGTCGCCCACCTCGCCGAGAGCCCCGCGATCTGGCGCGCGCTCCGCGAGGAGGCGTCGAGCGCGCCGGATCTCCCACGCTCGCCCGCGGAGCTCCGCCGCTTCCCCTTCGCAGAGGCCGTGTTCCGCGAGGCGCTCCGCCTCCACCCGCCGGTGCCCCACGACGCCCGCCGCGCCGTCGCCGATTTCGAGCTCGAAGGCCGCACCGTCCCCCGAGGGACCAACGTGGCGATCCCGCTGGTCCTGCTCTCGCGCGATCCCGAGCTCTACCCGGATCCGGACAGCTACCGCCCAGAGCGCTGGCTCGACCGCAAGGAGGCGATATCGCCGCTCGAGATCGCCCAGTTCGGCGGCGGCGCGCACTTCTGCCTCGGGTATCACCTCGCCTGGATGGAGATCGTCCAGTTCCTCGTCGCGCTCGGGCGGGCGCTCCCGGCCTCGGGCCCGAGGCTCCAGGGCGGATTCCCGGCCTCGCGCTACCTCCCGGTGCTCCGGCCCGCGGCGGGCACGCGCGTCCGCTTCGACGGCTGAAGCGGCGTGGACCGCCTGTAACGGAGCGCGCGCCCCGCGAGCGAGCGCGACGAACAACGCCGAAATCGCCGGCGCGCGCTCAGGCGGGCGCGGGGCGCGCGAACGCGCCGAGGAAGCGCGTCGCGAGGGCGGCGTCGCCGGCGATCTCGACCCCGCGCGGCTCGTGTCCAGCGAAGACGACGGCGCGGAGCGCGCGCGCGGTCGCGGTGATCGTCGCGTCGGGCGCCTCCGGCTCGCCGCGCGCCACCGACAGGGCGCCGCACGCGATCTCGACCGAGAACGGCTCGCCGTCGAGGACGACCGCGAGCCTCCCGCGTGAGAGCGCGCCGGGGTCGAACGTGGTGCGGAGCGCGATCATCAGCGCGCTCGGGCTGAGCTCGCCCTGCGGCCGAGGGACCGCCCGACTCCCCCAGCGGGCCAGCGACACGAGCACCGCCTCGAGCTCGCGCCCCCGCGGCGTGAGCTCGTAGACCGTCGCCGCGACGGGCGGCGGGAGCGCGCGCCGCTGCACCACGCCGGCGTCCTCCAGCTCCCGCAGCCGCTGCGACAGCACGTTGGGGCTGGCGGAAGGGAGCCCGGCGCGCAGATCGGTGAAGCGCCGCGGGCCGAGGAGCAGCTCGCGCACGACGAGGAGCGCCCACCGCTCCCCCACGCGGTCGAGCGCGCGCGCGATCCCGCACGGATCCTGGTAGCTACGCATACGTACACGATGGAGTTTGACTTCAGGACCGTCCAGTCCTAATTTAGGACTAAGATCTTCCAACGAGGTCGCGCGAGGAGGTTGCGATGAGAAGGCTGACGGTGTTCGAGAACGTCTCGCTGGACGGCTACTTCGTCGATGCGCGAGGCGACATGAGCTGGGCTCACGCGTCCTCCGCGGGGGATCCCGAGTGGGCGCGCTTCTCCGCCGAGAACGCGAAGGGCGGCCGGGGCACGCTGCTCTTTGGCCGCAAGACCTACGAGCTCATGGCGGGCTTCTGGACCACCGAGGCCGCGCGCCAGCAGATGCCCGAGGTCGCCGAGGGCATGTCCCGGCTGGAGAAGCTCGTCGTCTCGCGCACGCTCGAGCAGGTCGGCTGGACGAACGCCTCCCTGCTCCGCGGCGACCTGGTCGAGCGGATCGCCGCGATGAAGCAGGGCAGCGGCGAGCCGATCCTGGTGATGGGGAGCGGCACGATCGTGGCGCAGCTCGCGCGGGCCGGGCTCATCGACGGCTACACGTTCGTCATCGTGCCGATCCTGCTCGGCGCTGGCCGCACCCTCTTCGAGGGCCTCGACCGCCCCCTCGCGCTCCGCCGCGTCTCCGAGCGCACCTTCCAGAACGGCAACATCGTCGCGACGTACGAGCCGAGGTGACGCGCGGGCTGGACGATCGCGCGCGCCGCGGCGCGGCGACTCGGCATTTCGACCGCCATCGGCGCCGCGCCCGGGGCGCCGGTCCCCCGCGCGCTGCGCTCGACGAGCGCGCGGTCAGCCGGCCGCCTCGCGCACCGCATCGCGGAACCACCGCTGCGCCGGATCGCGGTGGTGGCGCTCGTGCCAGTACATGCGCACCTCGAAGCCGGGGAGCTTCACCGGCGGATCGACCACCCGCAAGGGGAGGATCTCCGCGAAGGCCTCGGCCACGCGCGCGCCGACGGTGACGACCAGGTCGGAGCCGGCGACCACGTGCGGCGCGAGGAGGAAGTGCGGCACCGCCAGCGCCACGCGACGGCGCTTCCCGAGCTGCGCCAGCGTCTCGTCGACGACGCCGCCGGGCGTGCCGCGCGGGGCGATGAGGACGTGGCGCATCGACGTCCAGGAGGCGAGGTCGATGCCCTTCTTCACCAGCGGGTGCCCCTCGCGCGCGAGGCAGACGAAGCGCTCGCGGTAGAGCGGGCGTGAGCGGATGCCAGCGGGGAGCTCGTCGCCGCGCGCCGGGGCCACCACCACGTCGGCGTCGCCGCGGGCGAGCTGCTCCGCGAAGGAGGCGTCGACCGGGCGGAGCCAGAGATCGACGTTCGGCGCCTCGCGCCCGAGCCGATCGAGGAGCTTCGGCGCGATGACGAAGGAGCCGTAGTCGGCGGCGGCGACGCTGAAGCTGCGGGCGGCGCTCGCGGCGACGAACGGCTCCTCGGCGCGGAAGCAGCGATCGAGGGCGCGCATCGCCTCGCGCACCGGCTCCGCCAGCTCCTGGGCGCGCGCCGTCGGGTCGAGGCCGCGCGAGGTGCGGACGAAGAGCGGATCGCCGAAGAGGCGCCGGAGCCGGCCGAGCGCGTGGCTCGTCGCCGACTGGGTGAGGCCGAGCCGCTTGCCCGCGCGCGTGAGGTGCCGCTCGTCGAGGAGCGCGCCGAGCACCCGCACGAGGTTGAGATCGACCGTGGCCACATCATGAACGGCAGGCATGATGAGCATGTCTAGCATGCAGTGGACCGATGTGCCGAGCGGGCGCATCTTCTCCGCGTCGACGGCGCGTTCGCCGTGAAGGACGAGGAGCACGCGCGCGGACGACGTCATCGCGGGGCTCCGGAGGACACGGGCTCGGTCGTCGCCGACACGGCGCGGCCGCGATCACCGCTTGGAGGATTCAGGATGAAGGCTGCAGTCGTCAATGCGCTTGGTGCCCCGCCGTCCTATGGCGACTTCCGTGAGCCGGAGCCCGGCGACGGTGAGACCGTGGTGACGGTGCATGCCGCTCCGCTCAGTCCCATCGTCAAAGGCCTCGCCTCGGGCAGGCACTATGCGAGCGGAAAGAGCGGCGGCTTCGTCCCAGGCGTCGATGGCGTCGGCACGGACGCTGCGGGGAGGCGTGTCTACTTCCTGTTCCCAAAGGCGCCCTTCGGCTCGATGGCCGAGAGGGCGCTCGCCATGGACAGCATGATCGTGCCGGTCCCCGACATGCTCTCCGATGAGCAGGCCGCAGCGATCGCGACCGCGGGGCTCGCCTCCTGGATCGCGCTGTCGCGCCGGGCGCCCCTCCACAAGGGCGCCACGGTGCTCGTGAACGGCGCGACGGGCGCGGCAGGGGGCATGGCGATCCAAACCGCCCGTCACTTCGGAGCGCGCAAGGTGATCGCTGTCGGTCGTAACAAGGTGAAGCTCGACCGACTCGACGCCGACGTGAACATTGCCCTTGACGATGACGCGGATCGATCCTTGCGGGAGCAATTCGATCGAGGCGTCGACGTCGTGCTCGACTTCGTGTGGGGCGAGCCGGCTGTCCGCGTCCTCCGGGCAGCGACGAAGGACCGTGGGTCCAGGGCTGGCGAGCCGCGCCTGCGCTTCGTTCAGCTGGGTACCGTGGCTGGCGACGAGGTTCCGATCCGAGGTGACATGCTGCGCAGCACGGGGCTCGAGCTGATCGGCAGCGGTATCGGGAGCGTTGCCGTGAAGGAGCTCGTGGCCGGGGCCGGCGAGCTGTTGGCGGCGGCCCCGGCGGCCGGCTTTCGTGCGCCGTTCAGAGGTCTGCCGCTCAGCGCTGTGACCGATGCCTGGAACGAGGAGCCGGACGTGCGGTGCCTTCTCCTGCCGAACGCGAAGACTTGAGGTCGACCATCCGCCTGCGTGACGCTCGCGGAGCTCCGGGCCCGCGTCCGGCAGCGGAATGCCGCCGCGGACCGCGCTCGCCGCAAGATCATCTGGGGATCGTCGGGTCCGACGGGTTCAACAGAATCGAGTCAGAGCGCTAGGGCCGACCGCGGGCGGGGGCGCCGTGGCCCTCCTGGAGGTGCCGCGCGAGCAGGCTGTCGCCGAAATCGTCCTGCAGGTCGCGGAACACGGTGTGGATGTGGTCGCCGCCGCGGTTGTCGTACTCGATGAGGTGGGTGGGGCCGTGGATCCGGTAATAATGCGACTGCTTCGGCGAGGCGCTGCCCGCCCAGGCGAAGTGCAGGCGCTCCACGCCGGCGCGCGCGATGCGGTCGAGGTGCCCGTCGGCGACGTCGGCGGGGAAGTTGCGGGCGTAGGCCTCCAGCAGGCGCAGCAGCGCGGCGCGCTGGGCCGGGGTCATCTCGGCCGCGGGCAGGCCCTCGACGCTGGCCAGCGCGGCCCGGCGGGAGGCCTCGGTCACGAGGTCCGGCGGCGCCGTGGCGGCGATCACGGCGCGCTGGCGCTGCGCGGGGGTGAGGGAGGCCAGGAAGGCGCGGCCGAGATCCTCCTCGGCCGCGAGCACGCGCAGGCCCTTCCGGGGCCCCGAGGGCACCTCGGCCGGGTTGGCGCCCAGGAACGCCGGGGTGGTGGCCACGCCGCCTCCCGCGGAGGTGAAGTTGAGCGAGACGTGGTGTCCCTCGAAGCGAAAGCCCCACGGGGCCTCGGGCCCGGGCTGGCCGAAGAGGGCGAGGTGGTAACGGCCCGGGTCGCGGAACGCCGGGTTGCCCTCGATGCCCCCGAGGATGCCCTCGAGCAGCAGGACGCCCTCCACCTTGCGGTATCCCTCCGGGCTGAGGCCGGCCCGGAGCAGCGCGTGCGCCGCGCCGCGCTCGCCGCCGTCCATGTCGCCGAGCGCGAGGCCGGCGCGGCGGCGCGGGACGTAGTGCCAGTCCTCGCGCTCGCGGCTCTGGAACGCGAGCAGCGCCCGGCCGCGCGCCTCGCCGTCGAGGCCGTCCACGAAGGCGCGCGCGGAGGCCGCGATCGCCCCGGCCGTGGCGCGCCCCGCGGCGCCGCCCGGCGGAGGCGCGGCGCCGGGAGGCCCCGCGGGCGCGGGCGGGGAGGGCGGGGCGGGCAGGGGGCCCGGCTCGGCGGCCTGCTGGGCCGGCGCGGACGGGCTGGCCGGCGCGGCCGCGGGCTCGCCGGGCGGGGCTTCCTGGGGTCGCATGCTGTTGCAGGAGGTCGTCATCGCCAGCATGAGGGTAGCCGCGATCCGCGAGCCCGGCCCGGATAGGCGGGGGTAGCGCGACCGGAGCGCGCGCGGAGGCGCAGCGGTGCGCGCGATCGTGCCGTCGCCTGGGCTGGCGAGGCGATGTCCCGCTGCGTCCGCGCCCGCGGCGCGCCCGGCGATGCTCCGCATGCGCGTAGCCTACTTCGGCGTGGCGGAAATGCCGCCAGGAACACCGGTCGATACCGAGCAGTCGCCGGAAACGGCAGCGATTCCCATGGTTTCCGCCCATCTCCCCGCCCAGGGCGGCTCCGATGTGGCCCAACGGGGCTCCCTCCGCCTCCGCGTCGTCAAAGGGGCCGCGTTCACTCCACAGTCTGCGGCGGCAGGAACAGGCTGGGCCGCCGGTGCCGGCGCTCGATCAGCGCGCAGCCTCGCTCCGCTCGATGCTCTGCTCAGGATGGTTCGCCTGGGCCCATATGAGCGCCTGCTCGATCTCCGCAGGTTCGTCCGCGGAGGATCGCGCCGTCGGAGGCCATGAAGCACAGGCCCCTGGAGAAGGCGCCGATCGGCACCAACCCGTCGCGGGGCAGGACGCCGCCCTCGATCTCGAGCGCGGGGCCCACCCGCGCTCTCAGCGCGTGAAGTTTTGGACGGCCCAGACTTTGCCGCTGCTCGTCGTGTAGAAGCCGCAGGCGACTTGGGTGACGGAGTCGTCGGTCATGTTGATGAAGTGGCCGTGCATTTCGTAGCAGTCGCCGGTGCAGTCTGCGGTGGGTGGCGGGCCTTCGTCCCACATCTGTTGCATGCACAGGCCGATGACTTGCTTGTTGGAGGAGTAGCCAGGGCAGGAGTTTTGCGAGCCGCCGGGCTCACAGATTTTTGCTCGGATGCCGGCGTGAGCCATGTTGTGATCGGCGTCGTATTTCGCCATCTCGTTGGCGCAGGCTTCGCCGTCTTTGCGGCGCTTGAGCGGCGGCAGGCAAGCGCACTGCGTGAGGAACTGGTTGATGCGATCGACGCAGTCTTGCGCGAGGTCGCCGGTGCTCGGCGGTGGGTCCAGCTTGCAGGCGAGGTTCTTGACGCAGGCCTCGCCGCCGCCGGTTCCGCCGCTCGCTCCGCCGGCTCCGCCACTCGCCCCGCCGGCTCCGCCCATCGCTTCGCCAGCTCCTGCCGACGCTCCGCCGCTCGCTGTGCCCGCGCTTCCCGAGGAGCCGCCGGCTGGCTCGCCGCCCGTCGACGCTCCGCCCATCGCGGCTCCTCCTGTCGTTGCGCCGCCATTCGTCGCATTGCCGCCGGCGCTCGTCGCGCCTCCGTTTGGTTGGGTGACGCCGCCAGTGCCGCTCGTGCCCGGGGCGCCCGCGGCGGCGCCCCCTGCGCCTCCCGAGCCGCCGGGATCGTCTGGCGAGCTGGAGCAGGCGAATGTGAACGCGAGCACGCTGAAGGAAGCGATACGCATACCTGCAACTGTGGAGCTGCTGCGACTAACCGATCAAGTAAAAAGAAGGATGACGTGAGGTGTTCGAAAAATTCCGCTGCGTTTGGACGAGACTCGCTTCCAACCGCTCGCTTCGTTACGGACAGCTCTCGATGTCGACCGACGCCGCGTGGTCCACGCCACGCAGAGTCCAGATTGCGACGAGCGGTTCACGGTAAAGTCTGGTGAACGGCGTATCTTGCCCTGCCGCTCAGCTCATGTCGGCCAAGGTTCGCGCCTTCTTGGAGTTCGTCGTCGCGCTGACGCGCGCGTAGCGTCGGGATCGTCGGCGCCGCGCGGCTCTTGACTGAGCAGCGGAGTGCATGGGCCGGCGAGCGCTAACGGGTCCTCGCGGCAGCCTCACTCGACGGGGAGTGCGACATCACGGCATCGGCAAGCCGAACATCGTCTCGCAGACGGCGACGTGCGCGGCGCAATTGCCGGCGGCTCCGTGGTCGCCGTCCTTGAGCGCGAGCCGGTGCGACCCGCCGTACGGCGGCGCCGCGCCCGGGACGTCCACCTCGACGAGCTCTCCGGGCAGGCCGATGAGGTCGAACGCCTTGAGGTGATCCGGGTGCTGCTCATCGCGCTCGCCGGTCAATCCGAACATGCGATCCACGGGCGTCGCCGACGGCTCCGAGAGCCAGATGGCGCTCACCGGGTTCGTGTCGCGCGGCCCGGCCAGCGACACCACCCGGTCGAGCCGGACAACCTTGCCGATGCGGGCGGCCGAGCTCGCGCCGTGCGAGTGGCCGCTGAAGATGATGACCGACCAGCGCGGGCTCCCGTCGTCTTCGAGGAAGTAGCCCCAGTCGCCTCGCGGATGGACCTCTTTCAGGTGCGCGAGCGCCCTCGCCAGCCGCGCTTCGATGCTGTCGGCCCTTGCCACCTCGATGAGCGCGGTGTGGTCCTGACCGTCGAACGCCTCAAGCCGCGCGTCGCCGAACGTGTCCGGATCATTTTGAACGATGTTGTAGTCGTTCTTGTAGGCGACCGCGAACGCGTGAAAGCCGCGCGCGGCGACGAAGCGGGTGAGGTCGAGCGGGCCGGGAGGCTGGCTGCTCCCCGACAGCGTGACGACGAGCTTGCCCGCGAACCGCGCGACCCGAGTGTCGAGGAGCGCCACCTGCTCCAGGTCGCGGTCGGAGACCTCTGGATCGAGCTCGCTGGGCTTGAACCGGATCTCGCTGAGCTCGGGCGAGTTCGTGTCCACGTGCAACTCGCGCGGCGCGCCGCCCGCGCCGCCCGCGCCGCCCGCGCCGTTCGCGCCGCCCGCAGAGTCACCGACTCCGGAGGTCGCGGCGGCGCCGCCGGTCCCGGTAGTCGCGGTGCCCGTGGCTGCTCCGCCGCCAGCGCCCGGGGGGTCGCCGTCGCTCGACGAGCCGCCGCACGCCACGCACCCGAGCGCCCACGAGGCGCAACCGATCCACGCCGTGAGCCGCATGCTCGAAACGTTACCAGATCACCGCCGGCGCCACGCGGTGGACGAGCCGGATCTCCCGATTCTCTCGGTCGCGCAGCGCGGTGCGGGCGCGCGTGGCCGTCATTTTCCCGCGCGGGTAGAAGGCTGCCGGTCCGGCGGCGCGGGCACGCTCGAAATTGCGAGCCAGCACTCCGCGGGACCATCGTCGAACCGGTAGCCGCCCGTCCCTCCGGACGCGACCGTGCCCCCTTCCGGCACGCAGCTGCCCGCCGGCAGGCAGACGCCGCCCGCCATCGCGCATCCCGCGGCCTCGAAGGCGCGGCGCCTCCCTCGAGCTCCTCGGGCGGGAGGAGCGACCGCGCCGTCAGAGCAGAGGCTGCAACGCCGCGTACCACTGCTCGCCCAGCAGCACGTAGCCCTGGAGGTTGGGGTGCCACTGATCTTCGAGCAACGTGGCCTTGTTCGGATTGAAGGGCGTGTACATGTCGACGGAGATGATGTGTCGGCCTGCGTCCGCGCGGGCCTTCACCACCGCCGGAATGGCGTCGTCGTAGGTCTTGATGCGCGCGCTGAGCGCGGTGTCGTCGCCCTTGCTCGCATCGCCGCGCGACGGGACGGGCGCGGCCACCACGATGAGAACATCGGGGAGCTGCGCGTAGATGCTGTCAATCAACGCGCCCAGACGTTTGGGGGCGTTGGGCATGTCGTAGTTGTCGATTGCGTCGTTGGTTCCAATCATCAAGAGCACGATGTCGGGCTTGTATTGCGGCATGACGGTCGACACCAGCGTCGAGATGCCGCTCCTTCCGCCGGCGGGGGCGATCGTCCAGCCGCTGTGGCCCTCGTGGTTGTGCGGGAACGCCACGCCGCCAACGGTGTTCGGTCCGTTCGATCCCGAACCGACGAACGTGATGTTCTTGCCCGCCGCGTGCGCGAGCCGGAACAGCTCGACGCGATAGCCGCCCGGCGTGTCCCCGTTGTATCCGTCGGTGATAGAGTCGCCGAACGGCATGATCTTGCATGCCGTACCGTCGGTCGGGCAGGGCCGATAGGTCGAGCCCGCGCTGCCGCCGGCGCCACCCTGCGCGCCCGAGTCGCCGCCGCTACCGCCGGCCGCCGCGCCGCCGCTACCGCCGGCCGCCGCGCCGCCGCCATCCCCGCCACCGCCCGTTCCCGCGAGCGATCCACCGCTGCCGGCCGCAGAGGTCGTTCCGCCGGTGCCCGCGGCAGCGCTGTCCGTGCCGCCGCCGTCGCTCGTTCCGCCTGCGCCGCCGCCCGCTTCGCCCGCTCCGCCGGCGCCCGCGCTGCCGCCGCTGCAGCCGAGAGCGATGACGACGAGCCCGGCCACGACCGGCCAAGATGTGATCGGCTTCATGCCGGAGGATGGTAATGCCGAAGGCTACGGCGTTGTCAACTGAAACGACGGCAGTCGGAATCGACGATCGGGCAGCCTATGGCGATCTCACGGCGCGACGACGGTCGCCCATCCGGTGCCCGGCACCGAGAACTGCAGCTTCGCTCGCCCAACGGACGCATTAGGGCGACGGCGACGTGTGCCTCGTAGAGGCCGCCGACTCCGCCGCCAACTGCGAGCTTTGACGGCGTCGCCCGGCGACCGCCTCCCCATCGTCGTTGCGCCCGACGCAGTCCTCGACTCGAAATCAGAATTGCGTGATGAATTTCCACGCCTCGGGGGCGTTCCAGCTCGTCGATTGCCCGGGGTCCTTCGGCTCCCAGCCGTGCGGGCCGTCGAACACGCAGTACTTGGTGGGGTGACCTGCGGAGCAGCCCTTGTACTCGGTACACGTGTGGGGCTGGCCAGCTGCCGGGAAGGTGGTCGCCGACGGCTCCTCCATGCAGCCGTTGACCTTCGCGAACTCGGCTTGTTTGACGCGACCGCTGGTCGGCTGGGGGGGGCCGCTGCTGTCACCGCTGGCTTGCGACGCGTAGTAGGCGATCGGCTTGGTCAACGTCGCCGTGCAGGAGCCCGTGAGATCTGCCCCCGAAAAGAAGGCGACGCCTCGGAACACGTCCGCGCGGGTGCAGGCGAGAGCCAACGACATCGCTCCCCCGAAGCTGAAGCCGGTGGCGAAGATCCGAGTTTTGTCGATGCAGAGATCTCCCTCGAGCTCCTCCAGGATCGCGTCCGTCAGCTCCACGTCCGACTTGCTCCAGGAACCGGCGCCGTTCGCGGCGTCCGGCGCGACGAAGATGGTGGTAGCTCCAGTGTCGAGCGTCGCCATCGTGAAGTAGTTCCGGTTCGCCACCGACATGGCGGAGGAGCCGGACTCCGCGAAGGCGAACACGAGCCGATACGGCTTGTCCTTGTCGTAATCGCTCGGCACGCGAAGGATGTACTTGCGAGAGGCGCCGCCGAACGAGATGTCGATCGTGCCGTTTTGCAGAGTCTTCGCTTTGCCGCAGCCAGCGCTCTTGACCGCGTCCGTCTCGGTCGCGCCGCCTGCGCTGCCGCCGCTGCCGCCGCTGCCGCCCGCGCCGCCGCTGGCACCGCCGGGATCGGAGCCACCCGACGCGGCGCCGGCGCCGCCTGCGGCCGCTCCGCCCGCGCCCGCGGAGCCGGGCTGGCCACCGCCCGGGGTGCTGCCCGCGCTCTCGGCGTTACCACCGGCGCCCGCCTGCGCTTGGCCGCCCGCGCCTGCGACCCCCGGTTCTTCCGACGGAGGGGTGCTGCTCGACGAACAAGCAACACCCGAGAATGAGAACAGGGCGAGGACCAGGGAGGTGCAACGGGCGCTTGTCATCGGTAACTCCGCGCGCGCGGAGGGCGCGACTGGGACTCGACCCTAGCTCATGGCCTCCCGACCAGCAATGGATTGAGGCGCGCCGGTTCAGTTGTGAAGCAACAGCTCAAAATTGGCGCGTCACCATACCGGCCGCGACCGTATCGTTCGGCGCGTAGGTAAAAGAGGCCGGGCGCGTAGGTAGAAGAAGCCGGAGCGCAGCGCGAAGAAGCGTAACGCAGTAAACCGAAAGGGTGGGACCGCGAGCGTCGTGATGGCTCGGTCCTGGGTCGAAAGAGCGTGGTCCGGGCGGCGTCGAGCGCGCTGCGGGGGCGCATCGGCGTGCCGTGGGCACACGTGTCCGTCCGGGCGTTGGTCTGGCCCGGGAGGCGCGGCGCGAGACGCTATACGGCGTCACCGAGCGCCTTGCGGCGCAGAGCGGTGCTTTTCCAGTACGGTGGCCGCCGCGTGGACGCTGGGAGAGCGTGCTGGAACATCGGTCGGCTCGCCGAGCGCGGAGAGGAAGCGGACGAAGCGCACAGCGGCTTGTCGTACGCGACCGCGCTCGGAGAGGACGGCGAGAGCCCGCGGAGCCATTGCGGGGCGACGACGTGTGGCGCGGCTCTCGTCCCGAGACGGCGGAGGCGCAGAGCGCTGCCTCGGGCTCGTCGTCCTCCTCGACGTCGTGCTCGCTCTCGAGATGCCCGTGCCGCCGGAAGTAACGGAGCATCCGCCCGACGGCGTGCTCTATGACCTGACCGACCGCGCGAGTTGGAAGATGACCGAGTTCGTTCCACACGATCTCGGTGCCGTCTTCGTGATAAGCCCAGTCGAGGAAGACCACGTGCAGATGCGGATTGAGCCGCATGTCGCCGGACGTGCGTTGCACGACGGTCACCGCGCCGCTCTTGACCGCGCCGCACGCGCCTCGGCGCGCGGCGCGCTCTTCGTAGAACCGCTCCTCGCTCTCGACGAAGAGGCGGGTCAGCACCCCGAACAACGCCCCGTCCTGGCGAGCCTGCGCCGCCACGGAAACGGAAACGTCAACACCCACGGCCGGAACGCCACCTCGGGCAGGACGTCCTCGATCAGGTTCGCCGCCGTGGCACACATGCGTCGGCCCAGACACGACGGGCAGAAACCGCGTCCTTTACAGCTGAAGGCCCTCGCCCTGTCCTCAGCCCTGCGCCGTAGGCCACACAACGACGCTGCCGACATTGACCTCGGGCGGCTGCTCGATCGCGAAGGCAATGGCGCGGGCGATCGAGTCCGCCGGGATCGCGACTGAATCGGCGGTCGACCGGATCGCGCTCCGCGTCGCCTCGTCGGTGATCGTGTCCGCGAAGTCCGTCGCGATCATGCCGGGAGAGATCTCGGTGACGCGCAGGTTCGGCCCGGACTCCTGGCGCAGCGCCTCTGTAATCGTGCGGACCGCGTTCTTGGTGGCGCCGTACACGCCCATCGTGGGCACGACCTTGAGGCCGGCGACGGAGATGACATTGACGATGTGGCCGCTCTTCTGCCGACCGAAGACGGGCAGCGCGGCGGCAATGCCGTAAAGAACGCCCTTGAGGTTCACGTCGATCATTGCGTCCCAATCATGGACGTGCAGCGCGTCGAAGCGCGAGATCGGGGCGATGCCCGCGTTGTTGACGAGGACGTCGAGCCGTCCAAACCGGTCGCAGGCGAAGTCCACCAGCGCCTGAAGGTCCGATCGCTTGGTGACGTCGGTGATTCGATAAATCGCACGCCCCCCGGCCGCCTCGATCTCTCCCGCTGCCGCCGCGATCTCCGCCTCGCGCCGGGCGCCGATCACGATCCGCGCGCCGCGCGAGGCCAGAAGAATTGCTGTGGCCCGGCCAATCCCTCTGCCGCCGCCCGTGATCGCGACGACCTTGCCCTCGATGGTCATGAGATGCCTCCTGGTTTGTGTTCGAATAAGGCTAGTCGGGCGAGGCCGGTCGATCTATGATTGTTCGGCCATGATTTTGTCGCGATCGTCCAGAGAGACGCTGGATCCATTTTCCCATGTGCTGTCAGCCCTGGGCGTGCGCAGCGTCAGGTCCACGCGGTTCGAGGCGTCGGGCGACTGGGCGCTCGCCTTTCCCGGCAAGGCGAGGCTGAAGTTCGTCGCCCTCCTGCGCGGGCGGTGCTGGATGCTCCTGCCCGACCACCCGCCGGAGGCGCTGACCGAGGGCGACGTGTTCCTGATCGGCGATACTCCCTATACGGTAGCGAGCGACCCTGCGATCGAGCCTGTGGACGGCGCGTCGCTCTACGCGCAGCCGGACCATGACGTCTTGCGCCTGGGCGACGGCCTCCAGACAGGGCTTCTGGGCGGGAGCGTCGACTTCGCCGATGGCGATGCGGCCTTCATCCTGGAGGCGCTGCCCGCGTTCCTCCGGGTCGATCGTGCCTCGCCCGGGGCGGGAGCCGTCGCGCGGACGTTGGCGTGCCTGGAGGCGGAGATCGGCGAGGACCGGCCGGGGGCCTCGCTCATCACCGACCGCCTGGCGGAAATCCTCCTGGTCGAGGCGATCCGTGCTTATATCGCGATGGGTGCCGAGGATCGCGTCAGCTGGATCGGCGCCCTGGCAGATCGGCAGGTCGGCGCGGCGCTCCGGCTCATGCATAGCGAGGTGGCCGAGCCCTGGACGGTGGCCAGGCTGGCAGCGCGTGTCGGCATGTCGCGCTCCGCCTTCTCGGCCCGCTTCGTGGCGCGCGTTGGCCGGCCGCCGCTCGATTATCTCACTCATTGGCGCATGGTGCTGGCGCGACGATTGCTGAGCGAAGGGCGGGACCCCATCGCGAGCGTGGCGGCCGAGGTCGGCTATAGCTCGCAGAGCGCCTTCGCCCATGCGTTCAAGCGCACGTTCGGATATCCGCCACGGAGCGTCGCTTGAGCAGCGCGCTGCTTCCTGGCGAGCACACCACCGGAGACGTTGTAGTCCTTGTGGAGGTAGAGCATGCGGTTGGCACGTTCATAGGTAATCCGTGCAAACGCGGCGCTGCATGCGTGGTCCCGGTCGCAGGATTTCTCGGACCTCGCCAGGTCGGTGATCGAGCGCGGCGCCTCGTCGGCCCGCTGCGCTGCCGGGGATCGGCGGCACCCAGCCCGCGGCAGATCCAGGACCAAGCGGACCGTGCCGACATGGCTCGACCCCCGCGGCTCTTGGCGTCTGTCCTACCCGGACGCCTCATCTCTGCGGCATGCTACTGTCGGCGCGACCGTGCTCGCCCGTCCAGTGCCACCGGCAGCCCGAGCAGCCGACCGCTCGCCCCATGAACGACCCGGGCCGTCACCTCATCCCCGAGGGACGCCGCCCCGCCCCGTTGCCGGGCCCTTCGATGCGGGTGTTCGGGGCTGAACGAATTAGCCAGCTGTCTCAAGGACCGCGCCCTCCAGAACGCCGCGATCCACGCGCCACGAGCGTCCACATGCCTGGCAGACGAGAGCTCCTTCCACGGCACGGAAGCGCGCCGCGCTGACGCCACAGTGCGGACAGGCCATGGGCTGCTCGAACACCGCCCACACCTTTCTCGCCGACACCCACCGTTCGAGCTGACCTGGGTTCTCGGGTTGGACATCCTGGGTCGCCTCTCTGCAGAACACGAGGATGCGCCGAGGCTCTTCGAAGAGCCAGAGCCAGCGGTCGGACCTACTCTCCCCGATCCGGATCTTCCTGAGCTGCTCGGTGTTCAGAGAGAAGCGCGCGGACGGCGAGCCAAGATGAGAGCGGCACAAAGCGTACAGCGTAGGTGCGGCGAGCTTCGGCCAGTACGACAGCGGTCCTCGACTGAGTCCGAAGTCCACCACGAAGCCGCCTTGGGAGATGCTCACGTCGGCCTGCGCTGGCATCAAGATGATCGTGGCCATCTTCCGCACCTCGGGAACGTCCACCGCATGGACGGCACCGCGTAGCACTGCGCGCGATCGTTCAAAGGCCGTGCGTGGGTTCAAGTCTTCGGGGAGCATGGTCATGTGTGGCTGACGGCTGCCCGGTTTGCTGCCGGGTGGACTGCCGAGCGGAGCGAGGCTGCCCGCATGGTCAGCCGCACGGGGGTGTTAGACCGGCTCACCGCGCCTCGCAAGCTGTTCCAGCAAGTCGGCTCGATCGTCCGAGCTGCCGAGAATCAACACCCGCGACCTCGCGACGGCGGGCGGCGTCGCTTCTGGAGGGAGCTTCACGCCGACGCAGCGAGCGCAAGCAGCCAAGCCGTTGCGAACACCCGGTCCAGAGCACGACTCCCAGGCCAGCCGGATGAGCTTCGACACGAACCCGGAGACGGCGGGGCGGTAGGGGTGACATGCGATTCGCTCAACGCCGGTTTCCGTGATGGAGCAGCCCTCCACGGGCATGCCGTCGATGCACACGAGCCGACCAGTCACTTCGCGGTCGGCAGCCACGGCGGCCCCGAAATCAGCGAAACCATGGACGACCGCGTCCGTGGATATTTTGACATGCTCTCTCCACGCGGACAAACGGCAAGGGGCCGCTTGCCGCCATAACGACTCGGTCAGCGCCACGACCGATAGGCGCTCGTCACCGGCAGCGCCGGTGAGCGTGATACACACCTCGGGATCAAACGACGGCATGAGCAGCAGCCGGAGGGCTGGGAGGGGCAAGCCTCGCTCGATGAACGCAGGGAGCCCCATCGCATTGCAGATCGCGTCAGCGGTGTACTGTTCCGTCAGCATCGAACCACCTCGGCCGGTATAACGACTGCCGTTCTGCAGCGCCGCGAAGCGTCGTCGGTAGCAGCGGCAGGTTAGCCGACGCGCTCGCCGAGCACCACCCCGACGTCGTCGGGCAGGTTGCCCGATGGAAGAGTCACCGCCTGGATGAGGCGCCTATCCTCGTCGGGATAAAGGGAGCCTTTGACCTTGTTGTCGTCTGCCTTGGGAATCCATCCACGGGGCGGCGGGTTGTTGGCGATGATGCGCGCCGGATGGGTCGCGAGCGCGAGTGTCCGGTGAATGACCTTCGCAATGGCTCGACGCGAAGAAAGCTCCACCGAATCGAAGGCGATCGCGCCGGCCACGTCGACACGTCACCGGAAAGCTACGTCGCCGCCGGAGGGCGCCTCTCAGGCGCGGGGACCCGCAGGGCCGACGTCGCGGACGCCTCGCTGGCGTGATGCCTCCCGCCTCGCCCGCGGCCTCTCCTCGCGTCGGGGCGGCGGCGCGGGATGCCCGGTGCCACGTCGGGCGGTGGAATGCCCGTTGCCAGGAGGGTGCCTGGTGCGACACAACGGCGACACCACCCGCGCCGGAGCCCCGGCCGCGGGCAGCCTTCCACCTGCTTATCCGCGGAGAGATCTCATGCGCCGAAGCCTGATCCCGATGCTCCTCTCGTCCCTCGCCCTCGCGGCCGCCGCTTGTTCGAGCACACCGCCACAGCCCGTCGAGACCCCGACGGGGACATCGTCCGCCGAGGCGCCCCGGAATGCGGGGCCGGAGGCCGTGCCGAGCTCCCGCGAGGCCTCCGAGGAGGACGATCTCTGCTCGGACCAGCAGCCGACAGGCGACCCGCCGGTCTGCCCGCCAGGCTGCATCTGGAGCGGCCCCAGGCAGAAGTGCATCCAGGATCGCGGCGTGATCGTCGACCAGCGCCCGGAAGAGCCGGTGCGCGACCCGCGCCCCGCGCCGACGTTGGTCCCGAAGCCAGCGCCGACGTCGATCCAGCCGCCAGCGTCGACGCCGCCGAAGTGACCCGCGCGCGCCCCGGGCAGGCCGAGATCGGCGCCGTCCGCCGCGCCGGCGAACGACGGCTCCTGGGACCGCGAGCGCAGGGGCTGGAGAGGTCGGGCGCCGAGGGCGGCGCGCCGCGGCCTCACCCCGACGCCGGCGCCGGCTCGGACGGGAGCGTCGGCTCCAGCACCCTCCGCGCCGCAGCGACCCACGCGCGCGCCTCGTCCATCAGCCCCAGCGTGAGCGGGCGCAACGTCACGCCCGATCCAGCCGCCTCCGCGAGCGCCGCCTCGATGGCCTCGGCCCCGACCTGGCCCCGCCGCGCCACGAAGAGCAGCTCCCAGAGCCGCGCCCCGAGGGCGAGGTCGCGGTCGCCTCGCGCCTCGGCGACCTCGCGGGCCGCCCGGGCGTCGGCGAGCGCCTCGGCGGAGCGGCCGGCCAGGGCCAGGATCTCCGCGCGCCGCAGCAGCGTGAGCGCCTGGCGACGGTCGCGGTGGGCGCGCTGCAGCGCCTCGGCCTCGTCGGCGGCGGAGAGCGCGCCAGCGAGATCGCCGGTGCGGCGGAGCGCGTCCGCGCGCAGCGACAGCGCGCTCGCGCGCAGCGCCGGATCCCCCGCCTCGGCCGCGAGCTCGGCCGTGCGGCCGGCCGTCTCCGCCGCCTCGGCCGCGCGACCCTCCCGCAGCAGGAAGGCGGCGAGGTTCGTGAGCACGAGGCGGAGCTGGCCGCGCATGCCCTCCGCCTCGGCCCGCGCGGCGAGGCGGCCAAGCCGGTCGATCGCGGCGCCGAGCCGGCCGCGCTCCGCCTCGAGCACCGCGAGATCGGCCTCGATGTGCAGCCGGTGCCAGCTCGACCCGAGCGCGGTCGCGATGGTGAGCGCGCGCGTGAGGTCCTCCTCGGCCAGCGCGAGGTCGCGGTGGTTCGAGGCGTAGTTCAGCTCGAAGCGCAGCACGCGCGCCCCGAACTCCAGCGCGGCGCCGGCGCGCGACGCGAGCGCCACCGCCTCGCCCGCGAGCGCGAGGGCCCGCTCCGGCGCGGCGACGCCGGCGAGCGCCATGCGCGCCTCGCAGCGGAGCGCCAGGTCGGGCTGGGCGTCGGCGTCGGCGAGCAGCACCGGATCGTCGTAGCCCTCCTCCCGCAGCCCCCGCGCCACCTCCAGCCGGCAGAGCCGGCGGCGCAGCGACACCGCCGCGCAGCGCGCGGGGAACACGGCCGCGCGCGCGTCGAGCGCGTCGAGCCGCCGCCGGGCCTCCTCGAGCTTCCTGCCGCGCAGGAGGGCGCGCACCGCCTCGATCTCGAAGGCAGCGCGCTCGTCCGGGTCCTCGGCGAGCGCGGCGAGGCGGTCGCCGAACTCCACCGCCTCGACGAACAGGCCCGAGGCCAGCGCGGCCTCCATGGCCCGGCCGAGCCAGCGCCGCGCCTCCGGGGCCGCGCCCAGGCGCTCGTAGCCCGTGGCGAGGAACGCGGCGTCCGCGGCGGCGGTGGGGCCGCGCGCGATGGCGTCGAGCAGCGCGCGGTGCAGGCGGCGCAGCCAGGGCCGCGGCCGCGCGAGGTTGAGCACGGCCTGGCGCACCATCTCCTGCGCGAAGCCGTGCCCCTGCCCGTCGCTCGCGGCGACGAGGATGCCCGCGTCGACGAGGGCGAGCAACGCGACCTCCAGCGCGTCATCGTCGCTGTCGATCACCTCGGCGAGCACGTCGGCGCCGAGGCCGCCGCCATAGAGCGCGACCGCGGCCAGCGCGCGCAGGGCGAGCCGCCCGGCGTCGCTCGCCGGATCGAGGTAGCCGGCGAGGCGCGCGGACACGAGGTCGGCGACGCCGGGGACGCCGCGGTCGAGGGCGTCCGGCGCCGCGACGTCCCAGGCGCCGGAGCGGTGGACGAGCGCGCCCGTCTCGCGCCAGGCGACGAGCGCGTGAACGATGAAGAAGGGCACGCCGCCCGCGCCGCGCACCACCGCGCGCTCGAGCGCGGGCGCGACGGGGAGCGTGGCCTGGACGAGGCGGGCGGCGTCCTCGTCGCCGAGCGGGCCCAGGGCGACGTGCCGGGCGCCGGGGCGGGTGCGCCCGCGCAGCTCGGCGAGCAGGGCGCGCAGCGGCGGCGGAGGGTTCGGCTCGTCGCGCGCGGCCGCGAGGACGAGGAGGCGCGGCGACGCGCCGGGGCGGGCGCTCGCCGCGCCTGCGCGCGCGCCGACGCGCTCGAGCACGAGCCGCAGCAGGATGAGGGTGGGCGCGTCGGCCCATTGCAGGTCGTCGATGGCGAGCAGCAGCGGCGCCTCGACGCTCGCCCAGAGCAAGGCGTCCTCGACGGCTTCCATCGCGGCGGCCGCGTCCGGCGCGCCCGGGAGCACGCTCGGCGACAGCGCCCGCTCGATGGTGTCCTGCAGCAGGCCGAACGCGGAGGCGGCCTCGGGCGGGAGCGCCTCCAGGGCGCGGAGCAGCGGCCGGAGGGGGCTCTTCCGCTCCGGTGAGCAGGCGGCGCGGAGCACGCGGGCGTCGCCGATGCCGGCGCGCTCGACTGCAGCGGCGAGCAGCCGGGTACGGCCGATGCCGAGCGGGCCTGTGATCACCGCGGCGCGGACGGCGCCCTCCTGCACCTCCGCGGCGAGGCGGGCGAGCACCTCGAGGGCGTCGCTGCGGCCGACCAGCGCGGCGTGCGTGCAGGGCTCGGGCGGGCCTCCGGCCTCGCTCGTCCGGATGGCGCCCGGCGCGGCGGGGAGGGTGACGTCGTGCGGCAGGTCGGCGGTCGGCAGGTCGCGCCGTGCGGGCTCCGCGCCCGGGGAGCCGCGCTCGACGCGGATCGTCGGCGGCGGGCGCTCGCTCGTGGAGAGGGCGAGCGCCCGCTCGAGCTCGCGCGCGACCCACTCGGCGTGGCGCGGGCGCGCGCCGGGATCCGGCTCGAGCAGGAGCGCGGTGAGGCGCGCGAGCGGCTCGAGCACGGGCGCGCCGGGCGGCAAGAGCGCGTCGAGCCGGGGCGGGCGCCGCTGGTCGAGGAGGGCCTCCAGCCCGCCCACGGCGTCGACCGGGAGCATGCCGGTGCACAGGCGGAAGAGCGTGGCGCCGAGGGCGTAGAGGTCGGTGCCGGGCGAGGCGGCGCCCCCGAGGAGCCGCTCCGGCGCCATGTAACCGGGGGAGCCGAAGAGCGGCCGCTCGGCCGCGCCCGCGGGCACGACGGAGGGGTCGTCGACGACGATGCCGAAGTCGATGAGCTTGTACGCGGGGCGCGCCGCGGAGCCTCGGCCCGCGGACGGCGGCTCCGGCGCCGCCGCGCGCTCGACGATGTTGCTCGGCTTGACGTCGTGGTGCACGAGGCCAGCGTCGTGGACGGCGGAGAGCGCCCAGGCGACGGCCAGCGCGGCCTCGGCGGCGTCTCGAGGGCTCAGGCACCCGGCCTGCTCCAGGCGGCGATCGAGGCTGAGGCCGGCGACGTGCTCCATGGCGAGCCCGACCGCGCCCCAGGCGTCGTCGCGGTGCAGGGCGTAGAAGCGGACGATGTTGGGGTGCTCGACCCGGCAGAGGGCGCGCGCCTCGTCGAGGATGGCGTCGCGCCAGGACGTGGCCGCGGGCGAGGCGGGGGCGATGCCGTCCGGCAGGAAGAAGAGCTTGACCGCGGCGTCGCGGAGCGTGCGGCCGTCGTAGATCTCCTCGGCCAGCCACACGGGGGCGAAGCCGCCGCGCCCCAGCTGGCGGATCAGCCGGAAGGGTCCGAGCCAGCGCTCCGCGTCGGGGCGCTGGAGGTAAACGGACGCGGCGGAGGAGGCGGAGGACGGCATCCGGGCCGGGTGCAATGCTAGCGCGAGTCGAGCCGTCCGCGGGCGCCCCTACCCGGCCGCGTCCCCGCCCTCGCCGCTCCCCTCTGCGTCCCCGCGCAGGCCGTGGCGCTTCATGGCGCGCTGGATGAATTTGCGGTTCACCCGCGCGAGCTCCGCCGCGCGCGACACGTTGCCGCCCGTCTGCCGGAGCGCGGCGTCCAGGTACGCCTTCTCGTACGCCTCGGCCACGCGCTCGCGGCCCGCGAGCAGCGGCTCGTTCAGGTCCACCGCGGGCTCGCCCGGCGCGCGTGAATCGAGCGATGAATCGAGCGCCGCCGCGTGCGCCGGACGACCGCCCGCGCCGCCGGCGGAACCCAGCGAGAGCGCCCGAGCCACCGCGTTGCGCAGCTCGCGGACGTTGCCAGGCCACGAGCGCGACGCGAGCCCCGCCACCACCTCCTCGGAGAGCGGCGGGGGCGACCCGGAGCGGGGGCGCAGCTCCTGCTCGAAGTGGCGCACGAGCTGCGGGATGTCGCCCTGCCGCTCGCGGAGCGGCGGCAGCGCGACCTGGATGACCGCGAGGCGGTAGTAGAGATCCTCGCGGAACTTCCCGCGCTCCACCTCGCGGGCGAGGTTCCGGTTCGTGGCGGCGACGATGCGCACGTCCACCCGCCGCGGCACGTTCGCCCCCACCCGCCTCACCTCGCGGCGCTCGAGGGCGCGCAGGAGCTTGGGCTGGAGATCGAGCGGCAGCTCGCCGATCTCGTCGAGGAACAGGGTGCCGCCGTCCGCCGCCTCGAAGGCGCCGGGGCGATCGGCGAACGCGCCCGTGAACGCGCCCCGCACGTGGCCGAACAGCTCGCTCTCGATCAGGGTGGCGCTCACCGCCGAGCAGTCGAAGACCACGAACGCTCCGCCCTGGCGCGGGCTCTCCTCGTGCACCGCCTCGGCGACGAGCTCCTTGCCCGTGCCGGTCTCGCCCTCGACGAGCACGGTGGCGTCCGTGGCCGCGACCCGCTCCAGCACCGCGAACAGCCGGCGCATGGCCACGCTGCGCCCGAGCATGCCGCCGAAGCGCTCGCGCTGGGAGAGCGGCAGCTCGACGACGTCGCTCAGCATGCGCAGCCGCATCGTGGTGCCGCCGATCGAGATCGCCGCGTCGGGGCGGGCGTAGGCGTCCCGCACCTCCACGCCGTCGACCGCCGTGCCGTTGCGGCTGCCGGCGTCGATCACGCGGATGCGCTCGTCCTCGACGCGCACGACGAGGTGCAGGCGGCTGACCGTGGGGTCCTTGAGGACGAGATCGCATTCCCGGCCGAGGCCGACGCGCGCCTCCGGCCCCGGGAGCTCCGCGACGAGCCCCCGATCCGGACCGTGCACGACCTCGACGCGGATCTTGCGTGAGGCGAGCCTGAACGCGCTGCCGTCGCGCTCCAGCGGCTGGGTGAGCTCCTGTGCCACGGCGCGAGTATAGGCGGGAAGCGCATCCCCAGCCTGGGGATCGCCCGCGGCCCCCGCGGCCGCGACGCGATCGCGGGCACCGGGTTATCCTCCGCAGCCTCATGGCCAGGACGCGATGGACACCGTGGCTCCGCGGCGCGCTCGCCGCGCTCTGCACGGCGGTAGTGGCCCCGGCCCCGGTCGAGGCGCAGTCCCAGCCCCTGTGGGTCCCGCCGAGGACGGCGCTGCCGTCGCCCGAGGACGAGCGGCTGGACGGCGCCCTGGACCACGAGCTCTGGGAGCTGACGGCGCAGGGGAGGTACTTCGAGGCGCTCTCCGCCGCCGAGCGGCTCCTCGAGCTGCGCCAGCGCGCGCTCGGGCCGGAGCACCTGCAGACCGCGCTCGCCGCGATCTGGGCGGCGAGCCATTCCCGGAGGGTCGCGGAGTACCACAAGGCAGCGTCCCTGCTGGAGCGCGTCCTCGCCCTCCTGGAGCGGGAGCGCATCCCGGGCGATCTGCTCTTCGCCGAGGTGGGGGCCCTCGCGCTCGTGTACCGCGAGATGGGCGACTTCCGGCGCGCGGAAGCGCTCTACCGGCGCCTCCTGGCCGAGCACGCGCTGGTGGGGGGCAGCGGCGACGACGCGCTCCGTGGGCTGGCAGCCCTGGCCAAGGCCCAGGGGGATCTCGACAGGGCCGCGTTGCTCTACGAGCGCCTCCTCGCGGCACAAGAGAAGGAGAACGCCAGGAACAGGAGCGAAGGGGCGAAGCTCGACAGCCACGAGCTCGGCGCCGCGCTGGACAACCTCGCGGAGGTCTACCGGCTCCAGGGGTTCCATCCCAGAGCCGAAGCGCTCTTTCGGCGCGCCGTGAGCATCCTGGAGAGATGGAGCGGCGGGCCGGAGCTCTCCCTGGCCACGTGCCTCGACCACCAGGCGCTCCTCTACCAGGACATGGGGGACGACGCGCGCGCCGAGCCGCTCTTCCAGCGGGCGCTCGCGATCCGTGAGAAGGAGCTCGGGCCGACGCACCCCGACGTCGCCGAGCCCCTGGCGCACCTCGCCGCGCTGTACCGGGACAGGAAGCAGTACGGCCGCGCCGAAGCGACGTTCCGGCGCGCGCTCTCCCTCCTCCAGCAGGCCCTGGGACCCGAGCACCCGCGCGTCGCCGAGTGCGAGGGCGCCCTCGAGGGGCTCGCCCTCGCCCAGGGCAAGCTGCGGGAGGCCCTGACCCTGCGGCTCGCCGCCGTCTCCGCCGAGGATCGGCACCTCACGCGCCTGCTCACCAGCGGCGCCGAGCGAGAGAAGCGCGCCTTCCTCGGGAGGCTCGAGCCCTCGACGAGCGCGGCGATCTCGCTCCACGCGATCTCCGCCCCGAAGAACGCCGAAGCGGCGGCGCTCGCGCTCACGACCGTCCTCCGCCGCAAGGCGCGCGCCCTCGACGCGATGGCGGACAGCCTGGCCAGCCTGCGCAGGAGCATGACCAGGCAGGATCAGGCCCTGCTCGACCGGCTCGGTGCGATCGACGCCGAGCTGAGCGCCCGCGCATACCGCGACCCCGCCGGGCAGCGCGCGCGCGTGCAGGCGCTCGAGGAGGAGCGCGAGGGCGTCGAGGCCGAGGTGAGCCGGCGGAGCGCCGCCTTCCGGGCGGAGCAGCGCCCCGTGCTCCTCGCCGAGGTGCAGGCGGCGATCCCGGAGGACGCGGCGCTGATCGAGCTCTTCGCCTACCGGCCCTACCAGCCCCGGGCCACGCAACGCGACCGGCTGGGCGAGCCCCGTTACGTCGCCTACGTCCTTCGACGGAAGGGGGGGCCCGCCTTCGCCGACCTCGGCGAGGTGAAGCCGATCGACGCGGCCGTGGAGGAGCTGCGCCGCGCCCTGTCCGACCCGTCGCGCGACCCCACGCGCCTCGCGCGCGGCCTGGACGCCCAGCTCATGGCCAAGGTGCGCCCGCTCCTTGGCCCAGCCCGGAAGCTCCTGATCAGCCCCGACGGCGCGCTGAGCCTGCTGCCCTTCGGCGCGCTCATCGACGAGGACCAGAGATCCCTGCTGGAGCGCTACGAGATCACGTACCTCACCACCGGACGCGATCTCCTCCGGCTCACGGCGCCTGCCGAGCCGGGGCAGGACCTCGTCGTGATCGCCGATCCGGCCTTCGACGGCGGCGCGCCGGCGCCGCGTTCCGGCAAGGAGCCCTGCAGCTGGGATTGCCAGGCGCAGCGCGGCGTCGATCTGTCGAGGCTCAGGTTCCTGCCGCTCCCGGGCACCGCGAAGGAGGCGGCCGAGGTCGGCGCGAAGCTCCCGGGCGCGCGGGTGCTCACGGGCGCGAGCGCGACCGAGGGCGCCGTGAAGGGCCTCGCCAGGCCGCGCATCCTCCACATCGCGACCCACGGCTTCTTCCTGCCCGCGGCCTCTGCCCCGGCGCAGGCGCCGGCCCGCCATGGGCTCGATGCGGTCGCTCGCGCGGCCGTGGCCGCGTCCGTGTCCGAGGTGGACAGCGCCCTCCTGCGCTCGGGGCTGGCGTTCGCGGGCGCAAACCTCCGCGAGAGCGGCGGCGACGACGGCGTGCTGACGGCGGCCGAGGTCTCCGGGCTCGACCTGTCCGGTACGCAGCTCGTCGTGCTCTCCGCGTGCGACACGGGCGTCGGTGAGCCGAGCCACGGCGAAGGGGTGCAAGGGCTACGGCGCGCGCTGGTCATCGCGGGGGCGGAGACCCAGGTGATGAGCCTCTGGCGCATCGGCGACCAGGCCACGCGCCACCTGATGACGGCCTATTACGACCGGCTGGCCTCCGGGCGAGCGCGCAGCGGCGCCCTGCGCGAGGCCCAGCTGTCGCTGAAGGGGCAACCGGACACCGCGCACCCGTTCTACTGGGCAGCGTTCATCGTGTCCGGGAACGGTGGCCCGCTCCGCGGAGGCCCGCTCCTCCGCGCGGCCCCGAAGCCGCAGACCGACCCGGTGGAGCCGGTGCGGCCGGGACCGAGGGGGTGCGCCTGCGAGGTCCAGGGCGGAGCGGCCGGCGGCGCGCCGCGGCTCGGCCTCGCCGCTGGCCTCGCCGCCGGCCTCGCCGCGGCCGCACGTCGGCGACGCGCCGGCTCGAGGGCGGCGAGGCGCTCCGCGCAAGCCGGGTGAGCCCTGGTGCCCCCGCGCTGTCGCGCCGACGGGGGACGGCGGGGCGCGGGGTGCCCCCGAGCTGTCGCACCGCCCTGCGAATACCGCGGAAATGGGCGGACTGCGCCCTTGGCCCGGCGCGTGCTGAAGAGTCTGGCGAGTCCGGCGTCGCGACATTGCGACGGGCTCGACAACCATCAAAGGGGATTCGCCATGAACCTTCTCGTGAAAAGCACCCTCGTCGTCGCCTCCGCCCTCGCCCTCGGCGCCATCACGCTGCCCGCCGCGGCCCGCAGCTCCGTCGGTTTCCTCGGGCGCGCCCAGAACCCCGCCGACGCGGGGTGCTTCGGCGAGATCTTCGGCAGCACGGTCAACAACTGCAGCACCACGAAGCTCCTGATCATCCCGGTGACCATGGATCCGGGGCCCTTCAACAACTACTTGAACGCGACCGTCACCGCGTACGCGGCCAACTCGACCGGGCTTGTGCAGTGCGCGTCGTTCGGGATCGACAGGCCGACAGGGTATTACTGGGGAGGCCAATACCAGAACCTGCCCGCGTTCGGCTCGCGGCAGGACATCGTGCTGCCCGGCGCGTTCTTCTACCCCGACGGCGCGGCCTATGTCGGATGCTACGTCGGCCCCGGCGGGCAGGTGAACCAGGTCCGCTACTGAGATCGACGGCGTGCGCCGCGGGAGCGGGGGGGCTCCCGCGGCTCTGCTCGGGCCGGCTGGCCGCGCAAAGGAGGGAGTCATGGGCATGAAGCGGATAGGGCAGGTTCTCACCGCGCTCGCGGTGATCGGCGCCGTGACGATGTTCGGCGTCGAGCGGCGGCGCCAAAAGGCCCAGGAGGCCGAGCTCGCGCGCATGCGCGCCGAGATGGGCGAGCTCTCGCGCGACCTGGAGGAGGCGCGCGGCGGCACCGCGAGCGCCGAGTCGGTGCGGCGGCTGGAGCGCCGTCTGGAGGCCGCCGCCCGGCCGAGCGCCGCGCCGCGGCCTGCGTCCGGGGAGGAGGCCGAAACGTCGGGGCAGCCCGACGACGAGGAGGGCGAGAGCCCCGCGCCGGCCGAGCCGCGCCCGGTCGATATGGCCGCGGTGAGCGCGCGGATCCAGGACGCATTCGCGCAGCAGGGGACCGACGCGCAATGGACCGCGCGCGCGAGCCAGACGGCGCGCGAGAAGCTGAGCTCGGCCCTCCCCGAGCGGTCGTCGCTGCGCACGCTGGAGTGCCGCAGCTCGATGTGCCGCATCGAGACGGAGCACGACGACATGGCGCAGATGCAGCAGTTCATGCAGGAGGCGTTCATGGATCCGCAGAAGAGGCCCTGGAACGGCGGGTTCTTCGCGATGCCCGTGAGCGATCCGGACACCGGCAAGGTGGTGGTCGTGTCCTACCTCGCGCGCGAGGACGAGGCGCTGCCGATGCCGCTGTGATCCGACCGGCGCCCCCCGCCACGTGCCGGACCCTGCTCGCCGGCCGGGCGCGGACGGGCCCGCGACATCACCGCTCCCCGGGGGGGGCCACCTTATCTCGCTGCGACGATCCGGTAGGACAGGCGGCGGAGGGCATACTCGAGCCCGCGCTCGAGGCTGCCGCGCGTCGTGATGCGTCCGAGGTCGACGTCGAGCCCGACCAGGGTCTGCGCCGCGGCGGGCCCCATGCCCACGAGCACGCTCTCGCAGCCGAGCAATGCCGCGGCCTGCACGGTGCGCAGCAGGGCCTCGGCGGCCATGGTGTCGACGAGCGGGACGCCCGTCACGTCGATGATCACGAAGCGCGCGGAAGCGTCGCTGATCGCGGCGAGGACGCTCTCGGTGACCTGCGCGGCCCGCTCCTGGTTCAGCGCGCCGACGAGCGGCAGGAGCAAGACGCCCTGCCAGATGCGCACGACCGGCACCGCGAGCTTTTCGAGCAGCGTGCGCTGGGCCTCGATGATCCCGAGCTGCGCGCGATTTTCAGCCTCGAGCCGCTCGGCCGCGACGAGCTTGCCCTTTATGTTCGTGATGTCCGTGATGATGCCGCAGAGCCCGACCACCTGCCCGGTGTCGTCGCGCACGGGGTACTTGCGCGTCCACATCGTCCGCTCGACGCGGTCGCCGCCGGTGACCACCTCCTGGTTCTCGTCGGGCTCGCCCGTGTTCACGACGAGATCGTCGTGCTCCCAGAAGACGGCGACCTGCTCGGCGGGCCAGAACCCCGTGTCGTCCTTGCCGATGAGCTCGTCCCGCGGGTGCCCGATGAGCTTGCAATACCCCTCGTTGACGGCGACCCAGCGATGCGCCCGGTTCTTGACGAAGATCGGATCGGGCAGGGTATCGATGATGCGCTGGAGCAACTCGACGCGGTGCCAGGTGAAGGGATCGACAGGGAGGCTGGTCATTGCAACTCGCGCACCCCCGCTGGAAACATCCGCTTCCTTCATACCAAGGAACGCCCGGCGGCTCAAGGGCTGCTCCGGCCGCCCGGCAACTCCGGCGTCGCGCTCACCGCGCTCGAGGGGGGCTGGGCCGCCAGGTGCCGTGGAACCCGAATGGCACGCGGTGCGGCAAGCGGGCGACCGCGACGGGTCCAGCGGTGAGGCCCATTGCATCGAACACCAGCAAGTCGCTGCGCTTCTCCCGCTCACGCCAGGCCACGGCGAGCAGCCAGCCGTCGCCCTCGGCCGCGTCCTTCGCGCGCGGCACGAACACCGGTTCGGACACCACGTCGCCGGGCGGCAGCGTGTGAATGCTGCGCTCGCCGGTGTCGAAGTCGAATCGGGCGAGGCTGTCGTAGAGCACGCTCTCCGAGTCGCCTCGCGCGCGCGCGGTGGCATGGCAGGTGTAGAAGCCGTAGCGGTTGCGCCGCCCCGTGTAGCGCTCGTCGATCCGTGGAAACTCCGCCACGAGATCGTCGAGGTAGTCACGACGGAACCCGGCGCCTGCGTCCGCCAGGTGGAAGGTCCAGCGGCACAGGCGCGCGGCCATCGCCTCGGGGTCGCCGGGGCGGCCCTCGGCGTCGGGCAGGCCGGGCGCAGCCTCCGATTGCATGACGTAGGCCACGATGGTGTCGCCGTCGTCCCAGGCATTCATCACATGGAACATGTGGCAGGCGTCGGTGTGGAACCAGCGCGGCGCGCCGGCCGCGTTCCCGCGCTGCATCACGCCGACGTGGGTCCGCAAGCTCGCGTCCCAGGCCAGCAGCGGCTTGCCGCGCATGGCGCGTTCCACGCTGAGCGTCAGCGGCGTGACGGGAAAGAGCACATGCCCGCGCGTCACCATGAAGTCGTGCACCATGCTGGCATACGGCGCTGTGAACGACTGAAGCTGCGTGACCTCGCAGCGCGCGTCCATCACGCCATAGAGCATGCTCGGCGAGCAGGGGCCGTCGGGCGAGTACGCGAAAAAGTGCACCTCGCCGCGCTCGGGGTCGATCTTGGGGTGCGCGGTGAAGCGCGAGGTCACGCGGCCGCCGAAGCTCTGGTGACCCTTGGAAGCCAGCGTGCCGGGGTCGAGCTCGAAGGGCTGATGCGACTCTTCGAGCGCGAACAGCCGATCGCCGTGCCAAAGCATGCTGGTGTTGGCCGTGCCGCCGTTGCGGCCCTGCGCCAGCGGGTCGGTGGTGGCGGGGTTTCCGAAGGTGCCGAAGAGCGCGCGCCCGGCTTCGTGCTCGAGCTGCCACTTCGGCGTGCGCGCCCAGCGGTTGCGGTACGACACCTTGCCGGCGCCGACGTGGAACGCATGCACCATACCGTCGCCGGAGAACCAGTGGTAGTTGTCGTCGCGCGGCGTGTACTGCGGGTTCGGGCCGACACGGTACAGGCTCCCTTCCAGCCCGGGCGGCAGGGTGCCCTCGATCTCGAGCGCCGCGATGTCGTGCTCCTCGCGGAGCGGCGCGTAGTTGCCGGTAAAGAAATGAGGATTCTTCTGCGTTTTTGCGTTCACGTGAGGCCTTCGGGGTTCAATTCATTCAGGAGGTCGATGTGGCGTCGAGTCGTGCGATGGCTGCGAGAGGGTCAAGCGGTTTTCTCCGGGGTCGGCGCTCGCTGTCGTTCAGGCCCACGGCCACACCGGCCAGCAGGCGCTGCCTGCCGGCGAGGCGCGCAGCCTCGATGGCCCGGCCCCGGAGCGGCGCCGAACGAGGATCCAATTAGTGATCTAGATCACTACTGTCCTAAGAATCCATTCAACGCGTCGCGCAGTCTGCCGCCTTCCTCCTGGAAGTTACACCGTATCAACAATTTGGCGCCGATACTACCCCTCTGGGCGGGCTGCATATTCCGAATCAACAGGTGCGATGGCGACGACGACTGCACCGCGCGCTGAGCCGGTGTATACCACCCGCGACATGGTGCATTTGGACGAGAAAGTTGAGCCCCTTTTCGCGCAAATCGTTCGCCGCAACCCCGGCGAATCGGAGTTCCACCAGGCGGTCCGTGAGGTCCTGGAGTCCCTCGGCCCGGTGCTCTCGAAGCACCCCGAGCTGACGCGGCAGAAGATCATCGAGCGCATCTGTGAGCCCGAGCGCCAGGTGATCTTCCGCGTGCCGTGGGTCGACGACCGCGGCGAGGTGCAGCTGAACCGCGGCTTCCGTGTGCAGGTGAACAGCGCGCTCGGTCCTTACAAGGGCGGCATCCGCTTCCACCCGACGGTCTACCTCGGGACCATCAAGTTCCTCGGGTTCGAGCAGGTCTTCAAGAACGCGCTCACCGGGATGCCGATCGGCGGCGCCAAGGGCGGCGCGGACTTCGACCCGAAGGGGAAGTCCGAAGGCGAGATCATGCGCTTCTGCCAGAGCTTCATGACCGAGCTCCACCGCCACCTCGGCGAGTACACCGACGTGCCGGCGGGCGACATCGGCGTGGGCGAGCGCGAGCTCGGGTACATGTTCGGGCAGTACAAGCGCCTGACGAACCGCTACGAGTCGGGCGTGCTCACCGGCAAGGGCCTCGCGTGGGGCGGCTCGCTGGTGCGCAAGGAGGCGACCGGCTACGGCGCCGTCTACTTCGTCGCCGACATGCTGCGGGCGCGCGGCGAGAAGCTCGCGGACAAGACGTGCGTGGTGTCGGGCTCGGGCAACGTCGCGATCTACGCCATCCAGAAGCTGGAGCAGCTCGGGGCCCGCGTCATCGCGTGCTCGGACTCGAGCGGTTACGTGCACGACCCCGACGGCATCGATCTCGCGCTGCTCAAGCAGGTGAAGGAGGTCGAACGCGCTCGCATCAGCGAGTACGCGACGCGGCGCGGCCGGCGCTCGCGCTTCGCGCCGGGCGGCAACGTCTGGGAGGTGCCGTGCCAGATCGCCCTCCCCTGCGCGACGCAGAACGAGCTGACCGCGCGCGACGCGGCGACGCTGGTGAAGAACGGCTGTCGCGCCGTCGCCGAGGGCGCGAACATGCCCACCACGCCCGAGGGCGTGCGCGTCTTCCTCGAGTCGGGGGTCGCGTTCGGCCCCGGCAAGGCGGCGAACGCCGGCGGCGTGGCGACCTCGGCGCTCGAGATGCAGCAGAACGCGAGCCGCGACTCGTGGTCGTTCGAGCACACCGAGAAGCGGCTCGCCGAGATCATGACGAACATTCATCGCACGTGCTACGACACGGCAGAGGAGCTCGGCGTGTCGGGCAACTATGTGGTTGGCGCGAACGTCGCGGGGTTCCTGCGGGTCGCACGCGCCATGATCGCGCTCGGCGTGATCTGACGGCTGGCCGCGAGGGACAGAAAACCGCGCACGCGGCGACAAGAAATCGTCGCAGGGGAGACGCCGACGCATGGATACGCCGCTGTCGCTGCCTGGAGAGGAGCGGGATGACGGCTCATCCATCCAGATCGGCGCTCTCGTTCCGCTGACTCGGCCCGGCTGGGTCGAGGCAGGTCGGCACTTGCTCGCTGGGCTCGAGCTGGCCGCCCGCGAGGTCAATGACGCCGGCGGGATCGCCGGAAGGCCGCTCGAGCTGGTGGTCCGAGACACCGCGGCCGATCCAGAGAGGGCCGCGGCGGCGGTCGATGAGCTGGCTCGCCTGGGCGTCGCTGCCCTGGCGGGGGAGTATCACAGCGTCGTCGCTCGCGCGGCTGCCGCCAGGGCCGACGCCCTCGGCCTGCCGTTCCTCTGCTCGTCAGCGGTCCTCGACGCGCTCACCGAGCAGCCGACGGAATGGGTCGCGCGCCTCGCCCCGGCGCAGTCCCACGGCTGGCGGATCTACGCGAGCTTCCTCCTCGACGCGGGCCACAGGCGCATCGCCGTAGCCGCCGATCCGAGCGTCTACTGGGCGTCTGGGGCCCGCGTCCTGCGGGACTACCTCGCTCCACGCGGCGGCAGCGTCATCGAGCTCGACATGCGCGCGCGCGCCCCCGCGGCCGTGTGCGACGCGCTCGTCGACCATCGCGCGACAGCCCTCCTTCTTCTCGTCGGCTACCCGGAGCCGGCGGTGTCGATCGTCAAGTCCGTCCGCCGCGACCGGCGCCTCGCCGGGATCATGATGGGTGCTCCGGCCGGGCAACCGGAGTTCGCCGAATGGGCGACGTTGCTGGGCGGCGACGGCGCCGCGATCCCGTTCTTGCGCTACCTGCCCGAGCGCCTCAGCCCACTCGGCGCTCGAGTCGAGACGGCCCTGCGCGAGCGGCTGGCCGAAGCGCCCTCCTTCGTCGCCTTCGAGGGCTACGACACGGTCGCGGTCCTCGCCGATGTGCTGCGTTCTCACGGCGCGGACCGGGCGCGCGTCGCCGGATCCTGGGCGCGCGTCGCCGTCGAAGGCACCCGCGGGCAGATCCGGTTCTCCCGCACGCCGGGCGTCAACGTCTGGCAATGGGCTTGGCCGCCGGTCCAAGTCGTCGATCGAGATCCGGCGGAACCCGGTCGCCTCCGGATCCTTCGCGCCGGCTGAGCGAGCGCAGAGGTCCGACCGCCCGGCCCGCGGGTCAGCGCTTGGGCGAGAGCGCGCTGGCGAGCTTCAGGCGGGTGTAGAGCCCGAGCGCGACGCCCGCCATCAGCATCGTCGCGACCGAGAAGAGCGCCGCGATCTCCCACGCCGGCGCGCCTCGCTGGAAGCTGTCCAGGATGAGCAGCACCTCGAACAGCGCGAAGATCGCGAGCAGCGCCGCCGTGAACGCGACGAGCGAGGCGTATCGGGCCGCGTGCGCCTTGAGCCCGCGCAGGCCATAAACGGCGAACGCGATCTGGTAGAGCACGATCGGCACCTCCCAGAAATGGAACGTGATCACGCACCCGAGCGGATCCGCGTACGGCTTGCAGGTCGTCCACGGATGTCCGATCAAGAACGGGATATGCGCGGCGAGGAGCCCGTAAACCACGGCCACCAGGATGAGCCACGAGTACAGCGTGACCGCGCGCTCCGCCGAGGCCCAGGCCTCGGTCGCGAACGGGTCAGGCTTGGGGAGCGGCGCGGGGATAGGCCGCTTCGGCATCGCGTCCTCCAGCCCGAGGTGCTCCCGCCAGTAGGCCGTGAGGAAGATGTTCTTCGGGTCGAGCCGCGCCCGCAAGGCCATGAAGTCGTTCCAGCGCTTGAACTGCTTCGCCAGGTACTTCGACCACACCTTCGCCGGAGGCGGGTCGTTCGGCAGGAACTTGCCCCAGTGCAGCTTGAACCCGAACGGCTTGAGCAGCTCCCAGAACTGCGGATAAAAATCGATCGCGGGGTCCCCCGCGTTGTAGCCGAACCAGAACACGTCCACGCGCACCACCGGCTCGCCGTCCGACGACGCGCTCATCCAGAACGGGCTCGCTTTCGTGCCGTACAGCTCGAAGGAGTAGGTCCCGGTCGCCTTCAGACCGCCGGCCGCGAAGAAATCGCGCAGCGTGGTCATGACGGCCTGCGTCTTCGATACGGGGATCCATATCTCCGTGAACCACGTGGGCATCAGGATGTCATCCATCCCGTTGTCCATCGGCAGGCCGGTCCACCAGTAGTCACAGAACTCCTGCGGCCCCGGGGGCTGCTTCTCGCCGTCGAGGGGGACGAACTCCTTGTAGATCACCGGCACGATGGACGGCAGGGCCTCCTTCAAGAGGCGCCCCGCGAGCTCGATGCCCGGGAACTCGAGCAGGCCGTCCACCCCGGCCTCCAGGAGAGCCGCGACGACCGTGGAGAGCGCTTCCGCCACCCTCGGCTCGAAACCCATCTTTTCGATGTCCTCCAGCAGCGTGGCGTCGAGCTGGCTGAAGATCGGCTCGACCTTCTGCGGCAGGAGGCGCAGATCGTCGAGGTTGCCGAGGATGCTCAGGAGCAACCCCGCCAGCACCTCGGACCCCTCCGGGTAACGCCCCATCTCCTCGTAGGGCTTCGGGACGAAGCCGGGTGATGCCGGGATCCGGCGCGCCTTCCAGACCACCATGCGGTCCAACCCTCGCTGAGGCCACCACATCAGGCGGCTATAGTCGGTCTCGCGGAGGAATTGCTCGAAGCTCGGCTTGTCGTCCGTGCCGGGGCCGAAGAGATCGATCTCGCAGTCGTGGGTCGTGGTGGTCGACTCGGATCCTTTGATGTTGTACGTGGGAACGCACTGGAAGGTGACCGATGAGATGACCCCGAGGAGGCCCATCGAGACGCCGGCCGCGTGAAAGAGGTCAGGGTCCTGGTCGCGCGAGACCTCATGGATCTGACCCGTGCCGTCGATCAAGCGGAGCTTCAGGATGTTCTCGTCGATCCCGAACTTGAGCGACCCGCCCGAGGATCCCGTGGCGAGAAACCCGGAGACCGTCTGATGGGAGATGCCACCGAGGTCCGAGAGCGCCCACCCCTTCTGCTGCAGCTGATAAAGGAGGCCGTTCTTGACGGTGGACGTGCCCGTCGGATCGTACGGGTTGATCGACAGGTTGCACCCCGCCTCGACCTCGACGATACCCTGGACCTCATCGACCCAGCGAACGGCGCGGTATCGGTCGAGCATGATGTTGATCTCGAGCCTGACCTTGCCTGGATCTCGATCGGTGAAAATGGCGCGATGGGGGAAGGTATGGGTCGAGCCGCGGACGCGCACCTGGCGGTTCGTGTCGTGCGCCCATCTCACGAGCGCGGCGAGCTCGGCCTCGGTCGAAGGGTGATAATAACCGTCGGAGCCCATGGAAATCGGCGGTGACATCTGACCTCCTCGTTCGGGTGGTGGCCCGATTGGAACATGAAGGCGGGGAGGCGGGAAGACCGACGGCCCCGCCAGCACATCGCCCCGCCCGAGCGAGCTCCGCGTCCTCTCCCGCGGCCGCCGGGAGCACGATGCGCGCCTCCACGGCCGCGCTGGCGGGGCGGCGCGCCGAGGGGATCACGTCGCCCGGCGTCCCGCAAGGAGCACCGCGGGAGCTGCGCCACAGTGGGCCAACTCTGCCTCATCGATCGCGGCCGCCGCCGCGCTGCTGGCCAGCGGAGCGTCATTATCGGCAGGCGCCCTGGGTCGGCGGAGAGCGGGGCGCCACGGGCCGCGACGCTCCTCGCGCCGCCCTGGCACGACACCTGCTCTGCCGGGGCGCATGCGCAAGCTCCAGGTCCTTTCAGCCCTCCTCCCACTATCCCTGATCTTCGCCGGCTGCGTCTCCGACACAACCGAACCGAATCCACAGTCAGCGTGCAGCGACGGAGGCGCGCCGCCGTGCGTCGTCGCCTCCGACAAAGAGCGGATCCTCGACCCTCAGGTGTCGGACGTCGAGCGCGACGACCTCGCCGACGGGAACACGAGGTTCGCGCTCGACCTCTACCACGAGCTCGGCGCCGAGCCGGGCAACCTCTTCTACTCGCCCTACAGCATCTCGAGCGCGCTGGCGATGACGTACGCAGGGGCGCGCACGGAGACGGAAGAGCAGATGGCGAGCACGCTGCACTTCACGACGCTGTCCCAGGAGCGGCTGCACCCGACGTTCAACGTCCTCAATCGTGTGCTCGAGAGCCGCGGCGAGGGGGCGAGCGGGGCGGGCGGCGGCAAGTTCCAGCTCAACATCGCCAATGCGCTCTGGGGCCAGAACGGCCATCCGTTCCTACCTTCGTTCCTCGACGTGCTCGCGGAGCATTACGGGGCGGGGATGACCCTCCTCGATTTCGCCGGGGCGGCCGAGGCGTCGCGGAAGGTCATCAATGACTGGGTGGCCGAGCGCACCGAGGACCGGATCAAGGATCTCCTCCAGCAGAACGATATCCAGAGCACCACGCGGCTCGTGTTGACGAACGCGATCTATTTCAACGCGGCCTGGAAGTTCCCCTTCGACGAGGACGCGACGGCCCCCGGCGACTTCACGCTGGCGGACGGGTCCAAGGCGTCCGTGCCGATGATGACCAACAAGGCGCCCATGCGGTATCACGAGGACGACGGGTACCAGGCGGTCGAGGTGCCGTACCAGGAAGACCGCCTGTCGATGGTGCTCGTGCTGCCATCGGACCTCGGCGAGTTCGAGGCGGGCCTCGATTTCTCGGCGCTCAGCACCCTCCTCGTCTTCCAGGAGACGCGGGACGTCACCATCACGTTGCCGAAGTTCAGGGTGGAGTCGCGGTTCGATCTCATCCCGCCCCTCAAGGAGCTGGGGATGACCGCCCCGTTCTCCAACGCGGATTTCTCGGGCATCGACGGGTCGCGAAACCTGGCCATCAGCGCCGTGGTCCACAAGGCGTTCGTCGACGTGAACGAGGCCGGCACCGAGGCCGCGGCGGCGACGGCGGTGGCGATCGACGAGCGCGCGTCCCCGGCCGCGACCATCCGCTTCGATCGGCCGTTCGTCTTCTTCATCCGGGACAACGACGCCCGCACGATCCTCTTCGTGGGCCGCGTGGCCGACCCGTCCAAGTAGGAGCTCCGAGCCCGCCGGGGAGCGAGGCCGCTGCCAGGGCGCCGCCGCCCCGAGGAAGCGGGCGATCAGCTGGCGGCGAACTCCCGCTCGTGGATGGAGCGCACCTTCTCCAGCACCCTCGGACCATGCTCCCGGAACGGGAGGTCCATCGCGCGATCCTTCCTCAAGTAGACGCCCGAGAGCTCCCGGTGCGCGCCGAACGCCCCCTCGTACAGCCGCGAGGCGCCCTGGGTCGGGGGCGGGAAGAAGAGCCTCATCAGCGTCTTCACGAAGAACGGCAGCCCCGACCGCTTCCCCTCCCTCAGCGTGTTGTTGCCCCCTGGATCCACGCTCCGGATCTTGATCCCGTCCTTCTCGAGCAGCGGCGCCACCTCACGCGTCCAGAGGGAGAGCGCGAGCTTGGACGTCGCGTACGGGCCGAAGAGCTGCTTGAACGACGCCGGGCGCTCCAGGGCGTCGGGGTCGAAGCGCCTCGTCATGTCGAACGCGTTCGAGGAGGTGTTCACGACCGTCTTCAAGGACCCCCTCCGCAGCAGCTCCCTGAGCTCCATCGCGATGACGTACGGCGCCACCGTCTGGAGCTCGAAGTGCAGCTCGCGGCCTTGCCTGGAGAAGGTCAGCTCAGGGACGCTGCCGCCGGCGTTGTTGAACAGCACATCGATCCTCTCTTCGCTCGCCCTGATCGCGCCGAGCGCGCGTCTGAGGCTCTCGAAATCGGACAGATCCGCCCGGTGGACACGGAGCCTGCGGCGCTCGATGCTCTCCCGGATCAGGGGATCGTCCTCGGGGAACCCCGAGCGGTTCAGCGCGATGACCTGAAAGCCCTCCGACAGCAGGCGGCGCGTGAGCTCGAGTCCGATACCGTGGTTTGCGCCCGTGATGAGCGCGACCTTGTCGTGTCCCTTGGTGATCATCGTGGCTCCTGTGAGGGCCGCCTCTCCGCGCGTCCTCCGGCGGACGACGGCCGTGGGCGCGCCGGTCGCCCGAGCCGACCAGCGCGCGTACAACAGAAATGTCGGTGTCCGCAGCAAAGCGGCGTCCGGCGGTGCGCCCGCGCGCGAGGACCCAGGCGCGCGGCGATCGCGCCGAGGCCTCGGCGCCGCTCAGGGCGGCGGCGATGGATGGACTCCGTACCCGTGGACCCGTGGACGCGCGCACCCTCGCCCGAAACCGCCCGAGATCGCTCGAAGTCGGCGGGGCGCCGCGACAGGGGAAAGAATGTGCGACTGAGTAGCATTTGTCAAGGAGAGGCACCCGGATCCTGCGTGTGGTAGGCTGGCGCCATGGCGGAGGGCCAGGCCCCGGGGCTCCGAGAGCGCAAGAAGGAGCGGACGCGCGCGCAGATCATCGAGACCGCGATCGACCTCTTCCTGAAACATGGCTACGAGCAGACGACGCTCGACGAGGTGCTCGGAGCGGTCGAGATCTCGCGGAGGACGTTCTTCCGCTACTTCGAGTCGAAGGAAGACCTGCTCATCGCCTGGATGGACCAGCTCATCGAGGTGGCGTGCGCGTCGCTCCGCGCGCGCCCTCGGAGCGAGCCGCCGCTCGTCGCGACCCGCAACGCGGTCCGGGATACCCTTGGCCGGCTCTACGAGGGGAACCTGCCGCGCTTCGTCGCGGTGCAGCAGTTCGTCGCGAAGACGCCGGCGATCCGCGCGAGGCAGAGCGAGCGGCTCGGCCATTGCGCGGAGGCCATCAGCGAGCCGCTGGCCGCGCGCATGGGCCTGGATCCGCGGCGCGACCTCGCGCCGCGGGTGCTGGCGAGCTGCGCGGTCGCCATCATGGGGTGCGCGATCGACGCGTGGCTCGCGCGCGGCGCGACGGAGGATCTCCTCGAGCTCGTGGACGAGGGCTTCCGGGCGCTCGCGCTCGAGCACGAGCGCGCCCGGTAGGGCCGGCGCGGCGGCGGCGTCCGGGGCCGACGCCGGCCGCGGGCCGGATGGCCGCCGGAGCGCGAGGGAGGGGGCTCACGCCGCGGAAGGGACAGGCCGCGCGGGCGCCGTCCGCGAGGGGCGCAGCAGCCGCGCGAGCCGCGCGGTCAGGAGGCCGCGAATCGGCCCGTGGGCGACCTCGCCGACCGGCAGCCCGAAGCGCTCGAGCAGGGCGTTCGCGGCGAGGAAGCCGCTCGCCGTCGCGCGCTCCATCAAGCCGCTCGGGAAAGGGAGCTTCACGTAATCGCCGGCGAGGACGACGGCGGGCAGGGGCGTGCGGACGCCGGGGCGGCGCGCGTGGGAGCCGGGGCGAAAGGCCGGGCAGTCGCGCCGGAGGAGGAAGCGCTCGTCGAGGACGCGCGCCGCGGCCGTCTCGGGGTACGCGCGGTGGAGGCTCGACAGCAGGTCGGCGCGGATCTCGCCCTCATCCATGGCCTCGGGCAGCGCGTAGCCGTGGAGCTCGACCACGGACCCGCCCGTGGCCCCGGCGATGCGCCGGCTCTCCCCCTCGAAGCGCTCATAGAGCGAGATGTTGTCGAGCAGGCCGAGCCCCGTCGTGCCCGCGAACGGCGCCCGCTCGGGCGCGCACGGGCGATCGAGGAAGAGCCGCCACACGGCGAACGGCGGGGCGACCTCCAGGCTGCCCACGCCGCCCTCCAGCGCGGCGAGGGCGGGCGAGGCGGCGACGAGCTGCCGCACGGCCGGGACGGTGACCGCGAGGACGACCGCATCACACGCGATCCGCTCGCCGGCGTCGAGCCGCACCGCGAAGCGCCCCTCCTCCCGCTCGACGGCCCTGGCCTCCCGCCTGGAGGCGATCGCGACGCCCCGGGCGCGGAGATAACGCTCCATCGGCCGCCACACCGCGGTGCTGAAGGGCTCCTTCACGACGTCGAACACGAGCCCCTCCCGGTTGCCCAGGAAGTAGAAATGGAACATCGCGAGGAGCTCGGCCGCCGAATAGTCGCTGTCTGGATTGAAGAACGAATGCGCGAACACATCGAACAGCATCTGCCGCGCCCCCGGGGCGAGGCGCAGCCCGTCGAGGTATTCCTTCGCGGTCGTCGCGTCGAGATCGAGGTACGTTTGCTCCGGATCGAAGGTGAACATCGTGAGCGCGCCGCGCACGTCGATCCGGAGGAGGTCCGAGAGGCGCACGCTGGGAGAGCGGAGGAGCAGCGCCGCGACGTTGAGCGGCGTGCGCGTGGGGAGGCCGGAGAACGACTCGACCGCGCCGCCGGGGCCGAGCAGCGGATAGTCGGAGAGCGGCGTGAGGAGCGAGAGGTCGGGATCGATGCGCCCGAGCAGCGCCCGCACGTTGGCGTAGTGCCGGAAGAAGGCGTGAAAGCCTCGTTCCATCTCGAAGGTCGTCCCGTCCCGCAGGCGCTCGGTCCACGCCCCGGCGCGGCCCCCGAGGTACGCCTCGCGCTCGACGAGCGTCACCGCGACGCCCCGCTCGGCGAGGAGCACGGCGGCCGCGGTCCCCGCGAGCCCGCCGCCGATCACGACCACATGGCGCTGGCCCGCACCCCTGCGCGACGTCGACTGCATGTCGTCGGAGCCCCCCGCGAGGCAGCGTAGGCTTTCCGGCGGGCGAGGCAAGGTGTCCCTCGGATCCTCCGGGCGTCGGCCGTCCTGGGGATTGATGAGGATCTCGAGGGATGCCGAAAGGGGCCGTCCGGGGCAAACGAAGCGGCGGACGGCCAGGCGTCTGACCCACGGACAGCCAGACGCGGGGATCGGCTACTGGGTACAGAGGCAGCGCGTGCAGCCGGACCACCGGCAGACACCGGTGCCCGGGCCGTCGCATCTGGCGTCGCAATCGCTGTCCTTGACGCACTCCCAACATGCCGCGGGCTGCGCCTCTTCCGCCGCGGGGGCCTCCGTGGCCGCCGCCGCAGGAGCGCCGGCGGCGCACACCCAGAGGCCCACGCCGGAAAGCAAAATCACGGAGGCCAAAGCCCGTCGAACGATCCTCATCATCGTGAGCTCCTTTCGCTCGCGCCTCGCCGGGCAAGGCCCAGAACGAGGAGGCGCTCCGGGCAGCTTATCGATCCGCCGTCCCCCGGCCACCCGTATCGTTCAATGAATTGTTAAGAACTATGTTGATCCATCGATGTCGAAGAAATCGATTTTTCACGTCGTCGCCGCCGCCGGCGTACCTCCACATGAATGCATGCAGGCTCAGCCGAGGCCGCTGCGCGCAAATCGCGCCCGGCCACGCCTCTTGCCCTCGAGTCCGCCGCTCCCCGCGGCGCCGGCTCACGAGCGCCCGAAGCGCCGCCGGTACTCCTCGGGCGTGACCTGGAGCGTGCGCTGGAATGCGCGCCGCATCCGCTCGTCCGTGCCGAAGCCGCAGTCGCGCGCGAGCTGCTTGATCGACGCGCGCCCCCCCTCCAGACACGAGCGCGCCTGCTCCAGCCGCGCCGCCTCGACGAACTTCGCGGGCGTCGTCTGCAGCGCCCTCGCGAAGGTCCGCGCGAAATTGCGGGGGCTCATCCCGGCTCTCTCGGCCAGCACCTCGACGCGCAGGTCGGCGTCGAGGTGCCGCAGGGCCCACGCGATCACGCGCCCGAGCGGCCCCGCGGCGGCCTCCTGCGCGCGGAGCGGGCGGCTGAACTGCGACTGTCCGCCAGGGCGCTTGAGGAACACCACCATGCCGCGCGCTACCTCGAGCGCCACGTCGTAGCCGAGATCCTCCTCCACCAGCGAGAGCGCGAGATCGATGCTCGCGGTCGTGCCCGCGGATGTGTAGATCTTCCCGGACCGCACGAAGATCGCGTCGGGATCGACCTCGATGGCGGGAAACTGGCGCGCGAGCGCGGCCGCCTCGCGCCAGTGCGTGGCGGCGCGGTGCCCCGCGAGCAGCCCCGCGGCGGCGAGGATGAAGGTGCCCGTGCAGACGGCGCCCATGCGCCGCACCTCGGGCGTCGCCGCGCGCAGCCAGCCGAGCAGCCGGGCGTCTCGCATCGCCTCGCGAGGATCGCCGCCCGCGACGAGCACCGTATCGGCGCCGGGGGCCACGCCCTCGAGCGCCTTGTGGGCGACGATCTGCGCCCCGGAGAGCGTCCGGATCACGCCGCCCGACACCGAGGCGATCTCGACGGCGTACGCCGGGGGAGCCCCAGGGCACCTCGGGACGGCGCACTCCGATGCCAAGGCGAAGACATCGACGGGCCCCATCACGTCGATGGCGCCCGCGCCGTCGTACGCCACGACCACGATCCTGCGCGTCGGCGCGTGAGGGCTCGCGCTCGGCGAGCTTCGCGGAGCGCGCTTCGAGGGACGGGGCCGACTCACGCGACGACGGTACCCGCCGCGCACCTGACCGCAACGACAAAGCACCCGCATTTCCTGCCAGGTCTCCCGAGGTCGGCGCCGAGGGCGCCGCCGCGCCGCGGACCCGACGCGTGGCAGGAAACGCAGGTGCTCTGTCCCTTCGGCTCCCCGCGCGGGGCGCATGCTCACGCGCGCCTCCTTCGCGTCCTCGCGCGGAGCCAGAAAGGATTCCTCGATGAGCGTTCACGACGATGCCTCGTTCACCTTGCCCCTGAGCCTCCCCGTCGAGCGCAAGCTCCAGGTGGCGCTCTTCGTCTGCCCCGGCTTCTTCTTGCCCGACAACATCGGCCTGCAGACGGTGTTCGGGGTCCTGCCCAACGTGGACCTCCACCTCGTCTGGAAGAACAGGGACGAGATCGCGGGCGTCCCGCGCTTCACGACGCGGGCCACCACCACCTTCGCCGAATGCCCGAAGGCGCTCGACGTCCTCCATGTGCCGGCGATTCCGCCCCACGTCATGGAGGACAAGGAGTCGCTCGCGTTCCTCGCAGAGTACGGCGGCCGCGCGGCGTGGCTGTCCGGCGTCTGCGCGGGCGCCCTGATGCTGGGCGCCGCGGGCCTGCTCAAGGGGTACCGGGCCACCACGAACTTTCACCTGCACGATCAGCTCCCCTACTACGGCGCCATCCCGACCCAGGGGAACGTGGTGGAAGACCGGAATCGGCTCACCTCAGGGCCGGTGTCCGGCGGGTTCGATCTGGCGCTGCGCCTGATCGGGCGCCTGTGCGGAGACGAGCTCGCCAGGGAGTGCGAGCTGGAGATGGAGTATGCGCCGGAGCCGCCCTACGGCACGGGCAGCCCCGAGCTCGCCGGGCCGGAGCGGACGGCGCGGTCGCTCCAGAGGATGGCGCCGCTGATCGAGGAGATGCGCCAGGTGGGCATCCGCGCCTCCCGGCGGCTGGAGATCGCCTGAGCGGCGCTCCGGGTCGCGCCCCTCCGCCGTCGCGCCCGGCGGCGGTCACGCCCCCGCCGCGACGAACTCGACCAGATCGTTCAGGCTCGCTCCCGCGGCGTCGGCGCTCACGCCCAGCTCCTCGGCCGGCAGGCCCAGGCGGTTGACCCAGAACGTGGGATAGCCGAACCAGCGGGCGCCCGCGGCGTCCCAGCCGGCGAACGGGACGAACAGGATCTCCTCGCGCTCGAGGTCGAGCGCGTCGAGCGCCATCCGGTAGGCGCGCGGATCCGGCTTGTAGGTCCTCGCCAGATCGGTGCTGAGCACGCGATCGAACAGGCCTCCCAGGCCAGAGCGCTCGATCGCGGCGCCGAGCATCCTCGGCGTGAAGTTGGACAGGAACGAGAGCCGGAGGCCCGCGCGCCTCAGCGACGCGAGGGCGGGGAGCGCGTCGGGCCACGCCTCGAGCTCGAGGTACGCCCCGAGGAGCCGCGCCCGCCTCTCCTCGCCGAGATCGAGCCGCAGCGCCCGCTCGGCGAACGCCAGCGCGTCCGCCGTCACCTGCCAGAAATCGGCGTACTCGCGGGCCGCGACCCGGAGCCACGTGTACTCGAATTGACGGGTGCGCCAGGCGTCGCTCAGCGAGGCGCCCTTGCCCGGACAGAGCTCCTCCGCCAGCGCGGCGATCGGCCGCGGATCGAAGATCGGAGAGGCGTCGAAGGCGATGGCCTTGATCTTCCGGCCCGGCGCGGGCCCGCGCTCCGCGGCGCACGAGGCGGTCACGGCCGGCGGGGCCGAGCGCGCTCGCCGCCGAGCGCGCCGCCGCCGGACGCGACGCCGGCCTGGCAGGCCACCTCCGCGTCACCGCGTCCGAGTGGCTCGCCGCCCGTGTCCTCGGGCCGCTGCTCGCCCCGTTCCTCGCGCGTCACCCCGGCATCTCCGTCGAGCTCGTCGCGGATGCGCGCTGGCTGAGCCTCCCGCGGCGGGAGGCCGACATCGCCTTCCGCCCCGCCGCGTTCGAGCACCGCGAGGTCTTCCAGCGCGAGGTCGCGCGCATCGGGTTCGGCCTCTACGCGTCGGAGGCCTACCTCGCCGAGCGCGGCCCGCCGGACTTCGACCGGCAGTGCGAGGGCCACGCCCTCGTCACGATGAGCGACGATCCGCCGGCGGTCGCCGACCTCGCGTGGCTGCGCGCCGTCGCCGCGAAGGCCCGCGTCGCCGCCCGCACCAACGGCCGCGAGGCCCAGGCGACGATGGGGGCCGCCGGGGTCGGGCTCGTCTGCCTGCCGCGCTACCTGGGCGACGCGACGGCGGGCCTGCGCCTGCTCTCGCCGCCGTCGCCGCCGCCCGAGCGCGCGCTCTGGCTCGGGGTGCACCGCGACACGCGCGGGGTGCCGCGCGTGAAGGCGCTCGTCGCGTTCGTCACCGACGCCCTCGGGCCGCTGCGAGGCGCCCTCCGGCCGGGCGCGCGGCCGCGCCCCGGCCGGTGACGCGCGACGCCGCTACCGGCCCTCGCTGAGCTGGCAGGCCCGCTGATCTTCGTAAAACGGCGCGCAGTCCACGTAAATGAAGTCGGGATCGCACGCCGGGTCGCTGGAGGGCATGCACGCGAACAGCGGATCGAGCCACGCCGAGATCTGCTCGCAGCGCGTGACCGACGGGATCTGGACCATCCTGCCCATGCAGTCGAAGAACGGCGCGGTCAGGTCGTTGCAAGGGCGCGGCACCGAGAGCAGCTCGGCGCAGGCGTCGCGACAGCCGGGGTCCGGGCAGGCGGTGCCGTCGAAGAGGGCGCAGAAGAAATCGCACGAGGCCCGCGCTCCGCCGCCCGAGCCCGCCGCGCTGGAGCTCGACGACTGCGGGCCCGCGCCGACGCTCGCGCGCCCGCTCGACGTCGCGCTCGCGCCGGCGCCCCCGGAGCCGTCGTCGCCCCCCGGGGCGCCGTCGACCACGACGGCCCCGCCGCAAGCGCTCGCCCCCGCGAGCGCGATGAGCGAGGCGAGGAGCGCCGAATGCAGCGTCGTTCTCATGCCCGGGAGTCTACACCGGTCCACGCCGGCGCGGGCAGGGGCGGGGGTCGCTCGCCGGGCGCGCGCTCGCGTGGCGCGCGCTCGCCGCTCACTCCACGGCCTGCGCCTGCTCGATCGCGTCCTCGCGGCGCTCCCGGCGGTTGCACGCGAGCACCTTCTTGCGGACGCGCACCGCGTCGGGCGTGACCTCGACGAGCTCGTCGCCGTCGATCCACTCCATCGCCGTCTCGATCGTGAGCAGCCGCGGGCTGGCCAGGAGGACGTTCTCGTCCTTGCCGTGGTTGCGCACGTTCGACAGCTTCTTCTCCTTGATCACGTTGACGTCGGTGTCGTTCGGCCGGTTGTGCTCGCCGATGATCATCCCCTCGTAGACCTCGACGCCGGGGACGATGAAGAACATGCCGCGCGGCTGGAGGTGGTGCAGCGCGTACGGGGTCGCCACGCCGGCGCGATCGGCGACGATGGCGCCGGTCGGGCGGCGCATCATCGGGCCCCCCCAGGGCGCCCAGCCGTCGAACATCGTGTTGAGCAGGCCCGTCCCGCGCGTCGCCGTCAGGAACTCGCCCCGGAAGCCGATGAGCCCGCGCGACGGCACCCGGAACTCGAGGCGGGCGCGCCCGAAGCCGGGGTTCGTCATCTTCACCATCCGGCCGCGCCGGGTGCTGAGGCGCTCGGTCACCACGCCGACGTAGGTGTCGGGCACGTCGACGACCACGAGCTCGATCGGCTCCATCACCTCGCCGTTGATCTCGCGCGTCACGACCTCGGGGTTCGAGAGCTGCATCTCGTACCCCTCGCGCCGCATCGTCTCCACGAGGATCGCGAGCTGGAGCTCGCCGCGGCCGAGCACCACGAACGTGTCGGGCACCTCGGTCGGCTCCACCCGGATCGCGAGGTTCTTCATCGCCTCGCGCTCGAGCCGCTCCTTCAGGTGACGGCTCGTCAGGTACTTCGACTGCTTGCTCTTGCCGGCGAACGTCGACGTGTTGACGCCGATCCTCATCTTGATCGTCGGCTCCTCGACCACGATCCGCGGCAGCGCCTCGGGGGTCGCAGGGTCCGCGATCGTGTCGCCGATCGTGACCGACTCGAGCCCCGCGATGGCGATCACCTCGCCCGCGGCGGCGCTCTCGACCGGGACCCGCTTCAGCCCCTCGTAGGCGTAGAGCATCTTCACGTAGCCGCGCGACTGGCCGCCCTCGCCGAGGAGCGCGACGTCGGCGCCGGACCGGGCGGTGCCCCGGACCACGCGGCCGACCGCGAGCCGGCCCACGTAGTCGTCGTGGGTCGTGTTGCAGACGATGACCTGGAGCGGCCCTTCGGGGTCGCCGGAGGGGCCGGGCACCCGCTCGAGGATGGTCTCGAAGAGCGGCTCCAGGTCCTTGGCCTCGTGCTCGAGCTCGCGCTTCGCCTGGCCGAACTTCGCGATCGCGTAGAGCGTCGAGAAGTCCATCTGCGCGTCGCTCGCCTCGAGATCGCAGAAGAGGTCGAACACCTCGGAGAGCACCTCGTGGGCGCGCGCGTCGCTCCGGTCGATCTTGTTGATGACCACGATGACCGGGAAGCCGCGCTGGAGGCACTTCGAGAGCACGAACCGCGTCTGCGGCAGCGGGCCCTCGGCGGCGTCGACGAGGAGCAGCGCCCCGTCGGCCATCATCAGGGTGCGCTCGACCTCGCCGCCGAAGTCGGAGTGGCCGGGCGTGTCGACGATGTTGATCTTGACCCCGCGGTACCGGATGCTGGTGTTCTTCGCGAGGATGGTGATGCCGCGCTCCCGCTCGAGGTCGTTCGAGTCCATGACCCGCTCGGCCACGACCTCGTTCTCTCGGAAGGCGCCCGACTGGCGGAGCATGTGATCGACGAGGGTCGTCTTCCCGTGGTCGACGTGGGCGACGATGGCGATGTTGCGGAGGTCGTTACGCGGCATATACGGCGGCGGCCGTGTAGCACGCGACCCACGGAGGAGCGAGCCCATCCTCGCCAGAGCCCGAACGTTCGGCCCGCGCGTGGACGTCGCGCGGCGAGCGCTCGCGTTCAGGTGGCGCGCGCGCGAGGCGGGCGCGAGCGCGGACAGGAGCCCGCGCGAGGCGGGCGCGTGGCGAGGGACGCGCGCGGAGCGGGCGAGGTGAGCGGGAGCGATTGACAGCCGGAGGCGCATCCTCCTAGGGTGCGCGCCGCGCTGGTGCCTGGGCGCTCGCTCAGGCTGAATAGGGAACCCGGTGAGATTCCGGGGCTGCCCCGCAGCGGTAAGCGAGAACGACCTCCACCCCATGCACTGGCCCGATGAGGGCTGGGAAGCGGTGGACAGTAGGAAGCCGGCCCGGCCGGAGCGCTCGCGAGCCCGAAGACCTGCCCGCGCCCGGCGACGGGGACACATCCGACGCCGGTTCGACCTGGGAGCCTCGAGGGAGGCGGCGAGGTCCGAGCCGGTGCAGCCCTGCGCACGTCCCGGATCCCGAGCCGCCCCCGCGTTGCCTTTCGGTCGCCCGCGGGGGCGAGAGGTCGGTCCAGGGCACCGCGCCGTGGGCGGCCTTTTTCCTCCTCGTGGAGCTCGATGCGAGCGGCCCGGCGCCGCTCCGCGCGATTGCGCGAAGGAGGACATGAATGCTGCGCGAGAACGTCACCAAGGGCCACGGACACCGCCATCGACTCCCTCGGATCGCCGCGCTGGCGATCCTGCTGTCCGCCGCGCGGCCAGCGCGGGCCCAGGGAGAGCCCATCGAGGTCACGGTGCACGCGGAGAAGCCGGGGAGCGAGGCCGCCTCGCGCGTCTCGGTCGGGCACCGCGAGCTCGAGCTCCGGCCGAGGCTCCGGCCGGGCGACCTCCTCGAGTCGGTCCCCGGGCTCTTCGCCGTGCAGCACGCCGGCGGCGGCAAGGCGAACCAGTACTTCCTGCGCGGCTTCGACGCCGACCACGGGACGGACGTCGCGTTCTTCGTCGACGGGGTGCCCGTCAACCTGGTCAGCCACGGCCACGGGCACGGCTTCACCGACCTCTACTTCATGATCCCGGAGCTCGTGATCGGGCTCGACGGCTACAAGGGGCCCTACTACGCGAGCATCGGCGATTTCGGCACCGCGGGTGCCGTCAACCTCCGCTTCGCCGAGACGCTCGACGAGAGCTCCGCGCAGCTCAGCGTGGGGCAGTACGGCATCCTGCGCGGCCTCGTGATCGCCTCGCCGGAGCTCGGCGACGACTGGCGCGCGGTGGCCGCGGCGGAGGTCTACCGGAACGACGGGCCGTTCCAGAGCCCGGAGCGGCTCAAGCGGTTCAACGTCTACCTGAGGGCGACGCGCGACCTCGGCAGCACCGGCAAGGTCCAGGCGACGTGGATGTCCTACGGCTCGACCTGGTACGGCTCCGGCCAGATCCCGGCGCGCGCCGTGTGCGGGGAGGGGGAGCAGGGCGGCCTGAACCCGCCGCCCTCCGCCTTCGGACAGCCGTGCATCGACCACTTCGGCGCGGTCGATCCGACCGAGGGCGGGGCGACCGCGCGGCACATGGCGTCGGTCTCCGCCTCGACCGCGTGGCGGGACGCCGACCTGAGCGCGATGGCTTACTTCCTGCGCTATCGCTTCACGCTGTACTCGAACTTCACGTTCTTCGCCGAGGATCCGGTGCACGGCGATGCGATCGAGCAGAACGACGACCGCACCGTGCTGGGCGCCGACCTCCGGTTCCGCAAGCAGATCGAGCACCGCGGGGCGAGGTTCACGACCTCGCTCGGCGCGCAGGTCCGCGCGGACGCGATCGACAAGTCGCTCCACCACGACGAGGCGCGCGAGCGGCTCGAGGAGCGGGATCGGACCCACGTCGACGAGGGCCAGATCGGCGTGTACGTCGAGCAGGACGCCCGGCTCCGGCGCTGGCTCCGCCTCGTGCTCGGCGTGCGCGGGCAGTGGATCGACGTCAACGTGGACGATCTGCGCGAGGACCTGGAGGGGATGGGGAGCAAGTCGAGCGGCGCGCGGGGGCAGATGCAGCTGCTCCCGAAGCTCTCGGCGGTCGTCTCGCCGGTGGGCGGGCTCGATCTCTTCGCCCACTACGGGCGCGGCTTCCACTCGAACGACGCGCGGGGCGCGGTGCTGGGCCGGGGGGCGGCGACGCTGATCACCCCGGCGAAGGGCTACGAGGTCGGCGCGAGGGTCGCGCCCGTGCGCGGCCTCTCGCTGAGCGCGGCCGGGTTCCTGCTCGACCTCGACTCCGAGCTGGTCTGGAGCGGCGACGCCGGCGTGACCGAGGCGTCGGGGGAGACGCGGCGCTACGGGATCGAGGTCGGCGCGCGTTACCGGCTCGGGAGCTGGCTCTTCGCCGACGTGGACGCGACCTTCACCCGCGCGCGCTTCCGCGCGAACGCCGGCAACGGGAGCGCGGTCGCGCTCGCGCCGACGCGGACGCTGACCGCGGGCATCGGGGTGCGCAGGGCGTTCGGCGCGCTCACGCCGTTCGCGGCGCTCCGGGTGAAGGCGATCGGCGCGCGGCCCGCGACCGAGGACGAGTCGCTCACCGCCGAGGGGTTCACGGTGGTCGACGCGAACGCGGGGCTCCGGTGGAGGAACGTCGAGGCGGCCGTGGACATCCAGAACCTCTTCGACGCGACGTGGCGCGAGGTGCAGTTCGCGAGCGACTCGAGGCTGCCGTACGAGCCGGCCGCGGTCACGGGGATCCACTACTCGCCGGGGTGGCCGTTCACGGCGATCGGGCGGGCGACGCTGTACTGGGAGTGAGGGACGCTGCGCTCTAGCCCGTGCCCGAGCGCGCGACCGTGGCGTGCGCCGGGGCGAAGGAATGACGTTGGTGGAAGCGGCGACGGGAAGGAGGCAGGCTCGCGACCCGCGGTGCGCGCGTGTATCGTTCGCGCAGCCATGCCGACGCCCCACGACGTCTTGCAGCTGCTCTCCCGGGCAGATCTCTCCGCCCTGGCCGATCGCTTCGGGGTCGACCTGCCTGACCGGCGGAAGAAGGCGGCGATCCTCGACGCGATCCTCTCGACGCCGGGGCTGCAGCTTGATGAGGTGCTGCGCGCTTTGCGCATCGATGAGCTGAGAAATCTGTGCCGTGCGCTCGGCCTCGACGCGCGTGGGCGTGACAAGGCCGTCCTCGTCGAGCGTCTGATCGAGGAGCCCTCGCCGGAGATCGCGGCGCGCGGCGCCGCGGGGACGCAGGGGGGCGCGGCGGCCAGGCTCGGCCCGGGGAGCGAGGCGCGCGAGGGTCGGCTGACGAAAGAACGGCTCGTGAGCTGCCTCCTCGAGGCTGCCAGGCTCCTTCGGCACACGCATGGCCAAAGCGGGCAGCATCGGACGGTCATCGCCGTCCTGCTCCTCCTGAAGCGTCTGAACGATGCGGAGCCCTCCACGTACGATATCTCGGTACCTGCTCGGGCGCGATGGGCGAGGATCGAGGCTGCCCCGACGATGGTCGATGTGGCGTTGAACGTCGCCTGCGCGGCGATCGAGGAGCTCAACCCCGCTCTCGATGGCGTGCTTTCCTCGGTCGATTTCACGGACGAGCGACACTTCGGGGGCCATGCCGACCGTGCTCCTCTCCTCCACGAGCTCGTCCGGATCTTCTCGGGACTGCCGCTTCGTGACGGGGATCTGGCCACGCCCGACACGCTAGGGCGCGCGTTCATGATGTTCCTTGAAGAGGTGGCCCTCCGGGACCGCGCGGGCGCCGGTGAGCGCCTCCCCACGATCGCGATCGCCGAGCTGATGGCGGAGCTGCTCGATCCCTCCGAGGGGATGCGTATCCACGATCCGGCGTGCAACTCCGGCACCTTGCTGGTCGCGTGCGCGACATACGTCGAGCGCCGGGGTGGAGACAGGCGGAGCCTCTCGATCCATGGTCAGGAGAAGAGCGTCGATGCCTGGACGCTCGCCAGGATCAACATGCTCCTGAACGGTCTGCCGAACGCGCAGATCGAGAAGGGCGACACGCTCCGCGATCCGCGTAGCACCGAGGGTGGCCATCTCGTGCGTCATGACCGTGTCCTCTGCGTTCCGCCGTTCGGGCTGATGTGGTGGGGGCATGACATGGCGGAGCACGATCCCCATCATCGTTTTCGATACGGAGTACCTCCCGCGAACCGCGGTGACTTCGCGTTCCTGCAGCACATGCTCGCCAGCCTCCATCCTACCGGGCGGATGGTGATGCTGGCGCCCGAAGGCATGCTGTTTCGGGGAGGATCCGAGGGGGAGATCCGAAGGAGAATGCTGGAGGATGGCCTGTTCGACGCGGTGATCGGGCTGCCTGCCAACCTGCTCCCGTCCACGCGTGTCCCCACGGCGATCCTCGTCTTGAGCCGCGACAAACCGGCGTCGAGGGAGCGAAAGGTGCTCTTCGTCGATGCCTCGCGAGGGTTCCAGGAGGGGCGCGTGAACAACCGGCTCGGGCCCAAGGACGTGGCCAGGATCGCGGAAGCTTTCCGATCGGCCAGCGACGTTCCTGGGTATGCGCGGCTCGTCGACGTCGACGAGATCGCGACGAGCGGGTTCAGCCTCGCGGTGCGCCGGTATGTCGACGCCGGCGCTCCGACAATCGGCGAAGCGCCCGCGCAGATGTGGAGGCGCATCGAGCTCAGGAACTACCGGAGCATCGCGGAGGCCAGCGTCGATCTGGCGCCTTTCACGGTGCTCGTCGGCCCGAACGGCAGCGGCAAGTCCAACTTCGCCGATGCGCTCGTGTTTGCGAGCGAGGCCGCGATCGACGCCGCGACCGCGGTCGAACGGCGCGGCGGCATCGCCAGCATCAGGCGCTGGCAGCCGGAGGAGGGCGAGCCGGCCGACGTTGTGGTCGACATCCGCGCCGCGATGTCGCGCGTGGGCCTGGAGACCGATTACCTGCGCCACCAGTTCACGATCCGCGCGAAGGGCAACGGAGCCTGGGCGTTCCGCAGCGAGACCATCGAGCTCTTTGTCCGAGGCGCCCCGGTGAGCTGGGTCGAGCGGACGCCCGAGGGGCTGGATGTGGAGCTCGAGCCAGGGCGGCGCACGACCTCAGGCGTCAGCGTCCCCAAGCTCAGCGAAACAGCGAGCGCCATGATGCTCACGCGCCAGCTCTTCGACATGGCCAGGGTCACGGCGCTCCGGAGCGTTACGCGGATCCGGCTGAACGCCGAGGTGATGCGTCAGCCGCAGATCGCGACCGAGTTCACCCGCCTGGACGAGTCGGGGAGCAACATCGCCGTGGCGCTCCGGAGCCTCGACGCCGAAGGACAGGCGCGCGTCCTCGCTGCCATGCAGCGGATCGTCCCGGGGCTCTTGAGCATCGCCGTGGAGGCGTTCGACCGGTTCCTGCTCCTCAAGTTCGAGCAGCGCCAGCCTGGAGGACACGTGGCGCGGTTCTCGGCGAGCGAGATGTCGGAGGGCGCCCTGCGTGCGCTCGGCATCCTCGTCGCAGCTCAGCAGATGACCGGAGACGAGCTCCTGATCATCGAGGAGCCTGAGGTCGCGATCCACGTCGGAGCGGCCCAGCTGCTCTTCGACGTGCTCAAGGACGCGTCGACCAGGGGCTCCCTGCTGATCACGACACACAGCGCCGATCTGCTCGACGCCGCGCGCGAGGAGGAGATCCTCGTGTGCTCGTATCGTGACGGCGTGACGCAGATCGGTCCGCTCTCCTCGGCGCAGCGCGAGGTCGTACGACAGGGGCTGTTCTCCGTCGCCGAGCTGATGCGCTCCGAGCCGCTGCGAATCGAGGGGGAAGAGCCCGAGAGCGTCCAGCTCTGAGCCTCATGAAGCGCCTCGTCTGCATCGTCGAGGGCAGGGGCGAGGTCGGCGCGATCCCGAACCTCTGCATGCGGATCCTGCGCCAGTACCTCCTGGATATGGCGTGGATCGTCGACCAGCATCCGATCCGGCATCCTCGCAGCCAGCTGGTAAACGAGAGGGACAGGAGCCCGCTGCGCCGCTGTCATGCCGATGGCCTGGGCCGCGCCGTGCAGCTCGCGCGGTCCCGGGGCGCTCAGGCCGTGCTCGCCCTGTGCGATGCGGATGACGATTGCCCCGCGACGTGGGGCCCCGACGCCGCGCGCGCCATCCAGGTGCTCATGCCAGGCGACGCCGTGATGGCGGTTCGCGAGTACGAGACGTGGCTGCTCCTCAATCACGCGCAGGAAGAGCTGCGGCGGGCTGGAGCTCCCATGGTGGAGAGCAAGCGCGGCGCCAAGGAGGTGCTGAGGAGGCTCGTCCCGGACTACCTGCCGACCACGCATCAGCTGAGCGAGACACGGAAGATCAACATCGCCCTCGTCCGCAGTCGCTCCGACAGCTTCGACAAGCTCGTCCGCGCGCTGGCAACCATCTCGGGCATGCCCCTTCCGGATCGCTGAGCTGGCCGCGCTGTCCTTGCCCGAGCGGCAGACCGCGCGCCGCCGATGAGCTCACGCTGTAAGGTCCGCCCGGTCGCCCCGTTGCGAGGAGGTGCGCCCGCGGCTCTCGTGCCGCGGCGCTTCCACGAGGGCTTCCATGCTGTTCCGTGTCCGCCCGATCCACACCGCGCGGCGGCGCCCGGCGACCGCCGCGCCGCTCGCCCCGCTCCTCGCGCTCACCGCTGTCTTCCTCACGTTCCTCGCCGGCTGCGCCCCCCGCCTCGTCCCGTTCACGCACGAGCTCCGCGTCCAGCACGGCCTCTCCGACAGCGACGTGAAGGGCCTCCAGTTCTACGTCTCGCACGAGATCGCGCTGCGCCGCGAGCTCACGGCCGAGAGCTCGCGGATCACGAGCAGCCACACGCTCCTGCTCGTCTCCGGCAAGGTCATCGAGGAGGTCGTCGTCGAGGAGCGCACCCCCGGCGTCGTCGTCGGCGCGCGCGGCGGCGTGCTCTCGGTGAGCTTCGAGCCCGGCGCGTCGCTCACGTTCTCCGCCGCCCCCGAGCCCGAGCCCGCCGCGCCCCCGACGCCGTTCCCCGGCTTCGCGACCCCGCCCGATCCGTTCCCCGGCAACGCCGCGCCGCTCCTCGCGATCCCGAGCGCGGCGGGCGATGCTACGACCCTCGGCGGCAACTACTGGCTCGCGGCCGGACCGGGCGGCGAGGTCCGCTACCAGGGCAAGGCGTTCTCGGCGATCGAGGACAGCCTGCGGGCCCACCTCCTCATCGACGCCGACGCCCTCGAGGAGGTCGTCGAGCGCCGCAAGGTCCTCCCCGGCGTGCGCCTCTCCGGCCGGTGACACGTCACGCCGGCGCCGCGAGGTGGTGCTTCATCGCCTCCGTCAGCCAGTCCCACTCCGGCGCCCGCCCCGCCTGGGCGGGCTGTCCGTTCATGATCGCGACGAGCTCCCAGTACCGCGACGCGCGCGGGTCGTGCCTGCGGTACCGGTCGAGCAGCGAGGCGCGGAACGCCCCGTCCGCCGGCTTGCCGGCCGCCGCGGCGAGCCCCGAGACGAAGGCCTCGACGATCGGCGCCGCCGCGGCGGACGACGGCGCGACGCCGCGAGCGCTGGCGTCGCGCGCGGCCCGGGCCGCCTCGTCGTTCGCCCGCTTGTAGGCCGCGAGATCGAAGCCCCCGTCCCACGTGCTCGCGGCCGCCGCGCGCATGCCCTCGACGAACGTCGGATCCGACAGGATCCCGGAGAGCTCTATCCACGCGTCGAGCTGCGCGGGCGTGGGTTCGTCCGGCAGCTCCGGCGTGCTCGCCTCGATCATCCCGCGCACCCACTGCTCGTCGATGGCAATCCCGTCCGACACGCGCGCGAAGAAGCGCTCGACGGTGGCTCTCCTCTGCTCATGCGATAACCGAGTCACGGCGCATAACCTCCCGATTTCCTGCTCGGTGGGCTCCGAGCGCAGCGCGGCGCGGAGCGCGGCGGCCACGCGGCGCAAGGCCGCCATCTGCGCCTCCACCGCGGTGAGGCGCAGCCGGAGCGCGTCGCCCAGCGACATGTCGCGGGAGAGCACCGCCCGGATCGCCTGCAGCCCCAGCCCCGCCTCGCGCAGGGTGCGGATCAGATCGAGCCGGACGACGTCGCGCTCGGCATAGAGCCGGTAACCGCTCCGCGACCGCGCCGACGGCGGCAGGAGCCCCTCGTCGGAGTAGAAGCGGAGCGTTTTTACCGGAATCCCCGTCCGGCGCGACAGCGCGCCGATGGTGAGCCGCTCCTTCGCCACGACCCCACCCTGAGGTCTCCAGCGGCTGGAGAGTCAAGCGCCAGCACCCACGATCCTCCGCCTGCGCCGCGCCCGCGCCGCCGGCCGCCGTTGCGAAGCCGCGCGCCCTGGGCTTCCATGCCGCCGGCCCCGTGAGCACCCCGCCGCCCCCCAAGCTCCGCGCGCCGCGCGTCCGCGCCGAGCTCGTCGCGACCGGCTGGGAGCTGTTCTCGGCCCTCCTGTTCCTCTCCGCCGTCGTCCCCGCGGCCCTCACCACGCCGTGGCCGGCGATCCTCCTGCTCGCCTCGATGGCCCTCTCCGCTGCGCTCTCGGGCCTGCTCGCCCGCCGCGGCGACCGCGGCTTCGCCATCGCCGCGGCGATCCGCACCCTCTCGTGGCCGCTCGCCGTCTCGCCGCTCGCCCTCCGCGGCGCCCCCGCGGCGCCCGCCTCCTGGCCCGGGCCGCTCGGGATCGGCCACGCGACGCCGCCGTCGTGGCTCGGCCTCCTGGTCACGGCCGTCGCCTTCGGCGTCATGGCCGGCGGCATGCGCCTCGCCATCTACCGCAGCCTGCTCCGCGCCGACGCGGCCGACGGCGGCGCCTCCGAGGCCGCCTCCGCGCGCGCCCTCGCCGCGGCGCTCCGGCCGCGCCTCGCCGAGTCCGCGACGGCCGCCGGCATCGTCGGCGGCCACGTCATGCTGCTCTTCTGCGTCGCGTTCCTCCGCACCCAGAGCCAGGTCGTGTTCCAGGCGTGGTTCGAGGTCGTCCCCCTCCTCGCGCTCTCCGGCACCCTCGGCTTCACCCTCGCCGTGCGCCCCGCCACGGGCGCGATCGTCGCCGCCCTCCGCGCCGGCCCGTCCGGCGACCGCGCCCTGCTCGCCCGCGGCCTCGCCCGCGCCGAGCGGCTCCCCGACGTCCTCGCCTCCCTGAACTTCGCGCTCTGGCTCGGGTGCACCGCGATCGGCATCGCCTACGTGCGCCCCGGCGCCACCTTCCGCCCCGGCGCCCCCTTCAGCGCCGCCGACGCGCTCATGCAGCTCGGCTTCGGCGCGCTCTTCGCCTTCGGCGTCTCGTTCTACCAGCGCGCGTGGCACAGGGACTCCGTCGCGCGGGCCGTCGACCTCCTGCGTGCGTGGACCGGCGCCCCCGAGCGCGGCGGCGCGCCCCCGACGCCCCTCCGGCGGCGCATGCTCCGCGACTTCGGGCTGCCGCTCCTGTTCACCGGGCTCCTCTCGCTCTTCTCCTCCATCGGCCTCTACCGCGCGCTCGCGACCCGCTCGTCGTTCAACGAGGATTTCAACGCGATCACCGCGCTCTTCGCCTCGTTCTCCCTCCTCGTGCTCGCCGCCCTCGGCGTCGTCGCGCGGGCGGCGCGCGAGCTCTCGCGGCCGATGGCGCAGCTCGCCCGCGCCGCCGACGAGGTCGCGCGCGGCGAGCTCGGCGCCGCCGTGCCGCGGCTGTCCGGGCCGAAGGAGGTCGTGGGCCTCGGCGAGAGCGTCGAGCGCATGCGGCAGGCGCTGTCCCGAACGATCGCCGAGCTCGAGGGCGAGCGCGCCGGCCTCGAGGAGAACGTCGCCGCGCGCACCGCGGAGCTCACGCGCGCCCTCTCCGAGCTGAAGCGGACGCAGGCCGCGCTCATCCAGGGCGAGCGGCTCGCCTCCATCGGCGAGCTCGTCGCCGGCGTCGCGCACGAGATCTATAACCCCCTGAACGCCATCGCCGGCGCCGCCCAGCCGATCGAGGAGCTCGCCGCGGAGCTCCGCGCCGTCCTCGACGCCTACCGCGCCGCCGAGCGCGAGCTCCCGGACGACCGCCGCCGCGCCATCGAGGCGCTCCGCGAGCAGCTCCAGACCGAGGCGGCGCTCGACGACCTCGTCGGCATCTCCACCCTCGTCCACCGCGCGGTCGAGCGCAGCGTCCGCATCGTCACCAACCTGAAGAGCTTCTCGCGCGTCTCCGGCGAGGCGCTGCCCGTCGACCTGCACGCCGGGCTCGAGGAGACGCTGCTCCTGCTCGGCCCGCGGCTCCGCCAGGCGCGCATCGAGGTGGTCCGGCGCTACGGCGAGCTGCCGCCCGTCACCTGCCGGAGCGGAGAGATCAACCAGGTCTTCATGAACCTCCTCGTCAACGCCATCCAGGCGCTGGAGGAGGCGAGCGCCGCGCCGGCCGCGCCGGCCGGCGCGGAGGAGGCGGAGGGCGCCGGCGGCGCGGCGAAGGGCCCGCCCGGCGCGCCGGTCATCTGCGTCGAGACCTGGATCGACGAGGACATGGCGGCCGTCGCCATCTCCGACAGCGGCCCAGGCGTGCCGCCCGACCTCGCGCAGCGCATCTTCGATCCGTTCTTCACCACGAAGCCGCGAGGGCAGGGGACGGGCCTCGGGCTCTCCATCTCGACGGACATCGTCCGGCGGCACGGCGGCACGCTCGCCCTCGCCCCCGCGGACGGCCGCGCTGGAGATCTGCGCTGCGGCGCGCCCGCCGGGGCGCGCTTCGTCTGTCGCCTGCCCCTCGATCCTCGCCCGGGGAGCGCCCGCCCGCAAGGCGATGCGCCCCCGCCTGCACGGCCGTCTTCCGACGGCGGCCCGGCCCCGCGGACGGCGGAGGCGCGCCCCGCTCCGCGGACAGCGGAGGCTTGAACCAGCGCGCAATCGGCGCCGGTCTCCCACCCCACCTCCACGCGGAGCGCGCTCCAGATTCCTCCGCACCCGACCGCGGCCCCGTAGACCGGCTGTTTCAAACCGGATACGTTCAGCGAGCGATCCGACTCACCGCACAGCGCAATAAGGCCCCTGAGAGACGCGAACGGCTCTCCGGGGAGCGCTGAGGAGAAACGAAGGCACCATGGAGCGCGCGATTCAGCGACCGGCAGGTCCCAAGGCTTCGAGCACCGATCCGTTGATCGGTAAGGTCGTGGCCGGCCGGTACCGGCTCGAGGCACGGCTTGGCGAAGGCGGCATGGGCGTCGTTTACCGCGCCCGTCACGTGCTGATCGACCGGGTCGTCGCCCTGAAGCTCATCCGGCCCGATCTCCGCGGAGAGACCCATCTCCGCGCGTGGATGCTGCGCGAGGCGCGCGCCGCAAACCGCGTTGATCACGCCCACATCATCGATATCCACGACATCGGCGAGACCGAGGAGGGCGAGCTCTACCTCGTCATGGAGTACCTCGTCGGCACGCCGCTCTCGGCGGAGCTCGCGCGCGGCCCGATGCCGATCGCGCGGTCGGTGGACATCCTCGAGCAGATGTGCGCCGCGCTCGCGCGCGCCCACGACCTCGGCGTCGTGCACCGCGATCTCAAGAGCGACAACATCCTGCTCACCCACCGCGGCGGCCGGAAGGACTTCGTCAAGATCCTCGACTTCGGCCTCGCCGCCATCGCGCGCGACCCGCGCCTCGCCCCGAAGGGCGCGGTGTTCGGGACGCCCGAGTACATGTCGCCCGAGCAGGCCCGCGGCGAGGAGGCGACGGCGCAGTCGGACCTCTACGCGCTCGGCGTGCTCTTCTTCGAGATGCTCACCGGGCAGCTCCCCTTCCGCGCGAACGACCGCGACACCCTGCTGGAGATGCAGCGGACCCACGCGCCGCCGCGCCCCCGCTCGATCCGCCCCGACGCGCACGCGCAGGGCGAGGCGATCGTGCTGCGCCTGCTCGAGAAGGACATCCGCAAGCGCTACCGCGACGCCCACCACCTCCAGGAGGAGCTGAAGGCGCTCCAGCGCGGGCTCCCGGCCCACGCGTGGGAGGTCGAGGGCGGCGACGGCGTCCCGGTGCCCCCGCCGCCGCCGCCGCCGCAGAGCGCCGGCGTCATCGAGTGGGCGAGCCGCGCGGCCCTCTTCTCGCGCATGGTCTCCCGCGCCTACCCGTCCGGGCAGGTGCCGCAGGAGGTCCAGAACGGCCTCGCGCAGGCCTGGGACCTCGCCGCGCGCGCCAACAAGCTCGAGGGCGAGGTCGCGAGCCTCACCCGCAAGCTCGAGGCGCTCGAGCGCCGCGGCCGCGCGCTGCGCGCCGAGATCGGCCGCAAGGTCGAGGAGCTCGCGCACGAGGAGTCGCGCGTGATGCGCGAGGCGATGGCCGACGGCGAGGACGTCGAGAAGGTCCGCGTCGAGCTCGCCGCCGCCGAGAAGCTCGCGCTGTCCGCCCGCCAGCTCGCGGACGCGGCGGCCCGCCAGGGCAACCACGATCCGCTCGTCTACGAGCGCGCGGGCGCCGCCGGCGCGACCGCGCAGGCGAAGCGCGAGCAGCTCGGGCGCTACGAGCACAAGAAGAACGCGCGCGAGGCGAACGCGCGCGACCTGCGCCGCCAGATCGACGAGCTCCGCGCCCAGCTCGCCCGCTACGCCGAGGCGCTTGAGGAGGACCTCGCGCAGGGGCGCGAGCGCGTCGCGGCGCGCACGCGCGAGGGGCTCGCCTACGAGAAGTCGTTCAGCGAGGCCTCGAACCTGCTCCTCAGCCACCTCCGCAACAAGCCGGAATGCCGGGACCTCGTGGCCGAGCTCCTCACCTCCCACGCCAGCCCCAACGCGGACTCCGGCTCGGATCAGCGGCTCTCCGGCTCGGACCGGAGGCTGAACAACGCGACCGAGCGCAACTGAACAGGGCTGAACGCGACAATCGGTGAAGGAGCGCGCCAATGCGCGCTCCGCTCCATCCTCCACCGCGATCTCCCCGCGCTCCGCGCCATCCTCCTACGCAATCTCCCTACGTGATCTCCTGACATCGCGGCGCTGACAAGCGCTCTCGTCGTGCGCGCGCATCGCACCCTCTCGACGGCGTCTGCCACACATGGTAGCTAGCGCGCGCCTCGGCGTTCCCGGTCGAGGCGGGGGGCTTGCGAGGAAACTCTCTGGGCGCCCCGCCACCACCGGCCGCTGAGGGACGAGGCTGTGCTGAAGCGTCGGCGTTAGAGCAAGATCCCTCCGGCAGCGCGCCGGTCCTTCCCCTTTACGCAGGCGGCCAACCCCTCGGAACCACGAAGCTGCGGGCGGCGATAGCGCCGTCCTCTGCCTCGGATTTTGCGATGGAGGCACACCGTCCATGAACGTCATCCGGTCTCAAAAGGCCTGGCTCGCACCGCTGCTGGCCGGGCTCGCTGCGCTCGCCCTGCTGCTCAGCGGCGGGCTCGCCAGCGCAAGTGAATCCGACCTGGTCCTCCCCGACCTAGGCACCCAGTCGTTCGGCGGCATCGACGGCCGCACGCTCCTCTTCGGCGGCATCGGCGTCTGCGCGCTCGGGTTCGTGTTCGGGATCGTCATCTTCTCGCAGCTGAACAAGCTCCCCGTGCACCGCGCGATGCGGGAGATCTCGGAGCTCATCTACGAGACCTGCAAGACGTACCTCGTCACGCAGTTCAAGTTCATCCTGGTCCTCGAGGTCCTGATCGGCGCGGTCATGGTCCTCTACTTCGGGGTGCTGCGGCACATGGATGCCACGAAGGTCGTGGTCATCCTGCTGAGCAGCCTGGTCGGCATCGCCGGCAGCTGCGGCGTCGCGTGGTTCGGCATGCGCATCAACACGTTCGCCAACTCGCGCGCCGCGTTCGCGAGCCTCAAGGGCAAGCCGTTCCCGACGTACGCCATCCCGCTCAAGGCGGGCATGAGCATCGGCGCGGTCCTCATCAGCACCGAGCTCATGCTCATGCTGGTGATCCTGCTCTTCATCCCCGGCGACTACGCCGGCCCGTGCTTCATCGGCTTCGCCATCGGCGAGTCGCTCGGCGCCTCCGCGCTCCGCATCGCGGGCGGCATCTTCACGAAGATCGCCGACATCGGCTCCGATCTCATGAAGATCGTCTTCAACATCAAGGAAGACGACGCGCGCAACCCGGGCGTCATCGCCGACTGCACCGGCGACAACGCCGGCGACTCGGTCGGCCCGAGCGCGGACGGCTTCGAGACCTACGGCGTGACCGGCGTCGCGCTCATCTCGTTCATCCTCCTCGCCGTCCCCGACACGGCCGTCCAGGTCCAGCTGCTCGTCTGGATCTTCGTGATGCGCATCGTGATGGTCCTCGCGAGCATCGGCTCGTACCTCCTCAACGAGGCGATCGCGAAGGCGTCCTACGCCGAGGCCGACAAGATGAACTTCGAGGCCCCGCTGACGCGCCTCGTCTGGCTGACCTCGATCGTGTCGGTCGCGCTCACCTACGCCGTCTCGGCGTTCATGATCCCGAACCTCGGCGGCGACACGACGCTCTGGTGGAAGCTCTCGTCGATCATCACCTGCGGCACCCTGGCGGGCGCCATCATCCCGGAGATGATCAAGATCTTCACCTCGACCGAGTCGCGCCACGTCCGCGAGGTCGTGACCGCGTCGCGCGAGGGCGGCGCCTCGCTGAACGTGCTGTCGGGCCTGACCGCCGGCAACTTCAGCGCGTACTGGATGGGCATCGTCCTTGTCGTGCTGATGGGCATCTCGTACTTCTTCTCGGCCCAGGGCCTCGATCGGCTCATGATCGCCGAGAGCGTCTTCGCCTTCGGCCTCGTGGCGTTCGGCTTCCTCGGCATGGGCCCGGTGACCATCGCGGTCGACTCCTACGGCCCGGTGACCGACAACGCGCAGTCGGTCTATGAGCTCTCGCTCATCGAGAACGTCCCGAACGTCGAGGCCGAGCTGAAGAAGGACTTCGGCTTCACCCCGAACTTCGACAAGGCCAAGCACTACCTCGAGGAGAACGACGGCGCGGGCAACACGTTCAAGGCGACGGCGAAGCCGGTGCTCATCGGGACGGCGGTCGTCGGCGCGACGACGCTGATCTTCTCGATCATCGTCGTGCTCACGAACAAGCTGACGACGAACGTGGACAAGCTCTCGCTGCTCCACCCGCCGTTCCTGCTCGGGCTCGTGACCGGCGGCGCGGTCATCTACTGGTTCACCGGCGCGTCGACCCAGGCGGTCTCGACGGGCGCCTACCGCGCGGTCGAGTTCATCAAGGCGAACATCCGCCTCGAGGGCGTGGAGAAGGCCTCGATCACCGACAGCAAGAAGGTCGTCGAGATCTGCACGCAGTACGCGCAGCGGGGGATGTTCAACATCTTCCTCGGCGTCTTCTTCTCGACGCTCGCCTTCGCCTGCCTCGAGCCGTTCTTCTTCATCGGCTACCTCATCAGCATCGCGCTCTTCGGGCTCTACCAGGCGATCTTCATGGCGAACGCCGGCGGCGCCTGGGACAACGCGAAGAAGCTCGTCGAGGTGGAGCTCAAGGAGAAGGGCACGCCGCTCCACGCGGCGACGGTCGTCGGCGACACCGTGGGCGACCCCTTCAAGGACACCTCGTCGGTCGCGATGAACCCCATCATCAAGTTCACGACCCTGTTCGGCCTCCTCGCGGTCGAGCTGGCGATCGAGATCGACCGCACGACGAGCCTCGTGCTCGCGGCCATCTTCTTCGTGCTCTCGACGGTGTTCGTGTACCGCTCCTTCTACGGGATGCGCATCAAGTCGGACGCCGAGAAGACCGCCGCCGTCCGCGCCAACGCCACGGCCTGAGCCGGGCGTCCCTCCTCCCGGGCCCCCGCGCCCCCTCTCTCCCGCGCTGACCTCCCCCGCCGCCCGTCCACGGGCGCGCCGGGGGAGGGTCTTGCACCCAGCGCGGCCGCACTATAGTGACCCCTCATGCGAGCGCTCTGCCCCTCCTGCGGCCTCCACCACGAGGTAGTCCGGGTCCTTGACGACGGGCACGGCGAGCAGCGCAAGGACGTCTACCAGGTCGCGCCGCTCCAGGGCTGCGAGCGCACCTGGATCTCCGACAAGGAGCTGCTCGAGGCGCGCGCGCGCTTCGATCAAGACGTCGTCGTGCCCGACGACGACGACGAGTAGCGCCGCGCCGACGAGTAGCGCCGCGCCGACGAGTAGCGCGGCGCCTCCGAGGGTGAGCTCGCCCCCCATGCCCGCCGTGATCTCGCGCTGTTAGCGCCGCGCGGCGGAGCGCGCGCCGCTGCGCCCCGCGATCCGCGCGAGCGCTGACAAGAACTCGTCGCCATCGTCGCATCGGGGCGCCACGGTGGGCAGGCATCGTCTCCGGCCAAATCCCCGGCGGAGAAGATGCGATGATGACGAGGCGGACCCTGAGGACAGCGTTGCTTCTGGTGCTCGCGAGCGGCCTTGCCGCGAGCGCAGGCGGTTGCGGTGAGGATGGGAAGCAGGGCCCGCCCGGCAAGGACGGCGCGCCGGGGCTGGATGGCAAGGACGGGCAGGACGGCGAAGACGGCGCGCCGGGCCAGGACGGCGAGGACGGGCAGGAAGGCGAAGACGGCGCGCCGGGTCAGGACGGAGCGCCGGGCCAGGACGGGGCGCCGGGCCAGGACGGGGAGGACGGCGAGGACGGGGCGCCGGGCCAGGACGGGCCGCCCGGGCCCAAGGGCGAGGACGGCGAGGACGCGGTCCCGTGGACCAGCGCCGCGAGCATCGCGGGCTACGTGAAGGAGCGCGTGGAGATGTTCGCCGCGGGCGCCTTGCCCGCGGGCGAGCAGTTCCCGCTCCACGCGGCCGCGACCGACACCATCCGGACGCTCGCCGGGGTGCGCTCGGACATCGTGGTGACCTGGCTCGATCCGCTGACCTTCAGCACCGCGCCGGACGCGCCCCGGTTCGGCGCCAACAACGATTACACCGCCTTCTTCGGCGAGGGGTGGTCCGCCGCCGCGGGCAACGCGCCGCAATGGAACGGCTCCGGCACCGCGGGCTGGCTCTGGGTCAACCACGAGTACGTCTCCGGAAAGAGCCCGACGGCCAGCTCCGCGCCGACCGGGCAGCACCTCACGCTGGCGCGGCACCTGAAGAAGCTCGGCGTCCTCGCCAACGACGTCGAGGCGAACGTCTGGGCGCAGGAGGACGTCGACACGTACATCCGCTGGGAAAAGAAGGAGGTCGGCGGCTCCTGGCTCCGGATCGTGCAGGACCCGGCGACGGGCGCGTGGTCGGTGGACCGGAGCGCGCGCGCCGTTCGCTACGACGCGACGAGCAAGACGCTGAGCCGGATCGCGGGGCACGAGCTCTCGGGCCCGGGCAAGGACGACCTGACGGGCGCGCCGCTCCCCGAGGGGATCGTGGCCGGCATCATGGGCGATTGCGCCGGCGGGCAGACGCCCTGGGGCACGGTGATCACCGCCGAGGAGAACGTGCAGGACTACTACGGCGATCTCGAGGCGAACTGGTCGGGCGATCAGAAGCTCCTCACCGGCCGGGGCTTCGACCCGGGCGCGCCGGTGAGCCCGACCTTCGAGGCGAGCACCAGCGCGGAGTTCGGGCGCATATCGGACCCGAACGGCAGGCAGCCCCGCGATCACTACGGGTACCTCACCGAGATCGACCCCGGGAAGCCCGCGGACGAGTACGACGGCAAGACGGCGGCGGGCACGGGCCATAAGAAGTTCGGCTTCATGGGCCGCGCCCGCTGGGAGGCCGCGACGTTCGCCGTCGACGGCGACTGGAAGCTCCTGCCGGGCCGGCCGATCGTGGTCTACGGGACCGACGATCGCCGCGGCGGCCGCATCTACAAGTACGTGACGGCCGGCAGCTACACGGCCGGGATGACGCGGGCGGAGATCCGCGGGCTGCTCGACGAGGGCAAGCTCTACGCGGCGCACCTCGCGGGGCTCGACAACACGACCGGCAACACGCTGCTCGCGACCGGCGCGGCCCCGACCGAGGCGGCCCCCGGCGAGGGGCAGTGGATCGAGCTCTCGGTGGACAGCGCCGCCGTCGCGCCGAACGCGGCCGCGCTCGGCGACGCGACGAGGACCGTCGGCGCCGCGCTGCGCGACGCGAGCTGGAACGGCCTCGGCGGCTTCGCGACGGACCACGACGTGTGGCGCGCGCTGTTCACGGCGAGCAACAAGGTCGGGATCCTGGAGCTGAACCGGCCCGAGGACATCGAGTGGAACCCGCGCGACCCGAGCGGCACGCCGCGGGTCTACGTGGCGTTCACCAACCACACGGGGCAGACGGCGCTCGATCAGGGCGGCAAGCTCTACGATCCGGCCACGCACGCGACGACGTCCCCGAAGCGCGCGGACGCCGTGGGCTCGATCTTCGCCCTGGAGGAGGCCGACCCCGCGAACCCGGGCGCGTCGGTCTCGTTCCGGTACTTCGAGGTGTGGCACGGCGCCAAGACGCAGGGCGACTTCGACGCCTCCTGCCCGGACAACCTGCTCCTCGACCGCGAGGGCGGCGTGTGGTTCGGCACCGACGGCAACTTCGGGGTCGCCTCGCACGCGGACGCGTTCTACTACCTCGATCTCGACCCCACCCACCGCGAGGGCCAGCCGGGCGTGACCCAGCCGAGCTTCGGCAAGGCGTTCCGCGTGGTGGCCCTGCCGAGCGACGCGGAGGCGACCGGGCCGTCGTTCACGCCCGACATGGGCACGATCTTCATGTCCGTGCAGCACCCCGGCGAGAACGCCTACAGCACCTGGCCGAAGGGCGACGGCGCCCTGTCGAGCGTGATCGCGGTCACCTTCCTGCCCGAGTGATCTCCGTGGGTGCTCGCCGCGAACGCCCGCTGTCCGTGCCCCTGGCCATCGCGGCGATCTCAGCCGTCCTCGTCGCGGCCGCGCGCTGCGGCGGGGGCGGTTACGATCCGCTCGCCGCCGCGGCGGCGCGCGCCGGGCACGCGGGCAACCCGGAGGCGTCGATCCCGCCGATGTGTTACGCGGCGACGGCCGGCGGCGCGAACGGCTGCTGGACGTGCCACACGATCGGGCGCGGCCCGAACACGCTCGCCGATCACGACCTCCAGCGCGCGTACAGCTTCTCGGACGCGGCGCGGAAGAACCCCTGGACCAACCTGCTCGAGGACCTCTCGGCGTCCGCCGCCCGGACGAGCGACGCGGAGATCCTCGAGTACATCCGGGAGGACAACTACGCGCCGCTGCGCGAGGCGCTCGCCGCGCGCCCGGATTACCCGGGTTACGTGCCGGATCTCGACCTCGAGGCCGGCTTCGACGACGAGGGCTTCGCGCGCGACGGGAGCGGCTTCCGGGCGGTGCGGTACAAGCCGTTCCCGGGGAGCTTCTGGCCCACGAACGGCAGCGCCGGCGACGTGTTCGTCCGGCTGCCGGCCGCGTTCCGCGAGGACGCCTCCGGCGCGCCGTCGCGCGAGGTCTACAAGCTGAACCTCGCGCTGCTCGAGGCGGCGATCGCGTCGCCGTCGCCGCTTCCCGTGGGGGGCGCGGCGCCGCCCGCGGAGGCGCCCGCCGGGCGGGAGGTCGAGCCGGTGAGCGAGCTCCTCGCAGGCTTCGATCTGGACGGCGACGGCGCGCTCGAGCCGGCGGTGACCCGCGTCGCTCGCCTGCCCGCGCGGTACGCCGGCGGGGCGGCCGGCGTCCCCGTTCGCGCGTGGCTCTACCCGCGCGGGGCGGAGCTCTTGCATTCGGTGCGGTACCTCGATCCGGACCGCCCGGCGCTGCTGTCGGCGCGGATGAAGGAGCTGCGCTATGCGCGCAAGGTCGAGGCGCCGGACGACTGGGCGATCGCGCGCGCGTACGAGCGCGAGGCCGAGGAGAAGGCGGAGGGGCAGCCGCCGTTCCACGCCGGCGGGCCCGAGGTCGGCCTTCGGAACGCGTTCGGCTGGCAGATCCAGGCGTTCATCGAGGACGAGCGGGGCCGGCTGCGGCTGCAGACGGCGGAGGAGCACCGCGCGTGCATGGGCTGCCACGGCGCGGTGGGCGTCACGGTGGACCACACCTTCTCGCTGGCGCGCAAGGTGCCCGGCGCGGCCGGCTGGCGGCACCAGGACCTGCGCGGCATGCCCGACGTGCCGCAGGCTGGCCACGCGGAGCCGGAGGTCCTGACCTACCTGCGCCGCGCCCGCGGCGCCGACGACTACCGCGGGAACGCGGAGATGCTCGCGCGCTTCTTCCCCGGCGGCGCGCTCGACGAGGCGGAGGTGCGGCGCGGCGCGCCCGGCGGCGACCGCGATCTCGCGTACCTCGTCGCGCCGTCGCGCGAGCGAGCGCTGCTGCTCGACAAGGCCTACCGCGCCCTGGTCCGGGCGCAGCGGTTCGAGGCGGGGCGCGACGTCGTGCTCGGGCCCGCGACGGGGATCCTGCGCGTCGTGGAGGGCGAGTCGACGGGGCTCGCGGAGGCGGAGCGCGTGTACCTCGACGGGCGGGCGCACCTCGCCTGGTGATGCCTGGGGCGCGGGCGCGGAGAGGGCGGAGCGACGCGCGGCGGGAACGAGAAGAAAAAACGCAAAGGCGCAAAGGCGCAAAAAAGAGAGAGGAATGCTTGGGCGCTGCTGAGCGCACGGCGGCCGGAGCTCGGAGATGTTCTGTCTACCCAAGACGACGCCCGGCGCTGGGAGAGGTTCTATCTCTCTCCCTTGCGCCCTTGCGCCTTTGCGCCTTTGCGCCTTTGCGTTTTTTTCTCTTCTTCTACTCTCGAGTTGGCTCGTCCGTGTTTCGATAAGTTCTCGCAATCGTTAGATTTTTGTGCGCTCACCCCACCTCCGGCGAGCGCTCCCCCGCCGGCGCGCTATGGTGGCGCCCCTTTTCGCCCCCGGTGCTCTCGTGAACCCCGCTTCCTCCTCGCTCGCCGCCGACAGCGCGCGGTCCGAGCTGCGCGTGCTCGCGCGCCTCGCGCTGCCGATCGCGGTCGCGCAGGCGGGGCTCGTCGCGATGTCGCTCGTCGACGTGGCGATCGTGGGGCGCGTCTCGGTCAACGAGCTCGCCGCCTGCGCCATGGGCAGGACGATCGTCCACATGTCGAACGCGGTCGGGGTCGGCGTCTCGGCCGCCGTCGAGCCGCTCGCGTCGCAGGCGATCGGCGCGGGCCGCCCGGGGCAGGCCTGGGCGGCGCTGCGCGCGACCCTGCGCGCGAGCCTGCTCGTCAGCGTCGTCGCGTTCGGGGCCGCGCTCGCCGCGACCTTCGCGCTCGCCCCCATGGGCGTCGACCCCGCGCTGGTCCCGGGCGTGCGTCGGTACATCCTCGGCCACGCGCTGTGGATCTTCCTGTGGCCCGTCTTCCTCGCCAGCAAGAGCTTCCTCCAGGCCCACGGCGCGACGCGGCCCGCGCTCGTCGGCGTGATCGTGGCGAACCTCGTCAACCTCGTGGCCTGCAACCTGATGGTCCGCGGCGACGAGGCGCTGCGCTGGGTGGGCCTGCCGCCGATCGGCTTGCCGCAGCTCGGCGCGCTCGGCGCGGGGCTCGCCGCGAGCCTCGCCACCGCCGTGCTCTCGTCGATCGTGCTCTGGTCCGCGCGGCGCCGCCGCGGGCCGTCCACGGAGGACGCGGCCGCCGTGCCGGTCGCGGTGATCTACCGGCTCGGCGTCCCGATCGGGCTGCAGCTGCTCGCCGAGATCGGCGTGTTCGGGATGACGGCGCTGCTCGCCGGCCGGCTCGGCGCCACCGTCGTCTCGGCGCACCAGGTCGCGATCGGGCTCGCCGCCTTCGCGTTCATGGGCGCGGCCGGCGTCGGCGGGGCGACCGCCGTCCGCGTGGGGCACGCCGTCGGCGCGGGCCGGCCGCCGCTGCGCCCCGGTCTGCTCGGCCTCCTGCTCGGCGCCGGCATCATGTGCGTGAGCGCCTCGACGTACGCCGCGTTCCCCCGCGCCCTCATCGGCGCGTTCACCCCGGACGCGCAGGTCATCGCCATCGGCGTCTCGCTGCTCCGCATCGCGGCGCTCTTCCAGCTCTTCGACGGCATCCAGGCGGTCGCCGCCGGGGCGCTGCGCGGCGCGGGCGACGTGCGGTTCCCCTTCTGGGCCAACCTCGTGGCCCACTGGGGCTTCGGCCTGCCGCTGTCGATCGGGCTCGCCTTCGGGCTCGACCTCGGCGTCCGCGGCCTCTGGTTCGGGCTCACCGCGGGGCTCATCGCCGTCGCGGGGGTGCTCTCGATGCGCTTCGTCCGGCTGGCCCGCGCGCCGGTGGCGCGGGTGCTGCCGCACGCCGGGTGACGCGCGCTCAGGTCGGCGCGCTCAGTTCGGCGCGCTCAGTTCGGCGCGCGTGGGGCCGGCGCCTCGGGCGAGGGGCCCGGCTGGCCCGCGAGCGGCGCCGCCGGCGCGAGCGGCCCCGGCGCCTCGGGCGGCTGGTCGGCGAGCGGCCGGTTCTGCCCGTCGACGCGGAGCACGCGCGGCGCGTGCCGCCGCGCCTCGGCGTCGTCCATGTCCGCGAACGTGGCGATGATGACGAGATCGCCGGGCTGATTGAGGTGCGCCGCGGCGCCGTTGATGCACACGACGCCGGAGCCGCGCGCCCCCTCGAGCGCGTAGGTCGTCAGCCGGGAGCCGCGCGTCACGTTCCAGATGTCGACCGCCTCGTAGGGCAGGATGTCGGCGGCCTCCAGGAGGTCCACGTCGATCGTGACGCTGCCCTCGTAGTGCAGATCCGCGTGGGTCACGGTCGCGCGGTGGATCTTGCTCTTGAACATCCGTCGATTCATGCGTGCTGACCTCTGCTCCTCCCGGCTCGGGCCGGCGCCGCGCGCGCTGTCGACCGCGCGCGCGCGGCGTCGGTCCGCGAGCGAGGCGCGCGCGGTCACGAGCTCCGCGAGGGCCGCCGGGAAGGACAGCCTTTCTCCTTAGTCCAAGTGGCGGTCAGTCAAGGAACAATCGCTGCCGGAGGAGCCGGCCGCCCGCGAGCTGGACGGCGGCCTGGTCGGGCGGCGCCTCGACGTCGTCGACGTCGACCGCCGGCGACCCGGGCTGGCCGATCACGAAGACGACCTCGCACGGGCCCGCCGCGGCGTCCCGGAAGAGCGCCTCGCGCGTGCCCGACACGCGCGCGCCGCCGCTGCCGTCGAGCTCGATGTCGACGGGCCACGGGCGCGCCTTCCCGCCCTGCACCAGAAAGGCGCTCACGGCGACCGGCGACGGCACGCGCGCGCCGGGCGAGAGCGCGATCGTGATCCGGGCGCCCCGGCCGACGCGGCGCGGGGCGCTCGGATCGCGATCGCCCTGCAGCGCGCCGCCGACGAGGGTCGTCGCGATCGTGTAGTCGGGGAGCGGGGCGGCGCCGGGCGCGAACGGCGCAGGGCGCAGCGCGAGCAGCGACACGAGCGCCGCCGACACGACCCAGCCGGCCACGCCTACGGCGGTCCGCACCCGCGCCCCCATCTTCGCCCGCGGAGCGCTCCGCCGCTCGACGACAAGCTCGGGGACCAGCGGCCCCGGGCGCGGCGCCAGGGCGCCGGCGTCCGCCCCGTCCGGCGCGCGCTGGGCGGGCGGCGCCGGCGCCGGGCTCGGGCGCGCGTCGCGGGGCGGCTCCGAGGGCTCAGGCGGCACCGATTCGCCGCCGATCGCGCGGCAGACGGGCGCATCCGTGGTGGACGGCGAGCTCGTCCCGCTGAGCGAGTCGGCGTCGGCGCCGAGCGGCGGCGCGTCCGCCGCGTCGCCCGGCTCGTCCGCGTCGCCGTCCCACTCGTGGGGGCTCCGGAAGCGGATCCCGGACTTCCGGTCGACCATCGGGCGCGACAGCGACGGCGGCGCGGGCGCGTCGCCGCGCGTGTCCCGCAGCTGGGCGATCAGCTCGTCGGAGAGCCGGGCGCGGGTCTCGTCGTCGAGGGGCACTCGCGCCCCGCGCTCCTCGCGCCCTGCGCCCGAGGTGGGCGCCTCGGCGCCCGCGGTCTTCGCGGGGTCCGCGGGCCCCGAGGCGTCCGCGGCGCCTCGCTGCGCGCTCTGCGCGTCGTCCGGGCGCGCCGCCTCGCCGAGCTTCCGCCGGCGCGGATCGCCCGGCGGATCCTGCTGCGCGATGCGCTTCAAGGTGCGCAGCAGCTCGTCGTCGTCCATCAGCCGCTCCCCGCGTCGCGCCGCGCTGTGCGGCGCTCGGGCGGCCGACACCGGCGCAGCAGCGCGGATGCGACACGAGGAGCCGGGAGGGGGAGGCGCTGCTCGCCGGACGCCAGGGGGGGCTCCCCGTTGCTCCGATTCGCCTCGTGGATCAGCGCGAGCGGACGCTCAGGCATCTGATTCCCTTCCCCTGGGGATCGAAGAGCCCCAGTTTGCCATCGACGTTATCCGGTCCGCGCGGCGCCCGTCAATGGAGCAGACGGGCGCCGCGGCGCTTCTCGCGCTGTCCGCGCTGTTCTCGCCGCGTGCGCCGTTCGCGTCGCTCGCGTCGGTCGCGTCGGTTGCGTCGGTTGCGCCGGTTGCGTCGGTTGCGCCCCCTGCTGCGCTCGCTGCAGCTCGCGCGCGAGAACGTGTTGCAAACGGCGACGAGAGCTTCTCACGAGATCGTCTACTTTTTCTCGCCGCTCGCGCTGCTCGCGCCCGCCGCCTCGCCCGTCAAGATCCGCACGGTGTCGCCGGCAATCTCCAGCGCCGCTGGCTTTCCGCCGTAGTGCGCGGCCATGCCGACGTCGATCCGCCAGACCTTGTCGCCGCAGGCCGAGGTGACGCCGTTCCTCTGGACCGTGTGGCCGACGACCATGCGCTTCGCGGACATGGCCGCGAGGGTCTGGTCGAGCGCCGCGCAGGGGCTCGAGCCCGGGGTCGGCGCCGGATCGCTGGAGTAGAGGCGCGCCCACACCGGGCTGTCCTCGGCCGCGATCATGGCCGGCGCGGACGGGCTCTTCCCCTCCATCCACGCGCGCACCTCGCGGTTGATCCGCGCGATGCCGTAGCGCGTGTGCGACGGGAGCACGCCGCCGTGCGCGAAGACCGTGTCGCCGACGGCGATGATCACGTCGCGCGCCGCGAGCTTCTTGGCGTAGACGCCGCCAGGGAAGAACGCGGCGGCGCGGGCGCGCGCGGGGGGCGGCACCGGCGCGAGGCGCGGCGACGAGGCGTCGAGCCCGGGCACGTCCTCGAAGTCCTTGAAGCCGCCCTCGGTGACGTAGCGGAAGTCCAGCTGGACGTTCATGACCTCGTGGTTGCCGTTCAGCGCGTACACGGCGCCGCCGGCCGCGCGCGCCTCGACGGCGAGGCGGTCGAACAGGTCGACGATCGCCTGCTCGCCGTCGCCGCGGTCGATCTCGTCGCCCGTCTGGACGAGCACGAGCTTGCCGCCGATCCAGCGATCCGAGCCGTCGATCGCGCCCGCGATCCGCAGGGCCGCGCGCGTGGCCGCGAGGTCGCCGTGGACGTCGCCGATGGCCACGACGCGCTCGGCGGCCGGGTAGGCGTAGGAGCGATCCGTGTCGGGCGGCGGCGCGGGCGAGGCGGCGGCGCGGGCGGGCGCGGCCGAGGTGGCGGCGGGCGCGGGCCGCTGCGCCGTCGAGGCGGGGCGATCGGCGTCGCAGCCCGCGGCGAGCAGCGCGGCGAGCAGCGCGGAGAGGCAGGGAGCGGCTGACATCGGACGCGGTCCTCCGGGGGGTGGGCGTTATGTACTACGCGGGGGTGGGCGTGCCGCAGCGACGGCGCGCCCGCAGCGGCTCGCCTCGCGGCGGCGCGCCGCCCGCGGGCGGTCAGGCCGGGAGCTTGGCGGCGAGGAACGATTTCAGCTTGATCAGGTTCTTCGCGTCGCGGCTGAAGGTCGGGGCGGTGTAGCTCGATGCCCAGCCGGCGATCTCGTGCATGAACGAGGCGCGGACCTGCTCGTCGCCGAGGATGTCGTCCACGGTGCGGCCGCGCGCGGCGCCCTTCTCCAGCGAGCGCACGTAGCCCTTGAGCCGCGCGTAGTCGCCGCCGAGCAGCTCGGCGATGAGATCCGCGTCGCGCGCGAGCCGCGCGAGGGCCGGCGCCTGGTCGCGCAGCTCCTGGCTCTCGGCCGCGGCGAAGGAGGCCGCGACGCGCAGCACGAAGGCGTCGTCGAGGAAGCCGAGATCCTCGATGCCGTCCGGGATGAGGTCGAGCGACTTGAAGAGGTAGTTCAGGCCGGCTGCGAGCGAGCGGCGCGCCGCCTCCGGGCTGTCCGGCGAGGCGAGCAGGCCCGCCAGGTCCGTGGCGTCGGAGGCGAGGCTGCGCAGCCACTCGGGGAACGTGTCGAGACAGCGGTCGTCGAGATCGGTCATGGGATCCTCCCGGCGGGAGCGGGAGGGTAGTCCGACCGGCGCGGCGCCGTCCATGCCGTCGATGCGGACGCCGGCGCGCGGCGCCTGCTGGCGCGCCCGGCGCGCGGCCGCCGTGAGGCGCCGGCCATGAGGGGCACGACCCGCCTCGTGGCGCTCCGTCGAGGACGGGACGCCGAGCTCGTGCTCTTCAAGATCGCTCGGTGAGCCAGGCTCGCGCGGGGGTGGCCGGATTTGAACATGAAGGCGGGAAGGCGGGAAGAAAGATTGATGATCTTCCTGTCTTCCCGCCTTCATGGGAATCACTCCGGGGTGATTGGGCCACCACCCTCGCGCGAGCGCTTCAGAGGAACGCGTTCCAGCCAGCACCGACCTTCTGTGGACCGGTCCAGTCGACGGCCCCCGTCTGCCAGCCGTTGTGGCGATACCAGTGGAGATCCCCGTTCGGCAGGATGCCGTAGATGACGCCGCGCCCTCCCGAGAAGACGTGCGCGAACGAGTTCCAGACCGTGCCGACCCTCTGCGGGCCGGTCCAGTCGACGACCCCCGTCTGCCAGCCGTTGTGGCGATACCAGTGGAGATCCCCGTTCGGGAGGATGCCGTAGACGACGCCGCGCCCGCCGGAGAAGACGTTCGTGAACGCGTTCCAGCCATTGCCGACCTTCTGCGGACCGGTCCAGTCGACGGCCCCCGTCTGCCAGCCGTTGTGGCGATACCAGTGGAGATCCCCGTTCGGGAGGACGCCGTAGATGACGCCGCGCCCTGCGGAGAAGACGCGCGTGAACGCGTTCCAGCCGGTCCCGACGGTCCGCGCGTCGGCCCAGTCGACGGTCCCGGTTTGCCAGCCGTCGTGGCGATGCCAGCGGAGGTCCCCGTTCGGCAGGATGCCGTAGATGACGCCGTTTTCTCCCGGAACCACACGTGTGAACGAGCCCCAGCCGGTCCCGACGCTCTGCGGGCCGGCCCAGCTCGCCTTTCCCTCCTGCCAGCCCCGGTGGAGATACCACTGGAGGCTCCCGTTCTGCCGGGTGCCATAGATGACGCCGTTGCCAGCGGAGAACACGCTCTCCTGGGCGGCGGCTCCCTGGATCGCAGCGAGGGACAAGAGCCCCGCGGCTGCAGCGACCGCCCTGATGAATGCCCTTCGTATCATCGCTTCCCCCTCGTCTCGCATGAGCTCGGCGCCTCGTCGCGCGCGCTCCGTCCCCGGATCTCATGAAGCCGCATGGCGCGGCGGGAAGCCTCGGTGGTCGGCGCCTGGCCGCGAAGCCGCGGGCGCGAACCGGCGGCCGAGGTGACGGCTAGAGCGCCGATCAGCTTGAAACGCCCGAGAATGAAGAGATTGCAACCGCAGAGGCACAGAGGGCACAGAGGGATGAAGAAGGGATGAAGAAGAGATTCCGAGCTACCTCTTCTCTCTTCCTCTGCGCCTCTGTGGCTCTGTGGTTGATTTCTCGGGGTTTCAACCCGCGCTGGATCAGCCGCCCGTCGCCCCGACCCGCCCCGTGACGCTCGCGCTCGCGCGCACGCTCACCTGGATGCGCACCGACGCGCTCGTCGAGGCCTCGGCCGCGCCGGCGACGCACGCGAGCGCGCGCGCGCCCGCGTCGCCCACGATCCGCGGCAGCGCGGCGCCGACCTGGACCACGGTCTGGGCGTCGCCGAGGAGCCTGCGCCCGAGCGCCACCTCGGCGTGCAGCAGCGCCGGCAGGTTGGCCTGCAGCGTCGCCGCGAGCCGCGCGGCCATCTCGGCGCCGTACGACGCGCGCACCTGCACGAGCGCCGGCGTGCACGCGGCGTAGACGTCGGCGTGCGCGCGGCAGCTCGCCTCGCACTCGGCGTCGGCGCTTGGGGGCCGCACCATCCCGGCGCACTGCGGCGCCTGCCAGGTGCCCTCGCACCGCGCGTGGCAGGTCGCGTCGCAGCCGCCGTCGCACTCGCCGTTGCAGAACCCCACGCAGCGCCCCTGCGCGTCGTACGCCGAGCACTGCCCCCGGCACTGCCCCGTGCAGCGCCCCTCGCACCGCCCCGCGCAGCGGCCCTGGCAGTAGCCGGAGAGCCGCGCGGGCTCGCACTGCGCCACGATCTGCCCCGGATCCAGCTGGACGTCGCACGCGCCGCTGCAGCGCGCCCCGGCCTGGGCGTTCGCCTGGCAGGCCGGCGGCGTCACCGCCACCTGCACCCCGGCGCCCTGGCGCAGGATGGCGTCGATCGCCGCCGAGACCGGGCCGCAGGCGCCGCTCGCCTGGCCCCCCGCCTCGTCGCGCGGCGCCATCTGCGCGGGCGGGATCCCGAGGTCCGCGCCGATCCGGCGGCAGGCGTCGGCCACCTGCGCCTCGATCGCCGCGGACACGGCGCCCATGTCCTTGGCCGCCTGCACGAACGTCCGCACCTTGGCGTTCGCCCGCGCGTCCGCGGAGAACTGGGCGCCGAGGACGTCGCCCGGCCCGCGCAGCTCGGGGCAGACGGCCTCGCCGACGCCCTCGATGTGGCCGAGCTCCGCGCAGCTCAGGCCCGGGATGCACGCCACGACCGCGAGGGCGAGGAGCCCCCGCGGCGACCGAGCGACTTCCGTGCGCATGCGTGCCCTTACCACGACCGCACCGGCGGCGCGCGGCCGGTCGACGCCTACCTGGGCGGCTGCCCCCCGCTCGCGCCCGCCGGCCGCCAGCCGAGGATGCGCAGCGCGTTCTGCGAGAAGATCTTCACCACGTCCTCGCGCGACATCCCGCGCTGCCGGAGCCGCGCGGCCAGCGCCGGCAGCGCCGACGCGTCGTCGAGCCCCTTCGTCGGGATGATGCCGCCGTCGAAATCCGACCCGATCGCGACGTGATCGACGCCGGCCACCCGGACCATGTGGTCGACCTGCGCGAGCACGTCGTCGAGGTCCGCCTCGCTCGTGCCGTTCACGAACGGCGCGTGGAAGTTGAGCCCCGCGACCCCGCCGCTCCGCCCGATGAGCCGCAGCTGCTCGTCGGTCAGGTTGCGCGGCCGGTTCGCCACGGCGCGCGCGTTCGAGTGGGTCGCCACGATCGGCGCGCCGTGCGCGGCCGCGATCGGCACGAGGTCCGCGAACGCGGCGTCCGAGATGTGCGAGACGTCGATGAGCGCGCCCTGCGCGTAGACGCGCTCGCAGAACCGCTTGCCGAGCTCCGTCAGCCCGAACGCGGCCGGCTCGCCGGTCGCCGACGACGAGAGCCGCGTGTTCTTCGCGTGGTTCGGGCTGATGAGCCGCACGCCGCGCGCGATGAACCGGTCGATCTGCGCGATGTCCTCCGCGAACGCGCCGGCCCCCTCGATCGAGAGGAAGGTGCTGATCTTCCCCGGCTCGGCCCGCGCCGCGCCGAGCGGCAGGAGCACGGGGCTCGCGGCGATGATCGCCTCGATCGTCGCGAGGACCGCGCTGGCGTCCTCGATCTGCGGGCCCTCGGGCCGCGCCCGGTCGGGCAGGTAGATCGGCAGCACGATGCCGAGGTAGTTGCCGGCGGCGAGCGTGTCGCTGCGGGCGTGGCCCTCGCCCAGGCGAGGGTCGCGCCCCTTGAAGTGGACCTGCCAGGGCACGTCGACGTGCAGGTCGACGACGTGCACGGGGGGCTCGCGGCCGCCGCCGGCCGGCGGGTCGCCGCGCGTGGGCCGCGGCGCGCCCAGGGCGGAGGCGGCGCACGCGGCGGCGAGCAGGGCGCGGACGCGGCCTCCGGCGCTCATCCGCTCACCAGCACGCCGAGCGCGAAGCCGACGCCGAGGCACACGAGGCCGATGACCGCGACGAGCCACCAGGCGGCGCCCTCCGGGGGCGCCGTCTCGGCGGGGAGGGGGACCTCCACGACCCGCACGTCGTAGTGGCCGCCCGTGAGCGTCGGCACGCCCGTCGGCCGCTGCGCGCTGACGTGGGTCGGCCCGGCGGGCACCGGGGGCGCCGCGAACGCCGCCGTGGGCGCCACCTGCGAGGTCGTCTGGGGCGGCGGCGCGGTCGGGCGCGGCGGGGGCGCCGACTCCGGCCTCGGCATGACCGGCATGCTCGTCGTCGCGCCCCGCCCGTGCGGCGGCGGGGGCAGCTGCGACGGCGGCTGCGGCGCGTACAGCTGCGACGGCGGCTGCCCCGCTTGCGGCTGCGACGCGTGCAGCTGCGACGCGTGCGGTTGCGGGTGCGGCTGCGCCGGCGGCGGCAGCGAGGGCAGGTGGTGCGGCGGCGGGAGCGACGCCTGCGGATCGGCCCACGCGCCGGGCGTCGCGATGCCGGTGCGGTGCGCGACGGCGCTCAGCGTCTGCGCCATCTCCTCGGCCGTCTGGAAGCGCCCGTTCACGTCCTTGGAGAGGGCGCGCTGGAAGAAGAGGCCCCAGGCGGCGAGGTGCGGCGCGACCTGCTCGATCGGGCGCACCTCCTTGGCGAGCACGGCGGTGAGCCGCGCGAACTCGTTCTCGGCGGGGAACGGCTGCGTCGCGGTGAGCATCTCGTAGAAGATCACGCCGACGCTCCAGAGGTCGGTGCGCGCGTCGACGCCCTGCGCGTTCTTGATCTGCTCGGGGCTCATGTAGCCGGGGGTGCCGAGGAGCGTGCCGGCGCGGGTCTTGAGGCCCATGCCGCCGGCCGCGTCCATCACCTTCGCGATGCCGAAATCGAGCACCTTCACGCGGAAGCCGCCGCGCGGATCGCGCACGAGGAACAGGTTCTCCGGCTTCAGATCGCGGTGGATCACCCTGTGGCTGTGCGCCGCCATGAGGGCCTGGAGCACCTCGTGGATGATCGGCACGGCCTGCGCCGGCGGGATGGGGTTGCCCGTGTCGATGTACGCGGCGAGCGGGACGCCCTGCAGGAGCTCCATGACGAGGTAGGGCGTGCCGTCCTCGGCGCGGGCCGCCTCGAAGACCGAGGCGATGTTCTGGTGGACGAACCCCTTCGTCGCCTCCGCCTCGGCGAAGAAGCGCTGCAGGACCTGCTCTTCCTGCGTGAACTCGGGGTGCAGCACCTTGATGGCGCGCTTGCCCTCGCCGCGCAGCCCGTCGGCCTCGTAGACGGCGCCCATGCCGCCCTCGCCGAGGAGACGCACGATCCGGAAGCGCCCGTTCAGCACGGCGCCCACGAGCTGGTGGGAGGGGCTCGAGGGGTCGACCACGCGCGGACTCTACCAAAGCTTCCGCGCCGCCCGCTCGCCGAAACCTCGGCGCGGTGCGCGCGAGCAGGCCGTCGACACGGGGCGCCGGGGCGCGCTGGGCCCGCCGCGCGCGCGGCGGGCCCCGGGGCGCGTCAGGGCGCGGCGTTCGCCACGGCCGAGCGCGCCGCCGGGCTCGCGGGCAGCGGGGTGCGCAGGGCCTCGCTCGGCTGATCGCCGGCGTAGAGGAGCTCGTAGACGGCGAGGCTCGTGAGCACGCGCTTCGTGTAGAGCCGCGTCTCCTCGTACGGGATGCGCTCGACCCACAGGTCGAAGCTCTGTGAGGGGCGCTCCGCGATCCACCGCTTCGGCGCGCCGCCGCCCGCGTTGTAGGCGGGGATCGCGAGCAGCGGGTTGTCCGAGAACTGGCCGCGCAGCACCGAGAGGTACCGGCAGCCGAGCGCGATGTTGACCTCGGGCCGCCTCAGCGCCTCGGCGCTCGACGGCAGCCCGAGCGGCTTGGCCATGCGCTTCGCGGTCGGCACGATGAGCTGCATGAGCCCGTAGGCCTGCGCGGGAGAGGCCACCTTCGGGTCGAAGGCCGACTCCTCGCGCATGATCGCGTAGGCGAGGGCCTCGGGGATCCCGCTGCGCTTCGCCTCCGCGGCGACGAGGGCGGCGAACGGGCGCGGGTAGGCGAGCTCCCACGCGCTGCGCCAGCGCCCGGCCGGGTAGTGGTCGATCCAGTCGCCCGCGAGCTCGACGCGGCCGTCGTCCGCCGACGGCGCCGCCATCGCCGTGCGCAGGATGCTGTACGACTGCGGCAGCGCGCCCGCGCGCGCGAGCAGGAACGCCGAGGCCCACATCACCTCGCGCGGCGCCGTGCGGCTCCCCACGCCGAGCGCGTCGAGCTCGCGGCGCGCGAGCTTCGCCTCGCCTTGGCGCGCGAGCTCGACCGCGCGGGTGAACGCCGGGCGCGCGAACAGGGGGCTCCGGAGCTCGGCGTACGGCGCGCTCGCGTCGCGCTCGAGGGCCGCGGACAGGGCCCGCTGGGCGGCCGCGGGATCGGCGTCGGCGAGCCGGGCGTGGGCGAGGGCCATGTAGAACGAGAGCGGGTAATCGCGGATCACCTGCTCGAGCAGCGCCTTTCCCTTGTCGGGCGAGCCGGTCTCGATGTGGGCGCGCCCGAGGTAGTAGGGGAACCTGCCGGCGGCGTGGTACGCGCGCTCGTGGGGGAAGCGCGCGAGCCCGAGCTCGAGCGGCCTGACCGCGCCGGACCAGCCGTCGCGCTCCATCTCGAAGAGCGCGAGCTCGAACAGGCCGTCGGCGACCATGTCGCCCGACGGGTAGTCGTCGGGCATGGCGGTGAGCATCTGGACGAACTGCGCCTGATCGCCGAGCGCGAGCAGGGCGCGCGCGCCGAGGTAGCGCGCGTCGTCCGCGAGCCGGTGATCCGGGTACTCCTTCTCGAGCAGCGCGAAGCGCGCGGCGGCCTCGGCGTGCCGATCGACGCGGAACGACGCGCGCGCGGCGTTGTAGAGCGTCTCGGGCCGCCGGGGGGCGGGCGCGCCTGCTCCTGCCGCCGCGGGCGCCGCGGGGGCGCTCGCGGCGGCGGCGGCGGGGGCGCTCGCGGCGGCGGGGGCGCTCGCGGCGGCGGCGGGGGCGTTCGCGGTGGCGGCGAGGGCGCTCGCGACGGCGGCCGGGGCGCTCGCGACGGCGGCCACCGCGGGCGCGCTCGCCGATGCGGCGGCCGCGGGCGCGGCCGGCCCGCAGCGCTCGATCGCCGTGCCGTAGATGTCGGCGGCCTCGGCCCGCCGCCGGACGCGCCCGAGCGCCTCGCCGCGCGCGGCGAACGCGTCGCAGGCGAAGGCCGAGGGCGCCTGCGCCTCGGGCAGGGCGATCAGCGCCTCTGTGACGGCGAGCGCCTCCTTGTCCTGGCGCGAGGCGAGCAGGGCGCGCGCGCGGGCGAGCAGGTCGGCGGGGCCGGGGTCGAGGAACGGCTTGCGCCGCGCGAACGGCAGCGTCGACAGGGCCTGCTCCAGGATCTCCTTCGCCTCGCCCGCGCCCGCGCCGCCGGGCGCCTCGTCGAGGACGCGCCGGGCGAGCCGGATCGCCTCCTCGGCGTGGTCTTCTTTCGGGTGGCGGAGCAGCGCGCGGGCGAAGCGGAGCGCCTCGGGCACCCACGTCGACGCCGGCCAGCTCCGGGCGAGGTACGCCTGCCAGCTCGCGGCGGCGGCCCCGATGTCGCCCTTCTCGGCGAGCGCATGGGCGATCACGCGATCGAGCTCGTCGGCGATCGCGACGTCCGAGGCGACGGCGCGCGCGCGCTCGATCGCCGCGTCCGGCTGCCCCGCCCTGGCGAGGAGATCGGCCGCCGCGAACCGCGCGTAATCGGCGAGCGGCCCGCCGGCGGCCGCCGCCGCGTCGTACTCCCTCGCGGCGCCCAGCGGGTCGCCCGCGAGCGCGCGCAGCCGACCGAGCTGGTAGCGGAACGCCGCTGCTTCCGCGGGCGGCAGGGGCGCGGAGAGCGCCTGGGCCATGGCGGCGGCCGCGCTCGCGTACGACTCCTGGGCGACGAGCTTCTGCACCGGCGCGAGCCGCGGGTCGTCCAGCACGAGCGTGAGGCGCTCGGGGTCGAACACCGGGGCCTCGCCCGCCGTGCCCGGCACGACGGGCCCCGGCGGCGCTGGGGGCGGCGGCGCCGTCGGCTGCGGGCAGCGCGGCGGGCAGGCCGCGGTCCCGCGCTGCGCGGGGGGCGCGCCGGCGCAGGAGGCGCCGAGCGCGGCGGTCAGCGCGAGCGCGGAGGCCAGCGCGAGCGCGGCCCCGGAGCGGGCATCCAGCCTGAACATGCCTGCACCATACTCCGGATCGCGCAGTCGCACAGCGCTCGAGGCAGCGGCGCGCCGGGGCCCGAGGCGATCAGGGCGAGGCGGTCACCACGGTGGCGGCGACCGCGGCGAAGCGCAGGAGGTCCTCCGCGCGGGCCACGAGCTCGAGGTTGAAGGTCGTGCCCGCCGTGAGCTCGCCCGAGGCTCCGACCTCCAGCGCGCCGGACGCGGCGTCGGGCGGCAGCGTGAGCGGCGTGTACACGAGCCCGGCGGGAGGTGCGTTGACGATGATCTCGATCGGCTCGTCGAAGCCGTTGAATCGACGGATCGAGAGATCGACGGACGTCAGCCCGTCATAGGGGATGTCGATGGTGGCGGGGACGATGAACAGCGCGAAGTCCGGCGCTGCGTCCATGCCCCCGCCGCCGGCGCTGCCGCCGTCCCCGCCGCCGCCGCCGCCGCCGCCCCCGGCGCTGCCGCCGTCTCCGCCGGCGCCGCTCGTCGTGGTGCTCCCGTGCCCCGCCTGTCCGCCGGCGCCCTCGCCCCCGGGGACGTCGTCGGAGCACCCGAAGGCCGAGAGGGCAATTGTCAACGCTACAACAAAGCTGAAGCTCCGCTGTAAACGCATCGGGTCAGGTCTCATGTCGAAGGGAGCCGTCGTGCTTCCGAGGTGGGGTGTCTCGGGGGGTGCCGCGTGCGCCGCGGCCACGGTATCGCTGCTCTGGCGGGGCCTGCAAGCGGGCCGGGCGGCTTTGGGCTGGGTCGCCAGCGCGCCGTCTCGCGAGACGGCGCGCTGGCGTTCAGACGAGGCGTGAGAGATGGGGGGCGACTACTGCGTTTCGCAGGCGAGATAGATCCGGATCGACTCGACCGTGGCGTCCTGGAGCCGGCCGGTCGGGGGCATCGCGCCCTCGTCGACCTCCTCGTAGATCTTCTCCGCGTGCTCGCTGACATACGTCGGATCGTCGACGTTGGCGCCCTCGGGCGCGTTGGCGCGGGCCGCCGCCCCCACCTTCGTCGTCGAGTGACAGATACTGCAGTTGCCCATCAGCGCATCCAGGCCCGCCGCCTGCTCCGCCGCGGAGTCGGGCGGGCACGCGCCGAGCGGTCCTTCCTCGCCTTTCGGGTCGGGGTCATCGCCGCCGCAGCCCTGGAGCGAGCCGATGACGAAGGGCGCAAGGCAGAGCAGGAAAATCGTACGAACGCGCATCAAAGCACCTCAACAGCTTGTTAGAGGAACGGTGGCGAGCCGGGTTCGAGCCTCCAGCCATGCAGGCTAGCCGGGCGCCGCGCGGGATGGTGCCTGGCGCCGCGCACCGGGTCAACAAAGACGGACGGGCTCGATGCGGGGGAGATGCGATTCCGGTCGGCGCGCGCCGCCGCGCGGAGCGCCCGCGCCGTGCCGCCCACGGCCTCCCTCGCCGGGCCGAGCGGCTCGACGCGCGCTCTCGTCCTCGCGACGCGCCGCGCCGCGCCGCGCTTCTAGCTCGCCCGCCGCCGCTCCAGGTGCGTCTTCATCGCCTTGAGATCCCCGTGCACGGCCTTCTTGAAGCTGCCGATGAACAGCCGCCCGAGCGTCTCCATGAACCACCCCATCCCGGCGATCTCGCCATCCATCCGGAGCAGCGTCCCGGCGCCCTGGGGCTCGAAGACGTAGCGAAAGCGGTATTCCCCGCGCCCCGTCGTGCCCTTCTTCCCGTCGACGAAGAGGTCCAGGCTCTTGCCGGGCTCTGCCGCCGTGACCTCGAACAGCTCGGTCGACTCCTTGCCGAACATCTTGCGGGTCTCACGCCACATCGTACCCTTGCCGGCGACGTCGCCCGTGAGCTTCTCCACCCGCACGAAATTCGGCATCCAGTCGCCGAAGGAGTCGATGTCGGTCGCGAGCCGGAAGACATCCTCGGGCGACGCATCGAATCGCTCTTCAATGGTGAACCGGAGCGGCATCTCGTTCTTCTCCTAGGTTGGCCCGCGCACCGGGCCATCGTGCCGGAACCGCTCCATCCCCGTCAACGCGCCCGTCGAGCGCGCGTCGCCGTCCAGATGCGGGCCGCGCGTCGTCGCCGACGTCCGCCCGGGCCGCGCGCGGCCCGGGGCGACGCCGGCGACCGCGACGATCAGCCCTTCTTGCCCGGCGGCAGCAGCATGCCCCGCTCGCCGGTCGCCCCCTGCATCGGGCGGTGCAGCACGATCTTCCGTCCCGCCTCGCGCCCGTGCGCGTGCGCCGCCGTCCGCTGGTTGCCCGCGTGACGCAGGTGCTGCACGTGCGGGTGGCGCGTCCGGTAGTAGCCGTCCAGGTCGGCGTCCCTCACCCAGACGAGCCCCTGCTCCGCGGACACCTTCCGCTCCGCGTTCAGCTTCTCGAGGAACCCGAGCATCACGCCGGCCTGGTAGGTCCGACGGTCCTTGTTGCCCTTCACGGCGTGCGTCCGCTTGTGCTCGTTCCACAGCTGCTCGGCCGTGTGGTGCAGGAACGCGTGCACGTAGGCCGCCATCTCGAGGTTCGCCGGCGTCCCGCAGATCTCGAGGACGCTGCCCCGCTTGCCCTCGAGCGGCGCGTAGACCGGCACCCAGATCGCCTCGACGAAGAAATGCTTCCCAAGGATCCCCCCGACGATCCGCTCGCTCTCGCCCACGCGCCCGCTCGGCGCGCCGAGGTGGCGGAAGCCGTACTGCCGCGCGGCGCGCGCCTTCGCGACGTCGAGGTTGTACTTCAGCATCAGCCGCTGCGCGGCGCTCATCGCCGCCTGCGCCTCGTTCGCGTTCGGGCTGTCCGCGAGCGCGAGCAGCCGCGCGATGCGGTCGAGGATCCGGGCGTCCGCGCTGTCCACGCTCCCGTCGCCGCGCGCCGCCCCGCCCGCATCCGCCGACGGCATCCCGGACGCCGTCGCGTCGATGCCCAGGCGCTCGCACACCTCGCGGAACGCCGGCCCGTGCGCCGCCTCGTCCGTGACGCCCAGCACCTCGTGCACGTACTGGTGCGCCATCTCGTGCTTGAGCACCTCGATCACGACCCCCCACGGCTGCGTCAGCACGAGCGGCCGCGAGATCTCGATCGCCCGCGCCTCGGACATCCAGCGCCCGAGCCGGCTCGCGGCGTCGGACAGCTCGATCGACGGAGGGCGCAGCTTCCGCCGGAAATGCGTGTAGTTGAGGCTCTGGTACGCCGCCATCAGCTCGCGCACGAGCGCCGCCTCGAGCTCGGCGCTGAGCCTCGCCGCCGTCTGGCGCGGCGGCTCGGGCGCCGGCGCGCCAGGGGACGGTCGCGGCTCGGGCGGCGCGCCGGCTGCGGGGGGCGGCGCGCCGGCTGCGGGGGACGAGGACGGTTCGGCCGGCGGCGCGGCGGCCTCTCGGGCCTGCTGAGCGCCGCGCAACCCGTTCAGGAAGAGCTGCTCCGCCATGTCGGACGCCTCTCATGGCACGCCTCGGGCGGCTGTCGAAGGGTTTTCTCCGCCCGTCCGCCCCCCCGGCTAGCCTGAACCATCATCGGGGCGCCACCGACCCGCCGCAGAAACGTTCCCGAGTCGCCACGCCCTGGCTACACTCGCGCGCGACCCGTGCACCCGTTCCAGCCGTTGAACGATCCTCCGGCGGCCGACGCCGACGCCGCCAGCCGCTCGTCCCGCGGCCTCGCCCGCGATCTCGGCCCGGATCGCGCGGCGGCGCGCGCGCGGCTGCGCTCCCTCGCCCGCGCCCGCCGCCGCTATGGCCGCCTGTTCCTCGCGCTCCCGCTGCTCCTCGTCGTGCTCGCGGACGTCCGCATCCGCGGCGATCGCCTGCTCGACCTGAGCGCCAAGCACGCGGCGAGCTACCTCGGCGCGATGGTCGAGAGCGCCGCGCTCTGGGGGCTCCTGCTCTTCGCGGCCTCGTCGCGGCGGGGCGCGTCGCGGTGGATCGCGGCCCTGCTGTTCGTGACGCTCGCGACGCTCTCGCTCGGCGGCCAGCTCTATTTCCACCGCCAGTACGCCACGTACCTCAACCTCGACGCCACGCTCTTCGGGACCTCGCTCTCCGCGAGCCTCTTCGGCCAGCTCCGGGCCGACGGGGAGAACTTCCTCCGCTCGGTCCTCCCGCCGCTCCTGCTCGCGGTCGCGCTCGTCTGGCTCGGCCGGCGGATCGTGCGCCCCGGGCGCACGGCGTGGGCCCGCGCCGCGCGCCTCGCCGCGCCCGCGGGCGTGGTGGCCGCCCTCGTGCTGCCCTGCTCGTACCGCACGGTGCAGGCGTCCACGCCCGACGTCATCTACTTCCACGCGATCGGCGGCCTCATCAAGGAGCTCGTCGGCGTCCAGACCACGGCGCAGGTGCGCCCCGGCCTCCGCACGCCGCCCGCGCTGCCGCCGCTGACCCCGAAGCCCGGCCCGCGGCGCAACGTGCTCTTCATCCTGACCGAGAGCGTGCGCGCCGACGTCACGTGCTCGGCGCCCGCGGCCGCCGGCGCGGCGCCCTCCGGGTGCCCCGGCACGCCGCGCATCGACGCGGCGGCGCCCGGCCGGCTGCCGCTCACGCAGATGCGCTCGAACGCCTCGACGACGGCGATCGGGCTCGCGGTGCTCTGGTCCGGCCTCCAGCCGATCGCCACGCGCGAGGAGCTCCACACCGCGCCGCTCGTCTTCGATTACGCGGACGCCGCCGGCTTCGACGGCGCCTACTGGACGAGCCACCACATGATGTTCGCGAACTCGCGCCTCTACGTGCAGGACCTGCCGGTCTCGCACCAGTGCGGCGCGACCGAGCTCGATCCGCTCGCCGACATCGATCTCGGGGCCGACGACCGGAAGCTGTCGGCGCGCGCGCGGTCCGAGCTGCTCTCGCTGCGCGAGCCGTTCCTCGCGGTCGCCCACTTCGGCAACACCCACGTCCCGTACCTTGTCGACCCGGAGGACGCGCCGTTCCAGCCGGCCCTCGAGAGCAAGGCGCCGGACGACAACGAGGCGTACCGCAACTTCTACAGGAACGCGGTCTACCGGCAGGACGCGGCGATCGCCGAGCTCATCGACTTCGTCCGGCGCTCTCCGGTCGGCGAGCGCACGGTGATCGTCTTCACCTCGGATCACGGCGAGGCGTTCCGCGAGCACGGCCAGCTCGGCCACACAGGATCCATCCTCGACGAGGAGATCCGGGTGCCCGGCTGGATCGACGCGCCGCCGGGCACGCTGACGGCCGCGGAGGAGTCCGCGCTGCGCGCCGCGCGGGACGAGCTCGTCTTCCACACGGACGTGACGCCGACGTTGCTCGACCTCATGGGCCTGTGGGAGGAGCCGGCGCTCGCGGGCTACCGGGCGGCGATGGTCGGCCGCAGCCTGCTCCGGCCGTCGCCGGGGCCGGCGACGCTGGCGCTCACGAACTGCACCGGGATCTGGGGCTGCGCGTTCAAGAACTGGGGGATGATGCGCGGCAACATGAAGCTCGAATCCCGCGCGTGGGACACCGCGTGGCACTGCTACGACGTGCTCGCCGACCCCCGCGAGCAGCGCGACCTCGGGCCCGCCGCCTGCGGCGACCTGCCCCGGCTCGCCGACGCGATCTACGGCGGCCCTGCCGGCAGCGTCGACGTCCCGGCCCACCTCCGCGGCCTCGCGGCGGCGCCTCGCCGCGACTGATCCGGATGGCGCAGGACCTCGATCGACAGGGCGCCGCGCCCGCCGCTCGCCCGCGCGCCGCGCGCCGGGCCGCGCGCCGCCGGCGCCGCCTCCTCGGCCTCGCCCTGCTCGCGTCGCCGGCGCTCTGGTTCCTCGTCGTCGACGTGCTGCGGCGGGCCCGCCACATGACCACGTTCGATCGGCTCCACGCGGCCGGGTACGCCGCGACCGTCGCCGTGTCGCTGGGGTTCTGGGGCGTCCTGCTCTACGTCGCCTCGGGCCGCCGCGGCGCCCTGCGCGGCGTGACGGGCGGCCTGTTCGTCGCGCTCTTCACGCTCGCGTGCGGCGTCCAGGGCGGCTTCCACGCCCTCTACAACATCTACTGCTCGATCGACTCGCAGATCCACTCCCAGTCGATCCCCTGGTCGATCGTGGGCACGCTCCCGCTCGGGCACCCGCGCGTGCTCGCCCACTTCGCCGTCGCGCTCGGGCTCGCCCTTGCGGCGCTCCGGCTCTCCCGCCGGTTCGTGCGCCCGCGGCGGCTCCGGCGGCGCGTCGCCGCGGCGCTCGTGCCGCTCGCGCTGATCGGCGTGACGAGGATCCCGGTGAGCTACCGGGTGATCCAGTCGTCGTCGGCCGACATGATCTACTTCCACGGCATCACCGCCGTGGTCAAAGAGCACCTCGGCATCACCGACGACTCGCCGGATCTGCGGGTGCAGCGCCGCGACCCGGAGCGCGTGCCGCCGCTCGCCGCGCGGCCTGCGCGGCCGCGGAACGTCGTGCTCATCCTGCAGGAGAGCCAGCGGGCGGACGTGACGTGCGTCGAGTACGACCCGGACTGCGCGCTGGCGACGCCGTTCTCCAACGCCGCCGCGCCGGCGCGCATGCCGCTCTTGCAGATGCGGGCGCACGACTCGACGACGGCCATCTCCATCTCGAACATCTGGTCCGGCGTCTCCCCGACGGAGAGCCTCGCGGCGCTCAGCTCGGCCCCGCTGCTCTGGGATTACGCCCACGCGGCCGGGTGGGACACGGCGTACTGGACGAGCCAGAACCTCATGTTCGGGAACGCCCGGCTCTATGTGCAGGACATCCCGGTCTCGCACCGGGTCGTCGCGACGCAGCTCGATCCGGGCGCCGACCTCGATTACGGCGCCTATGACCGGCAGCTCACGGATCGCGTGATCGAGGAGTGGGGCGAGCTCGCCGAGCCGTTCTTCGCGGTCGTGCATTACTCGAACATCCACTTCCCGTACGTGAGCGATCCGATGCATGCGCCCTTTCAGCCCAGCGAGCTGAGCAAGGCGCCCGACAAGAACGAGCATTTCAAGAACTACTATCGCAACGTCGTTTACCTGTCGGACATGGCGGTCGGCCGGCTCATCGAGCACATCCGGGGGACGCCGAGCGGCGAGCGCACGGTGATCGTGTACACCTCGGATCATGGCGAGTCGTTCCGGGAGCACTGGCAGCTCGGCCACACGAGCTCGCTGTGGGACGAGGAGATCCTCGTCCCCGCGTGGATCGACGCGCCGGAGGGGACGCTGACCCCGGAGGAGCGGGCGAGCATCGCGGGCGCGCGGGACGATTTCGTGTGGCACCTCGATCTCGCGCCGACGTTCCTCGATCTGATGGGCCTCTGGGACGAGCCGCGGCTCGCGCGGTTCCGCGGCCGGATGATGGGGCACCCGTTGACGCGGCCGGAGCGCACGGTCGCGCCGGTGCCGCTCACGAACTGCACGTGGGTGTGGGGGTGTTCCTTCCGCAACTGGGGGATGATGCAGGGGCCGCTGAAGATCGAGGCGCGCGAGTGGGACGGCGAGTTCCACTGCTTCAACGTGCTGGAGGATCCGCTCGAGCTGACCAACCTGGGAGAGCAGGCGTGCGCGCCGCTGCCCGATCTCGGGCGCGCGCTCTTCCACGAGATGCCGAACGTGACGCCGCCGGGGAGGCCGAAGGTCGACTGGGGCGGTTGAGCCTGTCGGGGCGGCCCGGCGCCGCCCCACCGCTCATCCGAGGGGAGGGCCGGCGCCGCGGGCTCGTGGGGCGGGGGACGCCGCCGCGGTCACAGGTCGCGGAGGTCGAGCGCGCCGATGAAGTCGCCCTTGCCGACGTCGATCCCGTTGTGCCGCAGGATCGAGTACGCCGTGGTGGCGTGGAAGTAGAAGTTGGGCAGCGAGAACTGGAACACGAAGTCCGCCGCCTTCATGCCCTTGCCCGGCAAAAAGAACAGCGGGATCGTGCGCTCTTCCGCGCCCTTCAGCTGCTCCGGCTTCAGTGCCTTCACCTGCTCGATCGCCTTCCCGATGCGGGCGCGCAGCTCCGCGATCGTCTCCTGCTCGGCGTCCTCGCGCGCCGGCGCCTCCTCGCCGGTGAGGAGCGCGGCCAGCCGCACCGGCCAGTGCGCGACGGTCTGGATCTGACGCCGGAGGTTCCACTGGTCGGGCGCGAGGCGCGCGGTGAGGAGCTCCTCCGGGTTGAACTTCTTCTGCTCGGCGTAGGCCTGGGCCTTGTCGAGCCAGACCAGCACCTGACCGAGCATGCGAGCCATCTGCGGGAACGAGCTGTCATAAAGGCTCATGATCTTCTCCTCGTCGACGGTATGAACCGGCGCCTCTGGTCCATCCGCAGCCTGCGCGCGTCAACCCCGCGCGCGCCGGCCTCGGTCCACGGCGCGCGGTGACCCGGAGCAGCGGCCGAGCTAGGCCGTAATCTGTTGAAATTGCTTCACAATATGGCGGGCGGAGGACGAGTGACGGCCCCGGCGGAGCCCCGGGCGGCCGCGCGGCGGGCCGGGGCTCCGCGGGCCGCCCGCGAGGCGCTCAGTCGATCTGGGTGAACTCGCCCGCCGCGTCGGCGGTCCACACCTGCGGAGGCATCCCCTCGATGTCGGAGGTGCGGACGTAGATCCACCGGATGCCCTTGTCGTCGAGCTCGGCGAGGAGCGCCGGGTCGAGGCCGGGCTCGAGCCGGGGCTCGAAGACGAAATCCTCCGAGAAGTTGTGGTGCGCCGGGCGGTACGTCTGCGCGTTGTAGCCCTTGAGCACGATCGGGCTGCTCGTCAGCCCCGTGATGCGCGTCTCCACCCATTTGTGGAGAGGCGCCGTGTACCCGGCCGTCGGGCCCTTCGGGGAAGGCGGCCAGTAGAACGACGTCTCCACCTGGACGCTGGACGACGCCGACGCGAGCGAGCGCTCCTGGAGCAGCGCGCCCTCCACGGGCGGACCCTCCGCGGGGCAGGCGCCGAGCCGCACCGCCTCCGTCGACACGCTGAGCGGCGTGCCGTCCCAGTCGAGCGACGACACCGGCGTGGCGTACTCGGCGCGGACCTCGAGCCCGAAATCGCGCAGCGCGACGAGCGGCCCCACCGACGGCGGCAGCAGCTCGGGCACGGCCGAGGTGGCGAGCGCGAAGGTGACCGCCGAGGCCCCGTCGCCGTCCACGAACGCGTCCGTGGCCGTCTGGTCGGCGTACGTGTGCGTCGCGCCCGGCCACGCCGCGGGGCTCCCCGTCAGCGTCGCCACCGAGCCGGAAGAGAGGTAGTCGAGCGTCGCGTCCTCGAAGAGGGTCGCGCCGAGGGCCTCCGGCGTGAGGAACGCGCTCTTCGGCGAGAGGCGCGCGCGCACCTTGAGCCGGTGGTTCGCGAACACGTCGCCGAACTCGCCCTGGAACGTGCAGAGCTCCTGCGCTTCGGGGAGCAGGAACGGCGTGAGGCTCGGCGTCGTGCTCGGGACCGAGACCTCGCGCACCTGCTTCACCACGAGCTCCCCGGGCTTCATCTTCTTGAACTCGTAGTCGAGCAGGAACGCCGTCTTGCTCGGGTGCACCTCCCTGAACCGCTCCTCGACCCGGCCGAGCAGGGAGGCGAGCGCGCGGTAGTCGTCCTCCCACTTCATCACGTGGTCCCCGAGCGGGACGAGCGTCGAGCCGGCGCGGAGCTGCACGTACGTCTCGCCGAAATCGCTGATCACGCTCACGACCTCCGGCAGCGCTCCCCCTTCCGGGTTGGTGACGGACGTCGCCCCGAGCTGCGTCACGATCTTGATCTCGTCCGTGGGCGGGATCCCGCGCGAGAGCGTGGCGACGCCGTTCGCCATCTCGTCCTCGTCAGGATAGGAGTAGTGCACGAGGACGCCCATGCCGACCTCGGCCTCGTCCACGCCGTACAGGAGCCGGGCGAGGAAGGCGTTGTCGTTGTAGAAGCTCGCGTACACCTTGCGGATCGCGCGGAACACGCCGCGCTCCTCGTCCTCGCCGGCCTCGCAGTGGCTCGGCCCCACCTCGTCGGCGTCCTGGTCGTCGGCCAGGCAGCCGCTGTAGCTGTCGTAGAGGCCCGCGCCCGTGAAGACCGCGCTGTCCTCCACGTTGGTCGAGCTCCGGAACCGGATCTTCCTCGTGGGGGAGAAGTCCGCGATCGCCGCCTCGATCGCCTGCCGCTGCCCCGCGGAGAAGGCGGTGTCCTTGGTGATCCGATCGCGGATCGCCGCGAGATCGACCTTGAGCGCCCGCGTGTCGGGCGGATACGTGTAGCCGCCGAGGCGCTCGGCGATCTCGGCGCGCAGCGTGCTGCCGCCGGGCATGACCTGATCGAGGAAATCGTCCCAGAGATCGAACGACAGCGCGACAGCGACATCGGAGCTCTCGGGGATGGCGTCCCGCAAGAGGCCGAAGTTCGCGGCCTTGCCGCCGAAATGGACGATGTCCGCGGGGCCGAGATCCTCGGTGGAGCCCGAGTAGGCCCCGAGCGGCTCCTTGGGCTGGATCCCGAGATCGCCCGGCCGCTTCAGCGAGAGGAGCTGCTCCTTGTCCGCCGGAGCGAGCTTCCCGTCAGCGTCGAAGAGCGCGGCCCGGCACACGACCCCCCACTCCAGCGAGGCGCGCAGCGCGACCTCCTTGCCGTCGAGCGCCTTCGCCTGCTCGGCCGTGGCCGGGTCCCCGACGTACACGAACGGGATGCCGAACGACGTCGCCAGGAGCGCGGTGTGCGCGTTCGGGGTCGACGGCGACAGCGAGATGATGCCCGCCACATAAGGCACCTCCGCGGGAACGGAGTCGGTGAGGAGGATGTCCTCGGCCCGGAGATCGCCGCTCGCGTAGGCCGCGTCGATCATGTCCGGCGGGACATAGCGGAGCCGGCCCACGGCCCAGCCGGTCGAGTAGCACGCGTCGCCGTTCAACCATCGCTCGACCGAGCTCACGGGGAACCCGCTCTCCGCGAAGAACGCGCTGTTCGCCGCGGCCGACTCGGCCTGCTCGTAGGTCGGGAAATAGAAGGGCTTCGTCCCCTCGGGCGCGACGATGCTGTCCTTCACGAGATCGAGGACGACGCGCGCCATCTCGGGATCGTAGGCGTCCTGACGGACCAGCTGGACGCCGTACTCCGGCTCGGTGGCCGCGAAGGGCGAGATGAGCACCGCGCCGAGGATGGCCTTCTGCCCCTCTTCGTAGAGCGACACCTGGTCGAACTCGTCCAGCGTCATCTCGACGAACGGGTCGAGCCGCTCCGTGGCGAACTCGGCGTGAAACGGGTACTCGTTGCTGTTCTGGTAATAGACCTTGGTGGGGTCGTGCATCAGCACGGTGAACTTCACCCAGGTCGGCCCGTCGTACGACGAGTACGCCGCGAAGGGGTCGAAGGGGATCTCGATCTGGTTCTTCCAGAGCTCGGACGGGGTGATGTCGATCGGGTAGGTCTCGACGGGCCACTCGTAGCCGTCACCGCCACCCTCGCCGCCGTCACCGCCGTCACCGCCTTCGCCGCCCGTACCACCTGCTCCGCCGGTGGCGTCCCCGCCGCCCGCGGCGCCGCTGCCCCCGGAGCCACCCGAGGAGCCGTCGTCGCACGCGGTGAGCGTGCCTGCGCCGAGGAGCGCCAGCGCAAGGCAAGCCATTCGACCGATTCGTTGAAACCTCATGGGAGACGCCGATGTACAATCGTCGTGCCACCGTGCTGCCGAGAGCGCCTTCGCGCCGCGCGGCGGGGCGTTCGTGTCGCGCGCATGGCGCACGCAGGCACAACCGCCGGGAGCGCGCCCGAGCGGGCGGGCGGGCGGCGCGTCGATGCGCGCCGGCGCCGCCCTCGGCCCCGCCGGCGCCGGCGCGGCGGCCCGCGGGCTCCATGACGAATTTTCTTGGGGTTTCAACCGCTTCGGCGTTCTAGGATACGGCGATGACCGAGCGGAGAGCGGCGCTGATCTTCAACCCTGCTGCTGGCCACGCCGGGGATGCGGTCGAGTCGCTTCCTTCGCGGCTCCAGCGCGAGTTCGCGCTGAGCGTCTACGAGACGAGCGCGGACCGCAGCGCCGCCGCGTGCGCCGAGGCGGCGCGCCGGGAGGGCGCCCCCCTGGTCATCGCGGCGGGCGGCGACGGGACGATCTCGAGCGTCGCGTCCGCGCTCCTCGGAACGGACACGTGCCTGGGCATCCTGCCGCTCGGCACGGCGAACTCGATCGCGCTCACGCTGGGCATCCCGGCCGACCTGGAGGGGGCCATCGAGGTCCTCGTCCGCGGCGAGCCGACGCGCATCGACGCCGCCCGCGCGAACGGGCGGACCATGATCCTGCTGTCAGCGGTCGGGCTCCACGCCGACACCGTGGGCGAGACCCCGCAGGACGCCAAGCAGCGCTGGGGGGTGCTCGCGTACATCGGCACCGGGCTGAAGAAGCTGATGAGCCTGGAGCCGTTCGGGGTCGAGATCGTGACCGACGACCAGCGGATCCACTGCCGGGCGGTGGCGGTGACGGTCGCGAACATGGCGCCTGCGCGCACGGTGCTGGCGCAGGGGCCGCCGGTCGTGTCGCCGGAGGACGGGCGGCTCGACGTCACCATCGTGTCGGCGACGACGCTGGTCGAGGCGGTCGCGACGGGCCTGCACCTCCTCCGGACCGCGATCGACGGCGAGCCGGCCGAGCGCGACAACGTCGGGTTCTTCGCCGCCCGGCGGGTCCTCATCAGCACCGATCCGCCGCAGCGCGTGCTCATCGACGGCGAGGAGGTCGGGACCACGCCCCTCGCGGTCGAGTGCTTCCCGCGCGCCCTGACGGTCATGGCCGCCCGCCGCGAGGAGGTCCCCGCGCCGCCGCCCGCCGCCGAGGTCGAGGTGAAGCTGGAAGGGCTGCCCGAGCTCGAGGTCGAGCCGAAGGCCTGAGGCGACCGCGCGGCCGGCGCGGCGGCCGTCGCGACGCGCGCGCCCGCCGCGGCGGCGACAGCAGCATTGTGACGCGGAACACGAGGGGAAAGCGACAGCGGCCCTGCGTAAGGAAAGGTGGTTTCGCCGGTGGGGCGGAGCTTGATCCTGATTCCTTACAAGGGAGCTTGGAAGCATGCGATCGACGTTCTGGGCGGGGGTGGTGGGGGTGTGTCTGGCCTGTGGTCTCTCGGGCCTCGGCTGCGGGGATGACGGGGCTCCGGCGCCGGAGGAACCGACGGGCGGTGAGCGGACCGGCGAGGGCTCGTGCTCGGGGTTCGACCCGTCGACGGTGGTCGATGAGCTCACGCCCGAGGAGGCCGAGCAGGCGTGCAGGGGATACCGCAAGTGCAGCGCCGACGACGTGGACGTCGAGTACGTGTGCCGCATGATCGGCGTGATGGGCGCGATGTTCGGGGACGATCCCGGGACCGACGACGCCGGGGTGCGGGCGAGGTGCGCCGAGCAGTACGAGGGCTGCATGGCCGACCCACGGCAGGCAGAGCAGCTCGTCGCGCAGGTCGTCGCGGCGCTGGAGGAGCAACCCTGTGTCGCGCCCACGCAGTGCACGGCGACCATCGCGGAGATCGACGCGTGCGCCGCCGCGATGAGCGAGTACTCTCGCAACGTGCTCCCCGCGTGCAGCGCGCTCACCGTGGCGTGGTACGACCAGGAACGGGACACCGATGCGGTCATGGCGGCCTGCGGCAAGCTCAGCCTCGACTGCCTGACGCTCATCACGGTACCGGAGGAGTGACCGGCAGCCCGACGGCGCCGCGCCTTCCGCCGGCCTCCCCGGCGTGGTAGGTCGAGCGGCGATGAGGCTGACGGCGGGGGCCATCGAGCTGCCGGCGCTGGCGAGCGCCCACTCCCATGCGTTCCAGCGCGGGATGCGCGGGGAGGCGCAGCGGCCGGGGCCGTCGGGGTCGGACGACTTCTGGTCGTGGCGGACCGCCATGTACGCGCTCGCGGCGTCGCTCACGCCCGAGTCCATTCACGCGATCTCGAAGGTGGCCTATCGCGAGCTCCGCGCCGCGGGCGTCCGCACGGTGGGCGAGTTCCACTACGTGCACCACCAGCCGGACGGCGCGCCCTACGCGGATCGCACCGTGCTCGCGGACGCGGTGATCGAGGCCGCGCGCGCGGAGGGCCTCCGGATCGCGCTCCTCCGGGTCGTCTACGCGCGCGCCGGCGCGGGCCGGGCGCCCGAGGGGGCGCAGCGGCGGTTCTCGGACGGCTCGCTCGACGCCGCGCTCGCGGACGTCGAGGCGCTCCGGGCGCGCTACGCGGGCTGCGACGACGTGCGCGTCGGGGTGGCGCCGCACAGCGTCCGCGCCGTGCCCCCGGCGTGGCTCGGCGAGATCGCGCGGTACGCCGCGGAGCGCGGGCTCATGGTGCACATGCACGTGGCCGAGCAGCCGGCCGAGATCGAGGCGTGCCTCGCCGAGACGGGCCGGCGCCCCGTGGAGCTCCTGGCCGAGCGCGGGCTCCTGAGCGAGCGCTTCGTGGCGGTGCACGCGACGCACCTCGCGCCGCACGAGCCGGCGCTCCTCGGCGCGGCGCGGGCGTTCGCGTGCCTGTGCCCCACGACCGAGCGCGACCTCGGCGACGGGCTGCCCGACGTGGGGGCGCTGCGCGGGGCGGGGGTGCGGCTGTGCGTGGGGATCGACAGCCACGTGATCACCGATCCGTTCGAGGACCTGCGGGGCGTGGAGCTCGGCGAGCGGCTGCGGACGGGCAAGCGCGTGACGCTGCGGGGCGAGGGCGAGGGGACGCCGGCCGAGGCGCTCTGGGAGATCGGCTCGCGGCGCGGGGCGGAGGCGTGCGGGTTCGCGGACGCGGGCGGCAGCATCTCGATCCGCCGGGACGCGCCGGCGCTCGCGCTGGTGCGGGAGGAGCGGCTCCTCGACGCGGTGGTGTACAGCGGGAGCCCGGCGATCGTGGACGATTGACGTCGGCAGGCACGGAAGCTCGCGTTTGCCGACGGGACGCGGATGCAGGTGTGTGGGATTGGTGCCACGCGGCGCGAGGAGCGAATCGGCTCCATTCCCGGGCATCCGTCGCGCGGGCGCGCGGGAGCGCGCCCGGCAAACCTCGCTGGGCGGCAGGGGGTGCCGGGTAGGGCCTGCCGTAAGGCAGCGCTTGCATTGCGATGCGGCGCATTCCGCTGATAGCCTCGCTCATCGTGAGCGGTTGGGCCGAAGCGCGGGAGGGGTGGGGCCGCGACGTCCGCGTCGTGCGCCGGCGCGCTCGTGCGGCGGTTGCCGGGCTGCTCTTGATGGGAGCTGTGGCGGCGTTCACGGCGCTGGTCGGGGCATGGCACATTGTGCTGCTCGGCTCGACGGAGGTCTCGGCGTCGACGTGGCAGCTTGCCAACGCGCTCCGCGAGGCCGGGGGGTTGCTCGAGCTGGGGTTCGGGATCGTTGCGGGCGTGTTGTTCCTGCGCTGGCTCGCCAGGGCTGTCGCGCTGGCTGGCGAGCTGGATCCCGTGCGGGGTTTTTCCTGGACGCCGTCCGAGTCGGTCGTGGCATTCCTCATTCCCGTCGTGAACCTGGTGCAGCCGTACAGGGTGCTGCGGGATCTCCACGACGGCCTTGCTCCGGCGGGCGTGCCCGAGCCTGCGCCGCGCCCTCTCCTGGACGGCGAGGGTGGTTACCGGCGCGTCGAGATGGCGCACGCCCCGCGGGCGGGCGCGGTGCACCATGCCGCCCTCGGCGCGTGGTGGGGGCTCTACCTCGCGAGCCGCGGCCTCGGGTGGCTGGCCTCTGTCATGCCGCAGCTGACCGTGGCGGAGTTCATCCGGTCCCGGTATGCGTTCATTGCGTCCGACGTGGCGTCGATCGCTGCTGCGTGGCTCGCGGTGCGCATGGTCCGGGCGATCGACAGCCGGGTCGCGGAGCGCCATCGAAGGTTGGCGTATGCTTCCGACGAGGAGCTCGACCGCCTCCTCGTGGAGCGCGATCTCCTGTTGCGGCGGGAATTGGCGAAGATCACCGACTTCGGCGATCCCGCGTAGGACCAGCGCCTCCCGGCTGAGATCTGGCGCGCCCACGCGACGGCCGGGCGTCCGGCAGGCAGACCAGGTGCGCTCGAGGCGCGCTGGCCCGGCGCGCGTCGAGGCGGCGGGCGCTCACCCCATCGCGCCCGCCACGAGCTGCGCCGCCCTCAGGACCGCCGCCGCGATCGCCCCCACCTTCCACGCGCGCGAGAGCCACCACTGCGCCTCGCCGCCGTCGAGCCACGGCGGGACCCACGCCGGCGGCGCCACCAGATCCGCGACGGTGAGCACCCGCTCCCGCCGCTGCGCCTCGCGGTAGCCGCCCTCGCCGCCGCGCACGTGCTCCTCCGCCCGCACGTACGCGAACAGCCGCGCGCTCCCGCCCTCCGGGAGCAGCGCCCCGCCCGCGCCGAGCGCCTCCGGCGTCGCCGGCAGCTCGAGCCGCGCGCCGCCCTGCGCGAGCCGGAGCGCGCCCGCGCCGGCACGCTCGACGCGCGCGCGGACCCAGCCGTCGGGGCGCTCGCCGCGGAGCAGCGCGCGGAGCGGCGTCAGCTCGGGGCTCGGGCCCAGGCGGGGCGCGCGTCGCCCCGGGAAGAGGCGCGCCGCGACGAACCAGAGCACGATCGGGAACACCGACAGGATGAGGTGCAGATCGGTCGCGCTGGCCACGCCCGCCGCGCCGTCGAGCACCGGGAAGGAGAGCACGCCCGCGGCGGCGAAGGCGCCGACCGCGATCGTCGCGCCGAACCCGCCGACGACGCCGAACGCGACGTTGCCGATGGCGATGACGCCGACGGCGACGTTGCCGATCGCGATGAACCCGCGCGCGACGTTGCCGATCGCGATGAAGCCCGTGACGACGTTGCCGAACACGAGGAACCCGTTCGCCATGTTGCCGACGTCGACCCAGCGCGCGCGCTGCGCGGCGCCGGCCCGGTCGCCCTGGAGCGGCGCCTTCATTCGGTCACCTCGAACGCGGTGCGGCCGACGAGCTGGCCGTCCTCGGTCTCGACATCCACGGTCCAGTGCCCGGCCAGGCGCCGCGGCAGGCTCCCGCCCACGAGCTGCGACTTGAGCCGCACCGCGCCCTCCGGGCCAGGCACCCGCAGCGTCTCCTCCGGCGCGCGGAGGATCTCGCGCCCCTCGTGCCGCCACACGTGGACGAGGCGGTCCCCGTCGCCGCCCGGCACCACCACGTCGGTCACCGCGCGCAGCTCTCGAATCACGGAAAAGTGCAGCGATTTCACGGACATGGCCAGGCGGCCGTCCGGGAGCACCGAGGGGCCCACGGCCGCGGAGGACAGGTGCATCGGCACCGGCGGGATGATCTCCCGCGTGCCGTAGGCGAGCCCGACCCCGGCGGCCGACGCGATGACCAGGAACACCAGGCCCACCCGGCTCCACAGCGCCCCGAACGGCAGGTGAAGCGTGCAGAAGCCGAGCACGGACACGAGGGCGGCCGACAGCAGCGTGTAGAGCGTCCGGGTGTTGGGGAGGAGCGCGGGGATGACGAGGTTCAGGCAGGCGAACAGCGTCACCCCGTAGAACACCGAGGCGAGCGTCTTCCAGCGCATGAGCACGCGGTCGAAGACGAGATCGAGCGTCGAGAGCACCGCGCAGGCGCCGAGGAGGAGGACGAACCACCGGTTCGGCGCGTCCAGGCTGGCGCTCTTCCAGTAGAACGGGAGGAGGAAGAAGAGCATGCCCTGATAGAGGTTCTTCAGGACATAGGTCATCACGAGGAAGCGCAGCCGGGCGCCGCGCCACGCGGTCGCGAAGTCCTGGCGGGCGCCGGTGCCGAAGAGCCGGAAGAACAGGAGCACGAGCAGCCAGGCGACGCTGACCGAGATCGCGAGGAAGCGGGCGTGCTGGAACCCCTTCTGCGCGAAGGCGACCACGAAGGCGCCGAGGCTGAGCGCATAGGCGGTGTGCAGCCACCAGAGCTTCTTGTGGTGGCGCTTGAAGAAGGCGCGGGCGGCCGACTTGAGGTCCTGAGGCCGGCCCTCCTCCTGCGCCTCGGCGTCGAGGTCGACGAAGGACGCCTTGGGCTCGGCCTTGACGGTCGGCGCGTCGTCCTCCGCGGTGGCCCGTGCCGGCCGCGCGGGCATCTTGAGCGTGCGGTCGTCGTGGTCCCCGCCCGGGGCGCCGGCCTTGGGCGGCATGCGCAGGGTGACGTCGTCGATGGCGCCGCGCTCCCGGCCGCCGGGCGCGGCGGCGGCCCCGGCGCCCCCGGGCGCGCGCGGCGCGGCGTCGTCGGGCGCGCGGCCGGGCTCGTCGCTCGGCATGTACACGATGGTCGGCGCCTCCCCGAAGGCGTCGGGCACGCGCGGCTTCTGGACCAGGGTCGTGGCGTTGGAGGACGGCGGCGCGGGCCGCGAGGGCGCGTTCGCGTGGGCCTCGGGGGCCGAGGCGTCGGGGGAGCGCGGCGCGGGCTGTTTCATGTCCGGTGCGCAGCGTACCCGACGGGTGCTCTGCCATCGAGCGCCTCGGGAGGCATGGCCCGACGCGGGGCCGGCCGCCGGGCCCGACTCAGCCTGACCGGCGCTCGAGGACCTCCTCGAGGAAGCTCCGCATCGCCGCCCACGATCGCCGGGCGGCCGCGGCGTCGTACTGGAGGCCTGCCTGCGGGAGGTTCGCGCCCGGGTAGGTGAACGCGTGCATCGCGTGGCCGTGGGCGTGGATCTGCCAGTCGGCCTTCGCCTCGGTGAGCTCGCGCGCGAGGGCGAGCACGTCGGCGGGCGGCGCCATCGGGTCTTCCCAGCCGTGGAGCACGAGCACGCTGGCCGTGATGGGCGCCTGCGGTCCCAGGTTCGGCGGGTGCAGCAGCCCGTGGAAGCTCACCACGCCCTTCAGGCCCGGCGGCGCGCTCCGCGCCAGGTCGAGGGCGCACAGCCCTCCGAAGCAGTATCCGATCGCCGCGATGCGGTCGGGGTCGGCGAGCGGGTGCCGTCTGGCCGCCGCGATGCCTGCCTCGAGGCGCCTGCGGAGCAGGCCGCGGTCCTCCATGAAGGGCGCCATGAGCCGCGAGTTGTCCTCCATCTCGCCGCCGCGGACGCCCTTGCCGTAGACGTCGAGCGCGAAGCCGACGTAGCCCAGGCCGGCCAGCTCCACGGCCTTCTCGTGCATGGCCTCGTTCAGCCCTGCCCACGCGTGGGCGATGAGGACGCAGGGCCGCTTCGCGGCGCTCGAGGCGTCGTGCGCGACGTACGCCTCGCAGACCGTCTCACCCTCGGTGTAATCGAGGCGTTCGGTGTGGATGTGCGGGGGTGGCATGGGCGGCATTGTCCTTGTCCCTTGCGAGCTCGAGCGAGCCAGCGTTCTAGCCCGGATGCGCCCGTCGCCGCCAGGTCAGGAAGCCCGCGGCCCGCATCCGGCCGTGGGCAGGTCGCCGGGGCGGCACCAGCGGCTCGCCAGGGACCGGCGGGCGCTGCTCGCGCGCTCCGAGGCCGAGCGCAGCGCGCAGCCTCAGGCCGCGACCGGAGCGTTTCGAGCGTAGTCCGCCATTTGCTCGCGCAAGGCCAGCTGGAAGGCCGGCCGCGCCTCACAGCGCTTGACGTAGGCGTCGAGCACGGGAAATCCGGCCACCAGGTCTGTGTGCCGGATGAGCCTCAGCACGGTCGTCATCAGGACGTCGGCCGCGGTGAAGCGATCGACCAGATAGTCGCGCCCATCGAGCCAGGCGGAGAGCGCGTCCAGCCGAGCTTTCACCTCATCCACGGCGCCGGGGCGCCGCAGCTTCGCCCACGGTTCATCGCTCTTCAGCACGTCCATCACGAAGAGGTTCTGGATCGGCGGCTCGACCGTGTTGAGCGCGGCGAACATCCAGGTGACCGTGTTGGCGCGGCCGTCCCGATCGGCGGGCATCAGCGCCTCGGACTCCGCGGCGATGTGATGCACGATGGCGCCCGACTCGAACAGCCACCGACCCTCCGCCTCGAAGGCCGGCACCATCCCGAAGGGGTGCTTCTGACGGTAGGCCTGCGAGCTCAGATCCCCGCGGTCGATCAGCCTGACCTCATAGGGAAGCCCTGCCTCCTCCAGCGCCCAGCGCACGCGCAAGTCGCGAACGAGCCCTTGGGCGAACGGCGGGGCCCATCGAAATCCCGTGACGGTGATCTTGTTCATCTGCTTCTTTCCCTCTGTGAAGTTGTGTCCCTTGGCGATGGCGCCGGCGGCGACGCGCGCGCCGAACGACGCGGGGCAGGCTGGGCCCAGGACGAGCCTCGTCAGCGCTGGGCGCGGGCGGTCGGCCTGCGCACGGCGCGCACCTTGCCGCTCGTCCCGCCGCCGCAGAAGAAGAGATCCTTGCGATCGCCCTCGAGCCCCGTCACGGCGACCCCCTCGGGCATCTCCAGCCGGTCCAGCACCTCGCCGCTCCCGGGATCGACCCGCCGGATCTCGCTCTCTTCGCCCTCCTGGGCGCCGTGCCAGAGCTCCCCGTCGACCCACGAGACGCCGGTGACGAACCGATCCGACTCGATGGTCCGCAGGATCGCGCCTGTCTTCGCGTCGATCTGGTGGATCTTGCGCGCCCGGTACTCGCCCACCCAGAGCGTCCCCTCCGCCCACGTCAGGCCCGAGTCGCGCCCCTGCGCAGGCGCGGGGATGCTACCGACGACGCGCCCCGTCTTCGGGTCCACCTTCTGGATCCGGTCTTCGACGAGCTGCCAGAGATGTTCGCCGTCGAAGGCGGTCCCTGCGTGGGCAGCGACGTCGAGCTCGCGCACGACCGCTCCGCTCGCCGGGTCGATCGCGGCGAGCTTCTCGGTCCTGGCGAACCAGACGTTCTGGCCGTCGTAGGTGACGCCGTGGATGCGCGGCGTGCCCGGGAAGGGGCCGTACTCGCGCACGATCTCCGCGCGCTTCGGGCTCTTGCGCGCCCCCCGGCCCGCCCTGTTCTCCGTGGTCTTCATGCTGGGATCTCCCTCGCCCGCGCGGCGCGTGCTCGCGCGCCGTCCGCCGGCAACGAGAGGTTTAACGCAGCGGCAGCGCCCGTGGGAGCAACAAGGTTGTCGCGAATCTGGCGAGCGGCGGCGCGAGCACCGCGACCTCGGCGAGCAGGCGCCGCTCCGGCGCGCGGCGCGCCGCGCCTTACTGGACCTGGATCGTGAACTCGTCGGCGAGGCGGCCGTCCACGTCCTTGAAGTACGCGGTCGCGCGCTTCGGGTCCCCGCCCACGTTGAAGCGGATGAACAGGGCGCCGTAATCGGCGGTGCCGGACATCAGCGTTCCGTTCTTCACCCACTTGTTGCTCGCGTAGTACGACGACCACCACGTGTCGTCGTCGTGGCTCGCCGCCTCGTAATCGCGGATCCCCACGCCGCCGAGGCCCGACACGAACACGAAATTCCGGTTCGGGCCGAGCTCGACCAGGTTGAAGGCGCCCGTCTTGCCGTGGCCGGTCGAGGCGTTGCCGACGTCGGTGAGGGTCAGCGTGCGCGAGTAGGAGTGCTCGTGCCCCGTCGCGACGATCGCGCCGGCGTTCATGCACGCCTGGTAGGCGCTCCAGCCCACCTCGTTCGATTTGCCGCCGACCTGCATGTCGTGCTGGTTCTTGTGCCAGGCGCACACCGACCAGATCGAGCTGTCATTGGCGAGCGCGTCCTGGATGAAGCTCACCTGATCGGCCGCGTTGGCGGCGCAGGTCGAGCGGAGCTCGCCGGTGCCGATGCAGGACTGCACGATGAACAGCCCGCGGAAGTTGCACGTCGCCTTGACGCCGAGCTCGCCCGTGCAGTTCATGTCCGGCACGCGCGCGTGGCGGGCCTGGATGTAGCTGGCGTACCCGCTGCTGCCGCCCCACGCCGCGGCGTCGTGGTTGCCGATGATGGCGAAATAAGGATAGTTCGGGCCGAGGACGCTGTTGATCCGGTTCTCCCACGCCGCCGGGTTGTCGGCGTAGTCGAAGTCGCCGTTGTGGATGGTCGCCGCGGCGCCCTCGTCCTCGATGAGCTGGAGCACCGCGTCCGCGTTGCCGTTGTTCCCCTGGTCGCCGATGAAGGCGATGAGGAGCTCCGGGTCGGTCGAGCTTCCGGTGCCGCTCGACGTTCCGTAGGTGATCGTGAGCTTGGGCCGCTGCGCCGCGGTGGCGTGCTCCGAGGAGGCGAAGTCGATGCCGTCCGTGTTCGACGAGCTCGCGATGGCGATACCGTTGTTGGACGCCCCGTCGACCCACGCCTGCACGAGCGCCACGCCGGCCGCGTTCAGGGTGATGGTCCTCGATCCGGCGCTGCCGGTGACGCTGCCCACGAGGCTGCCGCGATCGGTCGAGCCCAGCGCGCCCGCGGCGGCCCACGCCGTCGTGGAGGTCGCGTTGTTCCAGGTGACCTGCGCCTCGTCCCACGAGCGCTTCACCTCGTGGACGTTGTAGGTATTCGAGGAGCCGTCGGTGACCTGGAGGGTGATCGACGCCGACTGGACGGTGCTCCCCGCGGGGATGCCGGAGAGGGTCCACTTCAGCAGGCAGGACTTGTCCACGCCCGAGCCGTCGTCGCCGTCGGCCTCGCACGTGGTCGCCCCGCCGTAATTCGTGGTGGCGGCGGCCTGCCGGATCGTCGCGTCGGTCGAGCCCGCGTACGACGAGCTCGGGAGCGACCCCTGCTGGAAGGAGACGGTGGTCAGCGCCTGTCGCGCCTCCGAGATCTCCTCGATCTCGCCCTCGGCTCCGCAGGCATTGACGATCGCGATCACGGGGAGGGCGGCGCAGAGGACGCCCTTCGACAGCCGAGACCAGCTCGCCGTCATTCGCTTGTGTCCGGGGAATTCATCTCGCGCGCGCGGATTCTGCATGAATGCGTGCCTTCCTTCTTCTGGATTCGAGCCTCGATGTGGGCGTTGCGCGAGCAAATTACGGGAAGACCTCTCGATAAAGCCTCAACGTTTTGGTGGTGATTCGGTGTCCTTTTCGTGATGTGGCGTGGCGCTCGATGTGGCATGAGGGCGCCGCCGAGGACGTCTGTCCAGCCCCCGTGGGACACCCTCGCCAGGCCGGCACGTGGTGCTCGGCGCGGCGGCGTGTCAATACAGATCTCCTGTACACCGGACGGCGAAGCTCCCCGACTCGCCTCGTGTGCAGGCCGGCGCGCTGGAGCAATCGCCCTCGCGGGGGTCGGCGGCGGGGGCGGCCAGGCAGTCGCAGGACGGCGCTGCCATGCAGGGGGTCGGTATCTCCTCACAGGTCCTCCGCGTCGGCATCTTGAAGAGCTCGTCGTGAGGATCCTCGACGCTCTGGCAGTATTCGGACGCCGCGTCGCAGAAGTAGCTGCCGCAGGCGATCGTCCCTGGCGGCGCGGCGCCGCCGCACTCCTCGCGCGACGCCGCGCTTGCCGCTGCGCTCCTGTCCTTGCCGGAAGACTCATGTCGATCCCTCCTCTCGCGCGATCATCGGCCGGGCGCTGGGGTCGCGCGCGGAGGCCGGCGCCCCGCCGTCCGGATTCGCCGCTTGGCGTCTCGACGGTTCGTCTCGTCGTCGGAGCACCGCTATAGAGGAAGCGGCCAGCCTCTTGTGCAACGAGTCGGTGTCGGGATCGGGGCGCGGCCTCCGCGCGGCGTGTCCGTCGCGCCGGTCACTCGAGGTCGGGCCGGGCGCTGCCCATGCCGATCGCCCACGCCATCGTGTACCGCGCGTTGATCTCGCAGCGGGGGTTCCAGCGCAGGCGCCCGCGCTCGTCCTCCCAGCGGAAGGCGTCGATCCCGAAGGGCCCGAAATAGCCCGCGCCGGCGAGCGCCTCGCCCGCCTCGAGCGCGGCCTGGACGAGCCGCCGGCGCTCGTCGCCGTCGAGGTCGCCCTCGCCGGCGAGCGCGGCGCCGAGGTAGGCCCCGCGGTCGTCGCAGCGCTGGACGCACGGGGCGCCGAGGCGGACCGCGCCGCCGCGGGCGACGTGGCCGTGCAGCGAGAAGTCGCCGCGGCGCTCGACCCAGGGCTCGACCTGCAGGCCGCTGTCCGGGGAGGCGGGATCGAGCGACGCGGCCGCCCAGGGCCGCGCGTCGGGCGGCAGGGGGCCGCGGGCGACCCGGCGGCGGCCGCGCCCGGCGAAGCCGAACGGCCGCTTGAGCAGCCAGTGGCCGGTCGGCGTGGGCGCGGCGATCGCGGCCTCGAGCTCGGCCAGGGTGACAACGTGGCGCGCGCCGGGCAGCGTCTGGCCGAGGTCGGCGCAGAACCTCCGGTGGTTGACGCGGCGGAGCACCTCGAGCGGCGGCGCGTCCGCGAGGGGGACGCCGGCGCGGCCGAGGAGGCGCCGGGCGCGGGGCGTGGGGCACCACGCGCGGCCGACGAGCGCGGCGCCGGGCGGCGCAGGCGGCACCAGCGGCGCGGGGAGGTCGGGGCTGAGCACGACGTCGCCGGGGCGCAGCAGGGCCGCGACCCGGCCGGCGAGCTCCGGGGCCCGGCCGGCGACCGCGGCGCGAGGGGTGTACCCCGCGGGGCGGGCGAGCTCCTCGTCGGCGTCGAAGTTCAGGACCCAGGCGCTCGCTCGGTCCATGCGGCCAGCGCGTCGAGGAACGGCTCGGAGAGGCCGGACCGGCTCCGGTCGCGGCGGTTCATCGGCTCGCCCCGCATGAGTAGCGGCGAGAGGGGCGGCGGGATGTGGCGGACCCACGTCTCGAAGTCGCCGGGCGGGTGGGGCGGGGCGCCGACCGGCGCGTTGGGCGAGGCGCCGACCGGCGCGTTGGGCGAGGCGCCGCCCGGCGCGTGGGGCGAGGCGCCGCTCGGCGCCTGGGTGAAGCGGCGGAACCAGCGGACCCCGAAGCGCACGTGCGGGATCTCCTCGGCGCAGACCCGCTCGGTGAGCGCCGCGCCCTCGTCGTCGCCGATGGCGCGGAAGCGCTCGGCGAAGCGCGCGGTGTGGTCGAGGTTGCCCCCCTCGAGGCCCATCCCCATCACCGCCACGAACTGCGCGGGCGACGCGGCGGCGGGCACCCGCGACCAGAACCAGTCGCGCACCGGGAAGTCGCCGAAGCGGTGGCCGATCGCGGCGAGGTAGGCCGCGTAGAGCCGCATGTGGCGCACCTCGTCGAGGGCGATCCGGACGAGGCCGCCGCGGAACGCGCGCGGCGTCTCCGGGAAGGCGAGCAGCGCCCAGGCCATCAGCTCTGCGGCCTGGAGCTCGTGGTGCATGAACGCGTGGAAGAGCTGCGCGCGTCGCGTCGGGTTGCGCAGCGCCTCGGGCCCGGGGCTCTTCGACGCGCGCGCGGAGATGCGCAGCTCGGCGGGTCGGCCCGGGCGAGCGATGCGGCGCGGCGTCGTGGGGTCGGGCTCCCAGACCGAGGGCACGGGCGGCGGCTCGAGCTTGTGCGCGAGATCGGTCGCGAGGACGTAATCCCAGGCCCAGCGTTGGACGGTGCCCGGCGGAGGCGGCTCGACGGCGCCCGGCGGAGGCGGCTCGACGGCGCCCGGCGGAGGCGGCTCGACGGCGCCCGGCGGAGGCAGAGGCGGGGCGCTGGGCGGGACGGGAGACATCATGGCACGGCAGGGCAGGGGGGGCGCTGCTCCCTACCACAGCTCGAGGTCGCCGGCGGGTCGCCGTGGCGTGTGTCCGCAGCGCGCCCGCGTGCAGATTGTTAGTGTCACAAACTAATCATGTTGCGCCATCTTTCCCGTCGAGCCTGGCCACCCCCCGCCGGTGCCTCCGCCGCGCGCAACCGGGACGGTATGTAGGTCTGTCGCGGTGCTCGTGGGGTGGTCCTGTGCCGAGGGACGCCCTTGCGGCGCTGTGGAGCTTCGGCGGGCGCCCGCGGTCGTCCCCTGTCTTCCGGATCCTCGTTGGCCGCGCCGGCGGGGGGCTGCCGTGAACGGGAATATTCCCCGATGCTCGCGACTGCGGGGCAGCGTCCGGTCGTCGCGCGCGCCATGTCACGATGACATAGCCCTCCGCGATGCGGCGACATTTTGCCGGGGAATAGACCCGTACCGTGAGTTTTGCGCGGAAATGCCCGCTCGAGGAGCGTGGCTTACGCCTTGCTCCAGGGGATCGCATGAAGGCGCAGAGGCGTTCCCAGGCGGTCGACAGGAAGCGCGAGGAGCAGACGGTGCTGGTCATCGGGGGCAGCGGCGGCATGTCCAGCCGCTACCGCGATGTGGTCGAGAAGCACGGCTGGTCACTGCGCCATTATGAGAACCGCGTGCCCCCGGGGGCGCGCCACGGCGTGGGGAGGATCGCGCTCATCGTGATCATGGTGACGATGGTCTCGCATGCGCTGCGCGAGCAGATGCAGACCCTCGCGGCGGACGGCGCTCCCGTCGTCTATCTGCGCAGCGCCTCGGTCTCCGCGCTGCGCGCCGCCCTCGAGCAGCGGACCGCCTGACACGACGTCGATCCGCCGCGGCGAGCAGCGGCCCTCTGCCGCGGAGCCGGCGGCGCGCCTCTCCCCCTGTCCACGTCTCCTCCCGACGAGCCCCAGCATGTCTGTTCCGGGCCGCCCCGTGGATGCCTGTTCCGGGCCGCCCCGTGGATGCCTGTTCCGGGCCGCCCCGTGGATGTCTGTCCCGGGCCGCCCCGTGGATGTGGTCGGGTTCGATCACGAGGCGGGCAGACAAGAGGCATGCTCTCCCCGCCTTCCACGGGAGCTCTCATGTCACGGTGACAAAGGGCCCGAGCCGCTCCGGGGCGCCCTCAGCGCACGCCGACGAGGCGCTGCATGAGGCGCTGGAACTCGGGAACCGAGAGATCGATGTGCTCGACGACGCGGCCGTAGAGCGTGGCCGTGGGGACGTTGCGGCCGCCGAACTCCCGCTCGAGCTCGGAGAGCTTCCAGAGGATGATGCGCTCGGCGCGGGTCAGGCCGTCGCGCACATCCGGGAGATCGTCGAGCGGGGATCGCCTGGGGGACATGGATGGGCTCCTATCAGGCCTGCGCCGCCGCGCGAAGGCCGCGCTACTGCACGACCCCGAGCACGCGCTGCTGGCGCGCGAGCTCCGCCGCGTTCTTGAGCGCCTCGAACAGCTCGCGCGACGCCGGCAGGCCCCGGATCACGAGCTCGGGATCGCTCGCGTCCTTCGTGAACACGCGGATCTCGGCGATGTCGAGCAGCCGCTCCATGAACGTCTGGCGGAGGTCGAGGTCGTGCACCCGCCAGAGCTGGAGCGTCTCGACCCGCCGCGTGAGCAGGCCGGCCTCATAGTCGATCGTGCGGTCGGTGATCTTGTAGCGGAGGCTCTTGCGCTTCCAGTGCAGGATGCCGAGCCACACGAGGCCCACCAGCACGAGCGAGAGCACGCTCGCGGCCACGTAGGACCAGAACCACGCCTTCCAGCTCGGCGTCCCCTCGAAGAGGACGCGCGCCCCGCCCGGCGCGGCGAGCGCGCCGGGCGCAGGGGAGAGCGCGCCCGGCGCGGGGGCGAGCGGCGCGGCCAGGGCCGTGGCCGCCGCGGGCGCTCGTTCTTCGAGCATGCTGCCGCAGAAGCGGCACTTGATCGCGGCGTCCTGGATCTGCTCCGCGCAGAAGGGGCACGGTTTCACGCCGGCGATTGTAGTACGGCGCCCGCCGGCGGACAGCGCGCCGACGACCACGCCCGCCGGTTCCGCGGAGCGCCCGACCGACGCGATTGCATCTGCCCGGGACCCTCGTCAGGATCCGCGGCACCCGGCACGCGACGGGCCTGGCGATGGCCGCCCGGTGGAGCGACTCGATGAGCAACGTCAAGGGCAACGCGCTGGGGGGGTTCAAGAACTTCGTGGCCGCGCAGCACGGCGCCGCCGGCGTGGAACAGTGGCTGGAAGGCCTGAGCCCGCAGGAGGCCGCGCAGGTCGGCGGCATCATCCTGCCGCACGGCTGGTACCCGGTAGGCCTCTGGAACCGCCTCACCGACCGCTACCTGACGCTGTTCGGCGGCGGCCATCCGCAGTGCTTCCGGCCCATCGCCGCCGCCATCGCCGAGGAGGACCTGCAACGGTTCTTTACCGTGCTGCTCAAGGCCGCGTCCCCCGCCACGGTGCTGCGCAGGTCCGCCTCGCTCTGGGAGCGCTACTTCGACGAGGGCACGATGGAGGCGAGCGAGGTCGCCCCGAAGCGCTACACGGTCCGCCTCACCGCGTCGCGGCTCCCGGACCGCGGCCCCGGGCCGATCACCTGCTCGGTCGGCATCCCGGTATGGCAGGAGCGGCTCATGTCCCACATGGGCGCCCGGGAGGGCCGCTGCCTGCACACCCGTTGCCGCTTTCGCGGCGCCAAGGCCTGCGAGTTCGACGTGTCGTGGGGGTGACCGCGCCGCGAGGGCGCGCTCGCTCGGGCGCGGCCCGTCCGGCGCGCCTCAGCCGCCGCGCGGCGGCAGCGCGGCCTGCGGCGCCGGCGCGGCGAGGGCGGGCGCCGGCCTCTGGAACACGCGCCGGAGGGCGGCCGCGGCGGCGTGGTAGCCGCACATGCCGTGGACGCCGCCGCCGGGCGGCGTCGAGCTGGAGCAGAGGTAGATCGCGGGGTTGGGCGTCGCGTAGGGGTCGAGGCTCGCGACGGGGCGCGCGAAGATCTGGATCCAGTCGTTGGCCCCGCCGGCGATGTCGCCGCCGACGTAGTTCTCGTTGTACCGCTGGAAGGCGGCCGGGGTGTGGACGGCGCGCGCGCGCACGAGATCGCGGAAGCCGGGAGCGAAGCGCTCCAGCTGGGCCTCGATGCGCGCCGTCATGTCGACCGTGCAGCCGGGCGGCACGTGGCAGTAGACCCAGGCGGTGTGCTTGCCGGCGGGGGCGCGCGTGCCGTCGAACAGGCTCTGCTGCGCCACGAGGCAGAAGGGGCGCTCCGCGGGCGCGTCGCCGGCGAGCGCCCGCTCCGAGGCCGCCACCTCGTCGAGCGTGCCGCCCACGTGCACCGTCGCCGCGCGCGCCGCCGCGGCCGCCTTCCACGGGATGGGGCCGTCGAGCGCGTAGTCGACCTTGAACACGCCGGGGCCGTGGCGGAAGCGCTCGAGGCGGCGCCGGTAGCCCGCCGGGAGCCGGTCGCCCGCGATGCGCGCCATGGCCGCCGGCGTCGTGTCGAAGAGGTAGGCGCGCGCCGCGGGCAGCTCGTCGAGCGACGCGACCGCGCGGCCCGTCTCGATCTCGCCGCCGCGCGCGCGCAGGAGGGCGGCCAGCGCGTCCATGAGCGCCTGCGAGCCGGTGCGCACCATCGGCCAGCCCGCCGCGTGCGCCGCGAGCGCGAGCACGAGGCCGAAGGACGCCGAGAACAGCGCCTCGAGCGGCAGGAACGCGTGCGCCGCGCAGCCGCCGAACAGCCCGCGCGCCGCGTCGCCGCGGAACGTGTCGCGCGCGAGCCCCGCCGCGGAGCGGACGGCGGAGAGGCCGAACCGCGCGAGCAGGAGCGGGTGGCGCGGCGGGATGCGCAGCGGGCGGAGCAGCTCGGCGAACAGCGCGTCGCCGTGCGCGAGCAGCGGCGCGAACAGGCCGCGCCAGGACGCCGCGTCCTCCTCGCCGAGCGTCTCCGCCATGCGGTCGAGATCGGGGTGGAGGAGGGCGGCCCTCCCGTCGGGCAGCGGGTGGGCGAGCGCCGCCTCGGGGTAGATCCAGGCGACGCCGTGCTCCGCGAGCGGCAGCGTCCGGAAGAACGGCGAGATCACCGCCGTGGGGTGGATGGCGGAGCAGACGTCGTGCCGGAAGCCGGGGCCCGTGAGCTCGGCCGTGCGCGCGCCCCCGCCGATGGTGTCGCGCGCCTCGACGACGCGCACCGAGAGGCCGGCCCCGGCCAGCGCGACGGCCGCGGCGAGCCCGTTCGGGCCCGCGCCGATCACGACGGCATCCATGACCCGAAGTCCGCGGCCGCCATCGCCGGTCGTGGGCTACCCGATCGCGGCCTGAAGGGGAACGAAAAAGGCCATGGAACGGCCGAGGCGCTCGGGCCGCGCCCCCTCCGGCGCGCGGAGCCCTCCATCCTGATCGGATCGGCCATGCGCGTCCCACTCTGGCGCACCGCAGAGATGCTGTCTCATCCATCCTGCGACCCGCAGGAGAACGCCCTGGCGAGCTCACCCGCAGGCCCGCTCACCGACGGTCGAGCTCGCCATACCGCGCCTTTCACTCCGGATATCGGCCGAGCCTGCCGGCCGGGCCCTGCGCATTCCGTGCGGCTCGCTCGGTGCCAGAGCTCCGGATCCGGTGCTAGACGGTAGGTCGGCGCGACGCGGGGCTCGGACGGCAGCACCGCGCGCAGCCGGGCGCGCTTGGCGGGAAAACCGACCTTCCGATGACCTCACCGATCTCACGCTCCAGCGCCAGGACGCCCTGGCTGCTCGTCGTCGTCCTCGCCGCTGCGGTGCTCGTGTGCTCGTCGCTCTTCTCGTTTCGCAGCTTCTCTCGATCGACCGCGCTCGTGCGCAGGACCGCCGACGTCCAGGTGGAGCTCCAGAGGCTCCTCACCTCGCTGGTCAACGCCGAGACGGGCCAACGCGGCTATCTGTTGAGCGGTGAGGAGGAGTTCCTGGAGCCATACCATGCCGGCGTTCACGAGGCGGAGAGCCGGCTGAGCCGCCTCCGTGAGCTCCTGGCTCACGACGGGGGCCGGCTGCGGTCGCTCGTCGATCTGGACGCCCTGACCGATCGGTGGTTTGCGAACCTGGCCAGGCTCATCGAGCTCCGACGGCAAGGGCGGGTAAAGGACGCGCTCGACCTCGAGCGCAGCCGTCTGGGCAAGCAGACCATGGACGAGATCCGCGTCCGCGTCGGCGAGATCCTCGACGCGGAGGAGGCGCTGCTCGCGCGCCGGCGGCGCGCGGCGGACCGGGGCGATCGCGTCACCGTGTTCCTCGTGAGCAGCTCGGGCGCGGCGCTCGGGCTGGCGCTCGCGGTCGGCGCCGCGGCGTGGAGGACGTCGGTGCAGCGGCGCCGCTCCGACGCCGAGCGCGACGAGGTGCTCGCGCAGCTGCCCGTGGGCGTCGCGCTCGCGGAGCCCCGGACGGGGGCGATCGTGTACGCCAACCAGAGCATGAAGGGGCTCACGGGCGAGCTCGGTTGGCTCACCGGCCAGGCGTCCGCCGGAGGGCGGCCCGGCGCGCTCCGCCGCGCCGATGGCCAGCTTTACCGGCCGGACGAGCTGCCGCTCTCGCGCGCCCTCCGCGGCGAGGTCGTCCCCGACGAGGAGATGGTGACGACGTCGAGCAACGGCGGCGAGGTCTGGATGCTGGCGAGCGCCGCGCCCGTGCATGGCCCCGCAGGGGAGGTCCGCTTCGGCGTCGTCGTGGCCAAGGACATGACCGAGAAGAGGCAGGCGGAGCGCGCGCTGGCCCAGGCCAACGACGCGCTCGCGCGCCTCAACGCCGAGCTGGAGACGCGCGTCGCCGACCGGACGACGGCGCTCCAGCAGGCGAACTCGGAGCTGGAGGCGTTCAGCTATTCGGTCTCTCACGATCTCCGCGCCCCGGTGCGCGCGGTGGCCGGCTACTGCCGCATCCTCGACGAGGAGTACGCCGGCGCCTTCGACGAGGAGGGGCGCGACACCCTGGCGCGCGCCCTCGCCGCGGCGCGGCGGATGGGGCAGCTCATCGACGACCTGCTCGCGCTGTCGCGCCTCACCCGGGCGGAGCTCCGCCGCGAGCGGGTCGACCTGAGCGAGCTCGCGCGCGGCGTGATCGGCGAGCTGCGCCACCGCCATCCCACGAGGGACGTCGACGTGCGGATCGAGGACGGCCTCGTCGACCTGTGCGATCCGAGGCTCATCCGCGTGGCGCTCGAGAACCTCCTGGGGAACGCGTGGAAATTCACCTCGAAGACCGCGCGCGCGGAGATAGCGTTCGGCGTGACCCAGCGCGCGGGGGCGGGGAGAGCCTACTTCGTCCGCGACAACGGCGCGGGCTTCGACATGGAGTACGCCGACAAGCTCTTCGGGGCGTTCCAGCGGCTCCACGCCGCGTCGGAGTTCGAGGGGACGGGGATCGGCCTGGCGATCGTGCAACGCGTGATCGCGAAGCACGGGGGGCGCGCATGGTTCGACGCCGCGGTCGGACGCGGCGCGACGCTCTATTTCACGCTCGGCACCTCGAGCTCGGGTGACGCATGAGCCATGGCTCTATCCTCCTCGTGGAAGACGATCCGGACGACGCGCACCTGACCCAGCGCGCGCTCCGCAAGGCCGGGATCACGAGGCCGATCGTCCATGTGTGGGACGGTGAAGCGGCGCTCCGTTACCTGTTCCCGCAGCAGGGCGATCCTCCAGCGCTGCCCGCGGTCGTCCTCCTCGACCTCAAGCTGCCCAAGGTCGACGGCGCGCAGGTGCTGCAGCGCATCCGCACGAGCCCGCGGACGCGGCGCCTGCCGGTCGTCGTCCTGAGCTCCTCGCGGGAGCGGCGCGATCTGGAGCGCTGCTATGACGCCGGCGTGAGCAGCTACATCTGCAAGCCCATGGATATCGAGGACTTCCATGAGGTGGTGCGGAGCCTGGGCCTGTACTGGCTCACGCTCAACGAGGAGCCTCCCACGTGAGCGAGCGCAAGCGTATTCGTGTCCTGATCATCGAAGACTCGGACGACGACGCGCGGCTCGTGCGCGCCGAGCTCCTGCGCGGGGGCTACGCGGGCGAGCCCTTCCGGCGCGTCCAGAGCGCAGGAGAGCTCGCCGCCGCGCTGGAGGAGGACTGGGACGTGATCCTCTCCGATTACCGCCTCCCGAGCTTCACCGCGCGGAACGCGCTGGAGATGGTGAAGCGGAGCGGCAGAGACATCCCCTTCATCGTGGTCTCGGGCAGCATCGGCGAGGACATCGCGGTCGAGATGATGAAGGCGGGCGCGCACGACTATTTTCGCAAGGAGAACCTGGTGCGCCTCGTCCCCGCGATCGAGCGGGAGCTGGCCGAGCGACGGCAGCGGGACGCGCGGCGCGCGCTCGAGCGGGAGCGCGACGCGCTGCTCGACAAGGAGCGGAAGGCGCGGGCCGAGGCCGAGGCGGCCAACCGGATCAAGGACGAGTTCCTCGCCACCCTGTCGCATGAGCTGCGGACGCCGCTCAACGCGATCCTGGGCTGGGCGCAGCTCCTCTGCTCGCAGAGCGTCGCGCCCTCGCTCCAGAGGCGAGCCTTCGAGGTGATCGAGCGCAACGCGAGGGCCCAGGCGCAGCTCATCGAGGATCTGCTCGACGTCTCGCACCTCAGCTCCGGCAAGCTCGTGCTGCACGTGAGAGACGTCGATCTGGGGCCCGTCGTCGAGGCGGCGGTCGACGCCATCCGCCCCGCCGCGTTGGCGCGGCAGATCGCGCTTCACGTCCACCTCGACCCGCGGACCGGGGCGATCGCCGGCGACCCGGCGCGGCTCCAGCAGGTCGCCTGGAACCTGCTCTCCAACGCGGTCCGGTTCACCCCGGCCGGCGGGCGCGTGGAGGTCACGCTGAGGCGCGAGGGCAACGCGGCGCAGCTCCAGGTCCGCGACACGGGCAAGGGGATCTCCGCCGGCTTTCTCCCCTATGTCTTCGACCGGTTTCGACAGGAGGACAACAGCATCCGCCGCGTCCACGGGGGCCTGGGGCTCGGGCTGTCGCTCGTGCGCCAGCTCGTGGAGCTGCATGGAGGGACGGTGAGCGCCGAGAGCGGCGGCGAGGGCAACGGGGCGACCTTCACGGTGGCGCTGCCCCTTCGCCAGGCGCCGTCGCGCGACGGCGCGCGAGGTCGGGCGGGGGGCGCGGTGCAGCTCGACGGTGTTCGCGTCCTCGTCGTGGACGACGACGACGACGCGCGCGAGCTCGTGCGCTACATCCTGGAGGATCACGGCGCCGAGGTCGTCCTCGCCGAGTCCGGGGAGGAAGCGCTGCGCGCGCTCCGCGCGTCGCGGCCTCGCCTCCTCCTCAGCGACATCGGGATGCCCGGGATGGACGGATACGAGCTCATCCGGCGCATCCGCGAGCTGCCGCCCGAGGAGGGCGGGGTCGTCCCGGCGATCGCGCTGACGGCCTACGCGAGCGTCGAGGACGCCCGTCGGGCCATGCTGGAGGGCTATCAGATGCACCTGCCGAAGCCGGTCTCGGCGTCGCGCCTCCTGAGCATCGTCGCTGATCTGTCCGGCTGGCGCGTGGAGGCCGAGGGGAACGGCGCCGCGCCCGGTCCGCGCTCCCCCGGCGCCGCGGTGGACCTCGGCGACGAGTAGAACGCCGATCGCGTCGATCGCGCGAGGGATGGGCCGCCACGACGCGAAGGGCGCCGAGAGATGGTCTTCTTCCTGGCGCCCCTCGCGCCTTGGCGGCTCGAGATCCGCTCGTCTCGGGCGGGCTCAGCCTCGACCGGCCGCCGCCCTCGCGAGCGCCTCTTTCCCCGCGCGCCCGAGCCTCCGGATGGCCGCCTCCCGCCGCAGCGCCTCGCCCTTGTCGGCCGCGGTCTCCACGTGGACCAGCGCGAGCGGCCCCCGGCCGCGCGTGTACCGCGCCCCGCGCCCGGCCTCGTGCTGGGCCAGCCGCGCCGCAACGTCGCGCGCGATGCCCGTGTACAGCGACCCGTCGCCGCAGCGCAGGATGTACACGTGCCAGGCCGCGGTCACTCCTTCGGCCCCTCGTTGTAGCCGCGCGGCCGGTATTTCGGGTCCACGCCCCCGTGCTTCGCGCCGTTGTCGAGCGTGTCGACCGCGAGGTACGCGAGCCACGTCCCCGGGTGCTCCTCCGCGAGCTGCCGGAGCTCCGCCTCGTGCGCCGCGAGGCGCTGCTCGTCGTGCAGGCACTGCAGCGCGAGCGCGATCAGGCTCAGCTCGTTCGGGCCGAGCTCCATGCCGCGCTGGTAGTGCGGGAAGGCCTCGTCGGCGCGGTGCATGCGGCAGAGCGTGTCGCCCGTGTACACGTGGGCCATCGGCCACGTCGGGGCGAGCTCCACCGCGATCTTGCTCTCGGCGAGCCGGGCCGGGAGGTCGCCGCGGGCGCCCTTCATGACCGAGTAGTTGAGGTGCGCCTTGGCGCTGTTCGGGACGGCCTTCTTCGTCGCCGCCCAGAAGTCGAGATCGTTGCGGTAGTCCATCGCGTGCCGGTAGGCCTGCGCGCACTGGAAGCCGAAGAAGAGCGCGAACAGCGCCGGCGTCAGCCACGCCCGCCACGACCAGCGCCTGCGCGGCGCGAGGGTCGAGCCCGCGAGCGCCTCGTGCAGCCACGAGAACGCGACCGCGAGGACCAGCGACGAGCCGATGGCCGGGAAGTACCAGAAGCGCTCGGCGCGCACCGTCGGCAGGACGACCGGGATGTTCGAGTGCGGGAAGTAGCTGACCACGACCCAGGTCAGCCCGATCGCCAAAAGGCACAGCCCCGCGTAGCCGCGGCGCAGCGGCACCCAGGCGCTCCGGTCCGCGGTCGCGGGGCAGGGCAGGGGGCGCCCGCCCTCGACGAGCAGCCCGAGGCCGAGGAGCAGCGCGGGCAGGAACGGCAGCGGCCAGAGCACGAGCGGCAGCGCCCGGAGCGGCGCGACGCGCCCCGCCGGGCGGAGCACGTGCCAGTCGTACGCGGCGAGCGCGGCCGCCGCGCCCGCGAGCAAGGCCCCGGCGAGGAGCAGCGACCACCGGCGCGACGTCGCCGGGCCGCCGTCGACAAGGAAGGCGGCGCGCACCGAGCGCCGCTCGCGCCGCTCGAGGTGCTCGCGGCGGAGGGCCGCGATCCAGAGGGCGAGCGAGCCGAGCGGGGGCAGCGCCATCATCGCGGCGCCGGCGACGCTGCCGAAGAAGACCAGCCGGTCGGGCGCCGGCTCCTGCGGGTACGAGTAGTCGCCGCTGAGCGTCCACGGGAACACGACCTGGGTGAGGCCGCGCCAGTAGACGCGCAGCGCGCCGGCGATCCGGTGCGGGGTGTCCGCGGTGCTGAGCGGGTTGTTGAGCGGATCGCGCGGCAGGGGCGCCTGGTGGAACCAGACGAGCAGGTCGTGCAGCGCGCGCTTCGCGAGCGGCGTCCCTTCCGGGAGCGGCGTCGCGAGCTCGGCCGGCATGGGCGCCGGGAACCAGCGCCGCCGGAGCTCGACGTACAGCACGAACGCCGCGCCCGCGGCGAGCAGCGCGAGGAGCGACCGGACGAGCCGCGCCGGCCGCGTCGGGTGCGTGAGCGGCGCCGCGATCAGGGCGGCGAACGGGATCAGCGGCACGCAGACGAGCGCGCTCTCCTTGGAGAAGAGGCCGAAGAGCACGGCCGCGAAGACGCCGAACGGCATCGCCCACGCGGGCAGCGCCAGGGCGGCGAGGGCGGCGATCGCGCCGAGGCCCCCGAGCACGTCGGCGATGCCCACGATGCCGCTCACCGCCTCGGTGAGCACCGCGCAGCCGACGAAGATGAGCCCGGCGAGGTAGGCGAGCCCGCGCCTGCGCGTGAGCCAGAACGTGACGCACGTGAGCAGCGCGGCGTTCGCCGCGTGGAAGAGGACGTTGTAAAAGTGGTGGAAGAACGGCTGCTTGGTGACGGCCCAGACGGTGCGCCAGAGGAAGTTCGGCAGCGGGCGGTAGGAGCCGACGCTCCGGTCGGGCGGCAGGCCCCAGAAATCGCGGTGGATCGCGTCGATGAAGCGGAGCCCGCCCTTCGCGTTCACGTACGGGTTGGCGAGGAGCGCCTCCTGCTCGTCGAAGATGTAGTTCGTCGACGGGGCGCGCGTGAAGAGGATGACCGCGATCACGGCGAGCGGCGCGACCGCGGACAGGAAGGTCGGGTCGAGCGCGAGGAAGTAGTCGCGCACGCGCCGGGCGACGCGCCCGAGCAGGGTGGTCGGCTCGGCCGGCGGCTGCGCGGACGACGGCGGCGCGGAGGAGGGGGGCGCGGACGGCGGCGGCCCGAACGGCGGCGCCAGGGCGTCGGAGAGCGCGCCGGAGGTGGGCTCCGGTGCGGCCTGGCCGGCGGCGGACGGGGGCGGGTAGGTCACGCCGCGCCCCTTCAGCCTTTGCCGTCCGGCGGAGCGCCCGGCGCGCCCCCCGGCTCGGGGATGGACCAGATGTCGCCCCAGAGCGGCTGCCCGCCGTCGATCCCGTAGACCGCGCCGGTGATGAAGTCGTTCTGGTCGCTCGCGAGGAAGACGATGAGCCTCGAGACCTCCTCCGGGGTGGCGAGGCGCTTGAGCGGGGTGGCGCGCCGCGCGAGCTCGAGGAGCTCGTCGCCGTACTGCGACGTGCCGCTCGATCGGATGTTGCTGCCGGGGGCGACGGCGTTGATGCGGATGCCGTGCGCCGCCCACTCGACGGCGAGCGAGCGGGTGAGGTTCTCGACGCCGGCGCGCGCGGCGCCGGTGTGGGCCATGCCCGGGAAGCCGCGGCTCACCGACGCGGTGACGTTCACGATGCGGCCGCGCCGGGCCGGGAACATCGCCCGCTGCGCGACCTCGCGGGTCATGAAGAAGGTGCCGTTCAGGTTGTTGCGGACGACCGCCTCCCAGCCCTTCGGGGTCATGTCGATGGCCGGGCTCGGGAACTGGCCCCCGGCGTTGTTCACGAGGACGTCGATCCGGCCGAAGCGCCCGAGGACCTGGCCGACGAAGGCGGCGATCTGCTCCGGCTCGCGGATGTCGCAGGGCGCGGCGAGCACGTCGGCCTCGGCGACGCCGTCCTCGGCGAGCGCCTTGGCGGCCGCCTCGAGCTTGTCGGGCTTGCGGCCGCAGATCGCGACCCTGGCGCCGAGGGACGCGAGCTCGCGCGCGCACGCGAGGCCGATCCCGCTGCCCCCGCCCGTGACGAGGGCGACCTGATCGGCGAAGAGTCCTGGGGCGAAGATCGAGCGCGCCTGGGTCACGCCCCGCGTTTACAACGGGTCAGCGGGCGGCGCCACAAGCTGGCGGTCCCGGGGTTCCCCGGCGTTCCCCCGGGGTTCCCCGGCGTTCCCCCGGGGTTCCCCGGCGTTCCAGGCAGAACGGCGGCGCGGCCGGCGGCGCCCCCGAGCGCGCCCCCGCGCGCGCTCACGGCCGGAGCCGGAGCACGTCCCAGCGCACGCGGCGCGCGGGGCCGCCCTTGGCGGTGAGCGTGACGTCCTCGAGCGCGATCTCCGAGCTCTCGGCGAGCTTCGAGGTCGCGCGGAGGCGCTCCACGCCGCCCTCGCTGGTCGCGAGGAAGCACGACGCGCACGCCTCGATGGTGGCCGCGCTCGCCTCCTCGAGGGCGCCCGGGTTGCCCTGCTCCGCCCCGCGCGCCGCCTCGAGCGTGGTGCCGTCGGCGAGCGTCAGGCGCGCCCGCCCGCCAGGCGGGAGCGCCACCAGGACGTCGAGCCGGTCGCTCACCTGCTCGAGCGTCACCACCGACGGGTCGGTCGCGGGCGCCAGCGTGTCGATGCTCGGGTCGAGCAGCGGGAGGATCTGCTCCGAGACGAGCAGGAGCGGCAGCTTCTCGAGCGGCGCCGGGATCACCTGCTCGCTGCCGCCCGCGTACGCCGTGAGATCGTCGAGATCGACATACTGGGCGCCGGGCGGCAGCCACGCCTTCCTCGAGGTCTCGCCGCGCCGCACCACCGGCGCCACGTAGAGGGCCGGGCCCAGGTAGTACGCGTCGTCGATCGACCACGCCGCCGGGTCGCGCGGGTGCAGCAGGAACGGGTGCATCGAGAGCGGCTTACCGCTGTTCGCCGCCTCCTCGGCCAGCGTCATGAAATACGGCAGGAGGCGCGTGTGCAGGCGGGCGTATTTCGCATAGACGTCCTGCGTCTCCTGGTCGTTCCAGAGCTTCCATTTCGTCTTCTTCGTGACCGGATTGGAGCACGCGTCCTGTTCCATCATGATCGGCGACGCGGCGCCGAGCTGGACCCACCGGAGGAAGACCTCCTTGTCGTTGGGGGCGCTGGTGATGCACTTGAATCCGGTCACGTCGCTGCCCCAGTAGGGCACGCCCGACATGGACAGGTTGAGGCCGCCGCGCACCGCCGACGGGAGCCCCTGGGTCTCGTCGAAGGTCGCCTCGGCGTCGCCGCCCCAGACGGCGGGCACGAGGGCCTGGGTCCCGCTGTAGCCCGAGCGCACGAAGAAGAGGTAATCGCCGGGGCGCTCCTCCTCCAGGAGCTCGTGCGCCGCGCGCGCCGAGAGGACCGGGAACTCGTTGTGGACCTCGTCGCCGCGGCGGCCGTCGTGGAACACGGCGTCGTGCGCCGTGTACTCGCCGAAATCGTGCATCCAGCCGTCGTAGCCGAGGTCGAGCGTGCGGCGCAGGAGGTCCTTGTACCAGGCCACCGCGTCGGGGTTCGTGAGATCGACCGCGGCCACCGTGAGGAGCTGGCCGGAGATGAAGGTGGTGAGCGAGGGCTCGCCGTCTGGGCCCTTCACGAGGAAGCCATGGTCCTTTGCGTAGGTGTAATCGGCCTCGGCGTTCGGCGCGTTCTCGGCGATGTACGGGTTGTTGTAGGCCATGACCTTGTAGCCGGCGGCGTGCAGGTCGCTCGTCCATTGCGCGACCTCGTCTTCGACGCCGAGGTGCGAGAGCGCGGGGAGGAAATGGAGGGCGTCGTCGATCCCGGTGATCGGGATGTCGCGCTGGCGCATGAGGAGGTATTCGTCGACCCCGTCGATCATCGATCCTCGGTTGACGCGCCGTCGCGGGCCGAACACCCACGGCGCGGGCACGGGGGGGCGCCCGGTGTCCTCGGTGTAATCGGCGATCGCCGCGAGCGGCTCGGATCGCACGTAGATGGTGGTCGCGAACGAGGGCGCGTCGACGGCCATCCGCCACGTGTCGCTCGCCTCGCTGCCGAGGTGGACCTCGCTCCGGAACGTGGTGTCGAGGTAGACGCCGTAGCCCTGGCTCGAGAGGAAGAACGGGACGGGGAAATAGGTCATCGACGGGCCGTTCGGATACGGATTGCCCGGCCCTGCGGGCGCGTCTTCGCCCTGGCCGAGGCCGCCCTCCTCGGCCCACGCGTAGAGCGATTGGCCCCGGTGATCGACGGTCGCGAAGCGCTCGCCGAGGCCGTAGAAGTGCTCGTCCTGGCGGAGCGCGAACGAGAGGCTCGTCTTGTTCAGCGCGCCGGGCTCCGCCTGGGCTTCGGCCTCGCTGGCGTCGAGCGCGAGGCGGACGCGCGGGCCGTCCAGCGACACGTCGAGCGTCAGGGAGAGCCCGTCGCGCGCGAGCTCGAGCGTGGCGCCGTCGCTCCGCTCCGCGCGGACCGTCGCGTGGGGGGCGCGCCGCCAGGGGCCCTCGATGGGCGTGAACTCGTCCCAGCCGGGCAGGAAGCCCGTGCGGTGGACGGCCTCGTCCGTCGTGGCCGCGGGGCCGCCGTAGGCGCCGTCTCCGGCCCCCTTCACGGTCTCGAGCACGGTGTTGCCCTCGGCGTCGAGGATGCGCAGCGCGAACGGCGCGGTGTTGATCTCGACCGCGGCGTCGGGGGACTCGAACCGGAGCAGCCTGTCCTCGGGCCCCGGAGGCGCCGTGGAGCTGCACGCGGGCAGGAGCAGGGCGATGAGGGCGAGGGGCGGAGGGAGCGGCGAACGCATAGGAGATGCCACGATACCAGAGGTCGGCGCGGTCCGACGCACACGCGACGACCCGGAGGCGCGATGAGGCGAGCGCCGCTCCACGACGCCCGGTGTTCGCCCGTATTGCTTGAAGAAAAGGCTTATCGAGCGAGCTCGCTCTCGCTTACCTGTTCTCCGGAAGACGAGGTGATCTCATGAGTTGGATCACATCGATTTTCGAAACCCCGAGCTCTCCCATCGTGCGGTTCGCCCCGAGAGCCTGGAGAAGGTAGGACAGAGCACCGTCGCACCGACGTCATGCGCGCTCGGTCCGGCGCGAACGGGATCTCGCCGACCTGCGCCTTGTCGACCCGCCGTGGCCGGCGCGCTCCGGATCAGTGCCCCTTGCGCGCCAGCCGGGGCATGATGACGTCCTGGAGCAGCTCGGGGACGGCGCGCTTCAGCCGCCAGAACCAGCGGCCGTCGCGGTGCGGCACGGCGTAGAGGCGGCCGGCGTCGACCGCCTCGATGGCGCGCCGCGCCACGTAGTCGGCCTGGACGCCCTTGCGCCCCATGAGCTTCACGACGGCGTCCCGGGTGGCTTGATCGAACCCGCGCCCGCTCTCGACGATCTTCGTCAGGAAGAAGGTCGGGCAGAGGACCGTCACGCCGGCGCCGTACGGGGCGAGCTCGAGCCGCAGCGTCTCGGAGAGGGCGACGACCCCGGCCTTGGTCACGCAGTACGAGGCGGCGCCTGGCACGGAGAGGAAGCCGGCGGCGGAGGCGACGTTCAGGAAGTGCCCGCTCCTCTGCTCCTTGAAGCGCGGCGCGAACGCGTGGCAGCCGTGGATGACGCCCCAGAGGTTGACGCCCATGACCCACGCCCAGTCCTCGAGGGGGGTCTCGCCGACCTGCCCGCCCGCGGACACACCCGCGTTGTTCACGACGAGATCGACGCCGCCGAGGGCGCGATCGGCCTCGCCCACGAGCGCGGCGACATCGTCGCTGCGGCTCACGTCGCAGTGGACCACGTGCGCCTCGCCTCCGGCGCTGGCGACGAGGCGCGCCGTTTCCCGGGAGCCTTCCTCGTTGAGGTCGGCGAGGAGCAGCTTCGCCTGACGGCCCGCGAGCTCGACGGCGAGCGCGCGGCCGAGGCCCGAGGCGGCGCCGGTGATGACGGCGCGGGGGTGCTTGGGGAGGGGCATGGCGCAGGCGCATACCACGGAGGCTCTCCCACGCGCGAGCTTCCGGCGCGCGCTGCGAGCGGGCGCCCGCCACGGCTCGTCTCCCGCGCTTCGACGATTCGACGACAAAACAAGGCGCCGAGAACGCCCGAGGAAGACCGTGCTCCCCGAGCGTCCTTGGCGCCTCGTCGATTCGACCGCTGGATCGCGTCAGGCGCTGCCGCGCGCGCCGCCCTGGCCCGAGCGCCCGCCGCTCAGCCGCTGGCCGAGCAGGTGCTTCGCGCGCTCCGCGAGCCGCAGCTCCTCCTGCCGCACCTCGCTGAAGAAGGAGGCGAGCTCCTGATCACCCTGCTTCTGCGCGTCCTGAACGTACTTCGAATAGGTCTCCGCGCCCTGGAGAGCATGGTAGAGCACGCTGACCAGGTTGTAGTCCTTGTCGGGAACAACGCTGCTCTCGGTGCGGCCTTCCTGGGTGCCCGAGCCCTGCTGTCCCTGCGCGCCGACTCCCTGCTTCTGCTCGTTCGCCATTCCAACCTCCTCGATTCCCCCCAGCGCGGCCGGGGCAATGCAATCGGGAGGCCGCCCAGCGGAAAGCGTGCAGCAGCGAGGATTCGCCGCCGCCGGCGCGATCGCTCTTCGCTGCGCGTTGCGTTCCGCCACAGCAGGCGGACGCTCGCGCAGGATTGCACCACTCGGCGATCGCGTTCCTCACGCTGAGGCCGCTGCGGGCGCGCTCGACGCAGCCTGCGCCGGTGCGCGGCGACAGGCTCTGCACAGCTCGCTCGATGTGCTCGCTGCGCGGATCGCTCGGGGATGCGGGGGCTCCTCGACGGCGCCCCTGGGGGGCACCGCTGCCGCGGCGACCGGCGTGTCGCTGCGGTTCGAGCGCACGCTCTGGATCGACTCGCTGTTCGTGTTCAGCAACGTGCTCATCCGCGCCGGCGAGCGCGACGAGGCCGTGGCGACGTCGCTCGAGCGGCAGGTCGCCTCGATCCTGGACGCGCAGGATCCGGAGACCGGCCTCTGGTGACGATCATGAACCGGCCCGGCGAGATCTACCTGGAGGAGAGCACCACGGCCTGTTAGCCGCCTGGCTCGCGCGCGGCTTCCGCCGCGGGCTCCTCGACGCCTCGGTGCGCCGCGCGATCGAGCGCGCCATGGCGGGCGTGCGCTCGCGCATCGAGGAGGACGCGTCGGGGCGGCCGGTCGTCCCCGGCATCGCCGGCCCCACGACGGCCGGCCGGCTCGACGACCACGCCGAGGTCGAGCTCGGCGAAATCTCGTACGGCGTCGGGGCCGTCGTGCTGGCGCCGGTCGAGACGTCGGGGCTGCAGCGGTGATCTCGCGGTCCGCTCACGATCCACCGAAGCGCCGCTGGTGTCCTCCGGCGTGACCCGAAGGGTGCTGAGACATCAGCTGCCCGAATTTTATCATCGAAGCAGTCCAGCGTGAGGTGCGTGGCGATGCACCGCGGTAGACGCAAGTCGGGTAGATGGACAGGGCGCGGTGGCGAGATTCGCGCGATGTTGAGCGCGTGGCCGGCGCCGGCGCGGCGCGCGGAGAATGGGCGCGCGGTCCTGCGGCCGTGGCAGTATGATGCTTTCTGGACCGCGCATGGACGTCGTTGCCCTCGGGCCCCTCTGCACCGCCTCGCTCCTCTGGCGCCGCTCTCGCGGCGACTGGGCGCAGACCGTCATCTGCAAGGCCACGTTCAGCCTGCTTCCGGATGTCTCTCCGCTCGCGGGCGAGCAGGAGCGCCCGAACGACAACGACAAGCACTGGGACGGCGATCCTGCACGTAGCCTCCATTCGCCGAGCGATCTCGTCCCGTTCAAGCCTCGTGCCGACGTGCTCCTTGTCGGCAGCGCGTTCGCGCCGCGCAAGGAGCCGGTCCACGCGCTCGTCGCGCGGCTCGCCATCGGGAGCGTTGACAAATCGATCGAGATCTACTGCGACCGTGCCTGGACCGCGGAGGGCAAGCTCCACGAGGGCCCGCGGTTCAGCTCGATGCCTCTGCGCTACGAGCGCGCTGCAGGCGGCCCGGAGACGTGGAACCCAGTGGGCGTGGGTCATCCTGGACGTCTCGACGCCCAGGGCTTGGTGCGGGTCCCGAACCTCCAGCCGCGTGGCTTCCGGCTCGGCGATCGGAGCACGCGGATCCCGCCGGTAGGTTTCGGGCCCATCGCGCCGAGCTGGCCTGAGCGCGCAAGGAAGCTCGTCAACCGCACGGCCTGGTCAGAGAGGGACTGGCATCGGCGGCCGATGCCGGAGGATCTCGACACCAGCTGGTTCAATGCAGCTCCCGCAGACCAGCAGATCCAGGTGCTCCGCGGCGACGAGCGCCTTGTCCTCGAGAACCTGCACCGCGAGCATGCGCGGCTCGAGACCGCGCTGGCTGGCCTTCGCGCGCGCGCCTGCGTGGAGCGCGGCGACGGAAGCGAGGCGCGCGAGATCCAGATGGTCTGCGACACGCTCTGGATCGACACGGATCGCGCGGTCTACACGCTGACCTGGCGCGGCGTCGTCCCGCTGCAACATCCCGAGCAGCCTGGGAGGATCCTCGTTGCGACCGTGGAACGCGGGCGTTCGGTCGAATGGGCGGACCTCAAGCGCTATGTGCCCGACGCGATCAAGGACGGCACGGGGACGGTCGATCTACGGGACGAGTGGGGCGCTCACCGGCTGGAACCGAGGTCGCAGAGCATGGCTGCGCGGAGCGCCGGGCATTCGCCGCTGCCCTTCGCGCGGCCGCCCGCCCCGTCACAGCCCGAGGCGACACCCCTGCTCCCGCCACCTCCGGTTCAGCCGCCAGGGATGGTGCCGTTGGGCAACGCCGGCCTGGAGGCCTCGGCGCCACGGCTCTCGTGGGGCGAGGCCGCGGTGCTCGGCAAAGCCGTAGCTGCACCGCTCGTGGCGAGCGCGCAGCCGGCGGCGCCGGATCTCGGGCCGTTCGAGCCTGTGCTGCCAGCGGCTCCGAAGCCGAAGCCGAAGATAGGCGCCTGGGTGCCTCCGGGGAGCGCGCCGGAGATCGGCGCTGATGCGGCTGCCGGCAGGGGGGGCGGTGCCTCGAAGAGAGAGGCTGCGGGAGGCGAGGGCCGTGCGCCTGCAGCCATCCCAGCGCCTGCGCCCTCGCGCCCGGAGGCGTCCTCGCAGGGGGCGGACGTCATCGAGCTGCTCTGGTACGATCCCGAGCAGGTCGCGCGGATCCGCAAGCACCCAGCCTGGAAGAAGCTCATCGCCGACGTCAAGGCGCGCGCCCGCGACGAGGAGGTCAACGACGCAGAGCCACGCGAGAAGCGGCAGGAGGCGAAGGACCGCCGCGACGTGCTCGCCGTGCTCCGAGGTGGCGATCCTGCCGGCGTGGCGGGCCTCGCCGAGGAGCTCGCGGCGGCGATGGAGGACGGCACCTTCGCGCCGCCGCTCGTGCTTGTGGACGGCGCGCTCGAGTTCCCCTTCGACGAGAAGCAGACGCTGGAGGCGACGATGGCGCTCGTCGCGCCCTTCACCGCGGGGGACAAGCGGCTCAAGGAGCAGAGCGACACGATCGGCGAGCTGCTCAAGTCGCCGTGGCTGGAGAAGGGGAGCGCCGGGCTCGAGGGGTACACGACGCGGCTCCGGGAGGCGTTCGTGCAGACCGCGCGGGGGCTGCCGCCGGGGTACCTGGAGGCGCATACCGAGCGGCTGCTCCTGGAGCAGCGGCACTACCAGAAGCGGACTGTGCTGGGGCAGGCGTGGATCCGGGCGCTGCTCACGCCCGGCGGTGGGGGCGGAGGGGCCGGAGCGGGGGAGGCGATTCCGACCTACCTGCCGGAGCGGCTCGCGAAGGAGCTGCCGATGTTCCAGCGGTTCAGGGCGCGGGCGGTGGTGGAGGTGAGGCTGCAGCTTGATCAGTTCGAGGTGCACCCGAGCGCGCTGCGGGCGGTGGCGCTTGGGCGGGTCGTCGGTAGGCCGGGGCGAAGGTGACGCTCTCGGTACGGCGTTGGAGCAGCGTCAGGTCTCTGTTTATGTTGGAATGCGAGCAGCCTGGCTCGATCGTGTTTGAGCAGAAACCGCGCGCATACGTCCGAAGCGAACCTCCACAGTTTTGTGATTAGATAGAACTGCGTAACAAGGCATCAATTGCACTGACTGCGGCACAAATCGAGGCGAGACGAAGTCGCGGTGGCTCGCCAGAGGTGGGGCGGGGCGGAAGATCGAGCACTGATCGATCTATGTGCGTCGAAGCGCGTGCGATTCGTAATATACGAAGCCTGGGGCACTTCAGAGCTGCTTATGTTACAGCCGTCAGTGGTCAGCTTCGAAGAGAGTTGTAATAATTGGAACGTGGCCTGAGCGGTTATTGCGGGGGTGGAAGTTCTTCTTTGAATTTCATATTATATCCACGTTTCTCTCCGTATAACTGGCGGTGTCTTCGAAAGAAGCGGATCTCGAGCGTGGAGTTGTCTCTATTTATAAGGTCTGGGACGGCTCGAATGATGACGTAATTGTCCTTCGGTGTTGAAAATCTCCAATGGTTGCTCCATAGTTTCTCAAAGCTGCGGATGTGTCTCCTCCGTTTGCGCTTCCTTATGCCCTGGCCTCCGGGACCCATCAGCACCTCGCACACATTGGGATACTGGCCGGAATCCAGGCCGAGCCCTCCGACGGACCCATAGTGAAGATCGCCTGAAAGCCAACAGACTCCGCCAACGCACTGCGCTGCTGAAAGGATCCGCTCACGCTGGCGCCGAAGCCAAGGTGCATCCCAGCGGTAATCACCGCCCTTTGCGGACTTCTCAGGTGTTCTCGCCCGCTTCCTAAGCAGATTTGTCTGCTTCCGCAGCAGTTTTGCTTGCTGTTGTAACAGCTTCATATCCTGCAACGACAGCTGTTGCTTCAGCTGTTTGCGAAGGCGCCGATGCTCTATGTTGAGCAATTGCAGCAGTCGTTGCTCTCGCTTGGGCAGAAGTTTCTTTCTTAAGAGAATCTCTTTCTTTTTTTTAATCGGAGCCATTAGGCGTTTGATTAGGCGTTTGAGATCTTGTGATGCTGGATTCTTCCGTTTTAATGCCCTTTGGAGAGATTTCTCCTGATTCAGTACCTTTTGTAGAAGCTCTCCCTGTCGCCGGTTTGGAAATATTCCTATTGGTGATGAATTGAGAATGAACTTGAAGACGGCTGGTGAGTTGTGGAGTCCGTTGATTAGCCATTCCATCTGTTTCTTTGAGATGTATCTCCCTTTAACTATCTCGTCGCTGTCGCTTCTTATGACCCGCCGCTCGGAGCGACAGTCGAGAATGAAGAGTTCTAGCGTGTTTCCCCAGCGAAAGCTCCCCCATATCTTCTTTTTGTTCCGGCTTCTTGCTGGTGACTGATTGCCGCCTGTGGGACACTTGCAAGACGGTCGATGTGTATGTGTCTGATGATTGTTGTTGGCTTGATTGTTTCGAATTGGCTGGTGTTGAAAGAAAGATGCCTTTCCGGCATCGGTGATTGATCTGTTGGCTGATTCGATGTTGATTGCTCGTTGTTTTGCGATACTCTCGATCTTTTTAGGGAACCGATGCTTTCCTTGCCAATTGTCGACTACCTCGTGGTCATCCCACGTGGTGTACATTCCGAATTCTCTGTGTAGTGCGTTGAGGCCCTTTGGGGATGACCTGCTCTTTCGTCCATGGTTGTTGGAGAATGCCTCCTCGTACCTTTTGTGGTAATCAGCGATGTCGTCCGGCGGGGGCTCAGTTCGGGCGTCGCAGTAGAGTTGATCGCCAGCGTGGACGAAGAAGCTGATCTTCCACTCGTCGCGCTTCTTGTACGCGGCTTCCAGATTCCGGTTCGTATTTTGGACATGCGGCATGACTTGACTCGTGCACGATGTGCCGCCGAACGTCACCGGCTCCGGTTGGGCCTGATTGGACGAGTGTTCGATTGCGGTGCGGAAGTGACCGATGGGGCTGGAAACGGTGCGCCCGCTGCCATGGCGCTCGATGAACATGTATTTGTAATCCGTTCCTGGTTCGAGTCCGCCTATTTCGACATGGACGAATTTGCTTTTATGTTTTAGCTTGTCTTTCTCAGGCCTTGGAGGGAAATTTGTCGTTGCATTGCTTACAGGCTCTTGCCAGGGGTTCCCCTGTTCGTCTCTGCATATGCGCCATAGGCGCACTTCAAGAGCCCCGGCGCCCCTGTACTTTGTCCACAGTACTACGCCGTGGGGCTCTGCGTCTCCAGCCATGACGCCGGCCGGGAACGCCCAGTTAGAAGCATCTGGGCGCGTCGGGCTCCCCGGTGCAGAGCTTTGGGTCGGAAAACCATGAGCGCCTAGACGTAGCTGAAGGGTTGTCCGCGGAGCGTTAGTTTTCGGATTTCCCAGTGTGCTCAATGTTTCTTTATCGATTTTCATCGATGAGTTGTGCTTGTCTGCGCCGCATCGGTGTTGGTTGTGGGGTTGTTGGATCAGTTGTACGAGAGAACGCTGTCTGCATACCTGCAGGATGCAGTCGTGCTACGAGCCCTTGGGCTTCGCGTGGTCAGCGAGAAATGGGGCTCGACTGTCGGCGCGCCGCAGACGACACTCAAGCCGCCATAGCTTCCGTCGCTCATCGGTGCCCTCGTGCAGCAGTACTGCGCGCGCCCAGGGGACCCGCACGTCGAATCGCGATCCGAGGATCGATGCAATCATGAGGTAGCGTTCCACCCCGCGCTCGGACACGATCCCGTAGCGGCGCGCGCGCTCGATTTGTTCGCAGATGACCGCCCGATTACTGCTAGCCTTCAGACGAAGCTGGATCGTCTTTTCCATTCGATCAATGAATCGTTCGAACAGACTCTGCGAGAACACCATCATCTGAGCGTCACGGATCGTTGCCAACTCCCACGGTGCGTTCGGCTGCATCGTGGGAGCTCCGGCCGGTAGCCACCGTAGCACAGTTCCCTCGCTCCGCCCCTCCATCAGAAACGCAGACACCGGTCCGAAGAAGGCGCGCCGCTCCTCCTCCGTCGCGGTGTTGAGAAAGGGCGCGAGTATGCGCGGATCGTAGAAGCGAAAACAGAGCGCCTGCCTCTCTTCTGTCTGCACCACAAGGAAGCGCCGAAGATGCCTGCGCAAATCATCGAAGGGTGAGTCACATGCGACGAGCACACCCCAGCTTTGCCCCCAGCCTTCCCGTAGCAGCTCCTCCAACTGTCGCGAGCCTGTCGACATGCGTACGAGGTACGGCGCCACTGCAGCGAGTTGCTCACCTCGTCGACCGTTGTAGAGCGATCTAGCCTCGTCGCTGGAAGCGTGCACAAGCTTCAAAACGTGCGGACTCCGCGCGGCGTCGAGAACCGCATAGAGGGGCTCGTGGCGTTGAAGCAAAAGCGCGAGCTCGTCCTTGGACGAAAAGCGCATCGTGCTCCCGCTGGCCTCGTTAACCATCGCGCTCTTCCAGGCGGACGCGGACGATCTTTTCGCAGAATGGGGTACCGGAGCGCGCCGCCTCCCGGAGCACCTCCACCATCGGGTGTGGGCCGATCAGAACCGTGGTGCAGCCGCTCGTGACGTGGCCGCCCTCGGTCGCGTCTCCGAGGCGGGCGGCGGCGCGCTCGCCTATGAGCACGGTGGGCTCGCCGGTGACGATGACGTCGTAGACGCCCCCCTCACACCAGGCTTTATCACCGACGCAGGCGGCGTTTGCTTCGCCGATGAAGACGGTCCGGCTGCCCGGCTCGAGGATCTCGCCCCCCTTGTGAACCACCGGCGCGGTCTTGCGACAGACGTGCTGATCTCCAACGCGGGCTGCGGCCGGCATTAGCGCCTCCTTGGACTGATTCGTTCGTTATGCATCCCCGCCATCGCCGTCATCATCATCATCGTCGTCGTCGTCGTCGTCATCATTATCGTCGTTGTCATCGCCGTCCCCGATGGCATAGTAATCTTCCCGCTCCACGTAGAAGTCGAACACCACGCCGCCACGCAACTCCGGGAGCTGACCCGAGTAGATGGTGAGGACCTCTTTGAGAGCGTCTTCGCGCGCCTCATCCGACCAACTCCCCGGCTGCGCGATCGCGCCCGTGGCGCTGGGCTCGCCGTTCTCGCCGCGGAAAACACCGTACTCCACGCCTTCCAACGCTCCCGCCCGGAGCGCCACCTTGCAGACGGTATCGCCGCTGCGCTCGAACGCGAGCGTATAGAACTCCCACGCGCCCAGGTCGGGAAGGCGCTCCGCGACCACCCTGTCCTCTTCGTTGTCTTCGCTCTCCCCCATCTCTTCGCCCTTCCGCGTGCAATCTACGCGTAGTTGTTGTCGTAGTACTTGAACCCTTTTTTCACCATCTCCTGGTCCTCGGCCGGGGCCCCATACGGATACGTGCCGCCCCACACGCCGTTGCCAGGATCACCCCACTCCGGCTTCGCGTCGCCGCGCGCCTTCCGGCGCATCCCCGCGTGCCGGAGCAGCGCCCCCTCGGGGAGTCCCATCGCCTTCCCTATAACGCCGTAGTGGAAATTGCTGAACCCCGCATACCGCTCGCCGAGCCTGCCGTAATCCCACTCGCCCCCCGGCTTGGTCATCTCGGCGAACCACGCGGGAGCATCGCGATCGAAGCGAGCGTGCTCCTCGGCCTTCTCGATCTCCTCCTCCAGATCGACCCCGGGCGGCACCTCCACCGAGATCGGCACCCCATCCTCGCCCCGCAACGGCTTGCCGCCCACCTCCGGGTTGATCCGCACGATCGGCCCGCCCTGGATCACCACGTCGCCGCCCTCGGACCTCACGACGAGCTTCGACCCGGACTTCAGCGTCAGGTTCACGGTCGCGCTCGCCGTGATGTTCGCGTCCGCCTCCAGCGCGATATCGCTCGCCGCCTTCAGCAGGATGCCAGCCGCCGCCTCCAGCGTGATGTTCGGCCCTTCCAGGGTGATCGTCGCCTCCCCGGTCGTCCACGAGATCCGCCGGTCGACCATCTCGACCCCGGTCGCCCCGGCTCCGCCCGAGATGGCGACCGCATGCCTCACCCCGACATCCGCCTCATCCACATTTCCGATTGTCGCCGTGCGGCTCCCCCCAACGGCGATCGTCTCATTGGCCTTCACCACCTTGCTGCGGTTGTTGCCGATCGTGACCGCCTCATCCACCTTGACCAGCTTCTCGAGGTTCCGCTCGGCCTGCATGTAGACGAGCTCCGCGCCCTTCGCGTCCTCGAACATGATCTCGTTCGAGCCCTCGAGCCCCGGCGAGGAGCTGCTCTTCCAGGTGCTGACCGTCTTGCTCTCGGGCAGCTTGTACGGAACACGCGCCGTGTTGTTGTACACTCGGCCCACCACGATCGGCTGATCCGGATCGCCCTCGATGAACCCGACCAGCACCTCCTGCCCGACGCGGGGGAGGGCCATCATTCCGTACGCGCCGCCAGCCCAGCCCTGGCTGACGCGGATCCAGCACGAGCTGTGCTCGTCGAAGCGCCCCTCGCGATCCCAGTGGAACTGCACGCGCACGCGGCCGAACTCATCCGTGTGGATCTCTTGCCCCTTGGGCCCGACCACCACCGCGCTCTGCACGCTGTGGATCCGCGGCTTCGTCGCCCGGAGCGGCGGGAGGAAAGGCTGCTCCGGTCCGACGAAGACCGCACGACCAGCGCGCACCCACTCGCCGTCGTGGGTCCCTTCCATCGACATCTCGACAACGAGCAACCGCTTGTCCGCCGCGAGGTCCGCCCTCGGATGGCCCACCAGCGAGAAGGTCTCGCCCGGCGAAAGGTCGACATTGGTGCGGAACGTGACTGCGCGCCGCGAGATCCGCTCCTGCCCCAGCGCGCGCTCGGCGCGGATCTTCCCGGCACGCTCGTCGTGACGCGCCGCACCCGCGCCATCCGCAACGGGCGTGCTTCCGCCGCGCGCCGCCGTCTCTACCATGAAGGAGCCGGGGAGGTAGTGATACTGCTCGAGCCGAGCCTCCGGCGTCCCGCTCGCCGCTCCCGCGAAGAGCTGGTACTCGGGGCTCCTCCGGAAGTCGAAGTCGCGGATGGTGAAGCGGCCAGGACGCACCTGCTGGTTGAGCCGGACCTCGGTGACGAACGGCGCTCCCGCGGCCGTGCTCGGGTCGTCCATGAACGGCACCGTCCTCCGCTCGTACAACGCGAGCGCGCGCAAATCGTCCGAAAACACGAGCTGCGGCCCTTCCTTCCGCTCCCTGTGCCCGGCGAAGAGGAAGGTAATGCCGGCCTCCTCGCTCAGTCGGCTCAGGAAGTCGAGATCGCTCTCGCCGTACTGGACGCGGTACTCGAGCTTCGGATGCTGGGTCGCATCGACTCGCCAATCCGCCTCGATGTTCCACTCCGCGAGGATCGCCTTGATGATTTCCGGGACGCTCCGGTGCTGGAAGACGCGGTAATTGCGGCGCTGCGAGAGCAGCCAGAGCGCGGGCACGATCGTCAGCGCGTACGTTGAGAGGCCGTTCGGCTCGACCCGCAGCAGCTCCATCGAGGCGCAGATCCCGCGAAACAGGCGACCGCCCTCGGCATCCAGAACACGATCGCGCATCCTGAAGGACGCGCCCTTGCCCACGATTCCTTCGAAATCGAGATCCTCGCTCGGAGAGCAGGCTTCGATCGACACGGAGAACAACGTGGACAGCGCTTCGCGTACGGCGAAGCGACGCACGGAGAGCGAGTCCTCGCCCGATTCGAAGGAGAGCTCGAGCATGTGAGCCGTAATGCTATGCACAAACGCAACCCGGTGGGAGTCCAGAAATCGCGCGATGCGAGCGCGTTCTGATCGCAGTCCCGCGCGGTCCTCCGGCTCCTCCTCCGGCGAAGCAAGGGACGGTACCTGGCAGGCGTGGCCTCGAGGCGGCCGAGCGTCGCCACGGTGCGCCACGGTTGCGTCGCTGCTCCCCCTCGCCTACGTCACGGTGCGTCCGCCGGTGCGGCGGCCTGCGAAGGAAGACAACAAGACCGGCACGACGTAGAAGCTCAGGCGTACGCAGGCGGGCTGAGCTGCCGCGACCGCTAGGGACGGTCGCGCCGGCCGCCTCCGAGAACCCCCATGTCTCCACTCGTGAAGCTCGACGCGATCACCAAGGTCTACTGGATGGGCGAGGTGGAGGTGCAGGCGCTCCGCGGCGTCTCCCTGGAGCTCTCCCGGGGCGAGATGGTCGCCATCATGGGCGCCTCGGGGTCGGGCAAGTCGACCACGCTGAACGTCATCGGCACGCTCGACCGGCCGACCGCCGGCCGGTACCTCCTCGATGACGAGCCGGTCGAGGAGCTCGACGAGGTCGAGCTCGCGCGGCTCCGCAACCGCAAGATCGGGTTCGTCTTCCAGTCGTTCAACCTCCTGCCGCGCGACAGCGCCCTCGCCAACGTCGAGCTGCCCATGGTCTACGCCGGCGTCCGCCCGGCCGATCGGCGGGAGCGGGCCGCGCGCGCCCTCGCGCGCGTCGGGCTCGCGGACCGGTCGCACCACCTGCCGAACCAGCTCTCCGGCGGCCAGCAGCAGCGCGTGGCCATCGCCCGCGCCATCGTCAACGAGCCGCCGCTCCTCCTCGCGGACGAGCCGACCGGCGCGCTCGACTCCGCCACCACCCAGCAGGTCATGGAGCTCTTCTGCGCCCTGCACGGGCAGGGCATGACGGTCGTCGTCGTCACCCACGACCCCTCGATCGCCGCGTACGCCACCCGGGTCGTCACGTTCCGGGACGGCGCCATCGTCGAGGACACCGGCCCCCGCGGCCGGCGCGTGGACGTCCCGGCGTCGTCGGTTCCTGGACCGGGGTCGTCGGTTCCTGGACCGGCGTCATCGGTTCCTGGACCGGCGTCATCGGTTCCTGGACCGGGGTCGTCGGTTCCTGGACCGGCGTCATCGGTTCCTGGACCGGCGTCATCGGTTCCTGGACGTTCGTCGCCGCCCGGAGGCTCCTCGTGAGCGCCCGGCGGCGGCGGCGCCTCTGGCCGTGGCTCATCGCCGCCCTGGCGCTCGCCGGGATCGGCGCCGTCGTCGTCGCCAAGGCCAGCGGCGGCCCCCCGCCCATCGACCCCGCGCTCGTCGTGACCGCGAAGCGCGGCGACCTCGCCGTCGAGATCCTCGAGACCGGCCGCATCGAGGCCCGCGAGAAGGTCGAGATCAAATCCAAGGTCGCCGGCCAGGTCGCCGAGGTGCTCGCGGACGAGGGCGCCCGCATCGCCAAGGACCAGCTCCTGCTCGTGCTCGACCCGACCGACAACGCGCGCGAGGTCGCCCGCGCCGAGGCCGAGCTCGCCCGGGCCAGGGCCGCCGCGGCCTTCGCCAAGCGCGTCGTCGAGCGGCGGACCGCCGGCGTCGAGGCCAGCGTCACCCCCTCGGAGGACCTCGACCTCGCCAAGCACGAGCTCGCCGAGAAGACCATCGCCGTCCGGCTCGCCGAGGTCGCGCTCAGCGCCGCGCGCGACCAGCTCCGGTACACGAAGATCTACTCGCCCCTCGACGGCACCGTGATCCAGCGCAACATCGAGCCCGGCGAGGTCGTCACCCCGGGGGTGCAGTCGACCTTCGAGGGCAAGGCGCTGCTCACCGTGGCCGACCTCTCGACGCTCGTGGTCAAGGTGGACCTCAACCAGATCGACGTCGCCAAGGTCGCCCCAGGACAGCCGGCGACCCTGACGCTCGACGCCCTGCCCGGCAAGACGTACGCGGCCAAGGTCACCAAGATCGCGCCCGCCTCGGTGAAGCTCGAGGGGCGCGAGGTCGACGTCTTCCCGGTCGAGGCCGAGCTCTCCCAGGTCGACGGCCTCATCAAGCCCGGCATGACCGCCGACGTGCGCATCCGGCTCGACCATCGGCCAGGCGTGGTCTCCCTGCCGATCGAGGCCGTCTCCGCCGACGGCGGCAAGCAGCTCGTCACGCGCGTGGTCGACGGGCCCGACGGCAAGCCGACCACCGAGCAGGTCGAGGTCGCGCTCGGCGCGCGCAACGACCGCGAGGTCGAGATCCTGAGCGGCGTCCCGGAGGGGGCCCGCGTGCTCATCAACCCGCCCTCCGCGGCCGAGAACGAGACCAAGATGTGAGGTGGGCCGTCTACCTCGCGATCGCCGCGAAGGCGCTCTCGGCGCACAAGCTGCGGTCGATGCTCACCGTCCTCAGCATCACCCTCGGCGCCTTCGCGATCGTGCTCATGACCTCGCTCGCCGAGGGCGGCCTGCTCACGCTGAGCCGCGGCATCGAGCAGCTCGGCGGGGCGCGGCTCATCCTCATCGCGCCGAAGGAGCCGGTGCGCGCCGAGCGCAAGAAGGCGATGTACGTCACCGGCTTCACCCGCAAGGACCGCGACCACCTCGCGCGCGGCATCCCCCACGTCGCCGAGCACACGCTCTACGCCATGCTCGGCTCGCGCGACGTCACCTCCGACGAGGGCGCCGAGGACCGCACCGATCTCGTCGCGGCCGACAGCGGCTTCCTCGACGCCTTCCGGATGCCCATCGGCCGCGGCCGCGCCTTCTCCGACGAGGAGGACCGCCGCCGCGCCCGCGTCTGCGTCGCCGGCCCCAAGCTCGCCGCGCGGCTCTGGCGCGGCGACCCGATCGGCCGGTGGGTCACGGTCGGGGCCCTGCGCTGCCGCGTCATCGGCGTCCTGGCCGCGAGCGAGCGGATGGGCTTCAACTTCGGCTTCAGCTGGGACGACCTGCTCGTCGCGCCCATCGACACCGCGGCGGACGTCGAGAAGGACGTGCGCTCCTCGGCGCTCCTCGTCCTCAAGACCGACGATGTCCGCAACAACGACCCGGTGAAGCGCATCGTCAACGCGCTCCTCGTCGAGCGCCACCACGGCGTCGACGACTTCACCCTCTACGATTTCAGCAGCATCATGGAGCAGTTCGAGGCGGTGTTCGCCACGATGAAGGCGATCGTCGGCCTCATCGCCGGCGTCGCGCTGCTCATCGGCGGCGTGGGCGTGATGAACATGATGCTCGTCAGCGTCTCCGAGCGCGTGCGCGAGATCGGCATCCGCAAGGCGCTCGGGGCGGCGCCGGGCGACATCAGCGCGCAGTTCCTGTGCGAGGCGGCGCTGCTCTCGGGCGCGGGCGGCCTGCTCGGGGTCGCCGGCGGCGCGCTCGCGGCCGGGCTCGCCTCGTCGATCATCCGCCGCTTCACGCCGGCGTGGGTCGGCGCGATCTCGACGACGGCGGTGATCGCGGCGCTCCTCGTCTCCTCCGGCGTGGGCGTGGCGTTCGGGTGGCTGCCGGCCCGGCGCGCGGGCCGGCTCGACCCGGTGGCGGCGATGCGGCGATGAGGCTCGCCGACCTCCTCCACTCGACGCGCGCGGTCGTGGCCGACCGCACCCGCGCCGCGCTCACGCTGCTCGGCATCATCATCGGCACCGGCTCGATCGTGCTGCTCGCCTCGCTCCTCGCGGGCGGCGAGGAGGCGCTGCTCCGGGCGAGCCAGCAGGCCGTGGAGGCCGACCTCATCCAGGTCCACCCCGCCGAGGTGAGCGTCAAGGACCGGCGGCGCACCCGGCGCGACCTCTCGCGGGACGACGCCCGCGCGCTCGCCGGGTCGCGCGCCCTCGGCGGCGCCTCGGCCCTGAGCGAGTCGGCGCGCCCCACCGAGGCGCGCGCCGGCCGCAAGAAGAAGCGCGTCACGCTCGTCAGCGCGGCGCCGGCGGCGCCCGCGCTCTACGACCTCGAGCTCGCGGCGGGCCGGTTCCTCGGCGAGGCGGATCTCGCGGCGCGGCGGCGCGTGTGCGTCGTCGGCCACGAGGTCTGGGCCGAGCTCTTCGGCGGCCCGCCCGCGCGGGTCGCGCAGGCCGAGCCGGTCCACATGACGGCCGACGGCCACGTGTGGACGGTGGTCGGCGTGCTCGAGGACCGGCCGATCGTCGGCTCCACGGACGACACGAACATCTGGAACCGCAAGGTCCTCGTCCCGGAGACGACCTACGACGCGCTGTACGCGCCGGCGCACACGACCGGCCGCATCTACGTGCGGCAGGATCCGCTCGCGGCCTTCCGCTCGCCGCTCGCCGCGCTCCGCGGCGTCATCGACGCGACGCTCCTGCGCCGCCACCACGGGGTGAAGAACTTCAAGATCGAGGACAAGGACAGCCACGCCCAGGAGACGCTCGTCCTCGACATCATCAAGATGCTGCTGCTCAGCACCGGCGTCGTCGCGCTGATCGTCGGGGGCATCAACATCATGAACATCATGCTGGTGACCGTGACCGAGCGGACGCGGGAGATCGGCATCCGCCGCGCGGTCGGCGCCTCGCCCCGCGCGATCCTGCTGCAGTTCCTGTGCGAGGCGGCGGCCGTCTCGCTGCTCGGGGGCGCGCTCGGCGTGCTCTCGGGCGTGGGCCTGTCGTGGCTCGCCGGCGCGCTGCTCGCGCAGGTGGTCGGCCGCTGGGCCTTCCACGTGGAGCTCTGGTCGATCGCCCTCGGCCTCGGCCTCTCGGCCACGATCGGCGTGGTGTTCGGCTTCTACCCGGCCTACCGCGCCGCGCGCCTCGATCCGATCGAGGCGCTCCGCGCGGAGTAGCGCTCGCCCCCCGGTGACGCGTGAGGCGCGCGGCGCCGCGGCCGCCCTCACGCCGCCGCGGCGGCCTCCGGCTCCCCGGCCCGGCCTTCGCTCTCCTCGGGATCCCGCTTCGCGTGCGGGAAGCGGTCCATGCGGCTCAGCACGGGGAAGCCGAGGGCCCACAGCGCCGCGACCACGACGGTGGCGCCGCCGCCGAGGAGGATGGCGGGGAGCAGGCCGAGCCAGCCGGCGGTGAGGCCGGACTCGAACTCTCCGAGCTCGTTCGAGGCGCCGATGAACACCGCGTTGACCGCGCTCACCCGCCCGCGGATCGCGTCCGGCGTCTCGAACTGCACGAGGATGTGGCGGATATAGACGCTCACCATGTCGCCAGCGCCGACGAGGAACAGGGCGACGAGCGCGGCGGGGAAGCTGTGCGTCTGCCCGAGGCCGATCGTGGCGAGCCCGAACACCGCGACGCCGCCGAACATCCAGCGGCCGACGTGCCGCGTGATCGGCCGGAAGGCGAGGACGCCCGCGGTGAGCGCGGCGCCGACGGCCGGCGCGGTGCGGAGCATGCCGAGGCCGGTCGGCCCGGCGTGGAGCACGTCGCGCGCGTACGCGGGCAGGAGCGCGACCGCGCCGCCGAACAGCACGGCGAACAGGTCGAGCGAGATCGCGCCGAGCACGGCCGGCCTCGACCACACGAAGCGCAGCCCCTCCAGCACCGCGCCGAGCGACGCCGGCTCGCTCCGCCTGGCCTGCTGGGTCGCGCGCGCGAGGCCCATGAGCAGGAGGGAGGCGAGGAGCAGCGCCGCCACGATCGCGTACACGATCGTCGACCCGGCGAGGTAGAGGAGCCCGCCCAGCGTCGGCCCGACGATGACGGCGACATGGAAGCTCGACGAGCTGATCGCGACCGCCTTCCCGAAGCTGTCGGCCGGCACCAGGTTCATCAGGATCGCCTGCTGCGCCGGCATCATGAAGGCGCGCGCGCTGCCGAACAGCACCAGCACCGCGAACACGGGCCACACCACCGTGAGGCCCGACAGCGTGAACGCGAGCAGCAGCACGGAGCAGAAGAGCTCCACCCCGAGGCCGACCGTGATGATGCGGCGCCGGTCGAACCGGTCCGCCGCCTGCCCGGCGACGAGGATCAGGGCGAAGAACGGCGCGAACTGGGCGAGGCCGATGAGGCCGAGATCGAAGACGTCGCCGGTGAGCGCGTAGACCTGCCAGCCGATCGCGACGCTCTGCATCTGCACCGCGATCGCGGAGAGCAGCCTCGACGCGAGGTAGAACGAGAAGCTCCGGTGGCGCAGCACGCCGAGCCCGGTGAGTTGGTTGGAGGACATTCGACGCCTGCGGCGACCCTCGATGGGCCGTGGGGACTCACGCTCACGCTCGATGAGCAACAGCGCATGTCGCGACCGAGCCCGGGAGCCGCGCCACCGACACCAGCACGCGCCGCTCCAGCAACACCCGCGCCACGGCGCGCGCCTCGAGGGCCGTGCGCGCGATCAGGCCGCGATCGACGCGAGGCTCCGCCGCCGCTGCTGCCCCGGCAGCAGCCGCTGCTGCTCCGCTGCGCCCCCACGAGCAGCTCCCGGCGCCGCACCGCTCAACCGCGGCCGCGCCGCTCAACCGCGCCCGCGCCGCTCAACCGCGGATGATGACCCAGACCGTATCGCCCTCTTGGCGAGCGGCCGCCTTGTAGAACAGCGAGACGTCGACGTGCCGTGTCTTGTGCGGGAAGTGGAACACGAAGCCGAAGGTGGCGTTGAGCTCGCGCTGCTCCACCCCGACCAGGAACCGGCCGTGGAACTTCTTGACCCGGCTGCAGGGGGCGATGTCGGTGAAGAAGTTCTTCCCGACCACATCCTGCCGCTTCCGGCGGGCCTGGCGTTCCTCGTAGAGGTTGTAGGAGAGCACCGTGCCCTCGCGGTTCAGTCGGATGATCCCGAAGGGCTGCTCGTCGAGGCCGCGTTCATCCAGGTTGAACACTCCGATATCGAACTCGAACTCACCACCGGACGCGGACTCCTCCTGCGACTGCATCAGACAACCTCCCGACGTGCGCTGCCCCCGACAGATGCTCGCCATCGTAGGGGGGACGGCAGAGCGCGCCCATCCGGCGCGACCGCATCGTTCCGTCGGGCGGGTAGGGGGGCGCCCGGTCGAGCGTCGGCCGTGGAGGTCCAGCGTCGCTGCGCCGCGGCGGGCTGGGCGGGCGGCGAGCTCTTCAGCCCTGGGCGAGCTGGGCGAGCGCCTCGCCCGTGAGGCGGTAGACGGTCCAGTCGTCCATGGGCCTGGCGCCGAGCTTCCGGTAGAAGCCGATGGCGGGCTCGTTCCAGTCGAGCACGGACCACTCGAACCGCCCGCAGCCGCGCTCGACCGCGAGCCTCGCCAGGTGCACGAGGAGGGCCTTGCCGTGGCCTGCTCCGCGGTGCTCGGGGAGCACGAAGAGGTCTTCGAGGTAGATCCCCGGCTTGCCGAGGAAGGTGGAGAAGCTCTGGAAGAAGAGGGCGAAGCCGACCGCGACCCCCTCCGCCTCGGCCAGGACGACCTCCGCCGCGGGCCTCGGGCCGAAGAGGTGCGCCGCGAGCGCCTTCTCGTCGAAGACGACCTCGTGCGCGAGCCGCTCGTACTCGGCGAGCATCCGGATGAGGCGGGCGATGGTGGGGACGTCGGCGGCGGTGGCGGGGCGGATCATGGCGTCTCCGGCGCGTCATACCGCATCGCCCCGCCGGAGCGGAAGGGCTGCGCGGCGCCGATGGGGTCGCCGGGCCGTCGCCGCCATCGTGCGTCCGTTGTACGTCGGTTGCGCGCGGCGGTAGCCATATATCGCACGAAAATGACGAGCTCCGGGCGTGGGCGCCGGCCTCGACGTTGGGAAAGGGAGTTGGATAAACCGGAGAACACTCGCCTTTCTCTCCGCCTCTCCCTCACCGATCCTCGCCGTGTGAGCGGCTTGCGTCCACCGCCACTATCCGTGTAATTTCGCATCACATGGGCAGCGCGCCGGGCCTCGGAGCCCCGCCGGCGCCCGCATCTCAGGGGGAGAGATGACCACTGGCTCTGACGGCGTGTTCGTGTGCGGGGGCAGCGGCTTTATCGGCTCGAACCTCATCAAGCACCTCACGCGCCCCGGGAGCCCCTGGGGCCCGGTGCGAGGGCTGGTGCGGAGCGCGGAGGGGGCGGCGCGGGTGAGGGCGGCGGGCGGTGAGCCGGTGTTTGGCGATCTCCTCGACGAGGTCGGCGCCTGGCGGGAGGCGGCCGCCCGGGCGGCGTACGTCGTCCACTGCGCTCAGCCGTCGATCGGCAGCCGCCCGTCGGAGCGCTCGGCCATGGACCGTTGCCTCCTCCGCGCGCTCGACGCGCGCCGGCTGCGGCGGGTTCTCGTGGTGTTCGGCTCCTCGTATTATGGCCGGACCGAGGAGGGCGGCTCGCTCGACGAGACCGTGCCGACGAGGCGGCCGACCGGCCTTGGCGCCTCCTATGCGCTCGGGGTCCAGGCGCTGCGGGGCCTCGGCCAGGACCTCGACTGGGTCGCGGCCTTCCCGGGCGGCGTCTATGGCCGCGGTACATGGTTTGTTGAGCACTGCCTTCGCGCGATCCAGGCGGCCGAGCCGATCGTCCTGCGCGATCCGCCCGCCATCTGGCCTTACCTCCACATCGAGGATTGCGTGAGGGCGCTCGAGTTCCTGATGGCGGTCGACGGCGCCCGGCTCGACGCGCTCGGCCGCGAGGTCATCCTGGCGGACGACGAGCCCGCCCCGATGAGCCGCTTCGTCGACTACATGAGCGAGGCGGTCGGAAAGCCGCCGACGGTGAGCCTTTTGTCCGAGGACGCGCTCCGGGAGCTCCTCCCGCCGTTCTATTCCGGGCAGCTCAGCGCGAACATGGTTCACAGGAACACGCGCCTGAAGCGCCTCGGGTTCGAGCTCAAGTACCCTCGCATCCGCGAGGGCATCCGGGCGCTCGACCTGCCGCGGCTCTGACGCGCCCGCGCGTGAGGGCGCGGCGCGGCTTGCCGCTCGCCGCGCGCCCGTCCTAGGCTCTCCGCACCTCGATGAGCACGACACCGCCCTCCGCCGTCGGCCCGCGCTGGCTTTACCTGCACGGCTTCGCCTCGGGCCCGAGCTCGACCAAGGGCGTCCAGATCGCCGCGCACTACGCGCGGCGCGGGGTCGCCGTCGAGCGGCTCGACCTGCGGGTGCCCTCGCTCGAGCGCCTGCGCCTCCGCGCGATGATCGACGCCGTGAGGCAGGCGCTCGGCGGAGCGCGCGAGCGGGCGGTGGTGATGGGATCGAGCCTCGGGGGTCTCACCGCGTGCCGCGTCGCCGAGGAGGACGCGCGGGTGTGCGCGCTGGTGCTGCTCGCGCCGGCGTTCCGGATCATGGAGCGATGGCGGCGGCGGCTCGGCGAGGAGGCCTATCGGGCCTGGGAGGAGCGGGGGTGGCTCGAGGTCGACGATTACGCCGAGAAGCGGCGAGCCCGGGTGGATTATGGGTTTGCCCTCGACGCGGCCGAGGTGGATGACCGCTCGGGCGGCTGGCCCGACGTGCGGGTCCCGACGCTGATCGTCCACGGCCGGAACGACGACGTGGTGGACATCGAGCTCTCGCGGACGTTCGCGGCGGGGAAGCGGCATGTCCGGCTCGTCGAGGTGGACGACGGCCACGAGCTCGTGGCGTCGATTCCGCGCATCCTCAGCGAGGCGGACGAGTTCCTGCGCTGCTTTCTCGAGGGCTGACGAGCGCGCTCCTCCCGGCATCTCAGCTTCGGGTCACGCGGAGCGCTGAACGTCTGCTCAGCCAATCGCGCCGTCGCGTGATCCGCCGGTTTCCTCGTCAGGCGAGTCGCATTGTATGCGCAAAGGGCACAGCTATCAAGAGCGGCGTGCTTCGCCTATCCCTCCGGTGCATCCGGCTGCGGATTGACCGCGGCCGAGCGATCGGAGGAGCGAATGGAGACTGCGCAGGCCATCGGGCGGACCGCGTCCGTCAACGGCATCGACATGTACTACGAGCTTCGCGGCGAGGGGCTGCCGCTCGTGCTGCTCCACGGCTTCACCGGGGTGGGCGGCGACTGGGGCCACGTGTTCGACCTCGCCGAGCTGGGGCGCGATCACCGCGTCATCGTCCCCGATCTGCGCGGGCACGGCCGGTCGACAAACCCGGACGGCGCTCTGACCATCCGCCAGTGCGCCCTCGACGTCTTCGCCCTCCTCGACCACCTCGGGGTGACGACGTTCCGGGCCGTGGGCCTCAGCCTCGGCGCCAAAGCCCTGCTGCACCTGGCCACGCAGCAGCCGGGACGCGTAGCATCGATGGTGCTCGTGTCCGCAACTCCCTACTTCCCCGAGCAGGCCAGGGCGATCATGCGGCAGGTCTCTGACGAGGGCCGATCGGAGGCGGAATGGGAGGAGATGCGGGGCCGCCACAAGCTCGGCGACGCGCAGATCCGGGCGCTGTGGCGCCAGCCGAGGCGCTTTGCCGAGAGCTACGACGACATGAATTTCACGCCTCCTTACCTGTCGACGATTGCCGCGCGGACGATGATCGTGAGCGGCGACAGCGATCCCCTCTATCCCGCCGAGATCGCCCTGGAGATGTTCCGCGCCATCCCGCGCTCCTGCCTGTGGGTCGTGCCGAACGGCGGACACGGGCCCATCTTCGGCGAATGGAAGGAGCCGTTCGCCCGCGCGGCGCTGGCCTTCCTGCGCGGCGAGCCGGGCGAGCAGGCGGCCGTCCGGCCGTAGCGCCACGGCGAGCCAGGGAATTCGAGAGCGCCGGCGGCGCCCGCGCGGCCTCGCCGGCGGGGGGCGCCGCCCGTGACGCGGCCGGGAGAGCGCCTCCGAGGCGCCACGCGTTCCCCGGGGTCGCGCGCCGCCGAGGCGTGCTAGAAGGGGGCCCATATGAGCAGGATCTCCGAGCGCGCGTTTGCCGAGATGGTCGAGGCGGGGTGTCCCGCGTGCGGGGGACGGCAGCTCAACCTGCGCTCGTATGTCGACGGGCTCGTGCCGCTCATGGAGGGCGAGCCTGTCGGCCCGGTCAAGTGGGTCTACAAGGGGGAGATGTTCGTCGACGGGCTGTACGAGATCGCGTGCGGCGCGTGCCGGCACGTCCTGTTCACGGACGACCGCTGCCCGCGATGCCACGCCGAAGGCGGCCTCGCGCGCGGGCTCACGACGACCAACACGTACGCCGTGCCGGAGCGGTGCCCGCGCTGCGAGCACATCGAGGTGCGCTTCATCGCGCTCGTGCCGGCGCGCGTGAAGTACGAGGGGAAACGCGCGGACAAGGCGCAGACGAGCGTCGAGCTGCACGACCCCGGGTTCCACGGCTATCGCGTCGACTGCAAGGACTGCGGCAAGATCGCCGAGCGCACGGACGCGTGCCCGATCTGCGAGAGCCCCGCGCCGATCCGGGCGCGCTTCAGCTGAACCAGGGTTTGGTCAGGCGGATCATAGAAAGAACGCCGTCGGATCCGTCCTCATGGTAGTAGCAAGAAGAAGGTTGATGAGGTAGGGTGGCGACCCATGCCTGGGCTCGTGTTCCCCTCCGGGTCGTTCGCTGCCTACCTCTTCGATTGCGATGGGACGATCGCGGACTCGATGCCGATTCACCATCAGGCTTGGCTCGAGGCGCTCGCCCCGCATGGATGCGAGTTCACCGACGAGGACTTCTACGGCTGGGCGGGGATGACGACCGAGCGGATCGTCGAGCGCCTGAACAGCAAGTACGGGCTACGGATGCCGGTGACCGAGGTCTTCGAGGCGAAGGAAGCGGCGTACCACCGGCTGCTGCCGGCCGTGCGCGGCGTGCCCGAGGTCGTGACCGCGCTCCGCGACGCTCCCCCGCGCACGAAGCGCGCCGTCGTCTCGGGGAGCCCGCGCGTGTCGGTGGAGAAGACGCTCGCGTTCCTGGGGCTCCGCGGCTACGTCGACGAGATCGTCGCGGCGGAGGACTATGCGCGGGCCAAGCCGTCGCCCGAACCGTTCCTCACGGCGGCGACGCGCCTCGGCGTCGAGCCGGCGCAATGCCTGGTCTTCGAGGACGCCGTGCTCGGGATCGAGTCCGCGCGGGCCGCGGGCATGCAGTGGGTCCTCGTCGATCCCCGGGCGCTCCGCGCCGGGCGGTCGGATCCTTGATCCATGCGCGCGCTCGGAGACCGGCTCTCGGTCAATAGCAGCTCGGGTCAGAAATCCCGCCAGAGCCGCGAGCGCGCCGGGGGCTCTCGTCAGCGCACGAGGGGCTCCGAGGCGCTCTTCAAGCCGGTGAGCACCCTGTAGCGGGCGGCGATGTCCTCCAGCTCGCCGGGGGCGAAGACGTCCTCGATACGGTCGAAGCCGTCGGGCGCGCGCTCATAGGCGATCTGCAGGCACTGCTCCGGACCGTCGCGGCGATTGGCCGCGACGATGGCGGCGGTGGCGGGCAGGCGCTCGGCCTCGTAGGCGGCCAGCGCTTCCACCGGATCGGCGTGGGCTGCGAGCGCGCGGACCAGGGCGCGGGCGTCCAGGATGGCCTGGCTCGCCCCATTGGAGCCGTTCGGATACATGGGATGGGCGGCGTCGCCCAGCAGCGTCATGCGCCCGTGGCTCCAGCGCGGCACCGGGTCGCGGTCGACCAGCGGGAACTCGTAGATCGCCTCGGCGTCCCGGACCAGGCCGGGCACATCCAGCCAGCCAAAGCGCCAGGCCTCGAACTTGGGCAGGAACTCGGCAGGGTCGCCCGGCCGGTTCCAGTCCTCCCGTCGCAGGTTCTTGGCGACCGCGAGATCGGCGGCCCAGTTGATCCTCTGACGGCCGTCCGGCCCCGGTGGGGAAATCGGATAGATGACGAACTTCTGGTCCCGATGCCCGGCAATGACCATGCTGGCGCCGGTGAGGAAGGGCGCCGCCAGGCTGGTCCCCCGCCACAGGATGTGACCGCCGTAGATCGGCGGCCCCTCGTCCGGATAGAGGCGGGCGCGCGCCGCAGAGTGGATGCCGTCGGCGCAGATCAGGAGATCGGCGGGGACCTCCCACGCCGCGCCCGCACGATCGAGGAAGCGCGCCGCGATGCGGCCTCCGCCCTCCTCGTGGTCGATGAAGCGCCGGTCGCAGATCACCCGGTCAGGGCCCAGCCGCTCGACGACGGCGTCGAACAGCACGCCCTGCAGGGCGCCGCGGTGCAGGGAGATCTGCGGCGCGGCATGCCCGGCGAAGCGGCCGCGCGGCTCGCCCCAGATGCGCTGGCCGAAGCGGTTGAAATAGAGCATCTCGCGGGTCGCCACCCCGTGGGCCAACAGGGCCTCGACAAGGCCCAGCTCGCCCAGCACCTCGACGGCGTTGGGCAGGAGGTTGATGCCGACCCCGAGCGGCAGGATGGTGGGCGTGGACTCGAACACCGTCACCTCATGACCCGAGGCGTGCAGCGCCAGAGCCGCGGCCAGGCCGCCGATGCCGGCGCCCACAACGATCACCTGCATATGTCCTCCAGTAGGATTTCTTACCACGATGACCTCGCCGTCGCTCGAGGACAGCACGCACCCGGCGTCCAGCTCCGTGCGCGATCCCAGGAGCTGGTGGTCCTCTCACCCCGGGGAGCACCGAACCCGACGGGCCGCTGACGAGCGTTCCACCGGCGACCGTGCCCCCGGTGATCGGGACGGTGTTGCGCGCGCCGCGCTTGCTCGCGCCGACGCAGTCCTGGCGTCCGCTAGCGCGCGGGGCAGCGGGCCGCGACGTACCGGCCGTTCGGGTCCTGGTCGACGAACAGCGCGCTCACGCCGTCGAGATCGAAGGTGACCGACGTCGGCTCGATCGCCGTGATGGTGAGCCTGCCGAAGCCCACGTCGCCGCCGCCGGTGGCTGCCCCGGTGCTGCTGCAGTCCGCGCGAGACGACATCCCGTAGAGCGTGAAATCGCCGCTCGCCGTATCCACCTCGCCGACGGCGAGCATCGACGCGGGCATGCTGAGCTCCAGGTTCCACCAGTCGCTGCAGGGCGAGAACGTGGGGCGCGCGTCGGGATCGCTGCAAGACAGGGCGAGGGTGGCGATGCGGATGGTCACGGTCGCGTCGCCGTAGACGATCGCGCTCACCTCCGGCGCCGGGCTGCCGGAGGTCGTCGGCGGAGGATCGGGCGTCGGCGGGTGGGGGGTCGGCGAAGGGCCGACGGAGGCGGTCGTCGTCGAGCCCGCGCCGCCGGCTCCGCCAGCGCCGTCTCCGCCGCCGTCCATGATCACCGCGCCGCCGCACCCGGCGTGAACGAGCAGCGCGACCGTCCCTATCGCCCAGGAAATGTGTCGAGGTGAGAGCGTCATCGCCGCATCGTATCGCCATCCGGCGAGCGCTGGGGGAACAGCGTCTGCGAGCGGACGCTCCGCCGCCTGGGTTCTCTCTGCCCGAGGGCAGCGGGGTGGTTCTTCCGTCATGGCAGCACGAGCCAGCACATCTGCGAAGCGGCGATGAGCCCCGCGACGAGCGCGACGGCCATCGCGGCCTTCAGGTACCGCGCTTCCAGGAGCAGCTCGCGGCGCAGGTCGGCTCCGGTGCCGGCGAACACGAGGAGCGGCGCGCCCTCACCCTGGCCGATGACGGGAGCAACGGCGTGCTTCCGGTAGCCAGCCCCCTGCGCCGAAGGAACCGTCTTCTTCACCGCGCCGACGACGAAGAGCGGCTCTCCCGGTTCCATGTAGCTCTCCTCGACCTCGTAACGGGACGATGGGTCGACGGACGGGAAACATCGAGGCCAACCGGAACGGTGCGCGTCCCTGCCCGGCTTGATGCCGCGCAGCGCGCGCAGATCCACCTCCGCTCCCGCCATCTCCAGCGTCCCCTCGCCCGACGCGTGCACGAAGGCGACGGTGCGCGGCGTCGCTTGGCTCCACGCCAGGCGAGCGCCGGCGCGGGTCCTCGATCGAGCGACCTCGCAGACCTTGACCTGCGAGAAGGCGCGGGGCTCGCCGGTGAGCAGCCCTGCTTCGACCGCGTGATCGCCTCTGACGTTGACGTCCAGCGAGATGACGCCGCCGGTCGCTTGAACCAGCGGAGCTCGCGCGGACGACGACAGCAGCGCGTCCGCGGCGCGGAGCGCGCGGCGCCGCTCGCTCGCCGAGGCGATGAAGACAGCGACGGTCGCGAGCACGGCGGAGCAGACGAGGCCATGTCGAAGGGCCATGGACCCATCGATGACCGCCCCGAGCATCCAAACGACCCCGACGCCCAGCGACGTTGCGCCGAGCAGGTCAGGCCCGACAAGGGCCCAGGGGCGGCTGCTCGATCGGTGACCGGCGTAGCCCGCCATCGCCTTCAAGAGCGGGCTCGCCCTCACCACGCGCCATCCATAGGCGAGCAGCAGGATGCATGCGGCGCAGAAGCCGAAGATGCGCCCTGCGAGATGGAATATCCTCTGAACGATGCGCGGCGCCGGCGTACCGTCCCCCGGCGTCAGGATCACCGGCTCGCCGCCGCATCCCTTCAGGGCCTCTGTTCCGTCGGGCGACGCCTCGATGCACCCCTCCGCGAAGACGAGATCTCCGGCGGAGACGCACTGCGCGAGCACGCGGCCGCCTCTGGGCATCTCGCAGAGCATCTCCCGCAGACGTGGGGCATCGGGCGTGCGCTGCAGGTGCATCGGATCGAAGGTGACTGGCCCGAGGATCCGCGTGGCGCGGCCATGGGCGACGAGCGATGCCCCAGCGTTGGCCGTCCCGCGGTAGTCCTCGACGAGGCTCCCCCGCGCGTCGGGGCGCTCACGGACGGCGAGGCAGAGCGCGAACGGATCCGCCGCGCCGCTGGCGATCGTCCCGGAGAGATAGACCCGATCCGGATGGCCGTCGCCTTCCGGCGTGATTCGCCGGAGCGCGTGGACCGGGTCGCGGGGATCCACCGCCGCAGCCATCGCCTGGACACCCCACCAGCCGAAACCCAGGCCGGCCCCGACGGGCACGAGAAAGCCGAGCACGCAGCACACGGCGAACCAGTCCCCGAAGCTCGCTTCACGCCCGGAGCTCTCGAAGAGCGACCACCGGGATTTCCGGCCGGTGCGTGTCGACCAATACAAGGTGAGGCCTCCTTCGAGCGGCGCGGTGGGGAGCCCTCCACGAATATCAGCAGCCCTCGCGCGGCGCGAGCGCGTACGCCGTACCGCTTCCTGCTTCGCGGCGTGCCGTCAGGACGTCCCTGCGCACCGACCCGGGGAGATGGGCCTGGATCGCGCGCCCTCCGCGCGCCGTCGCCTCTGCCCCTCAGCTGGTCAGCCCCTTCAGGGGCCCGGTGCAGTAGTTCGGGTCGCCGAACGACTCGGTGTCGACCCCCATCGCCTGGAGCAGCGACACGAGCAGGTCGTTGTGCCCGACCTGCTTCGCCTGGGAGACGAAGCGGCCCGTCTTGAAGTGACCGGCCGCGCTCCCGGCGAGCACATAAGGGATGTTCTGGCGCAGGTGATTGCCGTCGGCGTGCTCGTTCGTCCAGAAGATCACCGTGTTGTCGAAGACCGAGCCGTTCCCTTCCGGCATGCTCTTCAGCTTCGCGATGAGGTACGCGAGCTGCTCGGCGTAGAAGCGGCTGATCTTCGTGAGGCGCTGGCGGTTCACCGGGTCGGCGTAGCCGTTGTGCGCCATCGGGTGGTGGCCCTCGCTGATGTCCGGGCCGAGGAAGCTCAGCACCTTCGTCGTCGCGGAGTTCGTGAACTGGAGGCTCGCCACGCGCGTCAGATCGCAGGCGAGGGCCATCGCCATGAGATCGAGCTGGAGCCTCGTGACCTCGGGCATGCTCGCGACCTTGTCCGGGTCGACGTCCGGCGTCAGCTCCGGCTGCGCGCACGCCGCGGAGGTCGGCGCCACGCCGCGGTCGAGGCGCGACGCGATGTCCTCCACCGACGCGAGGTGCCCGGCGAGCTTCTCCTGATCCGCCGCGCCGAGGCGCCTCTGCAGCCGCTTGTAGTCGGCGGCCACCTTGTCGAGCACCGCCCTGCGCTGCTCGGTCTTCTGGGTCGCCGTCTCGGGCGTGACCGCCAGATCGGAGAAGAGGCGGTCGAACGCGGCGTAAGGGCTGTTCTCCGGCGGCAGCGGCTGCGCCGGGCCGCGGTAGGCGATGCGCGCGCCCACGTTCGCGCCGTAGACGAGCACGCCGAGCTCCAGCGACAGGAACTTGGTCCTCGTGCCGATGTGGTTCGCGATCTCCTGGTCGACCGAGATGCCGTCGGCCCAGCCGCACGACAGCCCGGCGTCGCCGGGGAAATCGCCCTCCTGCATCGGGCGCGCGGTCAGGCACTGCCCCGTGCCCTTCTGGTGCGCGTCGCCCGGCCCCACGAGGGCCGACAGCGCGCTCACGTTGCCGAGGACCAGCAGATCCTCATTGTGGTCCTTGAGCGGCGCCAGGATGGGCGACAGCTCCTCGCCGTTCTTGAGCTGCGACGACGTCGGCCAGAAGTCCGGCGGGACGGTGCCGTTCGGCGTGTAGATGACGACGAAGCGCTTCGGGAACTCGGCCCCGAACGCGGCCCGCCCGGTCTGCTCCGACGCGGGGGCGAGCCGCTTCGAGCAGCCCATCACCTCGAGGAACGGCAGCGCGAGCGCCGCGCCGCCGAGGCCCCGGAGCACGGCGCGGCGGCTGAGTCGGAACGGCTTCATCACGGCTCTCCTTCTGCGCCGCCCTCTGCGGCGCCTGCTGCGCGGATCATGCGCCGGTAGCGGAACGCGTCGGTCTGGGTGAGCGCCACGAGCAGCGCCCGGATGTTGTACCCGGACGCCTCGAACGCCTGCGTCGCCTGCGCGAGGCTGCAGCTGTCCTCGCTCTGCTCGGCGCGGCCGTAGCCGAAGCGGAACCACTGCTTCACCACGCACGCGCGCACCTGCTCGCTCTCTGCGAGCCGGTGCGCGAGCTCGACCGCCCCGTCGAACGGGCCGTCGATGTCGGTCTGCGTGAGCTCGCCGCTCGCGTCGACGGGGATGCCGTTCTCGGCGTCGCGCCAGCGGCCGAGCGCGTCGTAGTGCTCGAAGCCGAACCCGATCGGGTCGAGCAGCGTGTGGCAGCTCTTGCACCCCGGATCCGAGACGTGCTGGGCGAACTGCTCGCGGGTCGTCTTCGTCGCGTCTACCATGGGCGGCTCCGGCACCACGTCCGGCGGCGGCGGCGGGATCTGGCAGAGCAGGCTCTGGCGCACGAACCGGCCGCGGTGGACCGGCGAGGACCGGTTCGGCTTCGCGTAGAGCGCGAGCAGCCCGGCGTGCGTCACGAAGCCGGCGCGCTGCGACGGATCGAGCTCGACCCGCTCGAACGCGTCGCCCTTCGGGCCGCCCTCGACGCCGTAGAACGCGGCGAGCTCCCGGTTCATCATCGAGTACGGCGCCGTGAACAGCGCGCTCACGCTCGCGTCCTGCTCGAAGATCGCGTGGTCCAGGAACGCCTCGGTCTCGGCCTGGAAGAGCGGCAAGAGCTCGTCCTTGTACTCGGGGTAGAGCTTCGGATCCTTCCCGCCCGCGGCGATCTCGTCGATCTTGGCGAGCCCGAGCCACTGGCGGTGGAAGCTCTTCACGGCCTCGCGCGCCCGCGGGTCCTCCAGCATGCGCCGCGCCTGCGCCTCGATCTCCGCGGCGGTGCCGAGCGCCCCCCGCTCGGCGGCGGCGAAGAGCGCGCCGTCGGGCATCGTGCCCCAGAGCAGGTAGGAGAGCCGCGAGGCGATCTCGTAGGACGTGAGCGGCACGACGTCGTCCTCCACCGGATCCGGCATGCCGAGCTCGACCCGGTAGAGGAAGTGCGGCGACTGCAGCATCGCCTGGAGGACCAGCGCGAGGCCGGTCGACGCGTCGTCGGGGGTGTCCCCGAGGGCGATGCCGCGCCGGAAGAGCGCGACGAAGTCGGCGATCTCGTCGTCGGCGAGGGGCCGCCGGAACGCCCGCTTGCCGAACGACGCGACGAGCGCCGCGACCTCGCCGCGGCACGCCTCGCCCGCCGCGGCCTCGAGGCACGCGGGCGCCTCGCGGACGAGCTTGCCCACCGCGCGCGCCGCGACGCCCTCGGCCGCCGTCATGTACTGCTCGGCGAGCAGCGGGCTCACCACGAGCGCCGCCGCCTGGTTGTTGAAGCCGAGCGACTCCTCTTCAGGCACGAAGTCCCTCGCAGGGCGGCTGTCGTCGCCGAGGAGATCGAAGATCGTGTTGTCGTACTCCGCGCGGGTCATCCGCCGGAGCGGCGACTCGCCGGGCTCGATCGCGGTGCACAGCGGGGCCGTCGCCTCGCCGTCGCCGTCGTGCGCGGGCAAATCGCCGTACTGACCGGTGCAGGAGGCGAGGAGGAGCAGGCCGATGGGCCAGCGGAGACTTCGTGGTTCAGCCATGATGCCTCGTCAGCGAGCGCGGAGAGGAGCCGACGGCGGGATCGCGCGCCGCCGTGCCGCGCGCGCCCTCTCGCCATCTTCCAGGGAGCCTATGGCAATCCACTCCTCCAGGATAGGCGCCGCGCGAGGAGGGGGCGAATCAAGTGGGAGCTTGGGGCCGATGCGATCCTCCCATGCGCGCTCGCCTTACCGCGGGCTCGGTTCGCCGCGGTTCGCGGCGGATTGCCCCGGATCTCCGCGGGGCGTCGCCGACTCGGTATCTCGAAAGCGACGCTCGACCCGCGACGTGAAGAGCGACTATGCTCGCGCTCGATGCCAACGAGGCGAACGCGCGCCTGTCCTGTGTTTCCCGCGCAATCGCGGCGCCGCGCGCGCCGCTCCCATGCGGCCGCGCTGCTCGGCGCGGCGCTCGCGGCGCTCGCCGCGCCGTCTTCCGCGCGCGCCACCGAGGCCGCGGCGGCGCTCCGCCCCGAGGCGGCGGAGCGCGACGAGGGGCGCGCTCTACCCGCCGAGGGGGCCGCCGTGGGCACCGAGCTCTTCAGCGCTGGAGTCGATCTCGAGATCGCGGGTCGTACGCTGTCCTATACGGACCTGCTCTCCGAGAACCTCCGCACCTACGAGGTGCTCGGCGTGCCCATGCCGTCGCTCCGAGCGGAGCTGTACCCGCTCGCGCGCAGCGCCTTGCCGGTGCTCCGCGATCTCGGGATCGCCCTCTCGTACGCCCGCGCCGTCGGCCTCGACTCGGAGGGCGCCGGGGGAGCGAGCGTATCGACCTCCTTGAGCCGGCTGCACGCCGGGCTCAAGGGCCGTTACCGCCCGGCCGGGCAGGCTGGTCCGGTCCTGTTCGCGAGCGGCGGACTCTGCTGGACCGACTTCGATGTCGCGCCGACCGGCGACCCGTCGCGCGACGCGGCGGCGGTGTCTTACGTCGCCCTGCGCCTCGGCGCGGACGGCCGCCTCCCTGTCGGCCCGGTCGCGCTGGAGGCCGGCGCGGGCTACCAGGCGCCGCTCTCGATGGGCGCGCTCGCGTCGTATTTCCGCGAGCCCAGCGCCGGCGGCGTCGACCTCCGCGTCGCGGTCGCCGTCCCGTTCGCGCCGGGGCTCGAGGCGCGCGCCGGGGCGTCGTACGCGCGGTTCTTCTACGACTTCGACGCCGAGCCCGGGGACCCGTACATCGCCGGTGGGGCGCTCGATCAGCTCTTCGCCGCTCACCTGGGGGTCGCTTATTATGGGTACTGAGGTGCGCGGAGCGCGCGCGGCGCGCGGCGCGTCCGGCCTCGGCCGCGGCTTCTGGACGGCGGCCGCGCTCGCCGCGCCGGCCTTGCCGCTGCTCGCGGGGTGTCCCGGCAGGATCGACGACAAGGCGCGGTTCGAGACGCCCGACGACCGCCCGCCGGCCGACTGCGCCGACGTGCCCTCGGTGTTCGCCGAGCGCTGCGGCGGCGCGAGCTGCCACGGTCCGGGCGAGCCCGCGGCCGCCCTCGACCTCGTCACGCTCGGCGTCGGCGATCGCGTCGCCGGGCGCCCGGCCCAGAGCTGCGCGGGCGTGCTCGCCGACCCCGACCGGCCGGAGGAGAGCGTGCTCTACGCGAAGCTCACGGACGCGCCGTCCTGCGGCGCGCGCATGCCGCTCGGCGGGGCGCCGTACTCGTCCGAGGAGCTCGCGTGCGTGGCCGCGTGGATCGCGGAGCTCGCGCCGGCCGCGTGCAGCGGCCCCGACTGCGGCTGCCCCGGGTGCGTGTGCGCGCCCGGCGCGCAGGAGGCGTGCTACTCCGGCGCGGAGGACACGCGCGGCGTCGGGCGCTGCGCGGACGGCACCCGCACCTGCAACGCCGAGGGCACGTCGTGGGGCCCGTGCACGGGCGAGGTCCTGCCCGCGTTCGACGCGTGCGACACGCCCGAGGACGAGGACTGCGACGGGCGCGCGCCCGCCTGCGAGGAGGTGTGGAGCCGCGCCTTCGGCGACGCGAACGGCCAGTACGCCCGCGCCGTGGCCGTCGACGCGGACGGGAACGTGTTCGTGGCCGGCCAGATGGAGGGCACGGTCGACTTCGGCGGCGGGCCGCTCACGGCCACGGGCGCCGACGCGTACGTGGCGAAGTTCGACAGGTTCGGCACGCACCTCTGGAGCAAGCGCTTCGCGGGCGACGGCAACCAGTTCGCGATGGCGCTCGCGGTCGACCCGGCCGGCGACGTCGTCGTGGCGGGCCGCGCGTTCGGCAGCGTCGACCTCGGCGGCGGCGTGCTCGTGTCGCACGGGGGCGACGACGTGTTCGTCGTCAAGCTCGACGCGGGCGGCGAGCACGTCTGGAGCCGGATGATCGGCGGATCCGGCGCGGATCGCTGCGATCGCGTCGCCGTCGATCCGGCGGGCAACGTCCTCGTGGCGGGCGGCTTCCACGGCGCGGTCGACGTCGACGGCGCCGTGCTCACGAGCGCGGGCCTGCGCGACGCCTTCGTGCTGCGGCTCGCCCCGGGGGACGGCCGCACGCTGCTCGCCCTGCGCGCCGGCGACGAGGGCGACGACTACGCCCACGCGATCGCGGCCGACGCGGACGGCAACCTGCTCGTCGCGGGCCATTTCTCGGGCTCGATCGATCTCGGCGGGGCGCCGCTCGCGAGCGCGGGGCTCTCGGACGTCTTCGTGGCCAAGCTCAGCCCCTCGGGCGACCACCTCTGGAGCGCCCGGTTCGGCGGCGCCGAGGCCGACGAGGCCCACGACGTCGCGGTTCACGAGGCGACGGGCGACGTGGTGCTCACGGGCACGTTCGCGTCGACCATCGACTTCGGCGGCGGGCGGCTGACGACGGCCGGCGGGCGGGACCTGTACGTCGCCCGGCTCTCCAGCGACGGCGCGCACGTCCTGAGCCGGCGCTTCGGCGACGCGGAGGACCAGCTGCTCACCGACTTCGAGACGGGCGCGCGCGCGAGCGCCGACGTGGACGCCGCCGGCAACATCATGCTCGCGGGGCCGCTCTTCGGCGCGGCGGACTTCGGCGGCGGGCTGCTGACGAGCCGGGGCAAGACCGACGTTTACCTGGTCAAGCTCGGCCCCGCGGGCGATCACCTGTTCAGCTCGCTGTTCGGGGACGGTCAGACGCAGGTCGGCCTGGATGTCGCGGCGGGCTCAGGAGCGAGCGTGCTGCTCGCCGGCCGCTTCTACGGAAAGATCAACTTCGGTCACGGGGCGCTCTCGGGCGCGGGCCAGGGGGATGCGTTTCTGACGAAGCTTTCCCTGTAGCCCAGGGTTGTAAAATTGGCGCCCTGATGTACAAACCCGGTGTCTGCTGAACTGTCTCACGCAGGCGACCCCAGCCGGTCCTGTGCAAAATTGCCTCGCCTGAGGCAGGCTGGATGCTCGCTCGTCGCTGGCGCGGGCCTGCCGCTGCCATTCCGGCCTCGTTTCCAGCTTCTCCGAGGTGGCATGTTCTCTGCTGACCGTGGCTCGACCGCGCGCGAGCCGCGCACCCCCCTATTTGGAGGACTCCTGTCGAGCCTGCGGGCGAGTCCGGAGGAGCAGAGGTATGCGCATCCTGCTTATCACCAAGGTCTTCCCGAACGCGATGAACCCCGGCCAGGCGCCGTTCAACCGGCGGCAGTTCGCCGCGCTGTCGCGTTATTGTGACATCGACGTCTTCGCCACCATCCCCTGGTTTCCGGGGGCCTCCAGGTTCTCCAGGTGGTCAATCGCGGACAACGCGCCTCGCGAGGAGGTGATCGAGGGATTGCCGGTGCGCCACCCGCGGTTCCTGTACCTGCCGAAGGTCGCGCCGTACCTCAACGGCCCGCTCTACGCGGCCTCGATGCTCTTCGAGCTCGCGCGGCACCACCCGGCGCCGGACGTGATCGTCGGATCGTTCGCCTACCCGGACGGCTTCGCCGCGGTGTGCCTGGCGGAGCTGCTCGGCGTCCCGGCCGTCGTCAAGGTGCACGGCTCGGACATCGACGTGCTCTCCCAGCAGCCGGCGGTGCGGCCCGCGCTGGAGTGGGGGCTCCGGCGCGCGACGCGCGTCGTCGCCGTGAGCAAGCAGCTCGCCGAGGGGGTCCACGCGCTCGGCGTCCCGCGCGATCGCATCGATGTCGTCATGAACGGCGTCGATCGCGCCATGTTCCGGCCGCGCGACCGGGGCGAGGCCCGCGCCGCGCTGGGCCGCGCCGCGGACCGCCGGATGCTGCTCTACGTCGGCCACCTGCTCCGCGACAAGGGCGCGCTCGACGCGATCGCCGCCTTCGAGCGGATCGCCGCGGCGCACCCGGACATCGACCTCGTGCTGGTCGGGAGCGGCGCCGACGAGCAAGCCTGCCGCGCGGCGGCGGAGCGGCTCGGCGACCGCGTCCTCTTGACGGGGCGCCTGCCGCACGACCAGGTGGCGCGCTGGGTCGCCGCCTGCGATGCGCTGGTGCTGCCGAGCCACCACGAGGGCACGCCGAACGTCGTGATCGAGTCGATCGCCTCCGGCCGCCGCGTGGTGGCGACGCGGGTCGGGGGCATCCCCGACGTGCTGAGCAGCCCCGAGCTCGGCGAGCTCGTCTCGCCCGGCGATCTGCGCGCGCTGGCCCAGGCGATGGTGCGCGCGGCGCACGCGCCGTACGATCCCGAGCGGATCGCGGCGATCTCGGGGTGCAAGGGGTGGGACGAGAGCGCCCGCGCCTTCTACAACTCGATCCTCGCCGCGCGGGGCGAGCGGCCGCTGCCGGCGATCGTCGAGAAGCGCCCGGCGCTCCAGCTCGACGGGCAGCACCCTCCGTCCACGCGCTGGGCGCCGCCGCCCGCCTCGCGGCGGTTCCCCGAGGTCGCGGTCAGCCAGGCCTGAGGAGGCCGCGCTGCGCGAGGAGGCCGCGCGGCCGGGCCCGCCTCGGCGCGGGCCCGCCTCAGGTCACCGGCACGGCCTTGTCCGGCCGAAGGCGCACGGTGGGGCCCGGATCCGGGGGCGGCGGCTCGGCGCGAGGCATCGCGGCGCGCGCGGCCCAGAAGCTCCTCGCGTCCTCCGGCGTCCAGGGCGGCTCCGGCGCGCACGCCTCGAGCGCCGCGAGCAGCTCGCGCGCGCTCTGGTAACGGTCGCCGGGCCGCTTGGCGAGGCACCGCATCACCACCTCCTCCAGCTCCGACGAGAGCGGCCACGGCGCGCGCAGCGACGGCGGGATCGGCGGCATCGTCATGTGGGAGTAGACGAGCTTGCCGAAGCTCCGGCCCTCGAACGGGGCCACCCCCGTCAGCAGGTAATAGAGCGTGACCCCGAGCGAGTAGATGTCGCTGCGCGCGTCGACCGCGCCGGCCGAGATCATCTCCGGGGACATGTAGGTCGGCGTTCCCTTGATCACGCCGACGTCCGTCATGCTCGCGTCCCCTTCCAGGGTCACCTGCTTCGCGATCCCGAAGTCGAGCACCTTGAGCACGTCGTGCTCGTCGCCGACGCGCGTGATGTAGAGGTTGTGCGGCTTGATGTCGCGGTGGATGACGCCCGCGTCGTGCGCCTCCGCCAGCGAGAGGCAGATCTGCCGCGCGAAGTGCACGACGCGCGAGGGGGGCATCGGGCCGTGATCGCGCACCAGGGTGGCCAGGTCGGCGCCGGCCAGGTGCTCCATCGCGATGTAGAAGATGCCGTCGCTGCTCGCCCCGAAATCGAAGATCCGGATGGTGTGCGGCGACGTGAGCCGGCTCGTCGCGCGCGCCTCGCGCTCGAAGCTGCGCACGTCGCCCTCGGACTTGCTCTCGCTGCGGAGCAGCTTCAGCGCCACGTCGCGGCGGAGCGACTCGTCCCACGCGAGCCACACCTCGTTCTGCCCGCCCCGGCCGACCGGCGCCACGAGCCGGTAGCGGCCGAGCTTGCGCGCCTCGTAGACCTGCTGGCGCGCCGACCAGAGGCCGTGGCTCGCCGCCGACACGAGGATCGCGGTGGCGAGCACGAAGATGTAGTTGCAGGCGAAGACGACGAGCGACCGCGGCGACGTCCACTGCGCCGCGAGCGATGGGTCGAGCGACGCCCCCGCGCCCATGATGATCGGGAAGCTGAGCGCCACGGGGAGCGTCATCCGCAGCGAGCGCGTGAAGTGCGTCGGCAGGATCGTCGCGTCGACGAGCATCACGATCGACAGCCCGTGCATGTAGTTCCAGGTGAGATCCCCGAACTCCAGCGCCATCACCGAGATCAGCCCCCCCGTGCTCCAGACCGCGAACACGTGGGCGGCGTCGAGGAGCTCGGCCGAGGTCTGCCCGCGCCGCGCGAGCAGGTAGAGCCAGAGCAGGATGATCTCGCCGAACAGCCGGTAGAGCAGCAGCCGCGCGACGGAGGCGCTCGGAAACACCGCCAGCACGACGAACACGTCGAGCGCCGCGAAGGTGGGCCAGGTCACCAGCGCGGTGGGGAGCCCCCGCGCCATCGCGCGGCGCTCCTCCGTCGAGCTCGGGCCGGAGGCTCCCTGGGATCCCGTCGGATGAGAGCTGCTCGAGGCGTTCATGGTGCGGCGCGGCCCAGGGTGCAGGCCGCATTGGAGCGCCGCGCTGGCGGGGAGTCAAAGCGCACGTCGCCCCCGCGGAGCGGCGCGCGTGATCGCGCAAGATTGCGCGGAATCGCGCGGAGAGGAAGCTGCTACAGTGCCGCGCGATGCCGGAGCGATGCCCGTGGGTGACCGCGGATCCCGAGTATGTCGCCTACCACGACGAGCAGTGGGGCGTGCCGCTGCACGACGACCAGGCGCTCTTCGAGATGCTGATCCTCGAGGGCGCGCAGGCGGGGCTCAGCTGGCTCACCGTGCTGCGCAAGCGCGCGGCGTACCGCGAGGCGTTCGCGGGCTTCGACCCGGCCCGCGTGGCCCGCTTCACGCCCGCGCGCGTCGAGAAGCTCCTCGCGAACCCCGGGATCGTGCGCAACCGGCTCAAGGTCGCGTCGGCCGTCGTCAACGCGCAGCGCTTCCTCGAGGTGCAGCGCGAGCACGGCAGCTTCGACGCGTACCTCTGGGGCTTCGTCGGCGGCGCGCCCGTGGTCAACGCGTTCCGCGCCCTCGCGGAGGTCCCGGCGAAGACGGAGATCTCGGACGCGCTCAGCAAGGATCTCGCGCGCCGCGGCTTCAAGTTCGTCGGCTCGACCATCTGCTACGCGCTCATGCAGGCGACCGGGATGGTCAACGATCACCTCGTGAGCTGCTTCCGGTACGAGCAGGTGAAGGCCATCGCCGGCGCTCGGGCCGGCGCGGGGAAGAAGCGGCGATGAAGCAGGGGCGCGCGCGCGTCGTCCCCGAGGGGCAGCACGACCATGGCGACCGGGCGCCGGGCGGCTCCGGCGTCCGGATGGGCGATCACCCGCGCGATCGCGGCGCCGCGCCGCGCGAGCCCTGAGGGCCCGTGGCGAAGATCGGCTACTACGTCCACGGCCGCGGGCGCGGGCACGCGAGCCGCGCGCTGGCGATCGCGGGAGCGCTCCGCGAGCGCGGCCACGAGCTCAGGATCTACGGCGGCGGCCAGGCGGCGGATCTGCTCGGCGCCCTCCCGGAGCACCGCCTCGTCCGGCCCATCTACCCCGGCCTCGGGGGCGCGATCGAGCTCCCGCGCCGCCTCGCCAGGGAGCTCGTCGAGCAGGCGGACTTCCGGCCCGACGCCATCCTGAGCGACGGCGACGTGCCCTCGCTGCTCGCCGCCCGCGCGCTCGGGATCCCCGCGGTCGCGCTCGGCCACGACCTCCTCTTCAAGCGCTGCCACCTGCCCGAGGAGCTGCCGCGCCTCGGGGTGCTCGCCTGCCGCCGGACCACGTGGGCCGTCACCCGGCGGACCTACGCGGTCGCCGTCCATTTCCTGCCCGCCGAGCCGGCGATGCCGCGCACGATCGTCGCGCGCCCGGCGCCGCGGCGGCCGCCCGCGGGCGCGGGGCAGGATGTCGAGCCCGGCGCCGTCGTCTGCTACTTCCGCGATCGCAACGCGCGCGCGGCGATCGAGCTCGTCGCGGCCGGCGGGCGGCGCGTGATCGCGTTCGGCGACCCGGACCTCCGCGTGCCCGGCGTGCGGGCGATGCCGTTCGACAGCCGCGATTTCCTCGCCCACCTCGCCGCCGCGTCCGCCGTCGTGGCCTCGGCCGGGAGCAACCTGCTCGCCGAGTGCGTCCTCGCGGGCAAGCCGGTGCTCGCCCTCCACGAAGCGCGCGATCACGAGCAGGCGCTCAACGCGAGCCTGGCCGCGGCCGCGGGGGTCGCCGTCGCGAGCTCGTTCGCGTCGCTCTCGTCGCGCTGCGTGGCGCGCTTCTTCGATCGCGTCCGCGCAGGCGACTTCGCGCGCGTCGACCTCGCGGGCTCGCTGCCGGACGCACCCTCGGCCGTGCTCGCCATGCTTGATGAGGCGCGCCGAATGGCCTAGGTGCATCGCCGTGTTCGCACTCGCGCGACGATGGCAGGTGGTGAGATAGGCACGAGGTTTGCTAAACGTCCCCGTCGATTCGGAGTGACGAGGGCGAGGAATCGCTGCTGTGGCGAGCAGCAGGCTGCGCTCGCGGGCGCAGGACGACACGGCTGCCAGGAGCGCGACACGAACGTCATATCGCCCGTCGCGCCGCGCGCGTCGGCCGTTGACGAAGGGCTGCGCCGCTTCTCGAAGGAGCAACGAAGATGACCATGGATGCAATTCGGCCGCTGGGTGAGCACCGCATCGATCGCGCACAGCACGAGGCGATCGCGTCGGTGCGCCACACTCCATCGACGGGACCGGCGCGGGGAGGGCATTCCCCCGCCCGGGCGCAGGCGGCTGTTCCTGAAAATCCCTTCGCTGCCCTCTCCGGAGCCAACGGGCGGCCGCTCAAGGTCGCCATCCTCAGCGACTTCACGCGCATTCCTTACGCGAACGGGGCGGTCTTCCAGACGCGGGCCCTGTATCGCGCGCTCAACACCTGTGGTCACCAGGCAACACTGATCGGACCCCGGGATCCGGACGCCTCGGCCGACGAGATGCCCCCCGGCACCGTCGCCCTGCCCAGCCTGCCGCTGCGCACCTATCCGGGGGTGCACCTGCCGATGCCCCTGGAGTCCTTCGTGTTCGATCCGATGCGGTGGGATTTCGACATCTGCTTCGCCCAGACCACGACGCTCCTTGTCGAGTTCGGCATCTGGCTGCGCAAGATGCGCGGCATCCCGCTGCTCTGCGTGAACACGACGCACCTCGCGGCCGCGTACGACGTGCTCCTGCCCGAGCGCGTGTCCCGGATCGGCGCGGTCCACACGGTGCTCCACAAGACGCTGCGCGCCCCGATGGAGCGGCTCTTCGTGGACCTCTACAACCAGGGCGACGGGCTCGTCGTGCTGAGCGAGGGCCTGCGCGACTACTGGCGCGAACGGGGGGTGGCGGTGCCCATCCACGTCATCCCGCGGATGGTCCCGGAGGACGTGTTCGATCGCCCGCTCGGCCCCGACCCGTACGCGCCGCTGCTCGAGGAGCGCGGGCTCGACGTGCGCGGCCCGCGCTTCGTCTGCGCCGGGCGCCACACGCGCGAGAAGTCGCAGCACCGCCTGATCCGCATCTTCGCCGAGCACATCGCCCCGCACCACCCGCAGGCGACGCTCACGCTGGTCGGCGACGGGCCCGACAGCGCGGCGTACGCGGCGCTCGCGCGGGAGCTCGGCGTCGCCCGGCGGGTCATCATGACGGGCGAGGTGCCGTACAGCCGCATCTCGGACTACTACCGGCACGCGACCGCCTTCCTGCACGCGTCGCTGAGCGAGACGTTCGGCAACGTGCTCAGCGAGGCGCTCTGGTGCGGCTCCCCGACGGTGGCGTTCGCCGACGGCATGGGCGTGAGCTCGCAGATCCAGAGCGGCTACAACGGCCTGCTGCTCGATCCCGGCCGCGGGGCGCTCGCGGAGGACAGGGCGAACGCCGCGTTCGGCAACGCCGCGCTCGCGCTCGCGCGCGATCCGCAGGCCGCCGCGCGGCTCGGGAGCGCGGCGGCGCAGCGCGCGCGCGAGCGGTCCTCGCCGATCGTGGTGCAGCGGATGCTCGCGAACGCCTTCGTGAACGCGCGCGAGCACGCCCGGGAGGCCGGGATCCGGCCGCTCGTCGAGGGGCCGAAGGCGCTCCAGTGGTGGGAGACTTTCCGGCACTTCCGCTCGTGGGTGGGCTTCACCGGCGGCCTGTTCGCCTTCGGTCACCTGCGCCCGGCCGCGGCGCCGCGGCCGAAGGGCATCCAGCCGTCGTTCTGCGCGTGATTCTGCGCGTGAGGTCGTTCTCGCCATTGGCCGCCGTGCGCGCCTCGCGCGCGTGGTAAGACCGGCCCGGCGCCGCCCTCCGCGCGGCGCCGGCTCGAGGTGTCTTTCGCATGCTCCTCAGGATGATCGGGGCGCTCGTCGACTTCAGCGGGCGCCGTCCCTGGCTCGTGATCGGCCTGGCGATCGCCGCCATGGCAGGGCTATGGGGTTACGCTTCGCGGCTCGAGCTGCGCACGGAGCTCCGCGAGCTCCTGCCGAGCGACAGCCCGGCGTTCATGGCCTACGAGCGCCAGGCCAAGCGCGTGGACGGCGGCGCGCAGCTCATCGTGATCGCCGAGTCGCCGGATCGCGGCGCGAACGAGCGGTTCATCGACGCGCTCTCGGAGCAGCTGGAGGAGCCGCTCCGGCGGCGCGCGGCCTGCCTCGCGGCGTGCGCGGACGACGCGTGCCGGAGCGCGTGCGGGTCCGCGTCGCTCATCCGCTACGTGGAGACCGGCACCAAGGACGTGCGCCGCTTCTTCGACGAGAACAAGTGGCTCTACGCGGGCGTCCGGGAGCTCGAGCAGGCGGACGAGGCGATCGAGCTCGAGATCGCGCTCCGCAGCGGCCTCATCGACGACCTCGACGCGGGCGAGGGCGGCGGCGCGAGCGGCGCCGCCAGCCAGGGCCAGGCGGCGGGCGCGCCGGCGAAGAAGGGCCTGTCGCTCGACGACACGTGGGCGGAGCTCCAGCGGCGGCTCAAGAAGATCGACGAGTTCCCGAGCGGCTACTTCTCCACGCCCGACGGGCGCATGGTCGCGATCCGCATCGTCTCGCGGAGCGCCGGGATGGGCGATCGCAGCGCGGCCCAGCTCTTCGACGAGGTGACCGCGCTCGTCGGGCGCCTCGAGCCGGCGAAGTTCCACCCGGCCATGCAGGTCGGGTACGCCGGCGACATCCCGAACGCGATCGCCGAGCAGAAGTCGCTCGTGAGCGAGGCGGTGTGGGCCACGGTCATCGCCCTCGCGCTGATCCTCGGCGGCGTGGCGCTCTATTACCGCTCGCCCTGGTCGCTGATCGTGATCGCCCTGCCCACGGCGTTCGGCGCGAGCGCCGGGTACGCGTTCGCGACGGCGACGTACGGCTACGTGAACACGGTCGGCGCGTTCCTCGGGGCGATCATCGTCGGCAACGGCGTCAACTACCCGATCGTGCTCCTGTCCCGGTACCGCGACTTCCGCGCGCGCGGCATGGCGGCGGACGAGGCGCGGCGCGAGGCGGTCGTCAACGCGTTCCGGGCCGAGCTCGTCGGGGCGTGCGTGGCGGCGATCGCGTACGGCTCGCTCACGATCACGCACTTCCGGGGGTTCAGCCAGTTCGGCACGATCGGCTTCGTCGGGATGCTCATGGTCTGGGCGTCCATCGTGCCGCTCGTGCCGGCGACGCTCGTCGCCATCGAGCGCATCCAGGCGAGGCTCCCGCGCTGGCTGCGCGATCCGGCGCCGCGCGTCTCGGACGAGGGCACCGCCGGGCCCGGGGCGCGGCTGCTCGCCCGGGTCACGAGGCGCTGGCCGGTCGTGATCCTCGCCGTGGCGCCGCTCATCCTGATCCTCTCGGCGTGGAAGCTCCCCGCGTACGTGAAGGACCCGTGGGAGTACAACTTCGCGCGCCTCGGCTCGAAGAGCTCGCGGGAGAAGGGCGCGGGGAGCTGGTCGCTCAAGGCGTCCGAGGTGTTCGGCGGCAAGATGAACGTCGCGGGCGCGATGATGCTGGCGGACACCCCCGAGCAGGTGCCGGCCATCAAGGCGCAGATCCTGGCGAACGACGCGAAGGACCCGGAGGGCAAGCTCGTGGCCGACGTCGCGACCATCGCGGACGTCCTGCCCGGCTCGCCCGAGGAGCAGCGCCAGAAGCTCGAGATCCTGGGGCGGATCCGCGACCGGCTGACCCCGCGCGTGCTGAAGTCGCTGTCCCCGGAGGATCGGGAGCGCGTCCAGAGCATGCGGCCGCCGGAGTCCCTGCGCGTGATCACGCCCCACGATCTGCCCGACCTCATCCGGCGGCGGTTCGAGGAGAACAACGGGGTCGTGGGTACGGTGTTCTACGTGAAGTACAAGAACAACGTCTCGTTCTCGAACGGCAAGAACCTCCTCCGGATGGCGAACACGACCGGCAACGTGGTCCTCCCCGACGGGACGCACGTGGTCACGGCGAGCCGGCCGACGGTCTTCGCCGAGATGATCCGGTCGATGGAGCGCGACGGCCCGCTGGCGACGGCGGCGTCGTTCCTGGCCGTCACCTTCGTCGTGGTGCTCGCGACCGGCAGCCTGATGGGCGCGTTCTCGGTGCTGTCGGCCCTCGTGCTCGGCGTGCTCGCGACGGCGGTCGCGATGGCCATGCTCGACGTGAAGATCAACTTCCTGAACTTCATCGCGCTCCCGATCACCTTCGGCATCGGCTGCGAGTACCCGTTCAACGTCTTCGATCGCGCGCGCCTGCTCGGCGGCGACGTGGCGCTCGCGCTGAAGCGCTCGGCCGGGCCGGTGGCGCTCTGCAGCTACACGACCGTGCTGGGCTACGGGTCGCTCGTCTTCGCCGACAACCAGGCACTGAACTCGTTCGGCTGGGTCGCGGTGAGCGGCGAGATCGCGTGCGTGGCGACCGCGCTCCTGGTCCTGCCGGCGCTGCTCCACGTGATGAACCGCGCCGGGGCGCTCAAGCGCGCCTGGAAGGGCGGCCTGCTCTGGAGAGGGAGCCACCACTCGTGAAGATCCTCGACGTCGCGGAGTTCTTCTCGTCACGCGGGGGCGGCGTGCGGTCGTACCTCGAGGAGCTCGTGCGCCAGGGGAGCCGGCGCGGCCACGAGGTGGTCGTCGTGGCGCCCGGGCCGCGCGACGAGGTGGTGCCGCTCGAGCAGGGGCGCATCGTGCGGGTGGCCGGCCCGCCGATGCCCTACGACCCGACGTACCACGCCCTCCTCCGGCTCGGCGCGGTCCGCGCGATCATCCGCCGCGAGGCGCCCGACGTGCTGCAGGCGAGCGCGCCGTACACGGCCGCGCTCGTCGCGGCGACCGCGCGCGGGATCCCGCTCCGCACGTTCGTGTACCACTCCGACCAGATCAGCACGTACGCCGCGCCGCTGCTCGACCGGCTGCGCCCGCGCGCGGTCGCCCGCGCCCTGGAGGGCGCGCTGTTCGCCTGGCCGCGGGCCCTGTCGCGGCGGTTCGACGCGACGATCGCGCCGGGGACGTTCATCGCCGAACAGCTCCGCGCGCACGGCTGCGAGCGCGTCCACCGCGTCACGTTCGGCGTGCGCCGCGAGTCGTTCGACCCCTCGCGCGCCGACGCCGCGCTGCGGAGGAGCCTGCTCGGGCGGTTCGCGGACGACCCCTCGGCGGCGCTGCTGCTCGTCGCGTGCCGGCTCGCCGTCGAGAAGCGGGTCGCGCTCGTGATCGACGCCGCGCGGGAGCTCGCGGCGCGGCGCCCGGTGGCGCTGGCGGTGCTGGGCGACGGGCCCGAGCGGGCGCGGCTCGAGCGGCGCGCGGCCGGCCTGCCGCAGGTGAGCTTCCTCGGCTTCGCGAAGGACCGCGCCACGTACGCGGCGCTGCTCGCCAGCGCCGACGTGTTCGTCCACGGGGGCGCCGCCGAGACGTTCGGCTTCGTGCTGGGCGAGGCGCTCTGCTCGGGCCTGCCGCTGGTCGTCCCCGCGGCCGGCGCGGCCATGGACTTCGTGAGCCCCGGCGCCGCGGAGGCGTACCCGCCGCGCGCCCCGGCCGCCGAGGTCGCCGCCGCGATCGAGCGGGTGCTGGAGCGCCCCCGGGCCGAGCGCGCCGCGGCGGCCCGCGCCGCGGGCGAGCGGCTGCCCGCGAGCGACGAGCACTTCGACGCGCTCTTCGCGCTGTACGCGGACCTGCTCGGCCGCGGCCAGGGCGGGCGCGCCGGCGGCGGGCGCGATGGCTGAGCGGCCGGAGCGCCGGAGCGCCCGAGCGCCTGGATCGTTGCGATGGAGCCCGCGACCGTGCGCCCGTTCCTGTTGATCTCGCCCTATTTCGCGCCCCAGACGAGCGTGGGCGCGTTCCGCTGGGTGAAGCTCGCGCGGCACCTGCCGCGCCACGGCTTCCGCCCCGTGGTCCTGTCCGGGACCTTCCCCGGGGACGCGCGCGACGACGGCCTCCTCGCGGCGCTGCCGCCCGAGGTGGAGGTCGCCGATGCGTTCCTCGACCCGGCCATGCTCGCCGCGGAGGCCGCGTTCGCCGCCCTGCGCGCGCGCTTGCCGCGCCGGCCGGGGCCCGGGGGCCCGCTCGTGGGGCTCCGCCCGTTCCGGGCGCTCACCGATCGCTGCACCCCGCACGCGCCCCACGCCGCGCGTGTGGCCGTCGCGCTCGCCCGCCGCGCCGGCGCGCAGGCCGTCGTGGTGAGCGCCGGCCCGTTCTCCGCGTGCCCGGTGGGCCTCCACGTGAAGCGCGCGCTCGGCGTGCCGCTCATCTTCGACCTGCGCGATCCGTGGTCGCTGCACGAGACCGGCAACGGCCCCCCGTCCGGCCTGGCCGAGCGGGCGCGGCGCGCCCTCGTGCCGCGCCTCGAGCGCCGCTGGCTCGCGGGCGCCGACCACGTGATCCTCAACACGAGGAACGCGCTCGAGGCCTACCGCGCGCGGTTCCCCGAGCTCGCGACGAAGTCGTCGTTCGTGCGCAACCACTTCGATCTCGCGCTGTACGCGCCGGCCCCCGCGCCGGAGCCGCCGCGCTCTTTCGTCATCCTCCACCTCGGCACGCTGCGCGAGGAGACCTCGGCCGACGCGATCGGGGCCGCGCTGCGGCGGCTGATCGATCGCGAGCGGCTCGCCCCTGGCGACGTCGTCCTGCGGCAGATCGGCCGGACGTCCGCCTACGATCGCGACCGCTTCGAGCGGCTCGGGCTCACCCCGTACATCGAGATCCTGCCGCCGATCCCGCAGCGCGACGTGATGGCCGAGCTGCGGCGGGCGCACGTGCTGCTCACCCTGGTGGGCCCGCGCGTCGTGCTGCGGATCGCCGCGAAGACCTACGACTACGCCGCGTCGGGCATGCCGATCGTCAGCGCCGCGGCGAACCCCGAGATCGACGAGCTGCTCGCGCACCGGAGCGACAACGCGCGCGTGCCGCCCGACGACGTCGACGGCCTCGCCGCGGCGCTCGCGCGCCACCTCGCGCGCTTCCGCGAGACGGGCGCCCTCCCGGAGCCCGCCCCGCCGCCCCCGGACCTCTCGTCCGAGGCCGCGGCCGCCCGGATCGCCGCGATCCTCGACCGCGTCCTCGCCGACGCGCCTCGCGCCGCCGGCAAGCACTAGACTGCGGCGCGCCGCGCCGCCTTCGCGGCGCCATCACCCTGGATCGGAGCTGTGCATGCGCTTTCTCCACCCCGAGCGTGACGAGTCGCTGGAGCTCGCCCTCGAAGACGTGTTCCTGACCCCCGGGTACTTCGCCGGCGGCTCCCGCCTCGACACCGACCTCCGCCCCACGGACTTCCCCGGCGGCTCGCACCCGATCGTCTCGGCGAACATGAACGCGGTCACCGGCAAGCGGATGGCCGAGACGATGGCCCGCTTCGGCGGCCTCGGCGTGCTCCCGCAGGACATGGATCTCGACACGGTCGAGCGCATCGTCGGCCACATCAAGCGCGCCGACCCGCGGTACGACACGCCGCTCTCGGTCTCGCCGCGGGCGACGCTCCGCGACGTGCACGGCATCATCCGGAAGCGGTCGCACGACATGGTGGTCGTGGTCGATGACGAGCGCCGCCCCATCGGCATCGTCACCCACGCCGACCTGCGCGACCGCGACCAGTACACGCCCGCGTCCGCGCTCATGTCGTCGCGCCTCATCACCATCCCGGCGGGCACGCCGAACCGCACGGCGTTCCTCCTGATGGAGGACGCGCGCGTGAAGGCGGTGCCCGTGCTCGACCAGGAGGGCCGGCTCCACGGCGTGCTGACCCGCGACGACGCCGTGCGCCTGGAGCTGCTCCGGCCGACGCTCGACGCCCGCGGCGAGCTCATGGTCGCGGCGGCGATCGGCATCTCCGCGCAGGCGGCCCAGAGCGCCGCGCGTCTGCTCGAGATCGGCGTCTCCGCGATCGTGCTCGACACCGCGCACGGCCACCAGCGGCGCATGATCGAGGCGGTCCGCGCGGTGCGGAGGACGATCGGCGACGCCGTCCCGCTCGTGGCCGGCAACGTCTGCACGGCGGAGGGCACGCGCGACCTCATCGAGGCGGGCGCCGACATCGTGAAGGTGAACGTCGGCCCCGGCGCCATGTGCACGACGCGCATGCAGACCGGCGCCGGCCGGCCGACGTTCTCCTCGGTGCTCGTGTGCGCCCGCGAGGCCAGCCGCCACGGCAAGCGCGTCTGGGCCGACGGCGGCGTCCGCCACCCGCGCGACGTGGCGCTCTACCTCGCCGCCGGCGCCTCGCGCGTCATGGTCGGGACGACCCTCGCCGGCACCTACGAGAGCCCGGGCGACGTGATGGAGGACCGCGAGGGGCTGCTCTACAAGGAGAACTACGGCATGGCGAGCGCCCGCGCCGTCAGCGAGCGCACCGCCGATCTCGACCCGTTCGAGCGCGCCAAGAAGGTCTTCTTCCGCGAGGGCATCTCGACGTCGCGCATCTACATCCACGAGGGCCGCGAGAGCGTCGGCGCCATCCTCATCGAGATGATCACCGGCGTGCAGTCGGCGTGCACCTACGCCGGCGCGGCGAACCTCGACGAGCTCCACGACAAGGCCGTCATCGGCGTGCAGACGCTGGCCGGCTACGGCGAGGGCAAGCCGCACGGGCTAGAGCGGCGGTGAGCGCGCGGATGAGCGGCGGTGAGCGCGCCGCGCGCGGCGATGAGCGCGCCGCGCGCGGCGCTCCGTCACGGTCGTAGAGGCGCGTAGCGCCGTGCGCGCGCCGCGCTGCACATGCGAGCGGCGCGGCGCAGCGCGGGATGCACGCGGCGCGGGATGACGGAAGCGTGACGTGACTTCCACCCGGCTCGCGACGAATCTCCGGCTGCTTACCGTCGAGGTCGTCCATGCCGAGCGCCGCTGCACCGCGTCTTTCAGCCACCCGCCGCGCCATTCGCCGGTTCATCGGCCACACATGGCTGTCCGTGTTCGGCTGGCGCGTCGAGGGCGTGACGGATCTGCCGCCGAAGGCGGTGCTGATCGCCTGGCCCCACACCTCGAACTGGGATTTCCCGTTCACGCTCGCGGTGAGCTACGTGCTCGACCTCGAGTTCTCCTGGCTCGGCAAGCACACGCTCTTCGAGCCGCCGTTCGGCCCTTTCTTCCGGTGGCTCGGCGGCATCCCCGTCGACCGCCGCGACCGCAACAACCTCGTCGCGGCCGTGGTCGACGTGCTGAAGCAGCACGACGAGCTCAAGCTGATCATCGCGCCCGAGGGGACGCGCTCGCGCACGAAGCGCTGGAAGACGGGCTTCTATTATGTGGCGCTCGGCGCCGGCGTGCCGATCATCCTCGGATACCTCGATTTCCCCAGGAAGCGCGGCGGGATCCTCCACGTCTTCTACCCGACGGGCGACATCGAGGCCGATATCGCGGCGATTCGCCGGTACTATGAGGGCATCGAGGGAAAGCACGCGAGCCGGATGAGCGAGATCACGCTCGGCCCGCGGAACGTCCCGGCGAACGGGGTCGCGCAGCACCCGTGAGCGCGGGTCGGCGGCGCGCGGGTCGTTCGCGCGCCGCCGGGGGCGCTCGTCAGCGCAGGGACGGCACGCGCGCCGACGAGGCGGGCCCCGACGTGATCCTCGCGGTCAGCACGCCCGCGAGCGCCCACTCGAACGCCGAGCGGTCGGTGTAGACGTTGAAGCGGCCGCCCGTGGCGAGGTTGGCGACCGTGACGCCCATGGCGACGAGCCCCGGCTTCACGAGGACGTGGACCTCCTTCAGCTTGCCGGGGTTCCGCAGGTGCCACGCCGTGAGCTTGGCCCGGACGTCGCTGTCGTAGCCGGCGCCGAGCTCGAAATCGTCGAACACGATCGGGTGCAGGCCCGAGTCGATCAGGGTCTCCAGGTGCCTGACCGCCGGCTCGATGAGATCGAGCGTCGCGTACCCCTCGAAACGCCGCGTCACGACGTCGGACGCGGGCGTGCGGATGTCCAGGACCCCCCTCGAGGTCGACCAGCGATCGCCCCGCGCTCCGAGCCGCGTGTGTGCCAAATCCATCTCGAATTCGAGACTTTAGTCGATAGCCGGCGCTTCGCCATGCGATCCGTCCGCACCGCGCCGCTCGCCGATCCCGGGGATCGGCCGCCGGCGTCGTGCTCGCGGCCGAGCGCCGCCTGCCCGGCGGGCGGGCCCCGCGGTCGCGGTGGGCCCGGCGGAGCGCGAGGGGTCCGCGGGGCGCGCGCGGCGGCGGGGCCGCGGACGAAGCGCGCGCGGCGGCGGGGCCGCGGACGAAGCGCGCGCGGCGGCGGGGCCGCGGACGAAGCGCGCGCGGCGGCGGGGCCGCGGACGAAGCGCGCGCGGCGGCGGAGCGGAGCCAGGGGGGCGCGGCGGCGGAGCCAGGGGCTCCGCGCAGCGGGTCCGCCGGCTCGTCCAGCGCGTCCGGCCGCCGAGATGCATCGGCGAGCGCCGTCGGTGCCGTCGAAAGCGGCTATGATGCCGCCGCGGTCTCGGCCGCCGGCCGGTGCCGGCGGCTCGCGAGGCGTCTTCGCCCGCAAAAGAGCGACGAAGGAGGAGCGACCGAGATGAGAGGATATGTTTCCAAGGTGCTGCGGCTCGCTGTCGTGGCGTTTGCGTGCGCGATGATGGCGGGCTGCGGCGGCCCGCTGCGCTACACGCCGCAGGGCATAGGGAAAGCGCCGGGCGCCGACGCCGTGATCGTGGCCGACGTCAATTTCGACGCGGCCATGACCCGCCTCGACATCAGCGCGAAGAACCTCCCGCCGCCCGAGCGCCTCGATTCGAGCAGCTCCGCCTACGTCGTCTGGGCGCGCCCGGACAGCGACTCCCCCTGGCAGCGGGTCGGCGCGCTCAACTTCGACGCCGATGCCCGCACCGGCAAGCTCAAGGACGTGAGCGTGCCGCTCACCCGGTTCGAGCTCGTCATCAGCCTCGAGCAGAACCCCAATCCCGAATCGCCCTCTTCGGAGCTCGTCTTCAAGCAGGACGTCGAGTACTAGCGATCTCCCTCGACGGGCGCCGCCTGGCGCCCGCGCGGATCGCGACGGGAGTGGAGCGCCGCGCGCCGCGCGGACCCCCGATGCGACGTCCCGGGCGACGTCCCTGGATAAGGCCTCTCCTGAGCCGTCTGGCCGCTGGCGTCCTCTCGATTCCATATCAGTCTAGTGCGCTGACGATCGACCGCGCGAGTCCGTCAGGCTCGGATCGGGCCTTGAAGGGACATCGCCGTTCCCGCGAGCCGCGGAGGAGATCGAGGTGCCAGTGCCAGCGGACCTCTTCAGAAGCGCTCCGTTCACGAGGGTCCTGCCGCCGCTCGTCATCGCCGCTGCCATCACGGCCGCCGGCTGCGATCAGCCCCGGGAGCCGTCGGGCTCGGGGGCCGGCGGCGGGAGCGGCGAGGGCGGCGGGGCCGGCGGAAGCGGCGAGGGCGGCGAAAGCGGAGCGGGCGGCGAAAGCGGAGCGGGCGGGGCGCCGTGCAGCGTGGCGGCGGATTGCCCCGGGGTCGACGGCGCGTGTCGGCGGCGCACCTGCGAGGGCGGCCGGTGCGGCCTCGACCCGGCGCCGCGGGGAAAGCCCGTGGCCGAGCAGGTGCCGGGCGACTGCAAGAAGAGCGTCTGCGACGGGCAGGGCGCCGTGATCGAGATCGAGGACGAGCAGGACGTCTTCTCCGATGGAGACCCGTGCTCGGCCGACGTCTGCGTCGCCGGCGCGCCGGAGAACCCGCCGGCCCCGGCCACCACGGTGTGCGGCGGGGCCGATCCGTCCGGAGGGCGCTATTGCGACGGAAATGGCGCCTGCGTCGAGTGCCTCGCCCCGGGCGATTGCCTGAGCAACGTCTGCGTCGGGAACAGGTGCGTGGCGCCCGATTGCGGCGACGGCGCGACGAACGGGGCGGAGACCGACGTCGACTGCGGGGGCTCCGCGTGCGTGCCGTGCCCGGACGCGGCGGCGTGCCTCGCCGACGCGGACTGTCGGAGCGGGATCTGCAGGGACGGGAGCTGCAGGGCGTCCTCGTGCACCGACGGCGCGACGAACGGGGCGGAGACCGACGTCGACTGCGGCGGGTCGGCGTGCCCGCCGTGCGCCACCGGCAAGGCGTGCGCGGCGGACGGCGATTGCCTCGGCGGCCGGTGCTCGGGGACGACGTGCCTCCCGTCGTGCACCGACGTCGCGCGGAACGGCGCGGAGACGGACATCGACTGCGGCGGGCCGGCGTGCGTCGGGTGCGCCGCCGGCATGCGCTGCGCGATCGGGCGCGATTGCCTGAGCCACGTCTGCAGCGCGGCGGGGACGTGCGCGCCGCCCGCGTGCGGCGACGGGGTCGTCAACGCCGCCGGCGAGGCGTGCGACGACGGCAACGCGAGCAACACCGACGCGTGCCTCACGACGTGCGAGGCGGCCTCGTGCGGCGACGGGTTCGTGCAGGCCGGCGTCGAGGCGTGCGACGACGCCAACGCCAGCGACACCGACGCCTGCCCGGCCGGCTGCGCGGCGGCCGCGTGCGGCGACGGGTTCGTGCGCACCGGCGTCGAGGCGTGCGACGACGGCAACCGGAACGCCGGCGACGGGTGCAGCCCCGGGTGCCTCCGCGAAGGGTGCGGCGACGGCGCGATCCGGTCCGGCGAGGAGTGCGACGACGGCGACACCGACAGCACCGACGGCTGCCCCATCACGTGCCGCGTCGCGCGGTGCGGCGACGGGTTCGTGCGGGCCGGCGTCGAGGGCTGCGACGACGCCAACACGGCGAGCGGCGACGGATGCAGCGCGAGCTGCGTCGTGGAGGCGAGGTACACGTGCCGGGGCACGCCGAGCGTGTGTACCTACTCGAGCGAGCGCAACTGCGGGGACGCGGAGGACAACGACCTCGACGGCGAGACGGATTGCGACGACCCGGACTGCGCGACCGGCTGCGATGGCGGCGTGGGCGGCTGCTCGCCGGGGCAGGTGCTGTGGGTGGAGTCGTCCACGGACGTGCCCAAGACGGTCACGGATCGCGCGGTCGCCGCCAGCGTCCTTGCGGTCGGCGCGAGCGGCGCGGTGCGGCGCGTGACGCTCGAGGTCGATATCGCGCACTCGTTCGACGCGGACGTCGACATCTCGCTCGCCTCTCCGGCGGGGACGAGGGTCGATGTCTCGAGCGACAACGGGGGCTCCGGCGACGACTACCGCGGGACCCTCTTCGACATGGGGTGCAGGACCCCGGTCACGGCGGGCGTGGCGCCGTTCCGCGGGTGCTTCCGCCCGGAGGCCTCGTTCGCGGCGTTCCTGTCCCGGCCGGCGAGCGGCACGTGGACGCTCCGGGTCGGGGACGACGCCGGGTCCGACTCCGGCAGGCTGAACTCGTGGTCCATCGCCCTCTGCATCGAGCGGTGACCATGCCGCGGCGAGCGCATCGAGGACCCGCTCAATAAATTTAGTTAGGCATATTAACTATTCCGGCTGATCGACGCGTGGACCGTCTGCACGAAGCTGCTGCTCGCGCGGATCGCCGCGTGGCTCGCACCGCGCTGCAGCCGTTGGTTGCCCGGCCGCGCCCGGCCGCGCCCGGCCTCGCCCGTCCGGTCCGATCGTCCGCGCTCGGCTGGCCGGGTCTCCCGTACCGCCGGCCCGCGATTCATGCCAGGGTGCGCGCGTGCCCTGGGTTCGCGCATCGCTTCGAGGTCAAACCGTCTACGCCCGCGCCGATGCCGCCGGCGCCCTGACCGCGGAGGAAGGGGGCGGCGTCGAGATCCGCTACAAGCCGAACGACGGCCGCAGGTACAAGGCCCGCCTGGACAACCTGACCATCGTCGACCCGAAGGTGCTGCCCGACGACACCTGCGGTCCGGCCGAGGCGGTCGTGAAGGCGCGCGCCGGCGAACAGCCCGACGGGGCAGGGGGCGCAGGCGCTCCGGCGCCGGCCGGGGCGGCGCGCGGGCAGCGCAAGGCGCCGGCGCGAGGGGCGACCGCCGCGGCGCCTGTCCCGGAGGGGGCCGTCATCGTCTACGCCGACGGCGCGTGCTCGGGGAACCCTGGGCCCGCGGGCCTCGGCGTGGTGATCATCGACGGCGGCCGGCGGATCGAGCGCAGCGAGTACCTCGGCACCGCGACCAACAACATCGCGGAGCTGACCGCGATCCTCCGGTCGCTCGAGGAGGTGGACCAGCCGGAGCGGCCCATCGTCATCCACACCGACAGCCAGTACTCGATCGGCGTGCTCCAGAAGGGGTGGAAGGCCAAGGCGAACGCCGAGCTCATCGCCTCGCTGCGCGACGCGCTCGCGGCGCGGCCGCGCGCGCGCCTTGTTTACGTTCCAGGGCACGCGGGCGTGCTGCTCAACGAGCGCGCCGACGCGCTCGCGCGCGAGGCCGTCCGCGAGCGCGCGTCCCGGCGGACGGTGTACCCCGGCGCTGCCGGCTCTGGCTGAGCGCGCGGCTCAGGAGAAGCCGTCGATGGCCGCGTTCAGCGTGGCGCTGGGCCGCATCGCGGCGAACGTCTTCTGATCGTCGAAGTGGTAGTAGCCGCCGAGATCGACGGGTTTACCCTGCGCGCCGAGCAGCTCGTCGTTGATCTTGGACTCGTTGTCCGTCAGCGTCGCGGCGAGCTTTCCGAACTTGGCCGCCAGCTCCTTGTCCTCGGTCTGCTTGGCGAGGGACTGCGCCCAGTAGAGCGCGAGGTAGAAGTGGCTGCCGCGGTTGTCGATCTCGCCGACCTTGCGCGCCGGGCTCTTGTTATTCTCGAGGAACAGGCCGATCGCCGTGTCCAGCGCCTTGGCGAGCACCTTGGCCTTGGCGTTGTTGGTCTTGCTCGCGAGGTCCTCGATCGAGACCTGCAGCGCCAGGAACTCACCGAGCGAGTCCCAGCGCAGGTAGTTCTCTTTCTGCAGCTGCTGGACGTGCTTCGGCGCCGAACCGCCGGCGCCGGTCTCGTAGAGGCCGCCGCCGGCCAGGAGCGGCACGATGGAGAGCATCTTGGCGCTGGTGCCCAGCTCCAGGATGGGGAACAGGTCCGTCAGGTAGTCGCGCAGCACGTTGCCGGTGACGCTGATGGTGTCCTTGCCGTCCTTCATGCGGCCGAGCGTGAACTTCATCGCCTCCACCGGGCTCATGATCGGGAGCTCCAGGCCATTGGTGTCGTGCTCGGGCAGGTAGGCCTTGACCTTGGCGATCAGGTTCTTGTCGTGGGCGCGGTTCTCGTCGAGCCAGAACACCGCCGGGGCGCCCGTGGCGCGCGCGCGGGCGACGGCCAGCTTGACCCAATCCTTGATCGCGATGTCCTTCGTCTGGCAGGCGCGGAAGATGTCGCCAGCTTCGACCTTCTGCTCCAGCAGGGCGTTGCCGGAGGCGTCGACGACGCGCACCGTGCCGCTCTCGGGGATCTTGAAGGTCTTGTCGTGTGAGCCGTACTCCTCCGCCGCCTGCGCCATGAGCCCCACGTTCGGCGAGCTGCCCATCGTGCGCGGGTCGAACGCCCCGTGCTGCTTGTGGAAATCGATCGTGGCCTGGTAGATGCCGGCGTAGGAGCGATCGGGGATCGTGAACTTGGCGTCGTAGAGCTTGCCGTCCGTGCCGTACATCTTGCCGCTGGAGCGGATGGCCGCCGGCATCGAGGCGTCGATGATCACGTCCGAGGGCACGTGCAGGTTGGTGATGCCGCGGTCGGAGTCGACCATGGCCAGCGTCGGGCGTCGCTCGTAGACGGCCTTGATGTCCGCCTCGATCTTCGCCTTCTCGTCTGCCGGCAAGCCCTGGATCTTGTTGTACAGGTCGCCGATGCCGTTGTTCGGGTCGAAGCCGACCTTGGCCAGCGTGGCCGCGTGCTTGTCGAGCGCCTCGGCATAAAACACGCTGACGGCGTGCCCGAAGAGGATCGGGTCGCTGACCTTCATCATCGTGGCCTTGAGGTGCAGGGAGAACAGCACACCCTGCTTCTTCGCGTCCTCCACCTGATCGGCGTAGAACGCGCGCAGGGCCTTGGCGCTCATCACGCTGGCGTCGACGACCTCGCCCGCCTGCACCTTGACGCTCGGCTTGAGCACGGTCGTCTTGCCGCCGGCGACGAGCTCGATCTTCAGCTCCTGCGCCTTGTCCACCACGACCGACCTCTCGCTGCCGTAGAAGTCGCCGCCCGACATGTGCGCGACGTGGCTCTTCGAGTCGCGGCTCCACGCGCCCATCGAGTGCGGGTGCTTCTTGGCGTAGTCCTTGACGGCGGGCGAGGCGCGGCGATCGCTGTTGCCCTCGCGCAGGACGGGGTTCACGGCGCTGCCGAGCACCTTGGCGTAACGTGCCTTGATCGCCTTCTCCTCCTCCGTCTTCGGCTCGGAGGGATAGTCCGGCACGGCGTAGCCCTGCTGCTGCAGCTCCTTGATGGCGGCCACGAGCTGCGGGATGGAGGCGCTGATGTTGGGCAGTTTGATGATGTTGGCGTTTGGCGTCTTGGCCAGCTCGCCGAGCTCTGCCAGGTGGTCGCCGAGCTTCTGCTTGTCCGTCAGGCGCTCCGGGAAGTTGGCGAGGATGCGGCCCGCCAGGGAGATGTCGCGCGTCTCGACCCGGACCCCGGCGGCCTTCGTGAACGCCTCGACGATCGGGAGGAGCGAATACGTGGCCAAGGCCGGCGCCTCGTCTGTCTTCGTGTAGATGATGGTAGAGTTTTGCGTTTCCACTTGTTCCTCGAGGGTTGAAAGGGCCCGGATTGACGGCCGCTTACCGCGCCGGGATCGCTGCGGCAACAGGCTGGACAGCCGCGGCGCGGCGCGCTCGCGGCGCGCTCCGGAGCGAGGCGCGGCGCGTCATGTCGGGCCGCGCCGAGCCGGAAACGCGTGGAACCGGCCGGGGTCAAATGGTAGAGCCGCGCGATGCGCGCCCCGCTCCGCCTCGCCCTCGCCGGGCTCATCACCGCCGCCGCCCTCGCCTCGCCGCTCGCCCACGCGGTCGTGAGCGAGCGGATCGTCGCGGTCGTCGGCGATCGCGCCATCCTGCTCTCGGATCTGCGGCAGCGGGCCCGCCCCTTCCTCCTGCAGATCCAGGCCCGGGTCCCGCCGGGCCCGCAGCAGGCGGCGGCCGAGTCGCAGGTCTTTCGCGAGCTCGTCCAGAAGATGGTGGAAGAGGAGCTCGAGAGCCAGGCCGCCGAGAAGGCCAATATCCGCGTCACCTCCGACGAGATCGAGAACGCCTTCCGGAACATCGCCGCCGCGGAGCAGACGACGGTCGAGGAGCTGTTCCGGATGGCGCGGGCGAGCTCCGGGCTCACCGAGCAGGAGTACCGCGACGAGATCCGCCGGCAGATCCTCGAGGGGAAGATGCTGCAGCTACGGGTGAAGGGCCGGGTGCGCATCACCGAGCAGGACGTGCTGTCCGCTTACGACCGGATGGTGCGCGAGGAGCGCCGGCGGCGCGAGTACCACCCGGCGTGGATCGTCCTGCGCATCCTGCCCGGCTCGAGCGCCGAGGCGCTCGAGGAGCGGCGCGCGCTCGCGGCGGCGCTCGCCGACCGCGCGCGGCGGGGCGAGGACTTCGCGGCGCTCGCGCGGCAGTTCTCGGACGACACCGCGACCCGCGACGAGGGCGGCGACCTCGGGGTCCGCGCGCCGCAGGGGACGCAGGCCGCGGCGAGCGGCCAGCGCGAGGTGATGGCCCCGGAGCTCGAGGCGGCGCTGATGGCGGTCGAGCCGGGCGGCGTGGTCGGGCCGATGCGCGCGGGCGACGCGTTCGTGGTGATGAAGCTCCTCAGCCGCCAGCCGTCGCGCTTCACGACGCTCGACGCCGCCCGGCCGGAGATCCTCCAGCGGCTGCAGGCAGAGATCCTGCAGAAGGCCAAGCAGAAGTGGCTCGACGAGCTGAAGCGCGGGACGCACGTGGAGGTCCGGCTCTGACGGGCGGCGGCGCGCGCGGCGCGGCGGGCGCGGGCGGCCGCGGCGAGGCGGGCGTGCCCGAGTGCACCGCGTGCGGCACCTGCTGCTTCTCGACCCTGCCCGAGTACGTCCGGGTCTTCGGCTGCGACTACGACCGCATGGACGATCGCGCGCGGGCGCTCACGCGGTTCATCGGCAACCGCTGCTACATGCACGTCGAGGACGGCCGCTGCGCCGCGCTCACGCTGGACGCGGAGCGCGGCCGCTTCCTGTGCTCGATCTACGAGGTGCGGCCCGACTGCTGCCGCGCGCTCGAGCGCGGCAGCGGCGCGTGCATCGGCGAGCTCCACGAGAAGCGGGAACGGCCGCTGATCGCGCTCGATCGGCTGCGGCGCGCCGCTGCGCCGCGCGGCGGACGGGACGGCTAGCCCCTGCCGCGGGCGCCCAGCGCGGTGCCACGATGTCGCTATCCTCTTCGCAGGTCCCTCGCGCGCCGAGCGCCAGCCGCTCGCAAGGGCGCTCCGCGCGCGAGACGGGCGACCTGGATGTGGGCCATGGACGTCGCAGCTCAGATCGTCAAAGCCTTGAATTCCGCCGGCTACCGGCAGATCGAGGCGGTCGCCCGCACGAGGTCGGGCGACGTGTTCCGTGCGGTCGCGCCGACGGACGGGCGCGCCGCCCGCTCCGTGATCCTCAAGATCTACAGCGATGAGAGCGAGGGCCCCGACCACGAGGCCGCGGTGCTCCGCCGCCTGGGGCGCGCCTTTCAGCTCCTCAGCTTCGACGGCAAGCGGTGCCTGGAGATGCCGGACATCGGCGGCGTCTCCGTCGCCAGCGTCTGCGCTCGGCGGCGGCTCGCGATCGACGAGGCGCTCGCGATCGGCGCTGCAGTCGCGGGCGAGCTGACCGAGGTGCACCGCCGACACGTCATTCACAAGGATGTCAATCCGTCGAACGTCGTGTGGAACGAGCGCACGGGCGCCGTTCAGCTGATCGATTTCGGCGTCGCGAGCGAGCTGCCGCTGGAGCAAGCCGAGCTCGCGCAGCCGTCCGAGATCGAGGGGACGCTCGCGTACATGGCGCCCGAGCAGACGGGGCGCATGAACCGGCCGCTCGACGCCCGCGCCGATCTCTACGCGCTCGGCGTGACGCTCTATGAGATGCTCACGGGCCGCCGGCCGTTCGAGCGGAGCGACCCGCTCGAGCTCGTGTATTGCCACCTGGCGTGCGCCCCCGTCGCGCCCCGCGAGGTCGACCCCGCGATCCCCGAGGTCGTGTCCGACCTCGTGGTCCGCCTGATGGCCAAGGAGCCGCAGGACCGCTACCAGACGGGGTGGGGCGTCGAGGCGGACCTCCGCCGGTGCGTCGACTCGCGGCGCAGCGCGCACCGGATCGAGCCCTTCCCGCTCGGCCGGCGCGACATCCCCGATCGGCTGGCGATCCCCCGCCGGCTGTACGGTCGCGACGACGAGATCGAGGCCGTCGCGCTCGCCTTGGAGCGCGCCACCGCCGAGGGGCGCGCGGAGGTCATCCTCGTCGGCGGACCCCCGGGCATCGGCAAGTCGGCGCTGGCCCACGAGCTGCTGCGTCCCATCACGGGCAAGCGCGGGATGTTCGGCGCGGGCAAGTGCGACAGGTCCCAGCGCGCGACGCCGTTCGACGTCCTCGCCAAGGCGCTGCAGGGCGTCGTACGGCACCTGCTCGGGGCCGAGCCGGACGCCGTCGCGGCGTGGCGGCAGGAGCTCCTGTCCGCGCTGGGCGAGAACGGCGCCCTGGTCACGGCGCTCGTGCCCGAGCTGACGCTGCTGATCGGGCCGCAGCCGCCGCTGCGGGAGCTCGATCCCGTGGAGGCGCGCAACCGCGCGACGATGGTGCTCCGCAACTTCGTGCGCGCGCTGTGTCGGGACGGCCGTCCGCTGGTCCTGTTCCTCGACGACCTCCAGTGGGCGGACGCCGCGACGCTCGACCTGCTCTGCGAGCTCGCCGCCGATCCGGAGCTGCGCTTCTGTTGCGTGATCCTCGCGTACCGCGACAACGACCTCGCCGCGGGGCACCCCCTGCCCGCGGCGATGGAGCGCATGCGCCTCGGCGCCGCGAGGGTCACCTCGATCGCGCCCTCGCCGCTCCGCGAGCGCGCCGTCGCGGCGCTCGTCGCCGACGCGCTGCGGGTCCCGGTCTCGCGCGTGGGGACCCTCGCGTCGATCGTGGCGCGGAAGACGGGGGGCAACCCGTTCGTCATCGGCCAGCTCCTGGAGCGGCTGCTCCGCGACGGCGTCATCACGTTCGACCCGGCCGCCGCCTCCTTCACGTGGGACGATGCCCGCGTCGAGGCCGCGCCGATGGCGGAGAGCGCCGCCGAGCTGCTCCGCGCGCGGCTCGGCGAGCTCTCGCCGGCCGCGAGGAGCGCGCTGCGCGTGGGCGCGTGCCTCGGCGATACGTTCGACGCGGCCACGCTCGCGGCCGTCTGCCGCGCCTCCGCGGAGGACACGCTCTCGGACCTGCGGGAGCCGGTGGAGGCCGGGATGCTGATCCCGCTCCGCCTCCGGGCGCCCGCCGGCCACCCCTCGGGCGCGACGTTCGCGTTCGCGCACGATCGGATCCGGGAGGCGGCCTACGCGCTCATCGAGGAGCGGGAGCGACCTGCCGTGCACCTCGAGCTCGGACGGCGGCTCATCGCCATGACGCCGGCCGAGCGCCTGGACGAGCGCCTGTTCGTGATCCTGGACCAGCTCAAGGCCGGAGAGGCGCTGCTCGCGGACGAAGGGGAGCGGCTCGAGGTGGCCGGGCTGTTCCTGCGCGGCGGCCAGCGGGCCCTCGGCGCGGCGTCGTTCGAGGTGGCCGCGAGCCTGCTCGGCGCGGGCGTCCGGGTGCTGGGCGAGGAGGGCTTCGCGCGGGCGCGCGAGCTCGCGGTCTCGCTGTACCGGGCGACGGCGCTCGCGGCCTGCCTCATCGGAGATTTCGGCGGCGTCGAGCGGCTCGTCTCCGCGCTCTCCTCCCACGCGGCCTCGGTCCTCGAGGAGGTCGAGGTCGACGGGCTCCGCATCCGCAGCGCGCAAGCGCAGGACCGGAGCAGGGAAGCCCTGCGCCTGGGCCTCCGCGCGCTCGGGCGGCTCGGGCTCACATTCCCCGAGAAGCCCGCGGTCGAGGACGTGCTGCGCGCCATCTCCGCCATCCGCGAGCGGCTCGCGGGCGAGGGCGTGGAGGAGCTCGCGAAGCTGCCACCCATGCGCGATCCATGCGCCCTCGCCGCCATGCAGCTCATCCGCCAGGTCGTGGGCCTGGCCTTTCAGGTGGCGCCGGCGCATTACCCGCTCCTCGTCACCGAGGGCGTGCGGCTCTCCATCGAGCACGGCAACGCGCCGTCGTCCCCGCAGTCGTACGTATTTTTCGGCAACCTCCTCGTCGTCCTGGAGGGCGACGCCGAGGGGGGCGCGCGCTTCGGCCGGCTCGCGATGGAGGTGATGGCGCGGCTGCGAGCTCGCGAGCTCTCGGCCATGATCGTCAACCTCTTCGAGTGCATGATCCACCCGCGCACGGCGCACTTCCGCGACACGCTCGCGCCGCTGCGCCTCGGCCACCAGGAGGGGCTCTCGCACGGCGATTTCGAGTGGGCGAGCCACTGCGGCATGGGGTATTGCATCCACGGCTACATCAGCGGCGCGCCGCTCCGCGGGCTCCTGCAGGAGATCGAGGAGCTGCGCCGCTCCTTCGCGCCGCTCCACCAGGAGCGCACCGCGCGGTACCTGAGGGTCCTCCAGCAGGCCACGCTGAACCTCCTGGGGGCGGGCGGGCAGCCGACGGTCCTGAAGGGCGAGGCGTTCGACGCGGAGGCGGCGCGCCCCGGCCTGGAGGCCGCCGGCGACTCGTTCTCCCTGTTCTACATCGCCTTCCATCGCACCTTCCTGCTCAGCCTCTTCGGCGATTTCCGCGGCGTCCTCGAGGAGATCGCGTGGATCGAGCCGCACCTCGCGGCCGTGCCCGGGCTCGTCCTGTTCACCCGGATGCAGGTCCCGGAGGCGCTGGCCTGCCTGATGGTCGCCGCGGAAGAGGCGGGGGAGCGGCGCGGCGCGCTCGTCGCGCGCGCCGACGGCATCCTCGCCGGGCTGCGGCAGGCGGCGCGGCACGCCCCGATGAACTTCGGGCACCTCGTCGCGCTCATCGAGGCCGTGCGGTCCGGGATCCAGGGCGAGCACCCCTGGGCGACGGCCAGGCTCTACGACGAGGCCGTCACCGGGGCGGAGGCGCACGGGTTCGTGCAGGACGCCGCGTTCGCGTGCGAGCTCGCCGGGCGCTTCTGGCTGGCCGCTGGCAGGGACTTCCTGGCGCGCGCCTACCTGGAGCGAGCGCGGCGGCTCTACGCGCGGTGGGGCGCCGTGGCCAAGGTCGCGCAGCTCGAGCAGCAGCACGCGACGCTCCTGCCGATGCACACCCCCATGGGCGCGCTGATCACGACGTCGCAGGCGCCGGCCGTCCTGCTCGACGCGGCGTCGCTCTTCAAGGCGTCGCGCGCGATCGCGAGCAGCCTGGCGCTCCACGAGCTCCCGACGCTCTTCCTCGCCGTCGCCATGGAGAACGCCGGCGCGCAGCGAGGGGCGCTCTTCGTCGAGCGGGAGGGCGCGCTCGTCCTGGAGGCGGCCGGCGACCCGTCCCGCGGGGCCGTCCGCGCGGGGGGCGCGCCCGTCGAGCTCGCCGGCGATCGCGCGTGCCTGTCCGTGGTGCGCACGGTGGCGCGGACCCGGGCGCCGGTGGTCCTCGAGGACGCGCGCACGTCTCCGGCGACCCGCGACGATCCTTACGTGGCGTCGCGGCAGTCCCGCTCCGTGCTGTGCGCGCCGGTCCTCTCGGGGAGCGCGCTGCGCGGCGTGCTGTACCTCGAGAACGACCTCGTGACGGGCGCGTTCACGGCCGAGCGCGTGGAGGTGGTGGCGATCCTGTCGGCCCAGGCCGCCGTCGCGCTGGAGAACGCGTTCCTCTACGGCGACCTCGAGCGCCTGCTGGAGGAGCGGACGCGCCTGCTGGAGGAGCGGACGCGCCTGCTCGCGCAGGCCGAAGAGGGGGTGCGGGCGCGCGACACGTTCCTCACGCTCGCCGCGCACGAGCTGAGGACGCCGCTCACGCCGCTCCAGATGGAAGTCCAGACCTTGCTCCGGGACGCGCGCGCCGGCCGGATGAGGGCCGAGGGGGCCGATCGCGCGGCCAGGAAGCTGGAGCGCGCTGGGCGCCAGATCGGGCGCCTCGAGCGGCTCGCGAACGATCTCCTCGACGTCGCGCGCCTCGCCGCGGGCGAGCCGGAGATGCTGATGGAGCCGGTGGATCTGTCGCTCTTGGTCCGCGACGTCGCCGCGAAGCACGCGGCGGCGCTCGAGCACGCGGGCTCGGCGCTGTCCCTCGACGCGGAGCCCGGGGTCGTGGGCCTCTGGGATCGCGTGTGCCTCGTGCAGGTGGCGGACAAGCTGCTGTCGAACGCCGTCAAGTTCGGTGAGGGCAAGCCCATCGATGTCCGGGTCGAGGGCGACGGCGGCCGGGCCCGGCTCGTCGTGCGCGACCGCGGCGCCGGCATCGCCCGCGCGACGCAGGCGCGCCTCTTCGGGCGGTTCGAGCGCGGCGTGTCGGAGCGCCATTTCGGGGGGCTCGGCCTCGGGCTATGGATCGCGCGGCGCATCGTCGACGCGCTCGGCGGGAGCATCCGGATCGACAGCGAGCCCGGCGCGGGCGCCACGTTCATCGTGGAGCTGCCGCGCGAGCCCCCTCGGGAGGCCCGTGGGCAGGTCCCGAGCGCGCCGCCCGGCGGGCAAGCCTCGTCGAGCGCGCATCACGGCCGCGCCGAAGAGCGCACGGGCTGACGCCTCCCGCCGATGCAAGGAGCGCGGGTCGACCGACGGGCTCGAGCGCCGGAGCGATCCGGCGCCGCGCGGCGGTTCCCCCGGCGCCGCGCCGGCGAGGGCGCCGGGCGCCGCGCCTCAGGGCGAGGCGTCCCTGTCCTCCACCGGCGGCGCGCCCGCGTCGAGCGCGCTGCGGTCGATCCGCATGCTGACGTCGAGCGTGACCGTCTGCCCGGCGGAGACGGTGATCGTCCGCTTCTCCTCGGGCGCGTTCGGGTGGCGGAACGTGACGTAGTGCCGCCCCGCCTGGAGCGGGATCGACCGCGCCATCGGCGTCACGTCGACGAGCTCCCCGTCGACGACGACCTCCGCCCACGGCCTGGCGAGCACCTTCAGGTAGCCGCGCCCCTCCGACGGCGCGCCGGGCTGCCTGGCCTCGGCGCTGGGCGGGCCGACCGCGCCGTGCTCGCGCAAGCCGAGCTCGATGAGCGCGCCGCCCGCGACGACCAGCGCGAAGATGCCGAGCAGCCGGACCGCGTCCGGCGCGAGCGACGGCGCGTGGCGCCGCTCGGCGGCCGGGCGGACGGACGGCACGTGCGCGGGCGGGAGCTCGTCCCCGCCGAGCTTCGCCGCCGCGAGCGCCCTCCCGATGAGCGCCCTCGGCTGCCCGTGACCGCGCTCGGCGAGCTCCTCGGCCAGGGCGTCCGCGACGGCGCGGCCGTTCTCGTAGCGCTGCTCCGGCTCCTTCTCGAGGCACCGGAGCACCACCCGCTCCAGGCCGCGCGACACGTCGGGCGCGAGCGCCCGCAGCGGCTGCGGCGGCGCGCTGCGGATGCGGTGCGCGACGGCCCGGCCCTCGGCCCACCGGTCCTCCTCGCGCTCGCGCGGCGCGCGCGACGCGCGGGACGCGGAAGGCGCAGCGTCCGCGTCCGCCGGCTCCTGCTTCGGCTCGTCGAACGGGCGCGCGCCGGCGAGCATCTCGAACAGGACCACGCCGAGCGCGAACACGTCGGCCTGCGGCCCGGTCTCCGCCCCGAGGATCTGCTCCGGCGCCATGTAGTCGGGCCGCGCGAACGTGTCGCTGCCCTCGAACGGCTCGGGCAGCGACGGCAGCCGGCCGTCGAACGCCGCCGCGAACTCCAGGATCTTCACGCCGCCGGGCGGCGTGACGATGACGCGCTCCGGGCGCAGCTCGCGGTGCACGACCCCGCGCTCGTGCGCGTGCCCGAGGCCGCGCGCGATCTCCAGCGCGATGGCCGCCGCCGCGCCCTCGTCGAGGCGGCCGGCGCGCGCGCACAGCTCCGCGAGCGTCGGGCCCGAGAGCGGCTCGAGCACCAGCCAGATCCGGTCCTCGTCGCGCTGGAAATCGTGGATGTCGATGATGTTGGGGTGCCGGATGCGCGCGAGGATCTTCGCCTCGCGCTCGAGGCCGGCCGCGAACGCGCTCGCGGCCGACACCGTGGGCTTCAGCGTCTTGATCAGCGCCGCCCGGCCGAGCTCGACATGCTCGGCCCGGTACGTGACCGTGAGCGCCCGCGACGAGACGGCCTCGCGCAGGATGTACGGGCCGAGCTGCCTCTCCGCGGCGCCCACTTAGCGCTGTCGAACGCGGAGCGAGCGCCCCGTCATCGCCGCGGGCTGCGGGATGCCGAGGATCTCGAGCATCGTCGGCGCCACGTCGCAGATGCGGCCGCCCGAACGGAGCACGACGCCGGCGTCGTGCTTGTTCAGGTAGTAGAGCGGCACCGGGTTCAGCGTGTGGGCGGTGTGGGGGTTGCCCTGATCGTCCTTCATCTGCTCGCAGTTGCCGTGGTCCGCGGTGATCATCAGCGCGCCGCCGGCCTCGCGCACGGCGTCCGCGATGTCGCCGATCCCCTTGTCGACCGCCTCGACGGCGTGGATGGCGGCCTCGAGGATGCCCGTGTGCCCGACCATGTCCGGGTTCGCGAAGTTCACGAGGATGAAGTCGTACTTCCCGCTCTTGATCGCGGCCACGACCTCGCTCGCGACGCCGGCCGCGCTCATTTCGGGCTTCTTGTCGTAGGTGGCGACGTCGCGCGGGGAGGGCACGAGCTTCCGATCCTCGCCCGGGAACGTCTCCTCGCGGCCGCCGTTGAAGAAGTACGTGACGTGCGCGTACTTCTCGGTCTCGGCGCACCGGAGCTGCGTGAGCCCGGCGCGGGAGATCACCTCGGGGAACGAGTCGGTGACCTCGTCCTTCGGGAACGCGACCGGCAGCTTCAGGGCCGCGTCGTACTCGGTCATGCAGCTGTAGCAGTGCTCCTGGAAGGCGTAGACCGGCTTGCCGCGATCGGTGAGGAGCTCCTCGACCTCGGGCGGCAGGTTGCGCCGCGTGAGCATCGCCGAGATCTCGCGCATGCGGTCCGGCCTGAAGTTGACGGAGAGGCCGACCTCCTCCCCGAACCACTCCCAGCGAGCCTCCTTCGAGGCGAAGTCGGCCATGAAGTCGCCCTTGATGCCGCTGTAGTCGCCGATGCGGACGGGCTCGACGAACTCGTCCGTCTTGCCGAGCGCGTACGACTGCTGGATCGCGTCGAACGCCGTGTCGGCCCGCGGCGCGTCGCCGCGCACGATCGCCGTGTAGGCCTTCGTCACGCGGTCCCAGCGCTTGTCGCGGTCCATGGCGTAGTACCGGCCCGACACGGTGCCGATGACGCCGACGCCCTCGAGCGCCTCCTGGACCTTCTCGACGTACCCCCACGCGCTCTTCGGCGGCGTGTCGCGCCCGTCGAGGAACGCGTGCAGGACCACGGGCACCTCGTGGAACTTCGCGAGCTTGAACAGCGCCAAGAAGTGATCGAGCGACGAGTGCACGCCGCCGTCCGAGACGAGGCCGAACAGGTGCAGCCGGCACTTGCGGTCCTGCGCGATGCGGAACGTGCGGTCGATGATCTCGTTCGAGCCGAGCTTGTTCTCGGCGATCGCGACGTCGATGCGCGAGATGTCCATCAGCGCGATCCTCCCCGCGCCGAAGTTCAGGTGGCCGACCTCGCTGTTGCCCATCTGCCCCACCGGGAGGCCGACGTCGGGGCCGCTCGTCCCGATCAGCGTCGTCTGCGCGTCGCGCTTGATCGCGTCGAGGTTCGGCATCTTCGCGAGGGCGATCGCGTTCTGGTCCTTTTCTTCGCGCTCGCCGAATCCGTCGAGGATACAGAGGACGAGCGGGCGGGGGCGTTGACTGGGAGAGGGTGCGGCTTCGCTCATGGCGGCGGAATCTACAACGAAGCCGCGGCGATCGGGGGGCTGCTCGGGCATTTTCGACCCGCGCCGGGGCGCCCCGGCCGGGGTCCCGGGGGCGTCCAGGGGCGGGCGGCGGCAGGCCCGCAGGCGGCGCCCGGCGGCGCGGAGGGGCCGGCGGGCGGCGCCGGCCCGGCGGCGGGCCTGTCCCGAGGCCGCCGCCTCCCCTACGATGGCGGGCGCCGCACAGGGAGGACCTCGATGACCCAGGCCCCGCCGTTCCACCTCGCCTTCCCGGTCTCGGACCTCGAGGCGACCCGCCGCTTCTACGTCGACGTGCTCGGGTGCCGCGTCGGCCGCAAGGCCGACCGGTGGATCGATTTCGACTTCTTCGGCCACCAGATCTCGGCCCACCTCGTCGATGAGCCCGGCGCCGTGCTCCCCACGAACCCGGTCGACGGCAAGGACGTGCCGGTGCGCCACTTCGGCGCCATCCTCGAGTGGCGCGCCTGGCACGCGCTGGTCGAGCGGCTGCGCGGGCTCGGGGTCGCGTTCCTGATCGAGCCGCACATCCGCTTCGTCGGCGAGCCGGGGGAGCAGGCGACGCTCTTCGTCGTCGACCCGAGCGGCCACGCGCTCGAGTTCAAGTCGTTCCAGGACGCGCGTCAGATCTTCGCGACGTGAGCCGCTGCGCGCGGCGTGCGTGCTAAGTTCCGACCATGTCCGACGGTCGTCGCGCCACGTACCAGGATGTCCTTGACACGCCCCCCAATCAGGTGGCGGAGATCCTGAACGGCGTCCTCCACGCGACGCCGCGGCCGTCCCTGTCCTGCCGCAACGTCACGTCGGTCCTGGCCGGCGAGCTCTACCTCCCGTTTCGCCGGGGCATCAAGGGGCCCGGCCGGTGGGCGCTCCTGGTCGAGCCCGAGCTGCACCTCGGCACCGATCCGGACATCGTGATCCCCGACATCGCCGCGTGGCGCCGCGACCGGATGCCGCAGATCCCGATGCGGAACGCGGCCATCTTCCTCGCGCCCGACTGGGTGTGCGAGGTGATCTCGCCGTCCACCGAGGCGGTCGACCGCCGCGACAAGATGGAGATCTACGCGCGCGAGCTGGTGACGCACTACTGGCTCATCGATCCGCGGCGCCGGAGCCTCGAGGTCTTCCGCATCGACGGCGGGCGGTTCGCGCGCATGGGCGCGTGGGAGGGCGACGTCACCGTGCGCGCGGCGCCGTTCGACGCCGTGGAGATCGAGCTCGGCGTCCTCTGGCAGGAGTAGCGCCGGCGCGGCGCCGGGCGCATCGCGCCGTCACCGGCCGCCCGGGAGCGATAAGCTTCCGGCGTGCGCGTCTCCTCGACCTGCCCGCTCCGCGTCGCGTCCCTCGTCTGGCGGCCTCGCCCCGAGGCCTTCGCGCTCACCGTGGTCTGCAAGGCGACCTTCGCGCTCGAGCCGGGGCGCTCGCGCCTCGCGCCCGCGCAGGAGGCGCCGTGGGAGGCGGACGTCCCGTGGGGCGACGACCCCCGGGCGAGCCTGTGGGCCGCGAGCGATCTCGCGCCGTTCAAGCGCCGCGTGGACGTGCTCGTGGTCGGCCACGCCCACGCGCCCCACGGCGAGCCCGCGGCCTCGCTCGTGGCGCGGCTCGCGATCGGCGCGATCGACAAGCGGATCGAGGTGCACGGCCAGCGCGCGTGGACGGCGGGCGGGCAGCTCACGGCGGCCGCGCCGTTCGACAGGGCGTCGCTCCGGTGGGAGCGCGCGGCGCGCGGGCGCGACGGCTGGAACCCGGTGGGCATCCCCGCGAACGCGGCGCCCGACGCGCGCGGGCTCCGGCCGGCGCCGAGCCTCCTGCCGCCCGGCGCCGAGCTCCGCGGCCCGGCGGAGCCGCTGCCGCCCGCGGGCTTCGGGCCGATCGCACCCTCGTGGCCCGAGCGGGCCGCGAGGCTGCGCCGGCACGCCGCCACGTTCGGCCACGACGCCTGGGCGGAGCGGCCGCTGCCGGAGGACATCGATCCCGGCTACTTCAACGCGGCGCCGCCCGACCAGCAGCTCGACCAGCTGCCCGCGGGCGAGCGGCTCGTCCTCGCGCACCTGCACCCGCAGCACCCCGAGCTCGCGACCGTGCTGGAGGGCGTGATCCCGCGCGCGTCGCTGCTCCGCGGCGACGCCGCGCCGCAGGAGATGCGGCTGCGCTGCGACACGCTGTGGATCGACGCGGATCGCGGGATCTGCACGCTGACGTGGCGCGGGGCGGTGCCGCTGCGGCACGCGGCCGAGGACGTGACGGTGGTGGTGACCGCGGAGCGGCCGGAGGCCGAGGCGGAGCTGGCGGAGACGCTGATGCCGGCGGTCGCCGCCAGCGCGCCGGAGCGGGGCGACGCCGTCGCGCCCGCGCCCGGGGCGGCGGGCGGAGCTCTGCCGGCGGCGATGGTGAGCACGCTCGTGCCGGATCTGAGCGCGGCGGGCTCCTCCGGCGTGCTGCCGTTCGTTTCGCCGTCGGCGCTGCCCTTCGCGCCGGCGGCGCAGGGCGCGGCCGGGGAGGGGAGCGGCGCGCCCGCGCGGCCCTCCGGGGCGGCGCCGAGCGACCGGCCGTCGGCGCCGCTCCCGCCGGCGCCCGCCGCGCCGCGGCCGAGCGCGGCGGCTGGCGCCCTCGACGAGGGTGCAGACACCCTGGCGCCGCGCACGCTGACGCCGGGCACCCTGAGCGCGGGCCTCGTGCCTGTGCCTGCGGAGCCGCTGCCGTTCCAGGCAGGGCGCGCCGCGGCGGCGCCTGTCCCCGACCCGGGCATCGCGCCGCCGCCTCCGCCCCCGCTCTTCGGTCAGCGGCTGTCGAGCGCGCCGCCGCCTCCGCCCCCGCTCTTCGGTCAGCGGCTGTCGAGCGCGCCGCCGCCTTCTCCGCCCCCGCTCTTCGGTCAACGGCTGTCGAGCTCGCTGCCGCCTCCGGCCGCGGCGCAGGCGAACGCGCCGCCGCCCTCCGCGCCGCCGCCCTCCGCGCCGCCGAGCTCGGCGATCGGCCCCGCGAAGGAGCCCCCGTCGCCGCTCGCCGCGCCCGCGCCCGCGCCCGCGCCGGAGCCGGCCGTGCGACCGGAGGACGTGCCGGTGGAGCGCTTCGCGGCGATCTCGGCCGAGATCGCCGAGCGGCGCGCGCCGCGGCCGGAGGTGCTGCGCGCGCACGGGCTCGGCGAGCGCGCCTGGGACGCGGTGGAGCGCCGCTGCCGGGCCCTCCTGGACAAGGACGCGCGCGCCGGCGGACGGCTGCGCGCCGCGCACGACGCCGCCTACGTGGCGGCCGTGGAGACGTTCCGCGGCCCGATCGCCCTGGAGGAGTACGCCCGGATCGCGGTGGGGCTGGAGCGCGGCGCGGCCGGCGAGGTCCTCGACGCGCTCGCCATCCAGCGGGCGGCGCTGATGCCGATCGTGCGGGTGTGGACGAAGAAGGCCGCGGGCAACATGGCGCTCTCCGCCGAGCTGATGGCGCTCCTGGACAAGCTGCGGGCCGAGTGAGCCCGGCGCTCACCCCCCGGGGCGGGAGCGGTCGTCCGGCGCGCGCGGCGCCGCCTCGCCGGCGGCCAGCGCGGCGGGCTGCCCGGGGCCGCGCGCGCCGGCCGCGAGCGCCTGGCGCGCGCGGAACTCCTCCCAGGACAGCGGCATCGGCGGATCCTCGGAGTTGAGCCGCACCCGCTCGCCGACGATGTCGACGTCGTCGTTGGCCCGGATCTCCACGCCGCCGGGCGACGCCTCGACCTTCACCTCGCGCGCCGTGGTGCGCGCGCTCCGGCCGGCCTCGCGCACCGCGCTGCCGCGCACCCGCTCGTGCAGGCTCCCGCCCACCTCGATGGCGGCGTCCTGCGCCGCCTGGATCTGCAGCGTGTCGCACGACAGCGAGAGCGTCCTCGCGGCGGCGATCTCCAGCGACGCGCCCGCGAGCGACAGCACCGGCCCGTCGTCGGTCATCCGGATGGAGACAAGGATCTGCCCGGCCGCGGCGCGGATCTGGATCCGCTCGCCGGCGCCCTCCTCGGCGATCTCGATGGAGCGCCCCGAGGCGAGGGGCACCACCCGAGCGGGCGGCGCGAGCTCCGCGCCGGGCGCGGGCGCGAGGGCGCCGGCCTGCGGCAGAGGACCCTCCGGCGCAGGATCCTGCGGCGAGGGAGGCTGCGGGGGGAGAGGGGCGGGCGCGTCCGTCACGGCCGCATCGTAGCGCAGGGTCGGGCGCCGCGCGCGGTGAGTCGCGAGCGCGCGCCGGACCTCGCCCTTGCGTGCGCGCGTGGGCGGAGATACCCGTCGGACGCGACCCTGCAAGGAGCCCGATGAGCGCAGAGGCCTCCCCGCGTGTGACCCAGACCGTGCGGTGCGCGAAGAGCCACGACGGCAAGGTGTGGATGGTCTGCGTGGCCAAGCGCACGTACTCCTTCGCGGGCGGCCGGGTGACGCTCGCGGACGAGCAGGCGCCGGTCGTCATCGACCCCGACATCGAGACCGACCCGCACGACCGCTACCGCACGCTGCGCGACGACATGGACCTGTTCCCGCCGAAGCCGGCCACCGACGTGGTGGTGACCGGCCGGGCGCACGCGCCGGGCAAGGTGCGCGAGCTCATGGTCGGCGTGGCCGCGGGGCGGAGCGCGCGCGTGCTGCGGGTGCTCGGCGAGCGCCGGGTGGAGGTCTCGCTCGAGGGGCAGGTGCGCTTCCCGGATCCGGCGCCGTTCGAGAGCGTGCCGCTGTCGTGGGACCTGGCCTACGGCGGCTACGACGCCTACGCCCACGACGAGCTCGACCCGCCCGAGCGCCGCAAGGGGCGGCGGGTCGAGCCCTCGCCGCGCGAGGAGGGCGTCTTCGCCTACCCGCGGAACAAGGTCGGGCGGGGGTATTTCCTCGACGTGGACCGGGATCGGGCCGACGGCGAGCTCCTGCCGCAGATCGAGGACCCGGGGGATCCGCTCGCGGCGTCGCGCTTCTTCGTGCAGGCGCCGCGGGCGTGGCTCGACGCGCCGGCCTCGGGCGGGCTCGGCTGGGTGGCGCACACCTGGTACCCGCGGATCATGCGGGGGCTCGGCGCCTTCCTGGAGCACGATCCGCCGGCGAAGCCGATCCGGGAGATGGCGTTCGCGGACGGGGCGGACCTCGGGGGGCCGTTCCGGAAGAACGAGGTGCTGCCGCGGTTCGCGCAGGGCGCGGCGCCGGGGCTGGCGACCGAGCGGCTGCGGGGCGACGAGCTCGTGATCCTGAAGTACCTGGTGCAGGGGCAGCCGGAGGTGCAGTTCGCGCTGCCCGGGGAGGCGCCGGCGCTGTCGGTGCGGCCGCCGGGCGCGCCGAAGATTTTCACGCCGGAGGCGGTGCTGCAGACCGTTCGCATCGACGGCGAGCGGCGGACGGTGTCGCTGACGTGGTGCGGGGCGGTCCGGCTGCTCGCGCCGATCGCGGAGGAGCAGCTCGCGGAGACGAAGCTCGGGGTGACGTGGGGGCGGTGGTGAGCCTCCGCGGCTCACGGTGCAGGTGACGGGGGCGTCGCCGCGAGCGCCTCGAAGGTCGCTGGGTCCGGGGCGTCGGTGATCAGGCGGCCAGCGGGTAGGCGATCCCCTCGAGTCGCAGGAGCGCCGGGTCGATCTGCAACGTCGACACGCTGTCGATGGCGTAGGCAGGAGCCACCAGCTCCTCGATTCGATGGGGCAGGAGCGTGTCGAGGACTTCCTGGATCAGGTACTTGGACAAGACTCGTTCCAGGAGCCCTGCGTCGAGGCGCAACAGATCCTCCAGGGCGGGCCAGTCGAGCGCCTGGAGAGCGCGGACCTCCTCCGACTCCGCGTCATAAGGAAGATCCTCGATGAGCTCCTCCCGGAGCTGAGCGAGCTCCCTCCGCATCGCAGCAAGGAATCCGCCGGTCTCGGCCTCGATCCGGTACACGTGCGCGGGGAGGCCGGGGCAGCCCTGCCCGAAGTTCATCGGGCGGCGGGTGAGCGACCCAGAGGCCGTGGGGTTTCCGTTCACGAAGCACCGCAGCTTCATGTGACATCCTCCAGCGTCAGCACCTGATCCTGCCGTCCACGATCCTGCCGTCGGGATGATACGCGATGTACCCGGATGGGACGAACCGCTCTCCGACGCGCCCAGGATCGGAACGGACGCCTTCTCGCATGAAGAACTCCTCTGGGCTCTCGATGACAGGAATGTTGCTGGTTCCGTTCCCCGGGACGATGCGCGTCGTCTCGATGCTCAGCGGGCCGAGCTCGTTGGCCTTGTCGATGACCTTGCCTGCCTGGGCCTTGGACAGCCCGCCGAAGCCCACGTCGAGATCGCTGTCCGGCCTGAAGTTCCCGCGTATCCTGCTTCCCCCGAAGACCGCGGACGAGTTGCGCTTGAAGGATTCGTTCATGATCAGACGCGCCTGATCTTCCGTGAGCCCAGGGATGTTCTTCACGGCGTGGTCGATCTGCTCAGGGGTCGGATCCAGCCCCAGCGTGTCGACGGCCCAGGTCGGCGCCGCGTTGAAGCCGAACGGGTCGCCTCCACCGGCGAGGCCCAACGGATCCGGACTGCACCACCTCCCCACCTCCGGGTCGAAGTACCGGAACCTCGTGAGGCAGAGCCCCGTCTCCTCGTCCGCGTACTGCCCCAGGAGGCGGAACGGCGACGCCACCCCTCGGCCGGCCTCGCCCTCGCGCCCCGGTCCAGCGAACGCCTCGATTTCCCGACCCCACGCCGAGTGCGCCGCCGACCATGCCACCCGCCCGTTCGCGTCGAGCAGCTCCTTGGGCACGCCGACGTGATCGTTGAGATAGCTGAACACCTCCCCCCGCTCGGACTGGAGCAGAGGCACGAACGTCCCTGGAGCGTGGACGAAGCAGCGGGATCCCTGCTCGCTGTCGATGTCGGCCGCCAGCACGTCACCGTCCCACAGAAAGCGCACCTCGCGCCGCCGATCGCCGCGCGCGTCGAAGACTTCCTTTCGCGTCCGCCGCCCGAAGGCGTCGTAGCTGAAGACGACCCTCTCTCCGGAGGGCAGCCGCACCTCTCGCAGGCGATCACGGCAGTCCCAAGCATAGTCCGTCCGCTCGGGCTCCTGCCCTTCCCCCTGCTGTACCTTCATGATCCGCCGCCCTCGCCGGTCGTAGGCATACCTCGCCCGGCAGGTGCGGAGGAGCAGGTCTCCCCGCCCGATCTCCCACGTCGCTCGTCGTGCGTCCGGCGCGCTCTGGTCGAGCCCCTCCAGCATCATCGACACCGCTCCGGCGGCGTCGTACTCGAAGACGTCGCGGTGTGACCCACGCCGAGCCTCGATCAGCTGCCCTATCGCGTCGTGGCGGTAGCTCGTCGCCCCCCAGCGGCCGTCCCTGACCTGCTCGACGCGGCCCAGGGGGTCGTATCGCCAGAGTCGCTGCACCGCCGCCGTGGGCGCGCCCCCTCCGGGCGCGCGGACGTCGGCGCGCTGCTCGATGATGCGGTCCATCGCGTCGTACTGGCTTCGGATCGAGACGCGCCCCTCCGCGTCGCCCCGCGCCTTCTCCCGGCCGAGCGCGTCCCGCTCGATGACGAGCCCATGGCCGTCGTGCTCCACATGGACGAGATCGTTGAGCGCGTCGTAGGCATACCGCGTCGTCACCCCGTCGGGCATGACGCGCTGGACGCGGCGCCCGAGCGCGTCGTACCCGTAGCGCAGCGTCCCCCCGCCCTGCGTTTCCGACACGACCCGTCCGAGCGCGTCTCGTTCAAAGCGGGTCACGATGCGCTCCCCGCCCTGCTCCACCGCCGCGCCGAGCAGCCGCCCTGTGGAATCGCGATCGAACTGGATCGAGCCGTCCGTCGCGTCCTCCCGTACGACCTTGCCGAGCGGGTCGTGAGAAAACGACCGGAAGCTCCCGTCCGGGTAGTCGATCCGGGTCAGGCGCCCGCCCGCCGAATAGCTGTATCGGAGCACGCGCCCGTCAAAGGTCCTCTCCTCCGTCACCCTCCCGGCGGCGTCGTAGGCGAACTCGTACGCCTCATCTCTCGGGTTCGTGATGCGCTGGAGCTTCTCTCGGGCGGTGTACTTGAACGACCACGCGCGCCCGTCGGGCTGCTCGAACCGGGTGAGCACGCCCGTCCCGGCGTGCTCCAGCTCCGTGGTCTGCCCGAGGGCGTCGACGATGCGGCAGAGGTTGCCGAGCGCGTCGTAACCCGACTGCGTCTCGGTTCCGTCCGGATACCGCACGACCAGCGGCCGACCGAGGCGATCGTAGGTCACCCTGCTCGTCCTGCCGAGCGCGTCGGTCCGCGATGCGACGCGCCCCAGCCGGTCGTAGCCGTACAGCTTCCTCGAGCCGCGCGCGTCGACCTCTTCGACGACGAGGTGCCGGCGGTCCACCACGAACGACACGAGCACCCCTTCATCGCCTCGGATCGCGCGCAGGTGTCCGCGCTCGTCATAGCTCAGCGCATAGCGCTGCCTCGACGGATAAACGACCCCTGTCAGCGACCCGCTGGCGTCGTGTTCGTACCTCGTCGCCAGCCCGTCGGGCCCGATGCACACGACCGGCAAATCATCCTCGAGCTCCCACTGGGTCACATTCCCCGCAGGATCGATCTCCTGGATCTTGTTCCCCCGCGCATCGTATTCGTACCGCGTCGCCTCGCCGGCGCCGTTCGCCTCGGCGACCACGTACTGGTCCTCGTCCACCTCGCAGGTCCTGAGGACGATCCCGTCCGGCGTCTCCTCGCGCACGACGATCCCGTCCTCGTTCCAGCGCAGGATCCGCGGCTCCTCGTTGCCGGTCAGCCACGTGATCCGCTGCTCCAGATCGACCCGGAGCTCGACCGTGTGCAGCCCGCCGTCGCCCCAGGTCTTCCTGCACCAGCCGGTCTCGGGATCGTAGTCATAATAGAAGCTCACGCCGTTCTTCAGCGTGGTCTTCACCATGCGATGATCCTCGTCGTAGCCGTAATGCTCGGCGTGTCCGAGCGCGTCGGTCGCGCTCGCGAGCTCGCCCATCCTGGTGTAGGCGTAATCGACCCACTGCTCGAGGATGCCCTCGGCCCAGACCTCGAGCCGGGCGATGCGGCCGCCGTGGCTCATCTTGACGCGGACCTCGCGGCCCGCCGTGTCGATGACGCGGTGGAGCCGCTCTCCCGCAACCTCCAGCGTGATCGCGTTGCCGTGGGCGTCCTCGATCGCGCGGAGCCAGGCCCTGCCCTGCGGCGCGGCCGGCGCGAAACGTCGCGTGAGGCGCGACGCATGGTTGTAGACCGAGAAGCCGCCGCCCTGCTCGGCGCGCAGCGTCAGCCGGTCCGGCCGGTGGAACGCGCTCTCTCCCGCGGCGATGCGGGGAAAATAGACGTCGCGCCCCTGCTCGTCCCGGAGCGTGATGCGCTCCTCGTCCGCCTCGATCCATTGCTCGAGGCTGTGCGTCCACCCGCCCCGCCCCAGCGATGTTCGCTCGAGCGCGCGGGCCGACGAATAATGACGCTCCCAGAGGAGCGGGATCGCGCCGGGGAGCGAGAGGTCCACCTTGCGGTCCACGACCGTCCCCGAGGTGGCGTCCACCGGGTGCCCCGTGAAGAAGCACTTCGCGTTCTTCAGCGCCGACGCCGCCTTGCCCTTGAGCGCGCGCGCCCCCTTCCCGAGGGCCTTCCCCGCCTTCCCCATCTGCTTGGTCGCTGCCCGCAGCCCCTTGCCGACGAGGTCCTTCCCCTTCTTGAACAGCGGCTTCAGCACCTTGCCGCCGAACTTCAGCAGCAGCCCGCCCGCGATCTTGGCCGCCCCCTCGAACAGCAGGTCGAGCACCAGGTCGATCGCCAGCGTCACCGCCCCCATCGCGAAGTCCCCGAAGGTCGGCGTCGTCTGCACCGTCCCCGGGTTGAGCACCAGCGAGGTCGGCCACCGGCCGATGTCCCAGCAGTCCGCGTTGAGCGACACCGGCCCGCCGATCACGCAGCAGGTCGCCTTCTCCCCGCAGATCTCCACCGCGCCGCGCGGCAGCCAGCACTTGTGCGAGCCGAACAGGATGTGGAGCGGCGTCAGCGCGTCCAGCGGATCCGGGACGATCCCGAGGTGCGGCCAGAGGAACTTGGGCTCGTGCTGGTGCGCCACCGAGGGCACGCCGTTGAACAGCACCGTCGGCTTCTGCTTGTCCCCCAGCGTGAAGGGGTGCAGGAGCACGAGCTTCAAGAACTTCATCGGCGCCGGCGGGAAGATGTGGAACCCCTGGTGCATCTCCAGGCCCACGATCAGCCAGCCGTTGATGTCGTGGAAGTTGTGCGCCACGTCCGGTCCTCGCCTCCGTCATCCGCGCGGGAAGGCCTCGGTCGCCTCGAGCCGCGCCCGCCGGTGCTCCAGCTGCACCAGGCCGTAGCTCACGCTGGCGCGCCAGAGCAGCCGTACCTCGGCGGCCTCGGCGTCGATGTCGACCGCGTCGAGCGCCGGCACGAGCCGCTCGGACGCGCCGCCCACGGCCACCGTCACCGCGACGGGCGGCGCCGGCGCCTCGAACACCAGCGCCTCCCCGCCGGGCCGCATCCCGCCGAGCGCGATCCGCGTCCCGGGCGCGATCGCGTCGAACGTCGTCCGTGGCGCCGCTCGGCTCGCCAGCTTGCTCGCGCCGCTCTGGTCGAACTGCTGGTCGTGCCACACGTGCGCCGCGCGCAGGCCGCCCCAGAGCGGGTAGGGGGCGAAGCAGACCGGCTCGGGGCGGTCGTTCCAGCGCCGGATGAGCTGCTCCGGGTGCTCCAGCTGCGGCAGCGGCTGGTCCTGCGCGCGCGCCGCGTCGGTGATGAACCCCTTGCCCTCGAAGTTGTGCGGATACCCGCTCTCGTGCTCCGGGACGAACGCCTCGCCGCCGCCGTCGTCGTCGCCGAGCGACACCACCCGCGCCGGCTCCTGCACGACGCCGCCGTAGGCGTTCCGCCAGCTCATCTCGACCCGGTCGAACGCGAGCGGCGCGCTCGGCGCGAGCCCTCCGCCGACCGAGCGCTGCCACACGCGCTGCCCGTACGCCACGATCGCCGCGTCGCGCTCGCCCACCCGCAGCACCGCCGTGGCCTCGCGCGCGCGCCCCTCCCTCGGGTAGACGAACCCCGTCGCGCACACCGACGCGACGCTCTTCTGGAGCATCCCGTCGTGCGGGTACGGAAGCGCCGGGTCGAGCAGGAGCGGCCGCTGGGCGGGCGCGAGGGCGAGCCGGCCGCCGGCGATCCGGTACGTGATCGCGGTCAGGAAGATCGCCGTCACCCGGTCGTCCTGCTCCGCGTTCGGGAGCATCGCCGCGGGCAGCGGCGTGTCGTTCGAGAAGCGCATCGCGGCCGTCGGTCTCGTCGGTTCCGTCAGTTCCGTAGTTCCGTCAGTTCCGTCAGTTCAGCTTGATGAGCCCTGCCGTCACCTGGACCATCCCGCCCCCGTCCATCTCGATCGGCGAGCCGTTCACGGTGACCTTGCCGCCCTTGATGGCGATCTCGCCGTCCTCGATGACCACCTGGCCGCCCTTGATCAGGATCTGACCGCCCTTCAGCTCCAGCGTCGAGCCGTTCACATCGAAGAGCGACGTGTCGACCTTCATCGTGCTCGACGCGTTCACGGCGAGGGTCGTCGACTTGAGCGCCTGCACCCCGTCGGCCTTGATCTCCTGCGACGGCGCCTCGATCTTCTGGCTCGCCGAGGACTTCAGCCCCTGAGGCCCGGTCGCCGCCACGGTCTGCTCGCCGCCGACGTTGATCTTCTGGCTCGCGGCGACGCTCACCTCGTGGGTGGCCAGGTACGACGTCGTCTGCGCCCCGGTCACGGTCACGCTCCGGGTCCCGGTGACCGTGAGCGTGTCGTTGCCGGTGACGTCGCCGGAGCGGTTGCCGGTGACCTTCTCTTCCTGGTTCCCCGTGATGCTCGCGCTCTGGTTGCCGGTGACGGTGAGGGTCTGGTTCGCCGCGACGGAGACCGTCTGGTTCGCGCCGATGGTCACGTTCTGGTTCGCGCCGACGGTGGTCGACTCGTTCGCGCCGATGAGCTCCGAGTTGTTCCCGCCGACCATGGTGCTGCGGTTCGCGCCGGTCGACTCGTTGCGGTTGCTGCCCACGGATGAGCCGCTGTTCGCCGCCACCTGCTCGCTCCGGTCGTTGCCGACCTCGCTGTTCCAGTTCATCGGCGTGTGCAGCAGGATCTGCTGGCTGCCGGCGGTGTCGTCGAAGCGCAGCTCGTTGTGGGTGCCGCCGCCGGGGCTCGTCATCGTCTTGAAGGTGCTCACGGTCGGCGCGCCGCCCGGCGGGCGGTTCTGGCCGTTGTAGACGCGGCCCACGACGATCGGCCGGTCCGGGTCGCCCTCCTCGAAGTCGACGATCACCTCCACGCCGACGCGCGGGTGGAACACCGCGCCCTCGCCGACGCCGGCGAACACCTGGTTCACGCGCACCCAGCACGAGGACGGCTCCTTCGCGAGCCGCTCGGCGTCCTGGTCCCAGTGGAACTTGACCCGCACGCAGCCGATCTCCGCGCCGGGCGGGCCGCCCACGTGGATCTCCGCGCCCTTCGCGCTCGGCTCCGCGGTGACGAACGCCGTCTGCGTCCCCTGCACGCGCGGCTTCGGCGTGACGCGCGCCGGCCGGAAGCGCGACTCGGCGACGCTCCCGTTCTTGCCGCGCCGCGCGCACTCGAACCGCGCCGTGAACGGCACGCCCTGCAGCGCGAAGCGCCCCGAGAGCTCCGGCGGCAGCGTGCCTTGCTGCTCGCCGCGCGACTCGACGCGGGTCACCAGGTACTCCCCGTCGTACCGCGCCATCGGGTGGTCCAGCGCGAACACGCTGCCTGCGCCGAGCATCCGCGCCGTGCCCTCGCCGACGGCGTAGCTCGCCTCCACGGTCAGCCGATCGAGCTTCGCCTGGGCGAGCGGCCGCCCCTGGTCGGGCGTGTCCGGGTACCGCCCCGGGTACTCGTGGTCGACGAGGTCTTCGCCGTCCGCTTGGCCCGTCGTGGTGACGGCCATGTCGAGCGCGGGCTTCTTCCAGTTGTAGTCGACGAGCGACACCTTCTTGGGCCGGAGGCGCGCCCCGAGCTTCATCGTGGCGATCTCGCGGCCGAGCACCCCCGGGCCGAGCGGGGCGAACGGGGCGAGGCGCGCCCTGCCGCCGTCGGCGTCGGCGAGGACGAGGAGGCACGCCTTGTCGCCGTGCTCGAAGTGGTAGCTGATGCCCTCTTCCTCGAGCAGGCGCGACACGAACGCGAGGTCGCTCTCGTTGTACTGCACGCAGTAGGGCCGCGTGGCCACGTCGTCGATGCGGGCGGGGTCGGTCACCCGCCATGCATAGAGCTCCCGCGCCGTCTGGAAGGTGAGCGCGTCGCCCCCGTCGGGCTCGATCGAGGCGCCGTCGTCGCGGTGCAGCGACGAGTCTCCCTGGAGCACGGCGTCGATGATCTGGCGCGTCGTCTTCTCGAGGAAGATCCGGCAGCGGGTGCGATGCATCGAGCGCGCGAGCGGCGGCGAGAGCACCACGCGGTAGAGCATGCCGTCGTAGATCGGCGCGAGCTCTTCCGCCTCGGTGATGATGCCGTGCACCACGCGGTAGGCCGGCTCGGAGTGCGTGGTGAGGCGCAGGGTCGCCCGGGCCCCGATGAGCTCTTCGGGGTCCACGACCGGGGCCGGCTCGTGGGCGGCGAGCGTGAGCTCGTAGCGGTACAGGCTCGAGATCGCCTCGCTGCCGCGGAGCTCGACGACCTGCAGGTGTCGCCAGGGCCCAGCTGCTTCCGAGGCGCCCTCCCAGGCGAAGGCGAAATCGACGTCGTTCACGGCGCGGACCTCCCGTTGAAGGTGGGGTCACCCTAACCTGTCCGGGCGCCGGCTGGAACTGGGGGCAAAGTCACGGCGTTGCCGCTCGCCGGGCCGACGTCGGCCCGAGAGCGGTGCGGCGCGATCGGCGTTCACCCGTCGGAGCGGACGCAGCGCGTGAGCCGCCGATCGCGGACCGAGTGGTCCTGCGATGTGCCGATCGTGAAGTTGACGAGGATCGCCTTGTCGGCGCTGCCGATGGCGGGCGTCGACGACCAGAAGACGTCGGGCGGCGTCCCCGGGAAGGCCTCCGGGTCGAGCGCCGGCCCGGAGCGTCGATCGTCGACGATCGAGAGCAGCTCCTTCGCGCTCGGCAGCCGCCAGTCGCCCTTGCCGGCGAGGGTGAGCTCCTCGCAGTGGGCGAGCGCGCCGCTCCAGACGAAGCGGGTCAGGGAGGCGTGACGCTCCCAGACGAGCCCCGTCCGCCGATCGAGCACCCACTCCTCGCCGAACGAAAGATCGGGCGACTCCACCCCGCCCTCGCCCCCGACGCACAGCGCTCGCGCGCCGGACATGTCCTTCCGGAAGAACCCCACGGACGCGTCGGCGGCGAGCACGCCCCACGCATAGTGGTCGTCGTCGGCGACGTCGGTCGCGGACCAGTAGAAGCTGTCCTGGGGGCTCGTGAAGAAGATGTCAGGGAACGCCGTGGTGTGGCCGAAATCCAGGATGGAGACGAGCTCGCGCCGCGTCGGCAGGCGCCACTTCGCGATGCCGCCGACCTGATCGACGCTGAGCGTCGTGCAGTGCTCCATCGCGCCCTGTAGCGTGAACATCCCGTCCTCCGTCACCTTTTCCCACGTGAGCCCGGTCACCGAGTCTTTTACGGTGTCATCGTCTTCCGTGTAGGAGGGAACGGCGATCTCGTAGTTGCCATCCTGTCCGAAGACGGGCTCCGACGGTTCCGGGCACGCCTCGAGCACGATCGTCCCGTCGGAGCAGCGTCTCGTCGGCGAGTCCGGCCACGTCACCGGCACCGTGGGCGTCCCTCCGCTGGCTCCTCCCCCGGCGCCCGATCCTCCATCGCCATGCGCGCCCGCGGCACCGTTGCTGACGCTCGTCCCAGTCGTGTCGCCGGCGTCTTCTCCGGTCGCGTACTCATCCCAGCGCGCGTCGATGATCTGCGCGCACCCGAGGACGGCGAAAGCCGCCAGCCCGACCAGAGTCATCGCCGCACACGTCCTCGCAACCATGCCGCTCGACATCCCGTGGAGCGTCAACCCCATGCGCACCGGGCGTCAAGAAGCGGGATGGGGCCGCCGTGAGCGGGCACGAGTGGTGACTGTGTACAACCCACGCTGGCGCTGCCGCGATGATTCTGGTCCATCGCTGCGCGATCGACCAAGGCCGCCCGGGCCAGTTGCTCAACATCGAGCAGTGACGTGCGCCCCCTGCGCGCCTGGCAACGGTGAGGCTTCCATCGTAGCTCCGGCCAGCCGGCGGCGGTTACGGCGTCGACTTTCTTGCCGCGGGAGCGTCGGTGCCGGAGGCTCCGGCGCCATGGCTGGCGAGACGATGACGGACGCGTGGGCAACGGTGGTGTTGGTCGGGCTTGCGGTCTCCGCGGCCGTGGGTTGTGCGCAGGTCATCGGTGCAGACTGGGACGGGTACGCGAGACGCGGGGGCGGCGGAGACAACACCGGAGGCATGGTGGGGACCGGCGGCGATGGCGGAGCCGCTGGCGCGCCGGGCGACGGCGGCTCCGGGGGTGGCGCGTCGTCGACAGCGGTGTCGGGCGGGGGAGGCGAGGGCGGCTGCGCGGCGTGCAAGGCGGGGGAGTTCTGCACGCCCAGCGAGACGTGCGTGCGCTGCGCCGACCGCGGCGGCGTGCTGTCGTTCGGCGCGCCGACGGCGATCGAGGTCGAGGGATCGAAGCCCGCGTTCCCGCGCGTGCGCGAGGAGCCCGGCGAGGGCGAGGGCGCGGCGACGCAGCGGCTCGTCTACGTGGCCACGTTCGGATCGAGCGACACGCAGATCGCCACGGCGACGGGGCGGCCCTGGACGGCGGGCGAGGTGATCGCGAGCGCCGCGGTCAATTCGCCGCAGCCGGAATCGGGCCCGCTCCTCCTGCCGGTCGACGCGCGCTCGCCGCACACGGACTTCCCCGAGGGCTCGCTGCTCTTCGATCGCCTCCTCGCGGGGCCGGGCAGCCTGCCGCTGCTGTTCGTCGCGGACCGGCTCGAGGCGAGCCAGGCGGAGACGTTCGACGCGCTCAACCTGGACGGGGGGAGCCGCTCGGTGGCGGTGGCCCACGGCATTTGGCCCTACCGGTACTGGTTCATGAGCAAGCACCAGGAGGGCGGGCAGATCACGAGCCGGCTCCTCACGAAGCTCGCCGAGGACACGGAGGCGCAGGAGCTCGACATCGTCCTGCCCGGCCAGTGCCCGGCGCAGGGCGACGACCTCGCGCCGTGGGTGACGCCGGATGGGAGCGTGCTCTTCTTCCAGGCGCCCTACAACGCGCGGGGCGATTGCGCGGAGGCGTCGGTGCTGCGGAGCTTCTACGTGCGGCTCGGAGCCGACGGGCTGCCTCTGAGCGGGGAGAATGCCAGGATGCTGCTGGCGAACCTCAAGCCGGAGATCGCCGTCATGACGCCGTCGCTCTCGCCAGACGAGTGCACGCTCTACGTCGCGTCCGATCTGGATCCGGTGGACCGGCAGCAGAGGCTTTATGCCTCGTCGAGGCGCTAGGGCAGCGTCGTGTCCAGATGAGGTGTTCCGGGTTTCCGTGGCTTGATTCTTGACGACGAAATGCTCGTGCTGGAGGCTTGTGTTCCATGGCCCACAGAAGCTTGGTGGCTTCGCGTGCGACGGTGACTCTGGTAGGCTTTGCGGCTTCTGTGGCCGCCGGATGTGCGCAGATCATCGGCGCAGAATGGGACGCGTACGGCGGCCCTGGATCGGCGACAGGGGGACAAACATCCACGTCCAGTGTCGGGAGCGGCGGGAGCGGCGGCAGCGGCGGCGGGTGCCCGGGCGGGGGCGAGGTGTGCGGCGACACGTGCGTCGACACGAGGACGGACGCGGAGCACTGCGGCGCGTGCGATGTCGTCTGTTCGGCCGTCGGCGGTACGCCGAGCTGCCATGACGGCGTCTGCCAGCCGCCGGCGTGCGAGGAGGACCGCGGCGACTGCGACAAGGACCCCGAGAGCGGCTGCGAGGAGGATCTCCTCACGAGCCTCGCGCATTGCGGCAGCTGCGAGAAGCCGTGCAGCGGCCAGTGCGTGCGGGGCGCCTGCGTCGTGCCGAAGCACATCTCGGCCGGCACGGATTACACCTGCGCGGTGCTCAGCGACGGCTCGGTCTGGTGCTGGGGCAGGAACACCTGGGGCAACCTCGGCGACGGCACGCAGCAGCAGGATCGGCCGAGCCCGAGGCAGGTCGTCGGCCTCGGCGGCGCAGCCGCCACGGTCGCGACGAGCATCTCGTCGGCGCGCTCGCACACCTGCGCGGTGCTGACCGACGGCGCCGTGGCGTGCTGGGGCGCCGGCAACAGCGGGCAGCTCGGCGACGGCGAGGCGAAGAGCGCCCTCTCCCCCGTGCGCGCGAAGGAGCTCGCGGGCGCGACCCAGGTCGCCGTCGGCGGGAGCCACACCTGCGCGGTCACGACGTCGCACGGTCTCTGGTGCTGGGGCGAGGGCAGCTCCGGTCAGCTCGGGTACGGGGACGAGGCCGATCAGTTCGAGCCCACCGTGGTCCTCGACGACGTGGCCTCGGTGAGCGCCGGCCTCTCGCACACCTGCGCGGGCATGATCGAGCGGATGGGCGAGCGCCGGATGAGCTGCTGGGGCCACAACGAGAGCGGTCAGCTCGGCTCCGGCGACTTCCAGCCGTCGAGCGTCCCGCGCACCATCAGGGGCCTCACCAGCGTCGCGATCACGACCGCGGGCGCCTTGCACACGTGCGCCGCGCCGGCGACCGGCGTGGCCTCCTGCTGGGGCGAGGGCGCGCAGTTCCGCCTCGGGACAGGCACCGTGAACATCGAGGCGGCGCCGCGCGAGATCCCGGATCTCGTGGACGTGAGCCGGCTCTCGCTCGGCGCGAGGCACTCCGGCGCGGTGCTGGCCGACGGGAAAGTGCTGCTGTGGGGCGACAACACGAAGGGGCAGCTTGGCAACGGGACGCAGGACCCCGCCTTCACCCCGCAGCCGCTCGAGCTGACCGACGTGATCGAGCTGGCGCTCGGGGCGGACCACAGCTGCGCGCTCAGGCGCACGGGCGAGATGCTCTGCTGGGGAGACAACCGGAACGGCGAGCTGGGCGACGGGACCAACGAGCCGCGGCTCGTGCCGACGCCCGTGGCGTGGCCAGTGCGGCCGTAAAGCGGGCTCCGGGAAACCGAGCGGATGGGCGCTGCGCCCCCGCGACGCCTCAGTCAGGCTCCTTCAGCTTCCCGCCAGCAGTTTTTGCAGGTAGCTGCGATGGATGCCTGCGGCGGCTCACGCGCCGCAGGTCGCGCGCATGTCCGGGTCGTGCGCATGCTCTGGAAGCGAGCGTCGCGCTTTGTGAGCGGTGCAGGCGCCTACTCCTGCGGCTCTCCGCGGCTCAGCTTCTTCGCGATCAACTCCCGCACCTCGGGCGGAATCGCGCGCAGGATCTCCTCGGGCGTGAGCCCCTCGAAGCGCTGCTCGGGCGTGAGCCCCTCGAAGCGCTGCTCGGGCGTGAGCCCCTCGAAGCGCTGCTCGGGCGTGAGCCCCTCGAGGCGCTGCTCGGGCGTCAGCTTCGCCAGGAGCTTCTCTGGCGGCAGCTGCGCGAGCATCTGCTCCAGCACCTCTTCGTAGCTCTGGCGAGCCAGCTCGTAGTCCTTCACGGCCATGGTGCCCCGCTGCCTCCGGAACTGTTCGACTTGCTGGTACAGCGTATTGTACACCCGAGCTTCCTCCGGATCCAGCGGCAGGATCTGCCCCGCTCCCTTCAGGTACGCCCGGGAAAACATGTAGAGCAGATGCTCCGTGGGGCTTTGCCGGCAGGCCTCGCGTGTCTCGACGCCGTGGAGCAAGAGGCCGTTGAGCTCGCCCCGCCAGAGACCCCCGCCCACCGGCGCGAAGCTCCCGCGGAGGCGCTCGACCTGCCTGACGAAACCCGCGGGGATGCGGTCGGCGATGGCCATGAGGCACAGCTCGTCCGGGTCGAGCAGCTTGTTGTGCCGCATGTACAGGGCACCGTAGGCGAGCAAGGCCAGCACGTCCTCGGGCTCCAGATCGTCGGTGGGACCTTTGTGCTCGATGAGCGTGTGCTGCCGCAGGTGACCGAAGATGCTGTGGAGCTTGCGCGCGTCTCCAGCAGGTTGAACGGCCAGGCGCAGGACAACGATGTCCACCCGGAGGGGCATGCGGTTCAGGAGGAACTCGGGATACAACCGCCAGCCGCTGGGCAAGTAGAACTCGAGCAGGGCGACCAGCATCGGATGCCAGGCGGTGACCCTCTCCCGCGGAGGTGTTTCGGGCTCGGTCATGACGCACGAGACATCTAGTCTGCGTCGGTGGCCTAAGCCAGGGGAAATCACGACGGGATGGCCCAAATATGTCAACGATGAGGTGCGGATTTGCGCACGACGGGAAGAGGCAGACCGTAATGTCTGCGCTGGCGCGGGAGGCGCGCGACGCTCTCCCCGGAGCGCGCGGCGTCGGTCGGCGCGATGGACGAGGCCGCTCTAGGCGCGCTGCGCGAGCACCTGAAGCGCGATCGCCGCTGGCCGTGACGATGAACGAGGCCGAACCCCGGGCCGTTCCGCTCCGCTCCTATCTGTAGAACGCCACGTCGTCGATCCAGAGTTTGTATGGGCTGCGCGCTCCGAAGCGAAACTGGATGCCCCAGACCTTCGTCAGATCCACCGCCGCGAACACCTGGCCCCACCCTGACTGCTTGAGCTCGGAGAAGGCTACCTTGTACCGAGTCCAGCAAGGCGTCACCGTGACTATCTTGGTGAAATGGTCGTCGCACTTGGTGCAGACGCCGCCTTTGTTCCAGGTCTGCACATCGACGACGTCCACGAGCACCTTCGTCGAGGAGCCGCTGTCAGCACGGGCGAAGAAGGTGATGCCACGGAACTCGGAGGCGTCGTAGACGCCCGGATTTGTCTCCGTCTCATTGCTGTTCAGACGAAAGCCGAAGAGGGCTCCCCAGTCGGTGAACTTGTCGTCCGCCTCGGAATACGCGGCGGACAGGCTGCTGCCGCGCGGTGGTTCGATGGACGTCATGAAGAACGTCTCGTTCCTTCCGGGCTCTTGCGTGCCGAGTCCATCGCTTCCCACGAACCAGGCCCCTCGCCGGGGGTTCTCGGCATCGTCGATGGAGATGATGGTGCCGTCGCCGTCCTCCATATCGTCGATCAGCGACAGGTCCATGGGTTCGCCCGTCGGCGGCTCTTCTACGCAACCAGCTCCCGCGCCGCCGCCGCCGCCGTCACCGCCCGCGCCGCCGCCTCCGCCTCCGGTCCCCGCGCCTCCGCCTCCGGTTCCCGCGCCCTCGCCTCCGGCGCCCGCGCCCTCGCCTCCGGCGCCCGCGCCTTCGCCTCCCGCGCCCCCGCCGCCGTCGCCTCCCGCCCCTCTGTCTTCACCTCCCGCGCCCGCGCCTCCGCCATCGAGCCCGAGCCCGTAGCTCTTGTCGAAGCCGAAGAGCTGGGCACACCCAAGCCCGAGCACCGCGATGGCGCACCCGCCGGACCACCGCGCAAAAGCCAGCATGCTGTTCAGGGTCATGACACCGCTCTCCGAGATGCATCAACAAGTCACGACGTTGGCGACGCGCACCGCACCGTGAAGCGCCGCGGCCGCGACGCGAGCTGCCGCGGCAAAGAACCGAGACAGCGTGTGACGGCACCTTTCCAGGCCAACCCCGCCGAATCGAAGCAGCTCGGCGATGCTGGGCGAGAGTCTCCTACATGAGATGCCGATATGCGGAGCATCCCGCCATCGGCTGCGGACAACTCGCTTCCCACGTGTGCCAAAGAAGTATCTCCATCATGGCAAATATCATACGAAGATTTGCGAGACTACCCGTTTCACCTCGAAAGGGCGCGCGGGGGCTCTTTCATCGCGCCGCGTAGCGCCGCATAGCGCCGCGATGCGATCGGGTACCGCCGACGAGGTGCGCTCCTGCCGGAATGGAGAAGGAGCGCTAGAAGAGCGAGGTGCGAGGCGATCACGAGACACGAGACGACGCGCGCCTCCGCGCGCACGAACCCGTCGAGCGCGGGCGCGACGCACGTGCTATGCTGTGCAGCTTGCGATCGACGACTGTCCGGCGCTGGGTGAGCGCCGGAGGCGGCGAAGGGGAAGCCGACGTCCTGAAGGCCTCCGTCGATGTGCATCGCGGTGAGGTTCTGCCGCGCCACCTCGCGCTCCGCTCACGTGACCTCGGGGCCGCCGAAATCCACGACCTCGAGATTCGCCCGTCCACGGTGGATGACGCTGATCGCGCGCTCCGTGGGCCGGCGACCGTGTTGCTGCGGTTATCAGCACACCTGCCAGATCGTCACGGTGCGCGTCGCCGGCGCGGATCGGTTTCCTCCGGAGTCGATCGCCTGGAGCGTGATCCTGTGCGTGTCGCCGAAGCATTCCCCCGAGTACAGCCGCGCGACCACGCTGCTCCCCCTCCCGAGCTCCGCCGGCTGATCGTTCGTCCGGTCCGTGGTCCAGACCAGGCTCTCGCCGCTTAGGGGGCCGTCCTCGATGTCCATCGCCGAGCCGACCAGCGTCACGTCCTTGAACCACCTGGAGCGCTCGCTGTCGTAGCCGTCCCACGGCTCGAGCTCCAGGTCTCCGGCGGGCGCCACGATGCTCGCGGCGGGCGGCTCGTCCGTGCAGGTCCTCGCGGAGATGAGCACGCTGTCGAGCGGCGCCGGGTCGTCGTAAGCGAGGAGCTCCACGCGAGAGGTCCCCTCCGCGAACGACGTCGTGAGCGATCTGCCCGTCCCGTGGCTCGCGCCGTTCGCGCGCCACCGGATCCGCGCGTCCGGCACGACCACCGAGCCGAACCCCGGAAACAGGACCTCGGCCATCAAGGTCATCTCCTCGTTCGCGCAGACCTCCACCGCGCTCGCCGGCTGGGTGATGCGCCCGACCGGCCGCGCCGGGACCGGCGCGGAGGCGGTGACCTTGTAGACGTTGTCTTCGCCCATCGCCGCCCCCACGGCGAACTCGATGCGCTCTCCCGCCTCGGCGACGACGCGGTACGTGCGCTGCGTCGACGAAGCGCTGACCGCCAGCAGCCGGCCCTGGACGATCGTCACATGACCGTACGCGGTCGCGTCGGGCATCTCCAGCGTCACCGTGACCTCCTGCGGCGCGGCCGGGGAGGCCGGCAGCTGCAGCCGGTAGAAGTCGACGTCGGGGGCCGCGGTCATCGGTCGGTCGGTCGGCAACGTCAGGATGGTCCCGCTGACCGATCGCCCGAAGGGCAGCGGCGTCGCGGTCTCGGCGGTGTCGTTCCGCGCGAGGAGCTCGCTGAAGTTCAGCGACGCATCGGAGAACCCCAGGGCGGCCACGTCCGGCACGTCGGCCGCGGCCATGACCGCGGCGAGCGGGTTCACCAGCTTGCGGCGCCGATCGGGCTGGTCGGCGTAGCCGAGCGCCGCGAGCTCGGCGTTGCTGAACGTGTTGTCCGGCGACAGCAAGATCTCCTTGATGCGCGCGACGATCCGGGAGCGCTCCGCCGCGCTCAGGCCCTCGGATCGCGGGTTCAGGCGGCGGTTCGCCGCCTGCATGTTGGCGATGACGCCGGCGATGAACGGGGCGGCGGCGCTCGTGCCGCCGAGCTCGCGGCGCACCCGCGGAGCGTCGATGTCGTCGACGCACTCGGGCGCGAGGTACGCCGTGCGGATGGGGGCCCAGATGTCGACGCGGTCTCCGTAGAACTCCGCGTTGTCGAGCCCCGCGCCGACGGCGCCCGCCACGATCGCCTCGGGGATCATGGCCGGGACGATGCCCCAGCGCTCCGTCCTCGGGTCGCTCAGGTCGACGAGGTCGCGCACCACCGCGGGGAGCGACCGGCGCGACAGCGCGTTGCCGGCGATCGTCACCACGGGGACGCCCGCGGCGGCCGCGCTGCGGACGCCGGCGCTGATCGGGCCCTTCAGGTCGCCGAACGAGAGCGTCGCGACGCAGGCCGCGGTGGCGACGGCGGCCGAGCCCACCGCGGCGGCGCACGCGATCGCGCCGACGATCGGGATCGCGCTGGCCGCCGCGCACGTGGCCGCGGCGGCGGCGTGCGCTCCCGCCAGGACGACGCCGCAGATCCCGAGGCGGCCTTCCGGCGCGCAGATGTCGACGTCGGGGCCGAGGTTCGTGAGGATCCGGCACGGGTACCCGCCGCTGATGTTCACGACCGAGGCCCCCTGGGACACGGCGAGCCTGACGCCGCGCCCGATCTCGAACGCGTACGCGGCCGCGTCGTACTTGTAGAGCATCGGGACGGCGACCTGGCCCGCCACGCCCGCCGCGCCGACGCCGTTGTTCACCTTCGCTCCGATCGTCGCGACCACGCCGGTCCCGTGCCACGATCGCTTGCCGAAGAAGCTGTTGCCGACGGTCGGCGGCCCCCACGCGGCTCCGGGCCCGCAGCGGACGCCGCCGAACCAACCCGCGGTCATGTCGCACGCGACGACATCGCCGCGGTCCGGCCAGCGGAGATCGTCGGTCGGCGCGAACCCCGTATCGAGGACGGCGACGTTGATCCGCTCCTCGTCAATCTCCCACAGCGCGTTGAACGCCCACACCGCCGGCACGTTCTCCACGCAAGGCCGGCTCGCGTCCCCCGGCACGCAGGGCAGCGGGCTGCCTCGCGCCGGGGTCATCTTCATCGAGTGCGTGAGGTGCCCCTCCTCCGTCGCCGAGATGACGGGCGCTCCCTGCAGCTGCAAGCGCGGGTTCACCCCCACCTGGTAGCCGTCGAGCTGCAGCTTCATGGCGAGCGAGGCGATCTGCAGCGCGCCCGCGTCGCTGGCGTACAGCGGATCGTCCTCCCCGAGCAGCGCCCGCAGCGCGGCCGCGTCCGAGGCCCGCTCGCGGCTCGGGTCGACCTCGACGAGCACCGCGTCGCGGCCCCCCTCCTCGTCGCTCTCGAGCGTCGCCTTGACGCTCCCGCCCGTGTCCCTCAGGAACGCCTCGAGCTCGTCGCCGTCGGCCGGGTAGAGGATGAGCTCCCGCGTCGCGATCTGCACGGGCAGCCCTCCCCTGGGGAGCAGGGTGCCGTTCGGCTTCGCGCCTGCGCGGCCCTCGTCGTCGCTCATCGCGACGCCGGCGTCGACGGTCGGCGCTGCCGCCGCGGGGTCCGCGAGCAAGGCGAAGTCGAAGACCACGTCCTCCTCGAGCGCGCCCTGCGGCGCCCGCGTCTTGTCGACGAAGTACTGCGCATAGAACAGCTTTCCGGGCCACGCGCTGAGCACGCCGTCGTTGAGCGCGCCGCCCCCGTCGGCCTGGACGCGCAGGGGGGCCGTCGAGGCGAAGCCGGCGCGCGAGGCGACGAGCTCGAGGAGCTCCACGTCGCCCGTCTCCGGCGCCGCGAGGGCGATCGTCAGCGGCCCGGGGCCGAGGTCGACGCCCCCCGGGTCGAGCGTCGCCGACAGCGCGTCGCCCGCATCGTACACGACGCGGTCGAGGCGCAGCGCGAGCCTCGGCGGCCGCTCGACCTGGGAGAACGTCGCCTCGCTCGGCGGGCTCGGCGCGTCGCCGCGGCGCTCGCCGCCTCCGGAGCTGCAGGCCGCGACGGCCCCGCACGCCAGCGACATCCACCTGAAACACGGGCGCTTGAGCATGGATTCCTCCTCCTCCGGTGAGCTCGGCATTCGCGGAGAGCGCAGAGAGGCGCTGGGGCGTCCGCGAGGGCGACGGGCGGCGACGCGGGCCGGCGCCGCGTCGACACGGCGGTTCCCGCGATGCGTTGTCCGACGCGGCGCTCCGCGCACGGCGTCGAGCCGTGCGCCGATCGCTCCGTCACAGGCGGTAGGAGCAAACGCGGTGCCGCCCGCTCGTGCCTCGATTTCACGGCCGCCGCCGTCTTCAGCGCGACGGCGGCGCCGAGAACCTCGCCTCGCGCGGAATCCGCGTCGAGGGCGAGCGCCTCCGCGGGGCAGCGGCCCGTGGCCGCGCCGCCCTGCGCCGCGGCGCGTGCATCTTATTTCGAGCGGCCTTTCCGGATAAGCTGTCGGCCGGAGCGATCATGTCCCGCACGCCCATTCCGACCTGGTGCTTCGCCGTCGTGCTGGTGAGGCTCCAGCAGCGCTTCTTGCTGGTGCACGAGCGCAAGCACGGCCAGCTCTGGTATCTGCCGGCGGGCCGCGTCGAGCCCGGGGAGACGTTCGCCGAGGCGGCGCGGCGCGAGGCGCTGGAGGAGACGGGCGTCCCGGTGGAGCTGGAGGGCATCCTGCGCGTCGAGCACAGCCCGAGCCGCTACGAGTCGCGCTTCCGGGTCATCTTCCTCGCGCGCCCTGCGGACGGCACGCCGCCGAAGAGCCAGCCGGACGAGCACTCGCTCGAGGCGCGGTGGGTCACGCTGAAGGAGCTCCGGGCCTTGCCGCTGCGCGGCCCCGACGCGGAGTCGTACTGCGCCGACGTGCTGGCCGGGGCGCAGGTGTTCCCTTTGTCGCTGCTCGGGGCCGAGGGGGAGCCTCTCCTCGTGAGCGGGCGGTGAGCGGGCGCGCGTCGGCAGGCCGCTGAGCCGGCGCCCCTGTTGCCGCAGCGCCCGCGTTGCTCGCGGGGGCGGCTCCTCGGGGCGGCGCGCCTGCGCCCGATCCACTGCTCGAAGCAGCGCCCGGTGAGCGCCTCGAGCTCGTCGAGGAGCGCGGGCTCTCTCGTCGTGAAGTCGAAGCACGACTTGCCCTGCATGCGCTCCTTGAGCTCCGGGCTGATCCGCCGCCAGCTCGACCGACGAGCTCACGTGAGCTTCAGCTTCATCCCCTCGTGGCTCGCCACGAAGCCGATCCGCTCGTAGAACCGGTGCGCCCGCCGCCGCACCTTGGTCGACGTGAGCTGCACGCGGAAGCACCCCCGCCGCCGCGCCTCGTCGATGGCCCATCGCATCATCGCCTCGCCGATCCCGCGGCTGCGCAGGCTCGGATCCACGATCACGTTCTCGACCTGCGCCACCCGTCCCCCGAGGTACGCCACGTGCTGGATGATGGTCAGCTGGAATGCGCCGGCGACGCGCCCCTCGACCTCGGCGACGAGCAGCGCGTTGTTCGGATCCTCCGCGATGGCCGCGAGCGCCTCGCGGTAGCGCGGATCGAGCGGTGGACCGGGGTGATCCGTCTTCAGGATGCCCTCGTCCTGGATCGAGAAGAGCTGGACGACCGCCGGCAGGTCTGCCTCGGTGGCGCGGCGGATGGTCGGTGCGAGCTGCGGCTGACTCATGCCCGGCATTCTGCCCCATCCCGCGCCGGCGCTGGGCGCCGTGCAGCGCCCGCCCGCTCCCGGCGCCCGCGCGACGCGCTCGCCGCGAGGAGCTCGGCGACGCGCCGCGTAAAACCATCCTCGCGGACCGGCCACGGCGCGCGAGCACGCGAGCAGGAGAGAAAGTGGCGTTGAATCGAACTACAGGCTCTCTCTCTTCTCTATGTCTATGGGATTCGCTTCGTGGCCGTGTGTCGTCTGGACACGAGCGATCAAGCCGTGCAGAGTCACCGCATCACGAAGTCATCCGGAGGACAGTGTCGATGCGCGTAGTCAACACAGCCAGCATCCCCGCGATAGAGTCTCTCAAGGCGGATGAGCGCACCCTGCTCGGGCTGTTCAGGGATATCCGGAAACACGAGGAGCTCTCGGCTTTCCTGCCCGAGGCGTGCCGCCTCTCCCTGAGATGGGTGCGCCTCGCCCCGGGTCAGCCGATCAGGCCTCGTCAGCTCCCCGGCAAAGGAATGATCGTCATCACCGACGGTTCGGGCGAGGTCATCGGAGGCTCGGTCCGGAGGGTCCAGGCGGGAGACGTCGTGCTGGTGCCTCCCGGCGGGCTGCAGGGGCTCATGGGCGCGGCGCCGGACGGGCTCTCCGCGATATCCATCCACTTCGAGGGAGAGGACGCCGGCTGGGACACGCCGTGCCTGTGCGCGACGGCCGCCCCGGGCGGCGCTCCCCCGGATCGATCGGAGTCTCCTCTGGATCGCCTCGTCGAGGAGAACGAGGCCCACGCGCGGGAGTTCGCCGGCAGCCCCCTGATGCAGCTCATCCGATCGGAGCGCGCGCTCGGCGACGACGTGAAGCGACGGATGCTCGGCGCGCTCCAGATCTGGTCGAACGCCTTCCAGAAGGTCCTGTGTGCCAGGGTCGTGTTCGAGTCGCACCCCGCCGCGATCACGATCGCCGAGCGTCATCTGGCCGAGGAGGTCGGTCACAACCGGCGGCTCGCCCGGATGCACGGCCCGTCGTCCTCGCCGTCCTGGGATCGGGGCATCGCCGCGGCGTCGTCCTGGTTCATCGAGCGGATGGGCTCGGCGTCCACCGAGGAGCGGACCGTCCTCATCCACTTCGTCATCGAGCGCTGCGCCGACATCCTCCTCAGCGCCGCCCAGCAGATCTTCCCCGACTCGGACTATTTCGCCACGCACGCCGAGGTGGACGCGGAGCACTTCAGGCTCGGGTACGAGCTCCTGAAGAGCCTCCCCGGCCTGGACATCGCCCCGCTCCGGGGCGCGCTGATCGAGGGTTGGCAGATGATGAACCTGATCTGCCAGCGCATCAGCGACATCGCCGAGCGCGGCTGCGGCGCGGCGGCGGAGCTCCCGGCGCCCGACGTCGTCGGCGACGTCTCGCGCGGGCGCGCGGAGCTCTCGATGGCTCCCGCCGCGGAGTGAGCTGCGGAGATCTCGGATGTGAGGAGAAGATCTGCGGAGCGAGGAGAAGAGAGGAGCCACGGAGGCGCAGAGGACACAGAGGGAGAGATGAGAGCTTTTCTCTCATCGATGTCCTTCGTATCTTCTGCGCTCTCCGCGGTTTCTCCTCGTTCGTGAGCCCGTGATCGCCCGTGGACCCGGCGTCAGCTCGCGGCCTTCACCACGTCGGTGATGCCCTGGACGCTCTTCGCGCTCTTCGCGAGCATCTCTTTCTCTTCCGCGGTCAGCGGCAGCTCGACGATCTTCTCGACGCCCTTGCCGCCGATGACGACCGGGACGCCCATGTAGATGTCCTTGTAGCCGTACTCGCCGTCGAGGTACGCCGCGGCCGGGAGCAGCCGCTTCTGGTCGAGCAGGTAGCTCTCGGCCATCACGACGGCGCTCGACGCGGGCGCGTAGTAAGCGCTCGTCCCCATCAGCTGCACGATCTCGCCGCCGCCCTTGCGGGTCCTCGCGATGAGCGCGTCGAGCTTCTCCTTGCTGATGAGCTCGGTGGCGCGCACGCCGTTGATCGTGCACGCCGACGGGATGGGCACCATGTCGTCGCCGTGGCCGCCGAGGACCATCGCGCGCACGTCCTTCACCGACACGTTCGCCTCGTGCGCCAGGAACAGCTGGAAGCGCGCGCTGTCGAGCACGCCCGCCATGCCGAGCACGCGCTCGCGCGGGAAGCCCGTGCGGCGCTTGAACTCGTAGACCATCGCGTCGATCGGGTTCGAGATGACGATCACCAGCGCGTTCGGGCAGTGCTGCTTCGCGCCGTCCGCCACGCTGCGGATGATCGGCAGGTTCGTCGCGACGAGGTCGTCGCGGCTCTGGCCCGGCTTGCGCGGGATGCCGGCCGTGATGATGAGGACGTCGGCGCCGGCGCAGTCGGCCCAGTCCGAGGTCCCCTTGATGGACGCGTCGTAGCCGAGCACGGCGCCGTTCTGCTCGAGGTCGAGCGCCTTGCCTTTCGCGAAGTCGGTCTTCTGGGGGATGTCGAAGAGCACGACGTCCCCGAGCTCCTTGCGCGCGATGAGGGCCGCGAGCTCCCCGCCGATGTTCCCGGCGCCGATGAGGGCGATCTTCTTTCGGTTTGCCATGGGCGGCCCCTTTACCACCCCCCCGGCCGGAGACCAACGGGGGTCCCGGCCGGGGCGCGGGGGGAGGAACTCGGCCGGGGTCTTCGGAAACCTGTCGACTCGGCCCGCGAGGCCGGGTAAGCCGCGCCCCATGGTCACCGAGGACGATCTGCGCACCGCGCTCGGCCGGGTGCTCGAGCGCACCTCGCTCGAGGGCCCCTTCGCCCGCTACGAGGGCAAGGTGCGGGACTGCTACACGACGCCGGACGGCCGGCGCCTGCTCGTCGTCACCGACCGCATCAGCGCCTTCGACCGCGTGCTCGGCACGCTGCCCCTGAAGGGGCAGGTGCTGAACCGGCTCTCCTCGTTCTGGTTCGAGCGCACGCGGGGCGTCGCGCCGAACCACATGATCTCCCAGCCCGACCCGAACGTCCTCGAGGCGATCGAGTGCACGCCGCTGCCGGTCGAGATGGTGGTGCGCGCCTACGTGACGGGCGTGACCTCGACCAGCATCTGGACGCACTACGCGCGCGGCGAGCGCGTCTTCTGCGGCCACCGGCTCCCCGACGGCCTCCGCAAGAACGAGCGCCTGCCGCGGCCCATCCTGACGCCGAGCACCAAGGCGCCGAAGGGCGGGCACGACCTCTCCGCCTCGCGCGAGGAGATCCTCGCCCTCGGGACGATCGCGCCGCGCGACTTCGACGCCGCCGCCGAGATGGCGCTCGCGCTCTTCGAGCACGGCGCCCGCTTCTGCGCGGACCAGGGGCTCATCCTCGTCGACACCAAGTACGAGTTCGGCAAGGACCGGAGCGGGAACATCGTCGTCATCGACGAGATCCACACCCCCGACTCGTCCCGCTTCTGGTTCGCCTCGTCCTACGACGAGCGCTTCGCGGCCGGCCAGGACCCGGAGTCGTTCGACAAGGAGTACGTGCGCCGCTGGCTCGCCGCGCGCGGCTTCCAGGGCGACGGGCCGATCCCGCCGATCCCCGACGAGGTCCGGATCGAGGCGTCGCGCCGCTACATCGAGGCGTTCGAGCGGATCACCGGCGCGGCGTTCGTCCCCGACCTCGAGGACCCGGCCGTGCGCATCCCGCGCAACCTGGGAGTGTAGGTGGGCGCGGCCTCGCCCGTGCCCGTGCTAGCGTCGCGCAGAGAGCGCTTGGAGCAAAGCCAGTGAAAGCCGTCGTCACCGTCCGACTGAAGAAAGAGGTCCTCGATCCCCAGGGCGACGCCGTGAAGCGCGCCCTCGCCTCGCTCGGGTTCCCGGGCGTGAAGGGCGTGCGCGTGGGCAAGATCATCGAGATCGAGCTCGACCCCTCGCTCGGCAGCGCGCCCGATCTCGAGGCGCGGCTGAAGAAGATGGCGGACGAGATGCTGGCGAACACCGTCATCGAGGACTACGAGGTCACGCTCGCGCCGTAGCCCCGCCGCCGCGCGGCGCGGCCGCGGGCGGCGCTCACGCCTCGGGCGCGACGAGCTTCTTCGCCCAGAGGATCGCGTCCTTGCGGGCGCGGCCGACGACGAGGTGGCGCGCCAGCACGGCCGAGCGGCGGAAGCCGTTCGCGAGCAGGGCGGCGCACAGCTCCTGGTCGTCGGCGGGGGCGAAGGTGAACGTGCTCACGGCCTTCTCCTCGACGAGGCGCTCGCACAGGGCGCCGATGGCCGCCGTCGTGGCGAGCCGCTCCGACTCGTGGCGCGGCGAGGTGAGGAGCTCGAGGAACGAGTTCCCGAAGCATGACTGCATCTCCCACGCCGCGTGGAGGGTGAAGCCGCCCCGCGCGGACAGCGCGTAGCCCGTCCGCACGGCGTCGCGCCCGAACGGCTCGAAGCCCGTGAGCGCCCGCCCGGCCCGCTGCGCCGCCGCGACCGCGCGACGCAGCTCGGCGGCGCTCGCCGGCGCGATCTTGATCGCGGGCATCGGCCGCCCCTCGCCCTCCCGGAGCAGCCGCCTCGCGCGGGCGATGGTGCGCTCCGCGAGCAGGACCGCGGGCGACCCCGCCGTGTCCTCGCCCTCGGCGCCCTCCTCGTCGTCGCTCTCCTCGCGGAGCTGCGAGGACATCTGCGACACGACCGCCCCGAGGATCCACGCGTCGCTGCGCTTGTAGAATCCGGGGATCGAGCCTTCCCGGACGAACCCGAGGCGGGTCCAGGTCGGCACCTCGTCGCGCTCGACCAGGGTGAAGATCTTCTCGACCCCCTCGCGCTTGGCGGCCGATAGGACGAAGTTCCGCTTCGACGGCGTCGGCCCCGCCCGGAAGTCGATGATGCGGAGCGTCCGGTGCCGTCGGTTGACCAGGAGACAGAGCGAAACAGCGTCGTTCCGGAACAGGAGCTCGTCGACACCGCTGCTCGACGTCGAAGACAAGTTTCTCGCTGCCATACCCCTCGTGCTCGGCGCAGGCGTGATGCCTCAGGTCACGCGGTCATTGCAGAATTGCAAATTGCAGATCTGAAACGCCCCCTAGCAGCCGGGGCCCACAGCGTCAACGATGTCGGCGAGGCCGTTGAGTCGGGGGGGAGGGGGAAGGGGAGGGGCGGAGAAAGGTCAGGCGGCCGCGGCGAGCCGGCCGGCGTCGGCGGGCTTGACCCCGAGCGCCACGAGCGCGTCCTTGAGCTTGGAGCGCTGGAGGGAGATGCGGGTCGGCATCCCTCCGGAGATCTTGAAGGTCTCGAGGAAGTTCACCCCGCTGTCGAAGCGGGCGGCGAAGGTGACGCTGTCGTTGTCGACGACGACGGAGATGGGCGCGCGCTCCTGCCCGATGAGGAGGAGCAGGGTCTTGTCGTAGGGCCCGCCTCGCTGGGAGGCGTCGACGAGGACCAGGCCCGGCTCGACGCGCTCGTAGCGGAGCGCGATCCGGCGGGTCTCGGCTTCCATGACGGCGAGCTCGGCGCCGGCCGCGTCGATGGGGGTCCAGAGCGACGGGTCGGAGAGGCCGGACGCGAGGTGCCGGACGATGAGGCCGAAGAGGGCCTGGTCGCGGGGGCGGGCGCGGAGGGCGCGGTCCATGCGGGTGGCCACGGGCCCCGGGACGCCGATGCGGGTGTCGATGGCGCGGGCGTCGTCGTCGCAGCCGGGGTAGGGCTCGACGCCGCCGCGCATCCACTTGGCGCCGCTGGCGAGGCCGTCGAAGTCGACGTGGCAGACGAGGGTGTCGACGCGCCCGGCGCGGGCGACGACCTCGGGGGTGATCATCTCGGGGCAGGCGCCGTGCTCGGCCTTTGTCGACAGGACGAAGCGTGGGTCTCCCGCGAAGCGCGCGTGGTGGGCGCTGTCGTGGTGGTCGACCCAGGCGGCGAGCCGCGGCCCGAGCTCCTGGATGAGGGGGAGCGTGACGGTCTCGAAGCTCTTGCCCCCCGCCTCGGAGGCGAAGGCGATGTCGAGCACGGCGACGTTGCCGCGCAGATCGCGGGCGCGGGGGAGCTTGCGGGGGGAGGCGAAGGCGAGGTCGAATCCGTGCATGGCGTCGCTTCCGGGGAGGCGGGCACCGCCCCGCCGGGCTGCCCGGCGCGAGCCGCGTCGGGCGCCTTGCTCCATACACCCGAAATGGCGTAAGCGCTGCGGCGGAGGACCTTTCTCGGGCGGGCCCTGAATGATCCGCTAGGATGATCCGACCAACGGCAGGGATGGCTCGGCGCTCCCGGGCGTTCCCGCAGTGCGCCGCCGCGGAGGCTGGCGGCTCAGGCAGACGCGACAGGAGGGGACCGCGCCCGGGATCGCCGCGAGCGGGGCTGCCCGTGTACGTCGGAGGAAGTGGATGAGAAGCGACGTTCTGGGACTTGGTCTTCTGGCTCTTGGGGGGATGCTCTGCGGCGCCGGGCTCCCGGGCGCGCCGGCCGTCTCCGAGGCGAGGGCAGAGCCCGCTCAGGTGGCGGTGTCGGCCGCGCAGGCGACGGGCGCGGCGGTGCAGGCGGCGGGGGCGGCCGCGCCGGTGGTGACGGGGCCCGCCTGCAAGCTGAAGGGGACGGCGCCGGTGGGCAAGGGCGCCCGGCTCTACGACGCGCCGAGCGGCGGCCGGACGATCGCGAACTTCACCGGGGCGCTGGTCCCGATGACGCTGAGCGCGATCCCGGCGGACCCGCCTTCGGGCCGGGCGCGGCTGAGCACGTCGGACAGCGGGCCGGCGCTGCGGATCGACGGCTATGTCGCGCCCTCGGACGTCGCGGTCTACACGACGCGCGACATCCCGGTCATCCAGGGGCACATCTGGATCTCGAGCGCGCAGAAGGTGAAGCTCGTCGCGGCCACGGGCGACTCGCTGCGCGCGGAGCTCTCGATCTCCGGGTCCGAGGGGCAGACGGCGAGGGCCTCGGCCTCGTGCGACGCCTTCTCGCTGCAGCGCGGCGTCCCCGCCAAGATGGAGGTCCCCGGCAGCGCCCGCGGCTACCTGATGAAGACGTCGACGATCGAGCTGTTCGATCGCCCGAACGGCGACGTGATCTTCACGCTGAAGATGCTGGAGGGGACGGCCCAGCTCTTCTGGAGCACCGAGGCCAAGAACGGGTTCGTCCACCTGATGTCGCGGGGCGACCTCACGATCGACGCCTGGGGGCGCCTCAAGGACCTGGAGGCGCTGAAGAAGGGCGAGATGATGGACCAGTACATCCCGCCGACGACCGCGGTGGCCGGCGCGCAGCTCGCGCTCGACAAGGCGCCGCCGATCGTGAAGGCGACGCGGTCGATCCCGGTGCGCGCGCGGCGCGACGAGAAGGAGAAGCCGGTCGGCGAGATCGAGGCCGGCGCGGAGATCTACCTGCTCGAGACGGTCGCGGGCTGGACGAACGTGCTCCCGAAGGCGCTCGGGATGACGCCGCCCGACGAGGGCGGCTTCTGGATCCCCGCCTCCGAGACGCCGAAGTAGCGAGGGCGCGCGGGCCCGCGGCGGAGCGCGGGGGGCCCGACCGGACGACGCGCCGCAGCGCGGTCAGGGTCGCTGCGGCGCCCCGCTTAAGGCGCTCAACTCTCGAGAGCTCGGCCGCCCGAGGCGACTAGGATGGCGCGCATGAGCCGTTCGCCGTTTCGTTCCCGGCGGCCTCGCGTCGGCGTCGCCGTCGGGGTGATCGCAGCCTCTTCGACCCTCCTCGGCAACGCCGCGGCGCAGGTCGCGCCCGTGGTGCTCCCGCACGCGGCGGGCCAGCAAGCGCTCGCCGTCCGCGTCGATCCCGGCGGCATCACCGCCCGCGCCTGTCCCGCGAAAGCCGCTTGCGCGCCCGACGGCGGCAAGGTCCTCGCCGTGCCGCCCGAGGTCGCGCCGCTGCTCGGCGGCGCGCGCGTCGTGCCGATCGCGCTGGCCGACGGCAAGCACCTCGCGAAGATCGAGGCGCCGGCCGCGGGAAAGCCGGCTCCCGCGAGCGCGCCGGGCGCCGCGGGCGGCAGCTGGGCGATGCTGGTCGCCGCGCCGCTCGCCGGGAAGGGGACGGAGCCGATCGTGCTCTGGAGCGGCTGGACCGGCGTCGCGACCGGGGAGCACGGCGAGGGGCGGAGCGACGCGGTGGTCGTGGAGCCGCTCGGCAGCGGCAGCCGCGTGCTCGTCGGGCAGCTGCGCGAGGATGTGACGATCTGCGGGCGGCCGGCGCTGGTCGGCGCGAGCGAGGTCGATCCCCGGACGATGACGCTGCTCAAGGGGGCGAGCTTCCAGAACCTCCCGGCGGAGGAGCGCCGCGCCGCGGGCAAGCTTGTCGCGGAGCGCCGCGAGGCCGACGCGGCGGCGCCCGCCTTCCGGCTGCTGCGCCCGACCGCGGCCTCGAGCGCGGTCGGCAAGCGCTTCGCGGAGATCGCCGACGGCGACCCGAAGACCGCGTGGTCCGAGGGGAAGGCGGGCGCGGGCCGGGGCGAGTTCGTGTCGTTCTCGTCGGCCGACGAGGTCGGGATCACGGGCCTCGGCCTGCGCATCAAGCCGCAGGACGGCGTCGACGGCGGCGCCGCGCCGCGCACGCTCTTCGTGGCGACGCCCGATCGGCTCTTCCAGGTGAGCCTGCCCGAGGACGCGTGGCTCAAGGAGCCCGCCGGCTACGAGGTGAAGCTCCCCGAGGAGATCAGGGCCTCGTGCCTCGCCGTCGTCCTCGACGAGGCGTACGCGCCGCGGGGCGCGGGCGACCGCGGCGCGCCATCCGCGCCGGAGGTGCGCGTCACGATCGCCGAGATCACGGCGCGCACCGCGTTCGACGGGCAGGGCTCGGGGGCGCTCGTGGCCGCGCTCGCGGGCGGCGGCGAGCGATCCAGGGCGGCGGCGGCGCTGCTCGCGCGCAGCGGGCCGGAGGCCGTCGACGCGGCGATCGCCGGTTACGACAAGCTCGACGCGGCGGGCAAGCAGCTCGCTCGCGGCGTGATCGACACGGCGCCGTGCGCGGTGCAGATCCCGTTCTTCACCGCGCGGCTCGCGTCCGGCGCGGCGGCGGCCGCGTCCGGCGCGGCCGCCGCGCGGTCCACGTCTGCCGCGCCAGGGCGCGCCCCTCGCGCAGAGGCGCCCGAGCCCGATCCGGAGCTCCACCACGCGCGCGATCGCATCCGCCGCTGCGGGCGCGCGGCCGCGCCGGCGCTCGCGGAGATCGTGAAGGGGGGCGCCGCCACGGCCAAGGTGGCGGCGGCCCGCGAGCTCGCGCTCGTGGCGCCGGCCGAGGCCATCCCGGCGCTGCTCGACGCCCTCGCCGGGGCGCGCGGCGCGACGCGGCGGGATCTCCGGGCCGCGCTCGCGCTGGCGGCGCGGAGCGAGCGGGCCGCGCCCGTGGTCGAGGAGGAGGTGCAGCTCGATCGGCTCCGCGCCCGCCCGGAGGGCGCGCAGCTCGATCTGCTGCGCGCGCTCGGGCCGGCGCTCGGGCGCGTGAAGGGCGGCGGCGCGGCGTTCCAGGCGCTCGCCTCCGCGGCGCCCGCGCCCTTCGAGCGGCGCTACCTGCTCCAGGCGCCGGCCGCGGCGCTCGCCCGCGCCGGCGAGGCGCCGGCGGAGGCGTACCTCCGCGCGTCGCTCCGGAAGGACGCGGACCCGCACGTGCGCCTGCGCGCCGCCGAGGTCGCGGCGGAGGTGCCGGCCCTCGCGCCGGACCTGCTCGCGGCGGCCTCCGATGCGGACGTGCGCGTGCGCGAGGCGGCGATCGTGGCGCTCTCGCGCGCGGCCTCCGCCGGCGCGAAGCTGCCGGCCGGCGCGGCCGAGGCGCTCGCGGCGCGGCTCGCCTCCGACCCGTGGACGTTCATCCGCGGCGGCGCCGCGCTCGCGATCGGCGCGATGCCGGCGACGCCGGCGGGCGACCGGGCGCTCGTCGGGGCGCTCGCCGACCCGTCGCCCGAGGTGCGCCGGCACGCGCTCGACGGCCTCGGCGCGCACCGGGCCACCGCGCACATCGAGGCCGTGCGCGATCGGGCGGAGGACAAGGAGGAGGACGTCGAGGTGCGCGCGCGCGCGATCCTCGCGCTCGGGGCGATGTGCGACGCGAGCTCGGTCGACCTGTGGACGCGGATCGCGCTGCGGGCGAAGGCGCCGATCGGCGAGCGCGATCAGCGGCTCGGCTCGGCGGCCCTCGCGGCGCTCGGGGCGGTGCACCCGGCCGATCTGCCCGCGCGCCTCAAGCCGCTGCTCGACAAGGACACGCCCCACGGCCTGCGCGAGACGGCGAGGGCCGCGCTCGCCGCGGCGCCGCAGTGCCGCCGGTGAGGCCATCAGGCCGGGCGCACGGCCGACGGCGCGACCCACGACGCGGGTGATCGGGCGTCGAGCGCCCGCCCGCGCGGAGCTCACCTCATCGCGCGCCGCGGCCGGCCCGCCGCGGCAGCACCGCGCGGGCGCGCGCGAGCCACTCCGCGAGCGACGTGGCGTCCGGGGGCACCGCGTCGAGGTCGGCGTCCTCCGCGACGCGCACCATGGCGGCGCCGTCGTCCGGCATCATCCCTTTCGCCGCGAGCATCGCCTGCGCCCGGAGCGGCGACAGCTCCTCGGTCGCCTTCTCGCCGAGGAGCGCGAGGATCCAGCCCTCGAGCGCCGGCGCGGCCACGCCGCCGATCACCTCGGGCGGCGACGACAGGCTCGACGAGACGCGGCGGATGCCCTCGGCGATCGCCTCGCGCCGCGCCGGATCGCGGTCGATGTCGCGGGAGAACGCGAGGACGTCGCACCCGGCCTCCTTCGCGTCGAGGGCCGCGCCGAGCACGTGGTGCGTGTCCTCGTGGGCCGCGCCGCGCGCCTGGTACTTCCGGATGCTCTTCCACTCGCGGGCGCCGCCGACGACCCACCCGTTCGGCTGGACGCGCGAGAGCAGCGTGAAGAGCACGCCGGGGTGCTTGTCCGACTGGTAGGCCGGGGCTCCGGCGCGGCTGCCGAGCTCGTTCTCGCCCTCGCCGACGAGGAAGACCCGGGTCCTCTCGAGCGGCTTCATCACGGCCGCGCGCCTCCTCCGAGGAGCGGCGCCTCGTCCGCGCCGTTGGCGTAGCTGAGCCAGAGCTCGCCGAGCGCGTACACCCGCGCCCGGTCCTCGAAGCCCGGCGTGTGCAGGATGCGCGTGGCCCTCATCCCCTGCTCGCCGGCGCGGGTGATGACCGTGACCTCCTCGGGCTGGAGCTCGTTCACGACGAGCGGGCTGTGCGTCGCGAGGAGGACCTGGGTCTTCTCGGAGACGAGCCGCAGCGCGCGCATCACGTCGGCGATGCGCGCGGGGTGGAGCCCGTGCTCGGGCTCCTCGACGAGGAGCAGGGGCGTCGGATCGAGGTGCGGCAGCGCCGCGAACGCGAGGTAGTAGAGCATCCCCTCGCTCATCAGCGCCGCCGGCACGACGGCGCCGCCCTCGAGCTTCACCCCGATGGCCTTCGTGGTGGAGCTCGGGTTGGCGAGATGGATGCTGCGCACGCTGGGAAAGAGGCGGGTGAGCTCCGCGTTCAGCTCGATGTAGGCCGACAGGTCGCGGCTGATGACGGCGTCGTAGAGGGCCGGCAGGCCGGTGCCGCGCTCGTCGGCGAAGCAGAGCGGATGCCCGTCGGGGATCAGCGGGTGCGGGGCCCGCAGCGCGTCCGGGTCGAAGCGGAGCATCTGCGTGCCGCGCAGGGCCTGGACGATGTCCGGGGCGGGGCGCTCGGGGCTCGGACCGCCGCTCACGTCGTCGTCCTCGTCCGCGTCGTCGAGCAGCGAGGGGGGCTCCAGGTCCCTGGGGAACGACGTCGAGCGGACCCGCCCTGCGGCGTCGAGCTCCACGCGCCACGTCGTGGTCGCCGCCGACACCTCGAACACGGCGCCGCCGAGCGCCCTGCTCGCCGGGGCGCCGCGCCCGAGCGGGTCCGGCGCCGGCGCCCCGAGCGCCCGCTCGAGCACGGACGAGAGGGTCCGGAGCGCTCGCAGCACGGTGCTCTTGCCGCTGTCGTTCGGCCCGATGAGCGCGTGCAGCGGCGTGAGCTCCAGGGTCGTATCCTGGACGCAGCCGTAGCCCTGGATACGGAGCTGCTCGACGTAGGGTCGGTCCATCGACGTCGACGCCAGCATACCCGCGCGCGCGCCGGCAAGAAACTTGGCCCGTCGTCGCCGGCCCCTCTACGCCGCGGTCATGCGCCGCCTCCCGTCGATCGCGGTCCTCCTCGTCGCGCTGGCCGTGCCCCTGGCCGGCGGCCTCGGCGCGCGGCACGCCAGCGCCAGCGTCGCCTACGCGTCGCCCTACACATTCGAGCAGACCTTCGGCACGGCGCTGCGCCTCGTGCGCGTCGATCTCGACTTCAAGATCGTCGAGAAGGACGTCGCGAGCGGCTACTTGCTCTTCGAGTACAGGAGCCCGGAGAGCGGCGGCAGGGCGACGCAGGGCGCGATCGAGGTCGTGAACGGCCGCGCCGGCGTGCACGTCGCCGTGCAGCTCCCCGCGATGCCGCAGTACCACGAGCAGGTGCTCCTCGACGCCCTCGTGAAGAAGCTCGCCGCCGAGCACGGCGATCCGCCGAGGAAGGCGCCGCCGCCGCCCGCCGACTCGGGCGCGCCGCCCCCGGACGCGGGCGCGGCGCCCTGATGACATCGTCCCCGCTCCCGCGCAGATCGTAGGCCCTCCTTGAGGGCCGGGCAGGTCGCCCTAGCCGCTGCGCCGCACGTACTCGAAGTCGACGGGCTTGCCCTTGAGCCCCTTCGCCGGCGCCGCGATCCAGTTTGCCATCTGCTTCGGATCGAACACCGGCTTCTCCATCAGGCTCTTCACGTACGCCTCGTCGCTCGCGGTCGGCAGCCACGCGTCGCGCTGGCGCTCCCACGCCTCCTTCGAGAGCGGGTTGCCGTCGACGTCGAAGTGGAGCCCCGCGTAGATCCCGGAGCTCCGGTGGAACCGCCGGCTCGGCAGCCTCAGCCTGAACGGCACGCCCGCCTCCTCGATCACCCGGTTCATCTTGTCGATGCCGCGCTGCGAGTCGCTCACGTACTCGTCGCGCAGCACCTCGTTCATCGCGTTGCGGAGCGGCACCTCCTCGCGCCGCCACCCGGCCACCGCGCCGCCCGCCGCCGCCACGGGCACGTCGAGCCGGTACACGCCGTCGATGGCCCGGTGATCCTCGTACGACTCCTCCTTCGCGCGGCCCTTCACGCTCGAGGCGAAGAAGGACGCGGCGTTCGAGGAGATCTCCCCGCCGAACAGATCGAGCGACAGCGAGTACCAGAGGTTCAGGTACTTCTGCATCGTCGGCAGATCGACGCCGCCCTCGGCGCGCGCGTCCTCGTTCTTGTTGCGCTTCATCAGCTCGCACGTCCGCTGGACGACGCGGAGCAGGCCCGTCTCGCCGACGAACATGTGGTGCGCCTCCTCGGTCAACATGAACCGCGTCGTGCGCGACAGCGGATCGAAGCCGCTCTCCGCGAGCGCGAGCAGCTGGTACTTGCCGTCGCGATCCGTGAAGTAGGTGAACATGAAGAACGAGAGCCAGTTCGTGCACGGCTCGTTGAAGGCGCCCAGGATCCGCGGCTTGTCCGGGTCGCCGCTCCGCCGCTCCAGGAGCGCCTCCGCCTCTTCCCGCCCGTCGCGGCCGAAGTGGCTGTGCAGGAGGTACACCATCGCCCAGAGGTGCCGCCCCTCCTCGACGTTCACCTGGAACAGGTTCCGCAGGTCGTAGACGCTCGGGCAGCTCTGGCCGAGCAGCCGCTGCTGCTCCACGCTCGCCGGCTCCGTGTCCCCCTGCGTCACCACCAGGCGGCGCAGCATGTTCCGGAGCTCCCCGGGCACCTCCTGCCACGCCGGCTCGCCCAGGTGATCGCCGAAGCCGATCTTCCGGTCCGGCACCCGATCCGCGAGGAAGATGCCCCAGCGGTACTCGGGCATCTTCACGTAGTCGAAGTGCGCCCACCCCTCGTGGTCGACGCTGATCGCCGTGCGCAGGTAGATGTCGTCCGCCTGGAAGCCCTCGGGCCCCGTCTCCCGCCACCAGTCGAGGAACTTCGGCTGCCACGCCTCGAGGGCGCGCTGGAGCTTCTTGTCCGACGCGAGGTCGACGTTGTTCGGGATCCGCTCCGAGTTGATGACCGCGCTCACGTCCGCCTCCAGTCGAATTCGGGGCGCTCCGGGCGCCCGTACATGGTCAGCGCGCCCCGCTGGCCCACCGCGTTCGGGCGCTGGAAGATCCAGTTCTGCCAGGCCGACAGCCGGGAGAAGATCTTCGTCTCCATCGTCTCCGGCCCGCAGAAGCGCAGGCTCGCCTCCATCCCGGTGAGCGCGTCGGGCGACAGGCTCACGCGCTCCTCGATCGCGAGCCGCACCTCGTCGTCCCAGTCCATCGCGTCCGGCGCGAAGGTGCAGAGGCCCTCCTCCAGCGCCTCCTCGGCGGACAGGAGGCCCGTCCGCTCCTTCAGCGCGGCCACGCGCTCCGGCGCGCCCAGGAAGCGCGACGCGAGCCGCGTCAGCCCGTTCGACATCGCGAGCGGACCGAAGTTGAGCGAGCCCAGCGCGACCGTCGCGGGAGACGCGCGCGACGCGTCGTCGTCTCCCCCGTCCAGCATGTAGGACCGGTCCGCCGCGAGGGCGAGCTCGAACAGGCTCCCCGCGAAGCACGAGCCCGGCTCGACCAGCGCGAACACGCTGCGGGCCGTGAGGTCGAGCCGCTTGAGCACGCGCCGCATGTGGAGCAGGACCTCCTTGACGAACCAGTCGTCCCGGGCGGCCCACAGCGCCTCGTCCGCGGCCCGCACCGCGTCCGGCGAGCCGGCCGTCCGGAGGAGGACGAGGCCCACCGTGGGGTGGTTGAAGCGGAGGTCGAGGAGCGCGTCGTCGAGCTCGCGGAACGCGCGGAGCGCCCACAGATCCGCGCCCGCCCGGCGCATCCCGGCGGCGTCCGACGGCCCCTCGCCGTCCGGCCCGAGCACGCGGATCTCCGCCGTCCGCGCGGCGCGATCGACCTTCAGCGAGACGTGGCGGTAGTCGCAGGTCGACACGTCGCCGTCGTCGACACGCCGCGGCTCGAGCGGCGCGAGCGTCACCCCGGGCCCGGGCCGGTCCGGCGTCGCCGCCGCGAGCTCCGCGGCGCGCTGGGCCACCGCCTGATCGAAGCGGCTCCTCGGGATCGCGCGATCGACGAGCCCCCACTCCTGCGCGCGCTTGCCGCGCACCCCCTCGGCCAGCGTCGAGAACACGTCCGCGAGATCGCGCCGCACCTTGCGCTTGTCCACGAGCCGCGTGAGCCCCCCCGTGCCCGGGAGCACGGCGAGCAGCGGCGTCTCCGGGAACGAGACGGCGCTGCTCCCGTCGTCGCAGAGGAAGATCTCCTCGCACGCGAGGGCGAGCTCGTAGCCGCCGCCCGACGCGACGCCGTTCAGCGCCGCGAGGTAATGCTGCCCGCTCTCGGAGCACGCCTCCTCCAGCGCGAGCCGCGTCTCGTTCGTGAACTTGCAGAAGTTGACCTTGAACGCGTGCGACGACGACCCGAGCATGTAGATGTTCGCGCCCGCGCAGAAGATCCGCGGCTGCGCGCTGGTCACGACCACCGCCTTCACCTCGGGGTGCTCGAAGCGCAGCCGCTGCACGACGTCCGCGAGCTCGATGTCGACCGCGAGATCGTAGCTGTTCAGCTTCAGCTGGTAGCCGGGCCGCATCGGCGCGTCCTCGTCGACGTCCATAGCGACGCGCGCGATCGCCCCCTCGAACGAGAGCTTCCAGTGCCGGTACCGGCCCGGCGCCGCCTCGAAGCGGACGGGCGAGCCGTCGGCGGACGAGCCCTCTTCCCGGGCTCGGGGCTGCGGCGACGGCGCCGCGGAAGGAGAAGAGGTGGTCGCTTCCATACCGACGAGCCCACCACCGCGACGGGCTTCCGTCAAGCAGTATAGTTCTTGATGACCCGCTTATCATGAAATATATTGCAGTATCGAGATGCCACCCCGTCAGACATCGCCTCGGGAGCGCCCCGGGCAGGGCCCGGAGGCCGCCGCGGGCGACGCCGGCGCGCCGCCGATCCTCGCGCACCTCGCCGGGCGGCTCCGGCAGCGGCGCCAGGAGCTCGCGCTCACGCTGCGCGAGCTGGCTGAGCTCGCCGGGGTGAGCGAGCGCTTCCTGGTCCTGCTCGAGAGCGGGCGGGCGAACGTGTCCGTGGTGAAGCTGGAGGACATCGGCCGCGCGCTCGGCACCTCGGCCGCGGCGCTGCTCGCGGAGGGCGAGCTCGCCCCGGAGGAGGCGCCGCGCGGCCCGGCCTCCGGCGAGGCGGGGGCGGGCGGGGTCCTCGTCGCGCTGCTCGGCCTGCGCGGGGCCGGCAAGACCACGATCGGCGGCCGCGCCGCGGCGCGGCTCGGGGTGCCCTTCCTCGAGCTCGACGGGCTCGTGGCCGCGCGCGCGGGGATGAGCCTCGCGGCCCTGTTCGAGATCCACGGAAACGCCTACTACCGTCGCCTGGAGCGCGAGGAGCTCGCGCGGCTCGCCGACGCCCGCGCGCGCGGGATCATGGCCACGGGCGGGGGCCTCGTGACCGATCCGGCGACCTTCGAGCGGCTGCGGCGCTGCGCGGTGACGGTCTGGCTGCGGGCGAAGCCCGAGGACCACTGGCTGCGCGTGGTCGAGCAGGGCGACGCGCGCCCCATGGCCAACCGGGCCGACGCCATGAAGGAGCTCCGGGCGCTCTTCCAGGCGCGGCGCGCGCTCTATGAGCAAGCCGACTTCGTGGTGGACACGTCGGCGCTCGGACTCGCCCGCTCTGTCGATCGCGTGGTCAAGATCGCTCGTGAAGCTGGTAGAAGGGACGCGACGCGCTCGCCTTGAGCGGGGGCGCGTTCCCCCCTCCCATGTCCATGCCGCGCATGAAAATTCTCTTCGTGGTGTCCGAATGCGTCCCCTTCAGCAAGACCGGCGGTCTCGCCGACGTGGCGGGCGCGCTGCCGATCGCGCTCGCCGCGGCGGGCCACGACGTGCGCGTCGTGATGCCGGCCTACCGGGTCGCCAAGCGTTACCTCGCCCGTCAGATCGAGCGCGCCGAGCAGCAGTCTCCGGGCAGCGCGGCGGTCGCCGCGCCGGCGGTGGCCGCGGCGGCCGCCGGCTCGTCGGCCGACGTTGTCGAGGCCGCTCCCCCGGCGAATGCCGCGCCGGCGGCCGCCGCGCCGGCCGACGCGCCGGCGCTCGCCGCTCCGCAGGGCGGGGACGTGCCGGCGCCGGCGGAGCGCTTCATGCCGCGCCGGCTGCCGGAGCCGCTCGGCATCCCGCTCGGCACGGGCGAGGTGTGGACCGCCGTCTGGGAGACGCGCCTCGATCCCGAGACCCCCGGCGCGCCCGCGCCGCGCGCTTACCTGCTCGAGCACGACGTGCTCTACGATCGCGACGGCATCTACGGGGACGCGCACGGCGAGTTCGGCGACAACCTCGCCCGCTACGCGCTCCTGTCGCGCGGCGCGCTGCAGCTGTGCCACGCGCTCGGCTTCTGGCCGGACGTCGTCCACGTCCACGACTGGCAGACCTCCCTGGTGCCGCTCTACCTCAACGTCCTCGAGCACCGGTCGCCGCTCGCGCGCGCCGCGTCGGTGCTGACGATCCACAACCTCGGGTACCAGGGCTGGTTCAACAAGCACCAGCTCCCCACGACGGGGCTCGGCTGGGATCAGTTCCACAGGTTCTGCCTGGAGGCGTACGACAGCATCAACCTGCTCAAGGCCGGCATCTACAACGCCACGCTCGTCTCCACGGTCTCGCCCAGGTACGCGCAGGAGATCCAGACGTGGGAGGGCGGCGAGGGGCTCGACGGCGTGCTCCGGGATCGCGGCACCGACGTGATCGGCATCCTCAACGGCATCGACGATTCGATCTGGAACCCCGCGACCGACCCTCACATCGCGGCGACGTACTCGGCCGAGGACCTGAGCGGCAAGCGCCTCTGCAAGGCGGCGCTCCAGCGCGAGATGGGCCTCGAGGAGCGCCCCGACGTCCCGCTCCTCGGGCTCATCAGCCGCCTGGCCACCCAGAAGGGGATCGACATCCTCGCGGGCGCGCTCGACCACATCCTCTCGCTCGACGTCCAGCTCGTGGTCCTCGGCTCCGGCGAGCGCTGGGCCGAGGACCTCTTCTCGCGGATCGCCGGCTCGAGCGACCGCTTCCGCGTCTACGTGGGCATGAACGAGGGGCTCGCCCACCGCATCGAGGCGGGCGCCGACCTCTTCCTCATGCCGTCGCGCTACGAGCCCTGCGGCCTGAACCAGCTCTACAGCCAGCGCTACGGGACGCTGCCGGTCGTGCGCGCCGTCGGCGGCCTCGACGACACCGTCGAGAACAACGTCACGGGCTTCAAGTTCGAGGAGATGTCGTCGATGGCGCTCGGGAACACCGTCGCCTGGGCGGTGCACCTCTACCGCGCCGACCCGGCCTACTTCCGGACGATGCAGCTGCGGGCGATGAAGAAGAACTCCGGCTGGGCGCAGGCGGCGCGGCAGTACGAGGCCCTCTACCGCCTCGCCATCTCCCGCCGCACCGGCCGCCCGTTCTGATCGCGTCCGCGTCCCCGACAGGAGGCGCGGCGCGATCGGCGGCCGCGCGGCCGCGCGGCGCTTCCCTTCCGGGGAGCGCCGCCCGGGGCGCGCTACTCCTTCTGCGGCTCGGCCGCGGGCGCGGCGGGCGCCGCCGGCTGCGCGGCCCCGGCGGCCTCGCGCGTCGCCGCCTGGCCCTTCGCCATGAGCGAGCGCGAGAGCGCCCGGTGCTTCCCCTCGACCACCGACACGAAGCTCGTGACGACCGGCAGGAACAGGGCGGGGGAGGAGATCCCCTGGTCGGTCAGCTTCGGCTCGGCCGCCTTCACGTCGCGGACGAAGCCCTCGAGCGCCGGGGTCATGATCTTGGCCCACGGGTCGGTCTGATGGCTCGTGCCGTGGGTCTTGAGCGCCGCCGTCGACGTCTCCACCTTCTGGAGCGCGGTCTTCGCCGCCGCGGGGTCGACGTTCTTGCTGGCGAGGATCACCATGAGCGCGCGCGCGTCCTCGAGGGCCGTGATCGCCGCCTTCTGGCCCTCCTCCGCCTTCGAGAGGTCGGGCAGGTGCGACGAGTGCCACGCCGACACCGCGAGGCCGAGCTTGTCGGAGTGCGCGTCGAGCTTCTGGAAGTCGGCGATGAGCTTCGCGTGGAGCTCCTTGCCCTTCGCGAAGCTGTCCTTCTTGTACTCCTCGCGCTGGTAGTAGTTGGCCGCCGTGGCGATGTTCTTCGCGAGCTCGGTCGCGAACGGCGCGTACTCGGCGAGCGCCGCGTCGACGTCCGGCATGGCCGGCTCCTTCAGGCTGAGGGCGACGGTGCAGGCCCGCGCGTTGCGCTCGTGCGGGGCGCGCGCGCTGAAGTTGAACGGCCGGCGGTCGTCCTTGCCGGGCGGCGTCGGCCCGGCCTTGGCGGCGCCGGCGGCTGCGCTGCCGGACGCCGCGGCCGCGGCCGCGGCCGCGCCGGGCACGGGCGGCTTGGCGGGGAGCAAGCCCTTCGGGGCGTCGCCGGCCTTCGCCTGGTCCTCGGTGCCGAACTTCGGGATCTTCTTCTCGCTGGGCTCGTCCTTGCCGAGGCTCGCGAGGTAGGCGTCGCGGGCCTGTTTCAGCGAGAGCGTCCCGAAGTAGCAGACGTCGACGCGGTACTCCTTCATCGACTGCGGGTCGACCTTCGCGATCGGCGACACGGGCGTCCGCAGGTTCTTGCCCTTGTTCGCCGCCGCGGAGCTTGCCGGCTGCTCCGGCTGGGGGGGAGGCGGGTCCTCCTTGCAGCCGGCGACCCCGCTGGCGACGAGCACGAGCGCGATGGAACAGAGAGACCTGACGGAAATCATTCGAAGTGCCTCCTCGGCTGGCGCAGGAACGGGCGCATCATGCCTAAGCCGGCGGCGCTTGCAACACCGGCCATGGGCGGGAACGTGCGGCGCTGGTCGGGAAAAACCCGGCTCCGGCCCCAAACACGCGGGCTCTCCGGGTTCTTCCTCGCCTCCGCTGTGGCTGATGGAACGATCCGGGTCTAAGGTCGCCGCGTGAAGCTGCGAAGCCTGACCCTGGACGAGCTCACCATCGACGACGAGCGCTCTTTCCGGCACATCGCGCTGTACGACGATCTGAAGCAGGTGCTCCGGCGCGACGGGTACCGCTTCCGCGTGCCCGAGGGCGAGGCGAGCTGGGACCGGGTCGTCTTCCTGAACCTGACGTTCTGGAGCCAGAGCGAGCAGGGCGACCTGATCGCCAGCGATCACCTCGCCGCGGACGTGGTCGCGCACGTCGCGTGGCACCACCTCGCCCACCGCGCCCTCACGGCCGCGAGCGCCGGCGCTCCGCCCAGCGCGGAGGCGCTCCTGCTCGCCGAGGCCATCGCGAGCGCCTTCGATCTGTACCTCGTCGGGCGCCTCCTTGGGCACGCGCCGAACGCCGAGTTCCTGGCCACGCAGGTGCCGGCGATGGCCGAGGCGGCCGAGGCCGCCGGGCTCTCCGACGACGGCTTCGAGGCGCTCCTGGAGAGCGTGTCCGCGGATCCGGAGCGCGCCTTCGAGGACCTCCGCGCCCTGCTCTTCGACGTGACCACCGCGCTCCTGCCCTGCGATCGCCTGAGCCGCGCGGCCGAGGTCCTCTCCGGCTTCGACGCGCACCGCTTCGCCCCGCTCCTCCACCACTACGAGCTGTCGAACTGGATCCTGTCGACGCGCGCTCCCGGGTCGCCGCCCGCCCCCGATCCGGTCGCCCGGGCCGTCGATGCGGCCCTGCGGAGCGCGCCGGTCTCGCTGGCGTGGCTGGAGCAGCGCTGGGTGCGCCCCCCCGCGCCGCTCCCCGTGCGCGCCGGAACACCCTCCGGCTGAGGGCCGAGCCCCGCGGAAGGTCCGGGTGGAGGGGGAGCCCCGCGGAGCGGAGCGGGCGAGCCCGAGGGCGGCCGCCCAGGTCAATCGCAAGAAGATTGCGCGCCCAGACGAGCTGCGCGATTCTCTTCATCAAGGTGCAACTCGCCTGCTCTGTCTGCAGGGCCTACGTGGAGATCGGGGTAGGACGCGAGATGCGTCCGTCGCTGCCGTTTGTCTGCAAATCCTGCCGCATGCAGAGCAAGCAGTCGGCGTCCGAGCGGGGTGAGCCGCGGTCGTCCCCCTCGGTCGTTCCGAGCTCCGCGAGCGGGCGCGACCGGCGCGAGCCGCCGAGCGACCCGGAGCGGGCGAAGCCGTCCTCCGGGCGCGCGCTCGAGCCGTCCTCCGGGCGCGCGCTCGATCGGGAGCCCGCGCTGTCCAGCGACCTGCTGGACGCCGAGACGACGCTCCCGGGCGCGGGCATCCAGCGCAGGGCGGCGCCGGCGCGCGACCCGGAGCGGCGCGCGGCATCGGCGGCGTCGGCGCCCCCCGCGCGGCGGCGAGGGCTCACGCTCGCGGAGCGGATCGCGCAGCAGGAGCTGGAGGACGCGCCGGAGTCCAGCCCGAGGCCGCACGCGCTCGACGCGCTCGACGCGGCGGCGGAGGCCTCGCTCGAGCACGCGGTGGTGACGCCGGACGGCGGGCTGGGGCGGCGCGAGGTCCAGATGCGTCCTCGCACGTTCGCCGGCGTCTCCTGGGACGACGCGCGCCGCAGCGTCGCGGCGCCGCCGGCGGCCAGCCGGAGCCCGTCCGCGCTCCCTCCTGCCGACTCCGATCCCGTCTCGATCCAGGACCTCGCGCAGATGCTCTCTCCCGGGGTCGAGCCGCCCTCGCTCTCCTTCGGGGCGGACGCCGCCGAGGACGAGCGCGCGAGCCAGCCCGCGCCAGCGCCCGAGGCGCCCCCGAGGCCGCGCGCCGTCCCGCGGACGCCGGTCCCGGTCCGCCCGCCGGCGCGGCGCGAGCACCGCATCACGGCGGCGCCGGCGGCGATGCGACCGCGTTCCGCCGCGGCCCCGCGCGCGGGCGCCTCCCCGCGGCCCGTGGCGCCGCCGTCCGAGATGCCGCCGGCCCCGCTGTCCGAGCTGCCCCCCGCGCCGCTGTCGATCGACGAGGGCCGGCCCTCGTCGCACCGCTCGTCGCCCGAGCTCCGCCTCCAGGACGTGCAGGCCATGGCGGCGCTCGCCCCGCAGCCCCTGCCGTCCACGCGCCGCGCCCGGTCGGGCCCGGGCCCCGCGGCGCCCGCCGACGACTCTCCGGCGGATCTCGCCCTGCTGGGGTCGCTCGCTCCATCGCCGACCGCGGGCCCGCCGCCGTTCCCGAGCTCCCGGCAGACCGCGGGCCCGCCGCCGTTTCCGAGCCTGCCGCCGACCGGGGGCCCGCCGCCGTTCCCGAGCTCCCGGCAGACCGCGGGCCCGCCGCCGTTCCCGAGCCCGCCGCCGGCCGCCGGCCCGGCGCATGCCGCCGAGGCGTCGCGGCGAGAGCGCGGCAGGCCGAAGGCGTCCGGGGCCCCGGGCGCCGCGGAAGGGCTGCGCGAGCAGGGAAGCGACGAGCGCCCCTCGCGCGAGCCGCCGGCGCGCGCGAGCAGCGCCCCCAGGGCGACCGCCCGCTCGGCGGGCGACCGGATCAGCCAGACCGACCTGCGTGGGCGCGCCGGTCGCAAGGAGGACTCGGGCCTGATCGACCTCCGCAGCATGGCGCCGCCGCCCGGCGCGGAGGACGGCGCGCGCCGCAACGAGGACCGGGCCGACGACGAGATCCTGAGCATCAGCGGCGGGCTGTTCGAAGGGGCCGCCGCTGAGCGCAGCTCGTCCCCGTCGTTCCCGGCGCAGCCCGTCGAGCCCGACCTCGTCGCCGTCGAGGGGCACACGTCCGCCGAGGACGCCGAGGAAGAGGCGCCGCCGCGCACCTCGAGCACCGCCGGCCCTCTCCTGCGCGTCCTCTCGACGCCGGCAGCGCGCCAGTACCTGGCGATCGCCGGCTGGGTGACCGTGGTCTTCGTCGTGTTCGGCGCGGCGCTGTACCTGGCGCAGGCCCGCGGCCGCTCGTCCACCGCCGCGGCGGATCACGCCGCGCCGGCGAGCAGCAGCGGCGCGCTCGCCGCGGCCCCGCCGGAGGCGGCGGCTCCGCCCGAGGTGGCACCGCCGCCCGCCGCGCCTGCCCCCGCCGACCAGGCCGCCGACCGGGAGCCGTCCCTCGACGACGAGCCGGTCGCGGACTCGCCGTCCGCCGCCCTCGGCGCCGCCGCCGACGCGCCGGCCGCATCCGCCGCGGCCGTCCCGACGGGCGAGCCGGCCGCGCCGCCGCCGTCCGAGCCGGCGCAGGCGGGCATTGCGCCCGGGCCGGCGCCTTTGCCGAGCGCCGCGCCCGCGGCGGCCGCTGCTCCGGCGACGGCCGCTGCTCCGGCGACGGCCGCTGCGCCGGCGGCGGTCGCCGGCCCGCAGGCCGGCGAGGGGTCTCAGGCGGCCGAGAGGCCGGCCCGGGCTGCGGCGCCGAGCGCGCCCGAGCGCGCGAAGCCGGCGGCCAAGCAGCCGCCGGCCACCTCGGCGCTCCTGCCGGCGAAGGACGAGCCGGCCCGCTTCGATCAGAGCGCGGCGACGAGCGCGCTCGCGTCCGCGGCCGCCGCCGCCGCCGGGTGCACCGGCGAGGGGCTCACGGGCACGGCGCGCGTGGCCGTCACCTTCGCGCCCTCGGGCAAGACCATGTCGGCCCGCGTGGAAGGGGGCGACCTCGTCGGGACCGCCACCGCCGCGTGCATCGCCGCCGCGTTCCGCGGCGCCACGGTGCCGCCCTTCGAGGGCATCCCGGTCACCGTCATGAAGCAGGTGAAGATCCGCTGACGACGGGCCGAAAGCTTCCTATCCTCCCGCCGCTGTGCTGGTCGCCCTTCGGGTCAAGAACTTCATTCTGATGGATGCCCTCGAGCTCCGGCTCGAACCTGGGTTCAACGTGCTCACCGGCGAGACGGGCGCGGGCAAGTCGATCGTCGTGGGCGCGCTCTCGCTGGTCCTCGGCGGCCGCGCGAGCGCGGAGCAGGTCCGGCCCGGCGCCGACGAGGCCGAGATCGAGGCGCTCTTCGACGTGCGCAGCTCGGATCGCGCGATGGCGATGCTCGACGCCGCCGGCATCGCGAGCGACGGCGAGCTCGTGATCCGCCGCGTCGTCCAGGCGACCGGCCGCTCGCGCGCCTACCTGAACGGCCGCCTCTGCACCGCGGGCGAGCTCCAGGCGTTCGCCCCGGAGCTCGCCGACGTCGCCTCGCAGCACGAGAGCGTCGCGCTCACCGACCCGTCGACGCACCTCGGCTACCTCGATCGCTTCGGCCGCCTGGTGCCGGCGCGCAGCGAGCTCGCGGCGGACGTCGGCGAGCTCGAGGCGCTCTCCGCCCAGCTCCGGGCCGCCCGCGAGCTGGAGCGCGGCCGCGGCGAGCGCGAGGCGTTCCTCTCGTTCCAGCTCCAGGCCATCGACGCGCTCTCGCCGCGCCCCGGCGAGCTCGCCGATCTCGCGGCCGAGCGCAACCGGCTCCGCCACGCGGGCCGCCTGCACGACATCACGCGGCGCGCGGCGTCCCGCCTCGATCAAGGGGACGACGCCATGTGCGACGAGCTCGCGCGCCTCGCCTCGGAGCTCCGGGCCGCCGCGGAGATCGACCCCGCGCTCGACGACGTCGCCCGCGCCGTCGACGGCTGCTGGACGGAGCTCAGCGAGGCGGCCCGCCAGATCGCCCGCTACGCCGAGCGCGCGGAGGCCGATCCGGATCGCCTCTCCGAGATCGAGGACCGCATGTACCGCCTCGAGGGCCTGCTCCGGCAGCACGGCCCGACGCTCGACGACGTGCTCGCCGCGCGGGCGCGCCTCGCGGCCGAGCTGGAGCACCTCGCGGGGGTCGAGAGCCACGTCGCGGAGCTCGAGCGGCGGCGCGACGCGCTGCTCGCCGTCGCCGCCGAGCGCGCCCGCAAGCTCTCGGCGAAGCGGCGGAAGGCCGGCGAGAAGCTCGGCGCCGCGATCTCGGCGGAGCTCGCCGACCTCGGCATGGGCGGCGCGCGGGTGGTCGTGGACATCGAGCCGCACGGCGGCGACCGCGCCGAGCTCGTGGTCGACGGCGCCCGCCTCGGCCAGGACGGCATCGACCGCGTCGAGTTCCTCATCTCGCCCAACAAGGGGATCGAGCCTCGCCCGCTGCGCCGCATCGCCTCGGGCGGCGAGCTGTCGCGCGCGCTGCTCGCGCTCAAGCGCGTGCTCGCGGAGTGCGGGCCGGCGGGGCTCTACGTCTTCGACGAGGTCGACAGCGGCGTCGGCGGCGCCGTCGCCGACAAGATCGGGCGGGCGATCGGCGACGTGGCGCGCCACCACCAGGTGCTCTGCATCACGCACCTCGCGCCCATCGCGGCGTTCGCCAGCGCGCACTTCGTGGTCGCCAAGGAGAACGCGGGCGGCATCGCGAAGAGCTCGGTGACGCGCGTCGACAAGAAGGATCGCATCGCCGAGGTGGCGCGGATGCTGTCGGGCGCGAAGGTCACCGGCGCGTCGCTCAGGGCCGCGACGGAGCTCATCGAAGCGGCGCGCCTCTAGAGCGGCGGGCACCCGCTTCGGATACGGGCCCACCTCGACGTTTTCGGTGCTCAGCGCACCGGAGTGCGCTTGCGCGCCGAAAACGCCGATCTGGGCCCGTCTCCTGTGCGGGTGACCGCCGCTCTGCGACGGCATCGCCAAGGCGGGTCCGTGGCGCGGATCAGCTCCGCGCGAGCGCGTAGTCGTTCAGATCGACGCGGATCATGTCCTTGAGCCACGGGTGCACCGTGATCGCGGTGCGGTACAGCCCCTGGGCGATGCGCCGGTAGCTCGTGTGCCCCTGCTTCGCCGAGCGGAGCTCGATCACGTGGAAGAGCTCGCGCAGGTTCAGCGTCCACAGGGTCCGCACGCGGAAGCCGAGCGGCACCGCGTACTGCGCCTCCAGGGGGTAGCGCTCCTCCATCGCGTGCCAGGCGTCGCGCGCGGCGAGCATCGCGTCCTGGTAGGCCTCGGCGTGGCCGAGGTCCGACAGGGCCTGCGGGGTCTCGAAGCCGAGCCGGCAGGTGAGCCGCTGCGTCGCGGGCGTCAGCATCCGGTGGCGCTGCAGGTCGCGGTACGCGCCGTAGTCGAGCATCAGCTCGAAGGTCATCGTCGACGCCTCGAACGCGCGCGGCGGCGCGTCGTAGGGGCCGCGCTTCGCGCACGCCGCCTGCGCGATGGCGATGAGCTCCGGCAGCGTCGCCCGGCGGAGCGCGTCGCCGAGGTTGTAGGCGTGCACGCCCGGGTCGCTGCCCTCGTACGCGAGCGCCAGCGCGATGCGCTCCAGCGCGTCCTTGTCGTAGCGCACGAGCCGGACGGGCTGGTTGATCACCATCGTCGCGCTCACGCCCTCCTCCGGCGGCGTGTAGACGCGCTTCATCGCCTCCGCGACGGTGGCTTGCAGCCCCTTCCGGAGCTCGTTCGGCGCGGCGTACTTCACCAGCGTCGGGGTCACGGCGAGCGCCGCCGCGTGCATGTCGCGGGCGACCCTGCGCACCTCCTCGAGCGGGTGCGACAGCATCTTCGTGAGCAGGATCTCGAGCGCCCGCGCGTTCGCGGTGAGGCCGATGTTCGTCCGCGTCCCCGCCGGCAGGAGCCCGCGCAGGAGATCGCACGCCTGCGCGCGCAGCGCGCCGCGGTAGGCCGCGTCCGACATCTTCTCGGGCTTCGGCTCGCGCGCGCTCAGCCGCTCGGTCACCTTCGGCACCAGGTCGAGGTAGGTCGCGAAGAGCCGCTCGCTCGCGGCCCGGTACCTCGCGCCGTGCTCCGGATCGAGCTCCGGCAGGTCGACGAACGAGTGCTGATCGAAGACGACGTAGCGCGTGCTCTTCTCCGTGTAGGAGCCGAGCCGCAGGTCCTCGATCACCTTGGAGGCGACGATGCTCACGTTCTCGAGCGCGAGGTGCACCACGGCGTGCTCTGCGACCGACGCGTGGCCGTAGCCGACGACCCACTTCTCGTGGAAGCTCCGCGCCTTGTCCGACGCGAACGCGAGCCCCCGGTGCGGCCGGTCGCCGGCGCCGGGGGCCACGTCGAGCTCCTCGTCGCCGAGCAGGCGCGCCAGGTTGGTGCGCAGATCGTCGCGGCTGCGCGAGTAGTACGCGAACAGGACGGCGATGACTTCTTCCGGCAGACCCGACAGCGAGAAGACGTCAGCCGTCAGGCTCGACACATACGGCGCGATTCTGGCACGCGACGCTTCGTCCAAGGCCATGCCCTGCTTCTACCCCTAATCCTCGGCCGATCGGTCGAGAAAACTCGGTTTCCAGTCGTCGGCGCCGGTCCACCTCGGCCCTCTGGCCGCGGCCGGCCGGCGCGCGGCTCCCTACGTTCGCGGGGCGCGGCGCGCCCCACCTTGGCGCGGCGCCGGCGCGCGCCTCAGAGCGCCCGCGCCTCGGAGACGGCGAACGGATCCGGGAAGATCTCGCTGTTCGCGAGCGGCCTGCTCCGCCGGGTCAGCACCTCGCAGCCGGTCCTCGTGACCACGATGGTGTGCTCGAACTGCGCCGACAGCGAGCGATCGGCCGTCAGCGCGGTCCACTTGTCCTCCTGGATCTCGACCTCGTACGTGCCGAGGTTGATCATCGGCTCGATCGTGAAGCACATGCCGGCGCGGAGCCGGGTGCCGCTGCCGTACTTGCCCACGTGCGAGACCTGCGGCGCCTCGTGGAAGCGCCGCCCGATGCCGTGGCCGACGAAGGCCCTCACCACCGAGCAGCCCTCGGCCTCGGCGAACTCCTGGATGGCGGCCCCGATGTCGCCGAGGCGCGCCCCGTCCCGGACCTGCGCGATGCCGAGCTGCAGGCTGCGCCGCGAGACCTCGGTCACGTGCTTCGCCTCCGGCGACGGCTTGCCGATGTAGAAGGTCGCGGAGGTGTCCCCGTAGAAGCCGTTGTAGATCGTGGTCACGTCCACGTTGATGATGTCGCCCGGCTCGAGGACGCGATCGCACGGGATGCCGTGGCAGACCACCTCGTTGATCGAGGTGCAGACGCTCTTCGGGAACCCGTGGTAGTTGAGCGGCGCGGGGTAGCCGCCGCGGCGGAGGGTGTCCTCGTGGACGAAGGTGTTGATGTCCTCGGTGGTGATGCCGGCGCGGATCATCTCGCCCACCCCGAGGAGCGTCTCGGCCGCCATCTGGCAGGCCACCCGCAGGGCGTCGACTTCCTTGACCGTCTTGATGCTCACGTTGCTCACGGCGCAGACAGCTCCCCGAGGACGACGGCCTCCTTGACGGCCGCGGCGACCTCCGCTGTATCAGGTGAAAGGTGCCAGTGGATCTCCGGCTCGCCGTCCACGCCGGCGAAGCGCCGGATGAAGGCGATGAAGATGAGCCCTCGGAGCCGCGCGTCGATCGCCTTGGCGATGGCGAACGCGCGGCTCTGCGGGCGGATGTGGAGCTCGAACGTCCGATCCGGCACCCGGGGTGTAGCCAGGGGAGGGTAGCCGACCTGGATCCCGAGGTGATAGGTGCTCTGGTCTCCGATCGAGTCGACGGTCACCGTGCTCACGCGGACCCGCGCGACGACGTCGGCCGTCTGCGCCCTCTCGCGGAGGAACGGATCGGACCTGGGGGAGGGGCCGTCCAGGGAGAAGCCCACGGCGGCGGGCTCGATGTTGTCGTCGAAGACCTCGCGCGCGTGCCCCTCCCACGCGGGCGCCCCGCCCAGCGCGTCGGCGGACGTCGCGGCGCGCTCCTGGTCGGCGACGCAGCCGCCGGCGGGGCCAACGGTCGCCAGCGCGGCGAGCGCGAGGCGAAGCGGAGCAGCACCGGTGGCGGAAATCATCCTTGGGACCGGAGCTCGTAGCACGTCGGCTCGCCCCTGTCAGGACCCCGCACACATCGGCCACAAGCGCTGTTGAGGCCGTTTTTCCCTCGTCGTTCTCCCTGTACCGCGCGCGGCGCGCGGCGCGCCGCGCGGTGCTTCGTGCGCCCAGCGTTGAATCGTCTCGTCGTCCTGTGTTCGTCCTTCACCGGTTTCACGGCTTCCATCGACGGGGCGGAGCCGCCGTCCAACGTCAGCGGGCGGCCCCGGTCGGCGGCGATCCTATTCTCCTGTCCTACCGCAGGTGCTAGCGTTCCCGGGCTTGCCGGGCTGGGTTCCTAACTTTTGCGATTGCAGAGCGCGCAGGGACAGGGCCTGCGCCGGCTGGAGGAAGAACATGAAAGCGAAGAGGCTCCTGGGAGCAGCGTTGGCCGTTGGGCTGGGCCTTGCGGCGATCACGAGCACGACCGTGGCGGCTGCCCAGCCGAAGGGGAAGAGCGGGGCGCCGGCCGCGGCCCCTGCCCGGCCTGCCGAGCCGCCGGCGACGAAGAAGACGATCGCGCTGACCCCTGCCGGGCTCGCGTGGGGGATGAGCACCAAGCAGGTCGCGGCGTTGATCGACAAGATGCTCGATGAGGCGTACGTGCCGCGGTACAAGGCGACGTCGCCCGGCGTGAAGATGAAGGCGCTCGACGCCGAGCTCGCCGAGGAGAAGAGCGCGTTCCGCCGCAGCCGCATCGACTTCGGCAAGCTGCCGACGGGCATCGACGCGACGCCGCTCAAGGGCGAGTACACCTACCTCAACAAGGAATCGATGATGACGCTGGCCCGCGCCGACGGCGGGAAGCGCTACTTCTTCTTCATCCAGGACAAGCTCTGGAAGATCATCGATGAGCATGCGCTGGGCGAGGGCAACCCGCGCGGCAAGGACTACCAGTCGGCGGTCATCAAGCTCGCGACGGCGTTCGGGGTGCCTGGCCGCGTGACCCCGCCCGAGCCGGACAAGGGCCGCTACGTCACCGAGGTCGACTGGAAGGACGCGGCCACGCATTTCCGCGCGATCGAGCGCAGCGAGAGCGAGATCGCCTTCGCCTACGAGGACCTGGTGACGCTGAGCAGCCTCGATTCGCTCCGTCCCAACAAGCCCGTCGACGCGAACGCCATCGACCCCGCCGTCGCCTCCGCCGTCCGCAAGGACGAGCCCCCCCCGGCCCCCCCTCCGACCGACAAGGCCGGCAAGAAGAAGTAACCGTCCCCGTACCTCCCCTCGGAGCCCCTCCCGCGGGCTCCTCCTTCCGCCCCCTCCCATCTCCAGAGCCACGCTTGCGGGCTCCTCCTTCCGCCCCCTCCCATCTCCAGAGCCACGCTTGCGGCGGTCGCCCGCACAGGAGACGGGCCCAGCTCGGCGTTTTCGGCGCGCAGGCGTACTCCTGTACGCCGAGCACCGAAAACGTCGAGATGGGCCCGTATCCGAAGCGGGCGCCCGCCCTACGAGATGAGGGAGGCGCCGTCGGGGACGCGCATGCCGTTGGTCACGACGACCCGCGCGGACGGCGCGACCGCGAGCACCGCCGGCTCGATCACCGCGCGCGCGGTGAGCATCGCCCCGGGGCAGCCCGAGCATGCGCCGGCCAGGTGGAGCGTCAGGTGGTCGGGCTCGACCGCCACGATGTAGAGCTCACCGCCGTCGGCTCGGACGAGCGGCGCGATGACCTCGCGGCAGACCTTGAGAAGCTGATCGATGGAAGCCGGCATGGGGGTGAGCTCGCAGCGCGAGCCAGCTACGAGCCTAGCACGGCAGCGCTCGATCGCGGGAGATCGCCCCGGCCCCGGCGCACCGGGCGCCCCGGCCCCGGCACACCGGGCGCCCTGGACGCGGCCCGGAGGGCCCGCGCCCGGCGCTCGGCCCCACAGCCTGCCCGGCGCTCGCCCTCACCGATTGCCCGGCGCTCGCCCTTACAGCGTCGAGACGAGCGCGGCGACGCCCGCGTCGGCGGCGAGCTCCGGCGTGCGCTGCGCCGCGGCGCCGAAGGTGCGCCCGGCGATCTCGACCGTCCCGCTCCACGGGCCCGAGGCGGTCTTCGACGGCAGGTCGAGCTTCTCGAGCGCCTCGGTGTTGACATCGGGCGTCACCGGCCCGCCGTAGGCCTTCGCGCCCTTCCACGCGAAGACGTAGAGCAGCGGCGTCGACTTCAGGCCGTCGCGCTTGGCGATCTCGGCGATGTCGCGCTTGGCCGCCTCCTGCAGCCGGTACGCGTAGGCGCGGAACGACCAGCCCGTGACGAAGAGGCCCTTGAGCTCGCCGTCGCTCGCCTTGACCGGATGCACCGCGACCCACTGGAGATCGGGGCCGTTCCGGACGCCGCGCATCTCCTGCATCTCCCCGAACGCCTCGACCAGCCCGCTGCCCGGCGCCAGCACCTTCCTGAGATCGGGGAACGAGGCCAGGACGGAGCGGTTGGCGAGCATGTCCGGATCCGCCTCGCTGCGCAGCACCGTGCCGCTCGGATCGGCGAACGAGAAGAAGGTGCTCTTCGCGAACTCGAGCTCCTTCACCGAGGCGCGCGCGCCCGCGATCGCCCGCTGGAGCCCGAGCAGGTTCGCGCCCGGGTCGGTGTCGATCAGCGCCGCGAGCTTCTGCGAGCCCGCGGGGAGGCCCGTCCGCACCTGGCCGACGTCCTCCGCCACGACCGGCGCGAGCTTGGCGCAGAGCTCCGCGGCCTGCTTCTGCGACGTCTTGCCGTCCTCCTGACACGCGCTCGCGAGGGCGGCGACCAGCGCACACGTGAGCACGACGGGCTTGTTTTCGCTTCGGGCGAGGGTTGAAGAGCGCATCATCGAGAACGACTCTCCACGGGGAGCGGAGTTCCGTCGGCCGGGACCATCGCTCCTCAAAGGGTTTCCGGGGTTACAAACACGATCTCGACCCGGGCGTTGCGGCCGCGCTCGCTGCCGCCCGGGTCGACGACCGGGGCCGCGGAGCCCGCGAGGAACGGCGCGATGCGCGGGGCCTGAGGGGCCGCAGCGGCGCTCGCGCCCTGCGCCGGGTCGAGGGCGCGGACGACGGCATCGGCCCGCGCGGCCCAGGCGGGCTCTTCCCTGGCGCTGATCTCCCGGTCCGTGTGCACGACCACGGCCACGGGGAACGCGGGGTGCGCGGCGACGACCCGCGAGAGGTCGCGGAGGCGCGCCTCGCCGGTCTTCGTGAGGGCGTTGCCGGCGAACAGGCCCCGGAGCGTGACCACGACGCCGCGATCGTCGCGGACGGGCGACCAGGTGCCTGCGGCCGAGAGCTCTGCGAGCAGCGCGTCGCCGGCGCCGGGCGCGCGGGTCACCGGCGTGGCGGCGCGGCGGGCGGCGGTCAGCGCGGCGAGGCAGCCTGCCCGCGCGCGGGAGGCCTGGTCGATGGGCGCCGGGATGGCGCGGCCGGCGACGCCCGCCTCCGCGAGATCCGCGTCGAGCTTCTTGATCGCGGCGGTCGCCTCGTCGAGCTGCGCCGCAAGGCTGGCGCTTCCGGGCTGCGCGGCGCCGGGCTGCGCGGCGCCGGGCTGCGCGGCGCTGGGCTGCGCGGCGCTGGGCTGCGCGGCGCTGGGCTGCGCGGCGCCGGGCTGCGCGGCGCTGGGCTGCGCGGCGCCGGGCTGCGCGGCGCTGGGCTGCGCGGCGCCGGGTTGCGCGGAACTGGGCTGCGTACCGTCGGGCTGCGGATTCCCCGCCGGCGCCGGCGCGGTCAGGAGGCGCGCTGCGCCGCACAGCAGCCGGGCCTGGAGCGCGAGCGAGCGCGCCGCGGCGAGGCGCGCCTTCTCGCGATCCGCGTCGGCCTTGCCCGAGGGGACCACGGGCTGCGCGTCGCGGGCGACCTTGATCCGCATGTCGAGCGCGTCGACCTCGGCCGCGACGCGCGCCTGCTCCGCCTCGAGGCCCGCGAGGGACGCCTCGCCGGCGGAGCGCTGCGCCTTCGCCTCGGCCTCGGCCGCCTCGGCCCGGGCCACCCGCGAGATCGCGTGCGCGTGCGCGTGCGCGGCGACCGCCTGCTCGCCGAGGATCTGCGCCCCGGCGCGATCCTTCTCGTCGAGCGCGGCGAGCGCGTCGCCGCGGAGCTTCTCCGCCCGGGCGAACGCGCCCGGCGCGTACCGCTTCGACTCGGCGGCGGCCGCCCCGGCGCGGACGTGATCGAGCTCGTCGAGCACCGCGGGCCGCGGGATCGGCGCGCACGCGGCGAGGAACACCCCCGCGACGGCGACGGTTGCGAGGCGGCGCGCGCTCACGGCGAGCCCTCCTTGCCGGCCGGCGCCGCCGCCTTGCCGGCGTCCCGGCTGCCCTTGGCCCCGGCGCCCTGCGCCCGCTCCGCCTGCGGCGTGGCCCCCCTGGTACCTGCCTTCTTGCCGGCTTCGATCCGCTGCGCTTCCACGTTGGTCGCCGCCCTGGTCGCCTCGCGCGCCTCGGCCTCGATCCGCTCGAGCTCCGCCGCGGCGCGGCCCCGGCGCGCCTGCGTCTCTTCGAGCAGCGCGCGCGCCCGCTCGAGCTTCGTCTCGACCTCGCGCGCCTGCTTCGCCGCCTCTGCCGCCGCTGCCTCCACCGCGGCGGCGCGCAGCACCGCCCTCGCCGCCTCGGCCCACTCGAGGGCCACCGCGTCGAGCCGCCGCGCGTTCGTCGCGTCGCCCGCCGCGCGCGCGCCGTGAGCGCGCTGGAGCGCCCGCTTCGCTTGCGCCACCGGCTCGGCCACGACCTTCGCGGCGTTCCTCGCGGGCCCTCCATCGGCCTTGCCGCCGCCGTCGGCCTTGCCGCCGCCGTCGGCCTTGCCGCCGCCGTCGGCCTCGTCGCGGGCGGCGGGCGGGGGCGCCGTCGCGACGCTCCCCTCGATCTCGCGGAGGATCTGCGCCGCCCTGGCGCCGTCGCCGGGCGGCGGCGCGGGCACCGTGGCGAGCGGCCTCTCTCCTTCGCCATGCGCCAGGGCCTCGCCGCTGCCCAGCGAGGCCGCGAGGGCGAGGAGCAGCGCTTGGCTCGACCGGCGCCGCCGCGCGTCGCAGAGCATGGGGCGGGAACGCACGTCCGCCAGGTAGCAAACAGGGCTTCCGCGAGCAAGCGCGGCGGCCGCCGGCCGAGAACGCCGCGCGGCGGCCGCGGGCAGCGCGCGGATCAATCGGGCAGGAAATTGCGGATGGACCAGTCGATCTGCTGCTGGTGGCGCTCGACCAGATCCTTCTTGCCGCCTGCCTCGTGGAGGAAGACGTGATCGTCGTCGACGAAGACGGTGAGGTAATAAAGGTGCGCCTCCTTGCCCTCGTCGTGCCCGAAGCGCAGCTGGATGCCCGGCAGGCCGCTCCGGCTCTTCACGTCGGCCTTGCCGAGCAGCGCGTAGCCGCCGCCCTCGCGCAGCCGCTTCTCGACCACGCGGGACCAGAACGCGAGGTCGCCCTCCGGATCGTTGTCGAAGGCGCGGACCCCGAGCACCAGCCCCTCGGCGGTGGTCGCGCGGTACTCGTCGTCGCCGTAGCGATCCCCGAGGTCGACGAAGCCCGGCGGGGTCGCGGGCACGAAGGGCCGGCCGCAGCCGAGCGGCGCCGCGGCGCCGGCGAGCGAGGCGATGAGGACGAAGGCGTGGCGGAGGGAGTGGATCATCGGAAGCGCCCCGGTCACAGGTTGAGGAGCCGCGAGAGGCCGAGCTCGTTGAGCCAGTCGATCGGGAGCCGCGGGCCCGACGGGGTGATGGTCTCCGTCGAGCGCGGCTGGAACGAGACGGTGAGCGTCGAGAACGCGACCCGGTCGCGCAGGAACTTGAGGCGCCCCTCGAGGCGCTCGAGCTCGCTCGTGACGCGCGCGAGCTCGCGCTCCAGCTGGATCGACTCCTCGACCTTCGCGGCCTTCTCGAGGAGCTTCTCCAGGCGGTCGCGCACGACCCGCGCGTTGCGGATGCGGACCCCGAGATCGAGGAACTCCTCGGTGACGTCCTCCGCGACCACGTTGCGCTGGAGGACGTCGCCGAGGCCCTCCAGGCGCTTCAGCGCCTCGTCGAACCTGGCGGCGGGGACGCGGATGGTGATCGCCCGGTCGTCGCGGCGGGCGAGGAAGCCGCCGAGGTCCCGCGCGAGCTCCTCGACCTTGCCGAGCGACGCGCCCACCTCGAACACCGCCATCGCGACCTGCGCCGTGTAGACGAGGAGGGGCGCGGGCGCCGCGCTCGCCTCGGCGGCCCCCTGCTGGGCGCCCTGCGGCCCGGCGGCGGCCGGCGCCGCGCCGGGCTGCGGCGCAGGGCTCGTCGGCGCCGGCCTGCTTGTCGCCGCGGGCTGCGCGGGGCCGGGCGCCGCCCGCCCGGGGGCCGGCGCCGGCGCCGCCTTGGCGAGCGCGACCGAGCTCGTCGACGTGTCGACGTCGATCGCCGACTCCTCGCTGATCCTCACGGCGGAGATCTCCCTCCCCGTGGTCGGATCCGACGGCGGCGGGGCCGGCGCCTGCGTCGCCGCGTACATCGGGGCGCTCCCGGGGTACATCGACGCGCTCGCGGCGTCGCCCGCCTTGGAGCTGCTGGATGCGCAGGCGACGGGGCCTGCGAGCACGGCAAGGAGAGCCCAGGCGGGCAGCGTTCTTCGCATGGTTCCTCGGAGCGTGGAGCCGGTGACAGGCGCAGAACGCGCCGCCCCGGCCGACCTTACACCATGCCGAGGCGCCCGCGCCGCGGCGCGCGCGCTCGCCGGGGGCCGGGCAGCGCGGCAAAACCTCCGGCAGCCGAGGAGGGGCGCGGCGAGCTAGCCGCCCGCCTCCGGCGGGCCCTTCGCCGCTCCGGGAGCGCGCCGGAGCTGGCGCGCCCAGTACGAGATGCCCGCCGCCGCGCCCGCGCCCGCCGCCGCCGCGAGCGCCGCCGGCAGCGCCCCGGGGAGCGCGATTGCGGTGAAGACCGCCCCGAACTGCACCGCCGTGGCGAGCTTGCCGGGGATGTTGGCGCTCGCGGTCGAGAGGCGCGCGCCGCGGAAGCGGCGGCTCACCGCGATCCAGAGCGCGAGCGGCAGCTCGAGGAGCTCGCGGGCGAGCAGCGCCGGGATGCCCCAGAGCGGGAGCGCGCCGCTCTGGAGCAGCGTGGCGACCACGGCGAGCGCGAACACCTTGTCCGCGATCGGATCGACGATCGCCCCCGTACGGGTCACCTGGCCGGAGCGGCGGGCCAGCCAGCCGTCGAGCACGTCGGTGAGCCCCGCGCAGCAGAGGACGGCGAGGGCGAGCGCGGGGCGCGTGGCCACGATCGGGAACAGCGCCGCGAGCGGCAGCCGGGCCAGGCTCATGAGGTTCGGCGGGAGCGCGAGATCGCGTGCAGACAGGGTCGACATGCGAGGAGCTCCATGCGGCGCAGGTGCGCCGCGTAAGGGGGTGGTCCTTGCTCACGTCGAGCGCGATCGAGCCCGCCGCGCCCTGGCCGGCGGCAGCGCCGGCCGCCCTAGAGGAGACGCACGCGCGCGGCGCGATCAGCTGGGCACGCGCACGGTGAGCACGGGGACGCTGCTCTTCCGGATCACCTGCTGGGCGACGCTGCCGAGGAACAGGTGCGAGATCCCCCGGCGGCCGTGGGTCCCCATGACGATCATCGCCGCCCGCTGCTCCTCGGCGGCGGCCAGGATCTCGGTCGCGGGATCGCCCTCGCGCAGCGCCGTATCGAGCCCGCCGGTCTGCGCCGAGAGCTGCTGGACCGCGCGCGACGCGGCGGCGCTCACCTCGGCGTGGAACCCGGGCATCAGCGCCGGCTCCAGCCCGGGGTACGTGTAGACCGGGAGCTGGTAGACGTGCAGCAGCACGACCTTCTGCCCCAGCCTCTGGCCGAGGTCCTTCGCGAGCTCGACGGCCTTCATCGACGCCGCCTCGAAGTCGACGGGGACCAGTATCACGTTCGCGCCTTCCTTCATCGCGCTCTCCTCGCACGCGGGACCGAGCGTCCCTTCGATCGTGGACCTTCGACCGCTGCCCGCCCCCGGGACGCTTTCGCCGCCGGCGGAGGCGTGCCGCGCGCATCTTGGATCCAAAAACCGGTCAGTCCCAGGAGAAACTGCTCCGCCGAGGGGGAGCTGACGCCCGGGGCGGTACGCCGCGCGCGACGCCGCGCGGGACCGCGGCCGCGATCACCGGGCGGGTTGCTGGGGCCGTGCGCGCGCGCGGTCGACGTCGGGCTCGAGGTCGACGTCGTCGGAAGGAGCGGGGGGAAGATCGCGCGCCGCGGGCTCAGGCGCGCCGGTCGCGCCTCGCGCGCGGAGCTCTTCGAGGGTCTCCCACGTCTTCCGCGTCTGCCGCGCCCGCGCGAGCGCGCTCTGGTTCGCGCGCACGAGCGACGCGAGCAGCGAGCACTGCGCCCGCCGCCGCGCGACGTAGGCGGCGTCGCGCGCCGCGGCGGAGCGCGGGCGCTCGCGCGCCTCTCGCTCGGCGATCGCGAGCGCCTGCTCCGCCTGCTTCAGCTCGGCGACCGCGAGCGGCGAGAGCGGGTTGTCCTGCGCCTGCACGACCGCGGCTCGCGCGGTGGCGAGCTCGGGGGGGGGCCCGGCCGCGCCCCGCGCGCAGCCGGCGAGCGAGAGGGCCATCGCGAGCGGAGCTCCGGCGCGCATGCGGCCTCCTACCGCGCCCCCTCGGCGAGCGTGCTCGCCTGGTCCAGCGTGCGGCCCGCGGCGTCGCGCAGCCCCGCCTCCCTCACGATGAGCGTCGAGAGCTCCGCGTCGACCGCGGCCCGCCGCAGTAGCCAGCGGGCGGCTTCCAGGTCGCCCACCGACAGCCGCCGCCTCGCCTGGGCGAGCTCGCTCCGCGCCAGCGCGAGGTGCATGGCCGCGCGCCGGTCCGCGCCCGCGCCCTCCTGCGTTGCCCCGCGGATCGTCGCCTCGGCGCGGGCGAGCTCGGGCGGCGGCGCCGGCGGGCGGATGGCGGCGCACCCGGCGAGCTCCAGAGACACCATCACGAGCGCGATTCTGGCGAGCATTTGCGTGGATTCCCGATCTTGCAGCGCTCGAGTGCAACCGTTGCTCCCGGCGCGCGTCCGGGACACGGCAGTGCATCGAACAGGCCAGTAAGCGCCCTGCGCGCGAGCTGCTCGTTGCGGTGGGGGCGTTCCGCTGCGTGGCGCTGGCGGCACCATGCTGCTGGCCCTCGTGGTCGCGCGTCTCGCCACTTGCGCAAGGGATTGCGTACTTGCGCATCGGACGACGATGGCCTTCGGTCCCGCGCTCGAACACGCGCACCTCCCGCAGCGAGCGGCGCTCCGGAATCGACAGCTCTCGCCGTAAACTTCCAGGAGGGCAATCCGAGCGGAGCGGTGACGACCGCGGCGCGCTGCTCGTCGCGAGGTGCCAGGGACACGATCTGGATGGTCAGGGACAGGACGCGCGCCGCCAGGGACAAGTGCCCGAACCGAGCGCGACAGGCAGCGTCCTCGCCAGGGACACGGAGCCAGTCGCCAGGGACATGCGGTGAGCCGCCAGGGACACGGAGCCGGTCGCCAGGGACAGGAGGTGCGTCGCCAGGGACACCCCGGCGCGTCTTCGCGTGTCCCTGGCGCGGCGCCCCCCGGGCACGGCGCTTGAATCTCCGTCGCCCTGTCGCGCAGCTCCCGCGTCCCGCGCGCTTCGAACTCCATCCTGGGCTGCTTGCGGGGCGAGAAAGATCGAGAGTTACGCGATCGGGTCCTTGATTCAGGTCCTTGAGAAGAGGGGAGCCCGGCCAGGGCTCTCCGGAATGGATGCCCGGGATGGCGGGGCCGGACGGGATGGCCGGCGCCGCAGCCCAGGGGAGGTCGACATGACGAAGAAGAGCGATATCGAGCGGTGGTCCGACGTCGTGCAGCAGATGAACGCCGCCGAGCTTCCGGCGAACACGGTGCCCTTGCACGTGCTCCTCGGGGAGGCGGTGGACGTGGCGAAGTTCTTCGAGAAGTACTGGAAGACCCAGGTCGACGCCCAGAAGCGGGTGACCCGCCTGGGCCTCGAGTCGGCGGTCCCGAAGGACAGCAAGAAGGGCGACGGGGCGCGCCTCGGGCCGAAGACGGCGGAGGAGATCCTCTCGCTCCAGCGCGCGACGCAGGAGGCGCAGACGCGCTATCTCCTGACCGTCGAGAAGAACAAGAGCCCGCGCGAGCGGGGGAAGTTCCTGCTCGGAGAGATCTGGGCGACGCTGAGCTTCTATTTCGACGACGGCGTCGAGGACGAGCGGGACGAGATGCTCGCCCGGATCGACGCGGCGCACGCGGGGGATCCCGACACGGCGGACGCGCTGGCGAGCGCGCTCCACGACTACGCGACGCTCGGGGAGAAGCACCGCGACGCGCTCGACGGGCTCGGCGGCTTCAAGGCGGAGTACCTGGACGAGGCGCGCGCCGTGGCGGCCGAGCTGCGGAGCCTGCCGGCGCAGGCGGAGGCGATCTCCCGGCAAGCGCAGGAGGCCCTGCTGCTCCGCAACAAGCTCGCGGCGCTGCTGATCGAGCGCATGGGCCTCGTGCGGTCCGCGGCGCGGTTCGTGTTCCGGAGCCAGCCCGAGATCGTGCGCGAGGTGACGAGCGCCTACGAGCGCCGCAAGCGCGCCGCGGCCCGGCGGTCCAAGGCCCAGCCGGGCCCGGCGCCCGCGGCGCCTCCGCCCGCAGCGCCCTCGCCGGCGGCGCCGGCCGCGCCCCTCGACGGCTGAGCCGCCAGTGCTTCCCGCGGGCGGAGCCCCTGCGCCGGCGCGGGCCGTGTAGTACGCTCTCGCCATGAGTGCGCTGCGAGCGAAGGTGGCGCGAGGCGACGCGCGGCCTTCCGTTTTCGCCAGGTTCCGCGAATAAACTCCCGGCGCCCGCCGTCTCCCGCCTGCCGGCTTTTTTCTCTGCGCTCGCCGCTTCCGCTACCCTGGCAACCGCCGTGCCGCCCGCCGATCCGAGCCTCCGCACCACGATGGTCCATGCGTTCGCCGTCACGGTGGCGGACCCGTCGAGCCTGGTGCGCACCACCTCGCGCGGCGGCACCGACGACCCCGGAACCAGCAGCCGCGGCCCCTCGATCCTCCCCGACGTCGGCCAGATCGTCGGCGGGCTCTACCGCCTCGGGCGCCTCCTCGGGCAGGGCATGTTCGGCAAGGTCTACGTCGCCCAGCGCGTCGACGTCCCCGAGCACCAGGTCGCCCTCAAGCTCATGCCCCGCTCGCTGTACGCGATGCGGAACGTGGAGCGTGAGCTCGTCATGCTCGCCACCGTCGGCCACCCGCACGTCGTCCAGCTGAAGGACCACGGCATGAACGCCGAGTACGTGTGGCTCACCATGCCCGTCTACGAGGGCGAGACCCTCGCGCAGCGCCTCGAGCGCAGCCCGCTCGGCATGCGCGAGGCGCACGACATCTTCCTGGCCGTCGCGCGCGGGCTCGAGGCGCTCCACGCCGCAGGGCTCCGCCACCAGGACGTGAAGCCCGACAACATCTTCCTCGCGAGGTTCGCCGGCCGCGTCCACCCGATCCTGCTCGACCTCGGCGTGGCCGCGGAGCGCGAGGCCTCGTTCTGCGCAGGCACGGCGCTCTACGCCTCGCCCGAGCAGATCCGCGCGCTGAACGGCTTCCCCGGCGTCGTGCCGCTCAGCGAGAAGATGGACACGTACGGGCTCGCCACGACCCTCCTCTACTCGCTCGTCAACCCGCGGGACTTCCCGGGCGAGTCCGCGCAGACCCGCACCGAGCTCGCCGCGTCCCACGACGTCCGCGCCGACAAACCGCTCGCCGACAACGCGCTGCCCGACCTCACCGGGCGCCCGCGCCAGATGTTCCAGGACGCGCTCCGGCGGTGGCTCGCGATCGACCCGAACGAGCGCCCGTCGATGACCCAGCTCGCCGAGGAGCTCGACGTGCTGCTCGAGCCGGAGCGAGAGGCCGAGCGCGAGGCCGAGCGGCTGCGGATCAAGCAGAAGACCTCCTACCTGCGCGTGCGCATCGCGGCCGGCGCGATGACCCTCGTCGGCTGCGCGGTCGTGCTGCTCGGCTTCTCGAAGCGCGAGACCCTGCGGCTCGCCAACGAGCTCGAGCACGCCCGCCAGAAGGGCGCCGAGTCGTTCGACAAGCTCGACACCTGCGTCGCCTCCCACCAGATCGCAGAGGCGGAGAAGAACGCGTGCCGCACCGGCCGCGAGCAGGATCGCGCGGAGTTCAACGAGACGCTCGCCACCCTCCAGAAGAGCGGCTCGATGACCGAGGCGGAGCACGCCCGCCAGATCCAGTCGCTGCACGCGACCCAGGCGGCGCGCCTCAAGGCCTGCGAGGACGACGCCGCCGCCGCGCAGAAGGCCGCCATGGCGGACCGCGAGCGGCTCGCCGAGGCCGAGAAGGCGCGCGCGGCGATGACCGCCGAGCGCGACGAGGCCAAGGCGCTCGCCGAGCAGCGCGCCGCCGAGCTCGCCGCCGCGACGCAGCTGCGCGCCGCCTGCGACGCGGAGCGCGCGAGCTGCGCCGCCGAGCGCGACCGCCTGAGGGCCGAGGCCGCCGATCCCTACGACGCGCCGCCCTCGCCGGGGAAGCCGGCCGCGCCCGCCGCGAGCGGCGCGCTGCCGCAGCTGCCGCCGCCGCCGGCGAGCGCGGGCGCGCCCCCCGCGGCGGGCGCGTCCCCCGCGGGGGGCGCGTCCCCCGCGGCGGGCGCGACGGCGGCCCCGGCGGCCTCGCCGCCGTCCACCGCCGCTCCTCCCTGATCGCCGGCGCTGGAAGGCGGCCCACGTCGTCGCCGCCAGGCCGCCTCTGCTTGTGGCAGCCGCCCGGGGAGGCTATCCGTAAGGCCAGGGAAGGCGAGGGCCATGGGTGACATCTCTCGACGTGAAATGCTGCGTCGGCTGGGCGCGGCGGGCCTCGTCCTCGGGGGCGCTGGAGGGGTCGCGGCGGCCCGGTGGGACCGCGGCGGCACCGCCGTCGCCGCCGCCGAGCGCCAGCAGACGCGGGACTACCGGCTCCGCGACGCGCCCGACGGGGTGCCCCAGCTCGTCGTCGCCCGCGCCGGCGCCGAGGCGCTCGCCGCGGGCGCGCCGGACCCCGCCGCCCTGGTCCGCAAGGCGGTCGACGCGCTCGGCGGGATGCGCCGCTTCATCTCGCGCGGCGACGTCGTGGTCGTGAAGCCCAACATCGGGTGGGACCGCACGCCCATCCACGCCGCCAACACGAACCCCAAGGTCGTGGCCGAGGTGGTGCGCCTCGCCTACGACGCCGGCGCCAAGAGCGTCATCGTGACCGACGCCTCGTGCAACGAGCCGAACCGCTGCTTCCAGCGCTCCGGCATCTGGAAGGCCGCGTACGACGTCGGCGCCGAGGTCGTCATCCCCGCCGCGCACCGCTTCCGCGGCATGCGCCTGAAGGGCGAGGTGCTCGACGACTGGCCCGTCTACACGCCGCTCGTCAACGCGGACAAGGTCATCAACGTCCCGATCGCGAAGCACCACAACCTGTCGAAGTACACCGCGGCGATGAAGAACTGGTACGGGGCGCTCGGCGGCCGGCGCAACCGCCTCCACCAGAACATCGACGTGTCGATCGCCGACCTCGCGACGTTCATCCAGCCGACGCTCACGATCGTGGACGCCGTCCGCGTCCTCATGCGCAACGGGCCGCAGGGCGGGAACGTCGCCGACGCGAAGGACATGCACACCGTGATCGCGACGACCGACCAGGTCGCCGCCGACGCGTACGGGTGCCAGCTCATCGGCCGCAAGCCCGAGGAGATCCCGTACCTCAAGATGGGCCACGAGCGCGGCCTGGGCACGATGCACTGGCAGAACCTGCGGCTCGCCGAGGTGTAGTATCATGGCAGACTCCGATCCGACGCCGGCCGGGCCGGCGCACCGTCCCTCGGCGGCCACGGCGCCCGCGGCGCCCGCGAAGGCGATCCCCCACGGCGCGACGGCGCCAGGCGCGACGGTGCCCGGTGCGCCCGCGCGCGTCGCTCCCTGGACCGCGCTGCTGCGCAAGGCGCGCGCGATCGTCCGGCCGGGCGCGAAGCGGCGGCCCGGCTCGGGGCTGCCGGCGCGCAAGGCGATCCAGGTGCTCGTCTGGGTGCGCCGCGCCGTGCAGGCGGGCTGCCTCGGGCTGTTCCTCTACTTCCTGTTCCAGACCGGCTTCCGCGGCTCGTTCGCCTCGTCCGAGGCGCGCGTCCGCCTGCCGCTGCCCGTCGAGGGGTTCCTCCTCGCCGACCCGTTCGTCGGCGCGATGACCCTGCTCTCGACGCACACCGTCTACCGCGGCCTGCTCTGGTCGCTCGGGATCCTCGCGCTGACGCTCGTCTTCGGGCGCGTGTTCTGCGGCTGGATCTGCCCGTTCGGCACGCTCCACCACTTCTTCGGGTGGATCTTCCCGTCGCGCTACGGCAAGGGCGGCAAGCGCGTCGAGGCGAACAAGACGTACACGCGGCAGCGGGTGAAGTACTACCTGATGTACGCGTTCCTCGCGGCGAGCGCGGCCGGCAGCGTGATCGGCGGCCTGTTCGATCCGATCTGCGTGGCCGTCCGGGCCATCGGCCTCGCGGTCATCCCGGCGGCGCAGTACGTCGTCGCCGTGGTGACCGGCTCCGCGGCCGCGACCGGGAGCCGGCAGGTGCAGGTCGCCGCGGACCAGGCGCAGGACTTCCTGGCCGCGAGCGTGTGGCAGACGAAGCAGTTCTACTTCCACCAGGCGTGGTTCGTCGGGATCCTGTTCGTCGCGATCCTGTTCATGAACCGCTTCATCCCGCGCTTCTGGTGCCGCGTGCTCTGCCCGCTCGGCGCCTTCCTCGGGGTGTTCGCCCGCTTCGCGCTCTTCGGGATGCAGAAGGATCACGCGAAGTGCACCGACTGCAACCTGTGCCTCGTGCACTGCCAGGGCGCCGACTCGCCCCAGGGCGGGGTGAAGTGGCGGCAGGACGAGTGCCACATGTGCCTCAACTGCGAGAACGCCTGCCCCGAGGACGTCATCAAGTTCCGCTTCCTGCCGAACCGGAAGAGCGCCCTCGTGACGCCCGACACGGGCCGCCGCACCGCCCTCGCCACCGCCGCCGCCGGCGCGGTGATCATCCCGACGGCGCGCATCGCCGACGTGCTCGACGCGAACTACGACCACCGCGTCATCCGGCCGCCGGGCTCGGTCGAGGAGCGCGAGTTCCTGGAGCGCTGCATCCGGTGCGCCGAGTGCATGAAGGTCTGCCCGAACAACGCGATCCACCCCGCGTTCTTCGAGGCGGGGATCGAGGGGATCTGGACGCCGATCGTCATCCCGCGCATCGGGTACTGCGAGCACTCGTGCGTCCTCTGCGGCGACGTGTGCCCGACCGGCGCGATCCAGAAGATCACCGAGGAGCAGAAGATGGGGATCGGCCAGAAGCCGATCTCGATCGGCACGGCGTTCTACGACCAGGGGCGCTGCCTGCCGTGGTCGATGAGCGTGCCGTGCATCGTGTGCGAGGAGTTCTGCCCGACGTCGCCCAAGGCGATCTGGGTCGAGGAGGTCGACATCCCGAAGCGCGAGCCCGTGCCCGCGGAGCACGGCAAGGAGCCGCCGATGAAGATGGTCCACGTGCAGCGCCCGCACGTCGATCCGTCGCTCTGCATCGGCTGCGGCGCGTGCGAGAAGGTCTGCCCGGTGCAGGACAAGCCCGCGGTCTACGTCACCAGCGTCGGCGAGACCCGGTCGAAGACGAACGTCATCCTCCTTGAGGACACGGATTACAACAAGGCATCTTGACCCGGGCGCGCGCCTGCTCCGCGCGGCGGGAACACGGCAGGAGGCAGCTCGGGTGCGCACGCTTCGCTTGTTCGGGATCTTCTCGCTGGCCGCGCTGTGGGGCGCGCCCGGCTGCGGCGAGCCGTTCACGGCGGCCGAGGCGCCGGCCGCGTCGTCGTCGAGCTCGGGGAGCGGCGGAGGCGGCGGTGGCGGAGGCGGCGGCGACGGGGGCGGGGGCGGGGCCGCGACGTCGTCGTCCTCCTCGGCGGGAGGAGGCGGCGAGGGCGGGTGCGCGGCGTGCAAGGCCGGGGAGTTCTGCACGGCCAGCGACACGTGCGTGCGCTGCGCCGACCGCGTCGGCGCGCTGTCGTTCGGCGCGCCGACGGCGATCGAGGTCGACGGGGCGAAGCCCGCGTTCCCGCGCGTGCGCGAGGAGCCCGGCGAGGGCGATGGCGCGGCGACGCAGCGGCTCGTCTACGTGGCCACGTTCGGGTCGAGCGACGCGCAGATCGCCACGGCGACGGGGCGGCCCTGGACGGCGGGCGAGGTGGTCGCGAGCGACGCGGTCAACTCGCCGCAGTCGGAGTCGGGCCCGCTCCTCCTGCCGGTCGACGCGCGCTCGCCGAGCACGGACTTCCCCGAGGGCTCGCTGCTCTTCGATCGCCTCCTCGCGGGGCCGGGCAGCCTGCCGCTGGTGTTCGTCGCGGACCGGCTCGAGGCGAGCCAGGCGACGACGCTCGAGGCGCTCAACCTGGACGGGGGGAGCCACTCGGTGGCGGTGGCCCACGGCGTCTGGCCCTACCGGTACTGGTTCATGAACAAGCACCAGGAGGGCGGGCAGATCACGAGCCGGCTCCTCACGATGCTCGCCACCGACGCGGAGGCGCGGGAGCTCCACATCGTCCTGCCCGGCGACTGCCCGGCGCAGGGCGACGACCTCGCGCCGTGGGCCACGCCCGACGGGAGCTTGCTCTTCTTCCAGGCCCCGTACAGCGCGCGGGGCGACTGCGCGCAGGCGTCGGTGCTGCGGAGCTTCTATGTGAGGCTCGGGGCCGACGGGCTGCCCGTGCCCGGGGAGAAGGCCAAGATGCTGCTGGCGAGCCTCAAGCCGGAGATCGCCGTCATGACGCCGTCGCTCTCGCCCGATGAGTGCACGCTCTACGTCGCGTCCGACCTGGACATGGTCGACCGGCGGCAGCGGCTCTACGCGGCCTCGCGGCGGTAAGGAGGCCTCGGCGAGGTGCCCGGCCCTCGGGAGAGGGCCGGGGAGCCCGGGTCAGGCGGGGGAGATCACTGCGCGCGGAAGCCCTCGGCGGGGCGCAGGCGCCCGGCGTACAGGCTCGGCGCGACGGTGGCCAGGAGGCAGATGAGGATGGCGACGTCGCCCGTGATGGCGAACGCCTGCGGGGTCGCGTGCACGGGGAGGCGGGAGATGAAGTAGACCTTCGGGTCGAGCGGAAAGCCGTAGACCAGGAGCCCCTTGCACACCGCCACGCCGAGCAGGAGCCCCAGCGTGGTGCCGGCGAGGCCGATGATCCCGCCCTGGTAGAGGAAGATGCGGAGGATCTCGGAGTCCGTCGAGCCCATCGCCTTGAGGACCGCGATCTCCTTCTTCTTGTCGAGCACGACCATGATCAGCGTCGCGATCACCGTGAACGCGGCGACCACGATGATGAGCCCCAGCACGACGCTCATGAGCAGCTGCTGGACGACCAGCGCGGTGAAGAGCCCGTGGTTCAGCTCCTCCCAGTCCATCGTGTAGTAAAGCCCGTTGCTGAGGAGGTTCGTGATCTCGCGCGCGATGTTGCTGGCGTTGTCGATGTCATCGACCTTCATCTCGACGCCGGTCACCGTGTCGCCGTGATCGTAAAACGCCTGCGTCTCGTAGAGATCGGCGTACGCGAGCTTGGTGTCGTACTGCTCGAAGCCCGCCTCGAAGAGCGCGATGACCCGGAACTGCTTGGCGACCGGCGGCTTGATGGCGCCGTCCGAGAACGAGAAGCCGATGGTCGGCGAGGTGACGGTGACGCACTCGCCGATCTCGAGGGACAGGTTCTTCGCCAGCCCGGCGCCGATGACGATGCCCGGCAGCTTGGCGACCTTCTCCTTGTCCGCGCAGGGATCCGGATCGACCTCGGGCGGCAGCTCGTCGTCCTCGGGCAGCTTGCTGCCGTACCCGCCCTCCGGCTCGATCGCCCCCTGGGGGGCCCCCTCGGCGATCGCGAGCTCGGCCTCCTCGGCGCCAGCACCCTCGGGGGCGTCGAGCTCGGCCGGCGGGGGCGCAGGCTCGGCGCCGGCGTCCCGCGCGGCCGCCTTGCGCTCGTCCTCCAGGATGCGCTCCTCGTACGCCTTCAGCAGATCGAACTCGCCCGCGTCGGGCTCGAGCGCGCCGCGGGCGCCCTTGTCCAGGAGAGGAACGTCGGGCAAGGACGGCGACGGCGGCGGCGCGCGCTCGGCGGGCTTCGCCCCGGGGCGCCGCAACCCGCTGAGATCGCCGCCCGGGAGGACGTACCGAGGCAGATCGAGCACGGGCGCGGCGGCGCCGTCGGCGCCCACACCCAGGCTCCTGGCCGGGTCAACCCCCTTCACGAGCACGTTGGTCGCGGTCGCGTCGCCGTGCGTCAGCATCATGGGGTTGATGCTGAAGGGCGCCGCGCCGATGACGCCCGGCACCTTGGCGACCTGATCCATGACCGATCTGTATTCCCGAAAATCCGTGGAATACTTGATCACCAGGACGTGAGCGTTGACCCCGAGGACCTTGTCGCGGAACTCCGTCCGGAAGCCGCCGGTCACGCTGATCACGGTCGCGAGCGCCGCGACACCGAGCGCGACCCCGAGGATCGCGAACGTGGTGCCGACCGAAACGAACGCCCGCTTCTTGGAGCCGAGGTACTGCAGCGCGACCCGGATGGTGTAGCGCTGCGTCGCGATATCGTAGATCAGCGCGGCGAGAACCAGAAGAACGACGACATTAAGGGCAATCCAGGCCGAGTAGAGCGCGACCTTGAGGGGGTAGCTCATCGCGCAGCCCTCCTAGCAGAACGCGGCGCGCGCGGCACGGTGCCCGCTGCGCCGCAGAGGGCAGAGCGGCGCTGTGCCCCGACGCGGCGGCCGCGCCCCGGCGTCATCGGCCGCGCCGGCTTTCGCGGGCGACGTCCGCTGGGCCTCGCTTCCCGGACCGAACACCTGCTAGGATCCGACCCTGCCGCTGATGCCGGCATGTGGCGTGCACCTCTGCCCGCGAGCCTTTCATGAGCGCCACCAAAAACGAGCACCACACCGCGCGCAGCAGAGTCTTCGAGGAAGAGGCAGGCGCGCTCGATGAGGCACCGGCGTCGCGCCCCACCGGCGCGGCTGGCGGCGCTCGCTCGTCCGGGGTCGGCACCGCGTTCGCGCCCGCCGTGGAGCCCGAGGGCGCGGGCGACGACGTGCCCGTGGACGTCGAGCTCCGGCCCTCGTCGAGGCCCTCCAGGTCGGGCTGGGTCGAGGGGCCGGACAGCGAGATGCCGCCGAGCTTCCGCGCGCCGCCGCCGCTGCGCCAGAAGACCCCGCGGCTCGGACGGCAGAGCGAGCCGGACGCGGACGAGATGAGCGGCAGGACGAGCGCGGCCCCGATCAGCGAGGCGGAGCCCTCCCTGGAGATCCCGCCGCCGGACGAGGTCGAGCCGCGCGAGCGGCGGCCGCCCGGCGCGAAGGATCCGTACATCGGGACGACCTTCGATCACCGGTACAAGATCGAGCGGCTGCTCGGCGAGGGCGGGATGGGGTTCGTGTACCTCGCCCGCCACAAGGTCATCGACAAGCGCGTCGCCGTGAAGGTGCTCCGCGCCGAGCTCGCGCGGGACCGCGAGATCTTCGAGCGCTTCGTGCAGGAGGCCCGCGCCGCGTCGAGCATCGGCAACCCGCACATCGTCGACATCTCCGACTTCGGCGACCTGCCGGACGGCTCCACGTATTTCGTCATGGAGTACCTGGAGGGCGTGAGCCTGGCGCAGCTCATCGACTCGCCGAACGAGCTGCCGATGGACCGCATCTGCCACATCGCGCTGCAGCTGTCCGCGGGCCTCGCCGCCGCGCACGACGCGGGCATCATCCACCGCGATCTCAAGCCGGACAACGTGTTCGTGGTGCCGCGCGGCAGCGATCCGAACTTCGTGAAGATCCTCGACTTCGGGATCGCGAAGGTGTCGACGAGCACGACGACCAAGCTGACGCGCGCCGGGGCGGTGTTCGGGACGCCGCACTACATGTCGCCCGAGCAGGCCGCCGGCGCGCCGATCGATCACCGGACCGACATCTACTCGCTCGGCGTGATGCTCTACGAGCTCGTGAGCCGGCAGCTGCCGTTCAACGCCGACAACTTCATGGGGATCCTGACGCAGCACATGTACAAGGCGCCGGTCCCCATCCGCGCGCTCGTCGGCGGCCCGGACTGCCCGCCTGGGCTCGAGGCGGTGATCCTGAAGTGCCTCTCCAAGAAGCCGGAGTCGCGCTACCAGTCGATGAGCGATCTCCACGACGACCTGGAGCGCGTGCGGAGCGGGGGCGTGCCCGGCGCGGTCGCGGAGATGATGGCGCGCTCGGGCGGCTTCAACGTGCCGCACGACTACTTCAAGACGTCGAAGGTGATCGTCCCGGCGACGCCGCCGTCGCCGCCGCGCTCGCCGTGGCCGCGCTACGTGTGGGTCGCCGGCGCGGCGGCCGCGGTGGGGATCGTGACCGCCATCTTCGTCATCGGCGCGAGCGGGTCCGCGCGGGACACCGCCCCGAAGGCGCAGAAGCCGCCGGTCGAGGCGCCGGCGGTCAGGCCGGCCCCCGCGCCGCCGCCCGCCGTCCAGAAGACGGTGGTCGCGCTGGCCGCCGTGCCGGAGACGGCGGTCGGCTACCGCAACGGCGTGGAGCTGAGGCTGCCCGCGAGCATCGACGTGGAGCAGGGGCAGACGGTCACGATCGACATCCGCGCCGAGGGGTACCACCCCAGCACGGTCGTGCTCGATGGGACGGAGCAGAGCAAGCTCGTGAAGCTCGTCGAGGTCGACGAGAAGGGCGTGCCGAAGGTGAGGCCCGGTGGGACGCCGCGCCCGCCGCCGCAGACGACGGCCAAGCCGCCCAAGGGCTCGGACGTCCGGGACCCCTGGGCGAACCAGAACCAGAAGAAGTGAGCGGCCGCGCGGCGCGGGCCCCGCTCTCCGGGCGCCGTGATAAGCCGCGGGGGTGACCCAGATAGCTCACCTCATCGACCTCGTCCCCGAGGACGTGCTCGGCATCTGTCGCCGCCTCCGCGAGCGCGGCAAGCGCGGCTGGATCGTCGGCGGCTGCGTGCGCGACCTGCTCCGGGGCGAGCCCGCCAAGGACTGGGACGTCGCGACCGACGCGCGGCCGGAGGAGGTCATGGCCGCGTTCCGGAAGGTGATCCCGACCGGGATCCAGCACGGGACCGTGACCGTGATGGTGCGCGGCGTGCCGTACGAGGTCACGACGCTGCGGGGGGACGGGACCTACAGCGACGGGCGGCGGCCGGACCGGGTCGAGTTCGTGGACGACATCACGGCCGATCTCGCGCGGCGGGACTTCACCATGAACGCCATCGCGCTCGATCCGGTCGACGGGCACCTCATCGATCCGTTCGGCGGGCAGCGGGATCTCGAGGCGAAGGTCATCCGCGCGGTGGGGGACCCGGGCGAGCGCTTCGCCGAGGACGGGCTGCGGGTGCTGCGCGCGGCGCGGTTCGCGGCGACCCTGGAGGGGGCGCTCGACCCCGAGACCGAGCGCGCCATGGGCACCGCGCGGTCGCACCAGACGTTCCGCTGCGTGAGCGCGGAGCGGGTGCGCGACGAGTGGCTCAAGGCGATGCGCGCGCGCCGCCCGAGCGTGGCGTTCGAGATCATGCGGCGCACGGAGCTGCTCGGGATCACCTGCCCGGAGATGATGGAGTCGGTCGGGTGCGAGCAGAACCGCTGGCACGCGTACGACGTGTGGGGCCACGCGATGGCCTGCCTCGACGCGTGCAAGCCGGAGCCGATCCTCCGCGTGGCGGCGCTGATGCACGACATCGGCAAGCCGAGGACGCGCGAGTTCTCGGACAAGACCCGCGACTACACGTTCTACGAGCACGAGCGGGTCGGCGCCGAGATGGCCGAGCCGATCCTGTCGCGGCTGCGCTTCTCCAACGACGAGCGGGCGCGGATCGTGGCGCTCATCCGTCACCACCTGATCTGCTACGACGACTCGTGGACCGACGCCGCGGTGCGGCGGTGGCTGCGGCGGGTGACGCCGGCGCTCGCGCCGGATCTCTATGAGATCGGCGTCGCCGACGCGCTCGGCAAGGGGCGCGAGGTGACCGAGGACATCGCGACGATCGGGCGGCTCCGGGCGCGGGTGGAGGCGATGCTCGCCGCGGGCGCGGCGCTGTCGGCCAAGGATCTCGCGGTGAACGGCAGCGTGCTGATGAGAGAGCTCGGCATCCCGCCGAGCAGGCTCGTGGGAGAGATCCTGGAGCGGCTCGTCGAGGTCGTGACCGAGGAGCCCGAGGCGAACACGCCCGAGCGGCTGCTCGCGGCGGCGCGGGAGCTCGTCGCCGCGAAGACGGCCGGCGCGTAGGGTTGTAAGGGGGAAGCTGTCGACGAGGCTGCCCGGCCCTGCGCTGGCCTGCTCGGCGCGCTCCGCGTGTGCACGAGGGTGGTATCGGCGGGACGCGCGGACCCTCCTTGTCGCGCGTCGCGCCCGTTCACCCGCGCTCGGCCATCTCCTCGCTCCTTAGGGGAGCCTGTCCCAGATCGCGAGTCCATCGGTCGCAGACAAGGTACATGAGCCGACAACGGTGGTCGGTTGTCTACCTGCCGTCAGCCTCGATTATTTCATGCCGATCGCATCCATCCGGACGTGTCTCGTGTAACATCCGTTGCTGCGCACTGTCGCGCCCCCCATTGGGAGGTCCATTTTGAAGCTCTCGACGAAGACGCTTGTTGGGCTGATTGGTTTGGGTTTGCTTGCGGCGGCGGCATCCATCGGTGGATGCTCCGGCGGGGGTGGTGAGGCGAGCTCCGGCAACAACGGCTCTGGCAGCGGCAGCGGCGGCGGGGGCGACGATACGACCGGGAGCGGGATCGGGGACGGCGGCGGGTTCCAGTTCGATGGAGGGACCGAGGACGCGTCCCTCAACGAGGACACCGCGTGTGTCGCGACGAAGCTGCAGGCCGATTACGAGCAGCGGCCGGCCGACATCATCTTCCTCATCGACAACTCCGAGAGCATGACGGACGAGATCAACAGCGTCCAGCGGAACATCAACCAGAACTTCGCCTCGATCATCGAGCGGAGCGGCATCGATTACCGCGTCATCATGATCTCGAAGCACGGCAGCTCGGATCTGGAGCAGTCGGTCTGCATCGAGGCGCCGCTCGGCAGCGGGAGCTGTTCGCCGGTCCCGACGACCCCGAACACCAACCCGCCGCACTTCTACCAGTACAGCCTGGAGGTCAGCAGCCTCAACTCGCTCTGTCTCGCCATCGACACCCTGAAGGGAGCGATCCCGCCCAAGGGCGAGACCACCTCGCCCGGGTGGTCGCAGTGGCTGCGGCCGGACTCGCTCAAGGTGTTCGTCGAGATCACCGACGACGGCGTCGACTGCTCGTCGATCTCGCTCGGCGCGGACCCCGCGAAGACCGACGAGGGCGACATCGCGCTCAAAGATGTCGACGACGATGACATGGAGACCCTGGCCGGAGGCACCAAGTCGGCGGAGACCTTCGACGCGGCCCTGATGGCGGTCGCGCCTGAATACTTCGGCACGCCGAGCGCGCGCAACTACATGTTCTTCAGCTTCGTGGGCATCGTGGAGAACACGCCGCCGACCGCGCCCTGGCCGCCGGAGGAGCCCGTCACCTGGGAGCAGTGCCGGCCCGGCTCGGTCGACCCCGGGACGACGTACCAGACGCTCAGCGTGATGACCGGAGGGCTGCGGTATCCGATCAACCAGGACGACACCTACGACGCCGTGTTCCAGGCGATCGCCGACAGCGTGATCTCGGGCGCGAAGCTGTCGTGCGAGATCGAGGTGCCCAAGGCGCCAGGCGGGCACTCGATCGATCTGGACACGGTGCAGATCGAGTTCACGCCGAGCAACGGCGGGCAGAAGCAGACCTTCTCTCAGGTGAAGACCCCCGAGGAGTGCAAGCCGATGTCCTTCTACATCGACGAGGGGATCATCCGGCTGTGCCCGGACACGTGCGCCATGGCGGTCCAGGACAACACGGCGGGCATGAACCTGCTCTACGGCTGCTCGGTCAACCCCAACTGAAGCGAGGAGGCGCTCCCGAGCGCATCGCGCCGGGAGCGCCGGCCCGAGGCGCCGCCCGGCGGGGGAGCGTCGGCGCGTCGGCGCGTCGGCGGTCGGACAGGCGCGCGGACCGCGGGAGCAGGGCGCCGGGGCCTGCTACCCTGCGAACGCAGATGCGGGTCGATGTGGCGTGCCGTGCCGGCCACGGCGGAAGCGACGAGCCCGTGGCGTTCACCCTGGGGGAGCGCCGCGTGCGGGTGACCGAGATCCTCGACCGGTGGCCAGGGGGCGATCACCTCTACTTCAAGGTGCGCGGGGACGACGGGGCACGGTACATCCTGCGGCGCGATTTCGAGATCCTCGTGTGGGAGCTCGAGGTCTACGAGGCATCCACGGATACCTACGGCGAATGATGGGGGTGCGCTCCGAGGCGGCGGAGGTGGACGGGACGGCCGCGGACGAAGGCGCGGTGGACCGCGGCGGTCTCGGGGGCGAAGACGAGGTGATTCAGGAGCTCCGCCTCGCCGAGGAGATGCTCGGGGAAACGGACGGCGATGAAGTCGGCCTCCTTGCCGGCCTCGAGGCTGCCGATGACCCGGCCGAGCCCGATGGCGTCGGCCGTGCCCTGCGTGGCCATGACGAAGAGCGCGGACGGGAGGAGGCGGTCGCCCAGACAGAGGGCATTGTCGAAGGCGCTCGACATGGTGCGGCGCATGTCGAAGCTGCGCCCGGCGCCGACGTCGCTGCCCAGCCCGACCGAGACCGCGCGGGCGCGCGCGTCGGCGAGGCGCATGCGGCCGCTGCCCAGGAAGAAGTTCGAGTCGGGGCAGTGGACGACCGACGAGCGGGTCTCGGCGAGGCGATCCCACTCGCGCGGCGTGAGGTGGATGCCGTGCGCGAGCAAGGCGCGCCCGGTGAGCAGGCCGACGCGGTCGTAGACGTCGATGTAATCGCGCGCCCACGGGTGCTCGCGCAGCGTGGCCTCGCCCTCGGCGGGCGTCTCGGCGACGTGCGTCTGCACGAGGAGGCCGTGGTCGTGAGCGAGGAGCGCGGCCGCCTCCATCAGCCCGCGCGAGCACGACAGCGCGAAGCGAGGGGTGATCGCGAACTCGAGCAGCCCGCCGCCCGCGCCGTGCCAGCGCTGCACGAGATCCCGGGCCATCGCGATCGCGTCGTCCCGAGGGACGCAGAGCGCCTCGGGGCAGTTCTGGTCCATGAGCGTGAGGCCAGCGATGCCGCGCAAGCCGGCGCGCGAGAGGGCGTCGAAGAGCTGGTCGGTCGCGCCGGCGCACGAGCTGGAGAAGACCACGCACGTCGTCGTGCCCGACGCGGCGAGGCGCGCCGTGAACTCGCCCGCGACGATCGCGGCATAGCCGTCGTCGCGGAAGCGCGCCTCCTCGGGGAAGACCGACCGCTCCAGCCAGTCGAGCAGCGAGCCGCTGGCGCTGCCGATGATGCGCGTCTGCGGGAAATGGACGTGCGCGTCGATGAAGCCCGGCATCAACACCGATGGCCGCAAGTCCAGCACCGGCCCGCGGAAGGCGCCCGGGGCGAACGGCGCTGCCTCCACGATCCGACCGTCGCTGCCGACCACGAGCAGCGCGTCGTCCAGGTAGCGGACCGGAGCGCCGTTCGTCACCGCGGCGAGCGGGGTGAGCAGGCGACCGCGGTAGGCGCGCGGCGACTCCGGCGGCCGCGCGCTCATCGGATGGCGATCTCGCTCCGGCGCGCCCAGCCCATCACCATGTTGCCCCCGTCGTGCTTCATGACGAGCGCCCACGCGCCCGACTCGCGCATGACCATCACGAGCTCCCCCGCGGCGACGGCGCCGATCCGGGCGCCGTCGGCCCGCGGCTCCTCGAGCAGCGTGATGCTGCGCGAGGCGATGCCCGCCTGGAGGCGCCCGGGCGCGTCCGGATCGTCCTCCTCGCTTCCGGCAGGGCCGTCGTCGTGCGGCGACCGCGGCTCGTCGGCGCCAGGATCGTCGTCAAAGGGGAAGCGGGCGCGGGCCTGCGCGCGGCCCGCCCCCGGGGAACGCCCCTCCAGGAGGTGCGCGAACCGGCCGGCGCTCTGCACCGGCGAGCGATCGTCGGCGATCGCGCGCAGCACGAGCGGCGCCGTCGGGAGCGCCGCGACGGCGGTGGCGGCGAAGAGCGCGAGCCCGGTCAGCCGATCGAGCCGGCGCGCGCGCGGCGGCGCGGGCGCGGCGCCCGGCGGCGGCTCCGCCCGGGCAGCGAGGTGCGTGCCGGCGTGCGCGGCGCGCACGTCGCGGGAGCCGCGCGAGGCACCCTGTCCGGCGGGGGAATCGTCCATCAGCGCAGAGGATACGCGCTGCGGCCAGCGCGGTCGACTGCGCGGCGGCGCGCGGCGGCGCGGCCGCGGATCCGCCGGCCGGCGAGCGCGTCAGCGGAGCTCGCGCGGCAGCGGGGCGACGGCAGGGTCGCCGGAGGCGGCGCGGTCCGCCGGCGCGGCGCCCGCTGCGCCCGGGTCCGCGCAGCAGCGGAAGCCCTGCTGGTAAAACATGTGGTTCTCGTCGTGCGAGCGGGTCGAGGGGCGGCAGCGCGTGCGGACCGGGCCCCAGTAGCCGCCCTTCAGGATGGATGGGCGCTCGCCTTCGCGGACGGAACGGGTCCACTCATCGATGTTGCCGGTCATGTCGTAGACGCCGAAGGGGCTCCGGCAGCGGGGCTGGACGCCGGACGGCATCCCCTGCCAGAGCCGATCCATCTCGGCCATGGCGGCAGGGCCGCCCCGCGGGCGCAGCGCGGTCTCGATGTACGGGCGCCACGGCTGGTCGACGACGCACGCTTCCGGGTCGCGGACGTAACCGTATGGGTAGGGGCGCGCCTCCTCACCCTCGCAGGCGAAGGTCCACTCGGCCTCGTCGCAGAGGCGCTTGCCCTCCTCGGCGCAGAGCTCGCCCGCCTCGTAGAACGAGACGAGGATGACCGGATAGACGCCCTTCTGGTTGGGGTACTCGTAGCGATCGATGCAGAAATGCATCGGCTTCGTGTCGAGATCGCTCGACATCGCGAGCCACTTTTCGCGATCGAACTCCGCGCATCGCTCCGGGTAATCCCTGCTGATCCAGTGCTTGCAGGTCGTCCGCTGCATCTCGTCGATGGAGCGCAGGTCGCCCTGGGCCCTCGGCGTGGGGTCGAGCTTCATGGGGCCGGAGACCTCGACCATGCCCGTCGGACAGACGCCGCGGTTGCCCTCGATCTGGTCGGTGGCCTCGCGCGGCTCGGCGGGGGACGACGCGATCTGCCAGTGGCGGTCGCGCACGAGGCGCCACTCGAACCGGAGCCGGCGCGGCAGCGCGCCCGTGATGGCGGCCGTGGCGAGCGTCGGCGGCACGGCCGGCGCCTCGGCGAGCCGCAGCACGAGCAACGCGAGGCCGGCGACGCCCAGCGCGAAGCCGGCGGCGACGGCAGCGCGCAGCGCCCTCGCGCGGGGGGGCGCGGGCTTCCGCGGCGAGTGGGCGTACCTGTGCATGCTCCCTCGCGTAGATTACTGCGCGGGGGACTCGAAGGCAGACAACTTTTCGCGGAGCCGCGCCACGTCGCCCTCGCGTTCGTCGGACAGGTCGCGGGTCTCCCGGGGATCGCTCGCGAGATCGAACAGGAGCATCCGGTCGCGCTTCTTGCGCTTGAGGACGAGGAGCTTGAGGTGACCGTCGACGACCGCCGCGCGGCGGGCGGTGCGGGCGAACACCGGTCCGCGGGGCGCGCGGTCCGCGCCGGCGGCGATGGCGGCGAGGGAGCCGCCCTCGACGGCCGCGGCGTCCGCGCCGCCGAGATCGAGGACGGTGGGCGCGATGTCGATCGTGCTCACCGGGTGCGGGTAGCGGCCGGGCGCGGCGCCGGGGAGGGCGACGACGAGGGGGACGCGGATCGCCTCCTCGTAGAGCTCGACCCCGTGGCCGACGGAGGCGTGCTCGCCGAGGCCCTCGCCCTGCGCGCCGTGGACGATGATCGCGGTGCGGTCGGCGCGGGGGCCGCTGGCCACGGCGTCGAGCAGGGCGCCGAGCTGCCGGTCGACGTAGGCGATCTCGCCGTCGTAGGCGGCCGTCCTGCCGGCGCCGAAGCGGATGCCGGGGTGGCTGACGTAGCGCTCGTGGGCGTCGAAGAGGTGGAGCCAGAGGAAGACCGGCTGGGCGCGCTGGGCGTAGCCGTCGAGGAGCTCGATGGCCTTCTTGACGGCGAGGTGGCCGGTCGCCTCGCGCTCGGGGTGGGCCTCGCCGTAGACGGTCTCGAAGCGGTCGAACCCCTGGTCGAAGCCGCGCTCCTGGCTGATCCACGTGAACGAGCTGACCGCGGCGGTGAGGTAGCCGGCGCGCTTCATGCGCTCGGCGAGGGTGTCGTTCTCGGGCAGCAGCGTCGGCCACGCGCGGCGGTCGCGCGCCGCCCGGTTGAGGCGGCGGCCGGTGACGAGGGGCGCGATGGCCCGCTGCGTCTCGCTCGAGGCGGCATAGGCGCGCTCGAACAGCACGCCGCGGGCCGCGAGCTGGGCGAGCCGCGGGCTCGTGTCGCGGCCGTAGCCGTAGGCCGACGTGTGGTCGGCGCGCACCGTGTCGAGGGTGACGAGGAGGATGTCGGGGCGCGCCGGCGCGGACGTCGCGGCAGCGGCGGGGGCTGCGGCGGCGGTGGCGGGGGCCGCGGCGGCGGTGGCGGGGGCCGCGGCGGTGGCGGCCACCACGGCGGCGGCGGGGGTGGTGGTCCTGGTCAGGACGGCCGGGACGACCGCGCCGCGATCGTCGCGCGCCGCGGGCGCGGCGGCGGCGCGCGCCGGCGCGGCGGGAACGGCCGGCGGGGCGCTGGCAGGGGCAGGGAGGGCCGCGAGCGCCCGGGGGGGCCGGGAGGCGTCGCCCTGGGCCGCAGCGCCGCAACCCTGGTCGATGCCGTCGCCCGGGATGTCCGGCGCGCCGTGGTACCGGGTGGGGTCGCCCTCGTCGCAGTCGAGGCCGCCGAAGTGCGCGCCCATCCCGTCGCCGTCGCGGTCGGTCCACCGCTCGAGCGCGCCGAAGAGGGTGGCCGCGAGGCCGCCGCCGGCGCGGACGGCCTGGCCGAGCGCGGGGAACGACTCGACCCGGGCGGTCGCGGTCATGAGGACCAGGGCGGCGAGCGGGACGCCCGCGAGGCTGGCGACGCGGCCGACCGCGGCGCTGAGGTCGACGCTGGAGACGAGCGCGGTGGCCACGAGCGCGATGGCGCCGTCGACGATGGCGGCGCGCACGGCGGCGCCGGCGTCGCCGGCGGTGCTGCCCGCGAAGGCGGCGAGCGGCGCGAAGGCGGCGACGAGGGGCAGGGCGCCGATGGCGGCGCCGGCGACGGCGAGGATCCACGGCTTGACGCCGCGGGCGGCGAGGCGGTCGCCGAGCGCGACGAGGCGCTGGGTGAGGAGCGCCGCGGCGGCGACGCCGGCGAGGCCGAGGACGCCGAAGGTCGCGCCGGCGAGGCCGCGGTGGTGGGTCGTCGCCTTGAGGAGGGCGGCGAGCGCGGCGAGCACGGGCACGGCGACGCCGATCCAGAGCGCGACGCGGAGGACCGCGAGGCGCTCGCCGCCCGCGCCGACGATGCCGCGGAAGCCGCGGCCGGCGGCGCGCGAGAGGATGATCGCGAGCGTGACGAGCGGGAGCAGGACCGCGGTGCCGACGAGGAGCCCGTCGAGGAACGACGCGCCGGCGCGGGCGGTGCGCAGCGCGGTCGGGACCGCGGAGAGCGACGCGACGCCGAGGCCGAGGACGCAGGCCTCGCCGAGGCGGGTGGTCCAGGCGCTGCGGCGCGGCGGCGGGGGGGCGGACCGCGCCGGCGGGGGGACGGACCGCGCCGGCGGCGCGCTCGGGCGGGGGGGCGGACCGCTCGGGGATCGCGGCGGGACGCTGTCATGGGCGCCGGCGGCGCTCGGCGGCGGGGGACCTGGTTCGGCGGTGATCATGGGCACACTGGGGGAGGGCCGCGCGGGCGCCTCGCGAGGGCCTGTCGCGCCTGGCCGCGAGGTCGTGCGCCCTGCAGAACGGGGGCCTACCATCGGCGCACGGAACCGGAAAGTATCCTGCGGGAGCGGATGGGCTGGGGGCGGCGGGGAAGGGGGCGCTCGGGGTCGAGCGTCGCGCGCTGGCGGGCTGCGGGCAGCTGCGGCACCATGGCGGAGCCGTGCCGCTCCCTGCGCGCAAGCTCGCCACGATCGCGGACCTGCTGGCCATCCCCGAGGCGCGGCGCTTTCACGAGATCATCGACGGCGAGCTGGTCCCGAAGGCGATGCCCTCGCCGAAGCACGGCGGGGCCCAGGCGTCGCTCGCCGGGATCGTGTTCCGACCCTACAACCGTCGGCCGGGAGGGCGCTGGCCCGGGGGGTGGTGGTTCGCCACCGAGGTCGAGGTGGAGCTCGAGGAGCACGAAGTCTACCGTCCGGACGTGGCGGGCTGGCGGCGCGAGCGCCTCCCCGAGCTGCCCGAGAAGACGCCGATCCTCGTGCGTCCGGACTGGGTCTGCGAGGTGCTGAGCGCATCGAACGCGCGCAACGATGTCGTGAAGAAGCAGCGCACGTACCACCGATGCCAGGTGCCCCATTACTGGATCGTGGATCCCATGAACGAGGTGCTCACCGTGCTTCGCTGGACGGAGGGCGGGTATCTGAACGTGCTCACGGCGGAGCGGGGCGAGCGGGTCAGGGCAGAGCCGTTCGACGCGATCGCGTGGCCCGTCGGCGTGCTCTTCGGGGACGACCCGGACGAGGAGTAGGTCGGCCGTCGGGTCGGCAGCTCGACGAGGCAGGGAGCGGGGAGCTCAACCTGGGTCGGGGAGCTCAACCTCGGTCGGGGAGCTCAACCTGGGTCGGGAGCTCAACCTGGGTCGGGAGCTCAACCTGGGTCGGGAGCTCAACCTGGGTCGGGAGCTCAACCTGGGTCGGGAGCTCAACCTCGGTCGGGAGCTCAACCCGGGTCGGGAAGCTCCAACCTGGGTCGGAGAGCTCAACCCCGGTCGGGAGCGCAACCCCGGTCGGGAGCGCAACCCCGGTCGGGGAGCTCAACCCGGGTCCTCCGGCGCCGGCCGCGCCGCGATCACCCGGCTCATCACCCCTCGCAGCGCGTCGAGGTCGAACGGCTTGTCGAGCACCGCGGCGGCGCCGAGGGAGCGCGCCAGCGCGTGGGTGGAGCTCTCGCCGAAGGCGGTGATCAGGACGATGGGCGGCCGGCGCCGCACCGCGGACAGGCCCGCGAGCACCTCCATGCCCGTGAAGCACGGCATCTGGATGTCGCTGACGATCGCGTCCACGTGCGCAGGCGGCTCCCGGCCGGCGAACCAGGGCAGGAGGTAATCGAGGAGCTCCAGGCCGTTCTTCGCCTCGACGACCTCGAAGCCGTCACACTTCAACGTGGACGCCAGCAGCGCCCGCATCTCGTCGTCATCCTCGGCCACGAGCACCCGGCAGCCCGCGCCGTACCGGTCGGCGGGCGGAGGGGGCGGCGGATCGCCGACCCACGGGTCGATGAGGCTCATGCACAGCTCCTTCCGCCAGCCATCCCGTGCCGACGAGGCCGGCGAGCACACGCGCTTTGCACGTCGTATGCCTCGTGCCGCCAGGGCCCAGGAGCCGGCGCGAGCAGGGGAGTTTTGCCCCACCCGGGGAGGTTCGGGACGCCCTGCGTGGACCGGCCGTCACCGTCGATGCAACGGAGCCGACGGCGCCGATCGATCGCGGGCGCGCGCCGGCAAGCTCGCGGATCTCGACGCTCGCGCCCGGCTGAAGGTCGATCGGGCACGAGGTGCGTTCGACGTGCGGTCCCTCACTTCAGGACGGGCTTGATGTCGACGACCGGCGTTCCGTCGATGGCCTCGAGGGGCCCGACGCGGAGGCGTTCGCCTTCGATGGCGCGCACGACGACGGGGTGGAGGCCGAGCGGATTCGGTCGGTCCGGCGATCGCGTCGCGAAGACGCCCGTGAGCGGGTTGCTCGTGTCAGAGCGCGGGTGGACCTGGAGGACGTCGCGGCGCGCCTCGTGAAGCCACGTGATGAGGAGGATCTCGTCGCCAGCGACGAGGCCTTTCAGCGCCTCCGCCGCCCACGGGTGCACCTCGACCCAGGCATCGGGCGCGCCCTCCGAGCCCTGCCTGGGCGCCTCGCCGAGGCCCTTGAGCGCGGACCGGATCACGCCGATCGGACGCAGGTGAGCTCCGACCGACGCCGCCTCCATCGCCACGCTGCTCATGTCCCAGGGAGGGAAGCGAGGCGGCTCGAGGATGTCAACGGAGAAGCGCGTTGCACCTCCACGGGCGATCGAGGAGCGCTCGGACGAGGCCGCGTCGCGGCGGCGCGGCCATCCTTCGTGGACGGCCGCACGGACGGCCGCGAGGGAGGTTTGCCGCGCGCCGGGGAGGACGTGGCCGCAGGTCAGGCGGGGCTCATGTCGACGTGTGCAACACCTGAGTCCGAATCGGCCAACTTGGACAGTGTCGACCATCGATATGCATCATCGCTCTGAGCAGGCCGAGAGTGTTTTGGTCGCCTCGGTTGTCCGCTGGTTTATGTTCGATTGAGCCCGACGAGCGTTGTGGCCACCGCGGCGCCGTGAAACATGCGCATCCACCACGTCCCCGACGGGAGCTGTCTCGCGCGCCCGCGCCGGACCCCACGGACCTTCGTCGCGCCGCTGGGGCGCCGCTGGGTGCCGCTGGGTAACAGAAACAGCGCGCGCGGGAAGGCGCAGCCCGGCGGGAGACGGGCAGGTCGACTGACAAGACCGGCAGAACCAGCGAAGCGGAAACCGCCGCGAACCCGCTTGACCCCCCGCGTGACCGCAAGCTATGTTCCCCGCATGCCCAGCGCGTTCACCGCGTCCTCCGCTCGCTCCGGCTCCGAGGCCTTCGTCCTCGGCGTCGCGTCGCACGCGGCCGCCCGGGTGAGCTCGCGCGTGGCCGGGCTGCGCTGGTGGCGCTGGTGCTCTACCAAGGCGGGCCCCAGCGACGGGTAACGCGCCCCCCTCCGGGGAGGCCGACCTGAAGAAAGAAGAAAGAGGGCCCGCCGAACAACGGTGGGCCTTTTCGTTTTTGTCCGCTATGCAGGGCGCCGCGGTCCGACGCTTGAATCCCGAGGAGCAGTGTCTGCCGGAACGACCGTGAACATGAGGAGCGAACCATGATGCATGCAGTGATCGACGCGCTCTGCGCGGGGGTGGACCTCTCCGCCGAGCAGGCGGAGGCGCTGTTTCGCGACGCGTTCGCGGGAGCGCTGAGCGAGATCGAGCTCTCCGCGCTGCTGGTCGCGCTCAAGGCGAAGGGCGAGACACCGGTCGAGGTCGCGGGCGCCGCGCGCGCGCTCCGGGGGGCCGCGGCGCCGTTCGCGCGGCCGGCCTACGCGTACGCCGACTGCTGCGGCACCGGCGGAGATGGGCAGTGCACCGTCAACGTGTCGACCGCCGTGGCGTTCGTGGCCGCCGAAGCGGGGCTGCCGGTGGCCAAGCACGGCAACCGCTCGGTCTCGTCCCAGTGCGGCTCGGCCGATGTCCTCGAGGCGCTCGGCGCCCGGCTCGACCCGGCGGCCGAGGTCTCGCGCCGCGCGCTCGACGAGGTCGGCTTCTGCTTCCTCTTCGCGCCGCAGTACCACGCGGGCATGCGCCACGCGATGCCGGTGCGCCGCGCCCTCAAGGTGCGCACCATCATGAACCTGCTCGGCCCCCTCGTGAACCCGAGCGCGCCGCCGATCCAGGTGATGGGCATCTACGACCCCGCGCTCGTCGGCCACGCCGCCCGCACGCTCGGGATGCTCGGGTGTCAGGCCGCGCTCGTCGTGCACGGCGGAGGCCTCGACGAGATCGCCCTGCACGCGCCGACGCGCGCGGCGCGCCTCCGCGACGGGGTCGTCGAGGAGCTCACGATCGACCCGTCGGACGCCGGCGTCTCGCCCGCGCCGCCCGAGGCGCTCCGGGGCGCCGGCCCGGCCGAGAACGCGGCGTGGCTCCGCGACCTCCTCGCCGGCCGCGGCGAGCGGGCCCACCGCGAGGCCGTCGCCATCAACGCGGGGGCGCTGCTCTGGATCGGCGGGCGCGCCGACAGCCTGCGCGAAGGGACGGCCTCCGCGCTCGAGGCGCTGGGCTCGGGCCGCGCGGCCGAGCGGCTCGCGCGCTTCGTGGCGCTGAGCCGGGAGGCGTCTCAAGAAGCGCGCAAGGAGGCGAATCATGGCTGAGCAAGGCAATGTGCTCGGGCGCATCGTGGAGCGGAAGCGGGCGGACGTGGCAGAGCGCGAGCGGCGCACCCCGCTCGCCAGCCTCAGGGCGAACGCCCCGCCCACCTCGCGGAGCCTCAGGCGCGCGCTCTCCGCGCCGGGGGCGCGGTTCATCCTGGAGTGCAAGAAGGCATCCCCGTCCGAGGGCGTGATCCGGCCGGACTTCGATCCGCACGCCGTCGCCGCGGCCTACTACGGCGTCGCGGACGCGGTGAGCGTGCTGACCGACGAGCCCTTCTTCCAGGGCAGCTTCGAGATCCTCCAGGCCGTGCGCGCGGTCCTGGACGTCCCGATCCTCTGCAAGGACTTCGTCGTGAGCCCCTACCAGGTGGTCGAGGCGCGGGCGAACGGCGCGGACGCCATCCTGCTCATGATGTCGGTGCTCGACGACGCGACCGCGCTGCTCTGCCTGGGCGCCGCCGAGGCGCTCGGCATGGACTGCCTCGTCGAGGTCCACGACGAGGCGGAGCTCGACCGCGCGCTCGCGCTGCCCGCGCCCGTGATCGGGGTCAACAACCGCGATCTCAAGACGCTCAAGGTCGATCTCGCCGTCTCGGAGCGGCTCGCCCCGCGCGTGCCGCGCGACCGGATCGTCATCGCCGAGTCGGGCGTCGAGTCGCGCGCCCACGTGGAGCGGCTCGCGCCCTCGGTCGATGGATTCCTCGTCGGCACCTCGCTCATGCGCAGCCCCGACATCGCCGACGCCGCGCGCGCGCTGGTGAACGGCCGGGTGAAGGTCTGCGGCCTGACCCGGCCCGGGGACGCGCGCGAGGTGGAGCGGCTCGGGGCCCGCTTCGGCGGCCTCGTCTTCGCCGAGGCCTCGCCGCGTCGGGTGACGCGCGAGCAGGCCGAGATCGCGATCGCCACCGCCGCGGGGCTGCCGTTCGTCGGCGTTTTCCTGAATCAACCCGCGGACTTCGTCGCCGATACGGCGCGCGCGCTCGGGCTCCGCGCCGTGCAGCTGCACGGCGACGAGGACGCCGCGTACGTCGAGGGGCTGCGGCGCGCGCTCCCGGAGGGGTGCGAGGTCTGGAAGTCGGTCCCGATGGCGCCGGCCGGCGCCGCGGGCGCGGCCGGCGGGCCCGGCGCCGCGGGCGAGGGCGCGGCCGGTCAGCCGGGCGCCGCCGGCGCGGGCGCCGAGGTCGAGCGCCGCGCCGATCGGCTCGTCTTCGACACGCGCACGGCCGAGGCGCGCGGCGGCACCGGGCGGACGTTCGCGTGGAGCGCGCTCGAGGGCCACCCGGCGCGGGGCCGGAGCCTGCTCGCGGGCGGGCTCACGCCGGACAACATCGCCGCGGCGCGCCGGGTGGGGACCTGGGCGCTCGACGTGAGCTCGGGCGTCGAGCGCGCGCCCGGCGAGAAGTGCGCCGAGCTGCTCGCGCGGCTGTTCGATGCCGCGCGCGGCCCCTCGCGCCACGACCCTGGCCCCGCGGCCCCGGCGGACCGCGCGTCCCCCTGAACCGCATCTTTTACAACGCACCACGCACCATCGACGATCGAGGCAATCACCATGCAGCAAAGCGGCCGCTTTGGCGCCTTCGGCGGCGCCTATGTCCCGGAGATCCTCGTGCCCGCGCTCGAGCAGCTCGAGCGCGCGTACCTGGAGGCGCGCGGCGATCCGTCGTTCGCGGCGGAGTTCAACGCCTTGCTGACGACCTACGCCGGGCGCCCGACGCCGCTGACCCTGTGCCGCAACCTGACCGGCGACCCGCGGGTGAAGGTGTACCTCAAGCGCGAGGACCTGCTCCACGGCGGCGCGCACAAGACGAACCAGGCGCTCGGCCAGGGGCTGCTCGCGCGGCGCATGGGCAAGCGGCGGCTGATCGCCGAGACCGGGGCCGGCCAGCACGGCGTCGCGACCGCGATGATCGGCGCCCTGCTCGGGATGCCCACGCGCATCTACATGGGCGCGAAGGACGTCGAGCGGCAGCGGCTCAACGTCTTCCGGATGCGCCTCATGGGGGCGGAGGTGGTGCCGGTGAGCTCGGGCACCCAGACGCTGAAGGACGCCCTCAACGAGGCGCTGCGCTACTGGACCGAGAGCTACGAGGACACGCACTACCTGATCGGGACGGTCGCCGGGCCTCACCCGTTCCCCACCATCGTGCGCGACTTCCAGTGGGTGATCGGCCGAGAGGCCCGCGCCCAGATCCTGGAGGTCGAGGGGCGCTTGCCCGACGCGGTGGTCGCGTGCGTGGGCGGCGGCAGCAACGCGATGGGGATCTTCTCGGAGTTCATCCCGGACAAGGGCGTGGCGCTCGTGGGCGTCGAGCCCGCCGGACACGGCCTGTCGACCGACAAGCACGGCGCGACGCTGCTCAAGGGCCGGCCGGGCGTGCTGCACGGGTCGGAGACCTACATCCTCCAGGACGAGCACGGGCAGGTCGCCGAGACGCACTCCGTGTCGGCGGGCCTCGATTATCCCGGCGTCGGGCCGGAGCACGCGCACCTCATGACGTCGGGCCGGGCGACCTACGTCGCGGCGACCGACGACGAGGCGCTCGACGCGTTCCAGCGGCTCGCGCGCAGCGAGGGGATCATCCCGGCGTTCGAGTCGGCGCACGCGATCGCGCACGCGCTGAAGATGGCGGCGGAGGCGGCGCAGGCAGGGCGAGAGACGGTGCTCGTCGTGAACCTGTCGGGCCGCGGAGACAAGGACATGGAGCAGGCCCAGAAGCTGCTCGATCCCGGGAGGTCGGCATGAGTCGGGTGGCGGTGAAGACGCGCTACGATGGCGCATTCGAGCGGCTGCGGCAGCGGGGCGAGGGGGCGTTCGTCCCCTTCCTGATGCTCGGGGATCCCGACCTCGCGACCAGCGCGCGGCTGCTCCGCGCGGCGGTGGAGGGCGGCGCGGACGCGATCGAGGTCGGGATCCCGTTCTCGGATCCGATCGCGGACGGCCCGACGGTCCAGGCCGCCGCCGTGCGGGCGCTCGCGGCCGGGGTGCGGCCGCCCGACTGCATCGAGCTGCTCTCGCGGTTCCGGGCGGAGGCGCCGGAGGTGCCGGTCGGCATCCTGACGTACGCGAACCTGGTGAAGCACCGCGACCTCAAGGGCTTCTATGCGTCGGTGGCCGCGGCCGGGGTCGACAGCGTGCTCGTCGCCGACGTGCCGGTGAGGGAGTCGGAGCCGTACGTCGCGGCGGCGCGCGCGGCGGGCGTGGCGCCGGTGCTGATCGCGCCGCTCAACGCCTCGGAGTCGACGCTGGAGCTGCTCGCGGAGCGGTGCGCCGCGTACACCTACTGCGTCACGCGCAAGGGCGTGACGGGGGCGGACGAGCAGCTGCGCCTCAGCCATGGGTCGCTCTTCGAGACGCTGCGTCGGTTCGGCGCGCCGCCCGCGATCCTCGGGTTCGGCATCTCGAAGCCCGAGCACGTGCGCGACGCCCTCGCCGCCGGGGCGTTCGGCGTGGTCAGCGGGTCCGCGGTCGTGCAGCGGGTCGCGGCGAACCTCGGCGATCCGGAGGCGGCCGCGCGCGCCGTCGCGAGCTTCGTCCGCGAGATGAAGGCGGCCACGGCGCGCTGACCCTCGGTGGGGTCGAGCCGGGTGGTCGGGTCGAGGCCCGCCGCGCGGCTCGCCGCGCCGCCCGCCCCGCTCCCTGCAGCGGCCGCGCGGTTCGCTGCACGTCGCTTCCGCACCAGGGCGGCCAGCTCCAGGATGGCCGTCGCGCCCAGGAGATCGCCATGCGGCTCACCGCGAACACGACCGCCTTCCTCGCCGCTGCGGCCATCGGCGCCGCCGCTGCGCACCTCGAGGCCGCCATCGCCCTGCTGGCAGCGCCGGACGCGCCGGACGCGCCGGACGTCGACCGAGCCCCCGCGACCGCGTCCTTTCACCTCACGACCGGCCCCGTGTCGATCGCGCTCCACGCGGCCGCGCTGGGCGGCCATCGCGACGGGTGGCCGGCGGGCACGCCGGCTCGCGCCCACCTGGCCATCGGCGTGGCGATCCCGGCCCTCGGCCTGCGCGCCGTCCACCGCGTGAGCTACGCCGCGCCGGCGCGCAGCGGCGACCGCGCGCCGATCCGCCTCGTCGAGGCGCTCGCCAGCGGGCGCGTCCGCGCGTGGCTCTCGTGGCAGGCGGCGAGCTGACCTGGCGGGCGCGCGGCGCCGCGCCGCACGTCGCGCGCGGCGCCGCCTGTCAGAAGAGCCCCACGGAGAAGTGGAGGGCGCCGTCGATCTCGTCGAGCTCTTCGCGCGGGGCCAGATTGAAGCCGTAGTCGAAGGCCAGGGGGCCGATGGGGGTGTTCACCCGCAGGCCGGCGCCGAGCCCGTAGCGGAGCAGCCGCGGGTCGAGGTTCACGTTCTTCGCGCGGATCCAGAGGTTGCCCGCGTCGAGGAAGATCCCGAGCTGGAGCAGATCGGTCAGCGGAATGCGCAGCTCGGCGCGCGGATTCACCATCACCGTTCCGCCGCGGGGGATGTCGTCCGTCGAGATCTGGACGTCGTCGTCCTCGGGGTCCTGATTCTTCGACAGCGCGTCTCTCGCCTCCTCCAGCCCGTCCTCGGGGTACAGCGACTCGGCGAGGTGCGAGCGGAGCGAGTCGACGCCGCCCATGAAGAACAGGCGGTCGGGATACGTGCCGCTGTTGGCCACGAGCGGGTGGATGTAGCCGCCCGACAGGCTCAGCGCGAGGACGGGCCCCCGACGCGCGAGCGGGATGTAGCCCGACACGCGGCCCGTGAACCGCAGGAAGTGGCTCTCGGGGAAGTCCGACTGGGACTCGCCCGAGGCGAACACGTCGAACGCGTCGACGTGCTCGACCCCGCCGGAGAGCAGGAATCCCCGGGTCGCGGCGAAGGGGGTGTCGCGGGTGTCCCAGGACGCGTCGATCCGCTGCGCCAGGGCGATGGTGCGGCCCTCGGGCATGCGCAGCTGATTGAGGATGTCCCGCTTCTCGGTGCCGACGGCGCCCTGGAAGAAGCCGACGTCGTTCAGCTCGGTCGAGACGGCGAGCTGCGTCGTCACGGCGCGCCGCGGGCGGTAGGTGAGCGCGGGGATGAGCGCCTGCTTCGTGAAGCCGAAGTCGAGCTGGTTGTCGCGCACGTCGATGCCCGACAGGGACAGGCTGACGAGCGGGCCGAGGCCGATGTCCGGGAGCGTGACCGCGATCGTGTTGCGGCGCTCCAGCTGATCGTCGTCGTCGAGCTCGTGGTAGTGGCGGCGCGCCGCCGGGTCGACGACCATGAACTCGAACAGGTAGCTGAGCTGGACGCGCATCGTGAGGCCGATGGCGAGGCCTCCGATGTTGCGGTGTCCGTACTCGAAGGCGAAGCGCACGCCCTCGCCGGTCGAGAACCCGATCTGCGGGTTCAGGTACTGCGGCAGCTGCTCGACCACGTGGATGACGACGCGCTTGTTCTTCTGCGGGACCTCCGGGTCCTCCAGCGAGATGGACACGCTGGAGAAGGGGCCGAGCGTGGCGATGCGCTCCTCGCTCAGGCGGGCCTGCGACTGCCGGAACGGCGCGCCCTCGCGGAGCAGCACGCGGCGGAGGATCAGCTGCTCGTCGGTCCGCACGGCGCCCTTGACGACGATGCCGGTGACCATCACCCGATCCCGCTCCGACACGATGAACCGCGCGCGGGCGCGCGTGCGGTCGGGCGAGGGCTCGATGGCCGTGCGGACCTCGGCGAACGCGTACCCGAGGTCGCGGTAGGCATCGAGGATGCGCAGCCGCGCGGCGTCGAGGTCGAGCGTCGAGAGCGGCTGGCCGACCTTCAGGTCCGCGACCTCGCTGAGCCAGCGCTCGCTGAACGGCCGCTCGTCGGCGCAGAAATCCCGATCCCGCTCGCTCAGGCCGGGCTGGCCGCAGAAGCCCTTGTTCCCCTCGAAGGCGAGATCGTAGAGCCGCGTCTGCGGACCGGGGTGGACCGGGATGCGGAGGGTCACCTCGGGGGCGCACGCGATGTGCCGCGCCGGGTCGGGCCGGCAGGTGAGGGCGGCGGGGACGGGCGGCTCGGGGAGGGGGAGGCCCAGCGCGTCGGTGCGGCACTGGGCCGTGACGCGCTCGGCGACCGGCTCGGGGATGCAGGCGCCCGGCTTCGATCTGCGCGAGCAGGTGGCGCGGAGCACCGAGACCGGACCGACGACGGCGTTCAGGTAGCCCTTGCTGAAGTAGAGGTCGCGCAGGTGCTTGAGGGCGCGCTCGTAGGTCTCCTGCGCGTACGTCATCGCCGGGATGAGCTCGACCGGCTTGGCCCGGCCGCCGGCGCCGCGGGTCGGGCCGAACAGGTCCGAGATGCCGCGCGGGTCGGGCATCGAGAAGGCGTCGGCGCCGGGCAGGTCCTCCTCGAGGAAGCTCTCGATCTCGCGGCCGAGGTCGTCCGGACTGAGGTCGCCGGTGAGGCAGGGAAAGACGCGCTTCGTGACGCGCACCTGCTCGTGCTCGCGGATGGTGAAGGTCAGGTAGCGGACCGGATCGTCCGGCTTGCCGCCGAGCGACGGGGTGACCTTGGCGTCGAGGAAGCCGCGGGCGACGTAGAACGCGGTGAGCCGGTCGGCGAGATCGTCCGGCTTCGTCTCGGTGGTCTCGCCGAGGCCGAGCGCGTCCTCGAGGGCGTCGTTATCGAAGGCGCGGTTGCCGTCGAAGGCGGGGACGATGCGCGCGCCCGGGTTGAGGTAGACGTAGAGGTAGTTGTTCGGGCCGACCGCGAGGACGCGGTGGGAGACCTCGGCGTCGTGAAAGCCGCTCCGGCGGAGGAGCTCGGTCATCTCGCGGTCGGCCTCGGCGAGGGCGGGCTCGTCGACGCGGGCGCCGACGCCGAGGCCGTAGCGCTCCTTGAGCGAGCCGAGCTCCCGGTGCGCGCGCGGGTCGGCGACGAAGACGCGCTGGGAGACGACGCGCGGGGCGCCGGCCTCGATGTCGAGGGCGAGGAGGATCTGCGACCGATCGTCGGTGTCGACCGCGCGGACCGTGACCGCGGCGGCGGGGTAGCCGTGCTCCGCGTAGAACGCGCGGACGCGGGGGCCGATCTCGGCGAGCGCCGCGGCGGTGATCTCGCCGTTCTCGGCGATGCCGGCGGCCTCGAGGGTGTTCTGCCGATCGAGCGCGCCGCCGGCGATCTGGATGGTGGCGATGAGCCGGCGCGGAACGACGAGGATCCGGAGCGCGGCGCCGTCCGGCAGGAGGTAGGCCTCGGCCGACGCGCGGGCGAAGTTGCCGGAGGCGAGCAGCTCGCGCATGGCGCGGCGCGCGGCGTCGGGGCTGAGCGGCTCACCGAGCTCGACGCTGGTGACCGGCGAGACGATGACCCAGCGGTCGCCCAGCGCGGCGACGTCGATGCGGACGATCGGCTTGCCGACGAGCTCTCCGAGGGCGAGCGGCTGCTGGAGCGACGGCACGTCGATGGGGTCGGTGCCGGCGTTGCCCGGGGGCCCGGCGGGTTCCGCGGGGCTGGGCTGACCCGGGTTGACCTGACCCGGGTTGGGGTTCGGCTGGGCCGGGTCGACCTGACCGGGGTTGAGCTGACCGGGGTTGGGGTTCGGCTGGGCCGGGCCGACCTGACCGGGGTTGGGGTTCGGCTGGGCCGGGCCGACCTGACCGGGGTTGGGATTGCTGACCCGACCCGGGTTGGGGTTGGGGTTGGCCCGACCCGGGTTGACCGGAACCTGGTTCGAGCCGCCGGCGTCCTCGTCGTCCACCTGGGCCACGCGCACGGGCGCCTGCTCGGCGCGCGCGGGGACGGCGAGCACACCGAGCGGCAAAAGGCCGAACGCCAGGGGAATGAGGACGGAGCGAAAGCGAGCCATCAGGCGCGGAGCGCCGGGGGACGAAAACGAAATGAACCGGCGCCGGCGTGCACGAGGAGCGCAGCGTAGCCCGGTTGGGCCGCGTTTTGGCAAGAGGCCGCCCGCGCGTCGACGTCGCCGGCGCGCCCCGCCCCGGCGACGTCGACGCGCGCCCGTCCCCCTCCGCCGCTCGCCGCGCCCCGTTCGCGCCCCAACACGGGACGCGCGAGCTCCAGCCCCCCGCAGGCCCAGGCCCCACCCGATCCACGCCTCGAGGCGCCGATGTGCGAGACGCGGGGCTCTCGGCGGGCGGACCTCGTGCTAGCGTCGCCGCCCGTGCGAGGCACCGGATGAAGGACCTGGCGATGCTTGTCGGCGCCGTGGCGCACGACCTCAAGGTGGTGACGCTGTGGGAGAGCCTGCGCGAGCACTTCCGTGAACATGGAATCCTGATTGATTTCGCGCTCTTCTCTACCTACGAGCGCCAGGTAGAGTCGCTGATCCGCGGGCACATCGACGTCGCCTGGAACAGCGCCATGTCGCACGTGCGGGTCAAGCGGCAGACCGAGGGCCGCTCCCGCTCGCTCGCCATGCGCGAGGTCGACCGCGACTTCCACAGCAAGCTCCTCGTCCGCCGCGACGCCGCGGTCGGCGCGCTCAGCGACCTCGAGGGCAAGGTGCTCGCGGTGGGGAGCGCCGACTCCGCGCACGCGCGCATCCTGCCGCTCCACTTCCTCCGGCAGGCGGGGGTGGCCGTCGACAAGATCCAGCTCATGCCGTTCGAGGTGGACCTCGGCAAGCACGGGGACACCGCGACGAGCGAGGTCCAGGCGCTCGCGGCGCTGCACGAGGGCAAGGCGCAGGCGGCCGCGGTCGGCGACGCGGTGTGGCTGGCCGAGCAGGCGAACGGCCACATCGACCTCCGCCGGGTCGACGTCCTCTGGACGACGCCGGCCTACGACTTCGCCATGTTCGACGCGCTGCCGGCGCTGCCCGAGGCCAAGGCCGAGGCGTTCCAGCGCGCGCTGCTCAGCATGACCTGGAAGAACCCGAAGCACCGGCGCATCTTCGAGCTCATGGGCCACAAGCAGTGGGTGTCCGGCCGCGACGACCGGTACGGCGCGCTCGACGCGGCCACCGCGGCGCTCGCCGCGGCCACCTGACGGCCGCCGCCCGGGCGTCACTCGAACTCGAGCCGCCACCGCAGGTCGGCGCCCAGGTTGCCGACCGGCGAGCTCGAGGCGTCGTTCGCGTTGTCGTACGACCCCTGCACGCTCATGCGGTCGCTGAGCTTCACCTCGACGCCCGCGCGCACCTGGCTGCCCTGCGAGAGCCCCGTCGTGACGTTGGCCCGCACCGCGTCCGTGATGCGCTTGCCCAGGGTCACCGTCGGCTCCGGCGCGCCGTTCTTCGACGAGTAGCCCGTGCCGAACCGGAACTCGTCGATGATCGGGACGATGGTCTTCACCGCCTTGTCCGCGCCGGTCAGCGACGAGAGCGCCTCGAGGCCCACGGTCTCGCCGAGCGACGACACCACCCCCTGGTTGAGCTCGGCGCGCGTCATCCCGAGCGTCAGGAGCAGGACGATGTCCTCCTGGCTGAGCGGCGGATCGCTCGTCAGGTTGAGCTGCAGGTTGTCGGCGTCGCCCTGCGCGTGCAGCTTGATGCGCCAGTGCCCGCTGGCGTTCGCGCCGGCGCCGATGCCCGCGCTCGCGGCCGCCGGCGCCTCCGCGCCGGCGGCCGGGTCCGCCGCGGCGCTGCTCATCGCCGTGTAGCGGCGGTACTCGCTCTCGGCGCGCACGTCGACCTTCGGGGCGATGCGGAACGGGTCGTCGAAGCGGACGTAGCCCTCCCGCACGTTGAACTCGGTGCTCCGCAGCATGAGCTTCGAGTCGGGCAGGATGCGCAGCGACCCGCGCGCGCCGAAGCGCTGGTTCGTGCCCGAGAGCTCGAGCCCCGTGGGCGAGACCTCGAGCCGCATGTCGGCGAGATCGTTCGAGAAGTGGAGCGGGTTCGGCGAGAGCACGACCACGTTGAACCGGACCGCGTCGGCGGCGGGGTCGTAGGTCTGCACCGTCGTCCGCTGGCGGCCCGTGAGGTCGCCGAGGTCCATGCTCATCAGGATCGGGCGCGTGTAGTTGAACGACGTGAGCGTGATCCTGCCCTCGACGTGCGGGAGGTTCTTCTCGCCCGACCCGTCGTCCTCGACGCCGGGCTGGAAGCGCGCCGTGAGGTTCGCGTTCGCGGTGAGGTTCACCCCGTCCGCGACCGGCAGCTTCACGCCGGTCGCCACGATCGAGGCCGTCGCCATGCCGAGGTTCAGGCCCCGCACCGGCATGTTCCCGACCGCGCTCACCGTGCCCGTGCCGACCCGCGCGGTCGCCCGCGTGAGCCGCACCAGGTCGTCGTCGATCGCGATCTCCACGTCGATGTCGTCGAGCGACACCGGCAGCCCCACGACGTCGAGCTCCCCCTCCTTGAGCGTCGCCGAGCCCGCGTAGCGCAGCCCCTGGAGGGGACCCGTGATCCGGACGTCGGCCTGCACCGTCCCCCGCGCGTGCCGGATCTGCGGGATGTCGGCGCTGAGCCTCGCCAGCTTCGTCGGGCTGACCCGGATCCCGACGTCGAGGTCCGGCGCGGTGAACACCCGCTTCACCTCGCCGGACGCGGTGAACGCGGCCGACAGGCGCGAGGCCGTGTGCGCCTCCATGTGGAGCTCCGGCACCGTGAGCGCGTTGCCCGCGAGGCGGATCGGCCCGCTCGGGGCCGTGAGGTGGACCCCCTGGCCCTCCCGCTCGAGCTTCAGCGCGCCCACGGTCAGCGTGAGCGCCGCCTGCTTCGGATCCGCGAGCGGGAGCCGCTCGATGTCGAGCGACGCCGTCAGCGTCCCCTTCGGCGTCGCCGCCGAGAACGCGACGCCCGGGATCAGGTTCGCGAGGGTGCCGAGGTCGAGCGCCTCCATGCGCACCTTGCCGTCCACGATCTTGCGCTGCTGGCGCGTGACGCGGACCCCTTCCAGCGCGACCTGCCCGCCGAAGAGCGAGCCGTTCGCGACGAAGGAGCCGTCGGGCAGGTCGCGGTCGAACTCCGCCGGGTCGAACGGCGCGCCGATCGGGTTGCCGCAGATCGGCGTCCTGCCGAGGACCTTGGGCGGCTTGTCCTGGGGCACGATCGTGAGCTCGACGCGCGACGGGGGCAGGCTCGCGTGCGAGCGCCGGATGCCGATGCGCGAGACGTGGACGTCCGCGAAGCCGGCCATCCTGCTCACGGTGCCGCCCAGGCTCGCCACGAGCGACACCGAGCCGTCGAACAGCGAGCCCGCCGGCCCGAGCGCGTCGATGCGCGTGAGCGGGAGGCCGCTCGCGATGACGCTCCCCTTCAGCGCGCCGCCGTGCGCGATGGACACGCTCGCCAGCACCGAGCCCGTGCCCTTGCGCAGCGACGCCGAGCGGACGTCGAGCCGCATCCCGTCGCCGCCGGCGGCCTGATCGTCCCAGATCAGGTTGACGTCGACCTCGCCCTCGTCGAAGCGCTCCTCGAGGAGCTCGATGCCGCTGAGCCGCATCCCGGCGCTCACGGCGAGGTAGCCGCCGCCGCAGCGGTCCTCGGGGCCGCCGAGCGCGAAGTGGGCCCGCGCCGTCCCGCTCGCGGTCGCCTTGTAGGCGACGTACCGCGGATCCTTCTCGAGGCGGAGCATCTCGAGCAGGTCGCGCGCGGCGAGGTGCGGCGCCTCGCGCGTGTCCACGGACGCGTCCACGACCACGACCCCCGACGAGCTGTCGAGCGGGCGGCCCTTCGGCAGGTTGCCCGCCGGGTCGAAGTCGACCTTGAGCGAGGGGACCCGCATGCGGCTCGCCCCGTGCCGCACCCGCGCGTTCTCGAGCGTCAGGGCGAGCGGCTCGAACGCGACCGGCGACGGCTCGAGGTCGCCGATGGGGAACCCGGCGAACACGAACTTCTCGATGCCGACCTCGCCCTTGAGCTTCGGGTGCGCGTAGGAGCCGTGCATCGAGGCGCTCATCGACGCGACGCCGGCGAGCTCGAGGTCGGCGAGCGGCGAGACCTCGGCGAGATCCACGCGCGAGCCCGGGTGGACCTCGACCCCGAGCTGGTCGTTGAAGCCGAGCGAGACGGTGGTCCGGAGGTGCGAGCTCGGCGTGTCGATCGAGAAGCCGGAGAGCACGACGGCGTTCGGCCGCACCTGGAACGAGCCGCGGACCGAGCCCTCCTTCACGCCCATCAGGCGCTGGCGGGCCGGGTCCTTGGTCGGGCGATCGAAGATGTCGAAGCCGCGCGTCTGCACGGCGAGCGGGCCCTCGAGGGAGAGCGGGACCAGCGTGCCGCCGAAGCGGTCGAACCGGCCCTCGCGCAGCGTCCAGGCGACGTGCGCCTGCGGGTGCACGCCGAGGTCGCGCAGGAGGCCGGGCAGCTCGATGTTGGCGAGGTCGATCGGCCCCGCGTGGAGCGGCACGCCCTTCTCGAACGGCTTGACCTCGGCGCTGGAGATCTTCAGCGTGCCGTCGGCCCAGGCGACGTCGGCGTCGGAGAGCTGCACGGCGTCGGGGGTCGTCGAGAGCTTGCCCGACAGGCGCGTCACGAAGACCCTGCCGTCGAGGCCCGGCTGGTCGAGCGCGAGCGTCCCCTTCACGCGCGGCAGCGCGAGGCCGAGCGGCGCGGCCGCCGCGTCGTACTCGGCGTCCACGTCGATCGCGACCGAGCCCGAGGCGGGCGGCAGGTTGACGAAGCGGTGCACGATCGGCACCGGCAGGCGCGCCCGCACGCGGCCCTCGATCCGGTGGGGCATGCCCCCGCCGAGGCCGACGGCGCGGAGGGCGCCGAGCTCGAGCTCCACCCGCCGCCAGTCGCTGCCCTGGAGCCCGCACGGCGGCGCGGTGCCGGGATCCGGATCGAAGTCGGCGGCGCCCTCCAGGATGAGCCGGCGGACGAGCGCGCGGTCCGGCTCGACGCTGATGCGCGTGTCGAAGCGGCAGATCACGTCCTCGTCGACGCTGTCCTCCTCGGCCTCGCGGCCGGGCGCGGGGTGCGTGTGCACGACCGAGACGAAGCCGGAGCGCATCGCGATCTCGAACACGCTGGACGGCTCGGCGGAGACGTCGACGTCGACCTCGCGGGCCTGGACGCGGACGTTGTCGATCGTCAGGTCGACCCGCGCGTCGGTGATGGCCACCGACGAGAGCGGCGCGCGGTCGAGCCCGCCGCCGCCGCTGCTCTTGCCGGTGTCGGGGAGCTTGAAGTTGCGGAGCTCCCCGTCCTTCACGACCGCGCGGACGCGCGGCCCGATGATCTCGACGTCGCCCGCGTCGATGCGCCCCGCGAGCAGCGAGAACAGGCGCGGGCGGATCGCCACGCGCTCCAGCTCGAGGAACGGCGCGCCGCCGTCCGAGGAGTCGACGACGAGGCGGTTCAGGCCGACCATCAGCGGCCAGGCCTGGACGCGCACGTCGTAGCGGGCCGTGATGCCGAGCTTGTTCTCCAGCAGCGCGGCCGTCTCGAAGGCCGCCCAGGCCCGCACCGTCTCGGTCCGCACGAGGAAGCCGACCGCGAGCGGGATCGCCCCGATCGCCGCGAACACGACGCACAGCACGCGCACGGCGAGGCGCCCCCAGTCCCTGCGGGCTCTCGGCGGGGAGCCCTTTCTCCTCGTGCCGTGCATCGGGGCGCAGCTTAGCTGATGCGCGGTCGAACGCTTACGTGGGCGGGGTGATCCTGTATCCGGAAAAGATTGGCGCGTGGTCGCTCGCGCCCTCGATCGACGGCCCGTGGGGGATCCGGATCGAGCGCGGGTCGAGCATCCGCCAGAGCAGCGGGTTGACCATCTGGTGGTCGATGAGCTCTAGCTGTCCGCGGAAGTCATACGTCCACTGGTCCGCGGGCGGCGCCGCGGCCGCGGCGTCCTCGAACGCGCCCGGGCCGGCGCCGGCGACGGCCTCGACCGGGGGGGAGCCGGGGACGTCGTTGAAGTCGCCGAGCACGGCGATCGCGGCGGTGGGGTGCTCCGCGGCGAGCGCGTCGGCGATGGCGCGGGCGCGCTGCGCCTCGGCGAGGCGCCGGTCGGGGTCGTCGGGCGCCGCCTTGGCCTTGAAGTGGACCCCCAGCAGGATGACCTTGCGGCCGCCCCGGGAGAGGTGGAGCTCGATGCAGTCGCGGGTGAACGTGTAGACGGGCCCCGATGTTCCGCGCAGCGTGAAGCGGTCGTCCCGGTGCGACACGACCTTGTCGAAGGGGATCTTCGACAGCGCGCCGACGTCGATCCCGCGCGGATCGTACGCCTCGACCAGCGCGGCGTGGGGGTACGCCCCGCCGAGCTCGATGCGGTTCAGGTCTTTGAGGACGCTGAGGTGCTCGACCTCCTGGAGCACCGCCACGTCGGGATCGAGCTCCTCGAGCACCGCCGCGATCGCCTCGCGTTTCTCGCGGTACTCCGCGGGGCTGAGCACGATCTCGGCGTCGCCCTCGGTGTCGTCCTTGTCGTTGAAGAAATCCTTGGTGTTCCACGTGACGATCGAGAGCGGCGCGTCCGGCGGCGGGTCGACCGGCCCGCCGCCGCCGTCCGAGCCGCCCGCGCCGTGGCCGCCGGCGCCCCCGGAGCCGCCCTCGGCCCGGCCGCCCGCGCCCTCGGCCCGGCCGCCCGCGCCCTCGGCCCGGCCGCCCGAGCCGCCGGCGCCGTGGCCGTCCGAGCCACCGACGCCCGCGCTGCCGGCGCCACCCGCGCCGCCCTCCCCCGCGGCCCCGCCGCCGCCCGCGTGTGACGGGGACGCCGTGAACGGCGAGCGGGTCTCGGCGGCGTCCCGGCAGCCGGCCACGGCCGTCGTCGCGACCGCGGCGGCCACGCCGAGCCATGCGCACCACGCGCCAAGGGGGCTCCGGACCATGGGGGGAAAGAGCTAGTGCGGGCGCCCGCGTCACGCCAGCTCGGAACCGTGCTCCGAGGGGGGTGCGCCGCGGGCGGCCGTGCGCTGCGCCACGTCAGCTCGCGGTGAGCTTGCGGTAGCGGATCTTGCGGGGCTCGGCGGCGTCGGCGCCGAGGCGGCGCTTCAGGTCGGCCTCGTAGTCGGCGTAGTTGCCCTCGAACCAGACGACCTTGCTGTCGCCCTCGAAGGCGAGGATGTGGGTCGCGATCCGGTCGAGGAACCAGCGATCGTGGCTGATGACCACGGCGCAGCCGGCGAAGTTGAGCAGCGCCTCCTCGAGCGAGCGGAGCGTGTCGACGTCGAGGTCGTTCGTGGGCTCGTCGAGCAGGAGGACGTTGCCGCCGCGGCGGAGGAGCTTGGCGAGGTGGAGGCGGTTGCGCTCGCCGCCGGACAGGTCGCGGACCTTCTTCTGCTGGTCGCTGCCGGCGAAGTTGAAGCTCGCGACGTAGGCGCGCGAGTTGACCTCGCGCTTGCCGACGAGCAGGCGGTCCTCGCCGCCGGAGATCTCCTGCCAGACGCTGTTGTTCGGGTTGAGGGCGTCGCGCGACTGGTCGACGTACGCGAGCTCCACGGTCTCGCCGATCCGGAGCGCGCCGCCGTCGGGCTGCTCCTGGCCCATGATCATGCGGAAGAGCGTGGTCTTGCCGGCGCCGTTCGGGCCGATGACGCCGACGATGCCGCCGCGCGGGAGCGAGAAGGTGAGGTCGTCGATGAGGACGCGATCGCCGAAGCCCTTGCGGAGGTGGTCGGCCTCGACGACCACGTTCCCGAGGCGCTTGCCGGCGGGGATGGCGATCTCGTTCTCCTCGACCTTCTTCGACTTGTCCTCGGCGAGGAGCGACTCGTAGGCGGCGAGGCGGGCCTTGCTCTTGGCCTGGCGGGCGCGCGGGGCCATGCGCACCCACTCGAGCTCGCGCTCGAGGGTGCGCTTGCGCGCGCTCTCCTGCTTCTGCTCGAGCTCGAGGCGCTTCTTCTTCTGCTCGAGCCAGCCGGTGTAGTTGCCCTCGTACGGGATGCCGGCGCCGCGGTCGAGCTCGAGGATCCAGCCGGCGACGTTGTCGAGGAAGTACCGGTCGTGGGTGACGGCGACGACGGTGCCGGGGTACTCGTGGAGGAAGCGCTCGAGCCAGGCGACGCTCTCGGCGTCGAGGTGGTTGGTCGGCTCGTCGAGGAGCAGGATGTCCGGCTTCTCGAGGAGGAGCCTGCAGAGGGCGACGCGCCGGCGCTCGCCGCCGGAGAGCTTTGTGACGTCGGCGTCGGGCGGGGGCAGCCGGAGGGCGTCCATGGCGCGCTCGACGACGCGGTCGATCTCCCAGCCGTTGGCGGCCTCGATCTTGTCCTGGAGGGCGGCGTACTCCTCGAGGAGCGCCTCCATGTCGGGGGGCGACTCGCCGAGCTTGGCGCCGATTTCCTCGAAGCGCTGGACGAGGGAGCGGACGTCGTGGACGGCCATCTCGACGTGCTCTTGGACGGTCTTGCCGGCCTCGAGCTGCGGCTCCTGGGGGAGGTAGCCGATGCGGATGCCGTCGGCGGGCTTGGCCTCGCCGAGGTACTCCTTGTCGACGCCCGCCATGATGCGGAGCAGGGTGCTCTTGCCGGCGCCGTTCGCGCCGAGGACGCCGATCTTCGCGCCCGGGTAGAAGGAGAGCCACAGGCCCTTGAGCACCTCCTTGTTCGGGGGGTGCACCTTCCGGACATCCTGCATCGTGAAGATGAATTGAGGCGCCACGGTATCTCCTGCGTGTGCGAGCCCGGCGGGCAGAGGGGAGCGGGGATGGGCGGGCGCTGGGTCGACCGCGCGTCGACCGAGCGGGCTCCGGCCGCGTTCGGGATCGGGGAGACCCGCGTATGCGAGATTGCCGGCTGTCGGTCAAGAGGGGTCGAGGGCGGGCGGCGGGGGCGGCGCTGGCGGGGCGGCGATCGCCGCTCGGCTCACACCGGGCGGCCTCTGCGGCCGAACGCTTGCCGCAGGACGGCGAGGTCGTTCCGGCCGACCTCGCGCGTGGCGACGAGGAGGGCGACGTAGACGAGGGCGACGGCGATCGCCTCGCCGAGCACGGCGATCTTGCCGAGCCACGGCAGCCGCGCGCCGACGGCGATCGCGGCGGCGAGCGCGACGCCCACGCGGAGCGCCGTCGCCGCGGGGACGAAGCCGCCGGCGGCGCGGTGGAGCAGGGCGCCGGCGACGACCGCGGCGGTGGCGAGGGCGAGCGAGGTGGCGGTCGCGGAGCTCACGAGCATGTCGGGGCCGAAGGCGGCGCGGGGCACGGCGACGGAGCAGCCGACGGCGACGAGGAGGACCGTGGCGGCGGTGAGCGCGGCGGCGACGCGCTCGCGGTGGAGGCTGGTGAGCGCGGCCGAGGCGACGCCGAGGATGGCGAAGGCGCCCATGCCGAGGGAGAGGACGCGGAGCGTGTCGCCGCCGCGGCTCCAGATCTCGACGGGGAAGGCGAAGCGCAGCACGTGCGGCGCGAGGCCCGAGATGGGGGCGACGAGGAGGCCGGTGAGCAGGAACGAGAGGCGGACGCCGGTCATGGCGTAGCGGCGGACCGCGGCGCGATCGTTCTCGGCGTGGGCGCGGGCGAGCATGGGGAAGAGGATGAAGGTGACGGAGAGGAGCAGCTGGTAGGGGAGGAACGCGAACAGCTGCGCGCCGCGGTAGACGCCGATGAGGTCGTCGGCGGCCCTGGCGCCGAGGGCGAGGCCGTTCGTGGCCTGGCCGAGGAAGCGGCGGAGGAGGAAGAAGTCGGTCTGGAGCAGGAAGTTGAGGAAGGTCTGCGAGACGGCGAGGGGCAGGAGGAAGACGAGGTGCTCGCGGATCGAGGGGCCGGCGCTGCCGGGGCGTCCGAAGCCGGTCTTGAGGGCCGCGAGGGGGACGATGATGGCGGCGGCGGTGACGAAGCCGGCGATGGCGCCGAGGACGCCGCTCTGGCCGGCGCGAAGGAAGAGGAGGGCGCCGGCGGCGACGCTGGCGGTGCGGAGGGCGCCGTAGCCGATGTCGAAGCCGGCCTGGGTGAGGAAGCGGCGCTGGCCATTGAGGGCGCCGACGAGCGGGGCGTAGAGGCCGTAGAGGAGGACGATGGCGGCGGCCAGGCGGAGCGGGCCGGCGACGTGCGGGGCCTCGGAGAAGTCGGCGATGGAGCCGGCGAGGAGCGCGAAGGCCGAGGAGACGGCGATGGCGAGGACGGCGTGGAGGGCGAGGGTGCGGCGGAAGGCCTCGGCGGCGTCGCGGTCGGCGACGCTGGAGACAGCGCGGGAGACGCCCTGGATGCCGGTCGCGACGATGACGTTGTTGACGACGCCGACGCCGGCGAAGACGACGGAGACGGCGCCGTAGCCGTCGGTGCCGAGCAGGCGGGGGAGGATGAGCTGCTGGACGAAGCCGAAGACGATGAAGGAGACCTTGGCGCCAGCGATGGCGAGGCCGCCGCGGCCGGCGGAGCGGGCGGTGGAGGGGGCGGGAGAGGGCGCGGCGGGGGACGGGGCGGCCTGCGCGGGGTCCGGGGGGGCCTGCGAGGGGGCGGGGGCTTCGGGCGGCGGGAGGGGCTCGGCGGCGCGCGACACGGCGCGGTTCTCGCAGAAGCACGCCAGACGGGCAATCTCGCGGGAGCGGGCGAGGGGGAAGGCGAAGCGCGGACAGGATGAGGAGGGGAGGGAGCGGGCGAGCTCACGCGCGTGTCACCAAAGTGAAGCGCGGTGCGGATTCGCTTGACGGGAAGGGCTGGCCGACTATTCTCGCGCCCGTCTCCGACGCATTCCAGCTTAGCTCAGTTGGTAGAGCAGGCGGCTGTTAACCGCCGGGTCGCTGGTTCGAGTCCAGCAGCTGGAGCCACTCTTCATCTCCTTGCGAACTTCGCAGCGACGCGCGGTTCACGGAGCGCACCAGGTACATGCCTCGGGGGCTTCGTCTTTTCTCCCGCGCCCACGTTCCGCGTGACGGGTCTCGCAGGCCGCGCCGGTTCGGTGGTAGACCGTCCGGCCGATGCGGACGCTCTTCCGGCGCCCTGGGCTCTGGATCCTGATCGCGTTGCTCGCGGCCTCCACGATCGTGATGGCGGTGCGCGCGCGTGGACCCAAGGTGAAGGTCGCCGTGGCCGCCCGAAAGGCGCTCGAGCAGCGCGTCGTCGCGAGCGGGCGGGTGAGGGTGCCGACGCGCGTTCAGGTCGCGGCGCAGGTCCCGGGCCTCGTCGTCGCGGTCGGCGCCATCGAGGGGCAGCGCGTGAAGGCGGGCGATCTCCTCGTGCAGATCGACGATGCCGAGGCGCGCGCGGCGGTGTCGCAGGCGAAGGCCGCCGTCGACCAGGCGAGCGCGCGCGTCGAGCAGCTCCGCCGCGTCGGCGCGATCGTCGCGACGGAGGCGCTTCGTCAGGCGGAGACGAACCTCGAGCGTGCCGAGGTCGAGCTCGCGCGGGTGCGAGAGCTCTCGGCGTCGGGGGCGGTCGCTCAAGCCGATCTCGACAACGCCCGACAGAGCGTCGAGCTCGCGCGCGCGCAAAAGGTCGCGGCGGAGGCGCAACGCATCGCGTCCACCCCGATGGGCGCGGACTCCCGCGTCGCGCTGACCGCGCTCCTCCAGGCGCAGGCGCAGCACGTCGGCGCGACCGTTCGCCTCGAGCAGACGCGGATCGTGGCGCGCCAGGACGGCGTCGTGCTCACGCGCTCCGTGGAGCCCGGCGACGTGGTGCAGCCGGCGCGAACGTTGATGGTGCTCGCCGCGGACGGGAGCCCGCAGCTCGTCTTCCAGCCCGATGAGCGGAACCTCGCGTGGATCGCGCTGGGGCAGAAGGCGCGCGCGTCCGCGGACGCCTATCCGCAACAGGTGTTCGACGCCGAGGTGAGCTACATCGCGCCTTCCATCGATCCGCAGAGGGGCAGTGTCGAGGTGCGCCTCGCGGTGCCGAGCGCGCCGCCCTTTCTCTTGCCCGACATGACCGTCTCCGTCGATCTCCTGGTCGCCCGGCGGGAGAATGCGCTCGTCGTTCCGAGCGACGCCGTGCGCGACGCGGCGACGCCGGCGCCCTGGCTGTTCGCGGTCGAGGGCGATCGCCTCGTGCGCAAGGACGTGAAGCTGGGCATCCGCGGAGAGGGCGCCGTCGAGGTCGTCGAGGGCCTCGCCGAGGGGAGCGTCGTCGTGTTGCCCGACGGACGGGTCCATGCGCCGGGCCAGCGCGTGCGCGCGGAGCTCGATTGAGATGCCGTTCGAGTGGTTCGTGGCGCTCCGTTACCTGCGCGACGCGAAGGGGCAGACCGCGCTGATCCTCGCGGCGGTGTCGGTGGGCGTGAGCGTGATTGTCTTCCTCTCCGCGCTCATCAACGGCCTCCAGACATCGCTCATCGACAAGACGCTCGGCTCGCAGCCGCACATCACGTTGCAGGTGCCGCGCGAAGCGCCGCGTCCGCTCGTCGATCCCTCGCACGATCGCGCCGTCGCGCGCTCCGTGCAGCCCGCGCCGCAGCGCCTTCGCTCCATCGACCAGTGGCCGCTCGTCATGGCCGACGCGGAGCGCACCGCCGGCGTCATCGCCGCGTCGCCGGCGATCGTGGGCGCCGGCTTCGCCGTCCGCGCCGAGGCGAAGAACGCCATCGTCGTGCGCGGCGTCGATCCCGAGCGCTTCCTCGCGATCATCGACGTCCGGAAGCGCATGCGCGCGGGCCGGTTCGACGTCGCCGGGGGCGACGCGGTCATCGGCGCCGTGCTCGCGAACGAGCTCGGCGTCGGCGTCGGCGACAAGATCCGGATCACGACCACCGAAGGGATCGACGATGTCGTCGCGATCACGGGCGTCTTCTCGCTCGGCAACGAGGCGGTCGACAAGACCTGGGTGATTACGTCGCTCCGGAGGGCGCAAACGCTCTACGCGCTCCCCGGCGGGGCGACCTCGATCGAGCTCAAGGTTGCCGACGTGTTCGCCGCCGAGGCCGTCGCCGGCGAGCTGCGCGGGAGGACGGGGCTGAAGGCGGACAGCTGGATGAAGATCAACGCCGAGCTGCTCACCGGCCTCTCGGCGCAGAGCAGCTCGAAGAGCATGATCCAGTTCTTCGTCGTCCTCGCGGTCGCGCTCGGAATCGCGAGCGTGCTCATCGTGTCTGTCGTCCAGAAGTCGCGGGAGATTGGCATCCTCCGCGCGGTCGGCACGTCGCGGGGCCGCGTCCTGCGCATCTTCCTGATCCAGGGCGCGGTCCTCGGGCTCCTCGGGTCGTTGGTCGGATCGGCGCTCGGGGCGCTCCTGTCGAAGCTCTTCGAGGGCCTCGTGCGCGGGCCCGACGGCGCCCCGAAGTTTCCCGTGCAGCTCGATCTCGAGCTCTTCGTGCTCGCGACCGCCCTCGCTATCGGCGTGGGGCTCCTCGCGGCCGTGCTCCCCGCGCGGAGCGCATCAAGGCTCGATCCGGCGTCGGCGATCCGCAATGGCTGATGCGCTGCTCGTCGTCGAAGGCGCGGTGAAGGAATACGGCGAGGCCGTCGTCACGCGCGCGCTCGATGGAGTCGATCTCCGGCTCGAGAAGGGCGAGTTCGCCGCGCTGATCGGTCCGTCCGGCTCCGGCAAGAGCACCCTGCTCAACATCATCGGCCTGCTCGATCGGCCGACGCGCGGGCGCGTGGTCGTCGACGGCAAGGACACGACGGGGCTCGACGAGGCGAGCCTCACCAGGCTTCGCGCGCGGACGCTCGGCTTCGTGTTCCAGTTCCACCACCTCTTGCCGATGTTCACCGCGCTCGAGAATGTGATGCTGCCCGCCTGGGGCGACGAAGGATTCCCATCGTCGGCCATGAAGGAGCGCGCGGCCGAGCTGCTCCGAGCGGTGGGGCTCGCCGACCGGATGAACTTCAGGGCGACCGCGCTGTCGGGCGGCCAGCAGCAACGCGTGGCCATCGCGCGCGCGCTGTCGCGCCGACCGCCGCTCGTCCTCGCCGACGAGCCGACGGGGAACCTCGACAGCGAGTCGTCGGCGGAGGTCTTCGCGTTGATGCGCCGATTCAACCGCGAGCTCGGAACGACGTTCCTCGTCGTCACGCATGATCCGCGCATCGCGGAGAAGTGCGACCGCGTGATCGAGATCGTCGACGGGCGCATCGCCAACGACCGCGCGTGAGGGGCATCCAGGCGTCGCACCGCGACGCAGCCCGGCGCCTCGCTCAGTAGTACTGGCGGATGTAGCCGTAGGCGCGCTTGAAGATCTCCGCATCCTGGTGGAGCTGGTACTTGAGCAGGCTCTTCCGGAGAGCCTTCTTCACCTCGCGCCCGCCAGCTGCCGTGTTCTGCCAGCCAGGGAAGCGGACGAGCCGCACGATCCCGTCGATGTCAGCGATTACGCGCTCGATCATCACGGGGTCTTTTGGCACCTCGATCTGGCCGACGTGACGCGCGCCGAGGCCGAGCGCGGGATGGCGATGCTCAAGAGGCTGGTTGGCTGAGCGTCGCTATCCACCGAGGGCTTGTACGCGACCGGGCTGCCGCGACGCGGAAGCTCGGGGGCGCACCTGGGTGAGGGTGGTCACGATCCTCAGGGGCCCTGGCGGCCGCCGTCGCCCATGGCGTGTCGGACGATCGACCTATGTAACCTATTGGTTTCACGTGCTATTTTAGGCGTCGCGCTGCCGGCTGAGAAAAATGTGCTCGGCCATGTCGATCTCGCCCAGCGTCGTTCGTCGCCTGTACGAGCAACCCCGCCGGCGCCCAGGGCGTCGCAGCGAAAGGACACGACGATGAAGGTCATGGTGATCGTGAAGGCGACGAAGAACAGCGAAGCAGGCATCATGCCGAGCGAGAAGCTCCTGACCGAGATGGGCAAGTACAACGAGGAGCTCGTCAACGCCGGCCTCATGCTTGCTGGCGACGGCCTCCACCCGAGCGCGAAGGGCAAGCGCATCAGGTTCGCCGGGAGCCAGCGCACCGTCGTCGACGGTCCGTTCTCCGAGACGAAGGAGCTCATTGCCGGCTTCTGGATCTGGCAGGTCCGGTCGATGGAGGAGGCCGTCGAGTGGGCGCGTCGTTGCCCCGATCCGATGCCGGGTGAGGAGGCCGAGCTCGAGATTCGCCCGATCTTCGAGGCGGACGACTTCGGCAAGGAGTTCACCCCGGAGCTCCGTGCTCGGGAGGAGCGCCTCCGCGCGGAGATCGAGCGGCAGCAGAAGGCGTAGGTCACGGCCGCGCGCGAGCCGAGCACGCACGCGAAAGGCTGTCGATGCCCCGTGGCGCATTGACACCGCCCCCGCCGTGAGCGCGAAGCACGGCCACTGAACCGTGAAGTACGGCTCTGACGGGCGCGACTTCCGGCTGATGTAGAGGTTCGGGAGCACCGTCGTGAACTCCCTCTGTGCCAACGTCGGGTGAGACAGGCTCCCCCCCTGGAAATCTGTGTGAGAGGGCGAAGAATGGACCTGACCCGTGCCGAAGCCTTCTCATCTCCGATCCGCCGATCCTACCCCCGCCCCAGCGGCGCAGGGCGCTGCTCCCCGCCCGAGTGGCGTCGCCGTTGAGACTGTGCCGACGCCGGGTCGACTGGCAGCAGCAACGGTGCCGGTGGGAGGGGTTGAAAGCGCGGCTGCTGGCGGGGGCCGGCTGCCGGCACCGCTTCACGCCGCCCCGCCGCAACCGGGAAGCGCCAACACGGCGGCTGCGAGCGATCCCTTCGGAAGGCTTAGCGGGCTCGCCGCTTCAGTCGCTTCATCGAGCACCTCGACGTTTAGCGCCCGCAGCGTGCTCTGCGCCTTTCGCAGGAGCAGGTCGAGCGCCTTGTGCGCCTTGCGGATCTCGTCGCTGATGCCCTCGACGTTCTTGCGGATCGTGTCGCTGTGCTTCTCCATCTTCTCGAGCCGCGATAGCTCGTCCTCGATGCGCGCCTCGATGTCGCGCAGGGCGGTGATGTCGCCGGCATCACCCGCGGTCTTGGTGCGCGTGACGAGGCCGATACCCAGCAAGATGGCCGCGTGCAGGTACGCGTCGGTGGTCGGGTCCTGGTCATCCCAGACGACGAGCACGTTGTTCCCGTAGCGCGCGAAGCGCGGGAACACATCGCTCGCGTGCGACCGCGCCATCACGAACACGCCCGCGGCCGCGTCACGGTTTTTGCGAGCCGCATCGAGCTCGTCGAGCGCCTTTTGCACCGCGTACCCCGCGTCGCGCTTGGCCTCGAACACGACGCCGGCACCGGCGAACGCGCTCTCCTCGGTGAACCGCACGACCGCGTCGCCCTTCTTGCTCCGACCCACGCCCGCGGTCGCTCCGGTGGCTTCGAAGACACACGGCGCCCCCTGGGTCGCCGCGCGCACGAACGAGAGGACCGCGTCCTCGAACACGAGCCCGCCGCGCGTGCTCTTCTGGTCCTGCGAGCGCTTGAGCTCGATGCGCACCAGCGCCTCTCGGACCTCCTTCTCGAACTGCACCTGCCGCTCCTCCTGGCGCTTGGCAAGAGCCAGCTGTGCCGTCGATTGCTCCTCTAGCAGCTTCGTCAGGCTCGCCTTCAAGAGCGCCATCGGCGACGACGGCGCGTCAGGGTTCACGGCCGCGAGCACGTCCTGACGCGCACGATGCGTCTCACGAACCAAGCGGCTCAAGAGCGACTGCTCGTCGTTCGCATCGAGGGCGGCGAGGGCAGTGGAGAGCTGCATCTGGCGATCCTCGTCGGCGCCCTTCAGCTCCTCGCGGAGGCTCTTGAGGAACCGCGAGACCGCACCATCCTCTGCGAGCGGGTCGAGGGCGCGGACCAGCTCGGCGTGCCCTTCGCTCATGACGGCGCGGAGCTGGGCCTCGAGCACCTTCACGAGGCCCGTACTGTCGGTGGGGCTCAGCTTCCTGAAGAGCGGGCTGGTCTCGCCGACCTGCTTCGCCAGCGCTTCGGCGAGCACGCTGTTCTGCGGTCCGAGGTACTTTTCGAGGAGCCGCGCGAGCACGCCGTGGTCATCGACGAATGCCGAGAGCCGCTGCGTCACCTGACCGTCCTTCGGATCGAAGTAGCGGGTCAGGACGGCGCCGATCGTCTGCTGCTGCTGTTCGACGTAGAGGCGAAGCTGCCGGTCGATGTCGCCGACGAGCGCCGCGCCGACGTCCTTCAGCTTCGACTCCTGCGCCGCCGCGTGGGCGTTCGCGAGAGCGCGCAGGCCGATGGCCCATGCGTCGTGGGCGAGCTGGTCGCGGCTTGCCTCGTCGAGCTCCCCGAAGAGCGCGAGGCTGTCGGGACGGCGGTCGCGCAGATCGAGGGCCACCTCGTCGGTGGCGAAGACGACGCAGACCGAGAGGGGCTGGGTGCCAATCATGTTCGTCATGCCGGCCCACCATTGCGGCCATCGTGCCAACGCCCGCCCGCTCGTTCAGGCCAGGCAGGAGCAGGGAAATCCCGCCACTTCGGAGACTGCGCGAACAAGGCTCCTTGTGCCAGCGCAAGATGTCTTGTATCGTCCCGCTGTGCGCAAGGTCCTCGTGGCATGGATCGGAAAGACCGACCTACGGGCCCCCACCGAAAGCCAGCTGGTGGGCCTGGGACCGATCGCGCAGGCCCTCGACGGACGAGCCTTCGACGAAGCCTTCCTGCTCTCCGACTACGACGACGAGGTCATCCAGCCCTACGTGAAGTGGCTGCGCAAGCGGTCCTCGTCGCGCGTCGAGGTGCTCTACGAGAAGCTCTCCGGTCCGACGCAGTTCGGCGAGATCTACCAGGCCGCCGTGCGCGGCATCGAGCGCGCGCTCGGTGATCGCCGACGCGAGACGGCGCTCGCGCTCCACCTGAGTCCGGGCACGCCCGCGATGGCGGCGGTATGGATCATCCTTGGGAAGACGCGCTTCCCCGCCGAGCTGATCGAGTCGTCGCGAGAGCACGGCGTCCGCACCGCCTCGGTTCCCTTCGACCTTTCGGCAGAGTTCCTGCCCGACCTCTTGCGCGAGCCCGACGAGCGCCTGCGCCAGACGAGCGGGGGGGAGCCTCCGGAAGCCCCGGAATTCGCCGACATTATCCACAAGAGCCGCGTCATGGACCGGCTCATCCAGCGCGCCCGACGCGTCGCCATCCGGAACGTCCCCGTGCTCATCGAGGGCGAATCCGGCACAGGCAAGGAGATGCTCGCACGTGCGATCCATCGCGCGAGCCCGCGCCGAGACCGGCCCTTCATCGCGGTGAACTGCGGAGCGATCCCCGCCGAGCTCGTGGAGTCCGAGCTGTTCGGTCACGAGAAGGGGGCGTTCACTGGGGCCACGCAGCAGCGCAAGGGGCACTTCGAGGCGGCCGACGGCGGCACGCTCTTCCTCGACGAGCTGGGCGAGCTGCCCGGTCCCGCGCAGGTGAAGCTGCTGCGCGCCATCCAGGAAGGAGAGGTGGTCCGCCTGGGCGCCAGCAAGGCGACGAAGGTCGACGTGCGCATCGTCGCTGCCACCAACCGCACGCTGACCGACGAGATCGCTTCCGGCCGCTTTCGCGAGGATCTCTTCTACCGACTCGCCGTTGCCGTTCTGAACATCCCTCCGCTGCGCGAGCGCTCGGGCGACCTCGGTGTCCTCATCGACCGCCTGCTCGCGCAGGTGAACCAGGAGGCGGCGACCGAGCCAGGCTTCAAGGAGAAGAAGATTTCTACAGGCGCAAGGAATCTTCTTCTGTCGCACCCCTGGCCCGGCAACGTCCGGGAGCTCCTGAACACCCTTCGCCGCGCCGCAATCTGGAGCGACGCCGCCGTGATCTCCTCCGAAGATGTGCGCGAGGCGCTCCTACCCACGGCTCCCGCGGCGAAGCAAGACGTGCTCGGGCGCCCCCTTGGAGGCGGCCTCAATCTGCCGGATCTCATGAGAGATGTCGCGCGCCACTACCTCGGGCGCGCGATGGACGAGGCGCACGGCAACAAGACCAAGGCCGCGGAGCTGGTGGGCTTGCCCAGCTACCAGACGCTGACGAACTGGCTCGCGAAGTACAAGGTGCAGAGCTGATGGCACGGATGTTGATAGGGACGTTGAAGAGAGCGCCGGCATGGTCGCCAGCGTCGCCAGGGAGGACATCCCGCACATGAAGTCACAGAACTTCGAGTTCCTGCGGGCTCGTCGCGCGGTGCTGGCCGACCTCGCGGGCTTCGCGGAGCGCTACGCGCACGACGACCCCGCGAGCTCGCTCATCAAGCAGCGCAGCTTCGTCGAACACGCCGTGGTGGCGATCTACGAGCGCTATCGCCTGCGCCCGCCGCTGTCCGACAACCTCAACGACCTGATGAACGAGACCTCCTTCCGACAGGCGGTCCCCGAGGTCGTGCAGAACAAGCTCCACGCGGTGCGCAAGGCAGGCAACCACGCCGCGCATCCCCGCCGGCCGATCACAAGCCAGCTCTCACTCGAGTGCCTTTCGCAGCTCTTCGACATCGCGCGCTGGTTTCACGTGCAGATCGACGGCGGCAAGCTCGACGCGGCGCCGACGTACGTGGCGCCACCGCCCGAGCCGGCGAGCGCCGCGAAGACAAAGGACGCCCTCGAGAAGCTTCGCCTTGCCGAGGCCAAGTACGAGTCGGTGCTCGCGGCGCTCGAAGCCGAGACGAAGAAGCGCCTCGAGGCCGAGCGCACCGCTACCGAGCACGCCACCGAGCTCGAGAAGCTGAAGGAAGAGGGGCAGAGGGTTGCGTCGTTCCTCCATTTCAACGAGGAGACGACGCGGCGTCGGCTCATCGATCAAGCGTTGCTCGCGGCCGGCTGGAACGTCGGCGCGAGTGGTGCGAACACCGAGCAGGTGCGGCAGGAGGTGAAGCTGACCGGCATGCCCACCCCGAGCGGCAACGGCATCGCGGACTACGTGCTCTACGGCGACGATGGCAAGCCGCTGGCCGTGATCGAGGCCAAGAAGACGGCGAAGGACGCGCGTGAAGGGGCCGAGCAGGCCCGGATGTATGCCTCCTGCCTGGAGAAGGAGACCGGCGTGCGGCCCGTCATCTTCTTCACCAATGGCGTCGACGTCTTCCTCTGGGACGACGTGCAGGGCTACCCGTACCGGACGGTCTACGGCTTCTACTCGAAGGACAGCCTCGAGTACCTCGTCCACCAGCGCGCGAACAAGAAGCCGCTCGCGACCGTCGAGCCGAACCTCGCCATCGCGAATCGCATGTACCAGCTCGAGGCGGTGAAGCGGGTGTGCGAGCGCTTCACTGGCAACTTCCGGAAGGCCCTCGTGGTGCAGGCCACGGGCACCGGCAAGACGCGCGTGGCCATTTCGCTGTGCGACGTGCTGATGCGCGCGGGCTGGGTCAAGCGCATCCTCTTTCTCTGCGACCGCCGCGAGCTGCGCAAGCAAGCCGACCGCGTCTTCAAGGAGTTCATGCCGGGCGAGCCGCGCGTGATCGTCGATGCCAGCACCGCGAACGACCGCGACAAGCGCATCTACCTCGCGACGTACCCGGCGATGATGAAGTGCTTCGAGGACTTCGACGTCGGCTTCTTCGACCTCATCATCGCCGACGAATCCCATCGCAGCATCTACAAGAAGTTCCGCTCGCTCTTTCAGTATTTCGACGCGCTCGAGGTGGGGCTTACGGCCACGCCCGTTCGCTTCATCGAGCGCAACACGTACGACCTCTTCGGCTGCGAAGACCGCGACCCCACCTCGCACTTCAGCTTCGAGGATGCGATCAACAGCAACCCGCCGTTCCTCGTGCCCTTCCGCGTCGTGGCGGTGAGCACGAAGTTTAGCCGCGACGGCTTCCGCTACGCGGACATGACGCCCGAGCAGCAGGCCGAGCTCGAGGACCAGGACCCGCAGGCCCAGCAGGTCGACTACGACAGCGAGGACCTCGACAAGCACTTCTTCAATCGCGACACGACGCGGGCGATCTGGCGCTCGCTCATGGACGGCGGCATCCGCGAGGCGACCGGAAGCCACGTCGGCAAAACCATCGTGTTCGCGCGCAGCCACGTGCACGCGGTGCATCTGGCCAAGGTCTTCAGCGAGCTCTACCCGCAGTACGGCTCGACCTTCTGTCGCGTCATCGACAACCAGGAGCCCAAGGCCGACCAGCTCATCGACGACTTCAAGAATCCAGACTGCGAGCTGACGATCGCGATCTCCGTCGACATGCTCGACACCGGCATCGACGTGCCCGAGGTCGTGAACCTCGTCTTCGCCAAGCCGGTGAAGTCGTACGTGAAGTTCTGGCAGATGATCGGGCGCGGTACGCGCTTGCGGAAGGGCCTCTTCGGTCCGGGGCGCGACAAGACAGAGTTCCTCATCTTCGACCACTGGCAGAACTTCTGGTTCTTCGACGAGAAGTACAAGGAGACCCAGCCCTCGCCGCAGAAGTCGCTCTTGCAGCACCTCTTCGAGGCGCGCGTCGAGCTCGCGCAGGTGGCGCTCGACAAGATGGACCAGGACACCTTCGAGGCGGCCGCCGCGCTCATCCTCGGTGACATCCGGGCGGTGCGCGACACGAATGCCATCGACGCACGCGACCGCTGGAAGGAGCTCGAGCTCCTCGCCGACGGCGATCGCGTGCACCACTTCGCCGCTGCCACCAAGGCCGACCTGCTTTCGATCGTCGCCCCCCTGCAGCACCTGCGCAGCATTCGCGGCGACGAGGATGCCTACCGCTTCGACCTGCTCATGACCCGCCTCGAGGTCGAGGTGGTCAAGGGCGGCCCGACGGCGCCCAAGGTTCAGGACCTGCGCGCGCGTGTGGAGGAGGCGGTCGAGCTCCTCGCCAAGAACCAGAACCCCGTCAAGGCGAAGGCCGACGCGATCAAGCAGGTTCGCAGCAAGGACTTCTGGGCCAGCGTGGAGGTGCGTCATCTCGAGGGGCTGCGCCGGGATCTGCGGGGCATCATGAAGTACCAGCAGCTCCCGCCCACGGCGCGTGTGGCGCCGCAGGTGTTCGACGTCACCGACGACGGGTTCGCCGCGGAAGCTTACATCCCGAAGCTCGAGGGGCTCGATCTCGTCGAGTACAGGCGGCGCGTCGAATCGGTGCTGCGCGAATACTTCGCCGAGAACCCCACGCTCCAGCGCATCCGCGCGGGCAAGAGCGTGCGCGAAGACGAACTCGACGAGCTCGCGCGCCTCGTGCTCCAGGTCGACGACAAGGCGAACGTGAGGCACCTCGCCGGCCACGACCCCGAGACGCGGCGGTCGCTCCTCACCGTGTTCCGCGGGCTCGTCGGGCTCGACGCTGCGGCGGTCGAGCAGGCCTTTTCGGACTTCGTGCACAAACACCCGCGCCTGTCGTCGCAGCAACTCCGCTTCCTGCAAGTGCTCCAGAACTACATCGCCCAGAACGGGGGCATCGAGCTAGAGCGCCTGTACGAGCCTCCGTTCACCACCCTCCATGCCGAGAGCATGGACGGCATCTTCCAGGACCCAGGGGACGTGGATGCGCTCCTGCACATCCTCAGCGTCTTCGAGCCCAAGAGGGCTGCTCCCAGCGAGCGGCCGCCCGCGAGCCAAGCATCATGAGCACACTGACCACGCAGCAGAAGAGCGACATCGACAAGCTCTGGACCGAGTTCTGGACCGGGGGCATCACCAACCCGCTCACCGTGATTGAGCAGATCTCGTTCCTGATGTTCGCGCGCCTGCTCGACGTCATGGAGACGACCGGCGAGCGCAAGGCCGAGCGGCTGAAGAAGCCCTTCAAGGGGCGCTTCAGCGGGCCGAACGATCCGCGGCGCTGGAAGAACTTCAAGCAGAAGGACGCGGCCGAGATGCTGCGCGTCGTCCGCGACGAGGTCTTGCCGCACTTCCGCAAGCTGAACGGCGGGACGACCTTCGCCGAGTACATGCAGGACGCGCAGCTCATGATCCAGAAGCCGAACCTCCTGGTCTCGGCGGTGAACAGGATCGACAAGCTGCCGATCACCGAGGGCGATGCGAAGGGAGACCTCTACGAATACCTGCTAAGCAAGCTGACGACGGCCGGCATCAACGGCCAGTTCCGCACGCCCCGGCACATCATCCGGTTCATGGTGGAGCTCCTCGAGCCGAAGCCGACCGAGACTATCGGCGACCCGGCCTGCGGCACCGCGGGCTTCCTCGTGGGCGTGATGCAGTACCTGCTCGAGACGCACACCTCGCCGAAGGGCAAGCTCACGGGCGAAAGCGGCGAGACCATCTACACCGGCGATCTGCTCGAGCCGTATCGCGACCACATCCAGAACGGCATGTTCCACGGCTTCGACTTCGACGCGACGATGCTCCGGATCGCGTCGATGAACCTGATGCTCCACGGTGTGGACAACCCGGACATCCACTACCAGGACACGCTGTCGAACTCGTTCCCCGAGAAGTTCGCGAAGCAGGCCATGGGTGGCTTCGACGTCATCCTCGCCAACCCGCCGTTCAAGGGCAGCCTCGATGAAGGCGACGTTCACCCGACACTGACACAGGCGGTGAAGACGAAGAAGACCGAGCTGCTCTTCGTGACGCTGATCCTGCGGATGCTCAAGAAGGGGGGCCGCAGCGCCACGATCGTGCCGGACGGCGTACTGTTCGGCTCGTCGAAGGCGCACACCGCGCTGCGCGCGATGCTGGTGAAGGACAACCAGCTCGAGGCTGTTGTCTCGCTGCCGAGCGGCGTGTTCAAGCCGTACGCCGGCGTCTCCACGGCCATCCTGGTGTTCACGAAGGGCGGGAAGACCGACCACGTCTTCTTCTACGACGTCGAGGCCGACGGCTTCTCGCTCGATGACAAGCGCGACTTGGTTCGCGAGAACGACCTACCGGATGCGCTCGAGCGCTGGCGGAAGCGGAACCGCAAGAAGGACACCGATCGCACGGCGAAGCAATTCATGGTGCCGGTGAAGGAGATCGAGGAGAAGGACTTCGACCTCTCGATCAACCGCTACAAGGAAGCGAAGCACGAAGAGGTCGAGTATGACCCGCCGAAGAATATTATCGCCAAGCTCCGCGCGCTTGAAGCGGAAATCGCGAAGGACTTGAGCGAACTGGAGGCGCTGCTGTGAGGGGGGATCACTCGGTTGTCGGAGATGTACTGATCGGCATCCAGGCCGGGAAGAGCGTCAAAACGAAGGAACGCCCTGCGCAACCGGGCGAACTGGGTATTCTCAAGGTCAGCGCTGTCACATGGGGCGAGTTTCGGCCGCAAGAGAACAAAGCAGTCCTCGACGGTTACGACCCGGGTGACTGTCCTCGCCCCATGCACGGCGATCTTCTCATCTCGAGGGCGAACACTCGCGATCTCGTCGGCGCGCCCGTTCTTGTGGAGGGAGACCACCCGCACCTCCTCCTGTCTGACAAGATTCTGCGGCTTATCGTAGACGATGCTCGCGTCGACCGACGCTATCTCGCACGAGCACTCCGGTCAGCGGCTGCGAGGAAGCACTTTGAGAGTCGAGCCGGTGGCACGAGCGGCTCAATGACCAACGTCACGCAGGACGACATTCGTTCTGCGCCCTTGCCGCTTCCGCCCCTTGTAGAGCAGCGCCGCATCGCCGACCTCCTCGACAAGGTCGACGCCATCCGCCGCAAGCGTAAGGAGGCCATCGCCCTCACCGAGGAGCTGCTGCACTCGGCATTCCTGGAGATGTTCGGCGACCCGGTGACGAATCCGAAGGGGTGGCCGGTGAAGCCGCTGGGCGAGGTGTGCGAACGACTTGATGCGGGCTGGAGCGCAAATGGTGACGCTCGCCTTCGCAACGATGAAGAGTACGGCGTGCTCAAGGTTAGCGCTGTGACCTCTGGAGTCTTTCGACCAGAGGAACACAAGGCGGTTCCAGCGAGTGCAATCGACCGAGAACTCGTCACCCCTCGCGCTGGCGACCTCCTCTTCAGTCGCGCGAATACACGCGAACTCGTGGCGGCTACCTGTCTTGTCGAGAGAGATGAGCCCCGGCTCTTTCTGTCTGATAAGCTCTGGCGAGTCGTACCTCGGAATGGCGTCACGACGGCGCCCTATCTTCGATTTCTGCTTGGGCATAGCCGATTTCGATCGGAGCTGACAAAGTCTGCGACCGGGACAAGTGGCTCAATGCTCAATGTGTCGATGGACAAGCTCCGTGCGCTGCGTGGGCCCTCTCCGCCATTTGAGCTTCAGCAGCGGTTCTCGAACTTAGTATGGAGATCGCTGAACGCCAAGACTAGTTATGAAACTGCCCAGCGCACGGCCGATCGACTCTTCAACTCTCTCGTCTCGAACGCGTTCTCGGGAGGACTTGCCTCATGAGCTGGCAGTGCGGACAACGCATCGTCGCTGAGCCGACGGGGGCCACGGTGAGTGGGATCAGCGTCGCTGCTGGCGCTCACGTTCACATCGACGTCTCGCTTCGTCTGGTCGAGTGGCCATGGCAGGAGAGGGGTCCCGTCTCGCTGGTGCCGCAGCCGAGCGAGGTGACCGCGCGTACTGCTCGAGGCGAGCTTCGGCTTGGCTTCGCGCTCCCGACTCCGGCGAATGTGCTCCTGCCCCCGAGCCATTCGTCGACCGGCACCCTTCGATTCACTTTGCAGCTCACAACGCCGGCACTCGTAGCGCTCGAGGCTGCGCGCGATGGTGGCTCGCTCGAGCTTGCCATGACGCTCGTCGCGCATCCGTTCCTCATCGCGCGGCACCAGGGATACGCGCCGGGTCTGGACATCCGACCGACCTGCGACACCTACGCCTTCAAGGTGCCGAGGGAGCAGTGGCTCGCGCTTCTCAAGAGCGTCGGCTATTGCGACACGCTCGTCACCGAGCTCCGGCTACCGTCTTCAGGCTCCGACGCCACCGCGCAGGGCAGGCAGCGCCTCGTGCAAGCGGTCAATGCCCGGAACGAGGGGAGCTATGCCGAAGCGATGCGCCGCTGCCGCATCGCCCTAGACGAGCTGAAGAACGCAGGGTTCGGAGGCAAGGCCCCGGCCGAGGTTGCGCGGTTCCTTCAGGAGAAGGCCGGCACGATGCCGCAGGCCGAGCGCCTCTCTGCGCTGCAGCTCGCGCTTCAGCTGCTTTTGTCCCCGACACATCATGCCAACGCTCCTGAGGAGCTCTACACACGCGAGGACGCCGAGCTCGCGATCGCGATGACGGCCGCGCTCCTGCGTCTCGCTCCTCGGTGGACGGACGAACCGAAGAAGGCGGGCTGATGCTGACCTCCCTCGAGATCGAGAACTTCAAGGGCATTGCGGCCCGGCAGCGCATCGACTTCGCGCCGCTGACGCTGCTCTTCGGCGCCAATAGCGCCGGCAAGAGCACCATCCTCCAGGTGCTCCTGTACTTGCACGAGCTCATCGAGCGCGGCTCGGCCGACGTCGATCGCACCGAACTGGGCGGCAGCGTCCTGGAGCTTGGCGGGTTCGCGCGGCTCGTCCATCGGCACGATCGCCAGCGCGCCATCGTGCTGCGAGCCGAGTTCGCGACGCCGGGCGGGCTCGAGCGCTTCGGGCGCGATCTCACGGAGTTCCCGTTCCCCGACCTCGACGATGAGGTCGAGAGCGCATGGCTCGAGCTGACCATTCAGCATCGCACTGCCGCGGCCTTTCACGGGGCGATGGTCGAGCGTGCCGCCATCGGCGTAAACGGTGAGCTCGAACCCCTGGTGTGGCTCGAGACGCCGGGCTCCCTTCGCGAAGGAGACCCGCTCTATGCACGCATCAATCTTGGCCATCCGCTCGTTGCGGACGCAGCTGCAAACGTTGCGGAGTCATGGCTCTCCATCAGCGTGCCAGAGCCCGAGTGGCATCGAGGGGTTGATCCCGGCTTCCCCGAGCGAGGCGCTGTCATCGGGCTCGACGACCTGCTCGGCTTCACCGATGGTCGGGCATTACCGCTCGTCGCGCTTTCTCGCTCACGACTCTCTGCTTTGCCGCCCCCAAGCGAGCCGCTGCGGGTGATCCCGCTTGGTGAGGACGCGCCCGAGAAGGCAGCCACCGCGCAGCAGGTTCGCACTTTCCTCGAGATGGTCCTTCTCGGCACCACGGCGCAGCTCGCCAGCTTCCTTCGGGACGCACAGTACATCGGTCCGCTGCGAACGATCCCACCGCGCGGCTTCCTCTACGAACGCGCCGGCCGCATCACGAGCTGGGCCGATGGCCTTGCCGCATGGGACCTGCTCCTCGCAGATAGGCTCACGCTCGTCGAGCGGACGAACGTGTGGCTCCGACGGCTTGGAGCGGGGTGCCAGGTGGTCGTGCAGCAGCTCTTTGACGGGAGCGCCGACGCGGAGGAGCTTTCCGACGGCCACGTCGACAAGACCGTCCGCCGGCTCCTCCTCGACACGGGCGGGCGCTCCTTTGTGCTGCCCTCGGAGGTGGGGGCCGGCATCTCGCAGCTCATCCCCGTCGTCGTCGCGGCCATCGAGGGGCGCGGTAACCTCACGCTCGTCGAGCAGCCCGAGATTCACGTGCACCCCGCCGTGCAGGTCGGGCTCGGAGACTTGCTGATCGAAGCGATCAACCGCGAAGGAAGCAGGCGCACTCTGCTCGTCGAGACGCATAGCGAGCACCTCATCCTGCGCCTATTGCGCCGCATCCGTGAGACCACCGAGAAGGAACTCGCCGAGGACGCGCCAGCGTTCTGCGAGGACAAGCTGAGCGTGCTCTACGTCGAGGCGACGCCGGAGGGTGTTCGTGTGCGCCGCCTTCGCGTCGACGAGCAGGGCGAGTTCGTCGATCGATGGCCGAAGGGCTTCTTCGCGGAACGCATGGAGGAGCTCCTGTGATTCATGCGTTCGCGATCGAGCCGCGGCTCGTGGCCACGTGGGGGCGGCGCGAGGAGTTCCGCTTCATCCATGACAAGTTCGGTCTTGGTACGCCGCGGGTGCTCCTCGAGCTACCCGCGTTCAGCAAGTGGAAGAAGGCGGTCTACAACGCCGCTACCGAGCTTGCCCTCTCGCAGGAGGACATGAAGCGCATCGAGGAGCTCTTCCGGCTCTTCAGTGAGCACAAGTACCGCCGCGCCGACGCCGTCTACGATGGCCTGCTGACGTGGCTCGAGAACGCGGAGCGCGAGTACGCTCGCAGGCCCTTCGCAGGAATCCTCGCAAGGCAGAACCCACGCGATCACGCCGCCGTGCTGGTGACCGAGCAGCTGAGCTCTGGGAGCGCTCGCTGGGCGTGCGAGGTCGGAGCGTCGCCCTCGCGCACACCCGAAGGTCTGACTCTGGCGCTGTCGGCGATGGTGACCAACTGTCGACAGCTTCACCTCGTCGACCCGCACTTCGGCCCTGAGAACGCACGCCACCGCAGGGTGCTCGAAGCGCTGATGAATGTCCTCGGCGATGGCGGCCTCACGCTGGACCTCGTGCGCGTGCACTGCGCCGAGAAGTCGAAGCTCGCATTCTTCGAGCGGGAGGCCGCCAAGATGGCAGCACGCCTCCCAAGCGGTGTCTCGATCGAGTTCGTACGCTGGCGACAGAAGGCTGGCGGCCAGCGTCTCCACAACCGGTACGTGCTCACCGACATTGGTGGCGTCAAGTTGGGAGATGGCCTGGACGACGACGATGGAGCGGGCGCGAACCAAACTGATGACCTGAACCTTCTCACTCGTGCCCAGCACGAGCTGCGCTGGGCGCAGTACGTCGAGGAAAACGGGGCCTTTGACTGCGTCGATCGCCCCACGACCGTCATCGGCTCGCGGGTACGGGCAGCCGCAGGGGGGCACAGATGACGATCACGCCCTCCGACGAGCCGAAGCCGTTGGTCGCGACGGAAGCACCCAGTCAGGAGAATGCATCAGTTCCCCGACGCCAGTGGAAGCAGCGATGTTCTCCGTCAGGCGTGCACCTTTTCGACCGCACCACCGGCCTGAACGTCCTGCTCGACGAGGTTCCCGTTCCAGCCTCGCTCTACTCGCGAGCGCCACGCCAAGTTTCGATTGCACTCACGAACCGGTGCGATCTCGTGTGTGCGCATTGCTACGCCCCCAAGTCTCGCGACGAGCTTCGATACCAGAACGTTACACGCTGGCTCTCGGAGCTCGATGCAAGCGGCGCGCTCGGAGTGGGCTTCGGCGGAGGTGAGCCAACGCTCTACCCCGACTTCGTGGAGCTGTGCGGGTTCGCGGCGCGCGAGACACGACTCTCGGTGTCGTTCACGACGCACGGGCATCACATCGATGAAGCGCTCGCCGAGGAGCTCACGGGCAGCGTCCACTTCATCCGAGTGAGCATGGATGGAGTCGGGGCGGCCTACGAGGCGATCCGACGGCGCTCATTCCGCGAACTGCAAGGCCGCCTGACGCTGGTCCGCACTATTTCTCGCTTCGGCATCAACGTCGTCGTGAACGAGCGCACGCTGCCGGACCTCGACGCGGCCGCCGCTATCGCTGCCGATTCCGGCGCGTGCGAGCTCCTGCTCTTGCCGCAGGTGCCAGCGCGCGGCCAGCCAGGAATCGGTGCGCACACGTTGCAGGAGCTGCGATGCTGGGTCGAAACGTACCGGGGCCCCCTGAGACTCTGCATCAACGAGACGAGCGCCGACGGCTTCCCGACCTGCGATCCGTTGTTGGAGGAACGCGGCCTTCGTGCCTACGCGCACATCGACGCGGCAGGCGTGCTCAAGGCGACCTCCTACCATGCGGCAGGAGTGCCGATCGGTGAAGGCGGGGTACTCCTGGCGCTCGACCATCTCGCTCACGTGATCGCGGAGAACGATGCATGAAGATCTGGTACCAGCACGGCTCCGAGCATTCCATGAACCTGGTGATGATCGGCCACTTCGAGGACGCGAGCGAGGCCACCAAGGCGAAGGAGATTATCGATGCGCTCATGAAGCAGGTGGCGGAAGACCAGGAGAAGGGGACGCTCGTCGTCGGCAGTCCATCCGAGCGCTTCGGCGAGGAGATGCTCAACCTCTTGGTGCGCCTGAACATCGGGTCGATCGGGCCGCAGGAGCTCGAGCAGTTCGCCTACGAGTTCAGCGTGGAGGTCGATGGACGCGACGTCATTCTCACAACTGAGGAGTTTGATGTCTCGGCGTTCCTGAAGGTGATGGTTCTCAAGGGGGCACGCGTCGAGGTCTATTCCGCGCACGACCATCCCGGTACCGGTCACGGTCGAGGGCGGTGACCGTGTCGGAGTCGCCATGCCCGCACTGAACTGGGACGCCTTCGCCACGCTGCCGGGGAGCGCCGAGAAGAATTTCGAGCTGCTCTGCCGGGGCGTCGTTCGCCAGAACTTCGGAAGTTACGGTGTGCTTCGGGCCCTCGCGAATCAGCCGGGCGTCGAGTTTCATCTGAAGGTAGAACGACGCTGTGATGCCCTTGGAGATCCAGGGCGCTGGTGGGGGTGGCAGTGCAAGTGGTACGAGCTTCCAGCCAGTGGCGAACTCGGGTCGAGCAGAAGGACCAAGATCGAGGAGGGGATCCGCAGGACGGAGGCCCATGTCCCCGGAGTCACGGACTGGGTTCTGTGGACGCGCCGCACGCTGACCAGCGCGGACCAGAAGTGGTTGAAGAGCATCGCGTCGAAGATGACGCTGCACCTCTGGACCGGAGACGAGATCGACAACCTCCTCGTCGGCCAGGCCATTGCTCTCCGTGGCACCTACTTTGGCGAGCTGGTGCTGACGCCGGAAATCCTACGCGAACGGCATGAGCAGTCGGTCGCCCGGATCCGAGCGAGGTGGCAGGCTGACGTCCATCACGTTCTCGACGCAGAACGCGCGCTGCGCCGCATGCTCGGAGAGTCCGATTCTTGGGATGCGCTCCGCGCGCAGGCTGCGGAGCTGCGCTCGCAGATGCAAGCTATAGAGAGTGCGCCGGCGGTGCCCGTCCCTCTTGCTCCTGTGGTGGCGAGTGTCGTCGAGATGGGGAGGCAGTCTTCTGATGCGCTCGATCGAGTCGCTGGCGGTATTTGCGATGGCGATCTCGACATGCTTCGCGACGAGATCTCGTCGCGACCGCGCACGCTATGTCCGGACGTCACGACGGCACCTCGACGGCTGCGTTCGGGCAATCACCTGGCCAGTTTGTACGTGACGAACGCTGTCGGCGGTTGCCGTGAGGCGCTGCGACTGCTCGCCGATGCCGAAGCTGCTTTCTCCTCGCGTGTCGTCGCGGTCCTTGCCCCGGCCGGCTGTGGCAAGACCCAGCTCGCAGCGCAGCTTACCGCAGGTACCGACGCGCGCCCTCACGGCGTGCTGCTTCACGGTCGCGACCTTCACGCGAACCACACGCTTGATAACTTGGCGCGACGGGTATCGATCGCGGCTCACCCTGTCCCGAGCATGGAGTCCCTGCTCGCGGCAGTAGACGCGGCGGGGCAACGAGCACGGCATCGTTTGCCTGTGGTCATCGATGGGCTCAACGAGTCCGAGGACCCACGAGAATGGAAGCCGCTGCTCGCTGAGGTGGAGAGCACGCTGGCGAAGTACCCCTACGTCCTCTTGGTGTGCACGTTGCGGCCAGAGTTCGCCGCGGAGGCCCTTCCACCGAACACTCGGTACGTCGAGATTGAGGGCTACGGAGCTGAAACCATTGAGGCGATCCGGGCGCACTTTCGCTTCTACAAGATCGAGGCGACCGATGCGCCGATCCCGCTGGAACTCCTCAAGCATCCACTGACCTTGCGACTGTTCTGCGAAGTGACGAACCCGACGCGAGTGAAGGTGGTCGGGGTCGATGCAATGCCGGGATCGCTGACCGCGTTGTTCGACCGTTACCTCGATCAAGTGGGCAACCGGATTGCCGAGTTGGCCCCTCGAACACAGCGATACTACGCGCAGGATGTCCGCGCGGCGCTGGGGCTCGTTGCCAGCACCCTCTGGGACAACCGGACCCGCTTTCTTGAGATCGACGAACTGCGCCGGGCGCTTGGTGACGAAGGACGCCCTTGGGATCAGAGCATCGTGCGCGCGCTCGAGCACGAGGGGGTCCTGTTGCGCATGCCCTCCGACGGCACCGGCGCCTATGCTCCTGCGTACGACCCGCTTGGCGGTCACATCATCGCGAGCGCTCTTCTCTCGCGTCACGGACAGGCTGGCCTCGAGTCCTGGATCCGAGACGCATCTACGACGACCCTGCTAGGCGGAGATTTCGACCAGCGGCACCCTCTCGCCGACGATGTCGTGTACTCGCTCGTCGGTCAGCTTCCTCGGCGCCTCCATGCCAAGCAGCTCTGGCAATTGGTCGAGGAACCGCTCCGCGCTCGGGCCTTGCGATTCGCTGCTGGGCTCGAGGCCGCCTACTTGGACGCAGCTACCGTCGAGGCGCTGCTCGATCTGGTTCGCCAGGGGGATTCAGAACTCCTCCAGAAGCTCCGTCAAGTGCGCGGGGCGGTAAGTCATCCGCTCAACGCCGAGGCGTTGGATCGGGTCTTGCGGCCGTTGGACGTCGCGGACCGCGACTTGAGTTGGACGGAATGGCTTCGAAGGCACCAGGAGAAGCCGCTCAGCGATCTCGAACGTTTGGAGCAGCGTTGGCGAGGAGGTGGAGCGCGCATAGGCGACCGGCTTCGTGCTCGCTGGATCATGTGGACGCTCACGAGCACAGTCAGGCGCCTGCGCGACCAGGCCACACGGGCGCTCTACTGGCTTGGTCGAACCGATCCAGAAGGACTCTTCGAGCTGACCATCGACTCGCTCACAGTGAACGATGCCTATGTCAGCGAGCGCATGCTCGCGGCCTCGTATGGCGTCGTGATGAGCCACCAGCGGGCAGACGCCGATCTCGGGGTATGCCTGAAGCCGTTCCTCAACCAACTCATGCGAGCGCTGGTGGGCCCCACGGCGACGGCGCCGACGACTCACTACCTCGCGCGCCTTTATGTGCGAGGCATTGTCGCGTTTGCCACGAAGTTCTACGACGCGGTGGTTCCCGACAGCCTGCGTGGCCGCTGGTCGTTCGCGGCGCCGTCGCCAGTCCCGCCGATCTCCACAGGCGACGCGCGCGCGGAAGAGGTGGGGCGCACGCTCCACATGGACTTCGAGAACTATACGCTCGGACGCCTCTTCGACGATCGTGGCAACTACGATATGGATCACCAGGGGCACCAGGCGGCCGCGGCCCATATTTGCGGCGTTGTGTGGTCGCTCGGGTGGAGAGCCGCGGCGTTCGATCCATTGGACCGCGCTATCGCAGATGACGCCTTTCGGGCCGAAGGACGTGGGCATCGTCCTCGCGCCGAGCGCTACGGCAAGAAGTACGGCTGGATCGGCTTCTTCACCTACGCAGGCGTGCTCGAGGCTCAGGGGCTCCTGCCAGATGATGGCAGACGGCTCTCCGACGTCGACATCGATCCTTCGTTCCCCGAGCCGCCACCAGTGGATGGGGAGCCGACGGCTTCGCAGGCATGGCTCAAGCCGAGTGTCGAGAGCCATGAGCGTTGGGCCTGCGGAAGGAGCACCGAAGTGCCTCCGCGGCTCGTCGTTCGAGAGAAGATCGGCGAGCATCAGGGACCGTGGGTCGCCGTCCACGGCTTCGTGAAAGCTTCCGACAGGGTGCTCGGGCGCGAGGCATGGGCGTTCCTGTCGGCGCTGGTGACGCGCAAGCAGGGTGTGTCGGCCCTGGTGGCCGCCCTGAACGCCGGGGAGCGGCCATGGGTGGCCCGTGACGCTCCGAGCGACCACTACACGTTCGCCGGCGAGATCCCGTGGCATCCGAGTTTCGCTGCCGAAGCGTTGGCCGAATCCGATTTCGAGCGTGTCTATCGCGAGAGCGTTCGTGTCAGCACGAGCGACGTCGAGGTGGAGGCCCTCGCACACCGGTATGCCTGGGAGAGCTACCACAGCGAGATGAACCATGCCGGCAGCGCGCGTGTACCGTCGCGCTGCTTCTCTTCGCGGTTCGACCTGCGAAGCGCTCCGCAGGGGTTCGACCAGTTCTTGCCTGACGGGACGAGAGCCACCATCACGCTCCGCGGCGTCGACGGACTTGAGGGAGACATCCTCTACATTAGAGAAGACCTGCTTCGACAGTACGTGAGCGACCGCACTATCGTGTGGTTCGCGTTCGGCGAACGAGAACTTCGTCCCTATCCCCGGTCACCACCCGAGTGGCTCATGGGTGCCCAGCGGCAGCAGTCCAACGCATGGCGTGTGGTCATAACCGAGGCGGATCTCGAACCGCGGCGGAAGAAGGCGAGGACCAAGAAGAAGGTGACGAGGAATCAGGCTGACACCAGGAAGAAGGCGACAAACAGGAAAGTCGCAACCGACGCATCAATGAAGAAGCCAGCCGCCCGGAGGAAGTCGTGACGCGCGCTGGACCGAGGGGAGAAGTTTTCGCCGGGAAGATCCTGCTCTACCGCAGCGAGGACGGTCGCACGAAGCTCGACGTGCGCCTCGAGAACGAGACCGTCTGGGTCAACCAGCGCCAGCTCACGGACCTGTTCGGCAAAGCGAAGGGAACCATCAGCGAGCACATCAAGCACATCTTCGAGGACGGCGAGCTCGACCCGGGGGCAACTGTTCGGTCGTACCGAACAGTTCAACTCGAGGGGGGCCGTGAGGTCGCACGCGACGTCGAGCACTACAACCTCGACGTCGTCATTGCCCTCGGTTTCCGGGTCCGGAGCGCGGCGGCCGTCCGCTTCCGGCAGTGGGCGGCCGAGAGGCTCAAAGAGTACATCGTCAAGGGTTTCGTACTCGACGACGACCGACTCAAGCGCACCGACCGCGCCGCCGACTACTTCGACGAGTTGCTCGCGCGGATCCGCGAGATCCGCGCGAGCGAGGCGCGGATCTACCAGCGCATCCGCGAGATTTTCGCGCTCGCGTCGGACTACGATGAGAGCGACCAGGCCACGCTGCGTTTCTTCGCGTTCATGCAGAACAAGATGCACTACGCCGCGACCGGCCTCACGGCGGCCGAGATCGTTCGTCGCCGCGCAGACGCCGAGAAGCCCAACATGGGGCTGACGAGCTGGAGCGGCGGTCGCGTCCTCAAGCGCGACGTCGGCACGGCGAAGAACTACCTCGACGCCAAGGAGATCGACACGCTGAATCGGATCGTCGTGATGTTCCTGGACCGTGCGGAGTTTCGCGCGCAACGTCGGCGCGACATCAGGATGTCCGACTGGGAGGCGGACCTCGACAAGTTCCTCGCCGACACGGAGCTGCCCGTGCTGGTCGGTGCTGGAAGCGTCTCGCACGACGATGCCTTCGAATGGGCCGGCGCACAGTACGACGCCTTCGCCGAGCGGCGCCGCGTCGCAGCGGAGACGGAGGCCTCGGCGCGGTACCTCGATGACCTCACGACGACCGCGAAGCTACTCGAGGGCGGCGTCGCCAAACCCGCGCCGAAGCCGCGTAGACCTCGCGGATCGAAGAAGGGTGGGCCGTGACAAAGCCTGCCGCCCTCACCGAGCTCACTGGCGAGTACCGCTCGAGGCTGCGTGGCGTCAAGGACGCCCGGACATCCCGCCGCTCATCTGGACAGGGGGCGGGGTCATCTGGACACCCTGCCCGCTCATCTGGACAGGGGGCGGGGTCATCTGGACACCCTGCCCGCTCATCTGGACAGGGTGCGGCCTCATCTGGACACCCCCCCGCCCACCCGGACATCCCACCCCGCCGCCTCACCTCCCGGCTCCCCCCACCCCCGTCCAGACCCTGCTCCGTGCTGGACGCCGCTCCGACCGAGCTCATCCTTGCCGCTCTGCGTCGTGCCCCGACGGGCGCGGGTCGCAGGAGGAGGGGTCAACGTCATCATGGCAAAGCAAGCAACGGACTTCGATCGCTGGGTCAAGGTCGCCGCCAAGTCGGACCGGACCGACAACCCGCTGAACATCCCGTACGACATCGCCGTGCGCGAGGCGGTCGTCGCCGCGGCGTTCGTGAAGAAGTACTGGGAGCCCGAAGGCGATCGCCCGGGCCTCAAGCGGGTCAAGAGCCGCCTGCCCGCCTCGAGCAGCGAGGAGCTGCTCTCCATCGTGCACGCCGTGCAGGAGGCGCAGACGCGGCTGCTGCTCATCGTCGATCCGGCCGTGGCCGATCTCGGCGAGCGCGCCCGGTTCGTCGTGGATGAGCTCGAGTCGGCGCTCGAGTTCCTGCTCGACGACGACGTCGACGAGCCCGCCGACGCGCAGCTCGCGCGCATCAAGGAGTTCCACGCGCAGGACGGCCAGCGCTCGAGCGCCCTCTCGCAGGCGCTCCGCGACTACGCGGGGCTCGCGGAGTCGCTCAAGGACCGTCTGGTCGAGGCGGACGAGGCGTTCGATGTGCGCGTGATCGCCGAGGCCAGGAAGCTCGCGGAGGACCTGCAACGGCGAGCGCTGGAGGCGGCCCCCGAAGCCGGCGCCTCGGCGGCCGCGACCACGATCCGCAACCAGCTGCTGCACCTCATGGTCGAGCGGGTGGGCGCCATCCGGAAGACCGCGGCCCACGTGTTCCGGCGCCACCCCGAGATCGCCCGCGAGGTGACGAGCGCCTACGAGCGGCGCCGGCGCGCGGCGGCGCGGCGCGACAAGGCCCGCAAGGCCACCGAGGCCGGACAGGCCAACGGCAAGCCGGCGGAGGCCAACGGCAAGCCGGCTGCGGCTCCCGCGCCCACGACCCCCTAGTCTCGACTCCGGCTGCAGGATCTCCTTGTGCCCCTGGCCCCTGTGAGTAATACTTTACTCACCAGGAGGTCGTCATGTCCCGCTTCCAGGCCCTGACCAACAGCGTGCTCGACGCCGAGCTGGAGATGCTGCGGGAGCGGCTCGGGCTCGAGCCCAACCAGAAAGCCGACCTCCTGCGTGAGGTCGCCGCGCTCGCCGGATGGGTCGTGCGGCAGGCCGAGCAGGGGCGAGCCATCGAGGCGCGGCGTGGCGAGGAGGTGGAGCCGCTCGTTCATCCGGCGATCGAGCGCCTCCGCGCCAGACGGCAGAAGCCAATGGGCGAGCGGCTCAGGCTGAGCGACGCCGAGACGATCCGCCTGGCCAGCGTTCTCGATCAAGGCTTCGAGCCGCCTCCCGCGCTCCGCGAGACGCTGGCGAACCTGGCGAACCCGAAGCGTCGTCCGCCGAAGCTTCGCTGGAAGAAGCCGGCAGTCTGAATCATGGCGCTCCGCATCGAGGCGCTCAGCCGTTCGCATCGTGCTCTGATCGCCGATTTCCAGAACCAGCATGCGTCGCTCGTCGAGTACCTCAAGCGGTTCGCGCTCCGGCATGCCGAGAAGGACATGCTCGCGCGGACGTACCTGGCCATCGATGAGGTCTCGGGTGAAACGCGCCTCGGAGGCTACTTCAGCCTCTCGGTCGTGAGCGTGGAGCGCGCCACCGTCACGGCGCTGCCGGAGCTGGATAGGCTCCCACGCTTCCCGGTTCCCGGGGTGCTCCTGGCGCGGCTCGCGGTCGACGCCCGTGTTCAGGGGCAGGGGCTCGGCCGATATCTCTTCGAGGAGGCGCTCGGCCTGACGCTCCAGCTCGCGCACACGGGGCCGGTGGCGTTCCGCCTGTTCGTGACCGACGCCATCGACGCACGCGCCGCACGCTTCTATGAGCGGTTCGGTCTCGTCCGGCTGGGGGATGAGTTTCCCTGTCGCATGGTGCTCGATCTGAGATCGCTGTTGACCATCCGAACCTCGCGCTGAGGGGCATCCACCGCTGTCGAGCAGGAGTCACCAGCAGCGGCGCTGATCCGGCCGAGGTCGATGCCGCCGACAGAACCGGTGAGGCTGCCATCCGCCTCTTCGCTCTGGCCAGAGGACCGGTGGCGCGATAGCCTGTGTGGGTGCAAAATCCAGCCGCCAGAGGTCGAACGGATACCGCGTCGCTCGTCGCCGCAGCCCGACCCGACGCGGTCTACCGTGCCTTCGCCGATCCCGACGCGCTGATGGCGTGGCTCCCGCCCGAGGGCATGACCGGTCGCGTCCTCGACTACGACTTCCGCGAGGGCGGTCGCTACCGCATCGAGCTGACCTACGAGGAGGCAGCGCCCTCCGGCGGGGGCAAGACCACAGGGCGGACCGACGTCAGCACCGGGCGCTTCCTCTCGCTGGAGCCGGGCAAGCGCATCGTCCAGTCAGTCGAGTTCGAGTCGTCGGACGCTTCGTTCGCGGGCGAGATGGTGATGACGTGGTCGTTCGAACCGCTGCCCGCAGGGACCCGTATCACCATCACCGCGGAGAACGTCCCGCCTGGCATCAGCCAGGCCGACCACGACGCTGGCCTTCGATCGTCCCTGGAGAATCTCGCGCGCTACCTGGGGTGACGCCTGCCTTTCGCGCGGAGCGACCGGGCCGCTGTGACGCGGACGCTCGGGCCGCCGGGAGCGACGCAGATGAGCGACGCACGCCCGCACAGTGACCGTCCGACCCGGCTCGCCGACAGCGCGCGCAGGCGGCTGAGCCGGCATGCGGCCCTGGTCTTCCAGGAGCTCGACCTCCGCCGCGACTCCGAGCACACCACGTCGCCCGACGCGCTGCGGGCCCTGCTGGAAGCGCGCGGGCTGCCCGCCCACGAGGCCGCGCTCGAGCTCGAAAGCCTCGCCGGGGGCACGCCGCTCCCGCCCGACAAGCGCCTGGGCGTGTTCGCCTCGCTGAAGGCGCTCGAAGGCGGGCGGCCGCTCGGGCCGGAGAAGCTGCCGCGCGCGGGAGGCAAGGTGCTGCTGCCGCTCGTGGCGAAGGGGTACCCCTCACTCTGGATCAGCGAGGGCGGCACGGTGTACCTGGTCGACACCGAGGCCGCGGGCGTGGCGCCGGCGTTCGACGGGCCGGCGCAGTACCTCGAGGCGCTCGCCATCGAGCTGGAGACGGAGCCCTGGCCGCCCGAGCCGGAGCGCCTGCAGTGGCACCACATCAGCGTTGCCGGCCTGGTCGGCGCCGCGGTCGCCGAGGTCTTCTACGCGCCGCCGTTCGCCCCGGCCTCGGGCGCGCACGCGGCCACATGGCTGCGCGAGCACCTCCACATCGTGGAGCAGAACACCCCGGGCTTCTTCGTCGGCACCCGGGTCACGACCACCGACGCCGACGAGGCCGTCGCCGCCCTGGAGGCGGCGCTCTCCACGAACCTGGAGGTGCGCTGGTCGGGGCCCCAGCGGCGGCCGCGCGCGGGGCAGCGGCCTGTCCTGTCGTTCACGTTCGCGATGGGGCCCAATGCGCCCGACCGGGATGTCGCGGTGTGGGGCGCGCCCGGCGACTACCGCATCGCCTCGCGGAGCGTCGGCGAGCCGTGGCCGTTCCGGTGAGAGCGTCATCCCTCCTCCGCAGGCAGCCTGCGGGCTGAGGCGCTCGCTCCACGCTCGCTCCAGCGCCCCGCGCGCGGGCGCACCGGCGCGCCGTTCATTGATGCGCCGCCGGTATCAATCAGCGCGCACCGCGTATTGGCGCGCGTGCGCCGACCGGTTCATACGACGCCACCGTCGTTCGAGGCTCAAGGCACCGCACCGCCCGCCCGGCGAGCACCCCGCGGCGAGCACGCCTGCGCGGCGCTGCCCGCGCGGCGCCCCTCCGCCCACGCCGAGGCTCGAGCACGTCCCGCGAACCAGCGGCCCGCGAGAGCGGCCCCATGCCAGCAAAGGATGCATCCATGAAAGCTGCCGTATTGAAGGCGTTTGGCTCCCCCCTCGCCATCGAGACCTTGCCGGACCCGATCCTGGGCACGGGGGAGGTCATCGTCGATGTCGTGGCCGCCCCGGTGGTCTCGTACGCGAACGAGGCCTTCAGCGGCGCGCGGAACTACCTGCTGGATCTGCCGCTGGCGCCGGGAATCGGCGCGGTCGGCCGGGTGCGCGCCGTCGGACCGGACGCGACGCGCCTCGCCCCCGGCGACTGGGTTTTCTGCGACCCGACCGTGCGTTCGCGCGACGACGCCGTGTCTCCCGACATCCTGCTGCAAGGATGGACCGCGGCGGGCGAAGGTGGCCTGCGGCTGCAAGCGCACTTCCGCCATGGATCGTTCGCCGAGCAGATCAGGATCCCGACCGAGAACGCCCTCCGCATCGGCGCGATCGACGCGGCGGACGCCGCGCGATGGTGCGCGCTGAACGTGCTGCTCGTGCCGTATGGCGGGCTCCTCGCGGCGAACCTGCAGGCGGGGGAGACCGTCCTGATCAGCGGCGCCACCGGGAGCTTCGGCAGCGCCGGCGTCGCGGTCGCCCTGGCGATGGGGGCGGGCTGCGTCATCGCGCCCGGCCGGAACGAAGCGGCGCTGGCGACGCTGGCCCGCCGCTTCGGTCCGCGCGTCCGCACCGTGAAGCTCCTCGGCAGCGAGGAGGACGACCGGAGCCGCATGCTGAGGGCGGCGCCGGGCCCGATCGACCGCGTGCTCGACCTGCTGCCGCCCTCGGCGCCCGCGGCCGCGGTGCGCGCCGCCGCGCTGACGGTGCGGCCGCACGGGACCATCGTGCTGATGGGAGGCGTCGCGGCCGGGCTGGAGCTGCCTTATCGGCACCTCATGCGCAACTGCATCACGCTGCGCGGCCAGTGGATGTTCCCACGCGAGGCCGCCGGCCGCCTGGTCGGGCTCATCCGGTCCGGTGTCCTGACGCTCGACCCGTTCGACTTCACGGAGTTCAGCCTGGATCGCGCGAACGAGGCGGTCGCGCACGCCGCCGCCAACGCCGGTCCCTTCAGGATGACCGTGCTCCGCCCGTGACCTGATGCCGTCTCACGCGAGCTCCGCGGCATCGCCGCCGAGGCTCGACGCGACCTCCACGGCGAGCCGCACGAAGCGCGCGACCTCCTTCGAACGACAGGTGTCCGGCCACGCCACGTACAGCGTGCTCGCCGAGATGCCGGCCATCCTCACGTACTTCACGTCGCGGCGCGCGTAGAGCGAGGCGCTGGAGGCGGGGACGAACGCGATGCCCTGGCCCAGCGCCACGGCCTCGAGGAGCTGGCTCGCGTCGTGGACGACCGGGCCGCGAGGCGCGTCGTCGGCCCTGTCGGCCGCGGCGCGGTAGGCGGCGAGCTCCGCGCTGGCCGCGGGCCACACCGGCACGGGATCCCGCGCCAGATCCTCGCGGTGGAGCACGCGCCTGCCCGCGAGCGGGTGAGCCGCGGCGAGCGCGACGCAGCGAGGCTCCGTGAACAAGGGCTCGGCGTCGATGCCTGGCGCGGTGATGGGGCCTCGCAAGAACGCGACATCGGCGCGGCCGTCCGCGAGCATGGCGGCCTGCTCTCCCCAGCCGCTGACGAGCACCTCGAGGCGCACCTGCGACCCTGAGCGCTCGTGATGATCGACGAGCCGGCGCAGCAGGCGCCCGCCGTTCCCTGGCTTGAGCGCGACGGTCAGGTGGGCGCGAGGCTGCCCCGCGCGCGCCGTGCGGCGCGCCGCGGCCGCCATAGCGTCGAGGACGTGGCGCGCTTGATCGAGCAGGACGACGCCCGCCGGGGTGAGCGACACCTGGCGCGTCGTCCGGTTCAGGAGCCGCGTCCGCAGCTTGCCCTCGAGCTGCGCGATCGCCCGCGAGAGCGGAGGCTGGGCCATGCCCAGGCGCTCGGCGGCGCGACGGAAGCTCCGCTCCTCGGCCACGGCGATGAAGCGCCGAAGCTCGGCGGGATCGAGATCGAGCTCCACGGACACATGGACATCGTACCCCGGCCGCCTCCGCGCGCAACGGCGGTGGGGGCGGTTGACCTGGAGAACCTTACGCGATCCGCATCGCTCCTGGAAAATGGACGCTGTATCAGCAGCTTATCCATGCATCGACGATGAGGCTGCGCCAAACATCGAAGATGCTGGTCCAATCAGAGCGCCGACGCCGGAAGCCGGAATGATAGAGGCCAGGACGCTCGTCAGCCCGACCCTTTTTCTGTCCTCTTCTCGTCGGCCGCCTTGAAAAGAGCGATCTGGTCGGCCTGGGCCTTCTTGAATGCGGGGCGACCGGTGACACGGGTCACATAGGCCTCGGTCGCCGGCCGATCCCCGAACGAGCGGACGTCCGGGATCCGTAGCACATCCGCCATCAGCAGGTCTGCGACGGTGAAGCGGTCGGCCGCGAGCCACTCTCGCTCGCTCAGTACCTTTTCGAGCTGGTCGAGGCGCTTGCCCATCCATCCGGTAAGTTTGTTCTGCGCATCGCCGCACATCTTCAGGAACCACCACGGTACGCTGACCATCTCAATCGAGTTGAGCGCGGCGATCGTCCATTGAAGCGTCTCCGCTTCTCCCGCCGGATCGCGCGGCATCAGCTTGTCGCTCTTCCGGGCCAGATGCAGCAGCCCCGCGCCGCTCTCGAAGATCTCCAGCTCTCCGTCGCTCAGGAACGGAACCTGGCCAAATGGCTGGCGCTCGAGATGGTTGGTCTCGCGATCATCGAACGGGATCGTTTGGACTTCGTAGAGGAGACCGGCCTCCTCACACGCCCACCTCAGCCTTAGATCGCGCACAAAACCACGAGGCATTCCAGGCACCCAGTCGTAGGTCCAGATGGTCAGTTTGCTCATTGCAGCAAGCCTTTCCTGTGTTCGTCGGCTGGGAACAATTCTCAGCGGGGCGTGGCCAATATTACACAGCCAGTGAGCTCGTTGGGTCTGTCGGTTTTTGTAGGCGGGTCGGTGGATCGCACCTTTTGTGCCTCATGTCAAATGCCGGTTCAGCCTACGGCCTGAGGACGCTCCATGTCGTCGGACAGCAGCGGCAAGGCCCCGGCAGCGAGTCCACGCGAGCGGCGAGCTCGACGTTCGGTCCAAGCTTGCTCGCCGCTCCGGTGCCACCGGCAGCCCGAGCAGCCGACCGATTGCCTCGCGAACGACCCGCGCCGCCACCTCGTCCCCGAGGGCGACGGCGCGGCTCAGCTACTTTTCCAGGAGGGGAGGTGGAGCGCGTGAGGTGTTCTAGCACCACTGTGTCACAGCCGGAGGGACTGGAGCCTGGGGACCTCGGCGTGTCGACGGTGGCAGCTGGGGCACCGGGGCAGCCAGCGGGTCAGCACGCGGGCGATGGCGAGACGACAGGTGGCGAAGGAGTCGCTAAAATGACGCTCAGGCCGCGAGCGGGAACGGCTCGGGGAAACGCGTCCGTTCGGCCGAGGGGGGAAAATGCCGCGCGCGTTCGGCGACAACGAACGCGTAGCAGCTGAGGGCGACGGTCACATGGTGGTGCCAGCCGGGAAAGCGCCGGCCTTCGAAGTGATCCAGGCCGAGCTCGCCCTTCAACTCCTCGTAGACCTTCTCGGTACGGTAGCGCTCCTTGTAGATGCGCACGATCTCCTTCCGGGACATACGGGCCGGCAGCGTCGTGAGGGCGAACTTCGTCGGCTGACGCTCGCCGTCGAGCCACTCGATCAGGAGCCAGACCGGCTCGTGGTGCGCGATCGGAATGCCATCCCGGTTCGCAACGCGCACGCGCCGCAGCGCGAAGCGCGACGACAACGTGCGCCCGGTCCCTTCGCGCCAGGCAATCCGCCGAAAGGCGCGGCGGCCGAGGCGTCGCCCCAGTTCGCCCACACTCACCGGGGTGCACCGCTCGGGGTCGCTTCCGCTGAGCAACAGGACTTTGGTAGGGGCTTCGATCCCGACGGCGTAGTCGAGCCCCAGCAGGCGCACGGTCTCCCGGAAGTCATGGGCGTTGCCGTAGAAGGGATCGGCGAGCACGATGTCGCCGGGTATCCCCTCGCGCACGGCGCGCTCGATCATGCCGAGCGCCAAGTCGATCCTGCTCTTGTACTGCACGGAGGCAGGAATGCGGGCTTCGCGCCGTCGCGCCGGATCGTCGGCCCAGCTCCGAGGCAGGTACAGCTCGAAGTCGATGGGCACGTGGTGGTAGCGCGTCGCCACGCTGAGGCTGATGCCGATCTGGCAGTTGGTGATCTTGCCGGCGGAGCCGGTGTACTGCCGTTGAACCCCCACCGAGTGCTCGCCCTTCTTCAAGAAGCCGGTATCGTCGATGATCCACGCCGAGATCGGAGCGTGCTCGGCCATCGCCGCGATGGCGTAGCGGGCCGCGTACCGGCGCACGGCGTGGTCGTCCCAGTGCGCGTTCGAGATGAAATGCTGCAGGCTCTGGTGCGCCGCCTGCACGCGCGCCGGGTCGGGGCAGGCTCGCGCAGCGAGCGGCTCGATGCTCTTGCGTTCCGCCTCGCCGAGCAGCCCCATCGCATAGATCGCGAACGACTCGCGCCGCAGCGGATGGGCAAGGATGTCCCCGATGCCCGAGAAGTAGGCGTCCAGCCGCTGCTGGGCAGCGGCGTCCATCGTGTACTCCACGGCACAGCAGGCTGCGTCGCGCCCACGGCGCGGCAAGCTCCGGTCCGCAGAAAGGCTCCAGCCTTCCGGGAGATTCCTGGGGGTAGCATCGGCTCATCCCGCCCGGTCGCGACACAGTGGTGCTAGGTCAACCCGCGCGTGCAGCGTGGTTGTACGGTGAGACGGCCGCTACGAGGCGCTCCTCCCGCGCGGCGCACGGTCAGGGCTGCGCCGCCTCGACCGACAGCACGTCGAGCTGGATGAACTGACCGATGAATGGCTCGGGTGCCGGGGGGATGCCGTCCACGACGAGGTGCTTGAAGTTGGCGATCTCGACGGCGTTTTGACCGTCGCCGACGAACGTCACGGTGGCTCCGCCCCGAATCGGGATGGTCTTCGTGTGGTCGATGATGAACGTGTCGTGACCCACGGTGGGGTTATCGTTGAGATAGTAGACCTCGGGCGGATCGGAGACAGCGAAGCTGTAGATGTTGTACGTCGGGTTGCTGGGCGAACCGCCGACGCGGAAGTGCATGCCGTCGGATGTGCCGCCCTGGTACGTCATCGGCTCGACGACGCCGCGCAGCCGGACAGTCATCTGGTAGGTCGTGTCGGGCGAGCCGCCGAACGTCCTGGTCTCGTCGACCCGCGCGGACGTCGAGCACTCGTCACGGTTGCCTGGGTCCTGGTCGCACGGCAGCTCCCAGCGAAAGCCGTCGATGCTGGCGGCCGCGGCGCGCGGGTCCTCGCCGCCGCTGCCGCCGGCCCCGCCGCTGCCGCCGGCCCCGCCGCTGCCGCCGGCTCCGCCGCTGCCGCCGGCCCCGCCGCTGCCGCCGGCCCCGCCGGAGCCCGCGCTGCTGGAGGCGCTCGTGCTGGCGCCCGTCGCGGCTCCCCCGCCCGAGCCCCCAGCGCCCGTCGCGCTGGAAGTCGCCGGGTCGTTCGCGGGCGGGTCGGCCTCGGAGCCGCAGGCAAGGAGGACCATCGTCACAGGGATCACGAGCAGAGAGATTCTCATTTCACACCAGTCCGGCGAGTGCGCCGCGTCTCGTTCGAATGGCTAGGTCAGGTTGGTGAGCGGCCCGGTGCAGTCCCGCGGGTCGCCGAACGTGGTCCGGGTGTCGCCGAACAGGTTCAAGATCGAGACGAGCAGGTTGTTGTGCGGGAGGTTCGGGTACCGGAGCCAGCGCCCGGTGCGCAGGCCGCCGCCGCCGCCGGCCAGCAGGAACGGCATGTCGTTCTTCTTGTGCGACGGCGGATCCGAGAGCTCCGAGCCGAAGAAGACGACGCTCTCGTCGAGCAGCGAGTGCCCGCCCATGTCGATCTTCTCCATCTCCTGCAGGAGATAGAGGTGCTGCTTCGAGTACCACGTGCAGATGGCCTCGCACTCGTTCGGCCTGAAGCCGCCGTCGTGCTGGTAGAAATGGTGGTGCTCGGTCAGGTTGAGCCAGGGGAAGGTGTGCTTCGCCTCGGTGTCGCTCCACTGCAGGGTGCCGACCCCGGTGATGTCGCAGGCGAACGCCATCACCATCATGTCCGTCAACAGCTTGCCGACCTTGGGGATCGCCGCGTCGGTCGAGGTGTCCTTGACCTTGCCGTCGTTGTCCGCGTTGAGCCCCGTGCGCGGGTTGTAGTCGGACGTGTCGACCCTCGTCGGCACCTTGCACGCGCTCGTCTCGACCGGGATGTTGCTGAGGCTCTGCTCGATCTCGCGGATCTTCGTGAGGTGCTGGTCGATCTTCTGCTTGTCGGCGGCGCCGAGCTGCCCGGACAGGGTGGCGTAGCGCCGGTCGAGGAAGTCGAGGATCGATCGCTTCCGCGCGAGGCGACGGGCAGCGTCGTTGCTGTCGTTCGGGTTCAGCGTGCCGAAGAGCTCGGTGAAGATCTCCACCGGATCGAGGCGCGGCGGGATCGGCTTGTGCGGCGCGTCGTTCTCGAAATTCGCGGCGTTCATCGGCGACAGCAGGCCATGAGACTTGCCCGTGGCCCAGCGCAACGCGATCTGGATGCTGGCCTTCGCCTTCTGACCGGCGGAGATCCGGGCGGCGATCACCTGATCGATGGACGGCCCCTGCCCGTAGCCGCCGTTGTTGGAGCCCTCCTGCGACGTGCCCGTGAGCCAGGCGATGATCCCGGCCTGGTGCTGCTCGCCGCGCGCGCTCTTCATGTCGAGGCCGTCGACGACGATCAGCCGGTTCTGCACCGGCGCGAGCGGCGCCAGGATGGGGCTCAGGGTGAAGCTCGTCTCCGAGCCGGTCGGCCTCCAGCGGTTCAGCACGGTCCCGCCGGGCGTGTAAACGGCCAGGAAACGCTTGGCGGGGGCGGGGGCCGCGTGCGCCGGGCGCTCGGTGCCCATGATCTCCAGCCAGGGGAGCGAGACCGCGATGGCGCCGGCGCCCCGCAGCATGGCACGTCGGCTCAAACGAAATTTCGACATGACCTTCACTCCTGTCCAGAAGCCAAATAGTGGAAAGCGTCCGTCTGCGTGAGATCGATCAGGAGCTGTTTCACGTTGTACCCGGACGCCTTGAAGGCGGTCGTGACAGCCTCTTCGGTGCACTTGTCCTCTTTGCGCAGGGTGAGGCCGTAGGCGAACTCGCTCCAGCGCTTGGCGAAGCAGTCCTGCACCTCTTCCGACGCGGCGAGCTTCTGCACCAGCTCGATCGGCCCGCTCACGTCCCCCAGCGTCCCCGGGACCGTGCCGCTCGGGTCGATCACGACGTCGTTCTCGGTGGTGCGGTACAGCCCGACCGCGTCGTAGTTCTCGAACGCGAAGCCGACCGGATCCATGAACTGGTGGCACCCCGCGCACGCCTTGTCCTGGCTGTGCTGGCTGAAGCGCTCCCGCGCCGTCTTGCCGGAGTACGGATCCGGCGGCTTCACCTGCTCCAGGATGTCGCCGGTGGGGAGCGGGATGATGATGCACATGAGCTTCTGCAGCACGAACGAGCCGCGGGTCACGGGGTTCGTGTTGTTCGAGTGCGTCGTCCCGGCCATCATGCCCGCCTGGGTGAGGATCCCGAGGCGCTGGGTCGTGTCGAGCTCCACCTTCTGGAACTCGTCGCCCGTCACGCCGGAGACGCCGTAGAACGCCGCGAGCTGCTCGTTCATGAACGAGTACGGGGCCGTCAAGATGGACGGCCATGTCCCGCCCCCCTCGAAGACCTCGTGCTCGATGAGCCGCTGTGTCTCCTCGCGCATCAGCGAGCCGATGGTGCGCGAGAAGGTCGGGAACGCCTCCGCGTTCCGCTCGAGATCCGCGAGGCTGCTGATGGGGAGCAGGTTGTCGAAGAAGAACCGGATGGTGGGCCGGGACCGAGGGTCTTCGAGCATGCGCTCGGCGTGCTTGCGCACGCCTTCCTTCGTCGAGAGCTCACCCGCCTGCGCGGCCGTGCGCAGCTGCTCGTCGGGCGTCGTGCCCCAGAGCATGTACGAGAGCCGCGTCGCCATCTCGTCGCCCGTGGGCCGGCGGAGCTCCGGGCGCTCCGGGTCGGGCATGCCGCGCTCGATGCGGTAGAGGAAGTCCGGCGATTGCAGCAGCGCCTCGATCACCGTCGCGACGCCGGTGGCGAACGTCGCGTCGGTCCTGCCGACTCGGTACAGCGCGAGTAGCTCGTTCGCCTCGCCGTCGGCGAGGGGCCTGCGGTACGCGACCGGGGCGAACCGCTCGATGATCGTGCTCGCGCACGCCTCCTCGTCCGCCGCCGCCACGTTGCGCGCGCAAGGGGCGAGCTTCGCGAGCGCCTCCGGGGTGGCGGTCGCGCGCTGGGCGACGCCCTCCGCGACGGTGCTCAGCTGCTCGGCCAGCAGGCTCGAGACCGACAGCGTGTCCGCGTCGTTGCCGAAGCCGTTCCCGACGTCCTCGCTGGGCAGCGAAAAGGCGGGGTTGGTCGTGTCGCCCAGGAGATCGCGGACGGTGTTGTTGTACTCGACGCGCGTGAGCCGCCGCAGCGGCGCTCGCCCGGGGTACACCACGCCGTCCTTGCACGCGAGCGGGGCCCCGGTGGTGGGATCCTTGACGTCGTCAGGATCGGTGCCGGGCTCGTCGCCGGAACCAGCACCACCCACGTTTCCGATGCAGCCGCTCGCCAGGAGCAGCGCGGCCAGGATCGCCGACCGAGAGCCTCGGAAAGGGCGCGCCTGCTCGTGATGTGAGGACCTGGACATCGTTGTCGCTCCTCGCCCGCTCCGGGCATGCTGAAGTTCTCTCATCGAACAACAGGCTTTCTTCACAAGAGGATCAGAGGATCATCGCGCAGGCCCCACCAGCGGGGCTTACGGCGAAGCAGGGACGACCGGGATCGCTCTGGCGGATCCGCGTTCCATCGATGGAAATGAGGAATCGAATCTCGGGACGTGCCGCCAGCCGGCGGGCGCACCCTCGCCGACCTGCCGCCGCCGGGCTCGGGCGTCCCGCCCGTGGCGGCGGACCGACCGGGAGGACGAAGCGATCAGGAAGCGTAAGTGAAGCGCCCGCCATGCAGTAGCGGAACGCCCTCGGACCGGCTCACCACGTGAGCGAATATCGCCAAGGTGAAGTTTTCCTGTCGAAGCGTGCGCCTGCGCGTCGCGCCCGTGGGCGAGCTCACCGTAATCCGCCGGCTCATCCACCTGCCCGCGCGCGGTGAGCCGTTTCGGCGTCGCCGCGCTACTGCCTGACATGCGCTTCGCCACCCCGGCCGGGGAGCCGACCGTACCCCGTGGGGTCTTGCCGGCGTGGGGTGGTTTCGCCGCGGCTGGCAGCCATGCAATCCTCACCGGGGAACACCGCTGCGATGGCCTCTGGCCGTGTGCGACGAGCTCCTTGCAACGGAGACATGGGCTCGATACCGTGGCTCCCCCGCGCGGCCGCCGTGCGGGGATCATGAGCCCCCGGAGCGATGCCGTCGTGCGCAGAGCCAGCGTTGCCATCGCTCCTCCGGAAGCCGAGCGCGGCGGCCTCGACGACGGCGCGCTGGTGCGCGCGCTCGTGGCGGGGGAGCCGTGGGCGGCGGCGGCGGTGTGGAACCGGCACGCGCCGAAGGTGTTCCGGATCGTGGCGCGGGTGCTCGGGCCGGGCGCCGACGCCGAGGACCTCACCCAGGACGTGTTCGCGAGCGTCTTCTCCAAGGTGCCCGAGCTGAGGGATCCGGACGCGCTCGGGAGCTTCATCGTGTCGGTCACCCTCCGGTTGCTCAAGTGGGAGCTCCGGCGACGGCGCGTGCGGCGGATCCTCCACCTCTCGGAGGGCGCGGAGCTCCCGGAGCAGGCGGTGGAGCCGGTGGACAGCGAGGCGCGCGAGGCGCTCGGGCGCCTCTACGCGATCCTCGACACGCTGAACGCGGACGACCGGACCGTGTTCGTGCTCCGGCACATGGAGGGCATGAGCCTGCCGGAGATCGCGGAGGCGGCCGGCGTGTCGCTGGCCACGGTGAAGCGACGGCTCAGCCGGGCCACGGAGCTCGTGTCGTCGCGCGTGGAGCACGACGCGTCCCTCGCCGGCTACTGCAAGAAAGGGACGGCGCGAGATGAACCGTGACGAGGGGAGAGAGCCGGAGCTGAGCGCGAACGCGGCGCTCCTCGTCGGGCTCGCGCGCCGGTCGCTCGGCGAGATGTCCCACCAGCAGCGGACGCGAGGGCTGCTCCGCGTCGCGGAGCGGACGGCGTCGCGCCGGACGCTCCGGCGCTCGCCCTTCCCGGCGGTCGCGCTCTCGATCGCCGTGGCGGCCGCGGGCTTCGTCGCCTTCGAGCGGTGGCAGCGCGGGGCGCCCGCCGAGCTCCTGTCCTACGAGGTGGAGGGGGGCGCCGCCTCGCAGGACGGCTCGCTCCAGGCCGACGCGGCGAGCCGGCCGAAGCTCCGGTTCTCCGACGGCACCGAGGTGGAGCTCGCCGAGGGCGCGCGCGCGCATGTCGCGTCGGTGACCGGGCAGGGCGCCCGGGTCGCGCTCGACCGGGGCGAGGTCCGCGCGCACGTGGTCCACCGCTCGGAGGCGCAGTGGCTGTTCGACGCGGGGCCGTTCGTGGTGACCGTGACCGGGACGGCCTTCGCGCTCGCCTGGGCGCCGGAGGACGAGCGCCTCGATCTGCGGCTCGAGAACGGCGCCGTCACCGTCAGCGGGCCGCCGTCCGGCGAGCCGATCGCCATGCGCGCCGGGCAGTGGCTCACCGTGCGGCTGCGCACCGGCGAGGTGCTCCTGCGCGACCTCGGCGCGCAGAAGGGCGCGGAGGCGGCGCCGGGCTCCGCCCCGCCGCCCTCGGCCGGCGCCGAGCTCCCCGGCGCGCCGCCGGAGGCCGAGCCGCCCTCGGCCGGCGCCGCGCTCCCCGGCGCGCCGCCGGAGGCCGAGCCGCCCGCGGCCCCGCGCGCGGAGGCGGCGGCCGCGCCGAAGCGCGACTGGGCCGGGCAGCTCGCGGCCGGGCAGCTCGACGCCATCGTCGGCGAGGCGCAGCGCCGCGGGCTCGACCAGACCCTCGCGGAGTCCAGCAGCGCGGAGCTCTCGGCGCTCGCGGACGCGGCGCGCTACACGCGGCGGGGCGACGTCGCGCGGCGGGCGCTGCTCGCGCAGCGCCGGCGCTTCCCCGCGACCCAGCGCGCCCGGGAGGCGGCCTTCCTGCTCGGCCGCCTCGCCGAGACCCAGGAGGGCGGCGCCGCGGCGCTCCCGTGGTTCGAGACGTACCTCAAGGAAGCGCCGCAAGGGGCCTATGCCTCCGAGGCGCTCGGGCGCAAGATGGAGATCGTGCGACGGCTCCACGGGGATGCGCAAGCCGAGATCGTCGCCCGGGAGTACCTGCGCCGGTTCCCCGGCGGAACCTACGCCCAGGCAGCGCGGACCCTCGCTCGGACGCCGTGAGGTTCGCGCGGGCGAAGGCGCTCTCCGGGGCCCTCGCGCTCCTCCTCTGCGCCGCGAGCCCCGCGGCGTCGGCGGAGCCTGCGCGCGTGGTCCTCGTGCGGCCCAGCGCCGCCGACCCGTCGATCTCCGAGGCGCTGATCCGCATCCACGGGGAGCTCGTCGCCGATGGCTTCGACGTGGAGCTCCTCGGCTCGCAGTCGGCCTCCGCCCCGCGGCCGGCGATGGACGACGCCGAGCAGCTGGCCGGCTCCGCGGCCCTGATCGGGCTGTTCCTGGCGCCGGACGGTCAGGCCGCCGAGCTCTGGGTGGTCGACCCGCGGACGGACAAGACGCTCGTGCGCCGGATCGACACGCGCGGCGAGGCGCCGGAGCACATCGCCGAGGTGCTCGCGGTGCGCGCCGTCGAGCTGCTCCGCGCGAGCCTGCTCGAGCTCCGGATGTCCTCGCGGCGCTCCGCGGCGCCCGCCGCCGCGCCGCCCCCGAGCGAGGCGAGCCGGCAGGCGCCTCGACGGGCAGAGCCGCCGCTCGACCCGCCGCGCCGGACGATGTGGGGCGTCGAGCTGGGGGGCGGGCTGCTCGCGAGCCCGGGCGGCATCGGCCCGGCGCTGCTCGGGGTGGCGCGCCTGCGCGTCGCGCCGCTCGCGCCGATCGAGGCGCGCCTCTCGCTCGCCGGGCTCGGAACGGCGCCGCGCGTCGCCGGGCCGCAGGGCAGCGCGACCGTGCAGCAGCGGTTCGGGCTCGTCGAGCTCGCGGCGCTCCCCTGGCCCGAGCTCCGCTTGCGCCCGAGGTTCTCGGCCGGCCTCGGGGCGCTCCACGTGGCCGTGGACGGCGAGGCGTCGTGGCCGTACCGGGGGGTGCACAGCGCGCGATGGGCGTTCGCCGCGGACGCCGGCGCCGGCGTCGAGCTCGGGATCGTGCCGCGGCTCGACGTCGTCGTCGAGGCGCACGCGCTGGTCGCGCACCCGTACCCGGTGGTCCGCTTCGTCGAGACCGAGGCGGCGCGCGTCGCGCGCCCGGCGCTGCTCGGCAGCCTCAGCCTCGTGGGGTGGCTGTGATCCGGAGGACGAGCGGCGCCGCCCCGCGCGCCTGGCGGTCGACGTTCATCGGCGGTCGATGTCGCTGAGCCGGCCGCTCGCCCGCGGAGAGGCGCCGGGCGTCACGGGCCCGCGCCGCCGGTGCCGGTGCCACCTTCGAGCGGGGTCAGCTTGAACTGCTGGCTGGCGCCGCCGTTGGAGGCCCTCTGGACGAGGGCGGTGCCGTTGGCGGGCGGGGAGCCGTAAGCGTCGATGACCTTGCCGCTGAGGCGCGACGTGATGCGGACGGCGCCGCCGCCGGCCTCGGTGACGGACCATTGCTGGTTGGGGTTCTCGTGGCAGGTGTACTGGACGATGGCGGCGCCGTCGGCGGTCGACGCGCTGCGGACGTCGAGGCACTTGTCGCTTTGGACGTTGCGGATGCGGTAATACCCGCCGTCCATCGCCTCGAAGCGGAACTGCTGGTTCATGCCGCCGTTGCAATCCCAGAGCTGCAGGACGACATCGTCGGCCGTGAGGACGGCGGCGTCGACGTCCACGCAGAGCCCGCTCTGGACGCCGATCAGGGTGTAGGTGGTGCCCGTCGAGATGTCCGCCTCGACCTCCGCCGGGACGGCGTGCTCGAAGAGCTCGGCAACCTCCGCCGGGGCGAGCGCTCGGCTGTAAATCGCGATGTCGTCGACGTCCCCGACGAGGAGCCGGCCCTCCTGCGGCCATCGGCCGACGTAGAGGCTGGTGGGGCCGGGCGAGATCGTCTCCTCGATGGGCACGGTGCTGTGGAGCCGCCCGTCGACGTAGAGGCTCATGGTGAGCGCCTCGCCGTCGACGACCCCGACGGCGTGCGTCCACCGCTGGAGCTCCAGGCAGGAACATACGATGGCTTGGTCGTCGGTGATCTCGGGCCCCTTCCAGAACCCGAAGCGCATGCCTGGCGCCTCGCCGTCGTAGTCGATGCTGAGCTCCCATCCGCCGGTGTCCTCCGCGCTGATCACGGCCCTCAGCGTGTCGCCGGCGGGGGGCTGGTCGGTCAGCACGCGGACCCACGCCGAGACGGTCCAGCTCGAGGTGGCGTTCGGGAAATCGCCCACCGTCATGAACTCGCCCTCGTCGAAGTGCAGCGCGTGCCCGAACCGGCCGTCCTTCACCCACGTGCCGCCGGTGAGCTCGCCGTGGCGCCGGTTGCCGGACCGGTCGGCCACGACCGTCCCTTCGCCCTCGTCGAACGGCCAGTACGCCACGAGGTCCTGCGTCAACGTCGTCGTCGTCGCCGGCGCCACGGCGTCGAGCGGCGCCTTCTCGCAGGCCGCGAGCCCGAGCGACGCGACCGCGGCCACCCAGCGGCGCGCCGCGCGGATATGAGGCGCCGCCGCGGAGCCCGGCGTCGCGGCCGGACCCCGGCGCGGGTACCGCGTGTTCGAGCGCGTCATCATCAGATCGTCACGCATAGCAGGCGACAGGACAGAGCGTAAAGCCCGCCTGTCGGGCTCGACAGGGGGAGCGCGGAGGCGCCGCGTGGCGCCGTCGGCAACGGGGACGGCATACGCTCGGTAGGCGTGCGCCGCAGCGCCCCTGAGGCCCTCCGGAAACGCGGGGACATCGGCGATCGAGCCCGACTGGACTTCTTGTGCTCCGTCCGGTAAGGCTGCGTAAGGGACGTTGGGGGTGTAGCCGGATGCTCGAGATGAAGAGGAACACCCAGACGCGACCGAACTTCTGCTCCGTTCTCGTCATCGCCGCCACCCTCGCTGCGGGGGCGGGATGCTCCGCTCCCGACCGGCATTTCACGGACAGCGGCGCGGGTGGCGGAACCGGCGGCGGTCCGATGGATGCGCAGGGCGGCGGAGGCGACGGCGCGTCCGGCGGAGGCGACGGCGCGTCGGGCGGAGGCGGCGGGGGCGACGGCGGAGGCGGCGAGGGCGCGTCCGGCGGTGGGGGCGGTGGGGATCCTGGATGCCAGATCCCGCCAGACAGCCCCACGCTCGCCGACGCCATCATGGTGGCCGCGGGCGACAGCCATACGTGCGCGATCCGGCATGACGGCTCTCTCTACTGCTGGGGGGACAACTCGTTCGGCCAGCTGGGTGTCCCGCAGGCGATGGCCGTCTCCTCGAGCACGCCGGTGAGGGTGCTCTTCCCCGCGTCGCTCGGCGCGGCGACGATCACGCAGATCGCGTTGACCGAGCGGACGACCTTCGCGATCGACAGCCAGCTCCGACTCTGGGCCTGGGGAAACAACGAGACCGGGCTCCTCGCCAACGGCTCCAAGGACGCGATGGCCCATGACACCCCGGCGATCGTCGAGGAGGGTGCGGCCCCGTTGCTCGTGCGCAAGATCGCGCCAGCGTGGTACTCGGCGTGCGCGCTCACCTCGACCAGCAACATTTACTGCTGGGGGGCCAACCTGTTCTCGAGCCTCGGGCCGGACGCGCGCGGCGAGGAGAGCCTCGTCCCGGTGAAGGCGTTCAACTTCACCGCGACGGCCGGTCCGAAGGCCGTCCTCGCGCGGGGCATCGGCTCGATAGGCAGCTGCCTCTCGACGGGGGTCGCGGAGGACGGGCTTCGTTGCTGGGGCGCCATGGGCGGCGGTTATATCCTCACGAACACCCCCTCCAGCTCCGAGGGCGGCGTGAACTACAGCGCGCACATGCCGCTCATGGAGGCGGGAGCGACGCTGCCCCTCTCCGAGATCTCCTACGGCACGAACTTCGGCTGCGCGCGCGACGACGTGGGAGGCCTGTTCTGCTGGGGGGCGAACAACAGCTCGGGTCAGCATGGCGCCGAGGCTCCCCCGCCCGGGACGGCGGCTGCGATCCCGGGGGTCTGGGGGCCGATGTCCACCGGCTACGTCTTCGTTTGCGCGGTCGACGACCAAAGGCAGCTCCGCTGCCGTGGCAGCAACGACCAAGGGCAGCTCGGTCGCAGCACGCCGATGATGGGCGACAATGCGCGACTGGAGCCCGTCGTGCTCGGCGACGGCACCGCGCTCGCCAAGGTCGTCGCGGTGAGCGCCGGCTTCTTCCACGCGTGCGCGATCGTCGAGGGGGCGTGCGGCCCCACGGGCCCCGGCCAGGTCCTGTGCTGGGGCAAGGGCACCCTGGGTCAGCTCGGCGACGGCGCCGGGACGAGCTCCGCGGTCCCCGTCGAGGTGAAGGCGCCCTGAGGCGAGGATCCGTGGTGAGCGGGCGTCGACCTGGGCTCAGGTGAGCACGGGAGTCAGGTCCGGGTCGCCTTTGGCCATCGCCCGCCGGTAGGCGGGCCGCGCGCCGATGCGCTGGAGATAGGCGCGTATGCTGGGGTAGGGCGCGAGATCCACCGGATGGAACAGCCGCATCGTGGTGAGCGAGAAGACGCTCATGACGTCGGCTGCGGTGAGCTCGCTCCCCGCGAGATAGTCGGTCTGCCCCAGTCGCGCTTCGATCAGCGCGAGCACTTGGTCGAGCCTCCCCTGCACCGACGCCTGAACCGGATGATCCGGCGCCAGCCCGCACCGTCCCACGATCATCGAGCGGAGCATCGCCGGCTGCAGGTTGCCGTTGGAGAAATGGAACCAGTAGAGATAGGCAGCGAAATCGGGGTGGTCCGGCCCATGGCGCAGACGGCCGCGACCGTACCGGACGAGGATGAATTCGACGATCGCGGCCGACTCGGCCAGCAGCATCCCGTCGACCTCGATGAGCGGGGCCGCGCCGAGCGGATGCAGCGCCTTCAGCTCCGGCGGCGACAGGCGCGTGACGGGATCGCGCGTGTATTTCTCGAGATCGTAGGGAACGCCGAGCTCTTCACAAAGCCAGAGGATGCGCTCCGATTGGGAGTGACCGAGGTGATGGATCTTCAGCATGGATCCCTCCTTGCGTGCTGCACCCCGGCGCCGTCGCGGTCGCGACGACGGCGCAGCAGGTGATCGCATGAACCACGTTCATGCCCCAGAACAGTAGCGCCCCCGGGTCGCCTCGGAACCGCAACCGCGCGCTCGGACGCCGCAATCCGCCGCGCGACGCCCCTGGGCGAAGGGGCGCTAGCGGCGGCGGCGCAGCTCCGAGGGCAGCACGCCAAATCGATCCCGAAAGCGCTCCGCGAACCGAGATGGCGAGTCGTAGCCGGATTGCTCGGCGACGACGGCGAGCGGTCGCTCGGTCGTCCACAGGAGCATGAGGGCGTGATCCATCCGGATCTCGAGCAGCAGCTGCTGGAACCCCGTGCCCTCGCGGCGCAAGTGACGCTGCAGCGTGTCGTCGCTCATCCCCAGTTGCCGGGCGACCTCCGGCAATCGCCACGGGTGGGCAGGGCGCTCGCCGAGCATTCGCTTCAGCCGGACACGAAGGTCGGACGCCGCGACGAAGGGGTCGATGCCTGCCTCGCCGAGCCACGCGACGAGCTCGAGGAGGCGCGAGCGCTGGACGGCCGCGGGGAGGCCTCGCTCGAACGCCTCCAGGCAACGGCTGAGCGCCGCGTCGAGCTCCTCGTGCTCGGCCACGCGGAGCTTGCAGACCTGCTGGCGCTCGCGCGCCTCCGCGCCAGGCGGCAGGTAGCGCGCGAGCTCGAACGACAGAATGACGCCCTCCGCCTCGTAGGCCCCCTGCGCCGGCACATTGCGCACGTCGACCCGGGTGCCCGCGGGCAAATAGAGCAGCTCGCCCGGCCGCGCCGCGAGGGACTCGTCCGCGCGGCGGAGCTGCTTCTGGCCCTGCAGGACGCGCACGAGCGCCGGAGAGCCCCACTCGACGTCCGCGAAGAGCAGATCGGTCTCCGTCTGCCTCACCCGCAGCGGCAACCCGTGGGCGACCCTCGCCTCGGCCACGCGCGGCCGTGCGAGCCGTCCTTTGGCGTTCGCGTCCGTCGATCGCGCCCGTGACCGCGTCATCGGCGCTGGACGGTAGCACATGCCTCCCGTCGCGCGCCTCGACCGCGTCGTGAGCGCGTGTCGCTCCCCGGCATCGCGCCGGGCAGGGGGCGTGCTCGCTGGCCCGCCGGGGCCCGGCGCTCACTCCCCCGGCTGGATGGCGACGGAGTATCCGCCGTCGGCCATCACGATGGAGCCGACCATGAAGCTCGCCTTGTCGGACGCCAGGAACGCGACCACCTCGGCGATCTCCTCGGGCGCGGCCGCGCGACGGATGGGGGCGCCTTTGCCGTGATCGCGCAAGAACTCGCGGCCGTCGGGCCGGATGTCGTTGAGCAGGTTCGTGACCACGTCGCCCGACCCGACGGCGTTGACGCGGACGCCATGGTCGATGGCCTCCAGGGCCAGGACCCGCGTCAGCTGCGCCAGCGCGCCCTTCGACGCCGCATAGGCGGCGATCTGCGGGAACCCGAAGAAGCAGGCGTAGGAGCCGATGTTGACGATCGCCCCGCGCCGGTTCGGGATCATCGCCCGCAGCGCCTCGCGCGAATGCAGGAACACCCCGGTGACGTTCACGTTCATGATCGAGTTCCAGTCGTCCAGCGACATGTCGATCACGAGCTTGTTGATGATGCCGGCGGGTGAGGCGCCCGGCGTGCGCCGCGCGTGCCGGCGACCGCCCTCCGGCCGCGGGCAGGGCGGGCACCATGTCGCACCAGGCGCCGCCCGGAGGGATTTGCTATCCTCGCGGCATGCCTGCGTCCGCGCCAAAGGCTGTCCGCCCCTGCGGGGCCCAGCAGTGCTGGACCACCGTCCTTCAATCGACCGGATAGCCCCGCCACATCCAGCGCAGCGTGTCGGGGAGCGTCTGCCTGATCACGCTCCCTTCGCAGTGGCCGGCGCCCTTCGCGTAGACGAAGCGGTAATGATACCCTTTCTCCTTGAGGATCGCCGCCACGCGCTGGTTCGCCATCACCCAGTTGTGGTGGCTGGCCTCATCCCTGGTGCTGCCGAGGTCGTTCTCGCCGACCTGCAGGAAGATGCGCAGCGGCTTGCGCGGGCTCTCCCGGATGAGCCCCTCCGTGTACTCCCAGGCGCCGTCGGGATACTCGGCCTCGGTGGGCGCGCGGGGGTTCTGCTGGTCGACGAACGTGCCGGAGTAGGTGACGATCTTGCGGTAGGTGTCGTGCCCGAACCAGCCCATGGTCAGCGCCGCCGCCCCGCCCGAGCTGCATCCATACGTGGCGCGGCCATCCGGGTTGCTCGTGAACTTCAGGTTGGGGTACGCGGCGCGGACGGCTCGATCGTTCTTGACCGCCTCGAGGAGCTCCGTATCGACGAACCTCTGATAGGCGTCCGACATGGTATCGTATTCGAGCCCCCGCTCGCTGCCGTACGAGTCGCCCCCTCCGCTCGCGGCGAAGATGGCGATGACGCTCGGGAAATGGTCGTCCGGGTCCGCGACGAGGTTGTTGATCGTGTTGATGATCTCGTTCCTGTCGCGCGCGTCCTGCACGACCATGAACGGCGCCTCCGCGCCGTCGACGTACGTCGCGGGGATCGCGACCTCCACGCGGCGGTTGAAATCCCCCTTGGCATTGTCGTTCAAGGTCGGGTCGTGGCCGGTGAAGATCTCGCTCTCCCGGGAGGACAGGGTAAACGTGAACGTCCGCCCCTGGGGAACGCCGTCGATCCTCTTGATCTCCGGGGCGTCCTGGTAGCGCGGCCCGATCTCGAAATCGCCGTCGCCTTCGGTGCCGACCGGATCGACCGTCCCGCCCTGTCCTCCCCCGCCGTTCGGGTTCGGGTCGTCCGTGCCGCCCGCGCCCGAGGTGCTGCCGCTGGTGCTCGAAGAGCTGCTGCTGCTGGTGCTGGTGCTCGAAGAGCTGCTGCTGCTGCTGCTCGAAGAGCTGCTGCTTCCTTTTCCTCCGCTGCCGCCCGAGCCGCCGCCGCCGGCGGCGCCGTCGTCGGACCCGCAGGCAGCGATTGAAAGCGCGACGAGGAGCGAGATACTGCATGAGCTCGAGCGGGGCATGAATTCTCCTTGGGCCGGTCGGCGGACGTGACGCCGATCGCGACGTTCGCGTGAGCGCGCAGGCGCCGCCGGGCAGCGCGGGCGACCATCGACGAGCTACTCGGTGGTGAACCGGAAGACGACCGTCTGCGCGTAGCGCTGGCCGGGCTTGAGGATGACCTCGTTCTTCCAGGCCGGGACGTTGATCGAGTTCGGGAACTTCTGCGGCTCGAGGCAGAAGCCGCTGTACTGGTCGTAGACCGCGCCGCCCTTGCCCTTGATCGACCCGTCGAGGTAGTTGCCGGTATAGAACTGGATCCCCGGCTGGTCGGCCTCGACCGTCAGCACCCGACCGGTCTTCGGATCCTTGACCCGCGCCGCCTGGCGGAGCTTGTGCGGGTCGCCGTTGACGACGAAGTTGTGGTCGTATCCGACCGGCTTGCCGCCCACGGCTTTCAGGTCCCTGCCGATCGGCTTCGCGGCGGTGAAATCGAGCGGCGTCCCCTTCACCGGCTTGATCTGGCCCGAGGGGATGTCGGTGGCGTCCGGCGGGGTGTAGCTGTCGGCGTGCAGCGTCAGCTCCTGGTCGGCGACGGAGCCCGAGGCGTGCCCTCCCAGGTTCCAGTAGCTGTGGTGGGCCATGTTGACGATCGTGGTCTTGTCGGTCGTGGCCGACATCTCGACCGTGAGCTCGTTCTCGTTGGTGAGCGTGTAGGTCGCGGTTGCGCTGACCGTGCCGGGGTATCCTTCTTCCCCCTCCTTCGATACGTACGTGAGCTTGATGGACGGGCCGCGCGGCGTCTCGGTCGCTTCCGCGTCCCAGACGACCTTGTCCCAGCCTTTCTTGCCGCCGTGCAGCGTGTGGGCGCCGTTGTTCGCGGAGAGCTTGTAGGTCTTGCCATCGAGCTGGAACTGCGCGTTCTTGATGCGATTGGCCACGCGGCCGACCGTCGCCCCGAAGTACGGGCTGCTCTTCAGGTACCCGTCGAGGTTGTCGTGGCCGAGGACGACGTCGCCCATCTTCCCTGTCCTGTCGGGGACGTGGAGCTCGGTCACCGTCGCGCCGTAGGTCATCACCTTCGCGACCAGGCCGTTCGCGTTCGTGAGCGTGTAGAGGAGCACCTCTTTGCCATCGGCGTTGCCGAAGGGCGCCTTGGAGACGGAAGCGGGCTTTGCGTTCACGGCTTCACCCCCAGATGTCGCGGATGTGGCGGCCGGGGCCGCTGGAGGGGCGCCCGTCGCGTGGGCCGCCGCCGGCGCGGGCGGCGCTGCCGCAGGGGGCGTGTCGGCGGTCTGCGCGCCGCCGCACGCGCCGGCGATGCACGCCGTCATCGTCAATCCGAACCACGATCTCGTCCGACCTATCGCCATTCTGCTCCCTCCGTCAGGATGGGCTCACTTGGATCGGCTCCGCCTCAGCGAGCCCAGCGCGGGCGAGCCCCCGCGAGCTCGCCATGGCTTGCGTCTACGACACCCGAGCGGGGTCAGCGCAGATCTTGAGCCCGGTACCAAGGACCAAGAGTCCGGTGCGCACGACGGCTACCCGGGACAAAGCGGAAGGACGCCCCGAGGCAGAATTGTGAGCGTTCACATAGACCATGTCAACTCAAATGAATCGGCGCGAGGGAGCCTCGATCCCGAAATTGGAATCCACATCGAACAATACCGTGGCCCTGCGCCCGTCGTGTTGACGCGCCGCTCCGGGGGAGTCTCGCCAGCGCCAGCGACGCGACGTCGAGCGTGGCCGCGGATGGACAGATCCTCGTTGACATAAAAAATGTGAGCGTTCACAATACTGGGATTCCTGCTTCGACTTTGCCCTGAGGGGGTCGTGATGCATACCGGCACCTTCGCCATCGGGATCGAGCTCGGCTCCTACCCCGAGAGGGTTGTGTTCGTACCGATGGTGCGTGCGAAGGCTGCCCAGCCCGTGACCGCCCGCGCGGCGGTCGCTCCGTCGACGGCTCCGCCCGCCGACGCGGTCTCCGCCGTCCCCGACGACGCCGCGCCGCTCGACTTCGTCAAGGTGTACCGCAAGCTCTTTCCCCTCGTCGGTCGGACCGTGCGCCGCCTCGGCGTGGACGCCTCGTCGCACGAGGACGTGTGCCAGGAGGTGTTCGTCGTCGTGCACCGACGGCTCCCCGAGTTCCGGGGCCGCTCCTCGCTGAAGACGTGGGTCTTCGGGATCGTGGCCAACGTCGTGCAGGCGCACCGGCGGTCGCTGCGCCGCCAGAGCCCGGCCCACCGCGGGACAGGGGAGATCGTGGATCCCGAGCAGCTCGCAGGGCCGAGCGACCTCAGCCCCGACGAGGCCATGACGAGGGCGGAGACCGCGCGCGTGGCGCACGACCTCCTGGCGTCCCTCGACGAGGAGAAGCGCGTGGTGCTCCTCCTCGCCGATCTGGAAGAGATGCCGGCGGCGGAGATCGCGCAGGAGATCGGGGTGAACATCAACACCGTGTATGCGCGGCTGAGGGCCGCTCGACAGGCGTTCTCCGACGCGGTGCACCGCCACCACGCCAGGCTCCGAGGAGGCCCTCCACGTCCGCCCCACACCCGGGCAGCCCGAGGAGCAACACCATCACCGTAGACTTCTGTGCACAGGGCACGGCCTGATCTTCGCGCGGCCGCGACGTCGATTTGATCACGAAATCCGCGCGCACCGGTCACTAGGGGGAATAGCCGATTCCATACGCGGGAGCCAATGATGACGTTCAGATTGGAGCGAGTGTTCGCGCGTCCCTGGCTCGCCGCCGGGGGATGCCTCCTGAGCATCTCGTGCACTGGCAGCCTCGGGAGCGATGGCGCTCCGGGGCAGGGCGACGGCGATCCGGAGCAGGACGTCGCCCTCGCTGTCGACGGGATGCCTCTGCACCATATGACAGCCTCGGAGTACAATTCGACGGTCGCCCACCTCCTGGGAACGCGCCTGAGGCCGGCGGACGGCTTCCCGGCCTTCGGCGCGAAGGGCTACGACGCGAACGTGAGCGCGCTCTCGAACCTCTCGCAGGTCCTGGTCCAGGGGTATTACGACGCCGCCAGGACCCTCGCCGAGGACGCGTTCTCGAACGAGGCGCAGCGCGCCAAGATCCTCGTGTGCGACCCGGCGCAAGGCGCGGGCGACGGGTGCGCGCGCGAGATCATCGAGCGCTTCGGGCTGCGCGCGTTCCGGCGCCCGCTCGAGGCGGCGGAGGTCGAGCGGTACGCGGCGCAGTACGCCCACGCGCGGACCGCCCTCGAGATGTCCCCCGTCCAGGCGGTGCAGCACGTCGTCCGGACCTTGCTGACGTCGCCGAATTTCCTCCTCCGGATCGAGCTGGGCCCCGACTCGGCGAGATCGGCGGGCGCCCTCAACGGCTACGAGGTCGCGTCGCGCCTCTCGTACCTGCTCTGGAGCTCGCTCCCGGACGATGAGCTCTTCGACGCGGCGGAGGCCGATCGGCTGGCCACCGAGGACGAGCTCCAAGAGCAGGTGGACCGCATGCTGGCCGACCCGAAGAGCGCCGCCTTCTTCCAGAACTTCTTCGGGCAGTGGCTCGGCACGCGCACGCTCCCCAGCCACAACGCCGACGCGACCCGGTTCCCGCTCTGGAACGACGAGGTGAAGGGCGCGATGCTCGACCAGGCCAACGCCTACTTCGCCGAATTCACGACCGGCGGGCGGCCCTGGTCCGAGTTCCTCACGGCGCCCCACCCGGAGAGCCGGCTCGTCGAGCCGCTCACCGCGAACGACCCCGAGGGCGTGCGCCGGGGGTTCCTCACGCTCCCGGCGTTCCTGACGCTGTCGTCCCGCGCCGACAGGACCTCTCCCACGTCCCGCGCGAAGACGATCCTGGAGCAGTTCTTCTGCGTGCCCCTGGTGCCGCCCGCCAACGTGGACATCCCGGAGCTCGGCGACGCGGGCGGGGACGAGGGCCCCGTCGAAAATGTACGCCAGGCGCTCGAGAAGCACCGCGCGTCGCCCGACTGCGCGAGCTGCCACGACGTGCTCGACCCGATCGGGCTGAGCCTGGAGAACTTCGATCCGATCGGCGCCTACCGGACCGCGTACCCGAACGGCGACCCGGTCGACGCGACGGGGGTGTACGAGGGCGTGGCGTTCGAGGACATCGCCGGCCTCGTGCCGGCGCTCGTCGAGGGCGCCCGGTCGGGGGCGTGCCCCTCGGAGCAGCTCTTCAGCTATGCCCTGCGCCGGCGCCCGAGCGGCGACGACAGGACCAGGCTCAAGGAGATCGCGGAGCGCTGGGGCGGGGGGACGGTCGCGGATCTGGTGAAGCAGGTGGTGACCAGCGATGCGTTCCGCCTTCGAGGGAAGGGCAAGGCGCGGTGAGGCCGCGCGCGTTGTTTCTGCACGAGGCGAGGCACGAAGGAGCGATGCGCACATGAAACGCTTGATGACACGCAGGAACCTGTTGCGCGGCGCGGGCGTCTGTCTGGCGCTGCCGTGGCTCGAGAGCCTCGCGCCGCGCGGGGCGCGCGCGGGGGAGCCCGGCACCCCGAAGCGCTTCCTGCTCTGCACGTTCCCGAACGGGGCGCCCCATCACTGGTGGGAGACGGCCCCGGCGTTCGGAAAGACGTTGAAGGGCGCCGACTTCAAGCTGCCGAGGGTGCTCGAGCACTTCGCGCCGGTGAAGTCGAAGATGCTCATGATAAGCCGCCTCGGCAACTACACGTGGAGCACGGAGCAGCACCCCTACATCGAGCCTTCCCACTCGCGCCTCGGCGCGGCGCTCTCGACCTGCGTGGACGCCGATCAGCTGGGGAGGGAGGCGCGCCAGGACCTCGGCGAGTGGGTGGGCAACGGCGTCTCGGTCGACCAGCTCATCGTCCAGAAGGCAGGCCCGGAGCAGGCGACCCGCATCCCGTCGCTGCAGACGGGGCTCGGGGTCAAGCCCGGCTTCTTCGACCAGCGCAGCTACGCCTACAACCAGGTCGTCTCGTGGAAGAGCCCGCGCGAGCCGCTGAAGCGCTCGGTCAACCCGAAGGCGGTGTTCGACGCGCTCGTCGGCGCGGGCGTGGGGGCCGGCGTGCCAGGGCAGAGCGACGAGGAGGCCAGGATCGAGGCGGAGCGCCGCGCGGCGGCCGAGAAGAGCGTCATCGACGGCGTGCTCGCGGACGCGAACTCGCTCATGAACCGGGTCGGCTCCGAGGATCGCAAGATCGTCCAGCAATACCTGGACTCGCTGCGCGAGATCGAGAAGAACGCGACCCGCGTCCAGGACACGATGACGCCGGGGCAAGGGAGCCTCGGCTGCAGCCCGATCGGCCAGCCCGGCGTGGTCCCCGAGCCGCCGGGCCAGGCGGAGGGGCTCAACGAGAACGACAACACGGGAGCCGGCCCGTACAAGCACGAAGATCACGCGAAGGTCATGATCGACCTCATCGTCATGGCCATTCAATGCGACGTGACGCGCGTGATCACCCACATGCTCGACGACATGCGCTCCGAGTTCGAGTACCGGTGCATCCCGGAGGACGTCCGCGCCAAGGTGGGGCTCGCGTACAGGAGAGAGAGCAGCCTGCACTACCACTCCTCCCAGCACGCCGCCGGCAACCTGGACAAGGCGACCCAGAATGGCCAGTACAAGATCATCGCGCAGAGCAACCTCGACTACGCGGCGATCAACTGCTGGCTCAACCAGAAGAGCGCGCAGCTCGCGCAGCGGCTGGACGCGATCCCCGAGGGCGACGGCACGGTGCTCGATCACTGCGTCATGGTGCACATGAGCGAGATGCGCTCGCACGATCACGACGGGTACGACCTGCCCATCGTGCTCCTCGGCGGCGACGGCGTCTTCTTGAACGACGCGCACGTCGCTTACGGCGCCCTCGGCAGCGATCGCCAGCTCCGCGATCTGTGGTTCACCATCATGAACCAGTACTACGGCCTGGGCGTCACGTCGTTCGGCGAGGACCGCCGCGGCGCGCCGAACGCGTTGCTCGAGGAGATCCTGCGGTAGCGCGGCGACTCCCTCCCCGGAGCGCCCGCCTCCCGGCCTCCCCATCCGCCTCCGCTCAAGCAAGTCCGCTCAAGCAGGCGCGGCCAGGCGGCCCGCCATGTACCGCGCGGGCGACGTCCCGAGCGCTTTGCGAAACATGGTCACGAAGCTGCTCGCGCTCTCGTAGCCGAGGTCCAGCGCCACGCTTTGCACGGTCGCGCCGCGGGAGAGCTTCTGGATGGCGAGGATGATGTGGAGCTGCTGGCGCCAGCGGCCGAAGCTCAAGCCCGTCTCCTCGACCAGGAGACGGTTCAAGGTGCGCTCGCCGACGCCGATTCGCTTCGCCCACGCCTTCGTCGTCGCGCCGTTCGCCGGATCGGCGGTCATCGTGTCCACAAGACGACGGAGCCGCGGATCGGTCGGCATCGGCAGGCGGTGCTTCTCGATGGAGACGGTCGCGAGCTCGTCGAGGAGCACGCTCACCAGCCGCGCGTCCGGCCCTTCGAGGTCGTAGAGCGCGGGGCGCGTCGCCAGGCGCAGCAACAGCTCGCGGAGGAGCGGCGTCACCGACACCGCGCAGCAATCCCGCGGGAGGTTCGGCGCCGCGCCGGGCTCGACGAAGACGCTGTAGCCCTCGAGCGGCGCCCGCGCGCGGATCCGATGCGTCACCGACGCGGGGATCCACAGCGCCGATTGCGGCGGCACGATCCAGAGGGCGCTCGACCCTTCGCAGACCAGCTCTCCGCGCACCAGGTACATGAGCTGCGATTCGCGGTGCGCGTGAGGCTCGCTCTCGAGCCCGCCGCTCGCCATGCTGAGCCCGATCGCGTTCACCGGCCGCGCGACCTCGGTCTTCCAGCGCCCACGCGCCTCGAGCGCGAAACGGGTCGCGAGCGACTCGAGCGACGCCGCCGCGCCACGGGGCTCGTTCGCCACCTGGACGTCTCCGCGGATCGTCCAGCCCGTCGGATGCTCAATCCGTGTCGCCCCCGAGCTCCGCCGCTTCGCTGCCATGACCGCTTTGAACAACAATTTGTCTTGATTGCGCAATGCGGTCAAGGCGCCGGTTGCTTAGGCTCTCCTCCCATGAAATCTGATCCCTTCGCCATCCTGCCCGACGGGCGGGTGCGCGCCGTGCTGCGGCGCCTCCACGACGACGCCGACCGGCAGGTGCCTGGCGTCATCCTCCATTTCTTGCCGAAGCTGCCGCGGATGCTCCTCGGCCGCCGCATCGACGCTCCGGGCACGGAGCTCGACTTCGCCGACAAGTACCTCGCGATCGGGAGCGACCAGGGCGCCTTCTGCTACCTGACGGCGCGGGCGCTCCGCGCCAAAACGATCGTCGAGTTCGGCACGTCGTTCGGCGTCTCGACGCTGTGGCTGGCGGCGGCGGTGCGCGACAACGGCGGCGGCCGCGTCATCGGCACCGAGCTCGTGCCGGAGAAGGCGCGGCGCGCGCAGGCGAACCTGGAGGAGGCGGGGCTCGCGTCCTTCGCCGAGATCCGCGTCGGCGACGCGACGGAGACGCTGCGGGCCGACCTCGGCGAGGTGGACTTCATGCTCAACGATGGGTTTCCCCTGCGAGCCCTCGACGTGCTGAAGCTCGTCGCCCCGGCCCTGCGTCCGGGCGCCGTGGTGGTGACCGACAACGTCGGCGTCTTCAGGGCCGACTACCGCGACTATGTCGCCTACGTGCGCGATCCGCGCCACGGCTTCGCGTCGATGACGGTGCCCTTCCGTTCGGGCACCGAGTACTCGGTCCGGCAGCCGGCACACCCGGGCTGACCGGGCCAGCGGCAGCCCCGAGAACGCGCGCGCGACGGCGTCCCGGTGGCGGCTCGCGACGGCCCCCGCGCCCCGTCGACGGTGCTCATGTCGACCGAGCCAGCGCCACCGCGTCGGGGCCGGCCGGGAAACGGAGCTTCCCGGTCGCGTCGTTCGCGGCGCGCCACACCACCTCGGCCACGTCGGACTCCCTCGTCACCGCGGACGGCTGCCCGAGAGATGCGAAGATGCGCTGCGCGAAAGGCGCGTACGCCTCGGGGATCAGCCCCTGCATCCGGGCCCCCCCGTTGCTCGTGAAGCTCGTGCTGGGGCCATAGCCCGGCTCGACCAGCTTCACCCGCACATCGAACTCCGCGAGCTCGAACGCGAGCGACGCGGTGAACCCCTCGATGGCCGTCTTGCTCGCCGTGTACACGGCCACCAGCGGCATGGGCGCCAGCGTCGCGCTCGAGGTCACGTTCACGATCACCCCCGACCTGCGCGCGCGGAGCTGGGGCAGCACGGCCTGCGTCATCGCCATCACGCCGAAGGTGTTGGTCTCGAACACCTCGCGCACCGTGGTCATCGGCGTGACCTCGAAGGCGCCCAGGAGCCCGATGCCCGCGTTGTTGACGAGCACGTCGATAGGCCCGCTCGCCTCGATCGCGGCCGCGACGCTCTCGGGCTTCGTCACGTCGAGCGCGACCACGCGCACCCGGTCCGATCGGGGCAGGACGTCCTCGCGCGGCGTTCGCATGGTGGCGACCACGTTCCAGCCGTGCGCGTGGAAGTGGCGCGCTGTCTCGAGGCCATAGCCAGAAGAGCAGCCAGTAATGAGCACCGTTTTCATCGCGTTACCTCCCAGCGCGTCGCCTCTTCGGGGCGTGCGGTCATCGTTGCGCGAAATCGATTCGTTCTGTTCTCGTCGACTTCTTTGCCGCGGTGCGCGCGGCGTTCATGGGGGTAAAGTAGTCGCGGCACGCCGGACGATCTATCGTGCACAGTCCGCATTTCGTTTGCTAGAGTCCGGACGTGAACGACCCGCTCTCGGAAGTCATCGCGCTGCTCCAGCCGCGCGCCGTGTTCTCGAAGGTCATCAGCGGAGCTGGCCGCTGGGGGGGTCGCTACTCGGACTTTGGCCAACCGAGCTTCTCTGCCGTGCTCGAGGGCCGCTGCCGTCTCGCTGTCGATGGTCAGCGCGCCGTCACGCTCGAGGCAGGTGATTTCGTGCTCCTGCCGGCGACGCCGGGCTTCACGCTGTCGGGCTTCGAGCCGGTGAGGCCGGAGCGCGTCGACCCCAAGCTCACGCCCGCGCCGACGGGCGAGGTCCGCCACGGCACGCGCGGCGGACGCCCCGACGCGCGGCTGCTCGGCGGGTATTTCGTCTTCGACGCGCCGGACGCGGCCCTCATGGTGTCGCTGCTGCCGGCGCTGGTGCACGTGCGCGGCGTCGAGCGGCTCTCGGTCCTGGTGCGGCTGGTCGGCGAGGAATCGAACGAGCAGAAGGCGGGTCGCGATCTCGTGCTCACGCGGCTCGTGGAGGTGATGCTCGTCGAGGCGCTGCGGTCGACGTCAGGCGACGACGCGCCTCCGGGGCTCCTGCGCGGGCTCGCCGATGCGCGGCTCGCGCCGGCGATACGGCGGATGCATGCCGAGCTCTCGCGCTCGTGGACGGTGGCCGAGCTCGCGAAGGCGGTGGCGCTCTCGCGCTCGACGTTCTTCGAGCGCTTCACCCGCGCCGTCGGCCTGCCGCCGATGGAATACCTGCTCGCCTTGCGCATGGCCGTGGCGAGGGATCTGCTCCGCCGCCACGACCTCGGGATCGCCGAGGTCGCCGAGCGCGTCGGCTACGGCTCGGCGAGCACCTTCAGCACGGCGTTCAGCCGGCACGTGGGCCAGCCTCCGAGCCGCTACGCGCGCGCAGGCTAGAGCGACGGGAAGCCCGCGCCCCTCGGTGTGCCGCAGCTCACCGCGGAGGGGGCCGCTCTCGGAGGTCACGCACCAAGCGTGAGGATCGTGGCCCCGCTCCGCCGGTCCCGGCGGCCCTGTCTGCGCGCTTGACAATCCATAAGCGTCGGCTTATAGGTTGGTCATGCAGCGCGCGGCCGCGGCCGAGGACAAGATCTTCCAGGCGCTGGCCGACCCCAGCCGCCGGGCGATCTTCGAGTCGCTCACGCGCGGCGAAGCGGCGGTGAAGGACCTCACGGCGCGCTTCGACATCTCGCAGCCGGCGGTCTCGCAGCACCTCGCCACCCTGAAGGACGCCGGCCTGGTGAACGCCCGGCGCGAAGGGCGCTGCGTCTACTACCGGGTGGAGCCGCGCGGGATGAAGCCGCTCCTCGACTGGATCTCACACTACCGCGCCTTCTGGACAGACCGCATCGATCGCCTCGAAGCCCTGCTGGAGAAAATGGACGAATGAGCCTCATCGACAATACCGCCCCGTCGCAAACCGAATCCATCTCCTTCGAATTCGATCTGCGCCATTCACCGGAGAAGGTGTGGCGCGCGCTCACCGACCCCGAGCTGCTCGCGGAGTGGCTCCTGCCCGCCGTCGGGTTCAAGCTCGATCCCGGGGCCGCGTTCACGTTCAAGACGCAGCCGTACCCCGGTTGGGACGGCACCGTGGACTGCCGCATCCTCGAGATCGAGGCGCAAAGGAAGATCAGCTACACGTGGAACGTGCCTTTCCTCGACACCGTCGTGACCTTCACGCTCACCCCCACGGCGTCGGGCACCCGCCTGTCGCTCGAGCAATCGGGCTTCAAGCCGGACCAGAAGCAGAACTTCGGCGGCGCGCGCTACGGCTGGAAGATGATGGGTGGAAAGCTCGTCGACCTGCTCGCGAGGCTCCCGTGAACAAACTGGTTCGACAGAGCCACCGCTGGGTGTCCGTCGCCTTCACGGTGGCCGTCATCGCCAACTTCGTCGCCTTGGCCTCGGGACAGGGGCAGCCTCCCGCCTGGGTGACCTACTCGCCGCTGCTCCCGCTCGCCTTGCTCCTGTTCACCGGCCTGTACTTGTTCGTGCTGCCGTATGCCACCAAGTGGCGCAGCGGGCGGGCCGCCGACTGAGCGGGCAGCCTGCCGGGGGGATCTCTTCACACACCGTCGAACATCCATGACAGGATCGCGAAACATGACCGCCTCCAGCCAGCACGCCGCAGACCGCCACGACCTGATCCGCGTCCAGGGCGCCAGGGAGAACAACCTGAAAGACGTCAGCGTCGAGATCCCCAAGCGGCGGCTGACCGTGTTCACCGGCGTCTCGGGATCGGGCAAGTCGTCGCTCGTGTTCGGCACCATCGCGGCGGAGTCGCAGCGGCTGATCAACGAGACCTACAGCGCGTTCGTGCAGGGGTTCATGCCGACGCTGGCCCGGCCCGAGGTCGACGTCCTGGAAGGGCTGACGACCGCGATCATCGTCGACCAGGAGCGGATGGGCGCCAACGTCCGGTCGACGGTCGGCACGGCCACCGACGCCAACGCCATGCTGCGCATCCTCTTCAGCCGGCTCGGGAAGCCGCGCATCGGGTCGCCCAACGCCTTCTCGTTCAACGTCCCCTCGGTCCGCGGCGCCGGGCAGATCGTTGTCGAGAAGGCCGGCGGGAAGAAGACCGAGGCGCGCACGTTCGAGGTCAACGGCGGCATGTGCCCGCGATGCGAGGGGATGGGCTCGGTCTCCGACATCGACCTGTCCCAGCTGTACGACGACAAGAAATCGCTCAACGAGGGCGCGATCACGATCCCCGGCTACAGCATGGAAGGCTGGTACGGCCGCATCTTCAGGGGCTGCGGCTTCTTCGACCCGGACAAGCCGATCCGCAAGTTCAGCAAGAAAGAGCTGCACGACCTGCTCCACAAGGAGCCGACCAAGATCAAGGTCGACGGCATCAACCTCACCTATGCAGGGCTGATCCCGTCGATCCAGAAGTCGTACCTGTCCAAGGACGTCGACGCGCTGCAGCCGCACATCCGGGCGTTCGTGGACCGCGCGGTCACCTTCACCACCTGTCCCGAGTGCCGCGGCACCCGGCTCAACGAGGCGGCCCGGTCCTCCAAGATCAAGGGGATCAACATCGCCGACGCCTGCGCGATGCAGATCAGCGACCTCGCCGCGTGGGTGCGCGGCCTGGACGAGCCGTCCGTCGCGCCGCTCCTGGCGACGCTGCGGGAGACGCTCGACTCGTTCGTGGAGATCGGGTTGGGCTACCTCAGCCTCGACAGGCCGTCGGGCACGCTGTCGGGCGGTGAGGCGCAGCGCACCAAGATGATCCGCCACCTCGGGTCGTCGCTCACCGACGTGACCTACGTCTTCGACGAGCCGACGGCCGGGCTGCACCCCCACGACATCCAGCGGATGAACGACCTGCTGCGGCGGCTGCGCGACAAGGGCAACACCGTCCTCGTGGTCGAGCACAAGCCGGAGGTGATCGCGATCGCCGACCACGTCGTCGATCTCGGCCCCGGCGCCGGCACCGCCGGCGGCAAGGTGGTCTTCGAGGGCACCGTCGACGCGCTGCGGGCCAGCGGCACGCTCACCGGCCGCCACCTGAACGACCGGGCCTCCCTGAAGCCGTCGGTGCGGAAGCCGTCGGGGGTGATCAAGGTGCGCGGCGCCCGCACGCACAACCTGCAGAACGTCAACGTCGACATCCCGCTCGGCGTGCTGGTGGTGGTGACCGGCGTGGCCGGGTCGGGCAAGAGCTCGCTCATCCACGGCTCGGTGTGCGGCCGGGAAGGGGTGGTGGCGGTCGACCAGACCCCGATCCGCGGCTCGCGGCGGAGCAACCCGGCGACGTACACCGACCTGCTGGAGCCGATCCGCAAGGCGTTCGCGAAGGCCAACGGCGTGAAGCCCGCCCTGTTCAGCGCCAACTCGGAGGGCGCCTGTCCGACCTGCAACGGCGCCGGGGTGATCTACACCGACCTGGCGATGATGGCCGGCGTCGCCACGGTCTGCGAGGAGTGCGAGGGCCGGCGGTTCCAGGCGTCGGTGCTGGAGTACCGGTTCGGCGGGCTCAACATCGCCGAGGTGCTCGACCTGTCGGTCGACGACGCGGCCCGCTTCTTCGGCGCCGGCGAGGCGCGTACGCCGGCCGCGCACGCGATCCTGCAGCGCATGGCCGACGTGGGGCTCGGCTACCTCCGGCTCGGCCAGCCGCTCACCACGCTGTCGGGCGGCGAGCGGCAGCGGCTCAAGCTCGCGACGCACATGGGCGAAGACGGCGGCGTCTACGTGCTCGACGAGCCGACCACCGGGCTGCACCTGGCCGACCTGGAGCAGCTGCTCGGGCTCCTGGACCGGCTTGTCGACGCCGGCAAGTCGGTCATCGTGATCGAGCACAACCAGGCGGTGATGGCGCACGCCGACTGGATCATCGACCTCGGGCCGGGCGCGGGCCACGACGGCGGGCGGATCGTGTTCGAAGGCACCCCGGCCGACCTGGTGGCGGCGAAGTCGACGCTGACCGGCGAGCACCTGGCGGCGTTCGTCGGCGGCCGTCCGAAGGCCGCCTCAGGCGGCGCGCCCGAGCCGCCCCGGGCGCGTCGTCAGAGGGCGTGACCTCGCTCGCCGGTTGGCCGCGAGCCCGACGGATCCGGCGTCCCGCGCGCAGATCCGCGTGACCGAGCAGGTCGTCGCGGAGCTAGGCGCCGCGGGCGGCTCAAAGGCCGAGGCCGGGTCTCGGACCCGCGCACCTGGTGAGCAGGGCCTCGACCTGGTCGGCGGGATCGAGCGAGTACTCGTAGAAGTCGCTCGGATCGAAGAAGGAATACGTCGATCCGCTCGACTCCTTGTCCCCCGAGGTGGAACGGTAGATGTTCCCCGTGGCGACCAGCGTGCCGTCGTCATAGTAATGCGGGCGATTCACCGTGTCGAACACGCTGTTCTCGAGCACCATGTTGGTGCCGCCGCGCGCGTAGTTGCCGTAGGAGTCGATGCGCTGGAGCCAGTTGTTGTAGAGGTGGGCGCGGAGCACGTTGTCCGTGCTGGGGTTCCGCTGGTTCAGGTCGCGGAACCAGTTGTGGTGGATGGTCATCTGCGCGGTGAGGTTCTCCGTCCAGCCGATCCCGAACGCCTTGTTGTGATCGCTCAAGATGCTCCAGGACACCGTCAAGTACGAGGTGTCCTTGCGGCTGTCGATCATGCCGTCGCCGATGTGGTGCAAATGGCAGTGATCGATCCAGACGTGGTGGGCCGTGTCCATCTGGACGCCGTCGAAGTCCTGCGTCTTCCCTTCCCAGTCTCCTTCGACGAAGGTGTCCCCGATGGTCAGGTTCCGCAGGATGACGTTGTGCACCCCGCTCCCCAGGAAGAACCCCCCCTGGGAGATCTCGGCCGTCGCGCCCACGCCCACGATGGTCTTGTCCGACGCGACCGAGATCTCCTTGCCCTTGGGGGACATCGTGATCTTTCCCTGGACCCGGATCACATAGGGCTCGGCCGCGCCGGCGTACTTCTCGAGATCGGCCTGCGTCGTCACCGTGACCGTCTCTCCGTCTCGTCCGCCATAGGTCCCGTCTTGGCCCTCGCCGCTCACACTGGCAAAGCCCTCCAGGGTCAGGGGACACCCCTCGCTGTCGACCGCGCCGCCCGCGCCTCCGCCTCCGTCGCCGCCCGCACCCCCCGAACCCGCGCCCGGCTCGCCGCCGCCCGCTCCCCCCGACGCGCTCGCCGAGCCGCCGCCCCCCGTGCCTCCCGGGCTCGGATCTCCACCCGTGACCGAGCTTCCGGCGGCCGAGCTCTCTCCGCTCGCCGCGCCTCCCATCGTCGCGCCCGTGCTCCCGCTTCCCCCTGCCAGCGAGTCCGTGCCTCCCGGGCCGTCGGGCGCTGAAGTCCCGCAGGCGAGGGCGAGGCCGAGCGGGGAGAGCGCGAGGACGAAGGAGGCGACGAGGTTCTGCTTCATCGCGCTTTGATCTTTCTTTGGTCTCGAGGCACAAGGGTCGATGAGAGGCGCTCTCAGTCCGCGAACGTGGGCCTCCAGGGCGCGAGCATGCTCTCGACCGTGTAGCTCGCAGCCTCGGCCGCGCTGAGCTGCCTGGATTCCGGGGCTCGCTCGCGCGGCTTCGCGCCAGGTCCCGTGGTCATGTGCTCGGCGAAGCGCGCGGTCGCGAGCGTGTTGTCGCCCATGCGGACCCAGCCCTGGGGCGCGATGTGCCCGCCGAGCTCGGTCCCGAGGTAGGCGGTCGCTCCGTAGGGCCTCCAGTTGCGACCGAGGGCGACCGAGCCGGACCTGACCGAGCCGGCCGCCGTGGCCCGTCCTCCGAGGAACACGATCCCGAAAGGGATCGATTCGTCCGTGCTCGGCGCCGTGATCGCCGTCCCGCCCGCGGCGTTGTGCATCGTGCAGTTCTCGAAGACGGCCGTGGCGCCCCCGAAGATGAAGTCGACGCTGCCCTCGATGTAACAGTCCCTGAAGTACTGCGTGCCGTTCTTCACGTAGAGCGTGTCCTGGTAACCGAGGGCCCGGCAGCGACGGAACTGCACGCGGCTCCCGGAGACGAGGAGAGCGACGGCCTGGATGCCTGGGCCCGTGCTGTTGGCGAAGGTGATGTTCTCGACCGAGACGTCGCTCGCGGAGATGTTGACGCTGAAGCTCCCCGAGGTGCCCAGCGTGCCCCCTGCGCCGTTCGAGGTGTTGGCGCTGTCGCCGTAGGTGAGCACGGTCGTCTCCGCCTGACCTGCCTGGCCGCAGAGCGTCAGGTGGGGGCGGTCGACGACGAGCTTCTCGGCGTAGGTCCCAGGGGCGATGCGAATCACGGTGGGCGTCGTGTTCGACCTGGCGACGCTGTTGATCGCGGCTTGAACCGAGGTGAAATCCCCCGAGCCATCCCGGTTCACCTCGACGAGCGGCCCACCTGTCACGCTGTTGCAGTCGGACGCGCCGCTGCCGCCGCCCGAGCCACCTGCGCCTGAGCCGCCGCCGCCCTCGCCGCCGGTCCCCGAGCTGCCGCCCGCGCCGCTCGCAGGGCCGCGGCACAGACAGTAGTCGGACTGGTGCCCCGAGTCGCACGGCACGGCCGGGAGCGCCTCGTTGGCGCCGCAGCTTCCCTCGAGGTTCTCGTAGGCGGCCTCGCAGGCGAGGCCTGCGGCTCCGCACGCCGCCGTGCAGCCGCTCCCGTTCTGGAAGACGGCGCCGCAGAAATCCTCGCCCGAGGTGCAAAGCTCGAAGCCGGCCTCTTCGATCGGGGAACAATCGACGGGCACGCCGCCGCTCGCGCCGGTGCCAGCGCCTCCCGAGCCGCCGGGCGACACCGCGCCTCCGCTCCCCGTCGTGCCGCTCGATGGCCCGCCGGACGCGGTCGTGCCGCTCGAGGGCCCGCCGGATGCGGCGGATGAGCCGCCTCCGGCCGCGGAGGTCAGCGGGTCGGCGTCCTGCTCGCTCGAACAGGCGAACGAGCCAACGAGAGCGAGAGGGCCCGCGCAGATCCACGCGACCGCTCCGAGCGAACGATGATGGAAGTTTCGACTGCCGTCGGAATGGCGGAAGAGCGCGCTGAAGGGCAACACGACGGGTGGTTGTTCGAGGGAGGTCGGACCCGTCAAAAAAAAAGGCGGGCGTTACTCGCGCGCGAGCGGCAGCGCCCAGGGCCCTCCCGCGCCGGCGCGAGAGATCACCTGGGGAAAGGCGTCGCTCGCCCGCTCGGGCGTGTAGTCGTAAGGAGGCGTGAAGACGTCATCGGCTGGCTCCTCGCCCCCGCCGCCCAGGTGAACGCCGCTCCCGTCGCGGTAGAGGTTCGAGCCAGGGACGGCCAGGAGGAGCCCGATGCCCGTCTCATCGCTGCAGGTCGTGCGCCGCGTCGCTGCCTCGACGTTCTCGAACACGCTCGCCTCGAGCAGCAGCTGCCCCTCGCACGAAGCGCCTACCGCCCACTCCGAGATGTTCGAGAACACGTTGTTGAACAGGTGGACGCGCGCCCGGGATCCGACCGCGATGGGGGCGCGCGTGCTCGCTTCATCGAAGCGACAGTGGTGCATCGTCACCTCGGAGTCGGTGATCGTGGAGGCCCAGCGCTCGCGGCCGCCGCACTCGGCCTCGTTGCTCCCGTCGAAGTGGACATAGGAGACGGTGACCGCGCTCGTGCCCGCGAGGATGTCGGTAAAGGCGTCGCTGATCCACTTGACGGTCGTGTGATCGATCCAGACCCTGGAGGGGTGTGTCAGCGTGAACGCATCGCCCGCTTCGAGCAGGCCGGCGTTCAGATCGTAGAGGGCGAGGTTGCGGATGATGACGTTCTGGCTCTCGTCGAGGGCCATGGTCACGCCCGGCAGCGCCGCGCCGCGTCCGAGCCCGACCAACGTCTTGTTCGAGCCGAAGCGGAGGATGCGATCGTCCCGCGTCGCGCCGACGAGCTGGCTAGCGCAGGTCGCATCTCCGGTGAGGACCTGATAGAACGTCTTCTCGGCATCCTCCGAGCAGGCGCTCGGGCAGACCTCGATGTCCGCGACGTCCGCTCCCCTGCGGCGGAAATCGTGGATGCCTTCGGCGAGCAAGAGCACCGCCGGCTCGGCGGAGCCGGCGAGCCTCTCGAGATCGGCCCAGCTCGAGACGAGCACGGGCGTCGCGCCTGCGCCGCCGGTGGTGCCCTCGCCGAAGCCGACCGGCTCGACCCGTATCACCTTCCGGAGGGCGATGGGCCCCCTCGTCCCGGGCGCCGGCCCGATCCAGCGAGCCGTCGTGTTCGATGGAAAGGAACCCCCGGGATCGCAGCCCGGCAGATCTCCCGCGCTCCCCAGCTCGCGCGCCGCCATCCAGCCGCTGTCGTCGTAGCCAGGCGCCGTCCAGTCTCCTTCCGGCGCCGTGCTCAGCTTCCAGTCGCTGCCGCTCCCGTAGCTGCGCTCGAGCTCGTCGAGCTGGACGAGCGCCGCGGGGGTCCCCGCTGCGGCATGGACGCTCACGGCGATCACGTTGTCGCCCGGGAGCAAGGAGAGGGGCACGAAGCGCGGAGCGCGCGCCGATTCGCTCACGGCGATGAGGGCGCCGTTCCAATAGACGCGGAAGGTATCGCGCGCCGTGATGGAGAGACCGGGGCCCTCGAGCGCACCATAGCTCTCGCTGACGAGCGGCGACCGCGCGAGCTCCTCTCCTTCCCCGAAGGCGGCGCCCGGAGGGAGCTCGTCGTCGGGCGAATCTCCCTCGCAAGCGAGGTCCGCGAGGGAAGGAGAGCTGCCGCCGAGGCCCGCGTCTCCGGGGAGCCGCGTGGCCGTCTGGATGAGCTGGTCCTCACAGGAAAACCCCCAGGCCGCGGCCGAGAGCGCGGCGGCTCCGAGGACCCAGGTGCTGCGGGAGAGACGCATAAGGAACGAGGCAAAGCTGGGAGGCCATGCCGTGGAGCGCAAGCAAAATGCTCCGAGTTTCCTGCCTCGACCCCGCGGGCCGGCAGCTGCCGAATTTTTCTGGCGGGTCGAGACGCCCCCAAGTAACTAGGGGGGAGTGGCTCACCCCACGCGCTCCGTATCACCGCCGCCGGTGCCCACCTTGGCCCGCTTTCCCGCTGAAAAGCGGTCGGACGCGAGCCTGGTCGCCGGCGCGGCCGCAGGAGAGCGCGAGGCCATGGCCGTCATCTGGGATAGGTACTCCGGCCTCGTGCGCGGTGTGCTCTATGGCGCCCTCGGCCCCGATACGAGCCTCGAAGATCTGGTGCAGGAGGTGTTCCTGTCCCTGATCCAGGGCGCCGCGCGCATCCAGGACGGGCAGGCCCTCCGTGGCTATCTCGCGACCATCGCGGCGCGGCACGCGGCGCTCGAGATCCGGAAGCGCAAGATACGCCGCTGGGTGGGCCTCTCCCCGAGCGGGGAGCTCCCCGAGCGCGCCCTCGAGCGCGTCGACTTCGAGCATCGCGAGGTGCTCCGCGCTCTCCACCGCGTGCTCGACAGGCTGAGCACGCGCCGGCGCATGGCCTTCGTGCTGCGCCACGTCCAAGGCCTCGACATGCTCGAGACGGCCGCGGCCCTCGGCGTGTCCGAATCGACGTTGCGCCGGGAGCTCGAGAGCGCACGCGAGCTCCTGCGAAAGGCGCGTGAGCCAGCCCTCCAGGAGTTTTTGTCTCAGCGTGAAGGACTCTGGCCATGAGCGACCCCGGACGACAGCTCGATCCCGTTGCGGAGCTCCTGCAGCGCGCCGCTCGGCTGAGCGAGACAGAGCGCATCGAGGCGCGCGCCGCCTTCCTGCGCCGCGTCGACGAGGAGCAGGCTCGCGCGAGCAAGCCGCGGGCGGTCGTGCGCTGGGCAGCGCCGCTCGCCCTCGCCGGGAGCGTGTTGCTCGCTCTCTTCCTCTGGCTGCCGGAGCGAGGCCTCGACTATGTCGTTGAAGGGGCGGAGGAGGAGAGCGGCTATGTGCGCGTGCCCCTCGATCACCCGGCCGCCATCACCTTCTCCGATCGGACGCAGATCCGGGCGGCGGCAGGGGCGCGGCTTCGCATCGACGAGATCAAGAACGAGAGCGGCGCCCGCGTCTCGGTCGAGCGCGGCCGCGTCGACGCCGAGATCACGCACACCGGGCACAGCGATTGGCGCTTCGTGGCGGGTCCCTTCGTGGTCCGCGTCACGGGCACGCGCTTCGAGCTCCACTGGGACGCCGACCGCGAGCGGATCGAGGTGATCCTGCACGAGGGCTCGGTCGAGGTGGAGGGCTACGCCGGTTTCGGCGCCGTGAGCGTGCGCGCGGGGCAGCGCTTCGTGGGGGACGCGTCGGCGAGGACGCTCCTCGTCAGCGACACCGCGGCGCACGGCCCCGAGCCCGCGCCTCCCGCCGCGCAGGGAGAGGGCGCCGAGGTCGCGCCGGCGCCGCCGGAGCCCGCGGGCTCTCCGGAGCCGAGCTCCTCCGAAGATCCGGCGCCCCTGGCCGCCCCGCCGAGCGGCAAACCGTCCTGGACCAAGCTCGTTTCTCAGGGCGAGTTCCGGCGCGTCGTCCAGGAGGCCGCGGCGCGGGGCGAGCAGGCTTGTCTCGCCTCCTGCGACGCCGCCGATCTGAACGCCCTGGCCGACGCCGCCCGCTATGTGGGGCAGGGCGAGCTCGCCGAGCAGGCCCTGCTGGCCCTGCGCTCGCGCTACGCGAAGGCCGCAGGGAGCCGGGCCGCCTTCTTGCTCGGGCGCCTGCACGAGGGCCGCGGCGCCGCCGCGCGCGCCAGGACCTGGTACGAGACGGCGCTCCGCGAGGCGCCGAGCGGCCCCTTCGCCGCCGAATCGCTCGCGGGAAAGATGCGCACCGTCCAGATCCTCGAGGGGCCCGCCGCGGCGCGCGCGGTGGCGCAGGAGTACCTGCGCCTCTTTCCGAGCGGGGTCCACGCCAAGACGGCCCGACAGCTCGCCGCGCAGCCCTGATCCATGGGTCAGCGGGCGCGAACGCTCCTCGTCCTGCTGCTGCTGCTCGCCTGCCCTCGACTGGCCTGGGCGCAGCGGGTGCTCGTCGTGCGGCCGCCCCCGCGCGACGCCACGCTCTTCGAGGCCTTCGGACGGCTCAGCGCCGAGCTCGAGCTGCAGTCCTTCGAGGTGATCGCGCTCGGGAGCGCCGCGCGCCCTCCCGGGGCCGAGGAGCTCGAGCGAAAGGCGCAGGAGAGCGAGGCCTTCGCGGCTGTCGCGCTGAGCCGCGACGGCAGCGGCACGGCCGCCGAGGTGTGCATCGTGGATCGCGTGACCGGCAAGACGACCACGCGCAGGCTCCTCATCGACCCTTCGAGCGATGGCCCGATGCTCCTCGCCGTGCGCGCCGTCGATCTGCTGCGCGCAAGCCTCCTCGAGCTCGGCTCGGGCGAAGCCCCCGCGCGGGACGTGCTCGGCGTCGAGGCGCAGCCGCCCGCCCCCGAGGTGCTCCGCTTCTCCCAGAAGCCTCCCCGCTTCCACCTGCGCACCGGAGGGCTCGTCCTCTTCACGCCTCCGATCGGCGGCGGCGCGGGGGCGCAGATCGGGGCGCACTATCGCGTCGACGAGAGCCTCCGTCTCGGCCTGCTCCTGGGCGGCCCCCTCTTCGGCGCCGAGTTCCGTGGTGGAGGCGGCGCTGCCCAGGTGCGCCAGGAGCTCGCGCTCCTCCGGGCCAGCTGGAACCTCGCGCCAGCAGCTGCCGGTCCTCACTGGGAATGGGGGCCGCTCCTCGGCATCGGCGCCTATCATCTCCAGGCCACCGGCGACGTCACGTTGCCGCTCGTGGGGCGCAGCGAGGGGTTTTTCTTCTTTGCCGCCGACGTGGGGCTGAGCGCCCAGTTCTTCTTTCTTCCGAGCGTGAGCCTCGGCTTCGAGCTCACCTGCCTCACGCTCCTGCCGCGCCCCGTCATCGCCGTCGACGAGGCGCGCTCCGCTCCCCTCATCGCGCAATCCCTGGGCGCGCTCAGCCTGGGCGTCGCGTTTTGACGGCGCGGCGCGCGGGCGGCAGCTCGTTTTCCGAGGTCGGCCGTGGCTCAGGGCGTCGACTGCGTCACTCGCCCCCGCCGCGCACCGACGCGACGAGCTCCTCCACGAAGCGCGACGCCGGCCGGGCCTCCAGCTCCTCCCACGTCCCGGCCTGCGTCACGCGCCCCGCCTCGAGCACGGCGATGCGCCTCCCGAGGAGCCGCGCGTCGGCCGCGTCGTGCGTGACGACGATCGTCGGGAGGGCGAGCGCCTCCAGGTACCCCGCGAGGAACGCCCGCACCTCGCGGCGGGAATGGACGTCGAGCGCGGCCAGCGGCTCGTCGAGCAGCAGCGCCCGCGGGCTCACGGAGAGCGCGCGCGCGAGCGCCACGCGCTGCCTCTCGCCCCCGGAGAGCGCCTCGGTCCGGCGGTCCGCGTGCTCGGCGATGCCGAGGTCGTGCAGCACCGCGTCCACGCGCGCGCCCACGGCCGCGCCCCTCCGGCGCGATGGATCGCTCCTCACCGCGAACGCGACGTTCTCCCGGACGGTGAGGTGCGGAAACAGCGCGTAGTCCTGCGGCACGTAGCCGATCCCGCGCCGCTCGACCGGCACGTCGATGCCGGCGGCCGTGTCGAGGAGCGCCGCGCCCCCGATCTCGACCCGCCCCCGGTCCACGGGGAGCACGCCGAGCAGGAGCGAGAGCAGGCTCGTCTTCCCCGCGCCGTTGGGCCCCACGAGGGCCAGCGTCCCCGCTCCGGTCTCGAGCTCCGCGTCGATGCGCAGCCGCCCGACCCGCGCGGCCACGCGGGCGCGAAGCCCCTCCGCGCCGGTCACGGCGCCGCCTCGCCGCGCCCGGCGGAGCGCCGCGCCGCGGCCCGCACGAACAGGAGCAGCGCGAACGCCACGGCGACGAGGACCATCGACAGCGCCTGCGCCGCGCGCATGTCCGACTCGAGCGCCGTGTAGATGGCGAGCGGCAGCGTCTGCGTCCGGCCTTGCAGGTTCCCGGCGAACATGAGCGTCGCGCCGAACTCGCCGAGGGAGCGCGCCCAGCTCATGGCCGCCCCCGCGACGAGCCCCGGGGCCGAGAGCGGCAGCGCCACGCGAAAGAACACCCGGAGCGGCGACGCGCCGAACGTCCGCGCCACCACCACGAGCTTCGGGTCGACCCGCCGGAACGCGCTCGTCGCCGCCTGCACGAAGAACGGCGCCGAGACGAACACCTCGGCCATGACGACCGCCGCGGTCGTGAACGTCACCGACCACCCCTCCGGGTACAGCCAGCCGGCGAGGAGCCCGCGCCGCCCGAAGGCGAGCAGCATCGCGACCCCGGCGACCGCCGGCGGGATCACGATGGGCAGCTGCACCGCCGTCTCGACCGCGCGCGCGAGGCGCCCGCGCGCGCGCGCGAGCGTCCAGGCGAGCGGCGTCCCGAGGACCACCACGAGGGCGAGGCTGGCCGCGGTGGTGACGAGGCTCAGCCGCAGCGCGGGCCACACGAGGGGGTGGCTGAGCCCCTGCTCGACGTCCGCCGCCGTGGCCGTCACGAACAGCGCCAGGATCGGGACGGCCAGGAACGCCACGAGGACCGCGCCGATCGCGGCCAGGGCGCCCTGCTCCGCGCGGAGGCGCGCGCTCACGGGCCCGATCCGCCCCCGGACGGCGCGAGGAACCCGGCGCGCCGCAGCGCGCTCTGCCCGGCCTCCGAGCGCGCGAGGTCGACCCAGGCGCGCGCGAGCCCCGGGTGCGCGGCGCCGGCCACGACCGCGATCGGGTACTCGGCGACGACGTTGACCTCGGGCGGGATCGCCACGACGGTCACGCCGTCCTGCGCCGCCTGCGCGTCGGTCCGGTAGACGACGCCGACCTGCGCCTCCCCGAGGCGCACCTTGGTGAGCACCTGGCGCACGTTGAGCTCGCGCGAGGCGACCTTGGCCTCGACGCGCGCGCGGAAGCCCGCGCCCAGGGACGCGGACGCGCGATCGAGGATCTGCAGGGTGTAGCGGCCGATCGGGACCTCCGGGGCGCCGAGGACGATCCGGTCCGCGCCGGGGAGGTCGGCGAGCCCCCGGATCGCGCCGGCGCTCTCGCGCGCGACGACGAGGACCGGCTCGTTGCGCGCGAAGACGACCGGGCCCACGGCGCGCCCGGACTTCACGAGCTCGTCCATGTGGCGCTGATCGGCCGAGGCGAGCACGTCGGCCGCGGCGCCGTGCTCGAGCTGCGTGCGGAGCTCCTGCGTGCCGGCGAAGTTGAACGTGACCTCGACGCCGGGGTGAGCGCGCTCGAAGTCCTCGCCCATCGCGGTGAACACCTCCCGGAGGGAGGCGGCGGCGAAGACGGCGAGCCTGTCCTCGCGCGGGGCAGACGGAGGCCCCGAGCGCCCGCAGCCGAACATGGCGACGAGGCACGCCGCGAGGACCAGGCGCGGGAAGGCGCGCACCAGCGGTCGTCGGGCGAGGCGCGTCCGCAAGGCCCCTGGGGGCCGTCTCCCCGCGCGCGCCGTCATGCCGCCCGCACCTCCGCGACCCGCTCGCCCGCCGGGCGGACGTCGTAGCCGAGGACCGACAGCTCGCGGCGGAACGCCCCCGAGACGAGCACGTCGAGCAGGCGCTGGACCCGCGCGTCGGCGAGCGACGCGCGCGGGATCGCGAGGTCGTAGCGCTCCTCGGCCAGGGCGACGAAGCCGAGCCCGAACGCCATCGCCGCGTCGCGCGTGGCGACGCCGGTGTCCGCCGCGCCCATGGCCACGGCGCGCGCGACGTCGAGGTGGCCGGCGGCGCGGAGCGGCGGCCTGCGCGCGAGCTCGATCGGCAGCCCGTGACCGCGCACCTCGCGCTCGAGGAGCCGCTGGGCGCCCGCGCCCGCCTCGCGCCCGACGAGGCGCAGGCCGGGGCGGCCGAGATCGGCCGCGCCGCGGATCCGGGCCGCGTCCTCGAGGCGGACCACGAGGCCCGCCTCCCAGCGCGCGAGCGTGATGAGGGCGATCGGCTCGGCGTGCCCGAGCTTCCGGACGTCGGCGACGTTCGCCTCGCCGGTGCGCGCGTCGACGAGGTGGACGCCCGCGACGTGGGCGCGCTGCCCGCCGAGCGCCTGGAGGGCCGCGGTGCTCGACCGGGGGAACCAGAGGAACCGCCCCGGCCCCGGCCGCGTGTTGAGCCGGTCGGCGAGCAGCCCGAGCCCCGCCGCGCAGCCCATCACGACGACGTTGTCCTCGACCTCGGCCAGCGCCCGGAGGGGCTCGACGTCCGCCTTCCCGCGCCGCTCGCCGGTCACGATGCCGTCCGCCGCCGTCCGCGCCGCGTCGTGGTCGAGCGGGTAGGCGACCCAGCGGCCCGCGATGCGCGCCACCGCGGCGCGGCCCGACGCCGCCGGGGCGTCGAGCTCGGCGGCGATGGCGGCCGCCGCGCCCGGCGCGCCGAAGAGGTCCTCGACCTGGCAGTCGAGGGCGCGCGCGACGCGCAGCGCGACGTCGACCGCCGGCGTCGCGCGGCCCGCCTCGATGGCGCCCACGCTCTGCCGCGTGAGCCCGGCGCGCTCCGCGAGCGCGATCTGCGACAGCCCGCGCGCCTCGCGCCGCTCGCGGACCCGGTTGGCGGCTCGGCCGGCCATGGCGCGTGATCTTTACATCGAGGAACGCATGCTTGTCACCGCATTCGCGCGCGAACGCCCCGGCGGCCGGGCCATCCCGCTCGGCCGCCCGCGCACGAGCGCGGTAGCGCGTCGGTCGAGCGCCAGCGCCCCAGCGCCGGTCGGCGGTCTTCTCTAGGACGCTGAAGAAGGCCGAGTGGCGCACGTGGAGCGCGTGGGAGCAACGGCGGACTGCCGTGCTCCGGCGCGACGCCGGCGCGCCGGGGCCGCCCCCGGCGCGGCTCCGGGGGCAGCTTGCTCCCCGCGCTGCCCGGCCTAGCTTTTGAGCGGGGATCAGCCACGAAGGAGCGAGGGCCCTCTCCATCCGCTGGCCCGCTAGCCCCGTCGAGAGCAGGGAGGAAACCTTGGTTATGCCGACGCGGACGCGCTTCGAGGCCACGGCGAGGAGGGGCTATGCCATCCTGATCCTGCTCCTGGCGGTCGGCATGGCGTTCTCCCTTCGCCGGTTCTCGTCCGTGGCGGACGCTCAGATCGAGTGGCTGAGCGAGAAAGAGCGCAACATCACGCTCGTGGAGCGGCTCCGGTGGACCGCCGAGCTCGTCGTGTCTCACGGCAGGGGCTACCTCGTTTCCGGAAATCGAGAGCTCCTCGACGAGGCCGAGGACGCCAAGGCGCGCTTCCGCGAGAACATCCGCGCGCTCCGCGCCGAGTCGCTCAGCCCGACGGCTCTCCAGCTGGTCGCGGACGTCGAGGAGGCGGCCGGGCGCTTCATCCTGATCCAGAGGGAGCTGCTCGCGGCCCGGGAGCGGACCGAGGACGCGGGCCTCATCGCGCGCCGCTTCGACGAGGAGCTGCGGCCGCGTCGCCGCGATCTCTATCGCTCCCTCGAGCGCCTCGTCGACCACAAGGAGTTTGCCATCGAGGCCGCCTATGCCGGCGCGCGGGCGGAGCGAGCCGAGCTCGCGCTGCGGCTGTACAGCCTGCTGGGCCTCCTGGCGTCGACCGGCCTCGGCGTCGCATGGTACTTCACGAGGCGCCTCGGCGGCCTGTACCAGCAGGTGCGGGAGGCGCGCGAGGCCGCGCGCAGGGCGGTGACGGCCCGCGACGAGCTCATGGGCATCGTGGCCCACGACCTGCGCAACCCGCTCAGCGCGATCACGTTGAAGGCCGCCCGGCTGCGGAGGGCGGCCGACTCCGAGCAGGTACGGCAGCAGGCGGAGTCGATCGAGAACGTCGCCAAGCGGATGGAGCAGCTCATCCGGACCATGCTCGACGCGGCGACCCTGGAAACCAGCAAGTTCTCGGTGACGCCCGCGCCGTGCGCCGTCGACGATCTCCTGCGCGAGACCCTGGAGCTGTTCGGGCCGCTCGCCGAATCCAAGCAGGTTCGGCTCGAGCAGAGCGTGAGCGCGCCCGGGCTCGTGATCTCCGCCGAGCGGGGGCGCGTGCTCCAGGTGCTGTCGAACCTCGTCGGCAACGCGCTGAAGTTCACGCCTCAGGGCGGCCGGGTGACCCTCTCGGTCGACCGGGAGAGCGAGATGGCCCGCTTCGGCGTCATCGACACGGGGCCCGGGATCCCCCGCGAGGACCTCCAGAGCATCTTCGAGCGGTTCTGGAAGGTCGAGGCGCCCGGGGAGAGGGGCACCGGGCTCGGGCTCTACATCGCCAAGGGGATCGTCGACGCGCACGGAGGCCGCATCTGGGCGGAGAGCGAGGTCGGGCGCGGCGCCCGGTTCTACGTGACGCTCCCGCTCGTCGAGCCCGCCGCGCAGCGGGCGTCCGCCGCGGAGGAGGCGCCCGCGCTGTCCGCGGAGGGCGACCCTCGCGCCGGCGGGTGAGGCGCCCGCCGGGACGCGAGCCCCGCTCGGGGCGCCCTGCGCGTCACCGCCGCTCGCCGGCCGGCGCCTCCTCCCGGACCCGCGCGTAGAGCAGGACGTCGCCCACCCGCCCGTCCTTCACCACGTGCCGGCGCATCCGCGCCTCGAACGCGTAACCCGCCTTCTCGAGCACGCGGGCCGACGCGCGGTTCCAGTCGAAGATCCCCGCCTGGATGCGCTCGAGGCCGAGCTGCTCGAGGCCGGCCCGCGTCAGCGCGATCACCGCCTCGGTGGCCAGCCCGCGGCCCCAGTAGGCCGCGCCGAGCCAGTAGCCGATCTCGGCGGTGCAGCGGTGCACGTCGTCGAAGCGCTCGAGCCCGATCGCGCCGGCCGCCTCCCCGTCCACCACGATCGCCAGGGCCTCGGCGGGCTGCGCGCGCGAGGCGCACAGCGCGACCCAACGCTCGGCGTCGGCGCGCGTGTACGGGTGCGGAAAGCGATCCCGGAGGTTCGCCCAGACGCGGCGGTCGTTCGCGTTCTTCACGAGCGCGTCCACGTCGGCCGCGGTCCAGGGACGGAGCGTGAGGGAGGGGGTCTCGATGATCATGGAGTCGGTTCCTCCGGTCGAGCCTCGCCGGCTCGGGGGGTGGATCGAGCCTCGCCGGCTCGGGCGGTTGCGCGATCGAACAGCTTCACGACCATCTCGGTCCCGATGCCGGTCGCGACCATCCGCTCGCGGCGGTTCGAGAGCAGCGCGCCGAGCCACGGCACCGCGCCCCCGTCCCCGACCGGGAGCTCGAGCCCGTCGTCCCGACGGACGACGAGCTGGACGAACGGCCCGGCGTAGTAGCCGAGCCCCTGCAACCGCGCGAGATCGTAGACGATCTCGACCTCCGGCCGCGCGCGCGCGAGCGGCTCGCCCACCTCGGCGACCCAGCGCTCGGCGCGCGCGACGGGCTCCGGACCGAGGCCGAGCGACCGCGCCGCCCCCACGTAGTCCGCCGCCGCGCGCGGCAGATCCACGGATGCCTCGCGCAGGGCCGCCTCCGACGACCCCGGCTCGTGCGCCTTCGCCCGCTGCGCCAGCGCGTCCGCGTCGAGGCCGCGCGCGCCGAGGCACGCCCGGACCACGGCCGTGTCGGAGAGGACCACGCGCAGGCCCGCCGCGCGGAAGCCGGCCGCGGGCAGCGCGCGGATGAGGTCGGCCCAGACGAGCAGGTGCTCGAGCAGGGCGCGCCGCTCGCACGCGTCGTCCTCGCTCCGGCCCGGCGAGCGGGCCGCGGTCACGAGGGCGAACAGGCGGAAGTGCGGCGAGAAGCCGGGGTGCTTCGTCGGCTGCATGCGCAGCACGCGCTGGCTCGCGCAGAAGCGCAGCGGCTCGCCGCCCCGGGTCTCGCGCCGGCGCCGCGCCGCGTGCAGCGCGAGCCCGGTGGTCGGGTCGGCGGCGACCTCGGCGAAGCGCACCGTCGCGAGCACGTTGTTCGGCTCGACGCCAGCGCACGCGGTGGCGCCGAGCGGGCCGACCGGCGCGAGATCCACCGCCTCGAAGCCCGCCGCCGCCGCGTACGCCGCCGCGTCGAAGGCGTGGATGCGCCGGGCGTCCGCGGCCGACGCGTGGGTCATGGGCGCCCGCTCCGCGTGGTCCAGGACCTCGGCGAAGCTCCGCCGCAGCGCGCGCTGGCGCAGGCAATGGAGCAGCAGCGTGGTCAGCTCGTTGCCCGGCAGGCCCTCCGCGAGCAGCCGATCGAGCGGCTGGCCGGCGTGCGCCTCGGCCGCGCGGCGCGCGATGCGCGACGACAGCTCGCTCGTCTTGCCGCCTTCCGGCGCCCGCGGCGGACGAGCGGTGGCCTGCTCCTCTCGCGCGGTGTCCGGTGTCGTGAGGTCGTCGGTGGTCGCCATGGCGGGCTCCTCGTCGACACCGTGACCCGGATCTGGCACCCTGGAAAGTGCCACGGCGGCCGGTTTCGATGGTGCCAGCGCCCCACAGCTCCCACGCCCCCCACGCCTTCCTCCGCCTGGAGCGCGGCGCGCCGGCGACGCTGGCCGCGCAGCTGGTCGAGCAGCTGCGCCGCGCCGTGCTCGAGGGCGTCCTGCAGCCCGACCACCTGCTCCCGTCGTCGCGCGAGCTCGCGCGGGAGCTCGGCGTGTCGCGCAACACCGTCGCCGCGGCGTACGAGGCGCTGGCCGCGGACGGCACGGTCCTGGTCCGCGCGCGCCGGGCGCCGGTCGTGGCGCACGTGCCGGTGCGCGCGGGGGGGCAGAGCGCCGCCCGCGCCCAGCCCGCGGCGGCCCTGCCGCGGCTGTCCCGCAGCGCGCGGCGCCTCGCGGCGGTGGTGCCTCCCGACCGGCTCGACGCGCTCCTCGGCGGCCGGCCGCGCTCGCGCCCGTTCGGCGTCGGTCTGCCGGACCTCGATCTGCTCCCGTGGCGCATCTTCGAGCGGTGCCTCGCGCGCCGCCTCCGCGCGATGTCGGCCGAGGGCGCGCTCCACCACGATCCGCGGGGCGCGCTGCTGCTCCGGCGCGCGGTGCTCCATCATGTCGCGGTGGCCCGCGGCGTGCGCGCGACGGTCGACCAGGTCTTCATCACGGAGGGCTCCCAGGGCGCGCTGGACCTCTGCTGCCGCGCGCTGCTCGACCCGGGCGACGCCGCGTGGGTGGAGGCGTCGGGGCCGCTCGCCCTGCGCGCGGCGGTGCGCATGGCGGGCGCCCGGCCGATCGCGATCCCGGTCGACGACGAGGGGCTGCGCGTGCACGTCGGGGCGCGCCGGGCGCCGCGCGCGCGGGTCGCGTTCGTGTCGCCGGCCTCCGCGTTCCCCTCCGGCGCGCGGCTCACGCTGCCGCGGCGCATCGAGCTCCTGTCGTGGGCCGGCGGGGCGGGGGCGGTGGTCGTCGAGATCGACTACGAGGGCGAGCTGCGGTTCGACGGCTCCCCGCTGCCGTCGCTGCTCGGCCTCGACGTCGAGGGCGTGAACGACCGCGTGATCCACGTGGGATCGTTCAGCCGCTCGCTGTTCCCTGGCCTGCGGCTCGGCTTCATGATCGTGCCGCCGGCGCTGGTGCGCGCGGTGGCCCAGGTGCGCGCGGCGTCGACGCGGTCGCCGCCGTACCTGCTGCAGGCCGCGCTCGCCGACTTCATCGACGAGGGGCATTTCGCGCGCCACCTGCGGAAGCTGAAGCAGGCGACGCGGCGCCGCCGCGACTTCTTGCTCGCGGAGCTCGGGCGCGCGCTGCCGGCCGCGGTGCGGGTGCGCGCGCCCGCGGGCGGCTCGGTGCTGACGCTGGACCTGCCCGAGGGCTCGGACGACGTGGCGATCGTGAAGGCGCTCGCGGCGCGGGGCGTGGACGCGATGCCGCTCTCGCGCGGCGCGGCGGGGCGCGCCAGGGCGTCGCGCGCGCCGGGGCTGATCCTGGGGTTCGGCGCGCACGCGGAGCCCGCGCTGGCGGAGGCGGCGCGGACGCTCGCGGCGGTGGTGGGCGAGGCGATCGGGGCGGGCGGGCGGCGGTGAGGGGGGCGGCTGACCGGGCCGAGGGCGCCGTCGACGGTCTGGAACAGGCGCACGACGTCGTCCTCGGCGCTCACGTCGGCGGCGATCGCGAGGGCGGCGCCGCCGCGGCCGCGGATCTCGTCGACGACCCTGGCGGCGGCGCCCGCGTCGCGCAGGTAGCCCACGGCGACCGCGTAGCCGCGCCGCGCGGCGAGCAGCGCGGTGGCGGCGCCGATCCCGCGGCTGCCGCCCGTGACGATCATGATCCCGGCCATGGCGGGAGGTTAGCGCGGGCCGGCGGCGAAGACGGCGCGCCGCCGGGGTCGCTGGCGAGAGCGGCGCGTCGCCGGGGTCGCTGGCGCGCTAGACTCGCGTCCGGCCGCCGTGCTCCTCGCGCGCGCCGCGCCCGCTGTCTTGATGGCCTCGATCCGCCTTTACGCCGCCGCTGCCCTCGCCGTCCTCTCGTCCGCGTGCGCCGGCCCGGTCACGACGGCTCCGCCGGCGACGGCTCCGCAGGTCGACTCGGCCGCTCCGCAGGCGCCCTCGGTCGCTCCGCCGGCCGGCGCGGCTGCCTCTCCGCGTCGCGCGCCTCGGGCCGGCGCGCCCGGGGCGCGGCCTGGCGCCGTCGCGGCCGCGGGCGCGGAGCCCGCCTGGGCGCCGCCGATCGTGCACACGCTGGCCGTGTTCACGGTGACCCGCAGCGTGGAGGCGGTGCTGTGGCCCGATCCGTTCGCCGACTTCCGCCTGGAGCGCTGGGGGTACCACTACGGCGAGGCGTTCACGAAGCCGCCGCTGTTCGACGCCGATCAGCCCGCGTTTCGATGGGATCACGACCCGTGGCCGATCAACGTGATCGGCCACGGCCTGCTCGGGAGCGAGATCTACTTCAGGGCGCGGAGCTGCCGGTTCGGCGTGCCGGCCGCGGTCGCCTTCGCCATCGCCGGCACCCACCTCTGGGAGTACGGCTACGAGGCCAACGGCGTCCGCCCGTCGGCGCTCGATCTGGTCTACACGCCGCTCGCCGGGGCGCTCCTGGGCGAGCTCCGCTACGCCACGTGGCGCGCGGCGGGGGGGATCGAGAGCGCGCCGGCGCGCGTGCTCGTGCGCGCGCTCGTGGATCCGTTCGGCGAGATCGAGCGAGGCGTCGGGGTGTTCGACTGCTAGAGCACCGACGATGAGGCAACCCTGAGGTCAACGATGCTTCCCCTCTTCTCCGTTGACGATCTCGTAAGCGCCCATGTCGGGAGCGGCGCCCACGACGCGCGGATTCCCGTCCAGGTCCATCGGCGGCAGGCCGCAGGTGAATAGCCCGGCGTCCCGGGCGGGTGAGCAAGCCTGGAGGTGCAGGTCGCCGTCGGCGGGGGCCACGAAGAGCGGGTCCTGGTCGATGTTGCCCGTGCCGGGATAGCCGCCCATCACGTCGCTGTAGGTGATCTCGGCCGCGCCCGGGCCCGCGATCTCATTGGGCGCGCTTCCCCAGAGGATGGAGTTGAGCACCGTCGCGCTCCCGGAGGAAACGTAGAGCCCGCCGCCATCGGCTGGGATATCGAAGCCCTGGGCCGTGTTGCCATAGAACGTGCAGTGCGTCACGTTCACGTCGCCGTCCGCGTGGATCGCGCCGCCTAGCGCCTGGATCTCGTTGAAGCCGCCGAAGCCGTTCGCCCTGTTGGCGAAGAAGACCGAGTTGGTCACGCTCAGGGTACCCGCGGCGATGATCGCGCCACCCCTCGTTGCTGTGTTGTTCTCGAACGAGCAGTCGATCACGGTGACGTCGCCGTCGGCGCCGATTCCGCCGCCCGTATTGTTGGTGACGCTCGACCGGAACATCGCCAGCCTGCCGCGGACGCTGACCACGGGGCGATTGCGCGTGTCCCCAGAGTTGCCGTCGATCGTCGCGTCGGCCACCTTGACGCTGCTGTTGATGGCGCCGAGCGCAGCCCCATCGAAATCGCTGAGATTGTTCAAGAAGATCGAGTCGGACACCCTGAGCACGCTGTCGACGCACCAGATCCCGCCGCCGCTCCTGCCGAAGTTCTCCTCGAAACGGGACGCGACCACGGTCGCGCTGCTGCCGTCGAGGACGACAAGCCCGCCCCCGGACGGGTTGGTGGAGTTGCGGGAGAAGGTGGCTCGCACCATCTTCAGCCGGCTCCCGCGCGTGATGCCCAGCCCACCGCCTTCTCCGCCGCTGCCGCTGACGGCCGCTTCGTTATTGAGGAAGCTGGCGTCGTGCACGGTCACGTCGCCCCCGTCGATCCACACGCCACCTCCATTCTCGCTCGCGATATTGCTGCGGAACACGACCCTCTTCAGCTTCGGACGGCCCCCCCGGATCAGCATTCCGCCGCCGTTCGGGCTGCTGGCCTCGAGCGCCGTGCCGTTCTGGCAGGTGAACCCCTCTACCCAGCCGCCGCGGGGGACGTCGACCAGCGTCAGGCACCGGCCGCCGGGCCCGAGGCTCGGATCCACGATCGACGCGTCCGGCCCGGCGCCGATCAGCGCGATGGCCTTGCCGGTCCACACGATGGATTCGGCGTATGTCCCCGGGGCGACGCGGATCCTGTCGCCCTCCGCGGCCGCGTCGACGGCGGCCTGGATCGTCGGATAGTCCTCCGGCACGTCGATGCGGTGTGCGCGCGCGGCGCGCGACCCCGCGAGGAGGACAGCCAGCACGATGAGCGCTGACATGGTGCTTCGTACGATGCTTATCATCGACCTTCCTCCGTGACGAAAGAATGCAGCTCTCGCGGAGGCGTCCTGAGCGTTGCTCCGTCGAACATCGTATGTGGCCCTTCCGCGCCTTTCCAGCTTGTCACGTCGCGGCACCGGCACCATGCGAGCTTTCCTGGTTTCGAGGAACGCTCGCACCCGGCAGCATCGGATGTTCCGTCAAGCGCTCCCTCTCGTGTCCCTCGGCGTGAGATTTCCCACCTTGCGCGTCGTGACTGAGCGCGAGCCGGCTGTCCTCGACATCGATGCGGAGGGCAAGGCGGCCGCGGTCGCTGTCGCCCCCGGCGCGCTGCTCGCTTCGCCGGCGCGGCTCATCCAGCGGCGTGGACATCGGAGGGGCGGTGGCAGGCGAGCATGCATGGACATGGCCAGGTTATCCTGACCGGCATGAGCATCTGGCACAGCGCCGTCTGGGGGCGACGTCACCTTCTGATCGTCGTGGGCTCCGCGGGGCACGTGCTGCGCTCGGAGGATGGAGGCCAGCGCTGGAGAAGGATGCAGACGCCCGTCCGCCAGGATCTGCGCGCGCTCGCAGGCGCCGGTCCGGCGCTGATCGCCGCCGGACAGAGCGGCACCCTGCTGTCCTCGAGCGATGAGGGGCGGCGCTGGATCGACGTGAGCTGCCGCGCGAAGGCGGACCTGCGCGGCGTCGCCCTGCGGGACGACGGCGAGGCCATCGCGGTGGGGCTCGGCGGGACGGTGCTCTGCTCCCGCGATCGCGGCCAGACCTGGGAAGCCGGGCCGGGCCTCGAGGACCTCTGCCTGGAGGCCGCCGCCATCGACGCCGAGGGCCGCTTCCTCGCGCTGGCGCTCGAAGGAGAGCTCGCCACCCTGCAAGGAGCGACGTGGGTACGCCACGAGATCCCTGGCCGGCATCCGCGGGCGCTCTGCGCTCGCGGGGGGATCGTGGTCGTGGGCGACGGCGACGGCCGTATTCACACGAGCCGGACGCAGGCGCCTCCTGGGAGTCGCACTCCACCGGGAGCGGGCGCTCCATCCAGGCGCTGTGGCTCGGCCCCGCCGGCCAGGCCATCGCGGCCGGCGATGGCGGCTTCCTCGCGGTCAGCGAGGACGAGGGCCGCACCTGGACGCGCCCCTCCCTCAGGTCCGATCAGCAGCGCCACGCGCTGTGGGGCGACGACGGAGCGGAGCCGAGATGTGGGCCGTGGGAGAGAACGTCTTGCTGCGCAGGCGTCCTAGCGACACGCACCTTTCCCGCGGCGCTCCAGCGAGCGCGGTATGCAGCGCTTGACTTCGGGCTCGCGTTGCGACCTCCTGGTTTCTCATGAGCGATCTGATCGAGCGCCAGCCGGTGCGCGTGATCCCGGTCGACGACTACCGCCTAACGGTGGAGCGCAGCGATCACGGCTCGTGACGATGTGAAGCTGCTCGGGGAGCGCATCCGGCTCAACTGCTGAAACGGCCGCCCAGCCGAGGCCGCTGCGTCCCGATACGGCGCGGCGGGCCTGGCTGGCGCGCCTGCCACCCTCGGAGGAGCATCGGCGTGAGCGACGTCAGCAACCGCATCGCGGGAGGCTTGAAGCGGCGGCCCTGGATCGGCGTCGCGCTCGGGCTGATCGCCGGCGTCACGCTCGGCGTGCTCTCGGTCCGGGCGTGGCAGCGGGTGGCGGCGTTCGGGGACGCGCCGGTGCGGCTCAGCGCGGCGGAGGCGCTGCGCCGCGCGCGGACGGAGGCTGTGTGGGTGGAGCTGACCGACGCGCAGTTCTCGTGCGAAGGGAGCGTGGAGCTCGCGGGCACGCGGTACGGCCGTCTGCTCGCGCCCTCGCTCGGCGAGGTCGTGGCCCTGGTGAGCGCGGACGGGCCGCTGTGTCCGCCGCCCGGCCAGCCGCTCACGGGCGCCTTCGACGCGCCGACGGGCCGACAGCGCTCCTTGCTGGTGGACCGGGGGCTGCCCGAGGCGGCCGACGAGGACGCGCTCGTGCTGTCGCTCGGCGACGGTCCGCGCAAGGCGCGCGTCGATGCCTGGACCTTGCTCGGCCTCGCCGCGATGTGCTTCGCGGTCGGGTTCGTGGGCTTCGTCATCCGCCGCGCCGACGCGCAGGCCGCGCGGCGGGCCGCGGCCGCCCTGCCGCTCGCGGAGCTCTGGCGGCGCCTCGACCGGGGCGCGCTGCGCCTCCGGCCGCGCTATCTCCTGATCGCCCTCGCGAGCGTGGTCCTCCTGGCGCCGCTCAACGGCGCGCTCATGGCGATCGCCGGCGTGGGCGCGGTCCAGATCGCGCGCGACGTGCTCGCGCAGCCGGGCCGCTGGGCCGCCGCGGAGCCGGTCGCCGTCGACGGCCTCGTCTCGGTGACGCCTCACGGCCACACCGCCTGGACCGACGACTATCTCACCGATGTGGTCGTGAGCTTTCGCGCCGACGGCGAGGAGCAGGAGGTGAGCTACCTGGTCGCCTGGGCGCCGGGGGTGTTGCCGGACATCGAGGTGCGGAGGAGCGGAGGCGAGCTCATGACGAGCGCGGAGCCCGCCCTGAGGACACCGCGGCTGCTGATCGCGGCGGGGAGCGCGGGGTTCGCCGCCGTCCTGCTGGTGCTGGGCGTCAAGCTGGTGGGCGAAACCTGGTCGAAGCTCCGCGCGCTGCGCCGCGCTGCGAGCTCCCCCGAAGTCGTGCTGCTCCCGTTGCGCGACCTCCGGGAGAAGCGCCACAACGGCGTCGTCGTTGGATGGGAATGCGAAACCCTGAACGCGCAGGGGGAGGTGCGCCGCGAGGAGTTCAGTTACCGCGATCCTCCGGCGCTCGACGACGCCGGGGCGCACGTGCTCGCCGTCCGCCCGCGCGGCGCGCCGGGCGCCGAGCCGATCGTGGTGGCCACGGACGGCTATCCGTTCCGCATCGATCCCTGAAGCAGGGGCGAGGTCGCCCGAGCGCGCTGCCTCGGTCCCGCCGGGGCGATCGTGCGCCCTCCTGGCCGCGCCAGGGACAGCGGCTCGCCCGCCCGGGTGTCCCCGGCGCGTCCCCCCGCGTCCCTGCCAGCGGCCTCGGTGTCCCTGGCCCGCTCGCTCGTGTCCCTGGCGCCGGCGTCCCTGTCCCTGGCGGCAGCTCCCTCGGTCGTGTCCGGCGCGGCCCTTGTCCCAGCCGGCGCGGCCCTTGTCCCAGCCGGCGCGGCCCTTGTCCCAGCCGGCGCGGCCCTTGTCCCTGGCGGACGATTCCCTGTCCCTGGCGAGGGCGCCGGGGGGCTCGGGTGCTAGAACCCGGCGCGTGACTCCCCAGCCGCTCGATCGCCTCCGCGAGCTCTTCGCCAAGGTCGACGCGTTCTTCGCGAACGCGAGCGCGCGCCACGGCGGGCGGATGGCGTGCGCGACGGGGTGCAGCGACTGCTGCCGGCGGCGGTTCTCGGTGACGTCGATCGAGGCCGACGCCCTCCGCGAGGCGCTCGCGGCGCTCCCCGAGGCCGAGCGCGCGGCGCTCGCCGGCCGCGCGCGAGCGGGCGATCCCGGCGTGTGCCCGGCGCTCGACGGGGAGGGGAGGTGCGCGCTCTACGCGGCCCGGCCGCTCATCTGCCGCACGCACGGCCTGCCGATCCGGTTCGCGCCGTCCGGCGGGCGCGCGCTGCCGGTCATCGACGCCTGCCCGAAGAACTTCGTGGGAGAGGACCTCGATGCCATCGAGGCGTCGTCGGTGCTGGACCAGACGACGCTCTCGACGGTGCTGGCCGCCCTCGACATGGCGCACGCCGACGCGGCCGGGCGGCCGCGCGGGCAGCGCGCCGCGATCGCCTCGGTGCTCTCGGGCGAGGGCTGACGCGCCCCCGGCGCGCCACGTCATTGGTCGCCTCTCCCAGCGCCGGTCAGGCCTCCTCGTCAACGACCGTTGACGAGGAGCAGGGTGGGGCGGAGTGGCCAGGGCGCCGAGCACGTTGCAACTCGGCGATAACCGATCCCGCGTGTCGTGAGGGGGAGTGACCGCTCACGCCTCCTTCAGGAACGTCATGTGAGGTAGCTTGGCGCTCGGGTCGTCCCGGTGGATCTCGGTGTGGACCCTGCTGATGAGCTGCTTGCAGTGGCTCAGGTCGTCGACCCGCAGGAGGAACAGGATGTCGCCGGGATCGTCGTCGTTCGTCCAGACGTGCTCCAGGTGCATCCCCTGTTCAGCGTGGCTGGCCGCGTCGGCCGCCAGCTGCTGCTTGACGTCCTCGAGCGTGGCGCCGGTGAGCCTTGCCAGTACGTGAGCCATGTTCAGACCTCCTCAGGGTGGTGAGCCAAAGGCGCGCCGCACGCGGGGGCCGTGCGGCCAGGCGCGGGGGGTTCGATCGGGATCCCTCGTGGGTGTAGCCGAACCGGGAGTCCGGCGGGGGCGCTTTTTTATCGAATCGCGCCCTGATGAGGCCGCAAGCGCCGACGCGAGCTGCCCTCCGCGAGCTGCCCTCCGCGAGCTGCCCTCCGCGAGCTGCCCTCCGCGAGCTGCCCTCCAGGAAAGCGCCGGTAGCTTCACCGAGCCTCCGCGCGCCGACGCGGCCGCCTCGCGGCGCGTCGCGCGCCGCGGCGCTTGGTCGATCGACCGACGAGGTGGTACCAGGAGGTCAAGGACGTGAGAGAGCGCCCACACCCCAACGACCCGGCGCGCACGGCGCTGCTCGTCATCGACATGCAGAACGACTTCCTCGCGGAGGGGGGCGCGTTCTCGAAGCGGCACTGCGATCCGCATCAGCTCGCCCAGAGCGTGGCCTGGCTGGTGCGCGCCGCGCGCGCGCAGGGGCGCGCCGTGGTGTGGGTGACCTCGGCCTACGGCGAGATCGACGCGGCCCCGGACGCGCTCCGCGGGCAGACGCACACCGACGGCGCGTGCTGCGCCCGCGGCACGTGGGGCGCCGAGCTGTTCCCGGCGCTCGCCCCGGTGCGCGCCGAGCGCCCGGCGGGGGCCGCGGACTGGCACGTCGAGAAGCGCTGGTATTCGGCCTTCCGCGACACCGATCTGCGCGCCCGGCTCGAGGAGGCGGGCGTGACCGCGGTGATCCTGTGCGGCGTCGCGACCAACGTGTGCGTCCTCGCCGCCGCCCGCGACGCGCGCCGGCTCGGCTTCGAGGTCGAGGTCCTCGAGGACGCGACCGCGGCGAGCACCGCGGGCAAGCACGCCGCGGCGCTGCGCGAGATCGAGGGCCTCGGCGGCCGGCGCCGCCGCTGGGCCGACGTGCTCTCGGACGGGCCCGGGCCGGTGTGCGTCGCCGGCATCGGCGCGGGCGGGACGGCGCTGTGGTGCGGCGCCCTCGACGAGCGCCTCGATGGCGGCGCGGGCGCCTTCGAGGCCGTCGAGCGCGAGGTCGCGTGGACCACGATGCTCCACCGCGGCGGGGAGGTGCCGCGCCTCGTCGCGATCCAGGGCGAGCGCGCGCCCGACGGCGCCGTGCCGCTCTACCGCCACCCGGTCGACGAGCAACCGGAGCTCGGCGCCTTCACCCCCGCCGTCGACCGCATCCGCAGGGAGGTCGAGCGCCGCGTCGGGCACCCGCTCAACCACTGCTTGCTCCAGCTCTACCGCACCGGGCGCGACTGGATCAGCGAGCACTCCGACAAGACGCTCGACCTCGTGCGCCCGTCGTTCATCGTGAACGTCTCGCTCGGGCGACAGCGCACCATGGTGCTCCGGCCCAAGCGCGCCGCCGAAGGGGATGCCGTCCAGAAGGTCCCTTTGCCGCACGGCTCGCTGCTCGTCATGGACCTGGAGACCAACCGCCGCTTCTATCACGCCATCCGGCAGGAGGGCGACGCGGAGGGCGAGGACCGGGCGTCGCGGATCTCGCTCACCTTCCGGCATATCGGCACGTTTCACGATCCGGCGACCGGGGCTGTCTGGGGCGTCGGCGCGCCCGCCGCGGAGCGCGCCGAGGCCGAGGCGCGCGCCCGGGCCCGGTCCGCGCTCGCCGAGCCGGAGCGGGAGGCCGCGGAGCGCGCCGAGGCAGAGCGGATGCTCCAGCTCTTCCGCGCCGAGAACATCGACGCCGACTTCGACGCCGCCGCGTACCGCGCGGGCTTCGAGGCGCTCAATTTTCGCACGTTCCGCACGTTGCAGGGGCCCGGAGGCGACCGATGAGCGCGCAGCGGGCGGTGTATTTCGTGAACGGCTCGATCTCGAGCTGGCGCGTGCTCCTCGCCGTTCGCGAGAAGGGCCTCGCCTTCGAGCCCCGCCGCCTGCGCGTGATGCGCGAGCCCCGCGAGACGCGCGCCGCGGAGTTCCTGGCCCTCAATCCGCGGGGCCAGGCCCCGGTGCTCGTCGAGCCCGATGGCACCGTCATGAACGAGTCGCTGGCGATCCTCACGTACCTGGAGATGCGGTATCCCGACCCGCCGCTCCTCCCGCCGCCCGCCGAGCCCGGCGCGCTCGCCCGCGCGCTCGCCTTGGCGCAGGAGTCCGAGGCCACCGCGTGCGTCTACGACCCGCTGGAGAGCCTCTTCGAGGCCGGTCCGGACGCCCTGTCGCCGGACCGGCGAGCGGCCATCGCGGGCGCGCTCTCGGGCGTGGAGCGCGAGCTCGCGCTGTGGGAGGCGCGGGCCCAGAGGACACGGTTCATCGCGTCGGACGCCTTCACGCTCGCCGACTGCGCGTTCTACCCCGTGCTCGCCTACATGCAGCGGCGCGGGCTGTCGCTCGCCGGCCATCCCGCGCTCGACGCCTACGAGCGCCGCGTGCGGGGCCGCCCCTCGGCGGTCGCCTCGTACCCGGAAGGCTGGTCCCACGATCTGGCGCGCCCCGATCTCTTCGCAAAGGCGCGGGCGCTCGCCGCGCCGGGGATTCCCGGGAGCTGACGCGCGCACGGCTCGCCCGTGCCCCGAGCGCGGGGCGGGCGCTCAGGGCGCTGGCGCGGCGCCGACGATGTACTCGACCGCGAGGCCGAAGTTGCAGCCGCCGCTGATGTCATAGTTCTTGAGATAGCGCTCGTTGGTGACGGTCAGCCCGCCGACCTCGGCGCTCTCGCCGTTCGCGATCGAGACGGCGGGCTCGTCATCGGCCTCCACGGTCATCGCGAGCTCCTCGTAGCCGCACAGCCCATCCTCGCTGTAACAGGTGGGCTCGCCCTGGGCGATGGAGAGGCCGATGGGATCGTTCTCGCCCACGGCGACCACGAGCTCTCCGTCCCGCTCGACGCGGACTCGGGTGACGTGCTCCTGCCAATCCGTCGTTTCAGCATAGGAGTAGTCGACGTCGAGGGTGTCCCCGACGGCGACGGCGCTCGCCGCGAAGCCCGGGACCGTGAAGCCGAGGGTGAGCGCCTTCCCGGCCTCGTCGGCGAGGTCGATCATGACCTCGGGCGCGGTGCGTCCGATCGCGCTCCAGCGGAGCGCGCAGGGCTCGCCCTGGGCGGGCGGGCGCACGGCCGTCACCGTGCCGGAGAACGCGAGGGTCCACGGCACGCTCGAGCCCTCCCCCTCCCGTGCCGGGAGGTCGACGTCGGCGCACGCGAAGACCCTGGGCTCGTGCGCCTCACAGGCAGGTCCGCCGCCGGTGCCCGTGCCGCCGGTGCCACCGGTGCCAGCGCCGGTGCCACCGGTGCCAGAGCCGCCGGTGCCGGTGCCACCTGGGTCGCTGCCGCCGCCGCCGGTGCCAGCTGGGTCACTGCCGCCGGCGCCGGTGCCGCCGGTGCCGGTGGTGCCGGCGCTCGTGCCGGTACCGGGGTTGATCTCGACGCTGCACGCGGCGAGGCTGACGAGGAATGTCATGAGGGAGGCAAGGAGAGGCAAGCTGGTTCGATGGTGCATCCCTTCACCGGCAGCACACCATGTGCCAATCCGGGCACTGTGCCGCTGGCGCTGGTCTTTCCCGTGCGATTCAGCAGGGATGACCGACCCGAAGGTCCACGAAAGGCCGAGGCTGGCCGGGTCCTCACTGTGCCATCTTGAGCAACTCGGCGCGTCCGCGGGTGGGGGCCGGATTTGAACATGAAGGCGGGAAGGCGGGAAGAAAAGATCAATGATCTCCCCGCCTTCATGTGAATCACTCCGGGGCGAGTTGGGCCACCACCCGTCCGCGAAGGTGGATCATGCGCCAGACGCCAGCCGACGCCGGACCCCCTGGTCACGCGCGGCGTCCTCGTGGGCGACGGGGCGGTGCGGGGCGGGCGCTCAGGGCGTAGACGTGGCGCTGACGACGTACTCGACCGAGAGGCCGAAGTTGCAGTCTCCGGTGAGGTCGTAGTTCCTGAAATAGCGATGGTTGGTGACGGTCAGCGCGCCGACCTCGGCGCTCTCTCCGGTCGGGATCGAGACCGCGGGCCCGTCGCCGGCCGACACGGACATCCCGAGCCTCCCGTAACCGCAGATGTCATCCTCCTCGCGGTAGCACTCACGCTCGCCGTCGCGGAGGGTGAGCCCGAGGGGCTCGTTCTCTCCCACGCCGACGACGAGCGCTCCGCCTCGCTCGAGGCGAATGCGGGTGCTCGATTTCAGGTCCCAATCCACGAACTCGTAGGCGAAGAAGTCGACGTCGAGCGCGTCGCCCACAGCGACGGCGCTGGACGAGAAGCCCGGGACCGCGAAGCCCACGGTGAGCGCATTCCCGGCCTCGTCCGCGAGGTCGATCATGACCTCGGGCGTGCCGTGTGCGATCTTTGTCCATCGACGCGTGCACGGCTCGTCGGGGCCGGGTGGGCGTACGGCCGTCACCGTGCCGGAGAACGCGAACGTGCGATGAGAGCTCGAGGGATCCACCTCCGGGAGGTCGAGGTCGGCGCACGCGAAGACCGCCGTCGTGTACGGATGACAGCTAGGCCCGCCGCCGGTGCCGCCAATGCCACCGGTGCCACCGGTGCCGCCAATGCCACCGGTGCCACCGGTGCCGCCAATGCCACCGGTGCCGCCAATGCCACCGGTGCCACCGGTGCCGCCAATGCCACCGGTGCCGCCAATACCACCGGTGCCACCGGTGCCGCCAATGCCACCGGTGCCGCCGGTGCCGCCAATGCCACCGGTGCCGCCAATGCCACCTGTGCCACTGCCGCCGGCGCCGCCGGTGCCGCCGCCGTCGATGATCTCGACGTTGCATGCGGCGAGGGAGACGAGGAACGTCATGAGGGAGACGAGGAGAGGTAAGCTCGTTCGATGGTGCATCTCTTCGTCAGCAGCACATGATGTGCCAGCCGAGCACTGTGCCGTGGCGCTGGTCCTTTCTTTGCCACGTGGGCTCGATGGGCCCGGAAGCAGCGCAAACCGCCGACGTTCACCAGGCCCCAGTTGTGCCATCCTGTGCAACCCGAGACCCCCGCGAAGGTAGATCATGCGCCCGACGCCGACCGACTCCGCCATCGATTTCGCCGCCCTCGATCCGGGCGCGCTGCCGCCCGCGCTCGTCGAGCAGGCGCGCCTCGTCTGGGCCGACCGTGTTCGCACCGAGTACCAGTCCATCCAGATCGCGACGCGCTTCCTCGGCGAGGCCCTCGCGGCAGGCGAGCCGCTCGACGTCTCCCGCGCCGTCGCGGAGACCGTCGAGGAGGAGATCCGCCACGCCGAGCTGTGCGGCCGCATGTGCGCGGCGCTCGGGGGCCGCGCGCCCGCGCCGCGCGACGTCGCCGCGCCGCTCGCGGACCTGCGCGAGGTCCCGCTCGACGAGCGCGTGCTCGCGAGCGCCATCTCGCTCTTCCTGATCGCCGAGGCGTTCTCGGTCGGCTACCTCCTGGATCTCGAGGCCCGCGCCGACCACCCGGTCACGCGCGCCGTGCTCGCCGCGATCGCGGGCGACGAGGCGGAGCACGAGGCCTTCGGCCCCGAGCTCGTCGCGCGCAAGCTCCGCGATCTCCCCCCGGCGAAGCGGGCCGCGTGGCGCGGGTTCACGGGCCGGCTCGTGCGCGGGCACCTCGATCGCGCCGAGCAGGTCCTCGCGCGCGTCCCGGCGGAGGACCGGTCGCTCGACCGCTGGCCCGAGCCCGAGCGGGCGACGCTCGGGCTCCTCGGCGAGGTCCGGCTCGCGCTGCTCTGCCAGCGAACCTACAAGGAGCGGCTCGCGCCGGCGCTGGAGAAGCTCGGGCTCGGCTGAGAAGCTCGCTCCTCGCTGTGGGCCTGCCGGCCCTCGCGAGGGGGGATCCTGCGCCGTCACGAACCGCGGGCGCCGTCCATCGCGAGCCTTCCTGCCGCTCGCAGCTCCGGCAGCGGTGCGCGCGGAACGCGGTGTCGAGATCGGGACGCGGCTGGGTCGCTGGTACGCTGTGTGTATTCGCCGGTCCGAGGAAGTGTCCTGAGGCGATGGCCGTACACCACGGCAGGTGAGGTGAACATGGTCGTGTCGATGCAGCAGACCGCGGCAGCGGCTGCGGGCGCCGTGATGGTGGCGCTTGCGCTTTTGGGGTGCGGGTCCGAGGGGGGCGATCCGCCGGGCGGAACGGGCGGGGACGCGGGCGCCGGAGGCGCGCAAGGGGAAGGCGGGAGCGCGGACGGGGGCGGCGGCGCCGGCGCGCAGGGCGGAGGCGGGCCGTGGGAGTGCGTGACCCTCGACCTCAAGCCCGGCGAGGTCGGCCCTGGCGGCGTCGTGGCGCTGTTCCGCGACGACGATATCAATTGGATCGAGTCCGTCGGAGGGAGCGCGCTCTCGGGGGGGTACGTGTACTTCGACGCGGACTACCAGCTCCGGCGCGTGCCGGTCGCCGGCGGCCCCGCGGAGACGCTCGGGGACTTGCCCAGCGGATGGCACTCCATGGTCGGCGACACCCTCGTCTGGACCGAAGAGCTGAGCTCGCAACGCAATGTGCGCCTGCTCGCCGCGCCGGCGACGAACCTGAGCGCCTCGACCGTGCTCGCGGAGGACATCCTCCCTCCTCAAATGCTCGCGCTCGACGACACGAACGCCTACTACGATCAGGGCGACCCGCAGGCGATCTGGAAGGTCGCTCTGGCCGGCGGCAGCGCCCCCGAGGTGCTGGTGCCGAGCGGCCACCCGCTCGGCATGATCAGCCACGACGGCGCGCTGTACTGGCTCGACTTCCAGACGACCCAGCTCGAGCGGGTGCCGCGCGAAGGCGGCACCCGTGAGCCGCTCGCGGAGGTGTTCTTCGGCGGGCCGATGGCGGCGGCCGGCGAGAGCGTCTTCTGGACCGACACCAGCCTCCACACGGTCAACCGGTGGCGCGACGGCGCCGCCGCCATCGACGTCCTCCACGACATCGAAAAGGTCCCGAACGCGGACTCCTCGCCCTCCGCCATCGCCGTGAGCGGTGATACGGTCTACTGGCTTCAAGGCTTTGGCTGCGTCGAGCTGTGGCAGGTGAAGACGGACGGCACGGGCGCTCGAAGGACAGCGTCGGGCTTCTTCCTCGCCGATGGGCTCTCGGTCGACGAGAGCCACGTCTTCGTGATAGCGCAAGACGCGATTTACCGCGTCGACCGCTGACCGCCGCCGCCATCACCAGGTCTCCGCCTCGCGCCGGCCCGGCGTCTAGGCGCACCTGTCTTACACTGCGCTCCATCGGGGGCCGCCTGCGTTGTTCCTGCGGCGAGCGGGCGGCGGCTCGCCGTGGAGGTGCGCGGCCCTACAGCATCGCCGGAATCGTTTGGCGTGACGGCTGCGGGCGGCCCCCGGCTCAGCTAGCTTCGGTCAACGGCGGAGATGCCGGCGCCGACCCTAGCCACCGACCCGTCACCATGTTATTGCTAGCCGGAATTCCACTACGCGTGCAATTGACGCGAATTGACGCGCGTCGGTGGTTCGCCTGGCGTGAGGAGAGTCGAAGCCACGAGAAGCTCACGTGCTTGAAAGGCCCAACCTGGGCGTGGCGAACCTGACTCCCCCTGGCCCCGAGGTCAGAGCCCCTGGGCTCACCTCGCGGGCCCCGCCGCCGAGAGCCCCCTCCGAACGAAGGCACACGCAAACCACGAGCTGGAGATCCGGTCATGACCGTTGTAATTGGAGACAAAGAGTATTTCCCCGGTGTCGGCAAGATCCCCTACGAGGGGCCCGAGTCCGACAACCCCCTCGCCTTCAAGTGGTACGACGCGAATCGCGTCGTCGCCGGCAAGGCGATGAAGGATCACTTCAAGTTTGCGGTGTGTTACTGGCACACGTTCTGTGGTCGCGGACACGACCCGTTCGGGCCGGGGACGATCAACTTCCCCTGGGACGAGGGCAAGGACGCGCTGGCCCGCGCTCGCATGAAGATGGACGCGAGCTTCGAGTTCATCACCAAGCTCGGCGCGACGCACTACTGCTTTCATGACATCGACCTCGTGGAAGAGGGCGACAGCCGCGCCGAGACGTCGCGCCGCCTCCAGAGCATCGTCGAATACGCCAAGCAGAAGCAGGCGCAGTCGGGGATCAAGCTCCTGTGGGGCACGGCGAACCTGTTCTCCAACCCGCGCTACATGAACGGCGCCTCCACGAACCCGGATTTCGCCGTGGTGGCCTACGCCGGCGCCCAGCTCAAGGACGCCCTCGACGCCACCATCGCGCTGAACGGCGAGAACTACGTGTTCTGGGGCGGCCGCGAGGGTTACATGAGCCTGCTGAACACGGACATGAAGCGCGAGAAGGACCACTTCGCTCGCTTCCTGACCCTGGCGCGCGACTACGCGCGCTCGCGCGGCTTCAAGGGCACCTTCTTCATCGAGCCGAAGCCGATGGAGCCCTCCAAGCACCAGTACGACTTCGACGCCGAGACCGTGATCGGGTTCCTGCGTCAGCACGGCCTGGACAAGGACTTCAAGCTCAACCTGGAGACGAACCACGCGACGCTCGCCGGCCACACCATGGAGCACGAGATGCAGGCGGCCGCCGACGCCGGCATGCTCGGCAGCATCGACGCGAACCGCGGCGACTACCAGAACGCGTGGGACACCGACCAGTTCCCCTACAACATCAACGAGACCGTGGAGATGATGCTCATCCTGCTCCGCAGCGGTGGGTTCCAGGGCGGCGGCGTGAACTTCGACGCCAAGCGCCGCCGCAACTCGACGGATCTCATCGACACCTTCCACGGCCACATCGGCGGCATGGACGTGTTCGCCCGCGCGCTCATCATCGCCGACGACCTGATCCGCAAGTCGCCGCTCGAGTCGATGCGCAAGGCCCGTTACGCGTCGTTCGACAACGGCAAGGGCGCGGACTTCGAGCAGGGGAAGCTCACGCTGGAGCAGCTGGCCGAGATCGGCAACGCCGGCGGCGAGGTCAAGCTCACGAGCGGTCAGCAAGAGCTGTACGAGAACATCGTCAATCGCTACATCCGCTGAGCCGAGCGCTCGAGGGGACGACGGCGGGGCGACGCCGCTCGGGCTCACCGGCCCAGCGCGGCCATCTTCTCGTTCACCCAGTCGTCCCCCACGAGCGGGTGCACGCCGGCCCCGTCCCGCTCGAGGTCGATCCCCACCGAGAGCAGGCCGCTCTTCACGAGGAACGCGCCGAGCGGGTCCTGCCCGTCCGACTTGGTGAGCCGCCCGCGGATGGCGAGGTTGCCGCCCTGCGCCTCCAGCAGCCTGAAATCGACCTCGCCCTCCTTGCGCCTCACCGTCGCCGAGGCCTTGAGCCCCTCCATCGTGAGGAGCCCCGCGGCCCACCCGGGGATGGCGTCCTCGGCGTCGAGCAGCGCCACCGCGGGCCTCGCGTCCTTGCACTCGAGCCGGATCGCCGCCTCCATCAGCCCCCGCCCCACCTTCCCGTCGTCGACGTCGATGCGCGCCCACCAGCCGGGGAGCGCCTCGCCCTCGTGCTCGATCGCGAGGTCCTCGATCTCGATGCGGCTCTTGCCGAGCTTCGCCGTCGGGCCGAGGAGGTTCGCCGCCTCGAGCGCCACGCGCGCCTTGATGTCGCCCTTCACCCGCGTCTCCTTCCACGCGAGCGCCCCTTGCTTGAGGAGGAGGCTCACCGCCCCCGTGCCTCGGCCCAGCGGGTCGACCTCGAGGCTGCTCCGCGCGAAGGCGGCGCCGCCCGTGAACCGCGGCGCGTCCGGGCCGGCGCCGTCCGGGTTGAGCCAGCGCAGGTCCGGGATCGCCGCGGCGACGACGTCCACCTTCGACGAGAACCCCGGCGGGAGCCGCATGAGGTGGAGCTCCGGCGCGTCGAAGGCGGCGCTCGCCCGCTCCACCACGATGGGCGGCAGCCCCTTGCCTGGGCGCTCGAGCGTCGCGCGGGGGACCGCCACCGCGAGGCGCGCCTGCCCGCGCTCGTCGACGCGGAGATCCACGTCCGCCGCGACGGCCGCCCGGAGCGACCCGGCGGAGGCCGCGAGGTGGCTCGTGCCGTACGAGAGGGTGCTGCCCGGCTCGACGTTGCCCCGGTTCACGACGAGGTTCGCCCGGAGCCCTCCGCTCCCGTCCTCGATCCGCGGCTCCGCGCCCTCGCCGGTGTAGAAGTGGATGAAGTCGAGCCCGGGCAGCTGGGCGTCGAGGCGCACGCGCGCCCAGGTGGTGTCGAAGACGTCGAGCCCCTCGATGTCCCGCGGATCGAACGTGTTCATCGTGACGTCGAGGTCGGCGTCGACGCGCGCGGCGACGCGGTCGGCGAGGTGGACCTCGCCCGAACGGAGCTCCAGCGCCACGGGCCCGACGCGGACCGAGCGGAGCGGCTTGTAGTAGAACCCCCCGCGCACGCGGCCGCCGCCGGCGTACCGGACCTGCTGGATCCAGACCTCCTTGAGCGTCGTGTCCACGCGCTCCAGGTGCACGGTCCAGAGGTTGTAGCCCTCGTCCGAGTTCTCGAGATCGCGCCTCGGCGGCAGCTCCGGCTTGAGCGGGGGGTTTGTGAACTCCGGGATGGGGGGGAGCGCCTTGATGTGCGGCGCCTCCAGATCGCGCTCGCTCGTGGGATCCACGAGCAGCCGCATGCGGAACGTGAAGCCCTCGGCGCGGATGTCCTCCGCGTGGAACTTCTTCCGGAAAAGATCGATCAGGTGGATGTCCGCCTCCACCTCGTCGAGCAGCACCGCCCACTCCAGCGTGCTGTCGGACCCGCTGAGCCGGAGCTCCTTCACGTGCACGACGCCCGGCCAGAGGCTCCAGGCCGACCCGTAGAACAGCGTCGCGTCGGTCGGGTTGTAGCTGACGAGCCTCGCCACGAGCTTCGTGCTCAGCATGACGTTGCCGATGACGACGTAGCCGAGCCAGAGCGCGATCGGCAGGATCAACATCACCTTCAGCGCCTTGCTCATGCGCGGCCCGAGCCACCCTCTGAGGCCACGCGACGACGTCACGGCGAAAGCTCCCGGCATGAACGGGCGGAACGCACGCGCCGTGCCGCCGAGCTGGCCCGCATCGCGGCCGGCGGGCGCTGGGCTCGCCGTAGCGATCTGCCTCGCGTGTGGCGGAGGTCGCCACGCGCGGGGCGCGAAAGTGCGCGATCTTGCCCGGATTTCCCGAGAAATGCTCTGTTCGAGGCGGTCGCCCCCCGCCGGACCCGGCGGGCACCCCGATTGCTAACCCCGATTGCCACGCCGACCCCTGGCGACCGCTGCGCTGCCGAGCCTGTCGCACGTCAGCCTCCGCTGGAGCCGAGCTCCAGCCAACCCCGAGGTCATCATGAAGCACACGGTCCATCACGACCTGAACGATGAAGAAGCCAAGAACGCCGTCCTGAGGGCGATGGAGCGGTATCGCGAGCGGTACGCGGAGTACGCGCCGTCGATGCTCTGGAGCGACGAATGGCGCGCGGATCTCGGCCTGTGCTTCAAGGGGTTCCAGGTCGCGGGGCGGCTCGAGCTCCGGCCCAAGACCGTCGATGTCGAGATCGACGTGCCGTTGCCGCTGCGCATGTTCAAGCGGATGGCGATCGCCGCGATCGACTCGGAGGTGCGGCGGTACATCGACGAGGCGCACCGCGAGCGGTCGCGGCGCGCTCATGGCGCGACCCTGGGGGGAGCTGTCTGAGCTAGCCGCGCCATGCCGAGCGCCAGCACCAAGACCCCCCGATCCAGGCGCCGCCCGCGGAGCGCGCCGCGCCGCGCGCGGCGCGCCGCCCCGAGCGGCGTCGTCGTCCAGCGGCACCGCGTCAGCCTGTCGGTCGAGACCGTCGAGACGGTCGAGCTCGCGCGCGCCGCGGGCGAGCTCGCGGCGGCCGCGCCGCTCACCCCGTCGCCGGTCGAGTCCGCGAAGTCGGCCGGGCTCCGGTACGTGAACGACGACGAGCCGGGCATCTCCCGCCGGAAGGTGGGCAAGGGCTTCAAGTTCCTCGACCCCGAGGGTCGCCTCATCAAGGACGAGGCGACCCTCCAGCGGATCCGGCGCCTGGCGATCCCGCCCGCGTGGACCGGGGTGTGGATCTGCCAGAGCGAGCGCGGGCACATCCAGGCCACCGGCCGGGACGCGCGCGGCCGGAAGCAGTACCGGTATCACCCGCGCTGGCGCGAGGTCCGCGACGAGACGAAGTACGATCGCATGCTCGCGTTCGGCGCGGCGCTCCCGGCGATCCGCGCGGCGGTGGAGCGCGATCTCGCGCTGCCGGGGCTCCCGCGCGAGAAGGTGCTGGCGACCGTGGTGCGCCTGCTCGACGAGACGTCGATCCGCATCGGGAACGACGAGTATGCGCGCGACAACAACTCGTACGGTCTGACGACGCTCCACGACGAGCACGTCGAGATCAAGGGCGATCTCATCAGATTCCACTTCCGGGGCAAGAGCGGCAAGGAGCACGAGCTGACGGTGCGGGACCGGCGCCTCGCGCGCATCGTGAAGCGCTGCCAGGACGTGCCCGGCCACGAGCTGTTCCAGTACATCGACGGCGACGGCCAGCGGCAGCGCATCCACTCGGACGATGTGAACGAGTACCTGCGCTCCCTCGCGGGGCAGGAGTTCACGGCGAAGGACTTCCGCACCTGGACCGGCACGGTGCTGTGCGCGTCGTTCTTCTGCGAGATGGAGGTCGCCACCTCGGCCCGCCAGATGAAGAAGTGCGTGGCGCAGGTGATCGACATGGTGTCCGCCCGCCTCGGCAACACGCGCGCGGTCTGCCAGCGTTGTTATGTCCACCCCGCCGTGATCCGCGCCTACACCGAGGGGGCCTTGCAGACCTTGCTCGAGGCGGAAGAGGCGGTCACGGACGAGGCGATCGCGGCGCTCCGACCCGAGGAGGCCACGATGCTCCGGATCGTCCGCGGGTTCAGCGAGCGCGACGCGGTGCCGCTCGCCACCCAGCTCCGCGAGAGCGTGCGCGCGGTCAAGGCGCGGCGGGCGGACAGGAGCGCAGCGCGCCCGAAGAGCAGCGTGAAGCGCCCGAAGAACGCGAAGCGCCCGAGCGGGCAGCGGCGCGCCGCTGCCTGACCCGTCCCCAGCGCAACCCTAGCTCCCGCGCTTGCTGCGCCCGGCGCCGCGCCGCCGCGGGCAGCCGACGAGTGCGCCGTGTCCCCCCGTCACAGCGTGGCCATCTCGCCGTGGCATTGTGCCCCGGGCGCGGGGCGTTCTGCCGTCGATCCGTGAGCAGCTACGCAGACTTCACGCGATGGACGCGCCCGGTACGTTTCGTGTTCTGCGAAGGAGAAGCGAACGACGAGGACCCTCAGCCAAGGAGACATGCATGGCGAGCCAGAGGTTGGTCACCGAGATGGTGCGGACACGTGTGGAGGCCGAGGACGCCATCCGGCGTATCCTCGACCACGGACACTCGCGCAGGGACATCTGCGTCATCGTGAGCGAGGCCGCCCGACGCCAGCACTTCTCGCGTTCGCGCGTGCAGGGCGCGGCCGTGAACGGCAACGCGCTCAGCGCGATCCTCGCCGCGGCGGGCGCGGGGCTCGTGGTGCCGGGGCTGCGGCTCGCGGTGGCCGGCCCCATCGCGGTGAAGCTCGCCGACGCGAGCTCGGGCGGCGAGACCGCCAGCCTGGGCAGCGTGCTCGTCGACGCCGGCATCCCGGAGCCGCGCGCGCCGGAGGTCGAGCGGCGCCTCAAGGAGGGGGCGATGCTCATCGGCGTGCTCGCGCGCGACGACGCGGATGCCGCGGACGTGCAGGCGATCCTGCGCGGGGTCGGCGCCGGGGAGTCCTGCGGCACCAGCAAGGGCGCCCGCGTCTTCGCGACCCTCTGACGCCGCGCTCGGCCGCCCCAGCTGCGGCGGTATGCCTCCACCGCGCGCCGTCAGGGCGCCAAGGACGCCAGGAGAGCCCAGAGTGCACCTCTCGCTTCTCTCCTGGCGTCCCTGGCGCCCTGGCGGCTCGAGCTCTCCTCGTCCTCTCCTCGTCAGCTCCGCCGCCCGAACGCCTCGCTCCCGTGCTGAGCCCGCCGTCGCACGAGCGGGAATCAGTACGGGTGGAACGGGGTTTGAATAGAATCCAGAGAGCTCAACCGAGGCCGCCCCGGTCTGAGACGTGGATTACCCCTGACGCAACGATGGCCGTACGCTCTCTGCGACGAGGTCGAACATCGGCGGTCTCGCTCACGGTTCTCGCGCGGACGTAGGTCGCGCCGGCTGCTGCTCGGGAGGTAGGGAGGAGACGAATCGGCGTTCACCAGCAACCTCAGGAGAGTACCCATGGAACCGATCGCATTCGCAGACGAGAGCGTGGGCCTGGACGGCCTGATCGATGACGATTCGATCGAGCAGCTCAAATCGTTCTGCCGGGGCGAGATGTCCGCGGTGGAGACCTACCGTCAGGCGATCGCCGCCGCGCGCGAGGACTGGTTGGTGCGGCAGCTCCGGCGCAACCTGGCGTCGCACGAGGCGCGGGTGCAGATGCTGCGCCGGCGGATCGAGGAGCTCGGGGGCGACCCGCCGTCGAGCTCCGGGCCATGGGGCGCGTTCGCCAAGGTGGTCGAGCGGACCGCGGTGGCGCTCGGCCACAAGACGGCGCTCTCGGTGCTGGCGGAGGGCGAGGATCACGGCCTGAAGGACTACCGGAACGACCTTGAGGAGCTCGACTGTGAGTCGCACGTCCTGGTGCGCGACGTGATCCTGCCGCAGCAGGTGTCGACGCTCCGGACGCTGGCCGACCTCAAGCGCCAGCTGCCGTGACGCGGCCGGGCGCGGCGGATTGTTCCGGCGGGCGCGCCGTGCGATACTTCCCGACGTATGGCCAAGGCTGCCCTGGACATCGCCCGACTGAGCCGCGACGAGCAGCTCGACCTCCTCGACGAGCTCTGGGCTCGCCTCGGGCGAGACCCTGACGCGTTCCCTCTCAGCGACGCGCAGCGCGTCGAGCTCGAGCGGCGCCTTGACGAGCTCGAGGCTGAGGGACCGGTCGGGCTCACGTGGGGTGAGGTCGTCGCCCAGGCGCGCGCACGGTCACGGTGAGGGCGTCGTGGTCTTCGTCGCGTGCTTTCACACGCGCCGAAGACCCGAGTTCTAGAGCGCTTTTCGGCCGCGGCCGATACACCGTGCGTCGTCTCGTCCCCGTCTCCTGTCTTCCGTCTTCCGTCTTCCGTCTTCCGTCTTCCGTGCTCGTCCTTCGTGCGCGTGCGCGTGCGCGATTTTCCGGAGTCAGCGCGCACGCGCACGCGCACGGGGACGAGAGACGAGAGACGAGAGACGAGAGACGAGAGACGAGAGACGAGAGACGAGAGACGAGAGACGAGAGACGAGAGACGAGAGACGAGAGACGAGAGACGAGAGACGAGAGACGAGAGACGAGAGACGAGAGACGAGAGACGAGAGACGAGAGACGTCTGCATCGAACCCGAGTGCAAACCGCTCTAGAAGCCGAGCCGCTGAGGGCGGCGCTGGCCGCTCGTCGGGGAGAGCTCCCCGCTCAGCCCTTCACGTCGTACTCCGCCTGGAGCAGCTTCGCGATCGTCGACAGCTGCATGTTCGACGTCCCCTCGTAGATCTTCCCGATCTTCGCGTCGCGGTAGAGCTTCTCGACCGGATAGTCCTTGGTGAACCCGACGCCGCCCATGAACTCGATGCTCAACGACGCCGCCCGCTCGGCCACCTCGGACGCGAACAGCTTGGCCATCGCGGCCTCCTTCACGAACGGCTGGCCAGCGTCCTTGAGCCGCGCGGCGTTGTAGACGAGGAGGCGCGCGGCCTCGATCTCCATGGCCACCCGCGCATACTGGAACTGCACGCCCTGGAAGCTCGCGATCGACTGGCCGAACTGCTTCCGCTCGCCCATGTAGCGCATCGCGTGCTCGAACGCCCCGGCGGCCAGGCCGAGCATCTGCGCGCCGATGCCGATCCGACCCTCGTTCAACGTCTCGATCGCGATCTTGTAGCCCTTGCCGACCTCGCCGAGCACGTTGCCCTCCGGCACCTCGCAGTCCTCGAGGACGAGCTCGCACGTGCTGGAGGCGCGGATACCGAGCTTGTTCTCCTTCTTGCCCACCGAGAACCCAGGGGACGTCCGCTCGACCACGAAGGCCGTGATGCCCTTGTACCCCTTCGACGGGTCGACGCTGGCGAACACAAGGAACAGCGAGCTCTCGTTCGCGTTCGTGATCCACAGCTTGCGGCCGTTCAGCACCCAGCGGTCGCCCTTGCGCTCGGCCCGGGCCGCGAGCGCGAAGGCGTCCGAGCCGGAGCCCGCCTCGCTCAGCGCGTACGAGCCGACCCACTCCCGGCTCAGCCGCGGGAGATACCGCTCCTTCTGCGCGTCGCTGCCCCAGCGGAGGAGCGCGTTGGCCACGAGCGTGTTCTGCACGTCGATGAGCACGCTGATGCTCGGGTCGACAACGGCGAGCGCCTCGACGGCCAGGATCGCGTTGAAGAAGCTCGCGCCGGAGCCCCCGTACGACTCCGGGATCTCGATGGCCATGAGGCCGAGATCGAACAGCGGAGGGAGCAGATCGCGGTCGAGCGCGCCCTGCTCGTCCATCGCCGCCGCGCGCGGCGCGACGCGCTTCCGGGCGAAATCAAGCACCGAGTCGCGGAAGAGGCGCTCCTCGTCGGAGAGCTGGGTGAGCGGAGGATGGGACACGACGGTTTCTCCTTGTGGGTGCATGGCGCGGCGCGGCGGAGGCGACCGCGGCGTCCCACTATGCACCGCGAGGACCGCAGGCGAAAGCCGTTCGAGCGCGCCCGCGGCCCCCTCCGCCGCGGGCCGGCTCATCCGTTGTATCGCGCCTCGCGCGCCTCCCGCGCCTCGCGCGCCTCCCCCAGAGGGCCCGGAGGCCCGATCGTCCAGGCTGCTACGCGCTCTCCCCGGTCCCGGGCGCCGCGCGCGCTCCGCTGCGGGCGCGTCGCGCGGCGCGCCAGGCCCACGCGCTCACGCGCTCACGCGCTCACGCACGCCTGCCGGCGGGCGCGTCGCGCCGGCGGCACCGGAGCAGCGTGTGGGCGAGGCCGAGGTGGTCGATCTCCGCGTCGACGGTGAGCCCGGCCTCCTCGATGCAGCGCTTGATGTCGGCGGCGCTGTACATGCGGCTGTTCCCGTTCGCGAGGCACGTGAAATACAGGGAAGAGCCGTGCAGGCAGTGGACCGCCACCTCGTTTTCCTGACGATCCCAGAACGTGTCGAGGATCCAGAGCTCCGTGTGCTCCCCCATGGCGGCGCGCGCCCGCCGGAGGATCTGGGTGATGTCCGCCTCGGAGAAGCACACGAGGAACTGGCTCATCCAGATGGCGTCGAACCCCGTCGGGAACGCCTGTCCGTGATCCAGGAAGTCGATGGGCGTGCCCATGACGCGGCCGAGCAGGCCGTTCTGCTCCACGTTGACGCGCGCGTCCTCGAGCTGGCCCGGCAGGTCCAGGATCGTGACCCGCACGTCGGGGTCGTGCGTACAGCACTGGATCGCCCACCGGCCGGTGTTGCCGCCGATGTCGAGGAGCGTCTTCGGCCGCCGCTCGAACACGATGGGCAGCGCCTTCGGGAACGCCGAGTCGGAGTAGAGGTGATCGAAGGCGAACCAGCTCTCCCTCACCTTCGGCGGGAGCTCCGGGAGCGCCTCGTACACCGTCGGCCAATCGCCGAAGACCTTCAGGCCCGCCGGCTTGCCGCCCTCGATCGCCTCGTCGAGAAAGCGCATGCCCTCGTAGCAAACGTCATGGATGAAATCCATGTTGATACGGGTCATCCGGTCGTTCTCGACGACGAGCCCGACCCGCGTGATCGCGTAGCGCTCTTCACCTTCGCGCGCGCCTCGCCCGCCTTGCCCCTCTCGCCGGTCTCCGTTGCCGCCGGCGAGCTCCACGAGGCCGAAGCTCAGGCTCGCCTCCAGCAAGGTCTTGGCCGCATAGGCGGAGAGGCCGGTGTCCTGGGCCACCTCCGCCGCCGTCCGGCCGCCCTTGCCGGCGCGCTGGAGCGCCCTGAGCACGCCACGGTTTCTCATGACCCGCGCCACCTGGAACATGACGGGCGCGAACGCGATGCGCTGGGCGGCGAGCATGGCGTCGAGGGTGGGATTCGGGGCGGGATCGTTCTTCATCGAGCTCCGGTCGTCGGGGATTGAGGGGAGGGCGAGGCTAGCGAGCGCCCGCGCGCTGGAGGAGCAGGGCGAAGCCGCCGAGGCCCGTGAGCAGCGCGCACTCCGCCCGGCCCTCGTCGGCGAGCGAGATCCCCATCACGCCGCAGGCCAGGCCGAAGGCGAGGGTCGCGACGCCGAGCCGCCTCTCATCGGTCGGCCGGACGGACGGAGACGACGGTCGCGTGCGGTAGGGGCTTGCCACCCGGGGATGATACCACCGTCCCCGACGTCACAAGGACGCCGCGGCGATGTCGGTCAGCTCTTCGTCGGTGAGGGGGAGCGGGTTCGCCTTCATGCTGCTCGCCGCCCGGGCCTTCTGCACGAGCGCCGGGAGATCCGCCTCGCTCACGCCGTAGCGCCGCAGGCCCGGGATCGCGAGGTCGCGGCAGAGCTCGCGGACCCAGGCGATCCCCTCCTCGGCGACGGCCCCGGCCCGCCCGGTGACGAGCGCGGCGAGCTCGTCGAAGCGCGGCAGCGCCGGGTGCGCCGGGGCGCGGCCGCGCAGCGCCCGCAGGTTCACCTCGAGGACGGCCGGCAGGAGCGCGGCGCACACGGCGCCATGCGGCGCGTCGAACGTGCCCCCCACCGGCGCGGCGAAGCCGTGGACCGCCCCGAGGCCGGCGTTCGCAAGGCAGAGGCCGCCGAGCAGGCTGGCCACGGCGAGGTCGTCCCGCGCCGGCGCGTCCGCGCCCTCGAGGACCGCGCGGCGGAGCGAGCGCGCCGAGCGGCGGATGCCCTCGCGCGCGAGGCCGTCGGTGAGCGGGTTGCTGCGGATCGACAGGAGCGGCTCGATGAGCTGCGAGAGCGCGTCGAGCCCGCTCGAGGCGAGCACCTCGGGCGGCGCGCCCGCGAGCAGGTCGGGGTCGATGACCGCGAGGCGCGGCAGCATGTGCGGGCTGCGCAGGCTCGCCTTCACGCCGGCCTCCCGCGACGCGAGCACCGCGTTGCGCGTCACCTCCGAGCCGGTGCCCGCGGTCGTCGGGATCGCCACGAACGGCGCGGACGGCCGGGAGAGCGCCTGCCCCCGGCCGATGACCTCGAGGTAGTCGAGCGGGTCGCCGCCGTTCGCGAGCAGCGCGGCGATCGCCTTGCCGGCGTCGACCGCGCTGCCGCCGCCCAGGGCCACGACGACGTCGCACCGCTCGGCCGCGGCCCTCGCCGTGCCCTCGCGCGCGATCTCGACGGTGGGCTCGCCCGCGACGGCGAAGGTCACGGCGGCGATCTTCGCCTCGGCGAGCGCGGCGAGGAGCGGGGCGGCGCGGCCCGGGCGCTGCCCGGTGACGACGAGCGCCCGCGTCCCGCCGAGGCCCCGCACGGCCGCGGGCACCTCGGCGAGCTTGCCCGCGCCGAAGACGATGCGCGTGGCGGTGGCGAACTCGAAGGCGAGCTCGGAAGGCCCGGAAGGCGGAGGCGCCACGTCAATACCCCGCGTCGTCTGGGAAGACATTGACGTATTTCCGGCTGGTCCGCGGCTCGGCCATCATGTCGGCGACGGTGTCGCGCCACCGCTTGTAATGCTCCGTTTCCTTGTGCGCGGCCGGCGCCTCCTTGGTCCTGTAAACCTCGACGAGCACGAAGCGCGCGGGATCCTCGATGTCCTGGACGACGTCGAACCGGGCGATCCCCGGCTCCTTGACGCTCTCGCGCGCGTTGTCGAGCGTCGCCTGGCGGAAGGCGCTCACGTGCTCGGGTTTGACATGCACATGGACATGCACGATGAACAGGCTGCTCTGCATGCGCGCAATCTAGCTCGGTCGCGCTTCCGCAGGAACCCGGCTCGTGACGCGCGGGCGCGCGGGGCCTCACGGCGTCAGCTGGCCTAGCCGCGCGCGGGCCGCCCGGCGTCCCCGCGCCCGCGCGCCGCCCGGCGTCGCGCGCCCGTCGGCAGAGCGCCTTCGCCCCCTGCGTCCACTCCCGACTTGGCCCGGCCGGCTGCGGCGTTACGATCCCCGTGAATCGGCGGGTGGCCGGCAGGTGTCGAGTCCATCTGCGCCGCGAGCGAGGAAGGTCGATATGGCGGATCCGACCACGGAGAGCCCGCAGCCCGACGCTGCGCGCTCCATCGCGCTGGACTCCATCGAGTTCGTGTCCGATCACGGTCTCCTGAAGGGCTGCGAGGGAGGGACCGGCTGGAGGAACGCAGGGGAGCCGTGCCCCCAGCCCGAGTGGACGCCGGAGCGGTCCGTCCCGGTGTCGATCTCGATGGGCCGGAGCGTCGTCATCCGGCTCGGGCTGTCGTCGAGCGGCGGCGCGCCCGCGGCGCCGGTCGCGATCCGCGGCGTAGGGCCGGCGGGGATCACCTTCGAGAGCGGGGGGACTACCGCCTTCGGGGCGCCCGTCGAGCTCACGTCCTCGCGGAAGATCGAGAGGAGGATCCAGAAGCTCAACCTCAACCTGAGCTGGTCGGCGGGCGGAGGCGCCTCGCTGTCGCCCGGCCGCACCGCGAACGTCGTTTATGTCACGATGGGCAGGCCCCTGACCGACAGGCAGGATGTCTGGCAGGAAGACGGGGTGACCCTGAAGCGGATGGACAGGGCGGTCTCCTGGGTCGCGCCGCTCAACACCCTCGATCCACACGAGATCGTCGCGTCGATCATGGCCCGATTCCCGACGTACACGCTCCTGCCGAGCCCCAGGGTGCCCCGGGAGTACCACCACCCGACGTACCTGAACGACCAGGGCGGGGCCTGGGCGATGACCGATCACGTGGAGGAGACGGGCGAGTGTCAGGCGATCGTCCGCCTCCTCCGCGGCATGCTGCGCCAGCTCGGGATTCCCGGGCGGACCCGGATCCTCGTGGTCTGGGGAGATCCCAACGTCGGAGGCGGGCGCAAGACGCTGTCGGCCGATCTGGAGGAGCGGCCGTGGGCGGGGCTCGACACGACGCAGATCGTGGGGGGCCGCGTGTGGCGCGCGGCGCTCATCGACGGCCCGGTCGAGGAGGGGAGGACGTACCCCGCCTCCCATACGCGCCTCCCCGACGGGACGCTCAGCCCCGGGCTCAACCGGTACGAGGCGTGCCTCGAGTTCGCGCACGGCGGCGTGACGCGGTACTACGCGGGCGGCGCCGGGGTGTTCGACAGCGTGGAGCCGATCCTGGGCGTCTTCTGGGGGCTCATCTGGTTCAGCTCGGCGCCGAACGAGGGGTTCCGCGTCGAGAAGATCGTGGCGACATACCGATAGTCCGGAGGTCTCGATGAACGCGCAGGAATGTCTCACGCACGAGGTGGACGCGAAGGTCGCGGCGTGGCTCTCGGCCGTGGCGCGCGTGCCGCCGGGCGGCTTCGCGCCGGTCGCGCGGTTCGACGACGTGCCGGCCCAGGCGCGCGCCGACTCGCTCTACTGGTGCGACTCCATCTTCAGGAGCGAGCTCAACCCGCACAACGAGGCGGTGGGGGCGCGCCACGCGCTCCACGCCGCCACGGACGACACGCCCGATCTGCTCCGCCACGAGTACACTGCGGGCGGGCTCGGGCTCACCGTCACCGAGGGGCGCAATTTCGTGCTCGTCCAGGTCGACCGCGCGAGCGTCGATATCCTCGCTCTGTGCGGCACGGACCGCGCCGCCGCCGCGCGCCGGGTGGCCGAGGCGATCTTCAACACGGGCATCGCGTCGGACACGGTGGGCGTCCCGATGACCTCCGGCCCGGTGGGCTGCCCCGGCGAGATGCCCGAGCTCGAGGAGGGGGTGACGATCGCGAGCAATCCGGCCGTGGATCCGGAGCGGCTCGCCTGCTGGAAAGACCGCACGGAGTGCGGTGTTCAAGACGGGAGGCTCTATTTCCTCTGCTACAAGAAGTCGTCCCAGCGCGCGGGGTTCGCGAACCCCTGGCAGTGGTTCGACGACCAGAGGACCGGGGTCGGGTGACGCGCGGAGAGGCGTGAGGCGGCGGAGGAGAGCGGGGTAGGGGAGGGGAAGCCGCGGCGGCGGGGAGCGGGAGGAGGAGGGGGGAGGAAAGGAAGGAGGGGGGAGGAGGGGGGAGGAAAGGAAGGAGGGGGGAGGAGGGGGGAGGAAAGGAAGGAGGGGGGAGCAGGAGCGAGCAGGAGCGAGCAGGAGCGCGCTGCGCCGGTATTGCGTCTGCGCGCCGCGCGCGGGATGTTGCGCGGGTGGCGGGAGCACAGCATCCCAGGGTCTTGATCTTCCCAGGCGGCTCCGCGGGCGCGGCGCAGGCGCTCGCGGCCGCCCGCGGCTACGTCGCGGCCGTGGCCCGGGACATCGAGGCGGGGCTGGATCTCCTGGCGACCCAGCCGTTCGACGTGGCCGTGCTCGGGGCCGAGGGGCCGCTCCCCGAGGCGCTCGCGCTCTGCCGGAGGCTGCGCGCGGCGCCGGGCGGCGATCGCGTGGCCGTGGTCGCCGTCACCGGGAGCGCCGGCGCGGCCACGGCGCTGCTCGAGGCGGGCGCGACGGTCGTGGCGGAGGCGAGCGAGCCGTCGATCGCGATCCAGCTCGACGCCGCGGTGTGGTGGACGCGGCGGCCGTCGGCGCACGTGGCCGGCCGGGCGCCGGCGGAGCGCGCGCTGCTCGAGCGCGCCGCGCGGTCCTTCCGCGACGCGTCCACGGAGGTGATCGGCCTGTTCGTGTGGGACGCGGCGGGGGGCATCCTCGACGCGAACGACGCGTTCCTCGGCATGATCGGCTACGCGCGCGAGGACGTCGAGGCGGGCCGCCTGAACTGGGTGGCGATCACGCCGCCCGAGCTCCGCGACGCGGACCAGCGCGCGCTCTCGGAGGTCCTGAAGCACGGGATCTGCCCGCCGTTCGAGAAGGAGTTCCTCGCTCGCGACGGGCGGCGCCTGCCGGTGCTCCTCGCCCCCGCGCTGGTCGAGGGGTCCCGCGATCGCGGCGTCTGCTTCATCGTCGACATGACGGCGCGCAAGGCCGCCGAGGACGCGCTCCGCGCGAGTGAGGAGCGCATGCGGCTCGTCGTGCGCGCCACGAGCGACGCGTTCTGGGACTGGGACCTCTCGTCGGGGCGCGTCACCGGGAGCGAGCGGATGCGGAGCTTCTACGGCACGGGCGGCGCCGACATCGAGGAGGACGCGGTGTGGTGGTTCGAGCGCGTCCACCCCGACGATCGCGACCGCGTGATGAACGGGCTCAGGCGCGCGATGGAGGGGAGCGACGGCACGTTCGAGCTCTGGTATCGGTGCGTGCTCGCGGACGGCAGCTACGCCGACGTCCACGACCGGGGCATCGTCATGCGCGACGCGTGCGGCAGGGCGTACCGGATGCTCGGGGCCGTGTCCGACGTCACCGAGCGCCGGCAGCTGGAGGCGCGGCTCCTGCTCGCCGATCGCATGGCCTCGCTCGGCACGCTCGCGGCCGGGGTGGCGCACGAGATCAACAACCCCCTCGCGTACATGGTCGCGAACGTGGATTTCGCGCGTAAGGAGCTCCGCCAGAAGGGCGCCGCCGCGCGCTTCGACGCGCTCCTGTCGGCGCTCGACGAGGCCGCGGAGGGCGGCGCGCGCGTCCGGCACATCATGAGCGGCCTGAAGACGTTCTCGCGCGCCGACGACGGCGAGCTCGGCCCGGTCGAGGTCGACCGCGTGATCCAGCTCGTGCTGCGGATGGCGCAGCAGCAGATCCGGAGCAAGGCGCGGCTCGTCGTGGAGCTCGGCGCGGTGCCGCCCGTCCACGCGAACGAGGCGCAGCTCGGCCAGGTCATCCTGAACCTGCTCGTGAACGCCGCCCAGGCGTTGCCGGACGGCAAGGAGGCGGAGAACGAGATCCGGATCACCGCCGCGCCCGCGCCGCCCGGCCGCGTGCGCATCGAGGTGCGCGACACCGGGCCGGGGATCGCGCCCGAGCTCCGGAGCCGCATCTTCGACCCGTTCTTCACGACGAAGCCGATCGGGGAGGGGACGGGGCTCGGCCTCGCGATCTGCCACGGCATCGTGACGAGCTTCCGGGGCGAGATCGCGGTGGAGAGCGAGGTCGGCAAGGGCGCGTGCTTCCGCGTGCTCCTGCCCGCGTGGCGCGCGGACGTCGGCGAGGATCGCGACGGCGCGCCGGGCGACGCCGACGAGGTCCCCGAGGAGGCCGCGCAGTAGGCGTGGCGCGCCGTCCTCGACGGAGATGCCTCGAGGGAGAGGGGGAGGCCTCTCCCTCGAGGACCGCGCGCCGGGCTCGGGCGGGCTGCGCGCCGCTTCGTGGCACTGGCCGCTTGCGGCGGCGGTTGCGCGCGCTCAAGGTGCTTCACGGGCCCCATGAACGCTCGATCGGTCAGGGCCGCAGCTGGGCTGCCCGGCGGAGCAGCGGGAAGGGAGCGCGCCGCGCGGCGCGGTCCGGTGGTGAGGTTCGAGGATGATCGAGAAAACGGGCCGCATCCTGGTCGTCGAGGACGATCTGGACATCAGGAGCATCCTCTCGCAGCTCCTCGCGTTCGAGGGCTATGAGGTCGAGGAGGCGGCGGACGGCGCCGAGGCGCTCGCGCTGCTGCGCAAGGACGGGCCACCCGCGCTGATCCTGCTCGATCTCATGATGCCGATCATGGATGGATGGCAGCTCCGCGCCGAGCTCCAGCGCGACCCTGCGCTCTCGTCGGTCCCGGTGGTCATCGTATCCGCCGACGTGCGGGCCGAGCAGGAGGCGTCGCGCCTCTGCGCCGCGGGGCTCCTGAAGAAGCCGCTCCAGATCGAGCCGCTGCTCGAGCTGGTCCACCGCATCTGCGGCGCGCCGGCGCGGTGAGCCGGGCTGGCCCGGCCGCCGTGTCGGCGGATCGCATCCGCCGTTGACGCTCACCCTGCTCGCTCGGCGCCGCGCGCCCCTCGACTCGGCCCTCATGGGTTCGTCCGTCCGCGCGCATGCGCTCACCTCTCGGCCTGAACACCGCGCTCGACGGACAGAGATCGCGGCAGGTGAGCAACGGTATTGGTCGGTGTGTGTTCTGTATCGCATCAGCGCGTGAGTCGTCGTTCCAGGACTCGTCGCTTGTGCTCATGTGCCCTTGACAGAACGGAGCTCGATGTGATGGCGTATCCCGCGGGGGAAGAATGTACCTTCGGATGCCTGCCACGCCGCATCGCCTCCGCCGAGCCGGCGTGTGCGTCGCCCCTCGCCGACGAAGCACGCGCTGGGTGGAGATCGGGCTCTCGGTGGGAGTCGCGTCCCTGCTCTCGGCCTCGTGCACGCCCGAGGAGCCCGGTCGACCCGAGAACGCGATCGTCCTCGGGGCACTCCTGCCCTTCTCCGGCAGCGAGTCGTCCATCGGCCGCAACCTCGAGCAAGCGATGTTGCTCGCGGTCCATGACCTGAACGCCGCGGGGGGGATCGAGGGGCGGCCGTTCCACCTCCGGAGCCGAGACAGCCACTCCAGCTCGGAGCGCGGGTTCGATCAGCTGCTCCACCTGCTCTACACGGATGAGGTCCATTACCTGATCGGGCCAGAAGAGAACTCGCTCGCCAACAAGAGCGTGCAGGAGGTGAAGCTGGCCGACGCGTTTCAAATGCTGCCGGGCTATGCCGCGCCCCCCGTCGCGCGCAGCGAGGCGGACGGGGGCTGGATGCGGCTCGCCCCTTCCGCGTTCGACGTCGGCTGCACGCTGGCGCGCCTCGCCTTCGACGACGGCATCCCCACGGTGAACACCCTGGCCGCGTGGGACGACTACAACACCAGCGTCAGCAGCGAGTTCACCACCCACTTCGCGGCGCTCGGGGGGAGGAGCCTCGCCTCGGTGACGTTCAGGCCGGGCCAGCAGACGTATGCGAGCAAGATCGAGTCCGCCTTCGGCGCGAAGGCCGGCCGGACGCTGCTGGCCGCGTATCCCCGCACCGGCTCGACCATCGTGACCGAATGGACCGTCTTCGGGCGCCCGGGCACCTGGTTCCTCGGTCCCGCGCTGCGCACCGAGGTGCTCCTCGCCAACATCCCGACGGGCGCTCTCGACGGGCACGTCGGGGTGTCGCCGTCGCTCAGCCTGCGGAGCGAGTGCCGCGCGACGGCCGAGGGCCAGGGGGCGGTGGACTGCGCGACGGGCAACGCCGATGCCTTCATCGGGCACTTCTCCAGCGGGTGGGACGGCGAGGCGCCGCTGCCCGCGGCGCACTTCTATTACGACGGGGTCGTCCTCATCGCGATGGGCCTCGTGTACGCCCAGGCGAAGACCGGGGAGATCCCGACCTCGGGGCACGAGCTGCACGAGATCATCCGCGAGCTCAACGACCCGGCCCACGAGGCGGCCTCGTGGCGCGACCTGCCGGCGGCGATGACCAAGCTCCACGCGGGCATCCCGCTCCGCTACGTCGGCGCAGCCGCCGAGTACGAGTTCGATAGATACGGGGCGAACAGGCATTACTTCATGCAGCTGTGGACCGTCGACGGCGACGCCTTCGTCGATCTCGACCCCGTCCCCGTCGGCTGCTTTCCCGGGCGATGAGCCCGCTGCCAGATCGGAGCTTCACGTAAGGATACCGCGCATGGCCGGATGAACCACGGATCACAAAGGGGGTCTCATGAACAGGATTGGACGACGCTGGGTGGCGGCCTTCGGGCTCGCGCTGATGACGGCGGCATGTGGATCGGGCGACACCACCGGCGAGGGCGAGGAAGCCGCGCCCATCAAGCGCGCGCCGACGCCCGCGAGCGAGTTCACCGCGACGGAGATCGAGGCGACGCTCGACGCGCTCGTCGCCGAGATCAACGAGGGCGCCATCGAGCCGATGCAGATGGCGATCCTGCTGAAGGCCCTCGGCGGGTTCTTCACGCCGATCACCACGGGGGCGAACCGGGCCATGAGCGAGCTCGGGGTCACGGGGAACGTGGTCGGGCCCAGCGGAACGGGGGGCGATCATCAGCAGAGGGCGGAGGCCCAGAATGAGCAGATTGGACAGGCGGTGACGGACGGCGCCGAAGGGATCGGCATCTCCCCCTTCGGCGACGCCATCGCGGCCGGCATCGACGCGGCCGTCGCCGACGGGGTTCCTGTGGTGACGCTCGACACCGACGCCAAGAGCTCGAAGCGCTTCATCTATGTCGGGACGATCAGCGAAGCGGCCGGTAAGACGGCAGGAGAGACCCTGCTCAAGCTGCTGCCCGGGACGCCGGGGACGGTGGTGATCCACGGCAACGTCGACCCGTCCTGGCTCGACGGGCTGAACCGAATGCAGGGGGCCCGGGGCGTCCTCGAGAAGGCCGGTTACAAGGTCGTGGTGCGTCAAGTCACCTGGGGCCCGAACGGGGAGGTCGATGACGTCGCGGAGATGAGGACCTTCATCGAGACCGCTGACCCGCCGGTCGTGGGGCTGCTCGGCCTGCACGACATCTCGTACCGGTGCGCGATGGCCGCGGAGGCCGCGGGCCGGACGGACCTCCCGGTCGTCGCCTTCGACTACGATCTGAAGACCGTCGAGTACATGCGTCAGGGGCTCATCAGGGCGACGCACACCCAGCGGCAGTACTACGCGGGGTACCTCGTGCCCTACATCCTCTACGGCATCAGGACCATCGGCCTCGAGGCGACCAAGAAGGCCCTCGCCCCGCAGATGTTCGACGAGAGCCGGCTCGACGTCGGCCTGGACGTGGTGCTGTCGACCAAGGTCGACGAGTACAACCTCTTCCTCGACTCGCTCGGCGCGACTCAGTAGCGGTGCCGTAGCTCGAGGAAGACCTCGCGCGGCGAGAGCGGGTACTCGAAGCCCGAGAACCCGGGGTCCGGACCGGTGGCGCCGAGGAGGTTCTTGGCGCGGAGCGCGACGGTCGTCTCGTGACCCGGAATCACCCACAGGTTGCGCGCCACCAGGCTGGCGTTCCACAGGAGATACGGCGGCAGGTCGAAGCTGCGGCCGTTCTCCAGGATGCTCGCGTCCGCGGCGCGGCGCGGGCCGACGACGATCCCCTGCGTCGAGAGCTCCAGCGGGAGGGAGCTCGGCGACGGCAGCTTCACGTAGGCGCCGGCCCGGGCGACCCAGGTCGGGTAAGCGACCATCGCCGGACCGACCAGATCGGCCTGATAGCCCACCTGGCCGGAGTCCCGGGTCGAGTGGACCGTCTCGAACGACGCGTAGCCGCCGAGGGCGTCGCCGCGCCGCAGCTCGGCGCGCGTCGCCCAGAACACGGACGTCTGGCTGGCGAGGTTCTCGGCCGTCTGGTTGATGCCCCGCGGGACGAACTCTGCTTTGTCGTTCAGGCGGCTGTAGGACACGCTCGTGCTCGCCGAGGCCCAGGCGGTCGGCCGCCACGTCACCTCGGCGTCCACGGTGTGGATGCGCTGAGGCCTGAGATCCACGTTGCCGATCACGTCGCCCGGGACGAGGGGCTCGGCATAGAGCAGATACGGGGAAGGCGCCTTGAAGGCGCTGCCGTACAAGAGCTTCGCCACGACCGTCTTGCCGAGGTGCGACGTCGCCCCGAAGCGGCCGGTCATCTGATTGCCGTATTTGCTGTGGCGATCGTAGCGGAAGCCGCCGGTCACCTTCAGCCAGGGATCCAGCACCTTGAGGTTGGCGCTGAGCAGCGCCCCGACGTCGACCAGCTCGGCCGAGAGCCGCTCCCGCTCCGGCGAGCCGAACGCCTCGCCCGTGATCTTGCTGATCCGGCGGAAGGACGGCAGGTCCTCTTTGTCGTAGATGGACTCGAGGTTCAAGATCACGTTGAACCGGTCCCACGGAACCCACCGGAGCTCGACGTTGGCGTCGACGCCGCGGTAAGCCATGCGCCGCTCGATGTAGTACCAGCCGCCGGCGACGTCCACGCGGTCGCCCGGCAGGACGCCGCCCTGGAAGTACGTGCCCTGCACCGCGAACGCGAGCTCTCGGTTCAGCTGGAAGAGCCCGTCGAGCGCCACGCGGCGCTGTTGCAGGCTGATCACGGTGCCGGCCTCGCGCCCGGAGGCGTCCGTTCCGCCGGTGAGCTGCGCCCACTGCGCGAAATCGCCGCCGCGCCGGAAGCCGGACCAGTACGCGCTGAGCGCGAGGTGGTGGCCGTGGCTCGGATCGCGGAACGCGATGCGCGAGCCGACCACCCCGGAGAGGCGCTCGAGGTTCTGGGCGTCGACGCGCCCCTCGTTGTACATCGGGACGCGGGGGGCCGGGGACTGGCGAGGCATCTCCAGGCCGCTCCGATCGTCGAGCTCACCCGCGGCCGAGATCATCATGTCGAAGCGGCTGCTGCTCCAGCCTCCCACCACGTCGAGGCGGCCGCTCGGGTGATCCTTCGTCACGCCGGCGTGCACCGTGCCGTCGACGAAGGGGATGTCCTCCGGCGACAGGGTGATGATGTTGACGACGCCGAGGAACGCGTCCGCGCCGTAGAGCGCCGACGCCGGGCCGCGCACGACCTCGATCTGCTTGATGGCCGACAGCGGGATCAGCTCCGTGCCCAGCCAGTTGCCGCTGGTGGTCCGGAACGCGACCGAGCGACCGTCGATCATCACCTTGATCCCGCCGCTCTCGGCCCCGAGCCCGCCCGTCATCCCCTGCACGCCGGCGTTCGGCAGGATGTGGTCGTCCACCAGGTAAAAACCGATGACGTGCTGGAGCGCCTCGCCGACGCTCTTGTACCCCCAGCGCCGGATCTCCTCGGCGGTGATCGCCGTCACGAGGGCGGGCGCGTCGTCGAGGGTCTCCAGCGTCTTGCTGGCGGTGGACACCTCGACGTCGAGCAGCCGCAAGAGATCGACGCCCTCGAGCGCGTCATTGCGCTGCGCTTCCCCCGCGGACCTCGGCTCTCCCGGTGCTGTCGCGGCCGTCGGCTGAGCCCACGCGGCGCCCGGCGTCGCGGCGAGCACCAGGGCAACAATCCACTTGGTATCGAGCGAGGCAAAGGTCATGCGAGTACGCTTCGTTCTGAGCCTGCGGCCATGGTGGAATCGGGCCAATCGTCAGCTCGCCTTGGCGGTGGCGGCGAGCTCCTGCCGCAGGGCGACGCTGACAGAATCGAACTCCTGCCGTAGCCGCGAGAGGTCGCCCTTCCGCGGCAGGTCGCCGTCGCGGGCGGCGAGCTGGATCTTCTCCGCCAGCTCGGCGACGCGCGCCGCGCCGATCGACAGCATGCTGCCTTTCAGCTTGTGCGCGCTCGCCATCACCTCTTTGGTCATGGCCTCCTTGAAGGCCGACTCCAGGCTGTCGAGCTGCCCCGGCACGTTCTTGAGGACGAGCTCGATCAGCTTCCGCGACCGCGGGACCTCGGGGTCGAGCACGGGCAGGGCCGCCGACGGCCTGTCGGCGTCGGGGAGCGGCGGGCCCGGCTCCGGCTCGTCCCGGTTCAGCACCACGTGCCGCCACAAGGTCTTCTGCAGCGACTGCGGTCGCACCGGCTTGGCCAGGTAGTCGTCCATCCCGGCGGCGAGCACCCGGTCCCGCTCGCCGACGAGGGCGTGCGCGGTCAGCGCGATGATCACCGTGTGGCGGCCGATCCCGCGCTCCCACTCGCGGATCTGCTGGGTGGCGGTATATCCGTCCATGACCGGCATCTGGCAGTCCATGAGGACGGCGACGTACTGCTTTTGCTTGACGCACTGGAGCGCCTCCAGGCCGTTGCTGGCGGTCTCCACGCGCAGGCCCAGCTGCTCCACCTGCTCCATCGCCACGTAACGGTTGATCTCGTTGTCGTCGACGACCAAGACGGGGAGCTTGCTCGCGATCCGGCCCGGCTCCACGCCGGGCTTGCTGACGGGCGCGGCCGCGGCGCCCGTCAGCGCGCTCTGCAGCGTGTTGTAGAGCTCGGACACGCGGAGCGGCTTGGGGAGCTGCGTGACGACGCTGGACTCCAGCCCGCTCAGCGCCACGCTCGAGCCCATGTGGTAGAGCGCCACGATCGGCAAACGGTGGAGCCCCGGCACCGACTGGACGGTCCGGACGAACTGCTCGAGGCCGAGATCGTCCATCTGGGCGCCGACGACGGCGGCGCTGAACGGCCGCTGCTCGAGCAGCCCGAGCTCCAGCCGGTTGATCGCGTCTCTCCCGGAGGCCGTGGCCTCGGCGTCGAAGCCCCAGGCCACGAGGTGCTCCACGACGACGTCGCGCCAGCTCTTGCTGATCTCCACCACGAGCGCGCGGCGCCCGCTCGCCCACTCGGCCGACCGGATCTGCTCGGCCCCGGCCGTGACCCCGACCTTGATCGTGAACCAGAACCGGCTGCCCTGCCCCGGCGTGCTGTCGACGCCGATCTCTCCGCCCATCGCCTCCGCCAGGTGCTTGCTGATCGCGAGGCCGAGGCCGGTGCCGCCGTGCTTGCGGACCAGCGAGCCGTCCACCTGCGTGAAGGCGGAGAAGAGCTTCTTCTGGTCGTCGGCCGCGATGCCGGGGCCCGTGTCCACGACGGCGAGCTTGAGCACCGCGGAGGCCTTGTCCTGCTGCGCCGTGGTCGCGTCGATCAGCACCTCGCCGCGCTCGGTGAACTTGATCGCGTTGCCGACCAGGTTCGTGAGCACCTGGCGGAACCGATCGGGGTCGCCCACGACGCCGGTGGGGACGCGGCGCTCCACGCGGTACACGAGCTCGAGGCCCTTCTCGTGCGCCTGGCTCGCCATCAGCTCCGCGACCTCCTGCACGACGAGGCGCAGATCGTAGGACACGTGCTGCGCCACGTACTTGCCGGCCTCGAGCTTCGAGAAGTCGAGGACGTCGTTGATGATCGCCATCAGCGTGTTCGCGGAGGCGTCGACGGTCTCCACGTAACGCCGCATCTTGCCGTCGAGCGCCTGGCTCTGCATGAGCCGGATGACCCCGAGGATCCCGTTCATCGGCGTCCGGATCTCGTGGCTCATGTTGGCGAGGAACTCGCTCTTCAGCCGCGACGCCTCGAGGGCCTGCTCGGTCTTGACGCGCAGCTCCTCGAAGGCCTGCTCGTTGGCCTCGACCATGCTGTTGAACGCGGCGCCGAGCAGCTCGAGCTCGTCGCCGCTCGAGATCTGCACGCGCTCCCAGCTCTTCCGCGCCGTGCCGGTCGACTCGGCGAGCGGCGCGTTCGCGCGGAGCCCGGTGGCGATGGCCCCCGCGGCCGAGCGCAGCGCGAGCAGCGGCTCCGTGATGTGGACCGCGACGCGCTTGACGAGGAAATAGCTCGCCGCGACGCAGCCGAGGATCAGCGCCACGATCAGGCCGAGCGTGGTCGCGAGCCGGCTCCTCGCGAGCTCGCGGGCGTGGGCCATCCGCTCGGCGACGCTCTTCGTGCTGATGCCGTAGATCACGGTCCCGGCCTGGGTCCCCTCGGAGACGACCGGGGCCGAGACCTCGAGGACGTCCACCCCGCCCATGGGGTTCGCCCGCCGCTTCAGCGACGGCCGGGGCTGGTGTTCCGTGCTGATGCCGAGCGCCTGCAGATCCTTCGCCGTGAGGGCCGGCGCGTCCTTCGCGGCGCTCGCGGGGCCGAGCCCGCTCGCCGCCCAGACCCGGCTCTCCGAGTCGACGAACAGGCCATACGCGATGTCGCTGTTCTCCGAGACCGTCTGGTGGATGAGCGCCTTGACGTCCCCGAACAGGTTGTCCGCCACCAGGCTGCGCAGCGCCAGCGACTGATTGAAGCCGAGCAGGCGCGCCTTCTCCTCGAGGCCGCCGAGGAGCTCCTGCTCGCGCGTGGCCTGGACCTCGCGATCCGTGGAGTAGATGAGGGCGCCGCTCGACAGGAGCGTGGCGCCGCCGAGGAGCAGGAGCGCGCCCAGGATCAGGCGCAGCAGCTTGTTACGGAGCGAGCCGTGGGAGTTCGGGGTGGGCATGACTCAGCGTGGACGCCGCGACGAGGCCGGCGGGGGCGCGGAGAGGGTCGTCACCGATGAGGTCGCGCCGCTCTTCGCGGCGCGCGCGGCCACCGCGCGCTCGACCGCGGGCGCCAGGGCGACGTGCAGCTTGGATTTCGAGACGATGCCGTCGGCGCCGACCTTCTCGCCGATCGCGCTCAGCTGCTCGACGTCGCAGCCGGAGACGAGGATGATCCCGAGGTTCGAGAGGTGCGCGTTCTCCCGGAGCAGCTTGGCCAGCTTGTCTCCGTTGATGGTCGGCATGTTGATGTCGAGCGCGACCACGGTGATGCCGTCCCGCTTGATGACCGACGTCGCGCCGATGGGGGTGGCCAGCTCGGAGACGACGTAGCCAGCCCTGACGAGGACGTTGCACATCGCCTCGCGGGCGATCTCGTCGTCGTCGATCACGAGCACCCGGATCACGAGCGCATCCTCCGGGGCAGCCGCAGGGCCGCGCGACGCTCCCGCCGCGGCGAGGCCGGCGAGGCGCAGCGATGACGACCTTGGAGGGCGCGAGCCGACCCGCAGCTTCGGGGACCTGTATGCATTTGAAAAGGCAACGGCATGGCGTCTCCAGTCCCCCTCCGAACTGCGGTTATCGACCGACGAGAAAGTCAACCTTTCCGAACTGGCTGGAATCGAGGCCGAAGCGCCGCGCGAGCCGCACGTCGACCAGGCGCTTCACGGAGATGGGCAGGCGGACGTCCGACGCTCGGAGCTTCCAGTCCGCGTCCCCGAGCTCGTAGAGGAGATCCGCCGCCTGCAGCGTAAGCGCCTGCGTGTCGGGGATGGCCGCGAACGTCCCGAACTCCGCGTGCTCGTTCACGAGGGAGCGCACCGCCACGACCACCGGCGCGCCGAGCCGATCCACGTACGGCAGCCAGACGTCGGTGAGGAACGTCGGGCTCAGCAGGCCATTGTCGTTCGGCAGCCAGATCGCGTCAACCTCGGCGCGCTGGAGCCTCACCAGCGCGGCGCGGAGGTCCTGGACGCGCGGCTTGTTCGAGAGCTCTTGCTTCACGAACGCCAGCTTCTCCACCTGCATCAGGGCTTCTTGCCGGGCGATGTGGCTGGCGAAGCCCTGGCGGTACACGACGCCGACCTGGCGGACGTCGAGGCCCAGCGTGCGCAGCCCCACCATGGCCGTGACCGCCGGCACCTCGTACGAGATCGCCACCGAGTTGGGGACGGTGCGCTGGAGCTCCTCGGCGAAGGACGACATCAGGATCAGCGCGACCGGCGGTGTCGGGGCGGCGCGCACCCAGCTGCGGTACAGGAGCACGGTCGAGTTGTTGACCAGCACCACCGCGCGCGGGCGATCCCTCGACACGATCCGCCCCACGGCCTCGGGGCCCGACTCCTCGACGCGCAGCGGGGAAATGGTGACACGGTATTCGTCGGAGAGCTCGACGCGGAGCGATTTCAGCATGTCCTCGAGCTGCGAGTCCGCGGGAGCGATGATGGAGATGACCGGCTTGCCGTCCGGAGGCGGCGCCTCGGACAGCGGGGCCGGATCTCTGGCGGCCTGCGGGGACGGGCCCGGCGAGCAGCTCAGGGGCAAGAGGAGCCCGAGCAGGGTGGAGGCTCGCCAGAGCGAGCGCGGACCGCGCGGACGCGTCGATTTCATCGCCATTCGTCCACCCCCAGATCCGCCAGCACGTGCTTCGGGAGCCTCCGGATCGCGCCCTCGATCGATTGACGCTCGCTCAGGAACGTGACCGCCACAAGCCCGACCTTGGCGGTCGAGAGACTCAGGATCGTGAAGCTCATCTTGCTCTTGGACTCGAAATCGGCGCGGAACCGCTCCGGCAGGAGCACCGCGTCGGCCGTTTGAAACTGGAGCAGCTGCAGCAGATCTTCGATCTTGGTGACGCGCTGGACCTCCGGCGCGTCGTTCACGCCGAGCAGACCGGCGACGAACCTCGGGAGCGACTTTCGCTCGACCAGGTCGACGATGCCGTACCGGAAGGAGGAGAGCATGTCCCTGGCCAGCAATTTCGTCGAGACCAGGAGGTATTGCTCTGCGTCGCTCCCCGCCCTCAGACCCTGGAGGTCGACGCCCCGGTTGAGCGACGTCAGGACCGGCCTGGGCGACAGCGCCGCGTTCGGCGGGCTGACCTCGAGCGCCGTCTTGAAATCGCTCAGCTTGCCGAACACCGTCACGTCGACGCCGGGCATCGCGTCCTCGATTTTCTGCTCGAGCGCCCGAGCGCGAAGCGGCGTGACGGCATAGACATAGAGCGTGGCCTCGGGGCCGGCCGTGAGCGGCGAACTGAGCAGCAGGAGACAGCTCCCGAGGAGCAGCGCCGCGGCGAGCAGCGCCGCCGGCGCCCGCGGGGGCTGGACGGCGCGGCGCGGTCGGAAGGCTCCGGCCAGCCGAGCGGCGAGCAGCTCGGCGATGCGGCGAAATGTCCCCGGCCGGACCGGCGCCGCCAGAGCGTCGTTTGGCCGCGCACAAGGCGGACTCAAGCGGTGCGCGATCCGCGCTGGGGACGCGAGCTGCCCCAAGGCCCGCTCGACCGCTGATCGCGATCCCCGTGTGGAACGCCTGCGACTCCTTTCCACCCGCTTCATCCCCTCCTGGTCATCGTAAGAGGACAGCGTAACCGACGATTAACCCTCCTTGTCAAGCGCCCGAGAGGAGGCGATCGTGTCAAGCGCCGAGAAGCGGCGAAGGCATGATCCGAACGAGCTTGGCGAACGGCGGGCCCTGGAGACGGGAACAACACACTCGCGGGCCGCGCCGCGCAAAACTAGCGCCACCGTGATCCCGGCCGGCGTCGCCGCTTACGCGCGGCACACCGGTGCGCGCGCGACGCGTGCTGCCGTCTCAGGACTGGATGTCGCGCGCCTGTCGCCCGCGCGCGCCGCCATCTCCTCACTTGCAGTTGTGGCGCGCCGCACCGCGTCTCAGGCCCTTCCTGCGGGTGGATTCTGGCGCTGGCGATCCGGAACGCCGCAGCACATCGTGCCTCGCCGACCTACATGTGGAGCGATGAGGCACGGAATGGCAGATGACTTCACCTTGCCACGCACCGGGCGTGCAAAGGGGGGACGCCCGCGCCCTCCGTCGCCGGGGCCCGGCGGTGGCCCGATTCGCCCCGGCGTGATTCACATGAAGGCGGGAAGATCATTGACCTTTTCTTCCCGCCTTCCCGCCTTCATGTTCGAATCCGGCCACCACCCGCGGCCTGGTGGGGCCTTGTTCAATGGCGGGATCGCCGCGCGGTGGAGCGCGGTCCGCCCGAGGCGCGGCGCTACCGGACCGGCTGCGCCGCGGGGGGCGCCTCCCCCTCCGCGCGCTCGCGGGCGCCGTGCTGCTCCTGGAAGTACTCCGAGAGCCGCCGATCGGCGTCGTCCCCGAAGAGGATCCGGCACGCCTCCCGGAGGCCGGGCGACCTCGCGAGCTCGCCCGCGCGGACGAGGAGCGAGATCTTCGTGCGCCGCCGCAGGAAGTCCTCGAGCTTCACGATCATCTCGTGCCGCGCCGCGTGCGCGATCTCGCACCGCACGTCCTCCGCCCCCTCGATCAGCGCCTCGGCCATCCTCGGGTCGCGCCGGATCTCCTCGAGCAGCTCGCGCGCCGCTGCGCCGTACCGGCGCCACAGCCGCGCGCTGAGCTGCTCCGCGGCGCGCGGCGGCGTCAGCGCATCGAGATCGAGGCGGCGCGCCGTTTGGAAGAACTCGTGACGAACCTCCTCGGCCGGCTCGCCGTACCAGCGCAGCGCCGGGCGGGGCAGCGCGACGCCGAGCTCCTCCACGGCGGCGCAGATCTCCTCGCCCACGTTGATGCAGTCGGTGAGCTTGCCGCCGAAGATGCTCACGTGGGCCTGCGCGCGGTCGACCTCGATGGCGTGCTTGCGCGAGAGCTGCAGCCAGTCCTCGCCGCCGCCGCCGTTCGCGACCGCGAGCGGGCGCACCCCGCAGCGCTCGGCGATGACGTCCGCCTCGGTGAGCGGCCGCGGCAGGTTGAGGCGCTTGTTGATGTTCGACAGCACGAAGCGCCGATCCTCGGGCGTCACCACGGCGTGAGGGCTCTCGACGCGGGTGTCGGTCGTGCCGATGCACGTCCTCGGGCCCATCGGGATCACGAAGAACAGCCGGCCGTCGTCGGCGAAGAACGTCAGCACCCGGCGGCTCGGGGTGAGCCGCTCCACGATGAGGTGGATGCCCTTCGAGAAGATGTGCCTGTGGCTCGTCCGCTGACCGGTGAGCGCGTTGTGCGCGTCCACGAACGGCCCGCAGGCGTTCACGAGCACGCGCGAGCGGATGGCGAGCTCCCGCCCCGTCACGACGTCGCGGGCGCGCGTGAGCCACGCGTCCCCCTCGCGCCGCGCGCCGAGCGACTCGACGTAGTTGGCCGCCCGCGCGCCGTGATCGAGCGCGGCGCGGACGAAGCCCCAGACGAACCGCGCGTCGTTGTCGACGAGGTACGCGTCGGAGTACTCGAATCCTCCGTCGCAGCCGTCCAGGTTGATGATGGGCTCTTCCCGCGCCATGACCCGGCGGGAGAGCAGGCGGGGGATCTTCGTGAAGAAGCTGCCGATGATCCAGTAGAGCCAGGTGCCGAGGAAGAGCTTGAAGAGGCCGTGGCGGAACCTTCGCTCATGCGCGGTATAGAACCGGATCTCCTGCACCGACGACGGATAGCTCCTGAGCAGGAGGTTCCTCGACTTGCAGAGCTTCCGCACGAGCGGAAACTCGAAGCTCTCCATGTACTTGATGCCGCCCCAGGCGAGGTTCGACGACTCCTGGCTCGTGAATCCGGCGAAGTCGCCGCGGTCGATCAGCGCGACCTTGGCCCCCTTCGCGGCGAGGGCCGCGGCGGCGACGGCGCCGTTGATCCCGGCGCCGAGGACGAGGACGTCGAAGGTCCCGCGGCTCAAGCTGTCGATGTTCGTGGCCCGCAGCATCGATGGCGACCCGGCGTGAGGCGCGGCTCTCGCGCCACCGGAGCTCTATCACGTCTCCGTGGCTCCGGGGGCGGCGGGCGGGCCGAAAAGCGCCGCTCCGGCGGCGTGACGCGCGCGCCGCGCGCGGCGCGACGCCGCGTGGGCGCGCGCCGCGCCGCCGCTCCGCCCCGCCTCAGCCCATCAGCCCATCGGCCCACAGGCCGTCGTCGCAGCGGAGCGCGTCGGGCGACGGCGCCGGGAGGGCGCGGCGCGGGCCGCTCTTCGGACCGCCGGCGTGGCCGGTGTGCAGGTGCTGCCACCGCGCCATCGTGGTGTAGACGCCGTCCCGGCGCAGGAGCTCCGCGTGCGCGCCGCGCTCGACGATGCGGCCGCGCTCCAGCACGAAGATCTGATCGCAGTCGACGACCGTGCTGAGGCGGTGGCTCATCAGGATGATCGTCCGGTGGCCCTTCAGCGCGCGGAGCGCCTCGCCGATGGTCCGCTCGTGCTCGGCGTCGAGCCCGTCGGTCGGCTCGTCGATCACGAGGATGGGCGCGTCCGTCAGCAGCGCGCGCGCGATGGCGATGCGCTGCCGCTGCCCGGCCGACAGGTTGAGCCCGCCGTCGGCGATCTGCGTCCCGTAGCCGTCCGGCAGCGCCTCGATGAAGCCCGCCGCGCCCGCCATCTCGGCCGCCCTCCGGATCTCGCCGTCGGTCGCGAAGGGGCGGCCGTAGGCGATGTTCTCCGCGATCGTGGCCGGCAGGAGGATGCTGTCCTGGAGGACGAGCGCGATGTGCCGGCGCAGGTCGGCCACGCGGATCGCGCGCGTGTCGATGCCGTCGAGCCTCAGCGCGCCGCGCGTCGGGTTGTGGAAGCGCGGCAGCAGGCTGAGCAGCGTGGTCTTGCCGGAGCCGACCGATCCCACGAACGCGACCATCTGCCCCGGCCGGATCGTCGCGTCGACCCCGCGCAGCACCGGGTGGCCCGTGCGGTACTCGAACCCGACCCCGTCGAGCGAGAGCACGCGCGGCTCGGTCGGCAGCGTCGCCGCGTCGTGCGCGTCGACCACCGCCTGATCGCGGTCCAGCACCTCGAAGACGCGCTGGGCGCCCGCGACGCCGCCCTGCACCGCGGCGCCGGCGCCGGTCAGCTTGCAGAGCGGATCGTAGAGCATGCCGAGGTAGCCGAGGAACGCCGTGAGCGCGCCCAGCGTCATGGCGGAGTCGCCCGCGCCGCTGCGCGCCTCGACGACGAGGTAGCCGCCGTAGCCGAGCACCAGCGCGCCGCCGAGCCCGAGGATCGAGCCCACGGTGAGCATGTGGCCGAGCTCGTCGTGGTGCAGCCTGAGCCACGCCTTCACGCTGTTGCGCAGCGTCGCGTGGAAGCGCGCCTCCTCGTCCGCCTCGCGGCCGAACGCCTGGACGAGGCCGATCGAGGCCATCGAGCGCTGCACGGACGTCGTGAGCTCGCTCTCGACCTCCTTCGCCTCGGTGCACCGCTTGTGCAGCGCGCGCCCGAACCGCTGGTTCGTGAGCAGGAGCGGCGGCACGACCGCGAGCGCGAGCAGCGTGAGCGGCAGGCTGCGCGAGGCCATGATGCAGATCATCACCGCGAGCGTCAGCGCGCTCCCCATCACCGCGACGGCCACGTTGAGGATCCCGTGGAACCCGGCGGCGTCCTGGTTGAGCCGGTAGAGGGCGTCCCCTTGCGGCTGCGCCCGGTGATAGCCGATGTGGAGCGCCTGGAGCTTCCTGTACACGTCGCAGCGCACGCGCGTGAGCCCGCCGTAGCCGATGCGGAAGTTGAGCAGGGCGCGGCCCATGCCCACGAACTCCTGCGCCACGCGGAGGACGAGCGTCATCGCCGCGAGCCCGAGGACGCGGCCGAGCAGGCTGTCCGGGAGCGGGGCGAGCAGGAGGCGGTGGACGAGGTCCTCGTTGCGCGGCCCGCTCGAGATGAGATCCACGATCACGGCGACGGGCCACACCTGGAGGAGGCTGATCGCGATGGAGACGCAGACCAGGAGGGAGAGCGCGCCGATGCGCGCCCACTCCGCCGTGAAATAGGCGCCCACGCGGAGGAAGAACCGGAGCCGAGCCCCGCCGGCCGCCGCGCGGCTCGGCGCGGCGCGCCGCTCGGCGGCCATCGACGGCGAGCGCCTCGACGGCCCGATCCTGCCCCCGCGCCGCGGCGAAGGGTGATAGTCCTTGCGGTGAGCTTGTGCGCTCATGGTTCGCTGAGCTCTCTCCTGTCTACGGCTGAGGTGGCCGCCGGCGGCCCGCGCGTCGGGCCCCGCCTGACGGTCCATCGGTTCCGACCGGTAGCGAGGTATCGGCGCAGATGTAACAGCCCCTCGCGGCCGCGCTCACTGCAATGTGCAGGAGAGGAGCAGAGCTCCTGCTGATTTGCTGCGCGGTTGTCCGGGACTCCAGGGCTCGCCGCGGCGGCGCGGTCACGGCACAGGCCGGCGGCGCGGCCGTCGCGCCGCGCTCACCTGCGCGTCTGTTGTCCCGTCAGGGCGAGGCGGCCGCCGAGCGCGCGCGCGAGCGTAAGATCGAGCTCGCCCGAGCTCGCCCGGGGCGGGCCGCCGCGCCGGGCGGCGGTGTCCGGCGGATCCATCGCGGCGCGGGCGGGGGGCTGGACAAGGACTCCATGGCTGAGGAGGGAGACGATCATCGCCTGGAGGGCGGCGCGCTGCGCCCCCGCGATCGGCGAGGGCGAGCAGAACACGGACGCCACCTTGCCGGCGAGATCGCCCGAGAGCTGCCTCGCTCCGTCGAGGAAGCGGCGGAGCTCGGCGCTCATCGTGCCGTAGCGCGCAGGCGAGCCGAGGGCGATGCCGTCGGCCCAGAGGAGGTCGTCGCGGCGCGCCACCGGGACGCAGGCGAGGTGTTCCCGCAGGGCACGGATCCGCTCACTCGTCCTCCAGCGCTCCTGCGGCGCCGCGAGATCGGCGATCTGCCGGAGCCGCACGGTCGCTCCGGCCTGTTCGGCGCCCTCGGCGACCGCGGCGGCGAGCGCGGCCGTATCGCCATAAAGGGAATAGAAGATCACGGCCACGTTCATGGGGCCGCAAGGATGCAGCGCCCGTACCGCGGTCTCGCGCCGTCGCGCGCCGCGCCGCTCCTGACGAGCTCGCTGCGCGCAGGGGCCTGAGCGGTTCGTCGCGGGCGATCCTTCCGCGCGCCGTGCGCCGCGGGGCGATTCAAATTGCGCGCTGTGGGGGAAAGCTTTATGGGGCCTCCATGGTCGCGAACGGACCGCGCTCGGGCGATAAGGATGATGCCCTGCGCGCTCCTGGGCGCGGCGCCGCGGAGGGCGGCCCCGCGCGATCGCGGGCGATCCTCGTCATCGAGGACGACCAGGGCGTCAGCGACGCGCTCGTGGGTGTCCTGTCGGACGAGGGCTACCAGGTGATGACGGCCAGGAACGGCGCCGAGGCGCTGGCCAGGCTCCGCGACGCGCCGGCGCCGGCGCTCATCGTCCTCGATCTGATGATGCCGATGATGGACGGGTATGCCTTCCGCGCGGAGCAGCTGCGCATTCCGGCGATCGCCGACGTCCCGGTGGTCGTGCTCACGGCGGGGGCGGCGCCGCGCGCGGCCGAGCTCGGGCCCGTCGACATCCTGAAGAAGCCCGTGAACCTCGCCGCGCTGCTCGACGCGGTGAGGCGGTACATCTGACGCCGGAGCGAGCTCAGCGCTTGAGCGCGCCCGCGAAGCTGGTGGTGGCCGTCGTCGCGGTGTTCACGATGTCGAGCGTCAGCGTGGCACCGAAGTAAAAACGAGGAGCGTATCGGCGCACGGGCGACACGGACTCTCCGGCCGGCAGGATCATGTCCTCCGCGTGGCCCGCGGGGAGGTACTCCTGCTGGACGAAGGCCACGCCGGCGTTGAAGCTGAGGCCCGCCACGGGCTCGATCACCCCGCCGAGGAAGATGCGATCGAAGGGCTCGCCGAGGTCGAGGTCCACGCCGGCCTGCACCCCGAGCAGGTCGCCCAGCGTCGTCGAAAGCCGCATGTCCTGGAACGATGAGATGACGCCGCGGCGCCGGCCCCCGGGAAAGACGTTGAGCACGATCGATGGATTGACGCTCCAGTCCTCCTGGACCGAGAGACGTCGCTCGCCGCCGGCGCCGGGGACCGTGGTCTGGACGACGCGCCGCGACCCGTCGATCACGAGCGGGAAGAGGGCGCCGAACTCGAGGTAGTACTGCCCGTGATCGATGGGCACGGCGTACGATTCGTCGATCGCGCTCTCGGGTCCGTCGCCCGCGAGCTCGTAGCGGATCTTCAGCGACGTGATCGACGTGTCCTCGGGGGCCTCCCCGGTCTGCTCCGCGAGGAGCTCGAGCTTCGGGGGAGCCCGGTCGCCCTTCGCCCGGTCGTCGAAGCGGCGGTCCGGCGAGCGGATGAAGCTCACCGAGAGCTTGAGCTCGTCCTTGAGCGCAGCCTCGCCGAACACGCGCACGAGCAGCTTGTCTCCAGGGGATAGAGAGCCGACGAGCGAGTAGACGTCAGGCGTCAGACCCTTACAGAGCGGCTCGCCCGATCTGGCGTCGATGCAGAAGGCGCCAGGGGCCTTGCATGAGCTCGTGCAGATCTGCTGGATCTCCTGGCGCTCCGCCTGCAAAGCGCCGGCGGCGGCGACCAGCGCGCCCACGGCGCGCAGCGATTCATAGGCCTTCAACGCCTTCGTCGCGTCGTTCAGGTTCGGATCGCTGGCTTGCTTCGTCAGCGAATCGACGATCGCTGCGACGTCGATCTCGTCGAGCCGATCGTGAACCTCCTCGGCGCGGCCCGCGATGGCGGGGATGTCCTCGCTCAGCTCCTCCGCGAGCCGTTTGCCCGCCGCCACGGCAGACGTGAGGTCGTTCTGGGCCTTGGCGGCCTCGCTGAGCAGCTGGTTGATGCAAGCGCTCGCCTTGGCAGGATCGCTGCAGTCCTGTATCGGAGCCGCGAGGCCGCTGGGGGGGACAGCCGGGGGCCTCGAGAGCTCCTGGTCTGCCTTGTTCCTCGCGTTGACGTAATCGCAGTGATCGTCGATGGCTTTGACCGCTGCCGCCCTCTTCTCGGCGTCCGTACCTGTAGCGTTGGACGCGGTCTGGCGGCTCGCGAGGAACGCGTCGCTCTTGGTCTTTGCGTCATTCACCGCGGCTGCCACGCTGGCGCTGGGGGCGGCGGGGGCGCGTCTCTCGAGAGCGTCTATCTCGTTTTTGACCTCCGTCTTGAGGTTGAGCAATACGCCGCTCAGCTTCCCGACGCACGTCTTGTCATCGTCGCCGTTGCATATTTGCTTGACGTCCCTGCATGTGCCGTTTGCACGGACGGTGCTCGTCGTGAGGAGGATCGCGCAGATGGCCGCCGCGATGCGCGCGATCCGCACCCACGGCGCATCATGATTTGACTTGAGGAGCGTGCGCTCCCGCCTCTCATTCACGGTTCATCCCCTCCTGTGCCGCTGCCGCCCGCGCCGCCCGCGCCGCCCGCGCCGCCCGCGCCGCCCGCGCCGCCGCCGCCCGTGCCGCCCGTGCCGCCCGCGCCGCCGTCCCCGCCCGCGCCGCCTGTGCCGCCGGTGCCGCCGTCCCCGCCCGCGCCGCCTGTGCCGCCGTCCCCGCCCGTACCCCCCGCGCCTCCCCCGCCGTCACCGGAGGGGTTCTGCCGCACGTTCGTGACCGGCAGGAGCCGGCTCGCGAGCAGCGGCCCCGAGCAGGCCGGGGCGCCGTCGCCGCGGCCGGGCCCGAGGAGATCGACGTACAGCTCGCACTCGACATCGTCCGGTAGCACGAGGAAGAACAGCGGCTCCCCGGGCGGGGGCGCGGGGATGCACGATGGCTGTCGCGCGGCTCTGCCGGGCGCGCCCGTCGACAGATCGAGCTTGCCCGCGATCGTCTTCAGGCGCAGGTAGGCGCCCCCTCGTTGCTGGACGAGCACGCTGGTCCCCAGCGCCGGCGAGCCCGGCTGCTTCGCGGCCGGCGCGACGATGAGATACCTCTCCACCTCCGGGTCCTCGGGGCACCCTGACGAAGAGAGCGCGGCGAGCATGATGAGCCCGATCGGCCACCTGTGTTGGTCCGTCATGATTGTTCGTCTCCTGGCGATTCGCCCGCGTGAGAGCGCGAGAATGCCCTGCTCCCGCTCATCGCCCGAAGAGCGGAGCCGCCTCGCGCCCGCGCGGCGCCGCGAGGACGGCATCCTGGGCGTACCCGGCGCGGTTCATGGCGCGCGTCGCGCTCTCGACGATCCGCGCGAGCGAGGCCGTCAGCCCGCCGGGCTGCTCGAGCTCCCGGACGAGGTGATAGGTGAGCGCCCCGTGGACCCGGCCGCCCAGAGGGCCTTCGTACGCGCGCTGCCCCTCGGTGCAGGCGCCGATGAAGACGACGGGGAGCTCGCTCATCGCCCTGCGCATCCGGCGCTCCGCGCGCCTCCGATCGTTCCCCCGCGCGCTCCGGGGCTCGGGGGCCGCGGCGGCGCTCCAGCCGCGAGCGGTCCTGTTCTCGGCCGCCGGCTGTCCTCCCCGCGCCGACGCCGGGGGCATTCCGCCAGCGTGGCAGGAGTCGCAGGTCCACACGACGTGCGCGCCCCTGGGCAGGGTGGAGAACAGCGCGGTGAGCTCGTCGTCGCGGATCGACGTGGCGTTCGTCCTGTCGAAGCCGAGCGCGCAGAGCACCTCGTCGAGCCGATCGAGCTCTCCGGCGTCCTCCGACGCGTCGAGCTGGTCGCCGTGGCCGCTGAAGTGGAAGAGGAGCTGATCCTGCGGCTCGGCTTCGCGCACGAGCCACTGGAGCCCCTCCAGGATGTCCGACTTGGTACCTGCCATCTGCACGGCGGAGACGATCTCCGTGTCGACGCTGAAACCACACCGGTCTCTGAGGAACTCGCCCATCAACGCGACGTCGTTCACCGGACCGGCGAGCGGATTGCCTGCGTAGTCGTTGATGCCAACGAGCAAGGCGCGCTTCTTCATTCGGTGCTCCATTCTATCGAGCCGCATGAAACCAATGAGAGGCCGACAGCGTAATATCGCGCCCTACCTTGGCGCCTGTCCAGAGAAAAGCGCGAGCGAGGTCGAGCGGCACGCGCGCGCCGCAGCCCCCGGGAGCGCGGTGTCCCCGGGGCCGCGCGGGCGGCGCCGCCGGCCGCACGAGAACGCGCGGGTCCTCCGCCGTTCGCGTGGTAAAGTCGGTCCCCGCAACATGCCGTACGAACGCCCTCTCTTCCTTTTCGTGAGCCCTTTGCTCGTCGCCGCCGCCGCCGCCGGATGCGCGGCCGATCGCCCGTCTCAGCCCGAGGGGTGGGACAGCGCGGTGGCGCTGCGGCCGGCGCTCGATCGCGACGCCAGGCCGGATGTCGTCGAGGTCGATCTGACCGCGCGCGTCGAGGAGGTCGAGATCGTGCCCGGCAAGCGGACGCCCACCTGGACGTATGACGGCGGACTGCCAGGCCCGCTGATCCGCGCCAGGGTGGGTGATCGCGTGATCGTGAATTTCCGCAACGAGCTCCCGGCGCCCACGACGATTCACTGGCACGGCATACGCTTGCTGGCGGCGATGGACGGCGCGCCCGGGCACAGCCAGCCCGAGACGCCGCCGGGCGGCGGCTTCACCTACGACTTCGTCGTCCCCGACGCGGGGCTCTACTGGTACCACCCGCACGTCGACTCCGCCGTCCAGGCGGGCAATGGCCTCTACGGCCCGCTGCTCGTCGAGGACCCGAGCGAGCCTGCGGGGCTCGGCGACGCGCTCGTCCTCGTGCTCAGCGACATCAGCCTGCGCGACGACGGCACGCTCGAGGACCCGCAAGTGGGCGGCAACCTCGGCACGCTGTTCGGGCGCGAGGGTGACCTGCTCCTCGTGAACGGGCGGGTGAACCCGGTGATCGAGGCGCGCGCCGGGCTCAGGCAGCGGTGGCGCATCGTCAATGCGGCCAAGTCCCGTTATTACCAGCTCATGATCGCGGATCACCGGTTCACCCGGATCGGCGGCGACGGCGGGCTCCTCGAGCGCCCCGTCACGACGGACAGGATCCTGCTCACCCCGGGCGAGCGCGCCGACGTCCTGATCGTGCCGCGCGGCGCGCCGGGCTCGACGCTCCCGGTGCGCTGGGTGCCTTACGACCGCGGCTATGGCGCCACGTTCGGGAGGCCGGAGGTCGAGGCGTTCCGCCTCCGCCTCGCGGACGAGCCCGCGGCCGAGGACGCGCCGCTCCCCGAGGTGGGGAGGGACATCCCGGCGCTCGACACGGCGGCGGCGACGCGCGTCGATCTGAAGCTCACGCAGCAGGAGAGCCCGGGCGGCGTGGAGATGGGCATCAACGGCGTGCCCTCCTGGAAGGCGGAGCCGCTCGTGGCAGCGGTGGGCGAGACCTCGGTGTGGACCGTGGAGAACACGATGGATTTCGACCACCCGTTCCACCTGCACGGCTTCTTCTTCCAGGTGCTCGGCGCGGACGGGAAGCCGGTGCGGCCGATGGAGTGGAAGGACACGGTGAACGTGCCTGTCGACGGGGCGGCGCGCTTCGCGGTCCGCTACGACAACCGGCCGGGAATGTGGATGTTCCATTGCCATATCCTCGACCACGCCGAGGCCGGCATGATGGGGATGCTGCACGTCATCCAGTGACGGCGCCGGGGCCGATCGGCGCCTCCGTCCGGGGCGACGTGGGCCTCCTGCGCCATCTGGTGGTAACCTGGCGCCATGCCGGATCTGCCCATCTCTCTACGGCCGCTCGAGATCGCGGAGCTCGAGGCCTTCGTCGAGCTCGTGGCCTGCTCGTACGCGGAGCAGCGCGCGAGCGCCGTGGACGCGCGGACGGAGGACGAGCAGCGCAACGCGCGCTCCCAGATCGAGGCGTTCCTGCCGCAGGGGCTCGCGACCCCCGACCACCACATCTATTCGGTGCTGGAGGGCAGCGCCGTGGTCGGCCACCTCTGGATCGGCATGACCAGCGCGGACGGGTTTCGCAGCGCGTTCCTCTACGACATCCACCTGCGCGAGGACGCCCGCGGCCGGGGGATCGGGCGCCGGGTCATGGCCCTCGCCGAGGAGGTCGCCCGCGGCCTGGGCGCGCGGGACATCGAGCTGCACGTCTTCGCGCAGAACGCTCCGGCGCGGGGGCTCTACGAGTCGCTCGGCTACCGGCTCACGAGCCTCAGCATGAGAAAGCGCCTCGGCTGACGTCCGCGTGCCGCCGCCCGAGCGCGCGATTGGGGATATGCAGGACGAGACCAGCGCGCGGAGCGATGGCATCGATCGAGGTGGCGGGCATACCGCTCCAGAGGGTGAGCGGCACGCGGCTCCCCTCAGGCGACCCGCGCCGCGCCGGCGGCGCCGACCCCGGCGCGGACGATCTTGCCCCCCGTGAGGCGCAGGAGCCGGACGACGAGGAGCACCGAGTTCGTCACGAGCCCTGCCGTGAGCCCCCACCAGAGCCCTTGTGCGCCGAGGCTCAGCGCGAAGCCGAACAGGAGCGTGAGCGGGAAGCCGACCAGCCAGTGAGAGGCGATGTTGGCGAGGAACGGAAACCGCACGTCCCCCGCGCCGCGCAGCGCCCCGGCCGCGACCACCTGGACGCCGTCGAAGAGCTGGAACAGCGCGGCCACATAGAGCAGCTGGACGCCGATGTTCAGCACCTCGGCGTCCGACGTGAACAGGCCGACGAGCCGGCGCGGGGCCAGGGCGAACAGGAGGGCGCCGCACGTCATGACGGACGTGCCGAGGGCGAGCCCGAGCAGCGCGGATCGCCGCGGAGGGGCGCCGGCGCCGATGGCGTGGCCGACGCGCACCGACGTTGCGCCCGCGACGCCGAGCGCGCCCATGAAGGTGAAGCTCGCGAGCCCGAGGGCGATCTGGTGCGCCGAGACGGTGGGGGCGCCGAGGCGCCCCACGATCATCCCGAGGACCGCGAAGGCGCCGCTGCCGACGAGCAGGTGCAGCCCGATGGGCACGCCGAGGCGGAAGACCGCCCCGGTCGCGACGCGCTCGCGCGGAGGCGCGGGCCGTCGTCCTCCGCGCGGCGCGGCGGCGCCGGCTCGCGCCGCGCGGAGGACGACGGCGGCGAGGACGAGGCTGCCGGCGCTCGTCGCGAGCCCGGCGCCCAGGGCGCCGAGGCGCGGCAGCCCGACCGGCGGGAGGCGCAGCCACGCGAGCATGTCGTCGCCGCGCACGAGCAGCCCGCAGAGCGCCGCGTTGACGACGTTGGCGGCGACGGAGGCGACCAGCGCGGGCCGCGTCTCGCCGTGGGCCTGCAGGAACGTCCGGTACGCGAGGTGCGCGAGGAACGGGAAGAACCCGGGAGCGTGGCCGAGCAGGTACGCGCGCACGCCCGGGATGAGCGCGGCCTCGACGCCGATCGGCTCGAGCAGCAGCGTCGCGGGGAACGAGAGCGCGACGCTCGGCAGCGAGAGGAGCGCGCAGGCGCGGAGCGTCGACCGCAGCGCCGCCCACGCCTGCGCGGGCTGGCCGGCGCCGATCGCCTGGGACGCGAGCGGCTCGAGGGCGAACGCGACGCCCATCCCGAACGAGGTCGCCGCGAACATGATGGAGCGAGCGACGCCGATGGCCGCGAGATCCTGGACCGAGGCGCGGCCGATGATCGCCGTGTCGACAAGGCCCATGGACACGAGGCCGATCTGAGCGAGGGTGATCGGCAGCGCGAGTCGGGCCAGCGTACGCAGCTCGGCGCCAGCGTCGGCGCCGGAGGGCGCGAGCGAAGTACGGCTCATGCGAGCTCCATGAGGGGCCGCCGATTATCCCCGTGGCCGCGCTGCGTCAACGCGGCCAGGGGAGCCGAGCGCGGCGGGTCATCCAGCGAGAGGCTCGACCGGCGATCGCCCAGGAAGATCGCTGTCCTCGGAGCGCGCCGCGCGACATGTCACGTGCCAGCGTGACAACCCCGCTCCCTTCACGACGAGGACGGGCCGCGGGGCGCCGCTTCAAGCGAGCCGCAGCGCGAGCATCCCGATCAGGTTGATGCCCGCGTGCGCCACGACGCACGGCCAGACGTTGTCCCGTCGCACCGCGAGCGCCCCGAGCGCCAGGCCGATGGCGAAGGTCTGCACGACGCCGAGCGTGGCTTGATAGAAGTGGCCGATCGCGAACAGAGCGGACGTCAGCACGACGGCGCCAGCGGCGGCGGCGGGGTCGTGGGGGTTTGGGGACAGGGCGGCGCGCAGGCGCGAGATGAAGAAGCCGCGGAAGACCAGCTCTTCGTACGTGCCGGTGAAGAGCGCGAGCGGGAGGATGAGCGCCGGCGGAAGCTCGGAGAAGCCGCTGAGCGCGGCGGTCTTCTGAGCGGCGAGCTGCTCCGGGGAGACGCCCGCTGTCAGCCCATAGACGACCGTCCCCGCGCCGGCGAGCAGGTAGCTGGCGATCAGCCCGAGCAGGCCCCAGCCGAGGACGGCGGCCGGCGCCTCGCGCCGGAAGCCGAGCGTGGTCCAGCGCTCCCGGAACACGGCGAGCATGACGGCGATGCTGCCGAGCAAGATGCCGCCGCCGGCGGCGACTCCCTGGGCGATGTCGCGCGGTGAGAGGCTCCGCGCGGCGGGGCGCGCCGCCTCGCCGAGCGCGAGGAGGGTCAGCAGGACGGCGGCGACGACGAGGGCTTGCAGCGCTGATCGGGCGCGGGCGGACATGACAGGAGCCAGGCGAGCCCGTCGCGGGCTAAGGCGCCGCTGAGCCGCGCTCCATGAAGAGCGCCTCCATGTTGTTGCCGTCCGGGTCGAGCACGAACGCCGCGTAGTAGCCGGGCGGATACCCTTCCGCGGTATCGCGCAGCCCAGGCGGGCCGTTGTCGGTGCCGCCCGACCTCAACGCCGCCGCATGAAAGGCATCGACCTCCGCGCGGCTGCGCGCCGCGAAAGCCGTATGGTTCCGCGTGCTGTGGGGGTGAAACCGATCGATCCAGAAGGCCGGATAGTCGACGCCGTAACCCACGGCATCGGCGCCGGTGTCTTCCGGCAGCTGCATGACCCGACGGTAACCGAGCGCGCCGAGCGCGGCGTCGTAGAGCGCTGCCGAACGGGCGACATCGGAGACGCCGATTCCGGTGTGGTGGATGATCATGAGGGTGCTCCTTCGTGCTTAGCGCCGCGCGGCGTAGCTCGTCAATCCTCGGGCCGCCACGAACGGGGAGCGCACGGGGGACGCGCGGCCGCTCACCCGCGCAGGATGCCGAGCGCCCGGGCCTGCTCACGCAGGGCGGCGATCACGGCGGCGGTCGGCGGCGCCGGCGGCGCGGGCCGGCGGCCGCGCACGAGCGCCATGGTGCGCGTGAGCGGCGCGAGATCGTGCACGGGCACGGCGACCAGCCTTCGCTCGGCGAGATCGTCGGCGATGTACGTGGTCGGGAAGAAGCCGACGGCGGCGCCGCGCAGGACGAGATACCGCGCGGTCTCCATCGGCACATCCATCGACACCGCGGCGCGCTCCGCCAGCCGGGTGACCTCGGGGTGATGCGCGCGCCACCAGCGCAGGCGCAGGAACGGGCGCCCGAGACGCGCGACATCGTCGCGATCGACGCGGCGGCGGCGGGCGAGCGGGTGATCCGGCGCGACCGCGAGCACGATCGGCTCGCGCAGGAGGAACAGGCGGGTCAGGTCGGCAGCGCCGGTGTCGAGGCACGGCCACACGACGACGCCGAGCTCGACGAGGCCGTCGAACAGCATGGCGAGCACCCCCTCGTGGTCGGCCGAGCGCACCAGCCACTCGAGCGACGGGTGCGCGGCGGCCACGGTCGCGAGCGCGGGGCCGACCAGCCCGGCGGCCACGGAGCCGAGCGAGGCGAGCGTGACGCGGCCGCGCTGTCCGGTGCGCGAGAGCCGCGCGGCCTCGAGGCCCTCGGCGAGCACCTCGGTGGCGCGGCGCGCGAACGGGACGAAGCCCTCGCCGAGCGGCGTCAGGGCGACGCGCCGGCCGCGGGTGAACAGCGCGCCGCCGACCTCGGCCTCGAGCGCGCCGATGCGCGCGCTCACCGCCGGCTGGCCGATGCCCAGCGTCCGCGCGGCGCGGGTGAAGCTGCCCTCGCGCACGACGCGCAGGAAGGCCGTCAGCTGGGCGACGTCCACGGAGGCGCTTCCATCGAGGATATCGATGCGAACCATTGCTTCGATTGCATTGAAGCATGGTAGCGCGGCCGTTAGGTTCACCGCCATGGACACCGTACGAATGGCCCACGCCGGCGACGCCGCGGCGATCGCGGCGATCTACGCCCCGAGCGTCTCGGGGCCGATCTCGTTCGAGCTGGTGGCGCCGACCGTGGACGAGATGGCGGCGCGCATCGCGGGCGTGCTCGCCCACGCGCCGTGGCTGGTCCTCGAGCGCGACGGCGCGGTGGTCGGCTACGCCTATGGGGCGCGCCACCGCGAGCGAGCGGCATACCGGTGGTCGGTCGACACCAGCGTGTACATCGACGCCGCGCACCACCGCACCGGCGTCGGCCGCGCGCTCTACCGCGCGCTGCTGGAGCTCCTGCGCCTGCAGGGCTTCTACGTCGCCCACGCGGGCGTCACGCTGCCGAACCCGGCCAGCGTCGGCCTCCACGAGGCGCTCGGCTTCGAGCCGGTCGGCGTCTACCGCGACGTCGGCTGGAAGCAGGGCGCGTGGCGCGACGTCGGCTGGTGGCGGCTCGCCCTGCGCGCGCCCGACGGCGCGCCCGCGCCGCCGCGGACGCCGGCGGAGATGGCCGGGCACCCGGCGTGGACGGCGATCCTCGAGCCCGGAGCCGTGGAGTGAGGTCGTGCCGTTCGCGGCGCACAGGGCGGCCGCCTTGCGTATGCCTCAGAGATGATCCGCGAGAAACTGGAGCGTGCGGCCCAGCGCCGGCGGCGCCGCGATCCGATAGGCATAGCGAGGGCGGACAGCGCTCAGCGCGCTGGCCCTCGTCCGTTGTCGATCCAGCTGGAGAGCTCCTTCCGCGGCTCCGCTTCGAGCTCGAGCAGCTCCCTCAACCTCGACGCGAAGGACACGGGCGGCCGCCCGAGGACCGCCCCCAGGAGCGGATTGACGCTGGACGCCTCGCCTGCCTCCAGCGCCGGATACGTGGACGCCCAGAACCTCGCGACATCTCCGTTCGCGCTGTTCCGCCGCACGAACTCGTCCTGGCTCACCAGCGAGAAGCGTATCTCGCGGCCGAGGATGGACGAGATGAGCGCGGTGGTCTGCTCCAGCGTGTACGCCTTTGGCCCGACGAGGGCGATCGTCTCATTCTCGTATCCGCCGCCCGCGACGATCCTCGCCGTCGCCTCTCCGAGGTCGTCCCTCGCGGCCCAGGCGACCCCACCGTCGCCCGGTACGACGACCTCGTCGTGTCCGGCGCCGAAGAAGCCGAGAAAGACGGGGAAGCTCTCCATGTACACGCCTTCTCGGAGGATCGTGTAGGTGATCCCGCGCGATCTCAGGTACGCCTCCGTGTCGAGGTGCGCCCTCATCACGGCTGCCTTGCTCTCTCGCCCGAAGGCGAGAGAGGTGTAGTAGACATGCCTCACCCCCGCCTTCACCGCTGCGTCGATCGCGTTCTTGTGCGACGTGACGCGCAGGTCGTCGGAGAAGGACGGATGAGAGACGATCAGCAGCTTGTCTCCACCTCGAAACGCGTCTTCCAGGGATCTGGGGTCGGTATAGTCTCCCGACCTCACCTGCACTCCCGCCTTCTCGAGCTCTGCGCGAGCCAGGCGGTTGTGCAACGAGACGATGATCTCGGAGGGGGGGACCAGCGTGAGGATGTGCTTGAGGACGGACGAGCCGAGGTGCCCCGTGGCGCCGGTGAGGATGATCATGGCGGGAGTCTATGGTCGCGCCCGGGGGTGGGGCAGGGCGAGAGCTGCGCTTCTCTTGCCCGATCCTGCGATCCGGCGCGCTACGGCTTCCGGAGGCGCTCGGCGTAGTCGCCCGGCGCGGCGCCGAAGCGGCGCTTGAAGTCGCGGGTGAAGTGCGAGGCGCTCTCGTACCCGGCGCGCTGCGCCGCTTCGCTCGCGCGCAGGCCAGAGAGCAGGAGGGCGCGCGCGTGCTGGAGGCGCAGCTGCTTCAGGTAGCGCATCGGAGAGACGCGGGCGACGGCGCGGAATCGATGCGCGAAATGCGACGGGCTCATGGCGACGTGCCGCGCCACCTCCTCCACGGACAGCGGCCGCTCGACGTTCGCGCGGAGGAAGCGCATCGCCGCGTGGATCTTGTCCGCGTCGCGGTCGCGCCCCACGGCGCCTCGAACCATCGCGGCGGCCTCCGAGCGGAGCAGGCGAAAGACGAGCTCCTCGAACGCCAGGGGGGCGACGATCCGGCGCTCCACCGGGTCGCGGATCGCGCGGAGCAGCCGGACGACGGCGTCCTCGATCGGCGTGTCGAGGTCCGAGACGACGGCGGGAGCCGACTCGGCCCTAGGCTCGGCGCTCGCGTCGGCCAGCGCGAGCAGCATCCTGGCGATCGCGTCCGGCGGGATCTCGAGGCTCATGGCGAGGTACGGAGAGGCGCTGTCGACCTCCGTTATCGCTTCTTCGAACGCCGCGTCCCTCGCCACGACCGCATAGCGCGAGGCGTCGACCTCGAGCTCGACCTCGTCGAACCGCGCGGTCGTCCTGCCTTGACCGACCACGGTGAGCGCCGGACCGAGCGCGTGCAGGATCCGACAGGTCGTCGGGCGCGACACACGGACGAATTTCAGGCCGGGAAACGCCGCGTCCGTGCATCCCTCGGCCTCCGCGTAGCAGGCGATGAGCGCCGCGCGTTCGCCGGCTGGCGCCGCGCGATGGAGCCCTGCGGCCTGCGGGCCCCTGGGCCCGTGCCGGAGCCGAGCGTTGGATCTTTGCAGCATGCCGCCAGCGTACACCGCGCCGCGCAGCTCACCAGCGCGTCGCCGGCGCGTCGCCAGCGCGCTATGCCCGCCCCCTCGCCGCCGCCGCCGTCGCATACGGCGGCTCGCGCCCGCCGCGCACCGCGGCGAGGTCGCCCCGCATCGTCCGCGCGTCGGGGTACCGCTCCTGCTTGAGGAAGGCGAGGGCGCGGTCCACCACGGCGCACAGGCCCGGCGGCGCCGTGGGGGCGTGCTGCGCCAGCGGCGGCGCCTTCTCGGTGGCGACGGCGATGAGCAGGCGCGCCTCGTCCAGGTTGCCGTGGATCGTGCGCCCCGCGAGCAGGCGGAACATCGTCGCGCCGAGGCCGAACAGGTCCGTCCGGCCGTCGATCTCGCGGATGAGGCCCAGCGCCTGCTCGGGCGCCATGTAATCGTCGGTGCCGATCGACACGCCGGTGCTCGTCTTCGTCATCTCGGGCACGCCGGCGACGTCCTCGAGCAGCGGGTCGAGCACGCGCGCGAGGCCGAAATCGAGCACCCGCACGCGCCCGTCGTTGCCGATGTGCAGGTTCTCGGGCTTGAGATCGCGGTGTACGATGCCGTGCTCGTGCGCCACGATCAGCACGTCGAGGACCCGCTCGGCGAGCGCGATCACCTGGCCGACGGGGAGCGTCCCGTGCCGGACCATGCGGTCGAACACGGTCTCTCCCTCGAGCATCTCCATGGCCATGTAGACCGCGCCGTCGTCGGTGGCCCCGGACTCCAGCACCTGGGGGAGCCCCTCGCAGAGCGGCGCCACGGCGGCCAGCGCGTTCCCGATCGGCCCCTCGCGCAGGAACCGCTTGCGCACCTCGTCGATGCTGGCGAGCTCGGCGTGCAGGACCTTGACCGCCGCCACGCACCCGTCGGCGCGGCGGCCGAAGAAGACGCTCGCCATGCCGCCGACCCCAAGGACGCGCTCCACCGCCCACGGGCCGATCCGCGTGCCGACGCGCTGCTCTGCCAGCTCCTCTTCGGTCAACATGGAGCGATGGTAACACCGGCGCCGCCCCGCGGGGCCATGCGCTCCCTCCCGCCTGCCCATCGCCCCCTCGCCGGCGCGCTCGCGCTCGGCCCGGCGCTGCTCGCGCGCGCCCGCGCCGCGCCGGAGGCGCCGTGGCTCGCCGCGAGCCTCGTCGACGGCCCCGCCGTGGTGCTCGGGGCCCTGCAGCGCGCCGCGCGCGTGGTCGACCTCGCGGTCTGCGCGGCGCGCGGCGTGCCGGTCGTGCGGCGCGCCACGACCGGCACCGCCGCCTTCCTCGGCGGGCGCGGCGTCGTGTGGACCCTGGCGTTGCCGCACGTGGCCGCGCTCGCGCCCGACGCCACGGCCCGGACGCTCCTCAACCGCAACGTGCGCGGCTTCCTCAAGGGCTTCGCCCGCGCCGGCGCGCCCGCGCACTACGGCGGGCGCGAGTGGATCGCGCTGCAGCGCCGCCCCGCCGCGCTGCTCGGCGTCGAGGCGGCGCGCGACGGCGCGGTCCTCATCGAGGTCTTCGCCGGCCACGACGCGCCGCTCGCGGTGCCCGCGGAGCTCGCGGCGCCCGACGAGCGCGCCGTCGACCGCTGGCTGGGCAAGGCGCCGGCGGCGCTGGCCGAGGTCCTCCCGGCGCGGAGCTCGCTCGAGGCGCTCGCGCAGGCCGTGGTCGACGCGGTCGCGCTCGGCGCGGGGCTCCCGCGGGTCGACGGCGGCGAGGCGCCGGAGCTCGGCGAGGGGCCCTTCCAGCCCATCACCGCGCCCGACGACCCGGCGCCGCCGGGCGCCGGCGCCGCCGTGGTCGCGCGCGTGCCCATCGGCTGGATCGAGGCCGCGGCGCTCGGCGAGGCGCCGGCGCGCGCATGGCTCGGCGGCGACGTCCTCACGGGGCGCTGGCTCCTGGAGGAGCTCGGCCGCGGCGAGGCCGCCGCGCCCCTGGACGCCGGGACCGCGCCGCTCGAGGGGGCGAGCCTCTCCGACCTGCGCGCGCTCGCGCAGCGCGCGCTCTCGGCGGGAGCAGCTGTTCGCGATGATCGAGGACCTGGGGGGCACGGAGGCAGCTCATGAAGAGGCGAGTCGAACGGGATCTCTTCGGGACGGCGGCCGCGCTCGGGCTCGCCATGGCGGCGGCCGGTTGCGGAGGCGGAGGCGGGACGCCGGGCGGGAGCGGCGCCGCTCACGGCGAGAACGGCGGCACCGGCGGCGCCGCGGGGACCGGAGCCGCCGCGGGGACCGGAGCCGCCGCGGGGACCGGAGCCGCCGGCGTCGGGAGCGGGGGAGCGCCGGGCGGAGATCCCTATCCGACGGAGAATGTCGGGCCGGTGACCCGCGGAGGAACGATGACGTTCCAGAACATCGGCGCGCCCGGCTACTGGGGTCGCCGCATCGAGGCGGAGCCGGGCGACCCGCGCTGCGACGTCGAGTCGACGACGCTCAACTTCTCCTGGGGCGACGAGTTCTGCTGCCGTACGCGCCACGAGGTCACGAGCGCGTCGCTCTCGCCCTTCAACGAGCAGATGACCCTCATCTTGCGAGGGCCGCTCCGCGCCAAGCAGCTCGCCGTCTACCAGCCGGGAGGCGCCGGCGATCGCTGGGTGCGCCGCTCGTTCTGGGATCGCCGCGCGCCGCAGGCGCTCGCGGACCTCAAGCTCACCGGGCCGGACGGCGCGGGCGCGTTCACCGGCGATCTGGGCAATGCATGCCACTGGTATGCGATGCGCGACGCGCCTTTCCCCTGCGGGCCGGGCAGCGATCCGTACTGCCCCTCTGGCGGGCCCGACGTGAACTACCACGGCTGGGAGGGCTCGAAGCTCGTGGTGCTGCTCGCGTCGATGCCCTACGCGGACGACCCGGCGCTCGCGCAGCTCAGCTGCGCCGACGGCCCGAGCGACGGCTGGACCGACGCGCCGTGGGTCGGGTTCTCGGCGTCGGAGCTGATGCGCGACGGCTGGGGCAAGTATCACCCTTGCCATTGCTATGCGAACACCGACCCCGGGGTGGGGGACGGCTGCGGGGAGATCAACGTCTTCGAGACGGTGTCGGAGGCCGAAGGGCTCGAGTACGGCAACCGGGATATCCTCAGCACCGGGCTCCGCTCGTACCAGGTCGGCCACCTGGGCGGGAGCGTCTGCGGCAAGCAGCGCTGCGACGTCGCGTCGTTCCCCGACACCGCAGATCTGCTGGACGCGTGCGGACAGGCCGCGCTCGACGCCGGCGCCGTCCTCGACGCCGACGACCCGGGCGGAGGCTGCCCGGTGTGGCGGCGTCCCCTCGACGATCGGTTCTTCTTCATCCTGCTCGACGAGGCGAAGCGCACCGTCCAGGTGGGCATCGTGCACCCCGCGGCGATCCCGGCGAGCGCCGCGGAGATCTTCCCCGGCTTGCCGGAAGAGGTGAGTCAGGCGTCGATGGATCGGCTCGCCGCGCTGCGCCTCCCCGAGCGCTGAGGCCCGCGCAGGCGCCCGAGCGCCGGCCGGCGGGGGGATGTCGCCAATCCCTCGCCGATCCGCGCCGGCCCGACCGCGCCGGTCCGCTCGATCGCGGGCCGGCCGCGGGCGCTCGCGGGCCGGCCGCGGCGCCGGTACGGCGATTGCATTGTGATTTTCCGGGAGACGGCGAGCGCCACATCGCTGCTCCTGGACAGAGCTTCACAGCCGCTGTCGCCCCGTGAGGCAGGACGCCCCAGCGTGGCCGCGCCCGGCGCTCTTCGCGAGAGAAGCCATGAAGAACAACACGCCCCTCGTCGCACTCCTCCTCCTCTGCGCCGCGTGCAGCCCGAACGAAAAGCTCGCTCCGATCGGCGCCGGCGGTGCCGATCGGAGCGACGCGGGCGCGGCGCCGGACGCCTCCGGGGGCGGCGCCGAGGGCGATCTCTTCGCCCAGCTCCCGACGATCGCGCCGACGGCGACCGGGCAGCGCGGGGCGGCGGCGACGGTCGATCTCCGCGGCACGCTGGCCGCCATCGAGGTCCTGAAGCGAGGCGGCAACGCCGTCGACGCCGCGGTCGCCGCGGCGGGCGTGCTGGGCGTGACCGATCCGTTCTCCTGCGGCATCGGCGGCGGCGGCTTCATGCTCATCTACCTCGCCGACGGGGACGAGGTGATCGCCCTCGATCACCGCGAGACGGCGCCGTCGCGGCTCGAGGCGCGGCTCTATTACGAAGACGGCGCGCCCGTGGCGTTCGACGAGCTCGTCACCAGCGGCCTGTCGGTCGGCGTCCCCGGCGCCGTGCGGGGCTGGAGCGACGCGCTCCGCCGCTATGGCACCCTCGGGCTCGGGGACGTGCTCCAGCGGGCCATCCAGGTCGCGGAAGCGGGGTTCGACGTCGACCAGACCTTCTTCGATCAGACCCAGCGGAACCTCTCGCGCTTCCAGGCGATCACGAGCACGAAGGCGCTCTTCTTGGGGCCCGACGCGGAGCCGTGGCCCCTCGGCACCCTCTTCAAGAACCCGGATCTCGCCGCCACCTACCGCCTCATCGCCGAGAGCGGAGAGAAGGCCTTCTATGAAGGACAGGTCGCCGCGGCCATCGTCGCCGCGGTGAAGGAGCCTCCGGTCGAGCTCGGGAGCGCGCTCGACGTCCGCGCCGGGGTGCTCGAGCTCTCCGACCTCCGGGACTACGAGACCCGCGTCCGCCCGGCGCTCTCGACCACGTACCGGGATTACACCATCTACGGCGTTGGCCTCCCGAGCAGCGGCGGGATCGCCGTCGCACAGGCGCTCAACCTGCTCGAGGGCTACGACATGGCGACCCTCACGCCGGTCGAGGTGCTCCACCGCTACCTCGGCGCCTCGCGGCTCGCGTTCGCCGATCGCGGCGCTCTCCTCGGCGATCCCGAGTTCGTGGACGCCCCCGTGAAGGGGCTGCTCTCGAAGGACTACGCCGATTCACGGCGCGCGCTGATCGACCTCGCGGCGGCCCCCTCCGCCGCGGCGGCGCCGGGCGACCCCTACGCGTTCCAGAGCGACCCGAGCCCCGCGCCGGGCCGCGCCCGGGCGGCGAAGGGCGGGAGCGCTGGCCCGAAGGACGCGGACGACAACGAGACGACCCACATCACCGTCAGCGACGCCGCCGGCAACATCGTGTCCTATACGTGCACCATCGAGTACGAGGGCGGCAACGGAATCGTGGTCCCCGGCTACGGCTTCTTGCTGAACAACGAGCTCACCGACTTCACCATCCCGCCCGACCCGAGCGCGCCGCACCCCAACGTGGCCGAGCCGGGCAAGCGCCCGCGCAGCAGCATGAGCCCGACGATCGTCCTCAAGGACGGAAAGCCCGCGCTCGCGCTGGGCTCTCCGGGCGGGTCCACGATCATCACCACGGTGCTGCAGATCCTCGTGAATCACATCGACCTCGGCCTTCCCATCGACGAAGCGCTCTCGGCGCCGCGCCTCTCGCAGCGCAACTCAGGCGACGGATCGACCGACGCGGAGACGGCGTTCCTGAGCGCCCCCGAGGCCGAGGGGCTCGCGTCCCTGGGCCACGCCCTCTCCGACGCGGCCACGCTGGGCGGCGAGATCGGCGCGGCCACCGCCCTCCGCTTCCACGGCGATGGCACCGTGACCGCGGTCGCCGAGCCGGTCCGACGTCACGGCGGGAGCGCGATGGTCGCGCAGCCGCGGTAGGCGCGGCGCGCTGAAGGCTCGGTAGAACGTCAGCGATGCTGCGCGCTCGGCCTCGGCGGCCCACGCCGCGGTGCTGGCAGGTGCGGTCGGAGCGACGGGGCCATCGCAAGGGCCGGCTGCTGGCGGAGCAACAGACGATCCGTAGGGGTGTTGCTCCAGCAGCAGCCGCGCGTCAGGAGGCCTTCACGGCCACGTGGAGGGGCTGGACCACCGCCGCGAACGCCGGGAGCGCCTCGCAGCGGGCCGCGTGCGCGGCCAGCGCCGGCCGCCTCGCCGCGTCGGTGACGGACGGGTGCGCCTCGCCGATGAACCGCAGCGCGCAGGCGACCGCGATGTCGGCGTGGGTGAAGGCGCCGAACCAGAAATCGCCGCCCCGGGCGGCGCGCTCGCGCTCCAGGAGATCGAGCGTCTCGCCGAGCTGCGCGGCGCAGCGGTCGACCCAGACCTGGCTGCGGCGGTCGCCCGCGCGCAGCACGTGCTCGTAGAGCAGGCTCACCGCCTTGTCGGCGAGCCCCGTGGCGAGCGCGCAGACCCGCAGCCCGGCGCGGCGCGCCTCGCCCGAGCGCGGCAGGAGCGCGCGATCGGGCCCCACCAGGTCGTCGAGGGCGTCGAGGATCGCCGCGCTCTCGACGAGCGACTCCCCGCTGTCCGTCACGAGCACGGGCACGCGCCGGAGCGGGTTGTACTTCGCGATGGACTCCGCGTCGGCCCACACCGACCACGGGCGGTGCTCGTACGCGAGCCCGTAATGCTGGAGCGCCACGGCGACGCGGCGCACGAACGGCGAGTCGTACTGGCCAATCAGGATCATGGTTCCTCCTCTCTCCAACGACGGCCGCGGCTACCAGACCGAGCACATCTTCGCCGGCCGCATCGGCGTGCCGGGCGCGCACTTGAAGGCCTCGGCGAACTGCGGCAGGTTCGCGAGCGGCCCGTTCACGCGGAACCGCGGCGGCGAGTGCGGGTTCACCTGCACCATCAGCCGGAGCGCCTCGTCGCGCATCTTGCCGCACCACGCCTGCCCGTGCGCCAGGAAGAACTGCTGATCTTCGGTGAACCCGCCCGCGACCGTCTGCTCCGCCGCGCCCTTGCGCATCGTGCGGTACGCCGCGAACGCGAGCTTCAGGCCCCCGAGATCCGCGATGTTCTCGCCCAGCGTCAGCTTGCCGTTCAGCTTCACCCCCGGCAGCGCCTCGTAGCCCGAGTACTGCGCCTCGACGCACTCGGTCTTCGCCTTGAACGCAGCGGCGATCTCCTTCGACCACCAGTCCTCCAGGTTGCCCTTCTGGTCGAACTGCGAGCCCTCGTCGTCGAACCCGTGCGTGAGCTCGTGCCCGACGACCATGCCGATGCCGCCGAGGTTCACCGCGACGCCCGACTTCACGCTGTAAAACGGCGGCTGGAGGATGCCGGCGGGGAAGACCATGTGGTTGCGCTGCGGATCGTAATAGGCGTTCACCGAGGGCGGGCTCATCTGCCACTCGTCGCGATCGACCGGCTTGTCGATCTTCCCGAGATCCCACCGCGTGTGGAAGGCGCGCGCCGCCAGCGCGTTCTTCGCGTACGACTTGGGATCGACCTCGAAATCGTACGTCCGCCACTTGTCGGGATACCCGATGAGGTACGCCATCGCGCCGAGCTTGGCGAGCGCGCGCTGCCGCGTGCCCTCATCCATCCAGTCGAGCGCCCGCACCTCGCGGCCGAACGCCTCGCTGATCGCGCGCACCATCGCCTCGGCCGCGGGCTTGCTCTCGCCGGAGAAGCTCGTCTTGACGAACGGCTGCGCGAGCAGCTCGCCGAGCGCGTTGTCGGTCGCGTCGACGCAGCGCTTCCAGCGCGGCCGGACCTCCTTTTGCCCGGTGAACGCCGATTGCAGCGTGAAGGTCTCGTCGACGAACGCCTTGGACAGCGCGGGCGCGAGGGAGCGCACCACGTGCCACGCCAGGTAATTCTGCCACGCGGCGGGCTTCGCCGACTTGAGCAGCCGCGAGAGCCCCTCGAAGAACCGGACGGAGGTCACGTTCACCTCCTTGATGTCCGGGCGGCCGAGACCCTGGAAGTACGCGTCCCAGGGGAAATCCGGCGCCGCCTTCGCGAGCGCCGCCCGATCCATCTTGTTGTACAGGCCCTTCGGGTCCCGCCGCTCGACCCGCGTCTTCGAGATCTTCGCGAGCTCGGTCTCGATCTGCACCACGTCGACCGCCGCCGCCTTCGCTGCGGCCTCCTGGGCCCCGGCGAGCCGCATCATCCGCGCGACGTGCTCCTCGTAGGTCTTGCGGAGCGCCTTCGACTTGTCGTCCTCGTTCAGGTAGTAGTCGCGGTCCGGCAGGCCGAGCCCGTTCTGGTCGAGCTGGGCGATGACGCGCGTCGCGTCCTTCATGTCCTGCGCAGAGGCGATGTCGAACAGCGCCCAGATGCGGCGGCTGTGGAGCTCGGTGACGAGCGCCCCGACGCTCTTCGGGTCGCGCACCCGCCGCGCCTTGGCGAGGAGATCCGCGATCGGCTTCGCGCCGGCGGCCTCGATCGCGGCCTCGTCGACGCACGCGCCGTAGTAGGCCCCGATCTTCTTGCTCACCGGATCCCGGTCGCCGGCCTGCGCCGCCTCCTCGAGGATGCGCCGGAGCTCCGCCTCGTTGCGCTGCTCGATCTCGTTGAAGCTCCGCATCCACATGGCCTCGTCGCCCGGGATCTCCGTCTTCGCCAGCCATCCGCCGCAGGCGAACTGATAGAAGTCCTCGCAGGGGTTGGCCGAGCGGTCGAGCGCGGCCTCGTCGAGCCCGACGTTCTCGAGCTTCGTCTCGACGATCGGGAGGCCCTGCGGCGCAGGCGGGGGGGCCGCCGCCTTCACGGCCGAGGGGGGCGGAGGTGGCGGGCCCGCGGCCGGGCCGCAGGCCGGCAGCGCAGAGAGGGCCAGGGTGATCGCGAGGGGGGCTGCGAGCGGTCGTTGCGTGCGCATGCGGCGCTCTACCACGAACCGCGCGCTGCGCGGACAGCGACCGCCGGCCGCGCGGAGCCCGCGACGCAGGCCAGCCATCGCCCCCTCGGCCCTCGGCCGCCGTCGCCCGAGGCGCGGGCGGCCTCACTCCCGGTCGAGCTTCCCCATCAGGCTCAGGGTGAAGTACGCCCCCATGTACTTGAGGTGCGGGCGCACCTCGAGGTGCACCCGGTACCAGCCCGCGCTCCCCTCCACCTCGGTCACCGTGGTCCGCGCCTTCCGGAGCGGCCTGCGCGAGCGCACGGCGGGCGACACGACATCCATGTCCGCGACATACTGGTTCAGCCAGCTGTTCAGCTCGCGCTCGAGATCGCCGCGCTCCTTCCACGTGCCGATCTGTTCCCGCTGCATCACCTTGAGGTAGTGGGCGAGCCGGCTGACGAGGAGCACGTAGGGCAGCTGCGTGCCGAGCCGGTAGTTGATCTCCGCGGCGCGCCCCTCCTCGCTCTGCCCGAAGAACTTCGGCTTCTGCACCGAGTTCGCGGAGAAGAAGCAGGCGTTGTCCGTGTCCTTGCGGAACGTGAGGCCGATGAAGCCCTCCTCGCTGAGCTCGAACTCGCGGCGCTCGGTCAGCATGATCTCGGTCGGGATCTTCGTCTGGATGGCGCCCAGCGCCTCGTACTCGTGGAGCGTGAGCCCCTCGACCGTGCCCCCTGACTGCGGGCCGATGATGTGCAGGCACCAGCGGTGGCGCGCGAAGCTCTCGGCGAGCCGGGTCGCCATCGCGTAGGTGGGGGCGCCCCACAGATACGCCGCGTGGTTGCCGACGACGTCCTCCTCGTAGGAGAACGCCCGGACCGGGACGGTGCTCGCCCCGTAGGGCAGGCGCAGGAGGAAGCGGGGGAGGAGCAGGCCCACGTAGCGGGCGTCCTCGGACTCGCGGAACGAGGTGTATTTCACGTACTGCGGCCCCTCGAAGAGCGCCTTGACGTCGCCGAGGTGCGGCACCTTCCGGTAGTCCGCGAGCCCGAAGAACTGCGGGCCCGCGACGGCCAGGAAGGGCGCGTGCGCCATCGTCGCGACCGCCGCGCACTTCTGGAGGAGCGCGATGTCCTGGGGCCCGGGGCCGAACTCGTAGTTCGAGATCACAGCGGCGAACGGCTTGCCGCCGAAGGAGCCGAACTCCGACGAATAGACGATCTTGTAAAGGCCGCTCCTCACGATCTCGGACGAGTCCTCGAAATCCGCGAGCAGGTCGTCCTTCGAGCAGTTGAGGACCTCGATCCGGATGTTCTCGCGGAAGTCGATGCGATCGACCGCGAACTTGAGGCCGCGCCACGCGGCTTCCAGCCGCTGGAACGCCGGGTGGTGCAGGATCTGGTCGATCTGGCGCGACAGCCGCAGGTCGATCTCGGCGATCCACAGGTCGATGAGGGCGTTGTCGAGCGCCGGGCCGGCGTCCGGCCGGCCGGCCACCCTGTCGAGCGCGGCCTCCACGCCGCGCTTCACGTCCTGGTAGGCCTCGTTGGCCGGGGGGATCCCCGCCTCCGCCAGGATCTCCTCGAGCAGAGAGCCGCCGCTCTCCGTCGCCGGCTCTTCTTGCTGCCCCGCTTGCATGTCCACAAATTTACCACGGTCGCTCGCCGGCTGGAAGCGACGGACACGCGGGCGTCCGCGGCCGGCGCGGCGCGGTCCCGCGCACGCCGCGCCCCATCTGCCCGCGCCGATCGCGCTGACGTGACGGCGGGGCGGCGCGCCTCGGACGCCCGCGCACGGCCGTATTGAACCGTGCAGAACAGCGCGTAACAGCGGGTAACAGCGCGTGACAGCGTAGGGCGCTCCGTCAGCGCGCAAGTCAGGTGTCGAGTGGACATGAAATGTACATGGCGAGCGAGAGACTACAGTGTTACAAATCATGCGTGGGTGCTCTCACGGAAGTCGCGGAAGCAGTGATCTTCGCTCGAAGGCGCCCTCCCAAGTTTCCGGATCCGGCGCCGCCGCCCGCGCGACGTCGCCCGTCCTGGCCGTGGCCGCGCGGCGCCGACATCGCGCGTCGCTAGCGTCCCGAACAGCCAAGAACCCCAGGGATCAGCCACAGGAGCACGGAGGGACAGAGCGCTTCTTCTGTCTCTCTCCGTGTCCTCTGTGCCTCTGTGCCTCTGTGGTTCCGATGCTTTGTGTTGCAGCGGCGCCGCCGGGCGCCGCCGGTCGTGGATTTCGAGAAGAGGAGGGGGGATGGAACGCCTCGGGCTCGGCATCATCATCGGCGTGGGACTCGCCAGCTTGACCAGGATCACCCGTCCGACCGTCAAGAGGGCCTTGCGGTTCGGCTTCGTCGCCGCCGACGCGCTCAAAAGCGCGCTCGGCGAGGGCAGGGAGCGGCTCGGCGACCTCGTCGCCGAGGTGAGGGAGGAGATGGCCCGGCAAGAGCAGCGCGCCGGCGCGGGCGGCGCGCGGGCGCACGCGCGCGCCGAGATCGAGCCGCCCGCGGCCTGACGAGAGGGTGTTCCGGTGACCCGGCCCGGCCGGCCGGGAGGTGAGCCATGCCGAGCGATCGAGGGGTCGTCATCATCCACAGGGTTCTCGGGCGCGTGCGCCTCGGCGTCCCCGCGCTGCGCGGGGACCCGTCGAGGGCGGAGGAGATCGCGGAGGCGGCGCGCGCCTGCCCGAGCGTCGTCGACGCGCGGGCGAGCGCGTGGGCCGGGAGCCTCACGGTCGAGCACGAGCCCGACGTCCCGCTGGAGACCGTCCTCTCCGAGCTCGCGAGCATCCCGGAGCTCGCGGACTGCGGCTGTCACCCGATCGACGCGCTCTCGCCCCCGCCGCCGCGCTGCGCGGCGCCCGCCGAGCCGCCGAGCCCCGGCCGGACGGCGCGCCTCGTGGTCCAGGCCGCGGGCCGGCTGAACGCGGCGTCGCAGGCCGTCCCGCCGCCGCAGGTCGACCTCAAGATCGTGATCCCGGCGCTCCTCGTCGGCTCCGGGATGCTCCAGGTGCTGCTGCGGCGCTCCCCGGGCATGCCCCACTGGATCACGCTCATCAAGTACGGGGTCGACGCCTTCGTGGTGCTGAACCACGCCCGCATCCAGGGCTTCCTCGCGGGCTCGGGCGCGCCGGCCGGCGGCGAGGCGGGGTGACCATGGCGGCGCTCCTGTCGAGCGGGACCTGCGCGGTCTCGGTCGTCCACGCGATCCCCGGCAGGGTCCGCCTGCGGCTGCCGCGGATCGGGCGGGACGAGGCGTTCGGCCCGCTGCTCGAGGCGGGGCTCGCCGCCGTGCCGGGGGTCCTGTCCGTGCGCATCGCCGAGGGCGCGTCGAGCGCCGTCGTCGAGCACGACCCGCGGATCGTCGACGTCGGCGCCATCGTGCGCGCCGCGGCCGCGGCCTCCGCCGCGCCGGCCCCGCGGGGGGCGCTGCGCGCCGCGCGCGGCGCCAGGAAGGCGCGCCGCGCGTCGGCCCTGGCGAGGCGCCCGCTCTACCTGTCGAGCGCCGGCATGCTCTTCTCGCTCGGCTTCGTCTCGCCGCTCCTCGCGTACCCGTTCATCGCCGCGACGTGCGCGCCCATCTTCAAGCGGGCGTGGCAGTCGGTGGCCCGGCAGCGCAAGCTCAACGTCGACCTGCTCGACAGCCTGGCGATCGCCTCGGCCGTCGCGACCGGCGACGCCATCAACGCGGCCGGCATCATCTGGCTGGTCACGCTCGGCGATCACATCCGCGATCTCACCCAGGCCCGCGCCCGGCGCGCGATCCGCGGCCTGCTCGGCTACCAGCAGGACCTCGCCTGGGTGGTGCGCGGCGACGCGAAGGTGCAGGTCCCGGTGGCCGAGCTCGCCGTGGGCGACGTCGTCGTCATCTACACCGGCTCGGTGATCCCGGTCGACGGGACGGTCACGGACGGCGAGGGGCTCGTCGACCAGCAGACGCTGACCGGCGAGTCGATGCCGGTGCTCAAGGGCCCCGGCGACCGCTGCTTCGCGGCGACCGTCATCAAGGACGGCAAGCTGTACGTGCGCGCCGAGCGCGTCGGCGGCGACACGACCGCCGCGAGCACCGCGCGGCTCATCGAGAGCGCGCCCGCGCTGGAGACGCGCGCGCAGAACTACGCGGAGGTGGTGGCGGACCGGCTCGTCCCGCCGGCGCTCGCGTGCTCGGCGGTCGTGCTCGCGGCGACGCGGGACCTCGGCCGCGTGTCCGCCATCCTGACCATCGACTTCGGCACCGGCCCGCGCGTCTCGGCCCCGACCACGGTGCTCGCCTCGATGAACGCCGCGGCGCGGCGCGGCATCCTCATCAAGGGGGGCGCGTACATCGAGAAGCTCGCGCGGGTGTCGACCGTGGTGTTCGACAAGACCGGCACGCTGACCTCCGGCGTGCCCGAGGTGACCGACTTCCTCGTCCACGACGCCCTGTCCGAGCGCGAGGCGGCGACGCTCGCCGCCGCGGTGTCCGCGCGGCAGACGCACCCCGTCTCGCAGGCCGTGCTCCGCCTCGCCGAGGCGTGGCGGCTGTCGATCCCGGACCGGGAGGAGTCCCGCTACCTCGTCGGCCGGGGCGTGCAGGCCCGGGTCCTCGGCAAGGTCGTCCAGCTCGGCAGCCCGCGCTTCATCGAGGAGCTCGGCGTGCCGTGCCGCGCCGAGGCCGGCGCGCGGCAGGCGCTCGAGGCGTCGGCGAAGTCGCTCCTCTTCCTCGCCGTCGACGGGCAGCACGTCGCCACGCTCGCCTACCGCGACGCGATCCGGGCCGAGAGCCGCGCGACCATCCGGAGCCTGCGCGAGCGCGGGATCGACGACATCGTCATGCTGACGGGCGACAGCCGCGAGGTGGCCCGGCAGGTCTCGCTCGAGCTCGGCATCACGCGGTACTTCGCGGAGATGCTGCCCGAGGACAAGGCGGAGATCACGCGGCGGCTGACGCAGGAGGGCCGCACGGTCGCGGTCGTGGGGGACGGCATCAACGACTCCCCGGCGCTCTCGTACGCCGACATCGGCATCAGCGTGTCCGCGGGCGCGGAGATCGCCCGGGAGACGGCGGGCGTGGTCCTCGTGGAGGACGACCTGTCGAAGCTCGTCGAGGCGATCGACATCTCGCGCGGCGCGATGCGCATCATCCACCAGAACTTCTCGATGATCCTCGCCGTGAACGCGGTCGCGTACGCGCTGTCGATCCCCGGCCTCCTCAACCCGGTCGCGGCGACGCTCATGAACAACGGCTCCGCGGTCCTCGCCTGCGTGAACGGCCTCCGTCCGCTCATGGCGGCGCCGCGCAGGGCGGCCCGCGCGGGCCGCCGGTGAGCCGGCGCGGCGCGCGGGTCCGGGCGGCGGCGGGCGCGTTCCGCCCCGCGCGGGGCCGCGGCCCGGTACGCGCGCTGCACGGCGGATGAAATGGCCGGGATGGAGAGGGAAATGCGCGCTGGATCGAGGTCCTCCGCCGCGCGGCTGCGCGCGGCGCGCCGGGCTGTGCGCGGGCTGCCGGGCGCGGCGCTGGCGGCGGTGATCGGCTGTGCCGACTGTGCTCAGCCGCCCGCCACGCCGCACGTGACCGCGGCGAGCCCGGAGGAGGCGGGCCGGTACCTGATCCTCGTGGGCGGGTGCAACGACTGCCACACGCCGGGCTGGGATCGATCGAGCGGCAGGCTCCCGGCCTCGGAGTGGCTGACGGGCAACGGCGTCGGCTACCGCGGTCCGTGGGGGACGAGCTACGCGGCGAACCTCCGGCTCTCCGTCCAGGACCTCAGCGAGGACGCGTGGGTGAGGATGTTCCGCGCGGCCGTCGGGCGCCCGCCGATGCCCTGGCTCAACTACGCCACCATGCACGAGCGCGACCTCGTGGCGATGTACCGCTTCATCCGGAGCCTCGGCGCGAAGGGCGCCCGCGCGCCGCAGGCGGTACCGCCGGGAGAGGAGCCGGAGACGCCGTACATCCTCATGGTCCCACAGCCGCCGGCGCGCAGGCCGTAGCGGTCCCCGGGCCGGCGCGCGTCAGGGGCCCGGGCCGCCGAGCGACGCCGGCGCCGTCCGGCTCGCGGCCGGCGGCTCGCAGGGCAGCTCCACCGTGAAGCGCGCGCCCTCGCCCTGGCGGCTCTCGACGCGCACCGCGCCGCCGAGCGCCTCCACGATGGTCTTCACGACGTGGAGCCCGAGCCCGAGCCCCCCGAAGTGGCGGCTCGACACCGCGCGCTCGAACCGCTCGAACACGTAGGGGAGGCGCGAGGCCGGGATCCCGATGCCCTGATCCTGCACCACGAGCTCCGCCGCGCCGTCCTTCCGCGCCACCGTGATCTCGATCGGCTTGCCCGCGCCGAACTTGAGGGCGTTGTCGAGCAGGTTCGACACCACCTGCTCCAGCCGGCTCCGGTCCCACGACCCCACGATCGACGGCGCGGCGCGCACGCTCAGGGGCGAGCCCGACTGCGCCACGCGCTCGCCGAGCCGCTCCACGACCTCGTCCACGACCTCCGCGAGGTCGACCGGCTCGACGTGCAGCTCCAGCCGGCCGGTGTGGAGCTGCGAGACGTCCAGGAGATCGTCGATCAGCCGGGTGAGCCGCTGCACCTGCCGATCCAGCCTGTGCAGGGCGCGCCCGACGCGATCGTCGGGCGCGTGGCCGTTGCGCCGGAGCAGCGCCTGGATGCCGAGGCGCAGGGAGGTGACGGGCGTGCGGAGCTCGTGCGACGCGACGCTGAGGAAGTCGTCGCGCACGCGGATCGCGTGCTGCGCCTCGCGGTAAAGGCGGGCGTTCTCCAGGGCGATCGCGATCTGGTCCGACAGGAGCTCCAGCACGTGGACGCGGTCGCGCGTGAAGGCCTGCGTGGTGAGGTCGTTCTCGAGGTAGACCACCCCGAGCCGCGCCTCGTTCCGCCGGATGGGCAGGACCAGGACCGACCTCGATCCGCCGTCGGCGAAGCGGGGATCGCGGCCCTGCTCCGGCTCGCTGGCCGCGTCGTCGAGCACGAGGGTCTCCTGCGCCCGGTGCGCGTGCTCGACGACCCGCCGCGGGACCTCGCGCGACCGGCAGAGCGGCGCGCGCTCGATGGAGACCGGGGCGGCGACGGACCCGAGGGCCCGGACGAAGAGCTCCCCCTCTTCCTCGAGCACGAGCGCCCCGCGCTGCGCGCCGGCGGCCTCCAGGCAGACGCCGAGGAGCTTCTCGAGCAGGCGATCGAGCACGATCTCTCCGGAGAGCGTCTCGGCGGCCTTGAGCAGGCTGAGCGCGTCGAGGGCGACCGCCGGCAGCCGCTCCTCGGCGAGCTCGGGCTCCTCGCAGGGCCCGGAGAGCCCGAACTCGTCCGCGAGCGCGCGCGCCTTCTCGGAGGCGCCCCACCGGGCGAACCCCTGCCGCGCGGCGCGCAGGTACAGCGCCGCGATCCGCGCCCGCCCGAGCCCGTGGTAGAAGCGCCCGGCCAGCTCGTTGCCGAGGGCCGACAGCTGAAGGAACCCCCCGCGCGTCGCCGCGTCGACGGCCTCGTCGTAGCGCGCGCCGGCGAGCTCGAGCTCGCGCTCGACGCGGGCGATCTCCGCGTCGACGAGGAGCCGCCGCGGGAGGAAGTTCTCCGCGCAGCCCGACTCCCACCGTTGCAGGACGCGCCGGAGGTCGGCCGCGCGCGCGAGCAGCGCGGCCCGCTCCGGCGCGTCGGCCTCATCGCACCGCTGCAGCAGGGTGAGCGCGGTGTACAGCGCGTGCTGGCACTCGGGGATGTAGCCGCTGATGAAGTGGATGCACGGGACCGCCGCGTCGGAGTGGGCGGTGGCCTGCGCCAGGTCCCGGTACACGTAAGAGGCCTGGAGGCGCAGGATATGGTACACGCACCTCGCCGGCGGCTCCCTCTGCGCCGCCTCGAAGAAGGCCGTCTCGTCGAACTCGGCGTCGTCGGCCGCGCCTCGGCGCCTCGTCAGCCCCTTGAGGCACCGGATCGTCTGCCGGTAGGCGAGCTGGTAGAAGAGCGTCGACCTGTTGCCGGTCTGCCGGCTGAACGCGATCGCGTCGTTCAGATCGACCAGCACGCGATCGAGCTCCACCCCTGCGGCGAACGAGTGCTCCACGAGCCCGGTGCGCGCGTAGGAGGCGAAGCGGAGCTCGCCGGACGACAGGCCCAGCGCGACGATCTCGCGGAACGACCCCGCGCTCGAGGCGAGCGGGGCGACCCACGGGCGAACGAACTCGTTGACCATGTACCGGGCGATCGTCTCCTGGGCGCGATCCTCGAACCTCTGCGCGAGCTCCACGGCGAGCCGGCCGAAGCCCTGGGCGCACCAGAGCTCGCCCTCGGCCGCCAGGAGCATCGCGTGCCCTGCGTAGGGGAGGATCGACGCGCTCGCGTTGCCGTGCTCCAGCGCGAGGCGGACGCCGAGGGAGGTGAGGAGCAAGAGCTGCTTCCGGTCCGCGAACCAGGCGGGGGCGACCATCTCGGCGAGGAGCTTCATGTGGGCCCGCTCCTCCGGCTTGGTCGCGCGCGGGAGGTCGACGAGCGACTCGGGCGAGCGCGCCCCGAGGTGCGCGCGGATGGCCCGCCGCTGCGCCGCGATCTCCTCGTCGAGATCCGGCGCGGACAGCTCGACCCCGAAGTGCGCGCGCAGCGCGTCTCGCCCCCAGCCGAGCGCCAGATCGTGCTCGCCGGTGATCGTCGCGCTCATGATCCGGAGCGCTTCCAGGTCGACCCGCTCGGGGATCGACGCCGCGTGGCGGAGCCCCTCCTCCACGAGCGCGCGGGCCCTGGCGTGCTGATCGGTCAGCGCGGCGCACTCCGCCGCGTCGCGGTGGAGGGAGAACCAGAGCGCGTAGCACGAGCGAGGGGCGCCCTCGGGCAGCAGGCGGAGGCCGCTGCGGAAGTACGCGAGCGCCGGGCCGTAGGCCGCGGCGCGTCGCGCCTTGAGGCCGGCGCGGTGGTTCAGCTCCGCGAGGCGGCCGCGCTGCTCCGGATCGAGCGGCGCCGGGCCGAGGTTCAGCTGGTCCACGGCGTCGAACAGCGCGCCCTCCGCGCCGCCGCCCGGGGAGGCCTCGAGGAGGAAGCGGCCGATCTCGAGGTGCAGCTGCCCCCGCCGCTCCGCGGGCGCGAGCTCGTAGGCGGCCTGCTGGACGCGATCGTGGGCGAACCGGATCGCGAGCTCCGCGCCGCGCTCGCGCGCGCTGTCCGGCAGGAGGAGGCCCTCGCAGAGCGGCTTGCCGAGCGACGCGAGCGCCTCGTCGACGGACCGTCCCGACACCGCCGCGACGATCTCGAGGGCCGCGCGCTTGCCGATGCACGCCGCGATCTGCAGGAGCTCCTGCGCCTCCTCCGGCAGCTTGCGAACGGACTCCGCCATGAGCTGGACCACGTTGTCGGTGGCCCCGACCCGCTCGATCCGGCCGAGGTCCCACGTCCACGTCGAGCGGCCCGCGTCGAAGAGGAGCAGCCGCTTCTCCTGGAGCGATCGGAGGAGCTGGCGGATGAAGAACGGGTTGCCCGCGGTCTTGACGAGGATGAGCTCCGCGAGCGGCCGCGCCCGCTCCGGCTCGCAGCGGAGCGCGCCGGCGAGCAGCGCGACGATCGCCTCGGCGTCGAGGGGGCCGAGCGGCACGCGGGTGGTCGGGATCTCGGCTTGCCGGAGCTCCTCCAGCGCGCCCTGGAGCGGGTGCGTGAGGCCGACTTCCTTCGGCCGGTACGCCGCGATCAGCAGCACGTGGCGGCTGCCTGGATCCGCGGCCAGCGCGCGCAGGACGCGGAGCGACGCGGCGTCGGTCCACTGGAGATCGTCGAGGAAGATCGCGAGCGGCGGCCGCTGGGCGGCCACCGCGCGCACGAAGCCCTGGATCGCGAGCAGGAAGCGGCTCTCCGCGCGCCTCGGATCCGCCGCGGGCAGCTCGGGCAGGGCGGCGAGCAGGTCGGCGAGCTCCGGGCAGAGCTCGGCGAGCGCGCGGCAGGGCGCGCTCGCCGCTTCCCTGAGCGCTGCGCGGCTGTCCTCCGGCTCGGCGCGGAGCGCGGCCGCGAGGCCGCGGAGCGCCTCCGCCAGCGAGGCGTAGGGCACGTTGGCGGCGCGCAGATCGAACTTGCCCTCGATGAACCGCCCGCCCCGCTCGGCGACCGCGTCTCCGAGAGCCCTGACGAGGGCGGTCTTCCCGATGCCCGCATCTCCCGTCACCAGCGCGAGCTCCGTCCGGCCCTCCGCGGCGCGGGCGAGCGCGTCGTGCAGCGCGGCGAGCTCTCGCGCGCGCCCGAACAGGCGCTCGGGCAGCGGGAGCCGCCGCGCGAGGTCGAGGCGGCCGAGCTCGAACGGCGCGACGTCGCCCGCGGCGAGCCACCGCCGCCGCGCCTCGCGCAGGTCCTGGGCGAGGCTCTCGGCGCTCTGGTATCGCAGCTCCGGCATCTTGGCGAGGAGCCGCTGCACGATCTCGGAGAGCGCCGCTGGCACGTAGGGGCTCACCGCGTGCGCGGGCACGGGGCTCCTCGCCATGTGGGCGTGCACGAGCGCGAGCGGATCGAGCTCCTGGAACGGCGGCGCGCCGATGAGCATGGCGTAGAAGGTCGCGCCCAGCGCGTACAGGTCCGAGCGCGTGTCGACGAACCGGCCCGTGCGCCCGAGCTGCTCGGGGGACAGGAAGGGGAGCGCCTTCAGCTTCTCGAGCTCCACGGCGCCGGGCGCGCTCGTGAGCTCGGCCGCGTCGGCGAAATGGACGAGGGTGACCTGCCCATCCGCGCCGAGGACGACGCGGCTCGGGGCGATCGCGCGGTGGACGACGCCGCCCGCGTGGATGCGCGCGCAGACGTCGGCGAGCGCGACGGCGACGTGGAAGAACGCGTCGAGCGCGAGCGGCCCTCGGCCGATCCGCCGCTCCAGATCCTCGGGGCCCGCGTCCTCGAGGAGGAGCGCGGGCGCGCTCTCCGGGCCCTCCAGGGCGAGGGGCCGAGCGATCCCCGGCACGTCGAGCCGGCGCAGGAAGGCGTGCTCGCGCAGCAGTAAAGCCGCGGCGCCCGGGGCCGGAGGGGTCCCGCGGACGGTCTTCTGCACGACCGTCCTGCCGGCGAGCGTGAGCCTGCGGAGCCGAAAGCGGCCGCAGCGGTGAATCTCGGTCGTCTCCGCCCGAGTCATACGCGTCCCCCTCGCGCACTTCACGGGATCATAAAGCCGGGTGCGTGTGTGCGCTAGTCGAGAGTCCTCGGTCTCACGACGCCGCGGGAACACCGGTCCACGCTTCCACTTCGGCTTCAACCCTCTTCGGCCCTTCGGGCCGGGCGGGCAGCCACGCGGCCCTCTCGGCGCATCGACGCTCGATGACGCTCGATCGGCCGACCGCCGGGCTCAACGCTACTTCGAGCGGCGAGCGGTCGCTCGTCCAGCTGGGCTCTGCCGACGCGCAGCGCGCGAGGCGCCGGCGCACCCTGGGCGCCTTTGGGCACCTTGGCGCCCTTTGGATCGAACTCCGTGGAACGGGCGCTCGATGTATCCCGTCCGGTCCCTCACGGCGCACGCTTGCTCGCGCTGCTCCGCGCAGCGCGCTGCTCCGCGCTTCCGGGCGAGCGCGCAGGCTGCTCGACCTCGATCATTCCAGCGAGCGAAGGTGATAGAATGAAGCTGCGCATGTCCGGGGTGGGCCGCTGCCCCGCGCCGGTGCGCGCAGCGGGGAGCTTCGATGAACGCACCTGTGGTCGCAGGGGACGTGATCGCGGAGAAGTACCGGGTGGACCGGGTCCTGGGCAGGGGCGGGAAAGGGGTGGTGGTCGGCGCCAGCCACCTCGTCCAGCCCGAGCGGGTCTCGATCAAGCTCCTGGTCGGCGACTCCAGCCCTGCGCTCGTGGAGCGGTTCCTCCGGGAGGCGCGCGCGGCGGTGCGGCTCAGGGGCGAGCACGTCGCGCGGGTGCTCGACGTCGGCCAGCTCGACTCGGGCGTCCCGTACCTGGTCATGGAGCACCTCGACGGCCGCGACCTCGCCGAGCTGCTCCGCGACCGCGGCCAGCTCGAGATCTCGGAGGCCATCGATTACGTGCTGCAGGCCTGCGTGGCGATGGCCGAGGCGCACGCCGCGGGCATCGTGCACGGCAACCTCGATCCGGCGAACCTGTTCCTCACGACGACCGCCGGCGGGGCGACGCTCCTCAAGGTGCTCGACGTCGGCATCTCGTCGGAGCCGTCCTCCGCGGGCGACGGCGGCGCGGCGGCGCAGGAGGGGCTCGGCGTTTCCCTCTACCTGGCCCCGGAGCAGCTGAAGCCGTCGCGCCCTGTCGATGCGCGCGCCGACATCTGGTCGCTCGGCGCGATCCTCTACCGGCTCCTGACGGGGCAGCCGCCCTTCGCGGCGAGCTCGCCCGCCGATCTCGCGCTGCGCGTCGCGAGCGCCGAGCCGGCGCTCCCGAGCGCGCTCCGGCCCGACATTCCCCCCGCCGTCGAGCGCGTGCTCCTCGGCTGCCTCGCGAAGGAGCCGGCGCGGCGGCCCGCGAACGTGGCCGAGCTGGCGATCGCGCTCGCCCCTCACGCGCCGGTGGGCAGCCAGGATTACGCGCAGCGCGCCGCCCGCATCCTCGGCGCGACGCTGCCGCCGCGCCCCCGCGCCTCGCTCCCGACGATCGGGCTCGGGCTCAACGCGAAGCAGCGCCCCGCGCCGCGCCTGCTGCAGGGCGCCGAGCCGGGCGCGCCGGCGCTCTCGCGGACCTTCCCGCAGACGACGTCGCTCCTGGGGAGACCCACGACGCGCCTCGCGATCCTCGCGGCCCTCGCGTCGCTGCTCGCGATCCTCGGCGTGGCCGCGGCGCAGCTCAAATGAGCCTGCGCTGATCGCGCCGCCGCGACTCCGTCGAGGATCGCCGCCGGAGCTCGCCCGTGGCGCCAGCGCGGGGCGGGCAGCGAGGAGCCGGGCGGGCCGCCCCGTCGACGCCGGGCGCCCGCGCCTTCGCGCGCGCTGCACCTCGCGGCCGCGCCGAGAAAACGTGACGTCGGCCTACACCGGCTGTCGTAGTATCCGTCGCATGCCGCATTCTCTCCCACAGTCCGGGGGCGGTTCCGCTCCGCCCCGGCGCATCGGCAAGGTCGCATTCCTCGGGTATGGCCGCTTCGGCGCGGCGCTCGGGTCGCTGCTGGGCGACGCGGGGATCGCGGTGCGCGCGCTCGACCCCGGCGCCGAGATCCACGGCGCCGCGCGGGCCGGCTCGCTCCCGGAGCTCGTGGATGGCGCGGACCTGGTCCTCGTCGCCGTCCCGGTGCCGGCGATGCGCGAGGCGTTCGCCTCGCTGCGGCCGCACCTCGCGCCGGGGCAGGTCGTGGCCGACGTGGGCAGCGTGAAGACCGTGCCGGCGCGCGCCATGGCCGAGGTGCTCGGCGAAGGCCAGCCCTGGGTGGCGACGCACCCCCTCTTCGGGCCGGCGAGCCTCGCCCGCGGCGAGCGCCCGCTGCGCGTCGTCGTCTGCCCGAACCCGGCCCACCCGGACGCGGTGCGCCAGGTCGCCGCGCTGTTCGAGCGGATCGGGTGTCAGGTGCTGGAGCAGGCCCCGGAGGAGCACGACCGGGTGATGGCCTTCACGCACGCGCTCGCGTTCTTCATCGCGAAGGGCATGCTCGACGCCGGCGTGCCGGCCGGCGCGCCGTACGCGCCGCCCTCGTTCCAGGGCATCGCGCACACGATCGAGACGGTGCGCGTCGACGCCGGGCACCTGTTCGCGGCGCTGCACCGCGAGAACCCCTTCGCGGGCGAGGCGCGCCGCCGGCTCATCAACGCGCTCCTCGCCGTCGATCGCAGCCTCGACATCCCGACCGAGGACGCCGCGCCCGAGGACCTCGCCGCGCTCTCGATCCCGGATCTCGGCTCGCTCTCTCCCGAGCTCCGCGAGACGCGGGAGCTCATCGACGAGCTGGATCTGGAGCTCGTCGAGCTGCTCGCGCGCCGCTCCGAGCTCGTCCAGCGCGCCGCCCGGGCCAAGGCCACGATCGGCGCCGCCGTCCGGGATCCCCTGCGCGAAGCGCGCCTCATGGAGTCGCGCCGCCGCCGCGCCGCCGAGCTCGGCCTGGACGCCGACGGGGTCGCCGAGGTGTTCGAGGTGATCCTCCGGCACTCGCGTTCCTTGCAGGAGCGGCGCTCTTCCACTTAGCCAGTCTGCGCATCGATTTCGCCTCTCGCGGTTCAGGCGTGTTTCGCGCGGGTTTCCTTCGTGGACTCTCCCGATTCGCGATCTCCCTCACGGCCTTTCGGAGCCTCTCGGGACCTCGCGGGCGGAAACTCGGAACGGAGCGCTCCTTCCAGGGCGCCGCGAAATCCTCTTTCCTCGCCGCCGCACTTCGGTGTAGGGTCAGTGTGCGGGGATCATGGAGCAGCATCGGGAGCCCCCTTATTGTCACTGCAGGCCAGCCCTGGGTCGCGGGTAAGAGCGCGCCTCGACTACGATACGGGCTCGTCAGTGCAGTTCAGGGAGGGCTGGAATGGATCAACGGAGCGGCCATGCGCAGGAGGCCGAGCGTTCCGCGGCCGATCGCGCCGGGAGCGCGGTCCGCGCGCGCTCGATCGCCGCCGGGGGTGCCTCCCGGCGCGTGGGCGGCGGCGCCGGCAGCCGCCCGGTGGCGACGCAGCGCGGCTCCGTCCTCGGCCGCGCGGTCGCGCTGCGCCGCTCGGCCCACATCGTCTCCATGGGCCTCCTCGATCGGAACCCTGGAGCAGGCGCGGCGGGCGCCGCCCGAAAGCGGTGGACACAGAAGAGTTCCTGAGGATGCTGCGAGGCTGGCCGCGGCGCTGACGCCGGGCAGGAGGGCAAGGAGACGCGGGATGAGGGCAGAAGTAGGCAGGGTCAACATCCTCGTCGTTGACGACAGGCCTGAGCAGCTGCTCTCCCTGGAGGCTGTCCTCGCTCCGCTCGGCGAGAACGTCATCAAGGCGTCGTCCGGCAGGGAGGCGCTCCGCTGCCTCCTGCAGGAGGAGTTCGCGGTCGTCCTCCTCGACATCAACATGCCGGAGATAGACGGTTTCGAGACCGCGACGCTCATCCGCAAGCGGCGGAGCACGCTGCACACGCCGATCATCTTCCTGACGGCGCACAACGATCGCGTCTATGTCGAGCGCAGCTATTCGCTCGGGGCCGTCGATTACATCATGACCCCGTTCGCCCCCGAGGTCCTCCGCACCAAGGTGTCTGTCTTCGTCGATCTCTTCAAGAAGACACAGAAGATCAAGCTCCAGGCGGAGTCGCTGCGCGTCCACGCGGAGCAGCTCCAGCGGCTCAACCGCGCCGCGCTCACGATCAACTCGGCCCTGTCGCTCGACGCCATGGTCGCGGCGATCACGGAGGCGGCGCGCGACGTCGGCGGCGCCCATCACGCCATGACGCTCGTGAAGCTGGAGAGGCCCGGCGAGCGGGCGCGGACCGCGGTGTCGCTCTCGGAGCGGTACGCCACGTTCCAGCAGGAGCCGCCGCCCTCCATCGCCGGCAAGCTGTGCGCGTACGTGTGCGGCAGGAACCGGCCCCTCCGGATGACGCAGCTGGAGCTCTCGCAGCACCCGGAGTGGCTGGACGACGGCGGGCAGAGGCCGCCGCCGCGGGGGTACCTCGCCGTGCCGCTCACCGCGGCCGACGGCCAGAACATCGGGACCATCCAGCTCTCGGACCGGCGCGACGGCGAGTTCTCCGACGACGACGAGACGGTCCTCGTGCAGCTCGCCCAGCTCGCGTCCATCGCCATCCAGAACTGCGTGCACGCCGAGGCGCGCGAGGCGAACCGCCTGAAGGACGAGTTCCTCGCCACGCTCTCCCACGAGCTGCGCAGCCCGCTCAACGCGATCCTCGGCTGGACGCACCTCCTGCGCAGCGAGCCGTTCGACGAGCAGCGGGTGTCGCACGGCCTCGAGGTGATCGAGCGCAACGTGGCCGCGCAGACGAAGCTCATCGAGGATCTCCTCGACGTCTCCCGGGTCGCGACGGGCAAGCTGCGCATCAGCGCGGCGCCCATGGCGCTCGCGCCCGTCGTGGAGATCGCCATCGACGCGATCCGCCCGGCCGCCGAGGCGAAGGGGCTCACGATCGACGTCTCGCTCGACCCCCTCGTCGAGGTGAACGGCGACGCGGATCGGCTGCAGCAGGTCGTCTCGAACCTCACGTCCAACGCCCTCAAGTTCACGCGCCCCGGGGACCATATCCTCGTCTCGCTCCGGCGGGCCGGCGCCTACGCGGAGCTCACGGTGCGCGACTCGGGCGAGGGGATCGCGCCGGATTTCCTGCCCTTCGTCTTCGAGCGGTTCCGCCAGGCCGACAGCACGAGCCGCAGGACGCACGCGGGGCTCGGCATCGGGCTGTCGCTCGTGCGGCACATCGTCGAGGCCCACAGCGGCTCGGTCGTGGCCGAGAGCCCTGGGCTGAAGAAGGGGTCGACGTTCGTCGTCCGGCTCCCGCTCCTCGGGGTCGAGCGCAGCTCGCTGGCGGCGTCGGCGAAGGAGGGTCGCGCGCGCTCGTTCTCGCCGCCGGAGGCCGCCTCCGATCTCGGCGGGCTCCACGTCTTGCTCGTCGAGGACGACGCGGACGCCAGGGAGCTCCTCCAGGAGGTGCTCTCGCAGCACCGCGCCGAGGTGACGGCCGTGGCCTCGGCCAGCGAGGCGCTCGCCGCGTTCTGCGTGGCTCGCCCGCATGTGCTCGTGAGCGACATCGCCATGGCGGGCGAGGATGGCTACGAGCTCATCCGCACCATCCGTCAGCGCCCGCCGCACGCCGGCGGCGATTTGCCCGCGCTGGCGCTGACGGCGTATGCTCGCAAGGAGGATCAGAAGCGCGCGCTCGACGCCGGCTTCCACATGCACGCCACAAAGCCGATCGAGCCGGCCGCCCTCGTGGCCGCCGTGGCGAGCCTCGCGGCCAGAGCCCGCGCCGGCGAGCTCACCTGCCCCTGGGAGCGAGGCTCTGGCGACGAGATCAACCCGTGACGGGCGAGGGGAGCGGAGGGCGGCCGGGCGACTCCCGCACCATCGTTCGGCCGGCCGGGGACGCGCCGCGCGGTGAGCGAGCGTCGTTGGTCAGGAGCGCCGTCGCGCCCCTTGCGCTCGCACACGACACCTGATTCGAAGGCCGCGCCCGAGCGAGCTCGAGCGGGCGAGCGGGATCGATATCGAGTCTCGTCCGGTGCGCCCGCGCTCATGAGCCGGACAAGGGCCCTCGTCAGGCCGGTCCCGCAGACTCCCATCCGTGATTTCCCGGACCGCTCGACCTGAGCGGGACCCATCACGCGGCCATCCAGGAGGCGGGCAGAACGACACGACAGCTGCCGGGGCCGGCGCCTGGCGGCCTGAGCGTCCGCGGGCTCGTCCATCGACGGCGACCACCGACATGGAGCCCCGAGGCGTGACGAGCGGTAGGCCTGGGACTTGCAGTTCACTCCGCGCAACATGTCCCCCTGGGCCAGACGCGAGCCAGCCCCGACGCGGGGAGCCGGACGAAGCGCACCCGCACCGCGGCCGGGCCGCGGTCGCGCGCTGCGCGCCGGCGGTGCTCCTCCACGTCGAGCACGCGCACGCGAGCACGCATGGGCTCATGGGGCTTCACCTCTGGAGGTTTATCCGTTATAGCAGATGCCGCGTCAAGCGCAGTCGCTCTCGATACTTCACATGCGCCTCGAGCGCGCATCGGCGAATGTGCTTGACCGGCGGGGGCTCGCGGTGGGCCGCGCACATGCAACGATGATGCAGTGAGACAAAAAGCTTGCGTAATCCAGTATGGTGGCCTATCATCCACAATAACGGAATCACCATGTAGCCGACACCGAACCATTGCAGGTGAGGGCGCTCGCGCGTCTTGCGAGCGCACATTCGCGCGATTTTCGGCGTGAATCGAGTCGCCGTGGCGGTGTGGAGCGGTGATCGGCGTGTGGCTGCGCCGCGCGATTCTTTGGGGGGGAACAACCCAAGGGAGAGAACGTACATGAAAGCTTCGATGAGCATCTTTGCGAGCGCGCTGCTGCTTGGCGCGACGATGATGATTGGCGCCGGATGCGGCGATGACGAGGACACCGGCAACAGCACGACGACCACCACCACGACGACCAGCGCGGCGACGACCGGCACCGGCGGCGCCGGCGGCGAGGGCGGCGGCACCGGCGGCGAGGGTGGCGGCGAGGGCGGCGAGGGTGGCGGCACCGGCGGCGAGGGCGGCGAGGGTGGCGGCACCGGCGGCGAGGGTGGCGGCACCGGCGGCGAGGGCGGCGCTGGTGAGGGCGGCGCTGGTGAGGGCGGCGAAGGCGCCTGAGCCGAGCGCGTCCTTGATGCGTTTCCCGCTCCCGACCCGCGATGCGGAGGGAGCGGGAGCGATCCCATCGTAGCTCGAAGGGGATCACGGGAAGGCAGGGAGACGGAAGACGCTTTGCGTCCTCCCTCCTTCCCGTGATATCCGGAGCACCCTCATTTCAGGTCATGGGCCTTCCGGTGCCGGTTTATCCGGCCTGGAGGGTCTCTGCGTCTGGCGCTCGCTGCGCTGGTGGCTGCGCAGCTCTGCCGCGCTGGTTGCTGCGCAGATTTGCGTGCGCTGGCACGCGCCTTTCGCGCTGCCGCGCGCCGCTTTCGCATTGCCGCTCGCCCCCGCGCTCCCACGCATCTCGGACGGAGCCCCGGCGGGCAGCTTCCAGCTATGCATCATTTGCGGCCGCCTGAATCCAGCGTCATGGGTTCGTGCCGAGATCTCCATCGCGTCGAGCGCCGGCGATGCGTTGGCGCATCCCCGGTTCATGGTCGCCGCGTAGCGAGGGCCCATGGCGGAGTCCGCCGCGAAGGCGGAAGACCTGACACGAGGGGGCTCTTCGCGCGGCGCGGGGAGGGCCGATGTCCGAGGGCCGCTGTCTGACCCCGGTGGAGCGCGCTCCTCCCGCCTCGCCGGAGGGCGCTCTCGGACGAGTCCGGCGGGGCCCCGCGCCGCGCGACGCGATCGCCCTCTCCTCGAGCCCGGGTCGAGCCCGGCGCTTCGGCGCCGCCGTGGAGCGGCGCACCGGCGCCGCGGTGTGGGGCTACCGTGCGTCGCTGCAGCGCCTCAGCTCGCTCCAGGGGCTCTCGGCGTCGCGGTTGGAGGCGCGGAGCTCCTCCGTGAGGCGAGCGACCTCTGCAGCGAGCGCCTCGTTGCATCGCCGGAGATCGCTCGCGGCGCTCTGCACCTCGCGGTGGCGCAGCGCGTTGTTCACGGCCACCGCCGCCTGCGACGCGAGCAACCCGCAGGGCTCGAGCTGCCCGGCGCGGAACGCCCCGGCGCCCGCGTCGCTCTCCGCGTAGAGCACCCCCGTGAGGCGGCCCTGGTGCGTCATGGCGAGGCACAAGATCGACCGCGGACCGGCCTCGAGCAGGTAGGGATCCTGCGCGAACCGCTCGTCCGCCGCCGCGCTCGCCAGCACGACCGGCTGCTGCGTCTGCGCGACGTGCTGGATGACGCCCGCGGCGAGATCCGACGCGCACTCGAGCGGCATCGCAGCGTCGATCCGCACCCCCTCGGCGTCGGCGGCGAGCTCGGCCTCGACGCTCAGCGCGCCGTCGCGCGCGAGGAGCAGCACGGCGCGCCGCGCACCGGTGATGTCGCGCAGCACCCGGAGGAGCCGCTCGAAGAGCCGCTCGAGGACGAGCTCCCCGTGCAGGGCGCGCGAGGCGCGGAGGAGGGCGAGCGCATCGAGCGAAGGACGCTGCGTGCTCGCCGGCGGAGCGGCCTCCGGCGGCCGGCTCGCTTGCCCGAAGAGCGTCGTGCGCGCCACGAGGTGTGGGTACTTCCGAGACAGCTGTCGCACTTTGGCCGTCGCACCCCACCGCAGGTAGGCCTCGTGGGCGTCGGTCATGTAGACGTGGGCGATGCGCTCCCTCCCGCTCGCCAGGTGGAACTTCGCGCAGAGCTCGCTGGCGAGCGCCTCGTCGCGGACGAACCCGTTCACCTTCGCCGCCTCGATCGCCTGATCGTAGAGCTTCATCGCCGCGAGCTCCTCGCCGGCCGCGCGCGCGGACTCTGCGCGGACGAGGAGGTGCTTGTGCCGGTAGTTGTCCGGGCACCGCTCTGCCCACGCCGCGAGCCGATCCCGGTAGCTCGGCACGGAGACGGGGGTCAGCTGCCGGCCGCGCGACACCGCGGGCGAGAGCAGCGTGAGGCAGGTGTAGAAGAACACCTCGGTCGCGAGGTGATCGTCGACGCGGCCCTGCATCTTCGCCTCGGCGAGCGATCCCATGCGCAGCGCCCCCTCGTAGTCCTCGACCAGGAAGCAGACCTGCTGCCGCAGCGCGTAATGGATGAGCGCGACGGCGCTGTAGGCCGGCGCCGAGATCTTCTCCTCGTAGGCCGCGGTCGCCTCGTCGATGACGGGCTCTGGCGCGCGCGACGCGCCGACCGGCGCCGTCGTGCTCATCAGGTCGTCGAGCGCGCGGCGCACCCCCGTGAGCGCCGCCAGCGCGAGCTCATCGCGGCCGCGCTGCACCAGCGCGAGGGACTCGTCGACCTCGGCCCGCACCGCCGCGCACTCGTCGCCGAGCCCGAGGCGAACCAGGGCGGTGTGCACGCACGTCTGCGCCACGTACGAGGGATCGCCCGCCCGGAGCCCGGCCTCGTGGGCTTCCTTGAAGAGGTCGAGGCTCGAGAGCAGGTGCTTGGTGAAGACGCTGATGTGCGCCCCGAGCACGAGGCGCAGCCGGCACGAGAGCTCGTCCTGTCCGGCCCTCTCGTTCATCTCGAGCGCGAGCTCGCCGACCTCGTAGGCCTCGTCGTAGCGGCGGAGCACCCGCGCGGCCATCCACGCATAGGCCATGTAGCCGTACGGGGAAGCGCCGCCGTGGCCGTGCTCCAGCGAGAGGTTGACCTGCTTGGCCGCGATGAAGGTGCAGAGCGGCGGGCAGATCCGCGCGGCGGGCATCGTCAGCGCCATGAGGAGCCGGAGCGCCGCGCGGACCCGGGCGTCCGACGTCTCGGGCTCGTCGAGCAGGTCGCTGAGCCTGCGCGTGCCGAGCGCGGCGCGCGCCGCCGCGAGCTCGGCGTCCGCGGCCGCCTTCCGCGCCGGCCCGTCCTCGGGGAGGGGGACGCCGAGCATCGCGAGCGCCGTCTTCCCGAGCGCGAGCGCCTCCTCCAGCCGGCCTTGCGCGGCGCACACGGCGATGCGCAGCTCGTACGCCCGGGCGCGCTCCAGGTCCGAGCGCGCCTCCGCCGCGAGCACGTCGAGCAGCGACCCCGCGCGCTCGATCTGGCCGCCGAGGTACGCGCACTCGGCCGCCTCCGCGTGCAGCGAGAACGCGAGCTCGGGGTCCTCCTTGAAGCTCCCGTCCGGCAGCGCCGACAGCCCCGCCTCGAAGAAGCCGGCCGCCTCGGAGGGCGCGCCCTGCTCCTTCGCCTTGCGGCCCGCCGCCAGGCTCATCGCGGCGACCTCCGCGCGCTCGTGCGGATCGACGAGCGGCGGCGCGAGGGCGCCGAGATCCCACGGAGCGGCGTCGGGGCGCGCGTCCCGGCGCCTCAGGTACGCCTCGACATCGACCTTCGTTACCTGCGCGCCCGGATAGCGCTCGTCAGCCGATTTGCAGAGGAGCTTCATCGCCATCTCCGAGGCGATCGCGGAGGGGCGCCGGCAGCGGGGTCGGAGGTGCCGGCGTGGGTGTCCGCGCGGTGGCCCCTTCGCTCGCTGGGAGCTCCGTCGTGATCGTAGATGGATGGGGGGTCATGGAGGGGGCCATCGTCGCCCGCGACAGCGGGCTCCTCCAGCGGCGCGACGTCCGCCGGAGTCGTGCGGCAGCATTCTACCCCAAGTGGGCAGGGGTGCGCTACTGTGGCAGTTTGCCGGCGCCTCTGGGCTGCGCTCGCCACGCGCGCAGGAGCTCGGCCTCGCGCTCCGGCGAGAGCCCTGCCCGCGGCTTGGCTTGCCGCTCCGGCGGAAGAGTCTTCCACCACGACAAAGTGTCCTTGACCGTTTCCTGGACGGCGCGGAACGTGAGCCCTGCTTTGCGCGCGCGCTCGGTGCTGCGCAGGTGAAAGGCCTGGGTCTCGCCCTCTGCGGGGGCCCAGATCGGCAGGTCGACCGGCTCGCCGCCCGGCTTCTCGAGGAACTTCGCGCTCACCCAGGTGAAGCGCGCGTTCGCGCCGCCGCCGAGCGCGGCCTTGCACGTGTCGAGCAGCCCGCCCATCGTGAGCGGCTCGCCGGGCCCGGTCGCGTTGAAGATGCCAGTCGTCCGGGCCTCGACGACGGCGACGAGCCACGCGGCGAGATCGCGGACATCGATGATCTGGATCGGGTCGAGCGGCGTGCCCGGGGCGAGGACCTCTCCGCCCCGCTCGACGCGAACGGGCCAGTACGTGAACCGGTCGGTCGGGTCTTCGGGCCCGACGATGAACCCGGGGCGGACCCTCGTGACCCGGCCGGGCATCGCCGCCTCGGCGGCCTGCTCGCAGAGCGCCTTGAGAGGGCCGTAGTTCTCGAAGTCCTTGCCCATCGTCTCGACGGTGGGGTCCGCCATCGTCGCGACCGGGGCCGCCTCGTCGGCCCCCGGGGTCGTGTGGGTCGCGTAGGCGGAGAGGCTCGAGATGAACACGTATTGCTGCACGTTCGGGGCGAGCAGCTCCGCGGACGCCTTGACGATCCGCGGCACGTACCCCGAGTTGTCGATGACGGCGTCCCACGCGCGGCCGGCGAGGGCCTTGAGCCCATCACCCTTGTTCGGATCCCGGTCGCCGTGCAGCTTCTCGATATCGGGGAAGAGGTGCGGCCGCGTCTTGCCGCGGTTGAAGAGGGTGACGGTATAGCCGCGCGCCTTCGCCGCCTCGACCACGGCGGGCCCGAGGAAGCCTGTTCCACCGAGGACGAGGAGCGTCTTCTTTCCGGAGCTCCCGGAGGACGCGGTCGGCTGCGGCGACGCCGGCGGGGCAGGCGCGGGCGCCTGGCCGCCGCCCGGAACGGGCCCGGCGCCGGCCGCCGCGGCCGGGCTGGGCCTCGGCGCGGAGGAGCAGCCGAACGCAGCCATCGAGCCCGCCGCAGCGGTGAGCGAGAGGAAGTGGCGGCGTGAAGAGGGCATGGAGCGGTTCTATCCGATCGCGCCCTCCCGTCCCAGATGAGTTCGCGCGCCCCGATAGAGGACGAGATTTTCGTACTTCCAAGAAGTTTGAAATGGAATGGTCATGGTCCACATCCTGCAGTGTTTCCAGTCTGCCCGCGTCGAGGCGGGCGAGGAGAATGCGGTATGCGGTCTGTCTTGGGGGCGCTGGGCGCGCTCTGCGGCGTCATCTGCTGGGGAGCTGGGTGTGTCTCGGGGGCTGGGGGCGGCGCGGCGGAGGGAGAGCCGGGGCGCGACGGCGTGGATCCGATCGGGGCGAACGCGGAGCACAGATCGCCCGCGGGAATGTGCGGGACGGGGGCAGCGGATCCCGGCGGTGTGTGTCAGGGCGCCGCGGCCCCGCGCGGCGGCAGCGTGTCCGGCGCGGGTGGGCCGAGCGCGGCCGCTCGGGCCGAGCCGGGCTGCCGGCGGCGGCCGTTCAGCCGGCAGTTCCCCGCCACGGGCGCGACGTTGCGCGGCTTCGCCATCGACACGGCGGGCAACGCGCTGCTCGCCGGCGCCCTCGAGGGCGACGCGACCTTCGGCGACACCCGGCTCGAGAGCGCGGGCGCGGCGGACGTCTTCGTGGCGAAGCTCGACGCGTGCGGCAATCCGATCTGGGCCAAGCGGTTCGGCGACGCCGCGGCGCAGGGGGCCATCGACGTGGCCGCGGGCAAGGGGGGGCACGCGTTCGTGCTCGGCGAGTTCACCGGCGCGCTCGATCTCGGGGCGCACCACCTCACGGCGGCGTCGCCCTGGGGCGCCGATCTGTTCCTCGCGAAGCTCGGCTCGAACGGCGCGACCCGCTGGGCCGTGCAGATCAGCGCCGAGGAGGACTCCATCCTGAGCGGCACGGCGCTCGCGGCTGACGTCGACGGTGGCGCGCTCATGCTCGGCAGGCTCGAGGGGGCGGCGAAGGTCGCCGGCGTGCGGATCGAGCGGCGGGCGATCGGCGCCTTCGTCGTCCGGCTCGACGCTTCGGGTCGCGTCGTGTGGGTCAGCCTGCCGCCGAGCGGCGCGGACAGCGAGGAGATCGGCATCGAGGTCGACGACGACGGCAACGCGCTCATCGCGAGCCAGGACGGGCGCGGCACGGCGACGTTCGTGACCAAGCTCGACGACGACGGACAGCTCGAGTGGCACAAGCGGTTCCGCGGCTCGTCGGATCAGCTGGAGATGGCGTTCGATCTCGCCGTGGATCCGGACGGCGCCGCGCTGCTCTCCGGCAGCGGCGTCTTCGGCGAGCCCGAGCTGCCGGGCGGCCCGCGGCCGTTCGTGGCCAAGCTCGACGACGACGGCGACGTGCTCTGGGTGAAGCGCTTCGACGCGCGGAGCCCCCGCCAGGTCACGGCGAGCGAGGAGAGCGTGGTGCTGGCCGGCGATGCGCTGTGCGCGGCGGAGGAGCCGGCGTCGTGCAGCGCGTGGGCGGCCGGGCTGAGCCCGAGCGGGGGGGAAGAGGCGTGGACCCAGCGCATCGGCGCCGACGTCCGCGTCGTCGGGCTGGAGCTGGACCCGTGGGAGAAGCCGGTGCTCGCCGGGGGGTTCCAGGGCACGATCGCGCTGGGGGGCGACGAGCTCTCCAGCGAGCAGGGCGCGCTCTTCGTGGCCCGGCTGCCCGAATCGGACTGACCGCGCGGCAGTGCTCGAAATTGAGCATGAAGGCGGGAAGGCGGGAAGGCGGGAAGAAAAGATCAATGATCTTCCTGCCTTCCCGCCTTCATGGGAACTCTCTCCGGCAAATTTGAGCACCACCGACCGCGCCCGGCGCGCCGGGTCCTTCGCTCGGCGGTGTCCTCGGCCCCTCCGCGCGCCATGACCCGTGCAGGCGCTGCTGCCTCCCGCAGGCGGCTGCTGCCTCCCGCAGGCAGCTGCTACCTCGCGCAGGCGCTGCTGCGGCGTCGTGCAGGCGCTGCGGCGTCGCGCAGGCGCTGCGCGGGGCGGGCCCGGCTCACAGGCCGAGCGCGCGGCGGACGGCGGCGGCGATCTCCTCGGGGGTGCCGCCGATGTCGACGCGGATCGCGTCCTCCGGCGGCTCCAGCGCGGCGAGCTGCGTCGCCAGGAGGCCGGGCGGCATGAAGTGCTCCGTCCGCGACGCGAGGCGCGCGGCGATCAGCGCGGGATCGCCGGTCAGGTGCACGAGGCGCATGCGCGCGGGGTCGACGAGCAGCTGCGCGCGGTAAGCCGCCTTGAGCGCCGAGCAGGCGATCACGGCGTCGCGCCCCGCGTCGAGGAGCTGGCGGATCCGCGCCGCGAGCGCGGCGAGCCACGGCGCGCGATCCCGGTCGTCGAGCGGCTTGCCGGAGCGCATCTTCTCGATGTTGGCGGCGGGGTGGAGGTCGTCGGCGTCGAGGAACTCCCACCCGAGGTCGCGCGCGAGGCGCACCCCGACCGTGGTCTTTCCGGCGCCGCTCACGCCCATCACGACCACGATCACGGGCGCCGCGCCCCGCTGGCGCCTCTCTCACGGGCTCTCCGCATGGTGGTCGCATCCTATCATGCGCGGCGCCGTGTCCTGCACGCCCGCCGGCGCTCGGACCACGGCAGGCCGGCACGCCCCCTGCTCCGCCGGGCGCATGCGTAGGCCTCCGATCTCCGCGGTCCTGTTGCCCTTTTCCCTGATGTCCGCCGGTTGCACCTCCGACGGCGCCGCGGCGGCGAAGCCCTCACCGCAGCCCTCGGCCTCCGGCTGCAGGGATCCGGACACGGCGGGCTGCGTCATCGCCTCGGAGAAGCCGCGGATCCGCGCGCCCGACGTGCCCCAGGCCGACGCCAAGGAGCTCGTCGCCGGCAACACGGCGTTCGCGCTCGAGCTCTACCGTCAGGTCGGCGCCGAGCCTGGCAACCTCTTCTGCTCGCCGTACAGCGTGTCGAGCGCGCTGGCGATGACGTACGCCGGCGCCCGCGGCGAAACGGCGGAGCAGATGGCGCGCGCGCTGCGCTTCACCCTGCCCCAGGAGCGGCTTCATCCGGCGTTCAACGCGCTCGACCTGGCGCTCGCGCGCCGCGGCGAGGGCGCCGAGGGGCAGGACGGCGCGGGGTTCCGGCTCAAGGTGGCCAACGCGCTCTGGGGACAGGTCGGCTCCTCGTTCGCGCCGTCGTTCCTCGACGTGCTCGCGGAGAGCTACGGGGCCGGGCTGCGCGTCGTCGACTTCGCCCAGGCGCCCGAGGAGGCGCGGGGGATCATCAACGGCTGGGTGGCAGAGCGCACCGAGGACCGGATCAAGGACATCCTGCCCGAGGGCGCCATCCAGCCCGCGACGCGGCTCGTGCTGACGAACGCCATCTACTTCAACGCAGCGTGGCAGTTTCCGTTCGAGGAGGAGGCGACCGCCCCCGGCGACTTCACGCTGGCGGACGGCTCCATCGTCTCGGTGCCGATGATGACCGGCAACGCGCAGGTCCGCTATGGCGACGGCGACGGCTACGAGGCGCTGGAGATGCCCTATGAGGGCGGCGAGCTGTCGATGGTGCTCGTGCTCCCGTCGGAGCTCGGGGGCTTCGAGGCGGGGCTCGACCGGGAGCGGCTCGATGGAGTCCTCGCCTCGCTCGGATCGCGGAGCGTCACGATGACGCTGCCGAGGTTCAAGTTCGCGTCGACCCTCGATCTCGTCCAGCCGCTCACGGAGCTGGGGATGCCCATCGCCTTCTCCGGCCTCGCGGATTTCTCGGGGATGAACGGGCAAGGCGGCCTCTTCATCAGCGACGTGCTCCACAAGGCGTTCGTCTCCGTGAACGAGGCGGGCACCGAGGCGGCGGCGGCGACGGGGGTGGTCATCGGCGAGACGTCGGCGCCCGAGCCCGCGACCATCCATTTCGACCGTCCGTTCCTCTTCTTCATCCGGGACCACGCGACCGGCGCGATCCTGTTCGTCGGCCGGGTGGCGAATCCGTCCGGTTGAGCCGCCGAGCCCGCCGCGGCCGCCGTTCCTCCGGTCGCGGCGATTGCCACGCTGAGCTCGTCGGGGCATTTCTCCTCTCCAACGACGGAGGGCCGACGCCAAGGAACGCGCGCTGCGCCCGCCGTGCTGCGTCATCGAGGCGGCGTATCGCGCATATCCCGACGCGGCGCCCTCGACGCGGCGCGCGTGCGACGCGCGTGGCATTTTGTCGCGCAACGCCGCCGGGGGCGAAGCGGCGCGCGGGCGCGTCGTCGCTCGTCAGTAGAGGCGGGGGATGAGCCGCGCGGAGGTCTGGCGCGCGTACTCGTCGTATTCGGGGAAGGTGTCGCGCAGCACGCGCTCCTCGTACCCCATGCGGATGACCTGCAAGACGAGCTCGACCGTGTAGAGCACGATCGCGGCGATCGACGGATAGAGCACGATCACGCCGGCGCCCTGGATCACCGTCGCGAGGTAGACTGGATGTCGCACCAGCCGGTACGGGCCGCCCGTGACGAGCCGGCGCGCCTCGGGCATGACGCTGAACGACTTGCCCAGCCAGCCGAGGCTGACCACGGCGAGCGAGAGCCCCGCGACGAGGAGCAGCGTCCCCGCGATCTGGCGGCCGGGCGTCGGCGCAACCTTGGGCAGCCACGCCAGGCTCGCCGGCAGCAGGCCGGCGGCGAGCGCGGTGACGCGAGGCACGACGCCGCTCAGCTTGCGCACCGGGCGGAGGCGAACCAGCGTGAGCGCCGCGACGAGCAAGAGATACGCCTCGGTGGCGAGGAGCGCGGCCAGCGTCGTCCCGTACGTGAGCCCCGCGGGCCCGCGCCCGAGAAACAGGTGAACGTAGATATCCCGCCCGACGAACAGGGCGTTATAGAGCATCAGGACGGCGAGCGGCAGCCGCATCGCGAGGTCGTAGAGCACCGCGCCATTCATTGTATTCCCCCTTACGTTGGATGGTGAGAGGGGGCGCGGGTGCGGTCAAGCCGGCGCGGCCTGGTGCCGTATCGGAACCGTCGTCGATTCACCGCGGGCGCAGCGCACCTCGCGGCGCGCGAGCCGGGGACGTATGCGTCGCGGGTGGCGGCGAGCTCGGCTCATCCATCGGTCGTGGCGGCGTCGCACTCGCCCATCGCTTGGACGGCGACGCCGGCCATCGCGGCCAGACAGGCATTCGCGTAAGTCCTGTCGTCGCAGCCGCAGACGGGATTGAGCTCCTCCGTGCAGGACGCCGGTCGCTCCTCGCAGACGCCTGCCGCGTCCGCCCAGCCGCACCTGTCCTGGAGCGCGTAGCTGCAATAGAGCCCCGTGGCGCAGACGGGCGCGGGGCCGTTGGTGAAGCCGCCGCAGCTCTCCCCCGCCTCGGCGATCGGCGCCTCATCGGAATCCCCGCAGCCCAGCGCCGCGAGCGCCAGCAGCAGACCCAGCCCGTGAAATCGTCTCATGAATCACCCTCTCAGGACCAAGGCAGCCCACGGCACGGCGATCGAGGCGCGAGAGCCGATCTCTCGCCCCAGCGCGCCGAGCACGACATGGTCCACTGGGGATCTGCGCCCTCGTCCCGCTGCTGGGACTGGCAATGCAGTAGAACGCGGGAAATGCCGTGTCAAGCGAGGCTCGGAAAGGCCGGCTTCGGCGAGAGGACCGGAGAGGCCAGTGCGCGCCGCCGGGGCGGAGTGGGGTTGTCTGGGCGAGGCGGCAAGGGGGGCGCCGCGCGGGAGGGGGGCAGCTCAGCCGTACCGGAGCTTGAGGACGAACACGGTGCCCGAGAGGACGAACGTGATCGCGTTGGCGACGATGATCGGCACGTCCCCGGTGAGCAGGCCGTAAACGAGCCACAGGCCGACGCCGGTCACGAAGGCCGCGTACATGCCGACCGAGATCGAGCGGGTGTCCCGCGTGCGCAGCGTGCGGAGCACCTGCGGGAGAAAGGAGACCGTGGTGAGGGTCGCCGCGACGAGCCCGAGCGCGGTCACGACTTCTGGATTCATCGGGTGGTGTCTGTTCCTTCGGTTCGCCCCCGCTGCATAGAGTAGCTTTCCCCGGAGAGACAGGGAGAGACCGCGATTTTGTGGACGTGCCGCCATCGCCCGGAGGTGGGGGCCGCCCCCGGACCGCGGACACCCGCGCTCTCCAGACGCTGCCGCGTTCGCCGCGTTGTCGGGCGCCGGGGCGCTCTGGCCGGCTGTCCGCCTCGCCGGTCAGAGCGCCTGGACCATCCTCTCCACCGCCTCGCGGATCTCTCGCTCGTCCAGCGCCGCGAACCCGAGCCGCAGGAAGGGGCGTCTCTTGCCGTCGAACGCGAACCGTCGCCCCGCCGAGAACGCGACCTTCCGCGCGAGCGAGCGCTCGGCCCAGGCGTCCGCGTCGATCGCGGCGTCCACCTTGGCCCACAGGGCCATCCCGCCGACCGGCACGCGGAAGTCGAGCGCGCCGCCCAGCCGGGCGCGCAGCGACGCGACGAGGAGATCGCGCCGCGCCCGGTAAATGCGCCGCGCGCGCTGCGCGTGGCGCTGCACCTCGCCGTCCTCGAGCAGCTCGGCGACGGCGCGCTCCACCGCGTGGTCGCCCTGCCGGTCGACGAAGGTGCGGTGCAGGGAGAGCCGCTCGATCAGGGGCTCGGGCGCGACCACGAAGCCGAGCCGGAGCCCGGGGGCGAGGATCTTCGACAGGGTGCCGATGTAGACGACGATGCCGGCCGTGTCCGCGCTGGCGAGCGGCAGCACCGGGCGGCCGTCGTAGTGGAACTCGTGATCGTAGTCGTCCTCGAGGATCGCGATCCGGCGGCTGCGGCAGAGCTCGAGGAGCGCGATCCGCCTCCCGGGCGCGAGCACCGCGGTCGTGGGGTACTGGTGGTGCGGGGTGACGTAGACGGCGCGGAGGCGCTCGCGATCGGCGAGCTCCGTGAGCGCGTCGACCGAGAGGCCCGCGGCGTCGACCGGCAGCGGGACGAGCCGCGCGCCGGCGAGGCGGAGCGCCTCCCACGCGGGGCGGTAGCCGTACGACTCGACGGCCACCGCGTCGCCCGGCGCGAGCAGCGCGCGCGCGACGAGGTCGAGCGCCATCTGGCTGCCGCGCGTGACGAGCACCGACTCGGGGCCGGCGGCGAGGCCGCGCACCGCCGAGAGCATCGCGGCGAGGGCGGCGCGGAGGCGGGCGTGGCCGCGGGGATCGGCGTAGTCGAGCAGCCGCCTCGGCTCGGCCCGGAGCGCGCGGCGGTAGGCGCGCGCGAGCGCCGCGGTCGGGACGAGGCGTATGTCGGGGAGGCCGCCGCTCATCCGGAGCGCGCCCTCGGGGGCGAGGGGCAGGGGCCGGAGCGAGGTCGCGCCGAGGTCGAAGCCGAGCTTCGGCGGCACCTCGGCCCGGACCGCGGCGCGCCGGGCGAAGCGCCGGGGCGCGGGCGCCGGCAGCTCGGCCGAGACGAAGGTGCCGCGCGCGGCGCTGGCCTCGATCCACCCCTCGGCGGCGAGCTCGCGGTACGCGGCGAGGACGGTGTTGCGGTGGACCGACAGGGACCGCGCGAGCGCGCGGCTGCCCGGGAGCTCGTCGCCGGCGCGGAGCCGGCCGCGGCGGATGTCGTCGGCGAGGGCGCGCGCGATCTGCAGGAAGATCGGCTGCGACGCGGCGGGATCGACGGCGAGCGAGAGCTCCCAGGGCACGCCGACTGGTCTAGCAGAAATCCATGGACCGGATCTTTTGGACGTACCAGCCGCGCGGCACGCTCCGGCCATGCGCAGGAAGGACGTTCGCATGGATCGCGCGGAGGCCGAGGAGCTCCTCGGGCGCGCGGAGGTGGTGCACGTGGCCTCGACGACGGCGGAGGGCGAGCCGCTCTTGCGGGCGGTGCAGGGCGTCGTGGTCCGGGGGTCGATCGCGTTCCACGGCGCGCCCGCGGGCGAGGAGATCGAGGCCGTCGGCCGGGCGGCGGTGGTGTCGTGCGAGCAGATCGTCGCCTCGATCCCGAGCTATCTCGCCGAGCCAGCGCGCGCCTGTCCGGCGACGACGCTCCACCGGCGCGCGCGGGCGCACGGGGTGATCGAGCGCGTGGACGATCCGGACCGCAAGGCCGAGGTGCTGGAGGCGCTGACGCGGAAGTACCAGCCCGAGGGCGGGGACGCGCCGCTCGACGCCCGGGGTCCGCTCGACCGCGAGGCGATCGACGGGATCCTCGTGCTCGCGGTTTCGCTCGAGAGGCTCGACGGCAAGGCGGAGCTCGCGCAGCGCCGCGCGCCGGAGGAGCGGGCGCGGCTCCTCACGAAGCTCTGGGAGCGGGGCTCGCCGGGCGATCCCGAGGCGATCGAGCTCGTGCGCGGCGCGAGCCCGGACACGCCGGTGCCCGAGTTCCTGCGGGCGCCGGCGGGCTGCGCGCTCGCGTGCGCGCTCGGGCCGCGCGACGTGGGCGCGGCCGTCGATCTGCTCGAGGGGGCCTACTGGAGCCAGGGCGTGCCGCGCGAGGTGATCGCGCGGGCGCTGCTCGGCTCGTCGGCGTGGGTGGGCGCGCGCGACGCCGCGGGCCGGCTCGTGGCGACGGCGCGCGCGGTGAGCGACGGGAGCAAGCGCGCGTGGATGTTCGACGTGATGGTCGCCCCTTCGCTGCGGGGCCTCGGCGTGGGCGAGGCGGTGGTGCGCCTGCTGCTCGCGCACCCGGCGGTCCGCGGCGCGCGCCACGTCCACCTCGGCACGCAGGACGCGCACACGTTCTACGCGCGGTTCGGGTTCCGTAACCGCGCGGACCTGCCGCCGCTGCCGTTCACGTCGACGGAGATGGTCCTCGCCAGGGGGTGATGCCGGGGCGGCGGCGAGGGCGCGATGGCCTGCGCGAGGCGGTGCACGGCCTTCTGCGCGCGCGAGGCGGGCAGCGCGGCGAACCCGAGCAGCAGCCCGTCGAGCCGCCCCTCGGCCGGGTCGGATCGATAAAAGCTCGACAGGGCGCCGGGCGCGAGGCCCAGCTGGCTCGCGCGCTCGACCACCTCGCCGTCTCGGGCGCCGGTCAGGCGCGCGATCAGGTGCAGCCCGCCCGTCCCCTCCTCGACCTGGAGCTGCGGCGAGGAGAGCTCTTCGAGCGCGCGAGACAGCGCGCCGTGCCGCTCTGCATAGAGCGCGCGCATGCGCCGCACGTGACGCGCGAAGTGCCCCTCGCCGAGGAAGTCGGCGGCGGCGCGCTGCACGGCGAGCAGCGGGGCCGGGTGCAGCAGGCTGGCCACGCGGGCGAGCGCGTCGCGCGCGCCGTCCGGAACGACGAGGAAGCCGAGGCGCAGCGCGGGGAACATCGATTTGCTGAAGGTCCCCGCGTAGATCACCCGGCCCTGGTCATCGAGGCTCTTGAGGGCGGGCAGCGGCGCCGAGGCGCGCTGGAACTCGCCGTCGTAGTCGTCCTCGATGACCCACGCGTCGGCGCCGCGCGCCCAGGCGAGGAGGGCGAGCCTGCGCGGCAGCGAGAGCGCCATGCCGAGCGGCATCTGGTGGCTCGGCGTCACGAACGCGAACCGGGCGCGCGGGGCGAGCGCGGCGCCGCGGGCGACGTCGAGGCCCTCGGCGTCCACCGGCACGGCCGCGAGCCGCAGCCCGGCGAGCTCCAGCGCGGCCCGTGCCCGGTGGTAGCCGGGCTCCTCGAACCACGCCCCGTCCCCCGGCCGCGCGAGCGCGCGGGCGAGCAGGCCGAGCGCGCCGTGGTAGCCCCCGGTGATCATCACCTGCTCCGCGCGCGCGACGACGCCGCGGGAGACCGCGAGGTGCGCGGCGATGGCCTCGCGCAGGGCGCGGTCGCCGCACGGGTCGGAGCCCGCGAGATCGCCGGCGCGGGCGCGCCGCGCGTGCCGGCCGAGCAGCCGCGACCAGGTCGCGACGGGGAACGCGTCGACCGCGGGGACGCCGATCTGGAAGGGGCGGAGCGCCGCGCGGGCGCGGGGCTCCTTGCGCGGCGGCTCCGGAGGGGCCGCGGGGGCGAAGGCGGCGGCGATGGGGAGCGGGGTCGTGACGAACGTGCCGGCCGCGCCGCGCGCCACGAGGAACCCTTCGACCGAGAGGCGCGCGTACGCGGCGTCCACGGTCCCCCGCGAGACGCCCGCCTCGAGCGCCATGGCGCGCGCCGAGGGGAGCCGCGCGCCCGACGCGAGCGCGCCGGAGAGGATCGCCTGGCGGATCCGGTCGTAGAGCTGCGCTTGCAGCGTACCGGCGCTCCGCTGCCGCCGGCGCACCGGGGAGAGCCTGGCTCCGCGGCGGGTCACGATGGCCCACTCGTTTTCGAGGTTCTTGGCACTGTCGCTGGGCCATCATGAACCTATCCTGCCGGGCCATGGCAACCAAAACTTCCCGGCTCGACTACGCGGGGTTCCGGCGCCTCGCCCCCGAGACCGATCGCGCGCTGCTCGCGATCTCGGCCGCCACGAAGCAGAGCGCCCTCGGCGCGGAGCTCATCCAGCTGGTCAAGGTGCGCGCCTCGCTGGTGAACCGCTGCTCCTTCTGCCTCGCGATGCACCGGCGCGAGGCGCGACGGCTCGGGATCTCGGGCGAGCGGCTCGAGGCGCTCGCCCGCTGGCGCGAGAGCTCTTGCTTCACGCCGCCGGAGCGGGCGGCGCTCGCGTGGACCGACGCGCTGACGCAGCTCGCGGACGGCGGCGTGCCCGACGAGGTGTACAGCGAGGTGTCGAGCGCGTTCTCCGACGCCGACCTCGCGGCGCTGACGTCGGTCGCGGCGACGATCAACGCCTGGAACCGCATCGCCGTGGCCTACCGGTTCCCGGCGGCGCCCGACGCGGAGAGCGGCGAATGAGCCAGCCGCACTCCAGCGCGGCGCGCTTCCGGGCGCTGCACGCGCCGGGACAGCTCCTCGTCCTGCTCAACGCGTGGGACGCCGTGAGCGCCCGCATGGCCGAGGCCGCCGGCGGCGCCGCGGTCGCGACGAGCAGCGCGGCGGTGGCCTGGGCGCACGGCGCGGCCGACGGCGAGCGCCTGCCGTTCGACCGGCTGCTCGCCTCGACCCGCGACATCCTCCGCGCCGTGCGCGTCCCGGTGAGCGTCGATCTCGAGCGAGGCTACGCCACGAGCGCCGAGGGGGTCGCCAACGCGGTGTGCCGCCTCGCGGAGGCTGGCGTCGCGGGCGTGAACCTCGAGGACGGCGCCGAGCCGCCCGAGGCGCTGGCTGCGAAGCTGCTCGCGGCGCGAGGGGCGCTCCAGCGCGCCGGGCTGGACCTGTTCCTGAACGCGCGCACCGACGTGCTCCTGCGCGGCGCGCCCGCGTCCCCCGCGGCCCTCGACGAGGTGGTGCGCCGCGCCAGGCGCTACGTCGACGCGGGCTGCGACGGCGTCTTCGTGCCGGGCCTCGCGGCGGCCGAGGGGCTCTCGCGCGTCGCCGCGGAGGTGCAGGCCCCGCTCAACGTGTGGGCCTCGCCGGCGCTGCCGCCCGTCGAGCAGCTCCGAGCCCTCGGCGTGCGCCGGGTGAGCGTCGGGCCGCGCCTCGCCCTGACGGCGCTCTCGGCCGCGAGGCAGGACGCGGAGCAGCTGCTCGCCGGCCGGTGGGCGCCGCCGCCGTTCCACGATGCGCCGCTGACGTACGCCGAGCTCAACGCGTGGTTTGTGTGAGCGCATCGCGGAGCGGCGCCTCGCCGCACTCCGGGCGCGATCCCGAGGTCCCGGGATCATCGACAACCCAGCGCGCCACAGTGGATTCGAACCACTGGCCTTCGGCTCCGGAGGCCGACGCTCTATCCAGCTGAGCTAGTGGCGCATGCTCGCGGGGTTCGCGAGGGCCCGGAACCTACCCAACGCCGGGCTCCAGCGCAACCCCATTCCAGCATCATCGCGCACTGCCCGCCGTCGCCTCCGAGCATCGCCCGCGGTGGGCGCCCCCCGCAGGAGCGCCCCTGGGGCCCGGTTGCTCGCGCTTCGGGCCGATCGGGGAGCGCCAAAACTTGGCCACCCGCCCGTCTGTCCGGCATCCCCGGGGCATGGACGCCCGACAGCGAAGCTCTGCGATCCCGGCCCTCGCGCGCGGCTTCTCGCCGCCCGCCCTGGCGCTCGCCGCCCTCGCCCTGCCGGTCCTCTCGGCCTGCAGCGGCGGGGAGAACGCCACGCCCGAGGGCATCATCAGCCTCTCCGCGGGCGCGGCGCAGACGTCCGCCGAGAACGACCCCGCCACCCTCCCGCGCGTCGACGGGCCCCGCATCGGCGCCGTGCAGATGGTCGCGCCCATCTACGAGAAGGCGGACCGCCGCTCCGCCAAGCTCGGCTACCTGCGCGCGGGCGGGACGGCGCCCCGCGGGGAGAAGCCCGTGTCGTTCGACGACTGCCAGGGCGGCTACTACCGCGTGCTGCCCGCCGGGTACATGTGCGCGGACAGCGACGCCACGATCGACATGAAGCACCCGATCCTCCGGGCGCTCACGCGGCGGCCCGACCTGTCCAAGCCGATGCCGTACCCGTACGCCTTCGTCAGGGCCATCGCGCCGAACTACTACCGGATGCCGTCGATGAAGGAGCAGCTCCAGTACGAGATGAGCCTGGAGCGGCACCTCCGCAGCTACAAGAAGCTCAAGAAGAAGTGGGACGAGATCAAGGTCGGCGCCAACGACGTGCCGCTCGACGCGCAGGGCAACGCGACCGGCGACCCGCCCGCCGAGCCACCCGAGCTCGGCGACAGCGAGCTCTACGGCGGCAACGGCAGCGACGAGATCCCCTGGTTCTTCAAGGGCGGGCGGCAGCTCCCGAACATCTCGTCGTTCAAGGTCCCGGGCTACGCGATCATCACGAACCGGATCGCGCGCAAGGCGGGGCTCGCCCTCATCGACACCTTCATGGGTGACGGCGGGCGGCGCTTCGCGATGACCACCGACGCGCGGCTCGTGCCCACGTCGAAGCTCAAGCCCGCCCGCGGCTCCACGTTCCGCGGCGTCGACATGACCAAGGGGTGGGAGCTGCCCCTCGCGTTCGTGCACCGGCAGGACGCGAAGCGCTACGACATCTCGGGCGGCGAGATGGAAAAGGCGGGCGAGCTGCCCTGGCACACCGCCGTGCAGCTCACGGGGCGATCGAGGAAGGTGGGCGGCGCGCGCCTCGTCGAGGCGAAGGACGGGACGTGGGTGCGCGACTCCGACGTCGCCATCGCGGTGAAGCCCTCGGAGCTGCCGTCGTTCGCGCAGGGGGACGTGAAGTGGATCGACATCTCGATCCTCAGCCAGACGCTCATCCTCTACGAGGGCAAGCGGCCGGTCTACGCGACCGCGGCGGCGACGGGGCGCGACGGGCTCGGCGACCCCAAGAAGACCTTCTCGACCGTGCGCGGGACGTTCCGGATCCGCGACAAGCACGTCACGACGACGATGGACGCGCACGAGGTCGACAACAAGTTCGAGCTCCGCGACGTGCCGTGGGTGCAGTACTTCGAGGCGGGCTACGCGATCCACGCGGCGCCGTGGCACGACGACTACGGCAAGCCGCGCAGCCACGGGTGCATCAACCTGTCGCCGATCGACGCGCGCAGGGTGTTCCTCTGGACCGATCCGCCGGTGCCCGACGGGTGGCACGGGGTCAGCGCGGGGAAGGCCACGGGGGAGGGGACCATCGTCCACATCCACCCGTAGCCCGCCGTAGCCCGGGCGTCGCCCCCGTCAGTCCTCGTCGGCCTCGGCCTTGAAGCCGCTCTCCTTGATCACCTTCTCCTGCACCGCCGGCGGGCAGACCTCCAGGTGCTCGACGCTCATCGTGAACGTGCCCTTGCCCTGGGTCATGCTCTTCAGCTTCGACTCGTACTCGAGCACCTCGGCCAGCGGGACGAACGCGTTCACGATCGTCTGATCCTCCACCGAGTCCGTGCCGATGATCCTCCCGCGGCGGCTGTTGATGTCGCCGATGATGTCGCCCATGGTCGCGCTCGGCACCGTCACCGAGAGCCGCACGATGGGCTCGAGCAGCACCGGCGCGCACTGCGCGGCGGCGGCCTTGAACGCCTTGCTGCCCGCCATCTGGAAGGCCGCGTCCGACGAGTCGACGTCGTGGTACTTGCCGTCGAAGAGCCGCACCTTGACGTCGACCATCGGGTAGCCGGCCAGGACGCCCTTCGACATCGACTTGACGATGCCCTTCTCGACCGAGGGGATGAACTGCCGCGGCACGGCGCCGCCCACGACCGCGTCCTCGAAGACGAAGCCGCCGCCGCGCGGCAGCGGCTCCATGTCGATGTAACAGACGCCGAACTGGCCATGACCGCCGGTCTGCTTCTTGTGCTTGCCCTCGACGTTCGTGGCCTTCCGCGAGATCGTCTCCTTGTAGGCGATGTGCGGCGGGCCGAGCCGGCAGTCGATCCCGACGCGCCGGCGGATGCGCTCCACCGTGATCTCCAGGTGCAGGGCGCCGAGGCCCGAGACGACGAGCTCGCGGGTCGACGGGTCCTGGTGCACGCTGAGCCCCGGGTCCTCCTCGGTCAGCCGGTAGAGGGCGTTGCCGACCTTGTCCTCGCCGCCCTTCGCGTCGAACCTCACGCCGCGCGAGAAGAGGGCCGGCGGCAGCTCCGGCGCGCTGAAGAGGAACGCGTGCTTCTCGTCGCAGAGCGTGTGCCCGCTCAGCGTGGCCTTCAGCTTGTGCAGCGCGACGATGTCGCCGGCGCGCGCCTCCTCCACCTGCTTGTGGTCCTTGCCGACCACGGCGTGGATCTTGCCGAGGCGCTCGGCGTTGCCCGTGCTCGCGTTGAGCAGCGTGGCGTCGGGCCGGAGCGCGCCGGAGAGCACGCGCGCGAACGAGGTGCGGCCGGCGTGCGGATCGATCGACGTCTTGAAGACGAACGCCGCCGCCGGCGCCTCCGCGGACGGCGGCCGCTCGGCGGCCTGCGGCGCGGCGCCGGGCTTGCCGCTCGGGACGACGCCGGCCCACGCCGGGTGCTCGGTCGGCGGGGGCACGAGCTCGACGATGCCGTCGAGCAGCGCCGCGGCGCCGCTCGGGCGGACCCCGGAGGCGAAGTAGACCGGGACCAGCGCCCCCCGGCGGACCGCGGCGCGGAGCCCCTGATCGAGCTCCTGCTGCGTGAGGTCGCCCTCGGTCAGGTACCGCTCGGTGAGCTCGTCGTCGCTGCCGGCGACGTCGTCGACGAGCTTGCCCCGGGCCTTCTCGACCGCCCCCGCGACGTCGGCCGGCACGGGAGCGCCGGCGGCCGCGGCGGGCGCCTCGGGCTTGTCGAGCCAGGCCTTCTTCGTCCGGATCGCCACGACCCCCCGGAACTGGAGCCCCTCGCCGACGCGCTCCTCCATGATCGCGAGCGGCGCCTTGAGGCGCGCGCGGACCTCGGCGATCACCTCGTCGGGTCGCGCGTTCTCGGCGTCGACCTTGGTGACGACGACCATGCACGGCAGCTTCGCCTCCCTCACCCACCCGAAGACACGCTCGGTGATCGGCTGCACGCCGTCCTTGCCGCTCACGACGAGGATGGCCGCGTCGACCGCGGCGAGCGCGAGCCGCGTCTCGGCGAGGAAGCTCCCCTCTCCGGGCGTGTCGACGAGGTTGATCTTCTTCCCGCCCCAGGAGAGGTGCGCGACGCTCGCCTCGAACGAGCAAACGTGCTCTTTTTCCTCGGCGGTATCGTCGAGGACACTCGACTTGTCGTCCACCTTGCCGAGCTTGGCCGTCGCCTTGCCGACGTACAGCATGGCCTCGGCGAGCGATGTCTTCCCAGCCCCCTTGTGTCCGATGATTGCAACGTTCCTGATGTCCCCTGCCTCAGTCGTTGTCATTCCTCGTTCGTATCAATCCCCGTGGAGATCGAGAAGGCCGGCACGCGATTTTTGGGGTGCTTTCCGCGGCGCAGCAGGACAGCGAAGACGGGCATCGAGTCGCTCACCCGAGCTCTGCCGCGACGCGCTGCGGCGTGCTCGATCGAACAGCGGTTGTCCGGCGCTGCCTGAGCGGATCGCGCGCCCGGGATCCCCTCGCGCGACATGAGCGCTCTCCGCCTCGCAATCCAGATGCTGCTCGGCATTGCGCTGCCGCTCGCGCTGCAGCGGTGGGATCGGCGGCGGCTTACGCCCGAGCAGCGCGCCGCTTGCTGGAACGGAGCGACCTGGGGCGCAGCGCTCTATGCGTTCGGGCCGCTGTCCATGCTCGGGTGGTGCTGGGTCACGCGCGGCGTTCAGCACGGGCGGCCGGACGCCCGCGGGGGGCGGGGCCTTCGCGCGGTGAAGGCGCTCGGGCTCGGCGCGGGGTCCGCCGCGGCGCTCGTCCTCGTCCTGGCCGGCATCGACACCCTGGTAGCGCTCGCGCTCGGGCTCCCGCCGTGAGCCGCGTGGACGGCCGGAGCGCAGGCCCGCGCGCCCCGCGCGGCGCAGCCCCGGACTGCATGGCACGGACGGCGCATCGCTGGGCTGCATGGCTGGGAATGTCTGGATGGCGAAGGGCGATGGATCGGCTGCATTCGCGGCAGCGATGGATGGAGGCGGGCCGGCCGGCCGGCCAGCTGGCCGGCCAGCCGGCTGCGCACAGAACGGACATCCCCCTGTCGTCGTGGTCGGTAGACGACACGTCATGGACGCGTTGCTGCACTCTGGATCTGCTATTCAGAGGACAGGTTTTGACCCGGTTCGCGGAGCGCGCGGACCCCACCGAGGCAGTGCGTTGACGTCGCTGAAGGCCGGAGGAGAGGATCGCGCGGCCGCGCGAGAGTGGACCGACGCCGAGCGTGCGCCTCGGGCGGCCGAGGCTCCGGCGGGGGGCCAGGAGGTCGTCGCCGGCAGGTACGCGGTGGAGACCCGGCTCGGCCTCGGCGGGGTCGGCGCCGTCCACCTCGCGATCGATCGCGCGTCGGGCCAGCGCGTCGCGCTCAAGCGCGTGGATCCCAGGATCGCCGAGAACCGGCACGCCGTCGACCGGCTGCTCCGCGGCGCTCGCGCCGCGCGCGCTCTCTCGGGCAGGTACGTCGCGCGGGTCCTCGACGTCGGGGTCGAGGGCGGCGTGCCGTTCGTCGTCAGCGAGTACCTGGAGGGCTCCGATCTCGCGAGCTACCTGCAGCGCCGCGGGCCGCTGCGGCCCAGGGAGGCGGTGAAGTACCTCCTCCAGATCTGCGAGGCCGTCGCCGAGGCGCACGGCGTCGGGCTCCTCCACCGCGACCTCAAGCCCGAGAACGTGTTCCTCAGCTTCGGCGACGGCGCGCCGAGCGTGAAGGTGCTCGACTTCGGCGTGTCGGCCGTGGCGTGCGGCGTCGAGAGCGAGGGCCCGAACGCCGCCTCCGGCGCCATGCGGACCTCGCTGCTCTACATGGCGCCGGAGCAGATGCGGTCGGCGGGCGGCATCGACGAGCGCGCCGACATCTGGTCGATCGGCGCGGTGGCCTACGCGCTCCTCTGCGGGGCGAGCCCGTTCGAGGCGCGGACCGAGCTCGAGATCTGCAACAAGGTCCTGAACGATCCGCCCGCGCCGTTCGCGCCGCGGTTCGAGCCGGCCGAGCTCGGGGGCCTCGTGCTGCGCTGCCTCGACAAGGACCCGGAGGCGCGCCCCTCGGACGTCGCGAAGCTCGCGTTCGCGCTCGCGCGCTTCGGGGGCGAGGGCGCGGACGACGCGGCCGAGCGCGTGTGGGAGGCGCTCCGGGCGGAGGACGAGACGCTCCGCATGGCGACCCCGGCCCCCGCGCCCGTCGAGGACGAGTGGGAGGCCGACACGCTGGCCGATTTGCCGATGATGTCGCCCGACGATCTCATGGGCGACCTCGAGACGACGGCCAAGTGGGATGCGCCAGGAGGCGTCCGCCACGGCGAGATCACGCTGGTGTCGCACGCGGGCGCGTCCTGGGACGGCGGCGAGCAGCTGCGGCCGAGCCGCACGCCGCCCCCGGTCCTGACGGTTAGCCCGCCGGAGCTCCCCACCGACCCACGGGGCCGGGCAGGGCAGCGTCCGGCAGGCGGAACGCCCGTTCCGCTCGACCGCGAGGTCGCGCATCGCGTCACCGTCGACCCGGCGCCGCGCGTCACGCCGGCCGAGGCGCGCGCGCCGGCCGAGACGGAGCGGCTCACGGTCGTGCGCGGCGGGCCGTCGCCGTGGCCGCGCCGGCTCGCGATCGCGCTCGCGGTGCTCGGGATGACCGCGGGGGTCGGCGGCGTGTGGCTCGTGCAGACGGGCGCGCTCGGCGTCGATGAGAGCGCGGTGCTGGCATCGAAGGGCGTGGCGAAGCGCGCGGTCCAGGAGGCGCGCTCCGCCGCCGCGGCGAGGCGGCCGGGCGCGGCCGTACCTGCCGCGGCCGTGGCGTCGGGTGAGCCCGCGGCGCCGGGGCCGGATGCCGAGAGCGCTCCGGGCCCGGACGGCGGAGCGCTGCAAGCCGTGCCGCCGGGCGGGCTCCGGTACCAGCCGCAGCGGCCCGACGTGATCTACGACGAGGTCGAGCGCGAGCGGCGGCGGCGCGAGAAGATGGAGCGCGAGCAGCGGTGGCGCGAGGGGACCGAGCGCGCGCGGCAGGAGCGCGACGCGCTGTTGCGCGCGCGGCAGCCGTCGGAGGCGGCGACCGCGCCGCGGCCGGGGGAGACGGCGGCCGCGCCGCAGCCGCAGGGGCCGGCGACGGCCGCGCCGCAGCCGTCCGAGCAGGGTCACGGCGGGCCGCGGCCCCAGGAGACCGACGGCGGCTGACGTCCGGGGTACCGCGAGCCGCCCGCCTGGTATAAGGCGTCCCCGTGCCAGCGATGAGTCGAGAAGTACGCGCGCTCGCCGGCGCCGCGGGCGCCGCCCTCGCCGTGTCGGCGGCGGCCGTCTGCGGCGCTGCGCGGCCCGCGAGCGCCGCGCCCCGGATCGCGCAGGAGGCACCGCGGAGCGCGGCGGAGGCGCCGCCGGCCGCCCCGGGGGCGCCGCGCGTCGCGCCGGGGGCGCTGCGCGTCGCGCCGGAGGCGCTGCGTGTCCCGCCGGAGGCGCCGCGGATCTCGCCGGAGCGCCTTCCGTACGGCGCGACGGGGTGGGCCGAGTCGGGCTGGGGCGGCGTGCGCGGCGTGACGATCGGGCCGATCGAGAACCTCCGGCATCCGGGCCGCGGCTACGGGACCTCGGCGAGCGGGCGAGCGATGGATGAAGCGGTGGCGATGGGCGCGACCTGGGTCAGCCTGACGCCGTTCGGCCGCGTGTGGGACGGCAAGGGCACCGGCGTCGATCTCGTCTTCGAGGCGCCGTTCGAGGAGAACCGGCGCAACGTGCTCGCGGCGATCGCGCAGGCGCACGCGCGCGGGCTCAAGGTGCTGCTCGTCCCGCACCTCTGGGTCGAGAGCGGCGAGTGGCGGGCGCTGATCGACCCGGGGGACGACGCGGGCTGGGCGCGCTGGGCCGAGTCGTACCGCCGGTTCCTGCTCACCTGGGCGGAGGTCGCGCGCGAGGGCGGCGCCGAGATGCTCAGCGTGGGCGTCGAGCTGCGGAGCTGGGTGACGACGGCGCGGGCGGCGAGCTTCCTGCCGATCATCGAGGCGGTGCGCCGCGTGTACCCGGGGCTGCTCACCTACTCGGCGAACTGGGACGACGTCGAGCACACGCTGATCTTCGACGCGCTGGACCTCATCGGCATCAACGCGTTCTATCCGCTCGCCGAGCGCGAGGGCGCGTCGTTCGAGGAGCTCCTGCGCGGCGGGCGCAAGGTCGCGGCCGGGGTGGACGCGGTGGCGCGCGCGTGGGGCAAGCCGGTCCTGCTCACCGAGATCGGCTACACCACGCGGCGCGATCCCGCCGTGCGCCCGTGGGAGTGGCCCGACCGCATGAAGGACGTGGTCGTCGATCAGCGCTCGCAGGCCGAGGCCTACGCCGCCGTGATGGCGCCGTTCCTGGACGCGCGCACCTGCGCCGGCTTCTTCGTCTGGCGGCTCTACGCCGACCCGGACGACGTCTCGCAGGAGGCCGAGTGGGGGTTCTCGCCGAGGGGCAAGCTGGCGGAGCTCGTGCTGCGCGACGCCTTCTCCACCCGCTGGGCCGCCGACGGCCCCTGGCTCCCCGGCGAGGCGCTCGGCAGGCACCGCGCGCGCACCCCCGGCGTCTTCGGCTGGGAGCTCGATCCGGACGAGCCCTAGGGACTAGGACGGCAGGCGCAGGGTGAACGTCGAGCCCTCGCCGGCGGCGCTCGTCACCTCGATGCGCCCGCCGTGCGCCTCGGCGATGCGGCGCGCGGCCCACAGGCCGAGGCCGACGCCCGGGGCCACGCAGCGCGACGACGGCGCGCGCCAGTAGCGCTCGAACAGCCGCCGCTGGTCCTCGGCCGCGATGCCGACGCCCTGGTCGGCGACCGCGATCGTGACCTCGGCGCCCTCGCGCGCGACGGCGACCAGCACGGCGCCGCCCTCCGGCGAGTACTTGATGGCGTTCGCGACCAGGTTGTTGAGGACCTGCTCGATCCTGACCGGATCGCAGCGCAGCGGGACCGCCTCGTCGGGCAGCGACAGCCTGATCTCGTGCGCGGTCGCCGTCGGCCGGTAGAGCTCGACGACCTCGCGGGCGATCTCGCAGGCGTCCCGGATCTCGTGGCGCAGCTCGATCTCGCCGCCCTCGATCCGCGCGATGTCCATGAGGTCCGTGAGCATGTGATCGCAGCGCGCGGCCTCCTTCCCGATGCGGGCGAGCATCGGCCTGAGCCGCTCCTCGGGCGGCAGGGGCCGATCCGGCCGGAGGCGGTCGACGGTGAGCTTCAGCGCGGCGAGCGGGTTGCGCAGATCGTGCGCCACGCTCGCGAGGAGCCCGAGCTGCCTCCGGCGCTGCTCGGCCAGCGCCTCGGCCATCTCGTTGAACGCGACGGCGATCTCGCGCAGCTCGTCGAGCCCGCCCTGCGGCGCGCGGGCGTCGAGCGCGCCGGCCCCGTAGCGGTCGATCGCGGCGCGGATCGCGAGCAGCGGGCGATAGACGCGCCCGCTCATCTGCCACAGCGCGAGCAGGACCCCGGTGAGCAGCATCGCGGCGGCCCCGAGGCTCACCGTCTCCGAGAGCCGGTTTACCGCGTCGACGCGCCCCCGGGCGATCCGCGCCTCCTCGAGCTTCGCGGCGAGCAGCCGCTCGAGCGCGAGGAAGGCGCGATCGACCTCCTCGGAGAGCCCGCGCTCCGCGGGGGCGGCTGGCGGCGCCGCCGCGTCCGCCAGCGCGCGCGCGGCGAGGTAGCGCTCGAGAGCCCGCTCGGTCGCCTTGACGACGTCCGCGTTGTCCACGGTGACGGGGTTGTCGCGGATGTCGTCGAGCCACCGCTTCACCTCGCGCCCGGCGGCGTCGCGCGCGCGCGCGTGCTCGGGGAGCTGGGTCAGCGCGACCCGGGCGCTCTCGCGCTCGTACGAGAGGAGGTGGACCTCCAGCTCCATGGTGGATCGCACCTCTCGGACCAGGTTGAAGAGGCACGCGACCTCGCGGTCCATGTACGCGGTGCTGAGGGTGAGCCCGCTCGCCGTCAGCAGCGCGAGGGCGGCGAGCCATGCGGTGCTCGCGGCCGCGAGCGTCTTCAGCTTCATCGTGGTCCCCCCGATCCGGCCCTGGGCGCGCCGAGAACGGGCGCAGCGTAGCGCCTCGGGCGCCCCCAGACCGTCCGTTGGGCGCCGCGCTGCCCCCGAAGCCGCTCGTCGAGGCTGCGAGGCCAGGGCTCGCCACGATCGATGCCGGCGACCGGCGAAACCGGCGCGCCCGCGCCCTCGCCGCCGGCGTCTCCAGGATCAGCCGGGCGTCTTTTCCAAGCCGTCCGGGATCGTCAGCGCCGCCCTCGCGATGGCCATCTGCCGCTCCAGCTCCTCTGGCGACGCCGGCGTCTCCAGGATCAGCGCCGCGTCGCCCGGGACGTGGGCGGCGACCCGCTGGAACGCGTGCGCCGCGCTCTGGCTCAGGGCGTCGTGCCGGCTGCCCGAGTTCACCTCGCTCACGTGGAGCTGCTTCAGCCGCGTCCTGTGCGCCTTCACCAGGAAGTGCGCCTCCGTCATCGTGCGATCGACCTGGTGCGCATGGCCGATATCGAAGCAGAACGACGCGTCCGGCAGCGCGTCGAAGAACGGCCGGAGCTCGTCCACCGTGCGGCCCGTCCGCTTTCGCTTGTCCATGTTCTCGAGCGCGAGCAGGCCGCCGAGCTGCCGGAACGCGCCGAGGTCGTGGACGGTGTCGGGGTGGAGGACGATGAGCCAGCCCAGCGCGGCCACCTCCGCCATGGCGTCGGCGACGACGCGCTCCTCCGCCGCGTCGAAGCGGCTCGGGGCGTGGAACGACACGTAGCGATAGCGCGACAGGTCCAGGGAGCCGAGCAGCCGGAGCAGCGGCTTGAGCTCCGAGATGCGCAGCGCGGAGAGCTCCACCGCGGTCGCGGAGCTCCCTTCCAGCATCGAGAGCGCCCGCTCGACGTCGCTGAGCGCGAGCGCCCCTGTCGAGTAGCCCATGGGTCGCATCAGAACACCCCGTACGTCTGGATGAGCTTGCGGAGCTCCGGGTCCTCCTCGAAGAAGAGCCGGTCGAGCCCGCGCTGGAACTCGCGCCCGATGTCGCGCACCCGCTTGAACGTCGGGTCGTGGCCGAGCTGCTCGTCGAGCGGCAGCTGCTTCAGCCGGCCCCGCTCCTCCTCGTTCGAGAGGAGCTCGAGGAACGCGTCGTAGCTGTCGAACAGCGTCCGCGCCGTCTCCGCCGAGATCGCGGGCCGGAGCAGCACCTCGGCGAGGCTCTCCAGCGGCGTCACCCGGATGCGCTCGCGGAGGAAGCGCACGAGCGTGGGCGTCGAGATCCGGTCGCCGTCGTCGGCCCACGTCGCCCGGTCCTTGCCGAACAGCTCGAAGCCGAAGCAGGTGATGAGCCCGCTCACGAAGATGAGCTTGCGCGACATCCGGAGCTTCGCGTTGCGGAGCGCCCAGCCCGAGCTGCGCTCCCGCTGCTTGTAGACGAAGTCGACGGCGACGGTGCGCCAGTACCGGACGATGTCGTTCAGCAGGAACATCGGGATGATCTCGCGCTTGCTGCCGTAGTGCAGCCCGCGGTCGTCCTCCACGTAGCGCGAGAGCACGAGCCTGAGCACGCGCTCGTGGGCGTCCGGCTTGCCGATCGCGAGCGACTCCAGGAGCAGCAGGATGCGCTGGGTCGTGTTCTTGTTCGTGTCCTCCTGCCCGCCGATCTGGTGGAGGATCGGGTGGCTGAAGGCCACGTTGCCGAACACGCCCGTCGGGCCCGGCTCGTGGAACTTCGCCTCCTTCAGGAGCTTCGTGATGGCCTGGACCTGGCTGAAGTGCCCCTCGTCGGCCTGACCGTCGATGAGCAGCGTCCAGTCGAGATCGCTGCCGGTCGTGTACTCGCCCCGGGCGAGCGAGCCGAAGACCACCGCGCTCGTGTCGCACGGGATCTGCTCGCGGAGCAGCGCCGCGAGGCGCGCCCGGGTCTCCGCCGAGAGCCGCGCGGCCGCCTCGATGCTCGGCCACGACCGCCCCGCCTTCTCGCCGATCCGCTCGATCGCGCCCCGCGGCGCCCTGCCTTCCTCTCGTGTCATCGATCGCACCCTCGATCGCGCCCGCCGCGCCTCACGCCCCGCCGTCGCCCGGGAGGGAGAGCCCGAACCACCGATTCACGAGGTCATGGTGCTCCGCCAGCTGCTCGCGGTAGCGGGGCGCGCCTTCGATCGCGGCCCGCTCGAAATCGACCCAGTAGAGGGCGCCCGTCTTCTCGCCGATGAGCACGTTGCCGAGCTTGACGTCGAGCGGCGCGACGCCGCGCGCGTTCATCGCCCGGACGATCTCCTCGATGCGGCCGCGGTGAGCCTCGCCGCCGCCGCTCGCGAACGCCTCGATCTCGCGCCGATCGCGCTCCGGATCGAACAGCTGCCCGAGCGGCGCGAGGTCGATGTCGAGGACCTTCTCCCCGCGCTCGGCGACCTGATGTTGCAGCGTCTGGCCGCGCACGTAGTCGATGAACAGGGTGCGCGTGGTGAGGTGGAGATCGCGAATCCTCGGGACGCTGGGGAGATCGCGCAGGCGGAGGAGCGCGGCCGCTTCGTTGTAGAAGAAGAGCCCGAGCAGGGAGGAGAGGTGCGCGCTCGCGGGCGCGTTCCGCGGCTGGCCGATAAAGCGCTTGCGAACGCAGACGTAGCCGCGGCGCAGGACGACGTGCAGCCGGTACCGCAGGCGCGGCATCTTCTCGCTCCTGCGGTTGAAGAAGGGGACGTCGGCCGGGTGGAGCGCGAAGGCGAAGCCGTCCTGATCGAGCTCGGCGAGCACCCTGTCCCCGGGGCCGAGCTCGGCGACCGACGGGATGTCGCTCGGGGTGACGGCGTCGGGCACCGGGAGCGGGTTCTCGTCGAGCCGGCGCGCGAGGAGCGCCTTGACGGTCTCGAGCCGCACGGCGAGCAGCCTCGCCGCGGCGCTCATGCCTGGCACGCGGCGCATGCCCTGGTCCAGGGCGCGCCGAAGTTCAGGGTTCATGCCCGTCTAGTAGCCGCTTCCGCTCGCCAAATCAAAAGTGCGGTGACGGCGAGGCGAGGTGGTAGGATGACCCAGCGACCCGGGGCGTCCTCTGGGCAAGGGCGAGCGCGAACGAGCGCGAACGATCAGCGCGCGAGCGCGACTCGCCGCGACCGCGCGTGACTCGGCGCGACTCGGCGTGACCCCGCGCCAAACGTCACGAACGCAGGCGCCCCGGCGAGGCGTGTTGGCAGCGTGGGTGACGGCGCGCGGTGCGGTTTGCGCTTCAACAGGAGACCCGATTCGGGTAGCAACCCTCCATGGGGACTTCGACGCTGCGGATCGTCCATGTCGTGAGCAGCCTGAACGGCGGCGGCATGGAGCATTTCGTGCTGCGCCTCGCCGAGGCGCAGCGGCGCCACGGCCACGACGCCTCCATCCTCGCGCTGCGCGGCGGGCCGCTCGCGGATCTGGCGCGGCAGCGCGCGCTGCCGGCCACCGTGCTCGGCGGGCGCCTGCCCGCGCGCGCGGCGCACGCGGCGCTGGCCTTCGCGCGCGCGCGTCCGCACGTCATTCACGCGCACAACCCCACTGCGCTCCACTACGCCACGGTCGGCAAGCTCCTCACGCGGGCGCGGCTCGTCTTCACCGATCACGCCCAGACGCGCGGGATCATCCGCGTTCCTTCGCGCTTCGAGTGGCGGGCGACGGACGCCGTCGTCGGATGTTCGCAGGACACGGCCGACAAGAGCGGCGCCGTGGGCGTCGCCGGCAACATCTCTGTCATTCACAACGGGATCGACATCACCCCGGCGCGGCGGACGCGCGAGGAGGTGCGCGCCGAGCTCGGCTTCGGCGCCGACCCGCCGCCCGCGCAATCGCCCGAGCCCGCGGGATCGCCCGGCGGCGCGTTCGTCGGGATCATGCCGGCCGCGTTTCATCCGGTGAAGGCGCATGACGTGCTGCTCCGGGCGCTCGCGCGGCTGCGGGACCGCGGCGTCCCGGTCACCGTCCTCATCGTGGGCGACGGGGACGAGCGCGACCGCATCCACGGGCTCGCGAGGGAGCTCGGGATCCACGGCAAGGAGGCGCGCTTCCTCGGGTTCCGCAAGGACGTGCCCGATCTGCTCCTCGCCGCCGACTTCTTCGTGCTGCCCTCGCGCGACGAGGGGTTGCCGCTCGCGGTGCTCGAGGCCATGGCGCGCAGCCTGCCTGTCGTGGTGACGCCGGTCGGCGGTGTCCCCGAGGTGGTGCGGAGCGAGGAGCACGGCCTGCTCGTCCCGGTGGACGACCCCGACGCGCTCGCGGCCGCGATCGAGCGGCTCGCGCGCGATCCCGCGCTGCGGCGGCGGCTCGGCGAGGCGGGGCACGCGCGGGTCCGCGACGACTTCTCGTTCGAGAAGATGACGCGCAAGTACGAGCAGCTCTATCTCGGCCTCGGGTGACGGGCGAGCGCGCGATGAAGGTCCTCGTCTTCACCCACCATTACCCTTCGATGCGGCTGCCGACGATGGCGCCGTACAGCTATCACACGTACCGGGCGCTCGCGCGCCGCTGCGAGCTCAGGCTCGTGGCCCCGACGCCCTGGTGGACGCGCGTGCGCGGGGCGTCGCAGGAGCTCATCGGCGGCACGCGCGAGTCGCACACCGGCATCGACGCGCTGTTCCCCACCTACTGGTCGATCCCGGGGCAGCCGCGCCTGCACGCGCGGGCGATCCACGCGTCGCTCGGGCGGACGATGGCCGGGCTCCGGCGCGAGTTCCCCTACGACGTGATCCTGGCCGCCTGGGCCTATCCCGACACGGTCGCCGCGGACGTGTTCGCGCGGGAAGCGGGGGTGCCGCTCGTCACGACGGTGCTCGGCAGCGACATCAACGAGCAGCCGAGGGACGCCGTGCTGCGGGCGCAGATCGCGCCGGCGCTCCAGCGCTGCGCCCGGGTGGTGGCGGTGAGCGGGGCGCTCGGCGAGCGCCTCGTGGAGCTCGGGGTGCCGCGGGAGCGCGTCGTGGTGCAGCTCAACGCGGTCGACGGCGCGCGGTTCTCGATCCGGGACCGGGTCGAGCCGCGGCAGCGCCTCGGTCTGCCGGTGGACGCGAAGGTCGTGCTCTACGCGGGCTACCACGTGCCCGAGAAGGGTGTCGACGTCCTCGTCGAGGCGATGGCGCGCCTCGCCGAGGCGGGCCGCCGCGACGTGCACCTCATGATGGTCGGCGGCGGCGAGCTGCTCGAGCCGCTGCGCGCGCGGGTGCGCGCGCTCGGCCTCGCGGACCGGGCGCGGCTGTACGGCTGGGCGCTGCCCGCGGAGATCCCGGAGTACATGGCGGCGTGCGACGTGTTCTGCCTGCCGAGCCGCCGCGAGGGCTGCCCGAACGTCGTCCTGGAGGCGCTCGCCTCGGGCCGCCCCGTCGTCGCGACCCGGGTGGGCGGCGTGCCGGAGCTCGTGTGCGAGGGGCCGGGGGGCAACGGCCTGCTCGTCCCCGCGGGCGATCCGCAGGCGCTCGGGCACGCGCTGGTCCGCGCGCTGGACATGGCGTGGGATCCGGAGGCGCTGCGGGGCAGCGTGGGCGCGCTCTCGTGGGATGTCGTGGGGGATCGTTATTACGCGCTCCTCGAGGAGGTGCTCCGGGAGCGGCGCGGGGCGGGCTGAGGCTCTGTCGAGAGCTGCCCGGCCCCGTGGGAGGCAGCTCGTCGCGCGGGGGGCCCCCGGAGGCCGGGTCTCCGGGCGCGGTCAGCTCGCGCAGGGCGGCGGCTTCAGCCGGTAATCCCGGTAGTCCCCGGGGTTGCCCGTCTTGCCATCGAGCGCCGCGATCGCGATGTTGTACATCTCGCGCGCGGTCACGTAGTGGAGCACCCACTCCTTACCATCGTTGTACCGGGTCGTGAGCTCCCGGTGCAGCGTGTGGCTCCCCGCGCCGAGCAGCGACTCCGCCTGATCCTCGGGCGCCCCGTGCGTGTAGACCTTGACGAACACCCACTCGGGCCGCCCCTCGATGTGGATGTTCTGATCCACCCACGTCTTCACCCGGTCCGGCGTCGGCGGATCGACCGCCTGGAGCGCGCCGTACTCCATCCGCACCCGCACCCGGTTCCCCCGGCGCGTCAGCGCGAGCGCGAGCGGACCCTCGATCATCAGGATCCGGTCCTCCAGCACCTCGCCGACCTTGGCCCGGGCGCCGACGGCGTGGGCCCTCCGGCGCGCCAGGTTGCCGGTCGGCCAGTAGATCTGGTTCACGATGCTGTGCTGCGACTCGTCAGGGGCCGACGGGAACGTGTAGTCGGCATAGCAGCCGGTCTCGAACAGGAGCGGGAGCTCCGCGTCGACTCCGCAGTTCCGCGAGTCCCGCCCGGAGTTCGCCAGACACCAGTTGCCGTGGATGAACCCGTATCGCATGCGCCCGTCCGCGTCGCGCGAGAAGTGCCCGTGCTTCCCGAGGATCTCCAGGTACCTGCGGATGTCCGCGCGCAGGTTCTCCTCCGTGTCGTTGTGGTGGTGCAGGTGCAGCTCCACCTCGCCGAAGCCGCGGCGCGTGAGATCCGCCAGCGCGTCGAGCCACCCGGGCGTGTACTGCTCCCCCGGGAAGAAGAAGCTGTGGCGCGGGTGCCGGCCGTCCGCGTCGCGGTAGGCGCCGGCCATCTCGGGATATCGCTCTGACCACGCCCTCACCCGCGCGTCGCCGACCTCCGGCGTGGCGTTCTCCCACCCCGGCTCCCAGTGGTCGCAGACCGCGAAGAGGAGGTGTCGCGGGCCGATCGGACGCGGACTGCGGGCGTTCTCGATTCTCTGGCGGGCGTAGCCGCCGAGCCAGTTGTGGAGGTTCTTGTTCTTGAGATACTGGAGCTTCGCCTGGAGTGTTCCGATCATGAGCTTTCTCGACCGCGGCGCGTTGGACCGGCGGCCGCCGCGGCGGACCGGAGTCTAACCTGGGCCCCCCGGGCGCTGCTACAGCCGCCTCGTTCGTCCACGCCGCGGCCGAGACGGCCTCTCCCGATGTGCGCGATCGGCCCCGCCCGCGCCCCGCGGCGCGCGAGCGCTTCGCACAGGATCTCGCGCTGCGCTCCAGGCGCTCGAGTCAAGATGAATCAGGGCGAAGAGCACTGAAACGACGAACGTGCGGCCGGAACGGAGCGGACGAGGCGCGCCGCGACCCATCGGCGGCGACCCCTGCGCAGCGGCCAGCGGCGGCCGCCGTCGCGCAGCCGCGCCCGCCCCGGTAGAGCTCACACGGCCGTCCAGGACATCTTTTGTCATGATATTACCCTCACGGGCGCGCAATGTGCTTACAATTTTGGCATCTGGCTGTCCGGGGCACCGATGGCCGACGCTGTGGGAGACAATTCGCCCCACGTGTGGCGATTTTGTTGCCCCAAGCTCCACCGTGGAGCGCCGGCTGTTGTGTCCGCGGTGAGCGTACACACGGAAGTGTTGCTGGCATGATGCCTGCTCTCCGTGGTAGCTGACTGTAGGCATCACCGATATCGAAGGAGCCAGGCATGATTTCAACCCCGATGACGCCGACCGAAGAACTGGTCCCCCTCCCGCAGCGGAGGGCCTCCCTCGAGTCATCAGCTTCCATCGCTGAGGCGTGCGAGCTAGCCCGGCGGCTCGCTGACATGATCGAACGCCTCAGGTTCTGCACCCCGGAGGGCGACCAGGCCCAGACCCTCCGCATCGCCGAGGGGATGGCGCGGAGCGTGGCGGACGCGGTGACCGACGTCCTGCACAGCCGCCGCAGCCACGTGGCCTAGCCAGCGAACGCACGCCCACCGCAACAAGGCCGAGACGGGGGGGCCCACTCCCGGCCTGGAGAACAGCATGAACCAGAAGCGCAAGGGATTGCGACCGGGGGATCCTTACCCGCTCGGCGCGACATGGGACGGCGTTGGAACGCAGTTCGCGCTGTTCTCGGAGAACGCCGAAGCGGTCGAGCTGTGCCTCGTCGACGACGAGGGGAACGAGCAGCGGCTGCCGATGCGCCACCGCACCTCGCTGGTGTGGCACATCTACGTGCCCGACGTGGGGCCAGGGCAGAAGTACGGCTATCGCGTGCACGGCCCGTGGGCGCCGGAGCGGGGGTTGCGCTTCAACCCCCGGGCGCGCCTGCTCGATCCCTACGCGAAGGCGCTCGCGTCGCGGGTCCGGTGGGACGCCAACGCGTTCGCCCACCGCAGCGGCGAGCCGGACGGCGATCTCGTGATGGCCGACGGCGAGGCGCTCGGCGCCCCGCTCGGCGTCGTCATCGACCCCTCGTTCGACTGGAGCGGAGATCGGCGCCCGTACGTCCCGTTCCACCGCAGCGTCATCTACGAGGCGCACGTCCGCGGCCTGACGATGCTGCACCCGGAGGTGCCGGAAGAGCTGCGCGGGACCTACCTGGGCATCGCCCACCCGGCCATCATCGGGTACCTGCGGTACCTCGGCATCACCGCCATCGAGCTCTTGCCGGTGCACGCCTTCGTGCACGAGAAGTTCCTGCTCGACAAGGGGCTCCGGAACTACTGGGGCTACCACTCGATAGGCTTCTTCGCTCCGGACGTCGATTACCGCGCGGGCGCCGAGGTGGCGTCCGAGGTCCGGCAGTTCAAGGAGATGGTGAAGGCGCTCCACGCCGCCGGCATCGAGGTCATCCTCGACGTCGTCTACAACCACACGGCCGAGGGCAACCACCTCGGCCCGACGCTGAGCCTGCGCGGCATCGACAACCCGACCTATTACCGGCTCGTCCCCGGCAACGAGCGCTACTATTTCGACTACACGGGCACGGGCAACACCCTCAACGTGCGCCACCCGCAGACGCTCCAGCTGATCATGGACTCGCTGCGGTACTGGGTCCTCGACATGCACGTGGACGGGTTCCGGTTCGACCTGGCGGCGGCGCTGGCGCGCGGCCTCCACGACGTCGAGCAGCTCTCGAGCTTCTTCACGATCATCCACCAGGACCCGGTGCTCAGCCAGGTGAAGCTCATCGCCGAGCCCTGGGACGTGGGCCCCGGCGGCTACCAGGTGGGCAATTTCCCGGTGCGCTGGGCGGAGTGGAACGGCCGCTACCGGGACACGCTGCGCGACTTCTGGCGCGGCGCCGGCGAGGTCGCCTCCGATCTTGGGTTCCGGATCACGGGGAGCAGCGACCTCTACGAGAACAGCGGGCGCAAGCCGTACACGAGCATCAATTTCGTCACGGCCCACGACGGCTTCACCCTGGCCGACCTCGTCTCGTACAACCACAAGCACAACGAGGCGAACGGGGAGGGCAACTGCGACGGCGCGGACGACAACCGCTCGTGGAACTGCGGCGCCGAGGGGCCGACCGACGATCCCGAGATCCTCCGGCTGCGCGCGCGCCAGATGCGGAACATCATGGCCTCGCTCCTCTTCTCGCAGGGCACGCCGATGATCCTCCACGGCGACGAGCGGGGGCGCACGCAGGAGGGGAACAACAACGGGTACTGCCAGGACGGCCCGCTCACCTGGCAGCCGTGGACCTGGGACGAGCCGTCGCGCGCGCTCCTGGAGTTCACGCGCAAGTGCCTCCGCATCCGGCACGAGCACCCCGCGCTCCGGCGCTCGACGTTCTTCAAGGGGCGCGCGATCCGCGGCGGCAAGGCGTACGATATCCAGTGGTATCGCCTGGACGGGGAGCTGATGACCGACGAGGACTGGTCGAACCCGTGCACGAAGTGCCTCGGGGTGTTCCTGTCCGGCGAGGGGCTGGACGACGTGGACGAGTCCGGCGACCGGCTTGTCGACGACGACTTCGTCCTGCTGCTCAACGCCTCGGAGTGCGACCTGCCGTTCCAGCTCCCGTTCGCCGACGATCCCAGGCCGTGGCAGCTCCTCGTCGACACGCAGGACGACGCGGCCACCGAGACGCGCAAGGGCGGGGAAGAGACGGCGCTGATCGCGCGCTCGCTCAAGCTCTTCCTCCGGAGCCGGCGCGGCGCCTGAGCGGCGCGCCGCGCTTCAGAATCCGTTGTAGGCGCCGAGGAACAGGGGGGGGCCGGCGAACGCCGCGTCGAGGAGCGCGGCCGCCTTGGCGCTGCCCACCACGAAGCCCTGGCTCAGGAGATCGCGCGCCGACGTGGCGCCGAAATAGATCTGCGTGAGCCGCTCGATGGATAACGAGAGGCGGTCGCCCGCCGTGCTGCCGGGCGCCGTCTGGACGCCGCGGGCCGCGAAGGTGACGTCGAAGGCGCGCGGCGCGTCGGTGAACACGGGGTCCTCGACGTCGAGGCCGATGGCCCCGCGGACGCCGTGCTTCCGCGGCGACGGGTGCAGCGCGAGCGCGGCGGCGACGTCGACGATGCGCCCCATCGCGCCGGCCGCCGTCAGGCCGAGGACGTTGCGGCGGTGCGCCGTGTGCACGGGCGGGCACAGGCCGGGGTGCCGGGCCGCCGTCTCGTACACCATCGGCTCGTCGCGGATGCCCGGCTCGTCGAGCAGCGGCGCGCCGTAGCCGCGCGGCAGCACCAGCTCCACGACCTCGTACTGATCGCCGAGCGCGCCGAGGAAGCCGATGAGCCCGCGGTACGCGCCCGACGTCGGCGCGCGGAGCTCGCGGACGAGCAGCTGCTGGACGCCGTAAGAGCCGCCCTCCGGGACGTCGAAGAACAAGTAGCCGGCGATCGCCTTGGAGCCCGGATCGACGTAGACCGCGCCGCTCGGGGAGCGCTTGAACACGCGCACGTCCCACCAGTAGTCGCTCCGCGAGAGCTGCCCCGTGGTGTCGGCCCGCGCGAGGTCGTAGGCCTGCTTGATGAGCGGCTCGTCCCGCGGGCGGGAGAAGGCCCGCACGTGGCGGCGCAGCACCGAGTCCGGGAGCCGGTCGGGCGAGGTGCGCACGATGTCCCGGAGCTCGCACACGCCGAAGCCGAACCTGCGGTAGAACGAGAGCCGGAAGGGGTGGAGCAGCGCGAGCGCCTCGCCGCGGCGGCGCATGCGGCGGAGGCTCTCGCGGACGAGCCGATCCGCGATGCCCCGGCGGCGGAACTCCGGGAGCACCGCCACGGACGCGAGGCCCTGGAAGGGGACGTCCGCGCCCGCGAAGCTCATCGTCAGGTCGAGCGAGGAGACGTGCCCGACGAGCTGGCCGTCGGTCTCCGCGACGATCACGTTGTCGAGGGCGAGGTGCGCGTGCTCGGTGAAATACCGCAGCCACGCCTCCGGATCGCCCGCCTGGAACGCGCGGTAGGCGACCGAGGCGAGCGTGCCCTCCTCGCCCTTGCGGGCGCTGCGAAACACGAGCTCGTGGTTGGGACGGCTCGGGATGCGGGCGCGCGCCATGGCGGCTAGGCTAGCCCGCTTCGGGAGGCGCGCCCACAGGGCTCGGCGGCCCGGCGGCCATGGCCCGGTGCAGCGCGTCCGCCATCTCCTCGGCCGAGCCGAAGCGGCCGGTCGGCTCGCGGGACAGCGCCCGGACGAACCACGCGTCGAGGGCAGGCGTGACGTCGGCGGAGCGCTCGCTCGGGAGCGGGAAGATGCCGATACGGATGGCGCCCAGCAGCGCCTCGAGCCCCTTCTGCTCGAACGGCGGCGCGCCGGTGAGCGCCTGGTACGCCATGACGGCCACCGACCAGAGGTCCGAGCGGCCATCGACCCTCTTCGGGTTGAAGAACTGTTCCGGGCTCATGTAGACGAGGTTGCCGACGACCGCGCCCGTGGCCGTCAGCGTCGTCCCGTCGGGGTCGACATCCCCCCTGGCCACGCCGAAATCGAGCAGCTTGACGCAGATGCTCCCGCCGTCGTCGGCGAGGAAGACGTGCTCCGGCGTGATGTCCCGGTGAATGATCCCGAGCCTGTGCGCCGCGGTGAGCGCCCCGCAGAGCTGCGAGACCAGGGTGACCGTCTCCTGCAGGGACAGGCGCCCGGAGCGCGCGAGCCGGTCGGACAGCTCCTCACCGCGCAGCAGCTCCATGACGATGTACGGGAGGCCGTCGCCGGCGACGCCGTGCTCGTAGACCTCGGCCACGTGAGGGCTCTTGATCCTCGCCATGAGCGCGCCCTCGCGGTGGAACCGGGCGACCGCGATCGGATCGGTCGCGAGCGACGCAGAGATGAACTTGACGGCGACGTCCCTGCCGAGCCCGAGGTGGTGCGCCGTCCAGATGCTGCCGATCCCCCCCATCCTGAGGAGGCTGACGAGCGTAAGGTGCGGCGCTACGTGGGACCCAGGCTCAAGCCGCATAGACAATCAGTATGCATGATGGTCCCTAGTCTGGCCACTGACGGAGCCGCGGATCCGCGCGCGGCTCAATACAGCCCCTCGGGTGGCCGACCATCGGACATGAACTTCTTCGCCACGGCCGCGAGCCGGCGCGCGTGGAGCTCCCGCCGGACGGGGACCACGTAGGCGAGCAGCGCCGCGAGGTACGCGCCGTCGGGCTGCGGATCGGACGACTCGAGGCGCCTGAGCGCCTCGAGCGTCTTCACGGCGTGCGCCGTGAAGATCGGCCTCACGGCGGCGTCGAGCGCGGCGAACGGCGCGAGCTCCGCGAAGGCGCGGAGGCGCCCGCCGGCGTCGAGCTCGCGCGCGATCGCGAGCGCCCCGCCGACGTCGCGCGCCTCCGCCGCCTGGAGCAGCGTGCCGCCGGGCGCGCGCGTCGTCAGCGCGGGCAGCGCGGGCGGCGCGGCGGCGTCCGCGTTGCGGAGCTTGCCGACGAAGCCGGCGGCGAGCACGGCGAGCTGCGCGGCCTCGCGCGGGGAGGCCTCGCGCCCGAGCGCGGCCGCCGCCTCCGCGAAGGTGACGGCGTGGGTGACGTCGAGCACCCCGACCTCGGCGTCGAGGCGCTGCTCCCAGGCCGGATCGAAGCGCGCGAGGCGGACGGCCGCGGCGTGGCCGATCGCGACGAGCAGCGCGAGCGGGCCGGCGCCGCGCGCGAGCCAGCGCACGGTCGCCTCCACGGCCGGCCGCTCCCCGGCGAGCACCTCCGCCTCGAAGGCGGCGCGCTCCGCCGGGTCGAGCGGCGCGGCGCCGGCGGCGGCCGGGCCGGCGCCGCTCGAGCCCGCGGGCTCCTCGGCGCCGGGCAAAGGCAGCTCGGCGAGGCGCGCGAGCGCGGCGCGCGTGGCGGCGAAGGGGGGCAGGCTCGTGTCGGCGGTGGCCCAGGCGAGCTGCACGGTCGAGGCGGCGAGGACCTCGTCGGCCGCGGACGAGAACCGCTCGGCCAGCTCCAGCGCCTTCGCGAGGAAGATCGCGCCGTGCCCGTAGTCGTAGAGGTGCTGCGCGACGAAGGGCAGGAGCGCCCGGCGCGCGCCGGCGGCGCCGCGGACCTCGACCAGCTCGCGCATCCGCGCCTCGGCCTCGTCGCGCCGCTCCGCCGCGAGCGCCTCGCTCACCTTCGCCGGCTCGTCGAGCTCGAACTCGACGATGCGCGCGAGCGGCGAGCGCGCCGTCGCCCTGCCGGCGCCCTTGCCGCGCGGGCCGAGCCGGGCCGACGCCTCGCCGATCGCGTGGGCGGCGACCACGAACGCCTCCTCGGCGGGGACCCAGCCGCGCTCGACCCAGGCGCAGAGATCCGAGAGCAGCGCGAGGCCGTGATCGAAGCCGTACTCGGCGCGCTCGGCCCCGTCCTTGGCGAGCACCTCGAACGCGAGGTGGAGGCTGCCGAGGCCGGTCTCCATGCGGTGGAGCCCGAGCGCGCCCAGCCGGAGGCCGTCGCGCAGGGCGCGGGCCGGGTCGTCGCGGAGGATCGCCTCGCGCAGGCTGGCGACGAGGCGCCGCACCTCGGCCGCGGTGTCGACGGCCCGGTTGAGCAGCACGCGGCCGCCGTCGACGCGGGTGGCGTAGCGCCGCACCGGCTCGCCGCCGAACGTGCAGGCGCCCGAGGCGACGTCGAACTTCCAGTTGTGCCACGCGCACGTCAGCACGCCGCCGCGCAGCGCGCCCTCGGAGAGCGGGTAGCCCTGGTGAGGGCAACGATCGTCGAGCGCGTGGACCTCGCCGCCCCGGAGGACGCAGGCGAAGCGCCGCCCCGCGTCGTCCTTGCGGAGCACGGGCTCCTCCGCCGGAAATTCGGAGAGGGGGCCCAGATCGATCCAGTCCGACTTCATGGCTTCCCTGCGCTGCGGCGCGCGGCACGTCCGATCGCGGCGTGCGTCGCGGCAGCGACGCGCATGCTAGCCGAGAGCGGGGCGGGAAGGGACCGCGAACCCCGGGCGCGCCTCGCGGAGACGCGGCGGGGCCCGCGCCGGTCGATCACCCCTTCACGCACAGGACCTGCCGGAGCTCGGCGACGATCTCCACGAGATCGCGCTGGTCCTCCATGACGCGCTCGATCGGCTTGTAGGCGGAGGGGATCTCGTCGAGGACGCCGCCGTCCTTGCGGCACTCGACGCCGGCCGTCTGCGCGGCCAGGTCCTTCGTGGTGAAGCGCCGCTTCGCCTCGCCGCGGCTCATCTTGCGGCCCGCGCCGTGCGACGCGCTCTCGAACGCCTCGGGGTTGCCGAGGCCGCGGACGATGTAGGAGCGCGTGCCCATCGAGCCGGGGATGATGCCGAGCTCGCCCTTGCCGGCGCGGATCGCGCCCTTGCGCGTCACGAGCACCTCCTCGCCGAAATGGATCTCTTCTGACACGTAATTGTGATGGCAATAGATGGCTTCCTGGATCTCGAGCTGCGGGAAGTGCCGCCGGAGGACGCCCTCGGCGAGGTGGAACATGGCCTCGCGGTTCGCGCGGGCGTAGCGCTGCGCCCAGAACAGGTCGTGCCGATAGGCCTTCATCTCCGGGGTGCCGGCGAGGAACACCGCGAGCTCGCGGTCGGGCAGGTCGCGGTTGTGGGCGAGCTTCTTCGCCGTGGCGATGTGGATCTCGGCGAGCTCCTTGCCGATGTTGCGCGAGCCGGAGTGGAGCATCAGCCACACGCCGCCGTCCGTGTCGAGGCAGAGCTCGATGAAGTGGTTGCCGCCGCCGAGCGTGCCGAGCTGACAGCGCGCCCTCGTGAACAGCCCCTTCACCTTCGGGGTCAGGCTCGCGAACTCGTCCCAGAGCGGCAGGCCCGCGAACCCCTTGAGCGGCGTGTCGTGGGCGGCGAACCCGACGGGGATCGCCCGCTCGAGGTCGCTCCGGATCTGCTTGAGGTCGTCGGGCAGGTCGGCCGCGGTGAGGTTCGTGCGGAGCGCGCCCATGCCGCAGCCGATGTCGACGCCGACGGCGGCGGGCGCGACGGCGTCCCGCATCGCGATGACCGAGCCGACGGTCGCGCCCTTGCCGAAGTGGACGTCGGGCATCGCGGCGACGTGGTGGAACACCCAGGGCAGGGCGCTGATGTTGCGCAGCTGCTCAAGCGCGACCCGCTCGACCTCCTCCGGCCGGGTCCACAGCTTGATGTCCACGTTCTTGCCCTTGATCTGCGCCGGTCCCATCCGGGAAGCGTAGCGCGCGGCGCGCCGGGCGGCGAAGGGTGGGAGGGCGGGCAGGGGAGGCGCGCGCCGCCTCCCTCGCGGGTCACGGCAGGAGGTTCGAGGCGTCGAGGTCGAGCTGGTGGATGCCGTACCGATCGGCGGCGACCACGATCTCGTCGCGCGCCCGATCGAGCAGCACGCGGGGGGACCACGCGCCGTGGAAGAACGCCTGCGCCACGGGGCTCCGCGGGTCGTCGTAGTCGACCATCAGCGTGCCGCCGTACACGTTGAAGAACGCGCGGCGCTCGGCGGCGTACGGCATGAGCGTCATCCACCTGTCGACGGGCGTCTCCGAGAGGACGTCGAACCCGGTCGACGACCTCGTGTCGCTGGCCCTCAGGATCGCGAAGCTGCGGAGCTCGTCGCCGTGGCTCCATCGCCAGTACGTCGGCCAGCTCCGCTCGCCGTACGTCAAGAGCGCCCTCTGGTGCTGATCGATGAGGACGGTGTCGCCGAGCGCCCTGCCGGTGAGCTCGTGGTAGTTGTTGAGGTGCGCGCGCCCGCCGTACAGCGTCGATTTCGCGAGCGCCGGCTCGATGAAGGAGGGGCCCCACACCCGGTCGCGGGTGAACACCTTCGTGCCGCGGATCGCGAGGGCCTCGCCGGGGATGTTGATCGCCGGGCCGAGGGCGGGCGCCCTCGGGTGGGACAGGTCGACGCGCCGGAGGAAATAGCGCGCGTGGGGGCGCGGGTCGTGGGGCACGGCGGCCGGCAGCTTGACGGAGACGTAGACGTCGCCCTCGTGCGACAGCGAGCTCACGGCGTCCTCGTCGGCCGGCAGCGCGAGGGGCGGCGCCAGGGTCGGATGATCCGGGTCCGAGAGGTCGACCACGTGGACGCTCATCTGCCGGATCTGGCGGCCCACGTCGCCGGCGTAGCAATACGACTCGAGCAGCCCGTCGAGCGCGGCCTCGTCGAGGACCGGCGCGCAGGCGTCCCTGGCGCCGAGCCGCGTCGTGCACGCGGCGAACCCGCCTGCGCAGTACTCCGGCCCCCCGTCGATCGACTGGCAGGTGCGCTGCCCCGTGTAGTAGGTGCAGCCGTCGAGTCCGGTGCAGGCGTGGTCGCCGCGAGCGTACACGACGTGCGAATCGCACTGATCGCCCGGCCCGAGATTGGACCAGACGTCGGTCTTGCGCGTGAACGTGAGCGACCTGTTCGTGACGTGGACCCGCGTCGGCTGGTCATGGTCGCCATCGTGAGCAGCGCCGCGGGTCGGGGGCAGGGCCGTCGTGACGAGCTGGCCCGCCGCCCGCGGCCTCCGCGGGTCCGAAAAATCGACGACGCTGATCGTTGTCTCGTAGTCCGGCCAGCTCACGTACCGGGAGGTCACGACGGCGAGCAGGTCGTCGCCGACCTTGTAGTAGCTCGCGTCGGGCGTGACCGGGATGGTCGCGAGCGGCGTCGCCATGCCGGCGTCGTCGTCCGCGGAGATGACCTCCGCCAGGGCCATCGCGTCGGGCTCGCGCTGCACGGCGTCCTGCTCGGGGTTGCGGATGCGCACGCGGTGATCGCCGTACGCGAGGATCGTGTCGTAGGACGGCGCGAGATCGAGCGCGCCGAGCCGCTCCGGGGCGTCGAGATCGCGCTGGTCGTAGAGGCTGAGCTGCGTCTCCGACACGTTCGCCGCGGTGCTCGGGTCGACGCGGAACGAGCGCCGCACGGGGGAGGCGTGCCTCATCACCCCGCGGCGGGTCAGGGTCGCGCCCGAGAACGTGAAGATCTGCACGCCGGACGCGTGCTTCGACACGCCGCTCGACGTGTCGTCACCGGTGAACGGCAGCAGCACGAGGCCCGTCTCGGTCTCGCCGGTCGGCGCCTCCACGCTCACCGCGTCGTCGAGCACGGTGAACGCGCGGCGATCCCAGCTGGCCTCCGACCAGCTCCAGCCGCCCTCGTCCCCGCTCACCTCGGCGCGCGCGAGCATCGGGCTCGGGTTCTCCAGGTCGGTGATGTCGTACAGGCTGGCCGCGAGCCTGCGCGTCCCGCCCTCGTCGTTCACGCCGATCCCGATGAGGCGGGTCGCGCCGAGCACCGGGCGGAAGAAGTCGTTCCAGCCGGAGACGATGAGCTCGCTCTTCTCCTCGATGTTCCCGTCGGGATCGATCGAGAACGCGTGGAAAGGGTCCACGCGGAGGTAGGTGACGGCGAACGCCCGGTCGTCGAGGAAGACCGCGCCGAAGAGCGGCTGTCCGTCGCCGAAGTCCGCCTTGTCGATCGGCGCGAGCTCGTCCGGGTCCGATGCGTCCCACGTCTGCAGGTGGCTCGACCCGCCGCCCCGCTGCGGGCCGGAGAAGACGCGCAGCATGTCGCCGCGGAAGTCCATGTGAAACCGCGAGCGCACATGGCCGTCCACGGTGACGGTATCGCGGAGGGTCATCGAACCGTCGACGCTCGAGATGCCGACGAGCGACACCTGGCTGTTCTCGTCGTCCCAGCCCACGGGCCCCCGCGCCACGAGCAGGACGTCCCCCTCGCCATGGATGTCCGTCACGTACCCGCCGAGATCGAGCTGGCTTCGCTCCACGAGCCCGCCGTGCGTCACCTCGAAGCTCTTGACCACAGCCTCGTTGTGCCACTCGTACTGATCGTTCCCGAGATCCGTCCATCCCCAGTTGGTGCTGGCCACGTAAAGGGCGTTCCGGGTCGCGCCGTTCGCGTAACGGCTTGTCTGAATGGTTCCAGGTATATCGAATTGTGACAGGAGCTCGGGCGCGTTCCGGTTGGTGAGATCGATGAGCAGGACCGCCCCACCCGCGCGGCGATCCATGATGAGGCTGCCCGGGGTGGCGCGGAGCCCGACCCAGTCGTTCAGCAGCACGATCGCGCGGTCGCCATCGACGTACATCTCGACGGGCGTTCCGGCGACCGGCATCTGGCCGACCATCGCCGGGCTCTCCGGATCGTGGATGTCGATGACCTGCAGGCCCCGGTAGCTGTTGAGGTTCAGGAGATGCCCGTCCCCGAGGACCCGGTAGATGTCGCCCTCCTCGAGCTCGGTCTGCTCTTCTTCCTCCTCTTCCTCTTCTTCTTCCTCTTCCTCTTCCCCGGAAAACATCGTGGGCAGATCGTCCGCCGACACGAACGACGTGCTCCCGCCGAGGCGCTCGACGGCTGCGGTCGTCTCCTCCGCGGCCGCTCCGGCCGCGCATCCCGGACCGATCGCGAGGAGGGCCGCCCCGAGCCACGATGTCAACGCTGTATTGCGTTGTGTCAACAAGTGCATCCCGCCACCCGGCTCCTTTCGTCTCAGACCCGATGAGGGCACGAAACCCATGTAGTTCGCCGCCTCCCCGCACTCGGCGCAAGCGATGAATCACCCGGGAACATCTACGAGCCTTGCTGTCGCGCGGCCGTCACAGGCGGCAGTGGGCTCGCCGCGCGCACGGCACGCGCGGCGGCGCGTACACGCGGCGCCGATGTGAGCATCGAGTCGCGGCGACAGGGGGCGAGCGCCCGAGTCCGGGGTGCGGCGGTCCCCGTTCGGCCTTGCGGGGCCCCGGGGTTCTTGGTACGCGTCGATATCGCTGCTTCCGGGGACCTTGTCCATGCCGTCTTCACGCGCTCTCTCCGCCGCAACCCTCTTGGCCGTGGCCGCCGTGTCCTCCGCGCTCGCGATCGGTTGCGATAGCCGCAAGCCCGCCGAGGAGGCCGCGGCGGGGAAGCCCGACGCCGCCGCGCCGGCCGCGGCGACCGGCGCCCCGGCGGTCCGGAAGGCCGCCGCGACCCAGGGCGACGACCGCTTCGCGGCCCAGATCGCGGCGAATCTGCCCCGGGTGCCCGACCCGGCGATCCAGGTCCCGGAGGGCGGCGGCGCGGGCGCCGAGCTCGACAATGACACCTTCCGCGATCGCACCGTCGCCTTCGTCCGCCAGGTGACCGCGGGCGGCGACAAGGTGACGTGCGATCTGTCCGTGTCGTCCAAACGGCCTTTCCGCGCCGTCGTGATCGGGTTCCAGGAAGGGAAGCAGATCGCCCGCGGGGAGGCGTCGGACGCGGGGCTCTGCGTCGCGCTGAAGGAGGCCGCGCGGCGGGCCGTGGCCGCGGCGGGGGGCGCGCGCGAGGCGCTCGCCGGCGCGCGGCTCGTCGTGGAGCTGCCGGATCATCACGAGTCGATGATCGAGAGCGTCGAGCGCAAGGGGAAGGGCCTCGAGCTCACCCAGGGGCTCGTGCCGGTCCGCGCCCTCGACAAGGCCCTCCTCGCGAAGCGCATCGAGGACGGCAAAGGCTATCTCTTGCGCGTCATCGATCCGGCGCACAAGGGGGTTCACAAGTACTACCACGCGCCCGCCGACCGGTTCGAGGACGAGCTCCACACGATCTACACCGCGTCCACGGCGCTGACCTTGCTGAAGCTGCACGCCTACAAGCCCGACCCGCGCCTGCTCCGCACGGCGACCGAGGCCGCCGGCTTCATGATGGGCATGCAGAGCCTCGAGACGGGCGATCGGACGGCCGGCGCGTTCTTCTACGCGTTCGATCTGGAGCGCAAGCGCCCCGAGCGCCGGCTGGTCGTCGGCACGGCGTCGAAGTCGATCTTCACGCTGATCGAGCTCTACAACATCACGAAGGAGAAGAAGTACCTGGAGTCCGCCGTCATGGCGGCCGACTGGCTGATCTCGATGCAGCGGCCCGACGGCAGCGTGCGCTCGGCCCTGGTCGGGCAAGAGGGCGGCGCGTGGAAGGTCCAGGGGAAGGAGTCGACGCTCTACACGGGACAGGTCCTCTCCGCGCTGTCGCGCACCTACCGGGCCACGAACAACAAGAAATACCTCGACGCCGCGGCCCAGACCGCGGACCTCCTGCTCGCCAGGATCGCTAAGAAGGGCTGCTTCCTCGGCGACGAGTACAGGAAGCCCAACCCGATCTCGAGCTCGTGGGCGGTGCAGTCGCTGCTCGACTTCGTCAAGGCGAGCGGCGATCAGCGCGTCGAGCAGACCGTGTTCCGCTGCGCCGACGACCTCGTGAAGCGGCAGTGGCGCAGGACCGAGGACGCCTACCGCTACGGCCGCTGGCAGCGGTCGCTCTCGAGCAGCGGGAGCGGGTGGCTCGCCGAGGTGATGTCGGAGGTCCATCACCACTGCCGAACGAAGGCCATGCCGGGCTGCGACCGGTACAAGGACGCGGTGGTCGCTGCGATCCGGCAGATCTTGCAATACACCTATGGGCCCGAGAACTCCTTCATGGTGAAGAACCCGAAGGCCGCCGCCGGCGGGGTGTTCTGGAGCGTGCGGGACCGCTACGTGCGCACCGATTCGGTGTGTCACGCGATGAACGCGTACCTCAACATGTTCGGCGAGCTCGGCGACGGGCCGCTGCTCACGCTCCCCGAGCGGCCCCTCGCCGAGCGGATGGCGCTCGCCGCGGAGGCGACGAGCGCGGGCGCGGCGGACGCCGGGGTCGCCGAGGATGACGGCGAGGAGAGCGACGAGGCCGCAGCGGGGCAGTCCGGGCCCAAGGGCGACGATCCCGAGGAATGAGCGCGCGCGCCGGCAGACCGGCGGCGCGCGGTGGTGTATAGGGATCCTGCGAGATCGACCCGACCGGGGGCGCCGCAGGAGGTCCAGATCCGATGAGCAACAACGACGTGGACAGTGGGACCGGCGCGCTCTCCGGCGCAAACGAGGCTCTGCGGGCGGGACGCGCGGGCGCGGAAGGGGCGGCGGGGACGATGAAGATGGCCTCCGCGTCCTCGACGGCGGACGCGACGGGCGTCGCGTTCGCCGAGGCCCTGGCCGCGCTCCGCGCGGGCCTCGGCGGCGAGCCGGATCATCTCTTCCTGAGCTACACCGAGGGCCACGATCTCGGCGAGCTCGCGCGCGCCACGGCGGCGCTTCCGCCGTCGGTGCGGGTCCACGGGTCGAGCTCCTGCCTCTCGGTGATGACCGCCGCCGGGGTCCACGGCGCGCCTGGCGCCGGCCTGGCGCTGTTCGGCATCGCGGACGCGCGGGGCGCGTACGGCGCGGCCGCCGAGCCGATCGGGGAGTCGCCGCGCGCCGCCGCCGCGCGCGCGGCGCGCCGCGCGATGGAGGACGCCGACCGGGCGGGCAAGCCGCCGGCGCTGTTCTGGCTGACCGCGCCGCTCGGGGTGGAGGAGCAGGTCCTCTGCGGGATCGAGGACGCGGTCGGGGCCGACGTGCCGGTGTTCGGCGGCACTTCCGCGGCGAACTCGCTCGACGGGGCGCTGTCGCAGCTCGGGCGCGGGCAGGCGCACCGCGACGCCGTGCTGCTGTCGGCGTTGTACCCGTCGGGCGAGATCGCCTATGCGTTCGGCTCCGGCTACACGCCGACCGAGCACCGGGGGTGGGTCACGCGCTCGGAGGGGCGGCGGGTGCCCGAGATCGACGGGCAGCCGGCGGCGGAGGTCTACAACCGGTGGACCGGCGGCAGGTTCGCCGCGCAGCTCGGCGGCGGTTCGGTCGCGGCGGAGAGCGCGCTCAGCCCGCTCGGCCGGCCTTCCGGCTGGGCCGGCAAGGCCCCCCAGTTCCTGCTCATCCACCCGAACGCGGTGGACCAGGACAACGCGCTGACGTTCGGCGTGCACATCAGCGAGGGCGACGAGCTCGTGCTCATGAAGGGGTCCAGAGAGGGCCTGCTCGATCGCATCACGGCCGTGGCGGGCGCCGCGCTGGAGGTCGCGCGGCCTTCGTTCCAGCCGCAGGGCGCGCTCGTGATCTTCTGCGCCGGGTGCATGCTGGCGGTGCGCGACGACATCGACCGCGTCGTCCAGGGGATGAGCGCCGCGCTGGGGCCGACGCCGTTCCTCGGCAGCTTCACGTTCGGGGAGCAGGGGTGCTTCGTCCGCGGCAAGAACCAGCACGCGAACCTGTCGATCGCCGTGGTCCTGTTCGGGCAATCGGCGTAATCGACGTAATCGACGTAATCGGCGTAATCGGCGTGGATGGAGCCGTGGCGGACTGCGGCGATGGCGCCGATCCAGGAGTGATTCAATGTCTCAGGTGAAGATTTACGGGATCAAGGACCGGCTCAACCCGGTGAAGGAGAAGCTGTCGCGTGTGATCCACGCCTGCGTCATGGAGGCGCTGGGGATGCCGCAGGACAAGCGGGCGCACCGCTTCTTCCCGATGGAGCGCGAGGACATGCTGGCGCCGGGCGGGCGCACCGACGCGTATACGATCATCGAGATCTCGATGATGACCGGGCGCACCGTGGAGACGAAGAAGAAGCTCGTGCGGCTCCTGTTCGACAGGATCCGGGACGAGGTCGGCATCGATCACCAGGACATCGAGATCTGCATCTCGGAGTCGCCGCCTCACGACTGGGGGTTCCGCGGCATGCACGGGGACGAGGTCAAGCTGAACTACAAGGTCAACGTCTAGAGCGGTTTTTGGCTGGGACTGACAGATCGTCCTCCGTCTCTCGTCTCCGTCTCCGTCTCCCATCTTCCGTCTCCCGTCTTCGTGCGCGTCCTTCGTGCGCGTCCTTCGTGCGCGTGCGCGTGCGCGACTCCCCGGATCAGCGCGCACGCGCACGCGCACGGAAGACGAGGACGGAAGACGAGGACGGGAGACGAGGACGGTGTCTCAGTCCCAGCCGAGACCCGCTCTTCGCTGATCGCCCCGCGCCGGCTCCACCCACGTCGCCGCGGCGCGACGCCGCGGCGGCTCACGCCGTCCGCTCGCGCGCCTGTAGCTCGGCCGGCCGCTCGACGTCGCGCCCGAGCCACGCGCGCGCGAGCTCCCTCACCCGCGCGTTCGCCGGCACCTGCTCCATGTAGCGGAGCCGCGCGGCCGCGTCGGGGATCTTCCGGGCGCGCTCCTCGACCGCGCGCAGCGCCTGCTCGATCGCGGCCCGCGCGCGCGCCGCGTCCCCGCCGGCGAGGTGCGCCTCGCTGACCGCGAGGCGCAGCGGGATCTCGCTGTACCCCAGCGAGCCGCCGAGCGCCGCGAGGCAGCTCAGCCCCTCCTCCGAGGCCTGCCGGGCGGCCTCCGCGCGCCCCTCGCGGAGCAGCGCCTGGATGAGCGTCCGGTAGACCAGCGGCCGGTAAAACCGGTCGCGCTGCAGGACCGCGAGCGCCCTCTCCGCCTCCTGGCGCGCCTCCGGGAAGCGGCCCCGCGCCACGAGGACCCGCGCCAGCGCGCCGTGCGCCGGCCCCACGGTCGCCTCCATGGCGCCAATCTTGATGAGCTGGTTCGCCAGGTCCGTGATCTCGTCCAGCTGCTCCGGCGCGCAGCACTCCGAGAGGAGGATCAACAGCCACACACGGACGCTGGAGACCGTGAAGGCGTCGTTGATGCGCAGCGTGCGCTCCAGCGACTCCCGCAGCTTGCGCTCCGCCTCGGCGTGCTCGCCGAGCTCCGCCATCGAGAGCGCGGTCGAGCTCGCCGCGAACTCGCGCCAGCGCCAGGGGCTCACCTCGAAGAAGACCTCCTCCGCGCGCCGCGCGTCCTCGTACGCCTGCCAGGGATCGTCCCCGAGGAGCCGCAGGAACGTCGAGCGGCTGTAGTGCAGCTGCGCGTGCGCGAGCTTCTCGCTCTCGGGCACGCGGGTCGCGAGCTGCTCCAGGCGCGCCAGGAGGCTCCGCGACAGATCGCGCATGCCCCAGTGGCTCAGGGCCGTGATCGCCGTCGCCACGGGCATGCAGCACGCCGCCTCGGCCCCGGGCTCGGGCTCGCTGCTCATGATCGCGTTCACGAGGGGCTCCAGGTCGCCCGCCAGGCCGAGGTGGCCCGTCATCACCACCAGCCGGCCCACCGCCCGGTTCCAGGCGACGCTCCCGCGCGGCAAGCGCGACAGGGCCTCTTTGCCGATCTCCAGGCCCACGTGCCAGTCCTCGCGCAGGAAGCACACGTCGAGCTTCATCCCGAGGAGCCGGCCCAGGATGTCGCCGCGCGGCCCGCAGGCGATGCCGCGCTCGACGCGCGAGAGCATGCCGTCGTAATCGTTGCTCCGGTACGACTGCTCGGCCGCGCGCAGGTAATACAGCGCGGCGCGCTCGAGATCCCCGCCGAGGTGCGCGTGCTCGGCCAGCACCATGGGGTCCGCCTCCCCCGCCTGCTCCAGGTGCGCCCCGGCGAGCTGGTGGCCGAGCCGCCGATCCTCCGCCGCGAGGAGGCCGTACGCGGCGTCGCGCACGAGGACGTGGCGAAACCGGTACTCCGTGTCGCCGGGGAACCGGCTGCTCCACTGCATCTCCACCATCTCGGAGCGCACCAGGCTCTCCAGCCATCGATCCGCTCCGTCGCCGTCGGCCGCCGGGCGCTCTTGCCCGAGCATGGCGAGCACGCCGCCGCGCCAGAACGTCTGTCCGAACACGCTCGCGCTGCAGAGCACCTTGCGCGCCTCCGGCTCGAGGCACGACAGCCTGGCCTGGAGCATCGCCAGCACCGTGGCGGGCTGCCCCTCGGTCTTGCCCTCGACCACCGCGCGGATCAGCTCCTCCAGGAACAGCGCGTTGCCCGCGGCCTGCTCGACGATGCGCGCCACCAGGCTGGGCGGGACCTCGGCGCCGAGCACCGCGACCACCAGCCGCTCGGCCGCCTTCCTGGTCAGGCCGGCGAGCGGGACCCGGTGCACGACCCGCCCCTGCCACAGCTTCGGGAACGCGTCGTGCACCTCGCGGCGCGCGAAGGCCAGCACGAAGAAGGCGCGCTCGCGCAGCTCGAGCAGGGCGGCGTCCACGAGCTTGACCGTGGCCGCGTCGCCCCAGTGCAGATCCTCCAGCACGAGGAGGCACGGGCGCGCCGCGGCCTCGGCGCTCAGCAGATCCAGGAAGGCGCGGCGGATCTGCTCGCTCATGATCTTCGGATCGCTGCGCGCGGCGCTCAGCGAGGCGCTCGGCCGCTCCACCGCGATGCCGCACAGGGCCGCGATGAACTCGCTCACCCGCTCGGCGTCGGCCGGCGGGACGCGCTGGCCGACGCGCTGGCGGATCTTGGCCTCCTGCGCCGCGGGCGGATCCCCGACCTGCACGTCGCAGAGGCGGCGGAGCGCCTCGCCGAGCAGGGCGTAGGGCGAGCCGGCGCTCATCGGCGCGCCGCTCGCGAACAGCACCTCGAGGTCGGGCGACCGGGCGCGGAGGCGCCGGAGCAGCTCGTGCCGCAGGCGCGATTTGCCCATGCCGGGCGCCCCGATCACGAGCGCTCCGGACGGCGACGCCTCCTCGATGCACCCGTCGATCGCGCCGAGCAGCATCGAGAGCTCCTGCTCGCGGCCGACGCAGGGCGTCGGGCGGCCGAGCAGCGGGCGCGACTCGTCGACGCTCGCGCGCTCGCCGGTCAAGGCCAGCTGCCCGCCCATCGTCGTGATCAGGAAGCGCGGCTCGAGCAGCCTCGAGCTCAGCTCGTCCAGCCAGATCCCCGGCTCGAGCGCCGCGCCCTCCGGGTCGGGCTCGGCGGTCACGGTCGGCTCCGCGCCGGCGCGCAAGAGCGCCACCGCCCGGTCGATCGCCTCTCCGGCGGGCACCCCGCCCTGGAGCAGCCCGCGGCCGGTGGTCAGCGCGATGCGGGCCTCGGGCCAGTGCTGCTGCACCTCGAGGGCGCAGCGGGCGGCGGTCGAGACCTGATCCACCGCGCTGCTCGCCGGCGACACGATCACGATCAGCGAGCCGTCCGCGAGCCACTCGGCGCGGCCGCCGAGGCGCGCGAGCCGGAAGCGCAGGGCGTCGCGCGTCGGGCGGGCCCAGGTCTGGGCCGTCGCGGGCGGCAGCGTCTCGCTGGGATGGCCGGAGGCCGGCACGGCGAGGACGACGCTGAGCAGCTGCATCGCCTCGCCGGTGAGCGCCCGGGGTGTCGGCGGCGCCGCGAGCGCCGGCGCCGGCGCCTCGTCGCTCTCCTCCGGCAGCGTCAGGGCGGCGAGCTGCTCGCGGAGCGCCGCCGCGTCGCGGGGGCGCCGGCGCGGATCCTTGTCGAGCATCCGCGCGAGCAGCTCCGCCAGCGCGGGCGGCGTGTCGGGGCGCAGCGAGACGACCGGGGGGACGTCGTCGAACAGGATCTTCGCGAGCACGCCCACGAGATCCCGGCCGGCGAACAGGTGCTTGCCGGTCAGGCACTCGAAGAGGACGCACCCGAGGGCGAAGATGTCGACGGCCGGCCCGAGCTCGCGGTCGCCCCGCGCTTGCTCCGGCGCCATGTAGCCGGGGGTGCCGACGAAGCGCCCGGTCCCCGTGAGCGTCATGCCGGCCGCCGCCCAGCGCGCGATGCCGAAATCGAGCACCGTGACGCCGTCGACGCGCTCGTCGCGCAGGAACAGGTTGCTCGGCTTGATGTCGCGGTGGACCACGCCCCGGCCGTGGGCGACGGCGAGCGCGTCGGCGACCCGCGTGAGCAGCGTCACGCACTCGGAGATGCGCAGCGGCCCGCGGTCGAGGCGCTCGCCGAGGTCCTTCCCCGACAGCCACTCCATCGCGAGATAAGGCCGACCGTCCTGGGCCTTGCCGTGCGCCAGGTACGCGACGATGGCCGGGTGCTCGAGATCGGCCAGGAACCGCGCCTCCCGCAGGAAACGCTCGGTCTCCTCCGAGCGCGCGGCGTCGGCGTGCAGCAGCTTGAGGGCCACCGGCGCGCCCGTCGTCACGTCCCGGGCGCGAAATACCTCCCCCATGCCGCCCCGCCTGGCCAGCGTTTCGATGAGGAACCGACCCGCAACCAGAGAACCTTCGAGGAACGACACGGATCGAGCCCTCCACCACCACGGCCGCGCCGAGCGCGCGGAGTGACCGCCCGGTGCGCATGCGAGGATACCCAACTGGACAGCCCGGCGGATCGGTCTTTGCCTTGTTGCTGGGGCCGGCATTGCACTACAGCGAGCGGCGTGTCGGTGGACGTGTTTCTGTTCAGGTGTGCACGTGGAGGCGTGCGCGCACACGCCCTAGGGCGTGCGCGCACGGGGTGAGGGCCGCGGCCGGACCGGCGCGCCGCGCGCGTCGGCGGATGCTTCGCGGCACGAACGATGCTGATCGCGGGATCGATGCACACCCCGACGGAAGGGCGTTCCTTCATGTCACCCCATGATGCCGAGTTGCTGCGCGACAGCTTCGAGCTCGTCGTGCAGCGTGATCACGAGTTCCCTCGCCTCGTGTACCGGGCCCTGTTCGAGCGGTACCCGCAGGCGAGGCGGCTCTTCACCCGCAACAGCCCCGGGGCGCAGGGCACGATGTTCGAGCGGGCGCTCATGGCGGTGCTCGACCACCTCGAGGACGACGTCTGGCTGTGCGAGAAGCTCGCGCGGCTCGGCGCCCAGCACGCGGCCTACGGCGTGACCCCGGAGATGTACGAGGGGTTCGGCGAGGCGCTCGTCGCGGCGCTGTCCGAGGTGAGCGCCGCGGACTGGACCGAGGCGCACCGGGACGCGTGGACCCGCGCCTACCGCGCCATCGTCTCGCGGATGCGCGCGGGCGAGCGCGCGCCCGCCCAGGTCGCGGCGGGCGCGTGAGGCGGGCGCCGCCGCCCGCGCCGGCTCAGCCCTCGCTCGCCTCTTCGTCCGGCCCGGCGATGCCGTGGCGCTTCATGAGCCGGTAGAGGGCGAAGCGGTTCTTCAGCCCGAGGAGGCGCGCCGCGGTCGTCACGCTGCCCTGCGCCTCCGCGAGCGCGGCCTCGATCTCGACGCGCCCGAGCGAGCCGGAGTCGGACGGTTGGGGCGGGATCGACTTGCCTGGATCCGTCTTGGGGCCGGCCCGCGGATCGGTCTTGGGGTCGCCCGTGTCCGGGCGGAGCACCGCGCAGAGATCGGGCGTGAGGGCGAGGAAGTTGTCGTGGCTCGACCCGAGGGCGATCCACATGAGGCGCTCCAGCTCGCGCAGATGGTGCGTGTAGGGGTGGCGGAGCAGCGCCTCGATGAGCGCCGGCGCGATCCGCGGCTCGGCGAGCCGCTCGCCGCGGCGCTCGAAGAAGCGCTCGGTCAGCTCCGGGCTCTCCCGCGCGGCCGTGGCGAGCAGGTGCCGCAGGAGCAGCGGGATGTCCTCGCGGCGATCGGGCAGGCCGGGGACGCTCACGGTGATGAGGAACCGCGCGAGGAAGTCGTGCTTCAGCGACTCGAGGGGGCGGTTCGTCGCCGCGATGACGCGCAGATCCGAGCGGCGCACGCGCGACTCGCCGAGCCGCTGGTACTCGCCGTCGCGGTCGAGCACCCGCAGCAGGTGGGCCTGCAGGTGCGGCGGGAGCTCGCCGATCTCGTCGAGGAAGAGGGTGCCGCCGTCCGCCTCGCCGATGAGCCCGGGGCGCTCGGGGCTGCCGACGTTGGGGTAGCCCTTGGCCGTCCCGAACAGCTCGGCGTCGACGAGCCCCTCGGGGAAGGTCGCGGCGTTGCGCGCGACGAACACGCCCGCGCGGCGGCGGGAGAGCGCGTGGATGGCGCGCGCGGCGAGCTCTTTTCCGGCGCCGCTCTCGCCGCGCACGAGCACGTGGTTGCCGGACTGCGCCGCGAACGCGAGGGCGCCGCGCAGCGCCCACACCGCCGGGCTCTCCCCGACGATCCCGTGGGGGTCGGCGTCGCCGAACGAGAACCGCGGCGTCTCCTTGAGCGCCTGGATCACCTCGAGGCTCCACCGCCGCCGCACCACGAACAGCACGAGGGCGTTGTGCAGGGTGAGCGTGTCGCCGGCCTTCACGAGCCCCTGCGTCGCGGGCGCGCCGTTGATGAGCAGGGGGCAGCGCCCGATCGAGCGCACGGCGAGCAGCCCGTCCTCGGTGGGCGTGAGCTCGAGCTGGAGGCGCGAGATCCGCGGCCCCTCGAGCGGAGGCATCATGGCCCAGCCCACCGGCCGCTGACGGTGGAAGGCGAGGCGCGGCGCGCTGTCCTGGGACTGCGGCCCGCCGCGGCCGAGCACGCAGCGCGCGTCGACGAGCGCCGCCTCTCCGACGCGGTGCGGCTCCTCGCGCGACCAGGCGATGACCAGGTGGAAGAACTCCGGGGCCGGCTCCAGGTCGTTCCGGCCCCACAGGAGGCTTCGATCGGTCAGGGTCGTCGTGGACGTCACGGAGGAGATTCCGGAGCGTGATTTTATCACGGGAGGCCGACGCGGACATCGGTAACGTTCCGTAACGTTCCGCGACCGCGCCAGGCCGAGCCGTACTGCGCGGGCAGCCGCGGCCGTGGAGGCCGTGGCTGGCGGTGCGCGGGGGGCCGGATCTGCCCTGGAGAGATTCGACGGGAGGCGGGCAGTAGAGCTCCCGTTTCCACGGCCGCCGACGTGCTCTCCTGACGGCTGACGGACGCGGCCCGAGGAGGCGATGAATCAGGCGGGCTTCGCCCGTTGATGGCCGCCAGGTCGCTCGCGCGCGAGGAAGCCGCGGATCGCCGCGTTGACGATCTCGGGCTCCTCGTGGACGATCCAGTGGGTCGCCTCGGGCACGCGCATCACCCTCAGATCGGGGACGTAGAGCTCGATCCCGGCGAGGTTGCTCGCCGGCAAGAGGTACGGATCGCGCTCGCCCCAGATCACGAGGACAGGCACGGAGACGGTGAGCGAGCGGAGCCCTCGGGTGAGGTTGCTCCCCCCGACGGGCTTGCCCGGCCCTGGAGGCCCGATCTGCGCCGCGCGGTAGAGGTTGAGCCCGCCCGTCATCGCGCCCGGCTGCGCGAACGCCTCCAGGTAGACACGGACGTCCGCTTCGCTGAAATATCCCTGCGACAGCCCTGGATCGAGGAAGATCTCCCTCAGAAAGCCGTAGTCGTGTTGGGAGAGGTGCTCCTCCGCGGACCGGCTCCGGAAGAGGTGCATGTACTGGCTCGCGGCCTGCTGCGCTGGGTCCTCACGCAGCGCCCGGTCGAAGCACGCCGGGTGAGACATGTTGATGGAGACGAGCTTCTCGACGCGCTCCGGGTGGCGGAGCGCCACGGCCCAGGCCACGACCGCGCCCACGTCGTGGCCGACCAGCACGGCCTTCTCCTCGCCGAGGTGCTCGATCAGCGCCGCGATGTCCGCGGCGAGGAGGTCGATGCCGTAGGCGTCCACGGCCGACGGCTTCGACGACAGGTTGTAGCCGCGCTGGTCCAGGGCCACCGCGCGGTGGTGGCGGCCGAAATCGAAGAGCTGCCGTTTCCAGGCGTACCAGAGCTCGGGGAAGCCGTGGATGAACAGGATGAGCTTGCCCGCGCCCCTGGACGCGTAATGGAGGCGGACGCCGTTCACGTCGGCATGAGCATGGGTGATGTCGTTCCTGGACAGCATGGCGATGACCTCACCCGAATCCGAGCCGCGCCGGCTCTGCGCTCGACGGCGCGCGCGCGCGCCCGGCGCGCGGCGCCGCCGGCTCCTCGCGGCGGGCCCCGTTCCTCTCGTGGCGGAGCCGCGAGATCGCCTCGTAGACCGCGCGCCGGGCGCGGTTCAGCCCGCCGAGCGGCCGGTGCGCCGGCAGCGCGTGCCAGGGCGTGAACGAGAGGTTCTCCTCGAACTCCGCGTGTCCCGGGAGGTCGAGGCGCTGCGCCGGGATGATCATCGTCGCGACCTTGGTGAACGGCGACAGCGCCTCGCTCCAGCGGATCGTCGGATCCTCGATCGGCGTCTTCGTCGGGTGGGCCTGGAGCTGCACGAGGAAGTCGAACATCCAGTCTCCCTGATCGAGCTGCCGCGCCACCGCCTGCTTGAGCGCGTCGTCGCCCGGCTCGACCTCGACGCCGGGCGCGCCGCAGGGCCGGGGGACCACGCAGAACTTCATCGCCCGCTCGCCGAGCCGGAACGGCGTCTGGCTGAAGTACCGGGCGTGCAGGGGGTTCTTCACCGGCTTGAGCACGACGGAGAGATAGTTCATGAGCTCGCGCAGCCGGAGGCGGGGCGGGCGGAGCGAGCAGAAATACGAGAGGGGCTTGCCCGCGCTCATGGCGGACATGAGCTCGAGGTAGTCCGCGACGCTCCGCGAGAAGAACACGTCCGTGTTCCCCATCAGGAAATCCTGCGTCGTCGCGTCCTTCTCGCCGTCGAGGATCTTCTCCCCCTCGACGCCGAGCAGCTTGATCGCCATGCAGCGGGAGTCGCGCTTCATGTCCGACTGGACGCGCGAGGACGTCGACGAGAACCGGACCCACGCCGGGTAGACGCGCGGCTCCCGGAAGACGCCGTGCCGGAGCTCGCGGGGCAAGCCCTCGTCGACGATGAAGTGGGCCCTCACGCAGCCGTGCGATTTCGGGTGCACCCCGCGGAGCGCGGGCGAGGCGCCCTTGGGGTACGCTTGCTCGTAATTGCGCCTCATGATCTCGGTGATCTGGCGGATGCTGTCTTCCTCGCCGGGCGGCGGGTACTCCTCGTGGAGCTTGAGCGTCGTGTTCATGACCAAGATCCTCGATGTCGTTGGGGGCCTCAGGAAAGCTTGGCGACGGCGCGCTCGCGCGCGTGGAGCGGCAGGGCGGCGGTCGCGACCTTCACGCCGGACGCGATCTCCTGGCGCTTCCGGTGCTGCACCTCGTTGCGCATCTGGATGAGCCGAGCGAACGTGGTGACCCAGAAGGGCGCTCCCAGCGAGAGCAACCCGCACGAGAAGGCGAGCCCGGCCAGCCAGAACAGCGAGTCCTGGAGGAGCTCCAGCGAGGTCGGCGGGGGCGCGAGGACGTCGTGGCGGTACGCGCGGAACCGCTGGACGATCCAGCTCTGCTGCCAGCCGACGCCGAGGTTCGCCTCGTCGAGGAGGGTCGCCGTCTTCTGCATCTCGATCCCGAGCTCCTCGAGCGTGGGGTCGGGGAGCTCGGCCGGCGCGCCGGCCGGGCGCTCGCCCAGGCGCGCCGCGGTGATCGTCACGGTGTCCGCGTGGGCGGCGACCTGCGCGCGCGCGGCGCCGCTCTGGTGGAGCCGCGCGAGCACCTGGAAGCCGTCGAAGTTGAAGAGGATGACCACCATCATCGAGACGAGGAGCGTCAGCCGCCGCACGCGCAGCTTGAACGTCTGCGACGCCGTGCCCTCGAGGGTGGGGAACCAGCGGCGCACGTACGTGGAGAACTGCTCCAGCGTCGCGTAGCGCTTCGGCGCGCTGGAGCCGCCCTGGCCGCAGCTCACCCAGCGGCTGGGCAAGAGGAGCTCGCGCCCGTCCCCTTCGGCCGGCGCCGAGGCGCCGGTGGCGATGCTGATCAGGTCCTCGACGTCGATGTACTCGACGAGGCCCGCGAGCCGCTCGGGGTCCGAGCCGTACGCGAGCTTCGCGCTGCGCGCGTGCAGGACCGGATCGGAGAGCACCTCGTGCACGAAGCGCATCTCGCAGGCCTCGTTCCTGGCGAGCGCGCCTCGCGCCGGGAGCCCCGTCGCCGGATCGACGACGTCGGGGTCCTTGTGGAACGCGCGGAAGCCGTGCATGAGCGACCGCAGCATGTGGATGAGGACGCAGGAACGGTAGCGCCCGACGTTGACGATCACCTGCACGACCGCGCTCACGAACAGGCTCGCAGTGAGCATGATCATGGCGAAGGCCAGCGCGGTTTCCAAGAGGGGGATCATGACTCTGCTCCTTCTTGTCCGGTTGGATCAAAGGGTCTTGAGATAGTCGATGAGGGCCTCGCGGTCCTCCGGCGGGAGGCCTGTGCCGTACGTGTGCCCCTCGTTGCCGTTGCCCGGGATCGGCTTGCCGTTGTCGTCGACGGTGCGGTAGAGGAAGAGCGCGCGCTCGCCCTCCATCGGCTCGGTCGACACCCACCCGACGTTCCGCTCGTCGAAGCGCCGGTCGCCGCGGTAGAACTGCTTCGGCCGGAACTCCCGCGCCTTCTCCGGAGCGAGCTTGCCGCGGGGCGCCGGCGGCTTGAGCAGGTCGGCCAGCGTGGGCACGGAGCCGTTGTGGAGGTAGGGGGCGCGCGCCCAGATCCCGTCGAGCGGGCCGGCGAGGTACTCGCCCGCCTCCCTGACCGGGCGGAACGCGTCCTTCTCCCAGAGCAGGCGCCGCTCGCCGTACGCGTTGAGCGCGTCCGCGGCCGGCTTCATGAACGCCTTGGAGCGCTCCGCGTCGGTCCCCGTGTCGAGGCGCTCCATGTAGAGGCTGCCCTCGACCTCTTCGATCGTGCGCCTCTCCGGGTCGTAGAGCCCGTGGCACGAGGCGCAATGCTCGGTGAAGACCGCGAGGCCGCGCTCCACCCGCTCGGTCGCGGGCGCCGTGAAGGGGTATTTCGGCGCCGGGAGGTCGCGGTCGAGCCAGCGCCCGATCGCGTCGATGGTGGCCTTGTTGAGCGACATCGGGACGGCGCCGACGCCGATGGCCGAACCGCGATTGCGCGCCTTGGAGCTCATCGAGTTGCCGTCGACGTGGTGCCACTCGCGGATCTCGGCGCGCTGGTTCCACAGCGAGGGGAAGTCGATCTGGGCCGCGGTGCCGTCGTCGGGCGCCTTGAGGACCTCGAACTTGACCGCGTTGAAGGGGTCGATGCGCCCCGGGCCGTTGTCGGCGCGGAGGTCCATCCAGTCGAACGCCCCGGAGCTCCCCCGCTTCTTCAGCTCGACGAGGAGGATCCGGTAGAGCGCCTGCTCGCGGGCGGTGAGCGGGGCGGCCCCTTCCTCGGCGAGCGCGGCGTTGATCTCCAGGATGAGCCGATCGCCGGTCATGCGCTCGTCCTGGAAGGCGCGCGCGAAGAAGCGCTTGAACCCCTGAAGGTCGGCGGTGTGGTTCGGCATCCCGTCGACGTAGACCGGCTCGCCCCGCTCGTTCAGGTACTCGCCGCGGTGACAGCCGGAGCAGTTGATGGCGACGCGCTTCAGCGCGAAGCGGGTGCGCAAGAGCGGGATGTTCAGCGTAGAGTCGGCGAGGAAGAGCCCGCGGCCCACCGGTCGCGACGCGTAATAGGCGCCGTCGTCGGCGCCGAAGCCGAAGCGATCGTAGCCGCGCCCCTTGAACTCGTCGTCGAAGATCTTCGGCATGACGCGGAAGATCCAGTAGGGGACGCCGCCGCCGAACTCGGTGCCCGTGGCGCCATAACGGAAGCGCCACACGATGTCCTCGGGGTCGATCTCCTCCACGCCGTGCGCGAGCTGCTCCTTCGGAATGGCTTCTTCCGAAGGGAGGCGGAGGTCGACCGCGACCGTCGCGTCGAGCTGCCCTGGCCGGAAGACAAGGACGGTGAGCAGCACGAGGAAGGTGACGAGCGGGATGCAGAAGGCGGCGCGGCTCGTGCTCAGCCAGCCCGCGGCGCCCGTGACGAGCTGCCGGATCCAGGCGCCGTATTTGCCGGCGCCGCGGGGCGCGACGTCGACCTCTCCCGGCTGCGGGGGGGAGCTGTCGATCAGCGAGCGGGACACCTGTTCGTATTGCCGGAGGGTCAGGGGGGACATGCTGCTCGGAATCATGCGATCGTCGTCGGTGGGCATCGCGGTGCTCTCCTTGGCAGCGCGGGGCGAGCGCGGCTTCGGTCCTGCGGGGACCGCGCCGGGCGGCACGCCTCGGCCAGCAGGGGGCGCGGCGCCACGGGCGCGCCACGCTGCGTCGTCTGCTTCGCCCCAAGCACGGCGTGGGCCACCGAACTGTCGTCGAAAATATCGGGGTTTGCTGGGGAATCCGGGGGGTGCGAGCGCACGGAGCGCACGTGCACGCACGCACGGACCCGCACGGTGCTCTGTCCAGAGGGCCTCCGGATAGGGCGCGTCGCCGGCGCGAGTGTCAGCGGGCGCACTCTCCGCCTCGGTCCGGCGCGCCCCGAGCGCCGTCCTCCTCGGTCCTTGGTCGACTCCAGCCCTCTTCGGAGGCTCGTCGCCCCCCTCGCCGAGCGTCTCCCGCGGCTCCGGGGAGCGGCGCGGGTGGCGCGGCGCGCGGCGCGCGGCGCGCGGCGCCCCGCCGTGCGTCCGGGCCAGCGTCCGGGCGCCGGTCCCCTGGGCGCACCACACCTTCGTCAACGACGCCGGGGCGCCGGCGAAGAGGAGAGTGACCCCGCAGAACGGCGGAGACGCTGATGGTTCATCGATTCGTGTCAGGCCGTGGTTCTCTCCCCCTCAATCGCGACATCGATGTTGCTCTCGCCGCCGCGGGGGGTGTGTCATCTCTCTGCGTCGGCGGCGGAGCGCCGCGCGCACCGCCGACAGGAGGAGAAGAGCCCCATGTGCCCTGCGTGCCTCGCGTCCCTCGGAGTGGTCCTCGCCAAGGCGGCATCGGCCGGCGCGGTGACCGCGTTCGTCGTCAAGAGGCTCCGGAACAGGAGGAGCGCCGACGCCTCCGCCCCGCGTCCGGGGGCCGCCATCGCGACAGGTACGGCAGGACATGAGACGCCGCGTCTCCACACGGCGCCGACGACAGACGTGGCCGCCGGTGGATGAGATCCTGGCCTCGTTCGCGCGACAGGATCGCCGGGCGCGCGCTCAGCGCGCCGCGGCGGCGGCGGCCTGGCCGCCGGCCGCCCGGCGCGCCGCGAACCGGTTCTCCGGCCGAGGGAGCCCGTAGTGGTCCCGCAGCGTCGTGCCCTCGTACTCGGTGCGGAACAGGCCGCGCCGCCGCAGGAGGGGCACCACGTGCTCGACGAACGCCTCCAGGCCGGCGGGGAGCAGCGGCGGCATCACGTTGAAGCCGTCCGCTGCTCCGTGCGTGAACCACTCCTCGATCGTGTCCGCGACCTGCTCCGGCGTGCCGGTGAACGTGCGATGTCCGCGGCCGCCCCCGAGGCGCGAGAGCAGCTGCCGCACGGTGAGGTTCTCCCGCCGCGCGAGGTCGGTGACGAGCGCGAAGCGGCTCTGCATCCCCCGCACCGCCTTCACGTCGCCCACGGGGGGCAGCGGCCTGTCCAGGTCCGCCTCGGTCAGCTCGACGCCGATCAGGCCGGACAGCTGCTTCAGGCCGTAGGCGGGCACCTGGAGCTCCGCGAGCCCGTCCTCGCGCCGCCGGGCCTCCTCCTCGGTGCCGCCGAGGATCGGCACGATCCCCGGGAGGATCTTCACGAGGGCCGGGTTCCGGCCGAACGCGGCGACCCGCCGCTTGAGGTCCGCGTAGAACGCCTGCCCCTCGGCCAGGGTCTGCTGCGCCGTGAACACCGCCTCGGCGTACTGCGCGGCGAACTCCCTGCCGTCCTCCGAGGAGCCCGCCTGTACGAGGAGCGGGTGGCCCTGCGGCGTGCGCGGCACGTTGAGCGGGCCGCGCACGCGGAAGAACCGGCCCTCGTGGTCGATGCGGTGGATCTTGTCGCCGTCCGCGAAGCGCCCTGTCGCCTTGTCGCCGATCAGGAAGTCGTCTTCCCAGCTGTCCCACAGCTTGAGGCAGACGTCGACGAACTCGGCCGCGCGCTCGTACCGATTCCGGTGCTCCGGCACCTCGTCCAGGCCGAAGTTCTGGGCCGCGTCGCTGCCCGCCGTGGTGACGATGTTCCACCCGGCCCGGCCCCCGCTGATGTGGTCTATCGTGGCGAAGCGGCGGGCCAGGTTGTAGGGCTCGTTGTACGTTGTCGAGGCCGTCGCCACGAGCCCGATCCGCTCGGTCACCGCGGCGAGCGCCGGCAGCAGCGCCGTCGGGTCGAGCCGGCCCACGGGCCGGTACCGGATGTCCCCCTGCAGCGCCGGGCCGTCGCCGAAGAAGATCGAGTCGAACGTCCCGCGCTCGGCCACGCGGGCGAGGTGCTTGTAATGCGCCACGTCCCACGTGCCGGTCAGGTTGCTCTCCGGGAACCGCCACGCCGACTCGTGGTGTCCTATCGTCATCAGGAACGCGTTGAGGTGCAGTTTGCCGGGTCGGTGGGGCACGGTCACGGGAGGCTCCTTGTCAGGCTCGGGGGCGCGCGGGCGTCGCGCGGGGAGGGGGCCGCGGCCGGCGATGCCTGAGGCGGCGAGCGGCGGGCGGCGACCGGCGACCGCGGGCAACCGCCGTGCCGTAGGTCCGCTCGCCGCGCGGCGGTGGCCGCCGGCCCGCGCGCGCCCGCTGGCGGGCGGTGCCGCACTGAGAGGAGCCCGGAGCGCTGCTGGTGCGCTGCTGCCTCAGCAGCAACCCGGGGCGGTCTGCTGCTCCGGCGCGAGCACGAGGTGCGTCATGGTCAAGAGGAGAAACCGCAACGGCGCAAGAGGCGCAAGGGGGACAGAGAGCGAATCATCTTCTTCTCCTCCCCCTGCGCCGCTTGCGCCCTTGCGGTCCTCTTCCCACGATTCCCACGAATCGATAGAACGAGGCTCAGCCCGAGCGAGCGCGCCTCGCGTGCGCCGCGCCGGCGATCTCGGCCTCCGGCTCGACGTCGGCGTCATCGGGCGGCTCCACCCAGGGGAAGGTGAGGCGCTCGGGGCGCACCAGCGGCGCGGACGGCCGCGGGCCCGCGGTCGCCTGGCGCGCCTCCTCGGCCGCGATCTCCAGCAGGCTCTCGCGGCTGATGCTCACCAGCTCGACGCGCAACGCCTCGGGCATCGAGCCGGGGCGCGGCGGCTGCTGGAGCTCGGCCTCGATCGCCGCCAGGGTCTCGTGGCCCACCGACGCCATGCCCACCCGGATCTCGGGCGCCGACGACAGCGCCCCGCCGAGCGCCCGCGCGACGGCGGCGTGGCCCTCGCGGCCGAGCGCCGCCTCGCCGATGCGGAGCTCTGGCGACGACGCCGCGCCCGCAGCGTCGGGCGGCGGGGGCGCGTCGCGGAGCATCACCGGGCGCGCGAGCGAGCGGGGCGGCCCGCCGTTGGCCAGGAGGACCAGGCCCGCGACGGCGCTGCGCCTGGCCGGCGGCGACGGCGGGGAGGCGCGCCTCGCGGGCGGCGGCGGCTCGCAGACGGCCGCGACCGCGCGGGTGGACGGCGGCGGCTCGCGGACCTCGACGACCGGGCGGCGCGCGGAGGCAGGCGCCGCCTCCCCGCGCGGGCGCGACCGGGTGCGCCGGTGCCCCTTGTGGACCGGCCGCGACGCCGCCGCGGCCGCCTCGTCGATGGCGCGCAGGCCGTGCTCGAGCGCGGGCCACACGCCCTGACGGTCCGCCCACGTGGGCATGACCACGCAGAGGATCTCCTCGTCGGCCACGCCGAAATACACGTCGATGGGCGCCGCGCCCCCGTACGGGACCAGGTCCTCGCGCGGCAGCTCCACATGACCGAGCCGGCTCTGGCTCCCGAGGCTCAGCGCCGCCTCCACGATCCGCCTGCGGCCCTCCTCGGACATGTCGCGCGGCGCTCGCCGGGTGACGAGCCTCCCCCGCCGGGTGATCACGAAGGCGAAGTCCGCGCCCGCAGCCACGTAAGTCCGGTCCGAGATCTCGTCGAGATTCGCCACATTCGCATCCTACACGATCCCGGGCGGCCGCGTCCGACAATCGTGTCTATCCGGGTCGATCATGTCCCACACAAGCGAGAATCGAGGACGCTGGTTGGAAGATTGCCAGTAGGGTGCAATCGCTGCTGCCCTCGGCTCTCTCGGCCGAGGCGTCACCAGCCGCGATCACACGATGCGCGTCCATGCCATGAAACGGACCATTTCTTCTCGATGGCTGTGCGGCGCGACATCGGGTCGCGCTCGCAGTCGAGGCCCTCTCCCGTCGCAGCGCTGTCCAAGGCATCGACTTCCGGGGTCGTATCGAGGGCACCAGCTCCACGCGCCACGGTCGCCGGTACGAGGGAGGCGCCGTGCGGCCATGACCCGCGGATGGACTTCCTCGATCGCGGCGAGCGACCCCCGCAGGCCGTGCGGCGCGTCCGGCGGGCATGATGCGCCCGCGCGCGTCCGCGCGGCCACGCTCTCGGCGGCCCGGGCGGCGCCGGCGAGCGCCCGACCCCTGCTGCTCTCGCCCGCGTCGGCTATGCTCCCGCCGTGCTCGCCATCGAAGCCGCCGCGCTCCGCAAGACCTACGCGGGCCTCTTCCGGCGGGAGGGCCACCAGGCCCTGGCCGGCCTCGATCTCGCCATCCCCCGCGGCGCCGCGTTCGGCCTCCTCGGCCCGAACGGCGCCGGCAAGACCACGTTCATCAAGACCCTCCTCGGCGTCGTCCGCCCCACCTCCGGCGTCGTCCGCGTCCTCGGCGGCGCCCCCGAGGACCGCGCCGTCCGCGCCCGCATCGGCTACCTCCCCGAGCGCCTCCACCTCCCGCACGCCTTCACGCCCGTCGCCTTCCTCGCCAGCGTCGCCCGGCTCAAGCGCCTCTCGATGACCGAGGCCGCGCTCCTCCGCGACCTCGCCCGCGTCGGCCTCCGCGACAGCGCAGAGCGCCGCATCGGCGGCTTCTCCAAGGGGATGAAGCAGCGCCTCGGCCTCGCCGCGGCCCTGCTCGGCGCGCCCGACCTGCTCGTCCTCGACGAGCCCACCGACGGCATCGACCCCCTCGGCCGCGCCGAGATCCGCCGCATCCTGACCGAGGAGCGCGCCCGCGGCGCCACCCTCTTCCTCAACTCGCACCTGCTCTCCGAGACCGAGCGCGTCTGCGACCGCATCGGCATCCTCGCCGGCGGCCGCCTCGTCCGCGAAGGCGCCCTCGAGGCCCTCTGCGGCAGCGCCACGCGCTTCCGCGTCCGCTTCGCGCCCGGCTGCGACCCGGCCGCGCTCGCCCCGCTCGGCTTCGTCGCCCGCGACGCCGAGGGCGCCTTCATCTGCGACGCCGGGGGCCCCGAGGACCTCAACGCCCTGCTCGACGGCGCCCGCGCCCGGGGCGCCCTGCTGATCGAGCTCGCCCGCGACATGCGCGATCTCGAGGACGTCCTCGCCGAGGCCCTCGGGGCGCAGGGCAGGCCGAGCTCCGGAGGACCGTCGTGAAGACCGTCCTCGCCGTCGCGCTCGACCTCGTCCGCGAGGCCGCCTCGCGCCGGTGGTTCCTCGCCCTCGGCGCCGGCATCACGCTCCTGCTCGGCGTCGCCGGCCTCACCCTGCGCATGGACGTCGTCGACGGCGCCCTCGCCGCCACGCGCCTCTTCGGCCAGGTCGTCCCCACCGACATCCGGTCCGTCGACGTCGCCCTCCGGCCCATCTTCCGGGCGGCGGCGTACGTCATCTTCTACGGCGGCCTCGGCTTCGGCGTCCTCGCGTGCGCCGACTTCGCCCCGAGCCTGCTCGCGCCCGGCCGCATCGAGCACCTCCTCGCGCTCCCCGTCCAGCGCTGGGAGCTGCTCGCCGGCACCTTCCTCGGCGTGCTCGCCCTCGCCCTGGCCGGCGCGCTCTACGGCGCGGGCGGCTTCACGCTCCTGCTCGCCGTGAAGACCGGCGTCTGGACGCTGCGCCCCGTCCTCGCCGCCTTCCTCGCGAGCGTCACCTTCGCCGCCCTCTACGGCGCCATGCTCGCCGTCGCCGTGTTCGCGCGCAGCGCCGCGCTCTCCGCCGCCACGGGCGGCGCCCTCTTCGTCGCGGGCATCGTCGCCGGCTACCGCGAGCGCCTCTCGAGCTTCTTCGAGTCCGGCGCCCCCCGCGCGCTCTTCCGCGCCGTGACCGCGCTCCTGCCGCGCGTCTCCACGCTGGCCGACACCTCCGCCGAGCTCGCCGCCTCGGCGCACGTCGAGGCGCTCGATCTCGCGAGCCAGCTCGCGGGGATCGCCGTCTTCGGCCTCGCCGCGGTCGCCTTCGGCATCTGGGGATTCGAACAGAAGGACTTTTGAGCTCCATGCGCCACCGAGCCTGGCTCCTCGCTGCGGTCCTCCTCCTCGGCCTCGCGGCGTGGCTCATGTCGCGCGGCGACGTCAAGGCGACGTCCCCGAAGAAGAAGGCGCGCGTGGAGTTCCCGCGCGGCCCGCGGGAGCCCGAGCTCGAGCGCAGCCTGCGCCGCCGCACGCTGCCGCCGCCGGCGCTCGACCCGAGCGCGGCGCCGAGGCCCTCGCGCGACCCGCTGCTGACGGCGCTGCCCACGGACAGGGCCACGTCGGCCGTCGTCTTCGAGGCGAGCGCCATCAAGGAGTCGCCGGCCGGCAAGCTCTGGCTCGACTGCATGCTCGCGAACGTCGAGATGGATAGCTTCGAGGAGATCGAGGACGAGTTCGGGATCGACGTGCTCGAGGACATCGACCGGATCGCGGCGACGTCGGGGGCGCTCGTGGTGGTGTCGGGCCAGTTCCCGTCGGCGCGCTTCGATTCCCTGCGGGGGAGCCGCCGCGCGTACGGCGCGCGGGGGACGCTGTTCGAGGAGGATGGGCGCGTGCCGGTGTTCGGCCGCTGGGGCGACGGCCTCCTGCTCCTCGGCAGGGACGCGGCGGCGATCGAGGCCGCGATCGACAGGCTGGAGGACAAGGTGGCGCCCGCGCCGCCGGTGATCCCCGAGTGGGCGAGCTATGGAGATGCCTACGGGGTGCTCTCGGCCGACGACGTGGCGGAGCTCCTCGAGGGGAGCGAGCCGGACATCGCCGAGCGGCTGCGCGGCGCGGTGGGCCAGGTGGAGCTGCACGTCGACGCGTCGGAGGACGTCGCGATCGTGGCCGACGTGACGGGGCCCGTGGCGGCCGACGTGGACGATCTCGGCAAGACGCTCGGGACCGCGCTCTCGCTGGCCCGGCTGAAGGCGCAGTCGGACGGGGAGGAGCAGCTCGTCGAGCTGCTCGACCTCGCGCGGGTGAGCCCGCGCAAAGGGCGCTTCTCGATGGATCTCGCGCTGCCGCTGCCGATGATCCAAAAGGCGATGGGCCGCTGCGTGGAGCGCCGGAGGGACGGCGGGGCGCCGGATGAGGAGGGGACGGGAGGGGAGGCGCGGTGATGTGATGGTGTCGCCAGGCGCCCCCTCGATCCGTCGACAATGGGGCCACGAGCGGCCGCGCGAGCTCGAGGCGAGCCGCGCATAGGCGCGACAATGCGCGGATCCGGCGGGTCGTCAGCAATCGCCGCGTCAGGCGCGAAACACCCGTGAGACGGGCTCGCCGATCAGCGCGGCGAGGATCCGCTCGCCGTCGGGCCATGGCCCGAAGCCGGCGTCGGTGTTGATGTGCCCGCACGGTCCAGCGTGGATGAGCTGGCTCCCCCAGGCGCGCGCGAAGGCCTCGGCTCGTTCCGGGGTGCAGTAGGGATCGTTCGCGCTCGCGACGACCGCCGAGGGGAACGGGAGCCTGACCCTGGGCAAGGGGTGGAACGTCGACGCGTCGCGCGGATGGCTCGGAGACTCGGTGTCGGCCGGCGCGACGAGCAGCGCGGCGCGCACGGGCCGCGCGCCCGACGCCCCCCAGTGGACCACCGTGCTCACACCGCAGCTGTGCGCGATCAGCACCGGAGGGGCGGCGCTGTCTGCGACCGCCCGGTCGAGCGCCTCCACCCACGCGCCCCGGTCCGGATGAGCCCAGTCGGGCATCTCCACGCGACGCGCGAAAGGGAGCTTCTGCTCCCAGAGCGTCTGCCAGTGGCGAGGCCCCGAGCCGGAATAACCAGGAACCATGAGCAGCGGCGGCATCATGCGACTATCTTCCACCTGGCGCGCCCGGGCGTGAAGCGCTATGGACGTCGCTCTGGGTGCGCAGGGGCGCCCTCCCCGCCGGAAAGAAGCCTTTCACCCTGCAACGCGACGATCGCGGGTCACCTCGCACCGTCATGAGCACGTCGAGATCCTCGGGCCGAGGGAGCGGGCAGCGGCCGATTCGAGAGGAGACGTCCATGATCGATCCCGTTCGCGAGCTGAAGATCCGCGCCGAGCTGCTGCACAAGCGGCTCGCGTCGAACGACGCCCAGGCGCTCTCGCGCCTGCGCGCGCTGCCCGAGCTCGTGCGCGCCGACGAGGCCGCGCTCGCCGCGGCCGTCCCCGGCATCCGCCGCAAGCATTGCCTCGCCGTGGTCGCGCGCGAGTGCGGCTTCTCGAGCTGGGAGCGCGCGCGCCTCGCCCTCGCGGGGGAGCCCGGCGCGCCCGAGCTCGGGGCCTTGCTCTACGGCCGGGATGCCGGCGTGCTGCACCACTGGTTCACGACCTACGACGAGGCGCGCGCTCACCTCGAGGCGCTGCCGCAGGCGCCGCGCAGCTATCTCCTCACGTACAAGCGCCACTTCTTCGTCGCCGATCGCGCGTTCGTCGCGTCGCTCGGGCTCGATCCCGACGACCCGGACTGGCGGGCGATCGGATGGGACTGGGCGCGGCCCGCCGACCTCGCGGCGCGGAGCCGCCTCTACGCGAAGCGGCTCGCCGCGACGCGGGGGACGGCATGAGCGCCCCGGAGCTGCACCCCGACCTCGCCGCCGCGCTCGAGGCCGCGTTCCCCGGGCGCCCGGTGACCGACGTGACGCCGCTGTCCGGCGGGTTCTCCGGCGCCACGCTGCTCGCGTTCGCGGTCGACGGCGCGCCGTACGTCGCGAAGCGCTTCGCGCCCGATCCGAGCGATCCGGGGCGCTTCGCGCGCGAGACCGCGTGCATGCGCGCCGCCTCCGAGCGCGGCGTCGCCCCGCGCCTGCGCCACGCGGACGCGCGGGCGGGCGTCACGATCATGGACCGCATCGCGGGGACGCCGCTCCGCCCGACGCGCGACCCGGCGCTGCTCGGGCGGGTCGCGGCGGCGTTGCGGCGGCTCCACGACGGTCCGCCGTTTCCGCGCGGCCCGTCGCGCATGGACTTCCTGCGCTCCCTCGACGCGCAGTGCGCCGCGCTCGCGGGCGTGGGCCTCCCGGCGGAGCTCGTCCGCACCGCCGACGCGCTCGAGCGGGTGAGCGGGCCCCACGCGCACGCGGCCCCGTGTCACCGCGACGTCAACCCGAACAACGTGCTCGTCGCGGCCGACCGCGTGTACCTCGTCGACTGGACCACCGCGGGCGCCGGCGATCCGTTCGTCGACCTCGCGCAGCTCGGCGTGTTCGCCTATCCGCGGCCCGAGCAGCGCGAGGCCCTGCTCGAGGCGTACCTCGGGAGGCCCGCGAGCGACGACGACCGCGCGCGGGCGCGCGTGGCGCGCGCGATCGCCCTCGCCTATTACGCGGCGGGGTTCTTCGTCGCAGCGGCGCGCTTCGGCGGGCCGCCGCCCGCGGGCGAGGAGCCCCGCCCGCTCGCGGAGGTCCTCGCCGCGTTCGGCGCCGCGCCGGAGCGCACCCACCCGGGCACGGTCGCCGCCGCCCTCCTGCGCGAGATGCGCCGGGAAGCGCAAGACGTCTCGCGCGGCCGGCCGTGACGTCCCGCTGAAGGGACGGGCGCGGCCGCCCGACGGCGGTCGCGGTCGCCTCGACGCTGCGCCGAGCTGGAGCGGCGGCGCGTCGGCGCCAGCTCGACACGGCTCGGCAGCCGTGCGGCAGGACAGGAAGGCTCGAAGAGGAGATCGCGAGTCGCCCCTCTCCGAGGGGCGCGCAGGATGCATTCCGAATGCGCGTCTCGATTTCTCCCTCTCCGGGCCGTTGCTCGCTGCCGTGGGTCGGTTGGCCGCGATCCGCTCGGCCGATCCCGGAGCGATCGACTCTCGTCCATGGTCGAGCCCGCCGTTCGTCTGGATCCGCCGTGCTTGACGGCATAAACGGCAGATCTGCATACTCGCGCCATGAGCTACATCGACGGCTTCGTGACTCCGGTACCCACGGGCAAAAAGGAGGCTTATCGCGAGCTCTGCGCGCAAGCCGCGCAGGTCTTCCGGGAGTATGGTGCGACGCGCATCGTCGAGTGCTGGGGCGACGACGTCCCCGATGGCAAGATCACCGACTTCAAGGGCGCGGTGAAGGCCGAGGCGGGCGAGACCATCGTGTTCTCCTGGATCGTGTGGCCCTCGAAGGAGGTGCGCGACCAGGCGAGCGCGAAGGTGATGGCCGACCCGCGCATGCAGACGACGGAAGCGCCGCCGTTCGACCCCAAGCGCATGATCTGGGGCGGGTTCGCGGTCCTCTTCGACTCGGGCGGCGAGGAGAGCAAGGCGGGCACCAGGGTCCAGAAGATCACGCCGCACCTCTGGTACGCGAAGGAGGCGGAGGAGGCGGCCCGGTTCTACGCGTCGATCTTCCCCGACTCCCGGGTGGACCGCGTGACCCCGCTGCCGAGCGACACGCCGGGCGGCCCCGCCGGCTCGGTCAAGGTCGTCGAGTTCACGCTGTGCGGTCAGCCCTTCATGGCCATCAGCGCCGGCCCGCTCGACCCGTTCAACCACTCCATCTCGTTCGTGGTGAGCTGTGACGACCAGGCCGAGGTGGATCGCTATTGGAACGCGCTGCTCGAGGGCGGCTCCGCCGAGCAGTGCGGCTGGCTCAAGGACAAGTTCGGCGTGTGCTGGCAGATCGTGCCGACCGTCCTCGGCGACCTCATGGCCGACCCGGACCCCCAGAAGGCGCGCCGCGTCTCCGAGGCGATGCTCAAGATGGTGAAGCTGGACATCGCCGGCCTCAAGGCCGCACACGAAGCGCGCTGAGCGCCGGCGCGGCGCCTGCCGCCAGCAGCTCGGTCTGACCGAGGCGAGCGGCTGCCCGAGCACGGCGGGGTGGCGATCCCTCGCGCTCCGGGCACGTCCCGGCGATGGGGCGCCCCTCCGTCGTCGGCAGCACACATGCGGCGCCCCTTCGGTCGCCACCGGTCCTCCGTCGTTGGTATAAGTCCAGGACAGAATCGGGGATCCGGATGACATGTAACGTAGATTACAATGATGTCGTTGCCGAGAACGAGCGCCTGAGGCAGCGTATCCGGGAGCTGGAGCGCGCCGAGGAGGAGCGGGCTCGCCTCCAGGAGGCGCTGCGCCGGAGCGAGGAGCATGTGCGCCTCTTCGTCACCTACACACCGGCAGCGTTCGCCATGTTCGATCGTGACATGCGCTACGTCATGGCCAGTCACCGCTACCGGGCGGAGTTCGGCTTGGGCGACCAGGAGCTCGTCGGCCGGAGCCATTATGAGATCTTCCCCGACGTCCCCGAGCACTGGAAGGAGATCCACCAGCGCTGTCTCGCGGGGGCCTCGGAAGGGAATGATGAGGAGCCCTTCCCGCGGAGCGACGGGCACGTCGAATGGGGGATGTGGAAGATCTTCCCGTGGTACGCGCCGAACGGCGAGATCGGCGGGATCATGCTGTTCACGGAGGTGATCACCAAGCGAAAGCAGCTCGAGGACCAGCTCCGGATGCAGGCGAAGACGCTCCTGGAGCTGTCGGCGCCCATCGTGCCCATCAGCCAGGGCGTCCTCGTGCTGCCGCTCGTCGGCGCGCTGGACACGGTGCGGGCGCAGCAGATGATGGAGAACCTGCTGAGCAAGGTCGTCGAGCGGCAGGCGCGGGTGGCGATCATCGACGTCACGGGCGTGCCGCACATCGACACGGCCTCGGCGAACGCCCTCCTGCAGGTCGCGCGGGCGGTCCGGCTGCTCGGGGCGCAGGTCGTCCTGACGGGCATCCGACCCGAGGTGTCCCAGGCGATCGTCGGCCTCGACATCGACCTCTCCTGCATCGTGACCCGCCGCGACCTGCAGAGCGGCATCGCGTTCGCGACCGCGACGAACCTGCCGGCCGCGCCGCCGTCCCCGCGATGACGCACCCGCTCGGGGACTGCTGCTGGAGCAGCACCCCCGCAGCACACCCCTGCTGCTCCAGCAGCACGGGGGCATCCGGTATAACGGATCCGCGTCTTTCGAAGCGGACATAAGCCTGGTACGGCGCGTGCAGAACGGAAGCGACAGCGGAGCAACGCTCGTCGATCTGCTCTTCTGACCGGGTGCGCCGCGCGCGCTGCGACCCGCTGATCTTCCTTCGCCATCGGGAGGCGTCGGGCTCTTCAGGCCCTCTCTGTTTTTCCCCCGGGACGGCGCTCAGGAGAGGGCGGTCGCGCTCGCGACGCGGAGCGCTTCGATCGGCTTCCGCCCGGCCTGCCCTGCTGGGGCCAGCAAACGCATTGGTCCGCCCAATGCAATGCGTCAGGGCGAGCGTTCACGTGATGACAGCCATGAAAGACCCCGTGATCGCGCTCGATGCGATCCCATCCATCCTCGCCGGCACGATCGTGACGAACGCCCGTCCGGGCGCGCGGACCGTCGTGCGGCGCCGCGTCGCGACGAGCGCTGCCATCGGCGCGCCGGCGCAGGCGCGCTCCTCCCTCCGGCGCTCGCCGCAGGGTGCGCCCCGCCGGGTCGGCGCTGACGTCGAGCGATGGACGGCCACGCGCTGTCCGAGCGCCGCGCTCGCGGCGCTCTAGCTCGAAGGCCTCTCACGTTCTCAGCACAGGAGCGGTCGCCCCTCGGCGCGCCGCCTCATGCGCCTTGATCGCGGCTGCCCCGCGCCGGAAGCGAGCGCGCGGCACGGTCGCACCCTGGAGACATCGTCATGAGCATCTCATCCTCTCATCTCTCGCTGAAAGACGGCAAGAAGACCTCCCGCTCGCGGGCGGTGCGAGACAAGCTCGACTACCCGGTCATCGACACCGATCTGCACACGATCGAGTTCGCCCCGATCCTCGAGGATTACATCGCGAAGTACGGCGGCGCGAAGTACGTCGACGAGTTCCGCCAGGCGATCAACCGGGGCTTCGGCTACCTGAGCAACGAGTGGTACGATCTCACGCCCGAGCAGCGCGCCGCGCAGCGCTCGGTCCGCCCGCCGTGGTGGGCCCTGCCGACGAAGAACACGCTCGACCTCGCCACGGTGTCGCTGCCCAGGCTCCTGCACGAGCGGCTCGGCGAGTCGGGCACGGACTACGCGGTCCTGTTCCCGAACGTCTCCACGTTCGCCACCCACGTCGGCAAGGAGGATCTGCGCCGGGTGCTCATCCGCGCGGTGAACGCGTATCACGCCGACGTGTACCGGCCGTACGCCGACCGCCTCACGCCGGTCGCCGCGATCCCGCTGCACACGCCGGAGGAGGGGGTCGAGGAGCTCGAGTTCGCGGTGCGCGAGCTCGGCCTCAAGGTCGCGCTCATCCCGGGCAACCTCCGCCGGCCGATCCGGGCGGTGGCCGAGAAGTACCCGTCCCGCCACCATCCGGACGTCGCGCGGCACGCGAACTGGCTCGACACGTTCGGCGTGGACAGCGAATACAACTACGACCCGTTCTGGGCCAAGGCGGTCGAGCTCAAGACCGTGCTGACCACCCACTCTGCCGGCATGGGGTGGACCAGCCGCAGCTCGTTTTCGAACTACATGTACAACCACATCGGCCACTTCGCCTCCGCCTCCGAGGCGCTCGCGAAGTCGCTGTTCTTCAGCGGCGTGACCCGGCGGTTCCCCGATCTCCGCGTCGGCTTCCTCGAGGGCGGGGCGGCGTGGGGCGCGACGCTCTTCGCCGATCTCGTCGGTCACTGGGAGAAGCGCAACGGCCGGGCCGTCCAGAACTACAACCCTGACCTGATCGACGCGAAGCTGCTGTACGCGCTGTACCAGCAGTACGGCGGGCAGGAGGTCGAGGCGCGGCTCGGCGACATCAACGCCGTCCTCGGGGGGGCGCTCGGCGTGTCGAACAACTCGCGCCGCCAGCCGCAAGACCCGGCCGCGCTCGACGACTTCGGGGCGGCGGGCATCGAGCGGATCGAGGACATCCGCGATCGGTACGTGCCGAACTTCTACTTCGGCTCGGAGGCGGACGACCCGACGATCGCGTACGCGTTCAACACCAAGGTCAACCCGCTCGGCGTGCAGCTCAACGCCTTCTGGGCGTCGGACAGCGGGCACTGGGACGTGCCGGATCTGACCGAGGTCCTCGCCGACACCTGGAGCCTCGTCGAGCGCGGGGCGCTCACGGAGGCGAACTTCCGCGATCTCGTGTTCACCCACCCGTACAACTTCTTCGCCGGCAAGAACCCCGGCTTCTTCGCAGGGACCGCGGTCGAGCAGAAGCTGCCGAAGAGCAAGGCGGCCTGACGGAGATGCGCCGCGCGGGGCTGACGGAAGCAGCCCCGCGCGGCGGTGATGGCGAATCTAACGAACCTCTTTGGATCCATTCATGCGTCTGCTTGACCGTTCAAGAACATCTGTCTCCACGATCCTCGCGACGGCCATCGCCCTTTGCGCGACCCAGGCGAGCGCCCAGAACCCGCCCGGCAGGGCCCAGGGGGAGCGACCCGCGCCGGCGCCAGCGGGCGCGGCCCCGGCGCCAGCGGGCGCGGCCCCAGCGCCCGCCGGCGCGGCCCCAGCGCCCGCCGGCGCGGCCCCGGCGCCTGCCGGCGCGGCTCCAGCCGCGACACCGGGCGCCGCGCCCGCCGCGCCGGGCGCCGCCGCTGCGGCTCCTGCGGCGCCCGGCGCAGCCCCGGGCGTGCCATCCCCGGTCCCGGCGCCCGCGGGGGACGCGGCCGCGGAGGCCTTCGTCGAGCCCGATCCCAACGCCGTCACGCGGGACGACCTGCAAGGGCTCGTCACCGACCTCGAGAACTTCAAGTTCCAGTGGCAGCGCGAGCGCGATCTCCACACCGCCATCTCCACGCGCTCCCTCACCATCGGCGGCGTCGTCCAGACGCGCATCGGGTGGTCGGAGCAGCCGGTGACCACGGCGACCTCGAACGATCGCAAGGTGACGTTCGACACGGGCGCCGCGCTCCTGTCGTTCAACGGCATCCTCTACAAGGACTACGAGGAAGGGCGCAACCTCACCTACTCCCTCCGCTTCGGGGCCTCGCCCCAGCAGGCGAGCAACAACAGCTTCCTCAACCTGCTGGACGCCCAGCTGTCGTACTCCGTGCTCCCCACCCTCGCCCCCGAGGACTGGGTCTTGCAAATCACCCTCGGACAGCAGCTCTTGCCGTTCGGGCTGGAGGTGCCGGCGAGCGAGGAGCTCAAGCCCGTCATCACCAACGCGCAGTTCACGACGCGGCTCGGGCTGAACCGGCGCGAGCTCGGCCTCATCGTCCGCGGCGACATCCTGCCGCAGGTGGACTACGGCTACAACTACCGGGCGCCCATCCTCGCCTACGCCGTGGGCCTCGTCAACGGGAGCGGCCCGAACACGCCCGACGACAACAGCGAGAAGGACATCATCGGCCGCCTCGCGTTCACCGTGCCGTCCGACTACAACTCCATCCTCCGGCAGATCACGCTGGGCGGCAGCGTGTACATCGGCTGGCAGAACACGTTCCTCAAGGACGAGAAGAAGACGCTGTCCGGGAAGGGCGCGAAGCGCCGGTACGGCGGCGATATCTACTACAACCACTACCCGATCGGCGTCACCTACGAGTTCATCTACGGCCAGGACGACGTCACGCTCGGGACGACGCTGGAGGACCCCCAGAAGACGAGGCTCTCGAGCTTGTCGCACGTCGCGACGTTCTTCTACAACTGGGGTGAGCAGTTCCTGAGGGGTTACCGGAACCAGGGTCGATACGACGACTGGTGGCCGAAGACCTACCAGCCGTTCATCCGCGTCGACCTCTTCGATCCGAGCACCGAGGTGCTCGAGAACCGGGTCGACGTCTACACGCTCGGCTTCAACGTCTTCTTCGCGGAGACGACGAAGTTCCAGCTCAACTTCAACCGACGGGACGACCGCACGAACAAAGAAGGGGCGCAGCACGAGCTGCTCGCCCAGCTGCAAGGCGGCTTCTGACGCGTCCCGCGGCGCGCAGCATCGGATTCGGAGAGGAAAGCATGAGACGAGCTCTTATCATTCTACAGATCTTCATCGCAGCGCTCTTGACCTTCTCGACGCACGCGGCCCGGGCGGACGCGCCGCGCGTCATCCGCGTCGCGTTCGCCGGAGTGGGCATCGGCAACCGCCCCTTCGTGGGCGGCAGCAGCCTCAGCGTGGTGCACGCGCGCGGGCTCCTCGAGGAGGAGTTCAAGAAGGACAACATCAAGATCGAGTGGTCCTTCTTCAAGGGCGCCGGCCCCGCCGTCAACGAGGCGTACGCGAACAACCTCCTCGATTTCGCGCTCCAGGGAGACCTGCCGTCGAGCATCGGCAGGGCAGGGGGGCTCAAGACGAAGCTGCTCGCGGGCGTGTCGACGCGCCAGCACACGTACCTGGCCGTCCCCTCGGACTCGTCGATCTCGTCGCTCGCCGACCTCAAGGGGAAGAAGGTCGCCCTCTTCAAGGGCACGAACCTCCAGCTGGCCGTCAACAAGATCCTCGCGGGGAGCGGGCTGTCGGAGCGCGACCTCCGGATCCTCAACATGGACTCCGCGACCGCCAAGGCGGCCCTGGCCACGCGGGACATCGACGCCGCCTTCGGCGGGTACGACCTCCTCACGCTCCAGGACCAGGGGATCGCGAAGATCGTCTACACGACGAAGAACGACTCGCCGGCCTACCTGCGGCACGCTCACCTGATCGTCACCGAGGAGTTCGCGAACAAGTACCCGGACGTGACCAAGCGCGTCGTGAAGGTGGTCGTGCAGGCCGCCCACTGGATCGCGCAGAACGAGGCCAACCCGGCGCCGATCTTCCAGCTCTGGTCCAAGTCGGGGACGCCCTACGCGAACTTCAAGGCGGACCAGACGGGCGACGCGCTCAAGGTGCGCGCGAGCCCGCTGTTCGATGAGTACCTGATCTCCCGCTACAAGGCGGCCGTTGCCGACGCGAAGCGGTTCGGCCTCATCAGGAATACGTTCGACGTCGATTCGTGGATCGATCTGCGGTTCCTGAACGCGGCGCTCAAGGAGCTGAACCTCGAGGGCTACTGGCCCGAGTTCGACGCGAACGGGAAGGTCAAGCACCCCGGAAGGCAATGAGAGGAGCGCGCGCGGCACGGCGCACCGCCACGATCGAAAGGCAACCAAGATGACGCAGCAGGGAATCCAAGAAAGCCAGACCCAGGCCGCCTACAAGCTCGCGGCGCCCGAGGTGGCGCTGCCCGCGGGCGGCGCCGCGCGGCTCCTGTCGCGGCGGGTGGGCAACGTCGCCGTCGGGCTCATCTTCCCGGCGGCGCTCCTCCTCGCGTGGAGCTTCGCCTCGCAGCGCGAGCTGATCCCGCCGCAGATCTTGCCGGCGCCGGGGCTCGTCCTCCAGACGCTGACCGAGCTCGCGAGCTCGGGAGATCTGCACACGAACATCGCCATCAGCCTCGGGCGCGTCTTCGGCGGCTTCGCCGTCGGCGGCGCGGCCGGCCTGCTGCTCGGCGTCGCCATGGGGCTCTCGCGGCGGATCGAGGACTACGTGCACCCGCTCTTCAAGGCGCTCGCGCAGGTCCCCGTGCTCGCGTGGCTGCCGCTGTTCATGATGGTGGTGGGCATCGGCGAGTCGCTGAAGCTGATCCTCATCGCGCAGGCGAGCCTCATCCCTGTCGCGCTCAACACGCTCCAGGGCATCAAGAACGTCCCTCGATCCTACATCGAGGTCGCCCGGGTCTTCCGGTTCAGCAACGTCCAGCTGCTCCGGAAGGTCGTGCTCCCCTCCGCGGTCCCGTCGATCGCGGTCGGCATCCGGTACGGCCTCACGCAAGCGTGGCTGTCGCTCGTGACGGTCGAGCTCCTGGCCTCCTCCGAGGGCGTCGGGTTCTTGATCGTCTGGGGCCGCCAGCTCTTCCAGCTCGACGTGGTGCTCGCGGCGATCCTCGTCGTGGGCGTCCTCGGGCTCGTCCTCGACAAGGGGCTCGAGAAGATCGAGGCCCGCCTCCTCCGCTGGCGGCGCGCCGCCCTGTGACACCCGCGAGGTCCGAACGATGAGCGCCATCACGCAAGCTCTGGTCCAGCCGCGGCTGCGGCGCGGCCTGATCCTGCCCATCTTCGTCGTGTTCGCCTGGATCGTGGTCTGCCGCTACGATCTCGCCAACACCCGCATCCTGGTCCCGCCGCTCGCGGTGTGGGAGGCCGCGAAGGCCCAGCACGAGAGCGGGGAGCTGTGGGCCCACCTCCGGGCCAGCGTGGGCCGGGATCTCCTCGGGTTCGCGCTCGGGACGCTGGCCGGCACGGCGGTCGGCGGCCTCCTCGCGCTCTCGCGCACCGCCGACCGGCTGTTCTCGCCGAGCTTCCACGCCGCGAAGCAGGTCGCGCTGTTCGCGTGGATCCCGCTCATGTCGGTGTGGCTCGGCGTGGGCGAGCAGGCGAAGGTCGCCTTCATCGCGCTCTCCGCCTTCTATCCGGTCGTCGTGAACACCTACGAGGGCGTGCGGAGCGTCGGTGTCGAGCACATCGAGGTGGCGCGCGTGCTCCGCTTCTCGCGCTGGCAGGTCGTCCGCAAGGTCGTCCTGCCGTCCGCCGCGCCGTCGCTCTTCGCGGGCGTCCATCAGGCGCTCATCTATGCGTGGCTCGGCACCCTCGGCGCCGAGTACCTGCTCGAGCCCGCGCCGGGCATCGGCAGCCTGATGGTCGACGGGCGCGAGCGCTTCGCGATGGACGTCGTGCTGGTCGGGCTCATCGTGTCCGGCCTCGTGGGCTTCGGCCTGAACCTCTTGGCCACGGCCGCGGAGGAGCGCCTGCTCCGCTGGCGCGTCCGCGGCGTGTGAACATCTTCGAGGAGGAATCCATGAGCTCGCCTGGAGTCATCAACATCCGCGATGTGAACAAGAAGTACGTGGTCAAGGACGAGTCCCTAGAGGTGCTCCAGGGGATCGGGTTGACCATCCACCCCGGCGAGTTCATCAGCGTGGTGGGCACGAGCGGTTGCGGCAAGTCCACGCTCCTCCGGCTGCTCGTCGGGCTGGACACCGAGTACGAGGGCGACATCCTCGTCGGCGGCGCGCGCGTCCAGGGGACGAGCCTCGACCGGGGCATCGTCTTCCAGGAGCACCGGCTCTTCCCCTGGCTCACCATCGAGCAGAACGTCGCGCTCGGGCTCGAGAACTCGGCGTGGACGCGGGCCGAGAAGGCCCGCGCGGTCGATGAGCACCTCGAGCTCGTGGGCCTGTCGGCGTTCAAGCGGGCCTACCCGCACCAGCTCTCCGGCGGGATGGCGCAGCGGGCGGCGATCGCGCGCGGGCTGGTCAACCGGCCGGGGCTCCTGCTCCTCGACGAGCCGTTCGGCGCGCTCGACGCGCTGACCCGCACGAAGCTGCAGCAGGAGCTCCAGCGCATCTGGCAAGAGGAGAAGATCACCATGATCCTCGTCACGCACGACGTCGAGGAGGCCGTGTTCCTCGGCGATCGGGTCGTGGTGCTCGAGCCGAGGCCCGGGCGGATCAAGCGCATCGTCCCCGTCGGCGTGCCGCGCCCCCGGTCGCGCACGGATCACGACATCAAGGCGCTCACCGACGAGGTGCGCGGCTACCTCCTCGAGGCGTAGCGCGAACGGCCCCGGGTCCGTCCGGGGCCCCCGGTAAGGCTGCGCCGGAGAAAGATCTCTGGCGCACGCCATGGTCGTCCGTTATAATGGACGGAACATCCGCTATCATGGTGAGTAAAGCCCGATGACGATGCCGTTGCTCACGCTTCCCAACCCGAGCTCGCTGGCTCTTTCCCTGCGCGCGAAGGCGCTGGTCTTCGAGGATCCCCGGTCGCAGGCGCTCCTCGACCGGATCCGCCAGATCGCGCCCAGCGACGCGACGTTGCTCGTGACCGGGGAGACCGGCACGGGCAAGGAGCTCGTGGCGCGTCACATCCACGCGCTCAGCCACCGGCGGGGCCGGCCCTTCGTGGCGGTCAACTGCGGTGCCTGGTCGGAGTCGCTGGTCGAGAGCGAGCTGTTCGGCCACGAGAAGGGCGCCTTCACCGGGGCGACGACCTCGAAGGCCGGGTGGTTCGAGGCCGCGGACGGCGGCACGCTGTTCCTCGACGAGATCGGCGATCTGTCGCTGCCGCTCCAGGTGAAGCTGCTGCGCGTGCTGCAGGAGCGCGAGGTGGTGAGGCTCGGCTCGCGCCAGCCGATCCCGATCGATGTGCGCCTCATCGCGGCGACGAACGTGAACCTGGAGGAGGCGGTGATCGCGCGGAAATTCCGCGAGGATCTCTTCTACCGGCTCAACGTGGCGACGCTCTCGCTCCCGCCGCTGCGCGAGCGGCCGGGCGACATCCTGCCGCTGGCGCGTTTTTTCCTCGAGCTGTACGCGCAGCGGCTCGGCTCGGCGCCGGCCGCGCTCTCGGCGGAGGCGACGGCGCGGCTCCTGGAGCACCCGTGGCCCGGGAACATCCGGGAGCTCGAGAACGCGATGCACCACGCGCTCCTGGTCTGCAGAGGGCATGAGGTCACGCCGGCGGATCTGCGCCTCACGGCGCTCCAGCCGAAGGCGGGGACGAGCCCTCCGCCGTCGGATCGGGCGGGCGCGGAGGCCGTGTCCCAGGTGCGGCCGACGCCGCAGGCGACGTCGCTGGAGGGCGCGCTGCTCGCGCTGTTCGAGCAGAACCTGCCGAACCTGCACGAGCAGATCGAGGAGACGATCATCCGGACGGCGTACCGTTATTGCGATCGCAATCAGCTCCAGACGGCGCGGCTGCTCGGCATCAGCAGGAACATCGTGCGCGCCCGGCTCGCGCAGTTCGGCGAGCTGGCGCGCTACCGCGCGGTGCGCGGCGGGGCGGCGGGCGCGGCGTTCGGGCGGGGAGAGCCGAGCACGTCGTCGCGCGCTCCAGGGACGGGCTAGGGGCGCGTCGCTCGGCGGCGGGGCGCGTCGCTCGGCGGCGGGGCGCGTCGCTCGGCGGCGGGGCGCGTCGCTCGGCGGCGGGGCACGTCCGCTCGGGAAAGCGGGTGCGGTCGCGCAGCTGCGTGGATCGGCGGAGGCGCCGCCGGCGCGATTCAGGAGCGCGACGCGGGGGACTGCCGGGAGCGAGCCGGCGTGCGGGGGCGAGCCCTCGCGCTCTGGGTCCTCGTCCCGAGGGCCTCGCGCACGGTCGTCGCGGTGGCGGCCTGCGCGATCCACCGGTCGAGCTTCGCTGCGTCGGCGCAGGCCCGGATGCGCGCTTCGTCGTCCTGCGAGGGCGAGAGCCCGCGCGCCCGCAGCAGCGTGAGGAGCGCGTCTTGGCGGCCCTTGGCCTCGCCCTCGGCCCGGCCCTTGGCCTCGCCCTCGGCCCGGCCCTTCTTCCGCCCCTGCGCTTCGAGGAAGAGGCGCAGCTTCCTGGCGGCGGGGGTCTCCGGGATCTTGTCGGGGTTCATCGAGGCCTCCCTGAGGAGCTCCAGCATGCGTTCGCTGAGCACGGAGAGGATCGCACGCTGCTGGGCCCGTCGCAACGCGCGCGGCAGCCGCTCGGTCAGCTCGAACGCCCGCTCGACGACGGCGCGCGCCCCGGGCCCATGGCGGTGCTGCATGGCCCACGCCGCGAACAGCGCGAGCTCCGGGTGGCGCTCGTCGAGCAGCGCCTTGCTCTCATCGGCGCCGAGGTGGAGCACGACCGGCCTGAGCTGGAGCTCGGTCCCGAGGCGCGTGCGCACGCACGCGACGCGCTCGGCCCAGCGGGCGACGGCGCGGCGCGCGGTGATGACGATCACGTCGCCCATCGCGCCGGTCTGACTGAAGAGCAAGCTGGCCGCGAGGGGCCACCGCCTCCGCTTGGCCGGATCGACGCCGCGCTGCAGCTCGACCAAGACCCAGCGGCGCCGGCCGCCCTGAAGCACGAGATCGAGCCGCAGCTCTGCGGGCTTCACGAAGCGGAGCGTGGCGTCGGCCGGCTTGAGGCTCCGCGGGAGCTTCACGCCGGTGAGCTTGGAGACGAGCGCGCCGAGCAACCCCGGTTGCTCGCGCAATGCGACGATCAGGACCTCGTGCGGTGTGCTCGGCACGCGCCGTGACTACGCCGAGAGGGCGGTCGCCGGCCAAGTTCCGTTCGCCCACCCGCGCTCACGCCATTGCGGCGCATCGGGGCCACGCAGAAACTCAAATGGGCGCGTCGAGGTGAGCGGAATCGACGATCCCTCACCGCCGCGTTTGCTGCACCGCTGCGCGGCGCTCGATGGAAAGCGTCACCGCGTGACGCGGCATTACAAGGCATTTGGGGCTGGCGCCCGTCTTCGCAACCAGGGACTTTACAGTCAGCGATCGGGCTCCAGGGTGACATGATGAAACCCACGAACCAGCACGCAGGACCGAGCAAGCAGGCTGAGCAGCATATCGGCAGCGAACAGCAGGAGCCGGGGGCGCCGACGCGGCAGCTCGACGACGAGACGACGCAGGGATCGAGCGACGTCGAGAAGATCGCTCGCCAGCAGGGCGCCTCGCAGCGGGGCTACACGGCGGACGGACCGCACGAAGACCGGCCGGCGCAGTTCGATCCGGCGCACCCGGGGGGGCGGCCCGAGGGCGATCCGCGCCGCTGACGCAGGGCAGGGGCTGCGGTCCCCGCGCGCGGCGCAGGGGCTGCGGTCCCCGCGCGCGGCGCGATGGGCGCGCGGCGCGATGGGGCGCGCCCGGCGTGGCCGCCGCAGCGGCTGGACGCGGAGGGGCTACCGCGGCGGGGCCTCGCACGCCCGCCGCGTCACCTCGTGGCGGTAGTCGAACATCCGCTCCAGCTTGCGCCGGACGAAGCGGCCGCCGCCGAGCCGGCCGAGGGCCCCGAGCGGCAGCTCGTACTCCACATGGTCGGTGAGATAGCAGCCGCCCGAGCCGTCGGGGTCCATGCGGTGGGTGTGGATCCAGCGCTTGAAGGGGCCGCTGCGCTGCGCGTCCTGGAACATCCTGCCCTGTTCGTACCGGGTGTGCTCCGCGACCCAGCGCACCGGGACGGGGCCGACGCGCGATTCGAGGACCACGCGCGCGCCGACGAGGATGCCGCCGGTCTTCTCCAGGACGCGCGCCTTCTCCCAGGGGGGCGTGAGCCGCTCCAGCGCGTCGGGCTCCTCGTGGAAGGCGAACACCCGCTCGGGGGGCGCGGCGATGCGCGTGCGCTTCTCGAAGATGGGCACGGCGTGAGCATGGATCGCGGCCCGCCGGCGCGCCCGCGAACTGCATGGGCCTCCGAGGTGCCGGCGATGGACAAGGTCGAGGGCGCCCCCTAGAGGAGCAGCACGGGGCGCGCGGCGCGCGGTTCCCCGGGGCCGGCGGCCGACCGGCCAGCGGATGGAGAGGACGGCTGCATGGCGTTCAGAGGGCTGGATCAGCTGGTCGAATCGCGCATCCAAGGCGCGATCGCGCGCGGAGAGCTCGACCGGCTCCCGGGGCAGGGCAAGCCGCTCAAGGAGGACGACCTCAGCGGGCTGAGCCGCGACGAGCGGATGGAGGTCCTCCTCGCGCGGTGCGCGGGGAGCGCGCCCGAGGAAGTGCAGCTCCTGCGGGAGATCGCCGACCTGCGCGAGGCCATCGCGCGCACCCCCGCGGGTCCGGCGCGGCAGAAGCTCGCGCAGACGCTGAAGGACCGGACGCTGCGCCTCACCCTGCTGTTCGAGGCGTCGGGCAAGCACGTCCTGGTCAGCCTGCTCGACGGTGCGGCGCGGGCCGGCGCGAAGCTCGCTGCAGGGGCCGGCCCCGAGCCGCGACGTCCGCGCAGCCGCGATCGGTGACGGACCGGCCGGCGTCGCTCGATCAGAACGTCCACGACCAGGTGAACGCGGCGGGCTCCGGCGTCGGCTCGGGCAGCGCACCTGCCGCATACGGCGCCTTGCTCGGCGCGATCGGGTGGATGGCCGCGATCGCGAAGCCCGTCACGTGGCCCAGGATCATGCCGGCGCCGACGTCCTGCCACGAGTGCGCGCCCGAGCCGATCCGCAGCGCCATCGTCACCACGGTGGCCGCCTCGGCGATGGCCAGCGCGCCGAGGCGCGGCGCGGCGTCGCCGGTCGTGCGCAGCGCGAGGTTGAGCCGCGCGCCCGCGATGGCGGCGACCGGGGTGGTGTGGCCCGACGGGAAGGCGTCGAAGTCGAGATCGGTGTCTCCGCACCGATCGGTCCGCCACGAGCGCGGCCGGCACCGGCCCGCCAGGCGCTTGATCACGCTCGAGAGGCCGGTCGACAGCGCCGCGGCCTCGACCTCGATCAGCGACGTCCTGAGCGCCCGCGAGAAGGGGCGGCGGACGCCGGCGCCCGCGAGGTAGCCGCCCTCGAGGGCGTACCCGCTGCCGAGGACGAGCATCGTGCCCACGGCGGCGCCGGTGATGTCGCTGACGAGGCCGATGGTCTCGTTGCGCTCCTCGCTGGAGGCGGCGCCCCACGTCGAGCGGCGCTGGGGGAGCAGGTACGCTCCGAGCGAGGCGGTGCAGACGGCGGCGACGGCCACCTCGCCGCCCGGCGTCCCGAACGCCCAGTCGGGCGCCGCCGGGCCTGCCTGCGCGGCGGCCGTCGGGCTCCACGCCAGCGCGCACGCGAAGGCGAGCGGCGCCGCGGCTTTCACGGCTTCTTCGCTGCGGGGGGAGCTGCCGGCTGCGCCGCGGGCTTGCCGGCCTGGGGCGCCGCGGGGGCCGCAGGCTTGCCGGCCTGGGGCGCCGCGGGCTTGCCGGCCGCCGGCGGCGCGGCCGTCGCGCCCGGCGCCTTCTGGACGATGACCTCGCCGAGCTGCAGCGCCGAGAGCTGCTCTCCGACGGCGCCGGCGTCGCCCACCAGCACGACCCGGAGCTGCTCGGGCACGAGGTACTTCTGCGCGACCTGCTGCACGTCCGCGGGCGTGATCCGCTGGATCCGCGCCGGCCGCGTCGCGAACTCGTCGAGCGGCAGATCGTAGACCGCGAGGCTCGCGACCGTCGACGCGGTCGCGCCCGCCGTCTCGAAGCGGGCCGGCAGCTGGCGGATGAGGTTCGCCTTGGCGTCGGCGAGCTCCTCGATCGTGACCGGCTCCCTCCGCATCCGCTCGATCTCCGCGAAGATCTCCTTCACGGCGGGGCCGGTGTTCTCCCGCACGACGGCGCCGGCCGCCGAGAACGGGCCCGCCCCGTGGCGCATGTCGAAGCTGGAGCGCGCGCCGTAGGTGTAGGCGTGCTTCTCGCGCAGGTTCAGGTTGAGCCGGCTCGAGAACTGCCCGCCGAGGAGGGTGTTCATCACGAGGAGCGCGTCGTAGTCCTTGGTCGCGCGCGGCACGCCCGGCAGCGTCACCGTCACCGACGACTGCGTGAGCCCGGGCCGGTCGACGATCACGACGCGCGGCGCGCCCGCCGCGAGCGCCGGCGGCTCGGCCGGGAGCTCCGCCTTCGCCGGGACGGGCGGCGCGCCGGTCGGGCCCTTCCAGGCGCCGAAGACCCGCTCCACCTCCTTCACCGCGTCGGCCTTGGTGATGTTCCCGGCGATGGCGACGGTCGTCAGCTCCGGCCGGAACTGCGCGGCGTGGAACCGCGCGAGGGCGCCCGCCGTGATCTTCTTCAGCGCCGCCTCGGTGCCGAGCAGCGGCGCGCTGTACGGGTGACCTTCGGGGTAGAGGACCAGGCCCTGGGCGATGGAGAGGAGCGACGCGGGCCGGTCGTTCAGCTCGGCGAGCTGGGTGATGCGGCGCGAGCGCTCGCGCTCGATCTCGGCCGGCGCGAACGCCGGGTTCATGTACGCGTCGCCGAGCAGCGTGAGCATCTCGCCGAAGCGCGGCGTCAAGCTCTGGCCCTGCACGCCGCCGCCGTCGAAGTTGACCCCGGACGAGAAGCTCGCGCCGAGCTTGCCGAGCGCGTCGCTGAACTGGAGCGCGGAGCGGGTCTTGGTGCCCTGCGTGAGCATCGCCCCCGCGAACGCGCCGACGCCCGGACCGGCCTGGTCGGCGCCCCGGACGGTGGTCACGTCCACCGCGACGATCGGCAGCTCGTGCCGCTCCACGACGAGGACGCGGATCCCGTTCGCGAGCTTCGCCTCCTCGATCCGAGGCGGCACGAAGACCACCTCCGGCCCGGGGGGCGGCGGCGAGCGGCGGAAGGCGTCCGCGGGCGCGGGGGGCTGCGCCGCGGCGGTGGGCGACGCGGGCGGCGCCTTGGCGGTCGCGGCGGGCGGCGCCGGCGGGTTCGAGGCGCAGGCGGCGAGCGCCGCGGCGGCGAGCGAGACGGAGAGGATTCGTTTCATGCGCATGGCTCAACCCCCCTTCGGCGCGGCCGTGCCGGCCGCGGGCTTGTCGACGGCGGGCTTGTCGCCCGCGGGCTTCTTGATGGCCGGCGCGGGCTCGGGCCGGTCGGCCGCGGGCGCTGCCGGCGCCGCGGGCGCCGCCGCCGCGGGCTTCGCGCCCGCCGGCGCGGCGACCGCGGGCGCCGCCGCGGGCTTCGCGCCCGCCGGCGTCGCAGCCACCGGCGCAGCGGCCGCGGTGGGCTTCACGAGGCGCCCGGCCTTCGGGGCGCCCGGCTTCGGCGTGACGAGCGCGATCACGCGCCTGCCCTGGGGCAGGAGATCCGCGGCCGCCTTCTGCAGGTCGGCGGCCGCGACCTGCTCGTATCTGGCCACGTCCTTCGGGAAGTACCCCGGATCGCCGGTGAGCTGGTTGTAGTTGTTGATGGCGTTCGCGCGGTTGGTCACCTGCTCCATGCTGAAGATCAGGTCCGAGAGCAGCTTCGCCCGGGCCCGGTCGTGCTCGTCCTGCGTCGGCGGCGCCTTGCGCAGCTTCTCGAGCTCGGCGTCGATCAGCTTCAGCGCCTGCTCGGGCGACTTGCCCTTCTTCAGCGTGGCCGTGATCTGGAACGTGCTGGCGAGCTGGCTCGACTGCTGGGCCGCGAACACGTCCTGCGCGATCTGGAGATCGTAGACGAGCTTCTTGTACAGCCGGCTCGTCTTGCCCGAGGCGAGGACGTTGGCGACGAGGTCGAGCTCCGCGTCGCCGGGCGCGAACATCGGCGGCGTCACCCAGCTGATCGTCACGCGGGGCAGCTCCACGTCCGCCTCGATCTCGAGGCGCTTCTCGGTCGCGAGGTCGCCGGGGTCGGGCTTCGTCACGACGGGCGGCGGGGCGCCCTTCGCGATCGGGCCGAAGTACCTCTCGACGAGCTCCTTCGCCCGGGCGCGATCGATGTCGCCCGCCACGACGAGGGTCGCGTTGTTCGGCACGTAGAACGTCTTGAAGAAGGCCCGGACGTCCTCCATCCGCGCGGCGTCGAGGTCCTCGGGCGTGCCGATGGTCAGCAGGTGGTAGGGGTGGCTCTCCGGGAACATGGCCGCGCGGAGGAACTGCGGCACGAGGCCGTAGGGCGCGTTCTCGTAGTTCTGGCGGCGCTCGTTCTTCACGACGTTGCGCTGGCTCGCGAACGTCTCGTCGTTCGCGTGATCGAGCAGCCACCCCATCCGGTCGCTCTCCAGCCAGAGCGCGAGCCCGAGCTCGTTGGCCGGGACGGTCTCGAAGTAGTTCGTGCGGTCGGCGTTGGTCGTCCCGTTGCGATCGCTCGCGCCGGCCCGCTCCAGGTACTTGAAGAACATGTCCTCGCCGACATGCTTCGAGCCCTGGAACATGATGTGCTCGAAGAGGTGGGCGAAGCCGTTCTTCCCCTTCGGCTCGTCCTTGGAGCCGACGTGGTACCAGAGGTTGACGGCGACGACGGGCGTGCGGCGATCCTCGTGCAGGATCACCTCGAGCCCGTTCTCCAGCGTGTACTTCTCGACCGGGATCATGACGCTCACGCTCGTCGTGGCCGGCGTCGCCCCTGCCGGCGCCGGCGCGGCCGGCTTGGCCCCGGGCGCGGCCGTCGCGGGCTGAGCGGCCGCGGGCTTCGCCGCCGTCGCGGGCTGCGCCGCAGCGCCCGGCTTTGTCGCGGGCTGCGCGGCCGTCGCGGGCTGCGCCGCAGCGGCCGGGGGCGCCGCGGCGGGGGGCGCGGCGTAGGCGGGCAACGTCAGGCCGAGCGCGGCGACGAGCGCGCTGGACAGGGACGAGAGCGCCCGGAGGCGCCTCCGTTCGGACGGATGGTTGGCTCGCATGGGCGCGGTTCTAGCGCAGATCGCCCGAGGCCGAGCGCAAACTTCGCTCGTGGCGCGCGAGGAGCGCCGCCGCGCGGGTCACGCCCGGCGGCGCGCTCCGGTCAGAAGAACTGCGTGACGAACAGCTGGTATGGCCCGAAATCCACCGGCGTGCGTCCGCTCACGGTGATGGAGCCGAGGCCCCCTCCCGAGCTCATCCCGAAGATCGAGGCGTTGGCCCCGTCCGTCGCGCCCGGGCACCCCCCGAGGGCGCTGGAGCAATGGACATGGATAGGATTGCAGGCATCGTCCGCGGTCTTCAGCGTCATCGGGAATTCCGTCAGGCCGCACGACGACACGAGGATGGGGACCCCCGGGCATACGGGGACATAGTACGGCTGCTCGGGGCTGCTCGGGCCGCACAGGGCCGCGGGCGGGATCGGCGCCCCGGTGGTGTCGCCGCTGAAGAGCCCGCTGCCCGCGATCACCCCGGCGCCTTCGCCGAGGCATGTCGGGCGCTCGAACCGGAGGCGCACCAGGCCGGAGTCCCCGGGCCTCACGGCCTTGACCACCACCGTGTAGGCGCCGGCCGGGAGCTTCGCCGCGAAGTGCGCGCCCAGCGACATGGCGCCGCAGCTCCGGGCCGCGCAGCCGACCGGGGCGCCGCCGCACCCGTCGCCCTCGAGCACCGCGAGCACCGTGTCGATCTCGGAGTCCAGGGTCCCGAGGTAGACGACCTGCTCGGACGGCAGCGTGAACCGGAAGAACACCTCGCCGCCCTCGCCGCCGCACGAGAGGGCCACGTCCGACGTGTTCTCCGCGGTGATCTGCGCGGCGTAATCCATGGACGCCGCGAGCTCCCCCGGCGTCTCGCAGCTGTCGGCGCCCGGGATCGGCGCGCAGCCGTCGTCGGGGACGCCGTTGCAGTTCTCGTCGACCTCGTTGCCGCACACCTCGGGGAGCGGCACGACGCACCCCGCGCCCGCGCAGCCGTTGTCGGGGACGCCGTCGCAGTCCTGGTCCACGAGGTCCCCGCAGATCTCCGGCTCGGGCACGCACGCCGTGTACGCCGGGACGTGGACGGGCACCTCGACCACGTTGTTCTCGATCGACTGCTCGGCGACCGCGCCGGTCGGGTTGACGGCGACGCGGAGGATGTAATCCCCCTCGGGCACGTCCGTCACGTCGACCCACTGACACGGCACGCCGACGTCGTAGATGTCGGCCCACCCCGCGCTCAGAAAGTTGCACCCATTGCCCCCCGAGGTCGGGAAGCCCGGCGTCGCCGGGGACTCGAGATCGAGCGGTTCCATGTCCGTCAGGCAGAACGCCTGCTTGTGGCCCCGCGCGATGACCTCGCCGTTCGCGTCGACCAGCCGGTAATCGGTGAACTCCCTGAAATGGAAGTGCCCGTGGCACTGCGCGTACTCGAAGAGCGGGTTGTCGAACTCGGAGCCCGGGTCGAGGTGGGCGGGGCCAGCGTTCTCGATGCGCCCCTCGAACTGGAGGAGGTGCCGCCTGCCGGGGCCGGCGATGCACCCTTCCACGATCTCGCAGGCGTCCGCGGGGAACGTCTGGTACGAGAACTGGACCGTGTCGACGATGCGCTCCTTGTTCGGGCGCAGGTCGGGCACCATGCAGACCCCGTCCGCGCACGCGTGGCCGCTCGGGCAGCACGCGCCGCCGCACATCGCGCCGTCGCAGGCGGGGTAGTCGACGGGGAGGACGATCGTGTTGTTGTCGAAGCTCGCCTCCGCGATCGTCCTGTTCGGGTTGACGGTGATCTCGAGCTCGTAGAGCCCCGCCGGCACGCCGGTCACGTCGACGGCGTTGCACGCGACGGTGCCGGGCTGATCGACGCGCTCTCCCGGGCCGAGGCCCTGCGCGCTGCAGCTGTACTGGCCGCCCGGCGTCGCGACGCAGCGCGCGTCGAGCTCGGCCTCGGCGACCGCCGCCTCGCCCTGCTTGAGGCGCGCGCGGAAGAAGCGCGGGACGACGTAGCTGTCCTCGCAGAAATTCGGCTCGAACACGGCGCTCTCCGAGGGCGCGCCGAGGTCGAGCGGCACGTCGCCGGCGTTCCGGAGCGAGACGTTGAAGCGCAGGAGCGCCCGCCGCCCGCTCGCGCCGACGCAGCCGTGCATCAGCTCGCACGCGTCCTCGCCCACGGTGATCGCGGCGAACGTGACGGGCTCTCCGCGCTGCGCGGGCTCGAGCACGAGGTCCGCCGCCGCGCAGCCGCCGTCCACGCACGCGGCGCCGGGGCTGCAGCACGCCGCGTCGCCGCAGGCGCGCGCCTCCTCGCACGCGGCCGTGCAGCCCGACGGCTTGCCCTCCGCGTCGATCTCGCACCGCGTGCCTTCGGGGCACACGAGGTCCGATCCGGCGCACCGGACGCCTCCTCCGTCCCCGCCGTCGCCGCCGCCGGCGCTCCCGGCGGCGCCGTCGCCGCCGCCGACGCTCCCGCCCTCTCCCGAGCCGCCGCTTCCTCCCGTGCCCGAGGGCGGATCGGCCTGACCGTCGTCGCCGCAGGCGGCCACCGCGACAACGAAGGATCCCGTGAGCAACGCGCTGATCAGCTTCTTCATGTTCACCCGGTGAGGTTCGACGACGCGCGCGGAGCGGGCGGCGTCGTGTCGCCCCTGCGCGCAGCGAAGCAAGGCCCGCATGGTAGGCGCGCGCGCGGTGCGCGCGGTGGAAGACAGCACGCGCGCAGCGGCCTAGGACTCCGATCGGCGCCGAGGAGAGGTCCCTCGATGTCCGGCGTGCTGCGAGCGGCGCGGGCGCGGTGCGACATCGGCGTCGCGGCGCCTCGGGCCGCACCTCGCGCCGTGACGTGCGACGCGCGCCGCGCCTGGGCCGACGCTGGAGGGCGGGGGACTGCGTATTTTCCTCAGCTCACCCGAGGAGCGTATACTCTCGCCGACATGGCTCCTGTCGTCGTCATCACCGGTGCATCCAGCGGAATCGGTCGGGCGCTCGCGTTCTCCTGGGCGAAGCGCGGGGCGAGCGTGGTGCTGAGCGCGCGCGGGCGCGAGGCGCTCGATCGCGTCGTCGAGGAGGTGCGCGCGGCGGGCGGCGACGCCCTCGCCGTGGCCGGCGACGTGACCGCCGAGGAGGACCGTAAGGCGCTCTGCGAGCGGACGCTCACCGCGTACGGCCGGATCGACGTGCTGGTGAACAACGCCGGGCGCGGCTACTACGCGCCGTCGCTGGAGATCGACCCCGCCGAGCTCGAGGCGATCTACCGGCTCAACGTCGTCGCGCCCGTGCGCCTCGCGCAGCTCGCGATCGAGCCCCTCTCGGCCGCGCAGGGCACGATCGTCATGGTCTCCTCGATCGCGGGGCTCGTCGCCGCGCCGCGGATGGGCGCGTACGCCTCGTCGAAGTTCGCGCTGGAGGCGCTCTCGATGTCGCTCCGCGCGGAGCTCTCCTCGCGGGGCGTGCGCGTGCTCGTGGTGCGCCCGGGCCCGGTCGCGACCCCGTTCCACGCGAACGCCGTGGTCACCGACGACAACGTCGGCTACCGCCCGCCGGGCCACAAGCCGCAGAGCCCCGAGGAGGTCGCCGAGGGGATCGTGCGCGCCGTCGAGGCGCGCCAGGACGTCTGGGAGACGAGCCTCTTCGTGAAGACGGCGAGCCTCGCCGCCCGCGTGGCGCCCGGCCCGATGCGCTGGATCTCGAAGCGGATGGCGCGCCGCTCGGGGCTCTGAGCGCTCAGAGCGAGCGAAGGAAGGCGACGACGGCGTCGCGGTCCTCCCTGGGGAGCGCCACGAAGCGCTGCTTCGCGGCGTCCGCCTCGCCGCCGTGCCACAGGATCGCCTCGACGACGTCCCGCGCGCGGCCGTCGTGCAGGAGCTGGGTGTGGCCGTTCACCGCCTCGAGCAGCCCGATGCCCCAGAGCGGCGGCGTCCGCCACTCGCGCGGCCCCGCCAGGGCTTCGCTCGTCGATGTGTCCGCGAGCGCCTCGCCCATGTCGTGGAGGAGCAGATCGCTGTAGGGGTGGATGATCTGATCGCGCAGCTCGACGAACGGGTGATGGCTGCCCGTCTTCATCGAGGGGACGTGGCAGCTCGCGCACCCTGCCTGGCTGAACAGCACCTCGCCGCGCTGGACCGCCGGGTCCGCCGTGTCGCGGCGCGGCGGCACGCCGAGCGCGCGCATGTAGGCCGCCATCCGGTCGAGATCCTCGTCGGAGAGCTCCGGCGTCCCGCTCGCGCTGGCCCGGCAGCCCGCCTGCTCCTCGCCGCACTCCTCGACCGGGAACAGGCTCGTCGTCACGCCCATGTCCGCGACGAGCGCGTCGGCGACCTGGTGGGGCACGCTCACCTTGCCCGCCTTCCAGCCGAAGCGCCCCAGCCGCAGCGCCCCCGAGACCGGATCCGGGATCAGGTTCGGACGGCCCGAGATGCCGTCCTGGTTGCAGTCCATCCCGTCCGCGCGCTCGAGCACCGCTTCCTCCGCGATCGCCTCGAGGAGGCCCATGCCCACGACCGGCCGGGCGACGCGGACCGAGTAGCTCGCGATCTGCCCCGCGGAGAGCCCGTCGAAGCGGAACGTGGGCCGGCGCAGGACATACGGCGTGCCGTCGGGGAGCTGCCCGGGCTCCTCCGCGTAGGCCACGGTGGCCGTGCCCTCGCCGGGGCGCCCGTCGGGCCCCTTGTCCTGCAGCTGCCGGCCGTACATCGGGTCTGCCGCGGGCTTGCCGTCGGCGCTCGCCCCGGCGCCGAACAGCTTCACGACGGCGGTCTCCATCGCCTCGCCGGGCTCGGGCGGGGCGCCGCGACCGTTGTGGATATGACAGCCCGCGCACGTCGTCTGGTTCGAGAGCGGCCCCGCCTTGCCCGCGTGCTCGTCGAAGGCGGGATTGCCGCCCTCGGTGTGCTCGCCGGTGGCGAAGTCGGTGTGGAACAGGCGGCGCCCCTCGAGGAAGCGCTGGATCGAGCCCTCCTGGATGTTCAGCGCCATCTGCTCGTAATAGAGGTGCGGCTCCGCGTAGATGTACGGGATCGTCCCGTCTCCGCCCGACAGCGCGGCCTCGTTCGGCTGGTCGAACGGCGTCAGCTCGCCGCTGCCGACGCGGTAGCGGAACGTGTCGCTGTAATAGCTGGTCCTCCCCTCGACGGTGGCCGGGTCGAGGAACACCCCGAACTCGAACTCGAGCAGATCGCCCTCGCGGATCTCCCTGCCTTCCCTGGCGTTGCGATCTACGACGAACTCCCAGTGGGTGCTCGTGACGCGGTCCATGCCGTTGTTCGAGTGGAACACGTTGCCGTCGCCCGTGTACCAGCAGCGGAAGTTGATCACCTGCGTGTCCGACGCCTTCGCGTTCGGGAGCCAGGTGAACTTGACCGTGCTGCCGCCCGCCGGGATCGCGTCCTCGACGATGAACTTGTAGCTGCGGTTCTCGAAATAGCGCGGCTGGAACGGGCTGAACTCTTCCTCTCGCTCGTGGCGGCCGCGCACGCGCCCCGCCGCCTCGAGCGTGATCGTCCCGTCCGCGGCCGTCGTGGTGATCGCCTTGCCGCCCGCGGCCGCGGGGAACAGGGGGGCTATCTGGCCGCTCACGCCGGAGCACTCGCCGGGGTCGACCTCGCCGCCGGGGCAGGTCGCGGCGGGCGGCGCGCCCGAGGAGAAATAGGCGTAGATGGCCTCGACGTCGGCCGACGTGATCGCCTGTTCGCCGAAGCCCGGCATGCGGCCTTTGCCGGTGCGCACCTGCGCCGTGAACGCCTCCAGGGAGCCGTCGAAGGCGAACAGATCGGGAAACCCGCCGCTCGTCCCGCCGTGGGCGCTGTGGCACCCGCCGCAATTGAGCGCGAACGCCCGCGGCAGCGACGGCCCGCCGTCCGCCTCCACGCACGGCGCAGGAGGGGGATCGCCCCCGCCGCCCCCGCCGTCCGGCGGCGCGCCCCCGCCGCCCGGCGGGGGAGACGCCGGCGACGGGTCGCCCGCGCACCCGAGCCCTGCCGCGCAGGCCGCGAGCAGCCCGAGCGCGACGTGGAGACCCCGAGACAATAGCCGACGTGTGCGGCGTTCGATCATCGCGCTACCCTCCGACGTGAGCCCATCCAGAAAAACCGCGATTCCCCGCGCTACCGCAGGATCTCCTCGAGCAGCCGGTTCGGCTCGCCGCGGAGATCGTCGCCGAACGACGCGACGCCCAGGCCGTAATACTGGTTCATGACGGTGAACCACAGATCGCGGAGCTGGCGATCGCTTCCGAGCGCGTCGTAGGCGACGTGCGCGTCGTTCAGGAAGACGCCGTCGCCGCCCAGAAGGACGATGGGCAGATCGTACGCGTCGTGATCGTGCGTACGCATCTCGCTCATGTACATCATCACGCAGTGGTCGAGCACCGTCCCGTCGCCCTCGGGGATCGCGTCGAGCCGCTGCGCGAGCTGCGCCGTCTTCTGGCCGAGCCAGCAGTTGATCGCCGCGAAATCGAGGTTGCTCTCCTCGACGACCGCGTAGCGGCCGCCCTCGTTCGTGCTGCCCAGGTTGCCCGGGCCGTGCTGGCAGGAGTGATAATGGAGGCTGCTGCCCTCCCGGTACTCGAGGCCCACCTTCGCGCGGACGTCCGCCGGGATGCACCGGTACTCGAACTCGGAGCGCGCGTCGTCGAGCATGTGGGTGACGACGCGGGTCACGTCGCATTGAATGGCCATGACGATGAGATCGATCATGACGTTCGCGTGATCGTCGTGCTTGTACTCGCCGGCCTCCGTGCTGTCGTTCTCGTTGAGCCCCTCCTGCTGTCCGGGCGGCTCTGGGACGACGCCGGGCTCGCGGATCGGGCTGCAGCCGAGGCTCCCTTGCCCCGGCGTCATCGTCGACTGGACGCGGGTCACGTTCTTCTCGATCGCGCGCAGCGAGTCCAGGTATTGCTGGACGATCTTGCGATCGTCCGAGCCGACCCGGTTCATGAGCGAGTTCGCGTCCGCGAGCACGGCGTCGATGACGCTCTTCTCGGTCGCCGCGCGGCGCTCCGCCTCGATCCTGGCCTGCTCGTCGGTCTGCCCGGGCACGGGCGCCGCGGGCGCCGCGCCCGCGGCGACGAGCGCGTCGAACACCGCCTTCGGGTTGACCGAGCGCTTGAGCGGCTCGCGCGGGCCCTTCCAGGAGACGGCCTGGTTGTAGGCGTAGCTGCGCCCGTCGAAGAAGCCTGGCTTGACCCCGAGCCCCGTTTGCAGCGACGGGATGCGGGTCGCCTGCTCCGGGCCGGCCTTCTGGACGATGAGCTGGTCGACCGAGACGCCGTTGCCCACCCACTCGCCGAGGTCCTGCCCCGCGGCTCTCCCCAGCTGATCGGCGTCGACGCAGGTCGACAGCGCGGCGGCGCAGCGAGAGTGGGACGGTTCTATGAACGGGTTCTGCTCCTTGCTCCAGGTGTAGTTGCCGAGGCGGCTTATCATGAGCATCTTCGACTTCACCGGCGCGAAGTGCTCGAGCACCCTCGGCAGCTTGAAATCGGCGCCCTTCAGCGTCTTTCCGAACGCCGGGGCCGTCTCCCACCAGTGGTGGGGCGCCCCGTTCGGGAAGGTGCAGAGCACGAAGCGCTTCGGCGTGCCGGGCTCCCCCGCGCGCGCCCGGCGCGGCGCGAGGCTCTCGAGAAACGGCAGCGCCAGGCAGACGCCCGCGCCGCGCAACAGGTTCCTGCGTGTCATCAAGCGTTTCATGTGCGCATCGCTCCTTCGTGACCGGTGTCGTTCGACAAGCGCGCCCGCGGCCTCACTGCGCCTCGCCCTTGCCTCCGCGGAGGCGGAAGGCGTCGCTGGTCACCACGTGCTTCACGAGATCCGCGAGCGTGCCGCTGTCCCAGCGCGCGGCGATCTCCCTGAACGTGGACATGTCCGCGCCGGTCGGGCGCCGGCGCAGGGCGTAGGTGAAGAGCTGCTCGGAGGGGCAGACCCCGAGCTGGGGGTCTGCCTGGAGCTTGGGCAGGAGGCCGGAGAAGTCCTGGAACTCCGTGTCCTCGAGCTTGCCCGTCGCGTCGATCGGATCGCCGTTCGGGTACTCGGTCCGGTAGGCGCCGATCGCGTCGAAGTTCTCGAGGCTCAGCCCGATCGGGTCGAGCACGTCGTGGCAGCTCGCGCAGTCGGGCGACTCGCGGTGCTTCTCGAGCTTCGCGCGGACGTTGTCGACCGCGCCCGAGCCGCTGCCCGGGGCGTCGAGCTCGGGGATGTCCACGTTGGCGGGCGGCGCCAGGGGCACGCAGAAGAGCTGCGCCAGGATCGTCTTCGCGCGGGACGTGGGCGAGGTGCGATCCGCGCGCGACGACAGCGTGAGGAAGGCGGGGAGCGTGAGGAAACCCCCGCGGACGCCCTCGGGATCGCGCGCGGTGAGCGGATCGAGCAGCGGATTCGCCGGGTGGGGCGCCGTGAGGAACTCGGACCACGGCCGCTCGCCGGTGGTGAATTCGGCGAAGTAGGCGTTGGCCTGATCGAGCATCGCGCCCTTCACCTCGTCGCTCCAGAGCGGGAACAGGGACGCGTCGACGTTGTGGCTGGGGAGCGTGCGCGTGCCGAGCCACTGGCCGAAGAAGTTCTGGAAGAAGGCGGCGGTCTTCGGGTCGTCCAGCATCCGGTCCACCTGCTGCCGGAGCTCGTCCTCGGTGGCCAGGCGATCGCCCTCCGCCGCGTCGAAGAGCTCGTCGTCCGGGAGCGAGCTCCAGAGCAGGTACGAGAGGCGCGAGGCGATCTCGTAGCCGTTGAGGGCGCCCGGCGATCGCTCCGAATCGGGCCCCGCCTCGATCCGCAGGAGGAAATGCGGCGATGTCAGCAGGCTCCGGACGACGTGCTGCACCGCCTGGACCGGGGACATCTCGAGGGTGCTCAGCGCGTCCGCGTACTGCGCCGCGTACCGCTCGACCTCCGCCGCCTCGAGTGGGCGCCGGAAGGCGCGCAGCCCGAAGCGCTCGATGATCTCGCGCGCGCACCCGTCGCCCGCGCCCTGCGCCGGGTCGCACACGAGGATCTTCGCGCGCTGCGCCTCGTTCGAGAACGCGTCCTCGGCGAGCTTCCTGGCGGCGTCGTAATACCCCTGGACCAGGACCTGGGACAGGTTCGAGAGCGCGCTGACGCTCGCGTCGAAGCCCTTCGCGCCGAAGGCCGGGAAGCCGTCCGCGGGCCTCAGGCGCGTTCCCAGGAGGTGGGCGACGGTGTTGTTGTACTCCGACGCCGTCATGTGGTGCAGAGGCATCCCGCCTGGCGCGGCGGAGGGGGCGTCTTGCTCCGGAGCGTCCTCGCTCCCGAGGATGCCAGTGCACGAGATGCTCAGGAGACACCCCCCGGCAGCGAGCCAGGGGCGCGCGAACACCCGGTCAAGTCTGAACGTCATCGTCGGCTCCCGCGTGTGAATCGGCAGATACCCCCTCGTGGCCGGAGCGCGCTGCGTTCGTGATCAAATCGACAGCACAGGCGCGCTAGGATCAGGCCGTGCTCTGTGCGCAGAAGACTACGGTGATGGTGTTGCTCCTCGGGCTGTCCGGGTGCGGAGCGGACGTGGAGATCGCGGTGGGTCGCATGAACCCGGCGCCTCCGGCGAGCGGCGGCGGAGCGGACAGCGGCGGTGAGGCGGGCAGCGGTGGGGTAGGGGGCAGCGGCGGTGTAGGGGGCAGCGGCGGTGTAGGGGGCAGCGGCGGTGAAGGGGGTAGTGGTACGACTCCGTGCGATGCGCTGCCGTCTCCCATACATCGGTACACATTCGATGGGACGGGAGCGATCGTCGCCGATACCGTCGGCGGCGCCGACGGCGAGATCCTCGGCGGCGCGAGCCTCGATGGCGGAGGGGTGCTCGACCTCGACGGCGACGACGATTACGTCGATCTGCCCGCGGGGCTCCTCTCCGGATTGCGCGATGTCACCGTCATGGCCTGGGTCGCCCGCGACGGCGGAGGCGCCTACCTGCGCATCATCGACTTCGGCATCGGCAGCGGGGGCGAAGATCCGGTCGAGGGCGACGGGAGCGTGGGAGAGTCCTACCTGGTCATCACGCCGTCGACGGGCTTCGACGCGCGGGGGGTCGCCGCGCTCGCGAGCGACAGCGGCGCGGCGGGCGAGGTGGCGATCCCCACCACGCCGACGCTCGACGACGGCGAGATCCATCAGGTCGCCGTCGTCTTCGACGGCGCGGCCGCGTCCCTGGCCCTCTACCTGGATGGTGCGCTCCTCGGCAGCGCGCCGGTCGGCTTTCCGCTCTCGGCGATCCAGGACGTGAACAACTGGCTCGGGCGGTCCCAGTTCGATCAGGACCCGTACTTCGGAGGGCGCTACGACGAGCTGCGCATCTACGGCGAGGCGCTGGCCGGCTGCGCGATCGAGGCCGCGTGGACCGCCGGTCCGGATCGGCCGTGACGCTCAGAAGGCCAGCGCGAGGCCGAGGCGGGCGCTGAGACCTGCGGCCGGGGGGCGATAGACGGTCCCCTCGAGGTTCTCCACGACGAAGCGGGGCCGCTGCAGCGGGACGAGGGCGTGCAGCGCCCCCTCGACCTTCACGGGGGCGGCGACGCGCCACTCGAGCAGCGCCCCGAGGCCGGCCGCGAAGATCGGCGCCGTGCGGGTGAAGGGCTCGTCGACGTCGCGCCCCCGGGCGAGGAGCCAGTGCTGGCGGCCGAGCGCGCAGACGTACACGCCGAGGGGACGGCCGAGGGCGCGCGCGCACGCGTCGATTTCGAGGAACCAGAGCCGGAAGTCGGCGCCGGCGGTCCGCCCGGCGATGCGGCCGGAGCTCGACGGCACCACGCCGGCCGCCGCGTCCGCGCGGAGCCAGCCGACGCGGAGCCCGCCGCCCGCGGCGACCCCGACGCCGATCGCCGGGACGAGCGCCTGCTCGACCTGCGCGCTCAGCCAGAGCGCCCCCTCCACGGGGCGCTCGTCCGGCGCAGGCGGTCGGTTCGCGGCGGGCGGCGGGCTCCGCGGCGCGCGGCCCCGCGCAGGCGGCGGCGGGCGCGGCGCGGCCGCTCCGTCGCCGCCGCTCGCCGGAGGTTGCGCGGGCTGCGCCGGCGGCGCGGCGGCATTCCGCGCGGCCGCGTCGGGGTCGATCGACATCGCGACGATCAGCGCCGCCGCCCGCGCCATGGCCGCGCAGTCGTCGCCGTGGATCGCGCGCTCGCCGGGCACCGGCGCGCGGATGCGCAGATCGAGCCGGAGGCGCGCGCCGCCCCGGCGGGCGACGGCGATCTCGACCGCGATCGGCTGGCGCTGCGCCGACGTTCCCAGCAGCCGGTCGATCTCGCTCCGGACCTCGTCGGCCGGCGGGCACCCGTCCGGCGCTTCCCAGCGCAGATCGATGGTGCGCGGCTCGGCGGGCGCCGCGCGCGCGCGGGCAGGCAGCAGCCCCGCCGCGACGATCAGGGCCTGCAGGGCCGACGGGGCCCAGGCCGCTCTTGAGACGTGCACCCGCGCACTCTACTCCTCCTGCCCGCACGCGGCGCGCACGCGCGTCGCGAGCGGCGAGCCCGGGCTCTGCGCCAGCAGCTTCGCCGCGATCGCCCTGCCGGCCGCCGCCCGGCCGGAGCGGCAGAGCGCGATCGCGCGCGAGGCCTCGCGCTCGGTCGAGAGCACGCCCCGCGGGTAGCGGCTCCCGTGCTCGTTCAGCTTCGAGAGCGCCTGCGCGAACTGGCCCGCCTGCAGCGCCTGCTGCGCGTCGCGCAGCAGCGCGACCTCCGCGTCGAGCCCCTCGGCGCCCGGCCTCGCGGCGGTGGCCGTCGGCGCCGGCGCGCGCGCCGGCGACCCGCGCGACACGACGGCCGCTGCGGGCGCGGCGCTGGCCGCGGGTGCGCTGGCCCCGGCGGGCTCGCTGGCCGGGGGAGGGGCGTTCACCCCGGTAGAGGCGCTGGCCTGCGCGGCGGCCCTGGTCTCGGCGGAGGCGCTCTCCTCGGCGGAGGCGCTGGCCTCGGCGGGCGGAGGCGCCTCGTCGCCCGGCGCGCCGGAGCGCGCTGCGGCGTGCGGCGCTCGGGGCGTCAGGCCCGCGGCCCTCGGCGCTTCCGCCGCGTGCGGCGCGGGCGCCCCGCCCGACGCCGGGAGGTAGAGCGCCGCGCCCGTCGCGAGGCCCACGATCAGCGTCGCGAGCCCGATCTTCAGCGGGGCGCCGAGCAGCGTGACGGCCGCCCCCTTCGCGACCGCCGCGCCCGCGCTCGCGGCCGCGCCCGCGGCGGAGCCGACCGTGTGCGCCGCCGCCGCGGCGCTCGCGGCGCTTCCGGCCCCGGCGCTCGCCGAGCCGACGGCGCCGGCCCCCGCGGCGCCCTTGGCGCTCGCGGTCACGGCCGTGGCCGCCGCCCCGGCGAGGCCGAGCCTCGCCCACACGGCCGCGCGCATCCGCCGCCGATCGTCGTCGGTCGGCTCGTCCTCGTCGCGGAGGGCGTTCAGGAGCGCCCGCTCCCCAGGCCCCAGCTCATCCATCGCGGCCTCCTCGGATCCTGGCGTGGTGGCGGCGCACCGCGTCGGAAAATGCCTGTCGGGCGGCCCTCAGCCGCGCATATACGGTGTTGATGTTCACGCCGATACCCTGAGCGATCTCCGTCGCCGGCATCTCTTCCAGCTCGGCGAGGAGGAGCACCACGCGCTTCTCCTCGTCGAGCGACGCAAGGAGGTCGTGCGCCACGCGCGCGGCCTCCGCCCTCGTCATGGCCTCGTACGGGCTGAGGTCGCTCGGCCCTGCGAGCTGCTCCGGATCCACGGTCTCCCCCGTCCCGCGGTGGGCGGGGCTCTTGCGGCGCAGCGATCTCCGGTGCGTCTGCACGACGTTGACCACGATCCCGAAGACCCACGTCTTCAGCGACGAGCGGCCCCGGAACTCCGGGAGCCGCCGGTGCACGACCACGAACACCTCCTGGCACACGTCCTCGTGCGCGGAGGCGTCCACGCCGAGGCGGCGCACGGTCCGCCAGACGAAGGGGAAGATCTCCTCGTACACCTCGGCGAAGTCGGGCGGCGCGCCCTGGAGGCTGGCCGCGGCGACGGCGGAGACCGCGCCGGCCGGCGGCGGGGTCGACGGAGCGACCGCCGCGCGGGCGGTCACTGGCTGCACCTCTCCGCGTGGGGCAGGGAGACGTAGAGCTCGCCGAGCGCGGTGAGCTCCCCGCTCGCGCCGAGCAGGTCCACGTTGGGGATCGCGTCGGTCCGCCCGGAGAACCAGGCGTAGCGGAAGACGTCGGGGTCCGATTCGAGGAGGGGCACCGCTTCTCGCATGTACGCCGCCTGGGCTTCGGGCGACCGATCCGCGCCGTCTCCGCACGAGAACTCGGTCAGCCAGATCGGGCGCCGGTAGCGTTTGAGCTCGCCGAGGTACCACTCGAGCGCCGGCCTGTCGCAAGCGTACCAGTGCGCCGCGATGAAATCGACGCGGCAGCCCTCGCACGCGGCGAAGAAGGCGTCGAGGTACGCGAACGGATCGGTCTCGTGGCAGCCGCCGCCGCAGAAGTTCACGGCCGGCGAGACGAGCTCCAGCCCCTTCTCGTCGGCGATCTCCTCGAGGTCTGGCCACAGCGCCGCGGCCTCGGCGGCGGAGAGGTTGGCCTGAGCGAAGAAGTTCGGCTCGTTGAACGCGAGCAGGTACTTCGCCCCGCTCGGGATCGCCGCCTTCACCTGGTCGGCGTCGAAGTGGCCGCCCCAGACCATCGGTACGAAGTCGACGCCCAGGTCGACGTAGGCGCCTCCCCGGAGCGCCTCGTCGGGGACGGTCGCCCAGTTGTACCACCAGCCGACGCTGGCCGAGAGGGCCGAGAGGTCGGCGACCGAGTGGTAGCCGTATCCGATGCCGCGCTTGCACGGGCGCCCCGCGGCCGCTCCGCCGTCGCCCGCGCCGCCGCCTGCGCCGGGGCTGCCGCCGTCGCCCGCGCTGCCGCCGTCGCCAGCGCCGCCGCCGCCGCCAGCGCTGACGCTGTCCCCCGCACCGGCGCCGTGCCCTGCCGCGCTGCCGGTGCTGCCTGGGCCCACGAGGCCTGCGCCGCCATCGCCCGCGCCGGTCGCTTCTTGGACGTTTCCTGCGCCACCATCGCCGTTCGCGTCTTGGTGGAAAGATTCCCCCACGCAGGCGACGGACAGGAAGATCCCGAGCAGGGGGCTGATGCCGCACAGAAGGGTTTTGGGGTCTCGACGCATGGCTCGAGGGGGCTGGTGGCCGGAGCCGCCGCGTTCCGTGATGAAAAGTGGAGGGGTGGGGATGTGGGGCTCATCGGGCGGCGATCCGTGGGCTGGCGTTTCTTGGCGTGCGGGGGGATCATCACGGCTGCGCACCGCGGCCGACAGCTCGCACCTCCGCGCGCTTGACGGCTGCGAGGAGCGCGCCGAGGAAAACCGGATGACACCCCCTCGCTGGCTTGCCGCGCTCGCGGCGCTCACCCTTCCTTTGGCGGTCTCGGCGACGGCCCTGACCCAGGACGCGGCTCCCCTCCCGCCGCCGCCTCCTCCTCCGGAACCGCTTCCGTCTGCCTCCGCGCAGCCAGCGCCGCCGCCGCCGCCCGCGCCCACGCCGTCGCCGTCCCCGCCGCCGGTCCCGCCCGCGCCGGCGCCGCCGCCTGCGCCTGCGCCCACGCCGATCCCGTCGCCATCGCCGCCGGTCCCGCCCGCGCCGGCGCCGCCGCCCGCTGCGCCGGCGCCGCCACCGGTCGCGCCCGCGCCGCCTCCTCCGGTTGCACCCGCGCCGCCGATTGCGCCCGCGCCGCCGTATTCGCCGGCGCCGCCGTACTCGCCGGCGCCGCCGTATGGGCCGTCGCCGCCGGTCGGGCCCGCGCCCGCGCCGCCGCCGCCGGTTGCGCCCGCGCCGCCGCCTCCCGTCGCGCCCGCGCCGCCGCCTCCCGTCGCGCCCGCGCCGCCGGTCGCTCCGCGTCCGTCCCGGAGCCAGCCGGCGCGTCCGAGCGCTGCGCCGCCCCCGGTGGCGGGCCCGGTGACCGTGGACGAGCCGGAGCCTTCACCGGCCGAGCCGGAGGAGAAGAAGCAGGACAAGGAGCCCGGGGACAAGGAGCCCGAGGACGAGGGCCGGGACGGCGTCCGGCTCCGGTATGGCAGCACGCTGGGCGGCGGGATCATCAAAGCGCCGACGGGCACCGGCGGCGTCTTCGCCTGGACCGGCCGGCTCGGCCTCCAGATCAATCACCTGTTCGGGATCTACTACCAAAACACCCCGATGCTGACGCTCACCCCCGAGAGCACCGACAACAGCGCGGGGTTCGACGCCGGGTTCATCGACTACAACTCGCTCCTCGCGAGCTTCACCTTGTTTCATGTCCTCGACTTCGGCGCGGGCCCATCCATGGACTACGTGGCCGTCGCGAGCTGCTCCGCGACGCTCGCGGGCCTCGAGTCGGGCGCCGGCTGCGCCAGCACCTCGGACTGGTACTTCGGCGCGCACGCGCGGGGCGCCCTCATCCTCGGCGGCCTGTCCGGCGACGGGCCGCGGCGCAGCGGGTTCGCCCTGGCCGCCGAGCTCCACCCGGTGTTCCTGCCCGAGGGCACGACCTTCAGCTTCACGCTCGGGCTCGGCGGAGAGTGGTATTGACGAGCGCGAGCCCCGCCCGCTAGTCGCTAGCTCCGCGTGTGAGAAATCCCGCCAGCAAAACCGGTCGATGACGAGCGGTCGCCGGAAATAGTAGCAATTTCATAGCTTCCGCCTGTCTCGCCGCCGCGGGCGGCTCCGGTGTGGCGCGAAGGGGCGCCCTCCGCCGCCGCGTCGCCCGCGGTGATGGTTCCGCGGCACCACCAGTCCCACCGCGCGGCCGCGCCGCACGCGCCGTTTGACATGGAGAGCCTTACGCGATCCGCATCCCTCCTGGAAGAGTGACGCTGTGTCAGCAACTTATGCATGCAGCGAGGGGGCCGCTTTCACCCCGGATCGCCGGGCAACCTGCGAGACGACGCGACTGGAGGCTGACGCGTGCCGCGTGAGGTATTGTCGTGCATGAACCTATCCAGAGTCGATCTGAACTTGTTTTTGGTGCTGCACGCGGTCCTCGAGGAGCGCAGCGCGACGCAGGCGGCGAGGCGGCTGCACGTCACCCAGTCTGCCGTGAGTAACGCGCTCGCGCGGCTGCGCCACATTATCGGGGACCCGCTCGTCGTGCGTGGCGGGCGCGGCCTGGTGCCGACACCTCGAGCCTTGCAGCTGAGGCCACTGGTCGATGCGGCGGTGAGCCAGCTACAGGCGATCATCGACGCGCGCCAGTGCTTTGACCCGGCGCAGAGCGCGCGACAGTTCACCCTCGCGTGTGGCGACAATCACGCGGCCGACGACGTGCCGAGGATCGTCGAGGAGCTATCACGCAGAATGCCCCGCGCGAGCCTCCGGGCGGTCACCGCCGAGCATGCCATCGCGAGCGATGGACTCGCGACCGGCGACGTCGACGCGGCGATCGTCCCGCGAGGAGCCGCCGACGAGTCAGACCGCTTTTCCCAGGAGCTCTACATGGAGGACGTGGTGCTGGTCGTGGGGCAACAACACCCTCGGGTCCGTCGTGGCGTGAATCGAGAGCTGTTCAATTCGCTGAAGCACATCGACATACTCATCGCGCAAGGCCGGCCGGGGATCGGTCATCGCATCGCCGAGCGACACCTGGCCGAGCATGGCCTTCGCCGCGATGTGGTGCTCGCGGTCCCTCACTTCTTCACGGCGGCGGCGGTGGCGGCGCGCACGGATTACGTGGTCGGAATGCCGCGACGAGCCGCCGAGCGGTTTTGCGCCTTGCTCCCGCTGCGGATCGTCGACTCCCCGCTCCACGGGCTTCGGATGTCGATGGATCTCGTGTGGCATGCCCGTACCCATGCAGATCCCGAGACCCGGCACTTCCGGAACGTTGTCATCGATGCTCTGCGGAACCCGGTGGAACACGGACGCCGCGACCTCGCTCGGAAGCCGAGGCGGAACGCGCGCATCGCCCCGTCAAATCGGGCTGTCGGCGGCTCGCCCCGCGTGCGGTCCTGACGCCAGGAGCGCTTACGCTCGGGTATTCAGATCCATGATGTCGTGCATCACCAACGTTCACTGGCCAGGGTGATCCGGCGCCTGTAAAGTGCATCCTGCGAACGGCTCGACGGATCTGGTGCTGCTCGACTCCAACTAACGGAGATATCTCGCGTCGAGACCGCGGCGCGGGCGGGGAGAGCGCGCACCCTCCCTGGCCGTTGTGCGCCGATAATTGAGCGTGCGAAGGAGGAACAAATGGATGATCGACGACGATCGAGCGGGGCGCCTTTGCTGCGGATAAGCAGGCTGGCCCGAGGAGCTGCGTGCGCGCTCGCGGGGGCGCTCTGGGCTACAGGGTGCAGCTCAAGCGATGGCGGTCAGGCATCAACGGGCGCTGATCCGCGGGATGCCGTGCTTGATCCGCCGGCGATAGGGCTGCAGCTCGTCACGTCACCGGTTCGGCTCGAGCCGGGCCAGGAGCGGTACATCTGCTGGACGGCTTCGGTTCCCGAAGGGGAGCCGCTCGCGGTGCGATCGATCGAGGCGCTGATGCCCGCGGACGCGATCCACCACTATCAGGTCTCGATCGCTGAGAGTGCGATCGAGAGCGGCGCCGACTGCGACGCCAACATCGACGGCGCATTCGTCGCCGTTGGCGGCCCGGGCGCGCCCACGCAAGTGTTCCCTGAGGGGACCGCGCTCGTGCTGGACGGCGGGACGCAGCTGTTCATGCAGCTTCACCTCATGAACGCCGGGACGACCCCCGTCGAGGTGCCGCCAGCATACGTCAACCTGGTGGGCGCAGAGCACGCCGACGGGCTCGCGCGGGCTGGTATTCTCATCGTGGGGCAGGGCGACTTCATCATCCCCGCCAACGCGAAGGACGTGATCGTGACGGCGGAATGCACGCTGGACCGGCCGCTGGAGCATACGTTCATGATCTTCCCGCACATGCACATGCTCGGCCGCCGCATCCAGGCGGAGCTCGTGCGCCAAGGGGGCAGCCGCGTCCCGCTGGCCGATGTGGACTGGAACTTCAACGAGCAGAAGTTCTACGATCTCGACGAGTCGGCGGCCGCCGGCGAGCGGCTGCTCGTGACGTGCACGTACGACAACCCCACGCCGCGCGACGTCCAGTGGGGGATGGGCACGCTGGACGAGATGTGCACGGGCTTCGTTTACTATTACCCTGCGGTCGAGTTGTCCTCGTTTTGTCTCGTGCCCGATGACCCCACCTGAATCGGGTTCACCCTGCCGGCGCGCGGCGTTCGGCGCCTTCTCGGCGACTCCGGCCCGGCAGCGGCATCGGCCGCCGCGCACCGCAGCTCGGGCAGAGGCCGCGCCCAGGCCCGTCCCCAATTCAGGGAGTGCACAACCCCAGGAACAGCGCGATGATGCGCCCCGGACGACCATCCAGGGGTGAGAGCCGCGCTCGGCCCTCGCACGACGCGCGACGGGGGTGGGGTTGGTGCAGACGGCAGCTGGCGACGATGAAGAGACCTTGTGCATCGATCCGCGGTCGCTGATCGAGGCCCTGGACGACCCCGCGCTCGTCATCGACGCGCGGGGCGCCATCCGGTGCAAGAACGAGCCGCTCGAGCGGCTCCTCGCGGGCCCGGGAGCGCCGATCCTGCCGCTGTCGCCGGAGGGCGATCGCGTGCTCTTGCCTCCATCCCCCGCGGCCGTCGACCTCGCCCGGATCCAGGCGCTCCTCTCGGGCGAGATCGACCGCGCCGAGATCGAGCTGCCGGACGACGGCTCCGGCGCGCCGCGCTGGGCGCTCCGCGGGCTCTCCTGCTCGATCGGCGGCGGCCGCTGCGCGCTGCTCCGCCTCATCGACCTGGGCGAGCGCCGCGCCCGGGAGCACCAGCGCCGCTGCGCGCAGGTGATCGCGTCGATGCAGCTCGGCTGCACGTTCCTCACCCTCGACGACCCGGCGGATGACCGGTCGCTCCGCTACATCTACAGAAACCCCGCCGCCGAGCGGATCTCGAGCAGGCCCACGGCGGCGATCGTCGGCCAGACCATGGACGAGAGCGTCCCCAGCCTGCGCCGGGTCGGCCTTCCGCAGCGCTACGCGGAGCAGATCCGCGGCGGCCGCGCCGCCGAGGGCGAGGTGGTCTTGCCCGCGGAGGAGGGCTCGCGCGTCTTCACGACGTGGTCGTTCCCGCTGGGAGAGCGGTGCCTCGCCGTGCTCTACGAGGACGTCACCCAGCGCCGGGCGACGGAGGCGTCGCTCGAGGGCACGCGCGTCCTCCTCGACGCCATCATCGACAACCTGCCGCTCCTGCTCTTCGTCAAGGAGGAAGCGGAGCTCCGCTACGTGCGGGTGAACCGGAGCTTCGAGGAGTTCCACGGCTATGCGCCGGGAGAGCTGATCGGCAAGCGCGTCGCCGACTACTTGCCGAAGGAGCTGGCCGCGAGGATCGACGCCGAGAGCCGCGCCGTCCTTGCGGGGGGCGTGCCGGTCGAGATGCCCGAGATCCACGTCTCCTCGTCGCGCCTCGGGCCCCGCATCGGCCACGCCCGGTGGATCCCGATGGAGGCCGCCGAGGGAAAGGGCCGTTATCTCCTCGGGATCATCGAGGACATCACCGAGCGCAAGAAGATCGATGACGCCAAGCGCCACGAGGCGATCCCCCTCGAGACCCAGCGGCGGCTCGTCGAGCTCATCCAGGAGCTCTCGACGCCGAGCATCCCCATCCACCCGGGCATCCTCGTCGTCCCGCTCGTCGGCCAGATGGATAGCTCCCGCGGCGCTCAGTTGATGGAGTCGCTCGTCCGCGCGGTCGAGCGGCACCAGGCCGAGTTCGTCATCATCGATATCACCGGCGTCACCTCGGTGGACACCGCGGTGGCGAGCCACCTGGTCCAGGCCACGCGCGCCGCGCAGCTCCTCGGGGCCGAGTGCAGCGTCGTCGGCGCCTCGCCCGGCGTCGCCCGCACCGTCATCGATCTCGGCATCGAGCTCGGCCAGCTCTCCACGCACCGGGACCTTCAGGCCGGGTTCCGGTCCGCGCTGGCGCGGAAGGGGTACAGGATCACGCCGCGCGCCGCGCGGAGGGCCTGAGGCGCGGCGCGGCCCGCGCGCTGCTCGCGGGCCCGCATCCGCGGTGATTACGGCGTCTGTCTCACCGCAGCGCCGCGCGCAGCGCGCGGACGGCCTGGCTCTGCGTCGGCTGCTCGAGGAAACGCGCGAGCCACGCGGGGTCGAGCTCGGGAAGGAACGCGCTCCGCGCGCGGGGCTCATACCGCTCGTCCGAGAGCGCAAAGACGCGGAGGCCCTCCTCGCGATCCCACACCCAGACCTCCGGGACGCCGAGCCCTCGATAGATCTCGAGCTTGTCGAGACCTCCGTGCGTCCAGACGACCTCGATGGCCAGGTCCGGAATCTCCTTGTTCGTAGCGCCGACCATGTAGCACTCGTCGGGCTCGGCCCCGCGCTCCTTCGGCGCGTTGCGGAGCGTCCACGCGCCGTATCCGCTGAGCTCGATGCCGCGCTCGTCGCAATAGGCCTCGAGGAGCCGCGCGATGGTCGTTTTGACGCCCTCGTGACTGCGAGACGGGCTCATCAGCTCGATCGCTCCGTTCAGGTAGTACATGCGCACGCCGGCCCGGTCCCCCCGTACGGCGAGGAGGATCTCGTAATCCTTCCACGTCATGCCGTAGAGGATGACGTGCTGGTCGCTCTCCTCGTGACGGGGCCGCGGTCGCTCGGCCTCGGAGACGGCGTTCGTCGGGACAGACTGCATGCGCAGGAAGATACTCGACGATGAAGCCGGCGGCGAGCCGCGCCATGCGCCCTGCGGCTCCTTCAAGCCATGCGCCCTGCGGCTCCTTCGAGGCGCGCACTACGCGCGGCCGGGCGCCAGCGCTTCCCTTCGAGCGCGTCGATGGAGGGCCGGTCGCTCTCCCGATCGTCACCTTGCGCCCCCGCCCCGTCGCCGCGGTGATATCCACGACCGCGCACCGCTCGGGTCCCGACGGCCGCCCGCCGGCCCTCGGCGAAACCTTTGCGGATCGCCCGTGTCCAAGGAGACGTGATGCGCTCGATCCCCCGCTCGATCTTCTCCGCCCTCGCCGCCGCGATGGGGCTCTCCCTCGCGGCCTGCGCCGCGGCTCCTCCGCCCGCGGCGCACGCGCCCGTCCCGCCGGGCGACGCCCGCGCGGCGACCCCGCCGCCGCCTCCGCTCCCCGAGCAGGAGGCCTTCGCCGTCCACGGCACGCTCAAGGACGAGTTCCTGCCGCTCCTCAAGCAGGCGCCGTTCGACCCGAAGGCCGCGCTGGTCCCCCCGGCGCCGGCCGGCGTGCCCGCCCCGCCGGCCGCCTGCGCGGCGTTCGCGCGGCGCGCCCCCGTCGCGCCCGCGCGGCCCTGCGGCGATGTCGGGGGCGCCCTCGAAGCGCTCGACGCCGCGCTCGCCGAGGAGGACGCCGCGAAGCGGGACGCGCGGCTCGCGGGGGTCGAGGCGTGCGCGGGCCTCGAGACGGGGCTCGCGCGCGCGCTCCGGGCCGAGCTCGCGCCCGCCGGGTGCGGCGACGCCGTCGCCGTGCCGTACCTCGAGGCGCCGCCCGCCACGCTCAAGGGCGACCTCTACCAGGTGCTGCTCGGCCTCACGCTCTCCGCCCGGCTCGCGCGCACCGCGACCGAGCCGCCCGCGCTGCGGCCGCCCTACGACGTCCAGCGCGTCGTCGCGTTCACCAAGGGGCCGCTCTTCGCGTGGGTGACGGACCAGGCCCGCGCGATCGAGGATCTCGGGCGGCTCGGGATCGAGCTGCCGTTCTACGCGAAGGGCATCGTCGCCGTGGAGTCCGGGCGGGCCGACATGCGGCTCGTCGAGGCGGTCAGGTCGGCGCCGCTGCCCGACGCCATGCGGAAGGACGCGGAGCTCAGCAACGTCTACTACGGCGAGCTCGACCAGCTGCTGGAGCCCTGGAAGAGCCGCGGCCGCGACGCCGCGCTGGTCGGCCTGCGCGAGCTCTCGTCGGTCGGCGTGATCCGCGACGACCGCGTCGACGGCGCGCGCGCGATGCTCTCGCGCCTCTACGGCGGCCGCCGCGTCGACGCGCTCGACGCGCTGGAGCTGCCGCCGCTCCCGGCGGTCGCGCCCGCGTCGGGCGTCGAGCGGCTCGCGGCCCGGCTGCCGACGTACTACGCGGGCCGCCTGATCCCGGCCGAGATGGCGGCGCGGCCCGAGCTCCTGCGCGTCCTGCTCGGCCGCGGCGTCCCGCTGCAGCACCGCGCGGCGCTGCGCTCCGCCGAGCTCTCGCCCGAGGCGCGGCAGCTCTATGCGCGTGCGCGGCTCGAGCTCGGCCGGCTGTACTGGCGCGCCGTGGACTTCGACCAGGCGACGGCGCTGCTCGCCGCGTGGCCCGAGGGCGCCGCGCGCCCGCCCGAGGCGACGATGCTGCTCGCGCTCGCCCTCGGCCTGCGCAACGGCCCGGAGGACGCGGCGCTCATGATGCGGCGCGCCCCGCTCACCGGGCTCGGCCTGGGCGATCTCGCGGCGCTCGACTGGGTGGCGCGCGCGAAGCCGGCCTCGCCGTACGCGGGCATCGCGGCGTACGACGCGGCGCTGATCAAGCAGATCGCGGCGCCGCAGGGCGCGGATCCGAGCTACTGGGCCGACGTGGCCGCGCGCTTCCGCGAGGCGCAGTCGCTCCTCGCGGGGCCGCTCGCGAAGGCGGCGGAGGAGCGGGCGCGGGCGGCGGAGGAGATCGGGCGGGCGGCGCGCTGAGGCGGGGGCGCCGCGGCGCGGGCTGCCCTCAGGGGGCGGCCTCGCCGGGCGGCTTGTACTCGGTGACCTGACCGGTCGCGACGAAGCCGACCTGGGCGTAGACGCCCAGCCCGTCGGCCGATGCCTGGAGGATGGCCACCCGGAGCCCGGCCGCGCGCGCGTCGAAGAGCGGGCGCAGCGTCAGCGCGCGGCCGATCCCCCGCCGCCGGTGCGACGGGAGGGTCGAGATGTTGTACAGGCCGGCGACGCCGCCGCCCACGGCGAGCTCCGAGGTCGCCACGGGCGTGCCGTCGAGGTAACCGACGTAGAGCCACAGCGGCGCGTCGTCCGACAGGAGCGCCGGGGCGGCCATCTCGTAGAACCGCATCACGTGGGGATCGGGCGGGGTCCAGTTGGCCGCGAGGAGGCGCGCGAAGTCGCGCAGCTGCGCCGGGGTCCTGACGCGCGCGATCTCGAGGCCGCGCGGCGGGGCGGGATCGGCGGGGAGCGCGTGGAGATCGGCGGCCATGGCGACCTCCGACTCGGCGGCCTCGAGCCCCGCGGCGCGGAGGAGATCGCCGAGGTTCTCCGGCGCGTCGGCGGGGCCGACCCACCACGAGAAGGGGCGGCCGGCGCGGCGAAAGTGGTCGATGGCCTGCGCCACGCGGACCTCTGCCGTCGCGGCGTCGAGGCGGGCGCGGAGGACGAAGTTGAAGGTGTCGCAGGGCAGCCCGGAGTCGACGACGACGAGGCCGGCGTCGCGCGCGACGTGGGCGCCGGGGAGATGCGCCTGCGCCCAGCTCGAGTGGACGGCCAGGTTGTCGTCCGCGGCCGCCGCGAGCTGCTTCGCCGGGATGCCGGCAAGCGAGGTCATGGTCATGGGGGGCCTCTCTGACACGAAACGACGGGGGCGCGCCACCGTCGTGCTGGGTCTCCGCGGCGCCATGGAGCGGAGCCGGTTCCCGACCCGGAAGCGCGCCGAGCACGGCCGCTCCTCGAAGGAGCTCATGACGGCCGCGCGCGTGTCTCGTCCGTGCACGGCATGCTCTTCGATGGGTGAGAGGCGCCCGTATCCAGGAGGCGTGTGCCCGCGGTGCCCACGTCGAGGCGGCCCGGCGAGTGCTGCGCTGGGTCAGAGGAGCGCAATGAGCGGCACGAACGTGGTTCGCCTGGAACATGCGAAGCGCCGGCGCGGCGGCGATCCGCCGGTGTCGGAGGTCTCCGGCGTGGTGCTCGTCGACAACATCGCCTACGACAAGCAGGTGCTCGTCCATTACCGCGACGCCGCCGGAGAATGGCGGGTCGCCCCGGCCAGGTACGACTCCGCGCCGCCGTGGGGCTCCCCCGAGCGGTGGGTGTTCTCCGGGATCTTCTATCCTGCCGACTACCCGGAGCCGGCGCGGTTCGCGATCCAGGTCGTCGCCGCCGGGCGCGAGTACTGGGACAACAACGGACATCACGATTACCTGCTGGATCCCGGTGGAATCGTGTTCGGCGATGCGCCGCTCTTCGGCGTCGATCGCCTCCAGCGCATCGTCGAGTTCGTGGGCTGGCGATACCACATGGACGTGATAGGGGTCGAGGAGGCCATGCCGATCGCCGGGCGGGGCCACGTCTTGCGATACAAGGTCACGATCGGGCGAAGCGTGGGACCGGGCCGTTACGCCCATGCGCGCTGCGTGGGCATCGCCGTCCGCGGCTCGGACGTCAGCGTCCTGAGCGATATCGTGTGCGAGTCCATCCCTCCGGTCGAGCTGGTCAAACCTTGACAGGGCGCCTCGGGCCGGCGCGCGTCACGGCGCTGGCCGGCCCGCGAGGCGCGCCGAGCGCGCGAGCTCCCGGCGGCGGATTTCATGGGCCCCCGCCCGAACCGCCGGCGCCGCCTGTGCCGCCGGTGGCTCCCGCACCGCCGGTAGCTCCCGCGCCACCGGTGCCCGCATCGCCGCCTGCGCCGCCGGCGCCAGGACCGCCGCCTGCGCCGCCACCTGCGCCGCCCGCGCCCATATCGCCGCCTGCGCCGCCTGCACCCGTATCTCCGCCTGCACCCGTAGCGCCGCCCGGGCCCGTATCTCCGCCTGCGCCGCCGGCGCCATTGCCTCCAGGGCCGTTGCCGCCCGCGCCGTTCGTCGGAGGATCCAGGATCGGGCCCGGGTTCAGCACACCCCCGCCCATCGCGGCGAGGTCATAGATGCGGTACGTCGCGAAGTAGACCCCCACCGGCTTGAGCACGACGCCGGAGCCGACCACGACGCCTCCTGCCGGACCGATTCCCAGGTTCCAGCCGCCGAGGCTGACGATATCCCAGGTGATCTTCTGGAACACGGGATAGGCGGAGACGCGCGCGTACGCCGCCGTCGGGACGAAGTAGACCGAGCTCGCCTGGAGCGTGACGTTCTCGCTCACGCTGAATCCAACCGCCGCGGAGATGTCCGAGAGCGTCGGCGCGCAGCCGCCTGGTATGCCGAGCATCGCGCCGTTGGAGGGCGCGCCGTTTCCCGGCATGTTCCACGGGGGCTGACCGTTGGAAGGCGCGCCGTTTCCCGGCATGTTCCACGAGGGCTGACCGTTGGAAGGCGCGCCGTTCCCCGGCATGTTCCACGAGGGCTGGCCGTTGAATGGCGCGCTGTTTCCCGGCATGTTCCACGAGGGCTGGCCGTCCGAGGGCATGCAGCCGCCCGGCATCCACCACGAGGGCGGGCAGTCTGCGGGGGAGCGGGTGCCCGGCGTGCCTGGCGCTCCAGGACCAAGCGGTGTGCCCGGCGCGGAGGGGGTGCCAGGCGCCCCCGGCGGGAACAGCGTGCCAGGCACGCCCGGTAGCTCGTTGAGGGGAGGGAATCCCGGGATGCCCAGCGCGCCCGGCGCGGGCTGGTTGCCCGCGGACGGGAAGGTGCCCGTGGCGGTCCCCTCGATGCTCACGGTGGGCTCGACGCTCGACGACACCGCGACCTCGAGCGTCCGCGGTCCAAACCCCTCCGACACGCTGAGCAGGTGGGCGGCGTCCTCCCAGTGATACGTCTCCGGGAGCACCGTCACATTCGCGATGATCAGGCCATGACAGAGGGCCTGGCGCGCCTCGCCGGCGCCGGCGCGCTCCCCGCCGCCGTCCGCGGGCCCCGGCGCCTCGCGCGGTCCCACGCAGGTGAGGGATGGAACGAGCGTCACCGCCATCACGAGCGCAATCTTTACGTCGGGTGCAAACATCCTTGAACCTCGGGGTGCCGTCAGAATCGCGATGAGCGAGCTACCCAGGCGTGGAGAGCTCCAGAGAACGATCGCCTCCGCGGCGCTCCTGCGCCGCGCGAGGCCGCTCCTCCCGAGACCGGTGATCACGGCGCAGACGCCGGCTCACGAAGCGCCGCGTGGGTCCGGATCCCTGGAGAGCGAACCGCTCGATGAGCACAGCAGGCCTATGCGACGCTCCGCCATGCAAGAAGCGGGGAATGCCGGGTCGAGCGCGCATGTGGGCGCCGCCCCGAGATCCAGCGCATGTGCGGAATTCGATGGACCGGCGCTTGCCGCCACCCCGCGCGCGTGACCGGCGCGCTCACGGGGGCCAGAGCGGCGCCGCCAGCGACCGATCCATGACCGCGCACGAGGTGCGAGCGAGGCGAGCATGAGAGAGCCTGCTGCTGTCGTGAAGGCCGCTATCGTGGCCTGTGCGATCCTCACCCCCATCGCCTGCGCGCAAAGCGTCGATCCGCAGCGCGAGGCGCCTGCCGCCGGGGTCGTCCGGGCCACCCTCGACGCGGCGGTGCAGCGGGCCAACGGAGGTGGATGGCTGATCACCCAGGCGCTCGACTTCAACGCTGACGGTATGGCCGACGTGCTCTGGAACGACCCCGAGCGGAGCCTCGTCGCCGTGTGGTTGATGGAGGGGAACCGGCTGCTCGCGCCCGGGCCGCTCATCCCGGGGCCGGTCGGCGCTCGCTGGTTCGCCAAGACGAGCGATTTCAACGCCGACGGCATGGGCGACGTGCTCTTTCGCCACGAAGAACAGGGCGCGATGGCGGTATGGCTGATGGACGGAAGCCAGCTGCTCGCGCCGGGGCCGATCCTCCCGGGACCGGGGGGCAGCGGCTGGTTCGCGAGGGCGATCGACTACAACGCCGACAACATGGCGGACGTGCTCTGGAGCCACGCGGAACGGAGCGTGATGGCCGTGTGGCTGATGGAAGGCACCCGTTTGCTCACGCCGGGGCCGTTCATCCCCGGGCCTCTCGGCGACGGCTGGGACGTCGCCGCCGTGGGGGACTTCAACGCCGACGGCATGGCGGACGCCGTCTGGCGCCATGTCGAGCAGAACCTGATCGCGGTGTGGCTGATGGAAGGCACTCACCTGCTCGCGCCGGGGCCGCTGATCCCGGGGCCGATCGGCGATGGCTGGGCCATCGCCTGGGGCGCCGACTTCAACGGCGACGGCATGGCGGACGTGCTGTGGAACAACGCCGAGCAGAACCTGATGGCGGTGTGGTTGATGGAGGGAAGCCAGCTGCTCGCGCCGGGGCCGTTCGTCCCCGGGCCCATCGGCGACGGCTGGGTGGCGCGCACCGCGGCCGACGTCAACCTCGACGGCATGGCCGACGTGGTCTGGCAGCGGGGCGAGGCGAGCGAGATGGCGGTGTGGCTGATGGAGGGGAGCCAGCTGCTCGCGCCGGGGCCGGTGATCCCGGGACCGTATGACGGAGGTTGATCCCGACGCCCGCGCTTTGAGCAGGAGAATGCGGCTGCGAGGCCTCAGGAGGGCGCCGGAGGTCCTGTGTGCGGCCTCTTGGCTCCTCGTCGCGCTGGGCTGCGCGCAGGACGCCGGCCAGCGAGACCGAGGGCCGCGGACCCTGGAGCCCGCGGGAGCGTCGCTCGGCGCCGCGGCTCAGCGCGCGAACGGCAGCGCATGGAAGGCCGTGCAGGGGGCCGACTTCAACCTCGACGGCATGTCCGACGTGCTCTGGGGCGACGAAGAGCAGAACCTGATGGCGGTGTGGCTGATGGAGGGAACTCGGCTGCTCGCACCGGGCCCAGCCATCCCGGGGCCGCTCGGCGAGGGCTGGGTCGCCGCCGCGGCTGCTGACTTCAACCACGACGGCATGGCAGACGTGCTGTGGAACAACCCCGAGCAGAACCTGGCGGCGGTGTGGCTGATGGAGGGAACTCGGCTGCTCGCGCCGGGCCCATTCATCCCGGGGCCGATCGGCGATGGCTGGGTCGTGCCCTCGGCGGCCGACTTCAACCACGACGGCGTGGCGGACGTGCTGTGGAACAACCCCGAGCAGAACCTGATGGCGGTGTGGCTGATGGAGGGAACTCGGCTGCTCGCGCCGGGCCCATTCATCCCGGGGCCGATCGGCGACGGCTGGGTCGTCGTCCCGAACCTGACCGACCACGGCCGCGACGGCATGGCCGATGTGGTCTGGAACAACCCCGAACAGAACCTGATGGCGATCTGGTTGATGGAAGGAAACCGCCTGCTCGCGCCCGGGCCGCTCATCCCCGGTCCGGCCGGCGACGGCTGGAAGGCGCTCGCGGTCGGCGACGCCAACTTCGACGGGATGGGGGATGTCGTCTGGGACCATCCGGAGCGGAACCTGACGGCGGTGTGGTTGATGGAGGGAAGTCAGCTGCTCGCGCCGGGGCCGCTGATCCCGGGGCCCGCCGGCGATGGATGGATCGTCGTCGCGGCGAACGACTTCAACGGCGACGGCGAGGCGGACGTGCTCTGGACGAACGCCGAGCAGGAGCTCTCGGCCATCTGGCTGATGGAGGGGAGCCGGCTGATCGCGGCGGGGCCGGCGATCCCGGGACCCCCGTGACGGCGGGTGACACGGCCCCGCCGTCCCGCCCCGCCCGGGCCACACGCTCGGCCGCAGCGCGCGCGGTCGCGGGGCGCTGCGACAACAGGTCGCATTTCCAAGGGATGACGGCCCCACTAGAGTGCTCGAGCTTTCCTCGGTGGAGGTGTTTGGGATGAACAGGGTGTTGCAGAGCTGCCTGATCGTCGCTGGCTCGTTGTCCGTCGCGACCGTCGCCCGCGCGCACATCTCCGTGTCGGGCCCCGCGTTCGCCGGCGCCACGCACGAGGCCACCTTCGGTGTCGGCCACGGCTGTGACGGCGCGGACACCTACCGGGTCAAGGTCCAGATCCCGGCCGGGGTGACGTCGGTGCGGCCGCTGGACAGCACGTTCGGCAAGGCCGTCCTGGAGAAGGACAGCGAGGGCAACGTCACCGCCGTCGTCTGGACCAAGCCCGTTGCGGACGTGCTTCCGGCGGACACCAACTATTACAAGCTGACCGTGCGGTTCAAGGTCCCGGACGCGCCGTTCAAGACGCTGTTCTTCCCGACCCTCCAGACCTGCCGCACCCCGGATGGCACAGAGACCATCGCCGAATGGGTGGATACCTCCGGCGAGCACGGCAACCACGACGCGGACGCGGGCACCCCGGCCACGAATCCAGCGCCGTCGCTGGCGGTCCTTCCGCCGCGTTCGCCCGGGTGGAACAAGTACACGGTGAACGAGCATGTCCACGACTTCGCTGTCTTCAAGGACGCGCTCATCGTCTGGGCGGGGAAGGCGGCCTACAGCCCGAATCCGAACACCCAGAGCCTGATCATGACCGAGCCGGATACGGAGGTGCTGACGGCGATCCATCCCGGCACCGAGATCTGGGTCAAGTACTGAGCGGGGAGCCAGACGATGCGAGCGTGGCTCCCCCTCATCGCCGCCTGCGCGATCTGCGCCTGCACCGACGACACGCGCCCGCCCCCGGGTGATCCCGGGAGCGACGCGGGCGACAGCGGCAAACCCGACGCCGGCGGCAAACCCGACGCCGGCGGCCAGCCCGACGCGGGCGATCCCGACGCCGGGCCAGGCGCGGCGTCACCGGCGTCTCCGCTCGAGCGCCCGCCCGAGCTGCCGCGGCCGCCCGCAGGCAGGTTGCCGGATGACCTGAAGCCGCCGGTGCGCTAGCGCAGCGCCGTCACTTGGCCGGCACGAACCGCAGGGACGCGAGGCGCATCAGCTCGCCCGTGCCGCCGGTCGCCTTGAGATAGACCTCGTGGGTGCCCTCGGTGGGCTTCACGTCGCACGTGACGGTCTCCCACTTGTCCCAGTCGCCCGTGTCGGGGATGTCGCAGGTGCCGATGGCCGAGCCGCCGGCCAGCGGATCGATCCAGACCTCCACGGCGCCGCCTTGGCCGGCGCTCGAGGCCTTCAGCTGGATCGCCTTCGCGTGGACGCCGCCGCTGCCCAGGTCGACGCTGCCGAACATGGCCCAGTCGCCGTTCTCCAGCCCGTCCAGCACCGGACCCGCCTTCTTGCTCGACGCGACGCCGGCGCCCGACTGCTGGTTCGCCTCCGCGGCCGGGATCCAGGTGAACCCGTCGCGGTACGTGAACAGATCGAAGTCGGCGCGCTTGTTGGTCGCGAACATCCCAGCCTGGTTGCCGATCCAGGTGTGGGCCATGGCGTAGAAGTTGTCGAGCGTGGAGATGTCGATCTCGTCGCCCACCTGCGTCCACTCGAGCCGATCGGCGCTGAACCAGCCCGTGGCCTTGTGGCCGGTGCGGACAAGCTTCAGCCAGACCGTATCGCCTTCGGGCGCCGGGGCCGACGCGCCCACCACGACGGGCTCATCGAGCTCGGTGTACGCGCCCCCCTCCTCGACCGGAGGCTTCACCGAGCGCGAGCGGAAGGAGAACCGGATCCGGTCCTTCTTGTCCTCCATGACCCGCGCCACCGAGACCTCCAGGATGGCCGGGAGCATGAAGCCCTCTCCGCTGGTCATCCACGTCGGCGCCGCGATCACCTGCTCGTCTTCCCAGTAGCCGTTGCCCACGTGGAGGCCGGCCGCGTCGCCGTTCGCCTTGGGCTTGAACTGCAGCTTCACCGTCATGCTGCTGGAGTGCAGCGCGTCCTTCTGCACCACCCGCGTGGTGTTCCCGGCGCCCGGCTCGATCCGCAGCCAGCCAGCGCGGTCGGTCACCGAGTACTTGTCCTCCGACCTTCCGTAGGTGGTCCAGGCCGGGTTGATCGTGTCCGACGAGAACTCGTCGTTCACGGGCACGAGGAAGGGCACGTCGCTCGGCGGCAGCTTGGGCGCCGGCAGATCGCGCACCTCGCTCGGGAACTTCGGGACCGGGATCGTCTCCCCATCCACCTGCTGCTCCTCCCAGGTCACCTGCAGGAGCAGCCCTTCGCGGCCGAGCCCCTGCCACTCGCCGTTCTTCCAGTCCTGGGTGCCCACCCCGGTGCAGTCGTAGGAGTGGGCGAGCGCCCACCAGGTGCCGTCCTCGAGCTCGATCGGAGCGGTGGCGTGCTGCAAGCCGGCGTACGGCTCCTTGCCGGTCAGCACATAGCCGAGCCAGTGCCAGTCCTCGGCGGTGCTGCCGACCAGCTTCTTCGACGCCCAGGCGTGCAGCTGGCCGCCGCAGGCCGTGTGCGTCGACACGAAGTAGTAGTACCAGTCGCCGCGCTTGGCCATCGTCGGCCCCTCGGTCCACTTGCTCCAGTCAGGGTTGGTGAAGTCCCCGCAGCCCCCGGTCTCCTGGTCCCAGTTGACGAAGCTCATATCGACGGTCGACTCCGGAATCAGCATCCCGGTCTCCGGATCGATCTCCGTGAGCAGGTTGATGCCGAAGTCGTTCGGGTGCTCGGCGTCCCATTTGCACAGGCCGTTCTTGATGACCATGAAGGTCTTGCCGCTCTCGGGATCGATGAACACCGAGTTATCGGAGCCGGTATTGCGCTCGTACGCGATCTCGCTCCCCGGCGGCGTGTAGGGGAAGATATCGACCTTCTTGGGCTCCGACCAGGGGCCCTCGAGGCTCTTCGCCGAGGAGAAATGCTGCGTGGCGCCGATCGCGTAGTAGACCCGGTACACATCGCCGGCCTTGACGATGAAGCCGCCCCACGTGCCCTTGCCAGGGCCGGTCTGCTCGTCGAGCGCGGCGGCGGTCGAAGAGACCACCCGGGTCACGCGCTCCCAGCGCACGAGATCCGTCGAGCGCAGGATCTCGAACGCGGGCATCGTGTGGAAGCTCGACCCGACCACGTAGAACGTGTCGCCTTCCCGGTAGAGGTTCAAGTCCGGGTGATCGCCGGGCAGCACCGGGTTCTGGTACGTCGTCGGGCTGAACGCGGCGCCGAACGTGGCCGTCAGCGTCCCGCCCATGCCCATGGTGAACGTCGCCGTGTTGTCCAGCCCTGTATCGGCGCCGCTCCAGCCCAGGAAGTTCTGCCCCGGAGCGGGCGTCGCGGTGACGGTGATCACGGTGCCCGGCGCGTGCAGGTAGGTCCCGGGCGGCGGGTCGGTCGTCCCGTCGCCCGTCGCCTCGATCGTGAGCGGATACGAGAGGGGCGCTACATGCTCGTCGATCCCGCAGGAGACGGGCAGGGCGCCGATGAGGAACACCGCCGTCATGGAAAAGATAGGTCTCTTCATTGTTGTCATGTCCTAGTTCTGCGCTGAGCCGGTTCGTGCTGGGGAGCGCCTTGCGTCGCCCCGGCAGGATCAGGCCACGGTCGGGTGTGAACGCTCACACTGTAGATGTTTGTAGATGTTAATGGGATTGCCGCCGGAGTGGAAGTCCGATCTCGGCGGCGCGCCGTGCGTCTCCATCACCGACGAGATGCCCGTCGGGCGGTCCGGCACACCCGGTCGCCACCGCGGTCCGGCGCCCGCTCTCTTGACGCGCCGCTCCGGGGGAGCTCCGCCAGCCTTGTTCTCCCCTCGGGATCGATGATATCCACGGTCCCACCGACAAGTATTGACACCGGAGATGTGAGCGCTCACAATGGCCCACCTCACGCTGAGGACGCGCTTTCGTGGAACGCTGCCAGCGAGGGCAAGGCCGCACCTGGGTATTCAAATGACCAACAAATCTGCTATCGCTCGAATCACACGATGCGCGGCCCTGGTCGCCTCTTTCGCTCTCTCGGCGTGCAGCGATGACGGCACGGGCTCGTCGGGGGACGACCCTCAAGCCGGAACGAGCGGGGCCGCCGTCTCAGGCAGCGGCGGTGGCGCCACGACCGGCGGCAGCACCACCACGGCCGGCGCCGGCGCCGGCAGCGCGTCCTCGGGTGGAGCGGGCGGCGAGGGAGGGACGGGCGGAAGCGGCGGCTCGCCGGGAGACGGCGGCTCGGGCGGGTCGACGGACGGCAAGGTCCCCCCGCGGCCGAGCGCCGGCTGCAACAAGGCGAACCCGCAGACGGGCAGCGCGCAGAGCCCGCTCACCGTCTCGGGTCACCAGTACTACGTGAAGCTGCCGACCGGCTACGACGCCAGCAAGCCGTATCCGGCGATGATCATGTTCAACCCGACGAACAACCCGATCAACTGGGCAGAGCAGAACGCGGGCTTCGAGGCGACCGGCCCCAAGGAGGCCTGGATCCGCGTTTACCCCCATCCGGCCAACTCGAACTCGGGCTGGGGGGCGAACGACGTCTCCTTCTTCGAGCCGTTCTACGAAGAGATCACGAACAACTTCTGCATCGACGAGGCCCGCGTGTTCGCGGCGGGCGAGAGCTCGGGCGGCGACTTCTCGAGCATCCTGGGCTGCGAGCACGCGGACAAGCTGCGCGCGGTGGGCCCGTGCGCTACCAAGAACGTACGGGACTATCCGCTCGACGCCGGCACCCGACGGTGCACCGGACAGGTCACGTCGGTCGTCATCCACGGAGCGAACGACTCGGTGGTCGGGACGGAGAACGGCCCGAAGACGCGCGACTTCTATACCAAGCTGAACCACTGCGAAGCGAGCACGGTGCCCGTCGAAGGGTACACGGACGAGCGCTCGAACTGCGTCATGTACCAGGGTTGCGACCAGGACTATCCGGTCTACTGGTGCCAGCACAAAGACCCGAACTACAACGGCACCAATCACGGCTGGCCCGCGTTCGCGCCCAAGTTCCTCTGGAGCCTGTTCTCGACGTATTGAGAGCCCTGCCTGGCCCGGTGCGCCCGGCGCACGATGTCTGCATCAACCAGCCGCGGGAGCGTGGCGGACGACCCGTGATCGTCCGGGCCCCGGCGATCCTCGGTCCGTTAGAGAGGTGATGTCTCGATGAGTCGATCTGCACTGGGCGTGAGCGTTCTTTTCTCCGTGGGCGTGGCGATGGGGCTGTCCGCGTGCTCGTCGGAGTCGGATCCCGTCGATCCCGGCCCGTCTGGGTCTTCTAGCGCCGCCACGAGCGGCGGCTCCACCACGGGAGCGACGTCCACGGGAGCGACGTCCACGGGAGCGACGTCCTCGGGAGCGACGTCCTCGGGCGCGACGTCGGGCGGAGGGGACGGGGGGAGCGGGGGCGCGGACACCTCCAGCGGCACGGGCGGCGAGTCGGCCGGCGGCGGCGGCTCGGGCGGCGCCACCCCCGGCGGGTCGGCGGGCTGCGGCAAGGCGGCGACGCGCCCCGATCCTCGCGCGCAGCAGACGTTGATGGTCGGCGGCGTGACGCGCTACTTCCTGATGTACGTGCCGGAGAACTACGACCCGAGCAAGCCGCTGCCGCTGGTCTTCGGCATCCACGGCCTGAACATGAACAACGTGTGGGCCGCGCACGACGGCAGCGGATTCCAGCTCATCCAGGAGACCGACGACCAAGCGCTGCTCATCTACCCGCAGGGGCTGCCGGCGAACGGGCGGTCCACGCCTCCGAGCACCCAATCGCAGTGGGGCGACGCGGACTCGAACTGGGGCGGTCAGCCGCCGAACGCCAATCGGGCGCGCCTCGACGCCGACCTCGCGTTCTTCGATGCCATGATCGAGCACGCCAAGTCGAACTACTGCGTCGATACGAAGCGCGTCTTCGCGGTCGGGTTCAGCCAGGGTGGCTTCATGACGAACACGCTCGGCTGCGAGCGCTCCTCCGTGTTCCGCGGGCTCGCTCCGGTCGCCGGGTGGGGCCCCAACGGCTCCCAGCCCAATTGCGGCGACGCGAGCGCCGCGCACGCGGTGATTCAAACGCAAGGCGACACCGACGGGACCGTGACCCCCGCGCTGGGACAATCCACCCGCGACTTCTGGCGCGCCCGGAACGGCTGCGAGGCGGAGTCGATGCCGTCGGCGACCTTCGGCAACGGGTGCGTCGAGTACCAAGGCTGCAACGAGGGCCTGCCGCTCGTGTACTGCACGCACCCCGGCGGCCACTCCGTGCCGTCCGGCGCGGGCGGGCGAGCCTGGCGCTTCTTCCAGTCGCTCGAGTGAGCCGGCGCGGCCGCCGGGGAGATCGCCCGGGCAGGCGCCGGCGCGTCGCGGCCGGTTGATCCCGGCGCGCTCCCGGGGTGCGATCGCTCCCCCGCGATGCGCCAGATCCTCCACATCGACATGGACGCGTTCTTCGCGTCGGTCGAGCAGCTCGACGACCCGTCGCTGCGGGGCCGCCCGGTCCTCGTCGGCGGCGCCTCGCGGCGCGGCGTCGTGGCGGCCGCCTCCTACGAGGCGCGCCCCTCCGGCGCCCGCTCGGCGATGCCGATGGTCGAGGCGCTCCGCCGCTGCCCGCAGGCGATCGTCGTGCCGCCGCGGCACGCCCGCTACGCCGAGGTGAGCGCGCAGGTCTTCGCGATCTTCCGCCGCTTCACCCCGCTCGTCGAGGGGCTGTCGCTCGACGAGGCCTTCCTCGACGTGACCGCGAGCCGCGCGCTCTTCGGCGACGGCGCCGCGATCGCGGCGCAGATCAAGCGCGCCATCCAGGGCGAGCTCGGGCTCACCGCCTCGGCCGGGGTCGCGCCGTGCAAGTTCGCCGCGAAGATCGCGAGCGATCTGCAGAAGCCCGACGGCCTCGTCGTGGTGCCCGAGGGCGTCGCCGCGTTCCTCGCGCCGCTGCCGCTCGAGCGCATGTGGGGCGTGGGCCCGCGCGCCGCCGAGCGCCTCCGCGCGGCGGGGCTCGCGACCATCGGCGACCTCGCGCGCTGCCCGGCGCCGCGCCTGTCCGAGCTCCTCGGCCCGGCGTGGGGCGAGCACGTGCGCCTGCTCGCGGCCGGCGTCGACGACCGCGCGGTGGTCCCGGGCCGCGTCGCGGAGTCGATCGGCGCGGAGGAGACGGTCGAGGAAGATCTCCGGGGCAGGGAGCCGATCGAGCAGTGGTTGCTCGAGCTGTCGGGCCGCGTGGCGCGGCGCCTGCTCAAGGCGGGCCTGTCGTGCCGCGCGGTGGCGGTGAAGCTCAAGTACTCGGATTTCACGCTGCGCACGCGCCAGACGAAGCTGCCCGAGCCGGTGGCGGACACGGACTCGATCTACGCCTCTGCGCGGGGGCTGCTCTCGCGGTTCGACCTGTCGCGGCCGGTGCGGCTCGTCGGCGTCGCCGCGGGCGATCTGACGGGCGAGACCGCCGGCGCGACCCTGAGCCTGTTCCCGGTCGCCTCCGAGCGCCGCCGGCGGCTCGAGGGCGTCGTGGCCGAGGTGGCCGAGCGCTTCGGCGGGAAGGGGCTCACGCGCGCGGCCCTCCTGGAGCGCGGGCCGCCGGGCCAGCGCGGGCCGGGCGGGCGCGGGGGCGCGCGTGAGAGCGGGCGCGGGGGCGCGCGGGAGAAGAAATAGGCCGCGGAGCTCGTGTAGAGTGGAACGATGGCAAGGATCGTCGACACCCGATGCCCGCGATGCGGCGCCCCGCTGCCGGTTCAGCCGGCGATGGACTTCGCCACCTGCCAGTACTGCGGCGCCCGGTCGCTGATCGATCGCGGCAGGAAGCCGACCACCGCGCCGGTCCCGCAGGGCATGCACGTCGTCCGGGTCGCGCCGCCGTCCTCCGGCGTCGCGGTGTTCGCCGTGATGGGGGCGGTCGTCGCCATGGGCGTCGCCGGCGCGGTCGCCGCCTTGGTCATGCAGCCCGCGCCCGCGGCGTCCGGGGCGCGGCCCGTCCTCGGCATCGGGCCCAGCGTGCACTTCAAGGACCGGCCGATGCTCGCCGACGTGAACGGCGACGGGGCGCCGGATGTGATCGGCAAGAGCGGCGTCCCGGCCGGGGAGGAGTGGATCGCCGCCTTCGACGGGCGCGACGGCAAGCAGCTGTGGAAGACGGGGGCCCTCGCCAAGGACGCGGCCGGCCACGAGGCGCGGCGCGCGGTCGTCTTCGATCGGGTGATCTCGATCGACGGCCTGGGCAAGGCGCAGGCGTACGATCTGCGCACCGGGGCCCCGTCGTGGTCGGCGTCGCTCGGCGAGAAGCCGAGGCGGGTGTGTCAGGGCGACGGCGTGATCGTCGTCGAGACGGTCGACGACGCGAAGCACGGCCTGGAGCCGGCGAGCGGAAGGCGGCGCGAGCTCCCGAAGGGCGCGGGGTGCAAGCCGGCCCCGAGCTCGAACGCCGACGAGGCGCCCGGGTATCGGCTCGTCAGCTGGTCCGACTTCGACGAGCTCGGGTTGCCCGAGCTGCACGCGATCGAGGGCATGTCGGCGCACCACGCGCTCGTCCCGAGCGGCCCCGGGCCGCGGTTCATGCTCGGCCGTCGCAGCAAGGGCAGCCAGGTCAGGATGGTGGCCGCGGTCGACAAGAAGAAGGTCCTCTGGAAGGACGTTGTGCCCGGCGTCGATCCGCTCACCACGAGGGCGATGGGGACCGAGGAGGCGGCCTACGAGGGCGGGCTCCTGGTCGTCCCTTACGACATGAACGATCACAGCCAGGGGACGCGCCTCGCCTGCTTCGACGGCGCCACCGGCAAGCGGCTGTGGGACGTGCAGGTCCACAAGAAGTCGCAGGTCTCGTCCGGGATCTCGGTGTCGGCGAACGACGTCTTCTTCGCCACGTGGACGGCCGTCTACGTGATCTCGCTGAAGACTGGGCAGCTCAGGTACGTGATCGGGACCGAGTTCTAGCTCGGCCGGCGCTCGCTCGAGGCGCGCTCACGGATCGGCGACCTTGAGGAGCTGCTTGCCCGTGTTGGCGCTGGTGAACAGGCGATTCAGCGTCGCGGGCGCCTTCTCGAGGCCCTCCTGCACGTCCACGCGATTCTTGATCTTGCCCGAGCTCACCCAGCCGGCGAGGTCGGAGACCGCCTCGTTCACCTGGCCGAGGAAGTCGGTGACGATGAACCCTTCCATCCGGCCGCGCCGCATCAGCAGGTTGATGTAGTTCTTCGGGCCGGGGGGCGACTCGGACTCGGTGTAATCGCCGATGGCGCCGCAGAGCACGACGCGCCCGCGCATCGCGAGCTCTGCGAGCGCCGCGTCCAGGATCGCGCCGCCCACGTTGTCGAAGTAGACGTCGATGCCGGAGGGGCAGAGCTCCCGGAGCCGGGCGGCGACGTCCTCGGAGCGGTAGTCGATGGCGGTGTCGAAGCCGAGCTCCCCCGTGATCCACGCGCACTTCTCGGGGCCGCCCGCGATCCCGATCGCGCGGCAGCCCTTCGCCTTCGCGATCTGACCCACCATCATCCCGGTCGCGCCGGCGGCGCCCGAGACGACGACGGTCTCCCCCTCCTTGACGCGGCCGATGTGGAGCAGACCGAAGTAGGCGGTCAGCCCGGTGACCCCGAAGACGCTGAGCGCGAGCTCGGGAGGTATGCCGGGCGGCAGCTTCGAGGCCGGGAGCAGCTCTCGCTTTCCGGCCGTCAGGATCGCGTAGTCCTGCCAGCCGAGCAGGCCCTGGACGAGGTCGCCCGGCGCGAAGTCGGGGCTGTTCGAGCGTACGACCTTGCCGACGCCGCCGGCGCGGACGACGTCGCCGATCGGGACCGCCGGCATGTACGAGTCGCGAGCGAGCCATATCCGCTGCGTGGGATCGACCGACAGGTAAAGTGTACGGACAAGGATGTCCCCGTCCGCCTTCGGCTCCGGGACGGGCTCCTCCCTGAACGTGAAATCGCTGTCTTTGAGCAGGCCGACGGGACGCGAGGCAAGGCGCCAGCACCGGTTCACATCGCTCCTCATGCTATCTTCTCCTTCCTGTGCCGGAGACGCTACCAGCGCATCACCAGCAGGGCAACGGGGGGTCCCCGACGCGGCCAGCCGTGGTCAAGTCCACGCCATGCGTTGTGCGCTGGCGTACAGGCGCTCTCGTGCGTTGGGGGCGCGACGGCGCCCGGGGTACGACGCGGGCGAGCGTAAGAATCGTCGGGGCTCGAGCCCCTGGGCAAGCGAGCGGGTGCATGCTAGGGTCGCCACCGACGCCTGACACGCGTCCATGATGATCGCTCCTCGCTGAAGCCATCTCTCTGCCGTACGGCCGTCCGTGGCGAGCCGCCCGTTGCCCTCTTCGCGGCGATGGAGCTACGCCCGTGGTGCCGTGAGGGCGCTGTCCCGCCAGCGCCTGCGGACGAACGCGCTCGTCCGCGCTGCAGGTTGGTTCCGAGAACGAGGAGGATCGAATGAGAAAGATTGTTTACGACGTCGCGGTGTCGCTCGACGGTTTCATCTCGCATGAGGACGGCTCGGTCGACGGTTTCCTGATGGAGGGAGAGCACGTCGCCGAGTACGTCGAGCGCCTGAAGGGCTATGACACCGTCCTGATGGGGAAGAGGACGTACGAGTGGGGTTATCCCTTCGGGCTCGTCCCGGGCAAGCGGGCGTACCCGCACATGGAGCACCACATCTTCTCGCGGACGCTGCGCTTCGATGAGGGGGCCGAGGTCCAGGTCGTCGATCGCGACGAGGTCGCCGTCATCGAGGGGCTGAAGGCGTCTCCCGGCGCGGACATCTACCTTTGCGGGGGCGGCGCCTTCGCCGGCTTCCTCCTGGATCACGCGCTCATCGATCAGCTCGTCCTCAAGCTGAATCCCATCGTCCTCGGCCACGGGGTCCGCCTCTTCGGCGGCAGCACCAGGAAGGTCGCGCTGGCGCTGGTCGGCTCGAAGCCGTACGCGAACAGCGCGCAGCTCCTGAGGTACGACGTGAAATACGGCCGCGCGGCATAGCGCGCTCCGCGCAGGCCCGCGACGTCGGACGCCCGAGCCATTCTTTCGTGCTTGGCACGATCCGCGCGGGCGCGAGGAGCCACGCCTCCGCGCCGCGCGACGAACACCCGCCTCGCGCGGGGCGCCTCGGCGTCGTAAGCTCGCCCCCCTCCCGTCATGTCGTCCGTCCAGCGGAACCCCTGGCTCATCTGCGCCTACTACGGCGTGCATTCGTTGATGTTCCCGGCGGCCATCTTCCCGCTGTTCTGGACCAGGGACATCGGCATGAGCGTGGCCACGATGATGACCGTGCAGGCCTCGTTCAACCTGAGCATCGCGCTCTTCGAGTTCCCCTCCGGCTACATCGCCGACCGCCTCGGCCATCGACGCGCCCTCGTGCTCGGCTCCTCCAGCGTCCTGCTCGGCTGGTCCCTCTACGCGATCGCGCCCGCGCTCTGGTCGGTGATCCTCGCCGAGCTCGTGCTCGGCGTCGGGTTCTCGCTCATCTCGGGCGCCGACTCCGCGCTGCTCTACGACTCGCTCCGCGAGCAGGGCAAAGAGCACGAGTTCGCCCGCTGGTACGGCCGCATGCGCTCCATCTCCCAGGTCGCCTCGGGCAGCGCCGCCCTCGTCGCCGGCTTCCTCTACGCGCGCTGGTCTCGCCTGCCGTTCGTGATCGAGGTCGCGGCGTGGGTGCTCGCCCTCGGCATCGCCCTCCGGTTCGGCGAGACCCAGCGGTCCCAGCCCAAGGTCGAAGATCACCTCGGCCGCATGCGCTCCATCGTGCGCGACGCGCTGCTCGAGCGCGCGGACCTCCGCGCGGTGCTGCTGCTCGGCGTCGCGCTCGCGCTCGCGTCGTATCTGCCCACCTGGCTCATGGCCCTGTACGCCACCGAGTCCGGCGCCGAGGTCACGTGGATAGGCCCCATGTGGTCCGTCGCCAGCTTCACCACCGCGCTCGGCGCGATGCTGAGCGAGCGCGCCGGCCGCCGCCTCGGCATGACGGGGACGCTGCTCGCGTGCGTCGCCCTGGTGGCGGCCGGGTACCTCGGCCTCGCGATCTCCCATCACGCGCTCGGGTTCGCGTTCTACTTCCTGCTCACGTTCGTGCGCGGCCTCCACATGCCGCTGCTCCACCACGAAGAGCAGCGGCTCGCGCCCGACGGCGATCGCGCGAGCTGCGTCTCGCTCCGCAGCTTCCTGTTCCGCCTCGCCTTCGTGCTGCTCGCGCCCGTCGTCGGGATGGGCGTCGATCGCTATGGGCACCGCCCGGTGCTGTGGGTCTCCGGCGCGCTCATGGCGGCGCTCACCATCGCGGCGTTCTGCCTGTTCCGCGCCCGCGCGGCGCGCCCGCAGCAGCCGTGAGCGGCGCGCCGCCCGCGCCGCCCCGCGCCCGGGCGCGGATCAAGCCGACTTGGCGTGCCTCGTGCGCATCCGGTGCCTCAGCTCCTGGACCGCGCTGACGACCGCCGCCGGCTCGAGCGGCGTCGCGCCTGCGGCCACGCGCGTCGATAGGAACTCCGCCGAATCGACCACGCTCCCGCTGAGCCGGAACGGGACGGGCGTCTTGGCCAGCATCATGAGTCCGGTCGCCACGCTGCGCACGGCGGACCCGAAGAAGCCCTGCCCCTCGCACGCGACGGACACGCCGCCCACCGCGCCGGGAACCTCATCGAAGACCTGCACGATGATCTTTCGTATGTCCGGCGGCGGCAGCGGGGTGCCAGGCTCGATGACGGCGAGGTGGCCGATTCCCCACCCGAAGCGCGCGATACCGGCCTTCATCTCTCGATAGAACGTGTGGGCCTCGGTGGCGCCGTTTCCTCGCCACACGGCGATATAGAGCCGGTCGACCCAGCCCATGGCGCAGATTTCGTTGACCAGCCCGACCTCCAAGGTCATTTCCGCCAAGGTTAACCAGCCCGCTCGCCGGGGTGCAAGGCCCGGTCGTGCCCGCGCCGCGCAATGGTTGCGCCGCGCACGCCGGCCGGCGCTGGGCTGGTAGGGTGGAATACTCAGAATGGACGGCGCGATGGCATGAGGCGCGGGCGCCGGAGTGCTACGGCGTCGGTCATGAAGAACGTCGCGCGCGAGGAAGAGGCGGACCGGTTCATCAAGCTCGTCGGCGCCGAGTCCTGGGAGGTCGTGCACGGGATCCTTGAGCGGCAGTTCGCCGTCCTCCATAACCGCGCCCAGGTGCTCATCGGCCTGTGCGGCATCGTCATCACCACGACCGGCTTCTCGGGGCGCCTCATCGCCGGCACCAGCCGCGCCGCGCAGGGGCTGATCATCGCTGGCGTGGCGACCGTGCTGCTCTCCGCGACCCTGATCGTCTGGGGGGTCCAGCACATCCGCTGGCTCACCCAGCAGCCCGGCCACGACATGCGCGGCTGGCTCCTCGTCTCGCTCGCCTACCGCGACCGCAAGACCTCCATCTACCGCGTCGCCATCGCGTTCCTGCTGGTGGGCCTCTCGTTCTATGTCATCGCCATCGCCATGATGCTACTCGACCCCACCGCGGCGCCCTCCTCGGGCGGGCGCTGAGCCCGCGCCGCGCGGGGCCCGTGAACGGCGCCGCCCTCGACTCGGCGCGATCGCGCCACGGTGAAGCAGCCCTGATCGCTCGACCGCCGGCGCCGGCAGGCGCGCTGCGCTCCGGGCTCGACTCCGCAGGTGGTCTGATGTGGCTGTCGCCCCCGCAGCGGATCCACCGGCGATCGCGATCGCGCTGTGTTCTCGACGACGGATTTGGCCGTCCGTGCTGTTGAGAAAGCGCTCGGCACCAGATACGCTCGCCGGGTGTGGGGCTGGCCGCGAAGGAGCTCGGGTGCGGTGATGGCCGCGAAGGAGCTCGGGTGCGGTGATGGCCGCGAAGGCGAACGGCGGCTTCGCCACGCAGCCTCGTAGGCTCAAGGCAAGGAGGGGCTTGAATGAGAACCGTTCATTCTTTGGCGGTCACCGGTTTGCTGGTCGGTGCGTTCGCCACGACGGGTTGCGGCGATGACGGCTCGGGCGGCGGCGGCGCTGGCGGGAGCCCCTCTGGCTCCAGCACGTCGTCGACGTTGACCGGCGGGAACGGCAGCCCGACGGGCACGGGGGGTTCCGGCGGCGGCGGTGGAGAGGGCGGCGGCGGGACCACCGACCCGAGCGAGAGCTGCCCTGGTTGCGCGCGGCTCTCGGTGCCGCTCACGAGCGCGGGGACGGCGACGCAGTTCTTCATCGGGTTCGACGAGGCGATCGACCTGACGGGCGCCGTCGTCACGTTCCGCGTGAAGGCTCACACCGGCACGAACGGCGGCGTGCAGCCGTTCGTGCAAAATGGGGCCGAGCTCTTCTGGGCGAACGTCGGCTATACATGGAATCCGGTCGCCGGCCTGGGAGAGTGGACGGACCTCACGATCGATGTCGACGCCCTGGCCCCGGCGTCTCCGTTCTTCAACCCCACTCAGGTCAAGTTGCTCGGGCTCCAGATCACCGCGGGCAACACGGGCCCCTGGGCCAACCCGACCGTCATCTACGTCGATTCCATCACGGTCACGAAGGACGGGAGCACGAGCGCTGCGCGCGGCGCCTGGGGCACGCGCGACGAGTTCGGCGAGGGCGGCGCGGGCGGCGCGATCGGCGAGGGCGGTGCGAGCAGCGTCGGCGGCGCGGGGGGCACCAGCGGCGCGGGCGGCGAAGGCGGCGCGGCCGGCACCGGCGGCGCGGGCGGCGAAGGCGGCACGGCCGGGACCGGCGGCGCGGGCGGCGAGGGCGGCGCGGCCGGGACCGGCGGCGCGGGCGGCACGGCCGGGACCGGCGGCGAGGGCGGCACGGCCGGGACCGGCGGCGAGGGCGGCACGGCCGGGACCGGCGGCGCGGGCGGCGAAGGCGGCACGGCTGGCGCCGGCGGCACCGGCGGCACCGGCGGCGAAGGCGGTACGGGCGCTGCGGGCGGCGCGGGCGGCGAAGGCGGCGCGGGCGGCGAAGGCGGCACGGGCGGCGAAGGCGGCTCCAGCGGAGAGGTGATTCACGTGGTCGGTCCGTTCGAGTTCACGACCGGCGTGGAGCCGATGGTGATCGGCAATTACATGCCCGTGGAAGGCTCGACGCTGCTCCACATTGCCGATTGAGCCCGGGCCAGCCCCGCGGCGTCCGCTGCTCCTCACCACGGAAGCGCGCGAGGCGCGCTGAAGCATCGATCCTTCGGATCGGGTGAACCCTCCCTCGCGACGTCGACCGGATCGCCTTCCAGCCGAATCCCATTCTCGCCGGGCGGCCTCGAGCGGGCGCCGCGCTCTGCGCCTCGACGCGCTCGCTGGGGCGAAATGCGCCACGCGCGCGCCGCGCGGCGCGCCGCGGAGGCGCAGGGGCGCGCGGCGCCGCGCGCGGCCCCCGGCGGCACGGTGCGTGCTTTGACCCGGGAGGACCGAGGAACTGACGAACCAAGATGACGGAACTACCGTGAGCCGCCCCCGCGCAGCGGGAGGCTTCGGTCTCCGCGAGGGTGATTGCCATGCACGATACCGCGTTGGATGCTGTCGAGAACGATCGTGAGGCGCGCCGCCGGGGCGATGCGCCGTTGCCCGCGGGCGTCCCGCCGCACGCCTCCGGCCTCGCGAAGGCCGCTGCGGGGGCCCTCGCGGGGGCCGCGGCGGGCGCGGCGGTGGGCGCGATCGCCGGTCCGCCCGGGGCCGTCGCCGGCTCGGTGATCGGCACGCTCGTCGGTACGGTCGCGGAGGTCGTCGTCTCGCGCGATCGGGAGCGCGAGGCGCAGCGGGACGCCGCGCTCGACGCGGAGCTCGGCGTGGTCGGCGGGGACATCGGCGCGGCGCCGCCCGGCCAGCCCGCCGCCCAGCGGGGCGCCTTCTCCGCGCCGGCCGCCGGGCTCGCCGGGGCCGTCGACGTCGGGGCCGGCGCCGCCGGCGGTCCGATGCAGAACGTCGAGCAGGCCTGAGCGCTCGTCGCCCCTGACGCCGTCGCCGAGAAGGCGCCGCGCTGCGTCCGGTCCGTGCTCCTGCCTTGTTTTCTGCGCCGGTGCTCCGGCGATCTCCCGCGCTGGTGGCGCGGCCAACGATCGAGCTCGTTCGGCGCGCCGAGCGCTGCGGTTCGGAAATGTCCACATGCGCCGTTGAGAAAATTCCGGCTTCGGGATAACGTCGCGCCCGCGCGGCGGGTTCGGAGCGAGCTCGGGTACGGCTAGAGCAGGTACGGCGAACAGCGATCTCAGCCGCGTGGCCCCTCATGGGTATAGATAGAGAGGATGCGATGAGATCAGTTCTTTCTTTGGCGATGTGTGGATTGCTGTTCGGCGCGTTCGTCATCACGGGCTGCGGCGACGATGGCGACGGCGGCAACGGCGGCGCCGGCGGGGGCACCTCGTCCAGCACGACCACGTCGGGGAGCTCGACGAGCGCGAGCTCGACCACCACGGGGTCCGGCGGTGAGGGCGGCGAGGGCGGCCAAGGCGGCGAGGGCGGCCAAGGCGGCGAGGGCGGCCAAGGCGGCGAGGGCGGCGAAGGCGGCCAAGGCGGCACGAACGAAGGCGGCGGGGGCGCCGCTCCGGACATCGGTCCTGGTCCGGAAGAGAGCTGCTCGGGTTGCGCTCGGCTGGCCGTGCCCCTCACCGAGGCGAGCACGGGGACGCTGTTCCAGTTCGACTTCCCGGGGCTCATCGACCTGACCGGCGCGACGGTCACGTACCGCCTGAAGGCTCACGCCGCCACCGGCGGTGGCGTGCAGACGTACGTGCAGAACGGGGGGGCCCAGGGCTGGGTCGGTGTCCCCTGGGCGTGGACGGACCTCAGCGCGCTGGGCGACTGGACGGAGCTCACCATCGACGTCGATGCCGCCGCCGCCGTTGAAGGTGCCGAGGCGTTCGACAAGACCCAGGTGCGGCGCATCGGCATCAAGGTCGATGCGGGCGCCACGGGGCCCTGGGCCAACCCGACCGTGGTCTATGTCGACTCCATCACCGTCACGAGGCCCGTCGGCACGGGCGGTGAGGGCGGCGCCGGTGGCGGCACGGGCGGCGCCGGCGGCACGAGCGGTGAAGGCGGCGCTGGTGGCGTCGGCGGCATGAGCGGCGAGGGCGGCGCTGGCGGCACGAGCGGCGACGGTGGCGCTGGCGGCGTCGGCGGCATGAGCGGCGAGGGCGGCGCTGGCGGCACGAGCGGCGACGGTGGCGCTGGCGGCATCGGCGGCATGAGCGGCGCTGGCGGCACGACCGGCGACGGCGGCGCTGGCGGCATCGGCGGCACGACCGGCGAGGGCGGCGCTGGCGGCACGACCGGCGACGGCGGCGCTGGCGGCGTCGGCGGCACGAGCGGCGAGGGCGGCGCCGGCGGCGCGAGCGGCGAGGTCGTTCACGTGATCGGTCCGTTCGAGTTCACGACCGATCTGCAGGAATTCCTGCTCGGCGACTACCTGCCCGTGACGGGCTCGCGGCTGGATCACCTCCCCGAGTGAGCCAGGAGGGCCTGCGGCGCCCGCTCCCGCGCTTCCTGCGCGGAGCGGGCGCCCGGCCCGCCTTCGATCGATCCTCGCGGGCGCGCGCTCCGGCGCGACCCGGCTCCACCGAGCTGCTCCGTTTCACGCAACTGACGTGACCGATGTGACCGACGCGACTGCGCCCCAGCTGCCGGGTGCAGGCCGCGGCGTCGTCTCGCGAGCGAGAGGCGGCCTGTCCGCGGCGAGCGCTCTCAGACTTCGCACGTGCCGAGCGCGTCCCTGCAAACCCCATCGACGCAATAGCCAGCGCAGCCGGTGTCGGCGGCGCAGCTCTTCCGCGCGCACTGGCCCGCCTCGATATCGCAGGTGAAGTCGACCGGGCAATCCTCGTCGGAGGCGCAGGCGCTCGGGACGCAGCGCTGGCCCGATGAGCCAGATGCGTGAATGCATGAGATTCTCTTTCTTCTGGCCGCCATCCGCGCCCCCGGCTCGACCGCCGTCGCGCGGCGCGACCGCGGCAGCTTGGCAAGGCTCATGCCGGCACACCGCTGCTGCGGAGAGCGCCGCGCCAGCGGAGGCCAGCCGCAGCCGTCCGCCGAAAGAGAGCGCGACGCGCTGGCACAGAGCGCCGAGATGTCGTCAACTACCGCCGCCTGGCCCGAGGGGCGCTGTCCGCCGCGACGCCAACGTCCGTATGATCCGAACCGTCCACACGACCCGCTACGTGACCCCGCTCCGCGAGGGCGGGTCGCTGCCGGCCCTCGTCGAAGCCGACGACGACGGCCTCTACGTGCTGAAATTCCGCGGCGCCGGCCAGGGCCCGAAGGCGCTCATCGCCGAGCTCGTCGCGGGGGAGATCGGGCGCGCGCTCGGCCTGCCCGTGCCGGAGATCGTCTTCATGGAGCTCGATCCGGAGTTCGGGCGCGCCGAGCCGGACCCGGAGCTCTCGGACCTGCTCTCGGCGAGCGCCGGCCTGAACCTCGCGCTCGACTACCTGCCCGGGTCGCTCGCGTTCCAGCCGCTCGTCGGCCCCGAGCTCGACCCGGCGCTCGCGTCGGCCGTCGTCTGGTTCGACGCCTTCGTGAGCAACGTCGACCGGACCCCCAAGAACCCGAACCTGCTCCTGTGGCACCGCCGCCTCTGGCTCATCGACCACGGCGCGGCGCTCTACGTCCACCACGCCTGGACCGACACGACCGATCCGCTCGCCGACGCGCCCGACCGGTTCCCCCTCATCAAGAACCACGCGCTGCTCCCGTTCGCCCGCGACATCGCCGCCGCCGACGCCGCGCTCAGCGCGCGCCTCACCCCCGCGCGGATCGCGGAGATCGTCGCCGCGATCCCGGACGCGTGGCTCGTCGAGCCGGAGCCGCCGGTCCGGCTGGTCGGAGAGCGGCGCGCGTCGGCGTTCACCAGCCTCGCCGAGGGCGACGCTCCGGCGCCCTCGGCCGCGCCGAGCGTGCCGAGCGTGCCGAGCGTCGACGCGCGGCGCGCGAAGTACGCCGCGTACCTCACCCACCGCCTCGCGTCCCCGCGGGGCTTCGTCGAGGAGGCGCTCGGTGCCCGCACCCGACGGTAGCCCGCCCCGCGCGCGCGACGCCGCGGACGCCTTCGACTACGCCGTGCTGCGCGTCGTCCCGCGCGTGGAGCGCGGCGAGCGCGTCAACGTCGGGGTGGTCCTCTTCTGCCGCGCGCGGGGCTTCCTCGAGGCGCGGAGCGAGCCCGACGAGCGGCGCCTGCTCGCCCTCTGGCCCGCGCTCGACCTCGAGGCGGTCCGCGGCCACCTCGACTTCATCCGCCGCGTCTGCGCCGGCGATCCGGCGTGCGGGTACGTCGCCGGGCTCCCCCAGGCCGAGCGCTTCGGCTGGGTGGTGTCCCCGGCCAGCACCATCGTCCAGCCCTCGCGCGTCCACGCCGGCCTCGGCGCCGACCCGGCCGCGGCCCTCGACCGGCTGCTCGCGGCCCTGGTGCGGCCGGGACAGGGCTGAGCCGCGCGGCGCGCCCTTCTTCGCGCGGCGCGTTTCTCCCCGCCGCGGCGACGAGGCGCCGGGCGCCCTCGCGGGGCGCGATCAGGGCTCGTGCGCGTCGCGGCCCAGCGCCCGCTTCACCGCGGTGACGACGCCCAGCACCACCGCGCCGGCCACGATGCCGACGACCGCGTTGGCCAGCGACGGCACCACCGCGCCGAGCACGGGGCCGACGCCGCGGGTCATGTCCTCGATGTGGTGATGGAGCCACGGCACGCCGTGCGTCAAGATGCCGCCGCCGACCAGGAACATCGCCGCGGTGCCGGCGACGGAGAGGCCCTTCATCAACCAGGGCGCCGCCCTCAGGATGCCGCGGCCGACCGACTGCTGGAACGCGTCGCCCTGGCGGCTCAGGTGGAGGCCCGCGTCGTCGAGCTTGACGATGCCGGCGACCAGGCCATAGACGCCGACCGTCATGATCAGGGCGATGCCGGCCAGCACGGCGACCTGCGTGCCGAACTTCGAGTCCGCCACGGTGCCCAGCGTGATCGCGATGATCTCGGCCGACAGGATGAAATCGGTGCGCACCGCGCCCTTGATCTTCTCCTTCTCGAACTCCACGAGGTCGATCTTCGGGTCGGAGAGCGCGTGCACGCGCTCGGCGTGGCGGGCCTCCTCCTCGTGCTCGGCGTGCAGCAGCTTGTGCGCGACCTTCTCGAACCCCTCGTAGCAGAGGAAGGCGCCGCCGAGCATCAGCAGGGGGGTGATGGCCACGGGCACGAGGGCGCTGATCGCGAGCGCCGCCGGCACCAGGATGGCCTTGTTGATCAGCGAGCCCTTGGCCACGGCCAGCACGACCGGCAGCTCGCGGTCGGCGGTGACGCCGGTCACCTGCTGGGCGTTCAGCGCCAGGTCGTCGCCCAGCACGCCGGCGGTCTTCTTGGCGGCCACCTTGGTCAGCACGGCCACGTCGTCCAGCACGGTGGCGATGTCGTCGATCAGGGCGAGCAGGCTGCTTCCGGCCATGGAGTGAGGTCCTCGTCGGGGGGATGGGGTGAGCGGCGCCGCGGCGGCGCCGAGAGGCGGCCGTCGCGGCGGGCATGGTAGCGGCGCCGGCGGTCGCCGGTCGAAGAACCTAGCCGTTCGCGTCGACCGGCGAGCCTACCACGCGCGGCTTTCCCCGGGCGACGCTCCGCGCACGCGCCCTTCTCCGCCATGTCCACCCGCGCCGCGCGGTCCGTGAACGGCGCCGCCCGTCCGCGAGGGCGCGCCTGGACGACGGATTGGACACTGTCCAACGCGTTGGAGGGTCGGCTGACAGAATGGACACGCCAGCTTACCCTGAGGGCATGTTCCTGGCTGGAGGAGCCGTCATGAAGATAGGCATTTTGCTTGGCAGCACGAGGGTCGGAAGGCAGTCGCACAAGGTCGCGCTGCACCTGGAGAAGGAGCTGAAGGAGCGGGGCGTCGCGGCCGATCTGATCGACCTGGCCGACGACCCGCTGCCGATCCTGGAGGGGCACGCCGCCCGGAGCGCGCAGGTGGAGGCGCGGGTCCAGGCCCTGAGCGCGCGCCTCCGCGCGGCGGACGGGCTCGTGTTCGTGACGCCGGAGTACCACGGGAGCTTCTCGGGCGTGCTGAAGAACGCGCTCGACTACTTCTGGGAGGAGTTCAACCGGAAGCCGATCGGCGTGGCCGCGGTCTCCGCGGGGAAGCTCGGCGGCATCAACGCGTCGACCCAGCTGCAGCACGTCGTCCTGAGCCTCGGGGCGTTCGCGATGCCCACGAAGTTGCTCGTCTCGGAGGTCCACAACGCGTTCGACGAGGCGCTCCAGGTGAAGAGCGAGCCGCTCGCGAAGTCGACCGCCCGGTTCCTGGACGAGTACCTCTGGTTCGCCAGCGCCATCGTCCAGGCGAAGCAGGTCGCGGCGGGGCGGGCGGCGTAGCGCGGCGCCGCGGCGCCGCGGCTGAAGAAGCGCCGCGCCGCCGCTCAGGCGCTCTCCTCGATGCCCGACGGCGGCTCCAGCCCCGGCGGCTCTTCCAGGCTGATGCGCCCGAGGCGCCCGGCGCGGAAGTCGTGGACCAGGATGTCCGACGCCTTGTGCAGGTCCACCGCGCCGCCGCTCCGCAGGCAGCCGCGGCGGCGGCCGATCTCCTCGATCAGCGCGGAGGCCGTCTCCGGCAGCTCCTTCAGCTTGTAGCGGGCGACGAGGAGCTCGGGATAGCGCCGCAGGAAGTACCCCGCCGCGAAGAGGGCGACGCTCTGGTAGTCGATGGCCGTGTCCGGGATCGCCCCGCCCACGGCCAGGCGGAACGAGGCCGCCTCGTCGTCGATCTTCGGCCACAGGATACCCGGGTTGTCCGAGATGGCCATGCCGCTCTTCAAGGTGACGAGCTGCTGGCTCTTGGTGACCGCGGGCTCGTCGCCGACCTTGGCCACCTTGCGCTCCATGAGCGTGTTGATGAGCGTCGACTTGCCGACGTTGGGGATCCCCACGATCATCGCCCGCACCACCTTGCCCGGGCCGTTCTTGGGGGGCACGAGGCGCTTGCAGAGCTCCGGGATCCGGCGCCGCGCCTCGGACGACTGGGTCGCGGAGATCGCGATCGCGAGCACCTTGCCCCCCGGCGTCGCCTCGCGCGACGCCTCACCGGGCGCCGGGTGCTCCGCCTCGAGGTGGCGCAGCCACGCCGTCGTGACGGCCGGGTCCGCCAGATCGCTTTTGTTCAGCACCTTGATGCACGGCTTCTGGCCGCGCAGTTCGGCCACGACGGGGTTCTCGCTGGCCCGCGGCATGCGGGCGTCGAGCACCTCGATGATGACGTCCTGCGACGGCATCGACTCGGCGATCAGGCGCCGAGCCTTGGTCATGTGGCCGGGGTACCATTGAATCGCCATTCGCCGCGGAGCTCTCTATCACGCCCGGCGGCTCACGCGCACCCGTCCGGGCCGCAGGCCGCCCCCTCGGTGAACGCCGGGTCGGGCTCGCCGGCCGCCTCGTCCCACGTCCGCTGGAGCACGCCGAGGAGCGCCTCCGCCGGCTGCGCGCCGGAGACGCCGTACCGCCCGCCGAAGGCGAAGAAGGGGACGCCCGTGACGCCGATCGCCCGCGCCTCGGCCTCGTCGGCCCGCACCTCGGCCGCGAAGGCGTCGCCCGCGAGCGCCTCGCGGACCTCGGCCGGGTCGAGCCCCGCCTCGCCGGCGAGGCGCGCGAGCACCTCCGGCTCGCCGATAGCCTCGCCCTCGGTCATGTAGGCCCGGAGCAGCCGCTCCTTCACCGCGCCCTGGGCGCCGCGCTCTGCCGCGAGGTGCAGCACGCGGTGCGCGTCGAAGGTGTTGCCGGGCCGGACCTTCTCGAAGTGGAAGTCGAGCCCGTCCGCCGCGGCCACCTCGGTCATCTGCCGGATCATCGCCTCGGCCTTGGCGACCGACGCGCCGTACTTCCTCGCGAGCCGCTCGGCGTAGGAGACCTCCGCGCCGAGGACGCGCTTCGCCGCGGGGTCCAGCTCGAACGCGCGCCAGACGACCTCGACGGCATCCCGGTGCGGGAACCTGGCGAGCGCGGCCTCCAGCCGGCGCTTGCCGACGTAGCACCACGGGCACGCGATGTCGGACCAGACATCGACACGGAGCTTCTTCGTCATGGCGAGCAAGGTAGGTCGCCGCCGCGCCCCCGGCCAGGCGCGTTCGTCGCGGGCGCGACGGGCGAGGGGAGCGAGGGGAGCGAGGGGAGCGAGGGGCGGCCTCCGCCTGAATCGTCCGCTCGCCGCGGGCGCCGCCGGCCGCGGGGCGCCGCGCCTCACTGGAGCGCGATCGTCGCCGCCACCTTGTCCTCGATCCCCGCCCAGGACACCGGCCGGTTCATCGTCGAGTAGGCCTGGAGGACCACCTCCCGGCCCCCGAGCACGACGATGTAGCTCACCATCTGCACCCCGTTCTTGAGCTCGTTCCTGACGCTCACCGCGGGTCGCCCGCCCAGATCGACGCGCTCCGCCGGGCCCTTCTTGACGGTGTTCGCCGGCCGGTGCTCGTCGAGCGTCTTGCGCTCCTGCTCGAGGAGCGCGTCGACCTGATCGGGCGGCACCTCGCCGTCCAGCGGGAAGATGGCGATCTGGAAGACGACCGGCGTCTGGGGCAGCCGCCCGTACGTGTGGAAGGGGATGCCGTTCAGGTCCTCCACGGCCGTGACCTTCGCGAGCGTCTCCGGCAGGTCGAGCGCGACGCCCGTGTCCGCGACCGCGACGCGCGTCAGCGCCGGCGGCGCGCCGAGCGCCCACGGGCGGCCGGCGACGAGCGCCACCGCCACGGACGCCGCCATCGCCGCGGCCGCGAGGGCGGCCGCCGCCGTGAGGAGGGGGCGCGGCCTCGGCTCCGCGTCCGCCGCGCGCGCGCGCTGCTCGACCGGCAGGAGGCCGCGGGGCAGCACCGTGACGACGAGCGCGAAGCCGACGACGCCGCCGCCGAGGTGCGCGAGCAGGTCGACGCCGGGCTGGAAGCTGTAGACGAGGTTCAGCCCCAGCGGCCACCACGCGCGGCTGCGCATCTGCGCGATCATCGCCGGGGGCAGGAGCCCGTGGGGCCGCAGCGCGACGCCGATGCCCGCCATCATGAGGCCCCAGATCGCGCCCGACGCGCCGACGCTCCACCGCTCCTCCAGCATCGCGCTCGCGACCGACCCGCCCAGCGCCGACGCCGCGTAGAGCAGGAGAAACCGCCGCGGGCCGAGGAGCGCCTCGAGCATCGGGCCGAACGACCAGAGCGCCAGCATGTTGACGAACAGGTGGATCGGGTCGGCGTGCAGGAAGGCCGACGCGAGGAGCCGGTAGAGCTCGCCGCGGCGCACCGCCTCGCCGCTGTTGGCGCCCATGCGCCAGAGCGCCGCCTCGTGGGTGCCCGAGCCGAAGAGGTAGCTCACGGCGAGGAGCGCGGCGCACGCGATCACGAGCGTCGTCGTGACGCTGCGGCTGCCCGTCAGCCTGTCGACGATCGCGCGCTCCTGCTGCGCCAGCGCCTGCCCCTCCTCGAGCGCCCGGGCGATCCCGTCGGGGCCGAGCGGGCCCACCTCGGCGAGGCGCCTGTGGGCCTCATCGAGGGCCGGCAGGGCGGGCCCCTTCACGCGCGCGAGCGCGCCCGCCGCGTCGAGGTGGTGGAAGCCCATCCGCACGGGCTGCACGAGCGGCGCCGCCTTGGCGAGCGCGGCCCGGCCGGCGGCGGCGCCGCCGCCCACCACGACGAAGTGCGCGGGCGGCCCGCCGGGGCGCACCGCCTTCACCAGGGGCTCGATCCGGGCGCGGATCTCGTCGGCCGAGGCGTCGTCGGCCGCCCTGACGAGCAGGAGCCGGACGGGCGCCGCCCCGGCGACGAGCTCCGCCACGTCCGCGTCGCAGCGGAGGAGCACGAAGGCGTCCGGCCCGCGGAGCAGCGCCGCGAGCAGGCGGTCGCGCCGATCCACCGTCTCGTCCCCGAACGCGCGGTCCATGCTCGGCTGCTCCACCACGCTCGCTCCTCCTCCTGCGATCGATCGCGCGGAGAGCGTAGCGGAAAGGCGGCGCGCGCTGGGTCGCGAAGCGCGCCCGGCGCGCGGCTCCTCGCGCCCTGGGCCGCCGCGCCCGGGCTCACCGCAGGGAGGTCGACGCGGCCCGCGCCCCGCGCGCCGCCGCCTCGCGGCGGAGCGCCTCGGTGACGGCCGGCAGCTCCCTGAGCCAGTCGAGCCGCGGGCGGTTGCGCATGAGCCAGGCGAAGGCGTCCTTCATGGCGCTGAACACCTCGTAACGGAGCCCCGTGCGGCTCAGCAGGATGAACTCGATGGCCACGTTGCGCATCAGCGACGCCCGGAAGCCGTGGTCTTCGAACACCAGCGCGGCGCACATCCCGTGGGCCGCGAGCTCCCTCGAGAGCTCCGCCAGCGAGCTCCGGACCTCCGGCCCCGCCGGGATGGTGTGCTCCTCGAGGATGACCAGCGTCGCCTGGAGCTGGCCGCCGTGCTCGCGCAGGACGCGGCGGACCCCGCGCACCGCCGCTTCGGTGGTGCGCCCGCGCCAGATCTGGAAGAGGACGCCGTTCCAGGTAGCGATGCAGTGATCGTCGTCCAGCGCGTGGACGAGCGGCCGTTCCGTCCCGCCGCCGCCCCGGACGCGCGGCATCGCGGCGCTGCCGGGCGGCCGGACCTCGACAGGCGTCGGCGGCGGGACGGAGCTCGCGCTCCTCGGCCGCTGCGCGTCGGCCCGCGGCGCCTCCAGGCGCGGCGCTCCCGCGGCCCGGGGCTCGCCGGGCGCCGCCGCGGGGGCCTCGCCGCCTCCGCGGCGATCGCCCGTCGCCTCGCCTTCGGCCGCCTCCATGGTCCGCTCGTCGCGTTCCCGGAGGCCGGGGAACGTGATCGTGCTGCCGTACGCGTCGACCGGCGCGGGCCTCTCCTCGGCGCCGACGTCGGCGGCGGACGCGGCCGGCGGCGACGACGACCCGCGGCGCCGCGCCTCCGCGGCGAGGGACGCCGCAGCCCCCGCCGGCGCCTCGAGCGCGGCGTCGAGGAGGCGCTCGAGGGCGGGCCACATGGAGGCGGCGCTCGTGAACCGGGCGAACGGGTCGCGCTCGACGCAGCGAGAGAACCATACGTCGAACCCGGCGGGGAGGGGCGGCAGCCCGAGCTCGGCCGCGCGCCGGCTCGCGGCGGGGATGGGCTCGATCAGGACCTCGCGCAGCAGCGCCGGGAGCTCTCGGCCCCGCCAGAAGAGCTGGCCCGCGAGCGCGAAGAACGCGACGAGCCCGTACGCCCAGACGTCGCTCTGGGGGAGCGCCGCGTAGCTCACGTGGGCCTGCTCGGGGGCCATCCAGAGCGGCGTGCCCAGGGCGCCCGTCGTCGAGGTGCGCGCGTCGGCGATGACCTTGGCGATGCCGAAGTCGAGGAGCTTGACCCGCGGCGCGGCGCCGCCCTCGGCCTCTTCGAGGAAGACGTTCTCGGGCTTGAGATCGCGGTGGACGATGCCCGCGCCGTGCGCGGCCTCGAGCGCGCGCCCGAGCTGCTCGAGGACGCGGCGCGCCTCGGCGACCGGGAGCGGGCCGCTCTGCTCGACGCGCGCCGAGAGGGTCTCGCCGTGGAGCAGCTCCATCGCGAGGTAGGGCAGGCCCGACGCCGCGTCGACGCCGGCGATGAGCACCTCGACGATGTGCGGCGACCCGATGAGCCCAGGCGCCCGCGCCTCCCGCTCGAAGCGGCGGCGCTCCTCGGGGTCGGTGGCGCGCACCGGGTGCATGACCTTCACGGCGCGCTCGCGCGCGGTGCTGTGCTGGCGGCACAGATACACGCTGCCCATGCCGCCCGAGCCGAGGGGGCGCACGACCTCGAAATCGCCGCCGATGAGGGTGCCAGCGTGCAGGCCGTAGGGTGAATCCATGGCGCGGGCCGAAGTGATGGCCTAGCGGACCGCTCCGGGTCTGTCACGCGAGGCCAGGCCGATTCAACCTCGTCGGCCGCTGGTCTCGCGCGAGCGACGGCGAGCGTGCCTGTGATCTTGCAGTGGTGTTGTTCGGATTCAATCGGGTCGCACGGGCGCGCGGCGCGCAGGTCCGCGCCCTGCTCGAACCGTGCTCCGCCATTGCCGTGCGCGGACGAGAGGGCGCGTGGATCGCGCGCGCCCGGCGGCGTCAGGCGATCTCGGCGACGACCGCGTGGTGGTCGGACGCGGCGCCGACGTCGATGACGTCGGCGAGCGCGAGCCGGCCGGAGAGCCGCGGTGAGAGCAGCACGTAATCGGTCCGCGTCTCGACCTGCGCGCCGGCGCGGCCGCGCAGCGCGGTGGCCCAGCGCGGGGAGCGCGGCCGGAGGCGCAGCGCGTCGGTCCAGCCGAACGCCTCGAGGGTGTCCATCGTGTCGAATCGCGGCGGGCTCCCGTACTTCTCGATGCCCGCGGCCGCGAGGCGCGCGTCGAGGTCTGCGGGGTAGGGGTCGCGGCGCGAGATCGCGTTGAGGTCGCCGGCGAGCGCCCAGAGGCCCGCGGCGAACCGGGCGGGCGGCACGAGGGAGAGCAGCCAGCGGGCCTCGGCGAGCCGGCGGTCCTCGCTGCCGGCGTTGAGGTGGGTGCCGAGCACGAGCAGCGGCTCGCCGGCGAGCTCGAGCTCGAGCTCGACGAGGCAGTGGGCCAGCACCTCGGGCGCGTGCACGCGCGCCTTCACGAGCGGCGCCCGGCTGACGACGGCCACGTGGTTCCGCCGGCCGCTCGGCCGCGGGTTGGCGCTCCCGAGCACCGCGTGCCGCTCGCCCGGGGGCGCGCCGACCGCCTCGGCGACGGCCCGGAGCCGGGCGCCGTCCTCCCAGCCGACGCACTCCTGGAGGACGAGCAGGTCCGGGCGCGCGGCGGCGATGATCGTGAGGATCGCCTCGAAGCGATCCTCACCGCCGGAGAGGATGTTGAAGGTCATGATCTTCACGGTGGGATCAGGCTAGCTCGTCCGAGCAGAGCAGCTCCAGCGCGTGCTGAATCCGGTGGACGCGGCGCCGGCGACAGCGCACGAATCCGGCACGGCCGGGCGCGGGGCCGGGCCTCGACGTGCAGGATTCATGGATAGGACGATGAGCATCGAGCAACGAGGCCTCCTGTGGGCAGCGCAGCGCGCCGCCCTCGCCATCATCGCCGGGGCGGCCGCCGCGGCGCGCGCGGGCCTTGCGGGCCGGGCTCCCTCCGCGGCCCTGGAGAGCGCCTGATGGCCGGCGAGATCCTCCCGATCCGCAGCGACTCGCCGCTCTACGTCGGCGCGCTCCGCCTGCGGTACGAGGTCTTCGTCGTCGAGCAGGCCGTGCCCGCGGACATCGAGGTCGACGAGCTCGACGAGGGCGCGCAGCACTTCGTGGTCCTGGACGGCGACGAGGTCGTCGCGACGATGCGGATCGTGCCGTACGGGGACGCCCTCAAGGTCGGCCGCGTCGCCGTCAGGAAGGATCTTCGCGGCACCGGCCTCGGGCGGCGGCTGCTCGAGGAGGCGATCCGCGTCGCCGCCGCGCAGGGCGCGCGCGCGCTGGTCTTGAACGCCCAGGTCGCCGCGGCGCCGTTCTATCGCAAGCTCGGCTTCGTCGAGGAGGGGCCGATCTTCGACGAGGCCGGCATTCCGCACACCCGGATGGTCAGGCGGATGACCTGAGCCCGCTGTGGAGTCGCGGCGGGCGCACGCCGGAGCCGCCGTGACTCGCGCCCGTCCGCGGCAGGTCGCGCGATCCTTGACGTCGACGCCGACATGCTGGCAAGGCTTGTGTCGCTGCGCGGCCGCGCGGGCGAGGGGCGGGGCGCTCCCGGGCGCCGCGCTCGAAAGGAACGGGTGACCCGATGACTGTGCAGCGGATCCTCCTCGCCGGCGCCACGGGCGCGGTCGGCTCAGAGCTCTTGCGCTTGCTCCGCGGCCGGGATCACTTCGTGCGCACGCTCTCTCGCGCCGAGGGCAACGCCGCGGGCCTCCGCGGTCTCGCCTCGGAGGTCGTCGTCGCCGACGCGGCGGAGCCCGGGGCCGTGACCGGCGCGCTCGATGGCGTCGATACGGTCGTGTCGTGTCTCGGCGCGAATGTCTCGATGACGCTGCGCGAGCGCAGGAGCTATTACGACGTCGACGTGGTGGCGAACACGCACCTGCTCGAGGCGGCGAAGCGGGCCGGGGTGAAGCGCTTCGTCTACCTCTCCGCGCACCCCGGCCCCGGCTATGCCCACACCCGCTATCTGGCCGCCCATCTCCAGATGGAGGAGCGCATTCGCGCCTCCGGCCTCTCGTTCTCGTTCGTGCGCCCGACCCGCATCTACTCCGCGCTGAACGACATGATCGCGATGGCCCGCGCCGGCGTGGGCACGGTGCCCGGCGACGGCCTCGCGAGGACCAACCCGGTGCACCCCGCGGACGTCGCCGAGGCGCTCGCCGAGGTGCTCGCCGGGGGGCCTGACGTGGTGCCCGTGGGCGGGCCCGACGTCATGACGCGCGACGAGGTGATGCGCCTGGCGTTCGACGCGGTCGGCAAGAAGGGGCTCATCGTGCACGTCCCCGCGGGGGTGCTCCGGTCCACGAGCGTGCTGCTCGAGGGCATCCATCCGCGGCTGTCGGATCTGCTGGAGTTCGTGGCGGCCGTCATGACGTCCGACTCGGTCGCGCCCGCGCGCGGCACACGGCCGCTGCGCGCCTGGTTCGAGGCGCTCGCAGGCGGGAGCTAGCCGAGAGATCGTCGACGCGCGCTCGGCCCGGCGCTCTCCTCGATCGTCACGAAGTTCAGCGCGTAGAGCTTCTGCAGCGCTCGGCAGCAATCTCGCTCGGCGGCGGCCCGCGCGGCGGGATCGGTCTCGGGTCCGAGGATCTCCGCGAGGATCTCCCGGGTGGGCTTTCCGCCGCCGGCGCGGGTCAGGAACGACTTGATCAACCGCCCGACGCGCGCCTTCTGGACGCGATCGGCCACCGCGATCCTCCCGAACAGGATCAGCGTCGGCGCGGGCTCCGGATCGAGCGGCGCCTTGCCGTCGACGAGCGCCTGGATGAACGGCAAGACGTCGCACGAGAGCTCGTGCAGCTCGACGTGCCGGCCCGCGCGCACGGCGCCGTCGAGCAGCTCCTCCTCGGTGACGCTCGGCCTCGACGCGTTCCGCGACCTGAAATCGTCCGCGCTCGCGGCGCTCGCGGCGTCGGACCACAGCATGAACTCGGCGCGCTCGCAGCGCATCACGTCAATGAGGTAGGGGATATCGAGCTCCCCTCGGTCGAGTTGCCGCTCGACGATCTCGGCGAACCAGAGGGCGTCGCGAAACGCGCGAATCAGCCTTTCGGACTTGATCGGGCGGTAGGTCGCGATGAGGCTCCGCTGCACCTTCGACAACGCCTTGCGGCGCCGGAGCAGCGCGAACGTGGCGGGGAAGTACGTCTCGACGAGGAAGAAGCGCTTGACGCTCAGCGAACCCGCGATCCAGCGCAGCCGGTCCTTGTCGAGGGACTGGAGCGCGGACAGCTGTCCGGCGCTCAGCGCGCTCTCCTCGGCGAAGCGCGCCGGGTCGTCGTAAAACCGCTCGAACGCCTCAGGATCGGTGAGCAGCCGCGCGAACGCCGTCTGAAACGCCGATTGGTCCGTATCCATCGCCCGCCCCTCTGTCACGTCATCCATGGCACGATCCATCGTCCACCCAGCGGCTGCGCGAGCCTCGCCTCACGCCCAGACGGCCCTCGCGTGCTCGACCTCTTCCAGGATCTCGTCGAATTTCTCCGGCGGATTCGCGTCGCGCTCGATGAGGATGCCGCGCACGGGCGCTCTCCGGCAGAGATAGTCGAGCAGGTCCCAGACCTCGGGGTGCCTGTCGACCGGGTGGCTGTGCGTGTCGATCCACATCCCCTCTTCGTAAGCTCCGCCCGCAAGGTGGACTTGCACGACGCGCTCGAGCGGGATGCGGTCGATGAACTCATACGGATCATAGTGGAGGTTCTGGGCGTTGATGTACAGGTTCGTGAGATCGAGCAAGATGCCGCAATCGGCGTCGTTCACGACCTTGCTGATGAAATCCGCCTCTGTCATGGTGCCGCCGGGGATCGCCAGGTAATAGGCGATGTTCTCGAGGAGCAACGGGACCCCGAGCATGTCCTGGAACTGCCGTGCCTTGGCCGCGCAGCGCGCCGCGGCGGGCTCGGAGAACGCGATCGGCGTGAGCTGGCCGAGCTCGATCTGGGAGACCTGCGTGAAGCAGAGGTGATCGCTGTACCAGGGGGCGCGGACCGCCTTCGCGAGGCGCGCGACGTCGCGGCAGTAATCCACGTCGAGCGGCGCGTCGGTGCCGATGGAGAGCTCGAGGCCATGGGGCGCTATGGGGAGACGCTGGCTCAGCTCGACGGCGCGCGCGACCCGCCCCTCTGTCCGGTCGATGTAGTGGTCCGCGCAGATCTCGATCCAATCGATACGATCGCGGTGTTCTTTGAGCCCGCGCACGAACCAGGGCCGGTAGGCGAGCCCAACGCCGATGCGCGGCAGGTCGAATCTCGGCTTCACACTCATGAGCAGATCCTCGCGCGCAGGGAAAAGGAGGCGCCCAGGCAGCGCAGCGAGCGCTGCCTGGGCGCCGGCGGCAGGGGGCGCGCCTCCCTGCCGCTCATGTCACTCGTCGCTCACGCGGCCGTAGCAGCAACGACAACACAACGAGACCTCCCTCACCTCCAGCTCGGTGGGGTCGTCAGGTGTGATCATCTCGAGATCGAATCCGCTGGTGTCTGTGTTCATCTCATTCTCTCCTTCGTTCGACGCAGGTCGTCCTGCTCGGTCACGGACAGGTCGGCAGGCGCCTCGTGCGGACTGAGGCCCGCCGCTTCACCCCTACCGACGTTCGGTCCGCGCAGAGGCCCAATCAAGCGCCGTGCCGCTGGAGGAGCGGCGTGCCAGGCGTGCATGCAGGGCCGCGAGGATCGGCCCGGCGCCGTGGCTCACGCATGGCGATGGCGGCGGTGAAACGGCCGGGGAACGGCTTGGATCGGCGGAGCTCACCGGTGGACGTCGCGGGAGAGCCAGGGGCGGAGGTGACGGGTCGCCGTGACCAGCTCGCCCGTTCGAGCCCCGCCGAGGAGGGCAACGTCTTGCTCGGGAATGCAAAGTCCCGCAGGTGAGGGCAGAGCCTTGCCGAGGGAGGCCCGCTGAGCGTGGTCGCCGCGGCGGCCTCGGAGAGGCGCGCGCGTGCGGCAGCCGCCCCCGGGCCGCGCGAGCGCCGAGCGCGGCCGCTGCTGCCGGGAGCGCCACCGCGCCGCGGGAACAGAGCGCCGTACGCCATCGGCGCTCGGGGTCAGCCGCGCGTGGCGGGCGAACTCGGCAGATCCCTCCGCAGACCCGCAGGCGGCTGGTTCGCGGCCCGTGGCGAGGGCGCTGCTCGGCTCGCCACGGCCGAGCGCCACGCATCCCGCCCGCGCCCCGGGCCGCCAACGTCCATGACGCAGCCTCATCCAACGCCTACACTGGCGCGGTGGGCCGGTTCCGCGCGTATGCGGGGACGGGCGGTGCCCCATGAAAAAGCAGAGAATCGAGGAGCAGAGCTGGCTTTACGTCGACTACCGCGGCGTCATGCGGAGCTACGAGCTCGGCAAGGGCCTGATGCTCTACGTCTGTCGCGATCTCCAGATCGGAGAGTTCGCGCCCCACGTCATCGAGGACGGCGAGCGGCAGATCCGGCAATTCCAGCGGTGCATCTACATGGTGGACGCGCTCGAGTCGCCCAGGATGGACACCGATTTTCGCGACCAGATGACCGAGTGGCTGAAGAAGAACTGCCCGCGCGCCGAGGCCCACCTGCTGATCCGGTCCAGGCTCTTGCAGATGGCCGTCAACGTCGCAAACCTCCTGATCGGCGCGACCATGACGCACGCCTATTCCGATGTCGCGACCTGGGAGGGCGTGGGCCGGCGCACGATACCGTGGTTCAGGCGCCGGCCGCTCGCGCTCCCCCACGACGTGGGCGGGCCCCGCGCGTCGTCCTGAGCTGCCCGCTCACCCCTTGTGCCGCACGCCCTTCGATCTGCGGTACTCCTCGAGCGCCTCGCGGCCCTCCTTCCCGTTCCGCTCGAGCGTCTTCAGCCAGTCGTCGCGGTATTCCCGCATCGCCTCGGCCACGGCCTCGGCGACGACGAGGTTCCTGTACCACTTCGCGTCGGCCGGGACGATGCACCAGGGCGCGTACCGCGAGGAGCAGCGCTGGAAGACGTCCTCGTAGGCCTCCGTGTACTCGTCCCAGACCTCCCGCTCCTTCCAGTCGTTCACGTTGAGCTTCCAGGCGGTCGAGGGGTTCTCCTCGCGCTCCAGGAGCCGCTTTTCCTGCTCCTTCTTGCTGATGTGCAAGAAGAACTTGATCACGATGGTCCCGTGCTCGGCGAGCAGCTCCTCGAAATCGTTGATGTGGTCGTAGCGCTCGCCCCACAGCGACTTGGGCGCCAGGTCGTGCACGCGCACGACGAGCACGTCCTCGTAATGAGAGCGGTTGAAGATGGCAAACTCCCCCGCGCGGGGCGCGTGCCGGTGAATCCGCCACAGGAAATCGTGCTCCCGCTCCTCCTTCGTCGGCACGCCGAACGAGCTCACGCTCACGCCGCGCGGGTTCAGCGCGCCGACGACGTTCTTGATCGCGCCGTCCTTGCCGGCCGCGTCGCGGCCCTGGAGCACGATGAGCACGCTGTGCGTCCGCGCGCCCCACATGAGCTCCTGGAGCTCGAGCAGCTCCTTGCCGAGCTCGTGGAGCCGCTCGGCCGCCTCCTGCTTCGTCGCGTCGCGGGGCGGGTCCGTCGAGACGTCCTCGAGGCGAAACTTCGAATCGGGCTTCGTGAGTCGCGTGATGGGCATGCCCGCGAGCGTACACGATCCGGTCCGGGCGCCTCCCCTGGAGCGACGCCGCGCGGCGGCCCCCTCACGCCGGGCGCAGCGCCGCGCTCGCCAGGCCGCCGCGCCGCGCCGCGAGCTCCTTGAGCAGGGCGATCCACGCCCCGGGGTCGCCGAGCGTCAGGTCGGGCTCGACCCCGGCGTCCGGCCGCTCGGCGGAGGCGATGTACACGCCCACGCCCCCGTTCGCCCGCGCGTAGGCGATCGCCGGCTCGTCGGTCGTGTCGTCGCCCGCGTAGACCACGAGCGTCCCCGGCGGCAGCCGCGCCAGCAGGAAGGCCAGGGCGCCGCCCTTGTCGTGCGCGGCGTCCCTGGCCTCGTGGATGCTGCGCCCCTTCATGACCACGAGCCCCTTCCGCCGCGCCGCGCCCGACCACGCTGCGATGGCGTCGAACGCCGCCGGCCGATCCTCCGCCGAGACGAGCCGCCAGTGGAGCGCGATCGAGCACCGCTTGCGCTGGACCCAGAACGCGGGGACGCGCCGCGCGATCTCCTCCGCGTCCCGCTCCAGCGCGTCGAGCGCCTCGGCCGGCGCCTCCGCCTCGTACACGAGCGCCCCGCCCGGCGCCGCGATCTCGGCCCCGTGCTCGCCGACGCGCCACGCCGGTTCGAGCGCCGCCGTGCGCGCCGCGAGGTCGTGGATCGTCCTGCCCGACACGAGCGCCACCGTCGTCCCCGGCGCGCCGGAGAGCGCCTGGAGCGCCTCGATGGCGCCCCGCTCCGCGACCGCCCCGCCCGACACCGCGGCGATCTCGGAGATGGTCCCGTCGAAGTCCGTCGCGAGGAGCAACGACGGCGCTGCCGCCGCGCGCTCGATGAGCTGGCTCACGTCCATGCTGTTCCAGATTCTACCGCGGCCAGGCTCCGGTGAGGATCATCGAACTGCAGAGGTCGGCAGAGCCTCCGCTCCAGAGCGGCAAATCGCCCCTCTGCGACGTTGCGCCACGCGGGTGAGGCGCTGGCGAGGGCGATTCCCCCTCGTTCTCCCCGCAGATCCGGCCTGGCTCGCTTCATGCTCATGTATCGAAGGCGTCGAGTGCGTCGACGCGGCGCCGAGCCCTGCCATGAACATCGTCGTGCTCACGTACATCGAGGCCCCGGACCAGAAGCCGGATGTTGTGGTCGAGCAGGTCGCCCGGGCGCTCAGGAACGGCGGACACGAGGTGTCGGTCGTCGCCGAGCACGGCGACGTCGCGCGGCTCGTCTCCGCCCTCTCGCGCGCCCGCCCCGATCTCGTCTTCAACCTCATGGAGATGTTCGGCGACAACGTGCTCGGCGACGTCTCCGTGGTCGGCCTGCTCGACATGCTCGGCCTCCGCTACACGGGCGCCGGCCCCGCGGAGCTCTCGCTCGCGCAGGACAAAGGCCTCTCCAAGAAGATCCTCGCCTTCGAGGGCATCCTCTATCCAAAGTTCGCCGTCTTCTCCAAGGACGCGGATTTCGAGACCGGGGGCAACCTGCACATGCCCCTGTTCGTCAAGCCGCTCCGCATGGACGCGTCGATCGGCATCGACAGGAACGGCCTCGTCCACGACGCCCGATCCCTCATGAAGCGGGTCCTCGCCATCCACGAGGAGTGCGACGACTCGGCCCTCGCCGAGGAGTTCATCGAGGGGCGGGAGCTCTACGTGGGGATCCTCGGCAACGCGCAGCCCACGGCGCTCCCGCCGATCGAGATCGATTTCACCGGCTTCCCGGAGGGGCGGCCGCACATCCTCGATCAGAAGGCGAAGTTCGACGAGCAGAGCGCCGAGTACAAGGGCACGAAGGCCGTCGTCGCGGAGCTCTCCGACGAGCTCCGGGCGAGGCTCCAGAAGGTCTCGCTCGACGCCTACCGGGCGCTCCGCGTGAAGGACTACGGCCGGGTCGATCTCCGGCTCACCGAGGCCGGCGACATCTACGTGATCGAGGTCAACGCGAGCTGCTACCTCGAGGCCTCGGGGGAGTTCGCCATGGCCGCCGCCGCGGCCGGCATCGGGTACGACGCGCTCGTCCAGCGGATCGTCGACCTCGCGACGCAGCGCTACGCGAAGTAGCTGCCGGTGCGCACGTGGTTCATCGCGAGCGCCGTGACGAGCGCCGCGAAGGCGATCACCGCCGTCCGCTCGTTCGCGGCGCGGTACGCGAGCCCGAGCTCGCCCGCGCGGCCGGCGAGGTGGCGCACGAGCGGCCGCGTCGCCTCGGGGAAATGGCCGGTCGAGCGGTAGACGCTGGCGACGAGCTCCCGCTCCATGTCCAGGATGAGCGCCGCGGCCGGCCGCTCCGCGCCCGCCTCGTCCGGCGCGTCGAGCTCGTCGAAGATCGCCCGCAGCGCGCCGTCGAAGCCCCGCGGCAGCTCGCCGTCGCCGGGGAGCGCCGCGCCGTAATACTCGTCGAGCGACGTGCCGAGCTCGGCGACGTCCTCGTCGAGCGCGTCGTCGGTCACGACCGGGTCGCGCTCGCGCAGCGCGGCCATGGCGCGATCGCAGTACTCCAGCTTGGCGAGCGCCTCGGGCCAGTCGGCGTACTCGACCCGCCACGCGCGCCCGGGCGTCATCCAGACGGCGAACGTCTCTGCCCAGTCCTCGTCCGGGTGCTTCTGCGCGTACCAGCCGGGCAGGTGGACGACATGCCGGCGGCTGAACGGGATCGGCCGGTAGCCCTCGTGGTAGGGCGCGTCGATCGGGCCGAAGCGCTCCACCCACTCCGGCTCGCCGTACAGTCGATACGCGTAATTGACGACGTGCCCCATTTCGTGGCGGAGGTAACGCAGGCAATCCGCCCGGGAGACGCCCTCGACATGCCCCGTGCGCGCGCCGTGGAGCGCCGTCAGGTCGGGCCTCGCCAGGTAGAACGGGATGCCGATCGAGATCGTGTTGAACGGGACTCCCCACTCCGTGGAGAGGTAGAATCGCGGGCGGACCCGGCGGAGCCCGGCGAGCTCGAGCTCCGCCGTGAACTCCGCGATGATCGCCTCGAGGCGCGTTCCCGCGATGGTGAGGCCGAGCTCCCGGAGCGGCACCGGCCCGAGGGCGGGCTCGTGAAAGGCGGGCTCGTCGGGGGGAGCGGCGGCGGCCATGGCGCCAGCATACCGCCGCGCCGGCGCGGGCGCCCGCCGTCGCGGGCGGCCGATCGGGCGCGCGACGGCGTGGTCCTGCTGGCGCCGGAGCAGCGGATCACCACCGGTTGCTGCCGGGGCAGCAGCGCGCGCGCGGCCGGCCTCGCCGAGCGGCGCGCGGCGGCGCGGCACGGGCGTTGCTCGTTGCTGACCGTTTCCGACGATCGCGGGCACCGCCGACACGCGGTGACGGCCGCCGATCGCTGGCGCGGATCAACGGGCGTGATTCGAGCCGTCCACGAGGTCAAGCTGCGTTCCTTCATCGACAAGAACCGCTTTCTTCTGGTGTTCGCGGCGCTGTCCTCGGTCATGGGCATCAGCGTCGGCGTCGCCAAGGTGACCACGACGCTTTACGCGCTGGACCTCAGGGCGAACGAGGCGCTGCTCGGGCTCATCGCCGGATCGCAGAGCGTCGGGGTGCTGCTCATGAGCATCCCGATCGGGCTGCTCGTCGATCACCTCGGGCCCTCGCGGCTGTTCGTGCTGGGGAGCCTCGTGGCGGGGACGCTCTACATGGCCTTGCCGGCGGTCCCGTCTCCGGTGTTCCTGCTGGTCTGCACGACGGCGATCAGCTTCTTCATGCCGATGCGCTTCGTCTCGCTGAGCACCGTGTTCATGCAGCAGCTCGAGACGGTGGGCGAGGGCAAGGCCGGCTGGTACCGCGCCACCCATATGGTCGGCATGTTCCTGCTGGGCCCCATGCTCGCGGCCGCGCTCACCAAGGCCCTGGGCTTTCAGGGCACCTACTGGCTCATCGGGGCGAGCTTCCTCGTCACGGTCTTCATGTCGCCGATCGTCTTCGGTCGTTATGCGGCGCGGTCCACCCCCCGGAGGGAGCTCCGCCTCTCCGGCGTCCGGTCCGATCTCGGCCTGCTCGCGCAGGACGTCGAGCTGCGCGGCGTGTGCATGATCGAGTTCGCGGCCCAGTCGGTCAACTCGTTCTTCATGTTCTTCATCATCCCGATCGGCGTCGCCGTCGCCGACCTGACGGCGGCCGAGGCCTCGGGGCTGCTCGCGTGGCAGGGCGTGACCTACATCTTCGCGCTGTTCTCGCTGGGCGGCCTGGTCGGCCGGGTGGGGCACGAGCGCATCTACCTCGCGAGCCTCGTCCTCGTCCCGATCGCGCTCCTCTTGCTCGGCCTCTCGGGCGAGCTCAACCTGCTCCGCGCCGGCGGCCTGGTCCTCGGCCTCGGGCTCGGCCTCTTGCAGATCGCGAACCTCACCCGCATCGCCCGCATCGGCGCGCGCGTGGGGCGGGGGAAGGTGGCCGGCCTGCACGCCCTCGTGGGCCCGTCGGGAGGCCTGTTCGGCAGCACCGTGGGCGGCCTCGTGGGCAAGAGCCTCGGGCTCCAGTCGATGTTCCTGCTCCTGTCCGTGCTCTTCGGGCTGCTCGTCGCGCTGGCGCGCAGGACGTCGAGCGCCGTGGCCGCGGTGCACCCCGCCCCGACCGAGCCGGCGGCCGCCGAGTAAGCGTGATCAGCGTCAGCCGAGAGGTACGGCGCGCGCCGTCGACGATGTCCCCGCAGGAGAGGGGCGATCCAGATCACGCGCCGGCCCACGGCGCACACAGAGGCATTGCACCGATGCGCGAACTCGAACCGCCTGCTCCGTTCACCGTAACCCGCCGCGCGTTCGTGGCGGCGCTCTCTGCCGCGCTCTCGCTCGCGGCCTGCTCGAAGGCCGAGCCGGGCGGCGGCCAGGGCGACAGGGCCGCGGGCGATTACGAGGTGCTGGAGCTGCGCCATCAGGGGTTCGCGGGCGTGGTCTCGGTGCCCGAGCTGGCAGAGGACCTCGGGTACCTCGCCCCGCTCAAGCTCAGCTACGTCGGCAACACGATCAGCGGGCCGCAGGACATCCAGACGGTGGTCACCGGCGACACCGATTTCGGGCAGGCGTTCAACGGCGCGGTGATCAAGCTGATCGCCGCCGGGGCGCCGCTCCGGGCGGTGGTGGGCGGCTACGGGGTCGACGCGAAGCGCTGGAGCGGCTTCTACGTGACCGAGGACAGCGCCATCCGGTCGCCGCGCGACCTCCTGGGCAAGAAGGTCGCGATGAACACGCTGGGCGCGCACCACGAGTTCATGCTGAAGGAGTACCTGTCGCGCAGCGGGCTGACGGGCGCCGAGATCGCGCAGGTCACGCTGGTGGTGCTGCCGCCCGTGAGCGCGGAGCAGGCGCTCCGGCAGAAGCAGGTCGACGTCGCGGTCCTCGGCGACATCCTGCGCGACAAGGCGCTCGAGCGCGGCGGCATCCGGGCGCTGTTCTCGGATCACGAGCTGTTCGGCGAGTTCACCGCCGGCAGCTACGTGCTGAGGAAGCGCTTCCTCGAGGAGAGCCCGAACAGCGCCCGCAAGTTCGTGGAGGCCGTGGGGCGCGCCGTCGAGTGGGCGCGGAGCACCCCGCGCGAGGAGGTGGTGGCCCGCCTGCAGCGCATCATCGAGCGGCGGGGCCGCAACGAGGACGCGTCCGCGGTGAAGTACTGGACAAGCATGGGCGTCGCCGGCAAGGGAGGGCTCCTGTCGTCCAAGGAATACCAGGTCTGGATCGACTGGCTGGTGAAGGACGGCGAGCTGAAGCCGGGCCAGATCAAGGCCGAGGACCTGTATACAAACCAGCTCAACCCGTTCGCGACGACACCGGTCCAGTGACGGCGCCGCCCCGGCGCGCCCCTGCCGCTACCACTTGCGGTAGGGGAGGAATTTGCCGTTCATCACCACGCGCACGCGGTCGCCCTTGGCGTCGGGCACCTTGTCGACGCTCATCTCGAAGTCGATGGCGCTCATGATGCCGTCGCCCATCTTCTCGTGGATCAGCTCCTTCAGCGTCGTGCCGTACACCTGCACGATCTCGTGGAAGCGGTAGATCAGCGGGTCGGTCGGCGGCGTCGCGCCGAGGGAGCCCTTCGACGGCGGCACCTGGAGCAGGCGCACCTCCTCCTGGCTGAGGCCGAGCAGGTTGCCGGCCGCGGCCGCCTCGTCGGCGCTCATGCATTGCTGCCCGAGCAGCGCCGAGGTGGTCCACACCTCGCTGCGCCCCACCGCCTCGGCCAGCTGCCTCCAGGTCAGCTTGCGCTCCAGCTTCGCTGCGACGATCTGCTCCACCAGGTCCATGCGCGTCATGGCGCCACCGTAGGCGGGCGCAGGTTTCGTGGAGCGCTCGGGAGCGTGAACTTCCGGAGCGCCGCGCGTTCGGGGGCGGCTATCTCGCGCTCATCGCGGCGGCGATGCCCGCCTGCAAGGTGCTGTAGGGGATGATGCCGCTCAGGGCCACGCCGCGCTGCGCCAGGACGTGAGCCGACGTGAGCCATCGACGGTCGAATCCGGCGGCCATCACGCGGACCCCGAGGCACTTCACCGCCCCGCCACATCGGGTGAGGTGAGAGGTGAGACGCGAGAGGTGAGACATGAGACGTGATTGAAGCGCGCGCTCGCATGTACAAACGTTGTAGGCGAGGGATCGCGTCCGTCTCCGCTCGACGGATAAGGCCCCATTTGCTAGGCTGCTTCAATTGGCCGGTGAGCGCTGCGAGCGCTCGCGAACGCGAGGGCCATCCGAGACCGGAGTGCGCACGTGACGCCGCAGGCGCCACGCCAGCGCTCGAATCGCCATCTCCCGATTGTAAAGAGAGGTGACTTATCATGAGGATCACCACGAGCTTGTCGACTTTCTTCGCGGGCTGCCTGGCGGCGCTGCTTTCTACGGGCAGCGCGGCCGCGATCGAAGGCCCGCTCGGCGACGACGTCGGCGTGGCGTCCAGCGCGAGCTGCGACGACGAGAGCATCTTCCTGTTCCAGAGCATCGGACAGGATCAGGTTCTGAGCTATCAGCGGGTGCTGATCGACGCGCCCATCAGCGAGGTCTGGCCCGTGCTCCGCGACATCGAGTGGTTCGTGGAGGCGGTCCTGCCCGACGTGGCGCCGACGTTCCTGTGGCTGAACGGCGGAGGCCCGGAGACGATCCCCTCGGCGTACCAGTTCACCTCGGGGGGCGTCACGCTCCACGAGGAGATCATCTACCGCTCCGAGGCGCACCACCAGATCCTCGTCCGCCTCCTGGATCCGGCGTTCGGCATGGAGCAGTACTACGCGCTCGGGGATCTCACCCAGTGCGGCAATCAGACGGTGCTGGAGTACACCCGGTATCTCGAGCTCGCGCCCGGCACGGACACCGAGTTCTTCAGGGCGCTGTTCACGCAAGAGTTCATCGACATCCCGGCGTATTTCGAAGACTAGCGCCGGCGTCGACAGCGACCCTGGCCGAAGAGCCGCCGAGGCGCCCGGGGGGCGTCCTGAGACACGAGGCCTCTCTCGTCGCGCTCTCGACGCCTCGTTCGATTCGCTCCCTGTTCGCCGCCGCCCCGCGCGCCCGGGGGCGGCGGCGGCCCGTCATTTCAGGACCTCGACCGCCATCCCGTCGGTCAGCTCCGCGCTCGCGAGCTTCACGATCCGCTCGCTCCCGTCGAGCCCCGTCGACACGTGGATCGTCGCGCCCGTGTCGCGCTCGACCGTGATCGGCGCGAAGCGGATCTTGCCCCCGGCATCCACGACGGCCACGCGGAGCCCCTTGGCGTCGTTGTAGAGCGCCGTCGCCGGGATCTCGAGCACGCGGTGCGGCGTGGGCAGGGTCAGCGCGACCTCGGCGTACATGCCCGCGAGGAGCCGCCCGTCGGGGTTCGGCACCCGCACCTCGGTGTTCATCGTCCGCGTCGCCGCGTCGAGCGCGCCGGCCGTGCGCGCGATCGTACCCTGGAACGGCTGCGCCGCGAACTCGCGCACCGTGACCTTCGCCGGCGCGTCGATTCGCACGCTGGGCGCCACGTCCTGCGGGACGCCCACGAAGACGCGCACCGGGTCGGTCGCCGCGATCCGGAAGAGCGGCGTCCCGTTGCCCGCCGTGACCAGCGCCCCGCGGTCGATCGTCCGCGAGGTGACCGTCCCCGCGAACGGCGCGGCGATCTTCGCGAACCTCTTGAGATCCAGGATGCGCTGGATGTTCGCCTGCTGCGCGGTGATCGCCGCCTGCGCCACGGTGACGCTCGCCTCGGCGACGTGCGCCTGGCCCTGCCGCTGCTCGAGCTCCTCCTGCGGCGCCACGCCCGCGGGGACGAGCTGCTGGTAGCGCTGCACGCTCGATCGCGACAGGTCGCGGTTCGCCTGGGCCTGCACGAGGCCGGCGTTCGCCTGCACGAGCTGCGCGCGGGCCTGCGCGAGCTCCTGATCGAGCTCGGGCGTGTCGATCTCGGCGAGGACCTGCCCCTCCTCGACCTTGTCGCCGATGTCGGCGCTCCACTTCCGCACGTAGCCGCTCACGCGCGGGTAGACGACCGTCTCCTCGAGCGGCTGGATGCTCCCCGGCAGGACGAGCGCCCGGTCGCTCGACACCGGCTGCGGCGAGACGACCACGACGCGCGGCGCGGCGCCCTCGGCGGCCCGCACGCCCTCCTCGAGCGCGGCGCGGGCGCTCCGGCGGGGCAGGTACGCCGCGGCGAACGCCGCCCCGAGCGCGACGGCGAGGCCCACGCCGAGGGCGAGGCCGCGCGTGCGCGTCATCGCGGCGGGCGGCGGCAGATCGAAGCCGAGATCGTCGGCGGGGGGGCCCGGGGGCGGCGTCTGGGCGGGGCGTTCGGGGGAGCTCATAGGTCCTCAGCGAGCGGGTCTCGGGCCGGAGCCTTGCTCCGGAGGAGGCTGTACATCACCGGCACGAAGAAGAGCGTGCTCAGCGTGGCGACGAGCAGGCCGCCGATGACGGCGCGGCCCAGGGGGGCGTTCTGCTCGCCGCCCTCGCCGAGGCCGAGCGACATCGGCAGCATGCCGAAGATCATCGCGAGCGCGGTCATGAGCACCGGCCGGAGGCGCGTCATGCCCGCGGCGAGCGCCGCGGTGGGGGCGTCGCGGCCCAGCTTGCGCTGGTCGTTCGCGAACGTCACGACGAGGATGCTGTTCGCCGTGGCGACGCCGACGCACATGATCGAGCCCATGAGCGCGGGCACGCTCAGCGTCGTGTGCGTCACGAAGAGCATCCACGCGATGCCGGCCACCGCGCCCGGGAGCGCCATCAGGATGATGAGCGGGTCGAGCCACGACTGGAAGTTCACGACCATCAGCAGGTACACGAGCACGACCGCGAAGAGCAGCCCGTAGCCGAGGCCGGTGAACGACGAGTCCATGCTCTCCGCCTGCCCCTTGACGGTCACCTTCGTCCCGCGCGGCAGCTCGGGCCTGAGCTCGTCGATCACGCGCGAGACCGCGCCCGCGACCGAGCCGAGGTCGGTGCCGTCGACGTTCGCCTGCACGTCGAAGGTCCGCGCGACGTTGTAGTGGGTGATGTTCGCCGGCCCGGTCGAGCGCGACAGCGAGGCGACGTTCGACAGGAGCTGGGGCCGGCTGTCGCCGGTCGACAGCGGCGTCGCGTTCAGGTCGTCGATCGAGCCGATCGCGTACTGGGGCGTCTGCACGGCGACGAGGTACTGCACGCCGCGCTTGTCGAGCCAGTAGGTCGGCGACGTCTGCCCGCTCGACGAGAGCGAGACGAGGACGTCGCTCGCGACGTCGCGCTGGCTGAGCCCCATCTGGTCGGCCATGGTGCGGTCGACGTCGATGCGGAGCTGCGGCCGCGCCGGCACCTGCGCGAGGTGCACGTCCACCGCGCCGGGGATCCGCTCCATGCGGCCTTTGATCCGCCGCGCGACCGCGTAGGTCTCGTCCTCCTTGCCGATCGGGCCCACGACCTGGACGTTGATGGGCGCGGCGAGGCCGAAGTTCAGGACCTGCGTCGAGATGTCGGGGGCGAGGAAGAAGAACGTCGTGTCGGGGTACGCCGCGTTCAGCTTGTCGCGGAGCTTGCGCACGTAGCCGGCGGTCGGCTGATGGTGCTCCTCGAGCGCGATGAAGATCTGCCCGTCGGCCGAGGAGATCTGCGCGCCCTCGCTCAGCGACAGGTTGATGCCGCTCGCCGGGATCCCGATGGTGTCGAGCATCGTGCGGATCTCGCCCGGCGGGATCACCTGGCGGATGGTCTCCTGGATCTGCGCGAAGTGGCGCTCGCTCTCCTCGAGGCGGGTGCCCGGCGCGCCGCGCACGTGGAGCTTGATGAGCCCGGCGTCGACGCTCGGGAAGAAGTCGCGGCCGAGGAGCGGGATCAGCGCGACCGAGGCGGCGACGAAGGCGAGGAACGCGCCCACGAACGCGGCGCGGTGCGCGAGCGCCCAGGCGAGCCAGCCCCCGTAGGCCGCCCGCAGCCGGTCGAAGGCGCGGTTGAACGCGGCGAAGACGCGCCCGAACAGGCTCTTCGGCTGCGCCGTCCCCTCCGGGCCGTGGGCGTGCTCCGCGGCCTCCCGCTCGAGCAAGAGGCGCACGAGGGTCGGGACGAGCGTCCGCGACAGGAAGTACGACATGAGCATGGCGAAGACGACCGCCATGGCCATCGGCACGAAGAGCGACTTCGCGGCGCCGGTGATGAACGCCACCGGCACGAAGACGATGCAGATGCAGAGCGTCGAGACGAGCGCCGGGACGGCGATCTCCTGCGCGCCGTCGATGATCGCGCGGATGAACGGCTTCCGCTGCCCGAGGTTCCTGTGGATGTTCTCGATGGCCACGGTCGCGTCGTCGACGAGGATGCCGACCGCGAGCGCCATCCCGCCGAGCGTCATCACGTTGAGCGTGTGGCCGAGGGCGTGGAGCGCGATGATCGAGACGAGGATCGAGAGCGGGATGCTGATGACGACGATGAGCGTGCTGCGCCAGCTCCCGAGGAACAGGAGGATCATGAGCGCGGTGAGCCCCGCGGCGATGAGCGCCTCGTGCACGACCCCGTCGACCGCCGCGCGGACGAACACCGACTGATCGAAGAGCAGCGAGACCTTGAGCTCCTTCGGGAGCTTCTCCAGCGTGCTCGGCAGCATCGCGTGGATGCGCGACGTGACGTCGAGCGTGCTCGCGCTCCCGTTCTTGAGGATGCTGAGGAGCACGCTGCGCTTGCCCTCGACGTGCACCATGTTCGTCTGCGGCGCGTTCCCGTCGCGCACGCTCGCGACGTCGCGGAGGTAGACGGTCCTCCCGTTCACGGTCCTGAGCGGCAGCTTGCCGAGCTCCTCGAACGCCTCGGGGCTGCTGTTCATGATGACGGGGTACTCGTTCTCCCCCATCTTCGCCGTGCCGGAGGGCAGGATGACGTTCTGCAGGCCGAGGGCGGCGTTCACGTCGCGCGGCGACAGCCCCCACGCGAAGAGGCGCTGCGGGTCGATGTCGACCATGATCTGGCGCTGCTTGCCGCCGTAGGGGTACGGGATCTGCGTGCCCCGGATCGTGGCGATGTCGGCGCGGATGAAGTTGACCGCGTAGTCGAAGAGCTGCTGCTCGCTCAGCGATTCGCTCTCCAGCGCGGCCTGCAGGATGGGCACGCTGGAGGCGCTGTAACGGATGACGAGCGGCGGGCTGATGCCGGGCGGCATCATGCGGATGGCGGTCTGCGAGACCGCCGTCACCTGCGCCGTGGCGGCCTCGATGCTGGCGCCCGGCTGGAGGAAGATCTTGATGATCGAGATGCCGGTGAGCGACTGGCTCTCGATGTGCTCGATGTCGTTGACTGTGGTCGTCAGGAAGCGCTCGTAGTTGTTGACGATGCGCTTCTCCATCTCCTCGGGGGGGAGGCCGCCGTAGTTGAAGATGACGGACAGGACCGGGATGTCGATGTCGGGGAAGATGTCCGTCGGCATCCGGGTGATGGTGAACACGCCCAGGATGACGATGAGCATCGACATCACGATGAACGTGTACGTGCGTTGCAGCGCGATCCGGACGAGCCACATGGGCGGCGAATTCCCGTCCCCCTCCAGGGCGCCCCGGACGGGGCCGCCGGAGGGCAGGCTCCGCATTTAGGGTGCCCCTGACGTTCGTCCAATCTATTATTTCGTATCAGACGATACCTTCAAGGTATGGACCTGCGCCACCTCCGGTACTTCACGGCCGTCGCCGAGGAGCGGCATTTCGGCCGCGCGGCGCAGCGGCTCGGCATCGCCCAGCCCCCGCTGAGCCGGCAGATCCAGGATCTCGAGTCCGAGCTCGGCTTCTCGCTCTTCGACAGGTCGCGGCGGCGCGTCGAGCTGACGCCCGCGGGGGCGGTCTTCCTGGCCCACGTGCGGCGGGTCTTCGACGCGCTCGACCTCGCGGTGCACGAGGCCAGGCGCGCGAGCGTCGGCGAGACCGGGCGCCTCGTGGTCGGGTACCTGTCGTCGCTCGCCTACAGCGGCATCACCGAGCTGGTCCGCGCCTTCCGCACCGATTTCCCGTCGGTGGAGCTCGCGCTGCGCGAGATGCCGCCGCAGGAGCAGATCGACGCGCTCAAGGACGGGCGCATCGACGTCGGCTTCGTGAGGGCGCCGCTCAACGACCCGCGGCTCGCCTCCGAGTGCGTCCGGCGCGAGCCGCTCCTCGTCGCCCTGCCGGCGGATCACCCGCTCGCCGGGCGCAGGCGCATCCCGCTCGAGCTCCTGTCGCGCGAGCCGTTCGTCGTGTTCCCGCGCCAGCGCGGGTCGGCCTTCTTCGATCTCGTGGTGGGGCTGTGCCGCGAGGCGGGCTTCACGCCGCGCATCGTGCAGGAGGCGCTGCACCTCGACATCCTGAGCCTCGTGGCGGCGGGCTTCGGCGTCTCTATCCTGCCGGAATCCATCAAGAATATCCGGCGCGGGGGGCTCGCGCTGCGGCCGATCGTGGGCGCGCCGGTCACGGACCTCCTGCTCGCGTGGCGGGCCGACGACGCCTCGCCCACGCTCGGGCAGTTCCTCTCGTTCGTGCGGCGGGTGGGCGTCAGCAAGAGCAAGCCGCGCGCGGCGCGCCGCGCTCCCGGCGAAGACGAGCGCGACCCGGGGGCCGGCGGGGCGGGGCCGGCCGTGGAGGGGTAGAGGAGCGGCGGGGCCTCAATCGTACTGGGAGCAGCTCGAGACCTTTTGCTCGAACGAGTCGCACACTTCCAAGCACACGTCGACGGCGCGCCGGCAACAGCCGGCCTCGGTGCACTGCCCAGCGATCGCGGCGAACCCGCCGTTGCACCGGACCACCCAGCGAGGGCAGTCGTCGACGGTGCTGCACCCGATGGGCTCCTCGTCGCACTCGTCGCCTCCGCACCCGCTGGTGCTGGTGACGAGCACGCCGACGTGCATCGCGACGGCCGCGAACGCCGTCGCGGCGGACAGACGTACCAGGGTCGACATGGCTTCCTCTTCCTCCCGGGCGCAGCGTCGTCCACCCGGCGCGACCAGGTCAACGGCAATGTGGACCCATGCAAGGCGAGGTCGGCCCAATCTCGCGCTGGCGACCCTTTCCGGCGAGCGCCGGCTTTTGCCGGGCCCCGCCGGCGGCGGCTCAGGCGCGGGGCGGCCGCGGAACGATGAGCGGCTGTCGCCTGCGGCGCAGCGACGAGAGCGCGCTGCCGAGGGTCGGATAAAGCGTCATCCCCGCGAGGTCGATGCCGAGCTGGGTGAACTCCTGCGCGACCTGCGGCCGCATCCCCACGACGATGACCTCGGCGCCGAGCAGGACGGCGGCGCGGGCCGTCTTCGTCAGCGACGCCGCGACCTGCATGTCGGCGAAGGGCACGCCGGTGATATCCATCAGCAACACCTCGGCTTCCTGGCGGCTGAGCTCCGCGAGCACCACCTCGAGCACGTGGCTCGCGCGCTCCGGATCGATGGCCCCGACGAGCGGCACGAGCAGCACCCCCTCGTCGAGCGGGATGACCGGGCACCCGAGCCGGCGCACGGCGTCGGCGAGGGCGCGCTCGCGCTCGTAGGCGGCGCGCGACCGCTTCTCCTGCTCGATCAGCGATTCGATGAGCGAGGCGCGCTCGAACGCCGCGGTCAGCATCGCGACCCACATGTCCATGTCCCGGTGATCCAGCCCGAGCGGGCTGCTCACCGGAGCGCAGATGGCCAGGACGCCGCGGTCCTCGCCCTGGCTGCGGAGCGGGATGAGCCGGAGGACGTGGTCGCCGTCGTACTGAACGGCCGCAGGCAGCCAGTCGCCGCGCGGGAACTCCGCCGCCGCGACGCGCGTGCCCGCCGCCGGCGCGGCGGCCTCCATGCCGGGGCAGGAGCTCTCGACGATCCGCAGCGTCGGCCCCTCGTCTCCCGGCTCTTCCCACACGGCGAGGCAGCCCCAGCTCATCTGCACCGCGGAGAGCCAGCTCAGCTTGCTCCCGCCGTTGTCCGCGTGCTCCAAGAGCGTCTCCCGGACAACGAGGTTGATGTCGAGGAGGCTGTTCAGGTAATCGGCGCGGGCCGTCTCGATCGCCACCCGGCCCTGCATCATGTCGTGGCGCGCCCTCCGGATGTACGCCGTGACGCGCCGCTGGGCCGCGGCGTCCTCCGCGCCGCGGAGCATGGACTGGCCCGCTCGTTCCAGGCGGTCGATCATGGCGAGGAGCAGATCGATATGGGGCATCTGCTCTGCGGCCTCGCGCCACGCCCGCTCCAGCGCCGCCGGCGCGGGGCCGGGCTTTCCCTGGGCGGCCGCCTCGAGCCCGCGGACCACCTCCGTCACCCCGGGCCACGACTCGGTCGGCGGCGCGCTCCGGTCGGGCGCCGACGAGAAGGTCGCGAGGGCGACCAGCTCCCGGGCGAGCGCGTCGGCCTGGTCCGCGTCGCCGTCGGCCGGCGCGGCCGCCTCGCGCTCGGCCGGCGCGGGCGAGCAGCCGCAGGAGCGGCGCACGACGAGGAGCGTCGGCGCGATGTGCCCCGCGCTCGGGACCTCCCGTCCGGCGAGGCGATCGATGAGCAGCTGGGCGGCCGTCCTGCCGATCCAGTCGAACCGCTGGCGGACCGTCGTCAGGGGCGGCGAGGCGTACCGGGCCGCCTCGATGTCGTCGAATCCGACGATGGCGAGGTCCTCGGGGACGCGGAGGCCTGCCTCGGCGAGCGCGTCGATGATCCCGAGCGCCCCCTGGTCGGTGGCCATGAACATCGCGGTGCAGGACACGCCCGATTCGAAGAGGCGTTGCGCGGCGAACCGCCCGCCGGCCCGCTCGTTGTTCGGGAGCTCGACGACGAGGGCGGGGTCGAACGCAATCCCGCGCTCGTCGAGCGCGTCCCGGTAGGCCTGGAAGCGTTGCCGGATATCCTCGTGCGCCATGTGGCCCGCGAAGGCGATCCGCCTGTGCCCGTGATCGATGAGGTGGCGCACGGCCGCCAGGGCGCCGCCGTGGTTGTCGGGCAAGACGTACGGGCAGCGCCCGTCGGCCGAGCGCGCGCTGAGGGTCACGACCGGCCGGCCGTCGTCGAGGAAGAGCTCGATGTCCGCCGGCTCGATCAGGGCGATCCACCCGTCGATCTGGTCGCGCGCGAGCTTGAGCCTGTGAACGTCTCGCGGCGGCGATTTGACGGCGATCACGCGATATCCAGAGTGCCCTGCCGCCGACTGGATACCTCCGAGCACCTCGCAGAAATACGTCCCCCAGATGTCGTGGCACGTGAGGCCGATGGCTCTATCGAGCGACATGGTGGCAGAATCCTCGGTGGTCCAGAGCTCCGGCATCCCGCCGCGTCGCTGTCATCGACAGGACCGTGTAGCACGGAACGCGCGCGTCCTGACGCCCGGCGGCGCGCGCGGTGGGAGCGTGTCAGTTCGTCGGCTTACCGGTCAACTTCCCGGTCCTCCGATCGCGGAAGGTGCTGTGTGCCGTCGCGCCGGTATTCGAGATGACTGCGAGCTCTCTTGCGCTGTGCCCGCGCCGCGCGCCGGCCGGGGCTCAGGCGCCGTGCGGCGATCGCTGCTCGGCGTCGCCCGTGAACGGGAATGCCTGCTGCTCGAGGGGCACCCGCCCCTTGCGCTTCGGCCGGCGCTGCGGCGCCTCGGGCTCGGCCGGCGTTGCCTCGATCGGCTCGGCGCAGCGCGGGCAGAGCGCCGGCGGAGCGTCGTCCGGCTCTGGCGCGGCGGGCGGGGGCGGCTCCGGCGCGGCGGCGGGCTGCGGGGGCGCGAGCGGCTCCGGCTCCTCCCGCTCGATCTCGGCGCGGCCGCGCGCGTGCTCGGCGGTGACCAGGGCCCGGAGGGCGCGGGCGGCGGCGCGGTGTTCGGCGGCGGCCCGGCGCAGGCGCGCCACGAGCTCGAGCGCCGCGCGCGTCGGCGCGTGGAAGCGGGCGCGCTCGCGGTGCGCGCAGCCGTCGTGCGCGCCGCCGCTGCTGCCGCAATCGACGCAGATCCGCTCGAGCGAGGGCGTCCCTCCCGCGGCGGAGAACGCCTCGTCCGCCGCGGTGTCGTCGGGCGGGATCGCGTCGACGGGTTCCTCGTCGAGCGGCAGGTCTTCGACGACGATGGCGGCGGCCTTGCGGGAGCGCATGCCTGTCGGCTAGCAGATGAATGAACGGATGTACAGTGCCTGGCTCGCCGTCGAATCCGGGATCGGCTCGCCGTAGCTCGCGCTCCAGCGCTCACTCCTTCCGCAAGAGCCCGTACTGGGCGAGCTTCCGGTACAGCGTCGTCCTCGGGATCCCGAGGCTCCGCGACACCTCGCACACGTTCCAGCGGGCGAGATCGAGCGCGGCGCGGATCCGCTCCGCCTCGGCGCCGCGGTAGTCCGCGCGCGACCGGGCCCGCGGCGCGGGCGCCGCCGCCGGCAGCTGGATGTCGGCGGGGCCGATCTCCGGGCCCGGCGCGAGCACGCACGCGCGCGAGAGGACGTTCTCGAGCTGCCTCACGTTGCCGGGCCAGCCGTACGACATGAGCCGCCGGAGCGCGCCCCGCGACAGCCGGAAGGCCGGGCGGCCCTGGCGCGCCGAGAGCTTCTCGACGATCGCCTGCGCGATCGCCGGGATGTCGTCCGGGCGCTCGCGGAGCGGCGGCAGGCGGATCTCGATGACGCTGACCCGGTAGTAGAGATCCTCGCGAAAGCGCCCCTGCGCGACCTCCTCCCGCAGATCCCGGTTCGTCGCGCAGACGACCCGCACGTCGGCGACGGGGACGCTCCGGTCCGACCCCACCGGGCGGATCGAGCGCTCCTGGAGCGCGCGGAGCAGCTTCGCCTGCACGCCGACCGGCGTCTCCCCGAGCTCGTCGAGGAACAGCGTGCCGCCCCGCGCCGACTGGAACAGGCCGCCGTGGTCCCGGACGGCGCCGGTGAAGGCGCCCTTCACGTGGCCGAAGAGCTCCGACTCGAGCAGCGCCTCGGGCAGCGCGGCGCAGTTGACCGCCACGAACGGCCCGCCCCGCCGTGGTCCGCCCGCGTGGATGGCGCGCGCGACGAGCTCCTTGCCGGTGCCGCTCTCGCCCGTCACCGTCACCGTCACGTCGCTCTCCGCCACGCGCTCGCAGAGCGCGAGCACGGCGCGCATCGGGGCGCTCCTCCCCGCGATCTCCGGGAAGTCGCGGCGCGCGTCCGCGCGGGTCCGCTCGAGCTCGTGCGAGAGCCGCTCGATCTCGTCCGCCTGCGAGCGCATGAGCTCCGCGACCCGGCGCTGCTCCTCCTCGAGGGCCCGGGTGCGCTCCCTGAGCTCGTCCATCAGCCGGCCGTTGTGCAGCGCGACCGCGATCTGGTCCGCGAAGGCGCCGAGCAGATCCGCGTCGCCCTCCGCGAACTTGCCGCGCTGGAACCGGTTGTCGAGGTAGACGGCGCCGAGCACCGCGCCGTGCGCGCGGATCGGCACGCACACGATCGACCGGAGCCGCAGGGCGTGCACCGACGCGCTCCCGTGGAACCGCGCGTCGGCCAGCGCGTCGACCGTGAGCACCGCCTCGCCGCGCTCGACCACCCGCTTGGCGATCCCGTGGCTGAACTTGAGCTGGCTCTTGCCGACGCGCTCGCGATCGAGGTTCCGCGCGACCGCGACCTCGAGCCTGACCTTCCCTTGCCGCCCGGGGGAATCGGACGGGTCGCGCGGATCGCGTGGATCGCGCGACGTGAGGATCACGAACCCCCGCTCGGCGCCGGTCAGCTCGATGGCCGCGTCCATGGCGAGGCGGAGCACCTCCTCGGCGTCGAGCGTCGAGCTCAGGCGCCGGTTGATCTCGAGGAGCTTCATCACGAGCTCCATGCGGGCCGCCGGCCGCGCGGGACCGCCGCGGAGCGCGGCCCGCCGGGGGTGCCGCCAGAAGACCTCGGCGAGCTCCGCCGGGAGCGTGCTCCCGATGCGCTCCCAGCACTCGATCGCGGCCGTGCGGTGCCGCTCGGCCAGCGCCGTCGCCGACCGCTGGCGGAGCGCCTCGGCGGACACCTCCTCGTGCTTCGCGTGGAGCTCGAGCTGCGCGACCTGCGCCACGAGGCCCGCGCCCCGCTGCACCTGCTCCAGGGCCGCGCCCGGGTCGCCGAGGGAGAGCGCGAGCTCCGCGCCCGCCGTCGCGTGGCGCAGCGCGAGGTCCGCCGCGTCGATCTCCCGGAGCAGCGCCGCGGCCTCGGCCAGCCGGGCGCCGGCCGCGGCGCTGTCGCGCGCCGCGAGCGCGACCTCGGCGGCGTGGAGGGTCGCCTCGCACGCCTCGCGCTTCGAGCCGCGCGCCGCGTGGCCCGCGCGGGCCTCGTCGAGCAGCCGCGCCGCCTCGCCGAGCGCGCCGCGCGCCGCCGCGATCTCCGCGGCGAGCCCGAGCGCCGCCGCGGCGATCTCCTCGGGGACCTTCGCGCCCTCGGGCGCGCGCAGGCGCGCGAGGCCGAGCTCGGCCCGGTCGAGCAGGCCGACGTCCGCGTGGATCTTGGCCAGGTTGAAGCGCAGGGTGGCCTCGGTCCGCTCCTTGGCGAAGGCGATCGCCGCCCGCAGCCCGCGCTCGTAGCAGCGCAGCGCCGCGCCCCAGTCGCCGAGCTGGTGCCGCGCCGTCCCCAGGTTCAGCGCGGCGGTCGCGAGCAGGTCGCCGAGGCCCTCCGCCTCGGCCAGGTCGAGCGCCTCCTGGAACCCGCGCGCCGCGAGGGCCGCGTCCCCGGCGCGGTAGGCGTGGAGCGCGTGGTAGCTGAGCGTGCGGGCGCGGGCGCGGGGCGAGTCCGACGCGGGCCGCAGCGCGACGGCGCGCGCGAGGCTCTGGAGGGCGCCCTGCTGGTCGCCGAGGTAGCCGAGCGCGAGGCCCAGCGTCTCGGCGAGCTCCGCCGCGGCCGAGGCGTCGGCGCGGCCCGCCGCGAGGTCGCCGCCGTCGGCCGCCGCGAGGTCGCCGCCGCCGTCGGCCGCCGCGAGGGCGCCCTGCGCCTCGCGCCGCGCCTCGTCGTAGCGGCCGAGGCGCAGCAGGCAGCGCGCCGAGAGGCTCGCGAGCCGCCCGCCCGCGGGCCCGGGCTCGAGCGCCCGCGCGCGCTCGATCCGCCCGAGCGCCCGCTCGACCTTGCCGAGCTTCTCGTCGCAGCGCGCCGCCCGGTACGAGAGCTCGGCGACGACGTCGCGCGGCGGCCGCGCGCGCCTCGCCCGGGCGAGCAGCGACAGCGCGCGCCTCGGATCGCCGGCCGCCTCGAGCGCGGACGCGGCGGCCACGAGCGTCCGCGGCGCCGGCTGCACCGCGCAGGCGGCGTCCGCCGCGCGCACCCAGGCGCGCGGCGCCCACTCGAACATCGGCTCGGACGCGGCGAGCGCCCGCCGCGCGGCCTCGTGGTCGCCCGCGAAGACGAGCGCCCTCGCCCGGTCCGCGGCGCGCTGGCTGCGGAGCGCCGGGGCGAGCGCCGCCTCGCCCTCGCCGGCGAGGTGGGCCGCCATCGCCGCCGCGACCTCGCGCACGACGCCCGCGTCGAGCGCGGCCAGGAGCGCCCGCGCCTGCCCGGGCTGGCCGAGGCGGAACCCCTCGCCGTCGAGCCGCGCGAGCCCCGCCGCCTCGAGCGCGTCGAGCGCCGCGCGCCCCACGCCGAGCGCCGCGGCGGCCTCGGGCCCGAGCGGATCCGCCACGGCGAGCGCGGCGAGGGCGCGCGCCTCCTCGGGGGCGAGCGCGGCCACGCGCCGGCGAAAGAGCTCCGGCGTGGTCATCGTGGTCACGAAGCGATCGAGCTCCGCCTCGCTCAGCCTGCGCTGCCCGAGCGCGGCGCAGAGCTCCTTGAGCGCGCGCGGGCGGCCGCCGCTCGCGCGGAGGAGATCCGACACGCGCGCCGCCGTGGCCAGGGGCGCCGTCCACACCCGGACCGCCGCCTCGCCGAGCGGGCCGAGCGGGAGCTCGACGACCGCGCCGCCGCCCACGTCGAGCCGCTCGGCGGAGGCGATGAGCCAGAGGAGGGCGTCGGTCGGCGCGGCCGATCGCACGAGCGCCTCGAGCAGCGCCCGGTCGTGCGGCCGCAGCCGATCGGCGTCGTCGATGGCGAGCACGAGCGGCCGGTGCGGCGCGTCGCTCGCGACCGGGCCGCGCGGGCTCTCGGGCGCGCGCGCGGCGTCGCCGGGGCGCCCGCGCCCGCCCGCGAGCTCGCCGCGGGCGGCGAGCAGCGCGTCGACGCCGGCCGGGAGCGCGGCGCGGCCGAGCGCGCGGAGCAGCAGCGCGCGGAGCGGATCCTCGCCGCGGGGCGCGCCCTCGAAGACCGGCGCGCTGAGCTGCGCGCGCCACTTGAGCTCGCGGAACAGCCGCGACTTGCCGGCGCCCTCGTCGCCCGTGATCACCACGGCGCGCGGCCCGCGCTCGCCGCGGAGCAGCGCCGCGAGCGCCGCGCCGAACGCCTCGACCTCGCGCCCCCGGCCGACGATCTCGCCCGGCTCGCTCACGACGGCGGGCGCGCGCCGCGGCGCCCCGCCGGCGGAGAGGGCCTCCAGCACCTCGTCGACGCCGGAGGGTCGGCTGGCCGGGTCCTCCGCGGTGAGCCGCTCGGCGAGGCGGCGCAGGGCCGCGGGCGGCGCCCCGGCGAGGAGCGGGAACAGGGCCTCGAGCGTCCGCCCCACGGCGAAGAGATCCGAGCGCGCGCTCGGCGGGGCGCCCCGGAGGAGCTCCGGCGCGAAGAACCGCGCCGTGCCCGAGAGGTCTCCCGCCTCGGCGCGCATCCTCCGCGCCGCGCTGAGATCGATGAGCACGCCCGCGCCGTCGTCCCGCACGAGGACGTTCTCGGGCTTGAAGTCGCCGTGGACGATGCCCGCGCCGTGGAGCCACCCGAGCGCGTCGAGCGCGTCGAGCAGGACGGGCAGGGCCGCGGGAAGGGCGCGCCCCCGCGCGTGCTCGGCGAGCGTCCGGCCCCGGATGAGCTCCGTCGTGGCGTACGTGAGCGGCGCGCCCCCGCGCGTCGTCCGGGCGAAGTCGTACGCGCGCGGCAGGCGCGGGTGAGCGCACGCCGAGAGCAGCGAGAACTCCCGCCGGAACGCCTCGGCCGCGCCCGCGGAGTCGAAGCGCAGCGCCTTCAGCGCGACGTCGCGCTCGAAGAGCCGGTCGCGCGCCTCGACCACCGAGCCGAGCCCGCCGCGCCCGAGCGCGCGCACGACCTCGTAGCGGCCGTCGACCATCGCGCCTGGCGCAAGGCCACCCTGTACCATCGGTACATTATGGTACAGAATGGTACAGGCAGGGAGCCGCGATGCCCGGGAACCGCCGCGGGGCGCGCTGGCACGGCGGTTGAACAGGACACCGTTCGACAGGATGGTGGCTTGATGCGCTGGCTCGCGGTTCTTCTCGTTGCGTGCGTCGCCGGGTGCGGGGTGAACCCGATCCCGGAGCCGCCCTCCGCGCCTGCGCTCGCGGGGGACGTCGTCGGCGCGATGTGCGACGAGTGCGACGGCGCGCTGATGGATGTCACCGGCGGGCCCGGGAGCGTGGAGGGCGCCGATCTCGTCTGGGCGGTGAACCTCGACCGGGCCGTGGCGCCCGTGGTCGCGCCGGTCGAGGAGGACGGGAGCTTCGCGCTCCAGATCGACGCCATCCGCGGGCACGAGCTGCGCCTCCAGGCGCGGCGCGGCGCGGCCCGCTCCGCGCCGGCGGACCTCGTCGCGCGGAGCGGCGTCCTCGAGCCCGCGCCCCGGCCGCTGGCCGACTGCTTCCGGGTCGAGCCGGAGCTCGCCTTGCCCGAGCCCGCCGTCGGCGCCGTGTCCACCCGGACCCTCCCGCTCGTGCACACCTGCGCCGCGCCGCTCGCGATCGACGCGATCGCCCTGCGCGCGCCGGCGCCCGGGTACCTCCTCGAGGGCGCGACGGCGCCGGTGGTCCTCGAGGCCGGGGAGGTGACCGACCTCCGCGTGGTGCTCCAGCCGGTCGAGGACGAGACGCGCGAGGAGGTGCTGCTGATCGAGGTGTCTTCACCGGAGGTCTCCCGGAGGGCGGTGACGCTCTTCGTCAGCGACGCTCCCTGAGCCGGCTTGAACGCTCATCTCCTCCCGGGGCTCGAGGCGGGCCTCGAAGGGGAGGTGCATCTCCACGGATCAACCCTCTTGAAGAAAGATACGGAGACGAACATGCGAGTCTATGCCTTGTTGTTCCTTGCGGCCTCTTCGATAGTCGGACAGCTCGGGTGCGGCCCCTCGCCCGGCGGCGGCCCCTCGCCCGGCGGCGGCGGGAGCTGCCCTGATCCGGCGGATCCCGGCGTCCGCTATGTCTCTCACGATCCGGTGGAGTGCACGCTCATCGACTTCGCCTGCTCGCCGCCGGAGGAGTACTTCGGCGGCGAGTGCGGGTGCGGCTGCATCGGCCCGGAGCCGGCGTCCTGCCCGGATCCGCGCGATCCCGGCGTCCGCTATGTCTCTCATGATCCGGTGGAGTGCACGCTCATCGACTTCGCTTGCTCGCCGCCGGAGGAGTACTTCGGCGGCGAGTGCGGGTGCGGCTGCATCGACCCCGAGCCGGCGACCTGCCCGGACCCGAGCGATCCGGGCGTCCGCTACGTGTCGCACGACATCGAGGAGTGCCACCTCATCGACTTCGTCTGTGCGGAGGGACAGACGCTCTTTTACGACGAGTGCGGGTGCGGCTGCGTCAGCCCCGAGACGGTCGTCTGTCCGGAGCCGGGCACCACGAACGTCCTCTATGTCTCTCACGATCCGGAAGAGTGCATGCTCCTCGACTTCGCGTGCTCGCCGCCGGAGAGGCTCTTCACCAACGCGTGCGGGTGCGGCTGCATCGGCCCGGAGCTCCCTGTCGGCCACGCCCCCTGAGGCGTGAGGGCGCGCCCCGCCGCGACGAGCTCCTCCGCCCGGTCTCGCGCCCTGCGTGGGGCTCCCCACAAACAACGAGCCTCGGCCGGCGTGCGCCCCCGCGTCGCGGAGGAGCCTCGGTGATATCCACCGCTCTGGTAGGGCCGTCCACGATGTTCTACATGCGCGCACGGGGGAGGACCGCGCCGGAACGAGGGGGCCCTGTCGCCGGCGTCGAAGTTGCCCAATCATTTCGTCGAGGTCGGTGATACGCTCTCCCGCTGGATGCGAGGGAGGACACGACCGGGATGAGCACGAGGCCTGTCGACCAGCGCACACGGAACGTGATCGGGCTCGCGTCGGTCTTCTTCGACAACTCCTTCAACGCCATGGTGTTCGCCGGCATGCACCGCGCGGCGCGGGAGCGCGGCTACGAGCTCCTCATGATCTACGGGGCTCCTGCGGCGGTCCGAGCGCGCGGGCTGGGCCTCGACCGGGTGGTCGGCTGGATCTCGATGTACACCATCGACGGCCTCGAGGAGCTGCTCTCCGACGGGAAGCCGGCCGTCATCTTCTGCGCGCCCCCGTTCGGCCCGGGGTACCCGATCGTCCGGGCGGAGAACCACGACTCGATTCACCGGCTCGTCGATCACCTCGTCGGCCTCGGCCATCGCCGGATCGCCTACATCGGCAAATCGACATCGGACGACTTCGTCGAGCGGGGCAAGGCGTTCGATGAGGCGATGAGGGCGCGCGGGCTCTCGGCGGAGCTCAACCTGCTCTCCGAGTTCCACGAGTGCACCATGTTCTACACCGAGCGCCGACTGCGGGAGTTCCTCGAGCGCGACGGCAAGTTCTGCACCGCGCTCGTGGCGGGAAACGACGAGATGGCGATGGGCGCCATCCACGCGATCCAGGCGCACGGCTACCGCGTGCCCGAGGACATCGCGGTGGTGGGGTTCGACGACGTCAGCGTCGCCCAGCACTGCGACCCGCCGCTCACCACGATGCGGCAGGACCCCGCGCTGCTCGGGAGGATCGCCGTCGAGCGGATCGTCGACCTCATCCGCGGCATCCCGCCGCCGGAGCCCGTGACCCGCGGCTCGGCCGAGCTGGTGGTGCGGCGCTCGTGCGGCAGCGCCGCGTGGGACGCCGCGCCGCCCGCGCTGGAGCTCGACGACGCGGGCGGCGACTGGCGGCGCGGGCTGTCCCGGCAGCTGAGCCGTCTGGTCGAGGGGCCGGCGCCGTCGCCGCGCTTCCTGGTCTGGCCCGAGGCCGAGGTGATCGCGCGCGGCCTCGGCGCGGCGCTCGCCGGGGCGGAGCCTCCGGACGTGGGGACGCTCGAGCGCGCCTTCGCCCCCGCGGTCGCGCACAGCGGCAGGATCGAGGTCCTCCTCGCGGCGGTGATGCTGGTCGAGGAGGCCGCCGCGCGGCAGCTCGGCAACGCGCCGGATCCGGGCGCGGCGCGGCGAGCGCAGGCCTTCCTCGGCCGCGTGCGCCTCGCGCAGCAGCGGGCCCTCGTGACGTCGGAGCGGAGCAGCGTGCAGAGCCTCGAGCGGCTGATCCGCGCCAACATGGAGATGAGCAGGCTCCTCGCCTCGAAGCAGGCGCGGGCCGACGAGCGCCTCGCGTGGCTGCGGCAGACCTCCGTGCGCGTCGGGTGCCTCGCGCTCTGGGCCGACGACCCGGGTCCGGGCGGGCGAGCGGTCGTCATCGACAGCGTGTACACCGACGATCCGGCCGTGGCCGCGCTCGTGGGGCGCCGCGTCCCGGCCGGCCAGTTTCCGCCGCCCGAGCTGCTCGACGCCGCGAAGCCCGACGAGGCGGGCGGCCATTGCGTGATGATCCCGATCGCGACCGCGCGGCGCGACTGGGGCACGCTGGTGCTCGGCGGGCTGCACACCGAGAGCTTCGCGGACAACCTCCAGCCGCTGGCCATGTGGGTGTCGCTCCTCGTCGCGGCGTTCGAGCGCCACGAAATCGAGACCGCGCTGCAGGAGGAGCGCGACATGCTGGCCGCCGCCTACGAGCGCGAGCGCGCGCTCGCGAGCACGGTGCGGGAGCTCGGCTGTCCCGTCATCCCCCTCTTGCCTGGGGTGCTGCTCATCTCGCTGATCGGCGCCATCGACGCGGCGAGGGCGCAGCAGATCCTCGAGGCCGTGCTCTCGGGCGTCGCGCGGGAGCGCGCGCGGTGGGTGCTGCTCGACCTGACCGGCGTGCCGCTCGTCGACGAGGCGACCGCGGCGGCCCTGGCGCAGACGGCGCAGGCCACACGGCTGCTCGGAGCCCGCGTGAGCCTCGTCGGCGTGGGGCCCACGATGGCGCAGCGCATGGTCAGCCTCGGCATCGAGCTGCGCGACATCGCCGTCTTCCAGTCGCTCGCCGCCGCGATCCGCCAGCTCACCCGGGCGGGGCGGTGACCGGGCGGACGGGGTCGGGCTGCCGGGCGTCGCCGGCGAAGATGCCGTGTCCCGCCGCGCGGCACATGATATCTCTCAGCGGTGGTTCATCGGGGGTGAGAGCGGGTGGAGATGGGGAATAGCGTGCGCGGCGATCATGCATTCACGGCCGAGGGCCTCGTCGGCGCGTCGTTCGAGCTGACCTTCGCGGGCGCGCTGTCGTTCCTGCGCCGGAAGTACTCGCGCGATCTGACGGGCGTGGACGTCGCGGTGACGGGGTTGCCGCTCGACACGGCGACGACGAACCGGCCCGGCGCGCGCTTCGGTCCGCGCGCCGTGCGGGAGGCGTCGGCCCTGCTCTCGTTCGAAGGCCGCCCTTACGGCGCCGCGGTCAGCCCGCTCGATCAGCTGGCCATCGTCGATTACGGCGACTGCCAGTGGGATTTCGGCAGGCCGCTCGAGGTGCCTTCCGCGATCGAGGCCCACATCGCGGGCATCCTCCGCGGCGGGGCCGCGCCGCTGTCGATCGGCGGCGACCACTTCGTCACGCTGCCCGCGCTGAGGGCGGTCGCCAAGCAGCACGGCACGCTCTCGCTGATCCACTTCGACGCCCACTCGGACACGTGGAGCGTCGGCGACGACGACGGCAGGATCGATCACGGCACGATGTTCCTCCACGCCGCGCGAGAGGGCATCGTCGATCCGGCCCGCTCGGTGCAGATCGGGATTCGCACCTTCAATCCGGACACGCACGGATTCCAGATCCTCGACGCGCCCTGGGTGCACCGGAACGGCGCCGCGGCCGTGGTCCAGCGTGTCCGGGAGCTGGTCGAGGGGCGCAAGGTCTATGTCACGTTCGACGTGGACTGCCTCGATCCCAGCTTCGCGCCGGGCACCGGCACGCCCGTCTGCGGTGGGCTCAGCACCGCGACCGCCATCGAGATCCTGCGCGGGCTCGCGGGCGTGGACGTCGTCGGCGCGGATGTCGTCGAGGTCGCGCCCGCCTACGACACCGCGGGGATCACCGCGCTGGCCGGGGCGACCATCGCCTACGAGCACCTCGTCCTCTACGCGAGCCGGCCGGGCGCCCCCGCGGCGCGCGCCCGCACCGACGCGTCACGCGCCCGGTAACGCCGTGGGGCCGCGCCCTCTCCGGGAGCCGCCGAGCTGCCAGGTTTGCAAGCGCCGATCTCAGGAGTGAAAGACAGCGAGCGCCGTCCGCGAGCAGGATCCCGCGAAACTCGCATGGACGGACTTGGCCCGCATCCTGCTAGTATGGACAGAGCAGAGCGCCTGTGACGGCTTCCCCCCCCCCGCCGTCGAGCAGGCGCTCTGTTTTTTTTGCCCTGCCGGACGATGGCAGTCGGTCGAGCAGGAAGGCGGGGAGGTGGGAGGAACGAGCGACGACCTCCCGCCCCCCTCCGGCGTTCGTGGGGCGCTGTTTCCTGGCGCGTGCGATCGCGCCCGGGTCGCTCAGGTCGCGCCCAGGAACGCTCGGATCGCCGCGAGCGCTTCCGCGCGCGCGTCGGCGAGCACGGCGTGCCCGGCGTGGGGGAAATGCCTCGCCTGGACGAGCTCCCCGGGCAGCGCCGCCACGAGATCGCGCGCGTCCGCGCTGGTCGCGAACGGGTCGAGATCGCCGGACAGCACGAGGGTAGGGCAGCGGACGCGCGCGAGATCCGCGCGCAGGTCGTAGGTCTGCATCTCGCCCCCGACGAAGTAGCCGCCGACGTCGAGGTGGATGACGGCGCGCTGGAGCGCTCCTTCGTCCGCTGGCGTCTGTCGGTAGAGCGGGAAGCACACGCGGATGTAGTCGTGGAAATTGGGCATCGGGTCCGCGAAGAACCGCCGGGCGATGTCCGCAGCACGCGCGCCCCCGAGCCGCTCGAACACCGGCAGCATGCGATCGAGGCGCAGCTTCGCGGTCGTGCTCGTCAGGATGAGCTTGCCGGGGTGATCGGGATACCGCGCCGCGTACGCCTGGGCCACCATGCCGCCGAACGAGTTTCCCAGCACCACGGGCCGCTGGATCTCCAGCGCGTCGCAGAACGCCCGCACGTCGTCCGCCCACGTCGCGAGGTTCCACCGCTCGGGCCCGCTGCGATCGCTGCGCCCGCAGCCGCGGTGGTCGAGGTAGACGACCTGCGCCACCTCGGCGAGCGCCGAGCCGAAGGGCCGAAAATCGGTGTGATCGACGCCTGGCCCGCCGTGCAGCAGGATCACCGTGGGGCGCTCGCGCATCCCGGGCCCGTCGGGGACGAGCTTCGTCCCTTCCACCTCGAAGAACAGCCGGACGTCGCCTGCCTGGACTCTCATCGTGATCCATTGAAATCACAGACGGGCGCTCAGTTCCAGCGCCGGGCGCCGCGCAGATCCGCGCCACGTGAGGCAGATCGCCTCGTGTCGCGCCGGCGGGAGCGGCCCGCCGCCAGCGTGTCGTGGGGCTGAGCTCGCCGCGCCGCTACCTGGACAAGGCCGGGAGCACGCGCGCGCCGAAGGCGTCGATGAAGGCCTGTTGATCCAGGGCCACGTTGTGCACGTAGATGGTGTCGAAGCCGAGCTCCGCGTCCTCGCGCAGCCACGCGGCGTGTTGGGCGACGTCGGAGGAGACGCGCACCTGCGCGGCCACGTCCTCGGGTCGCACGAAGGAGGCCGCCGCGTCGAAATGCTCGGGCGCCATCAGGCTCGCGAGGAGCCTCGACGGGAGCACGTTGGTCCGCCATTGCTCGTGGGCCTCACGGAGCGCGGTCCCCTCGTCGGCGTCGTAGGCGATCTTCGTTTGCAGCACCATGGGCTTGCCCTCGCCGCCGCCCTCGCGGAAGCGGCGCACCACCTCGCGCATCTGCTCGTTGGCCTGCGAGACGGTGATCAGCCCGTCGGCCCACCGGCCCACCCGCGCCGCGGTGGCCGGCGAGATCGCCGCGCCGAGGAGGAGCGGCGGCGCCGCTGGCCGCGTGTAGAGCTTCGCGCCCTCCACGACGACGCGGCCCCGGTGCGTCACGGTCTCGCCGCGCCACAGGGCGCGGAGGACCTCGGCGCACTCCTCCAGCCGCGCGGTCCGCTCGGCGTGATCGGGCCACTTCTCCCCGGTGATATGCTCGTTCAGCGCCTCCCCGCTCCCGATGGAGAGCCAGAAGCGGCCCGGGTACATCTCGGCCAGCGTGGCGGCCGCCTGCGCGATCACCGCCGGGTGGTAGCGGTATCCGGGGGCGCACACCGTCCCGAACGACAGCGACGTGGCCTCGAGCGCCGCGCCGAGCCACGCCCACGCAAAGCCGCTCTCGCCCTGTCGTTCACTCCATGGGTGGAAGTGGTCCGAGCACATGGCCGCCGCGAACCCGGCCTGTTCGGCGTGGCGCACGTGCCGGAGCAGAGCCGAGGGGGCGAGCTGTTCGTGGGAGGCGTGATAGCCGATCGCGAGCTTCCGCATGGGTCCGCTGGGCTCCTTGTCGCGCGCCGGTGCTGGCGGTGATCCGCGGCGACCAGCAATCGGCGCGCCAGGGGGCCGGCGGCGACCCGGGGCCGCTCGTCCGCCGCGCGGTTGTCGCGCGGGCGTCGCGCGTCACTCGATCAGGAGATCGGCGGCGGCGAGCGCGACGGCCTGGGTCAGCCGCCGCATGTAGTCCCAGTTGAGCTGAGCTACCGTGTCGCAGCGCGCGTGGTAGCAGGGATTGCCGTCGTCGCCGAAGAAGTTCTGCGACACGGCCACGGAGGGCGTGCCGTAGCGCCAGAACGCCGCGTGATCGCTGCGGTTCGTGCACGCGTCGACCCGGCTCAGGCCGAGCTCGCCGCGCGTCGCGGCCGCCTCGACCAGCGCGCCGAGCTCGGACGACGTGTTCTCGTTGCAGTGGATGGCGTGATAGCGCCCGTCGTCGTTGGAGTCGTATCCGGTCATCTCGAGATCCAGGACGCCGACCACCTGGTCGAGCTGCCCGTTCTGGTCGAGCATGCGCGCGTAGGCCTTCGAGCCGAGGAGGCCGGTCTCTTCTTGATCGAAGGCGACGACGCGGAGGCCGATGCTCAGGCGCGCGTCCTTGAGCGCGCGGGCGATGGCGAGCGACGACACGACGCCGGAGCCGTCGTCGTCGGCGCCGGCGTTGCTGACCGAGTCGTAGTGGGCCGAGAGGATGAGGACGCGCGACGGATCGGCCCCGGGCTTGTCCGCCGTCACGTTGACGCCCTGGCTCCAGCCGCTTCGATAGGGGTGCTCTTGCACGGTGAACCCCAGCGCCTCGTACTGCTGGCGCAGCCAGGCGCGGGCGAGGGATCGCCCGCTCTCGGAGCCGCGCTCGCGGAGGGTGACCGTCCGGCCGCCGAGGGTCACGGGCGCGGCGCCGGAGAGCTCTTTGAGGCGCGCCTCGAGGAACTCGGCGTCGATGCGGACGTCGGCGGCCTCGCCCTCGAACGCCGCGCGCCTCCCGGCCGGAGCGGGGGCCCCCTGCCGGCCGCGCGCGCCCGACAGGACCACTTCGGTCTCCGCGATCGGCTCGGTGTGGTAGCGGTGCGAGCCGAGCCAGCCGTGGGGCTCCCGGCCAGCGGGGATGGCGACCACGGCGATCCCGCCGACGCGCGCGCGTTCGCCCGGCAGGGGCGCGGCGGGCAGGGGCCCTTCGACGAGGTGCAGCGAGGCGCCGGGCTCTTCCCCGAGCGCGACGCTCTGCCGGGCGCCATCGACGGTGGCGCGGGTCACGACGACCTGGCCGTCTGTCGTGGCGAGGCGATTCAAGAACGTCGTGACGGTGTCCTTGCCCACGAGCGAGACGTGGAGCTGTTCAGCTGCTGGCGCGCTCGGATCTCCGGCAGCGCACGAGGCCGAGACCAGCCCGAGGACGGCACATCCAGCGGCGGTGGCCCAGGAGCGATTGCGGCGTGTAGCCATGGTGTCTTCCCCTTTTGGGGCCACCCTACGGATCTCATCTCGAGAAACCAAGAAATATCTCGCGATGAGGTCGACGCCGACTCACGTCGCCTCGGATGCATGGCAGGATACAAACGCGATCGGATTGAGATATGGAGTCACGGCTCAGCTCGTTGGGCCGGAGGGCGTGCATGCCGGAGGACCTGCATGAAAGAGGCAGGCCATCGGGCTCGGCGCTGGCGGATGGCACAGGGCTCCGTGTTGCGGATCTCGGGTTCACGAGAGACGCTGAGTGGAGAAGGAATACGAAACGAACGCTTGGAGAACGTCAAACCCGGCTGCGCGGCCTGCCCGCGTCGACAGCGCCACCCCTCGGCGCGCTCCGTCCCTCCTGGAAGTGTGACGTCGCGTCAGCGGTTTGCCCACGCTTGACGTGCGCGACGGGCGAGCGTTCAATGGTAGGTGCGTTCCCGTTAATCGATCATGATAGCTCCAACGGAACGCGGAGGCGTCGCGTCACCTGAAGCGAGGGTAAGACGAATGAGAGCCCAGAACGACGAAGTTGTCATCGATATTTTTGAATACGCGTCATTGGAGGAGGTGTTGGCTGCGCGGAGGCCGAGTGAGTCATATAGAGACTTGAGACAACGTCTGACAGGCAGTTGCACGGACCAGAGGATGGTCCAGCGGCTGGACCTCCTTGGGTATACTGAGGAATTCGTGACCCGGATGGACGACGCTGCGCGGGAACGACGGGAGATGTTTCGCGAGGAGGAGGAGAAGGAGCGAGCTAAGTCGCTCCTTCAGCGCGCGGTTGAAGGCAAATGTATTGTTTCCTGAGGACGGTGAGAGCGCGGTAGAGCGCTAGGGAGCGCCTACCTTCGGCGCCGCGGAAGCCGCCGGCGCCGCCGCTCCCGCGTCCGCCGCAGCCTCCGTCGGCGCCGCGATCGCGCCCGCCGCCCCGGCCGGGGCGCCGTCGCGCAGCGCGAGCTGACCGCGGCGGCAGGTGTCGATGGCGGACGCCAGGATCCGCATCGCCTCCTGGGGCGCGTGGAAGCCGGACGAGTTCTCGGCCTCGGCGAAGTCGACGAAGAACTGGCACTTCCGCTGCGCCGCGCGCGCCTCCGCGAGCGCCTCGTCCGCCATGCCCGCCTCCTTCGCGCGCCGGATGTCGCCGATCAGCTCGGTCACGGCGTCCATCGCGCGATCGCGCGTCTCGGCGTGGCGCCCCTGGATCGTCTCCACGCGCTGCCGGAGCTCGTCCTCGGGCCACTTGTGGCACGTCTGGCACGCCCGGTTGATGTTGAGGAGCGGGCTCTGGATGTGGTGATCGCTGACCTTCGCCGCCCCCACCCGCTGGTACGGCATGTGGCAGTCCGCGCAGGCGACGCCGGAGCGCGCGTGCACCCCCTGATTCCACATCTCGAACTCCGGGTGCTGCGCCTTCAGCACCTTCGCGCCCGACTCCGCGTGCGTCCAGTCCGCGTGGCCCGTCTCCTCGTAATAGGCGTAGATCTCGTCGACCTTGATGCCCTTGGCCCACGGATACACGAGGCGCTTCTCCGGACCCTTGAAGTAATACTCCACGTGGCACTGGCCGCAGACGTACGAGCGCATCTCCTGGCGCGTGGCCATCGTGTTGACGTCGTAGCCCTCCTCGCCCATCGACGCCTTGAGCGCGCGGATGCCCTCGAGGAACCCGGGCCGCGTCACCCGGAGCTGCATCGACTCCGGGTCGTGGCAGTCGATGCACGACACCGGGTGCGTCACGAGCTTGCGCGCCTCGGGGAACGGCATCTGGTTCATCGCCTCCCAACCGCGCATGAGGTCGCCGCCGCCGAGCTTCTTGTACGGCACGTACACGGACGCGTGGCAATGGATGCAGGTGCCCGGCTGCTTCGTCGCGATCTGCCGCTCGGTGTACACCTGATCCTCGAGCATGTGAGCGTGCCCGCGCTCCTCGCGGAAGTCCCGCGCGAAGGCGTAGCCGGCCCACATCGTCTTCAGCCGCCCGTCCTCCTCGAGCTTCGACTGCGCGACCACGCTGCGCGGATCGGCCTCGGTCGGCGTGCGCGGCACGGCCTCGCTCCCGCCGTAGCGCGTCCGCTTCTGGTCGACCGTCCGCCGGTAGCCGTCGTACTGGATGGGGAAGTTCTTCCCCCAGACCGCGGGGTCTTCTATCGTGTCGTCAAGCTCGACGACGCGATAGAACGGGCTCTTCGCCTCCTGCTTGTGCTCGAAGATGTTCACGAGCAGCGCCGCGGTCCCCGCGCTCGCGGCCGCCGCCGCGACCGTGATGAGCGGCAGGTAGCGCTGGAACGCCGGCTTCTTCGCGCTCTCGGTCGTGGATCGTTCGTCCTTGGGCTCCGTCATCGTCTCCATCCCTCGAGCGGCGGGCGCGCCTCAGTGCAGGTGGCCCACCGATTCATGGCAGCGCACGCACGAGAGCCGGGGCGCGCCGCCGTGCTCGCTGTCGATCGCATGCACGACGTCGCCGTGACACCCGCGACAGGCCTCCTCCGTGATGCGCAGATTGCCGGGCTTGATCCGGATCGGGTCCGGGAAGCGGCCCGTGGTGAAGGCGAAGGAGTGCCAGAACCCGTTCGACGCCTTCGTGGCATATTTGCCCAGGAACGTGTGGGGCGCGTGACAGTCGTTGCATCCTGCCACTGCGCGATGGCTGGAGCGCTGCCACCCGTCGAACTGCTCGTTCATGATGTGGCAGTTGGCGCACGCCGAAGGATCGTTCTGCAGGTACGAGGCGCCCTTCGCGTAGAGGAACGTGTAGCCGCCGAGCCCGACCGCCGCGCCGAGCGCGACGCACAGCGCGAGCGGCAAGCCCCACGAGAGGATGCCGCGCGCGCGGCGCGCGCTCCCGCGGACCGGCGCGACCGGCGGTTCACCGCGCTGTTGTTCCTCGACCACGGGCCCCGGCGGATCGCTCATCGGTCGCGGCGCCGGTTTGCAAGGCAGGTGCCACCGCGCCGGCAGGGCGGTGATCGACAAGCCCGGCGGTGCAGCCCGGCGGCGCCGCGGGCGATGAACGGACTCGACATGACGGCTGACCGCTGCGCCGGGATCGGCGCGGTGAGGCGGCACCGCAGGTGACGAACCTGCAAACCGTGCGCCGAGGCGCAGATTCCGCGTCGGCGTTGGACGGCTGTTCCCGCCGCGGCCCGGCTGCGCTAGTGACGGGGAAGGAGACGCCCCATGAACACCGCGCGCGCCCCGCAGCCCGCCGCCGCCCCGCGCGAGCCGCAGCCCGCCGCCGGGCTCCCTCCGGCGAACGGCCGAGTCCGGCTCCCGGACTTTACGCTCGGCGGCGCACTCACGGCCGAGCAGCGAGGCTTCCTCGACACCCACGGTTTCATCCGCTTCCGGGGCTTCGCCGGCCGCGACGCGGTGCGCTCGCTCATCGAGGAGGTGGAGGCCATCGATCGCCGGCTCGTCGGGGAGGGGAGGACGCACATCAACGGCGTCCCGCTCATCCTCGGCACGAGGAAGGACGGGTCGCGCTACATCCAGCGCATGGTGTTCGCGTCCCTCTTCGGCGAGCGCCTGCGCGCGTTCCTGCGCGATCCTCGCTTCGGCGCCATCCTCGATGTGGCCGGGCCCGGCTATCGGATCGCCGAGCGGGAGCGCGACGGGCTCGTGATCAACCATTATCGCCGCGAGGAGGGCTCGACGTACCAGCGCCTCGGCTGGCACACCGACAGCCTGCGCGACGTGTTCTATCTCGAGCGGCCGCGCCGCTACCTCAACGTCGGCTTCTATCTCGACGACTCCCCCCTCTCGAAGGGCGGCGTGCGGCTGATCCCCTCGTCGCACCGCCAGGGCCTCTTCGAGATGATCACCCGCAAGGCGTATTTCCTCGACCACAGGCCCGACCCGGACGAGTACGCGCTCGAGGCGGAGGCGGGAGACCTCACGATCCACGACGGCCGGATCTGGCACCGCGTCGCGCAGGCCACGGCCACGGGCGACGCGAGCCAGCGGCGCGTGATGTACCTGCCGCTCATGTGCGGCCCGCTCAAGGAGAAGCACGAGAACAGCCCCACGCCGCTGTATTTCCGGTTGAAGCGGCTCGCGGGGTACTGAGCGCCTCGATGTCGATCGCGATCGAGGAGGCGAAGAGCGCCGCGGATCTCGCCGACATCCTCGATCTGCCGCTGCGCCTCCACGCGGCCGATCCGGGCTACGTGCCGCCCTTCCGCCCGCTCGTCCTCCGGCGGCTCGACCCGAAGAACCCCTTCTTCCGCGAGGCGAGCCTCCGCCTGTTCCGGGCGCGGCGCGGGCGCGAGACGGTCGGGAGCATCTCGCTCCTCGTCGACGGGCGCCACGACCGCCACAGCGGCGAGCGCACGGCGTTCTTCGGCTTCTTCGAGTGCGAGCGCGATCCCGAGGCGGCGCGGGCGCTCTTCGGCGCGGTGAGCGAGCGCGCGCGGGCGCTCGGCGCGACGTCGCTGCGGGGCCCGCGCAACGTGACGCGGGTGGAGGACATCGGGCTGCTCATCGAAGGATACGGCTCCCGGCCGCCGATGCTCGCCGGCCATCACCCGCCGTATTACCGCGAGCTCGTCGAGGCCGAGGGGTTCTCGAAGCGCTACGACATGCTCGCCTACGACACCGCGCTCTTCGACGCCGCTGGGCGCAGCCGGGAGCTCCCCGGGGCGCTGCGCCGGAAGGCCGCGGCGGTGAGCATCCCTGGCCTCGAGGTGCGCCGCGCGGCGGTCCATCGCATCTCGCGCGACATGGAGATCGTCCACGCGGCCTTCACCGAGGCGTACCGCGGCGTGCCGGAGGTCGTCCCCATGTCGCGCGCCGAGTTCGTGAACCTGGGGCGCGCGTTCGCGCTGCTCTCGAACCCGCGCCTCTTGCAGATCGCGACCGTGCGCGGCGAGCCCGCGGCGTTCGCGGTGTGCCTCCCCGACCTGAACGAGGCGCTCGCGGCGGCGCGCGGGCGGCTCCTGCCGCTCGGGTGGGCGCGCGCCGCCTGGGCGCTCCGCCGCGTCCGCACGGCGAGCTTCAAGCTGATCGGCGTGGTGCCGGCGTTCCGGTCGACGGGCCTGTACGCGCTCCTCGTGCAGCACGTGGTGGACGGCCTGCGGGCGGCCGGGTACGACCGGCTCGAGGCCTCGTTGATCCACGAGGACAACGCGCCGATGCGGCACATCGTGGAGTCGGCCGGGTGCTCCGTCTACCGGCGCTACCGCGTCTACGAGGGCCCGCTCTGAGGGAAGAGGTGATATGACGACAGCTGCCCCGCAACGGAAGACGCCGTTCACGCCCTACCAGCGGCGGCTGTTCTGGTTCCTCAGCGTGGCCTCGTTCTTCGAGGGCTACGACTACCTGGCGCTCACGCAGATCTTGCCGAACATCGGCGCGGAGATGGGCCTCGCGGCCCGCCACGAGGGTCTGCTCGTCGGGTTCATCAACGCGGGGACGATGATCGCGTACCTGCTCGTGCGCAAGGCGGACGAGTGGGGCCGGCGGCGGGTGCTCACGATCACGATCCTGGGCTACACGCTCTTCTCCGTGCTCACGGGGTTTGCGCCGAACGTCTATGTCTTCGCCGTCTTCCAGCTCCTCGCGCGCATCTTCCTCCTCGGCGAGTGGGCGGTCAGCATGGTGTACGCGGCCGAGGAGTACCCGAGCGACCGGCGCGGGATGGTGATCGGCGTCATCCAGGCGTTCTCGAGCCTGGGCTCCATCGTGTGCGCCGGGGTGGTGCCGCTGCTCCTCTCGACCTCGTACGGCTGGCGCAGCGTGTATTTCGTGGGCGGGATCCCGCTCCTCGTCATGGCGGTGGCCCGGCGCGGGCTGCGCGAGACGGCGCGGTTCGAGCAGGCGGCCGCCGCGCGGGAGGCGGAGGGCGCGCAGCCGTTCATGCGCATCTGGCGCTCGCCGTACCGCGGGCGGATGCTGCAGCTCGCGCTCATCTGGGGCCTGACGTACGTTTGCACGCAGAACGCGGTGACGTTCTGGAAGACGTTCGCGCTCCGGGAGCGCGGGTTCACCGACGCCGAGGTGGGCGCCAGCATCACCTTCGCCGCGCTGGTGTCGATGCCGCTCATCTTCGTCTCGGGCAAGCTGCTCGACGTGATGGGCCGCCGCGCGGGCGCGGTGATCATCTATCTGCTGGCGGCGGTCGGCGTGCTCGGCGCCTACTCCCTGGGCTCGCGCGCCGGGCTCACGGTCGCGCTGGTCTTCGCCATCTTCGGCGCGAGCGGCGTGCTGCCCGTGCTCAACGCGTACAACGCCGAGCTCTTCCCGACGCACCTCCGGGGCGACGCGCTCGCCTGGTCCAACAACCTGCTCGGCCGGATCGGCTACATCCTCTCTCCGGTCGGCGTGGGCGTCGCCGCAGAGCGGATGGGCTGGGGACCTGCGGTGTCCGCGACGGCGATCTTCCCGGTGATCGCCCTGGCGCTGATCCTGCGGCTCCTGCCCGAGACGCGCGGCAAGGAGCTCGAGGAGACGGCGCGGGTGTAGCCGCGACCGCGGGGGACACCGCTCCGGGAGCGAGGCCGGGTCGGGTCGCCGCCCGCCGCCGGCAACCTGGGTCGACGCTGCTGCGCCCGGGCGATGCGCCGAGCTCACCCGCGCCGACCGAACCACGAGCGGCGCCGGACTTCCTCACAACGACATACATCGTCTCTCGTCATGCTGCCGCGATGGGGAGCTCGCAGGCCCCCGCCGCCTCGTCGGCTGCGCACACGCGAATGAGCTATTGCGCACAAGACGTATTTCATGGCAAACGTGTGGTGTGCCGTAGTGCTGTGGATCACGCGCTCGGTCGCTGTGGGGGACGACCATCGACCCGCTGGCAGCCCAGGGCGTGCCTCGCTGGACCGGCGAACCGGAGGCAGCCGCGATGAGTTCTCTGATTGATGTGTTGGCGCCAGGTCTACGTGCGAATCCGCACCCCTATTATGCCGAGATGCGGCGAACCAGCCCGGTTTGCCAGGTCGATCCCGGCGGCATGTGGGCGGTGACCCGGTACGAGGACGTGCTCTTCGTGATGAAGAACCCGGGGCTCTTCTCCTCCGAGGGCTTCAAGGTGGCGTGGCAGCCTCCCTGGGTTGGCTACAACCCGTTCGCCAACTCGATGCTCGCCATGGACCCGCCGGCGCACACGCGGCTGCGCGGCTTGATCCACCGCGCGTTCGGGGCTGCCACCGTGGCGCGGCTCGAGCCGCGCCTCCGCGCCGTCGCGACGGAGCTCACGAACCGGCTCGTGGAGGAGGCCGATTTCGTCGAGGCCTTCGCGCACCCGCTGCCGGCCTTTGCCATCGGCGAGATCCTCGGCCTCGATCACGCGCTCCACGCCAAGTTCAAGCGCTGGGCCGACGACATCGTGTCGATCACGCCCGAGCTCCCGAGCCCCGAGGACGCCCAGCGCGTGAAGACGACCCTCGCGGAGCTGACCGGGTACCTGATGGAGGTCATCGCGAAGCGGCGCCGCGCGCCGGTCGACGACACGGTGAGCGATCTCGTCCGCGCCGAGCTCGACGGGCAGCGGTTGACGGACGCCGAGATCGTCGAGTTCCTGGTCACCCTCCTGATCGGCGGGCTGGAGACCACGACGCATCTCCTCAGCAATTCGCTGCTGTTCCTCGCGGACCACCCGGACATGATGGAGCGGCTGCACGCCGAGCCCGGCCTGATCTCGCTCTTCGTCGAGGAGATGCTCCGCTACGATGGCCCGGTCCAGACGCTCCCCCGGATCGCCACCGCGGACGTCGTGCTCTCCGGGGTGACCGTGCCGCGCGGCGCGCTGGTGCTCCCGATCATGGCGTCGGCCAACCGGGACGAGGCGCGGTTCAAGGATCCGGATCGGTTCGACCTGCACCGTGGCTCGCAGGGAGGTCTGCATTTCGGGCACGGCGTCCACTTCTGCATCGGCGCGGCGCTGGCCCGCATGGAGGCGCGGGTGGCGCTGGAGGCGGTGATGGCGCGCTTCGAGCGGGTCGAGCGCGTTCCGCACGAGCTCCGCTACAACCGCACGCTGACGGTCCGCGGCCCGATCGCGTTGCCGCTCCGGTTCATCCCCGCCCGGCGGACGGGCCAGCAGGTGAGCTAGAGCCGGCGGGCGGCGCGGGTAGGACGATGACGGGCGACGGCGCTGCTGTGGAACCAGCGTCGCTCGCGCCGCGGGCATCGGGGCACGGCGGTGGGAGCGGCGGGCCGGCCGAGCGGCGATGGGGCGAGATGGGGGGCGTTGAAGTCGGCGATGTGGGCGCCTGATTCGGTTAGAGTGGTCCGATAGGAGGAGCTCTTGATCCACGTGGACGAGCGATGGGTCACCGTCTCCTGGGAGGCCGACATCCAGGCGGTGCTGGTCGAGTGGAAGGGGTTCGCTGACAGCAAGGAGCTGCGTTCGTCGCTCGATGCTGCGATCGATCTCGCCCACAGGAAGAAGGCGACGCGCCGACCCGGGTTGAGCCCGGTGCGCGCAGAGCTCAGCGGTCGGGGGCGCCCGCGCAGATCCAGTCGTTGATCGTCTTGAGCTCGGCCTCGGGCAGCGACGAGCCCGGGGGCATGCTGCTCTCGTCAGGGTCGCACAGGCCGACGTCCTTCAGCTTGTTCATCAGGTAGCTGCTGCTCGGCATGAACGGCACGACGAGCGCCTTCTCGCTGGAGCACGAGCCGGCGTCCTGATTGACCAGCGCGCCGACCGCCGTGCTCTCGCGGAGGTCGAGCCGGCCGGCCGGCGAGGTGGGGTTGCCGTGACAGAACTGGTTGGCGCAGCTCTTCACCAGGATGGGCGCCACATCGGCGAAGGTCGCGGTATCCGGGCCGCACGCCGGATCCAGCGGCGGTGCGCCGCCGGTGCCCGCGGTGGTGGAGCCGCCGCCAGCGCCGCCGTCGCCGCCGGTGCCCGTCGTGGTCGTGGTGGTCGTGCCGCCGCCAGCGCCGCCCTCGCCGCCGCCGCCGGTGCCCGCGGTGGTCGTGGTGGTCGTGCCGCCGCCCTCGCCGCCGGTGCCCGTCGTGGTCGCGGTGGTCGTGCCGCCGCCAGCGCCGCCGTCGCCGCCGGCGCCCGTCGTGGTCGCCGTGGTCGTGCCGCCGCCCTCGCCGCCGGCGCCCACGGTGGTCGTGCCGCCGCCCTCGCCGCCCTCGCCGCCGCTGCCGCCGACCCCTGTGGCGCCGCCCGACCCAACGCTGCTGCTCACGGACGTGCTCGTGGTGACGTCCGGGCCTCCGGTGCCGTCGACCGAGACGAGCGTGGGCCTGCCGGTGCCGGTCCCGCAGAACCCCCACATGGTCGAGGCGCCCGGGTCCAGCCTCCCGTTGTACGACTCGTTGACGGCCCTCAGCTGCCCGTCCGACGGCGTGATGCGCGTGTTCCACGCGTGGTTCAACGTCGAGCCGTTGAGCCCGATGACCATCCCCCAGGAGGTCGCCGCGCTGCTGCCCGTGTTCTTGATCGTCACGCTCGCGCAGTACCCGCTCTTCCAGTCCGACGGCACGGTGATCTCCGCCGTCATCGTGCCATCCGGGCTCACGAGCGCGGAGCCCAACGCGCCGCTGTTCTCATCGCTCTGCGAACCAGCGCTACAGGCAAGCAGGCTGCATGCAAGCGAAGCGGAGATGTAGCCAAGTAAGCGATTCATACGCATTAAGTTCTCCATGTCAGATCGGCAAATTCACGGGGTTCTGCTCAAGATGAATAAGTGAATCAAAGACGCCCCGCGAGCTCCGCCGTTTCCTGGTTTGAGTTCGTGATTCCCTGTCAGCGATCTCTTGATCACGGATGTGCTCGCCGGTTTATCCCCGGTCGCGACGGCATTGTAGTCGTCCGCGCGCATCACGCACAAAGAATCTCTGCCTTTGATGGGGTTCAAACATCAATTGATATCGGAACGGTTCAGGCACGTTCCTTTGCAATTGCAAGCATCGCGCCGGATCGCCCGCGGCCGATACCCGCCCTGTGCCGAGCTCCGGTCAGGCACGCTCTTTTGCATTTGCAAGCATCGCGCCGGCGCGCTCTCTCCGCCGATACCCGCCCTGTGCCGGGCTCCCCAGAAGCCGCCCGCGCACCGCGATCGCCGGGCCGAACCGCGGATGCGGGAGCCGCCCGGCGCGACGGCGTACGCGGCGCGGACGGTCGGGCCGCGGTCGACCGCAGAGGCCGCCAGTCGCGGGCGCCTGCCCGAGGCGACCCGTGGTACAGCAAAAGAACAGCGCTCGTGCGATCGGAGTCGATCGGAGGGCGCGCCGGACAACCATGGACTGGATGACCCACGATCCACCAAGACTGCCAGGGCCGGAGGTCTCATGAAGTACGTAGGTCTCGTACATTTGGTGCCTGAAGCGCTGAGCTCGTCGAGCGACGAGGCGCTGCAGGACGCCTTCGTCGCCGCGGCCGCGCGGCGGCCGCGCGACGGGCTGCCGCATCACCCGCGGACCTGGCTGGTCGGGGCCGGCCGGCTCTCGGCCTTCGGGCGGCGATCGAGAGAGGTGGAGGAGTCATGCTGACGGGCAGCTGCTATTGCGGCCTCGTGCGCTTCGAGGTCGACGATGCGTTCGATTACGCCTTCTACTGTCATTGCTCGAGGTGCCGGCGGCGCACCGGCGCCGCCTGCTCCGCCGTCGGCGGGATCCCGCTCGACAAGGTCAAGATCTCCGCGGGTCGCGAGCACCTCTTGAAGGTCGACGAGTCCGAGGAGGGGTACCGCGGCCTGTGCGATCGATGCTTCTCGCCGCTGTACGACACGGTCCGCGGGAACACGTTCGCTCACGTGCAGCTCGGCGCGCTCTCCGAGGCGCCGGAGCGACGGCCGGATCATCACATCTACGTCGGCTCGAAGGCGGCGTGGCATCCGATCACCGACGGCCTCCCCCAGTTCGAGGAGCTGCCGCCGTAGCGCGGCGGAGCGCGCGAGAGGCCGGCGCGACGCGCGCGGCCGCTCGCGGCGCCGCTACTCGCCGAACGCGAAGTACGTCGCCGAGACCCTCCACGAGCCGCCCTCCGCGATCGTCGAGATCTCCCACGCCAGCGTGTGCCGCCCGGGCACCCGCAGCGCGTCCGCGTCCCACGTGAACGGCGGCGACTCGCTCCCTGGGCACCAGTTCGCCCGCGGCGCCCGAACGCTCTCGATCGCTCCGCACGGGTTCTCCAGGCAGTAATCGAACCCGCCGTCCTCCGGCCCGTGGTGCGCGATCGTGCAGAGCGCCGCGCAGTCGGTCCGCCACGGCCTGATGCGGGCAAGCTCGCTCCCGTCCACGAAGAGGGTGTGTATCCGCCGGCAGAACTCCTCGGCCGGTCCGATGCACCCCGACCCGGACTCGCCGCCGCCGTGGCCGGTGATCCGGTACTCCACGCGCGAGCTCACCGTCCCTTCCGGCACCTCCACGGCGAGCGGCCCCGGCCCGTCCGCGGTCGTCTGCGACCCGTTGAACAGCGGGACCACCGCCAGCACCTTCCTCGGCGCCGGCCCGGGCACCGCCTCGATCACGGCGCTCACGTTCCACCCGCCGTTCGAGCCGCTCACCTGACCGCTCCCGTCGGACCATGTCGGGATCACCACCCTCAGCCGGTGCTGGCCCGCGGGGAGCCCGTTCGCCACGTCCGTGATGTCCACGTCCAGGCGCAGCGGCCCCCCGAACGGCGTGATCGCGCGGACGAGCTCGATGCCCGGCGGATCCGCCGCAGGATCGACGGGATCGTCCAGGGAGAGCTCGAAGTTCCGGTCGAACGCGTCGCAGTCCGCGGGCCAGCTCTGCCCCTCCGGGGGAGGATTGTCCTCCCACGTCTCGAAGGGATAACACGTGCTCTCCAGCTCCACGACGAGCCTCACGCTCGCGAACGGCCCGTCGCGCAGATCGATGTCCGCGTTCGCCTGCTGGAAGTTCGGCTGACTGGCGTCGCTCGTGATCCGGACCTCCTCGAACGCCGCGATCGTGTAGGCCGGCGCGGGAGAGGGCTCCTGCTCCTCGCCGCCCTGGCCGCCGGCCCCGCCGGCGCCGGGCTGCGCTTGCCCGGGCGCGCGCGCCGCGTCGCCGCTGCAGCCGGAGCCCCCCAGGACGAGGGCGAAACCGAGCGCCCCGGCGAGGGCGCGTCGCGTGCAACGTGAACCCGACATGAGATCCTCCGGGTCATGCCTGATGGCGAGAGCCCACGGTAGCCCGGGCGGGGCCCGCCGCGGTAGCCTTCTCCTCCTCATGGCACTCCACGTCGATCACGTCGTCCTGTGGGTCGAGGACCCGCTCCGCGCGCTCGAGTTTTATACCCGGGTGGTCGGCCTCACCAGCGTCCGCGCCGAGGAGTTCCGGGCGGGGCAGGCGCCGTTTCCGAGCGTCCGCCTCTCCGAGACGTCGATCCTCGACCTGATGCCCGTCTCCATCACCGAGTTCGTCCGGAAGGCCACCGGCGAGACGAGGCCGTCCGCTGCCGGCGGGCCCATCAACCACGTCTGCTTTGCGATGGATCGCGACGAGTTCGACGCCCTGGCCGCCCGGCTCAGCGCGGCGCGCGTGGCGATGCACACGGCGAACGACCCGTCGTTCGGCGCGCGCGGCGCCTCCGTGCACTGGTTCTACTTCCAGGATCCGGACGGAAACATGCTCGAAGCGCGTTATTACGCATAGCCGAGCGACCGGGCGCGCGGCGTCACTCCGCGCGGAGGAGCGCCCCGATCTCGTCGAGCACGCGCGGCACCACAGGCAGGCTCGGATCGGTGTACGCCGCTCGCTGCGACGCGCTCGAGAGCGTCGCCTCCTTGAGCGTGTGGCTCATCCCCTCGACGAGGACGAGCTTTGCGTCCGGCCGCGCGCCGGCGAGCCGCTCGGCTTCCTGCACCCCCACCTGGATATCGGCCGTCCCGTGCAGCAGGAGGACCGGCGCCTTCACGGCCGCGAGCTCGACCGCGGGATCGTGCTTCATCCACGAGATGATGTACGGCTGCACGCTCGGGCGAAACAGGCCCAGGAACAGCTCCGTTTGCGGGACATCCTCCACGAGCTCGCCCGCCTCGAGCCGGCCCAGGATCTCGTACGCCTTCGCGCGATCCTCGTCCGGCAGGCCGGCGAGCTGGTCGCGCAGCACCTCGCCGATGGGCCGGCCCGCGCCGGCGATCGAGACGTAGCCGTCGACCTCGATCGCCTGGGCGGCCAGCATGCCGAGCAGCGAGCCCTCGCTGTGGCCGACCACCGTGACCGTCGCGAACCGCCCGTCGTCGCGGAGCGCCTTCACCCACAGGACCGCGTCGTCGGCGCCCATCTCGAAGCGCAGCTCCTGCTCGCTGCGGGGCGCCGCGGAGGCGCTCCCGCCGATGCCGGCCTTGTCGTAGCGGATCGACGCGATTCCCCGGTCCCGGAGGCCCTCCGCGAGGAGCCGGTACGTGTCCGCAGCGACGCCCGCGGCGGCCTGGTTGCCGTCCCGATCGGTCGGCCCGGAGCCGGGGAGGATCACCACCGAGGGGAACGGCCCGCACCCGGCCGGCACCTCGAGCGTGCCCGCCAGCGCGCCGTAGGCGTTCTCGACGGTGAGATCGGCGCTGGTCGCCTCCGGACACGCCGGCGGGTTCGGCGTGTCCTGCCCCGGGGGCGGCTCCGTCTCGTCCGGGAGGGCGCCGTCGCCGCCGGCGGACGACTCGCCCTCTGCGGCGCCGCAGCCCACGCCGAAGGGCGACCCCGCGAGCGCGACCGCACACGAGAGAGCGAACGCGGCGCGGCGCGCCGGGACCAGGTGATTCGAACGCAATGACATGACGATCCTCCGAAGAAGCAGGGGAGATGCCAGCAGCAGGAGAAAGCCGACGCCGCCCGGGCGCACCGGTGCGCCCTCGCGGCAGAGCGAGCGTCGTCGAGCGCGCGCCGCGTGAACCGGGCGGCGCGCCGCGGACCGGATGGAGTCAGCCGAGGTGCGCGAGCGCGACCTTCGAGACGATCTCCGAGACGAGCACGAGGGCGATGAGCCCTGCGATCAGCGGAGCGCCCCGCAGGCCGGAGGCGTTCTTGAAGCCCTGGGTCAGCAGCGTCAGGAACCACGCGAGGCACAGCGCGGCCAGGACGGCAAAGGCGGCCACCGCGGGCGTGAGCGCCGGCCCGCCCGCCGCTGGCGGCGCAGGGGCGAGCAGGCCGAGCACGACCGCCGCGAGCGCGAGCGGCGCGCGCGAGAGCCCGGTCACGCCGAGGAAATCGACGAACCGCACGCGGCACCGCAGGAGCCGCGCGTACGCCCAGAAGAGCAGGGCGGGCAGGGGCCACACGACGACCTGCTCGAGGAGCGCGGTCGTGGTCGGGACGACCTCCGGCGCCATGTGCAGGTCGAGGAAGCCGTCGAAGCGGACGCCGAGGCGCGTGATGGCGACGCTCAGCGCGGCGACCGCGAGCCCTGCCACGGCCGCGACCTCGCCGCCGAAGCGCTCGAACGGGTCCAGCGCCAGCCGCCATCCGGTCCGGGGAGGCCGCGGCGACATCGTCGCCAGGAGCCGCTCGCCTTCCGCGGGCTCGATCACGTGGTCGCGCACGAGCGCGCGCACCCTCTCGTCGGGCGTGATCCTCATCAGAGTCCCACCTTTCTCAGCGCCTCCTCCGCCTCCTTCGCGGAGAGGCGCCCGTGCTCGAGCGCATCCAGGATCTCGTGCCGGCGCTTCTGAACGCCCTGCTCCAGCGCTTCCAGCCGGCCGATGATCTCGTCGAGCCGGTTGCGCACCGTCGGGTAGCTGATCTGAAGGAGCTGCGACATCGCCTTCAGGCTCCCCGACGAGCGCACGAAGGCGGTCACGAAGGCGAGATCGTCCGGCGACAGCTGGAGCAGCGCCGGGATCTCGAACTGGCCGTCCAGGTTGGTTCCGCACGCCTGGCAGCCGAGCCGCGTCGCGCGCAGCTCGCCGTCACAGCTCGGGCATCGAACGACAAATTTTGCCACAGGACGAAGCTAATATGTCCCGTGGATCAACGACGTCAACATCTGGTTTAACAAAATTGATTCGTGAATCAATTTTGTTGTGAGACCCAGCCGAGCTCACGATGCGCTCGGCGCCGCCCGCGCGGGGCCCGAGCGGCGCCGTTCGCGACGGCTCAGCGCCGCGCGCGCCGCCGCGCGAACGCGAGCGCGACGGCGAGCCCGGCGAGGGCCAGCGTCGTGGGGGCCGCGGGCGAGCCGGCGGCGCGGAAGCTGCAGCCGCCCTCGTCGCCCTCCTCGTCGGCGCCCTCGTCCGCGCCGCCGGTCCCCGCGCCGGTGCCGGTGGTGCCGGCGCCGGAGGTCGCGGCCGAGGACGTCGATGTGACCGAGCCGCTCGTCGTGGTCCCGCCGCCCGCGCCCCCGCTGCCGCTCGTCGCCCCGCCCGCGCCGCCCGCGCCGCCGGTGTTGTCGCCCCCGCCGGTACCTCCGCCGCCCGCGCCCCCGGCGCCGCCTTCCCCGGAGGAGGGGAGCGCGGGACGCACGTCCTCGAGGGTGTCCCCCTCCACGGCGTCATCGAGGATGAGGATGGGGCTGTCCGTGAACTCGGACGGGTTGCGCAGCAGGCCGAGCTGCGTGAAGTGCGGGTTGCCGTCGGCGAGGGTCTGCGCCTGGCCGGCGGTGACGACCTGCTCGCCGTCGAACCACACGTCCACGGAGCCCTGGCTCGGGTTCGTCGACCACTTGATGTGCAGCGCGATGCGGTGCCACACGCCGGGCGTCACCGCGCCGTTCGCCTGCCAGTGCACCTTGTTCGCGGGCTTGCGGGTGGCGAAGCTGATGTTCTGTCCCACGACCTCGAAGGACATCATCTGATTGTAGCTCCCGTCGGACTCCCAGTATCCGATCTGCGTCGGCGGGTCCGCCGCGAGCGCCTCGGGGAGGTAGAAGCTCCAGGCGAAATACGTCTGGGCGCCCTCGGCCGTGCGCCCGGCGGCCGGCTTGTGGTTCAGCTCGACCCGCTTGATGCCGTTGGACCAGCGGGCGTCGTTGGTGAGCTGGATCTGCCCGGCCCGCGTCCCCTGCAGGACAGGCGACGTCACCACCGAGATGTGCTCGCCGTTGAGCGAGGTATTCCACTGGGACAGGTCGCCCGTCTCGAAGTCTCCGGTCCAGACCGGCGCCGCCGAGGCGCCCGTCGCGACGGTCGCGACAAGGGCGGCGGCGGGCAAGGCGGAAAGCAGGAATCGCGACCGCCGCCCGAGCAGCGCTCGGCAGCGGAGAAAAAGGCTACGATGTGCGGTAAGGTGGGTTCTGGAAGTCATGGGCTGGATTCCATGCTGTTTCCAGCCCGCCGTCAACCGCGAAGCAGGCATCGAACACGGCCCGTGCGCACCTCGCTTCAGCCCTCATGTCACGAGGGCCCGCCTCGCGCGCGCTGCGCCTCAGGCAGAGATTTCGATCCACAGCGCCTGCGTCTCTCGCGACGGCAGGTGGATCAGGCGCTCTCCGGTGTTGAGGGCGTTGCCGGGGCAGGTCCAGGGCTCGAGACACACGAAGTCCTTGCCTTGCAAGGTCCACACGACCCAGTGGGTGAACTCGGGCGAGCCGCGGACGGCGATGCGCGCGGCCCGGGGGCCCTCGATCGAGAGCGTGCTCTCGGTGGAGCCGTGGTCGAGCAGGTGGAGGTCGACCTCGGGCCGGGTCAGGTCGAAGCCGGAGAAGGGCACCTCCTGCTTCGTGGTGTTGTCGAACGCGCGCGTCGCCCGCGTCTCGATCGAGGCCCGGGGCTTGTCGGCCTGGGAGACGGCGAAGTAGGGGTGGAACCCGAACCCGAAGGGCATCGGCGGCGCGCCCTCGCCGGTCTCGTTGGTCACGCGGATGTCGATCCGGAGCGATCTGCCGCGCAGCGTGTAGGTGAGCTCGGCGCGGAAGTCCCAGGGGTACTGCGCGCGCGTCGCCTCGCTCGAGCGCAGGGCGAGCCGCGCGTGGGCGCCGTCGGGCGCGGCGGCGCCGCGATCGTCGAGCGACCAGGGCAGGGCGCGAGCGAAGCCGTGCTGCCGCATCTGGCCCTGCGCGCCCGAGGACGACCAGGCGTCGCCGGCGAGCTTGCCCGGGGAAGGGAAGAGCACGGGGTTGCCGCCGCGCACGTTGGCGCTGCGATCCTCGAAGGTGGCGCGATCGAGGTAGAGCAGCTCGCGCCCGCCGAGGGTCAGCTCGGTCAGGATCCCGCCGCGGGCCGGGGCGAGCACGGCGCGGCTCGAGGCGCCGCCGTCGACGAGCTCCACCGCGGGGATCGCACCTTCGATCTGCTTCACGCTGAACATGACGCCTCCGTTCTCTCCATCACCTGCGCAGCCACTCGAGCAACCCGACGAGCAGCGCGAGCGCCGCGATCGGCAGCGCGATCCACCCGAGGACCATCGCCCAGCCCCGGCGGAGCGAGCGGCCGCCGCGATCCTCGCACGCGAGGCAGATCGCCCAGACCCGCGCGCCGCCCTCGGTGAGCACGCAGCAGTCGCCGCACACGGGCGCACGGCAGCGCGCGCACGGCCCCGCCGCCTCGGCGCCGCAGCGCCCGCAGCGCGCGACGGGCCCGCCGCCGCCGTCGTGGAAGATCAGGCCGCCGGACATGGGGCCGCTACCCGGCGGCGAGCGAGCGCTCGCCGAGCGACCGCGAGCACGGGCAGCGGATGGACTCGTCGACGGGCACGGGCGCCTCCTCCGCGGCGATTCTGCAAGCTTTGCGAGCCCGAGACAACAGAGCGCGCGGCGTTCTCCGCACGACGGCGCGTCGCCAGCGTAAGCCGACGCAGGCCGAGCGCGTCCGCCGTCGAGCCGCCTCCGGCTGCAGCCTTCCGGGAAGCTGGTAAAATCGCGCCGAGGAGGAGAAGGCCCGCGCGGCGGAGGAGCGAGCGCAGGCGCTCGCGGCTTACGAGAAGCGCTTCGGACCGCTCACCTGAAGCCCGCGCACGCGGGACGGCCATCCCTTAGCGCAAGCCGGGGAGCGGCAGGCCCGGCAGCGAGTTCCCGATCACCGTGACGAGCTGCTCCTGCGTGAGCGTCCCCGCCAGGCGGAACGGCAGGTCCACGTTGAGCGTCTCCCCGCCGATCGCGACGGTGCCGTTCACCTGGTACGGGACACCCCGACCCTGCGCCGCGAGCGCGGCGATGCTGGTGAGATCCTGCCATTTCACCGAGAGCGGCGCGTCGATCCGCGTCCACTGCTTCGACCGCAGCTTGAGCGGCGTGGGCACGGTGACCGTGCCGACGTCGATCTTGCCGTCGAGCAGCACGGTCGCCTTCAGCGAGCGCGTCGAGAGATCGACGCTGTTCGGGTTGTACGCCTGGATCTGGACCCGCAGATCGATGCCCTGAGCGGTGACGGCGGTCACCGCGGCGACCTCGGGCTTGAGCGTCGGCGGCTCGGGGCGCGAGCACGCGACCAGGGAGAGGGCGGCAGCGAGGAGCAGCGAGCGCACGGCGGAGATGTGGCGCGGATCTCGTTGGCGCTCAACGGAAATCGGGCCCGCGCGGCGGAGCACGGCGGAGCAGCCCCGCCGCGCGGGCCCGCGCTTCCGTCCGCGCGGAGACCCTCGCGATCTGCTATGCCCGGCGGATGGGCATCCTCCCGCTCGCCGAGCGCCTCGCCAAGAAGGCGCTGAACCGCTCCGGGGTGCAGAGCCGCTGGGTCGACACGTCGGTCTGCCGCCTGCACCTCTACGATGCGCCCGGCACCGGCTCGCTCCCGACCGTGGTCCTGCTCCACGGCATCGGCTCGTCGGCGCTCCCGTACGCGCCCGTGCTCCAGCGGCTGCGGCGGCACGCCCGCCGCGTCGTCGCCGCGGAGGCGCCGGGGCACGGGTGGAGCGCGGCGCCGGCGTCGGCGTTCACGCCGGAGTGCCTCACCACCGCCATGAACGAGCTGCTCGACCGCGAGCTCGACGCGCCGGCCATCGTCGTCGGCAACTCCCTCGGCGGCGCGGTCGCGGTGAGCTACGCGCTGAGCTCGCCGGACCGCGTGCGCGCGCTGGTGCTCGCGTCGCCGGCCGGCGCGTGCATGGAGCAGGCCGAGCTCGCGGCGCTGCTCGGCGCCTTCAAGCTGCGGTCGCGGGCCGACGCGCACGCGTTCTTCGCGCGGCTCTACCACCGCGTCCCGTGGTTCGCCCCGCTGGTCGCCGGCGACATCGTGCGGATGTTCGCGCGCGAGACCATCGTCTCCTTCACGAGCTCGGCCCGGTGCGAGCACGCGTTCACGCCCGAGCAGCTGCGGTCCCTGTCGATGCCGATCCTGCTCATCTGGGGCCGCTCGGACCGCCTCATGCCGGGCGGCAACCTCGAGTACTACCGGCGGCACCTCCCGCCGCACGCGGAGATCGAGGAGCCCGAAGGCGTCGGCCACTGCCCGCACGTCGACGATCCGCGCCGGTTCGCCGAGCGGATCGCCGCGTTCGCGCGGGAGGTGATCTCGAGGGGCGCGGGAGCGCCGGCGGCCGCGTCACCGCCGCCGACCGCGTCAGGCGCCCCCGGGGAGCGCGCCGCGACGCTCGAGCAGGGCACGGGTCAGGCCGCGTCGTAGCGGGGTGAGCCGCCCGGACGGCGCGTCGCGCTCATTCCGGCGCCGCCGCTCGCTCCGACGCGGGCGGCGGCGGTGACGCGGGCGGCGGCGGTGACGCGGGCGGCGGCGGTGACGCGGCCGCCGGCCCGCGCTCGCCCTCCGAGAAGTCGAGGTCGATCCCCACGATCTTCATGAGCCGCAGCGCGTTCGCGCTCGTCACGACGCCGGCCTTCAGCTTGTAGTCGAAGGTCATCCGGTCATCGACCACGAGCTCCTCGAAGTGCATGTTGCGCACGCGGCCCGAGGTCTCCTGCTCCAGCACGGAGAGCCCCATGTCGTGGGACGACACCGCGCCGATGGCCCCCCGCTCGACCAGGTGCCTCACCACCGCCCTGGCCCCGATCTGGCGCTCCCGCGCGTTCGTGCCGTGGAGGATCTCGTCGAGCAGGAACAGCACCGGCTCGCCGCGGCCCACGCCGTCGACGACGCGCTTCAGGCGGGTCAGCTCGGCGTAGAAGTGCGAGACGCCCTGCTCGAGCGAGTCCTTGATCCGCATGCTCGTCCGGACGCGGACCGGCGACAGCGACAGCGACGACGCGCACACCGGCGCGCCCGCGAGGGCGAGCGCGGCGTTCACCCCGATGGCGCGCAGCAGCGTGCTCTTGCCCGACATGTTCGAGCCCGTCACGAGCAGCGCGGCGCCCGCGCCCTCCAGCGAGACGTCGTTCGTCACCCGGCGGTCGCGCGGCAAGAGCGGGTGGCCGAGCCCCGTCGCCGCGAAGCGCGGCTCCCCGACGCTCACCTCGGGGTAGGCGTAGTCGGGGTTCTCGTGCGCGAACGTCGCGAGGCTCGCGAGCGCCTCGACGTGCCCGAGCGTCCGCATCCACGCTTTCACGTGCCGGCCCGCGCGCAGCTTCCACCGCTCCAGGGCGAGCGCGCACCACACGTCCCAGAGCAGGAAGAGATCGGCGATGAGGTGGATGAGCCCGCTGTGGCGCAGATCCGAGTAGCCCACCCGGGTCTCGAGCGCCGTCATCTCGCGCGAGGCGAGCGCGCCGGAGGGGCCGGCGAGCTCGGCCTTGAGCTCGCTCAGCAGCGCCGACGAGAACGCCTGCTGCTCGATGCGCGCGAGGAGCGGCCGGTACCGCGCGAACGGCGCCTCGCGCGACGAGGCGGCGGCGAGGATCGGCTCGATCGCGGGCCGCAGGAGGAGCAGCACGAGCAGCTGGGCCCCGAACGGCAGGAGCCAGGCGTGACGGAGCAGCCCGAGCTGCTCCGCCGGGACGACCTGCGGCGCGGCGAGCAGCGCGAGCGTCAGCGGCACGAGCACCTTCGCCGCGGTCAAGAGCGCGCTCGCCGGCAGGCCGCCGGCGCGCGCCTCGGCGCCGAGCAGCGCCGGGGGCGCCTCGGCCCACGCGATGAGCGGCCCGGCCTCGCGGCCGCGCGCCCCCGCCTGCATGCCCACCACGGCGAGATCCTCCCGGAACGCGCCGAGGCCGGCGAGCTCGCGCACCGCCTCCTGCCGCGCCGCCACGGCGGGCGCCGGGGCGGGCTCGGTGAGCCAGGCCGCGAGCGTGGCCTCGCCCTCGCCCGTCTGGGCCACGTCGAGCAGCTGGAACAGCGACGCCTGCCCGAACACGTCGAGATCGCCCGCGTAGTCGTGGTCGGGCGCGGCGAAGCGCTCGCCCCGCTCGGGGAAGTCGGCGAAGTCGCCGGCGACGCGCCGCTTGCCGCGCACGTAGAGGCCGATGCGCTGCTCGACCTCCGTCATCCGGGTGACGAGGCGCGCGTGCGCCACGAGCAGCCCGAGGAACACCGCGGTCACCGCGCCGGCGGCGTACGCGACCCACCGCGGCACGTCGCCGAAGAGCGCGTACCCCCCGGCCACGGCCGCGGCCACGAACGAGACGCCGCGCAGGAGCGAGAACGTCCTCGACCGACGCTCGAGCGCGCCGGCCTCGGCGCGCAGGACGGCCAGGCGATCGTCGTAGGCGGACAGGACGCGCTGCGCGACGGCGTCGGGGGGCGGCTGCGCGGCGGCGTTGGGGGGCGGCTCCACGGGGCGCTGTTCATAGGCCAGCGCGGGCCGTGCATCCAGCGGCAGCGGAGGCCCTTCGGGCGAAGGCCACGAAAGCTTTGAAGCGTCCTGGCTGGCTGCTCGTACTACAATGGCGCCATGGACCAGAACCTGCTGGAGCGCCTCAAGGCGTACACCGTCGTGGTCGCCGACACCGGCGACATCAACTCGATCGAGAAATTCCGCCCGCAAGACGCGACGACGAACCCGTCGCTCATCACCGCGGCCGCCCAGATGCCCGAGTACACCGACATCGTGAGCGGCGCGCTCGCGTGGGCCCAGAAGGAGGCGGGCCAGAGCAAGGAGCCGGGCGACGCCGTGAGCCTCGCGTTCGACCGGCTCGCCGTCGATTTCGGCTTGCGCATCCTGAAGATCATCCCCGGCCGCGTCTCGACCGAGGTCGACGCCCGCCTCTCCTACGACACCCAGGCGACCATCGAGAAGGGCCGGCGCATCATCCGCCTCTACGAGGAGGCCGGCGTCTCGCGCGAGCGCGTGCTCATCAAGATCGCCTCGACGTGGGAGGGCATCCGGGCGGCGGAGGTCCTCGAGAAGGAGGGCATCCACTGCAACCTCACGCTGCTCTTCGGGCTGCACCAGGCGATCGCGTGCGCCGAGGCGGGCGTGACGCTCATCTCGCCGTTCGTCGGCCGCATCCTCGACTGGTACCTGAAGGACACGGGCCGCGCCAGCTACGCGCCCGCCGAGGACCCGGGCGTCGTCTCGGTCACGAAGATCTACAACTACTACAAGAAGCACGGCTACAAGACCGAGGTGATGGGCGCGAGCTTCCGCAACATCGACGAGATCAAGGAGCTCGCCGGCTGCGATCTCCTGACGATCTCGCCGAAGCTGCTCGCCGAGCTCGCCGCCGCGCGCGGCGAGCTGCCGAGGAAGCTCGACCCGGACGCGGCGCGCGCCATGCACATCGAGAAGATCACGATGGATGAGGCGACGTTCCGCGCGATGCACGGCGCCGACCGGATGGCGAGCGACAAGCTCAGCGAGGGGATCGACGGCTTCGCGAAGGCGCTCGCCCAGCTCGAGGTCCTGCTCCGCGAGCGCCTGCAGAAGGTGGCGGCCTCCTAGCGCCGGCGGCGCGGGCGCGGCCCGCGGGGCAGAACGCCGGGGAAAAACGCCTCGGCGCCCCGCGCGCCGCGACGCCGGCCCGCGCGCCCGATGGCCGGAGGCGCAGGGCGAAGCCGGAGGGCCGGCTTGCGTGTGGGCCTTCCCGTCTTCTAGGATTCGTCGCGCTGGATGGCACGCGGATCGCATTCAACCAACTCGATCAACTCGACCAGCGCGACCAGCCGCGGTGTGGCGGGTCGAATGCGATCCTCCGGGGAGGCTCTCCGTGGAGCCGCCCCCTCCGTCATGGCAGCGAGGAGGCGACGTTGAAGCTCACGTCACAGGAGTACTGGGAGAACCATTGGAAGCTCAACGCCGCCGCCGAGGACATGGGCGGCGGGTGCGAGCTCTACGACGACATCGCTCCCTTCCTGCCGCGCGGAGAGGGTTTGTCGTTCCTCGAGATCGGGTGTGCGCCGGGCCGCATCCTCGCCGACTTCAGCGGGCGCCTCGGCTACACCGCCCACGGCCTCGACTTCGCCTGCGACCCGGCGGTCGTCGAGCAGGAGCTCACGAAGCGCGGCGTCAAGGTCGGCAAGATCGAGAAGGGGGACTTCTTCTCCTGGAAGCCCGAGGAAAAATTCGATATTGTAGCTTCCTTCGGGTTCATCGAGCACTTCGATGACGCGGGGTCGGTGGTGGATCGGCACTTCGAGCTGGTGAAGCCGGGAGGCACCGTGGTCGTGGCCATGCCGAACTTTGCCGGCGGGCAGAAGGCGCTCCACTGGCTGTTCGACCGCAAGAACCTGAACGGCCACAACACCCGCATCATGAACCTGCCGTTCCTCGAGGCCGCCGCCCGCCGCAACGGCGCCGAGATCGTCCAGGCCCGTTACACGGGCGGCCACTTCGATTTCTGGCTGGACGACGAGGCGCCGCTCTTGGCGCGGCGTGTCGTCTGGAAGCTCGTCGGGCCGATCCGGGCGATCGCCAGCCGGGTGGTCCCTGGCGAGACGAACCCCTGGTTTTCCCCCTACCTGTTCGCCATCTACAGGGCGCCCACGCAGACGGGGGGTACGCCTGACGCTTGAGCCTTTCCCGATGAGCGATCCGAGCCCGAACGTCAACGCGCCGCCAGCTGTCCGGGACGCAGACGCCGACCGCCGCTTCCGCGAGTGCGCCCAGCGCCACGGCTGGGATCCGGACGACGTCTTCGTGGGGGGCTATGTCGCCTGGGAGTGGCGGCACAGCCGCCACGCCTACGACGACCTCTTCACGTCGGTCCGGGGCAAGAAGGTGCTCGAGTTCGGCTGCCACCTGGGCGGGACGTCGATCGTCCTCGCGACGCTGGGCGCCGACGTGACGGCGATCGACGTCGACCCCACGTACGTCGAGCTGACCCAGCTGAACGTCGAGCGCCACGGGATGTCCGACAAGGTGCGCGTCCTTCACGTCCCCGACACGACCTCGCTTCCGTTCGCGGACGGGGAGTTCGAGCTCGTCTCCTGCAACAGCGTGCTCGAGTACATCCCGCCCGAGCGCCTGCCGGCCGTCCAGCGCGAGATCGACCGGGTGCTCGGGCCGTGGGGGTTCATCGTGATCCTGGGCACGAGCAACCGCCTCTGGCCGGTCGAGCTCCACAGCCGCCGCCCGCTGATGAACTACGTGCCTCGCCCGCTGCACCCCTTGTTTCCGGGCCCGTCGGTCTACAGCGTATTTCCCTGGCAGCTCCGGCGCGGGTTCGGCGATTATGCGGACATCTCGCAGCAGGATCGGGGCCGGCTGATCGTCGATTTGAAGGCCAAGATGGGCATGTCCGGGCCGCGGCTCCTCGCCTTCTCCGTGGCGAACCGGCTGCTCGGTCCGCTGGGGATGCACGTGGGCTTCGTTGCCCCGACGATCACGATGGTTCTTCAGAAGCGCGGTGAGGGAGGAGCAGGCGATGGCTGACGGCAGGACGCGGGTATACATTACCGTGGACGTGGAGTGCGCCGAAGAGCGCATCACGGGCGACAGCAAATCTCCCGCGATGGGCTACGACCTCCGCATCTGGGGCCGCTTCGTCAACCAGCGCGAGCCGCTCGGCATCGAGCTCATCATGCGCGAGCTCGAGGCGCACGGTCAGCGGGGGACGTTCTTCGTCGAGGCGATCGGCTCGTACAGCTTCGGGATGGACGGCCTCACGAACGTGTGCCAGGCGCTGCACAGCCGGGGCCACGACGTGCAGCTGCACGTGCATCCGGTGCAGCGGCGCGCGGACTGGCACACGCGGGGCGAGGCCCGCGTCTCGGACGACATCGCCGACTACCCGGTCGAGGAGCAGGCGCGGCTGCTCCTCGAGGGGCGCGACCTGCTCGTGCGGGCGGGCGTCCCGGCGAGCGAGCTGCTCGGCTACCGCGCCGGCAACTTCGGCGCGAACAACGACACCTGGCGGGCGATGAAGCTGGCGGGGCTCGTGCTGAGCAGCAACTACAACCCCTGCTACTTCAACAAGAACTGCAAGATGCAGTATCCCGGCGCGCGGCTCGGCCTCTTCGAGACGCCCGAGAAGGGGGTGTACGAGCTGCCGGTCACGAACTTCATCGAGCCGACGAAGCGCTTCAGGCACCTCCAGATCACGGCGGTGACGCTCGACGAGATCAAGCATTGCCTCCTCCGCTACCGCGCCCTCGGGGTCAAGGAGGTCACGCTGGTGACCCACTCGTTCGAGTTCTACTTCCTCGACTCGGCGGAGGCGCGCCGCGGCTACCCGAACCGGCTCAACGTGGAGCGGCTCCGCGGGCTCTGCCGCTTCCTCAAGGAGAACTCGAGGGATTTCGAGGTCGACACCGTGGGCGCCCTCGCGCGCCGGCTCGCGGACGCGTCGCCGGAGGCCGACGAGAGCGAGCCGCCGTCGCTGCAGTTCCCTCACTCCAACGCCATCCACCACGCGCGCCGCGTCGTCGAGCAGGCGTACAAGCGCGTCGCGCAGCGGCTCACGTTCGGCTAGCCCCGCCCGCGAGCGCCGAGGGGCGCCCCGGCGAAGCGCGCCCGGCCGGCGCCTCGGCGCCGCGCCCGCGTCGGCCGCCCTCCGGCGGCGCGCCGGTGCTAAGGAGCGCGCATGCGGCTCATCGGACAGATCCACGTTTCGCTCAAGGGCAGCATCATCCAGCGCGACCCCACGCTCTGGGAGAAGCTGAAGCGCGGCTTCGGCGCCAGGCTGGACCTCGACACCGATCGCATGCGCGTCGAGCTGGAGGCCACCGCCGTGGTCGATCAGGTGCGGCGGGCGCTCGTCCAGCTCGGGGTCGGCAACGCGCTCTCGCTGGTCATCGACGACACCGTCATCTTCCAGGACACCGACGGGAAGCCGGACGACCTCCCCGATCTCGTCCTCGCGCTGTCCGAGCACTCGTCGGTGTTCGGGCGCGGCTTCACCGAGCTCAAGTTCGCCGCCGAGCACGAGGAGGCGGGGCTGCACCTCGTGATCGAGGCGCGCGCCCGCACCGAGCACGCCGAGGACGAGCCGGCGGGGATCGTGTCCGTCGGCGGGCGCCTGCGCGATCTCGAGCCGCGCGCCGGCGAGGGCGCGGAGGACTACCGCCGCCGCGTCGAGCCCCTCGCGAAGGACCCGGCGCTGTTCGAGACGGCGCGGCTGCAGTTCGAGTCGTTCGTCGGGCGGCTCGAGGGCGCCCTCAAGGCGGCGATGCCGGAGGCGCGCGTGGAGCAGCGCCACGCCGAGGCGCGCGTCGTGCACGCGCCCTCGGGCGACGGCGCGGCCGCCGGGCCGCAGCCGGCGAGCCCCACGCACCCGGGCTACGACCCGTTCATGGTCTATTACCCTCCGAGCCCGCTCAGCATGGTGCTGGACGTGATGCTCATCTCCTCGTTCATGCACATGCTCTCGCCTCCCCACGTGCTCTTCGTGAGCCCGGCGGGCATGCCGCTCGGCACCGCGCAGGAGGCCGCGGCGAATCCCGATCTCTTGAACGACGCCGATCGCGGCGACGAGGGCGCGGGCGACGAGGGCGCGGGCGACGAGGGCGACGGGCCGGACGACGGCGATCCGTGGGGCGATGACGGCGGCGGGCTCGACGACGGCGGCGGCGATCTCGGCGACTTCGGCGATTGAGCCGCTCGCGCCGGAGCCGCGGGCGCGGCCGCCGGCGTCGCAGGCGCGCGCCACGCCCGCCGCGCGCTGGCGTTGGCGCGCCGCCGCGCCGCCACGCCGCCAGCGCGCCGCCCCAGCGGGCGAGCGCGCTCGTCCGGGCATGGACGGCGAATGACGATCATGGTACGGCCCAGTCCGGCCGTGACCGGCGCTGGCATGGAAGTCCACTCGCGCCGGCGCATCGAAGGTCGCGCGCGCCCAACCCTGGACTGGAGAGCGCGATGAAGAAGAGCGAGGCGGCGCTGGAGAAGCAGCCGCAGGCGGCGAGCGGGGGAGATCCGGAGATCGCCCGCGAGGTCCGCACCATCATTGCAGAGCGATGTGGGATGAGCGTCGATGCCGTGACTCCCGATCTGTCGCTCGAGAGCGGCCTCGGCGTGGATTCGCTGGCGCTCATCGAGGTCAACGTCGCATTGGAAGAGCGATTCCAGATCGTGGCGCCCGATTTCGCGGCGCCGGATCAGGCGCAGATCACCACGGTGGGCGACGTGATCGCCTTCGTCGAGGCGCAGCTCGCGGCGCGGGGCGGCCGGGGAGGGGCGTCGTGATCTCCCCGCGCACGCGCGCCGAGCGCGAGGCCGCCGGCCGGACGCCCGAGGAGCAGCGGGAGCACGAGCGGCGGGAGGTCGCCGCCCATTACCAGAACGACCCGGAGATCTTCTCCATGGTCCTCGACAGCCGCCTCGCCTATGCGACGGGCATCTTCCTCGATCCCGGGGAGAGCCTCGAGGCGGCGCAGGAGCGCAAGTACGACTGGGTCCGCCGCGAGCTCGATATCCACCCCGGCGAGCGCGTCCTCGACGTGGGGTGCGGCTGGGGCTCGAACCTCATCTATCTCGCCGAGCGCACCGGCGGGAGCTTCCGGGGCGTCACGCTGAGCGACAAGCAGCGGCAGGAGGCGCTCCGCCGCGCCGACCGGGCCGGCGTCGCCTCGCGGGTCCGCATCGACCTCGCCCATATCGAGGACGTCGACCTCGAGCCCGAGTCGCTCGACGCGGTGCTCTTCGTGGGCAGCATCGTGCACATGCACAACCGCGAGCGGATCCACCAGAAGATCGCCGCCGCGCTGCGCCCGGGCGGCAGGCTGCTCATCTCCGACTGCTATTTCCCGGCGCGCGCCCGCGGCGACCGGGAGAGCTCCGCCACGCAGTACATCTTCGTCCAGGCGCTCGGCTACTGCCGCCTGATCTCGCTCGCCGAGGAGCTCGGGATGATCGAGCAGGCCGGCCTCGATGTCCGGCGCGTCGAGGACCTCACGAGCTCGTACGTGCACACGGTCGCCCGGTGGATCGACAACGTGCGCGCGAACCGCGCCCGGATCGACGCGCGCGCGCCCGGCTTCTCGCGGCTGCTCCAGACGTACATGACCGTGGGCCGGCTCTCGTTCGCGCGCCGCACCGCGCTCGAGTACATGATCGTGGCGACGAAGGGCGGCGGCCGCGAGCGCCTCGGCGTCGCGCCCTCTCCCGAGCCGGGGCGCGCGCCGTGAGCGCCGTGAAGGGTGGAGTCGCCGCGCGGACGGTCGCGGGCCTGCTCCGGGCGCGCGCCGAGGCCACGCCGGATCGGTTCGGCTTCTACCACAAGCAGCAAGGCGAGTTCGTCGGCTGGACGTGGGCGGAGTACTGGCGCCGCGCGCGCGCGGCGGCGTCGGGGCTGCTCGCGGCGGGCGTGCGCCCGGGCGACCGCGTGCTCATGCTCGTGACGGACGTCGAGGTGGCGGTGCCGTGCCTCTTCGGCGTCTGGGTGCTCGGCGCGGTGCCGATCCAGGTCGGGGTGCCGTACCGGCTCACCGACGTGGCGGCGTTCCTCGGCGAGCTCCGGCGGACGGCCGCCCGGGTCGGCGCCCGCGCGCTCGTGGTCTCGTCGGCGCTGCTCGGCTTCGCGCAGGGCGAGGGCGGCGCGGACGGCCTCACGCAGCTCGCCGCCGAGCCGCTGCTCGACGCGCCGCTCGATGCCTCGCTGCCCGATCCGGACCGCGCGCCCGGCCCCGCGCTCATCCAGCTCACGAGCGGCAGCACCGGGCACCCGCGCGGCGTGGTCATCCCGCACGAGCGGCTCATGCTGCACCTCGACGCGATGAGCCAGCGGCTCCCGGTGCGCGGCGAGGGCGCGGGGGGCGTGTCGTGGCTGCCGCTCCACCACGACATGGGGCTCGTCGGCGGGCTGCTCTTCCCGCTCTTCAACGACTTCCCCGTGCACATGCTCTCGCCGCTCGAGTTCCGGACGCGGCCGTTCTCGTGGCTCGCGGAGATGTCGCGCATCCGGGGCGCCATCTCGCTCGGGCCGCCCAGCGCCTACGCCATCTGCGTCGGGCTCGCCCGCCGCGCCGTCGAGGCGGGCCTCGATCTCGGCGCGTGGCGGTGCGCGATGGTCGGCGCCGAGCCGATCGCCCCCGCCTTGCTCCGCCGCTTCGCCGAGGCGTTCGCGCCGTGCGGCTTCCGCCTCGAGGCGTTCTTCCCGGTCTACGGGCTCGCCGAGGCGACGGTCGCCGTGACCTTCCCCGATCTGCTCGCCGAGCCGCGCGTGCTCACGGTGGATCGCGGCCTGCTCGAGCGCGAGGGCCGCGTCGAGGAGGCCGCGCCGGGGCCGCTGTCGCTGGAGCTCGTCGGCGTCGGCAGGCCGATCCCGCGCACGGAGATCCGCGTCGTGGACGCCGGGCGCAGCCCCGTCCCGGAGCGCACCGTGGGGGAGATCGAGGTGCGCTCGGAGACCGTGATGGAGGGATATTTCAACGAGCCCGAGGCGACCGCCGAGGCGCTCGTCGACGGCTGGCTGCGCACGGGGGATCTCGGGTTCCTCGATCGCGGGACGCTGTTCGTCACCGGCAGGAAGAAGGAGGTGATCATCAAGGGCGGTCACACGATGATCCCCGCGGTGATCGAGGAGATCGCGTCCCGGGTCGACGGCATCCGGGCCGGGTGCGTGGTCGCGGTGGGGCTCTTCCTCGAGGAGCGGCAGACCGAGGCCGTCTACGTGGTCGCCGAGACGCGCGCCGAGGCCTCCGAGCACGCCGGCCTCACGGAGCGCGTGCGCGAGGCGCTGCGGGCGAACGGGGTCACGGTCGACCAGGTCGTCCTGCTCCCGCCGGGCGAGCTGCCCAAGACGACGAGCGGCAAGCTGCGGCGCCGCGAGGTCGCCGAGCGGCTGCGCGCTGGGGGGCCTCGCTGAAGGGCGCCGGCCCCCGTGGGGGCCTACGGTCGGACTCGGGATGCGCCGGCAGCGCGCATCCGCGCTTCCGGGTCGAACTGCCGGTTTGCTGTTTCACCCTCGTCCAGAGGTCTTTTCCGTTCGCCTCAACGATGGACAGACGCGTCGCGGCGCGGCCGATTTCGCGGGCGCTGCAGCGCTGCGCGCGATAGATCCCGGAGCCGCTCTCCGGAGCCCAACCGAACGGGACCGTCCATGTTGCGTCGCCCGAGAGAACACTCATCGACCTGTCCTGCCCCGCTTTCGCCCGAGGCGCGCGCGTGGGAGCTCGAGCAGCTCCGGGCGCTCGGCCTCGAGGACGACGACTGGAGCTCGGACGACCAGTGCCCTTTCTGTGCGGGGCGGCCCCTGTCCTCGGAGAAGGCGCCGAAGCGCGCGTGAGCGATGCGGGGAGACGCGCGCTCGGCGGGCGCGCGCTCCCCGCTCGCTGAGGGTCAGGGCAAAGCGATGCGCGCCGTCTCCTGGTGAGCCTCGTCCGCGCTACGTCGCTCTTGGCCGCTTCCATTGTCATTGAACCACTGCACGGCGCGAACCAGCGAATGACCCCGGGGCGAGCGCCCGGGGCCGCGGATCACTCCGCGATCTTCGCCTTCACCCACTTGCCCGACTCGGTGAGGTCGTTGTCGGTCCAGTTGCCCATGGTGTTCGCCCTGGGCTTCAGCGCGGAGCACGCCTCGGCCTTGTCGCCCAGCGACCAGTTGGCCCAGCTGATGTTGTGCGCGTCGAGGAAGTTGAGCCAGGTCCCCGACTCGCCGAGATCGAGCGCGCCGTCGCCGCTGGCGTCGCACGTCCCCCACTCGGTCACGAACAGCGCCAGGCCCTTGTCCATCGCGCGCTGGGCCTTCTCGCGCAGCGTGTTCTTGTGCGTCGCGGCGTAGAAGTGCAGGGTGTACGCCACGTTGGGGTCGTTGATGCGGTTGTCCGCGGCGATGTCCGCGTCCTGCGACCAGTTCGGCGAGCCGACGATGACGAGGTTGTTCGCGCCCTGGCCGCGGATCTCGCCGATCACCGCCTCGGCGTACGACTTCACGGTCTGCCAGTTGTGCGTGTTGAGCGGCTCGTTGAAGACCTCGAAGATCACATTGGGCACGTTCTTGTAGGTCTGCGCCACCTCGCGGAAGTAGCTCCTCGCCTGATCGAGGTGGTTGTTCGCGTTGTGATCGTGCCAGTCGAGGATCACGTAGATGCCCTTCGCGATCGCCGCGTCGGCGACGGCCTTCGCCTTGGCCTTCTGGCCGCCCGCGTCTTCGAGGTACCCGCCTTCGTTCTCGATGCCCATCGCCGCGCGGACGACGGTCGCCTTCCAGTTGTCGGCGATCGAGTTGACGACGTTCCCGTTGTAGTAGTTGCTCCACTGGCTCCAGAACAGGCTCATGCCTTTGAGCTGGACCGGGGCCCCGTGCTCACCGACGATGTTGCCGTCCTTGACCCGGAGCACGCCGTGGCGCTCGACCGGCGTTCCGTCCGTGGGCACCATCCCGGTGCCCGTGCTCGTCGTCGACGACGAGGTCGTCCCGGGCCCCGTCGTGGTCGAGCTGACCGAGGTCGTCGAGCTGACCGAGGTCGTCGAGCTGACCGAGGTCGTCGAGCTGGCCGAGGTCGACGTGGTCCCCGTCGTCGTCCCCCCGCCGCCGCCGCCGGCGCCGCCGGCGCCGCCCACGCCCTCATCCGTCGACGCGTCGCCGCAGCCGATCAGCACGGCTGCTTGCAGGGCGACCGCCGCAAGGCCGAATGACCACTTCGACCTGCCAAGCACACCGCGAAATGAAACGCTCTTCATCATGTCCTCCAAGGGAAGTAACCGTATGGCGCGGCATTAAAAGGGCAGCTCAGCGCCGGTGGCAAGCCCTCTACGCGGTAAAAGTTAATAGAGACAACTAAGCCTTGGCATGTAGGCCATAATACCATGCTGCCGGGCGAAGCGCTCGTGGGTGAGCGGCCGTCAGCCACCGGGGAGGGGTGAGGCGGGGCCATCACGGGCGTCGATGTGCCCGAGCCGTGGTGTGCAGGCAACTAAAAATTTCCGCAAGACGCATGCCAGTCCGCTGGACCCGCGAATCGGGCGGTGTCGCCGTGCGTCCGTGGCCTGCGCGAGCCGTCTTTCCCTCCGCTTTCCCTCTTTCCCTCGGCTTTCCCTCGAGGAGCTGCGCAAGCTACCGCGCTCCTCTCGGTGGTCGGGCGACCACCCTGGTCAACCGCCCATCCATGCGCAGAGCGTCAATATTGCTCGTGAAAGCGATGACGAACGCGCCCGGGATGTCAAGCCTCGAGCGCGCCTGTCGTGGCCCTCTGTGCCGTCCTGGTCCACCCGCCGACCGGTGCCCACGTTGGCCACTGAGCTCCTCGCCACGACGGCGAGCGCTCCGTCGCCTCGGGTCACCTCGGGACAGGCACCGGCGGCGGCTCGTCGTCCGGCGTGACGCACGCCGACAGGTCGAACAGCATGAAGAGCAGCGCCTTCTCCTGGGCCGTCAGCTCATGGATCTCCCCGTCGCGGTCCTCGCACCCGCTCGGGAACGGCGCCCCGGCCACGTCGGTCGCCGCCACGTGGATGTCCGTGTACACGAACCGGCCGCATTGCTGTTCTTCCGGGGAGCCGATCGGCGTGTTGAACGTGAAGTACTTGACCCCCGCCCGCGCGTCGAAGGCCGGGTCGGCGTCGTTGTAGAGCCACCGCGTCGCGATCTCCTCGTTCACCGAGTCGACCCAGTGCTGCGGATCGTCGATCTCGATCTGCCCCGGCACGGTCGACGCCCCCACGCGGACGAGCCAGTCCCGGAGCGCCGCGCCCTTCGGGAACGTGGTGTCCACCATCACGGGGAGCCCGTCGTCGGGGTCGCTGCCCTCGTCCCAGTCCGCCGTCTCGGGGAACCGCTCCGGCCCGAGCCGCAGCCAGGTGTTGTGCCAGTGCGACGCGAACACGCGACCTCCCGCCGACGCGTAGTCGAACATCGCCCGCAGCGCCGCCTCGGGCTTGTCGGCCAGGAACGCCGACCCCTCGCACGACAGGATCACCATGTCGTATTGCTGCAGGTTGTCGAGCGACCCCCAGAACTCCCGCGCAGGGGAGAAGGCCGCCCCGCCGTTCAGCCCGTCGCGGTACCGGCTCGTCGCGCTGTCCCCCTCGATGGCGCGCCCGGCGAACAGGTTCACCCGCCCGTCGCCCGTCTCCGGCGTGAACTCCGACGCGTCGATACCCATCTTGTAGAGCAGGCACTCCAGCACGTCCGCGCCGCCGGTCGTCAGCGCGATCTTCGGGAGATGGCCCTCCGACGTGTTGCGCGGCAGCCGGACCTCCCCGTCGACGGTGGGGTTGTCGACGCACGCCTCGACCTTCGGCAGCGTGATCCGGCGCCGCCATTTGCCGAGCTGGACGACGAGCGGGATGTCCTCGCCGACCGGCACGTCCTCCAGCACGAACCGCCCCTCCGTGTCCGTCAGCGCGAGCGCGATGGGGTCCCCGGAGAGCGTCACGTTGCACGGCTCGCAGCTCGCCCCGTCGGCGATCGGATCAAGCTCCCTGTTCGGGACGTAAACGATGACGTTGTAGAGCGGGAGCTCGCCCGCGGGCGCATACACGGTGCCGCTCACCGTGGTCTTGCCGCCGCCCGGACAGGCGATCTTCTGGCACTCGAGCCCCTCGCACCCGCCGCTCCCGACGATGGATACGCCGCTCCCGGCCGGGAACGGGTCGCCCCCGAGGCCGCTCCCCGCGCCCTGATCCGCGCCCCCGCCGCCGCCGGCGCCGGAGCCGCTCGCGCTCGCCCCGCTCGGATCGCCGCAAGAGCACCCGGCCGCCACGGCCGGCGCCACGGCCGCCGCGGCCAGGAGCCATCCGGCGATGTTACGCAGCTTCACCATTCGAACCCTCCGGGCGCGGCGGGGCGAGGGCGCCCAGCTCCGCTCATTCCGAGGGTAGTCGAGGCGAGGGGGAGCCGGGAAGGGATAACCCTGCAAGAAGGGGAGCGGCGACACGTCTCGCCGTCTCCCCTCGATCTCGCCCTCTCACGCTTACGTCGCCGCGAGAGCGCGGCGGCGGCGCCCCGCGCCTCCGGCGCCGTTCGGCCGGTGCGACCCGAGCGGACCGTGAGGAGACAGGCGACAGCGGACCCAGCCGCCTTCGCGCGGACCACAGCGCCGCGCGATCGCGCGGCGACCGCCGCTCGTCGGCAGCGCGGCGGGCGGCGCTCGACAGCGCGGCGGCTGGCGCTCGCCCAGCCGTGTTCCGACATGGCGAGAGGCAGCCCGGCAGAGTAGGATGCGGCGCCTTGCAATCGGTCATTCCTGCTCCGTCTCTTCCTCGCCCCCGCCTGCTCGAGATCACCTGGCCCATCTTCAGCGAGCACCTCTTGCACATGCTCGTCGGGGTGTTCGGCGTGTGGCTGGTCAGCCGCCTGTCCGACGAGGCCGCCGCGGCGTACGGGCTCTCCAACCAGATCATGTTGACCTTCATGATCACCTTTCGCTTCGTCAGCGTCGGCGCGAGCGTGGTGGTCACTCAGTGCCTCGGCGCGCGCGACCGCGCCGCCGCGGAGCGGGTCGCGCGGGCGTCGCTCGCGGCCAGCATGTGGCTCGGCCTCGCCAGCTGCGCGGTCATCGCGGTCGGCGCGAGGCCCCTGCTCGAGCTGATGCGCCTGCCGCCGTCCCTGTTCCCGATCGCGCAGCCTTACCTGGTGGCGGTCGGCGTGATGCTGGCCTTCGACGCGCTGAATTTCTCGATGGGCTCGGTGCTGCGCGCCCACACGTACGGCCGCGACACGCTGCGCCTCATCATCGTCATGTACGTCGTGCAGCTCTCGCTCAGCCTGCCGCTCATGTTCGGTGTCGGCGCGTGGCCGGGGCTCGGCATGAACGGGCTCGCGATCGCCGCGGTGATCGCGCGCGCGTGCTCCTTCTGGATGCACCGGCGGCTGTGGATCGCGCGCCTCGGCATCCGCCCGACCTTCGAGGACTTCTGGCGCATTCGCCGCGAGCAGCTCCGCGAGGTGCTGCACATCGGCCTGCCGGGGGCGGGCGAGAACGTGGTCTATCGCATCAGCTTCATGATGATCCTCGCCATGGTCGCCGACATGGGGCAGACGGCGCTCACCACGCATACGTACACGATGCAGATCGTGCACTTCCTGCTCCTGTTCGGCATGGCGATCGGCTTCGGGACCGAGATCGTGGTCGGGCACCACATCGGCGCGGGCGAGCTGCACGGCGCCGATCGCCAGGTGCGCGGCGGCCTGGCGGTCGGGTTCGGCGTGTGCGTCACCCTGGTGCTCGCCACCGCGCTGCTCGGCCCCCGCCTGCTCGGCCTGTTCACGAGCGATCCGGAGGTGATCGCCACCGGCTCCAAGCTGCTCTGGCTCACCCTCCTCGTCGAGCCGGGCCGCACGCTCAACCTTGTCGTGATCAACGGCCTGCGCGCCGCCGGCGACGCCCGCTTTCCGGTCGGGTTCGGCGTCTTCTCGATGTTCGCCGTGGCCGTCGGCCTCTCGTGGCTGCTCGGCGTCCGCCTTGGCTGGGGGCTCGCCGGCGTCTGGGTGGCCTACGCCGCCGACGAGTGGGTCCGCGGGCTCGCCATGTCCGCGCGCTGGCACTTCCGTGGCTGGGTGCCCCACGCGCGGCGCACCCTCCGCCGCATGCGGCTCAACAGCCGCCCGGCGTGAGCGCCGGTCGATCCACGCCGCGCCTCCTCTCCGCTCCGCCCGCCTCGCGCCCGTCTCCGCGCCGAAGGTGGCATGTCCATTGCTGCACCTCGTCGCAAAGGAGATACGCCATGGCTCAAGACGAGCGCACGATGAATGAGCGAGCGCCCCAGAGCCCCGCTGCGAGCCCGCCCGGCTACGGCGGCCTCTCGGAGGGGACCGTGGGCGACCCGAGCGCAGCGGGGCAGAAGGGAGCGCCGGCGGCGCCCGAGGGGCGCAAGGGCGCCCCGGACGCGCGGGAGCAGGTGGCCCGCGACCAGGACGTCGAGGAGGGCGACGCGTCGGCGGGGCCCGTGGATACGCCGCGCGGGGGCGGCTCGAGCAACGAGGCGATCCCCGGCGTGTTCGACGGGAGCAAGCCGCTGAATCCGGAGTCGAGCGCCGAGCACAAGAGCAGCTGGCCCGACGAGGGCGCGACCGGCGAAGCAGGCGCGGGATAGCGGGCGCCGGCGATAAGGAAGGAAAAGGCGACTACCCTGTAGTAAAGCCCACCTTCTCGGTCACCGCCATGCAGAGCGCGGCCACGCCGCGCCTCGGCACGGTGACGAGCTTGCCGCCAAACGCGTCTCGCCGATCGGTGTAGAGCTTCGAGACCTTGTGCGAGAGGATGGTCGAGCTCCAGACCGCGACAACGTCGGCCCAGCGGAGATCGGCGTCGGCCTTCGCCGCGTTGCGGTGGCCCTCGCCGTCCACGATGCGGATGTCGACCTCGCCCGCGAGCAGCCGGCGCAGGTCCTCGGCCGTGCCCGGCCCCCCGCCGACCACGAGCAGCCGCCGGAGCCCCCGCGTGCGGAACGCCTCGATCATCGCGAGCGCCGCCCGCTTGTTCGCAGAGCTGCCGCACATGTCGCAAACCGCGTCGGTGCCGATCTCCACCGCGCGGACCCCCGCCTTCGCGGGGAGCCTCATGCAGTCGGCGCAGCGGCGCTCGACCGGCTCCTGCGCCGGCGCGGGCTCCGGCGATCGGGCGAGCGCCTCCTGCGCGCGCTCCGCGATCTCCGCGGGGAGGAAGTCCGCCGGGTGACGGACTTCCGCCGCGGGCGCGTTCTCCGCGAGCCAGACGAGCATCTCTGTTTCAGAAATGTTTAGGGATTTTGCGAGGTTGCGCACACGGACGGGTCGCGCCATTGCGCCGCGACTGTGACATGGGCGAGGCGGCGGCGCCCTCTCCTATCGCAAGATCGCGCGCGGCCGCGCACGGCCCCGGGCGCGGCGCCGCTCAGTCGAGGGCGGCGGCGCGGCGCAGCCCGTGGCGCTGGAGGAGGCGGTGGAGGTACATCCGGTCGAGCCCCGCCTTGCGCGCGGCGCGGCTCACGTTGCCGTTCGACCACTCGAGCAGGGCGGCGAGGTAGTCCCGCTCGAACCTGTCGATGATGGCCTCCTTCGCCTCCTTGAAGGGCATCTCGATGTTCGCGGCGGGCAGGTCGTGCGCGCCGCCCGGAGGCGCGGCGCCCTGGGACCCGGAGCCCGGCGGCCCGGAGCCCGGGGGCGCGGAGCTGCGCTCGGACGGCGCCGCCGCCCCCATGGAGGCGCCCTCGCCGAGCACCACGCGGCGCTCGACGTAGTTCCTCAGCTCTCGCACGTTGCCGGGCCAGTCGTAGCGCTTCATGTCCTCGATGACGTCGGGCGGGAAGAGGTGCACCTTGTCGACGGCGCCGAGCTCGTTCAGAAAGCAGTGGACGAGGAGGCCGATGTCCTCTTTGCGCTCCCGGAGCGGCGGGACGCGCACGGTGAGCACCGAGAGGCGGTAATAGAGGTCCTCGCGGAACCGGCCGTTGTTCACCTCGCGCTCGAGGCGCCGGTTCGTGGCGGCGATCACCCGGATATCGACCTTGCGCACCCGGCTCTCGCCGAGCCTGCGCACCTCGCGCGAGGCGAGGGCGCGGAGCAGCTTGGGCTGCATCTCCAGCGGCAGCTCGCCGATCTCGTCGAGGAAGACGGTGCCGCCGTCGGCCTCCTCGAAGGCGCCGGCGCGGTCGCGCGAGGCGCCCGTGAAGGAGCCGCGCACGTGGCCGAACAGCTCGCTCTCGATGAGGCTCGGCGAGATGGCGCCGCAATCGACGATGACGAGCGGCTTGTGGGCGCGGGCGCCGCGCTGGACGAGCTCGGTGGCGATGACCTCCTTGCCCGTGCCGTTCTCGCCCTCGATGAGCACGTCGGGCGCGCTCTTCGCCACGCGATCGAGGACGGGGAAGAGGCGCCGCATCGGGACCGACACGCCCTGGAGCGCGCCGAAGCTGACGGCGCGCGCGAGCTCGGTCTCGGCGACGGCGGCGGCGTCGCGGATGCGCACGACCGACTCGCCGAGCTCGATGCGACACTCGGGCAGCAGCGCGTCGGCGTCCCGCACGCGGACGCCGGCGATGGTCGTCCCGTTGAGCGAGCCGACGTCCGTCAGCCGGTACGTCGATTTCACGCGCTCGAGGATGCAGTGGAAGCGCGAGACGGCGCGATCGGCGAGGACGAGATCGTTGCTCTGGTGGGAGCCGATGCGGATGAAGTCGCCGTCGAGCACCATCGTCCGGCTCGCGGGCTTGCCCGCCTCGCGCTCGACGCAGAGCTCGAGGCGGGGCACCGCGAGCACCTCGGCCTTCATGCGGGGCTCGGTGGCGGCCGCGATGCTGGTCGGGCTCGGGTCGTCGGGCGTGGCGGGGGGACGCGACATGCGCGCCATCTTACGCGGGAGCCTCTGGCCGTTCCAGGTGGCCTTGCGGGCGGCTCACGGCGCGGCGTCGCTGCCCGCGGGCTTGAGCCACACGACGGTCGCGCCCCACCCGCCGCGCGAGGCCGGCGCGTCGCGGAAGCCCTCGACCGCGGGGTGGCGCGCGAGGACGCCCCGCACGACGCGGCGCTGCACGCCCTTGCCGCGGCCGTGGATGACCCGCACCTCGCGGAAGCCGCGCCGCTGCGCCTCGTGGAGGTACTCCTCGACGACCGAGGCGACGTCGCGCGGGGCGAACGTGTGCAGGTCGATCGCGTCCTCGATCGGCATGACCACGACGTCGTCGGGGCCGGGCGGCTCGGGCTCGGGCGGCTCGGGCGGGCCGGCGACGCCGTCGAGGTCGGGGGACGCGGGCGCCCGGGGCGCGGGCGCGCGACCGAGCCAGGCGAGGAGTCGGCGGAGCACCCGCGCGGTGTAGCCGAGCCCGCGGCGGCCGCCACCGGGCGGCGCGCGGGCGCGCCAGAGCGGCCCGGGCGTCCATAAATCACATTGCACATATGACACTCGTGGCTTATGTTGAGTGTGTCATGTCACTCCGCGGCGCCCTCCTGGGCTTCCTCTCGCTCGAGCCGACGAGCGGCTACACGCTGAAGCAGCGGTTCGACGGGTCGGTGCGCTCGTTCTGGTCCGTGACCCAGAGCCAGATTTACCGGGAGCTGCACGCGATGGAGCGCGAGGGGCTCGTCGAGGTCACGACGATGCCCGGGGACGGCAAGCCCGACCGGAAGGTGTACTCGCTCACGGAGCCCGGTCGAGCGGCGCTCAAGGCGTGGCTCGAGGAGCCGCTCGAGCCGCTGGTGCTGCGGCACCCGCTCTTGCTCAAGCTGGTGTTCGCGGCGCAGGTGCCGCCGAAGAAGCTCGACGACCTCCTGGCGAGGTACGCCCGGGAGCTCGAGGCGACGAAGAGCGATTATGAGGGGAGGCTGGGGGACCCGCGGATCTTCGCGCTCGCGCGATCCTCGCGCGAGCGCGACCTGTGGCGGCTGAGCGTCGAGCACGGGCTCGCGTGGTGCGACACGGAGCTCCGGTGGATCGAGCGCGCCCGCGGCGAGCTCTCGGCAGAGGGAGGAGGACAGAGGAGATGGAACCGAAAGGCAAAGTGATCGTGGTGACGGGCGCTTCCTCGGGCATCGGGCTCGCGAGCGCGAGGGCGCTCGCCCGCGAGGGCGCGCGCGTGGTCCTGGCCGCGCGGTCGGCGGCCAGGCTGTCGGCGGAGGCGGACCGCATCGCGCGCGAGGGGGGGAGCGCCGTGGCCGTCGAGATGGATGTCACCTCCGACGCGTCGGTCGGGGCGGCGGTGGCGTCGATCCTGGAGCGGCTCGGCCGGATCGATGTCGTCATCAACAACGCCGGCAACGGCGGCAAGATGTCGCTCTGGGAGTCGACGGACGGGGCGTTCACGCGCGCGATGTTCGACGTGCACGTGTTCGGGATGGAGCGCGTCACGCGGGCGGTCCTGCCGGCGATGCTGGCGCAGGGCTCGGGCACGGTCGTGAACATCGCCTCGACGGTGGCGTGGGTGCCCATGCCGGCCGCGGCGGCGTACTCCGCGGCGAAGGCCGCGGTCGTCGCGTTCTCCGAGTCGCTGCGCGGCGAGCTCGAGGGGCGCGGCGTCCGGGTGACCGTGTTCGCGCCCCCGCACACGAGCACCGCCGCCGGCGACGACTGGCCGCTGGAAGGGCCGCAGATCTTCGCGCCCGAGTGGGTGGCCGAGCAGCTCGTCGAGACGCTCCGCCGGGACCGGCGCAGCTTCCTCGCGGGCGCGTCCAACCGCAGCCTGCTCGTGCTCCAGCGGATCGCGCCGGGCCTCGCGGCGCGCATCATGAAGGACATCGGGCTGCGCGCCGGGGCGAAGAGCGCCGCCATGCGCCGCGCGGCCGCCTAGGCCAGCGCAGGGCCGGTCACGCTCCTCTCGCGTGATCCGGCGGTCCGCTCACGAGCAAGCTCAGCCGGAACGTCGCGCCTTCGCCGGCGGGGGAGTTCACGGTCAACGTGGCCCCGTGGGCGGCGGCGATCCGGCTGACCAGGTAGAGCCCGAGGCCGATCCCCGGCGCCTTCCCGCCGGTGACGAAGCGGTCGAAGATCCTCGGGAGGAGCTCCGGCGGCACGCCGGAGCCGTGGTCGACCACATCGATGTGGGCGCGCTCCTTTCCCTCGCGCAGATCGCTGCTGAGCTTGATGAGGACCCACTTCCCCCGGGGCGAGTGCTTGATCGCGTTGCTGACGAGGTTGTCCAGCGCCTGGCGGATGCGCGCCTTGTCCGCCACGACGGCGAGCTCCGGCGGGCCCTCGACGCGGACCTCGACGCTCGGGGACCCGAGCGCCCTGGCGGTGTCCTGCGCCAGCGCCACCAGATCCACGGGCGCCGGCGCGATCTCGAACAGCCCCTGCTCGAGGCGCCCGACGTCCAGCAGGTCCGAGACGAGCTGGCCGAGCCGATCGACCGCGTCGCTCGCCCGGTCGAGGTCGCGCAGGTCGTCGTCCCGGCCGGCGATCTCCGCGCGCCGGTGGAGCAGATCGATGCGGTTCATGAGCGGGCCGAGGTGGTTCCGCAGATCGTGCGCCACGACCGTGATCAGCTCCTCGGCGGCCTGGCGCCGGCCCTGCGCGACGGCGGCCGTGGTGACCTGCTCGACCAGCTCCGCCCGGTGCGTCAGGGCGCCGATCCAGCGCGACACGGCGCTCAGGAAGCGGAGATCTTCCTCGGTGAAGAACTCCGGCCGGGCGGACTGCGCGGAGACGACCCCTCGCCGCTCGCCCTCGACGACGAGCGGGACCGCGATGTGCGACCGGACCCCGAGATCGTGGACCACGCCCGGGAGCTCGCCGGGCGTCTGGTCCGCGTGCCCGGTGATGTAGGGATCGCCGGTCGTGAAGACCTGGGCAATCGAGCCGCCGTTGGCCACCGCCTGGACATCGAGGCCGAGCGACTGCTGGAGCCGGCCCATCGGCGTGTTGCTCGTCCCGGCGGCGCACAGCGTCTTCCTGCTGGGATCGAAGAGGAAGATGTCGATCTTGTCGGCGTCGAGCGCGCTCCCGAGGAGCTCACTCGCCTGGTTCAGCGATTGCCGGAGGTCGGCCGCGGGGAGCTCGAGCAGTCGCCCGAGGGTCGCCATCAACCTACCCTCCTTCGAGGGGGGTTCCATTCCGGACATGCTCCTTGTTTTCTCCGTCGACCGCTCGAATGCGTGTCCCGAGGTGCGGCCGGAGCCCCCGGCGTCCTCAGCAGCTCGGCTGCAGCGGGTGCAGCCCTCTGCTAACCCTAGCGCATGGGACTGCGCGAGTACTGGCGCAAACGCGACTTCTCCATCACACCCGAGCCGCGGGGACAAGAGGCCACCGCCGCGCCCGCCGAGGGCGAGGAGCGGGCCTTCCTCATCCAGAAGCACGCCGCCTCGCACCTGCATTACGATTTCCGCCTCGAGCTCGAGGGTGTCCTCAAGAGCTGGTCGGTGCCGAAGGGGCCGAGCCTCGACCCCGAGGTCAAGCGGCTCGCCATGCACACCGAGGATCACCCGCTCGAGTACGGCGACTTCGAGGGCATCATCCCGCGAGGCCAGTACGGGGGTGGGACAGTGCTCCTGTGGGACCGGGGCACGTGGGTGCCGCTCGAGAACCCGCACAAGGGATATCACGCCGGAAAGCTGAAGTTCCTCCTGCGGGGTGAGAAGCTCCGCGGCGGCTTCACCCTCGTGAAGACCCGCGGGCGGGATGACGACGAGGGGAGGAGCTGGCTGCTCATCAAGGAGGACGACGCGGAGGCGCGCGCCACGAAGGAGTACAGCGTCGTGGACGCCCGGCCCGAGAGCGTGGCGAGCGGGCGGCAGCTCGAGGAGATCGCCGCGGCCAAGGACCGGGTGTGGCACTCGAACCGGGCCGAGAAGGAGACCAAGAACAAGAAGGCGGCGGGCGGCGGGCGCGGGGCGCGGGGGGACGGCGGCTGGGCGCGCGTCGCGGGGCGGGTGGAGGGCGCGCGCGAGGCGGCGATGCCGCAGAAGGTGCGGCCGCAGCTGCCCGAGCGGCTCGCGGCGAGCAAGGCGAAGAGCAAGCCGAGGGGGGCGCCGGAGGGCGAGGGGTGGCTGCACGAGATCCAGGTCGACGGCCGCCGGATCATGGCCTGGGTCGAGGACGGGCGCGCGCGGCTCGTGGACGAGAAGGGGAAGGAGCAGGAGGGCCGTTTCGAGCACATCGCCGCGGCGATCGCGGGGCTCGGGCTGAAGAGCGCGCTGCTCGACGGCGAGGTGGCGGTGCTCCGGCGCGACGGCACCACGGCCCCGCCGCCGTCCAGCGCCAAGGCCGCGTCCCGGGAGGGCGAGGTGGTCTACTTCGTCTTCGATCTCCTGTACCTGGAGGGCCACGATCTCATGGCGTCGCCCCTCTCGGCGCGGAAGCAGGCGCTGGAGCGGCTCCTCCGCGACGCGAGCAAGGGCGGGGGCGCCCTGCGCTACGCCGATCACGTCGAGGGGTCGTGGGAGGAGGTCGTCCAAAAGGGGTGCCAGCTGTCGCTGAAGGGGATCGTGTCCAAGCGGGTCGACGCGCCCTACGTGCCCGGCCGCGGTCCGGGCTGGGTCCGCGCGTCGTGCAGCAGCGCGCCGGCCGGGGAGAAGGGGAAGAAGGGGAAGAAGGGGAAGGCGACGGCGCCCAAGACGAGCGAGCGCTCGGCGCCCAAGGCGAGCGAGCGCGCGGCGCCCAAGGCGAGCGAGCGCGCGGCGCCCAGCAAGAGCGCCGGGGCGCGCTCGCGGCAGGCGCGGGGCGCGGAGGACGGCGACGGCGCGTCGGTCGCGGGGGTGCGCCTGTCGCACCCGGACCGGGTGCTGTACCCGTCGCAGGGGATCACGAAGCGCGAGCTCGCGCTTTACTACGCGTCGGTCGCCGGCCGGATGGTGCCGCAGGTGAAGGGCAGGCCGCTCACGCTGGTGCGCTGTCCGGAGGGCGCGGAGAGCGAGTGCGTCTTCATGAAGCACGCGAAGGTGTGGGGGCCGTCGGCGCTCCGGCGCGTGACGATCCAGGAGAAGACGAAGGCGGGCGAGTACCTCGTCGCGGACTCGGCCGAAGCCCTGGTGTCGCTCGCGCAGATGGGGATCTTGGAGATCCACACGTGGAACTCGACGACATCGCGGCTGGAGAAGCCGGATCGGGTGGTGTTCGACCTCGACCCGGATCCCTCGGTGGCCTGGGAGCGCGTCATCGCGGCCGCCCTCCTGCTCAGGGAGCGCCTCGCCGAGCTCGGCCTCGAGAGCTTCGTGAAGACGACCGGCGGGAAGGGGTTCCACATCGTGGTGCCGCTCACGCCTTCGAGCGGGTGGGACGAGTGCCTCGCCTTCACGAAGGCGCTGGCGGGGGACATCGCGCGGCGCGATCCGAAGGGGTACACGATCGCGGTGTCGAAGGCGCAGCGGAAGGGGAAGATCTTCATCGACTACCTGCGCAACACGAGGGGCGCGACGTCGGTGGCCGCGTACTCGACGCGCGCCCGGCCGGGGGCGCCGGTGTCGGCGCCGCTCTCCTGGGATGAGCTCGGCCCCGAGATGCGCTCGGACCGATTCACGCTCAGGAGCCTGCCCGAGCGCCTGGCGTCGTTGCGGGAGGACCCGTGGGCCGGCTACGGGGAGGTCCGACAGAAGATCACGGCCGCGATGCGGCGCGCGCTGCGGATGCCGGCGTAGGCGGGCGGGCGCTCCGCGCGGCGCGCCGCGCGCCTCGCGGCTCGACGAGCGGCGCCGCGCGGTGTCACGCTTGCCGCGCCGGCTCGTCCACACCACATCCCCAACCACCTGCATGGCTTCAGAACGCAAGACCCACCGCGCCCTCACCGTCGTCGGGCTGATCCTCTCCCTCGCCATGGCCGCCCTCGAGTCGACGGTGGTGGCCACCGCGATGCCCACCGTGATCGGCGATCTCGGCGGCATTCAACAGTACGCCTGGGTCACCACCGCCTACCTGCTCACCTCGTCGGTGCTGGTGCCCATCTGCGGCAAGCTCTCGGACATCTACGGCCGCAAGCCGGTGATGCTGTTCGGCATCGCCGTGTTCCTGATCGGCTCGATCGCGAGCGGCGCGGCGCGGTCGATGCCGCAGCTCATCGCCTTCCGCGCGCTCCAGGGGGCCGGCGCCGGGGCGATGCAGCCGATGGCGATGACCATCTCGGGCGACATCTTCGATCTCAACGAGCGCGCGCGCATCCAGGGCGTCTTCGGGGCCGCCTGGGGGCTGTTCGGCATCATCGGCCCGATGGTGGGGGGGCTCATCGTGCACTACTTCTCGTGGCGCTGGGTCTTCTACATGAACATCCCGTTCGGCATCGCGTCCGTCGCGCTCGTGGCGAGCGCGTTCCACGAGCGCATCGACAAGCGGCCTCACGCGCTCGATTTCCTCGGCGCGGGGCTCCTGTCCGCCGCCGTGGTCGCGCTGCTCCTCGCCACGGGGAGGCTCGGCGGGGGGACGACGCTGTTCGCCTCGATCGCGGCGGTGGCGCTGTTCGCCGTGTTCTTCGCCGTCGAGCGCCGGGCCCCCGAGCCGATGATCCCGCTGCCGCTCTTCCGGCGGCCGGTGATGCTCACCTCCAACGTGGCCGGCGCCATCCTGGGCGGCGCGATGATGGGCACCATCACGTTCGTGCCGCTCTTCGTGCAGGGCGTGCTCCGCGGCACGCCGACGGAGGCCGGGAGCGCGATCGCGCCGATGCTGATCGGCTGGCCGGTCGCGAGCGCGATCGGCGGGCGGCTCATCCCGCGCGTCGGGTTCCGCCCGCTCATCTGGGCCGGCCTCGGCTTCACCGCGGCGGCGGGGCTCGCGCTCGCGATCGGCGGGACGCACGACACGCCGCTGATGCTCCGCGCGACGACGCTGGTCTTCGGCGTGGGCATGGGGCTGTCCAACGTCGCGCTGCTCATCGCGGTGCAGAGCAGCGTCGCCTGGGATCAGCGCGGGATCGCCACGGCGAGCACGATGTTCTCCCGGCTGCTCGGCGGCGTGGTGGCGGTCGGTGTCATGGGCGGCGTGCTCACGGCTGAGCTCGCCAAGGATCCGACCATCCCCGCGGACGCGGCGAGCCGGCTGCTCACGGCAGAGGGGGCGCGGGGGCTCGATCCGTCGATCTTGCAGCACCTCGGGGAGGCGCTCACGTCGGGCCTCACGACGGTGTTCTGGATCATCGCGGGCATGGGCCTGGTCGGCTTCGTGGTGGCGCTGTGGTTCCCCCATGTGCCCCTCCAGGCGGCCGACGATAAGGCCGTCGCGCCGCCGAGCGAAGCCGGGATCGGGTGAGGCTCCGCGCGACGAGCTCCCCCTCACGGGGCCTTCCATGGTGAAAGGGGGAGTATGGGGAAGCGCGGGGTTCTGATCGTCGGCGGAGATCGATGAGCGGGTTCCGGAGGATTGCGGCGGCGGGGCTGTGGCTCGCGATCGGCGGGGCGGGGTGCGAGGACCAGCACGTCGTGATCGGCGCGCTCTCGCCCGGACAGGGCGGAGGCGGCGCGGGCGCGCCAGAGCGGCCGAGGTTCGAGGCGCCGACGGCGGTGACGGAGATCAACAGCAGCGCGAGGGAAGAGGACCCGACCCTCACGGACGATCTGCTCGAGATCTATTTCATGTCCGATCGCGGGGGGAGCCGGGACATCTGGACGTCGCGGCGGGCAGGGGTGGGATCGCCCTGGGACGCGCCGCACGCCGTGGAGAACATCAACCTGGCCGAGAGCATCGAGGATACCCCCTGCGTCTCCGGAAATGGGCTCCGCATCTGGTTCTACAGCAGGCGCGAGCCGGAGGGCATCTGGCTCGCCGAGCGCGCCAGCCGGGACGACCCGTGGGGAACGCCGGTGCACGTGGACGCCCTCGCCGTCGAGGGCGCCACGGTGATGGGCCCTCACGTCGATCCCCCAGGGCTCGTCGTCGTGACCGGCGTCACGCCCGCGGACGCGGAGACGTACCTCGCGATCGCGTCGCGCGAACGCCCGGAGGACGACTGGAGCGCGCTCGTCCCGATCGCCGGGCTGGACGGCCCGGGCGACGAGGGCGGCCCGTTCCTGTTCGACGACGGCAAGCAGATCCTGTTCCGATCGAGCCGCCAGGGAGGGGGAGACCTGTTCTGGGCACGACGGGCAAGCGACGCAGCGGCGTTCGAGGAGGCAGCGCCGCTCGAGGAGCCGGTGAACCTCCCCGAGGAGCGCGACACCGATCCGCACCTCTCCCCGGACGGCTCCGTCCTGTTCTTCGCGTCGACACGGACCAACGTGGCGGATATCTACGAAGCCCACCGCGTCGCGCCATGACCCCGCACGCTCAGGCCCCGCGCATCGCGGAGATGGCCCCGTAGCGGTCGCGGCGCACGCGGGCGGCGCTGGAGGAGCCGCGCGCACAGGCGACCCCTCCGCGGCACACGCGCGCGGCCGCGTGGAGCCGCGGTGTCCTTCCTTGGTGCAATTTTGCTGCTGTAATGAAATGCTCTGAGCTGACCGCGAGAAATTCGAGCGACCGGTGATTGATTGCAGGCGCTCCGATCCACGGGGAAACGAGGAGGGACAGGTTCCCGATGACGTTCGAGGACAGGAGAGGGAGCCAACCTCACCGTCGCTCCGCCGGGGAGCGCGGTGGGGCCGCGGGGGAGCACGCGAGGTCCGTGCGTTGACCGCCCACGGGCGGTCCGTCGATGAACGATCGGTCAGTCAGGGGTCTTCAGGAGTCTCAGATGCGCTTCATGCTTTGCCGATTTCGGGTACGACGGGGGTCTGCGCGCGCGTGGGGCCTGCTCAGCGTCGTCGCGTCGCTCCATTGCAGTTCGGAGTCGCCCGGCCCGGGGGCCGGCTCCGGTGGTCAGGACAGCGGCACTGCCGGCGCCACCACCTCCGCGACGACCGCGTCCGCCTCATCGACCAGCGGCGCGGGAGGTGACGCCGGCGCGACGGCGGGCGTGGGCGGCGCCGGGGGCGCGGGCGGGGCCGGCGGCGCAGGGGCGACCGGCGGCGCAGGGGCGACCGGCGGCGCAGGGGCGACCGGCGGCGCGGGGGGAACCGGCGGCGGAGAGGTCGGCGACCGGTGCGCAGAAGCGACGCTCGACCCGGCGAGCCCGCCCGAGGCGCTGCGTCTGTCCGGAAACCTGGGGACCCACGATCCGGTGGTCATCAAGGCGGGCGACCGATATCACTTGTTCCAGACGGGGGACAGGCTCCCCATGAAGGTCTCCACGAACCTCGTCGACTGGCAGGATGCCGGTCGGGTGTTCGACGCGAAACCCGCCTGGCTGAGCAACAAGGTGCCAGGCGTGGACCACCTCTGGGCGCCCGATATCTCCCGCTTCGGGGACACCTACCATCTGTATTACTCCGCCTCCACGTTCGGCAGCAACAAGTCGTGCATCGGGCACGCGACGAAGGTGTCGCTCGACACCCGAGAGCCCTGGGCGGACCGCGGCGCCGCCATCTGCTCGAACGACGGGACGCGGGACGACTGGAACGCGATCGACCCCAACGTCGCCATCGACGAGGAGGGGACGCCGTGGCTCGTGTTCGGGAGCTTCTGGAGCGGCATCAAGATGGTGAAGCTCACCCCGTCGGGGGAGCGGGCCGACGCGGAGATCCACGCGCTCGCCTCGCGCCCCGACGCCGGCGGGGCGCTGGAGGCGCCGTTCATCGTCCGGCGCTGCGGATTCTATTACCTGTTCGTCTCGTTCGACGCGTGCTGCCGCGGCACGGACAGCACGTACAAGATCGCCGTCGGCCGCTCGACGAGCATCACCGGACCGTACGTGGACAAGGAGGGCAGGGAGATGAGGTCCGGAGGAGGCACCCTCCTCGTCCAAGGCGACGCACGGTGGCGGGGGCCCGGACACAACGCGGTCGTGTTCGACGGCGGCCGGGCCTACAACCTCTATCACGCCTACGACGCCCAGGCGAACGGCGCCCCCACGCTGCGGATCTCCGAGCTCGTATGGGACAGCGACGGCTGGCCGCGCTCCGGAGGGCCGTGACGTGCGAGCCGCGTTCGCCACGCGAGCACGGCGGTTTGCCTGGAGCAGCGGTGAGACTCCCAACGTCGGTGCTCTCCTCGCCACCAGCGCTGACATCCCATCTCCATTCGGCGAGTGAGGGTGGGCAGTAGGGCCGTGTGCAACCCCCGCGCGCCGCTCGTACCAAGCAGCTCCCGAGCTTCACCGTCGGGCCGCGGGCGTCCGGCGCTCTCGGTGCGCCTTGACCCGGTGTTCTGGCCTCGTGCATTGTCGTCAACGTGCGAAAGCCCGCGACCGATCTCCCCATGCCGCCGGAGGGAGCAGCTCCGCGGGCGGACGACCTGCTCGGGCTCGCTCGGGCCGCGGCGGCGCGCGACCCCGCGGCCATCCGCACGCTCATCACCGAGCTCGGCGGGGCCATGTTGAGGAGCGTGAGGAAGGTGCTCGGCCCTCATCACCCCGACGTCGAGGATGTAACCCAGGAAGCCGTGCTCGCGCTGCTCCAGGCCCTGCCCTCCTTCCGCGCCGAGTGCACCGTGCTCCATTTCGCGAGCCGTATCGCGGTGATGACCGCGCTCGGCGCGCGCCGGCGCCTCCGCGTGCGCGAGCGCTTCGACGAGCCGGACGCGCCGGTCGAGATCGCGCCCGACGAGAGCGGCGCGTCGCCGTTCGCCGAGACGGTCTCGAACAGGCGGCGCGAGATGGTGCTCGAGGTGCTCGACAGGATGCCGGAGTCGACCGCCGAGGCGCTCGCCCTTCACTTCGTGCTCGGCTACACGGTCGACGAGATCGCGGCGCTGGCCCGCGTGTCGCCGAACACGGTGTGGAGCCGCCTCCGGCTCGGCAAGGAGGCGCTGCGGCGCGCGCTCGCCAACAACGCGAAGCTCGCCGAGCTCTTCCGCGGGAGGGAATCATGAGCGCGGACTGCCGGAGCGAGCTCCTCACGCGGGTGCGCCGCGGCGTCGCGACCGAGCCCGACCGGCTCGCCTTCGACGCCCACCTCGGCTCCTGCGAGTCGTGCCGGATCACCTGGGAGCTCGCGCAGGATTTCGACGCCGTGGGCGCGGCGGAGCCCGGGGACGCGGAGCTCCTCGCGCGCATCGCGAACGCCGCGCTCGGCGGGGTCGCGATCGATCTGCGGCGCCAGGGGGCGGCGGTGTGGCCCGCGGGCGTGGGCGGCGAGGGCGCGGCGGTGTGGCGCGCGGGCGCGGGGGTGCGACCCGACAACGACGTCCGGCGCGGAGACGGCGATGCGCGGCCGGAGGGCGGCCTCGCGGGGCGGCGCGGGGCCGGGTTGCGGCGCAGCGTCTGGCTCTGCGCCGTGGCGGCCGTGCTCGCCTGCGGCGTGGCCGGCGCCGCCACGGTGCTCGTCGGTCCGCGCCCGGAGGCGGCGCCGCGGCCGAGCGTCCGCGCGATCGAGCCCGCGGTGCGCGCGGCGGTGTCCCGTCCGCGCGGGGCGGCGCTCCCGGAGGCCGCTCCGCCTGCGGACGAGCGCGCGGCGGCCGCCGCGCCGCCGGCGGGGCCGAGCGGGGCGGCGCGCTCGACGCCGCCGGCGGCGCTGCCGGAGGTCGCGGCGCCTGGTCCGAGGCCGCGCGACGCGGCGCGGGGGCCGAGCGCGGCAGCGCCGTCCTCCGCGGCGGCGACCGCGGGGCAGCTCTTCCGGGAGGCCAACGACGCGCGGCGCGCCGGGAGCTCCCAGCGCGCCATCGAGCTCTATCGCTCGCTCCAGAAGAGCTTCGCGACGTCGCCGGAGGCCACGCTCTCGCTCGTGTCGCTGGGCAGCCTGCTCCTCAACACCGGCTCGCCCGGGGCGGCGCTCGCGCAGTTCGACCGGTACCTCGGCGTGGCCGGCGCGCGGCCGCTCTCGGTCGAGGCGCTGTATGGCCGCGGGCGCGCCTTGAGGGCGCTCGGCCGCTCGGCCGACGAGGCCCAGAACTGGCGGCGCCTGCTCCGGGAGCACCCGGGCTCGCCGTACGTCGAGCACGCGCGCCGCCGTCTCGCCGAGCTCGGAGGGTGATCACGCGGCGGGCGATCGCGCAGCGCGGGGCGTTCTGTCTCGCGGTCGCCGCGGCCGCGGCGCTCTCCTCGGCGAGCGCCCTGGCGCGCGACGGGACGGCGGGGGCGCCCGGGGCGCCGGTGCCCGGAGCGCCGGTGTCCGGAGCGCCGGTGTCCGGAGCGCCGGTGCCCGGGGCGCCGGTGCCCGGAGCGCCGGTGGCCGGAGCGCCGGTGCCCGGAGCGCCGGTCGTGGAGATCGCGCTCACGGGCGCTGCGGACCACCTCGGCGCGATCCGGACGGCGCTCGAATCCCAGGCGCTCTCCGCGTTCGCGGTCCGCTTCCGGATCGCGCCGCGGTTCGACGCGGCGGCGCTCTTCGCGACGCGAGCCTCGTCCGGCGTGACCCTCTCGTGCTGGATCGACGTGAGCGATCCGCGCCGCGCGGCGCTCTACTTCACGGATCCCGTGGCCGATCGGTTCCTGGTGCGCTCGATCGAGCTCTCGGGCCGCTTCGACGAGCTCGATCGCGAGTCCGTGGCGCAGGTCGTGGAGCTGTCGCTGCGGTCGCTGCGCGTGGATGCGCGCGCCTCGCTGGATCGGGAGCAGGCGCGCGCGCTCATCCTCCGCCAGACGGCGCCTCCTGAGGTTCCCGCCGAAGCGCCGGCCCCCGCGGCGGCGCCCGCGGCGTCGCGGCGCGCCCTGGAGCTCGGGGTGTTCTACGGGGTGACGGCGCACTCCGCCGAGGTGGGTCTGACGCACGGCCCCGGGGTGCGCGTGGCGCTCGGCGGGGGCTGGGGCCGACACCGGGTCGCCCTCGATGCGCGCTTTCAGTACCAGTTCGAGCGGCGTTACGAGGAGCCGCGGATCGGCCTGGATCTCCGGACGATCACGCTCCGGGCGGACGTCTGCTGGCTCTACCCGGTGGCCACGGGCGTGATGCCGATCGAGCTCGGGGTGCGCCTCGGTGCGGGTGTCGATCATGTGGACGCGGCGCCGAGGCCGGGCAGCGCGGGGGCGTCGGGGTACGCGCCTGCGGAGGCGAGCGCCTCGAACGCGCTCGTGCTGGTGGCCGGCCCGGTGGCGAAGCTGCCGCTGAGCCGGGATCTCCGGGTGTTCACGGAGCTCTTCGTCGAGCTCGATCCGGCGCGCGTCCGCTACGACCTGTCGCTTGCTCAGGGGACCGAGACCGTCCTTGCGCGCTACCGGCTGCGGCCAGGCGTGCTCCTCGGCGTCGAGCTCTGACGGCCGCTCACGCCGACGGGCGAGCCGGGCGAGCTGACCGTGGTTGCGGTGGGGTTGGCGGGACCGGACCAGGCCGACCCGACCGTGGTTGAGGTTGGGCCGGCCCGACCGGGGTTGAGGATGACCCGGCCCGGGGTTGGGCCGACCCGACCGTGGTTGAGGTTGGGCCGGCCCGACCGTGGTTGGGGTTGACCCGGCCCGACCGTGGTTGGGGTTGACCCGGCCCGACCGTGGTTGGGGTTGACCCGGCCCGACCGTGGTTGAGGCGGCCGACCCGACCGTGGTTGAGGTCGTCGCTTCATTCACGGTGCAATTTTGCGTCCTGAAGCTGGATTGAGCTGAGCTGACCCGACCGTGGTTGAGGTCAGCGAGGTTGGGCTGACCCGACCGTGGTTGAGGTCAGCGAGGTTGGGCTGACCCGACCGTGGTTGAGATCCGCGGAGACCTGCGACGGAGATCCGCGGAGACCTGCGACGTCTCCAATGTGTAATTTTGCACCCTGGTGAAACAGGTTCGGTTCTCACAGGACGTCCGGCCTACCCGTGATTGATCGCGCCCGCTTCGGCCCACGTGGAGAGCACTGCGGTGCCTGGCGGCGCTTCGCACGATTTCGACCATGCGACCCTGCTTCTCACCGCCCACCTCGTTCCGAGCCTCGCCCCTCGAGTGCCTCCCCGCTGCGCATCCGCGGTCGGGCGGCTACCCCCCTGTCTCCCCGCCGCCCGCACCGAGGCGCACTTCCTCCATCCGCTGTTTTCCTGCAGGAGCTTGTCATGCGAACGCGCCCCCTCTTCTTGACCGTCGTGCTTCCTCTCCTCGTCGCCGGCCTCGCGTCCGGCGGCTGTGACCCAGCCGCCGCCGACGACCCGCCCCCCGCGCATGCGCAGAGCGGCAGCGGCGCGGGCGACGCGGGCAGCGTCACGGGCGCCAGCGGCTCGGGCGGCGGCAGCGCGAGCGCCGGCAGCGCAGGCGCCGGCGGCTCGGGCGCCGGCGGCTCGGGCGCCGGCGCCGCCGCCGGAGGGCCCACGAGCGCCTCAGGCGGCTCTGAAGGCGGCGGCGGCGCCGCCGCGCTGCCCGACGTCTCGGTCTACATCGCCGGCGACTCGACCGTTCAGACGTACGTGAACAGCCCCATTCACCAGGCGGGCTGGGGCCAGATGCTCGGAGAGTTCTTCGACGCGCGGGTGCACATCGACAACCGGGCCATCGGCGGCCGCACCGCGCGCCGGTTCATCGACGAGGAGCGTCTGGCCGACATCCTCGACGACATCCAGCGCGGCGATTACCTGCTGGTGCAGTTCGGCACCAACGACAGCAACAGGAACGCGACGTACGAGCACGACGGCGCCACGATTCCCTATTACCTCGACCCCGCGACGGACTTCAAATCGTACCTCGAGCAGTACATCACGGGCGCGCAGGCGCGCGACGCCGTCCCGGTGCTCGTCACCCCGCCCCCGCGGAGATCGTGCACCGGGGACAGCCACGATTTCGGCAACGGCTTGGCAGCTTATGCCAAGGCCATGCGGGAGCTCGGGGGCGACCTCGACGTGCCCGTCATCGATCTCAACGAGAAGACCCTCGCCCATCTGAACTCGATCGGGTGCGTGGCGGCGGGCGAGGACTTCTTCCTCGTCCGGGCCGATGGCTCGGTCGACGGCACTCACTTCAACGAGACCGGCGCCCGCACCATGGCGGGCTTCGTCGCCGACGGCACCGCGGACGCCGGCCTGCTGCTCGCGCAGTACCGCAAGTGAGCTCCCGGCCCGCAGCTCCGGCGCCTCCGGCCCGCAGCTCCCGCGCCCCGACGCTTCGCTCGGCCGGTGGCGCGCGCGGCGCCCCGACCGCTCGACGTCACGCCCTCGCGCGCTGGCGGGCAGGCCGCGCCGCGGCCTCGCGCCGGGCGACCTGCCCGCCGCGCGCGGTCGGCGTCACCTCACGTGGATGTCCGGCCTGGGGGGCGCCGCCATCCCGCCGCCGATATGGAAGCTCGGGTGAGGCGGCTGGTTGTAGGCGGTCTGCTCCGAGGTGATCTGCATGCGGTACTGCGGATCGTGCATCAACGTGTAGATCCGCCGCGTCGTCACGCTCGTCGTCGTGTACAGCCGCAGCGCCGCGTCATTGGATTCGCGCCACACGATCTCTTCCCGCCAGTCGCCGAGCAGGTCGGCCGTGAGCGCCGGCGTCGACTTCGTGCCGTTGTTCGAGGCGCACTGGCTGCAGCTGAGCAGCGAGCCTCCGCCGTACTTCGTGATCGACGTATTGTTCTGCAGCTCGCGCAGCTCGTCCGCGTCCCACCAGATCAGGAAGTTCGCCGAGGCAGGCTGGCTCCCGACGTTCGACCCGCTGGTGGCGGACAGGAGGCCTCCCGTGGAGTTGGTCCACATCTCGGCGCCGGCGTTGCTCGCGAGCACGTCGCCCGCCACGCCGCGGCCGGTGTCGGCGCCCGTGACCGGCCCCTGCCGGAGCACCGCGCAGGTGTTCGCGTCGTGGATGTCGTAGGTCGGCTTGCTGCCGTCCTCGTGGGGCATGAACACCTCGAGCCCTGGACGCGAGAGGACGAAGTCGCTCACGTGCAGCGCGTCGCCGTGCCCGAAGTTCGTCGAGCACTTCCGGGTGCCGTTGCTGTCGATCGTGGAGGCGCCGTAAATCACCTCCTGCGCACCGTCGGCGTCGACGTCGGCCACCGCCATCGAGTGGGCGCCTTGGCCCGTGTAGGCGGTGTTCGCGTTGCTGTCCGCCTTCCAGATCTGGGTGAGGCTGCCGTCGCGGAAGCTCCAGGCGGTGATCGTGGCGCGCGTGTAATAGCCGCGGGCCATCAGGATCGCCGGCCGGCCGCTCGCCTCCTGTCCTCTCCCGAGGTCGCTCACGAATCCGGCGCTCGCCAGGAACCGATCGACCCGGTTGCCGTACGAGTCCCCCCAGGACGAGACCGTCCCGCGGGGCACGTCGAACGCCACCGTCGCGCGCTCTGCGCCGTCGGGCCCGCCGAACACGGTCAGGTACTCGGGGCCGCTGAGCACGTACCCCGCGCCGTTCCTGTGGTCCGCCGCGTCGTCGTCGGAGGCGGCGGGCCCTCGGCGCAGGTACGCGCCCGTCCCGTCGCGCGTGCCTGGAGCGGTCTTCACGGCGACCTCCGCTTTCCCGTCGCCGTCGAAGTCGTACACCACGAACTGCGTGTAGTGCGCGCCTGCCCGGATGTTCCTCCCGAGGTCGACGCGCCACAGCCGCCGCCCGTCGAGCTTGTAGGCGTCGAGGTACACGGGCCCGGTGCAGCCGGCCTGGGAGTTGTCCTTGGCGTTCGACGGATCCCACTTCAGGATGATCTCGTATTGTCCGTCGCCGTCCACGTCGCCGGTGCTCGCGTCGTTCGCGGAGTACGAATAGCTCTCGCCCGCGTTGTCGCACTTCGAGGGCGTCGCTCCGTTGGCGGGCTTTTCGAGCGGGATGCGGAGGTAGTTCTGACCCCAGGTGGCGGCGGCGGGCGAGGCTGCCTGAGCGGCGCCGCCGACGACGGCCCGGATGGAGTACGTCGACGAGGTGGTGCCGGCGGTGTCGAGGTAATTGGTGCTGTTGGTGACGTTCGCGATGCGCGTGCCGTTCCGGTAAACGTCGTACGAGATGGCGTTTGGGCTCGCCGGGTCGTATTCGTAACCGAACATCCTCCACCCGACGTAAACGCCGTTGGAAACCTTGACGGCGACCACGCCGCGATCGAGGTCCTCCATCTGATAGTGGCCGCTCGGCGCGGAGCCGCCGCTGCCGCCGGAGCCGCCGCTGCCGCCGGAGCCGCCGCTGCCGCCTGCGCCACTGCTGGCGCTGCTGCTGCTGGCGCTGCTGCTGCTGCTGGCGCTGCTGCTGCTGCTGGCGCTGCTGCTGCTGGCGCTGCTGCCCGACCCGCCTGCCGTCACGCTCGCGAGCGCCGGGCGCTGCGTGGAACCGCTCGCCGTGGCGCAGAAGCCGAAGCTCGTCGATGCACCGGGGGCCAGGCTCGCGTTGTGGCTTTTCGGCGTCGCGACGAGCTGCGATCCGCTCTCGCGCGCGTCGGCGTTCCAGGAGTTCGCCAGGGCGGAGCCGTTCATGTCGATGGCGATCCGCCAGGTCGTCGTCGCCGCCGTTCCCGTGTTCTGGATCGCGACGTCGGCGCAGTACCCGTTCCCCCAGTCCGACGCGTACGTCAGCGTCGCGGTCAGCCCGTCGCCCGTCAGCGGCTGATCCAAGGCCTCTTGTTGCTCGAGCCCTCCTTCAGGCCCGTACGCGTCATCCATGACACACGCCCCGAGGAGCACGAGGGCAGTGGCCGTTGCTGCGGATAAGCAAGCTCGCATGGAAAAATCCTTTCATAACGCGCGGCGCACGAGGCGATCCGCGAAAGGTCCTCGCTCTCCGGGGCCGGCGGATCATTCGACCGGAGGCCCCGGAGAGCGAGGATCAAGGAACGACCTCCATGTTGCTCCGGCAGCTCGGACTCAATCACCAGAGCCTCAAAAAAACGTGCGCTTTCGACAAATCGGAGTTTTCGCGGCGCACGAGAACGCCTCTGGCTCCCGCTGACGCCCGATGGCGGAGGGCCGTGAAACCCGACCTTGTCGGTGGTCTCTCGACATCCCCCGCGACCCTTGCGCGGGCCGCCGAGCGAGCTCCTCCGTGAGAATCCTTGTCGCTGCCGGCCGGGGCACGGGTCCGGATCCGTGGCTCCTCCGAGGAACCCGCGCCTCGCAGCTCACGCGCCGCGGCGGCGTGCCGGGCTCGATTGTCCACAGAAAGTCCACAGCATGTGGACAGATGTGCAGTGGTCGTGGGGGCCGGCGCGGCTAGAGGCGCTCGGCGGTGCAGGCCTGCGCGCGCTGGCTCAGCGGGAGCTCGCCGTCGTCCAGGCACGCGTCGTAGCACGCGTCCGAGTCGTTCGGCACGAGGTTCACCGTCACGATCTTCGAGCGCGCGGGCCGCGCCGGGGGCCGAGCATCACAGCAGGGTGCCCTGGAGGACGATCTGCGCGACGTTGAAGTAGATGACGAGCCCCGAGACGTCGACGAGGGTCGCGACGAACGGCGCGGAGGCGCTGGCCGGGTCGAAGCCGAGCCGGCGGATCGCGAAGGGCAGCATCGAGCCCGCGAGCGTTCCCCAGGTGACGATGCCGATCAGGCTGATGGCGACGGTGGCGGCCACCTCGCGGTAGTGCTCCCCGTAGGTGTGGAAGATGGCCTGCCACACGAGGATGCGGACCAGACCGATCGTGGCGAGGATGACGCCGAGCGACAGCCCGGCGGTGAGCTCGCGTCGGACGATGCGCCACCAGTCCTTGATCGTGACCTCGCCGAGCGCCATTGCGCGGATGATCAACGTCGTCGCCTGGGATCCGGAGTTGCCGCCGCTCGAGATGATGAGCGGGACGAAGAGCGCGAGCACGACCGCCCTCGCGATCTCCTCCTCGTAATGCCCCATGGCGCTCGCGGTGAGCATCTCGCCGAGGAAGAGCGCCGAGAGCCAGCCGCCGCGCTTCTTCACCATGGCCAGCATGCTGGTCTGCATGTACGGCGTGTCGAGCGCCTCCATGCCGCCGAGCTTCTGGATGTCCTCGGTGGCCGCCTGCTGCACGACGTCGACGATGTCGTCGACCGTCACGATGCCCTTCATCCGGCCCTCGGCGTCGACGACCGGGAGCGCGTTGAGATCGTGGTGCGCGATGACGCGCGCGACCGCCTCCTGGTCTAGCGTGTCGGGCACCGAGATGACGTCCCGGCGCATGACCTCGGACACCAGCTTGTCACCCGGCGCGACGAAGAGGTCCCTGAAGGACACCACGCCCTGCAGCCGCTGCTCCTGGTCGAGCACGTACGCGTAATAGATCGTCTCGAGCTTCTCCTGGGCCTGCCGCTGCAGGTACCGGATGGCCTCGCCGACCTTCATGTCGGGCCGCAGGCGCGCGAACCGCGGGCTCATCAGGCCGCCGGCCGCGTCCTCGGCGTACGCCATGAGCGCCGTCACCTCACGCCGCGTCGGCTCGTCGAGCATCTCGAGGAACGAGTCGCGGTCTTGCGGCGGAACGAGCTGGATCACGTCCGCCGCGTCGTCGGGCGCGAGGAGCCGCATCCAGAGCTGCCGCTCACCGCTCTTCATCGCGAGCAGGATGGCCGCCTGCTCCTGCCCGGACAGGCTCAGGAAGAAGCTGTGGACCTCGCTCCGGTCGACGTGCTCGAAGCTCTCGACGCGCTCCGCGGGGGACAGGACCGCCCAGATCTCGCGGAGCTCGGCGGCGGTGAGACGGTCGTCAGGCATGGCTCGCCTCCACGACGAGGGGTTGCTGGGAAAGGGGGGACGACGAGGAGGTCGAGGCGCAGGCGGCGGCCTCGACGCAACGCGAGGATACGGCGCCGTGCCCTCGTGCACGAGCCCATCTGCGCGCAAAAGGCCTCAGCGGCGCCCGCGATCCATCTCCTTGAGGGCGAGCTTCGCGATCGCCCGCAGGGTGTCGAACACGCCGCGGCCGCTCGCCGCCGCGGCCTCGAAATCGGGCGCTCCGCCCGGGTTGAGGAGCGCGCGGAGCTCCGCGACGTCGGCGATCCCGTCGAGATCCCGCTTGTTGTACTGGATCACGAGCGGCAGCCGCCCGGGCGAGCGGCCCTCCTCGGCGAGGTTGTCCCAGAGATCGGCCATCGACTCCAGGTTCGCGTCGAGCCGGGCGCGCTGCGAGTCCGCCACGAACACGACGCCATCCATCCCCTTCAGGATCAGCTTCCGGCTCGCTCGATAGAAGATCTGGCCCGGCACGGTGTAGAGCTGGAGGCGCGTCCGGAAGCCCGACAGGCCCCCGAGATCGAGCGGCAGAAAATCGAAGAACAGCGTGCGATCGCTCTCCGTCTTCAACGAGATGAGCCGCCCCTTGGCGCTCGGCACCGTCCGATCGTACACGTACTGAAGGTTCGTCGTCTTCCCGCAGAGCCCGGGCCCGTAATAGACGATCTTGCAGTAGATCTCCCGGGTCGCATAGTTGATGAACGACATCGGCGTGCTCCTCACAGAGTCGACGTTCGAGGGGAGGCAAGGCCGGTCCCCGCATTGGAAGCGAAGGCGATCGGCCGCGATCGCATGGGAAGCGAAGGCAGCGGCCGACCACCGCGTGGGAAGAGGAGGCGACCGCCGGCCCTCGCGATGGAAGGAAGGCAGTCGGCCCCCGCCCTCGAAGGGAGGGCGACGGCGCTCCCCCATCGAATCCCCGCGTCGAGCGCGGCGCGCGCTACGTCACGCGCCGCCGGCGCCCGCGTCGCGCGCTACGTCGCGCGCCGCCCGCTGCGAGCCGCTGTGTCGCCGCCGCGGCGGCGAGCGGCGCCGCGCCGGCGGCGCTCAGCAGGACGCGTCGGCGATCGCGTGGAGCGCGGCCACGAACCCCTCGAGGGAGGCGTCGCGCGCGTCGCTGTGCTTCACGAGCCGCTCGTTCACCGCGATGAGCTCCGCGACGTCCTCGCTCGCGCCCGGGACCCGCCGGAGCTCGTGGACCGCGCGGCTCACCCGCGACGGCGGGTCGAGGCACGCGAGCGCCGACAGCGCCGCCGTCGCGCCTTCCTGGTGGCCCGCCGCGAGCGCCTCGCGCGCCATCCCGAGCAGGACCAGCGCGAAGGCGACCTGGATCGCCTCCAGGAAGCCGCGCGAGACCTCCTTGCCGCCCTGGCCGGCCTCGCTCCACGCGAGCGTCACGAGCTCGCCTATCTCCGAGAAGGCGCGCCGCGACATCAGCGCAGAGAGCGTCTCCAGACCGTGCTTGTCCCAGGCGGCCCGCGTCGTCAGCTGGCGCGCGAGCCAGGGGAGCACGGCATACGCGTCGCCCCCCGCCCGGATCGACCCGAGCGCGATGTCGAGCAGCGCGGCCCGCGCCACGCCGTGCGCCTCCAGCCAGACGAGCAGGTTCGCCCGCTCCGACCCCCGCGGCGTCCGCCGCGCCTTCTCGAGGATCGCGTCCCGGAGCACGGCAGGAAAACGGCGGATATGGGCGCTCCAGTCCTCGTCCGACCCGCGCGCGCGCTCCATCGCGAGCGCGGCCAGCGGGCCGTCGTCGAGCGACAGCAACCCCGCCCGCCGCGCCGCGAGGATCTTCGCGACCGGCAGATCGCGCAGCGCGGGGCGCTCGGCGAGGCCGTCGAGCTCGTCGCCGTCGAGGAGCGGCTCACTGCGGACCTTCGGCGAGAGGACGAACTCCGAGGGCCACTGGACGGGCTCGCGCCGGCAGCGCGCGAGCACGCGCTCGTAGATCGCCGCCGGGACCTTGCCGCGCACGAGATCCGAGAGCTCGATCCACTCCTCCTCAGCGAGCGTGAGCCGCGGCACGCCCAGCACCTCGTGCTGGAAGTGCGCCGGATCCCGGATCGCGAGCCGGGCGAGCTGCTGAATCACTGGCCCGCTGAAGCCGCTCTCGCACCGCGCCCTCCAGCGCAGGAGATCGGATGTCCCGAGCTCCTCGATGTGCTCGGACAAGAAGGCATGATCGTCCGGCTCGAGCACCGGCTGGCGGAGCACATGAAAGAAGGCGACGGGACGGGCACGGCCCCGATGCGCGCGCACCAGGGCGTCGATTTCCGCCTTTCGCATGGCGCGACCTCGTCATCCCCGGCCTGTGCGGCACGGGGACGTCTCTGCGTCTATCGTCGCCTGGCGCTTGCGCGGCCCGTCATGACTCGACGGTCGGTGGAATGACGGATCCTGTTCCGGACCGGTGTGGCGAGGATAGCGCGAGCGCGACCTCTGTCAAGATGGCAGGCGCGGCAGGGCCCTTTTGCCGCGGCCGGAGAGAGCGGGTGACGCGCCCTGCGCCTCCCGGCGCGTTGGTCTGGTCAACTTGCCGCGCCTCACGCCGGCCCGGCGACGAACCGCAGCGGCAAGGCGACCGGGCCGCGCACGGTGAGGGTGCGGTTGTAGACGATCTCCCCGGGGCAGCGCTCGATCCGGGCGAAGCGCGCGACCAGCGCTTCCAGCGCCGCGCGGGCCTCCATGCGGGCCAGCGCCGCGCCGATGCAGAAGTGGATGCCGTGCCCGAACTGGAGCCCTCCGTGAGAGCCGCGGTGCAGGTCGAACCGATCCGGCTCGGGGTACTGCCGCTCGTCGCGGTTGGCCGATGCGACGAGCGCGAGCACGAGCGCCCCGGGCGGCAGCGTCGCCCCGGCGAGCGCCACCTCCCGGGTCGTCAGGCGGGGCACGGACTGGCTCGGACCGTCATACCGGAGCACCTCTTCGAGGAAGAGCGGCACGAGGTCGGGCGCGTCGCGCAGGCGCCGCAGCATCTCCGGATGATCGGCGAGGAAGAGGAGCGCGTTGCCGAGCAGGTGGGTTGTCGTCTCCAGCCCACCGAGCAGGAGCAAGACGAGGAAGTCGACGATCTCGGTGTCCGTCAGCGCCTGTCCGTCGGCCTCGGCGCGGATCAGGTCGCTCACGGTGTCGTCCGCCGGGGCGCGGCGGCGCGCCGCGACGACGTCGCTCAGGTACCCCGTCAGCTCGGCGATCGTCGTCCGGACGCGCTCGGCGTGCGCGGGGGGCTCCGGGCCGGGCGTGACCGAGAGGATGTCGTCGGCCCAGCGCTTGAAGTGCCGGCGGAGCCCGTGGTCGAGCCCGAGCACCTCGCCGATGACGAAGGCCGGGAGCGGCATCGCGAGCGCGTCGATGACGTCGAGCTCTCCCGCGAGGCCGCTCGCGAGCTCCTCGGCGACGGCGCGGACGCGCGGCGCGAGGCGGGCCACGGTGCGCGCCCCGAACGCCCGGTGGATGAGCCCGCGGAGGCGCGTGTGCGCCGGCGGATCCAGGGCGAGCATCGAGTTGGCGAGCGGGTTGTACCCCACCCAGGGCGGCTGCCACGCCGCCTTGAAGCCGTGCGACGAGAAGAGCTCCGGGTTCCTGAGGACGAAGAGCACGTCCTCGTACCGGCTCACGGCCCACATTCCGCCGGGCTCGACCTGGCAGACCGGCGCCGCGCGGCGCAGCTCGGCGTACCAGGGATACGGGTCGGCGCGAAACGCGGGTGAGAGCACGTCCATCCGATGATGCATCGCGGTTGCCTCCCGGGCCCCTCGGCCGGGCAGCGCGCTCGGGGACCGAGGGCGGCGCGGGCGAGCGGACCACGGGGGCACCCGAGAGCACCCCGGAGGCCAGGCCGCGATCGCCGGATTTTGCGACCGTCGCGCGGGACGGAGCGCCGCGCAGCCGGTCAAGATGACCGGGTAGTCGGTCATTTTGAGCGAGCCAAGCCCGGGAGGCGGCCGACCTCCCGGGCTTCGTTCTCTCTCCGCCCGCGTTCGCGCGGTCAGAGCTACTTGACGAACACGAGCAGCTTCTTGATGCCGTTGACGTCGAAGACCTTGACGCCGACGACATCGCTGACATCGACGTCGTTGTTGCTGAGGACGTCGCCGATCTTGATCCCGTTGAGGACGTCGACGTCCTTCAGCACGTTCTGCAGGTTGAGGATCTGGAGGTTCAGGACGAGGTTGTTCAGCGTGTGGTTGAGGATGTCGATGTCGGCGTCGTTGAGGACGTCGTCGAGGTACACGATCTTGATGTGCTCGGCGTTGATGACCTCATCGTTCAGATCCAGGACATCGGTGAGCTGGGCGGCGACGGACACGAGCCCGGCGGCCACATTGGTGTAGTTCGGCGCGTCGCTGGCGACCGGCGTATCCCACGACGCCAGCGCGGTGGTCGACAGGCTGAGGGCAACGAGAGCAGCGCCAACACCAGAGAGCACGCGAGACTTGATCGACTTCATGTTCGTTTATCCTCGTGGAAACAGGTTTGTTTGTTTCGTTTGTTTGGTTTAACGTTCAACGAACGCAGAACACCGCTTCGTCATGAGCCAGTCACGAGTTCCATGGATCGATCGCGCGCTCGGGTGGCCCCGTCCGTCGGGTGCTCATCCGCATGGATCGATCTCGACCTGTGGTCGCCCGCCGGCGCTCTCGCGCCGGTCTCGATGCAGCCATGTTGTACCGAGCGGGCTTCTATAACGAAGCCCTCCCGCGCGGCGCGCTGCTGCGAACAGCCCTGCGCGCTGCGAAATCAATGTTCGCTCATGCCGTCCCGGAGCTCATGCGCCCCACTTGCAGAGCCGTTCGGCCCTCGCGTTGGAGCATATTCACGGTTGATGCCAACGTCAGAGTCGGTGTCGGGACAGCAGAATCATGAAAGAGTTCAGTGGCTCTGTCGTCCCGGCGACAAAGGTGCCTCACTGGGGCTGTGACAATGAGACAAGACACGACAGGCTACGTGGGGCCGCGTGGGCTCTCTGTCGTAGTGCTCTTCTGCCGTTGTCTATCTCGAGCGCATATGATATCGATTTAGGTTTGCCCGCGCAAGGGATGGGGCGGTGCGTCGATGCTGTCCGGCCGCGGGGGTGGTCAGTTTTATACCGCCTCCTCCCCGTCCCGTCATCTGCTGGCGAGCTCATCCGGGCTGACGACGCCTGGGCCGCGCGTCGTGCGGCGCGACCAGCTTTCACCGAGAAATCAGGCGGTAGCCGCGCGATGGGCGGCCTGAGCGGTCGTCTCGAGATCCGCCGTGAGCGGTAGCCGGACCCTCCTCTGCGGTCGTGTCTCCGCGGGTGCCGCATGCTGCGGCCCGCAGGTGCATGCCAGTGCCCGCAGGTGCATGCCAGTGCCCGCAGGTGCATGCCGGGGCCCGCAGGTGCATGCCCTGGCCCGCAGGTGCATGCCCTGGCCCGCAGGTGCATGCCCTGGCCCGCAGGTGCATGCGGAGACCCGCAGGTGCACGCCGGAGCATGCAGACGCGACCGCGGAGCACCGGCGTCGCTGGCGCGGCTCGATCCTGGCGCACCGGCGGGCCGGGGAGCCGCGCGCTCGGTGAGGGCGGGTCACCCGCCCGTCCCGAGATGGGAAAGGACAGAGGGTATCGCGGCGCGCGGCGGCGTCGCGACAGGGAAGCTCCGTCGGTATCCTGCCATCGCGCCGAATCCGTAATGCTGCTCTCTAAACCATCCACTCGACGACGAGGGCTGGCTGGCAAAAGACAGATCGGAATCGGCGAATGGGCGGCAGATGCGGTAGCGGGCAGATCGCGGGGCCGCCCTCGACCCAGCTCGCGTGGAGGTCTCCTCTCGCGCTGGCCGCCTGACGTCGTGGCGCGCACCTCGAGAGGCGACGTCCGCGTCGATCGAGCCGCTCGGGCGCGCCGCCCGGAGGCGATGCGCGCCCGTGGAGCGACGCCCGAACGCGGTGTCCGCCGTCGCCTCGAAGCGCGGTCGAAAACGTGCTGTCCATTCGTCCACGCTCCTCCAGGGGCGTCCTGGATGTCGCGGGGAGCGCACATCGGCTTGCGTCATCCCGCAATCGATTGCGCTTCGATTGCCGCCGTGCCAACCCAAATGGCAGAGACGCGCCCAGCCGCTCGGCTGAAAAGGCAGCGAGATAGTCGATCTCGTCGGCGATGCAGCAGGAGGGGAAGAAAACAGGCAACGCTGGCGTGTAAATTGCGACTCCTCGCGACAGACGCCCACGTTGAATGCGCCCGGCGCCGCCGAGGCGACACCGTGGAACCATTCGTTCCTTATGAAAGCAAGGTTGGGAAGAGCCATGATCGATCAACGACGAGCGTTCAACCGCAGGCACTTCTTGCAAGGGATGACCCAGCTCGCCGCGGTCGCCGCCGCGGCGCCCGCGCTCGGCTCGGACCCGTGGAGAGGCGCCACCTGCACCACGCTCACCCCGGGGCAGCCCGAGGACGTGAGCATGAGCTCCGAACGGCTCGAGGACGTGTTCGCACGGATTCAACGCCGGGTGAGCGAGGGCCTGTTCCCCGGCGCCACCGCGCTGGTCGCGCGGAACGGGGTCGTCGTGGGGCACCGGGCCTTCGGGAGCAAGGTCGCCGGCGCGGACGAGCCGGTGACGCTCGACACGATCTTCGACCTGCAATCGATGACCAAGGTGCTCTCGACGGCCGCCTCGGCGCTCGCGCTCGTGCAGGAGGGGGTGATCGAGCTGAGCGATCCGGTGGCCAGCTACCTGCCGGAGTTCGCCGCCAACGGAAAGGGGGGCATCTCCGTCTACGACATGCTCCGTTACTCGGCCGGCCTGCCGATGGACAACCAGTGCCTGGACGAGCCGGACGACGAGACCGCGTGGCGCATCATGGCCGAGACGCCGCTCGAGTACGCGACGGGCACGTCCGTGCTCTACAGCGATCTCACGTACCGCCTCCTCGGGCGCATGATCGAGGCCGCCGCGGGGGACGATCTGGACGCCGTCGCGCGCGCCCGGATCTGGGAGCCTCTCGGCATGAACGACACGATGTATTGCCCACCCCCGGAGCTGCTCGAGCGCATCGCGGCCACGGGGTACTCGCCCCTCCGGGGCTACGTCGTCCGCGGCGAGGTGCAGGACGAGCAGGACTTCGCGCTGGGCGGCGTCACCGGGTGTGACGGCGTCTTCTCCACGGCGATGGACATCGCGGTGTTCTGCCAGATGATCATGAACGGGGGCGCCTACGGCGGCGCCGAGGTCCTGCGGCCCGACCTCGTGCGAAAGATGAAGAAGAACAACACGCCCCAGGTGACGGCGGCGGCGACCGACACCTCGCCCATCAACAACCTGCTCTTCACCCCGAAGGGCCTCGGCTGGGAGCTCTGGACGAGGCGCTTCTCGAACGGCGGCATGCGCCTGTCGCCGCGCGCGTACGGCAAGGCGGGCGGCGCCGGGACGTTCGTGTGGGTCGATCCGGATCTCAAGATCATCGGCGTCCTCTTGACCAACCACGGCCTGCCGCAGCCGTTCGACGACATCGGCTGGAGCCGGATGCTCGACGCCATCGGCTGCGCCGAGTTCTTCGACGGCATCATCAACGCGGTGCACGGCTGAGCGCCCCGCGGGCGCGCCGGGCGAGCGTCAGTCCGGGTCGAGCGCGTAGACGGCCGTGGTCGTCTTGCGCCCGGTGAGGTTGCGCTCGCCCAGCGCGCGCAGGGGGAAGGCGTCGCCGGCGAGGGACCGGGTGGCCTCCGAGACCAGCACCTGGTTCGGCGCCGCGATCGCCTCGAGCCGCGAGGCGACGTTCACCACGTCGCCGATCACCGTGTACTCCATCCGCTTGTCGGAGCCGACGTTGCCCACGATCGCCTCTCCGGAGTTCACGCCGATGCCGAGGCGGACCTCGACGTCGTATCGCTCGCGCCACTCCTCGTTCGCCGTCTCGAGGAAGCGCATCATGTCCTCCGCGGCCGCGAGCGCGCGCCGCGCGTGATCCGCCTGCGCGAGCGGGGCGCCCCAGACGGCCATGACGCAGTCGCCGATGAACTTGTCGACCGTGCCCCCGTGCCGGAACACGATCTCGGTGAGCATCGAGAAGAGCTCGTTGAGGAGGGCGACCATGCGCTCGGCGTCGCGCGACTCGGCGAGCGGCGTGAAGCCGACAACGTCGGCGAAGAGCACCGACACCGCCGCCCGCTTGCCGCCGAGCGCGAGCGGGTGCTCGCCCCGCACGATCGCGTCGACGACGGCCTTGTCCATGAACCGGCCGAGATCGCCGCGGAGCTTCGCCTCCCGCGCGATCTCGGCCTCGCCCTGCTCGAGATCCGCGGCCATGCGGCCGAGCGAGGCGGCGAGCTCGCCGATCTCGTCGCGCCGCCCGCGGAGCCCGTCGCCGAGCGCGATCTCGCGCCAGCGCCGGGCGCCGATGAGCCGCGCTTGCGCGACGAGGTGGAGGACCGGGCGCGTCACGTGGCGGGCGGTGAAGACCGCGAGGACGAGCGCGAGGGCGAGCGCGCCCGCGGCGACCCCGAGGCCGCGGCGCCGCATCTCGTCGAGCGCGGCGAAGGCCACCGGCTCCGGGCGCCAGATCGCGACCGCCCAGCCGAGGTCGGGGAGCGTCTCGATGGCGCCGATCATCCGCTGGCCGCCCTCGTCGTGCGGGCCGAGCACGCTGATCTTGTCGGTCCACACCGCGCCCGGCGGGAGCTTGCCCCAGAGCGGCAAGGCCGAGACGTCGGCGCCCGGCGCCGCGCCCGGCACGCCGAACGCCGCGATCGCCCGGCGATCGTGGCCCGCGATGAGCAAGCGCACCTCGCGGCCGCCGAAGCGGCGCGCGGCGATCGCCGCGAGATCGCGCCCGAGCGCGTCGAGCGCCACCTCCGCGACCACGTAGCCGGCAGGGCCGGCCGGGGAAGGCGGCGCCGCGCCGGCGGGCGCATCGGCCGCGCCGGCGGGCGCGTCGGCCGCGCCGGCGGGCGCATCGGCCGCGCCGGCGGCGCCCGCCCCGCCGGAGGACCGCACGCGGGCCACGAGGAGGCCCCGCGCCGGACCGACCACGCCGAAGCCGACCCCGCGCTCGTCCGCGAGCCGGCGCAGCGCGGCTGGCGCCGCGGGGACGTCCGCGCCGGACGAGGCCTTGCGGATCACGGTGCCGATCCCCGCGTCGGGCACCTCGAGCCGCACCGCGTCGACAAGCGCGCGCGTCGCGACGAGGGCGCGCACCGACGCGACCGCATCCTCGTCCCGGATCGCGCCGCCCGCGGCATGACCGAAGATGGCCGCCGCCGCGACGACGTCGCTCTCGACGTCCCGGACGAGCTGGATCGAGACCGAGGCCACCTCGGAGAGGATCGCCGCCTGCAAGGCCTCCTCGGACGTCCGCACGGCGCGCCGGTTCACGTCGGCGAGGAGCGTGACGGCGACGGCCACGGGGACGAGCGCGATCCCCGCGAACAGCGCGATCGCCTTCGCCTTGAGCGAGAGCGCCCTCACGCGGCGCCCCCGGCGCGCGCCGGATCACTCAAGGGGGCCGTCCTTCCAGCCGGCCGCGCCCTCGTCCGTGCGCTTGCGGATCTGGAACTCCACCCGGCGGTTCCTGGCCCGGCCGTCGGGGGTGCGGTTGTCGGCGAGGGGCCGGCGCGCGCCGAAGCCGCGCGCCTCGAGGCGGCGGGCGTCGATGCCGTGCGCGGTCAGCCACGCGACCACGGCGAGCGCGCGGCGCTGCGAGAGCCGCAGGTTCCCCTGGTCGGTGCCCTGGTTGTCCGTGTGGCCGTCGACCGCGACCCGCGCGATCTCGGGGTGCTCCTCGAGGACCGCCGCGACCTCGGCGAGCAGCTCGAAGCTCTCCGGCTCGATCTCGGCCCTGCCGGTCGGGAACTGGACCTGCTGCAGGATGACGATCTGCGAGCCCTCGATGCGCACCGCGAACGGACAGCCGTGCGTCGCGCGGTCCTCGCTCGGCTTGCCGCGCTCGTAGGGGCAGGCGTCCGCCGCGTTGGGGATGCCGTCGCCGTCCGTGTCCGCAGGGCAGCCGTGCCTCGACGTCGGCCGGGCCCCCGCGCCCCCGGGCGCGCCGTCGGCCGCGGCGCTGCTCACCCCCGGCTCGTCCGGGCAGCGATCGTCGACGTCGTAGATCCCGTCGTCGTCCCGATCCGCCGGGCAGCCGCGCCGGAACGCCTGCCGAGCCCCCGCCGCGGCCGGCGGGCGCGCCTCGCCGATGACCCGGGGGCACGCGTCCTCCGCGTCGGGGACCGAGTCCCCGTCGAGATCGGCGGCCGGAGCCGGCGCGCGCGCGGCGCCGCGGCCGCCGTCCGCGGCCGCAGGCGCGCCCGCGGGGGCCCGAGGCGCGGCCGAGGACGGCGCCGGCAGGGCGTCCGCGGCGACGCCGATCGCCGCGAAGAAGCGCGCCTTGGGCGTGCCGGGCAGCCGCCCGAAGCCGGGGCCGGCGCCCGCGTCCAGCGTGAGCGGGCCGAGCGACCAGCGCGCGGTGAGCAGGAGCTCCGCCCCCGCGCGGCCCGGCACCCGGAGCGCCGACGCCTCGCCGGCGGCCGCCCACACGGAGAGCTCCGACCCGAGCTGCAGCGGGCCCTTGCGGACGCCGGCGCCCGCGGCGAAGAACACCTCGCTCCCGGTCAGGCTGTCCGCCGAGGCCGGCTGGAACCGGCCCCCCGCCGCGGCCGACCAGCGGAAGCCCGGGTGCTCCGCCCCCACGATCACCCGCGGCGCGTAGCGCGCGGCGCCCGCGCCGGCGAAGGCCGCGTCGCCGGTCGGCAGCCAGACCGAGAGCCCGAGCGCCGCCGCCGGCCAGAGCCCCTCCTGCGGCAGGAGCGCCACCCGGCCGCCCACCTGGAGATCGGCGAGCGCGGCGCCGCCGCCGGGCGCCGTGACGCGGACGTCCCCCAGCGCGCCGGACGCGCCGCCCTGATCCAGCACGAACGGGGCGTCGAGGTCGAGCTTGACCCGCCCGAAGAGCTCCACGCTCGCGAGCGCATGGAGGATCGCCTGCCGGTCCACCCACGCGACCGCGCCGGCGGGCGCCGTCCCGCGCAGGCTGAGCGGTTGATGAGAATAGGAAAACAGCAGTCCGACCGCCGGCCGGAGCTCGCCCGATACGCCGGCAGAAGGGACAGTGGTTAGCCCGTCGCCCGCGGGCGCGGGAGCGAGCCTGTCGAGCGCGGTGGCCTCCTGCGCCGCGGCCGGCATGGAAGCCGAGGCGGCCGCGACGAGCAGCGGGGAGGCCAGGAGGGGCGCGATGGCGCGCGCCGACCAAAACGCCATCGGTCTGCTCGTATCCCATTGCCTGGTCTCTTGCAACGCCGATCTCGATCCGGTAGCGTGCGCCGGGCGTGGCATCGTCAAGTGGCCAGTCCGTCGCTATCGCGGTGCTCCTCGGTTGTGCCAGCCACGTTGGTTACGTCGGCGCGTCGAGCGCCAAAGAGCCGACGCCGGGATATCCAGAGGCGGTCATCCAATGGGGCGTGCAGCGCGGAGAGACGTGCGACCACATCGCAGAGGTCCTCTACGGCTCGTCCAGGCATGTTGGGTTGATCCAGCGATATAACCGCGTCGCGTGCGGCCCGGGCACGGCGCTCGCGGAGGGCCTCACGCTGGTGCTCCCCGCCGAGGTGACGTCCATCCCCGACGCGAAGATCCGGGCGATGCACCCGGACGTGCGCGCGCGGGCCGCGGGCGGCGGCTGGGCGCCCGCGGCGCCGGGGATGCCCCTCGTCGCGAACTCGAGCGTCAACACGCTCGATGAGGGGCGGGCAGACATCGAGTTTGTGGATCGGACTCGGGTGCTGCTCGCGCCCAATACGCTCGTCGTCATCTACGGTACGGCGAGCCGAACGCGGGTATCGAAGACGCCGCCCGCGGCCGTGGAGCTCGCGGACGGCGAGGTGAAAGCCGCGCTCGCCGCGCTGCGCGGCCAGTCGGTCGAGGTCGCCACGGGCGGGGGCGGCCGGGTGAGCGCGTCGTCGCGGGACACCGTGGTGCAGCGGCGCGGGGAGCGGACGACGGTCGCGGTGTTCGACGGCAAGACGGGGGTCAGCTCGGGCGGCGTCTCCGTCGTGGTCCCGAAGGACCATGGCACCCGCTTCTCGGACAGGGCGCCGCCCGCGCGCCCGCGGCCGCTGCCGCCGCCGCCCGAGTGGACGACCGCGGACGTCGCGCCGATCGCGCTCGCCCCGGCGGGGCTCGGCGTCCTGTCGGCGTCGTGGAAGCCGGCGCCCGGGGCGGCCGGCTACCGCGTCGAGGTCGCGCGCGACCCGGAGCTCAACGACCTCGTCGTCCGCGAGGAGGTGAAGCCGGACGTCGTGTCCTTCCGCGCGGAGAAGATGCCGGCCGGCGCCTATTTCCTCCGGGTCCGGGTCATCGATCGGGAAGAGTACCTGGGCGTCGGCGCGGTGCGCCGGTTCCACCTCGTCGCCGCGCGCGTCTCCGGGGGCGTCGCCCCGGCGGCGCGGGAGATCACCGCGAACCCGTACGGGATCGTCGAGCTCACGCCGTCGCCCGCGCTCGAGCTCTCGCTCGACGACGGGCCGTTCGGCCCCGTCCCCGAGCGCATCGACCTCCTCCAGCGCGCCCCGCGCGAGCTGCGGCTGCGCGAGCGGGGCAGCGCCGAGGCGGAGCGTCGGCCCGACGCGGTGACGTCGCTCCCGGTCCGGTACACGGCGGTGGGCGCGTCGATCCAGGCGGCGCGCGTGGCGACCGCGGGCGGGCCGGCGCTCGAGGCCCGGGTGGCGCTCGACGGGGTCGCGGGGGTCGACGTCGCGCGGCGGGTGGCGCCGCGGATCGTCGCCCACCTGCCGGGCGGGGCGCGCTCCGCCGCGCTGACCGGCGACGAGCGGGGCGGCGCGCTGACCGCGCGGATCCCGCTGCCCCCGGAGGCGACGCGCCCCGGCGCGCCGCTGCGCGTCCGGCTCGACGTCGCGGACGGCCGCGGCGGCGTGCTGGGCACGAGCGACGTCGAGCTGCCGGCCGAGCCGGGGCCGGCGCGCGCCGCGGTCCCGGCGCCGCCGGCCGCGCCCGTGCTGGGCGCGTACCTCCCGCTCCTGCCGGTGACCGCGGCGGCGGACGCGCTCTGGCTCGGGCCCACGCCGCCCGCCGTGGTGGCCGTGGGCGCGGCCGCGGTGCGCGCCGGGGGCGGCTGGGTCGCGGCGGGGCAGGTGCGCGCGAGCGGCGCCATCGGGCCGCTGGGGCTCGACGCCGCGCTGCGCTCGAACCCCGCCGGCGACGGCGAGGGGGTGGGCAGCGCCGGCTGGCTCGGCGCGCGCTTCCGGGCCGTGCGCCTCGACCGCTCGGCGCTCGAGCTCGGCCCCACGCTCCGCCTGGGCGTGCCCCTGGCCGACGGGGGCCCGCCGGTCCGCATCGAGCCCGGGGTCGCGCTCGGCGGCGCGGCGGGCCGGCTCACGTGGGTGGTCGACGCGGGCCTCCGCATCCGCGCGGGGGGCGGCGGGGAGGGCGCTGCGGGCGGCGAGGGCGGCGCGGCGGGCGGCGAGGGCGGCGGCGCGCCGGCCGCGCCGCCGTCGCAGGGCTTCCTGCTGGCGGGCGCGGCGGCCGACGCTGCGCCGTGGCTCCGGCTGCACGGCGCGCTGGATCTGCACCTCGTCCACCGGGACGACGGGGCGAACGACGTGCTCGGCGGGCTGTCGGCGGGCGCGGAGGCGGGCGGCGCGCTGTTCGGGGCGCTGTCGGTGCGGGTGAGCCCGTGGCGCGAGGCGGGCGAGGGCCCGGTCACGGCGCAGATCGCGGTGGGCTTCCGCGAGGCGCCGCCGTGAGCGGCGGCGACGGCGCGCGCCGGCCGCCGGACGGGGACACGCGCCGGCCACCGGACGGGGACGCGCGCCGGCCGCCGGACGGGGACACGCGCCGGCCGCCGGACGGGGACGCGCGCCGGCCGCCGGACGGGGACCCCGGCCGCACGGTGCTGAAGGGCGCGCGCGCCCCGGGCACCCAGCTCGTGCCCGACCCGCACCAGCGCACCGGCCGCATGGCCGACGCGGAGACGCTCCCCTCGGACGTGCCGGAGGCCGGCCCGCCGCAGCGGGCCGGCGTCGGGCGGGTCCTCGGCGGCAAGTACAACCTCGTGCGGCTGCTCGGCGCCGGCGGGATGGGGGAGGTCTACGAGGCGGAGCACGTCCTGCTCGGCGTTCCGGTCGCGGTCAAGACGATGCACCCGCACATCGCGCTGCTCCCGGAGAGCCGGCGGCGGTTCTTCCGCGAGGCGCGCGCCGCCTCGCGCCTCGTGCACCGGAACGTGGTCAAGGTGCTCGACCTCGGGGGCGACGAGGACGGCGAGGACGGGCAGATCTACCTCGTGATGGAGCTGCTCAAGGGGCAGTCGCTCGCCGCGCGGCTCCGGGCGTCGCGCGAGGTCATGGACCTCGCGGAGGTGGCGGAGATCTTCGGGGACATCCTCGACGGCGTGGGCGCCGCGCACGCGTGCGGCATCGTGCACCGCGATCTCAAGCCGGAGAACGTGCTCTTGGCCGAGCAGGACGGGCAGCGCGTCGCCAAGGTCGTCGACTTCGGCCTGGCGCACCTCGACGACCCGCTCGACGCCGGCCCGACGCTCACCTCGAACGACATGGTCGCCGGCACGCCGGAGTACATGAGCCCCGAGCAGTGCCGCTCGCTCGCCGTGGGCCCGAGCACCGATCTCTACGCGTGCGGCTGTATTCTCACCGTGCTCTTGCAGGGGTCGCCGCCGTTCACCGGTCTGCCGGCGATCGAGCTCATGGCGATGCACATGTTCTCGATCCCGCCGCCGCTGGCTCGACCGCCCGGGGCGCCGCCGGTCCCGCCGCTCCTGGAGCGGCTCCGGCTGGACCTGCTGGCGAAGCTGCCGGAGCGGCGGCCGGAGAGCGCCGCCGCGGCGCGGGCGCGGCTCGACGAGGCGATGTCGCGGGAGGCGGAGGCGCGCCGGCTGCCCGAGCGCAAGGCGGGCGTGCCGCTCGGGGAGCGGGGCGAGCGCGCGCCGCCCTGGCCGCTCGGCGAGACGGCGGCGCTCGCGCCCGTGCCGGAGCGCGCCGTCGGGCTGATCCGGCTCGCGCCGGCGGGCCAGGGGCTCAGCGAGGCGTGCGAGATCGGGCTCGACGCGCAGCGGATCCACCTCACCGAGGTGGCCGACGCCGCCGCGCTCGTCGAGTCGGGGCTCGGGGTGGCCGTGATCGACGCGGGCGCGGACGTGGAGGCGGCGTGCGCGCTGCTGGAGGCGCTCGGCCGCGCGGCGCCCGGCGTGCGGGCCGTCGTGTGCGCGGCGGGGCTCTCCTCGGACCGGATGAACGCGCTCGTCGCTGCGGGCGCCGCGGACGTGGTCCGCTACCCGGTCGCGCCGGACGTGCTGTCGCGCAAGATCGCGCGGGTGGTGCGCCGCGGGCGCTAGCGCGCCGCTCATGCCGAAATTCGGCAAAGCATCGATTCATGGAGAAGAGGACCGCGAGGGCGCAAGGGGCGCGGGGAGGAGAAGAATAAAATTCCATCTCTGTCCCCTTGCGCCTCTTGCAGTCTCTCCTCGTGCAGCATGGTCCCGCCAATGCCTATGCCGAGTGACCGGGGCCCACGCTGAGCGCGGAAGCAGGGGAGAGCTGGATGCGTGCCGGGCTCAGCAAGCGAGCGCGCTGGCTGGGTGAATTTGTGAATGCTCACAGCAGCGCGTGCCTCGATCGCCGAGCGGCGGGCTGGTCGATCGACGTTGACATCCCGCATGTGAACGCTCACACTGCCGAGCGGTCATCATGCTTTTGCTTTGCTCCGGAAGGGCCGTCATGCGCATCCAGGAGACGGTCGTGAAGTAGCGATCGGTCATGTCGCTCGCGGCTGGGATCCCGGTCCTGGCCAGTGGCGATCCTGGTTGCACCAACGATCCCAGCCGTGGTGGGACCTCGGTGCAGCCGGCAGCGGCGGGAACCCCGGGATCGACCCGGCGTATCCCGTCCAGCAGCAGGCCTCTCCGGGGGGCTGCACCATCAACATCTGGTCGTGTCGTACGGCGACGCCAGCCGTCCATCTCACTACAGCTTTTCGAGCGCGCTCGCATGCCGAGCGCGGCCGGCGCGGCCGGCGCGGCCCGCTGGTCGCAGGCGATCTTCGACCAGATTCGCACGAGATTCGCGCGCCTGGCGCTCGCGCCCGTCGAGCACTCGGCCCCATGTCGGCGTCGAGTTGCCATCATGACTCCGCATCTGAGCTTATCGCACCTTTATGAGGATCAGGCCCGCTCGCGATGCACAATCGGCTTGACGGGCCTGCCAGCCCGGAACAATAGATACCCTCATCGTGTTGCCTGGCGCACGCGAGATGAACTTATCCACTCTGCGCGGCAATGGCCAGCGCGGCGGCCCGCTCGGGAGCCTTGAGCACGCGGCGATCGATCCCGACCCACGCAAGGGCAGCGCTGAGCAGTGAGAAGATTCCAGTTTCACTTACTTAACAGGACGAGGAGAACGGGATGAGATTCGGAACCAAGCAGAGCTTGCTTGCGGCGGCGGCGGGCGTCCTCGCCGTGTCGTGCGTCGTCGGCCCCGAGGGGGCGTACGACGCCGAGATCGAGGAGAACGGCTCGCTCGAGGGCGCCATCACGGTCGATACGAACGCGGTCTACACGATCGTCGGCGTCCAGAGTGGAAAATGCGTGCAGGTGGCTGGAGGCAGCACCGCTGATGCAGCGGCCATGCAGATCGCCAGCTGTAACGGCTCGACGCGGCAACAGTTCCGCATGGAATCGGCGGGCGGCGGCTACTATCGCATCCGCAACGTCAACAGCAACCGGTGCATGGACGTCACGGGCGCCTCCACCGGCGACGGCGCCGCCGTCCAGCAATACTCCTGCTGGACGGGTCAAAACCAGCAGTGGTCGTTCACGGACGTCGCCAGCGGCGTCGTGCGCATCACCGCGCGCCACAGCGGCAAGTCCCTGGACGTCTACGGCCGCGGCACCGCGGACGGCACCGCCGTGATTCAATGGGCGTCGAACGGCGGCACCAATCAGCAATTCCGGCTCACGCCCGTGGGCTCGGGGACCGGCAGCACCAGCAGCACCAGCAGCACCAGCGGCAGCGGCGGCAGCGGCGGCGCCGGCGGCAGCGGCGGCAGCGGCGGCACCGGCGGCACCGGCGGCACCGGCGCAGGGGGCGGCACCGGCGGCGGGGGTGGCACCGGCGGCACGTGCACCGCGTCGCGACCGGCTGGTCGAAACGTGTCGGGGAGCGGCCCTCATCAGGTGATCGTCGAGACGAATGCAGACCCGGGCATCAACCAGGGCACCATCTTCCGTCCGGCGGATCTCAGCGGAGCCACCAAGTATCCGATCTTCGTCTGGGGGCAGGGCGGATGCTCGCGAGACGGCCTCGCGAATCAAGCGGCCATGGCCGAAATCGCCTCGCATGGCTACTTCGTGGTGGCGGACGGGACACCGGGAAACACGCAGCCCAACCGCGACCTCGGGAGCGGAGGCGAGGTGCTGCGCGGCTACGTCGACTGGGTGATCGCCCAGAATGAGAAGCCTTGCAGCGCCTACTACCAGAAAATCGAGACCACGAAGGTCGCCGCGAACGGCTTCTCCTGCGGCGGCTTGATGGCGGCGGGGACCGCTGCAGATCCCAGGATGACGACCTGGGGACACACGAGCAGCGGCTCCTTCTCGGCGAATCAGTCGTTCTACAACTCGATCCACACACCCGTGTTGATCGTCACCGGCACGGCGGATAGCCTGGGTGCGAACCAGAACGGCGCGAGAGACTTCCAGAACATCGCCGCCCTGGGTGATATCCCGGTCATGATGTTCGCCAAGGTCGGCGCGGATCACGGGGGCGATCTGTGGGCCCGGAACGGCGGCGAGTTCACTCAGGTCAACCTGGCGTGGCTCAACTGGTGGCTCAAGGGCGACGAATCGGCCACCGGCAAGGGCATGCTCGTCGGCCCGAACTGCCGCTTCTGCACCGACAGGACCTGGCAGATCTCTTCTGCCAACCTGCCCTAGTGTGGCTCGCTCTCGAACCGCCTTGCTCCTCGGAGCAAGGCGGTTCGACCGACCCTGGCGCGCGCAGAGCGAACCGATCCACCCTGCGCGCGTCTCTACGTTCATCCGCAGCGGCAGTGGCCGACGCGGCGGCCCGCTCGGGAGCCTTGAGCACGCGGCGAGCGACCCCGACCCACGCGAGGGCAGCGTCGAGCAGTGAGAAGATGGCAGTTTCACATCCTTGACAGGACGAGGAGGACAAGATGAGGTTCGGAACCAAGCAGGGCTTGATTGCGGCGGCGACGGGCGTCCTCGCCGTGTCGTGCGTCGTCGGCCCCGACGGGGCGTACGACGCCGAGATCGAGGAGAACGGCTCGCTCGAGGGCGCCATCACGGTCGATACGAACGCGGTCTACACGATCGTCGGCGTCCAGAGCGGGAAATGCGTGCAGGTGGCTGGGGGCAGCACCGCTGATGGAGCGGCCATCCAGATCGCCAGCTGCAACGGCTCGACGCGGCAACAGTTCCGCATGGAGTCGGCGGGCGGCGGCTACTATCGCATCCGCAACGTCAACAGCAACCGGTGCATGGACGTCACGGGCGCCTCCACCGGCGACGGCGCCGCCGTCCAGCAATACTCCTGCTGGACGGGGCAAAACCAGCAGTGGTCGTTCACGGACGTCGCCAGCGGCGTCGTGCGCATCACCGCGCGCCACAGCGGCAAGTCCCTGGACGTCTACGGCCGCGGCACCGCGGACGGCACCGCCGTGATCCAATGGGCGTCGAACGGCGGCACCAATCAGCAATTCCGGCTCACGCCCGTGGGCTCGGGGACCGGCAGCACCAGCAGCACCAGCAGCACCAGCAGCACCAGCGGCACCGGCGGCTCCGGCGGCAGCGGCGGCAGCGGCGGCTCCGGCGGCGGCGGCGGCGGCTCCGGTGGCGGCGGCAGCACCGGCGGCACGCGCAGCGCCGGCTGCGGCATTCCCACCTCCCTCGCCAGCGGTAACCGCACCATCAACGTCAACGGCACCACGCGCCAGTACGTGCTCGACATTCCGGCGAACTACGACCCGAACAAGGCGTACCGGCTGGTGTTCGGCTGGCACTGGCGCGGCGGCTCGGCCAATGACGTCGTGAACAACGGGTACTATGGGCTCAAGGCGCTGGCGAACGGCAGCGCCATCTTCGTCTCTCCGAACGGCATCGACAACGGCTGGGCCAACACGAACGGGCGCGACATCGCCTTTGCCCGCGCCATGGTCGACCACCTCGAAGCCAACCTGTGCGTCGACAAGAGCCGCGTCTTCTCGACCGGGTGGAGCTTCGGGGGGATGATGTCGAACGCGCTCGGCTGTGACATGCCCGACGTCTTCCGAGCCATCGCGCCGATGTCCGGCGCCCTCTACAGCGGCTGCAACCAGTCCAACACCCAGCCCGTCGCCGTCTGGATGTCGCACGGCGTGTCCGACAGCGTCGTCCCCATCTCGGCCGGAAGGGCGGCGCTCGACGTCTTCGTGCGCAAGAACGGCTGCAGCACCGAGACGACCCCCGTGGGCCCCAGCTCGTGCGTGGCCTATCAAGGGTGCCGGGAGGGCTACCCGGTGCACCGCTGCGAGTTTGCCGGTGACCACCAGCAGCCGAGCTTCGCGAGCTCGGCCATCTGGAACTTCTTCTCGCAATTCTGACCTCGCGCCCCGAACGCTCGCAGAGCGGCGGTCACCCGCACAGGAGACGGGCCCAGATCGGCGTTTTCGGCGCGCAGGCGCACTCCACTGCGCTGAGCACCGAGAACGCCGAGATGGGCCCGTATCCGAAGCGGGTGCCCGCCGCTCTAGGCGCTGCGCGCGTACTGGCCGGGCGTGGTGCCGACGATGCGCCGGAAGTGCCGGTTGAGCTGGCTCTGGTCGTACAGGCCGACCTTCGGGGCGATGTCGCGCGGCTTCACGCCGGCGGCGAGCATCTCCTTCGCGCGCATGATCCGCAGCCGCGTCAGGTACGCGTACGGAGACATGCCGACCTGCGCGCGAAACGCGCGGCTCAGGTGGTACTTGTCGAGGCCGGCGTGCGCGGCGAGGTCGTCGAGCGTCACCGGCTCGGCGAGCCGCTCTCGCAGGAGCTCGATCGCGCGGCGCACCGGTCGCGTGTGCTCGCGCTGCGCGTCACCGAGCGCCGCGAGCGCGGCGATCGCCTCGGCGACCGCGGCCTCGATCTCGAGACGATGGGCGCCGGCGCGCACCGCGTGATGCAGGCGGTGGAACGCCGCGCCCCGCTCGTCATCGGCGGCGAGCTGTGTATGGACGCAGACCTTGCCGATCGCGCCCTCGACCATCTGCGCCGAGAGCGTGACGCACTGGCCCGTGCCCGGGCCGTCGCGCGAGACGTCGCGGTGCACGTCGCCGGGCTGCAGGATCTGCAGCGAGCCCGGGCCGCAGCTCCACACCTTCCCGCGGCTCCACCACTCCGAGCGCCCGACCTCGATGCGACCGATCGCGTACGTTTCCTTCATGCCGGCGTAGAGCTCGTCGGTCGACCAGCGCGTGGCGCGCACGCCGGGCACGGGGACAGGAAGGACGTCGGCACGGGTCGTCACGCCCCCATTCTACGACCGCCGCGCCCCCTCGGCTTGGGCATTCTTGGCCGCCGGCTTGGGCGCTCTTGGCCGCCGGCTTGGGCGTTCTTGGCGCCCTCTCGACCGGCCAAGAATCGCCAAGGCAGCGCCCGCGGCGGTCGCTATCCAGGGGACATGAACGACAAACCCGTCGCCCTCGTCACGGGGGCCAACAAAGGTATCGGCCACGCGATCGCGAAGGAGCTCGCGGCGCGCGGCTACACGGTGCTCGTCGGCGCGCGCGACCTCGCGCGCGGCGAGGCCGCGGCGAAGCAGATCGCGGGCGACGCGCGCGCGATCGCGATCGACGTCACGAACGCCGACTCGATCGCGGCCGCCGCAGCGCGGATCCGCCGCGAGCTCGGCCGGCTCGACGTCCTCGTCAACAACGCTGGCATCGCCAAGGGCAGCGCGCAGAGCGGGGTCACGGTCGAGGAGATCTCCCGGAGCGGGAGGCCGAGCGTGGCCTCGCTCGCCGACGTGCGCGAGGTGTTCGAGACCAACGTGTTCGGCGTGATCGCCGTGACCCAGGCGATGCTGCCGCTCCTCCGAGAGGCGCCTGCCGGGCGGATCGTCAACGTGTCGAGCAGCCTCGGCTCGATGACCGTGATGAGCGATCCCGCCACGCCGTACCGCGGCGTCGGCGGCGTCGCGTACAGCCCGTCGAAGAGCGCGCTCAACGCGGTGACGATCGCGTTCGCGCACGAGCTCGCCGGCACCCCGATCAAGGTCAACGCGGTGTGCCCCGGCTACGTCGCGACCGATCTCAACAACCACAGCGGGACGCGCACCGTCGCCGAAGGCGCGCGCCAGCCGGTGCGGCTCGCGCTGCTCGGCCCCGATGGACCGACTGGCACCTTCTCGGACGACGCAGGGCCGCTCCCCTGGTGAGGAGACGAGCGCGCGCCAGCGACGCTCCGGTCCACGTCACGCCAGACTGGGCCGGAGCGTCGCTCCGGGACGAGCCGTCACGTCCGTCGGACTACGCACCTGGATCTACCGCGGCCCAGAGGACGTCGCTCCGCGCGCGTCAGTCCTCCTGTAGCGACGCCAACCGTCCCCGGAGGTAATCCTTCACCGCCTCGTCGGTGGTGAGGCCGATGGCGATGAGGGACCTTCGCGAGCGGGCAGCTCCGCAAGACCTCGCCCGCCGGTGTGCAGCCCGAGCCCAGCGGCCTGCTCACCGGCGTCTTCGGCCCTCCCGCGCCGCACAGGTTGCTCCGGTCGGCCCCGCGGCGCCTCCTGGCCCCGCGCTTGTATCCGCCTCTCGCACAGTCCAGCGTCGGGTCGGTTCGACCCGAGAGAGACGGGGGGAGTTCATGGATCGATCGGCGAGCGCGCCCCTCTCGGGCCGCCTCTCGCTGCGCCCGCTCGCCGAGCGGCCGCGGTGCAGCATCGTCATTCCCTGTTACAACGAGGAGCGCTACATCGAGGACGTCCTCCGCTGCGCCCTGAAGCAGCGTTATCCTCCCGAGCTCCTCGAGATCTTCGTGGTCGACGGCGGCTCGAGCGACAGGACACGGGAGATCGTCGGCCGGGTCGCGGCGGAGGAGCCGCGGGTGACGCTCCTCCACAACCCCGCCCGGATCCAGGCCGCGGCGATGAACATCGGCATTGGCCGAGCGCGAGGCGACGTGATCGTCCGGATGGACGCGCACGCCGAGTACGCCGAAGACTACGTGGCCGCGTCGGTCGCCGCGCTCCGGAGGACCGGCGCCCTCAACGCGGGCGGCGCCGCGCGGGCGCGCCACCGGAACCGCTTTCAGCGGGCGCTCTGCGCGGCGCTCTCGAGCCCGCTCGGCGTCGGCGGCTCGGCCTACCGCGACCCCTCGCGCGAGGGCTTCGTCGAGTCGGTCTTCAACGGCGCCTTCCGGCGCGAGGCGTTCGAGATCGCCGGCCTGTACGACCCGGACGCGATCACCAACGAGGACGCCGAGCTCAACCAGCGCATCATCGAGGCCGGCGGCGCCGTCTACCTGTCCCGGGAGATCGTCGCGTACTACTACCCGCGATCGTCCCTGCCGCCGCTCGCGCGGCAGTACTTCGCTTATGGCAAGGGGCGCGCCCGCACCCTGCTCCGCCGCCGGAGGCTCCTGTCGCTCCGGCCGATGCTGCCGTTCTTCCTGGTGACCGCCGCCGCGCTGCTCGCCCTCGCTTCCGCCCTCCTGCCGTCCGTCCGACCCGCGCTCGCGCTCGCGTCGCTCGCGTACGCCGCGCTCGTGATCGCGGAGTCGCTCCGGCTCTCGCGGCGCGCCTCGCCCGGCGATTTCCCCTTGCTCTGCGCCATCTTCCCCGCAATGCACGCGGCGCACGGGCTCGGGTTCTGGGCCGGCCTGCTCCGCGGCGCCCGCGAACGCGCTGGACGGCGCGCGGAGGGCCGCCTGCCGACGTCGTGACGCGCGAGGGCGCGCGGGGGCGCGCGGGGGCAGGCGCGCGCCGAGCGCGGCTGTCCCGGACTCCGCGGCTCGGGCCGCCGGGGGGCGCGTTGATCGGCCGGGCTCGCTTTGGTATGGTCGCGCGGTGAGCGCGCGCGGGACGTCGTTGACCTCGTTCTCCTCGGTCGCAGCCGAGCTCATCGAGCTGTCCCGCTGGTGCTACGAGCGCGGCTGGACGCCGGCCACGAGCGGCAACTTCTCCGCCCGGCTCGGCGAAGGCACCATCGCGATCACCGCGTCCGGGCGGCCGAAGGGCGCGCTCGGCCCGTCGGACATCGTGGTCGTCAACGCCGAGGGCCGCCTGGTCGGGCCGTCCGCCAGCCGCCCGTCGGCCGAGACGGCGCTGCACTGCCAGCTCTACCGGCGCTCCGCCGCCATCGGCGCCGTCGCGCACACCCACTCGCGGGCCGCGACGGTGCTCTCGCGCCGGTGCGCGCAGGAGGGATACGTGACCCTCGCGGGCTACGAGGTGGCGAAGGCGCTCTCCGGCGTGACGACGCACGACCGCGCGGTGCTCCTCCCCGTCTTCGTCAACACGCAGGACATCCGGAAGCTCGCCGAGGACGTCGAGGCGTTCATGTCGGCGCACCCGCCGGTGCACGGCTACCTCATCGCCGGCCACGGGCTCTACACCTGGGGCGCGGACATCGCGGATACGATCCGCCACATCGAGGCGCTCGAGTTCATGCTCGACTGCGCGCTGCTGGAAGGGAGCATCTCATGAGCCTGCTGCGGGTGTACCGGGAGAGCGATCCGACGAAGGCCGAGGAATACACGACGCTCGAGGACATCGCCCGCGTCGCCGCCGCGTCGCAGATCCGCTTCGAGCGCTGGTCGGCCGAGCGCCCGCTGCCGCCGTCGGCGTCGCCGGAGCAGGTCCTCGAGGCGTACGCCGGCCCGGTGAAGCAGCTCTCCGAGGCGTGCGGGTTCGTCACGGCGGACGTGATCTCGGTCTCCCCGAGCACGCCGAACCACGCGGAGCTCCGGCGGAAGTTCCTCGACGAGCACATCCACACCGAGGACGAGGCGCGCTTCTTCGTCGAGGGGCGCGGGCTGTTCTGCATCCATCAGGGGGAGCGCGTGCTCTCGTTCCTGGTCGAGAAGGGCGACCTCATCAGCGTTCCGGCCGGGACGCGGCACTGGTTCGACATGGGGCCTGCGCCGTCGTTCACCTGCATCCGGTGGTTCTCCGATCCGAGGGGGTGGGTCGCCGAGCACACCGGGTCGGACATCGCGTCGCGCTTCCCGAGGCTCGCGGCGTGATCACGGCGTCGATCCAACCCGCGCGGGCGGTGCTGGTCGACATCGAGGGGACCACGACGGACGTGCGCTTCGTCCACGAGACGCTGTTCTCGGTGGCGCGCCGGGACCTGGCCGCGTACGTGTCGGCGCACGCCGGGAGCCCGGAGGTCGAGGCGGCCCGGAGCGCGGTCGCGCGCGAGCGAGGCGCGCCCGCTGAGGCGGTGAGCGACGGCGAGCTCGCGGCGGCGCTGCGCGCGTGGATCGACGAGGATCGCAAGGAGACGTCGCTGAAGGCGCTGCAGGGGAAGATCTGGCGCAGCGCGTACGAGTCGGGCGGGCTCCGGAGCCACGTGTACGCGGACGTGGCGCCGGCGCTGCGGCGATGGCGGGAGCTCGGGGCGACGCTCGCGGTGTTCAGCTCCGGGTCGGTCGAGGCACAGAAGCTCCTGTTCCAGCACACGACATCCGGGGACCTGACAGGGCTCTTCACGGCGTTCTTCGATACGACGACCGGGCCGAAGCGGGAGTCGGGCGCTTACCAGCGGATCGCGGAGGCGCTCGGGGTGCAGCCGGGAGAGGTGCTGTTCCTGTCCGACGTGACGGCGGAGCTCGACGCGGCGGCGGCGGCGGGGATGCGCACGGTGCAGCTGCTGCGGCCGGGGACGGCGCGGGAGCCGGGGAGCCGGCACGCGGCGGCGGAGCGGTTCGACGAGATCGCGGTGGAGCCGGGGCAACGGTGACGGAGGCCCCGCCGGCTGCGGCGGAGCCAGCGGGGGAGGGCGTGCGGCGCGGGCGGGGGGCGGCGGGGCGGTCCCACAAACTCGCGCCTTTTGGTGGCTATGGCCAGGGGAACGGGTGAGGCGATCGGGGGGCGAATCGCTTCGCCGCGGGCCGGCGCTCGGGTTTGTGGGGGCCTGCCCCGCCGCCCCCCGCCCGCGCCGCACGCCCTCCCCCGCTGGCTCGTTCCGTTGGGGGGATGGGGGCGGTCGAGGGGGCGAGGGGGCGAGGGGGCGAGGGGGCGAGGGGGCGAGGGGGCGAGGGGGCGAGGGGGCGAGGAGGCGAGATGAGCGACGACCTCGCTGTGACAAGGATTGCCGCTTCCGGTGGCTCTCTCCCGCCGCACTGCTTGGCTGAAAAGACATCTCCGCCGGGAGACGCTCCGGCGATCGGCGCGCGTCCAGCCAGGAACGCAGGCCCGCGGATGCCGAGGCGTGGTCGCGGCGCTGGTGGGTGCGCTCGCGGCGGAGCTGGGAAGGAGGCGGGCTCGGCGCGGGCACGGGAGTTGTTAGGCGCCCTCTGGGCCCCACGTCGATGCGTCCAGACCCCGCGCAGAAGCGCCTGCGTGCGCAGTCGATTTCGCGTCGTCAGCGAATCGCGCTGACCGGGGCGTGCGCGCTCCTTACGCAGATCGGCGCGGGCGGGTCCGCGCGCGGCGAGGACGAGCCGGGGGCGAGCGCCGTGGCTGGCGAGGAGGCTTCTCCGCACTCGATCGCGATCGCGAAGGACGAGCGCTGGGGAGCGTCGCTGTCGCTGGGCGTCGACGCGCTCGCCGCGGGGACGCGAGGCGATGGCGCGCGGGGCGGGCTGCGGCCGTATATCGACGGCGAGGGGTGGATCGGGTGGACGGCCGCGGAGCCGGACGCGAGGACGCCAGGCCTGGGCCTCTTTTCGCCTTCGATGCTCGACGCGCGCCGCGGCTTGATCGTCCGCGCGGGCGCGGCTGGCCTCGCCGCGGCGCGATCGACGGGCGGCGCTCGGGCGTTCGAGTGGCGCGCGGCGGAGAGCGCGACGCTTCAGCTTACGCCGGTCGTCCTGGAGCAGCGGTTTTCGTACCAGAGGCCTGTGGAGTTTACCGATCGCTTCTGGCGATCGCAGCGCGGCGTGATGTCGGTGGGCGGCCGGTTCGCGCTCCCGGGCATGTTCACGGTGCTGCCGGCGAAGATGAACCTGATGAGCCTCGCCGTCGAGGCCGACGTGCTGCGCTACGAGGAGGGAACCACGCGGCGCGATCTCGGGGTCGAGATGGTCATCGTCGAGTTCTTCGACCGGAGCCCCGAGCGGCCGGTCCATGCGGCGATCATCGATTTGAACGTGGCGCAGCAGGACGCGCCGTTCAAGCGGGGGGAGGAGGGGCGTACCAATCTGGCGGCGCTCACGATCGAGCTTGATGTGCTGTCGCTCGCGGGCATTTCGCTGTCGAGACGGCTGTCGCTCGGGGCGCGGGGCGGCATCGGCATCGCTGTGCCGGCGCATCTTTATGACGCCACGCTGCCGGCGGAGGCGCCGTCGTCGGAGGAGGGCGAGAAGGACAGCGTCCCGAGCGTCATGATGCCGACGATCTTCGGGGATCTCGTCTATCGGTCGACGGCGCTGCCTTTCGTACCGAGCTGGAGCTCTCTCGACCGAGTTGTCGCTGGGGAGCGTGGGCCTGGCGCGGCGATCGGCGCTGGAACATTCTCGCGGCTCGATCCGACAGGGAGCGCGGGCGACGTGGGGGGCCAGATCGCAGCGGAGGGGCGGGTAGCGATCACGCGTGAAATCTACGCAGGCGGCAGCGGCACGGTCGTGCTGGCGGAGCGGGTTGTGGTGAGCGATCTGGGCGTGCCTGAAGGGGCGCCTCGGGCGGGGGATATGATTTTGATGACGCGCGTCGCGGCGCAGTTGGAATGGGAGCTCACGAGGGCGGTCACGCAGCGCGCGTCTGCGTTCATTGAGCGGAGCGACCGCGATGATCCTGTGGGCCTCGGCGGCGCGCCGTCGGCGAGCTTGCGGCCGAGGTGGGGAGCGACCGTGTCGCTCGCTGCGACGGTGTTCTGAGATCCGCTGCTGCGTCCGTGCCCGCGCTCAGGCAACGTGGCTTCGCGCCGGGGCGGCCGCGCGCCTGCGCGCGCGTGCCCCGGGCCCCGGCACGGCGTGAGGCCCCCCTCGGCCGTTGAGCTTTCCGCCGACCTCGGCGATGGCACGGAGCGCGGGCACCAGCTCGTGGCCGAGCGGGGTGAGCTCGTACTCGACCGAGGGCGGCGAGGTGGGCATGACGCGGCGGCTGACCACGCCCTTGGCCTCGAGCTCGCGCAGGCGCGCGCTCAGCACCCGCGCCGAGATCTGCGGGATGTCGACGCGCAGCTCGCCGAACCGGCGCGGCTGCCCGCTGAGCGACCAGATGACGTTCGGCGCCCAGGCCCCGCGCAAGAGCGCCATGCACAGCGTCAGCGGGCAGAGCGGCGGCGGAGGGACGTGATTTTTTCGAACCGGCAGCGCCATGGGTAACCCCGAAGATACCCCTTTTTCAGGATTCTGGCACCTAGCGAGTATCCAGGAGTAACTTCGCGCGCTAGCTTGCTGGTCTCGACGGCGCCGGCCCGAGCGATCGGGCTGGCGCGCCGCGGCCCTCGCCGAAGCGACGGGCTTCGCCGGGGCGCGCGGGGGCCTTCGCCGGCCCCCGCGTCCGCCCGCCCCTCGCCGCCCCGGACACCCGGGGGCGCGTCGCCGGGGCGGGGCCGTTCGGGGTTCTCACCAACACGCTATCATTCGAAGGATGCCTCTATGAAATTGTATTTCTCTCCCGGTGGCTGCTCTCTGTCTCCGCACATCGTCGCCCGCGAGCTCGGCATCGAGCTGACGCTCGACAAGGTCGACCTCGCGGCCAAGAAGACGTCGTCGGGCCGCGACTTTTGGGCCATCAACCCGAAGGGGTACATCCCCGCGCTCGAGCTCGACGGCGGCGAGGTCTTGACCGAGGGACCGGCCATCGTCCAGTACCTGGCCGACCAGAAGCCCGAAGCGAAGCTCGTGCCGCCGCCGGGCACGATGGCTCGCTACCGCGTGCTAGAGACGCTCGGGTACATCAACTCTGAGCTGCACAAGACCTACGGACCGCTCTTTTCCCCGAAGACGTCGCCCGAGCAGCGGCAAGAGCGCGAAGAGTACCTGCGCAAGCGCTACGGCGTGATCGAGGCGGGGCTCGCGAAGGGGCCCTACCTGTTCGGCGAGCAGTTCACCGTGGCCGACGCCTACCTGTTCACGGTCACGAACTGGGCGAATTTCGTCAAGATCGACCTGTCGGCCTTCCCCAATCTGCTCGCGTACCAGCGGCGGGTGGCCGCGCGCCCGGCGGTGCAGGGGGCGATGCGGGCCGAGGGGCTTCAGGTCGAGGGCGGCAAGTAAGGAGGCCCTGGAACCGCGCCGCAAACGTCGAGCGCGCGAGGCCACACGCATACCAGCGGTAGACGGCCTTCGGCGTGAGGCGCACGGCAGCGATGAGCTCTCTGCCGCGGTCGAACGAGATCGCCGAGGGAGCGACCTGCACGATGTCCGAGCCGCCGCGGCGCGCGCTCCCCCCCCCGCGCGCGGGACGGCCCCGGCGCCGCACGAGGCCTCCCTCGAGCCACGACAGCGCTACTGTTCCGCGCCGATCGAGTCGAGGAAGCCGTAGAAGGCGTCCACCTTCTCCGCCGGAACCACGTCGACGCCGAGGTCGAACCGGGTACCGTCGACGAGCTGCGGCGCGAGCATCTGCCGGGTCGCGGCGAGGCCGAGGGCCTTGATGCCGTAGACGATATAGGGCCCCAGATACCCCGTGTAGTACTGCCGCTGGACGTGCGTGGCCTTGATGCGACCCTGGCGCATGTAGTCGACGGTCTGCGGCTCGAAATCGAAGGCGACGATGGGGAGGTCCGGCGGCAGGCCCGCGGCGTCTGCGGCGTCTCCTCGAGCGGCGTGAGCCATCGAGCCAGCTTCTGGAGGGCGCGCCGAGCACCCTGGCGCGCGCCTCATCGAACGACGAGCCCGCGCGTCCACGCGTCGTGGGAAGCGCTCGAGTCGCCCTGGATGGGCACCGGCGGCCCCAGGAAACGCGGACCGCGGCCTGACCAGGTGTCGATGAGCGTCAGCGCCGTGGCGAGGAGCTCGCGCCGCGCGTCGCGGTCGGCGTTCGCGTAGACGCGCCGGTCGGCGGCGTAGCCCACCGCGGGGAAGCCCGCCGCGCGCGCCAGGTACAGGGCGCGCGGCAGGTGAAAGCCCTGGGTGCACACGACCGCGTCGCGCACGCCGAAGACGCGCGCGGCGCGCTGCATCGTGTCCAGCGTGCGCAGGCCCGCGTGGTCCATGAACACGTCCTCGGAAGGCACGCCCCGGCTGACGAGCCACGCGCGCATGGCGTTGGGCTCGTCGTACCCGACACGCCCGTGGTCCCCGGAGACCAGCACGCGCCGCACCTTGCCGGCGCGGTACAGCTCGAGGGCCGCGGCGAGCCGATCCTCGAGGACCGCCGACGGCGTTCCGTCCGGCCACACGAGCGCGCCCGGGACGATGGCCACCTCGCCCCGCGGTACGGCGTCGAGCTCGCGGTAGATGCGCGCCGACCGCAGGACCCAGAGGCGCGCGCCGGCCAGGGCAGCGCCCCCGACGAGCAGCAGCGACACCAGGGCCACGAGCGTGCGATGGGCGAGCCGTCGAGGGGTCGACGCGCCGAGGCGAGGCCGGGCCGGGCGAGGCTTCGGGGGCACGCCCGGCTCAACGCGCCGGACGGCGCGCGTATTCTGGCGCGCCGGAAGGACGGATGGGCTCGGGCTCGAGGTGTGTGGCGCCGTCGCGGCGTGGCCTCCGATGCCGAGCTGCGATGCGGCCGTCGGGGACCGAGATGGCCGTGCCCGGTGATGGGCCACACCGCCACAATCGCGCTCGCCGCGCCGGTCTCGAACACGGTATGAGCACGAACCGAACATGATCCATCACAGCCTCTCTCGACATGCCTCCTGGCTGCTCGCTTCTCTCTCCGCCTGCGCGCTCCTCGCCGGCTGCGGCGACGATGACGCCGTGCCGCCGCGCGACGGTGATCCGGCCTGCGCCGGGTGGGGCGACGCTCCGCCCGGCGACGGCCTCTTCGAGCTTCCCCGCCCGACCGGGCCGCACCCGGTCGGCACGCAGGTCCGCGCGCTGACCGACGGCGCGCGTGGCGAGGAGGCGACCGAGGATCCCGAGGACCGCCGGCAGCTCCTCGTGCAGCTCTGGTATCCGGCCGATCCCTGCGGCGCCGGCGAGCTCGCGCCGTACCTCGCGCCGGAGGAGGGCGACAGCCGCCGCGCGAGCACCGGCCTCCCGGTCGAGGACGGCTTCGAGGCGAGCTTCGTCACGCACGCGCGCACCGGCGTCCCCCTCGCCGACGAGGGCGCGCCCCACCCGGTGCTCCTCTTCTCGCACGGGTTCGGGATGCTCCGCGCCGACTACACGAGCCTCGTCGAGGACCTGGCGAGCCACGGCTTCGTGGTCGCCGCCATCAGCCACACCCACGACACCGAGCTGGCGCTGTTCCCCGACGGCCGCGCGGTGCCCTTCAGCTCGGTCGTCGGGACGCCGCCGGGGATGGACGCGACGCCGGAGGAGATCGACGCCTTCTTCGAGGCGATGGACGAGCACGTCGCGGTCTGGGTCGACGACGCGCGCTTCGTGCTCGACGAGCTCACGGCCGCCGCGCAGCGCGACCCCGAGGGCCTGCTCACCGGGCGGCTCGACCTCGATCGGGTCGGCGTCCTCGGCCACTCCTTCGGCGGCGCGATGGCCGCCGAGGCGTGCGCCGTCGACGACCGCTTCGACGCCGGGCTCAACCTCGACGGCACCCTCGTCGGGCCGGAGAGCGGCGCCGGAGGCCGGAGCCTCGCGCAGCCGTTCCTGATCATGCTCGCGGAGGGCCACGTCGACGACGTGCGCGTCGACGAGACCTACGGCGCGCTGAAGGGCCAGGGCTACCTCGCGCGGGTCGAAGGCGCCGCCCACCTCACGTTCTCGGACCTGCCCGTCGTCATCGAGCACCTGCTCGGCGCAGGCGCCCTCCCCGAAGAGCTGGGCACGCTCGCTCCGGCCCGCGCGGTCGAGATCACGAACGCGTACACGCGCGCCTTCGTCGAGGCGCACGTGCGCGGCGAAGCGTCGCCGCTGCTCGACGGCCCCTCGCCCGAGTACCCCGAGGTGTCCTTCGAGAAGAAGCGCTGACGTCGCCGACGAGAGGTCCTTCGCGCCCTGAGCGCCGGCGCCGCCGCCCGCCGTCCCACACCGGCGTGCGCTCTGGCGCGCTCGATCTCCCCTGACGACTCCCCCTGGAGGGCGGCGCCCCCAGGCTGAGGGGGCGCGCCCTCAGCGCGCCGGCGCGGGCGCGGACCGCCCGGGCCGCGGAGCGCGCGAAGGCGCGAAAATGCCGGCGCGCGCGGCCGAGCGCCGGGATCGGGGAGTGGCACGCTTCCTGTTTATAGGCGTTGCGTGACGCTCGGCGCGGTCCAAGCGGCGAGCAGGGCGACCCGGGCGACGGATGGACTCGACTCGTCGCACCCGCGGCGGACTGCCCGCGCGTCAGATCACGTGTCGTTCAACTAAATACCCGAAAGAGAGCTCAATCATGAAGCGTGCAATGATCCTCCTCGCCTCGTCCCTCGTGTCCTCGTTCGCGCTCGTGGGCTGCGTCGCCGACGCGACCGACCTCGACGCGGAGCTGGCCGGATTGGAGGAGGTCGAAGAGACCTCGCAGGCGCTGTGCGTCGACATCTCCGCCCTGCAGGTCGACCAGACCGCGGCCCAGTCGAACTCGAGCGACGTCGGCAGCTTCACCCTCCGCGAGTCGCCGGACAACACGTACTACAGCAGCAAGGGCAGCTACGTCGTCGAGGTCACGAACGTGAAGAACGCGTTCGCGTCGACCCAGACGGCGATGGCGTACAGCGTCAACGCCGGCAAGTCGAAGAGCGTCTGCGAGCACACGACGACGACGGCGACGCTCTACGGCTTCGACGAGGCCGAGGGCTGCTGGGTGCAGATCGGCGCGACGAAGAGCAAGACCGGCGTGTACTACCCGGGCGGCGGCTTCATCCAGCCGAGCTGCAATGACGTCGTGAGCTGGTCCATCCCGAAGACGGTCACCAAGGTCCGCATCAAGGGCAAGTCGGTGCTCCAGACGACGTTCGGCCCGGCCGGTCAGAAGATCGCGGAAGGCACGAGCTGGAGCCATTGATCCGGCGCGAAGGGCGGGGAGCGCGCGATCGGCCGCGAGCCACCGCCGCCCGCCACACGGGCACGCCAACAGGTCTCGAGGTACACTCTGCGGAGCTGGCTCGCCCCGTCGATGCGCGCACCGACTGGCTTGGTGATGCCGGTACCGGTCCGCACTGGCGACCTCCTTTGGACGAGCTCCCGCGGGCTGTGGAGTGAAGGCGGCCCACTCGATGCGCGAATAGGTCGTTGATATTGCGTCGCTTTTCCCGAGGGGCGGTTCGTTCGGGTGCGCAGGGAGTCGTCTGCGCGCTTGTCAGCGGCGGTTTCTACGTGTTATATGATTGTCAATCATGATGCGTGTTCATCAAGGACAGGTCGACATCCTCGCTGAGGCGGATTTCGAAGATCGCGTCGCCGGGACGATCCGCGAGCACGTCCCCAGCGACGGCCTGCTCGGGCGTCACGCGCGAGAGGTCGCCGAGCATTGTATTGCGATCGCTCGTGATTATGGATTCGAATTCGAGAACGACATCGTCACGTTCGTCCTCCACATGGTGACGATCAGCCCGGAGTACCATCGGCAAGCCGACATCTTCAGGGTCCTCACCAATCCATCCATTCCCACGCCCGAAAAACACAACGTCCTGTTACATCCCCAGTTCGAGCATGCCTGGGAGCAGGCCGCCACCATGACGGACGGCATGCAGTACTGGGATCGGCACATCGGTACCCGAGGTGCTCGAGCACCGCTGGAGAAAGGGTTGTGACCATGGTGTGCGTTCAGGATCGGGCGTCCAAGAACTACGAGTCCGGGCAAAATTATCCGTCGAGCCCTCCTTCGAGCATACGGCCTTGTAAAGACGACCGCGCACCATCTGCCTACGTGCTCGACGTCGGTCACTGGACGGCGACAGGATACTTCCTCGGGCTCGTGAGCGGCTCGACGATGGTGATCTGCCGGATCATGCATTCTTCCGACGCCGACATCACCATCGGGGAGAACAAACTCATCAATGACGTGATCGCGGCGCTCAAGGAAAATAATCTGTCTCCTTCAATCAAGGCGCACAAATTCATCAAGCCGTGGTTCGATTACGAGCGCGAGTACCCGGACGAGATATTGACCAGCAAGGACGTCTTGCTGGTGTTCATTCCCGATTGTCATGTTGGTATTCGCGACGAGGGCGACATGTTCTCGCCTTCGGGCGCGCCCGAAAGCTGTAATCATCTCATCGATACGCTGGAAACGATCCGCGTCGCCGCGAAAGGCAAGGCTCGAATCGTCCAGCTCGGGGATTTCGTCGAGATATGGGAGACGGAGGCATCCCCGGGGATTTATTATGAATGGACGGGGCGAGAAGAGGTCTACGTCCAGGAGGGTAGTTACTCCAGGCCAATAGACATTAATGACTTCTTCATGGGACCCTCGGGTCCGGTGGTGTACGCGACGATACCCGAGCAGACAATCCTCATTGCGCGAGCCGAGCGGTCCGAGCGCGCCATGGAGAGGGTCCGGGCGCGCTGGGAGGGCAGCCGATTCGCAGCCTCACCCAAGCTCTTCGACCTGATGATGCCGGGTAATCACGATGTCGAGCGGAGGTGGACCAAGGCGCAGTTCTACGATCTCGGCGAGTTCAAGGACTGCGATCGCGTTCGCACGGGGAGACGAGGGTCCGTCGTCTTCGAGCATGGTCACATCCTCGACGAGTACAACGACACGAGGCCCGCCTCGTCACTGGAAAACGTAATACAAGTGGTCCCAGGAAAATCGGTGACCTACGAATATGGTAGGAACAAATGGGGCCGAGGATGGCATAAACCGGATCCCGCAGATGACGAGGACGGGAACAACTTGAACGACCATTGGCCGAGCGCGCTTCAGCGGTATGGCGTGATCGATGAGCTCGGTGAGTTTTCGATCCTGCGCTCTGCGAGGAAGTACACCTTCCAGGTGTTCCGCGAGAACGTCATCGCCAACGGCACCAAGGATCCTTTGAAGACGGATAGTTCAGAGTCTTATTTTGTTCCAGTTCGGTTGTGGGTTCACGCGCATACGCATGTGCCGAGCCTGCGGAGCCTCATGCTGGACAAGGAGGAATTTAATATTCGCAAAAGCTACAATTTGAGTGGCCAATGGTTCAACTCTTGGCCATCTCTTTTGAATGCGGAGAGAGTGATCTCCTGGAATACTTGAGTCCAAAAATGGGTCGCATGTAGATCGGTTGCACCAGATGCGAAACCCTTGGCCCCGCAGGCTGTGGAGTGAAGGCGGCCCCTGCCATGCGTCGAGGGGCGCGCGCGACCGTGGCGGCCAGCGCGCGCAGGTGCCACACTCGCGCGCGAGCGCCCGCGGCCGTCCACACGCCTGTCGCTGCGCCCACGCCCCGTGTCGCAGAACGTCAGCCTGCAGCTGATCCACCTCGCGCAGCGCGTCCGCCCGCGCGACGCGCACGTCGCGCGCGCGCCCGACCCCGCCCTGCAGGCCCTCAGCCCCGCGGCGCCGCTGCGGGCGCTCGTCGCGGAGCGCGCACGCGTCGGTGGGCTCGGCGCCGTCTTCGCGCTGGGCGACGGGCTCGACGCGCTGACCTTCTCGCCGACGCTCTACCTGCTCGAGGGCGCCGCGAGCGTGGCGCAGCTCGCGCATCGCTGGAGCGCGCTCGAGCGCGCGTGGGGCGTGCGCCACCAGACGCGGTTCGCGCTCGACGGCGCCGGCGCCCTGCAGCTCGCGGCGCAGCCGTACGCCGGCGCGCTCGCCCCCGCGAGCCAGACCGTGATGATCACCGGGGTGCTCGCCGCGTTGCTGCGCCGGATGGGCCACGGCGAGCTCGTCGTCGCGGCGCGCGTCGCGCGCGGACCGTGGCGGGACCTCGCCTGCGACGCCCGCTGGCTCGGGCCCGCGTCGCTCGCCGAGCCGCCGGTCGCGCTCCGCCTCGCGTGGTCGCGCCGGACCGCGCCGGCGCCGCCCGCGCGTCTGACGTTGCACCCACCGAGCGCCGCGGACGACCCGGTCGCCGCCACGCTCGCGGCGATCGCGCGCGATCCGCACGCGCCGTGGACGCCGCAGGGCCTCGCGCACGCCACGCGGCAGTCGGTCCGCACGCTGCAGCGCCGGCTCGCGGCGCACGGCACCACCGCCTCGGCGCTCGCGCGCCGCGTGCGCACGCGCGACGCCACCGTCGCGATCGCCGGCTCGCTTCGGCCGCTCACCGAGATCGCGCACGCGTACGGGTTCAGCGACGCGGCCCACCTGGCGCGCGAGTTCCGCGCCGCGTCGGGCATGCCGCCGAGCGCGTATCGCGCGGTCGCGCGCACGCGCTAGCACGCGCCCACGGCGCGGCGCGCGCGCGGCAGCCGACGATCGGCGCCGACGATTGGCGCGCAGATTCAAGCCCGCCGCGCGCCCCGCTGCGAGGGTGAGCGCGCACCGGCGAGCGACCATGCCCCCGGTGCAGAAAGGCACGCCCCCTCCGTATGAACCCCGAACGCAACAAGCAGATGCTGCTCGAGCTGTACGACGCCGTGGTCGGCAGGCACTGGGACGCCGTCCGCGCGCTGTTGACCGCCGACTTCGTCGACCACAACCCCGACGCGCGCGCCGCGCCCGGGACCAACGGCTGCGAGGCCTTCATCGCCTATTTCCGCGACGGCGAGACGCCGCTTCACGGCGCGCAGGTCGAGATCCAGCGCATGATCGCCGACGCCGAGTACGCCGTGGTGCACTACAAGCTCGTGAACCCGCGGCGGCCGCGCGGGGTCGCGGTGGTCGACATCTTCCGCGTCGCCGACGGGCGCTTCTGCGAGCACTGGGACGTGCTGCAGGACATCCCGGCCGACGCGCCCAACCCCCGCGCCATGTTCTGAGCGCGCCGCCTCGCACCCACGGCGGCGCGCGCCTACCCCTCGCCGCGTCGACGGCCGGTCGCCCATCGGCGCACGACACCTCACGCCGTGCGCGGCGACCGGGCGCGTCGGTAAAAGACGCGCGATCGTGGGCACAGGGAGGTGTGGCGCGGCGAACGGATGTGGTACCTCGGAGGGCGGCGCGCAGAGGGTTTCCGGAGCACTTCAACCAAGGAGGACCAATGAGCACCGCCGCTCCTGACGCAGCGCTCCGCCCTTCGCTGGGCAAGCGCCTTCTCGCAAACACCTTCGTCCGCATCTTGCTCGCGGTGCTTGCCTCCATCGGCACGATGGCGCTGCTGCTGATGCTGTCCGAGATCGTGCCCAAACCCATGCGCGTGGTGTGGCCCACGCTGCTGGCCGCGGCCGGATGCATGGCGGGCTACCGCTTCTACGTGCGCAACGTGGAGAAGCGCGAGCCGCTCGAAGCTGCCGGGCCACGCATCCTGCCGGAGCTGGGAAAGGGCTTCGGCGTCGGCGCGGCGCTGGCGGTCGGTGTGGCCGGCGTGTTGCTGCTGTGTGGCGCCCTGCAGATGCAGGGCCTGGGTGACTGGCGCGCCATCTTCAAGCCGCTGCCGGAGCAGATCATGGTCGCGACCTTCGAGGAGCTCGTGTTCCGCGCCATCCTGTTCCGCATCGTCGAGGAGCGGTGGGGGCTCCGCATCGCCGTGACATCGAACGTACTGCTGTTTGCGCTTGCCCACCTGCCGAACGACAACGTGAGCGTCCTCGCGGTGCTGGCCACGGCATCGGCCGGCGCCGGCCTGCTCGGCGTCTACCTGCTCACCCGCCGCGTATGGATCGCCATGGGCATGCACTTCGCCTGGAACTACCTGTTCGATGCGATGATGTCGGTGCCCGTCTCCGGTCATGCGGCGCGCGGCTGGATTCAGGTGACGCCGGCCGGTCCGGCGTGGCTGAGCGGCGGTGGTTACGGCGTCGAGGGGTCGGTCGTCACGCTGATCGCGTGGACCGCTGCCGCCGTCGCGCTGTTCCGTGTGGCGGGCCGGCGCCCAGCGAGCGTGCTCCCGCGCTAGCTCCGAAGGACGATCGCGGCGCGCCGGGGGAGATCAGAACGTCGAGAAATACGCCCACGGCTGGTTTCCGGCGCTGGCCTGCATGCAATAGCCGCCGTTTCGCTCGGCCGGCAAGGTGACGTTGGCGCCGTTGCAGGTCACGAGCACGCCGTTGATGAGGAACGTCCGCCCCGCGGCGAAGTTGCCGCAGTTGAGCCCTTGCAGGTTCACGGTGGTCTCGTGGCAGGTGGCCGCGGTGCCGAGGTTGCCCGAGTGGTAGCTCTGCGTCGAGAACACGACGGGGCTCGAGCAGAGGCCGCCGCAAGGCGTGCTGCCGCCTGGATCGCCGCACTCGTTCGGCGTGCCGCCGCCGCCGCAGGTCTCGGGCGCCGTGCAGCTTCCGCACGAGCTCACGCTCCGCGGCGCGCCGCAGTTGTCGACGTCGCTCAGGCTGCCGCATCCGGCGCCGAGACGCGCGCAAAACTGCGCGTCGCTCTCCGGCGTGCAGGTCCCGTCCGTCACCTCGAAGACGAGCTCGACCGTATCGAAGAGGCCATCCTGATCCGTGACCCGCACGACCGCCGTGCTCAGCCCGGCGGAAGGGGGCGTGCCGCTCAGCGCGCCGTCGCTCGCCACCGTGAGCCAGCTCGCGCCGCTCTGCTTGGAGTACGTCAGCGTATCGCCGAGGTCCGGATCGGTCGCCGTCCCCGCGAGCGTCTGCCCGGACAGCGCCACGTTGAGCGTGGCGCTCCGCGTGATCGGATCGAGCGTGAAGCCGGGCGCGCGATTGCCGAGGTAGAGCGCCGAGACGCCGGGGAACTCGGTCTGCGCCTTGGCGAGCTCGAGCTCGAGCTGCGGCGTCCAGCGGAAGGCGAGCCGGGCCTCGTCCTCGAGATCCACCCCCGCGGCGCCCGCGCAGAAGTGGATGAACTCGCCGAGGTTGAGCGGGCGATTGCCGTACGTGCTGTTGATCGTGGGCAGGTGCTCGGCGAGGAGCTGGAAGAACCTGGACAGGAACCGGCTGCCCTTGTGGTCCGCGTCCGTGTTGCCGAAATCGCCAGTATAGAGCGGATAGTACCAGTCGCGGAACCAATAAACGCCGAATCCATCGGTGTGGGACACGTTGTCCGCGTAGATCTCCGGCGCGAGGTTCGGGGAGATCGTGGTCAGGTGCAGGAACACGTCGTAGCCGAAGATCTCGGCCCACTTGCTGTCACCCCAGGCATTGAAGGCGGGCGAGCCCGCGATGCCGTTGTTGTTGCTCTCGACGATGTGCCCCATCTCGTGGATCAGCGACTGCACGACCCAGCCGTAGTCCGGCACCGACCAATCGCTGCTCACGGTGAAGATGATGTTTCGATAGGAGGCGGCGCTGTCCGAGGCGTACACGACTCCACCGACGTTGTAGGCCAGGGTGCCGGGAACCTCACCCGGAGCGTTGTCCTGGTTTCCGATCATGTGAAGGATCGGGTCGACCATGCTGCCGTAGGTGTCCTTCGCGTAGCCCCAGGCTTCGCTGACGATCGGGGTCACCCAGGTGGCGCCGGACGGGTTCGGGACGTACTGGTCGAAGTACGCGGCGAGGTTCGCGTCCGAGTAGGCCAAGGTGACCGTGCGGTTCTGGCCGTCGTACCAGCCGTTCTCCACGAACGACGCGGGCGGCGTGTTCGCGGTGGTGGTCGCGCTCGCGGGTCCGACCTCGATCGAGCTGCCCGCCGCGTTCTGCGCGCTCACGCGGAAATAGTAGGTCTGGTTCGGCGCCAGGCCCGTGGCGCGGAACTCGGTGCTGCCGGCGCCGGTGGTCCCGACCACGAGACCGGAGGTGAAGCTCGAGTTCGTGGCTCGCTCCACGCGGTACGACGCTTCGGGGTTGAGCTGCCCGGCGTTGTCCGTCCAGGTGACGCGGATCTGATTGCCCGACAGGGCCTGTGCGCTCACGCTGCCCGGCGCGGCGGGCGCGGCGAGCGAGGCGCTGCTCGTGCCGAAGAGCCGCCACTCTGCGAGCTGCGTGTCACCGGCGCCGTGGTTGTCCTGGATGTGCAGGCGGTATCGGCTGAACTCCAGCCGCTCGGGGTTGCAGGAATACGTGCGCGCGCTGTGGCGGTTCGTGAACGACTGGTTGGTCCGCGTGTCGAGCACGGTCCAGCTCGTGCCGTCGTTCGAGCCTTCGAGCGTCCAGTCCTTCGGATCGCGGCCCGGAAAATCGTTGGCGGACGTCAGGCTGTAGCTGGTGACCACGGCGCTCGGCGTCTCGAGCCGGATCCAGGTGCTGGCGTTCGGCTCGTAGTACTTCGAGAACGGATTGTTGTCCGTGACCTTCGTGACATCCTCGCCGGCGACCCCGTTTCCAGGGTGCTGCTCGACGGGCACGGACGAGGAGAGCGCGGTGATGTCCTGGAGCACGGCGACCCCCGCCGTCGTGGCGCGCGCGGAGACCTCGGACGGGAACCCGCGCAGCGCGCCGTTCACCGCCTGCACTTGATAGAGATAGCTCGTGCCTGGAGCCAGGTTCGTGTCGGTGTAGCTGGTGGAGCTCGTGAAGATCTCCGTGGTGCCGCTGCCGTCGTCGTTCACGCGCTGGACGTAGTAGCCGGACGCGTTCGCGGCGGGCGCCCAGGTCAGCGTGACGGCGTCGGAGTCCACGCTCGGCGCGGCGAGCACCGGAGCGCCGGGCATGGTGCCTGCGGCCAGCGAGCCGCCGACGCGCAGCTCGGCGAGCTGCAGCGCGTTGCCCCCGCCGAGGTTCTGGCTGACGTTCAAGCGATAGTAGAGGTACGCGTTCGAGTTCGAGAAGGTGAAGGACCGGGTCTGGTGCCGCGAGGTGAAGGACTCGTTCGTCCTCGTGTCGAGCACGCTCCAGCTCAGGCCGTCGCTCGAGCCCTCGAAGGTCCAGCTGCTCGGATCGCGGTCCGGGAAGTCGTTGGCCGAGGTGATGTCGTACGAGACGATGATCGACGGAGCCTGCATCCGGTACTGGATCCAGTCGGTGCGGTGGGGCATGAAGAGCTTGGTGTTGACGTCGCCGTCGTGCACCTTGTCGATGCCCTCGACCCCCGGGGGATTTCCCCGCATGTCGCTGACGTCGACCGTGGACGCCGGGGTCAAATCCGTGCCAGTGAGGGCCGCTTGTTGCGACGCGACCGCCTCGTCGGAGTCGGGCGAATCGAGAGATACGCAGGCGGGAAGGAAGAAGAGCGGGAGCCAGAGACGCGCGCGTGTACGGTGTAGCCGCATTGCCGATTGACCTCGTCAGGAATGAAGCGAAACGGATCGGGAAACGACGCAAACGAAGGAGCGTCGTTTCGGGGAGATGGAAAGCACACAATTCGAGGGCGTCAAGGTCGAATCTTTACGCTTGCGTCAGATGGCTGATGATTTCTTATGCAATCTGCTGCCTCCTGGAAGACGACATCAGAGCGATCGTCGAGTTACGCGTTCGCGGCGGCGTGAGCTGGATCGACCTGCCGATGCTGCCCCGCACCACCTACGGCACCGTCTTCGCCCGGGGTAGCCGCCGCCGGCGCTGCGTGCGCGCTCGCCCCCCCACTGCGCCCCCCACTGCGGCGCGCCACGACGAGCGCGGCGCGAGCACGCCGGACGGGCGGCCGTACACGCTCCACGTGTCCTTCGCGCCCTGAGCGCCGGCGCCGCCGCCCGCCGTCCCACGCCGGCCTGCGCTCCGGCGCGCTCCGATCTCCCCCTGACGACTCCGCCCTGGAGGGCGGCGCCTCCAGGCTGAGGGGGCGCGCCCTCAGCGCGCCGGCGCGGGCGCGGACCGCCCGGGCCGCGGAGCGCGCGAAGGCGCGAAAATGCCGGCGTGCGCGCGGCCGAGCGCCGGGATCGGGGAGTGGCACGCTTCCTGTTTATAGGCGTTGCGTGACGCTCGGCGCGGCCCAAGCGGCGAGCAGGGCGACCCGGGCGACGGATGGCCTCGACTCCGTCGCACCCGCGGCGGACCGCCCGCGCGTCAGATCACGTGTCGTTCAACTAAATACCTGAAAGAGAGCTCAATCATGAAGCGTGCAATGATCCTCCTCGCCTCGTCGCTCGTGTCCTCGTTCGCGCTCGTGGGCTGCGTCGCCGACGCGACGGACCTCGACGCGGAGCTGGCCGGCTCGGAGGAGGTCGAAGAGACCTCGCAGGCGCTGTGCGTCGATATCTCCGCCCTGCAGGTCGACCAGACCGCGGCCCAGTCGAACTCGAGCGACGTCGGCAGCTTCACCCTCCGCGAGTCGCCGGACAACACGTACTACAGCAGCAAGGGCAACTACGTCGTCGAGGTCACGAACGTGAAGAACGCGTTCGCGTCGACCCAGACGGCGATGGCGTACAGCGTCAACGCCCCCAAGTCGAAGAGCGTCTGCGAGCACACGACGACGACGGCGACGCTCTACGGCTTCGACGAGGTCGAGGGCTGCTGGGTGCAGATCGGCGCGACGAAGAGCAAGGCCGGCGTGTACTACCCGGGCGGCGGCTTCATCCAGCCGAGCTGCGATGACGTCGTGAGCTGGTCCATCCCGAAGACGGTCACCAAGGTCCGCATCAAGGGCAAGTCGGTGCTCCAGACGACGTTCGGCCCGGCCGGTCAGAAGATCGCGGAAGGCACGAGCTGGAGCCACTGATCCGGCGCGAAGGGCGGGGGAGCGGGCGGCCGCCTGCGCGCCCTCCCGCCGCCGACGCCGGTCGCCAGGCTACGTGAGCGCCGCACCTGGCTCAGGGGGTTCCTCTCCGGCGCTGCGCGAGATCTCAGCCAGCTTCTGGAGGGCGCGCCCGAGTACGCTGGCGCGCGCCTCATCGAATGACGAGCCCGCGCGTCCACGCGTCGTGGGAAGTGCTCGAGTCGCCCTGGATGGGCACCTGCGGCGCCAGGAAACGCGGCCCGCGGCCTGACCAGGTGTCGATGAGCATCAGCGCCATGGCGAGGAGCTCGCGGCGCGCGTCGCGGTCGGCGTTGGCGTAGACGCACGCGCCGGTCGGCGGCGTGGCGGCGAGGGCGCTATGGATGGGCCATGACCATGACCCATCCCCGATTCAAGGCCGCGGCTGTCCAGGCCGCCCCAGCCTTTCTCGATCTCGACGCCGGCGTGGACAAGGCCGTGCGCCTCATCGCCGAGGCCGCTGGCCACGGCGCCTCGCTCATCGCCTTTCCGGAGGCGTGGCTGCCCGGATACCCGTTCTGGATCTGGCTCGGATCACCGGCCTGGGGCATGCAGTTCGTGCAGCGCTACGCCGACCAGTCGCTCGAGGTGGGCGAGCGGCATATGGCGCGGCTACGCGAGGCCGCGGCGCGGCACCGCATCCACGTGGTGATGGGCTACAGCGAGCGCGCCGGCTCGAGCCTCTACCTCGGACAGGCCCTCCTCGGCCCCGACGGCGGGCTCATCGCCGCGCGGCGCAAGCTCAAGCCCACGCACGCCGAGCGCACCGTCTTCGGCGAGGGCGACGGCGGCGACCTGAAGGTGCACGCCACCGCGATCGGGCGGCTCGGGGCGCTCAACTGCTGGGAGCACATCCAGCCGCTCGTGAAGCAGGCGATGTTCATCCAGGGCGAGCAGGTGCACGCGGCCTCGTGGCCCAGCTTCTCGGTCTACCGGGACATGGCCTACTCGTTCGGCCCCGAGGTGAACGCCGCCGCCAGCCGGATCTACGCCGTCGAGGGGCAGTGCTTCGTCGTCGCCGCGTGCGCCACGGTATCTGAGGAGATGACGGCGCTCCTCTGCGACTCGCCGGAGCGGGCCAAGCTCCTCGTGTCCGGCGGCGGCTTCGCGATGATCTACGGCCCGGATGGCCGTGCGCTCGCAGAGCCGCTCGACGAGCGCGCAGAGGGCCTGATCTACGCCGACGTCGATCTCGGCCTGATCTCGCTCGCCAAGGCGGCGGCCGACCCGACGGGACACTACGCGCGCCCGGACGTGCTCCGGCTGCTGTTCAACGAGACGCCCCACCGGCTGGTCGAGCGGTTCACCACGGAGCTCCACGAGGCGGAGCGGACCGCGTGATCGCCCGCGGCCGCCCGGCCCCACGCCGCGCCCGCCTGCCACCCCGCAGGCCAACACGTCCACGAGGTACACCCTGCGGAGCAGGCTCGCCCAGTCGATGCGCGCACCGACTGGCTTGGTGACGCCGGTGCCGAGGCTCGATGCGGCCTTTTTGAGCCTCTGTCAGCTGAGCAGGATGGCGATCAAGAGCGCGACGCTGAGCAAGAGCGATACGACGACGGACGCAATGAGCCACGGCCGCATCGCCGGCGAGGTCCACCCGGACGCGCGCGATGTCGCGCTCGTCGGGTGCCCCGGAGCGCCGTGGTGCATCGTAACGGTCGGCTCGAGCTCCCTCGGCGCGCCCTCCATCGCCGCGATGGCCGCGTCGATGGCCGCGATCACGCTGGTAGCCGTCGGATAGCGTTGGGTTGGGTCTCGCTGGACGAGCCACATCACGATCGCCTCCACGTCGGGGCGGAACCCTAATCCCGGAGCACGCTGGCGGAGCGGGGGCGCATCCTCGAGGAGCCGCTGCCGGAACGAAGATTGGCCGTCGCTCGCGTCGAACGGGCCTCTCCCGGACAGCATTTCGTACAAGATGATTCCAAGCGCATAAAGATCTGCGCGAGCATCGACGGCATCCATGCCGCGCACGGCCTCCGGCGCGAGATACCTGAGCGTGCCGAGGACTTGGTCGGCAGCGGTGAGGTCGTGGCCTTTGCGCGTGGCCTCGCGGCTTTCGGTGGACAGGAGCTCTACGTTCACCTTGGCGAGGCCGAAATCGATGAGCTTCACCTGATCACGGGCGTCGAGAAGGATGTTCTGCGGCTTCACATCGCGGTGCACGATCCCCTTCGCGTGCACCGCTTCCAGAGCAGACGCGATCTGCCTCGCGATGTGGAGCGCGCGTCGCGCGGGGAGCGGCGCCGAGGCGATCACGTCCTGGAGCGGGGCGCCCTCGACGTACTCGAGGACGAGAAAATGCGACCGATCCGCGAGCTGACCGAAGTCGCTTGCCGAGACCACGTTCGGATGCTGGATATGCGCCCCCGCGATCGCCTCGCGCTCGAACCGCGCCACGATCTGGGGGAGGTTCCGGGCGCTCGGGTGGAGGACCTTGATCGCGACCTGCTTGCGGAGGTGCACCTGCTCGCCGCGGTACACGGCTCCCATGCCGCCCTGCCCGATGAGCTCGTGGACGCGGTACCGCTCCGAGATCAAGCTCCCGATCAGCGCTGGCGCTTTGTCGTCCGAGCGCACCAGCGTGGGTGCGTCGTCCGACCACGGCCGTGCCGCAGTCTCGATTTCTTCCCCAAGGGCCGAGCTTGAGAGCTCAACGACGGATGCGTCGCGTTGTTTCCCGAGCATCGGCACCGTGACGTCGTCGGTGCTTGAGCGCCCCCTCGGTGGAGTTATCCCTGGCATGCCGAGGAGTGTACACGCACAAAGGTGCCGAGAGCGGAGGAACCGCACCGCCGTCCGAGTGGACATCATGCACAATCGGCCCACCGCACGGAAAAGCTGTGCAGTTCCGCGATGTTCGGGGACCTGGTCCCGTGCGCCGACATCAGCCTACAAGGATGACCACAGCGCATCGAGCCGTAGCTCGCCGGTCGCCGCCCGTCTCTGCGCCGCCCGCATCGTCGGGACCTCCAGCCCCGCCCCGAAGGCGCGATGAAGACATCGAGGGCGGGCGATCGGGGAGCTGGGCGGCGGCGTGCTCTTCGGCACGCCGACACGGTACAAGATGAGGCCGCCGCTCCTCACAGAGCTATTCCCATTGGAGCTCGGAGGGGTGGTAGGCTTTGAGGCCGTCAATCGGAATGGGCCCGTCGGGGGTGCCGCTGCACACCTTGACGCCCTCATCATTCGTGCGTACTGGATAGGCGTATTTCAATTTCGACGTGACGCAAAATGGATACTTGCCGTCCTTCATGAGGAGGCGATACTTGCCATTGGGGGCGGGCCGGCGCGTAGGTAAGGGCGCAGCGGTCGGGGATGTCGGCGAGGGCCCAGCGGTCGAGGATGGTGTGCTGGTACTGGAGGATGGCGTGCTGGTACTGGAAGACGTGGCCATCGTGCGAGAGCTGCCGCTCGCCTTGTCCTCTTGAGATGTCTCATCGTCCGCGCTCTCGCGAGCGTCTTCGGCGGAGCCTCGCGAACGAACGACGAATAGTACAGCGGCAAGAAGAGCGGCGACGACGAAAGAGCCAATCACTGCGATCATCAAGAATGGCGAATTCGAGTCCGCTTGTGGGCTGGTCGCGACAGATTGCGGCGGCACGGACACGACCATGGGTGCCTGCATCGCTTGGCTGGGAGCAGGAGCGGCCATCGTCGGGCCATCGACGCTGATCGCAGACGACACGTCGGCTCGGATCGACGCTGGGGTCGGCGCGTGAGGGGGAGCACTGGCGCCCAAGACTCGCTCGATGTCCTCCCGCATGGCGCGGGCCGTTGGATAGCGGCGCGACAGATCGAAGGCGAGCGCGCGATCGACGATGGCGCAGACCTCCGGGCTGACAGAGGGCGCAACGGTGCGCAGGGCCGGCGCGGGCTGCGTCGCCATTTTGATGAGGAGCTCGCTCTCCGTGGAGCCCTCGTGCACACGGCGTCCCGCTAAAATTCGAAACATCGTCGCGCCGACGGCGAAGATGTCGGCCCGCCCATCGATCTCGCCACCAGCGATTTGTTCGGGCGACATGTAAGGTAGAGTCCCGAGCATCGCGCCGATGCGCGTGCGAACATTGGAGCCGCCCTGCCTCATTCGAGCGATCCCGAAGTCGAGGACCTTGACGCCGCCTGACGATGTCAAAAACAGATTGTCGGGTTTGATGTCTCGATGGACGATGCCAAGCCCGTGCGCGACGTCGAGCACCTCGAGCACGGTCGAGGCGACGCGGAGCAGCTCGCGCTCCTCGATGCCGCCGGAGCGGTGGGCGCGCTTGCCGAGCGATTCGCCGTCGAGCAACTCCATCACCAAGAACGGCGAGCCATCTTCGCTCGTATCGATGTCGACGACATTGACGGCTGCGGGGTGGCCGAGCTGGTTCACCGCGAGCGCCTCTTGCTCGAACCTGGCTCGAAGCTCCTTGGAGACCGCGATCTCCGGATGGAGGATCTTGATCGCGCAGCGCCGGCCGATCCTGTGTGTCGCCTCGTAAACTGCAGCCATCCCGCCCACGCCGATGAGCGAATCGATGCGCCATTTGCCCCGGAGGACCGTTCCGATTCGTGCTGTACAGTGTGCGAGCTGAGGATCGTCACTCATTGAGGTTCAGGTTCCGATGTATGCCGGATGCGAGGATAGGTAAAACATCCCCGCTGAGCGGGCGGGGCTCGACGATACCATGAGACGTTCTGCACCGGCAATGGAGCTCGAGCGCTGGAGCCCCGGGTCGAGCTCCTGTTTGGCGACGAGGGAGAGCCAGAGGTCGCCGCACCCCGGCCGTGACGGCGGGCTCGATCAGGGCCTCTCGATCAGCTCCCGAGCGCTCCGGCGAGCTCCATCACAAGAGCCCGGCGCCGACCCAGAGCCCGGGCTCGTAGGCCACGAGCGCATCCACGTCGCTCGAGCCGAGCAAGAGGAAATTCACCGGAGAGACACCGACGAACAGGTGCGGCGTGATCGGGAGCTGGATCCCCCAGGCGAAGCGGCCGCCGAAGGCGCCGACGCTCTCGAAATACGGCGAGTCGAAGAAGATGCGGTAATAGCCCGGCGTGATCCCGATCGACATCTCCAGATGCGAGCCGACGCCCATCACGAGCCGGAGCGGCACGCCGGCCGCAACCTGGTCGACGTCGGTGGTCGAGACGCTCCGGAGCTCGACGCCGATCTCGAAGCGGCGCGTCTCGCTCAGGCGCAGGCGCGCGAGCACGTCGAGATCCACGGACATGCCATCCTTGACCGCGAAGCGCGCCGGAACGAAGTAGCCGGAGATCCCGAGCGAGAGGGCCATTCGGCGCGCGTTGGCCTCCGCCTGGGGGCCTGTCCCGGGCTCCTCGGCCGCGGGCTCCGGAGGCGCTTTCGGCGTGCGCCCGGGCGGCCGCGCGGCGGCCGCGGCCGAGGGCGGGGGAGACGCGGGGGACCCGCCCGCCGAGGGCGGCGGGGAGGGGTAGGGCGGGGGAGGCCCGCCGGCCGGAGGCGGCGGGTACGGATACGGCGCGGGGTACGCGCCTGCCGGAGGCGGCGGATACGGATAGGGCGCGGGATATCCGCCCGCTGGAGGCGGCGGATACGGATAGGGCGCGGGATATCCGCCTGCTGGAGGCGGCGGGTATGGATAAGGCGCGGGATACCCGCCTGGCGGGGGCGGCGGATACGGGTAGGGCACGGGATACGCGCCCGCCGGAGGCGGCGGGTACGGGTAGGGCGCCGGAGCCGGCCGCGCCGCCGGAGCCCGCGGCGGCGGCGCCACGGGCGGCGCCGAGCCCGCCGCGGCGGGCTTCGCGGCCGGCGGCGGCTCGGAGCGCGCCGGCTGCGCCGCGGCCTCGCCCGAGGCCAGGCTCAGGGCGGCGAGCGCCATCAGCGCGGGGGCCGCGGCGGCGCCGCCGCGACCCCCGCGGGCACGGCGCGCGCGCAGGACGGCCGCCGCGAGGCCCAGCAGGAGCGCGAGCGAGACGAGCTGGGCGGTGCTCAGCCCCCCGTACACGCCGCGCCCCGCGTCGCCGCGGAGGAGCTCGACGAAGAACCGGCCGGCAGCGTAGAGCGCGAGCCAGGTCCCGAAGGCGCGGCCGTCCCGGTGCCCCCGGACGAGCCAGAGGGCGGCGATCGCGCTCGCCAGCAGCCCGAGCGCCGCCTCGTAGAGCTGCGTCGGGTGCACGGGCAGGCTCGGCGCCCCGAGGGGCACCCAGCCGGCGGCGACGTGATCCGCCGCCGCCGGGCTGCCCGCGGGAAACCGGACGCCCAGCGCGCCCGCCGTGACGCGGCCGTAGTCGCACCCCGCGAGGAAGCACCCGGTCCGCACGCTGGCGTACGTGATCCCGAGCCCGGGCACGAGCCGGTCGAGGAACGGCAGCACCGGCGCGCCGCGGCGGAGCAGGACCAGGCCGGCGACGGCGACGCCCGCGAGGAGGCCCCCGTACGCGGCCCGGCCGGCGTGGAGCACCGGACCCCACGCGCCGCGCGCGAGCGCCTCGGGCACGGCGCGCAGCGCCTCGAAGGCGTAGCCGCCGAGGAGCGCGGCGACGTAGCCCCAGAGGAGCGCGCGACCCTCGACCCCGACGTCGCCCCGGTCCCGGCGCACCAGCCAGAAGAACGCCGCCGACCCGAGGAGCCCCGCGACGGCGACCATCACCGCGTAGGTCGGCGCGAGCCACGGCGGCAGGCCGTGGCGCTCCAGCCAGAGCATCAGCGCCCGGCTCACGCCCGCCTCCGGATGCGCAGCAGCATGTAGCCCGCGGGCACGAGCAGCCAGAACGCGCCGCCGAGGGGCACGGGCGCGCCAGGGCGGCCCCCTCCGAGGTCACGCCCGCCCGCGCTCAGCCGGCAGCTCGTGGCCGAGCCGCTGCCCGCCGTCGGATCGCCGTCCTTGCAGCTCTGGTTGCAATCGCGGCAGTTCTGGTTGCAATCGCTGCAGTTCTGGTTGCAGTCGCTGCAGTTCTCGTTGCAGCCCGCGATGTCCTCGTTGCAGCCGGCGCAGCCGCCGCCGCAGGTGCCGCAGTCGCCGTCGCCGGACGAGCTGCTCGGCGCGCCGATGGGGACGCCGGCCGGCGAGGTCGGCTCGCCGTACTGGAGGCAGCGGTCGAGCACGGCCATGCACCCCGCGTCCGCGGCGAAGGCGAGCGCGCCGTCGCGGTCGGCGATCGGCAGCGCGGCGCACGCGCCGCTGCCCGCGGCGAGGACGCACTCCTTCACCCCCTCGATGCTCATCAGCGCGAGCACGCAGAGCGCCTCGGCGTTCATCGCGCCGGCGTTGACCCACGCGCACTCCGCCTGCGCGTCGGCGAAGCGCGGATCCGTGCGCTCGTGCTCGCATCGCCCGGCCTCGACGCAGGTGCACACGTCCCGCACGCCGGCGGCGCACTCCGCGACCGACCCGGGGAGGTGATACGGGTTGGCGCGCACCGACTGCGGCTCGCTCCGGGGGAGCTCGGGCAGCGCGACGCCGCCCTGGGGGCTCTCGAGCGCGGGCGCGTCCGAGGGCGGGAGGGCGCTCAGCGCGACCAGCCACGCGGCGTTGACGTAGACCGCCCCCTCCTGGGCGACCACGCCCGCCGGCAGCCCGGTGACGCGGACGAGCTCGCGCGCGCCCGCGCGCCGCGCGAGGTCCGCCACGATCGCGCCGGCCCGGCCGCCGAGCGCCGCGTCCTCGAGCCCCGCGGTCTCCGGCGACGCCGGCTGGCCCGCGAGGACGGGCCGGGCCAGCGGCCGCTCCGACCCGCGCTCCGCAGCGAGGGAGCGGAGCACGAACCCCTCGGCGGACGGCTCGAGCGCGCCGAGGACGATCGCGTCCTTCCCGAGCTCCTCCCGCGCCGCGTCCGCGCTGCGGACCAGCGCCGGGGCGCTCGCGATCTCCGCATCGAGGATCGGCGTCTCCTCCCCCTGCTCGCGGTGCGCCTCCTCCAGCCGGGCCGCGACGTCGTGGAGCGCCTCCTCGGGCAAGGCCGCGAGGACCTCCGGCGCGGCGCTCAGCGCGTCGCGCAGCGGCAGGTCCTCGTACGGCGGCGTCTCCGCGCTGCACGCGCCCAGCGCGGCGATCGCGAGCAGCACGGCGGCACGGCGGATCGCGCTCTCGATGACGACGTTCGTTGGCATGCCCCCCCTCGCTCCCCGGGGCGCGCGGACCCGGACTGGACACGTCGCGCTCGGCTGGCGCGGGCGCATCGCCGGTGAGGACACCGCCGCGAGGAGACACGACGAGCGTGCCAGAAGGCGCGGCGCCGGCCAAGGCCCATGCGGGGGAGCGCCGGTGAGGGAGATCGCGCCGATCGCGAGTGGCTCCTTCGACGCGGTTCCTCTCGGCGTCCGACATCGGGCGGGCCTGGCAACCTGGTGGGATATCCGCGTCGCCGCGACGCGCAGGGGCGCTGACAAGCCGCTCGATACCACCCTCCGCCGCGGCCTCACCGGCGTGTCGAATTTCGGTTCACACCTCGCGCCGGCGCGGGTCTGCCTCGGGGAACGCCGGCGGAGGGCCGGCCTCACCCGAGGAGCGGAGCCATGACTCGCATCCATTTGAGAGCACACCTGTGGACCAAGGCGGCGCGGACCCTGACGGCGCTGGGCGGCCTGCTGGCCGCGACGGCGGCCCCGGCCAGCGCGCGTGCCGAGATCCTCGCTTACGACGAGCACGACGGGGAGGTGGGCGGCGCCGTCGGCTGGGCGGACGATTGGCCCTTCGCGCGGGCGGGGGGCGAGCTCGTGCAGACCGCCGCCTACGTTCGCCGCCGGTTCGCGGCCCCGCTGTCGGCCGCGCACGCCACCCGGTGGATCGCCGTCACCGGCCGCATGGCCGCGCCCCCGATCGCCTATGCGTACCACGTGCCCATGGGCGTCAGCTCCTGGACGACCGCCCACCAGCACCCCGGCCTCCATTTCGACACGTCGAGCCCCGCGGGCCTGCTCGTCGACGGCGCCGGCCCGACGAGCGGCATCGCCGGGACCACGCTGCAAACGTGGCTCGCGCGGTACGTGTTCGGCCCCGCCAACGCGAACGGCCGGTACAGCGCGATCGTGAGCATCTGGGCCGGATCCGGCGCCGGCCGCCGCATCGACCCCGGGGCCCCGCCGGCCGTCGTCCGCACGCTCGCCGACACCACGCTGGACAGCCTCTATGCCGGGCAGAGCGACGCTCAGGACCTCTTCTTCGTGGAGCGCGAGAGCGTGGCCACCACGGCTCGCGAGGCGCTCGCCGCGCCCGAGCGCGATCTCTACGTGGTCGCGCACCAGGACGACGATCTGCTCTTCATGAACCCCGACATCGCGGACTCGATCCAGGCGGGGAATTCCGTGGAGACGGTCTATGTCACCGCGGGCCTTGGCGGCAATTGCCTGGACGTGATGGGCGAGCGGGAGGCCGGGATGAAGGCCGCGTACGCGGCGATGGCCGGCCTCGCCAACAGCTGGAGCTGCGCCGAGGCCGCGGTGCTGGGCAAGGATCTCGTGCGCTGCGCGCTCGACGGGAGCGCCGGCCGCGTCGGGCTCGTGTTCCTGCGGCTCCCCTCGTCCCCGGACACGGCGCTCCTGAGCGACCTCTGGAACGGGGGCGCGCCGACCCTGACGCGCGTCGACCGCACGGGCGACGAGTGCGACTACAAATGCCCCTCCGACGACCCCGCCGACGACGCGTGCGACGACCCCGCCGGCGAGATCCCCTCCGACGAGCTCCCCGTCGACTACACCCGCGAGGAGCTCATCGACGTCCTCGCTCGCCTGATGTCCGATTTCCGCGCGAGCCGCGTCGGCACGCTGAACAGCGACCACGGCCACGCCGGCGACCACACCGATCATTATCACACGTCGCTGTTCGCGTTCGCCGCGCAGCAGGCCTACGCCGCGGGGCACGCGCTCCAGACCTACCGGGGCTACGACATGTCGAACGAGCAGGCGAACGTCTCCGACGAGGAGTTCGACATCACCTGGGACGCGTTCCGGTGGTATGCGCAATGCGACCGATTCACCTGCACGGACATGAGCGCGTGCGGCACCGGCACCACCTGCGAACCGGACAACTCGAGCTATCGCGCCTGGGCGCGCCGCCGGTACGTGGCCTCGGCGATCGCGGGCGTCTCGGGCCGCCTCGGCGCGCTGGGGGGCAAATGCCTCGCGGCCGCGGGCGCGTCGAGCGGCGCGCCCGTGGTCCTCGCCGATTGCTCCATGGCCGCGGCGCAGCAATGGACCGTCGCGGAGGACCGCATCGGCGGCCCCGGCGGCCGCTGCCTCGGCGTCGCCGGCGGCAGCGCGTCGAACGGCGCGCCCGTGGTGCTCGAGAGCTGCGCCGACACGAGAGGCCAGGCGTGGACGATGCTGGACGGCGGGCAGATCCGCGGCCTGGAGGGGAGGTGCCTCGCGGTCGCCGGCGGCAACGCCGCGAACGGCACGCCGGTGCAGATGGTCGACTGCAGCGGCGCCGAGGCGCAGCGGTTCGCGATCCAGCTCTCGGCGCCCACCCGCTGGTCGTACGGCAACGATTTCTCGGACGCGCAGATCGGCACGAGCGAGTCCTACACCCGCACGGTCCGGCTCGGCGACGTGAACGGCGACGGCAAGGCCGACGCGTGCGTGCGGCGCGCCGACGGCGTGTATTGCGCGCGCAGCAATGGCGCGGGCGGGTTCCTCCCCGCGCAGCGGTACACGACGGAGTTCTCCGACGCGAACGGCTGGCAACCCGCGCGCTACGGCAACACGATCCAGCTCGCCGACATCGACGGCGACGGCAAGGCCGACATCTGCGGCCGCGGCGTCTGGGGCATCCTCTGCCAGCTCGCGAACGCCGCCGGCGACGCGTTCGTGGCCTCCGGCGGCGGCTGGTGGACGCACAGCTTCTCCGACGCGGAGGGGTTCGACGACGCGCCGGGCTATTACCGCTCGATCCACCTCGCCGACGTGGACGCCGACGGCTACGCCGACGTGTGCGGCCGCGGCGCCGACGGCCTGCGCTGCGCGATCAACACGACCGCCGGGAGCTTCGGGGCGGCGGCGCTCTGGCTCGCCGAGATGTCGGACGCGAACGGCTGGCTCCCCGAGCAGTACGGCGCCACGATCCAGCTCGGCGACATCGACGGCGACGGCGCGGCGGACGCCTGCGGCCGCGGGCCGTCGGGCGTGGTGTGCGCGGTGGCGAGCGCTTCCGGCGCCGGGTTCGTGCGGCCGCACGTCTGGTCGTACAGCCGCGGGGGCGCGCCGGATTACGGCGACGGGTCGGAGTTCGACGCGGCGCCGAGCCACTGGGGGAGCCTCGGCCTCGGCGACATCGACGGCGACGGCGCCGCCGACCTCTGCGGCCGCGGCGCCTCCGGCGCGCTGTGCGCCCTGTCGAACCGCCTCGGCTTCGGCGCGGCGCGCCCCGCGTCGATCGGCGCCTTCGGCGATGCCCAGGGGTGGCTCGCCGCGCGGTACGGCGCGACGGTGCAGCCCGGCGACGTCGACGGCGACGGCCGCGCCGACCTGTGCGGCCGCGCGTCGGACGGCCTCTGGTGCGCGCTCGCGCCGTGACGCGGTGACGGCGGTCCGGCCGCGCGTTCCGGCTTCGCGTCGACCCTCTCTCCGCGGCGTGGGCCTGCGGCGCCGCCGCCGCGGGACGGCGGGATCGCCGGCTGCGGGTCGTCGGCGGACGGTGATACCCTCGGCCCCACGATGTCCCTCGACCGAGAGCACCTCGAGCGCGAGGTCCGCGAGCGCTGCGAGAGCGGCGCCGTCGCCCGGGCCGCCGAGCTCGCCATCCGCGGCTACGGGCCCGAGATCCTCGGCTTCCTGACCGCGCTCCTCCGCCGCGAGGAGGACCCCGACGATGTCTTCTCGCTGTGGTGCGAGCGCATCCTGCGCGGGCTGCCGACCTTCGCGTGGGAGTGCTCGCTCCGCACCTTCGCCTACACGATCGCGCGGAACGCGGCGAAGAACCACGCCCGCGACAGGCGCGCCCGCGAGCGGCGCGTGCGCCCCTCGCTCGGGACGACGGAGCTGAGCGCGATCGAGCAGCAGGTGCGCACCGAGACGCGGCCGTACCTGCGCACCGACGCGAAGGACAAGCTCATGGAGCTGCGCGAGGCGCTGCCGCCGGACGATCGGATGCTGCTCGTGCTGCGCCTCGACAAGGGGCTGGAGTGGAAGGACGTGGCGCGGGTGATGCTCGGCGAGGAGGCGGTGGACCAGGCCGCGCTGAAGCGGGAGGCGCAGCGGCTGCGCAAGCGCTTCCAGATCGTGAAGGATCAGCTCGTCGAGGCGGGCCGGCGCGCGGGGCTGCTGGGCGAGGGGTGACTCGCTCCGCCCGCGGGCGCTACCACGCGCCGAGCGCGCCGCCGTGGGCGCCCGCGGCGACGGGCTCGGCGCCGTCGTCGCCGAGGCAGCCGGCCGTCAGCGCCGGCGAGCCGGCGCTCAGGTGAAAGTCGCCCGCGAGCAGGTCCGCGAAGAACGGGTCAGCCTCGATGTTCCCGTCCTGACCGGGCACGATCACGTTGCCCAGGCGCTCGTTCCCGAAGAGCACGTTGCACCGCACGCGCCCGCGCTGCACGTGCTCCTGCTCGAGCGCGGCGCCGTTCGCGATGATCACGTTGTTGAGGACGTCGAGCTCCGCGGCGTCCGCGACGATCGCGTGATCGCGGTTCTCGTAGAACACGTTCTGGGCGACGACCGCGTGATCCTGCAGGTGGCTCCCCACGAAGCCATGGCCGTTCCCGATGAACACGTTGTTGCGGACCACGGCGAGCGCGTGGAAGTAGAGCATCACGCCGACCTCGTTGCCCTCGATGATGTTCTGCGTGAGGAGCAGCGACGGACGCGCGCACTCTTCCCAGTTATCCCCGCTGTGGCCGTCCGCGTAGACGGCCGCGGAGTACCAGTTGCCCGAGCAATTCAGCACGTCGCGCGAGCAGTCCCCCGCCGATCCCACGTTCCGCAGCCTGAAGCCCCGGACGACGGCGTTCTGGGCGCCGGTGTAGTCGATGAGGTTCTCGCTCAGCCCCTCACCGTCGAGCACCGTCGTCGTCGCGCCCGCGCCGACCAGCTTCACGCCCGAGCGCAGGCGGAGGTGCTCGTGGTATTCCCCGGGCTGGACGAAGACGGTATCGCCATACGCCGCGGCGTCGATGGCCGTCTGGATGCTCGGGTAGGCGTCCGGCACCACGAGCACGCGCTCCTCGCCCGGGATCGGGAGCGAGCACCCCGCCGTGCCCGTGCTCGCGTCCAGCACCTCGCCGCCCTCGTCGAGCGCCACCGCGGACGCGAGCGCCGCGTCGCCGGTGGCCAGCGTGATGAGCGGGCCCGTCGCGCTCTCGACGTCCAGCACCGCCGGGGCGTCCGAGGTCACGACCAGGCTGTCGACGGTCACGCGCTCGCCGCCGGGCACGCGGAGCCGCAGCGCGGAGGACGCGCCCTGGGCCGATCCATCGGTGCCGCCCGGCGCGTCGTCCGGCCTGCTCGCCCCGCCAGGCGGATCGGGGATCGAGGGCCCCTGGGGATCCCCTCCTGTCGAGACCTCTGTCCCACACGCCGCGATCCACACCGTGGCGCAGAGCACTCCGAAGCGAGAGATGGTGTTCATGGCGGTGAGCTCGGCAAACGCCATGCCGCTCCGCTGAAGAAGAGAGCGACGGGTTCGGCCGCGATCCGGGAGCGGCGTGTGTCACGCTGAGCCACGCGCCGGGCGACGCTGACAGCCGCCGCGGGCGCGCGGGAGCGGCTAACGCTTCGATCCGGCGGCGTCGAAGCGCGGGACCTCCGGGAGCTCCGGGGCGTCGAGCCCGGCGAACGGATCGCGCCAGGCGTCGAGCTGCCACAGGCGCGCGTGCCAGGCTGCGACGTGCGGGTAGTCCGAGAGCGGCAGCCCGGCGAGATCCGCGAACGGGAGCACCGACGCCATGCGAAAGTCCGCGTACGAGACCGCGCTCCCGACGAGCCAGTCCCTGCCGCTCAGGACCTTGTCGAGCAGCGTCGCCGCTTCGGCGAACCCCGAGAGCCCCTCCGCCACGAGGTCGTCGCGGATGGGGCCGAGCCCGTAGCGCTGCTTCGTCACGCGCTCGAAGTGGACCTTGTCGCACGCGGCGACGAAGTTGTGCGTGCCCCAGCTCAACCAGCGGATCATCTCCGGTTGTGCGGCGCCCGTGCGCCAGAAGTCCGAGCCCGTGAGCTGCGAGAGGCGGCACGCGATCGCGTCCGTCTCCCAGAGCGACTGGCTCCCCTCGACCAGGATGGGCACGCGCAGGTTCGGGTTCAGCGCGCGAAACTTCTCCTGCTGCGACGGGTCGAGAGGCGCCGCGTGGATGTATTCCACGGGAGCATCGAGGTGGCGCGCCACGGCGACGGCGACGCGTGGATTCAAGTTCCGGCTGAAGTACAGTTTCATGGATCGTCCTCTCCCGCGGGCTGGCTCTGCTCTTTCGAGCGGTTTCACCCCGTTCGTCGAGCGGTGGTAAAATTTGAACATGAAGGCGGGCAGTCGGGAAGAAAACCTTAATGATCTTCTCGCCTTCCCGCCTTCATGTGGACTCTCTCTGGGCAAAGTTGACCACTACCGTTCGTCGCTCTACGGTGAACGCACGAGGCCTCGCAAGTGCGTTGGGCGCTAGCCCGCCAGCGTGGCGGCGAACCGCTCGGGGCGCCGCACGCCGCGGGCCTCCATCCACGCGTCCGCCGCGGCGACGAGCGCGCGCCCCTCGTCGCCGCCGAGCCAGACCCCCCGCGCGCGGCGCGCGGCGGCCGCCAGCAGGGCAGCGCCAAGCCGGTCGAGCGCGGCCTCGGCGCCGCGCATGCGGTCGGCGGCCTCGGCCGCGCGGCCGCGCTGCGCGGCGACGCTGGCCCGGATCATCGCGGCGACGGGCGGGCCCCAGAAGACGTCGCGCCGATCGAGCGCGCGCGCGTCGGCGAGGGCGAGGGCCCGCAAGGCGACCGCCCGCGCGCCGCCGCGCGCGGCGACCGCGAGGGAGGCGAGGGCGCGCAGGTAGTGGAGCTCGCCCCGCACCAGCGGGATCGCGACCATGCCGGAGCCGAGGAGCGGCGGCGTCGCCGCCAGGACGAAGCGCAGCGCCGCGGCCGCGTCGCCCTCGTAGAGCGCGATCCGCCCGCGGGCGAGGACCTCGCGGAAGTGCTGGAGGTGGTAGCCGGCGCGCGACCAGCGCTCCATCGCGGCGTCCACCGTGGCGCGCGCCGAGGCCGGCCGATCGGCGGCGAGGTCGAGCAGGTACGCGCCGTTGAGGCGGATCATCGTCTCGCGGTAGCGGTCGCCGCGCTCGCGCGCCTCGGCGAGGAGATCGGCCGTGATCGCGGCGAGGCCGGGGATCTTGCCCTGGAGCCAGAGCACCGTCGCCAGGAGCGCGTGCGCGAAGCTCCCGCCGCTCCCGCTCTCGCCGCCGTGCGCCCCGAGCGCCGCGCTGCTCCGCCCGAGGAGCACCTCGGCGCGCTCGATCTCGCCGCGGGCGAACGCGGCCACGCCCTCGGCCAGCAGGTGGAAGTTGCGCGCCTCCGGGCGCGGCGAGCGCGCGGCCACCCGCTCGAGGAGCGCCAGCAAGGCGGCGGCGCGCCGGCCGCCGTCGCGCTGGCCGCGGAGCGCGGCGTGGATCGCCTCGAGGGTGAGCGCCCGCGCGAGGCGGTGCGGCTCGCCGGCGTCGAGCGCGAGGAGCAGGTGCCTCGCCGCGAACGGCGCGCTCTGGACGGGCGCCGTCACGGCCAGGCTCGCGGCCGCGTGGCACGCGTCCATGGCGAGCAGGTCGCGGCCCGGGATCTCGCGCTCCGCGCGCTCGCGGAAGGCGAGGCCGCGGGCCCAGAGCCGCGCGCGCAGGGCGGCCGCCTGCGCGAGCGCCTCGAGCGTCGACGCCGGCCTGGAGAGCCCGAGCTCGGCCAGGACGCCGTCGAGCACCGATAGCCCTTCGTCCACGTACCCGCCCGCGAGGAGCAGCTGCATCGCCCGCAGCCGGTGGGCGAGCGCCTCGCGCGGCGGCTCGCGCGAGGCGACATCGAGGTACGCCTCCGCCGCATCGCGCGCCCGGCCGCCGCTCGCCAGCGCGGCGGCGAGCGCGAGCCGGGCGCCGCGGGCGACGGCGGCGTCAGGCTCGCCGAGCTCGAGCGCCTCGCGCGCGAAGCGCGCCGCCCGATCGAAGGCGAGGGCCGCCTGCGCCTGCGCGGCCGCCTCGACGGCGCGAGCCGCGGCCTCCGCGTCGAGCCCGGCCCCGCGGAGGTGGTGCACGAGCAGGGACGGCTCGGCGCCGCCCTGGCCCTCCAGCGCCCGCGCGAGGCGCAGGTGGTGCTCGCGGCGGCGCGCGCGCGGCAGCGCGGCGAGCACCGCCTCGCCGACGCGATCGTGGTACGGCAGGAGCTCCTCGCGCTCGTGCGCCTCCCGCACGCGCACGACCTGCGCGGCGACGAGCCGCGAGAGCGCCTCGGGCTCGTCCAGCGCCTCGCCCTCCGCCTCGGCCGCGCGCGCCGCGGTCCGCCGCGCGATCGGCTGCCCCGCCACCGCGACCACCTCGAGCAGCCGCCGCGCCGGCGCGGGGAGCCGCTCGATGCGCCCCGCGAGCAGCGCGGGCAGGTCGGGCACGGCGCCGCCGAGGTCGCCGCGCTCGGCCGCGAGGCGCGAGAGCTCGGTGATGAAGAGCGGGCTGTGGTGGGCCTCCGCCGCGATCCGCGCCGCCGCGCCGCCGGGCGCGCCCGCGCCCGCGAGCAGCGCGCCCGCGAGCGCCGCGGCGTCGGCGGGGGGCAGCTCGCCGACGTCGATCTCGTGCACGCGCACGTCCGCCGCGAGGCCTTCGCGCAGCGCCGCGAGCAGCGCGCGCAGGACGGGGCTCGTTTCGGCCTCCTCCGCGCGGTACGAGGCGACGAAGAGCAGCGGCGGCGCCGCGGGAGGGCGCATCAGCTCGATGAGCAGCGCGACGCTGTCGAGGTCGCCCCACTGGAGATCGTCGACCGCGAGCACCAGCGCGCGCGCCCGGCCGAGGCGCGCGCACAGCTCGCGCAGCGCGGCGAAGGCCCGGCGCCTGCGCTCCGCGTCGTCCGGCGCCGCGCGCTCCCGCGGCGCGGCCGCCGCGATCGCCGGCACCTCCCGCAGCACCGGGAAGGCGCGCCCGAGCTCGACGACGTCGTCGGGCAGCCACGCGGCGAGCTCCTCCGGCGCCGCGCGGGCGAGGAGCCGGCCGAGCTCGTCGACGACGCCGTCGAGCGCCTTGTACGGCACCGACTCCTGCTGAAAGCAGCGCCCCGCGAGCGGGACCGCCCCGGGCTCGCCCCCGGCCGACTCCAGGAACCGCTGCAAGAGCGCGCTCTTTCCGATGCCCGACGATCCGCGGAGCAGCGCGACCACCGTGCGCCCCGCGCGCGCCTCGTCGAGGGCCGCGTGGAGCCGCCCGATCTCGGCCGCGCGGCCCACGAAGGGGGCCGCCGGCGCCGGGCGCCGCGCGATCGGGGCGCCGGCGGCCTGGCCGAGGACCCGCGCCGCAGCCTCGCGGGCCGTGGGTCGGGCCGCGGGATCGTGCGCCAGGAGCTCGCGGCAGAGGCGGTCGAGATCCTCGGGCGCGTCCCTCGCGGCGGGCCCCGGCGCGGGCGCCATGGCGCCTTGCGCGGGCAGGCGGCCGGTGAGCGCCTGGTGGAGCATCACGCCGACGGCGTACATGTCGGCGGCCGGCCCGACCGCGAGCCCCGCGGCCTGCTCCGGCGCCATGTACCTCGGCGTCCCCGCCCGCACGGGCGCCGTGGGGGCGTTGAGATCGGCGACGAGCCCGAAGTCGAGGACCTTCACGGCGCCGGCCGCGTCGACCATCACGTTCGACGGCTTGATGTCGCGGTGGAGCTTGCCCGCGTCGTGCAGGAAGGCCAGCCCCTCGGCGATCTCCCGGAAGGCCGCGCGCAGGCGCGCCTCGTCCGGCCCTCCCTCGCGGCGCACGTGCGTGAGCACGTCCGTGCCCGAGACGAGCTCCATGGTGAAGAACCAGCGCGCGTCGTCCCGGTGCAGCTCGTAGAGCCGGACGAGGCGCGGGTGGACGATCCCGGCCAGCGCGCGAAACTCCTGCTTGAACAGGGCGATGGCCCGCCCGTCCGGGCGCCGCAGCACCTTGAGCGCGACGAGCGCGCCGCGCTTCCGGTCGAAGGCCTCGTACACGGTGCCGAACCCGCCGCTCCCGAGGCGACGGCGGAGCGCGAAGCGCGGCGGATCCTCGCCGGCGGCGAGGAAGTCGCCGCTCTCGTCGGCGTCGATCGGGGCGACGGGGACGACCTCGGGCACGCGGGCGATCTGGCGGAGGAACGCGAGGGACGGCGAGGAAGCGGTGGAGCCGCCGCCGGAGAGGCTGTCGGCGTCGGCCGTGGCGCCGGCGGACGGCGCGGCGTCCGCCGTGACGCCGGGGGATGGCTGGGGATCGACCGTGACGCCGGGGGATGGCTCGGATCGGTGGTCTTCAGCGGACAAGCAGGGGCTCCTGGGGGAGGAGCATACCGTGGGCGCGCTTCACGATGCAGGCGCGGCCGGCGCGAGCGCGGGCGTGGGGAGGCGGTCTCGCCGCCTCACGCCGGGCCCTTCACCAGGCCTGGTGCCAGACCTGATCGCGGTCGGCCACCACGCCGGCGGTCGAGCCATACAGGACGTTGACGTGGCCGTCGTTGTCGTCGCCGCCGCGAGAGATGTCCTCGCCGGGCGCGCCGATGGCCAGGTCGGCCTTGCCGTCGCCGTCGAAGTCGCCGGAGGCCAGCGCGTACCCGGAGCGGTCATCGTCCTCCAGGCTGCCCTCCACGCCCGGGCTGTCCTGCGTGTACGCCGGGTCGCCGAGGGTCGACAGGCCCGTGGCGGTGCCGCGGAAGAGGTGCGTCACCCCGGCGTCGTCGTGGCCGTCGATGTCCTCGTGCGGCGCGCCGACCGCCAGGTCGGCCTTGCCGTCGCCGTCGAAGTCCCCCGACGCCAGGGCCCAGCCGAAGTGATCGCCGTCCGCGACGCTGCTGCCCACGTTCGGGCTGTCCTGGCTCAGCAGCGGATCCCCCGCGGCGGCGAGACCCGACGCGGTGCCGCGGAAGACGTGCACCACGCCGCCGCCGCCGTGCCCGGCGAAATCCTCGTGCGGCACGCCGATCGCGAGGTCGGCCTTGCCGTCGCCGTCGAAATCGCCCGAGGCGAGCGCGTAGCCGAAGTGATCGCCGTCCTGCACGGTTTCGGCGACGTTCGGGCTGTCCTGGTGGAACATCGGATCGCCGATGGCCGACAGGCCCGCCGCCGTACCGCGGAAGACGTGCACCGCGCCGGCGCCGCCGTGCCCGGCGAGATCCTCGTAGGGCGCGCCGATCGCGAGGTCGTCGAAGCCGTCTCCGTTGAAGTTGCCGGCGGCCAGCGACCAGCCGAAGCGGTCCCCTTCCTCGACGCTGCCGGCCACGTTCGGGCTGTTCTCGTGGAACATCGGATCGCCGGCGGCCGACAGGCCCGCCGCCGTACCGCGGAAGACGTGCACCGCGCCGCCGTCGTCGTGGCCGTCCACGTCCTCGTCGGGCGCGCCGATCGCCAGGTCGGCGTAGCCGTCGCCGTTGAAGTCGCCGGTGGCCAGGGACCAGCCGAAGTGATCGCCGCCCTCGACGCCGCCGGCCACGTTCGGGCTGTCCTGGTCCCAGCCCTGATTGCCGGCGCTCGTGAGCCCGGACGGAGAGCCGTAGAGGATGTAGACCGAGCCGCCGTCGTCGTCGCCGCCGATGTCCTCGCCGGGCGCGCCGATCGCGAGGTCGTCGAAGCCGTCGCCGTTGAAGTCGCCGGCCGCCAGGGCATAGCCGAAGCGATCGTCGTTCTCGGCGCTGCCCACCACGCCCGGCGAGTCCTGGTGCCACAGCTGGTCTCCGCCGCTCGTCAGCCCGAGGATCGATCCGTAGATCACGTTGACGGCGCCCGCGTCGTCCGCGCCGTTGATGTCCTCGTAGGGCGCGCCCACGGCCAGGTCGGCGTAGCCGTCTCCATTGAAGTCCGCCGTGGCCAACGCCCGGCCGAAATGATCGTCCTTTTCGGCCTTGTCCTCGGTGTGGCCGTCGGTGATCCGCTGCGCCGGCACCACCGCGCAGCGGTAGCTCGACGCCGAGCCCGGCGCGACGTCGGGCTGGGTGCCCCCCGGGCAAGGGTTGACGGGGTAGGGGTGGTGCGACGGCGCTTTGACATTGGCGCAGTTGCCCACGCCGTAACGGTCGCAGTCCGAGGTCGTGTACGCCGTGACCTGCGCGGGGACGCCGCCCTCGCTATGGACGGCGCTCACATCCATGCTGTCGCCGTCGAACTGGACGAGCAGGAAGTAGCTGTACGTCGCGGAGCCGGTGCGAAACCACGGGATCTGGACGCCGTTCACGGCGATGTTCCCCCTGTGGCCGGCCTGGCTGTGGATGTGCCCCGAGAAGATGCCGAGGACGTTGTATTCGAAGCCGGTGATGGCGCCGATGAACTCCGCGTCCGTGGTCGACATGTCGTCGCCGAAATCGTGCATGTTGATGACGGCGCGCTGCCCTTCGCCCACCGCGTCGGCGAGCTCGTTCCGGAGGAAGTCGATCGACTTCGAGATGTGGAAGTCGGGCTCCTCGTAGGTGGGGTGATTGTGGAGCTGGATGAAGCGGATCCCGTTCTTCACGAACGAGTAGGCCACGCTGCCCGGATCGTAAGCCTCGAGCTGGCCGCGGTGCTTCTTGATCCAGCGCTCCATCCACCGCCGCGACTCGTTGCCGCAGTAGTTGGATCCCTCGCCGGTCATCCGGTCGCACTCGGCGCACCCCTTGTCGCAATCGCAGGCGCCCACGAGCTCGCACAGGTCGCAGCCGGGGCTCGCCGCGCAATACCCGCAGGCCTCGGCGATGTCCTGCGCCGAGGCGCCGCAGCTGTCGTGCACGTTGCTCCCGTAGTCGTGGTTCCCCAGCCCCGGGAAGACGTCGACAAGGAGGTCGTCTTCATACTGATCCTCGTACGCGGCCCACTGGTCGGGGCGGGCGAACGAGGTGAGATCGCCGTTGACGACGACGGCGCTTGGCGCGCTGTAGCCTGGGGGCGTCGCGCCCTTGACGAGCGCGTTGATCGCCTTGACCTGATCCCGGTTGGTCTTGTTGCCCAGGGCCTTGATGTCCGCCGACGAGAGCTTGGCCTCCGCGGCGTCCTCGCCCACGAGGTCGTCCTCGCTCCACCAGTATTGCGGATCGGAGGCGATGACGACCGAGAACGGCGCCACGGCCTGGAGCGGCGCGGGGGCCTCGGCGAGGGGGGCAAGCGGCTCGACGTCGGCGGCCTCGCACGCGGCGAGGGCCATGGCGGTGCCCAGGGTGGTGCCCAGGGGGGTGCCCAGGGTGGTGATGGACAGGAGGATCGGCGCTGCGCGTCTCATACGGGTCTCCTTTCGGGTGTCGCTGAGGCAGACCCGGCCCGCGGAGGATGTGACGGACGCGATGTTATGGGAGGCGGCGCGGCCGCGCCCCGGGGTCCGGGCCGCGGGCCCCCGCGCCGGCGGGGGCGCGGGCGGGTCGAGCGGCGCGCGCGCTGGTGGAGCCATGATGGCGGCGGTTCGCCATCGCGGGCGCCCGGCGCCTGGCGCGCGGACGCGCCCGGAGCGGGGCCCTTCGGGTCAGCTCGCGCTGGGATCGGCGACGCGGCCGACGAACAGGAGGCTGCCCGTCGCGTTGTCGCGGATGAGGAACAGGAAGGGATTCACGAGCGCGAGCGACGCCGGCACGGGCGCCGACTCGTCGCCGACGATGACCGCGGTCGCGGCCGCCGCCTCGGTGCCGGCCTCGTTCACGCCGACGAACGCCTTGTGGAGGACGTCCTGGATGTAGGGCTGTCCCTCGGCGTTGATGCCGGTGAAGTCCGCGACCCCGGACGTGAACGCGATCTCCATCCCCATCGCCTCCAGCGTCTTCTTGAGGCTCAGCTCGTACTCGAACTTGAACTTGGGCATCGTGGTCTCGACCAGGTGCTCGCTCATCGCGCCGACGATGCCGTCGACCTTCGCCGCGTCGAGCGACGCCTCGAACGCGTCGAGGGTGCCCTTGGCCGGCAGGACGATCACCATCGACAGCTCGTCCCCGTCGTAGGGCATCGCGACCGCCTGGTAGCCCTCGCCCTCGGCGTACGGCATCTCCAGGCTGGCGTGCATCAGGGGCACCGTCACCTCGGTTCCATCGGCCTTCTCGAACGGCCCATCCGCCGTCGCGGTGGGCTCGAAGGGGGTGCGCCACGCCGCGTTGAAGTAGATGGCGTTCGTGAGGACCAGCACCGTCTCGGCGGTGATCGCGTCGATGGGCACCAGCTTTTCGATCTTGCCCTCGGTCTGGTCGCTGACCCAGCCATTGATGAGATCGACCGCTTCCTGCTTGTGGCCCACGAAGTCCACGACGCGCATTCCGGCGCCGTAGTTCAGCGCGAGCGTGTCCAGGAAGGGCGCCTCGAACCCGTAGCCGATCTGCCCCCAGAGCGCGTTCACGACGTTGAGGCGGAAGCCTTCGCCGTCGGCGCCCTGGGCGCCCTGACCGCGGCTCTCGAGCTCCTGGTCGATCCAGTTGAACGCCGGGTGGAGCTTGTCCTGCCCGAGGCCGAAGCGCAGCGTGTCGGCCATGGCCGTCTCGGTCTCGCCCTTCGCGCCGGCCCAGGTCATCGCGAGCGCTGTCGAGATGCTGTAGGGCGAGTAGAAGACGTTGCCGGGCTCCTCGCGGAGCTGTTGGTAGAGGTCGAGCGCGAACGCGGAGTTGCCCGAGACGAGCGCGGTCTTGTCCTCCGGAGGGACGTCCGGGGTCGAGATGCGCTGTTTGTCCGAGGCGACCACACATCCGGGCTTGTCGCCGTCGCGGCACGCCTCGTCCCCGGGCTCGGGGCTCGGGGTGGGCTCGGTGGACGTCTCGCAGCCGAGGAGCGCGGCCAGAGACAGGGCGAGGAGCGGAGCGCAGGTTCGGAGGGTTCGCATCATGCCGCCCCGCCCAGCATCGGCCGTGCCGCGCCGGCCCGCGATCGCGGGCGCGTGGGTTTCCGGGGCGATGCGCGCGGGGCGACCGGGCCGCTGCGCTCCGGGCCTTCCGCTCCCTGACATCCGGAGAAGCGTTGGCCCGTTCTGGCACAGGATGCTTCGCCCGGGCCGCCGAGCGCTACCTCGTCGGACGTCACGTCGGCGGGGTCGAGGCTCGCGCTCCCGCTACCGCGCCGGGGTGATGGTCACCTTCAGCATCTGGTTCGACGCGGGATACGCATACCCGTCGTCGACGGGGCGCACCTGGTCCGTGGGATCGTCGGCGCCCATCTGCGGCCCGGCCTGGCGCGGCGCCTGGTCGGGGCCCACGCCGGGCCACTGGTTGGCCTCGGTGCCCGCGTCCCAGATCGTGACTTGGTCGGAGACATCGCCGCTCACCGGCTCGCCGCTCGCGTCGAACAGCGCGATCCCCTGCGCGCTCGGCGCGAAGAACAGATCGTTCGATTGCCCCAGCATGGACGCGAAGCTCAGCCGCTCGCCGGGCCGCGCGGTCACCGTGAAGCTGAGCTTCGCGCCGGGCAGCAGCGGCCCCGGCATCGAGGCGCCCACGGGCGTGTTGTAGACCAGCACCGACGAGATCCCGCTCTCGCCCCCGACCTCGGGTTCCAGCGACGCCGCGAGCGCGGTGGGGTTCCCGTCCTCGGCCAGCATTTCGAGGCCCTTGCCCCGGTCCGCCTCGCCCGACATGAACAGGGGCGCTCCGGACCCGTGGACCACCGCGACACCAGGCGCCACCGGCGAGGTCAGCCCCGCGCGGGGCATGGCTCCCTCGTGCAGCATCGTCGGGTTCCCGTCCTCGGCCTGCGCCTCCAGGCCGTTGTCGGGGTACGCCTCTCCGACCGTGAACAGCGGGTTGTCCATCGTGTGCACCACGAAGAGCCCCGGCGACAGCGGCACGGCGGCCGGCTCCCCGCCCTCGGGCATCAGCGTCCCCGCCTTTGACATGTTGGTGATCCGGATCGTGAACTCATTGCCTGGCTCCGGCGTCACGGTCACCTGGATGACCTCCTCGACCGGCGGGTAGGTATAGTCATCGTCGACCAGCCGCACCGTGTTGTCCGGATCCGGAGCGCCCGTGTCGGGGCCGGTCTGCCGGGGCGCCTGGTTCGGCCCGGCGCCTGGCTCCTCGTTGGCCTCGGTGCCCGCGTCCCACAGGAGGACCTGGTCGGTCACGTCGCCGCTCACCGGGGCGCCTTTCTCGTCGTAGAGCGCGATCCCGGCGCCGTCGGGCGCATAGAACAGATCGTTGGATTGACCGAACATGGTCGTGAACGACAGCCTGTCGCCCGGTAGGGCGCCGACGCGGAGCTCGAAGCTCTTTTCGGGGAAGAGCGGGCCGGGCATGCTCTCGCCGACGGGGGTGTTGAACACGCCGGCCACCCGGTACTCCCGCGCGGGCGTCACGTTCTCGAGGGTGACCTCGAAGCTCGTGACCGCATCCCCGCCGGCGGACCCGCTGGCGTCTCCCCCGCCCATGCCACCGGCGCCGGTGGTGTCGCCGCCGTCGCTGTCGCCGCAAGCGGCGGCGAGGGTGAGGACGAGGGGCAGGGCCGACAGCGCGCGATTCCGAATCTTCATGAACATCCTCCAGAAGCGGTGATTGAGATGACGCGACCTGGATCGCCCTTGCCGCGGCGAGCCGCGTGGCAGTGGGCGCTCCTCCAGCACGCCGCGGAGACCGGAGCGGCCGCGGGCGCCAGCATGGCGCCCGCCTCGGCCTGCGATGGCCCGTGGCGCGTCGTTCGAGGGTGCTACGCGTGGGGGGTGGGTCGGTTTCGCAATGGTCGCGCGCGCCTGCTCGATCGTGCTCGGGAGGAATTTTTCGACGCGGCAGGTGGCCGCCGGCGCGCTCGCCTCGCAGCCCTTGGGGGACCAGGCGACGCGTTGGGTGGTGGCCGTCGCGAGGGCACCGGGTCGAGCACCACGTCGACCAGCTCCTGCCCGCTTTCGGAACGGAGCTCGCGGCCGTCGACGCGGCGGCTGGCCCTGGGGCGACGACCGCGGCGACGAGGACGAGCATCGCGCTCGGACCGAGCCCCGCGAGCTCCGAGCTCACCCGGAATCGGCGGCCGAGGAGCGAGCTGTCGCGCGCACCGTCACATGCATGCTCGCGCGGATTGACGCGCTCGCCCTGCCGTTGAATCGTTGACACGCGATTCAGGGAGCTGCTATAGGCCTCGTATGGGACGAGCGTTTCTTGGGCGTGCGCTTCGTGTCTTGGCCTCGCGGCTGCCGTTGTTATCGCTTGCGGCAGCGACGATCGTCGTGGCCGCGCCGGGGTGCGGGTGGCCGTCTTCCAAGCCGAAGGCTGCGATGTCGCTGGGCTGTAGCGAGGATCAGCTCACGATTCAGCCGAACACGACGTACTCGGAGATCGTCTCCGGCTGCGGGAAGAGCGATGTGATGACGCTCGAAGGCGGCAGCTGGGCTTCTCTGAGGGAGCGGGTGGCATTCGAGCTGTCCTGCCCTGCCAGCGAAATCGATGTGAAGATCATCAGCTCGTCGTTGTATGGCGTGACGGGTTGCAACAAGAAGCTGGTGTATAAGTACGTTCCCAATGCCGGGATTGTGATTCAGTCGGTGCAGGATACAGGCGGGACGGGGCCTGCGGACCCGGCAGCGATGACCAAGTGAGCTCCTACGCCGTTCATTGGAACGTGCTCCGAGCCCGACTACATCGGAGAAGCGAGCCGTGCCTGCGACTTTCGGCGCGCGTTGCAGATTGAGGGATCGCCTCTCGCCGTGTGGGAGTATGATCACTACCAGATCGCTCTTCGGGTCTGCGCTAGGGCCGAGCGGTACGCGGAGGTCATCGCGAGCGTTCACCACCCATGAAGCGTGAGCTGCTCGTCATCGGCATACGCGATACCGATCGAGGGCCCGCGGGAGCCCCCGCCGCCGTAGCCGCCCGTGCCGCCCCAGCCGCCGTAGCCTCCTCCGCACGCGCATTCGCCGCCCAGCTCCGGCGCCTGCCCCGGCGGGCCTCCTTGCACGCCCTGCCCGCCGTGTCGGCCTCGGCCTCCCATGCCTCCGGCGCCGCCCGGGCCCGTGATGACGCGCGTTTCTCGCAGGATCAGCTTGCTGCCCGGATGGGCGAAGATCGGGATGAACCCGGGCACGGCGGCGTCTCTCTCCGCGGCTGGCCGACTCCGGCTCGGCAGCGGTAGCGGCATCCGCTCTCCCGGCTGCGCGGAGCGGCCCCCGGCTCCGAACCACGGCCGCCCCGCGGCTACGGAGATCGCGCTGGTGGAGCCATGGTGCGCGCATCGCCGTTCGAGGCAGCCGGGCAGGGGGGCTCGCGCTGCTCCACGGTCCGGGGGGGAGACGGCAGCGTCGTGCTAAGGTCCCTCCGTGCCGAAGGAGAAGGTCAGGCCGGGCGAGGTCCTCATCGCGCGCAACAAGCGCGCAGGCTTCGATTACGATCTCGGTGACCGGTTCGAGGCGGGGATCGTCCTCAAGGGGAGCGAGGTGAAGATGCTCCGCGACGGCAAGGCCGACTTGACCGACTCGTTCTGCACGGTCCTGCGGGGCGAGGCGTTCTTGCACGGCGTGAGCATCGCCGCGATGGCCGGCGCCGCCTTCGGCCACTTGCCGAAGGGCGCGCGCAAGCTCCTGCTCCACCGGCGCGAGATCCAGCGCATCGACCATTCGATCGCCCGTGAAGGGATGACCGCCGTCGCTACCCGGCTCTACTTCAAGAGCGGCTTCGCCAAGGTCGAGATCGCGCTGGCGAGGGGGAAGAAGATCTACGACAAGCGCGAGGCCATCAAGACGCAAGACGCCGAGCGCGAGGCGCGCGCCGTGGTGGTGCACGGACAACGACGGTACGGACGCGCGTGACGCGCCGGCGAGCTCCGCCCGGCGTCTGATCCTCCCCCGCTTCCGTCGACGCCCCCGACGACACCAGGAGGCAGGGATGGGACGGCGAAAGAGGAGGGGGCCTGACGCCATGGCGATCCTCAGCGGGTGAAGCCCGTCTGGCTCATCGCCCTGTCGGGCCGCATCCCTCGACCGTCAGGAGAGCACGTCGGCGGCAGTCTTCGCCCCGAGGACGTTATCGATCCAGCGGTCGAGGGTCGCGATGTCCGTGCATGCCTGGATGCGCGCGCCCTCGTCCTCGGTGAGCGCCATCCCTGCACGCGCGAGCAGCCGCAACAGCGTATCCCTCTTGCCCTCGAGCTTGCCCTCACGGATGCCCTCGAGCTTGCCCTCACGGATGCCCTTGAGCTCGCCCTCGCGCATGCCGCGATCGATGAGCTTCTGCACGAACGGGGGAAACGCCGCCTCGCCTTCGATCTGCCGTTCCATGACCAACGCCTCCAGAGCCTGCCGCATCGGCTCACGCAACGCGTTCCAGATGAGCTGAAAGTAGACCATCGCGTGCTCCTGGTCGAGCCGGCCAAGGGCAACGAGCGCCGCCAGGACCACGGCGAGCCCGTTCGGCCCGTTGCCGTGCGCCACCGCCGAGAGCACGGCGAGCTCCGTCTCCGCCTCCGCCTCGCCTGGATCGGTGATCTCGGGGACGACGGCCGGGCCGAGCACCAGCGGTGCGACGTAGCCGAGGCCCAGGCCGAGGTCGATGCGCTCCGCCGCCCAGGCAGCCACGCCGGCGTCCGGCGCCACCACGAGCACGACCGTGCGGCAGCGCGTCTTGGCGCGCACGACCGTGACGTACGTCGGCCACGAGAACTTCTTGTTCGGATCCATGTCGCGCTGGACCTCGAGGACGATCGCCAGCACGATCGTGCCGCTCGCGTCTCGAAGCTCGAGCACCAGGTCAGCGCGGAACTCCACGGGGAGGAGCTGGTCGAGCGACGACTCGACCACCGCGGCGGAGTCGTGCGGCGGCACCTCGACGTGGAAGAGCGTCGCGAGCAAGCGGGGCGCGAGCGCCGGGTCCTCACGGAACATCTCGACGAGGGCGTTGTGCTCGAGCGTCGGCATGACGGTCGGCCTCGAGCACGCCCCATGCCGACACGAAATGACGGGAAAAACCGAGGAGAGCGCCAGCTCAGGGGGTGGCGGCGCCATGGCGGGGCTGGAGGCGACCATGCCCCGCTCCGCGGGAGGAAATGAAGTCGGCGTAACGTCTGTCGCCGTCGCGGAATCCCAAAGGGATCAATGCGCAATCAAAGACATCGTCCTTCCTATTCGAAGGGATCGAGCCCCCTTGTGCATACCCACCTCGCGCGCCCGGCCCTCCCGGCGAGCGCCCATGCCGCCCTGACCGCTCCGCTGCGCTCGCGCGCGATGCCGACGGAAACACCATCGAGGTCGTCCACCACGGCCGACAAGATCACGTTCCGACCTGGGCGAGGTCGCCGCCATCAGGCGCTCACCCGCCACCCTTGCGCACATGATGGTGGATCCGGCGACTCCCGAGCGAGGCGCTTCCACCATTCCTGATTCCGGTTTCGCCCTCCCAGTGGTATCGTAGACGACATGCCCCGGTCTCGGTGGCCAGGAGCGTTGTCGCATCAGCGCGTCAACGAGCTTGGACACGGCGACGGCACGGAGGGTACCGCTCGTGTGGCAAGCATCGGCTTCCGTTGGACAATCTGACGCCAATCCCCCGATCAGCGCCCGCGCCGCTCTGGCGCGCGCTGGCCGCTCCGGCGACGCCGGCCCCGCCTCTTCCGCAGCCGGGCGGGGCGACGTCGCGCAGGACCCCCGGCGCAACCAGGTCGTCGCCGGGCGGTACAAGCTCCTGCGGCTGATCGGACGCGGCGCCATGGGCGAGGTGTGGCTCGCGCACGACAGGGCCCTGCGCATCGACGTCGCGCTCAAGCTCCTCACCGTCCAGCGCGAGAGCCAGGCTGGCACCGCGCTGGAGCGCTTCCGGTTCGAGGCCCAGGTCGCGGCGCAGCTGGCGCAGAAGACGGACCACGTCGTCGCCGTGCGCGACGTCGGGAGCGACCCCGAGGCGGGTCCGTACCTCGTCATGGGTTACGTTCGAGGCCGGTCGCTGAGGCAGCTCATGCAGGAGCGGGGCCCGATGTCCCCGGCGGAGCTCGCCCCGCTCCTCGGCCAGATCGGAGAGGCCCTCTCGGTCGCGCACGGCCTCGGCATCGTGCACCGCGACGTCAAGCCGACGAACGTGCTGCTCGAGGAGGAGCGGAGCGGCGAGGTGCGCGCCAAGGTCGCGGACTTCGGCATCGCGAAGTGGATCCGGAAGGACCTGCCCGCCGATTTCCCCCGTCGCACCGCCGACGGCGTGGTGCTGGGCACGCCGGCGTACCTGAGCCCGGAGCACGCATGCGACGGGGACACGAGCGCGCACTCGGACATGTGGGCGCTCGCGGTCGTCTCGTACGAGGCGCTCACGGGCCAGCTGCCCTTCCCGGGCCAGACCATGAGCGACGTGCTCGCCTCGATCCTGGCCAGCGCGCAGCCGCCGCGGTCGTCGCTGTGCCCGGCGGCGCCGCCAGCGCTCTCGGGCTGGTTCGCGCGCGCCTTCGCCCTGGATCCGACGGAGCGGTTCCCCTCGATCGAGGCCATGGTCGCCGCCTACGAGGCCGCGGTCGGCGCGTCGGCGGCGCCGGCGCGCGCCGAGCCCGCGCGCCGGGGCAAGCTGGGCCTCGCGGCCGGCCTCGTCGTGGCGCTCGGCGTCGTGCTGTCGACCGGCGCGCTGTGGGCGCAGGTCCAGGTCCCCGGCGCGCTGCGGGCGGCGAGCGTCGACGCGCGCGCCGGGGCCATGGTCCGCGCCGCGCAGGCGCGCATCGCCGCCCAGGCGAGCCCGCGCACGGCCGCGCGATCGGGGGACGCCGCGACGGCGGGGGGCGCCGCCCCCGCGCCCGAGGAGGCCGCCGCCCCGGCGGCCGCGCCGCGCCCCCTTGCCGCGCAGCAGGCCTCGCGCCCGGTCGAGCCCCGCCCGGCGCCGCGGAGCGCGCGCGCTCCCCGCGGCGACCGCGGCGAACGCGGAACGAGCGCGAGGAACGCGCCCACCGAACGCGATCTGCTCAGGACGCGCCACTGAGCGGTGGGTCCGTCGCCCGGGCGCCGCGGCGCGAGCGCCCGGATCGGCGCCCTGGCGCTCATCTCATCTCGAGAAACAGCCGATCGGGACCCTGCGCACCCGACTAGCCGGGCTCGCCCGCCTCCGGCGGGTTCAGCGGGAGCTCCACCACGAACGTCGCGCCCGCGCCCGGATGGCTCTCCACCCGGATGGATCCGCCGTGCGACATCACGATCGAGCGCACGATGTACAGCCCGAGGCCGAGGCCGCCGAAGTTCCGCACCGACACCGCGCGCTCGAAGCGCTCGAAGATCCTGCCCTGATCGGCCTCGGCGATCCCGATGCCCTGATCCCGGACGACCACCAGCGCGCGATCGGCCTTCCGCCGCACGCCGACGAGGATGGGCCTCTCTGCACCGTACTTCATCGCGTTCGACAGGAGGTTGATGACGACCTGCTCCACGCGAGACGCGTCCCAGTCGCCGACCACGGGCTCGTCCAGATCGAGCTGGATCGGGCAGCGGGCGTCCGCGAGCTGCGGGCGCATCCGGTCGACGACCTCGCGCACCAGCGCCGTCAGATCGACCGGCGCCCGCGCGAGCGTCAGCCGCCCGGCGTTCAGCCGCGTGACGTCGAGCAGCTCGTCGACCAAGCGCCCGAGCCGCAACGTCTGGCGGCCGAGCGTCTGGAACATCCTCTCGAACCGCTCCGGGGGGACGTCCGCGAGCGAGCGGCGGCGAAGGGCGCGCTCGACCGCCTGGACCTGCATCTGCAGCGAGGTCAGCGGCGTCTTGAGCTCGTGAGACGCGACGACGAGGAACTCGTCCCGCCGCTGGATCGCCTCCTGGGCCTCGGCATACAGACGGGCGTTGTCGAGCACGAGCGCCGCGCGGCGCCCCAGCTCCTCGGCCAGCTGTAGGTCGGCGGGACCATGACGGCGCTCGGGCGCGGTCGCCAGCAGGGTCATGACGCCGAAGTACCGGTCGCGCGCGAGCAGCGGAACCCGCAGGAAGGAACGGACGCCGAGCCGATCCCAGGGGGGCCTGACCCGGGGGTCGAGCGAATGCACCTGCTGCAACAGCGGCGTGGCGCGGCCATCTTCCCCCGCGGATCCGGCCGGCGACGCCTCTGCCAGAGCGCGCAGCGCGTCCTTCAGCGCTCCCAGCTGCTCGCCGGGCACCCCTGCGACGGCCGTCGCACCCGGCGTCCTGTCTTCCAGGAGCACCTCGATGACACACTGATCCGAGAGCTCGGGCACCGGGAGCTGCGCCACGCTCTCGAAGGTCGCGCCGTAGCCCAGCATCATCAGCTTGCGGCTCGCTTCGGCCAGGAAGCGCTCGGCCTGCTCGGCCCGCTTGCGCTCGGTGATGTCGGTGGAGATGCCGCCGACCGCGCGGGGCGCGTGCCCATTGCCGAGAGGGAACTTGACCGACAGGAAGGTGTGCGGCCCGCCCTGAAGCGGCACCTCCTCCTCCCACTCCATCGGCGCGCCCGCCTCGAGCACCTTCCGGTCGTGCTCGCGGATCATCTCGGCGACGGGCGCAGGGAAGAGCTCGGCGTCGGTCTTCCCGACGAGCTGCTCGCTCGGCAGGCCCAGGGAGGTGCCCACATGCCGGTTGGCGAGCAGATATCGACCCTCGTGATCCTTGACGTAGATGGACGTCACCGAGTTATCGACGATGGCCTGGAGGATCTCCTGGTTGGCCTTCAGCGCCTGTTCCGCCCGCCGACGCTCGGCGTTCTCCTGCTCCAGCTCGGCGTAGAGCATCGCGTTCTCCAGCGAGATCGCCGACTGCGAGGCGAGCAGCTCGATGACGCTGAGCCGGCCGGGGGTGAAGGCGCCGGTGACGAGGTTGTTCTCCAGGTAGAGCAGGCCGATCTGCCGGGCCTGCCGCACGATCGGGAGGCACAGCACCGATCTCGGGCGCTTGCGCCGGAAATACTCGTCCTCCATGAAGGGGTGCCGGGCGGCGGCGTCGTCGATCAGCACGCGCTCGTGGCTCCGGCGAACGTAGTTGAGGACGGACTGCGGCAGCGCATCCGACCGCGCCTCGCCCGCGCCGAGCAGCCGTACCGCGCCTCCGGGCGCCCCGATCGCCGCCGCGGTCGACAGGCGATCCTCCCGGAGCAGGAGCACATGCCCCTCCTCGGCGCCCGCGTGCTCGACCATGGTGCGCAGCAGCGTCTCGAGCAGCCGCGGGAGCTTGAGCTCACCGGAGATGCTCTGCGAGGCCTTGACCACCGGCAGGACGTCGAACTGCTCGGCTCGCACGGCGAAGGTGATGGTGGGGGCGATCGGCTTGCGCGGGGCGAGGTGGGGATAACGCTGATCGAGCTGCTCCACCTTGGCGTGAGCGCCCCACGTGAAGTAGGCCGCGCGTGCCCTTCGCAGGTAGCTGTCGGCGGGCGTGGTGAGGTCGCGCGCGCGGTAGAACCCCGCGGCGAGCTCGCAGGCGATCGCCTCGTGCTGGACGAAGCCGGCCTCACGCGCCGATGCGATGGCCTGCTCGTAAAGCCGGCTGGCCTCCGGCTCGTGCCCCCGGAGCCGGGCGATCTCGGCGCGGACCAGAGCGTGCTTGTGGAGGAAGTTGTCGGGGCCGCTCCTGGCCCACTCGCCGAGCTGCCGCTCGCAGTCGAGGAGCCGCTCGGGCAGCGCCCCCAGCGGGGACGGCTGCGCCTCGTGCGCCTCGTGCGCTTCGTTGAAGAGGGTCGCGAGCGCGAGCGCGAGAACATAGAAGCTCTCGGCGACGACCGCGTGCGGCACGACCCTGGGGGGGTGTTCGGCGATCGCGCGGGTCGCCGCCGCCAGCGCCTCTCGGGGAGAGCCGAGCACGAAGAGCGCCTGCGCCTTCAAGCTGTAATAGAAGTCGCGAGCGGTCTCCAGCTTCCCAGCCTCCTCCAGCTGCGCCTCGAAGGCCGGCGGATCCAGCTCGGACCCGTCCAGCATCGAGAAGCGGACCGGCCTCCCGCGCAGCGTCTGGATCATGGCGTGGCCGCCGAGGAGGGCGTTGTGCGCAAACGGGTAACCGACCCTGTGCACGAAATCGAGGCGCTCCTTGACCTCGTGAAGCACGTCCTCCAGCGGCTCGCCAGCGAGCAGCGGGAACAGCGCGGCCCAGATGCAGTTGGTGCACGCCATGTTCAGGTCGCCGGACTCGACCGCGGCGCCGAAGCCGTCGCGCGTGTACGGATACGTCTCTCGGTAGTGGCGTGTCCAGAAGACGACATGGTGTCCGAAGAGGACGACCACCACCGATTTCGTGGTCAGGAGGCCGCTCCCGTCCGCCAGGTCCTGGGCAAGCCTGCCGAACAGGTAAGCCTCCTGGTATCGCCCGAACCTCGAGCTGATCACCATCGCGAAGGCGGCGTACGCGACAGCGGAGTGCTCGGCGTTGCCGTGGCGCAGGCTGAGCTTGACCATGCGCATGACGACGAGATTGTACAGGTTCGGGTCCACGAAGAACGCAGGGAGGGACATGCTCCGCAGGACGCCCATCGTGATCTTGATGTCCGGGTGCGTCATGGGGGGCAGGCGGATCAGGTCCTCGATGGCCCGATCGCCCAGGGCCTGCCAGACGCTCTCGGTCTCCTTCTCGATCTGTGCGTCGGTGGGGTGGAGCGGCAGATCAACGTCGCACGCGCGGAGGCACGAGAGCCCGATCTCCACCGCGCGGGCGTAGTTCCCGCGGGTGACGTTCAGCGCGGCGACGAGCGCGGCGGCGGCGGCCGTCTCGTGCCGGGTCCTCGCGCGAGCCATGAGCTCTTCCAGGCGCTGCTCGGCTTCCTCGAAGCTGCCGGTGATGTACGCGATGTGCGCGCGCTCGAAGGCCAGGTCATAGGTCAGCTCGTGCCGCGCCTCCCACGAGGCCGGCGTGAGCAGCGAGAGGCCCGCGGCGAAGAGCGCGGCGGCGGACTGGAATGCCGCGGCGGCCTTGGCCTTCCTGCCGGCGCGGAGGTTCAGCGCCGCGACCTCATCCCGCTCCGCCTGGGAACGTAGAAGCGCGGCGCCGCGGTTGAGGTGGCCGACGACGTCGAAGAGCGCGTCGTCGCGCTCCTCCGCGCGTTGTGCCGAGAGGAGCAGCCGCCCGATCCCCAGGTGCATCTCGGCGAGCTGTCCCGCCGGGATGAGCGAGTAAGCGGCTTGCTGCACCCGGTCATGGAGGAATCGATAGGCGCCGTCTCTGCGGAGGAGCAGCCCCTCCCGCACGGCCTCCTCGAGCGCATCGCGGAGCTCCGCCGCCGGATGGCCCGCGACGATCGCGAGGGTGTCGAGGTCCAGGCTGCTGCCGAGGCACGCGGCGAGCTTGAGCGCGTCCCGCGTCGGGACCGAGAGCCGCAACAGCTTGCCCGCCATCAGCTCGACGACGTTGTCGGTGAACCCCTTGTCGCGGATCGCGGCGATGTCCCACCGCCACCTGCCCTCCTCCGCATCGAAGGTGACGAGCCCCTCCTGGTGCAGCGCGAGCAGGAACTGGAGCACGAAGAACGGGTTGCCGCCCGTCTTCTCGTAGACGAGCCGCGCGAGCGGCTCGACCTGCTCTGCGGGCGCGTGCGGCGCGTGGACCGTCTCGGCCACGAGCGCCTCGACGTGGGCGGCGGAGAGCGGCTCGAGGACGAACTCGGAGACGGCGGCGCCGCGCTTGCGCGCCTCGGCCAGCGTGAGCCGCAGCGGGTGCGCGGGGCCGACCTCGTTGTCGCGGTACGCGCCGATCAGCAGCAGGTGCTCGGGCCCGGCGTAGGTGGCGAGCTGCTCGAGCAACTGGAGGCTTCCCGCGTCGGCCCACTGCAGATCGTCGAGGAAGAGCGCCATAGGGTGCTCCTTCCGGGCGCACGCGGCGACGACGCGCTGGAGGGTCGCGTGCAGCCGGCTCTGGGCCTCGGTGGGCGGCAGCTCGGGCACGGGCGGCTGCGGGCCGAGGAGCAGCCCGAGCTCGGGGAGCACATCGGCGAGCAGCCTGCCGCTTTCGCCGAGGGCCTCCCGGAAGCGCTGTCTCCAGCGCTCGACCTGCTCCTCGCTCGCGCCGAGGATCTCCTGCAGGAGCGCCCGGAACGCCTGAAGGAAAGCGCGGTAGGGGACGTCCCTCGCGGTTTGATCGAACTTGCCGGAGAGGAAGAGCCCCCGCTCCCTCACGATCGGCCGGTGCAGCTCGGCGACGAGCGACGACTTGCCGATGCCCGCATAGCCCGACACCAGCACCAGCTCTGGCCGGCCCTGCGTCACCACCCGCTCGAACACGGCGAGCAGCGCCTCCACCTCGCGCTCGCGCCCGTACAGACGCTGCGGCACCTGGAACCGGTCGGAGACGTCGCGCTGACCGAGCGCGAAGGGCGGAATGGCGCCGCTCGCCCGCCACCTTGCGAAGCACTCGTCCAGATCGTGCCGCAGGCCGGCCGCGCTCTGGTAACGCTCCTCGGCGGCCTTGGAGAGCAGCTTGAGCACGACCTCCGACAGGAGCGGGGGAATCGACGGGACGAGCGCGTGCGGCGGGACCGGCTTCTGGGCGATGTGGCAATAGACCCACGCGACGGGATCGCTGGCCCGGAACGGCAGAGCGCCCGTCAGCATCTCGTAGAAGGTGACGCCGAGGGAGTACAGATCGGTCCGCTCGTCGACCCAGCGGTTCATCCGGCCCGTCTGCTCCGGGGCCATGTAGGCCAGGGTCCCCTCGATGAGCCCGACGTGCTCGAGATGCTGGAGCTCGCGGGGTATCTGGGACGCAATCCCCAGGTCGGTGATCTTCACCTCGCCGGTGGCGGGGTGGAGGAGCACGTTCTGAGGCTTGATGTCCTTGTGAACGACGCCGTGCCGATGCACCGCGGCGAGCGCCTCCGCCATGCCGGCGGCGAGGGGGAAGAAGCGCTCGAGCGGCATCGGCCCGTCCAGGAGCCGATCGAGCGACACGCCGCCGAAATCCTCCAGGACCAGCGCCGGCTGATCGCCGAGCATCTCGAGCGCATAGGGCTTGACGATCGCCGTGCTCTCGAGCGCCCGAGCAACCTCGTACTCGTGACGCAGCCGCTCGCGGGCACGGCGGCTCGCGTGTTCGCGCCGGAGTATCTTGAGCACCACGGGAAGGCCGTCGCCCTCACGTACGCCCCGGTAAAGAAGGGTGTCTGAACCCTCGTAGAGGACCGCGATGATGGCGTAACGGGACGACGCACCGTGATTGGAGAAGACGGGAATGGTGGTGTCCGCAGGCGCCCTGCTACGGGTCATCGCGACGCATGCTGCCATGCGTTGGCGCGCATCGCCCATCGCTTCGAGCGGGCGATGCGCCAGACATCGTCCGTCCTCCGCGAACCAGCGCGCGCCGCGCCCACACCGGCGCCGCCCTGTCGATGACATCGTGACAGGGCTCGTCGAAGAAGACGCCGACCAGGTGGGCTCGCGAGCCCGGTGAGACAGGGGGCGCTCGCTCGGCGCCGCGCGCAGGCGAGCCCACCCGGTGGGCTCGCGAGCGCGGCGAGGCGGGGATGCGCTCAGCTCATCTCGAGGAACAGCCGATCCGGATCCTCCAGATACCCGATGATCTCGTAGGCGAACGCCGCCCCCACGTGACCGTCGATGATCCGGTGATCGAACGACAGCGACAGCAGCATCACCTCGCCGATCACGATCTGCCCGTCGCGCACCACCGGCTTCTGCTTCATCTGGTGGATCCCGAGGATCGCCACCTCGGGGAAGTTCAGGATCGGCGTCGCGAACAGCCCGCCTTGCTGGCCGAGCGACGTGATCGTGAACGTCGAGCCGCCGAGATCCTCCGGCTTCACCCGCCCTGCCTTCGTGTCCTCGCCGAGCCGCGCGATCTCCTGCGCGATCTCCAGGACGCTCCGGCGATCCGCGTCGCGCACGACAGGCACGATGAGCCCGGCCTCGGTCGCGGAGGCGATGCCGATATGGTAGCTCTTCCGGACGACGATCTCCTGCGCGGCCTCGTCGAAGGTGCTGTTCAGCGTCGGGTGCTTCTTGAGCGCGGCGACGACGGCCTTCACGAAGAAGGGCAGGAACGTGAGCTTGACGCCCGCCTTCTCGGCCAGCGGGCGCAGGCGCGCGCGGCGCTCCTTCAGCGCGGAGACGTCGCACTCCTCGACGAAGGTGAAGTGCGCCGCCGTGTGCTTCGACCGCGACATCGCCTCGAAGATCCGCTTGCGCACGCCGCGCAGCGGGACGCGCTCGTCGCCCGGCGCCGCCGGCTGCCCGCGGCCGCGCTCCCCCTCGGGCCGGGCCGCCACGCGCACCGGCGCCTCGTCCAGCAGCTCGGCCTCCACGGCCGCCGCGCCCGCCGCCCGCTCCGGCGCGCCCGCCGGCCGCTTCGGCGCCACCTCGGACAGCGCCGGGGCCGTCACGGGCGCCACCTCGGCCGCCTCGGGCGCCTCCAGCGCCCGCACGTCGTCCTTCGTCACGCGGCCCCCGGGGCCGGTCGGCGGCACGCGCCGCAGGTCGACCCCGAGGTCGCGCGCCAGCTTGCGCGTCGCCGGCGTCGCCAGCGGCTTCTCGTTGAAGTAGGCCGCCGCGCCGGCGCCCGCGCTGCCGTTCGCCCACGCGGGCCGCGCCGGCACCATCAGGTTCATCCCCGGGAGGTCCTCCCGGATGTCGCCGACCGCCGTCGCCGCAGGCTCGGCAGGGCCGGTCTTCGCGGCGGACTGACGCATCCCCGCCCCGGACGCGGGCGACGGCGCCGCAGGCCGGCCGTGCGCCCCCGCGCCTGACGGCGCCGGCGCCGGCGACGCGGCGGCCGGCCGGTCGTCGAGATCGAACACCACGAGCACCGAGTGGACCGGGACCACCCCGCCCACCTTGCCCCGCGTCTCCACGATCCGACCCGAGCGCGGCGACGTGATCGTCACCGTCGCCTTGTCGGTCATCACCTCGACCATCGGCTGGTCCTCGACGACCACGTCGCCCGGCGACACCAGCCAGCTGACGATCTCCCCCTCCGTGACGCCCTCGCCGATGTCCGGAAGCCTGAACTCGTACTTGCCCATGCGTCAGTACCTCGCCGTCTCCAGGATCGCCGGAAGGATACGATGCGAGAGCGGGAGGTACTCGTTCTCGAGGGTGTAAGGGAAGGGGGTGTCGAAGCCCGTCACCCGGAGCGGCGGCGCCTCCAGGTGGAGGAACGCCTTCTCGTTGACCAGCGCGACGATCTCGGCCCCGAACCCGCAGGTCTTCGGCGCCTCGTGCACCACGATGAACCGGCCCGTCCGCTTCACCGACTCGACCACCGTGTCGATGTCGAGCGGCCAGAGCGTGCGCAGGTCGATCACCTCGCACTCGATGCCCTGCGCGGCCGCCTGGTTCGCCGCGTCGAGCGCCTCGTAGAGCATCGCGCCCCAGACCACGAGCGTCACGTGCCAGCCCGGCCGGACCACGCTCGCCTGGCCGAGCGGGACCGTGTAGTCGCCCTCGGGGACGTCCCCCTTCGCCGCGCGGTAGATGCGCTTCGGCTCGAAGAACAGCACCGGATCGGGATCCCGGATCGACGAGAGCAGGAGCCCCTTCGCGTCGGCCGGGTTCGACGGGCACACGACCTTCAGGCCCGCCACGTGGATGAACTGCGCCTCGGGCGACTGCGAGTGGTAGTGCCCGCCGCGGATGCCGCCGCCCACCGGCGTGCGGATGACGAGCTTCGACGGGTACTCGCCGCCCGAGCGGTAGCGGTACTTCGCCAGCTCGGACACGATCTGGTCGTACGCGGGATAGATGAAATCGGCGAACTGGATCTCCGGGATCGGCACGAGCCCGTAGAGCGCCATGCCGATCGCCGTCCCCACGATGCCGCCCTCCGAGAGCGGCGTGTCGATCACCCGGTCGTCCCCGAACTCGTCGAACAGGCCCTGGGTAACGCGGAACACCCCCCCGACCTTGCCGACATCCTCGCCGAGCACGACGACCCGCGCGTCCCGCCGCATCTCGTGGCGTAGCGCGTCGTTGATCGCCTGGACCATGTTCATCTGAGGCATGCTCTTCGTCTCCGTCTCTCGGCCAGAAGGTGGGAATGCAACCTCACAGGCGCCCCCGCTCCCCTGGGGACCCTATCGATCGCGGGCGGCGGCGCCACCCCGGCCATCGGCGCCGCCCGGCGAGCCGCCCCGCCGACCGCGCCGTCGTCCACGCCGCGCCCGCACGCGCTAGTGGCCGCCGTGGCCCTTGGGCCTCGGGCCCGCCTTGAGCTGCTCCCGCTGCTCGACCAGGTGCCAGGGCGGCTCCGCATAGACGTCCTCGAACATCGAGTCGAGCGACGGCGGCGCCACCTTCTCCGAGACCGCGATGCACGCCTTGATCTCCGCGTCGACCGCCGCCTCGATCTCCCGATCCTGCGCCTCGGTCCAGCCGTGGGCGCGCTCCATGTGCCGCCGCAGCCGCGCGATCGGATCGAGCCGGCGCCACGGGTCGAGCCACGCGTCGGGGCGGTACGCCTTGGGGTCGTCGCTCGTCGAGTGGCCCGACAGGCGGTAGGTCATCGCCTCGATGAGCGTCGGGCCCTCGCCGCGCGCGGCGCGCGCGATCGCGTCGCGCGTCACCTTCACGACGGCGAACAGGTCGTTGCCGTCGACCCGCACCCCGGGGACGCCGTACGCGACGCCCTTGCACGCGAACGTGTTGCTCGACGTCTGGCGCTCGGTCGGCACGCTGATCGCCCAGCCGTTGTTGCGGCAGAAGAAGACGACCGGCACCTTGAACACGCCCGCGAAGTTGAGGCCGCTGTGGAAGTCCGACGAGCTGGTCGCGCCGTCGCCGAAGTAGACGAGCGCGGCGAGCTCGTCGCGCTTCAGCTTCGCGGCCCACGCGAAGCCCACGGCCTGCGTGATCTGCGTGCCGATGGGCGAGCTCACCGAGCCGAAGTGCCCCTCGCGGTAGGTGTAGTGGTCCGGCATCTGCCGCCCCTTCACCGTGTCGTTCGCGTTGCCGAACATGTTGTCGATGTACCGCTGGAGCGGCAGCCCCCGCCAGAGCGCGGCGCTGAACTCGCGGTAGCACGGGAACAACCAGTCCTGAGGCCGCGTCGCGTAGGCGCTGCCGAGGATCGCCGCCTCCTCGCCGAGCGAGCCGACGTGGAACCCGATGCGCCCCTGCCGCTGCAGCGCCACGAGGCGCTCGTCGAGGTGGCGCACGCGCACCATGAACTTGTAGAGGGCGCTCACCTCCGACGGGTCGAGCTTCGGATCGTGCGCGGGATCGAGCGAGCCGTCGTCGCGCAGGACCTTGATCACGTCGTCGGCACACGTGTCGAGCGGGTGCCGGGCGACGGCAGCCTGCGGCTCCAGGCTTGCCCCTGAGACGTTCGGCGGGCGGTCGGTGGAGTACGTCGCGGTGCTCATCGGCTCGCGTGGACACTAATCAAAGGCGCTGCCCGAGACCAGTGCCGAGACGCGGCGTTCGCTCATTCGCTTTACGCGCGACGTTGACTCGTCGCAGCGATCGCGCCGCCGGATTGACTCGCCGCGGCGATCACGGGCCCGCGCGCGGCCTCGCCGCACGTCGCACACCGCACGCCGCGGTGTCGATGTCCCGGCTAGACGTTCCCGGGCTCGGCCGCCTGCGCGAGCGCCTCGTCCACCGCGGCCGCGTCGAGCTTGAACCCGCGCGCGAGCTGCTCGAGCACGCCGCGCTCGTGCAAGCTCACGCCGCCGGAGGCCTGCGCCATGAACGCCGCCACGCGGAGCACCTCGCGCTGGTGCTCGGTCCGCCCGATCGTGCGGGAGACCATGGCGACGCGCTTCTCCATCCCGTCCTCGGCCAGCATCTCGCCGAGGTCGGCGAGCAGCGCCTCGAGCTGCTTTTCGTGGACGAGGTTCTGGCATGCGTCCACGACGATGGCCTGGAAGCGCTTGCGCTCCGCCTCGTCGAAGTGGCCGTCGGCGTTCGCGACGAGGAACGCGGCCTCGATGATCGTCTCGAAGAGCGCCACGGCGGCCGGATCGAAGCCGGTGGGCATCGTGATGTCCTCGATCGGGGGTCGCGCGCTGTAGGCCCTCGCCGCCTGGGCGATGATGGAAGCCACGCGCGCGCGGGGCGTCTCCGCGCCGAGGCGTGACGCGCCGGGAGCGATGCCGCCCGGAGCGATGCCGCGGGGGCGCCTGTCGATGGGAGCGGACATCGTGGTCTTTGACCCTCCTGCCGCCTTCAACGCTCGGACAATCCCCGGGGAGCGTCAAGGCGCTTGCGCCGGCCGCCGCAGCGCGCGGCGAATCCGTTCGGTTTCTCGTCCGACCCGGCCCGCGGGACTAGCGGCGGACGAGGGACGCCGCCGGGACGAGCCGCGCGGCGGGCGCCGGAGCGCCGAGCGCGCGGGGCTCGTCGTCGTCGGGCGCGAGCTCCGCCTCGATCCGGGCGGCCTCGCGGCGCGCCACGGCGAGCCGCTCCTCGAGGAGCGCCTCGACGTGCGCGCCCGCGGGGGCCTCGCCCGCCGGGGCGCCGTCCTGCGACGCCGGAGGGCGGCGGTCGACGAGGCTGCGGACGAAGACCTCCGCGGCCTTGTAGCTCGATCGCACGAGCGGCGCGCTGGCGGCGTAGAGGAAGCCCATCTCGAGCGCCGCCCGCTCGAACGCGGCGAACGTGTCCGGCTCGACGAAGCGCTGCACGGGCGCGTGCTTCGAGGACGGGCGGAGGTACTGGCCGATGGTCACGATGTCGACCCCCGCCTCGCGCAGGTCGCGCAGCGCCTCCAGCACCTCGTCGTCGGTCTCGCCGATGCCGACCATGATCGAGCTCTTCGTGAGCCGCCGCGGCGCCGGCGCGCCGCGCCCCTCCGCGTCCGCGGCGAGGCGCCGCTGCCGGTCCTTCGCGCGCCGCAGCACGGCGAGCGACTGGTCGTAGCTCGACCGGACGTCGCGGATGACGCGGGTGATGCGGCGGACGACCTCGACGTTGTGGGCGAAGACGTCGGGCCCGGCGTCGACGACGGTGTCGACGGCGCTCATGTGGCCCTGGAAGTCGCCGACCAGGGTCTCGATGAGCAGGTCGGGGCGGAGCGCGTGCAGGCGGCTCACCGTGCGGGCGACGTGGTCGGCGCCGCCGTCGAGCAGGTCGTCGCGGTTGACCATCGTCATCACGACGTACTGGAGCGAGAGCCGGGCGATGGCGCGGGCCACGTGCTCCGGCTCGCGCACGTCGACCGCGCCGCGCGGGTCGCCGGTCGTGACCGCGCAGAAGCGGCAGCCGCGCGTGCACACGTCGCCGAGGAGCATCACCGTCGCGGTCCCCTCGCGCCAGCACTCGCCGACGTTCGGGCAGCGCGCCTCCTCGCAGACCGTGTGGAGATCGAGCTTGCGGAACGTCTCCTTGAGGTGGTGGTAGGTGTCGCCTCCAGGAGCGCGGACCTTGAGCCATTCAGGCTTGGGCGAGAACTGCGCCATCAGGGGTGTCCTTAGCCCATGCGGCGCGTGCGCGCGAGGGGGAGGCGGCCGGCGTCAGCCGCCCGGCGGCACGGAGCGGCTGATCTCGCGCGTCGTCAGCTTGCCGCGCTCGGTGAAGATGGCGGTGATGAGCTCCGCGGGGGTGACGTCGAAGGCCGGGTGGCGGACCGGCACCCCGGGCGGGACGACGCGGCGGCCGCCGACGACGGCGACCTCGTCGCGGGTCCGCTCCTCGATCGGGATCGACGCGCCGGTGTCGGTCGCGAGGTCGATCGTGCTCCACGGGGCGGCCACGTAGAACGGGACGCCGTGGTGGCGCGAGAGGCAGGCGAGGCCGTAGGTGCCGATCTTGTTGGCGACGTCGCCGTTCCGCGCGATGCGGTCGGCCCCGACGACCACGGCGCCGATCTCGCCCTTCTGCATGAACCACGCGGCCATCGAGTCGGAGATCACCTCGACGGGGATGCCGTCGCGCTGGAGCTCCCAGGCGGTGAGGCGCGCGCCCTGGAGGTACGGGCGGGTCTCGCACGCGAGCACGCGGATGTTCTTGCCCTCGGCGACGGCCGCGCGGATGACCCCGAGCGCCGTGCCGTAGCCGCCGGTCGCGAGCGCGCCGGCGTTGCAGTGGGTGAGGACCGTGCCCGACTCGGGCAGGCGCGCGGCGCCGGCGCGGGCCATCTGGTGGCAGGCGGCGACGTCCTCCCGGTGGATCTCGCGCGCGAGCGCGGCGAGCTCCCGCGCGCGCTCCTCGCCGCGGCGCCCCGCGTGCTCCAGGGCCAGGGCGAGGGCGCGCCGCACCGCCCACCCGAGGTTCACGGCGGTGGGCCGGGCGGAGGCGAGCTGCTCCCCCGCCGCGCGCATGGCGGCGACGTAGCCGGAGGCGATCTCGTTCCGGGCGGCGCGCGCGGCGAGGGCCATCCCGTACGCGGCGGCGATGCCGATCGCCGGGGCGCCGCGGACCACCATCGTCCGGATGGCCTCGGCGACGCCCGCGGCGTCGGTCGCGGTGACGTAGCGCTCGCGCTCGGGCAGGTCGCGCTGCTCGAGGAGGAACACGCGGTCGTCGCCCTGCGCGAGCTCGACGGCCGAGTAGTCCGCGCCGGAGATGGCCTCGGCCGGCGCCCACGGCGGCGCGAGCCGCGCGCCGTCGCCTGCCTGCTGCGACCTCTGTTCTGCTTCGAAGCTCGTGCTCATTCAGCGCCTCCCGTTCGAGCGTGACGGTTCCCCCTGCGATCCTGCGTCCGTCCCCGAGCCCTCGGCGTTCACGGCGAGCCGGCCGCGGATCTCCTCGGCGACGGTCGCGAAGTCCTCGGCCGCCTCGGCCTTGCGGCCCGCGAGGTAGGCGCGGAGCGCGTCGGCGGCGAGCAGCGCGAGGCTCGCGTTGATCCCGCGCGCGGTGAGCGCGGCGATCACGTCGCCGTTCTTGAGCAGCGTCTCGAGATCGTCGAAGACCGCGGCGACCTCGGGCCCGGGATCGATGCCGCCGCCGGCACCGGGGCGCGCCTTCTCGTCGTCCTCGTCGTCGTCGCGGCTCACGCGTCGCGCCTCATTTCTTGGTGGTCGTCGCCTTGGGGATCGCGCTGAAGGGGAAGTGCGGCGGCTCCACGCCGGGCACGCACTGGTACTTCGAGAAGTCGGTGACGCCCTCCTCGCGGAGCAGGGCCTCGTCGATCCACGCCTTGCCGGGGCGGGCCGACGGTTCGCGCGCGAGCAGCGCCAAGGTGGCGTCGGCGATGATGTCCGCCTTGCGCCAGAGCTCCGGGCCGCCGAGGCCGAAGTTCATGGTCGCGTAGCTCTCGATCGCGGTCGCGGGCCAGAGGGCGTGGGCGGTGACGTTGTGCTCGGCGTACTCGCCGGCGATCGCGTTGGCGATCATCGTCATGCCGAACTTCGAGACCGCATAGGCGCCGTGGTGGGCGCAGGCCTCGGGCTCGACGGGGGGCGACATCATGATGATGTGGCCGTATTTCTGCGCGATCATGTGGGGGAGGACGGCCTGCGAGAGGGCGAACGACGCGCGCACGTTGATGCCCATGATGAGGTCGAACTTCTTCATGGGCGTGTCCACGACGTCGGCCCACCAGAGCGCGCCCGCGTTGTTGACGAGCGCGTCGACGCGCCCGAAGCGCTCGACGGCCGCGGCGACGGCGGCCTTGCAGGCCTCGTCGTCGCGCACGTCGAGCTTGACGGGCAGCGCGCGGCGGCCGAGCTGCTCGACCTCGCGGGCGACGTCGAGGATCGTGCCCGGCAGGCGCGGGTTCTCGGCGACCTCCGTCTTCGCGGCGACGACGATATCCGCGCCCTCCCGCGCGCAGGCGAGGGCGACGGCCCGACCGATCCCGCGGGAAGCTCCGGTGATGAAGACAACGCGGTCCTTGAGGCGCATGGAGGGCGGTCATAGCACAGGACCCGGCGAGGGTGCGGGCCCGCGGCGCGATCTCGTGATCGCGTGATCGCGCGCGGCCGTCCGCCACGCCGCGCGACGCCACGCCGCGCGACGCCACGCCGCGCGCGACACGAGGCGCAAGGACAGGCTCTGCCGTGGACGGGAGCGGGCGAGGGCTCCGAAGGGCGCAGGGTGACGCGGCGACGATCGGCCGGGAGCCTCGGATGTCAGGGGGCTTTCAACGCATGGCGCGCAGCTCGCCCCGGACGAGCGCGCCGGGCGGTCGAGGTGGGCCGCGGGATGCGGGCTGTGGCGGCCGAGCGACGCTGCGGCGCCCGGCTCGGTCCAGCGCGCCGATGGGCGACGGGGCCGCGCGGGCCGGGAAAGGCCGCTCCCGTCGAGCGTCGGCCGCTGGAGGGGCCCTGTCCAGCAGGTCAGTCGTGGTCTCGCTGACACGGTGTTGCCGGCATCGATCGACGGATCGCTGGCTCGGTCTCCTCTCGGAGCACGAACACCTACCCTTCGGCTCAAGGGAGATGGGGTGTCCTGCTGGCGCCCTGTCGCGCACCGGCCTCGAGTGAAGAAATCCTGTCTCATGGAGCCTTGTGAAGGTCGATTCCACGCGTCGTGGAAAGGTTCAGTGATTCGGCGGTAAATCATGCGGTTGGGGGTGTTTCGTATCTGGACATGCCAGCGGTCAGGTGACACCGTGTTGTCAGCGAACTGAAGGGAGGCGCTGCGCTGCGCGGGATCGCGCTGGGCGCTACTCCGCCCCCTGAACAACGCTGTACTGGGGTGGCCCGCCATGGCGCCGTGTGCCCCGGCGTACCTGCCGGCGCGAGCCGCGGGGCCGGGGCGGGCCGAGCTCAGACGGGCTTAATCACAAGGAGCATGCATATGAGCGCTTTGCACCGGACGCTGGTCCTCGCCTTCATCGCTGGCTGTTCTGCCGTCGGTTGTCTCGCATCGACCGAGGTCGATCACGAGCCTTCCGGCGAGGCGTCCGAGCCGGTCGAGGGGGCGGTCTGCGATACCGCTCCGGAGGGCTCGGATATCTCGCTCTCCTGTCCGGCCGGCGAGGTCATCACGGCGGTCGAGTTCGCGAGCTACGGCACGCCGCGGGGGGTCTGCGGCAGCTACCGCGCGACCTCGTGCAACGCGCCGACGTCGAAGGCGGTGGTGGAGCGCGCGTGCCTCGGGCAGTCGAGCTGCACCGTGCGGGCGAACAACGCGACCTTCGGCGATCCGTGCAGGAGGAGCGCGAAGCGGATGTACGTTCAGGTCGCGTGCGCCCCCGCGGCGCCGGACGGCGGCTCGACGGGCACGGGCACGGGCGGCTCGACGGGGGAGGGCGGCTCGACGGGGGAGGGCGGCTCGACGGGCGTGGGCGGCTCGACGGGCGTGGGCGGCTCGACGGGCGAAGGCGGCTCGACGGGTACAGGCGGCGAGACGTGCGGCGGCGCGGGGCCCAGCACCACGCCGCTCGATGCCGAGGAGCAGGCGTTCCTGTCCATCATCAACCAGTACCGCGCGCAGAACGGCCTCGGGGCGCTCTCGGCGTGCACCGCGCTGAGCCGCGCCGCCCAGGGGCACAGCGAGGACATGCGCGATCACAACTACTTCGATCACGCGAGCCAGGATGGCCGGACGCCGTGGGATCGCGCGGCCAACGCCTGTTATGCGTCCGCCGGCAGGACCGCCATGGCCGAGAACATCGCCGCGGGCAAATCGGCGGCGCAGGAGACGTTCACCCAGTGGAAGAACTCGGACGGCCACAACAAGAACATGCTCGGGTCGTCCTACAAGGTCATCGGCATCGGACGGGCGACCGGAGGCGGGACGTACGGGTCCTACTGGACCACGATGTTCGGCGGCGCGTCCGACGCGAGCTGCAACTAGCGCCGAGCACCCGTGATGCCGCGCACGTGCGCGGCCGCTGACGGCGCGGAGCAGCCTGTCACGCATGAGGCGTTCTGCCACGGCGGCGCGGCGCGATCTGGGCGGAAGCGGCCCAGGTCCGCGCCGCGTGCCACGGCCGGTACGCCGCGAACGAGGGGCGGCCTGGCGATTGCTTCACACCGGGGGCGGCGGAACGGACCTCCGCGCAGGCGAAGAATCGCGAACGACCGCAGGACTCGGCCGTCCAGGGGCCTGGCTCGCGCAGCTCGGCGAGCGCGCGCCCTCAGCGGCTCCGATCGGCGTGGGGAGCAGGTACCCCGCGTGGATCGGGAGGCAGCTCCCAGGAAGGCGGGAAGTCGGAAGCAGATCCAGGACTTCCCGTCTTCCTGGGGACGGGCGGTGTGCTCGGGCGATCGATCGGGCTGCGCGGGTCCTCCGTCTGGAAGAGCCCATGTCGGAACACATCATCTATCTCCTCGGTCCGTATCGGATTCCCGGCTTCCAGGGGGAGCGCAACGTCCGTGTCTATCTGCCCAGCGAGGGGGCGCACGCCGCGCCGTCGCCGGTGCTCTTTCTGTTCGATGGGCAGAACGTCTTTCACGACGATCCCTCCTACAGCGGCGGCTGGCACCTGCACGAGGCGGTGCGCGATCTCTCGGATCGAGGCCAGGTGGCGCCGGTCCTCGTGGGGATCGATCACGGCGGGAGCGAACGGCTGACCGAGCTGTCGCCGTTCCCGGGCGACGGCAGCGAGGGGAGGCTCGACGACTTCCTCGGCTGGATCGCGTCCGAGATCGTGCCGGCCGTGCGGGAGCGCTTCCCGGTGCGGCGCGACGCGGCCGGCACGGCGATCGGCGGCTCGTCGATGGGGGGCCTCGCGGCGCTCTACGCGCATTTCCGCCGCCCCGACGTGCTCGGGGCCGCGCTCTGCATGTCGCCGTCGCTCTGGTTCGCGGAGCGGAAGATCTTCGACTTCATCGCGTCGCAGCCCGTCCCTCCGGGCTCGCGGCTGTACGTCGACGCCGGCGCGCAGGAGGACGGCGGCTCGGTGCTGCGCGACGCCGCGCGGCTCGTGGAGCACCTGCGCGAGCGGGGCTACGGCGAGCCGAACCTGCTCTTCTGCCCGGACGAGGGCGGGACGCACTCCGAGGACGCGTGGCGCCGGCGCGCGCCGGGAGCGCTGCAGTTCCTGTTCGCCGAGGCCGCCGGGGAGCGGCAGGGGGGCGCCGGCGGGGCGGAGGGGTCGCAGCAGGCGGCTTGAGCGTCGGGGCGTGCGCCGGTCGGGCCACGCTACGAACGGCCGGGGCCGGGCGACGCAGCACGCTCCTCGCGGCGACGCACGATCGCGTGCGACGATTCTCGGTCGTCCTGCTCACGCGAGGGAGGGCCCTTCCACGCCGAGGTCGGATCGGACGGCCTGTTCGTGCAACTCAGGCGCTTTCCGGACCGTGCTGCCCGGCGTACCTCGGCTCATGCGGTCGGCTAGGCTCGATCCACCATCTCAACTCAGAATCATCGTTACGCAGTCAGGTACGAACCAGATGATTGCCGGGGTTCGTGGGAATGGTCCGCGGGCGCAAAAATCACGCAGAGCTACGCTGCTATTTGGGCTTGTCTGATCTGCGGCCAGGGTAGGCTCGATGTCGCCAGGGGCAACGGCTCAGAGAATCTGTGTCTACGCTGTGAAGAGTGCGAGTTCGAATGGGAATTGCCGTAGGTGTCGAAATCGATTGACGCTGCTGCTCATGATACTCACGGCCAATCAACGATATTAGAACGGGAGGAGCTGGCTGGGCATCCATGGCAACAGTCTCTCTGGTGAGCATGCGGCTGCCCCCGGGATCCCGATTCGTTGTCGCCTTCGTGGATCACTCCTGAAAAGCCACAACGAGCGGCCCAGCGTCGTCGAGTCAGCCGTCTCGGGCGACAACCGCTCCCATTCGCAGCTGCCCCGGCCCCTCTACCGCCGCCCCTTGCTCCGCTTGCGCGTCCCCTGGACGATGCGCGACGGGTCGCGCGGCGGCGGGGCGGTCGCCGAGAGCGCCGCGGCGAGCCGATCGGTCTCCGCGTCCGAGAACGACCCCTTCCGGAGCGCCGCGATCGCCTGCGCCACGACGTCGCGCGACTCGGGGCGCTCCGCCTGCGCCTTCTCCTCCAGCCAGCGCACCACCTCGGGGAAGCGCCCCGCCAGGGTCGCGATCTGCGCGGGCATCCCCTGCCGCAGGAGGCGCAGCCCCTGCAGCCGCTCGTCGGCCCGAGGCGAGCGATCCGAGATCGCGAACGCCTCCTCGAGCCGCGCGACCACCTCCGCGCCCGCCGAGAGCCCCGTGAGCAGCGTGCGCTCCGCGAGCGCCTCGAGCGCCACGTACGCCTGCAAGTAGCCGTCGGTCCAGGACGAGAGCTCGCCGACCACCGCGTCGCCGCGCGCCGCGATGACGGCGCGGAGCGCCGCCACGACCCCGTCGCGCACGACGCGCCGCGGATCCTCGGCCAGCTGCCCGAGCTCGCCCAGCGGATCGAGCCCGCCCCGGCCGCCCCGCGCGCGCGGCGGCCGCCCCGACCTGGCCGCGCCCTCCGCCTGCGCGTCCTTCGTCGCGATCGCCGCGATCGCCGCGAGCGCCTGCGCCGCCACGATGAGCGCGTACTCCTCGGCGCTCGAGCAGAGCGCCCGCACGAGGCGCTCGGCCGGCGCGCCGCGGTCCGCGATCGCCGCGCCGACCGCGCGCGCGAGATCCAGGTTCACGCGCGGCAAGGGGGCGTTCGGGCCGAGGTCGGGCCCGGGCGCGCGCCCCCCGCCGCGCCGGGCAGGGAGCCCGGAGCTGCGATCGAGCAGCGCGAGCAGCTCGGCCGGGTCGCCGAGCTGCACGGCGCGCTCGATCGCGGCGTCGATCTTCGGGTTGCGCAGCGCGCCCGGGGGCGTCGCGCCCCGGCGCTGATCCGACGTATCGGCCATTCAGAACCCCAGGGAGAGGCCGACCTCCGGAGAGAGGACGGCGGTCACGGCAGGAAAGGTGAGGCTCGCGCGGAGCGCGAGGTTCAGCGATACGGCCTCGAGCGGCGCATAGGCGACGCCCGCGCCGAGCGACGCGAACCCCTGGCCCGCTTGCCGGGTCGCGGCGAGCGTCTGCTGGCGCTCCTCGACCCTGCCGCTGCGGCCGGGCCTCGTGCACGGGCTCGTGATGTCGTCAGGATCGGCCCCGCACGCGGCCGCGTCCTCGAGGACCTCCACGTCGACCTCGGCGTCGACCTGCGCGACCCCGGCCGCGGCGAGCACGAACGGGCGGGCGCCGAGCTGCTCGAACGGCCGCGCCATGAGGAAGTACTGCGCCCGCGCCTCGAGGTGGAGCGGCAGGAACGAGGCGCCGCCGCCCGTCGTGCCGCCGGCCGCGAAGCCGACGCGGCCGCCGACCGTGAGGTTGTCGAGGACCAGCCGATCGTAGGCGAGCGCCACCCGCGACGTCGCGAGCGCGAAGCCGAGGTTCACGTCGTTCGCGACGTCCGGCGTCGGCGCGCCGTCGTACCGGGTCCCGTCGCCGCGCAGGCAGACGAAGTTGCCGCGCTCCTGCGACGCGAGGGAGCACACCTCCCTGCCGGACAGCAGCGCGACGTCGGGGGAGAAGGTGAGCCCGACCCAGTTCCGCGAGACGCTGGGCGCGACCTCCGCGGGGGGCCTCTCGACGCACGCGCCGCGGACGCAGGCGAGCCCCCGGCTGCACTGCCGGTCGTCGAGGCACTGCCGCGGCCGCTCCCGCTCCGGCGCCGCGCACATCGCCGGCGGCGCGTGGCCCGGCCAGCGGGGCGGCGCCGACGCGATGCGCGCCTCGATCTCCGTGGTGAGCGGCGCGTCGCGCGCGCCCGCGCTCGCGAGGATCGCGCCGTCCTCGTCGACGGCCGCGACGTGATAGCGGAGCGTCCCCTCCGCGGAGGTCGCGGCGCACGGCACGTTGATCCCGAACCCCTGGCCGCGCAGCTTCTTCATGACGAGCGGGCGGTACTCGCGCTCGCCGGGCGCCTGGTACCAGAGCGTCACCTGCTTCACGCTGGGCAGCAGCTCGGCCGGGACCTCGACATAGATCGGGACGGGCGTGCGGATGCGCTGCTCGGGCGGCGGCGCGATCGTGAGCTGCGGCCCGGCCGCCGCGGGCGCAGCGACGCCGGTCGCGGCCCGCGCCTGCTCGAACGCGAACGAGACCTCAGGCGTCGCGAGATCCGGGCTCGGCTTCGCCGACGGATCGATGCGCAGGGCGTCCGCGAACGCGTCGCGTGCGTCCCCCAGCTCCTTTCTGCCCTGGGCGAGCACGGAGCCGAGCGCGACGAACAGCCTGGCCTTCATCGCGGGCGAGCACTCCGACGCGCCGCAGGCGTCGATGGCGGCCCGCAGCTTGCGCTCCGCCTGATCGAACCGGGTCTCGAAGTAGTCGACCCCCATCGCCTCGTTCAGGGCCGCCTCCGCCTGCGCATCCCGGGGAGGCGCCTGCGCGGCCGCCGCGCCCGCGACGAGCCACCCGGAGAGCCCCCCCGCCGCGATCGCGACCAGCGCGCGCGGCGCGCGGAGAGCGGAGCCGTTGCGTAGGGGCATCGGCCCGCAACGTAGCCCACCGGTGTGGCCGCGAGCGCTACAAAAACTCCGCGGCAGGTGTACCGCCCAGCCGGCCTCCGCCGCTCGGAGGGCGCACCACGGACAAATAATCCACAGGTTGTTCCCAGCTTGTGGAATACCCAGACGGGGGCCCTCGACATCTTCTGGGAAGCTGCCGGGTCCTGCGTCGCTCGCGGCGGCAGCTCCTCCAAGCGCCGGCGCCGGCCAACGCCAGCCCGGGCATGGACGCGCCGCCCACACCGATGCCACCGATTTTTTTCTGCGATCTCGGGCACTCCGCGGCCCGACGCGCCGCAGAACTTCCGGGCGCTAAACTCCCTCCTCCGAGCCCGATCTGCAACCCAAAAATCACGCATCTGAGCCGTGTTTGAAAGCCCAACCGCTTGTCCACAGCTTGGCCACCCGATGACCCCAGACAGGGGGCAGATTTCGTCCCCGTTGCTGGCACCGAAGGGGATGGCCGGGTCCGGATGCCGGGTCTTCCTTGACAGCCGCGTGACGACCTGTGGAGGCGGACCCGGCGGCCGCTGGGGCCTCGCCGGGGTGCTCGGCCCGCTGGCGGCCGTCCGGACGCGGGCGCCGCGCCGGGCGCGGGGGCGGCGAGCGCAGGGCCGCGCGGCGCCGCGCGCGGCGTGCTAGCTGGTGCGCATGCGCGTTCCGGAAATCCCCGAAGAGGGCGCGCCGGCCCTCCGCGCCGGCGATCCGCCGCCGCCGGCGCCCGTCCCGGCGCGACCGCTGATCCGGAGGAGCGCGCGCGCCCCACGTTGGCGCGCGCGCCTCGCCGATCACGACGCGGCCTCGCTCGCGGAGCTCCTCCGCAAGGCCGGCGGCACGGCGTCCGCGGCGCGCGCGGTCGCCGGCAAGGTGGTGCGCCACGCGTTCGGCGCGGAGCCGGGCGCCGAGCGGCCCGCGCCGGCGTGGGACGCGGCCGCGCTCGCCGCCCTGGGCGTCGGAGCGTGGGCGCACGAGGCGCTGCTCGCGCTCGAGCCCGGCCTGTCGCTCGAGGTCGCCGAGCGGGCGCCGTCCGAGGACGACACGCTCCGGCTGGTCCTGCGCGCGCGCGACGGCGCGCTCATCGAGTCGGTGCTCATCCCCGGGCCGGCCCGCACCACGCTGTGCGTCTCGAGCCAGGTCGGCTGCGCCCGGGCCTGCGCGTTCTGCGAGACGGGCCGGCTCGGGCTCGCGCGCCAGCTCGCCGCCGGCGAGATCGTCGATCAGGTCCGGATCGCGCAGGCGCTCGCGCTCGCCGAAGGACAAACGCGCCGCGGCGCGCCGCTCCGGAACCTCGTCTTCATGGGCATGGGCGAGCCGTTCGACAACCTCGGCGAGGTGCTCAAGGCCATCCGCCTGCTCACCGACCCGCGCGCGTTCCGGTTCGCGCCGTCGCACGTGACCGTGAGCACCGTCGGGGTCGCGGACAAGATCGAGGCGTTCTTCCGCGAGGCGCGGGCGGAGCTCGCCGTCAGCCTCAACGCCCCGGACGACGCGCGCCGGCAGGCGATCATGCCGGTCAACGCGCGCTTCTCGATGGCGGCGCTGAAGGAGGCGCTCGCGCGATCGCTGCCGCCGGGCCGGCGCGTGCTGTTCGAGTACGTGCTCTTCGATCGGTACAACGACGCCCCGGACGACGCGGACCTCCTCGCCGCGTACGTCGCCGGGCTCCGCTGCCGCGTGAACGTCATCCCCTGCAACCCCGGCCCGGATCCGGCGCTGCGCCCGCCGTCCGCGGAGCGGCTCGACGCGTTCGTGGCGCGGCTGTCCGGCCACGGCGTGACGACGCTGGTGCGGCGGCCGCGGGGGCGCGACGTGGGCGGCGCCTGCGGCCAGCTCGCGGGGATGGCCCGCGTCAGGCAGCCAGCGCCAGCTTGAGGGCGGCGCTCCGGACGAACGGCGCGCCCACCCGGAGCGCCCCGTTGCCCGCCGCGAACGTGCGGGCGACCTTCCCGGAGTGCTGGTTCATCCGGACGACCACAGCGCGCTTGGCCATCGCGTCGGCCGCCTCGACCGTGTCGAGCAAGGAGAGCAGGTCGCTCCAGACCCGGTCGCGCCAGCCCTTGAGCAGGAAGAGCACGACGCTCGACACCGTGCGCTGCACGTCCTTGGTAAAGGTCGCGATCCGGGCGAGCGGGCAGCCATAACGATCGCTCAGGATCGCGAAGATTTCCGGCATCGCTGCCGCGAGAATTTCATTCACAAGATCGTGGTCGTGCCGGTAGCGGTGGAGAAGGCGGGCGTCCTGCGCTGCGCCGTGCTGGACGATGTTCCGGTAGAGCCCGAGGGCCAGGTCGTAGTTGATGTGCGCGTTGATGCCGAGCAGCGCGTGCACCGCCGCCGCCGTCCCGTCGGTGCGGCTGCACTGGAAGGCGACGTCCCACGCCTCCACGCCCGTCGAGCGCCCGTCCAGCGACGCCGCGAGCGCCGCCAGGTAGTACTCGCAGAAGATCCCGGCGAGGCGCGAGATCCACGCGGGCTCGAGGAACCTCTGATCCGTGCCGTCGACGACCGCCTCCTTCACGCGGCGCGTGATCACGGCGTAGACGTCGGGGAACACCGCCCGGGGGTCGTTCCTCTCGCGCAGCCGCGCCGCGACCGTCTCCAGCGCCACCAGCGCTTCCGCCACGTTCGCCGGCTTCATCGTCACCCCCTGCAGGATGGCGTGACGCGCGGCGGAGTCCGCGGGACGGCACGCGGCAGAGGACCGCGTCTGCTTGCTCACCATCGCGAGGGGCCGGTCGGAAGTAAGGGTCTTCATGGCTGCGCTGAGCGAGCGAATTCAAGGATCGTGCCCGTATGTCCGGTTCGCAGTCGTACACCGTGTTGAGGTGTGGTGAGCCGCGCCGGGCGGAGCTCGAGCGCGCGCCAGCGCCGCAGGCGCGCTCGTCCACCGCGCCCGCGCTCGCGTGATTTCCCGCGAATCCAGCGGAGTTCGTCGACCCGAAACCGCGGGCGAGCGCGCGAGGCCGTCGGTGGTCGTCAGCGGCTATCCGGAGCGGACCTGCGCGCGGTGGTCACAGGAGCGCCATCTGCCCGACACGGTGAGAGCGCTGACCGGGGCGCCAAAGTGCCCCATGGGGCAGATTGTTACGCGCGGACGGATTCCCTTCACTCAAAATGCGGGATGCCCTGACGCTCCGCGTGTTTTGGCGACTTGACGCCACCCTGTGCGACGCGTCGAGCTGACGTTTCGCGTTGACGCGCCGGGCCGACGTTTCGCCCGCGGAACGCGGGCGTTGCGCCGTATCCTGGCGGGCGGGATCGCGCGCCTGCCCGCATCCATCGACATCGACCGGCGCGCGGAAGGGCGAGCTCCGCTCCTCCGCGCTGCCCCTGCCGAGCACCATGAGCTTCCTCAAAATCGTCTGCTCCGAGCCGAAGAACGACCTCGCCTCCTTCCTCCAGTCGCTGCCGATCGAGCCCGCGGAGCCGGTCGTCGCGCTCGTGCTGAGCACCGCGGATCTCGCCTATCCGCACGTCGCCGCGCGGACGTTCGTCGCGTCGGCGAAGGAGGTGGGCGCGTCGCACCTGCTCTGGGTGGCGCCCTACGTTCCTCCCTCGAGCCCGCTGGGGCAGCAGATCCGCGACGCTGAGGCGTTCGTGCGCGCCTCCGGCCACCGGGTGACGGCCGTGTGGCACGGGCCGCTGCTCAGCGCGCTCAACCTCTGGCGCGAGGACATCCGGCTCCGTCGCACGCTGCCGCTGCCGCTCGGAGGCGCCGCGCTGCCCTGGGTGGCGCCGGCCGACGTGGCCCGCATGGCGATCCGCGCGCTGGAGCAGCCCGGCGTGGAGGCGCCGGTCGTCCGCGGCCCCGCCGCGCGCACCGGCGCCGAGGTGGCGGCCGCGCTCTCCCGCGCCGTCCGGGCCGCCCTCGCCAGCGAGCGCTTCGCGTGGCGCAGGTTCGAGGAGATCGATCGCGACAACAACCGCGCGCTCAGCGAGGACGAGCTCCTGCCCTACCTCACCGGGCTCGGAATCCCGGCCGACGAGGCGAGGGCGCTGCTCGTGGCGGCGGACACGACCGGGGACGGGACGCTCGATTTCGAGGAGTTCACCGCCGGGTTGCGGGGGCGGCTCGACAACCTGGTCCAGCAGCTGCTCCGCGAGGACACCTTCGAGATCCGGTACGTCGACACGCCGGCGGACAAGGCCGTCGCCGCGCTGGTGCGGGCGGGCCTGCGGCGGGCGGCGGCCGAGGCGCTGGTCGAGGGCTGGGCGAGCGTGGCCGCCGAAGGGATCCCCGAGGGGCCGGCCGAGGCCTGGCTCGAGCTCCCGCCCGCGAGCGTCGACGCGTGGGCGGAGCGGCACGCGCTCGACTACGTCAACGTCCACCTGCTCCCCGGGCAGGGGCTCCTCTCGCAGCGCGAGGCGACGGTCGAGGACGGCGCCGCGATGGGCGCGCTGGCCGGCAAGCAGGCCGCCGTCTCGTCGATCGTGGACGGCGGCGGCCGGATCCTCACGCTCTTCCGCGCGCTCGACGGGAGCGGCGTCTCGGCGCGGTGGCTCGACGCGCCCGCCGAGAGCCTCCGGTGGGTGACGTGCGGGGACCGCGACAAGCGCCGCGCGCTGCTCGTGTCGGGCGGGCAGCTCGCGGGGGTGCACGTCGAGGGCGAGTGGCAGGGCCTCCCCTCGGCGATGCGGCAGCTCATGACGCGCGCCCCGCTGCCCGGCTGGCAGCTCGCGACGTTCCGGGAGCTCGGCGAGCTGAAGCTCGAGCAGTCCGCGGCGCTGTGCGAGCCGAACGAGGTCGTGTGCAACTGCGCCGGGGTCAAGCGGGGGCAGATCACGGGGCTCATCGAGGGCGGGTGCGCGACGGTGGCCGAGCTGTCGGAGCGGACGCGGGCGGGCCAGATCTGCGGCGGCTGCGTCCCGGCGATCGAGGAGATGTTCGGCGGGTCGAGCCTGGTGCAGGCCGAGGTGAAGGGCGCGCGGGAGCTCGCCCCCGGGATCTTCCAGATCGCGCTGTCGCCGGTCGGCGGCGCGCCGGCGGCGTCCGTGCCCGGGCAGCACGTGCTCGTGCAGGGCTACCTCGATCGGCGCTGGGTGGCGCGCGCGTACACGCTCTCGGCGCCGGCGCGCGCGGGCGGCGACTACGAGATCACGGTGAAGCGCGAGGAGCTCGGGGTGTTCTCGCGGTGGCTGTGCGAGCGCGCCGCGGCCTCGCTGCTGCGCGCCTCGGCGCCGCGGGGGAGCTTCGTGCTGCCGGGGCCGCCGGTGGAGCGGGTGGTGTTCCTCGCGGGCGGGATCGGCGTCACGCCGGCGATGGCGATGCTGCGGGCGCTCGACGGGAGGGCGGACCGCCCCGAGGCGCGGGCCTTCCTCCTGGACTGGTCGGCGTCGCGCGCCGCCGACTTCCTCTATTTCGAGGAGGAGCTGCGCGCGATCGCCGGCCGCACGCCCGGCGCCGCGCTCCGCCTGCGCGCGACGCAGGCGGAGGGGCGGCTCTCCGCGGAGGACGTTGTCGAGCTGTACCCGTACCGGCCGGGCTCGCGGGCGCTCGTGTGCGGGCCCGAGGGCTTCATGCGCGACGCGCACGAGCACCTGCGCGCGGCGGGCTGGCCGGCGGACGCCATCCAGCGGGAGCTGTTCACCTCGAACGTCGACGCCGCGGGCACGATCCGGCAGGCGCCGCTCCGGCGGTCCGGCGCCGTTCGTGCGGCCGGCGGCGTCTGTCCGGTCGAGCACGGGTCGTTTCAGCTGACCCCGACGGCGCCCGCGGCGGCGCTGACCGAGGCCGAGGCGTTCCTGCGCCAGTGCTACGCGGAGCTCGGCGTGCCGTCGGCCGTGGACGAGCGCTGGCAGGAGGTGCGGGCAAGCCTGGAGAAGCACGGGACCTATACGCACCTGCCCGACGAGCTCGCCTACGGGGCGCGGCTGGCGTGGCGGAACAGCTCGCGGTGCATCGGGCGCTTCTTCTGGTCGACGCTCCACGTGCGCGACCTGCGGCACCTGACGACGGAGGAGGAGATCTTCCAGGCGCTCGTCGAGCACCTCGATCTGGCGACGAACGGGGGCGACATCCGGGCGACGATGTCGGTGTTCCGGCCGGGGGAGCCGCGGATCCGCATCTGGAACGGGCAGCTCGCCCGCTATGCGGGCTACCGGCTCCCGGAGGGGGGCATCCTGGGCGATCCGGCGAACGTGGAGCTGACGGACCAGGCGCTCTCGCTGGGGTGGCCGGGCGGGGAGCGGACGCGGTTCGATCTGCTGCCGCTGATCATCCAGATCGGCGACGCGCGGCCGCGGTGGTTCGAGCTGCCGCGGGAGCGGGTGCTCGAGGTGCCGATCGAGCACCCGCGGCACGCGTGGTTCGCCGAGCTCGGGCTGAAGTGGCACGCGCTGCCGGCGGTCTGCAACATGGCCCTCGATCTCGGCGGGATCCACTACACGGCGGCGCCGTTCAACGGCTTCTACATGGGGACCGAGATCGGCGCGCGCAACCTGAGCGACGTGACGCGGTACAACCAGCTGCCGCTGATCGCGGATCGCCTCGGGCTGGACCGGTCGCGCAGCGACACGCTGTGGCAGGACGCCGCGCTGGTCGAGCTGAACATCGCGGTGCTGCACTCGTTCCGGCAGGCGAAGGTGCGGATGCTCGACCACCACACGCTCTCGGAGTACTTCAAGAAGTTCGAGCAGCAGGAGCGGCAATGCGAGCGCCCGGTCTACGCGGACTGGTCGTGGATCGTGCCGCCGATGTCGGCGTCGACCATGGCGGTGTTCCACACCAACATGGAGAACAAGATCCTGAAGCCGAACTACCTGTATCAGGACGATCCGTGGAAGGAGCGGAAGGGGTAGCTCGGGGCGGGAGCGGGCGTGTTTCGCGGTGCTGGCGGGGTTTCCCGATCGGGCCGGCGGCGGTCTGGTAACCTCCGCGCGCGATGATGGACGACGAGGAGCTCGCGGCGCAGCGCATCGGCACGCGGATCGGCACCTGGAGGGTGGAGCGCGTGCTCGGGGGCGGCGGGATGGCGAGCGTCTTCCTCGGGCGGCGCGCGGACGGCCAGGTCGCGGCGGTGAAGGTCCTGCACCCGTCGTTGAGCCAGATCGAGGAGCTGCGGAAGCGCTTCCTGCGCGAGGGCCCGATCGGCAGCGCCCTGGCCGCGGTCGGCCCGCTCTGCGAGGGGCTGCCGCTCGTGCTGGAGTCGGGCATCGCGGACGACGGGGCGGCCTACCTGGCGATGGAGGTGCTCGAGGGCGAGACGGTCTTCGACCGCATGGCCCGCGCGGGGACGCTCCCGGTGGGCCAGGTGATGGCGCTGGCGGAGCGGGTCCTCGATGTGCTCGTCGTGGCGCACGCGCACGGCGTGGTGCACCGGGACATCAAGCCCGAGAATCTGCACATCGGGAACGACGGGCGGGTGAAGGTGCTCGATTTCGGGATCGCGCGCGTGCTCGATCCGCTGCCGTTCGGGATGGGGGAGCTGCCGGAGAAGACGGCCACGAGGACGGGGGTGGCGCTCGGCACGAGCGAGTACATGGCGCCCGAGCAGGCGACGGGGATGGTCCGCGAGATCGACGGCCGGACCGACGTCTTCGGCCTGGGCGCCACGATGTTCCGGCTGCTCTCTGGCCGCGCGATCCACGGCGACGTCGCCGACGCGCGCCTGCTCATCGCCGCGGCGACGGAGCGGGCGCCGTCGCTCGCGCTGTGTGCGCCGGGCGTGCCCTCCGAGGTGTGCGACGTCGTGGATCGCGCCCTCGCGTTCCACAAGGTCGAGCGTTATCCCGACGCGGCGACGATGCGCGCCGACGTCCGCGCGGTGCGGGCGGGCCGCCTGCCGCCGTACGTGGTCGCCGTGGAGGAGGGCCGGATCCCGGCGGGGGCCCCGCTCCCTCGCCGCTGAGGGCGCCCGCCGCGCGGCGGGCGCCCTGTCCGGCTGCGGCGCGCGTCAGCGGTGGCCGCAGCGGAGGTGGCCGTTGTCGTTCGCGATGTCTCCGCGGCACCGCCGGAAATCGACCATGCGCGTCCTCTGATAGTTCCCCCTCCGGTCCCTGCACATCGCTTGCAGCGTGCCTCGATTCACCCGGACGTCCCTGCACGTCCTGAGATAGGAGCCCTCCGGCGGCCGTCGTTGCGCTTGCGCCAGTTCGCTGCTGGACAGCACGGCAGACAACGAGAGCGCGCCGAGGACCAGCGCGACGAGTGAACTCTTCATGATTCCCCCCTTGGTGCACCGCATTGCAGAGCGATGCTCGGGGGATCTCATGGGGCGGGCGCTTGGAGGCCGCAATCCTGCCGGAGCTGCGAGCAATGGAGGTATGGACGTGAAGAATTGAACCACAGAGGCGCAAAGGGCATAGAGGAGAGAGGAGAGGGGAGAAAGGGGAAGGGAAAGAGCAGAGGGGGAGAGGAAGGCCAGACATTTGTTCCCTTGTTTCTCTGTCCTCTGTGCCCTCTGTGGTTCGGTTCTCTCATCGTTTGCCTCGGCGTCGAGCTGTTCTTCTCGCGTCGGGCCCGGCGCGGGGGCTGTGCGGCTCATGGTGCGCGGGGAATGATGCTCTCGGCGGCGCCTGCTCACGCATGACGAAGAACTCAATCCTCGAACGAAAACAACGCCGTCCCCGTAAGTCATCTGGCACGCACGCCGCCGACATCGCTCTCGACGCCCCGCAGCGCCCTTATCCGCTCCCCTGCGCTCCACCCGCCACCAAGCTCGCCGCCTTCACGAAATCCGCCTGGAAATGCGCCCGCGCCGCCGCGCGGGCCGCCTCGTCGGGCATGCGGAGCAGCGCCGCCGGGTGGTACGTCGCCATCCACGCCTCGGCCCACGGCGTCTTGAAGACCTGCCCGCGGCTCTGCGTGACGCTGAATCGACCGCCGAGGAACGAGCGCGCCGCCGTCGCGCCGAGACACACGATCACGCGCGGCCGCACCGCCTCGACCTCCGCCTGAAGCCAGGCGCGACAGGCCTGGATCTCCGGGCCCACCGGCTTCGCGTGCAGACGGCGCTCGCCGCGCGGCTCCCACTTGAAGTGCTTCACCGCGTTCGTCACGTAGATGCCGCCCCGCGACAGGCCCGCTCCGGAGAGCGCTTCGTCGAGCACGCGACCCGCAGGGCCGACGAACGGCCGCCCACAGAGGTCCTCCTCGTCGCCCGGCTGCTCCCCCACCAGCATCAGCGCCGCGCCCGCCGGACCCTCGCCGAACACCGTCTGCGTCGCCCGCTCGCACAGCGCGCACGCCCGGCAGGACGCCGCCGCCTCGCGCAGCACCGGGAGCTCGCGCGCGCCGGGCACGTACGCCGCCGCCGCGCTCGCCGCCCCGCTGCGGCCCGCCTGCATCGCGTCGACGCGCGACGCCGCGTCCCGCACGAGCTCGCCCATCACCGACGTCTCGGGCAGCGTGCTCCAGTGCTTCGCCGGCATCTCCGCGCGCATCGCCCGGAGGTTCACCCGCGCCGGGTTGTAGATCGCCCGGTAATACGTGCGAAACAGCTCCTCGAGCTCGTCCTCGCGCGGCGCCGCGTCGCGCGGCAGCCCCGGGCCGTAGCGGAGCTCCGCGCCGTCCCAGTGCGCCGACTCGTGCGGCGTCAGGATCGACCACGCCATCGACGGGAAGCGCCGCTCGAAGAACGGCGCGGCGAGGCGCACGATCCGGTGATCCGGGCGGTACCACGCCACGTAGCGCTCGCCGCCGCCCGCGTCCTCGACCCGCCGGAAGCGAACGAACGCGTGCATCTTGTGGACGTCGCGCCGCACCGCCTGCTCCAGGGCGCGCAGCCTCGCCACGTCGGGATCGGCGGCGACGTCGAGCAGGTAGGGCTCGCCGTGGGTCAGGCGGAACAGCGCGCGGTAGAGCAGCGCGAACCGCCCGGGATCGCGATGGCAGGCCGCGGCGCTCGCGAGGCTCATGAACGCGGCCGGGACGCGCGGCGCCGGGGAGGACGGCGCTCCCGGCGCCGGGGAGGACGGCGCGCCCGCGGCCGGCGCGGGGCGCGCCGCGTCGAAGAGGACGCCCTGGCCCTCCACCACGTCCTCCCAGAAGACGTCCTCCGGCGCCGCATGGCGGGCGAGCAGCGCGCGGGCGGCGTCGCGGAAGGCCTCGAACGTCGGCGGGATGGGCGCGCGGATCACAGCTCCCCGGAGCGCGCCACCTCGCGCGCCTCGAACAGCCCGAGCTGCGCCGGCGGGCGCACCCGCGCCGCGAGCCCGGCGCGGTCGAGATCCCGCGCGGCGCTGCGGTGCTCGTCGGCGGTGACCAGGAACGGCGCCGCGCGGCCGACCGGGACGCGGAGCCGGGCGAGGTCGGCCATCCGCACGGCCCGGTGGCGGCGCATCGCGAGCACGCGCTTCACCGTCCGCACCCCGAGCCCGGGCACGCGGAGGAGCGCCTCCCGGGGCGCGGTGTTCACGTCGACCGGGAAGAACTCGCGGTGCGCGATCGCCCAGGCGAGCTTCGGATCCATCGTCAGATCCAGGTTCGGCGAGGCCGCGCTCAGGAGCTCGCCCGCGGAGAAGCCGTAGAACCGGATCAGCCAGTCCGCCTCGTACAGCCGGTGCTCGCGCGCGAGCGGCGGGGACTCGGCCGGGAGCCGGGCGTCCGCATGCGGGATCGGGCTGAACGCCGAGTAGTAGACGCGCCGGAGCCCGTGCGCCGTGTACAGCCGCGAGGCGGTGGCGAGGATCTCCTGGTCGCTCGTCGGCGTCGCGCCCACGATCATCTGCGTGCTGTGCCCCGCGGGCGCGAACGCGGGCCTGCGCGGGCTCGGGTCGTCGCGCGCCTCGGCGATCTTCGCGTGGATCTCCGCCATGGCGGCCTCGATGGCCGGCATCGTCTTCTCGGGCGCGAGCGCCGCGAGATCCCGCTGCGTCGGCAGCTCGACGTTGACGCTGAGGCGATCGGCGTACCGCCCCGCCACGTCGAGGAGCTCGGGCGAGACGCCCGGCGCCGCCTTCAAGTGGATGTACCCGCCGAACCGGTGCTCCTCGCGCAACGACCGGGCGACGGCCACGAGCTGCTCCATCGTATAATCGGGGCTCTTGAGGACTCCCGAGCTCAGGAACAGCCCTTCGATGTAGTTCCGCCGGTAGAAATCGAGGGTGAGCGCGACCACCTCTCTGGGCGAAAAGCTCGCGCGCTCGACGTCGCTGGACAGGCGGTTCACGCAATACTGGCAATCGTAGATGCAGACGTTCGTCAGCAGGATCTTGAGCAGCGACACGCAGCGGCCGTCCGGCGTGTAGCTGTGGCAGATGCCCATGCCCTCCGTGCTGCCGATCCCCTGCGGCAGGGCGGGGCGGCTGGAGCCGCTGCTGGCGCACGAGGCATCGTATTTGGCGGCGTCCGCGAGGATCGCGAGCTTTCGCTTGAGCTCCATGAACCGATCCAACCTTGGGTGCTCTGTTCACCTTGGCAAGGCCCGCAGGGCAGCGCCGCGGACCGGAGACGGCGAGGCGCGCGGGCAAGCTGCGCCTGATCGTCGCGCGTATCGCGCGCGACGCGCGCGGACCGCCTCTTCGCCGGATGAGGCGTGATGAGCGGTGATGGGTTGATGCGCCTGCTCGTCCGATCTCGCCCGCTCGCCGGGCACAGGCAGCCTCGGCGGTAGCAGCGTCGGTCCCGGCGGTGGCGGCCTCGGCGGCGGAAGGGCAGCGTCCGCAAGATCGTGCCCTGAGCTGCGCCCCGTCGCGCGGGTGGCGCTCGCGACGCCGCTCGCCTGAGCATCTGGCCGATGGTTCGGGTAGGCTCGGCGCCCTCGTCCTCATGGTCCGTTCTCGACTGATGATCCTCGCCGCCGCGGTCCTCTGGTCCACCGGAGGAGCCGCCATCAAGCTGATCTCCCTCGACGGGTGGCAGATCATCGCGGGCCGCGCGCTCATCGCGGCGCTGACCTTGGGCCTGGTCATGCCGGGGGCGCGCCGCTGGCCGTCGCGGAACGCGCTCGGCGCCGCGGCGCTCTACGCCGTCACGATGGTGCTGTTCGTGCTGGCCACCAAGCTGACGACGGCGGCGAACGCGATCTTCCTGCAGTCCACCTCGCCCGTGTACGTCCTCCTGCTCAGCCCCCGGCTGCTCGGGGAGCGACCCTCTCGCAACGAGAAGCTCGCCGTCCCCGTGTTCCTCCTGGGCCTCGGGCTCTTCTTCGTGGACCAGCTCTCGGCGGGACAGCTCGTCGGCAACGCCCTGGCGCTCCTCTCCGGGCTCGCGTGCGGGTTGTGCCTCATGAGCTTCCGTGCGCTCCCGGACGACCACGCCGCGGTGCTCGTCTCGGGCAACCTCCTCGCGTGCCTCTGCGCGCTCCCGATGGCGCTGGCGGGCGCCGCCCGCCCGGGGCTGGTCGACCTCGGGCTCCTGATGTTCCTGGGCGCGGTCCAGATCGGCCTGTCGTACGCCCTGTTCAGCCGCGGCGTGCGTCACACGCCGGCGGTCGAGGCCTCGCTGCTGGCGCTGGTGGAGCCGGTGCTCAACCCCATCTGGGCCCTCCTCCTCGTCGGGGAGCGCCCCGGGTTTTGGTCGACCGTGGGCGGCGCCATCATCCTCGGCGCCACCGTGTGGCGGACCCTGCAGGTGGCCCGCGCCGCGCCCCCGAGGCCGCCGCTGCCGAGCCAGGATCCTGCGCGACGCCAGGATGGCGCAAAATGGTAATCCGACGAGCCTTCACGATGGGCGCCGCTTCGACGATCTTGACGCGATGAACCTACGTCTTCTTTCAGCTTTGACCCTCGCGATCGCGCTCCCTGCATCCGGGTGCTCGGACGCCGGCTCCGATCCCGGCGACGCCGGCGCCGGCGCCGGTCACGGGGGCGCCGGCGGCGACGACGAGGGCGGTCCCGGGGAGATCGCCGGCGGCGGCGGGGGGACCGGGCTCCCGAGCGCGGTGAGCGTGATCATCACGGCCGACAACGCGTATGGCTTCGGCTACGGGACCGGCGAAAAGCTCCTGAACTATTTCGGAGGCATCGAGAACAACCTCGCCGACGAGATCTTCTCCTGTCCCATCGGCCACGGGCCCGAGTCGTACACCGTGCCGTCGGAGTCCGCGAACGCCGGGCACTACCTCTACATCATCACGTACGCCGACAAGCTCACGACACAGGGCGTGATCGGCCAGTTCTTCCGCGAGGGCGCCGAGCCCGTCTTCACCGGCAACGGCGGGTGGGAGGTCTGCGCGACGGGCGAGGACTACGACCTCGGCTCGCACGGGCCGACGCTGGAGACCATCAACCAGCACCTCGCGAGCTGCAACCGAGGCGACCTCGACCCGCAGACGAGCAGCGCCGGCTGGGTGACGACCGAGGCGTCCGCGCGCGGCCACGTCGTGTTCGGCGAAGCGAACGACACCGCCCGCGAGATCCCGGAGCCCGGCAACGAGTTTCCCGTCGTCTGCGGCATCGACGAGGAGGCTCGGTGGATGTGGTACGAGTGGGAGCCGGACCGCAGCGCCGGCAGCCCGTTCCTGTGGCCCAGCGGCAGCGCCGGCAACGTCACCAAGGACTTCTTGATCTTCCGCCTCGGCGCCGAGCTCATCCCCGAGGTGCCGCGTTAGCGCTTAATTGTGGCCTAAAATGTATGAGGATGCAGGAGGCGCGCCGATGGAGGATATCACGTCATACGTCGAGCGATACGACCCCGGATTTTTGGGGCGCATTCGTGGTGCGACGCCCGACGAAATTGATTTTTTGGAGCAGCTCGCCGGCCATCCATTGCCCCCCGACTACAGGCGTTTTCTCTCCGCCATGGGCCACGACGACGGTCGACTCTTCAGCCACGAGGGTATGGATACGGACATAACGAGCATCGTCTCGTTCTATCGGGAGGACGTCGCCTCCGGAGACAATTCGGTGGCGGAGGACTGTGTCGTAATTGCGGTAGGCTGCGCGGTTGTCGAACAAATTTACCTTGAGTGCAATGGGCTCGGCCGTGTCTTCGAAGGATGCGAAGGTCAGAAGTATTGTCTATGGGCAGAGTCCTTCAACAACTTCCTTCATCAAAATGCTTACATGTCGTATCGTCAGCGCTCGCTGCCTCACGAGCTCGTGTATACGAGCACAGATCTAACGAATTTGTCAGCGAACGTTCGCGAGGTGGTGCGCTCGGCAGGGCTCCGTGAGCTCGATTTCTCTGAGTCCGTGACGATCTGCGCGGAGTCTTCTTCGACGACGCTCGCCTTTCGCCAAAGGGCCGGCGAGACGGCTTGGGTGCGCGTGGCTGGCACCGACAGGGCTGCCGTGAATGACCTTTCCAGGGCGCTGTCGGGGACCTGTCGTGCGGCGCTGAAGAGCATCGCCTGACATGCATGCGGGCATCCGGACACACTGCCGCGCCCGCCCGCGGCGCGCGAGCCCCGCGCGCCGGCGCTCGCGCTCGCGTCGACGCCAGGGCCGCGCTCGGTCCCAGCGGGAGGCGGGGGCTCCGCCGCCAAGGCGCGACGTCGCCCCCCACGATCTCGACCCCGAGCCCCGCCCTCCGGATCTACCGACCCGCCGCGGGCCCTCGGCTCACTTCGCCTCGACCTTCACGTTGGCGTTCGCCTTGAAGCTCGCCTTCGCGCCCGCGCCACCGTTTCCATCGTCCACGGGCGTGGTCGCCTTCAGATCGAACGACGGCGGCGTGTTGGGGTCGCACTCCGGCGGCGGGCCGAAGCCGTCGGCGTTGAACTTCCACGCGACCGACCCCGAGGCCGACGGATCCTTCCGGATCGCCTTGATCTCCACCTCGTGCTCCCCCGCGCGCGCCGGCGTGCAGTACGAGAGCAGGTAGAAGCGCTTCATGTGCGCCTCGATCTTCGCCGCGATCTTGTCGAACGACTCCTTGACCTTGGCCTGGTCCGCCGCGAGCTCGGTCCCGTCGCGCCCGATCTCGTCGAGCCGCGCCTTCTCGATCTCGGCGCCGACGCCGACGACGAAGATCTGGTAGTTCTCGTAGTCTTCCTTGTCGAGCTCCTTGAGCATGTCCTCGCGGCTCACGCGGTTCGCGCGATCCGTGCCGTCCGAGAAGACGACGAGCGTGCCGAACTTGAGCGGCCGCCGGTCCCGGTCGAGCTGCTTCTTGAGCTCCCGGATGCCCTCGACCACGCCGCCGTGGAGGTTGGTCGACGTGTCCTTGGGCTTGTAGCTCCGGAGCCCCTCGAGGCCGCCCTGGACCGAGCCCTGCGCCTCGGTGAACGGGACGACGGAGTGGATCTTCGCCTCGCCGTCGAACGCGTAGACGCCGACCTTCTGGCTCTTGCCGACCCGATCGCTGAACGACTGCGCGGCGTCGACGAGGGCGTCGGCCTGGCCGGACTCGGTGATGCTGCCGCTCATGTCGACGAGTAGCATCGTGTACATGACCGCCGCGACCTCGGGGTTCTGGATGGTCTGCTTGCTCTCGAACGTCGAGACGAGGTCGCCGTCCTCGTAGATCTCGAAGTCGCTGGCCGTGAGGCCGCCCACCGGCTCGTCCTCGCCGGCGTCGACGCTGAAGAACACCCAGACGTTGTTCGGCTTCTTCTGGGCGGAGTTGATCCGGGTTACCCGCAGCCCGCCGCCGCAGGCCACGCTCGAGAGCGCGAACAGGGCGGCGAGCAGGATCCGGAACGCTGGAGAACAAAGGAGGATTTTCACGCGCGCGATTAGCGCGCATCGGACGCCGCGCTGTCAATTCGCTGCCGTAGCCGACCGACGGGCGGCCGGCGCGACGGCCGGGCGCGGCCGCGCCGAGGGCAGGGCGGCGCCCTCCCTCCTCGGAGACCCAGCCCGGCGGCCGCCGCGCGGGGCCGCCGGGAGGCTTCCCGGAAGCGCTCGCGCCGGTTTACACCGGGAAGGAGTCCGCCGTACATAGCCGGCGCGCCGTCGAAGCGCGCGCCGCCGCCGGACCGTCAGCGTCAGCGAGTTGCTCCTCCCCGGCGGATTTCCGTTACCCTGTCGCCGACATGGCACGCATCCTGATCGTCGAGGACTCGCCGGCAATGCGAGCGTACGTACGCTCGACGCTCGAGGACTGCGTGCTCGGGCTCGCGGGCGACGTCGACATCGTCGAGGCGATGAACGGCTTCGACGCGCTCCGGCTCCTGCCGCGCGGCGCGTTCGACCTCGTCATCACCGACATCAACATGCCCGACATCAACGGGCTCGAGCTCATCCGGTTCGTCCGGCAGAGCGACCGCTACCGCCGCGTCGGCATCCTCATCATCTCGACGCAGGCGGCCGAGCGCGACATCCAGCGCGGGCTCCGCCTCGGCGCCGATCGCTTCCTCCCGAAGCCGTTCACGCCCGAGGCCCTGCGCGACGCGGTGGTCGCCTGCCTCGACGGGCGGCCCCAGCTCGCCGAGCCCGACGCCCCGCCGCCGGCCGATCGCGAGGGCGGCGCCGACGACGGCGGAGCCCCGCCCGCCGCCCGCGCCCCGGAGCCGGTGACCCGCACGAAGCAGCCCGGCTCCGGCGAGGAAGGCGGCGGCTGATGGTCGACAGCGGCGATCGAGCGCGAGAAGAGTTCTTCTCGGAAGCGCAGGAGATCGTCGAGGGGCTCGGGCGCGACCTCCTCGCGCTCGACGAGGCGGTGCGGACCAACAAGGTCGACCCCGACGTCATCAACGACGTCTTCCGCGCCGTGCACACCCTGAAGGGGCTCGCCGGGCTCTTCGGCGCGACCCGGATGGCCACGCTGTCGCACGAGCTCGAGGAGCTGCTCGACAACCTGCGCCTCGGCCGCATCGAGATCAGCGCGTCCGTCCTCGATCTCCTGTTCCGCAGCGTCGAGCTCTACGGGCGCATCCTCCAGAACGAGAAGGACGGGCGCGACGCGCCCATGCCCGAGGTCGACGACCTCCTGCGCCAGCTCCACCAGGACGCCGGCCCGAGCGCGGCCGGCCTCCCGGACGACAACTACGACCTCGATCCGGGGCTGCTCTCCGTGCTCACCGAGTACGAGGAGCACCGGCTGCGCACGAACATCGCGAGCGGGATGACCCTGTTCCGGCTCCGCGTGCAGTTCCACCTCGCCACGATCGACCAGGCCCTCGACGACCTGAAGATCACCGCGAAGCCGTACGGCGAGATCATCACCTACCTGCCGACCGGCGCGGGCGCGGACCAGGACTCGATCGAGCTCGACATCCTGATGGCGTCGCGCGCGCCGCTCGAGGAGCTCCAGCGCGCGCTGCACCAGGCCGGCGCCGCGGTCGAGGAGATCCCGCGGCGCAACAACAACGGGCACGGCCGCGTCGCCCCGCCGGGCATGCCGTCGATGTCCGCGGCGCTGCGCGGCGGCGCGCCGACGGGCGTGTCGCGGGCCGTCGACCTGACCGGCTCGATGCAGGCGAGCCCGCCGTCGAGCGCGCGCGGCGGACGCAAGGGGGAGCTCAGCTCCATCCGCTCGGTCGCCCAGACGGTGCGGGTCGACATCCACAAGCTCGACCGGCTGATGAACATCGTCGGCGAGCTCGCCCTCGTCCGATCGGCGCTCGGCCGCCTCGTCGAGCGGCTCCGCGCGGCGCCGACCGAGCGCGAGCTCTCCCTCGACCTCCACCGGCTCCAGCGCACGTTCGACCGGCACCTCGCCGCCATGCAGGCGGGCATCCTCGAGGTCCGGATGGTCCCGCTCGGGCAGGTGTTCGACAAGCTCGCCCGCGTCGTGCGCCAGATCAGCCGCGACGCCGACAAGCTCGTGAACCTCGTCATCACGGGCGCCGAGACCGAGGTCGACAAGCTCATCGTCGAGGAGCTCAGCGACCCGCTCATGCACATGATGCGCAACGCCATCGACCACGGCATCGAGTCGAAGAGCATGCGCGAGGCGGTGGGCAAGCCGGCGGTCGGCACGATCGCGCTGAACGCCTTCCAGAAGGGCAACCACGTCGTCATCGAGATCGAGGACGACGGCAAGGGCATCGACGTCGACAAGCTGCTCGACGCCGCCCTGCGCCGCGGGGTGATGACCCCGGAGGACGCGCGCACCACGAGCTACCGCGAGGTCCTGAACCTCATCTTCCAGCCGGGCATCTCGACCAAGACCGACGTGAGCGAGATCTCGGGGCGCGGCGTCGGGATGGACGTCGTGAAGACGAACATCAGCAAGCTCGGCGGCGTCATCGACGTGCACAGCGAGCCCGGCATCGGCACCAAGATGACGGTGACGCTGCCGATCACGCTGGCGATCATCAGCGCGCTCATCGTCCGGGTCGCCGACCGGCTCTTCGCGATCCCGCTCACGAACGTGCAGGAGGCGGTCGCGCTCGACGAGAGCACGGTGCGCCAGATCGACGGCCGCGAGATGATCACGCTGCGCAACAGCACGCTCCAGCTCTGCTACCTCGCGCGGCTCTTCGGCCTGAACGAGGAGGAGGAGCTCAGCGCGCGCATCGCCGGCCTGCTCGGCGGGGCGCGCGGCGGCTCGGCGGCGCGGGCCGCCGTGTCCGGCGGGCGCCGCGGCGACGGCCGCGCGACGCTCGGGCTGCAGGGGGGCAGCAAGCGCAAGTACATCGTGGTCGCGTCGGTCGGCGCGCGCCGGCTCGGGCTCGTCGTGAGCACGCTCATCGGCCAGCAGGACGTCGTCATCAAGGCGCTCGGCCCGTCGCTCTCGTCGGTGCGCGGCTTCTCCGGCGCCACCGAGCTCGGCGACCAGCGCATCGCGCTCGTCCTCGACGCCCCGGCGCTCATCGAGGAGATCCTCCACGGCGGCGACAGGCAGCGCAACGATCCGCGGAGCACCCATGGCTAACCTCTCCCGAAGGCCCGCCCGGATACCCGTCTCGAAGAGGAACCCGCGCGCGCAGGCGAGCGGCCCGCGGACCGAGTACCTCGCGTTCACGCTCGCGGGCGACACCTACGCCGCGCCCGTCTCGCTCGTGCGCGAGATCCTGAAGCCGCCCCCGCTCACGCCGGTGCCGCGCGCGCCGGACTCGACGATGGGCATCGTCAGCGTGCGCGGGCAGCTCGTGACCGTCATCGATCTGCGGCGGCGGATGCGGCTGCACGAGGGCGCACCGCAGCGGCGGGCGCGCATCCTGCTCGTCGACGCGGCGAACGGCGAGACGCTCGGCCTCTTCGTCGACGAGGTCCAGCAGGTCTACCGGCTCGCCGACGCCGAGATCGAGCACGCCGCGACGGCGCTCGGGGGCGACGTCGCGGGCTACATCGCCGGCATCGCCCGGCCCATGCACGGGGCGAGCGCGTCGGACGGCACCCAGGGCGAGGCGCAGCCGCGCGTCATCATCCTGCTCGACCTGCAGGCCATACTCGCGTCCTAACGGACGAATCGTCCGCGCCCGGGCGGCTCGTAGAGCCCGGGCGCTCGGAGGCTCAGATGCCGTTGACTGGAGAGCGCAGCCGTCCCGACCCGCACAAGAGCCTCGTCGGCTTTGTGGTCGGCGACGTGCAGTACGCGATCGACATCACGCGGGTGCGCGAGATCGTGAATCCGCTCGAGGTGACCACGCTGCCGCACACGCCCCCGGAGGTCGCCGGCGTCGCGAACCACCGCGGCGAGGTGGTTCCGGTGATCGAGCTCCGCGTGCGGTTCGGGCTGCCTCCGGTCGAGCCGAGCCGCAGCACCAAGTGGATCCTGGTCGACGTGGGGACGCACACGGTGGGGCTCGTCGTCGACGCCGTGACCGAGGTCTTCGGGACGAGCGGCGACTACCGGCCGACGCCGCCGGTGGGCGGCAGCAGCGACCTGCGCGGCATCGTCGGGGTGACGACCCACGACGAGCGGATGATCTTCGTGCTCGACGTCGGGCGCTTCGTCGAGCTCGCGCTCGCGCTCGCCGCGTCGGGCGCGCTCCTGGAGGCGCCGTGAGCCGCGCGTTCGACGATCTCGGCCCGTACGGGGGCCCGCGCGTGAGCGACGCGGGCCCCTGGCCGACCGAGCCCGAGTCCATCTCGCCCAGCGTGCGCAGCACGCCGATGCCGATCGCGGCGATCGCCACGGCGCTCGCCGCGGACGACGCCGAGGAGCGCCGCCAGGCGGCCGCGCGGCTCGGCCGGGCCGACGTCGCGGAGGCGCTGCCGCTCCTCATGCGCGCGCTCGGGGATCCCGACTGGCGCGTCCGCAAGGAGGCGACCTACGCCTGCCACCGGCTGATCCAGGCCTCGTCGCCGCCGGCCGCCGAGGGCGAGCGGCCCGCTGCGCCGCCGGCCGGCGCCGAGGGCGAGCGGCCGTCCGCCGCGCAGGTCCTCGTCGGCGCGCTCCTCGACGCGCTGCGGACCAGCGACGACGTGGGCCTCAGGAACGCGGCCATCGAGGTGCTCGGCTACTGCGGCCGCGACGCCACGCCGGCGCTCGTCGGCGCGCTCGCCGAGCTCAAGGGCGACGAGCGCAAGCTCGTGGTCGACGCGCTCGGCCGCACGCGCGACCCGGCGGCGCTCGACGCGCTCTACGCGGCGCTCGCCGAGAAGGACGACAACCTGCGCCAGAGCGCGATCGAGGCGATCGCCGGGATGGGGCTCATCGCGCGCGAGCGGGTGACGGACATCCTGTACGAGCGGCTCGGCGATCGGGATCGCTTCGTGCGGCTCACCGCGCTGAACGGGCTGAACGGCCTCGAGGCGCCGGTGCCGTGGCGGGTGCTGTCGCAGCTCATCGACGACCCGATCCTCCGCCCGGCGGCGCTGGTCGCCGCGGCGCTCGCGGAGAGCCCGGAGGCGCCGCGGGCGCTCGTCGCGGCGCTCGCGACGGCGCGCGGCGGCGCGTTCGCGCAGCTCGTCCGGGCGCTCGCGCGGCTCGTCGAGGGGCCGCTCGCGTCGCACGCGGTCGACGCGCTGCGGGCCGCCCCGCAGGAGGTGGGCGCCCGCCTCGTGCAGGCCGCCGCCGCCTCGCCGGGCGCGGGCGCCGCGGAGCCCCCGTCGTGGCGCGGCCTCGGCGCGGATCCGGTGAGCGGGCGCGCGCAGGCGCTCGTGCTCGCGGCGATGGCGCGCGCGCCGGGCGCGGCCGACGCCGCGGTGCAGGCGATGATCGAGCCGGCGCTCGTCGAGACGGCGCAGCGCGCGCTCGGGCTGCTCGGCGGGGAGGCGCTGCCCGCGGTGCTCGCCTACCTCGAGCGGCACATCGATCCCGATCCGGATCTCTGGGAGGGCCTCGACGACGCGACGGCCGCGCTCATCGACGGCGCCGTGGCGATCGCGGAGCAGCGCGGGCGCGAGGGCGCGCCGGCGCATGCGCCGCAGCCGCCGCAGCCGGCCGCCGACCCGACGCTCGACGAGCTGCTCGGCGCGGTGCGGCGGTCGGTCAAGAGCCCGTCGACGCTCGTGGCGACCAGCGCGCTCTACGGCCTCGCGAAGATCGGGACCGCGGACGATTTCCCGCTCGTCGTCTCGCAGACGCGCGCGATCTCGCTGCCGGTCGCGCGCGCGGCGGAGAGCGCGCTCGCGGGGCTCTCGGAGCGGTACCCCGAGTCGGCGCGCGCGCTCGCGCGCCGGCTGATGCAGGCGGGGGAGACCCACCTCGCGGCGGCGATCGTGATCGAGGCGCTCGGCACGGCGGATCAGGAGGAGATCGCGTTCCTCACGGGCGTCGCGTCGGTCGGGGACGTGCGCGCGCGGCGCGCGGCCGTGACCGCGGTCGCGGCGGCGGCGGGCGTCTCGGCGCTCGAGGTGCTGAGCCTCTCGCTGGCGGACGAGGAGCGGGAGGTCCGGCTCGCGGCGGCGCGCGCGCTCGGCCGGCTGTACGCGTCGCTCTCGGATCGCGCGGGCGACGAGCGGGCGCGCGCCCGCGAGCTGCTCTCGCTGGTGCGCGCGTCGGGGGAGCCGGAGCTCGTCGCGGCGGCGGCGCAGGGGGGCGCGCCGTTCCGCTCGGATCCCCCGTGGGGCGAGGCCGGGGACCGGCTGAGCGCGCCCGTCTCGATCGATGGCGGCGAGGGCCCGATGTCCACCTCGGGGATGTCCGGCGGGCCGCCGTCGGGGAAGGTGCTGTGAACCGGCGGCGGGACGACGAGATCCGCCTCTTGCCTGACGAGTTCCAGAGGCTGCGGGACCTGTTCAACAAGCACTGCGGGCTCCAGTTCGGGCCCGAGGCGCGGACGTCCATGGAGCGGCGGCTCCGCGAGCGGGTGGTGGTGCTCGGGCTCTCGTCGTTCGCGCAGTACCACGAGTACCTGCGCTCCCACAGCCGCGGGCGCGCCGAGCTCGACGAGGCGCTCGAGCTCATCACGGTCAACGAGACGTATTTCTTCCGCGAGGACTACCAGCTGCGCGCGCTCATGACCGAGATCGTGCCGATGATCGTCAAGGCCGGGGGCGCCAAGGGCCGGCTGTCCATCTGGAGCGCGGGCTGCTCGACGGGCGAGGAGGTCTACTCGATCGCGATCGCGGCGCGGGAGTCGGGCGCCGCGGATCGCCGCGAGGTGCGCGTCTTCGGCAGCGACATCTCGCGCCGGTGCGTGGTCGCCGCGCGCAAGGGGGTCTACGGCGCCTCGTCGTTCCGCGTGACGCCGCCCGAGCTGAAGCGGCGCTACTTCACGGAGCGGCCGGACGGCTTCCACGTGGTGGACGAGCTGCGCGCGCTGTGCCAGTTCGGCCACCTCAACCTGCTCGACTCGTCGCGCGCGGCGGTGGTCGGGCGGGTGGACGTCATCTTCTGCCGCAACGTGCTCATCTACCTGGACGAGGAGTCGCGGCGCCGGGTGATCGACATCTTTTACGAGCGCCTCTCGCCGGGCGGGTTCCTCTTGCTCGGCCACTCCGAGTCGCTCCTGAACGTCACGACCGCGTTCGAGATCGTGCACCTGCGGGAGGATCTCGTGTACCGCAAGCCGGCGGCGACGATGCGCCTCGGGCTCGCGGAGCTCTTTCCGGAGCGGGGGGGCGGCGAGCGTGGGGGCGGCGAGTGGGGGGGCGGCGAGTGGGGGGGCGGTGAGCGTGGGGGCGGCGAGTGGGGGGGCGGTGAGCCGGGGGGGCGGTGAGTGGGAGAACGGTGAGCGTGGCGGATGAGACGCCGACGAAGTCGAGGCTGCACGGGCGACGGGTGGTCCCATGGCGCTCCTGGTGGGGTAGAATGAACCTCCGGCGGAAGGTTTTGCGCTCATGACATTCGCTCCCCTGCGCGTGCTCGTCGTCGACGACTCCGCGTACAACCGGCGCAACATCGCCGAGATCTTGAGCGGAAGCGACGAGATCGAGGTCGTGGGCAAGGCCGGAGACGGCGACGACGCGCTCCGTCAGGCGGCCCAGCTGAGGCCGGACGCGATCACGCTGGACCTCGAGATGCCGCGCATGGATGGCTTCACCTTCCTCCGCATCCTGATGGCGAGGCAGCCCACGCCGGTCATCATCGTCTCGAGCTACAGCCACAAGGAGAACGTCTTCAAGGCGCTCGAGCTCGGCGCCGTGGACTTCGTGGCGAAGCCGGACCGGCAGTTCACGGCGGACGCGCAGATCCGCAAGGAGATCATCCAGAAGGTCCTGCTCGTGCGCTACCTCCGCCCCCGGTCGCCGATGCCGGCGGCCTCGCCTCCGGCGCGGGCGTCGCAGCCTGCGCTGCAGCGCCCGGTGCAGGAGTCGTCGCGGCTCGGGGTCTCGCTGCGCCACCTCGTCGCGGTCGGCTCGTCGACCGGCGGGCCCACGGCGCTCCTGGAGATCTTCAACCGCATCCCGGATCGCTTCCCCGGCGCGATCTTCATCGCGCAGCACATGCCGGACAAGTTCACCCGCACGTTCGCGGAGCGGCTCGATCGGAAGGGCGGGCTCCGGGTGGTCGAGGCGCAGAACGGCGATCAGGTGGTGGCCCGCAAGGCTTACGTGTGTCCAGGACGGATGTGCATGGAGATTGCGGTGACGCCGGGCAGCGGGGTCGGGTTGAGCGGCGACATCCGGATCCGGGTGGGGGCGCCGGCGCCTGGCGATCGGTACGTGCCGAGCGCGGACCGGCTGTTCCGGAGCGTGGCGCAGGTGGGCGGCAGCCGCGCGGTGGGCATCATCCTGACGGGGATGGGGGACGACGGGGTGAACGGCGCGCGGGCGATCCGCGCGGCCGGGGGCACGGTGGTGGCCGAGAGCGAGGACTCGGCGGTGGTCTACGGCATGCCCGGGGCCGCGGTGCGCGCGGGCGTCGTGAACGAGAGCCTGCCCTTCACGGCGATCGGCGACTTCATCGCGCTGCTCTCCTAGCGCTGCTGCGGGAAGTCACCCCGATCAACAGAAGAACCGCCATCGCGGTTCGCATCCTCTGTGCCTCTGTAGTTTAAAATCTCTCTCTTCATCACACCTCCGCCGGTGCGATGTGCGCCAGCCCCCTGTGTCGTGGACGGTTCGTGGCCGTTCCGCCTGACTGCCAAAGTTGACCCCTCGGGCGCATCGTGAGACAGGTCGGGCGCTGACATGCGGATCCGACGCGCCGCACGCAGGCTTGTCTGTCTTGGCTGGATGGCCGCCCTCTCGGGCGTCGCTCTCGACGGCCTCGCCGCGCCCCCGGAGGCCGCGGCGGCCGAGCCGGCCAAGGTCGAGGCGAAGCGGGATGCGGCGGCCGGCGGCAAGGCGGATCGGCCGGAGGCGAAGAAGGCCGGCGCGGCGGAGGCCACGCCGGAGAAGCCCGCGCCGGCCAGGCCCGCCGCCGCGTCGAGCGGCAAGGGCGGCGCGAAGCGCGTGGCCGCCAAGGCGCCGGCCAAGCCGGCGGCGCGATCGAAGGCGCCGAAGAAGGGCGCGGCCAAGATCACGCGCAAGCCGGGGGAGCCCGGCGCGCCGGACGAGGCGGCGCGCCGGGTCATCGCGGGCACCGCGGCGCCGGCGGGGGCGAGCGTCGCCGAGTCGCCCGAGCTCCGCACGATGCGCGAGATCGACCAGGCGCTGTTCCCCGGCGCGACCCCGAGCGCCGGGCCCGCGTGGCCGGTCGACGGCACGCTCCTGCTCGGCGCGGGCGAGCCGCGCCTCGAGGCGTCCGGCCTGCCGCCCTCGGGGCTGTCCGTGGCGCCGCCGCAGGCCGAGGAGACCCGCGACATCTCCTGGCTGCGGCAGCTCGAGCTGCCCGAGATCCCGGTCCGCTGGGACGGCCGGGTCGTGCGCTACCTCGAGTACTACAAGGACGACCCGCGCGGCCGCTCCGCCGTGGTCTCCTGGATCAAGAAGAGCGGCCGCTACGGCGCGGCCATCCGCCGCGTCCTCCGCGAGCAGGGGCTCCCGGAGGACCTGCTCTGGCTCTCGCTCGTCGAGAGCGGCTTCGACCCGACCATCCACTCCCCGGCCGGCGCGGCCGGCCTCTGGCAGTTCATGCCCGAGGGCGCGCGCATCTACGGCCTCACCGTCGATCGATGGGTCGACGAGCGCCTGGATCCGGAGCGCTCCACCCTCGCGGCGGCGCGGTACCTCTCGGATCTGCGGCGGCGCTTCGGCGGCTGGGAGCTCGCGTTCGCGGCCTACAACATGGGGTACGGCGGGCTGCTCGCGTCGATCCGGAAGTACAACACGAACGACTTCTGGGAGCTGTCGCGGCTCGAGGCGGGGATGCCGCTCGAGACGGCGCTCTACGTGCCGAAGATCCTCGCGATCGCGATCGTGGCGCGGAACCTGAAGGTGTTCGGCTGCGACGAGGTCGAGCTCGATCCGGCGGTGACGTTCGACAAGATCGCGCTCGGGTCCGGGGTGTCGCTGCAGTCGGTGGCGTCCGCGGTCGGGGCGGGGGCGCCGGAGATCGAGGCGCTGAACCCGCAGCTCGTGGCGAAGCGCACGCCGCCGTTGCCGGTGGACGCGAAGGAGCAGGCGCGCTGGGAGGTCCGGGTGCCCGCGGGGGCGGGGGCGCGCGCGGCCAAGGCGATGCCGAAGCTGCTGGAGCGCGAGCCGAAGCTCGAGCGCTACCTGGTCCGCTGGGGCGAGTCGCTCGACGACATCGCGACGTTCCGCGGGACGACGCGGTGGACGCTGCAGACGCTGAACGGCCTGCGGGCCGGCGAGCCGGTGCGCCCGGGGACGCTCCTGTTCGTCCCGGCGGCGGAGGGCGTGGGCGTGGCGGCGGCGGAGCACCTGCTCGCGAACGGCGCGCCGCTGTCGTCGGACGCGAAGCCGGTCGTGGTGGTCCCGGCGCAGCGCTTCTCGTACGAGGGGCGCCGGCGCGTCTTCTACCGCGTGGTCGCGGGCGACGCGATCCGGGATCTCGCGGCGGTGCTGTCGGTGACGCCCGACGAGATCTGCCGCTGGAACACGCTCTCGCCCGGGGCGTCGCTGCACGAGGGGATGACGCTCCAGCTGTTCGTCCCGAGGTCGCAGCGCTATGACGGGGTGTTCCTGCTCGACGAGGCGGACGCGCGCATCCTCCCGGTCGGCTCGGAGGAGTTCTTCGCGCACTTCGAGGGGCTGAAGGGGCGCAAGCGCATCGAGATCGCGGTGCGGGAGGGCGACACGTTCAGCAAGCTCGCGACCCGCTACGGCCTCAGCGTCGGCAGCCTGGAGCGGATCAACCAGCGCTCGAGGCGGAGCCCGCTGATGCCCGGGGATCGGCTCGTGGTGTACGTGCCGACCTCGCTGCCGGACGATCCGCCGCCGGTCGAGCCGCGCGAGCCGCGCGAGGACGAGGTCCGCGTGGCGTCGGCCCAGGCGGCCGGCGCGGTGGACGACGGCGACAAGGCCGCGGCCGCCGAGCCGCTGAAGCCGGCGGCGCCCGCCGCGGCCACGGCCGCCGGGGAGGAGGGCCGCAAGGCGACCGTCGCCAAGGACGGGAGCAGCGCCAAGGACGGGAGCAGCGCCAAGGACGGGAGCAGCGCGCCGGCAGGCGCTGCGGCGGGCGCGGGCGAGACGAACCTGGCGCGGGCCGAGAAGGCCGAGGCGGGCGAGACGAAGCCGGCGAAGGGCGAGGGGGCGGCGGCGGGCGCGGGCGAGACGAAGCCGGCGCGGGCCGAGAAGGCCGAGGCGGGCGAGACGAAGCCGGCGAAGAGCGAGGGGGCGGCGGGCGCGGGCGAGACGAAGCCGGCGAAGGGCGAGGGGGCGGCGGGCGCGGGCGAGACGAAGCCGGCGCGGGCCGAGAAGGCCGAGGCGGGCGAGACGAAGCCGGCGAAGCGCGAGGGGGCGGCGGCGGGCGCGGGCGATCAGGCCGGAGCGGCGCCGGAGGAGAAGAAGACCGCCGAGGGCGAAAAGAAGCCGGCGCCGGGCGGCGCGGACGAGAAGACGCCGGCAGGGCGCGCCAAGGGCGCGCAGGACCGGGAGAAGCCCGCGGCCGGCGCCGGCACCGCGCTCTGAGGCGCGCCGCCCGGCGGCCCGGGTGAGCTCGTCCCGGGCACGACGGCCAGCGCCGCGGTCAGGCCCCGCCGGTGGGCCTCCTCAGCTCTCGTCGCGTCCGTGGACGCTGGCCGGCGGGCTCGTCGCTTCCACCGCCGTGAACGGTTCGATGATCTTGTAAGAATGCGATGCGCCTTTAGGGACCGTCCAGGAGTCGCCCGGCTCCAGGCGCACCATCTGCCCCTCGAGGTGCAGCTCGGCTCGCCCCTCGATGACGAACCCCACGGTCTCGTAATCGCGCACGGTCGGCGGTTTGGCGTCGCCCGGCGGCTCGCGCTCCCAGAGTCGCATCGAGACCTGGATTCCGGAGGCCAGGTATTTTTGGCCCATCTGGCCTCTCGGGGAGCGGCCGGAGGAGACCTTCATGATGGTTGTATCGCCCATGTGCGCCTCGCTTTCCTCGCGTCGTTCGCCGGGTTTTGCAGCGAGCGTGGGCGCGATCGTGGGTCTGAGCCCGACACGCGCGAATCGGGCTTCTCCCGCTTTCCTGGTCGGTCGTTCGTCGTCCGTCCCGCGCTGCAGAGAACGTATCGCGGCGGGGAGAACTGCTGTAAGATGCCCCGCTCAGGAGGCGCGTCCCGTGGACCTGGGAATCGGATGTTACGTCGCGCGGGAGCAGGCGCGTGAGGGAACGGACGGCGCGAGCGCTGGGCGGGGGCGCCGGACGGGTGCCGCGGCTCGCCTCGCCCCGCTGGCCGCGTCCGTCCGGGCGTGCTCCGTGACGGCGGGGCGCGCCGCGCTGCTGGAAAGTCGCTGATGTCATCGCCGAAGAGCTCGACGCTGCTCGCCTCCGGCGTGCTGATCGACAAGAAGTACCGGCTCGTGCGCCAGATCGGCGAGGGGGCCATGGGCGTCGTCTGGTCGGCGGTCAACGTGGCGACCTCCCGCGAGGTGGCGCTGAAGCTGATCCACCGCCCCGAGGCCGAGTTCCGGCTGCGGCTGCAGCGCGAGGCGCGCAACAGCGGGGCGCTGCGGCACCGGAACGTCATCGACATCTACGACATGGGCGAGACCGAGGCCGGGGAGCCGTTCCTCGTGATGCAGCTGCTCACGGGGGAGACCGTGGCCGAGCTGCTCGCGCGGCGCCGCCGGCTCGATCCGCCGGTGGCGGCGTCGATCGGGCGCGACGTGGCGCGCGGCCTCGCGGCGGCGCACGCGATGCACATCATCCACCGCGACCTGAAGCCGGCGAACATCTTCCTGCACCGCGAGCCGGACATGGACGAGCCGGTGGTGAAGGTGCTCGATTTCGGCGTCGCGAAGAACCTCTCGGTCAACGACGGCCTGCACACGGTGCAGGGCGGCGCGGTGGGGTCGCCGCTCTACATGAGCCCGGAGCAGGTGCGGGCCGAGCCGAACGTCGATCACCGCGCCGACATCTGGGCGCTCGGCGTGGTGCTGTTCGAGATGCTGACCGGCATGCGGCCGTTCCAGGGGGACGCGCAGGCGGTGTTCATGGGGATCCTGACCGGCGAGATCCCCACCGTGTCCAAGTACCTGCGGCGGGTGGACCAGGGGCTCGTCGATCTGATCGCGCGCTGCATGCGGCGGGACCGCGCGGACCGGATCGCCTCCGCGGCGGAGGTCGCGGCGCAGCTCGATCGGTACGCGGCGCGGGGCGCCGGCGCCGGCATGGACGCGGCGCTGCGGCAGACGTCGCCGGAGGAGCAGGGGCTGCTTCCGGGCGAGGCCACGGACGGCGGCTGGCAGGGGGCGCAGGCCGGCGCGGCGCAACCTCGGTCGGTGGCGCAACCCGGGTCGGTGGCGCAACCCGGGTCGGTGGCGCAACCTCGGCTGGCGACGCAGCCCGGGCTGGGGGACGCGGGCGCGGGAGCGCTGCCGCTGGCGCTGCTCGGCGGCGGGCCGCGGGCTCCGATCCCGGTGCAGGAGCCGCCGGGGGCGGGCGCGCCACCGTCGCAGGGCCGGCGGGCGGCCGCGGGGCAGGCGGCAGGCTCGAGCCCGGATGCGGGACAGGCGGGGGTCGCGTCGCCTCGGCGCGCCGGGAGCTCGGGCCAGCACATCGCCGCGGCGTCGGCGGGGCGCGCGCTGTGGGAAGAGGACGTGGCGACCCTGCCGCTCGGGCGAGGGAGCGCGGAGGCGGCCGGCGCCGACAGGCAGCGCGTGGGCTCGGGGCAGCACCCGGCGGCGGGACATCCCGCGGCTGCGCTGCTGACGCCGCTCCCCACGGCGGTGTCGTCGGCGGCGTCAGGGCCGTCTCACGCGAGCGCTGCGCAGTCCGCGCCGGCGCACCCCGTGCCGGGGGCGATCCCGGAGCGCGGTCCCTGGGGAATGACCGTGCGCATGGCCTCGCCGCCGACGCCGGAGGGGCCGGCGGGGCCGGGGGGCTTCGGCGCTGCCGGCGCGCAGGCCTTCGGCAGCGCCAGCGCGTCGTCGAGCCGGATCCCGGAGTCGACGGTGAAGCTCGCGTCGGAGCCGGGCGCGAGCGCCTCCGACTCCAGGCCGGGCGCGACCACCGGCACGGGCGTGCCGCAGCAGGGGGCGAGCTCGTCGACGACCCCGCTCGTCTCGAACCACCCGTCGGTCCATCAGACCGGGGCGCACCCGGCCCAGGGCGCCCAGGAGCCAGCGCTGCAGGGCGACGAGCAAAAGCGCAAGCGGACGGCCGCGACGCTGGCGATCGCGGCTGCCGCGCTGTCGCTGATCCTCGTGGGGATGCTGATCGCGCTGCGATCGCAGGAGCCGGCGCCCGCCGCGCCGGCGCCGTCCGAGAGCGCGGTGCTGCCCGAGATCACCTCGGGACGGGATGAGGGGACGCCGCCCGAGGGCGGCGGCGTTCGTACGCGGGACGACCGGCTCCCGGAGCAGCCCGCGGGGCTGCCGCCAGGCTCCGCGACGGCACCGCCGCCCGAGCCGACGGCGGCGCAGAGCGCCGGTCCGGCGAGCAGCGCCGGTCCGGCGAGCAGCGCTGGGCCGGCGGCGAGCGACAACGCCGGGACGGCGGCGGGCACCGGGACGGCGGGCGCGGGCAGCGCTGGCAGCACGACGAGGGTCGGCGCCGGAGCGACGGGCACCGGCGCGGGCGCCGCGGCGGGGGCCACCGCGCCGGCGACGCCGAGCAGCGCGAAGCCGCGCACCGGGGGGAGCTCGCCTCCGACCGGGACGGCGCAGACCGCCAAACCGCCCTCGAATCCGTGCGCTGGTCTCAAGTTCATGGAGAAGCAAAAGTGCGAGGCGAGGTTCAAGAAATAGGCGTTCTGTTCCCCGGTCCCGCGCCGCGTCTCCCGCGCTGACGCCGCGGCCGCGCCGGCGCGCCCCGTTCTTGACCGTGCGCTATCTCACCTGCGACAATTCCCCGAAGAGCGCCTGCGACCTGCCCCCGCGTCGTCCCTAACGCGAGCCCATCCATGCCATCTCCCTCGCCTCCTGGCGGCCCGCCGCCAGGTACGCTCGTTCGCGGCAAGTACCGGCTGCTCCGTCAGATCGGCGAGGGGGCCATGGGGGTCGTCTGGGCCGCGCACAACGAGGCCACCTCGCGCGAGGTGGCGCTCAAGCTGCTCGTGCGGCCCGACCCGGAGCTCCGCGTCCGGCTCCTCCGGGAGGCGCGGGCCTGCGGCGCGGTGAGCCACCGGAACATCGTCGATATCTACGATGCGGACGAGACCGAGGACGGCGATCCGTTCCTCGTCATGCCCCTGCTCTCGGGCGAGACGCTCTCGTCCTTGCTCAAGCGCAAGCGAAAGCTGGAGGTCCCCGAGGCCGCGCGCATCGCGCGCGACATCGCGCGCGGCCTCGCCGCGGCGCACGAGCGCGGCATCATCCACAGGGACCTGAAGCCGTCCAACATCTTCCTTCACACCGACCCTGGCGAGAGCAACTACGTCGTCAAGATACTCGACTTCGGCGTGAGCAAGTTCCCCACGGGGGCTGATCAGATCCGCACCGCGACAGGCATCCTCATCGGCTCGCCCGCCTACATGAGCCCGGAGCAGGTGCGCGCGCAGGGCGAGCTCGATACGCGCGCGGACCTCTGGGCGCTCGGGGTGGTGATGTTCGAGATGCTCACCAGCCGGCGGCCGATCCAGGGCAGGGCGCACGAGCTCCTGAGGAACGTGCTCCAGGGCGAGATCCCCACGGTCTCCCAGATCGTCTGGCAGATCGACCCCGGGCTCGACGCCCTCGTGGCGCAGTGTCTCCAGCGCGAGCGCGAGCGGCGGCCGCGCTCGGCGGCGGAGGTGGCGGCGGCGCTCGAGCCGTTCGTTACGCCGCCTCCGCGGCCGCGCAGCGCCTCGTCGCCGGGCTCGTCGCCGGATCTGCGGTACGACGTGCTGCAGCAGCCTGGGCGAGGGCCGTGGGGCGGGGCGGCGCCCGGGCCGATGCCGGCGACCGCGACGCCGCTTCCGGCGTCGGTGGCGTCTCTGCAGGTCCCGCACGGGCACGGCGGCGCGCCGCCGCCGGCGACGTCGGCGCGAGGGGCGGGCGCGTCTCCGATGCCGCTGCCGCGAGGGGCGGGCGCCTCGCCGACGCCGCTGCCGCGAGGGGCGGGCGCCTCGCCGGCGCCTCCGGCGAACGGGAGCCCGGCGGCGCCGGCGCCTCGGCCGCCGATGTCGAGCCATTCCCTGCTGGGGGAGCACGGGACCATCAAGCTCTCACCGGCGGCGGCGGACGTTCATCGGCAGGCGCTCGTCGCCGCGCAGGCGCGTCCTGCCGGTGCCATCGCGCCGCAGCCGGCGCCGGCGCCGACGCCGGGGGGCGGCACCGTGCCGCTGGAGACGCTCCGCATGCCGGAGCGATCGCCGCCCGTGGCTGCTCGCCCGGCGGCGGTGTGGATCGCGCTGGCGGTGCTCGCCGCGGTGGTCCTCGTGGGGATCGGCATGGCCGCGGGGTACCTGCTGTTGCGCGCCGGGGCGGGGATCCCCGAAGGTCGCGGTGGCGCGCGCGTTACCTCGTGGTGACGCCCTTTCGTTCCGTGGTACGTCGCGATACCTTGCGCGCTCCGGTGCTGCGCCCCGAACAACCCTGTTGAGCTCGATGTCCAAGTCCTTCACGCACATCGCTGCCGGCCTGGTGATCGCCGAGAAGTACAAGCTGGTGAGGAGGCTCGGCGAGGGCTCCATGGGGGTGGTGTGGGCTGCGCTCAACCTGTCCACGTCGCGCGAGGTGGCGCTGAAGCTGATCCACCGGCCGGATCCCGAGCTCCGGCGGCGGCTCCAGCGCGAGGGGCGGAACGGCGGGGCGCTGCGGCACGGCAACGTCATCGACATGTACGACATGGGCGAGACCGAGTTCGGCGAGCCGTTCCTCGTGATGCAGCTGCTCACGGGAGAGACGCTCGCGGAGCTGCTCCAGCGCAGGCGCCGGCTCGACGCGGACGTGGCCGCGGCGATCGGGCGCGACGTGGCGCGGGGCCTCGCCGCGGTGCACGCGGCGCACATCGTCCACCGCGACCTGAAGCCGGCGAACATCTTCCTGCACCGCGAGCCGGACATGGACGAGCCGGTGGTGAAGGTGCTCGATTTCGGCGTCGCGAAGAACCTCGCCACGAACGACGGCATCCGCACGGCGACCGGCGGCGCGGTGGGGTCGCCGCTCTACATGAGCCCGGAGCAGGTGCGGGCGGATCCGAGCGTCGATCACCGCGCCGACATCTGGGCGCTCGGCGTGGTGCTGTTCGAGATGCTGACCGGCACGCGGCCGTTCCAGGGGGACGCGAGGGCGGTCTTCACCGGGATCTTGACCGGGGAAATCCCCAAGATTTCCAGGTACTTGCGGCGAGTGGATCCGGGGCTCGTGGAGCTCGTCGCGCGGTGCATGGCGCGCCACCGGGACGAGCGGATCGGGTCGGCGGCGGAGCTGGCGGAGCTCCTCGACGGGTACACGGCCGCGGGCGCGAGGTCGGGCGGGAGGGCGGGCGCCGCCGTGGGGGGCGGAGGCGGCGTTGCGGCGCTGGAGATGCCGGCGCAGCGGGCGAGCGTGGCGCCGGTATCGCCGCCGGTGCTCGGGGCGAGCGTGGCGCCCGCGGGGGTACCGGCGGGGCTGGGGGCGAGCGCGGCGCCGGCGGGAGTGCCCGCGGCGCTGGGGTCGAGCGTGGTGCCGGCGGGGTTGCCCGCAGCGCTGGGGGCGAGCGTGGTGCCGGCGGGGCTGGGGGCGAGCGTGGTGCCGGCGGGGCTGGGGTCGAGCGTGGTGCCGGCGGGGTTGCCCGCGGCGCTGGGGGCGAGCGCGGCGCCGGCGCGGTTGCCGCCGCTGCCAGGCGCGAGCGGTGCGGCCGAACCGGTGTGGAACGCCGAGCTGACCCAGAAGCTCGATCCGGAGGTCATGGTGGGCGCGGACGCGGGAGCGGGCGCCTCGCCGACGTGGGGTCAGGACGAGCCGGGGAGAGCGGGGAGATCGACGCCCGCGCCGGGTCCGGAGGCGGGGCGGGCGGCAGCGCAGCCGTCGCCGTGGGCAGCGCGCGCGACGCCGCCGCCGATGCCGCCGACGGAGCCGAAGCGGCGCCCAGGGAGGATCCAGGTCCCCGGCGCGATCCTGGCGCTGGTGGCTGCCTTTGGCGCTGGCCTCGTGGGCGCGGTGCTCTTCTTCGCCCTGCGCGGGCCCGCGGGTGACAGCGAGGTGTCCGCAGGGCCGGACGCGTCGATGGAGGCTGGCGGCGAGCGCGAGAGCGTCGAGAGCAGCGTCGCCCGACCGGCCGAGACGCTGGCTGCGCCGGCGGCGTCCGCGCCCCAGGCTCCGGCGGCGGCGGAGCCGAGCGAGGTCGACACGGATGCTGGCGCGGCGAGCAACGCGGAGGGCGCGGAAGCGGACGCATCGCCGCCACCGGCGCCGAGCGCGCCGGCCGCAGCGGCGACGGCGGCGGCGGCCGGCGCGGCAGCGGCGCCTGCGGCGGCAGCGCCGGTCAAGGCGGCGCCTGCGGTGGCAGCGCCGGCCAAGGCGGCGCCAGCGGCGGCGTCGCCTGCGTTGCGGCTCGCCGCTGCCGCGCAACCCGGGGGCAAGGCTCCCGTGAAAACGCCCGCGCCGGCGGCTACGGCGCAGCAGCAGCCCGCCGCCAAGCGGCCCAAGGTCGATCCGTGCGCGGGGAAGACCGGGTTCATGCGGACCAACTGCCTGCGGGAGAACGAGCGGAAGCGGGATCCGTACGCCCCCTGAGCGGCGTCGACGACCGGGGCGCGGGTTCCGCGATTCCGGTCGCGCGGGAGCGATGGTAAGCCCGCGCTGGGCTTGGGGCGCGACCCGGGGGGGCATATGTCGGAACCGATCGAGGCGTACAGGCTTCTTCCGGGCATGCTGCTCGCGCGGAAGTACCGCCTCGGTCGCAAGATCGGGCAGGGCGCGATGGGCGTCGTGTGGGCCGCGAGGAACGAGGCCACCGGGCGCGAGGTGGCGCTGAAGGTGATCGCGCGCCCCGATCCGTCGCTGCGCAAGCGACTGCTCCGCGAGGCGCAGTCCTGCGGCGCGCTGCAGCACCCGAACATCGTCAATGTGATCGACGTGGCCCGCACCGAGAGCGGCGAGCCGTGCCTCATCATGGAGCTGCTCGTGGGCGACAGCGTGGCCGCGCTGCTCGAGGCGCGGCGCCGCCTGGAGGCGCCGCTGGCCGCGCGGATCGCGCGCGACGTGGCGGGCGCGCTCGGGGCGGCGCACGCCGTGCCGATCGTGCACCGCGATCTCAAGCCGGCGAACGTGTTCCTGCACCGGCCGAGCGAGGCGGGGGATATCGTGGTCAAGGTGCTCGACTTCGGGGTGGCGAAGAGCCTCGCGGCCGCGAGCGGCGCGACGTCGACGCTCGACGTGGTGGGCTCGCCGCTCTACATGAGCCCGGAGCAGCTGCGCGCGGACGAGGACCTCGATGCGCGGTCGGATCTCTGGTCGCTCGGGGTGATGCTGTTCGAGATGCTCACCGGCGTGCGGCCGTTCCAGGGCGAGGGGCCGCAGCTCCTGTCGCAGATCCTGTCGGGGGAGATCCCGAAGGTGTCTCGCTACCTGCGGCGCGTGGACGAGGGGCTCGTGAGGATCGTCGACCGGTGCCTGCGCAGGGAGCGGCAGGAGCGGTTCGGGACGGCGGAGGAGGTGGCGTGGGAGCTGGCGGCGTTCGTCCTGCCGGCCGCCGGGGGGGCGTGGGAGCTCCGGGAGGGCGCGGGGGAGGCGGGGCGCGGGGGGCTGCGCATCACGGGGGAGCGCACCGTGCCGCCGCTGGGGAGCGCGGTGGAGCAGGAGACGGTGGTGGCGCCGGCGCGAGGGCAGGGGAGCGTGGCCTCCGCGGAGGAGCTCGCGACGACGGCGCCGCTGGCGGGGCCGGGGGCGCCGGCGAGGGAGAGCGGCGGCGGGAACAACGCGGTGGTGCAGGGCGCGCCGGGGCAGCAGCGCGCGCACGCGCCGCAGGGCGCGTCGGCGGCCGGGCAGGTGTTGCAAGGAGCAACCGCGCCGGGCACGAGCGCCGCCGCCCCGGCCGCCGGAGCCGGACCCATGGTCACGCTTGGCGGGACGCTCGTGATGCAAGGGGAGGCCGCCGAGGCGCAGTACCAGGCGGCGATGGCCAGGATGCGCGCGGCGCAGGCGCAGCAGGCCAGCGCGCGCGCGGCGGGCGCGCAACCCGCCGCGCAGGTGGGAGCCGCCGGCAAGGCGAGGCGAAGGGGAGGGACGGCCACGGCGATCGTGGCCGTGACGCTGGTGGTTGGCGTGATCGCGGGCGCGATCGCCACCACGTGGCTCCTCGGCTGGGGAGAGCCGACCCCGCCGGCAGGAGCCGACAGAGGGAGCGAGCCAGCCGTGGGCGCGGCGGAGGCGATGCCGCGCGAGAGGGCTCCGGCTGCGGCAGCAGCGACGCCTGCTGCCGCACGGCCGGGACAGCCAGCCGCGATGGAGAGACCCGCGGAGGGGGCGGCTCCGCCCGCTTCGTCTGGCTCCGGAGGGACAGCGGACCAGGTGAGGCCGTCGGCGCCGACAGGGACGGCTGCCGCTGCGACGGGAACGTCGAAGCCAAGGCCTGGGCGAGCGTCCATCCCTGGAAAGCCGGTGACGGCCCCGGACTCCGTGTACGACGGCGAGCCGTCGCCGTATCCGCCGCCTGCTGCCCGCGCTGCATCGCCGGCTGGCGCCGCGGCCACCGCGGAGAAGAAGCCGCCGCCCCGGCCGTTCTGAGCAGCCTGGCCCGTCGACTCGGCGTCCGTCGCGCCACGGCGCCGCGCACGAGCTCGCCTCGACGCGCGACCCGCGCGCCGCGCCCTCTCGCTGCGTCCGTCGCGCTCGGCCTGCGCGTCCGGCGTGCGATCGGTTACGCTGCTCCCACCGCAGGAGGCGCCCCGGCGCATGCAGCTCGAATCAGGCTCGATCATCGCCGGCAAATACCGCCTGGAGCGCGCCCTCTCGGCGGGCGGCATGGGCTCGGTGTGGGTGGCGCAGCACGTCCAGCTCGGCACGCACGTCGCCGTCAAGTTCATGGGCACGGCCTACGCCGGGTCGCCGGCGTTCCGCGCGCGCTTCGAGCGTGAGGCGCGCGCGGCGGCGCACCTCCGGAGCCCCCACGTCGTGCAGGTGCACGACTTCGGGTTCGAGCAGGGGGTGCCGTACCTCGTGATGGAGCTCCTGCGCGGCGAGGACCTCAGCGCGCGCCTCACGCGGGTGCGCCGGCTCTCGCTGCCGGAGACGCAGCGCCTCCTGGTGCACGCCGGGAAGGCGTTGCGGAGCGTCCACGACGCCGGGCTGGTGCACCGCGATCTGAAGCCGGCGAACCTGTTCCTCGCGCGCGTCGACGGCGAGGACGAGGACATGCTCAAGCTGATCGACTTCGGGATCGCGAAGGAGACGGCGACGAAGCTCGTGTCGGAGGCGTCGACGACCGGCGAGGTGATGGGGTCGCCGCACTACATGAGCCCGGAGCAGCTCCGTGCGGAGCGCGACATCGACGCGCGGAGCGATCTCTGGGCGCTGGGGGTGATCCTGTTCCGGATGGTGACGGGGTACCTGCCGTTCCCGGGCGAGGTGCTGGCGCAGGTGATGACGCGGATCCTCGTGGAGCCGATCCCGACGCCGCGGCAGCTCGCGCCGGATCTGCCGCCGGCGATCGACGCGTTCTTCACGCGGGCGCTGGCGCGCGACCGGAACCAGCGGTTCCAGAGCGTGCGCGAGATGGTGGAGGAGTTCGGGCGGGCGACGGGGATGCCGGTGTTCTCGTCGTCGGGGGTCGGGGGATCGAGCCCGTTCGGGTGGACGGCGGTGGGGCCGGGGGTGACGGGAGCGGCGGGGGCGCCGTGGGCGGGAGCGGGCGGGGGCGGCGCGGGCGGGGGGCCGGGGGCCGCCGCCGGCGGGGGGAGGGGAGCGGGGTATGGCGCTGCGGTCGGGGCGCCGGGGGTGGGGGCGAGCGGTGAGGCGGGGGGCCATGGCACGGCCGCAGGGCATGAGGCGCAGGGGCAGCCGGGGACGCTGACCGATGCGATCCGTGTGGCGGCGTCGCAGCGGTCGCGATCGCGAGGCGCGCGGGTGGCCTGGGTGCTGGCGGGCAGCGTTGGGCTCGCGGTGGTGGGATTGGGGCTGGGGGTTGCGCTGCGGCGTGCCCTGGAGGAGCCGGCAACTCCGGTGGCGGCGGCGGCTGGGGCGTCGCCGGAGCTCGCGGCGAGCGCGCCTGGAACTGCGGCGCCTGCGGTGATGCAGGAGGCGTCTGCGGTGGCGACAGGGGAAGCGCATGGCGAGGAGCTGGCGCTGCTGCCGGGGCCGGCGTTGAGCGCGCCTGCGCCGGAGAGCGACGCTGGAGCGAGCGCACCGCCCGAGGAAGTAAAGCCTGCTCCGGCAGGCTCGCCGGGGACGAGCGCCGCACCGTCGTCCTCGTTGCAGGCGGGAGCACCCAAGGAGAAGCGTTCGGGGGGAACGCCACCCTCCGGCCCGGGCGGGTCGAAGGCGGCAGGAGCAGCGGCGCCTCAGAAGGCGGTACCGGGACAGCCGGACTGGGGATTCTGAGACAACGCGCGGTGCGCGTGTTCGGTGCAGCGCTTGTCAAGGGGTAATTGCTGCAAATCGACGTGCAACATCGAAAAATCGATGTGAGACGTCGTTGAACCGATGCCGTGCATCGAAAAATCGATGCCGTGCTTCGCGCGGGCGAAGGCGGACATCGAGCGACCGACGTTGCGCTTCGCCTGAGCGAAGGCGGACACCGACGGGGCGAGGTGCGGCTTCCGCCGATGGCAGCGGAGGTCGGAGCGGCGGAAGCGGCCGTCGCAGCGAGGCGGTGTGGGGCTCGCGGTGCATGCGGCAGCGTGAACCGCCGGCGGCGCCACCGACGGTGCGCCGCACGCAACCTCGTGCGCTAGTTGAACTCCAGGGTGTTGCTCGCCATCCCAGGGGCGCCGCTGCCGCCGGCGGCGCTCCCTTGGCCGCCGGTGCCCGGGTCGCCGAGCTCGATCGCGGTGATGCCGTCGGTGGACGGCGGTGCGCCGCGGAACGCGATGCCGAGGGAGTGGCCGCCCTGCCCGCCGCCGCCTTTGCCGCCGGTGCCGCCGGTGCCGCCTTTGCCTCCGTCGCAGGCGGCTCGTAGTCCTATGGATCCGTCCGGAGCCCTTCCGCCTTTGCCGCCTTCGCCACCCTCTCCGCCCGGCTGCCCGGGACCGCCGTTGCCGCCGTTGCCTGCGCTGCCGGCCTTGAGGGTCACGTCCTTGAAGGACAGCGCGGCATCCAGGCTGATGAGCGCGATGCTGGAGCCGCCCGGCAGGCCGCCTCGGCCGCCGACGCCGGCGCAGCCGCCGGCGCCGCCGGCGCCGCCACCTGCGCCGGCGCGCCTTTGCTCGTCGCCCGGAGTACCCCTCGGGCAATGACGGGTTTCCGTTGCCGTGTACACGCCCCGCTCACCGCCACCGCCGCCGCCGCCTTGCCCAGGCGCCCCACGGCCGCCATCACCGCCGGAGACGCCAGCGTAGCCGTTCAGGGAAATCTCTCCGATGCCCGTGGCGTCCGCGCCGGGGCGGCCAGAGGCCGCTGTTCCCGGTAGGCCGTTGTCGAGGACGTTGCCTGGGCGGCCAGGTGAGCAGTCGTGTAGGCCGTTGTGGCCGAAGCCGCCGCTCTCGGCATCGTCAGTTGCTGTGAGAATGGGTTTCCCGTCCTCTCCGCGGTCTCCGGTATATATGGAGCCATTCCCGCCCTTGCCCCCCCACGAGTCATCGCCCGCATCGGCGGGCGTGCCGCATTGATTCGTCACCATCTCGCCGCCGAGCACGTCGACGCCCTCGGCGGCGGAGCACGCGTTACCTCCCGCTTTCCCCGCCGTACCCTGTGCGGCCGTGCCCGTATGAGCAGCCCCTTCCGCCCCCGCGCCCGCGTGGCCGGTCTCGAGCACGCTTCGCACGAGCTCCACGTTCGTGCTGTGTGCGAGGGCAGCGATGGACGATAGCCCTGCTCCCTTAGCGTCTTGCTGTCCGGTCGACTGTGCCACGACGTGCAAATCCTCGATGTGCACGGTTCCCGGCAGCCCGCGCATCGTCAGCGGGATCGCCCCTTTGCCCGCCGTGAGCTTCGTCTTCGTCGTATCGCCGACCCACTTCCAGCCGTCGTTACAGTCGAGCCCGCCGTAGATCGCCACGCCGCCCGGCACCTCGACCGCTGCGTTGAAGTCCTCCCCGTCGCCAGCGCACGCGTACACGCGCTGGGTTCCATTCTGCTTTGCCAGATCGATGGCCTGCTGGAGCGAGCCGAGCGGTTCCGACTTGGTTCCCGCTTCATTGGATACGTTACTGCCTACCGACACGAAGACCCCGCATGCATCGTCCACGCCATCGGGGGTTTCGCGGGGCACGCATTTGGCCTCCTCCGGGTCGGGAGGGTCGGGCGGATCAGGCAGGTCGGGCGGATCCGGCGACTCCGGCGACTCCGGGCCTGTCGCAGCGCCTCCGCATTGATGCAGCTCGACGCAGTCTGGTCCGAGGCAGCTCGACGAATGGATCGATGCTGCGATCGCCATCACGACCAGCGTCGGAGCTCCGCGTGCGGCCAGCCGGATCGCCCTCTTGGTTCGTCGGTTCATGGCTTCCTCGACTCAGAATACGCCGCCAGCGACGAGCCCCGCGCCGCCTGGCGTCACGAGCGGCGAGAGGTGCACCTGCTTCTCTGGCTCGCTCGGCGCTGCAGCGAGCCAGGTGTAGCCGAGCGCTCCGAGCGCGCTCGCTCCCCCGATGATGAAGCTCCACGCTGCGAGGTTGCTGAAAAGGTACTTGTCATCGACCATTGAGCGCAATTTCTGGCATTGATTCGCCTGATCTGTACCGGCGGGGCTGGAGCAGTTCACCGAACCGCCATCCATGGCCTTGACCTTCATCCACTGCTGTGTCGCGTCGCTGGCACGGCCATTGGCGACCAGCGTGAACGCGACGCCCGCGAGCACCAGAGCTCCAGCAGCCCCGCCGCCGATCAGCGCGATCGTCCTCGCATCGCTCTCCGCCGCTGGAGGCGCGCGGTCCGGGAGCGGCGCCGTTGCTGCCGCGGTGGAGGCAGGCGAGAGCTCGATGGTGACGCGCTCTCTCTTTCCCTCCGTCAACCGGAACATTCTCGTCACCGGGGTGTAGCCCGGCGCGGTCGCGACCAGCTCGTATTCACCGGGATCGCGTTCCAGGGGCGTCGCCAGGGCGATGCGCTCTCCGTTCAGCGTCAGCTCCACCGCGCCCGGGGCCGCGCCAGCGACGGCGACCTCCAGGGCCGGGATGCGCGGCGCCAGGGCGGCCAGCCCGGCCTTCGCGTCGGCCTGGGCCTGATGGAACGCCCGCGGCGCGCTGGTGTCGAGCGGCTCGTCGGCGACGCGTCGATAGAGCGCGCGGGCCTCGGTCAGGCGACCGAGCCGCTCGCAGGAGCGCGCCGCGAGGAGCAGGAATGGAGGGGCGTGGACCTGCGCCTCGGCGTCGCGGAAGGCTGCGAGCGCCTCTTCGTAGCGACCCGCATTGAAGAGTTCCCAGCCCTTGTCGGCGAGGGCTCGGGCCGCGGCCTTGGCCTGGTCGTCCGGCCGGGCAGGCTGGGATACCGCGGTGGCCGGCACCGCGGAGAGCGTGAGCGCGAGGAGCAGACCCAGGCGGAGAGGTCGGCGGATGATCATGGTTGTAGAACGCCTCTAGGCGGTAGGGGGTCTACTTGAATTCCAGCGTGTTGCTCGCCATCCCGGGGGCGCCGCTGCCGTTGGCGGCGCTCCCTTGGCCGCCCGTGCCTGCGTCGCCGAGCTCGATCGCGTTGATGCCGTCGGTGGACGGCGCGACGCCGCGGAACGCGATGCCAAGGGAGTGGCCGCCCTGCCCGCCGCCGCCTCTGCCGCCGGTGCCGCCGGTGCCGCCTTTGCCACCATCGCAGGCGGCTCGGAATCCCGCGGACCCGTCCGGCGGCCTTCCGCCTTCGCCGCCTTCGCCACCCTCTCCGCCCGGCTGCCCGGGACCGCCGTTGCCGCCGTTGCCTGCGTTGCCGGCCTTGAGGGTCACGTCCTTGAAGGACAGCGCGGCATCCAGGCTGATGAGCGCGATGCTGGAGCCGCCCGGCAGGCCGCCTCGGCCGGCGGCGCCGCCGCAGCCGCCGGCGCCGCCGGAGCCGCCGGCTGCGCCGGCGCGCTTTTGCTCCTGGCCCGGATTACCCCTCGGGCAATATCGGTTTTCAGTTGCCGTATACACGCCCCGCTCACCGCCGCCGCCGCCGCCGCCTTGTCCAGGCGCCCCAGGGCCGCCATCACCGCCGGGAACCCCGGCGTAACCGTCCAGGGAAATCGCTCCGATCCCGATCGCGCCCGCGCCGGAGCCGCCGGAGGCCGCTGTTCCAGGCGCGCCGTCGTCGAGGACGTTACCGGGGCGGCCAGGCGCGCAGTCGTGTAGGCCGTTGTGGCCGAAGCCGCCGTTCTCGGCGCCCATGGACGTGGGAAAGGGCCTACCATCGTCTCCGCGGTCTCCGAGGTAGATGGAGCCATTCCCGCCCTTGCCCCCCCACGAGTCATCGCCCGCATCGGCGGGCGTGCCGCATTGATTCGTCACCATCTCGCCGCCGGGCACGTCGGCGCCCTCGGCGGCGGAGCACGCGTTGCCGCCCGCTTCCCCCGGCGTACCCTGCGCGGCCGTGCCCGTATGAACAGCCCCTTGCGCCCCCGCGCCCGCGTGGCCGGCCTCGAGCACGCATCGCACGAGCTCCACGCTCGTGCTGTGCGCGATGGCCGCGATCGACGATAGCCCTGCTCCCTTGGCGTCTTGCTGCCCGGTCGACTGCGCCACGACGTGCAGATCCTCGATGTGCACGGTTCCCGGCAGCCCGCGCATCCTCAGCGAGATCACCCCTTTAGCCGCCATCAGCTTCGTCTTCGTCGTATCGCCGACCCACTTCCAGCCGTCGTTGCAGTCGAGCCCGCCGTAGAGCGCCACGCCGCCGGGCACCTCGACCGCTTCGTTGAAGTCCTCGCCGTCGCCGGCGCACACGTACACGCGCCGAGTTCCATTCTTTTTTGCTAGATCGACGGCCTCCTGGAGCGAGGCGAGCGGTTTCGCCTTGGTTCCCGCCGCATTGGATGCGCCACCGCGCGCCGACACGAAGACGCCGCAGGTGTCGGCTACGCCATCGGGTTTCTCTTGGGGCACGCATTTCTCCTCCTCCGGCTCGGGCGGGTCCGGTGGATCCGGAGGGTCAGGCGGATCCGGTTTCTGCCCGCCGGTGCCAGCCTGCAGACAGTTTTCATGCCGGTCCTCGCAGTTGGGGGATGGAGTGTCATAGACACAGCTCGCCGCGTGCACCGCCGTTACCAGCGATGCCATGATCAGCGCCGAAGCGCTGTGAGCGGTGAGCCGCACCGCCCTCTTTGCGTGTCGGTTCATGCGTTCCTCGCTTCAGAAAACACCGCCAGCGACGATTCCCCCGCCGCCAGGCGCCACGAGCGGAACGACGCGGACGTGCCGCTTCTCCGGGGGAGTCGATGGGCTGGCAAGCCAGTAACCGAGCGTCCCGACGGCGACCGCGCCGCCGCCGACGAAGCTCCACAGCGCCAGGTTGCTGAAGAGATCTCTATCGTCGACCAACGTGCTCAGCCTGTCACACTGCTGCTTCTGCGCGGTGCTGATGGGAGTCGTACAGTTCACGCCTCCGTCATTCACATTCATCCCTTTGACCGTCGCGTGCTGCTCTCTCACGCTGCTCGCCTTGGCGTTCGCGACGAGCGTGAACACGACCCCCGCGATCACCCCCGCCGCGGCCGCCGAGGCGCCGGCCACGATCGGCGCCGAGCTCCGCTCCGCCACGTCGGGCGGGGGCGGCGCTGGCGCCGGCTCCGGCGGCGCGCTGACCTCGATCTTCTCGAGCTCGAAGGCGCGCTGGATCTCGCCCCCCCGAGCGACGTCCACCGCGCTGCTCTTCGGCGCATGGCCGTCGTGCTGCACGGTGATCGTGTGCGGTCCCGGCTCCACGAACACCGGGTCGACGAGCGGCGTCGTCCCGACGGGGGAGCCGTCCACCAGCACCTTCGAGCCCGGCACGTTGGCGCTCACGACCACCGCGCCCACCTCCGCGCGCGCCTGCGCGTAGGCCGCCGCCGCGGCCTCGCGCTCCTCCGGGGTCGCGGTCGCGTCCTTCGCGAGCTCGCGCACGTAGATCGCGAGGTGCTCGGCGGCGTCCCGGTAACGCTGCAGCATCAGCTCGCACGTGCCGATGCCTCCGACGATGGTGTAGTGCTTTTGCAGCGCCCAGGCCGCGACGAACGAGGCGTAGGCGTCGGCCCACCGGTTCTGCTCGGACGCGGCGACGCCCTCGATGTAGAGCTTGCGCGCCTTGTCGCTCATGGCGTCGCTCGGGGCGCGCTGGATCCTCGGGCGGCGGGCGGCCTTCGGCGCGGCGGCGCTCGTCGGCGGAGCGCTGCTCTTCGGCTGCGCGTCGGCCGGCGACGTGGACGCGAGCAGGCCTGGCAGGCAGAGCAGCGGGACGACCTGGGAGAAGCGCATGGGGACCATCTTACCTGCGGTCGGAGCGCTCGCAGCGGATTTTGGCGGGCTCGACGAGGTTGCGGGGCGTCGGGACGCTGCCGGGGGGGACGCGCCGGGGGAGTGCCGGGGGGATCGTTGGATGTCCTTGCCTGAACCGGCTGTGGCGCTGTCGCGGGGCGCGCGCTGGCGGGATAGCTGATGGGTCGTCGGCCGGAACGCTCGATGTGTTTCGCTGCGGTTCTGCGTGGGCTGGGGGCGAGGTGCGAAGGGGCGGTGATCTGGCGAGTGACTGCCGTTGTGGGACGTCAGGGAGCGTCGAAGGCCATGATGTCGTCGCTGCCCTGGGCGTCGATGGTGACGCCCTCGTCCGGCGGCGGGGTGCCGAGGTAAGCGATGCCGAGGGAATGGCCGTCGCTGCCCGTGCCACCGGGACCGCCGTTGCCGCCGATGCCTCCGGCGCCGCCGCTGCAGCCGGTGCTCAGCGTGGTTGGACCGTCTCCACCAGCCCCCGGTTCACCGCCGAGGCCGCCACGCTGGCCCGCGGCGCCGTCGCCACCGGCGCCGCCGGCCCTGGCGATGAGGTGAACGTCCTGAAAGAGGAGCTCGGCATGGATGCTGACGAGGGCGATGCTGGAGCCGCCTGGCCCGCCGCCTTTGCCGCCCTTGCCGCCGCAGCCGCCGGCGCCGCCGGAGCCACCGCTGGCGCCGCCATCGCCCGGAGAGCCGGTGGGGCAGATGCTGCTGCCGCCCCGTGCGCCCGCACCGCCTCCGCCGCCCTGGCCGGGGGACCCGGGTTTGCCGTCTTTACCAGGAGAACCGGTGTATCCGTCGCTCGAAAGTGTGCCCTTGTCGCTCGCGTGCTCGCCGGCGCCGCCGTCCGCGCCGTTCCCACCCACCAAGCCAGCGCCGCAGGCGCCAGTCCCGGTGCGGGTGCCGCCATTGGGATTTGCGTCTTCGCCGGGAGAACCGGCGCTGCCGGTGCCTGCTTGATTCGGAAAGCCGTTGCCGCCTGCTCCACCAACCGAGTTGTCACTCGACTCGTCTGGTATTCCGCAGTCGTTCTCGGGAGCCGGCGCCGCAGGTACGAGATCCGCGGTGCACGCCTCATTGCCGTCGTTGCCGTCCGACCCCTTCGCGGCGCGCTGCGAGTCGGGGGCCTCCCCAGGGGCCCCCCGCGCAGCTTCGTCGGCCTCCAGCGTGCACCGCACGAGCTCCACGCCGCTGTTGCCTGACGCACCGTTTCCGCCATCGGCGATGGCGGCGATCGACGATTGTCCGCACTTCTCGGCATCGTCCGGGTTGTTGAGGTCGATGATGATTGGCCGCGCCTTGACATGCAAATCCAGGACCCGTACGCTCCCTTCAGCTGCATTCAATCGGAGCGGAACCTCCCCTTGCGGCGCGGTCAGGAACGTTTTGCTTCCGCTTTCCCGGGCCCAGTTCGCCGCGCAGTTCAGCCCTCCGTAAACCGTCACGCCTGCGGGCACCGTAACGGACTCTTCGAAGGGCTCTTCGTCGTCGCTGGCGCACAGATAGACGCGCTTCGTGCCGTTGCTCCTCGCGAGTTCAATGGCCTCGTTGATCGACTTGAGCGGGTCCTGCTTCGTGCCGTCGGCACCGCTCGTACCCTTGGTCGAAACGAACACACCGCAGCGCTCGTCGACGCTGCCCTCGGCGGTCTCCGGGTCGCACCCTGCCGGCGGAGGAACGATGATCTCACCTCCGCCGTCCCCGCCCGTGCCGCCGTTTCCACCAGCGCCCAGGGGGCAGCCGATGAGCTTGGCCGCGCAGGGATCATCATAGGAGCACCCGCTGACCTGAATTCCAATGGCCATCGACCCCAGGAGAAGCGTGGCGGCGAAGCGACAACCAAGATGACGGCGCGTCCTGCTGACTTCCCGATTCACCGTGCCTCCGCTCAGAATCGACCGCTCAAGGACAGCCCCGTTACGCCGGCCCCCACCAGCGGTGCGACCTGCACGCGGCGGTCCGGCGCGGAAGGCCGATCCACGAGCGCGTAGACGACTGCCCCCACCCCGACTGCACCAACGATGAAGCTGCCGATGGCTACGTTGGTAAACGAGTACTGAGCGTCGACCGTATCGCTCAGCTCTGCGCAGACTGCCGGCGACTCCGTGCTAGGGCAGCGCCCGTTGAGCACGCTGTCTGCGCGGATCTGGCCGCGCAGCTCCTCTGCGTCGCTGCTTTTCCCGAGCGCGATGCCCGTGAACGCTGTGCCCGCGATCAGACCCACCCCGGCCGCAACTCCGCCGCCGATGAGCACGGCCTTCCGCAAGTCGCCTCCTGGCGCGGCCTGTGTGTTGCGTGCCGGAGGTGCCTCGGCGGGGGGCGGCGCCAAATCGAGGACGATGTACCCCTTCGCCCTCTCGTCCAGGCGGATCTTCCTTGTCACCGGAGGGCGCCCTGGCACGGCGCCGGACAGCGTATGCTCGCCGGGATCAACCTCCACCGGGGTCGCCGGAGCGATGCGCTCTCCGTCGAGCGTAAGCCCCACCGCACCTCGCGCTGCGCCAGCGAGGGCGACCTCCACGGTCGGGATGCGCGGAGCGAGCGCGGCGAGCTCGGCCTTCGCATCGGCGTAGGCTTGCTGGAAGGCGCGGGGAGCGTTGGCCGCCAGCGGCTCGTCCAGGACGCGCTGGTAGAGCGATCGCGCCTCGACCAATCGACCGAGTCGCTCACAGGAGCGCGCCGCCATGACCAGGAACGGAGGGGCGTGCACCTGGGCCTCGGCGTCGCGAAAGGCCGCGAGCGCATCCTCGTAACGGCTGGCGTTGAAGAGCTGCCAACCCTTATCGGCAAGGGCCTTGGCCGCGAGCTTCGCCTCGGCGGTTGGTGGGGATGACTGAGCGAGGGCGGTGGACGAGGTGGCCAGAAGCGTGAGCCCGAGGAGAAGGGCCGGGCTGAGATGTCGGCAGGAGCTCACGGCAGGCTCGTAGAACGGAGGGATCAGGGGGCGCCGAAGTCCTTGGTGGGATCGCCGCCCTGGGCGTCGATGGTGAAGACGCCCTCGCTCTGCTCCGGTGGCGGGTTGCCGAGGTAAGCGATGCCGAGGGAATGGCCGTCGCTGCCCTTGCCGCCGGGACCGCCGTTGCCGCCGATGCCTCCGGCGCCGCCGCTGCAGCCGGTGCTCAGCGTGGTTGGACCGTCTCCACCAGCCCCCGGTTCACCGCCGAGGCCGCCACGCTGACCCGCGGCGCCCTCGCCACCGGCGCCGCCGGCGCTGGCGATGAGGTGAACATCCTTAAAGAGGAGCTCCGCATGGATGCTGACGAGGGCGATGCTGGAGCCGCCTGGCCCGCCGCCCTTGCCACCCTTGCCGCCGCAGCCGCCGGCGCCACCGGAGCCGCCGCTGGCGCCGCCATCGCCCGCAGAGTCGCGGGGGCAGACGCTGCTGCCGCCCCGCGCGCCCGCACCGCCTCCGCCGCCCTGGCCGGGGGACCCGGGTTTGCCGTCTTTACCAGGAGAACCGGTGTATCCGTCGCTCGAAAGTGTGCCCTTGTCGCTCGCGTGCTCGCCGGCGCCGCCGTCCGCGCCGTTCCTACCCACCAAGCCAGCGCCGCAGGCGCCAGTCCCGGTGCGGGTGCCGCCATTGGGATTTGCGTCTTCGCCGGGAGAACCGGCGCTGCCGGTGCCTGCTTGATTCGGAAAGCCGTTGCCGCCTGCTCCACCAACCGAGTTGTCACTCGATTCGTCTGGTATTCCGCAGTCGTTCTCGGGAGCCAGCGCCGCAGGTACGAGATCCGCGGTGCACGCCTCATTGCCGTCGTTGCCGTCCGACCCCTTCGTGGCGCGCTGCGAGTCGGGGGCCTCCCCGGGGGCCCCCGACGCAGCTTCGTCCGCCTCCAGCGTACACCGGACGAGCTCCACGCTGCTGTTGTCTGACCCACCGCTGCCACCATCAGCGATGGCGGCGATCGACGATTGCCCGTACTTCTCGGCATCGTCCGGGTTGTTGAGATCAATGACGATCGGCCGCGCTTTGACATGCAAATCCAGGATCCGTACGGTCCCTTCAGCTGCATTCAATCGGAGCGGAACCTCTCCTTGCGGCGCGGTCAGGAACGTTTTGCTTCCGCTTTCCCAGGCCCACTTCGCAGCGCAGTTCAGCCCGCCGTAAACCGTCACGCCTGCGGGCACCGTGACGGACTCCTCGAAGGGCTCTTCCTCGTCGCTGGCGCACAGGTAGACGCGCTTCGTGCCCTTGCTCCTCGCGAGCTCGATGGCCTCGTTGATCGACTTGAGCGGGTCCTCCTTCGTGCCTTCGGCACCGTCGGCGCCCTTCGTCGACACGAACACCCCACACCCCTCGTCGACGCCGCCCTGCTCGGTCTCCGGGTCGCACCCTGCAGGCGGAGGAACGATGATCCCACCTCCGCCGCCATCCCCACCAGTGCCGCCGTTTCCGCCCGTGCCTGATGGCCTATTGCGCGCCCGCTCCTCGTCATCCGCTATGCACCCGCTCGCCTGAATCCCTACGGACATCGCCGCCAGGACAAGCGTCGCTGCGAAGCGGCAACCAAGACGATGACCCATCTTGCTGATTCCCCGGTTCACGAGTTCTCCGCTCAAAATCGACCGCTCAAGGAAAGCCCCGTCACGCCCGAGCCCACGAGCGGCGCGACCTGAACGCGTCGGTCCGGTGCGGAGGGCCTATCCACGAGCGCGTAGACCACCGTCGCCACCCCGGCTGCCCCGAGAATGAAGCTGCCAAGGGCAACATTGGCGAATACATACTGAACGTCGACCGTATCGTTCAAATCTGCGCAGATCGACGGCGATTCAGGGTTGGGGCAGTATCGTTCCGGTGCGGCACCGGAACGAATCTGTTGGCGTAGATTCTCCGCATCGTCCGCCTTCCCGAAGTAGAGGATCGTGAACACCGTCCCCGCGATCACCCCCACCCCCGCCACCGCACCTCCCGCGATGAGCAGCGTCTTGTTCGGCGGGGGATCGCCGCCCTTCCCCAGACCCCCCTGCCACGCCGCCCCCGGCGTCTCCACCGCCGCCGGCTCGCTCGATCGCGCGCTCTTCAGCTCGACGCTCCGCTCGATCTCCTCCCCCGCCTTGAGCTCCACCTCGACGCTCGCCGGCTCGTACCCTTGTCGCCGCACCGAGATCGTATGCGCCCCCGGCTCCAGGAACACCGGGTCCTCGAGCGGCACGGTCCCGACGACCTCCTGCCCCACGCGCACCTCGGCGTCCTCCACGTTGACGCGCAGCCGGACCGCGCCCACCTTCGCCCGCGCCTGCGCGTACGTCTTGAGCGCGGCGGCGCGCTCTTCCGGCGTCGCCGTCGTGTCCTTCTCGATCTCGCGCACGTAGATGGCGAGGTGCTTGGCGGCGTCCGGATAGCGCTGCAGCATCAGCTCGCAGGTGCCTATCCCGCCGGCGATCGTGTAGTGCTTCTGCAGCGCCCACGCCGCCACGAACGACGCATAGGCGTCGGCCCACCGCCCCTTCTCCGAGGCGGTCACGCCCTCCATGTAGAGCTTCCTGGCCTTGTCGCTCATCGCCTCGCTGGGCGCGCGCGGCGCCTGGATCGCCGTCTGGCCCGCTGCGCCCTGCTGCCCCGCGCCCTTCGGCGAGGCGCCGCCCTTCGGCTGCGCCTCGCTCGGCGAGGCGGCCGTCAGCAGGCCGACGAAGCACATCCACGGAACACTCTGCGCCAGACGCATGATCAAAACTTTACCTTCGGTTGAATCGCGCCCACCGGCTTCTGGTCGTCTGGAGCGCGCTCTGTCTCTTTCCCGCGTTGCTGCTGCGCCGCGGGCGGCTTCGAGCCCGCCCTGCCGCCGCCGCTCTTCCGCTGCTGGCTCGCCGTCGACGCCGACGCAGGCGGCTTCGCCTGCGGATCCTCCCCGGCGCTCGCCGCCCCCTCCGGCGCCGACGCCGCCCCCGTCGCCTGCGGCCCCGCCGTGCCCTGCGGCGCTGCCGCCTCCACCCCCTCCTTCACGCTCGTCCCCGGCGCCCCGCCCACCGTCGTCGGCGCCGCCGAAGGCAGCTCCGGCGGCGGCGCCGGCTGCGCTCCCGGGCCCCTCGACACAACCGCCCACGCCACCGCCCCCGCCGCGGCGGCGCACCCGAGCCCCGCGACCGCCCAGAGCGCCTTCCGGGACTTCTGAGGCTGCTCGACGACGATCGGTATCTCCCCGCCCTCGTCCTCCCCCGCGGCGCTGCGCGCCGATACCGGCGGCATCGCCGGCGCCTGCTGCACGCCCCTGCCCGCAGCCATCGGCAACGGCGGCGCCCCCGCCCCGAGCCGAGCCACGTCCGCCGGACCCCTCGAGATCGGCGGCACCCCGCCGATCACCGCATTCCCCGCCGCCGCCGCCTCCACGAGCCCCGCCTCGCGCAGCAGCTTCTCCGCGTCGATGACCAGCGTCCCCTTCGGCCCCATCGCCGATGACGCCGCCCCCGCGCTCGCCCCCTCCACCGCGTGCGCCTCGACCCGCCGCTGCGCCGGCGGCGCCGACGGCAGCCGCCCCCGCTCCGACACCGGCCCCGCGGGCACCGGCGCCGCCCCCCCGGCGGTCTGCGCCAGGTGCGCCGCGCCCCCCGCCTGCTGCGCCGCGTACCGCTCGCGCCACCCGCCGAACTGCGGCTTGTCCCCCGTCTCGCCCTGCGGCCGCGCCCCGAACAGCTTGCGCGCGATCTCCCCCTCGTCCTCCGCGACGTCCTCGATCCGCAGCAGCGCCCCGTGGCGATCCTCCATCGTCACGTCGCGCTCCCGCACGAACCGCACCGACACCCCACCCGGGATGTCCGCCTCACGCCCGCTCGTGATCGACGTCCACTTGATGTTCGACCGGTACAGCACCGTCGCGATCCTCGCCGCGGCGTGCGCGATGGCCCCGAACGGCTCATCGTGCTTGTGCACGATCACGACCCGCTTCGGCAGCGACCCCTCGTCCGCCACCCAGTCCCACGTCGCGCTGCTCCGCCGCAGGTACGGCAGATCCCCGAACTCCTCGACATACCGCTCCAGCACGTGCGCCACCCGCTCCGGCGCGTCGCGCACCGCGCCCACGTACTCGCGGTAAAACATGCCCGCCGACGAGTTGACCTCCGTCGCGTTCATCACATGCCGGTAAAACGTCGCCGACGCCTCCAGGAGCGACGTGTACCCGAGGTCCCGATCCACCGCGACGAGCCCGTGCGCGAACGGCGGATTCCCCCGACCGGCGTGATCTATCGCCCCGCCGATCCGGAACCCGAAGATGAGCCCCACCGCCCCGTGCCCAGGCTCATGCTGCGTGTCGTCGCGCGACAGGTTGCCGATCGCGAACGCATGCGTCGCCCCCGTCGCGGGCTCGATGTACTTCATCAGCCGCGCCAGGTGGCTGAAATGCGTCGTCGTCAGCGCCCCCTGCGGCACCTCCGGGCAGTACATGAAATCGATCTGATGCCCAGGGATGTTCCCGTGCAGCACGTGATACCACGCCGCCTCCGCAGGCGCGCGGTACCGCGGGATCACATACCCCGAGGCGCCCTCGCTACCGTACATTGGGCCTGACCTGCTGCTGCGGCATCTGCGGGGCCGGGAGCTGCGCCGTCCGCGACAGCGAAGGATTCGGCCCGATGTCCGCCTTCATCCGCTGGAGCAGCTGCGGATCATACGCGTTCTTCGGGAGGATCCGCTCCACGAAGTGCGAGAACAAATGGTGCGTGCTGTGCCCGTAGCTCGCCGACCCGACCAGCACCCGAATGTCGATGTGGTTCTTGTACCGCTCGAGGCTGTCGATGAGCGGCTTGTAATACCCGCGCGCCTCCTTCTCCACCTCGGCAGGCGTCCCGGACAGAACATCGGACTTGTTGATGAACAGCACCACCGCCTTGCACGACGCCAGCGTCTTCGGGCTGAAGAAGAACTGCAACGACTGCGGCTGAAACTCCCGGAGCTGCTCCTGGATCCGCGACGGCTCGAGCTTCTGCCCGTCCTTGCCCGCCAGATCCACCACCATCAGGAGCCCGTGGATCTCCTCCATGATGAGCTCCTGCTGCGCGTCCACGATGTGCTCGCCGCCCCAGTCGCCGATCTCGAACACGTGCTCCGTCAAGACCTCTTTCGTGAGCACGTGGCTGACCGTCCGCTCGTACCGCTCGATCTTCGTCCCCTGCAGCGTGCCGAGATCCACGAGCGGATTCGCCCACTTGAGCGTGAGCGACGTCTTGCCGGTCCACTTGATGCCCAGGGTCAGGATCTTGTAGCGCTTCTGCGTGATCTTCGGCCGGCTATCGAGCTCGCTCTTGTACCAGTCGATCTCCTTCTGCTGGGCGTCGAGCCAGTCGACCTTCTGCCGGTCCTCGCCCCGCGCGATCTCGAGCGCCTGCTGGAGCTGCGCGTACTGCCCCCGCATCTGCTCCAGCTGGTTCTTCGCCTGCCGGAGCGCCTCGATGTGCTGGTTCGCGTCCTTCAGCTGCCGCTTCAGCGGCGCCACCTGCATCAGCAAGAACACGACGCCCGCGCCGCACGCCACCGCAACCAACCCAAGCACAATCGGTAGAACAACCTGCATGGCCCTCAAACCTCGCGCCCCGACGGGCGGCTATCCCAAGCTGTCCTGTCCCGTGCGGCCGGAAAAACGGCCAGCGCGGGCCGGCCTGAGTCCTGAGCTCTCATCAGACCACGGCTCGCCGCAGCCGACAAGTCCGAGGTAGTCCCCGGCACCAGCCGTGCCTTCAACGTTCGCCAGCGTTCGCCATCGCCCGCCATGGCCCCACACACCTCGCGCCCCGCGCCCGTGCCGCTCCCCACGACGCCCCGCTACCGGCCTGTCCCGCTCACCGCGCGCCGCCGCCCTTCCGGGTCACCCGCGGCAGCGCCGTCCTCGTCTCCGGCGCGAGATCCAGCGCGTCCCGCTCCCCGGCCGCGAGCCGCAGCGCGCCCGCATACGCGATCATCGCGCCGTTGTCCGTGCAGCTCGCGAACGGCGGGACGAACAGCGCGAGCCCCCGCCGCTCGCACGCCGCCGCCATCCTCGCCCGGAGCCCCCGGTTCGCCGCGACGCCCCCCGCGAGCACCACCCGCTCGACCCCCTCGACCCGCGCCGCCCGCACGGTCTTCTGCACGAGCGCGTCGACCACCGCGCCCTGGAACGCCGCGCACAGGTCGTGGAGCGCCTGCCCCTCGGGCCGCCCCCGCTTCGCCACGTGGCGCGCCACCGCGCTCTTGATGCCCGAGAAGCTGAACTCCAGCGACTCCTTCCGCGCCATCACCGCCGGCACCGCCTCCGACGCGGCCGCCGCATTCCCCGTCGCCGCGAGCCGGTCGACCACCGGGCCGCCCGGATACCCGAGGCCGAGCAGCTTCGCCACCTTGTCGAACGCCTCGCCCGCCGCGTCGTCGCGCGTCGCGCCGAGCTCGCGGATCGCGTCGAGCGAGGGCCCGTCCACCCGGTAGATCGCCGTGTGCCCGCCCGAGGCGAGCAGCGCGACGTACGGGAACGACGGCCGCTCCTCCGGCGGCGGCGCGCCGCCCCGCCGCAGGAACACCGCGAGCAGGTGCCCGACGAGGTGATCGACGCCGACGAGCGGCTTGCCCGCCGCCCACGCGAGCCCCTTCGCCGCCTGCAGGCCGACGAGCAGCGCCCCCGCGAGCCCAGGCCGCGACGTCACCGCGACGCCGTCGAGGTCCGCCGCCGCGACGCCGGCGCGCGAGAGCGCCTCGCGCACCACCGGGACCACCGCGCGCGCGTGATCGCGCGCCGCGACCTCGGGCACGACCCCGCCGTACGGCGCGTGCAGCGCCACCTGGCTGCGCACGACGTCCGAGAGGACGTCGCCGCCCTCGGTCACCACCGCCGCCGCCGTCTCGTCGCACGATGTCTCGATCCCTAGAACCCGCATGTCCCCGTCCGCCGCGTCAGCCTGAAATTGCCGAACACCTGCCGCTCTCCCTCCGCCTGCGCCGCGCCCGGCGCAAGCGGCTCCCGGCCCGGCCGGAGCAGGCGGACCTCGACGGACGCGTCGGTGCGCAGCGACAGGATCGCGAGCAGCGGCTCCGCCGCGGGCTCCGACGCGCTCACGGCGTAGATCGCGTTGCGCTCGCGGCCCTCCCCGAACTCCAGCCGCGACAGCGGATCGTGGGCGAGCGCGCCGATCGGACGCAGCGGCGCGCCGTCGAGGAGGCGCCGCTCCGGCGCGGCGCCGTCGGGCGCCTCGTAGGTCCACAGCGCGCCCGGCGGCTCCGGCCCGTCGAGCGCGTCCGCGTCGAGCGACAGCCGCATCTGCACCCGCGGGCTCAGGCCCGCGCGGAACGCGCCGCCCAGCGTGATCGCGCCGCAGTACGCCTCGCCGTCCGCCGTCGAGAACCGGCTCACGTCGTCGCAGCCGGCCGCGCCGCCCGCCGCCGCCGCGCCGGCCAGGACGAGCGGCGCGAGCCGCAGCGGGGCGCGCCGCGGCCCGGGCGCTAGAGCGGCGCTCACGGCGCGCCGCTCCGCATCAGATCGGCCGCGGCCTGGCGCACGCGCGGCTCGGGGTCGCGCGCCGCGAGGTGCTTCAGCACCGGCGCCGCCGCCGCGCGGTCCGCCGAGGCGAGGGCGCGCGCCGCCGCCTCGCGCACGAGGGCGTACGCGTCGGAGCGGGCCGCCGCGCCGAGCGTCTCCGCCACCTGGCCCGGCCGCCCGCCGGCCGCGCCGCCGCCGCCCGGCGCGCCCAGCCGGCCCAGGGCCTCCGCCGCGCGGACGCGGAGCGGCCAGCTCGGCGAGGCCCGCAGGAGCTCCGAGACCGCCGCGATGGTCGGCCCGTGCCGGACCGCGCCGAGCGCCGCGAGCGCCGCCCGCCGCACGCTCTCCTCCGGATCGCCGAGCGCGTCGACCACCGCGGCCTGCGCCTCGGGCTCGGGCCGCGTGGCGAGCAGCTCCACCGCGCGCGTGCGCACCTCGATCGCCGGGTGCCGCACGAGCGCCACGAACCCGCCCACGACCGCGGCCGCGACCCCCTCCACGGCCGCCTCGACCTGCCGCCGGAGCTCCGGGGCGAGCTCGGCGCGCCCGTCCGTGAACGGCGCGAGCCCGAGCGCCGCCGCGCCGGCCGTGGCGCCGCGATCGCCGGCCGCGCCCGCGCCGCGCGACAGGATCGCGTCCGCGACGACCAGCGCCCGCTCCGGCGACGTCGCGACCGCGGCGACCGCCGCCTTCTGGAGCGCCGGGCCGAGCGCCACGAGCGCGGCCGCGCGGTCCTCCGGGCCCGGCGGATCGGGGTCGAGCCCCGCGAGCACGTCCTTCACCGTCAGCGCCCCGTCCGGCACGGGCAGCGGCTCTCGTGCGCGCGGGTAGGCCCGCCGCGTGAGCGCGACCGCCGCCGACACCGCGGCCGCGCGCAGCCCCTCGTCCGACGAGAACGCGCCGGCCGCGATCGCCTGCGCGGCGCCCCCCGAGGCGGGCGCCTCGGCCTCGCCGGCGCCCTTCGCCGAGGCGCCGTCGCCGAGCCGCGCGAGCGTGAGCAGCGCCGCGCGGCGGAGCTCCGGCTCGCTCGAGTCCGCGAGCGACATGAACAGCGCGGGCCCCTCGCCGCCGCCGCCGATCTCGCCCAGCGCGCGGACCGCGGCCGCGCGCGGCACGGAGCCGGCCTCGGGCGCCCGCGCGACCGCGGACAGCGCCGCCGCGTGCCTCCGGTCGTGCGTCAGCCCGAGGCCGACCGCCGCGATCGCCCGCACCTCCGGCGCCGGCGAGGACAGGAGCCGCGCGAGCAGCGCCTCGGCCTTCGCCGCGGGCCGGCCGCCGCCCGCCGCGAGCCGCGCCACGCCCCAGGTCGCCGCGACCGCGACCGCGTCGTTCGGCAGCACGGTCGCCGCCGCGTCCCGCGGGGCGAGCATCTGCTCGTAGCGCTCCAGCATCGACGGGTCGCGCAGCGCGCCGCACGCGATCATCGCGCGGGCGCGCAGGCCCTTGTCCGCCTGCCCGATCGCGAAGTTGTAGAGCGCCGGCCCGGCGCTCTTGTTCTCGACGTAGGCCAGCACCTCGATCGCGACCTTCTGCTGCGACTCCTTCTCGTCGGCGAGCGCGTCGAGCAGCGGCTTCACCGCGCGCGCGCCGATCTTCGCGAGCTCCGCGCGCGCTGCCGCGCTCGCCGCGCCGCCCTCGGCGCGGACCTTCTGCATCAGCGGGAAGGTCATCGCCCCGTACAGCTCGACGAGCAGCCGCCGGTAGAGCGGCTTCTGCGGGTTGCCGACCGCGACCGGCAGGAGCTCGCGCTCGAGCACCTCGAGCGAGCCCCGGCCGAGGTTCACCTGCATCGACATCCGCGCGGCGCGCGCGACGAGCTCCTCGTCGTTCGACGCCCGCACGACGCGGCGGAAGAGCCGGTCGGCCTCGTCGGCCTGCCCCGCGGTGAGCAGGAGCTCGGCGAGGTCGAAGTAGACGGGGAACAGCCGGTCGTTCTTCGCGAGCGCCTGCCGGTACTCGGCGATGGCGCGCGGGAAGTCCTGCCGCCTCCGGTACATGTCGCCGAGCTTCTGGTGGCCGCTCGCGTCCTCGGGCGACAGCTCGACGGCGCGCGCGGCGTACCGGATCGCGTCGTCGTCGCGGTAGAGCTCCGCGGCGTACTGCGCCATGCGCTGGTAGAACTCGCGGGCCCGCTTCGGGTTCACCTCGACGAGCTTGCCCAGCACGTCGATGGCGCCGAGGAGGTTCTGCTGGAGCACGAGCACGCGCTCCAGCGCGAGGAGCGAGTCCTCGTCGCCCGGCGCGGCCTGGACGAGCTTGCGGAGCGTGGCCTCGGCGTCGGGCAGCCGGTGCAGCTTGCGCTGCACCTCGGCGAGCAGCCGCCCCGCCTCCAGGTCGGGCGGGGTCGCGTTGAAGCGCGCGCCGAGCGGCCCGACGCGGCCCTGCAGCTCGTGGGTGAGCGACCAGAGGCTGACGATGTGGGTGCGCGCCTCGCGCGCGAGCAGCTTGTCGCCGCCCGCGCCGGCGAGCAGCTGCTCCCACAGCTCGCGCGCCTCGGCGTAGCGCGGCCCGGCGTTGCCGAGGGAGCTCGCGGTGCGCTCCAGCGCGATCGCCAGCGCCTTCTTGTAGCGGGCGTTCGCGGGCTCGAGCTGCGCGGCCTCCCGGAGCGCGGCGAGCGCCTCGGTCACCATGTCGTGGTCGAGGTACACCTCGCCGAGGGTGGCCGCGGCGCGCGCCCGGCTCGGCACGACCAGCTTGATGCGCGCCCAGGTCTCCAGCGCCTTCTTCTTGTCGCCCGCCTGGAAGTACCGGTCGCCGAGGTCGACGAGGTGGCTCGGATCCCCGCCCGCGGCCCCGGCGAGCCGCTGGAGCACCTTGAGAGCCCGGTCCTTCTCCTCGACGCGCTCGTAGAAGTCGGCGACGGCCGCGAGCGTCTCGGGCTCGTCCGCGACGCGCCCCTCGAGCTGGGTGAGCAGCGCGAGCGCCTTGGGCCGATCGCCCCGCTGGATGAGCGTCTCGCACAGCTCGAACACGAAGTCGGCGTTGTTCGGGGCCGCCTTGATCAAGAGCTCGTACTCGCGGATCGCGGTGTCGAGCTCGCCGGCGGTCTGGAGCAGGTGCACGAGCCGGAGCCGCGTGTCGATGTGCTTGCCGTCGAGCGCGAGCGCCCTCCGGTAGATCGCGATCGCCTTGTCGACGTCGCCGGTCTCCTCGTACAGCGCGCCGAGGGTCGCGAGCCGCTGGAAGTCCTGCCCCCGCTCGGCCTCGAGGATGGCGATGAGCTCGGCGAGCTTGCCCTCGGCGCGGAAGGCGTCGGTCATGATGAGCAGGATCTCGGCCCGCACGCCCGCGGCGTTGCCGGCGATGGAGAGCGCCCGCTTCAGGACGGCGAGCGCCTCGTCCATCTTCTTCTGCCGCGCGAGCGCCTGCCCGAGGTCGCGCAGCGCCGGGGCGAGCGCCCGGTTGTCGCCGGCGGCGGCCTTCACGAGCTCGCGGAACTCGGCCTCGGCGCGCGCGTGGTGCCCGCGCGCGGAGAGCTCGCGCCCGAGCTCGGCCTTCACGAAGAGCGAGCCCTGCGCGTTCTTCACGAGCGCGTCGTGGTGCGCCTTGGCCGCGTCGAAGTCCGAGAGGTCGAGGCAGAGCGCGAGCAGCGTGCGCCGGGTCTGCTCGACGTCCGCGCCGACCTTGAGCAGCGGCAGCGCCTTCTCGTAGTGCGTCCGTGCGCGGGCCTTGTCGCCGCGGTCCGCCTCGAGCTGGGCGAGCGCCATCATCGCCGCCGGGTCCGTCGGCCGGTCCGCGATGGCGGCCTCGTACGTCTTGATGGCGTCGTCATAGCGCCCGTCCTGCTTGTAGATGCCGGCGAGCACGACCTTGGAGGCCCAGGCATCGGCGCCGGGCTGCGCGGCGCGCCGCTCGAACTCCTCGACGAGCTTCTTCAGGTTCCCGTCGCGCTCGCGGTAGAGCTGGGCGAGGCGCTGGAGCGGGAAAGGCGCGCTCGGCTGGCTCATGACGATGGCCGTGTAGCGAGCGATGAGCGCGTCGTTCGACGGCCCGCTCCGCTTCGCGTCGGCGCCCTCGGCCGGCTCGGGCTTGGCTTGCGGCGCTTGTTCGGGCTGCGGCCGCGGTCCCGGCTGCGGCCGCGGTCCGGGCTGCGGCCGCGCGGCGGGGCCCGGCTTGCCGCCGCCGGGCTTCGGGGCCTTCGGTTTGCGCTTGCCGCGGCCGGAGGGATCGAAATCCGCGGCCTCGGCGTGCGGGATCGCGAGCGTCGCGGCTGCGGGGACCAGGACCGCGAGGCAGCCGGCCAGAACGAGGGATCGCACGGGGGTAGGGTAGATCGGCGGTGCGCGGCGGGCCACGCGGAGCGGCGGCGGCGCGTCCAGGGAGGGGCGCGATCGCGGCGCCGGGCGCGCCGGGCGGGTGAGCTCGGCGGGCACGTCTGCTCTCTCCGGGGGAATGCTTGACGGGCGAGGTGGGGCCGAGGACAGTCCCTGTGCGCGCCGCGAGCCCCGTCTCCGCCGCTGAAAGGCGGCGGCCCCATTGAAGGAAGGAAGCCATGCCCTTCGTCCCTGCCCTCGGCCAGTCCGATTTCCGCGAGCTCCGCCGCGCAGGTGCCGGCTACGTCGACAAGACCTCGTTCATCACACAGCTCCTCGCCGATCCTGCGCAGGTCGTCCTGTTCCCGCGGCCGCGCCGCTTTGGAAAGACATTGAACCTATCTACCCTCGCGTATTTCCTCGGGAAATCCGACGAGGACCTCTCCCCGCTGTTCCAGGACCTCGCCGCCTGGAGCGACCCGGCGGCCCGCGCGCATTTCCAGCAGCACCCTGTCCTGCTCCTCACGTTCAAGGACATCAAGACCGCCTCTTACGAGACCACCCAGGAAGGGATTCGCAGCGAGCTCCAGGGCCTGTATGCGAAGCATCGTTATCTCCTCGACGGAGGGGCGCTCGAGCCGCATGAGCGCCCGCGGTTCGAGCGCATCCTTTATGGCGAAGCGACCGAGGAAGACTGCCGTCGCTCGCTCAGGGAACTTTCGGATCACCTCGCGCGCCATCACGGCCGCCGGGTGATGATTCTCATCGATGAATACGACACCCCGATCCAATCCGGATATCTCAACGGCTTCTTCGACGAGGTGACGCTGTTCTTCCGGAACTTCTTCTCTGCCGCCCTCAAGGACAATCCCTCCCTCTTCAAGGGGGTGCTCACCGGGGTGCTGCGGGTCGCCCGGGAGAACCTCTTCTCGGGCCTCAACAACGTCATCGTCTCCTCGATCCTGAACGATCGCCGCTACGCAACGTCCTTCGGCTTCACCGAAGCGGAGGTCGCCGGCGTCCTTGAGCACGCGCGGCCCGACAGCGCTCCCGCCGGGCAGACCGCGCCGCTCCCGGAGCACGCGCCGCCGCGCCTCGACGAGGTCCGGGCCTGGTACAACGGATATCTCTTCGGCGGCGAGGTCATCTACAATCCCTGGTCGATCCTCAACTGCGTGGCCAGCGGCGCCCTCCGGCCCTACTGGGTCAACACCGCCTCGACCGACCTCCTCCAGGAGCTCATCGCGCGGCGCGGGCTCGGCCTCTCGAGCGAGACCGAGGCGCTCCTGCGCGGCGAGCCTGTCGAGGCACACATCGACGAGAACATCGTCCTCCGCGACCTGGACCAGCAGCCCGAGGCGCTGTGGAGCTTCCTCCTCTTCTCCGGCTACCTCACGCCCAGGGCGGTGCGCGAGGAGCTCGGGGACGTCATCGCCGAGCTCGCGATTCCCAACATCGAGGTCCGCGTCGCCTATCGCGATCTCTTCCGCTCCTGGCTCCGGCGCGGGCTGCCCGAGCGGAGGCACGCCGAGGGGCTGCTCCGCGCGCTGCTCGAAGGCGACGCGCCGTCTCTGGAGGCGCTGCTCGAGCGGCTGCTCGTCACCGTGATGTCCTACCAGGACCCCGCCGGCCGGGAGCCGGAGAAGCTCTATCACGGCTTCATCCTCGGCCTCCTGGTGCAGCTCGAGGGCGATTACGACGTCCGCTCCAACCGCGAGTCGGGCCTCGGCCGCGCCGACGTCCTCGTGCGGCCGCGGACGCCGGGGCGTCCAGGGGTCGTGCTGGAGCTCAAGGTGCCGCAGCGCGGCGAGACGCCGGAGCAGGCGCTCCTCGCCGCCGCGCGGCAGGTCCGCGATCGCCGCTACGCGGCAGAGCTCATCGCCGCCGGCGCCGCGCCCGTGCACGCGCTGGTCGCGGTCTTCGACGGAAAGCGCGCCTGGGTCAGGCCCGTCGCCGAAGTCCTCTCCGGCGCCGAGGACGGACCCTCGCGGGACTGACCGCTCCGGACACGTGTCGTGGTGCGGAGCACAACCTCCTGCCCACCTTACGCACCGCTCCGCGGCAAACCGTAACCTGGATCTCGTAACGGTTGCCTTCCTCACAGCACAAATTGCTGCCTGGAAGCGGCGCGGTTCTGGATATCCTCGGCCACTGCGATGGGCTCTTCCGACGCACTGCACTGGCGAGCGCCGCGGCTCCCGGGGCCGCCGCAGGGGTACCGCTGATGCGCGCAGGGGACCTCGTCGGCAACCGCTTCGAGATCGAGGGGCACGCCACCGCCGGCGGCATGGCGCAGATCTTCCGCGCCCGCGACCGGCTCACCGGCGAGCCGGTCGCGGTGAAGATCCTCCAGCGCCGCGGCCCCCAGGAGACGCACCGCTTCCTCCGCGAGGCGCAGGCGCTCGCCACGCTCCGTCACCCCGGGATCGTCGCGTACGTAGCGCACGGCGCGACCGAGGGCGGCGACCTCTTCCTCGCCATGCAGTGGCTCTCCGGCGAGACCCTCGCCGAGCGCTTCCTCCGCGAGCCGCTCACCGTGCCCGAGAGCCTCGCGCTCGGCGCGCGCGTCGCCGCCACGCTCGGCGCCCTCCACCGCCTCGGCGTCGTCCACCGCGATCTCAAGCCGAGCAACCTCCTGCTCGTCGGCGGCTCCGTCGACGAGGTCACCCTGCTCGACTTCGGCGTCGCGCGCGTCGCGGAGGCCGGCCAGGAGCTCACCATGCCCGGCGTGATGCTCGGCACCCCCGGCTACATGGCGCCCGAGCAGGCGCGCGGCGAGCTCACCATCGACGCCCGCGCCGACGTCTTCGCCCTCGGCTGCGTCCTCTACCGCTGCCTCACCGGCCGGCCCCCGTTCGTCGGCAACGACGGCCTCTCCGTGCTCGTGAAGGTCCTCCTCGAGGATCCGCCCCGGCTCCGGGAGCTCCGCGGCGAGGTGCCCGCCGCGCTCGACGATCTCGTCATGCGCATGCTCGCCAAGGCCCCGCGCGACCGCCCCCGCGACGGCGCGGCCGTGGCCGCCGAGCTCGCGTCGCTCGGCGAGCTCGCGCCCGGCTCGCGGCGCGTCCCGTTGCCGATCGGCGGCCCCGCCCCCGAGCTCACCACCGGCGAGCGCCGGATGATCTGCCTCCTCCTCGCCCGCGACGGCGCGCTCGACAGCGACGCGACCCGGTCCGAGGGCGAGGACGCGCTCCGGGTGCGCGCGCTCAGCGCCCTGGCCGAGCGCCACCAGGGCCGCCTCGAGATCATCGAGTCGCGCTCGCCGGTCGTCGTGCTCTCCGGCGCCGTCGCGCCGACCGATCTCGCCGCCCGGGGCGCGCGGTGCGCGCTCGCGATGCAGGTGCTGCTCGGCGGCGCGCCCGTCGCGCTGGTCTCGGGGCGCACCGAGCTCACCGCCCGCTCCCCGATCGGCAACCTCATCGATCAGGCCGCGGCGCTCCTCGCCGGCGACGCGGCGCGGCCCGGCGTCGTCCGCATCGACGAGGTCACGGCCGGCCTGCTCGGCGCGCGGTTCGACGTCGGAGCCGACCCCGCCGGCCACCTCCTGCGCGGCGAGCGCGACGACCTCGAGGTGGTGCCGCGCCTGCTCGGCAAGCCGACGCCGTGCGTGGGCCGCGACCGCGAGCTGTCCCTCCTCGAGGCGACCTTCGTCCAGTGCATCGAGGAGCAGACCCCGTCCGCGGTGCTGGTCACCGCCCCCGCGGGCATGGGCAAATCGCGCCTGCGCACCGAGCTGCTCCGGCGCCTCCGGGCGCGCGGCGAGCCGATGGAGATCTGGATCGCGCGCGGCGATCCGATGAGCGCCGGCGCCTCCTTCGGCCTCCTCTCGCAGGTGCTCCGGCGCGCGCTCGGCGTCGCCGACGGCACGCCGGCCGCGGCGGTGCAGCGCAAGATCCGCGAGCGCGTCGGCCGCCACGGCGAGGACGGCGCCCGCCTCGCGCCGTTCCTCGGCGAGCTCGTGGGGGCGCCCTTCCCGGACGACGAGAGCGAGGCGCTCCGGGTGGCGCGCCGGAGCTCTCTGCTCATGGGCGATCAGCTGCACCTCGCCTGGGAGGAGTTCCTGCGCGCCGAGTGCGCGGCGCAGCCGGTGCTGCTCGTGCTCGAGGACCTGCACTGGGGCGACCTGCCGACGGTGGCCATGATCAACAGCGCCCTCCGCAACCTGCGCGACGCGCCGTTCATGGTGCTGGCGCTCGGCCGGCCCGAGGTGCGCGAGATGTTCCCGAAGCTGTGGGCCGGCCGCGGCGTGCAGGAGATCGAGCTCACGGGGCTCTCGCGCCGCGCCAGCGAGCGGCTCGTGCGCCAGGCGCTCGGCAACGCGGCCGCCGAGCAGGTCGTCGCCACGCTGGTCGAGCGCGCCGACGGCAACGCGTTCTTCCTGGAAGAGCAGATCCGCGCCGCCGCCGACGGGCGGGGCGCCGCGCTGCCGGAGTCGGTGCTGGCGATGGTGCAGGCGCGGCTCGAGGCGCTCGATCCCGAGGCGCGGCGCGTCCTCCGGGCGGCGAGCGTCTTCGGCCAGAGCTTCCGGCCCGCGGGCGTGGCCGCGCTGCTCGGCGGCGCCGACGCCGAGGTGGGGGACCGGCTCGCCGAGCTCGTCGAGCGCGAGGTGATCGTCGCGCGGCGGCAGCCTGGCCGGCGCGGCGACGGCCTCCTCTCCGCGCTGTCCTCCTCCCCGCGCCCGGGGCCCATCGACGAGCCCGAGCGCGACGCGCCCACGGCGTGCGAGGCCGCGGCGCTCGAGCTCGGCGCGTCGGGCGAGGCCGAGCCCGAGTACAGCTTCCGTCACGGCCTCGTGCGGGAGGCGGCGTACGGCGCGCTGACGGACTACGACCGGCAGCTCGGGCACCGGCTCGCGGGCGAGTGGCTGGAAGGGGAGGGGAAGGGCGACGCGGCGGAGCTCGCGGAGCACTTCGAGCGCGGCGCCGAGCCGGGGCGGGCGGCGGCGTGGTACCGGCGCGCGGCGGAGCAGTCCCTGCGCGGCAACGATCTCCTCGCCGCGATCCGGCACGCCGAGCGCGGCCTCGCGTGCGGCGCCGCCGGGGTGGAGGCGGGCGGGCTGCTCCTCGTCGAGGCGGAGGCCCGCGTGTGGCGCGGCGATTTCGCCGCGGCCGAGCAGCGCGCGCTCGAGGCGACCGCGCTCTTCGAGCCGGGCTCGCCCTCCTGGTACTCCGCCGCGACCGAGGTGGTCATGGCCGCCGGCAAGCAGGGGGCGCTCGACCGCGTCGAGTCCTGGGTGGCGACGGCGCGGGGCGCGTCGCCCGGCGAGGGCGCGCTCACCCGGCGGGACATCTGCCTCGTCGAGGGCGCCCTCTGGCTCGTCTTCGGCGGCCGCTACGCCGCCGCGGACGGGATCATCGCCGCGCTCGAGCGCAGCGGGGACGAGGGCCGGGCGCTCGACGTCGAGGTGCGCGCCAGGCTTTACGAGGCGCGCGCCATCCGCGCGATGACCTTCGGCGATCCCGGCGCTTGCCTCGAGGGCATCGAGGCGGCGCTCGCGGTGTTCGAGCGGAGCGGCGATCGCCGCAACGCGTGCTCGCTGCGGGTGAACCTGGGCGCCGTCACCATGGAGCTCGGCGACTACGAGGGGGCCGAGGCCGCGCTGCGCGCCGCGCTGCGCGCCGCGGAGCAGATGGAGCTCACGGACCTGGCCGCGTTCGCCCGCAGCAACCTGGGCAACGTGATGATCGCCCGCGGCGACCTCGACGAGGCGCGGCGGGTCGAGGCGGAGGCGATCGCGACGTTCCAGCGGCTGGGCGATCCGAGGGCCGAGGGGGTCGCGCGCGCCTACCTGGCGAAGGCGGCGCTGCTCGGCGGCGACCTCGCCGCCGCGGAGGCCGAGGCCCGCGCGGCCGCCGAGCTCCTGCAGAGCGCGCCGCCGCTGCGCGCCGCGGCGTGGGCGCTCTCCGCGCGCGTGCTGCTCCGGAAGGGCCGCGCCGACGAGGCGCTCGCGCTGTCCGGCGAGGCGCTCGCCCTCCTCGAGTCGCTCGGCGCGGTCGAGGAGGGCGAGTCGCTGATCCGGCTCGTCCGGGCGGAGGCCCTCTTCGCGAGCGGCCGGCAGGACGAAGGGATCGCCGCGGTCGCGCGGGCGCGCCAGAGCGTGCTCGCCCGCGCGGGGCAGATCTCGAATCCTCGCTACCGGGATCGGTTCCTCTCGTCGCTCGACAACGTCGAGACGCTCGCGCTGGCGGCGCGGTGGCTCGGCGACAGCGACGCTCGGCAATGATGCGACATGGGCGCGACGGATAACGGTGCGATCCAGCGAACGTAGGATTCCCTGCCAGCGTCTCTCCCGAAGTCCTCGCGCCGCCCACGAGCGCGCCTAACCGGCTGCTCACACGCTGTTTTTGCCATATCGACGCAGGTGCGGAATCTTGAGGTCCCTCCCGAAAACGGGTTGAGGAAACTCCTGATGCATGTTTGAATGGGTATTGAGGGGGCTATGCGAAATCGTATCGTACTCGCGATCTCGTTCCTGGGCCTGATGACTGCCTGTTTGCCGGCCTGCATGAGTGAGGGCGACCCCTTCGAGGAGGACAGCGAGACGGCGGCGCAAGAGGTGTTCACGCGGAACGCATTCACGAAGAACGCGCTCAAGGCCAGCGCGCTCACGACCGACAGGGTCGCGACGGGGGAGCTCACTGGCAATCCGCTGACCACCGACGCGATCGCCGGCAGCGGCGATGTCCTGAACGCGCTCCGGGATCCGTTGGCCCGAGAGTTCCTGAAGTACGCGGTGGGCTGCGCGCTCCCGGCGGGGCAGTCGGTGGAGGTCTCCCTGGACGGCGAGACTCACGTCTTCGAGGGGGATGTCGGTCTTTCACCCGAGTGGGGCAGGGCGCACGGGCACTGCAACGCGCGATGCCAAGGGTGGGTGTCCTCCTGCATGCTGGCCAGGGTCAACCACCTCGGGGAGAGCCTCCCCATCTCGATGCGCGGCCAGAACAAGGCCCTCGAGCTGGAGCCCGCGGAGCGGGAGTCGTTCCCTCACCGGGAGGGGGCTTATTTCGGCGATCTCTTCGCGCCGGAGCAGCTCCGGTTCGCGTGCAGGTCGCCCGGGTCGACGCTCATCCGCCGCGTGTGCGGCGGGACGGGCGCGGACGCGGAGGGCTGCGTCGTCGAGGTCCTCGGCGAGTGCGACGATCGCTGCGGCAACCCGGCGTCGGACGGCAGCTTCCGGAACTGCTCCGGCGGCGGCCATACGATTCCGACGACGGTGACGATCTTCCGGCAGTAGCGGGATCAGGTCCCTGCCGCGGGCTCCTCGTCGCCCTCGAATAGGACGCACGCCGACGGGCAGCTCCACGGCCTCGAACGGCTCGGCGCGCACGCGGTCGCCGGGGCCCCCGCTTTCGTACTAGAGTCGCGCCGCCATGAACCGACGGCCGCCCGCCCTGCTCGCCTGCCTGCTCCTCGCCGCCTGCGCCTCGCCGGAGCCCCGGCCGAAGGAGCCCCTCGGCCAGATCCCCGAGGCGACGACCACGGCGAAGCCCGAGTGGCTCCCCTTCCGCATCCGCGCCGGCAAGAGCGTCGCCGCCGATCCGCGCGAGAAGCACCTCGCCGACCTCCGGCAGCTCACCTTCGCCGGCGAGAACGCCGAGGCCTACTGGTCGCCCGACGGCAGGAAGCTCATCTTCCAGTCGACCCGCGACGGCAACGCGTGCGACCAGCAGTACGTGATCGACCTGGAGAGCGGCGAGGTCCGCCGGGTCTCGAACGGCCAGGGCAAGACGACCTGCGGCTACTTCCTCTTCCCCGCGCCCCCGGCCCCGGCGCAGCCGCGCGTCCTCTTCGCCTCCACCCACGCCGCCGGCGAGGCGTGCCCGCCGAAGCCGGATCACTCGCAGGGCTACGTGTGGCCGCTCGACGAGTTCGACATCTACACCGCGAACCCCGACGGCTCGGATCTCCGCCCCCTCATCCAGGGCAAAGGCTACGACGCCGAGGCCACCGTCGCGTTCGACGGCTCGCGCCTCGTGTTCACGAGCACGCGCGACGGGGACATCGAGCTCTACACCGCGAAGCTCGACGGCTCCGACGTCCGGCGCATCACGAGCACGCCCGGCTACGACGGCGGCGCCTTCTTCTCGCCCGACTCGACAAAGCTCGTCTGGCGCGCGAGCCGCCCGACCGGCGCGGCGCTCGACGACTACCGCGCGCTGCTCGCCAAGGGGCTCGTCCGCCCGAGCGCCCTCGAGATCTTCGTCGCGGGCGCCGACGGGCAGAACCCGCGCGCGGTGACGAGGAACGGCCGCGCCAACTTCGCGCCCTACTTCCTGCCGGACTCGCGGCGGCTCGTCTTCGCTTCGGATTTCAGCACCCCGCAGGGCGCCCGGGGCATGCCGAACTTCGACCTCTACCTCGTCGACTCGGAGGGGCCCCCGGGGCCCGACGGCGTGCCGCCCGTCGAGCGCGTCACGTTCTACGAGGGCTTCGACAGCTTCCCGATGTTCTCGCCGACCGGCGAGCACGTCGTCTTCGCCTCGAACCGGTACGGCGCGAAGCCCGGCGAGACCAACCTGTTCGTGGCCCGCTGGGTCGAATGACCGCGCCGCCGCGGCGCCGCGCGCCCCTCGCCCTGGCGTCGGCGTGCGCCCTCGCGGGCTGCTCCAGCGCCCCGGCGCAGCCGTCGCGCCCCGCCGCGGCCGTGCCCCCGCCGGCCGACATCGCGGGCGCCGCGTACGCCTCGCCGGCGCGCTGGAGCTACCACCCGGCGCCGCCCGAGGCCGCGGTCGCGTGGGCGCCGTCCACCGGCGGCGGCTGCGTCGTCGTGGCCCAGGGCGGCCAGCGCTGGACGGTGACGCCCGAGCCCCGGACGGCCGCGGCGGCCCGACCGGACGCCGCCGCGCCGCCGGGCGCCGCCGCGCAGCCCGTCCGGTGCGCGGGGCAGGGCAGGGCGAGCGCCGCGCCCGCGCCCGAGGAGCTCACCGCCATCGTGCGGCGCTCGCCGGCCTCCTGGATGTTCGTCGGCGCGAGCGGGTCGATCTACGAGGCCTCCTCGCCGCTCGGGCCGTTCACGCGGACGCTGTCGCCGCCGGAGCCGCTCGTGCAGCTCGCGGGCGCCGGCGGCTCTCTGCTCGGGGTGACCCGGGCCGGGGGCGTGCTCCGCTGGCGCGAGGAGCTCGGGTGGAAGCCGACCCTGCTCGACGGCGCCGCGGCGCAGGCCGGGTCCCCGCCGCGCGCCTTCGGCGTCGCCATGGCCGAGGGCGGCCGCGCGCTCGCGCTCGCCCTGCCCGAGGCCCTGTTCGCGAGCGAGGACGGCGGCGCCACCTGGGCGCGCGCGCCGCTCCCGGCCATGGGCCTGTCGCGCGTCGGCGTCCTCGGCGGCGAGCTCCTCGCCGAGGGCCTCCTCGCGTCGGCGACCTGGGATCCGCGGCGCGCGCCCGCGTTCTCGCGCGGCGCGGCGACGCTCCCGCGCGCCGACGTCGAGCTCGCCATCGCGGCCCCGCGCGCGCCGTCCGCCGCCGCGGTGTGGCTCGGGCGGGCGGCGATCGCCGGCGATCGCTACGTCGAGGCGGTGCGCCCGGACGACGCCGGCGCGCCGTGGCGCCTCGCGAGCGGCCCCATCGACGGGCCGCTCAAGGAAGCGCCCCTGCCGGGCACGGGCGAGTGCGGGAGCATCAAGCTCGGCGCGAACGGCCGGCGGGTGGTCGCGGTGTGCGCCGAGCCGGACGGCGACCGCATCGTGGCGCGGGTGCTCCGCAGCGAGGACGGCGGCGGCGCGTGGTCGCCGGCCGCCACGCTGGAGACGGCGGACATCGATCAGGTCGGCGTCGCGGTGGCGCCCGAGGGCGCGGCGCTCGTGACCGGCGTCTGCAGGCCGAGCGACGGCGCGGACGGCTGCAAGCCGACCGCGCCGCTGCTCCTCACCCGCGACGGCGCCCGCGACGCGCGCGACGCGGTGACCCTCGCGGCGGCCCCCACGCTCAGCGCCCCCGCCGCGCTGCCCGCGTTCTCGGCGGACGGGCGCTCCGCCTACTTCCTCGGCTACCGCGGCAAGGACGAGCGCCTCGCGCTGTTCGTCTCGCACGACGGCGGCGAGACCTTCGCGCCGCGGTCGCTCGACGCGACCGGCGGCGCGCCGCCGGCGGCGCGGGGGGACGGCGCCGAGGACGAGGACGAGGACGCCGAGGGCGGCCCGGCCGAGGGCGCGTCGCCCGAGGGGCTCGAGATCGTCGAGGAGAGCGCGCTCCGCCCCGCGGACGACGGCGCCGTGGGCCTGCTGCTCTCGGATCGCGGCGCGCTCACGTACCTCACCGCGGACGAGGACGGCCGGGTGCTCACGGCGGCGGCCGCGCCGGCGGAGAGCGCGGCGCTCGCCGGCTTCGGGCGGCGCGTGGTCGCGCTGTCGGCGCGGGCGTCGCGCGGGCGCGCGGACGGCGAGGACGTCGCGGCGTTCTGGGAGTCGCTCGACGGCGGCGTGACCTGGGTCGAGCTCCCGGAGATGCCGGCGCTCTCGCGCGAGCTCGCCCAGGCGCCGGTCGCCGTCGCGTGCGGCGCGAGCGGCTGCCTCTTCGGCGACGTGGCGACCCGCGTCGGCTGGGGCGGCCAGGCCGAGGCCGCGCCGCCGCGCGCGCCGGAGCCTCCGCCGCGCGCCCAGCCCGCCGTGCGCACGCCCATCGTCTGCGAGACGCTGCCGTCCTCGAAGTGGACGCGCATCGACCACGTCGACGCGAGCGGCCTCGGCCTGCCCGACGCCGACGAGCTCCTGCGCGGCCGGTCGGTCTGGTCGTTGCTCACGCGCGCGCCGAGCGGCGCCATCGACGTCGTCTCCGCGACGCTCCCCGAGTCCGGCGCCGGCGAGGCGCGCGTCGTCACGCGATCGCTCTTGCCGGCGGTGCCGGCGGGGCTCGTGGGAGCGCGGGTGGCGACCAACCTCACCGCGCAGATGGAGGGCTACGCCGCGGCGCGCGTGCGGATCCCCGGCGGCGCGGCGAAGCCGGGCGCGCCGATGCGCAACGTCGAGGTCGCATGGGAGAACTGGCTGGACGGCACCTCGGGCCGCGGCGTCATCCCCGACGCCGGCCCGTTCGAGCTCGGCGACGTGAAGCCCGCTCCGGACGCCGCGCGCAACGCGCCTCCGGGCGCGCGCCCTCAGCCCGGCCAGCGCCGCGCGCCCGCGCCGCCCCCCGAGGATTTCTACGACCCCGCGCTCCTGTCGGTCTCGCTGCGCGGGATCTTTCTTCGCCCGCACTCCGGCAGCGCGCACTCGGAGCTCACGTTCTTCTACGAGCCGTCCGGCAAGCTCCAGCGCTTCGATTTCCCGTCCTGGCCCGCGTCGGGCCTCCACGGCGGCCTCGACGTGCGGGCCGACGCCGTCCTCGCGGACGGCCAGCCCGTCGGCGTGGGGATGGTCCGGCAGGCGTCGAACGGCCCGGTGACCGCGATGCTGCTCGCGCACCGCCCGGCCCCGGCGCCCTCTGCGGGCGCGCCCGCCCCGCCCGGCCCGGGCCCCGCGTGGGCGATCGACGCCGTGACCGTCGCGCCTCCCGCGGGCCGCGATCGGCTCGTGCACACCGACTGGACCTACGCGGGCACGTCGATCGGCGTGACGACCCTGGTCGCCGATCCAGGGCACGCGATCGCCTGGGCCCTCTTCCAGCCTTTTCGCAAGGACGGAACGCTTGGCCCTGCGCGGCCGCTGCCGACGCCGTTCGATCTCGGCGACGCGCCGCGCCCGTGCTCTGCCGCCGAGCGCGCCGCGACCGCGCGCCATGAAGCGCCGCTCTTTTTGGGCAGCGAGGCCCTGTTCCCTGGCACGCGCCACCCCGTCGTCGTCACCGACGCCGCTGGCCCGTCGGGCGCGCCCGAGGTGATGGTGCTCCTGACCGCCTCCACGGTGCTGCACGGCACGCCGTCCGCGCCGTGCGTCGCCGGCTGGGACGCCCGGGCGATCGGGCGGGCTCCTCTTTCCGCGATCCTCCCCGGCGATCTCGCGCAGTCGTGGCTGTTCCGGGCGGCGGCGGGCTCGTCGGGCGCGACCGGCACGGCCATCGAGCTCCGCCGGATGGCCTGCCGCTTCGAGCCGGGCGCGAAGGTCCCGGAGGCGGTATGGAGCGAGCCGGCGCTCGACGGCTCGCCGCGCCCCGAGCGCTGAGCGCTGAGCGGCGGCCGAAAGCCGAGAAAAAGAACGGCTGAAACGCAGCAGAGGGTGCGATGAAACGCTCCTGGATCCCGGCTCGCGGTAACCTTCTAGCGGTTCGCGTCTGCGCTTCGGCGCTTGCGTTCGTGGTCTGTGCGGCGATAGCCTGGCCTGCCTGAAAGGGAGGCGGCATGATCCGGAAGCGACGGCGGTTGGAGCTCAGGAAGACGCTGTTCCTGCTTCCGAACCTGATCACGCTCTCATCGATATTTTGCGGCTTCGACTCGATCCGGCGCTCGGCGACCGCGCAGTCGGAGGATGATTTCTACCGCGCCGCGCTGCTCATCGTCTTCGCGATGTTCTTCGACACGCTCGACGGGCGCGTCGCGCGGATGACGAAGACCCAGAGCGCCTTCGGCCTGCAGATCGACTCGCTGGCCGATATCGTCTCGTTCGGCGTGGCGCCGTCGATGCTCGTGTACCAGTGGACGCTGCACCGCTTCGATCTCGCGGGGCTGCTCGTGTCGTTCATCTTCACGGCGTGCGGCGCGGTCCGGCTGGCGCGCTTCAACGTCCTCTCCATGGGCGAGGCGGGCAAGCCCACGAAGCCCTCGAAGTACATCGTCGGCCTGCCGATCCCGGGCGCCGCGGGGATCCTGGTCTCGATCGTGGTGGCGAACCACGCGGCCGCCGGCGACATCGGCGGCGAGCGCTACGCGCCGGCGATCCTCGTGACCACGACGATCCTGTCGCTGCTGATGGTCTCGACGATCCGGTTCCGCTCTTTCAAGGATCTCCGGCTCAACGTCCGCACGGTGCTCTTCGTCGCGTTCGCCGTCGGCTCGAGCGCGGTGATCTCGACGCAGCTGCAGCCTGCGTTCGTGCTCGTGTGGCTGCTCGGCTTCTACGTGCTGCTCGGGATCTTCGAGTCGCTCTGGCACCTGCCGGCGCGCCTCCGCGGCCTGTCGCGGGACTCGGCGCCGCCGCCCCGGGTGCCCCCTCCGGCCTGACGCGGGTCCCGGCCGCTGGCCGACCCCGGGCCGCCGGCATCGCGGCCCAACCGCTCGGGCCTGTTTTTGAGTAGACTGCGCGCGATGAAGAACCGCGTGTTCTTTCCGCAGGCCGCGCTCGACGACTGGATCGCGAGCGACCGCGTCGATCTGAACAACGACGAGCTTCTGATCAAGACCGAGGGCCGCCGCTACAAGATCATCGAGGCGATCCGCGTGCTCCGCGAGGTGACGGGGGCGGCGGACGTCCACGAGGTCCTCGGCCGGGTCAAGACGCGCGCGTTCCTGCGAGAGCTCGGGGCGGAGATCCTCGAGGGGTCGATGATCATCGGCGACAACGCCTACGACGTGATCCCGGGGTTCATCGGCGCGCCGGTGGGCACGTTCGCCGAGCACCGCAAGGCCGCGCCCGCGTCGACCGCCACGAACAGCAGCCTGACCAGCGACGAGGAGCTCCTCGCCGCGTTCCTGACGAGCAAGATGTAGCGCCGCCGCGCGGCGGTCACCGGCCGGGCGCGCGGCGGTCCCCGGCGGGGCCCGGAGCGCCCCCGGCGCGGCGCCCCGGCAGGGCGCGACGGCGCCGCAGCCGCCGGCGACCCGTCGGGCGCGACGGCGCCCCCGGGCGCAGCGGTCGCCCCGGGGCCCCACCCTCCGATCGGGGCCTCGCGCTGTCGGGCCGGCTCCGACGACGGTACGCGCCCCCCTCCGAGCGCGGCGGGCCATCCCCGGTAAGGCAGGCTATAACGGGGGCCATGCCCGAGGTCATCTCCGGGATCAGCTTTGCGCTCGCGCTCCTGTTCTACGGCGCCGCCAGCGCGCTCTTCTTCCTCGACGTCGCCCGCAGCCGCGCGCGGCTCCCCTCCTCGGGGGAGCTCCCGCGCCTCCTCGGCGGCGGGGCGCACGCCCACGACCCCGCCGCTCGGCCGAGCGCCACCGCCGCCGCGCGCGCGTCGCGGCACGCGCCCCTGCTGCTCGGCCTGGGCGCCCTCGGGCACGCGACCTACGTCACGCTCGCCAGCTTCGTCGCGCGCGTCTGCCCGGTCCACTCGGTCCACTTCATGCTCTCGGTCGCGTCCCTCCTCGCGATCGCCGTGTACCTCGTCGCCCGCCGTCGCTTCCGCATCGACGCGCTCGGGCTCCTCATCGGCCCGCTCGGGCTCGCCTTCCTGCTCGGCACCTTCTTCCTCGGCAAGCCGCACTCCGAGCAGAAGCTCAGCCCGCTGTTCATCGCGGCCCACGTCATGGCGAACCTGCTCGGGATCGCCCTCTTCCTCCTCGCCGGCGCCGCCGCCGCGCTCTACCTCGTCCAGGAGAAGCGCCTCAAGCGGAAGCGGCACGTCGAGCGCATGGGCGGCCTCCCGCCGCTCGACACCCTCGATCACGCCGTCCACCGGTTCCTGATCGCCGGTTTCCCCTTGCTGACGCTCGGCATCGTCACGGGGACGTACTGGGCGCACCAGCTCGAGATGGGCAGCACCGAGGAGGTGATGCGCGCCATCTTCGGCTACGCCACCTGGCTCCTCATCGCGCTCGTGCTGCTCCTGCGCGCCGCCGCCGGCTGGCGCGGCCGCCGCGCGGCGTACGGCACGATCGCGGGGCTCGCCTGCGCCGCGGCCGTGCTCGTGATCTACCTCGTCCGCCCCGCCGCGGGGCTCGGAGGCTAGCGCCCGTGATCTTCGTCGGGCTCTCCCACAAGACCGCGCCCATCGAGGTGCGCGAGCGGCTCGCGATCGGCCGCGATCGGCTCCCCGAGGTGCTCGGCCGCCTCACCGCGCACCCCGCCATCGGGGAGGCGCTCGTGCTCTCCACCTGCAACCGGGTCGAGGTCTACGCCTCGCCGCGGCAGCAGGCGCCCGGGCTGTCCCGCCCCGGCGGCGCCGCGCCGCCGTCCGACGAGGAGCTCGCGGCCGACAACGAGGCGCTGCGCGCCGCGGTCGGGGTCCTCGTCGGCCTCGGCGGCGACGGCGTCCGCGGCCACCTCGCCGGCCGCGTCGGCGGCGATGCCGTCCTCCACCTCTTCCGCGTCGCCGCGTCGCTCGACTCGATGGTCGTCGGCGAGCCGCAGATCCTCGGGCAGATGAAGGAGGCGATCGAGATCGCCCGCGGGGCGAAGACCCTCGGCGCGCGGCTCGGCCGCGCGGCCCACCGCGCGATCAAGGTCGGCAAGCGCGTGCGCACCGAGACGGCGATCGGCGCGGGCCAGGTCTCGGTCTCCAGCGTCGCCATCGATCTCGCCCGCCAGATCTTCGCGGATCTCGCCGGGCACACGGCGCTGCTCATCGGCGCCGGCGAGATGGCCGAGGCCGCCTCGAAGCTCCTCGTCCGCGCCGGCGCCCGCCTCGTCGTGGTCAACCGGAGCCTGGATCGCGCCGCCGCCCTCGCGCGCGAGGTCGGCGGCGAGCCCCGCCCCTGGGCCGAGCTCGAGCGCGCCGTCATCGACGCCGACATCGTGATCTCGTCGACCTCGAGCCCGAGCTACGTGGTCACGCTCGACCTCGTCCGCCGGGCCCGCAAGGCCAGGAAGGGCCGGAGCCTGTTCCTCATCGACATCGCGGTCCCGCGCGACATCGACCCCGCCGTCAACAAGCTCGACAGCGTCTACCTCTACGACGTCGACGATCTCTCGCAGATCGTGGCGCAGTCGGTCGAGGGGCGCGCCGCCGAGGCGGCGCGGGCCGAGGCGATCGTCGCGGACGAGGCGCACGCCTTCGAGACGTGGACGCTCGAGCGCGCCCTCACGCCCACGATCGTGGGGCTCAGGGCCCGCACGCGCTCCATCCTCGCGGCCGAGGTCGAGCGCAGCCTCGCCGGCAAGCTCCGGCACCTCGGCCCGGCCGAGCGCCAGGCGCTCGCGCTGATGGTCGACGCCGCCACGAACAAGCTGCTCCACGTGCCCACCACCCGCCTCCGCGCCATGGCCACCGATCCCCGCGTCGCCGAGCACGTCGACTCGCTCCGCGAGCTCTTCGACATCGACGGCGCGCCGGCCGACAGCGCCGCCGCCCCGCTCGCCGAGGGGGAGCTGCGCGTCGCCGCGGAGGGCCCTCCCACGCCGCGGTCCGCCCGCGGGGCAGCGCCGCCGCCCTCCGGCGCGCGCGGCGCCTCGCCGCGGCAGGTCGACCCGCGCCCTCAGGTCGCGGACGACGACGGCCGCTACGCCCGGCAGCCCAGCGCGCGCCCCCAGCCCGCCGAGGCCGGCGTCCTGGCCGTCGCGAATCCGGCCGCGGCCGTGCGCGCAGCTGGGTTAAAGGGAGCGTGACCCCATGGAGCTCACCCTCGCCACGCGCCGCTCGGCGCTCGCCCTCGCCCAGTCCCGCGCCTTCGCCCGTTCCCTCGAGGCGGCGGTGCCCGATCTTTCCCTCCGCGAGCTCGAGGTGGTGACCTCGGGCGACAAGACGCAGGATCGCTCGCTCCAGGACATCGGCGGCAAGGGGCTGTTCATCAAGGAGCTCGAGGAGGCGCTGCTCGACCGGCGCGCCGATTTCGCGGTCCACTCGATCAAGGACGTCCCCGCCGAGCTCGCCCCGGCGCTGTGCCTCGCCTGCATCCCCGCGCGGGAGGATCCTCGCGACGTCATCGTCACCCGGAGCGGCGCCCCGCTCGCGGAGCTGCCGGCGGGCGCCCGGGTCGGCACCTCGAGCCTCCGCCGGGCGGTCGCGCTGCGCGAGGCGCGCCCGGATCTCGCGATCGAGCCGGTCCGCGGCAACGTCGACACGCGCCTCCGCAAGGTGTTCGACGGGTCGTTCGACGCCGTGGTGCTGGCGCTCGCCGGCCTGAAGCGGCTCGGCCTCGCCGATCGCGCCACCGAGGTCCTGTCGCCCGAGGTGTCGCTTCCGGCGATCGGCCAGGGGGCGCTCGGCATCGAGTGCCGCGCCGAGGACGCCGGCGTGCGCGGCGTCCTCTCGGCGCTCGCGGACCGCGAGACCACCGTCTGCGTCACGGCGGAGCGGGCCGTGATGGCGGCCGTGGAAGGCAGCTGCCGGACGCCGGTGGCCGCCTACGCGGTGCGGGACGGCGGCGCGCTCTGGCTGCGGGCGCTCCTCGCCGAGCCCGACGGCTCCCGGCTGCGGAGGGCCGAGCGGCGCGTCCCGTGGCCCGGAGACGAGCGCGAGGCCGCGCGCCTGGGGGAGGACCTCGGGATGGAGCTCAAGAAAGGCTGAGGCGCACGGGCCGACGCCGGTGCTCCGACGCTTCCCGCGCCGGCGCGCCCGTGCGACATCGCGCCCACCGGCGATCTCCCGCCGGCGATCTCCCGCCGGCCAGCGCTCATGCCGGGCTACGTCGCCCTCGTCCTCCACGCCCACCTGCCATACGTGCGCCACCCCGAGCACGCGCGCTCGCTGGAGGAGCGCTGGCTCTTCGAGGCGCTCTGGGAGTGCTACCTCCCGTTGCTCGGGGTCCTCGATCGCCTCGCCGCCGATCGCGTCGTCGCCCCGCTGACCCTCTCCGTCTCACCGCCGCTCCTCGCGATGCTGCGCGACGAGCTGCTCCTCCGCCGGTTCGAGGATCACCTCCGCCGGATTACGGCGCTCGCCGCCCGGGTCGAGGCCCGCTTCGCCGGCAGCGGCTTCGCGGCGGCCGCCGCGTTCTACCGCGCGCGGCTCGCCGGCGCGGCGAGCGCCTGGGCGGCGCTGGGCGGCGACGTCCCCGGCGCCCTCCTGCGCCACGCCGCCGCGGGCCGCGTCGAGCTCCTCACCACCGCCGCGACGCACGCGTACCTGCCCGGCCTGCTCCCCACGCCGGCGTCGATCCGGGCGCAGATCCGGCTCGGCCGCCGCGCCTTCGCGGCCCTCACGGGCGCGCCCGAGCCGCGCGGCTTCTGGCTGCCCGAGTGCGCTTACGCGCCCGGCATCGACGCCGATCTCGCCGCGGCCGGCGTCCGCTTCACCGTGCTCGACGCGCACGCCCTCGCGCTCGCCGCGCCAGCGCCGTCCGCCGGCGCGTCGGTCCCCGTGCGCTCGCCGGCCGGCGTCGCGTGCTTCGGGCGCGATCGCGACAGCGCGCGCGAGGTCTGGTCGCGCGACGCCGGCTACCCGGGCCACCCGGTCTACCGCGAGTTCTACCGCGACGTCGGGCTCGACCTGCCCGAGCGCGAACTCGACGGGGAGATCGGCCCCGGCGGCGCCCGGCTCATGACCGGCCTCAAGCTCCACCGCGTGACCGGGCCCGGCCCCGACAAGGCGCCGTACGACCCGGCCCGCGCGTCCGCGCAGGCGCGCGCCGACGCCGCGGCGTTCGTGGCGCGCCGCGAGGCCGCGCTCGCGTCGCTCCACGGCGCGCCGGCCCCGCCCATCCTGGTGGCCCCCTATGACGCCGAGCTCTTCGGCCACTTCTGGCTCGAGGGGCCCGAGTTCCTCGAGCACGCCCTGCGCGGCCTCGCCGCCTCGGATCGCGCCGTCCCCATCGCGCTCGGCGCCTACCTCGAGCGCCACCCGCCCGCGGAGGTCGTCGCGCCCGCCGCCTCCACGTGGGGCGAAGGCGGCTTCGGCGCGTACTGGACGGGCCCGAGCGCGGCGCGCCTGTGGCGGCACGCCCATCACGCCGAGCGCGCGGTGCTGGGCGCGCTCTCGCGCCGCCGCGGCGCGGGCGGCCTGCCCGGTCGCGCGCTGGACCAGGCGATCCGCGAGCTCCTCCTCCTCCAGTCGAGCGACTGGGCGTTCATGATGTCCGCCGGCGACATGGTCCCCTACGCGGAGGCGCGCAGCCGGGCCCACGCGGCGCGCGCCCGCCGGCTCGCGGGACTCGCCCAGGAGCCCTCGGCCGCTTCCGCCGACGTCGCCTGGCTCGACGCGCTCTGCGCGCTCGATCCGTTCCTCGCCGAGCTCTCGGGCCCTGCGCTCCAGGACGCCTTCGACCCGTGGCGATGAGCGGTGTCTCAACGGCGCTGCCCCGTCCCCGGACATCTCCGGAGATCAGGAGCTGAACCGCTTTCAACATCCCGAATACACACACACTAGAATGCACCTTTATTGAAATACTCTATGGCGGAATTTGCCGCGACCGCTGGCGGCCTGCCTCGAGGCGCAGCACCCTTGCGCCGCGGATGCCACGGCGGCCGCGGCGCGCGGCGCTGAGGAGGGCGCATTGGCGCGGCGGCTCACCGCTCCGGCGCCCCCTTTCCGGACGATGACCGGCGATTCACCGCTCCGTTTCATTGCCGAGCGCCGACCGGCGCAACCCCGAGCGCGGCGCGCAGCACGTTTTCCTCGGCCATGGCGGCATAAAGTGCGAGGAGGACGGAGACATTGGCCGGAACACCCCCTTGATGACCGGCCGGTCAGCACCCTACTGTGGTGCCCGCCAGCTTTGCTCCTGGACCGCACCGGCAGGCGCTGGCAAAGAACCGGGCGGACTCCCCATGACACATCCTCCTTGCGGACCCGAGCGCCGTATCGCTCGACGGGTTTTCGGCGCTCGTAGCGCCGCCTCGAATCACTCCCGCGCCGCCGTCGTCGCGGCGCTCGTCGCCGCGCTCGCGGCGACCACGCTGACCGCCTGCAAGCGCCCGGAAGCGGAGGCGAAGCCCGCGCCCGCGCGCGACACCGCCGCGCCTCGCGAGAAGCCCGCCGTGCGCTTCGGGAAGGTGGCCGCGCGCCCGCTCCCGCAGACGCTCGACATCAGCGGCACGCTCGTCGCCGACGAGACCAGCGAGGTGGCGACGCAGGTCGCCGGCTCGGTCGTGAGCGTCGAGGTCGACGTGGGCTCCCGGGTCAAGAAGGGCGACGCGCTCGTCGTGCTCGACGCGCGCAACCTGGCGCTCCAGTCGCAGGCGGCCTCCGCCGCCGTGGCGCAGGCCCGGGCCAAGCTCGCGCTGCAGCAGGGCGCGTCGCCGAAGGACATCGATCCCGACCAGGTGCCGGAGGTCCGGGCCGCGAAGCAGAGCATGGAGCTCGCGAAGGCCGAGGCCGACCGCGTGAAGCAGCTCTTCGATCAGGGCGCCGTCGCCCAGTCGACGTGGGACGCGGCGCGCACGCAGGCGCAGAACGCGACCGCGCAGTACGAGGCCGCGGTCAACGGCATCCGCGCGACCGTCGCCGCGCTCTCGTCGGCGCAGGCGCAGGCGGGGCTCGCCTCGAAGTCGGTGGCCGACACGACGGTGCGGGCGCCGTTCGACGGCGCCGTCGCCGAGAAGCGGATCAGCGTCGGCGAGTTCGCGAGCCCGGGCCGCGTGGTGGCGGTCGTGGTCCGCGACAACCCGCTGCGGCTCCGCATCGACGTGCCCGAGGCGGACATCGCGAGCATCGAGGTCGGCAAGCCGGTCCGCATCTCGGTCGCCGCCTTCCCCGATCGCACGTTCCCGGGCGTCGTGAAGCGCATCGGCGCGAGCCTCAAGGCCTCCTCGCGCACGCTGCCCGTCGAGGCCGAGTTCGACAACAGCGACGGGAAGCTCCGGCCCGGCCTCTTCGCGCAAGGTCAGCTGGCGCTGACCGGCGAGTCAAAAACGGCGCTCCTCGTGCCCGAGGCGGCGATCGGCACCTCCGGGACGAGCGCGCGCGTGTTCGTGAGGTCCGGTGATCGCGTGACGGAGCGGCTGGTCAAGACCGGCCGCAAGGTCGACGGCCTCGTCGAGGTGATCGGCCCGGTCGCCGATGGGGAAGAGGTCGCGATCGACAAGGTGAGCGAGCTGGCGGACGGCATCGAGATCGCGGCGGCGCAGTGAGCCGAGCGCGCTGCGCGTCTCATTACTGAAGAAAGGTAGCGACCATGCAATGGCTCGCGGCAATCTGCATCCGTAGGCCGGTGTTCGCGTCGGTGATCGTCCTGCTCCTGACGGTGCTCGGGGCGTTCTCGTACTTCGGCCTCGGCGTGGACCGGTTCCCCAAGGTCGAGTTCCCGTTCATCGTCGTGACGACGGTCCTCCCCGGCGCGGCGCCCGAGGAGGTGGAGACGGAGATCTCCGACAAGATCGAGTCGGCGGTCAACACGATCAGCGGCATCGACGAGCTGCGCTCCGCGTCGGTCGAGGGGCTCAGCCAGGTCATGATCTCCTTCCAGCTCGAGAAGGACGTCGACGTGGCCGCGCAGGAGGTGCGCGACAAGGTCGAGGGCATCCTCGCGGAGCTCCCCGAGGGCATCGATCCGCCGATCGTGGGCAAGCTGGATCCGGACGCGGCCCCGATCCTCACGCTCGCCGTCTCGTCGCCGAAGGCGAGCGTCCGCGAGGTGACCGAGTTCGCCGACAAGACGCTGCGGCGCGAGCTGGAGTCGCTCGCCGGCGTCGGCCAGGTGCTGGTCATCGGCGGCCGCAGCCGCCAGATCAACATCTGGATCGATCCGGAGAAGCTCGAGAAGTACGCGCTGACGGGCGGCGTGGTGGCCCAGGCGCTGGCGAGCCAGAACGTCGAGATCCCCGCCGGCCGCATCGAGCAAGGGGGCAGGGCGCTCACCCTGCGGACGCGCGGCCGCGTGCAGTCGGTCGAGCAGATGGCGGACATCGTGCTCGCCAACCGCGACGGCTACTCCGTCCGGCTCGGCGACGTCGCCGAGGTCCAGGACGGCATGGCGGAGCCGGAGTCCGCCGGCTTCCGCGGGCTCGACCCCGCCGTGCTCCTCAGCATCCGCAAGCAGAGCGGGACGAACACCGTCGAGGTCATCGACGGCCTGAAGGCGCGGATCAGCGACGTCGAGAAGCGCCTCCCCCCGGGCTACCAGATCGTCATCGCCCGCGATCAGTCGGAGTTCATCAAGAACTCGGTCAACGCCGTCAAGGAGCACCTCGTGCTCGGCGCGCTGCTCGCCGCGATCATCGTCGCGCTCTTCCTCGCGAACGCGCGCAGCACGGTCATCTCCGCGATCGCGATCCCGACGAGCATCATCTCCACGTTCGCCCTGATGAGGGTGGCGGGCTTCACGCTCAACGGCATCACGCTCCTCGCCCTGACGCTGGCGGTCGGCATCGTGATCGACGACGCGATCGTCGTCCTCGAGAACTGCTACCGCTGGATCGAGGAGAAGGGCGCGAGCCCGTGGGAGGCGGCGCTCCAGGGCACGCGGGAGATCGGCCCCGCGGTGCTCGCGACGACGCTCTCGCTGGTCGCGGTGTTCCTCCCGGTCGCGTTCATGAGCGGCATCGTCGGCCGCTTCCTGAACTCGTTCGGCCTCACCATGGCGTTCTCGATCCTGGTCTCGCTGATCGTGAGCTTCACGCTGACGCCGATGCTGTCGGCGCGGTGGCTGAAGAAGCCGGACAAGGGCGGCTCCCACAGCTCCAAGGAGTCGCGCTTCTACGGGCCGATCGAGCGCGGCTACATGTCGCTCCTCCGCTGGTCGATGGCGCACCGCTGGGTGATCGTGCTCGCCTCGGTCCTGGCCCTGTTCTCGATCCCGGTCCTCGGGGGTCTCGCGAAGTTCAACTTCCTCCCGGTCGAGGACGAGTCGCAGTTCCAGGTCACCCTGCGCGCGCCCGAGGGCGTGAGCCTCGACGGGACGCGCGTCATCGCCACGCGGATCGCCTCGGAGATCGAGAAGCTCCCGGGCGTGAGCTACACGCTGACGACGATCGGCGACGATCCGCAGAAGACGCCGAACCTCGCCAACATCTACGTGAAGCTCAAGCCCGTGAGCGAGCGCGAGCTGTCGCAGCAGGACCTCATCGACCGGGCCCGGCGCGAGCTCCAGCCGAGGTTCGACGCGGAGAAGCTCCGGGCGAGCATCGGCGTCGTGCCCGCGTTCTCCGGCGGCCAGAGCGCGCAGATCGCGTACCAGGTGCAGGGCCCCGACCTCCAGAAGATCGGCCTGTACTCCGACGCGCTGCTCCAGAAGCTCAAGGCGATGCCGGGCGTCGTGGATCCGGACACGTCGTTGCTCGTCGGCAAGCCGGAGATCCGGGTGGAGATCGACCGCAAGAAGGCCGCCGATCTCGGCGTCCAGGTCGGCGACGTGGCCAGCACCCTGCGCCTCCTGGTCGGCGGGTACAAGGTGTCGACCTACAACGAGGGCGGGGAGCAGTACGAGGTGCGCGCGCGCGCGCTGCCGAGCTTCCGCTCCGACAAGGAGGGCCTCGCGAAGATCACGGTGCCGTCGACCAAGCTCGGCGCGGTCACGCTCGACAACGTGGTCACGTTCAACGAGGGGACGGGCCCGTCGCGCATCGAGCGGTACAACCGCCAGCGGCAGGTCATGCTGATGGCCAACCTCGAGGCGGGCTACTCGCAGCAGACGGTCGTGCAGGAGCTCGACAAGGCGGTGGCGCAGCTGAACCTGGCGCCCGGCTACTCCGCAGGACCCGTCGGCGCGTCGAAGGAGCTCGCCAAGATGATGAAGAGCTTCCTCGTCGCGCTGCTCCTGTCGTTCGTCTTCATGTACCTCGTGCTCGCGGCGCAGTTCGAGTCGTGGCTGCACCCGATCACGATCCTCCTGTCGCTGCCGCTGACGGTGCCGTTCGCGTTCATCTCGGTCATCATCTTCCGGCAGTCGCTCAACATCTTCTCGCTGCTCGGCATCGTCGTGCTGTTCGGCGTCGTGAAGAAGAACTCGATCCTCCAGATCGATCACACCATCAAGCTGCGCGAGCACGGCTTGCCGCGCGCGCAGGCGATCCTGGAGGCGAACCGCGACCGGCTCCGGCCCATCCTGATGACCACGCTCGCGTTCGTGGCCGGCATGATCCCGCTCGTCGCCTCGAGCGGCGCGGGCTCGGGGACCAACCGCGCGACCGGGTTCGTGATCATCGGCGGGCAGACGATGGCGCTCCTCCTGACGCTGCTCGCGACCCCGGTCGCCTACTCGCTCTTCGACGACGTCTCGTCGTGGCTGAAGCGGGTCCTGCCCTTCATGCGGGGCGACGACGATACGGGAGCGCCTCGCGGGGCGGGGGAGGGCGGCGTCGCTCCGGCGGGCGACGGGGTCGTCGCGGCGGGCCACCACGGCGCCGCGGCGCGCGCCGCCATCGCGCACGAGGGCGGCCGGCCGGCGGGGGCGCACCTCGACTAGCCGCGCTGCCTGGCGGCGCTCGGGGGCCGCGGCGCGCCGCGCCCGGCCCCCCGCGCCGCCGCGACGCGGCGCCGGTCGAGCGCGCCGCGCTCGCCGCGACGCGCCGGTCACTGCGTGTCGCCGTGCACCTTGCGCAGGATCACATCCAGGAGACCGTCGAACGCGTCGCGCATCGCCCAGGCCTGCGCGGCGTTGTCGTCGAGGCCGGCGGCCTTGCGGCGGCCCTCGGCGAGCGCCTGCCTCGGGCCCCGGCACGAGGGGCCGAGCCGGCGCTCCATGTCGAGCGAGGCGCCCTCGTAGATGTGATAGCAGGACGCGAAATCCCCCTGGTTGTAGAGGGGCGAGCCGACCTCGATGGCGCCGTCCATCGTCCGCGCCAAGACGAGGAGATCCCCCTCGGTGCAGCCGCGGAGGATCGCGAGCGCGTGGTGGGGCACCGAGCGCTTGACCGCCGGCAGCGCCTGCTCCTCGTCGGCCGTCTCGGCCGCGAAGGTCGAGAGCGGCACCGGGTCGGGGCGCACGAGCAGCCGCTTGAGGTAGTCGGCGGGCACGCCGAAGTTGAGGTTCTGCCCCTGCGTCGCCACCGCGGCGGCGACGCCGATCACCTCGCCGCGCTCGTTGAACAGCGGCCCGCCCGAGGAGCCCGGCGCGATCGGCGCGGAGATCTGCAGCAGCGTCAGCGCGGGATCGACCACGCGGACCGCGCTCACGAGGCCGTTCGACACGGTGTCGGCGAGGCCGAGCGGATGCCCGATCGCGACCACGGGATCGCCCGGGCGCACCGCGCGGCTGTCGCCCAGGGGCAGCAGCGGGAGCTTCCGCGGCGCGTGGATCCGGACGATCGCGAGATCCCGGTCCTCGTCGAACGCGAGCACCTCGAGCACGGGGTGCTCGCTCTGGTCCCAGAGGACGACCTTGAGATCCGGCATCCCGGCGATGACGTGGAAGTTCGTCGCGATCCAGCCGTCCTCGCGGACGAGGAAGCCCGCCCCCAGCGAGCCGTCGCCGCGGATCGTGACGACCGCCGGCGTGGCGCGCGCCGCGATCTGGGCCGGCGTCATCGCGGCGGGCGGGGGCGCCGAGCTCGCCGGGTGGCCTGCGGAGCCGGCGCAGCCGAGCGCCGCGAGCGCCGCCGCGGCGAGCAGCCCGGAGAGGCGCGGCCGGAGGGGCCGCCGCGGCGGCCGGGAACGCGAGGGAAGGGCGGCGCTCGGGCGCCGGTCGTCGTCGTGGAGCTCGCCTTTCAGGCTGCGATGGTTCATGTCGCTCCCCGGGGCCGCCCCGTGAGCGGCCTCTCTCCACAAGCGTAACGAAGACCCGACGGGCCGTCTCGCGTGCACGAAGAAAATCCGGGCGCGGCCGCCTATGCTGTCGCGGTGAGCCAACACCACGACGCGCGCGATCCGATCTTCGCCCTCAGCGACGAGTTCGTCGAAACCTTCGCCGCACAATGTCCTGCCCACGCCACCCTGGCGGGCATCCCGTGCGACGACGGCGCCTGGAACGACTGGAGCCCGAGCGGCGCCGCGTCCTGGGCCTCCACCGTCGCGTCCTTCCAGGAGAGGCTCCGGGCGCTGCCGCCCTCTGGGCGCGGGCCGGAGGCGCGGTGGGGCCGCCTCGCACGCCGTGTGATGGCCGATCACCTGGACGAGCGGCTCGACGATTTCCGTCACGGCGAGCACCTGCGCGACCTCAACAACATCGAATCGGCGTTCCAGCACCTCCGGGTGGTCTTCGACCTCATGGACGTGCGCAGCGCGGCCGGCTGGGACGCCATCGCGTCGCGCCTGGAGGGGCTCCCGCGGGCCTTCGACAGCTACCGGGCGTCGCTGGAGGAGGGGCGCCGAACAGGCCAGGTCGTCGCGCGCCGCCAGGTGCGCGCCGTCATCGAGCAGGCGCGCTACCAGGTCGGCGAGGCGTCGTTCTTCCTCACGCTGCCCGCCGCCTACGAGGCGTCCGGCTGCGCCACGGACGCCGGCCGCGCGCGCCTCGCCGCCGGCGTCGGGCGGGCGCGCGCCGCGTTCGGCGCGTTCGCCGATTTCCTGGAGCAGACGTACCTGCCGAGCGCGCGCGCCGCGGACGCCGTGGGCGAGGAGCGTTACCTGCGCATGGCGCGCCGCTTCCTCGGCGCGACCATCGATCCGATCGAGACCTACGCCTGGGGGTGGTCCGAGGTGCACGACATCGAGGCCCGGATGGCGCGCCTCGCCGGCGAGATCCTCCCCGGCGCGTCGCTGCCGGACGTGATCGAGGTGCTCATGACCGATCCCGCCCGATGCGCGCGCGGCGCCGACGAGTTCCTCCGCCTCATGTCCGAGCGCCAGCGGAAGGCGCTCGCCGAGCTCGACGGCGTGCATTTCGACATCCCCGATCCCATCCGCCACATCGAGGTGAAGCTGGCGCCGCCGGGCGGCGCGCTCGGCGCGTACTACATGCCCCCGAGCGACGGCTTCAAGCGGCCCGGCACCGTCTGGTACGCCGCCGGCGACAAGCAGCAGTTCCCGCTCTACGAGGAGATCACCACGGCGTACCACGAGGGATTCCCCGGCCATCACCTGCAGTGCGCGCTCCAGGTGCACCTCGAGGACCGGCTGAGCCGGCTCCACCGCTTCCTGGTGACGTGCTCCGGCTTCGCCGAGGGGTGGGCGCTCTACGCCGAGCAGCTGATGTACGAGCTCGGCTACTTCGAGCGCCCCGACTACGTGCTCGGGATGCTCGCGGGCAAGCTCACGCGCGCCTACCGCGTCGTCCTCGACATCGGCATGCACCTCGACCTGCCGATCCCCCAGCACGCCCCGCTCCACGCCGGGGAGCCGTGGAGCTACGAGACCGCGGTCGAGTACCTCCACCGCCGCGCCTTCCTCACGCCGGATCACGCGCACAGCGAGGCGACGCGCTACCTCGGCTGGCCGGGGCAGGCGATCTCGTACAAGGTCGGCGAGCGGGTCGTCCTGGAGCTGCGCGAGGAGCTGCGGCGCCGGCAGGGCGAGGCCTTCGATCTGAAGGCGTTTCACGCCAAGGTGATCGGCTCTGGCTCGGTCGGGCTCGACCACCTGCGCGAGATCGTCCTCGAGGGCGCGGAGGACGGGGCGCTGCGCTGAGCCGCGCTCGCCTCGGCTCGCCTCGATTGGCTCGACGCGCGGCGGCGCGCGTGCCAATCGAGGCGGGTGAGCTCTCCCCCGGCGAGCGAGACCCCCGAGGCGCGGCCGAGCGGCTCGGACCTGTGCACCGCGTGCGGCCTGTGCTGCACGGGGCTGCTCTTCGACGTCGCGCCGCTCGAGGAGCACGAGCTCCCGCTCGCCGAGAAGCTGCGCCTGCCGCTCGCGTGCAACCAGTACCACGACGCCTTCAGGCTGCCGTGCCCGTGCCACCGCGACCGGAAGTGCACCGTCTACGAGACGCGCTTCTCCGTGTGCAGCAGCTACGAGTGCGGCCTGCTCCGGCGCTGTAAGGCGGGCGAGGTGCCGCTCGGCGAGGCGCTCTCCCGCGTCGAGCGCGTGCTCCGCCTGACGGACGCCGTGCGCCGGCGCGTGCCCCCGCTGGAGCCGCCGCGCCCGCTCTGGGACGAGGCCCGCGAGCACCTCCGCCGGCGCGACGCCGAGGACGCGTCGCCGGCGTGGCGCGGCGAGCGGGAGTCGCTCGTCGCCGCGCTCGCCGAGCTCAGGGTCGCCTGCAGGGAAGGGCTCGATCCGTAGCGCCGCCGGCGCTGGAGACGCCGCCGTTCCAGCGGAGCGCGGGGTCGGGCTCCCCGGGGCTCGCGCTGGATCGATCCGCCGATCTGCAGAGTCGCTCCGGGGAGATCTCGCCTCGCCGCGCGCTCGCGAAGCGCGCCGACGCCCGCGATCGGGATCGCGGCGACTCCCGCGCTGCGCCCTGGTCGAGCGCGGTTCGTCCTCGACTTCGCGCGTCGCGGCCTCGGCCCAGCGAGCTCGTCCGGCCTCCCGGTGGCCAACGCCGCGCCGTATATACGGTCGATGGAACCGAAGATCCGCCGACTGACCAACAAGTATTCCGCGATCACCGCGGTGACGAGCTTCGTCACACAGCCCATTCCTGGCGCAGACGAGCTGATCGTGGTTCCCATCCATTACTGGTTTTCCGCGTCGCTGACGCGAGCGCGGGGCGTGCCGCTCCTCAGGGCTCCGTGGCTTCAGGTGAGCAAGATCATCTGGGGCGGAGCCGCTGTGCGGCTCTTCGCCAACTTCACGCTCGGCCTCGTCCCGGTCGCCGGTCTCTTCTCCAACGCGATCACCGCCGTCGCGCTGACCGAGCTCCTGGGCCGTTACCTCGACGGTGCGCTGAGCAGCCCGGCGGCGGCTCCCCCGATCTCCCTGAGGACGATCCGAGACGTGGTGGCGAGCTCGCGCCGAGCGAGGAGATCTCGGCCGTCATGGCCCGCGATCCGTCGGGCCTACCAGCGATCTGTCCCCAGGCCGACCCCGGCTTGAGCCGCCAGCGCCCCCGGCGCGGGCCGCCGCGGCCTCTGCGTCTGCGCGCGGGGCGGTCTCTCCTGGCGATCGCCGCCCAGATCGAATAGATCCCCGGCCATGCTCTCCGAGACCCGCGAGAAAGTCCTGGACATCAAACGGCGCTTTGAGGCGCTAAGGGGGCATCTTTGACGTCCCTAAGCTCGAACGGATGCTCCAGGACCTGACCCAGACGACGCTGTCGTCCGGGTTCTGGAACGATCAGGAAAAAGCCCAAGCCGTCCTCCGCAAGCGCGCCCAGGTCGAGGCGAAGCTCGAGATGGCGCAGAAGCTCGGCCGCGAGATCGAGGATCTCGCGGAGTACCTCGAGCTCGGCGCCGCCGAGGGCGACGAGGGCGTCATCGCCGACGCCGACGCGCAGGCCGACGCCATCGCCGCGCGCCTGCGCAAGGCCGAGCTCGATCGCATGCTGTCCGGCCCCGCCGACCGCGGCAACGCCATCGTCAGCATCCACCCGGGCGCCGGCGGCACCGACGCGAAGGACTGGGCGTCGATGCTCCTCCGCATGTACCTGCGCTTCTGCGAGCGCCGGGGCTACAAGACGGAGATCATCGACTACCAGGACGGCGACGAGGCCGGCATCGACGCCGTGACCTTCACGGTGACCGGCGACGCCGCCTACGGGTACCTGCGCTCCGAGGCCGGGGTCCATCGCCTGGTGCGGATGAGCCCGTTCAACGCGGATCACACGCGCCAGACCGCGTTCGCCGCCGTCGAGATCACCCCGGACAGCGACGACGAGATCAGCATCCAGGTCAACGAGAAGGACATCGAGATCACGACGATGCGCGCCGGCGGCAAGGGCGGGCAGAACGTGAACAAGGTGGAGACCGCCGTTCGCCTGCGCCACCTCCCGACCGGCCTCAACATCGTCTGCCGCGCCGAGCGCAGCCAGCACCAGAACCGCGCGATGGCGATGAAGGTCCTCAAGGCGAAGCTGTACGAGATGGAGCTCCAGAAGCGGGAGGCCGAGGTCCAGGCCTACAACGCCGCGAAGAGCGCCATCAACTTCGGCAGCCAGATCAGGAATTACGTCCTCGCGCCCTACCGGCTCGTCAAGGACGTCCGCACCTCCACCGAGGCCACCGACGTGGACGCCGTCCTCGACGGCGATCTCGAGGGCTTCATCGAGGCCTATCTGCTCGCCGCGGCCGGCGGCTCGCTCAGGAAGGGCGGCTCGGTCGCGGAGGACGACGCTCCGTGAGCCAGCAAAAAGACCGACCGAACGACAAGAAGAGCGAGCGGCTAGCGAAGGAGGCCGCCGAGGCCGCGCGCGCCGAGGAGACGCTGATCGCCACCCGCAAGGCGAAGGCGGCCCGCCTCCGCGCCCGCGGGGAGAACCCGTTCGCCAACGACGTCACGACGGGCGAGCCGCTCACCGAGCTCGCCGCCGTCCGCGCCCGCTTCGACGGGGCGCGGGCCGCGGCCGAGCCCCGGCCGGAGGGCGCGGCGCCGGACCGGCCCGCCGCGCCGACGGTGGATCGCTACGACCCGGCGCGCGTCGAGCCGACCCCGTTCCGCGTCGCGGGCCGGGTCCTCTTCGTGCGCTCGTTCGGCGGCGTCACCTTCGTGCGGCTGCGCGACCGCACCGGCGAGCTCCAGCTCTACTGCGAGCAGGGGAGCCTCGCCGATTTCGAGCGGCTGGAGGACATCGATCTCGGCGATTTCGTCGAGGCCCACGGCGTCGCGATGGCCACGCAGAAGGGGGAGCTCTCGATCCGCGCGGAGCGCCTCCGGCTGCTCACGAAGGCCTACCGCCCGCTGCCGACCAAGACGAGCTTCAAGGACGTCGAGTCGCGCTACCGCATGCGGTACGTCGACCTCGTGGCCAACCCGCACGTGGCGGGGGTCTTCCGCGCCCGCAGCGCGATCGTCGCCGCGCTGCGCGAGTTCCTCGACGCGCGGGGCTTCCTCGAGGTCGAGACCCCGACGATGCACACGCTCGTCGGCGGCGCGGCCGCGAAGCCGTTCAAGACCCACCACAACGCGCTCGATCTCGAGCTCTTCATGCGCATCGCGCCCGAGCTCTTCCTGAAGCGGCTCGTGGTCGGCGGCTTCGAGCGCGTCTACGAGATCGCGCGCTGCTACCGGAACGAGGGGCTGTCGACGCGGCACAACCCCGAGTTCACGATGCTCGAGTACTACCAGGCGTACGCGACGTACGAGACCCTGATGGACGCGACCGAGGCGATGCTCCGCCACGTCGACGCCCGCCTCGCCGAGCGCCTCCCGGCCGAGCACGCGGCCTGGGCCTCGCAGCGCGCGTTCTCGCTCGAGCGCTTCGCGCGCGTCCCCATGGCCGAGGGGCTCGCCCGCGCCCTGGCCAAGGCGGGGCTCCCCGCCGACGTCCCGCAGCGCGTCGCCGCGGACGACGCGCCGATCAAGGAGTGGGCGAAGGCCGCCAAGGCGAGCGGGCGCGAGATCGACTGGACGAACTTCCGCGCGGGCGCGAAGAAGTGCGAGTCGCCCGGCGAGCTCGTCTTCTGCGCCTACGAGTACGTGGTCGAGCCGTTCCTCACGAAGGACTACCGCACCGAGGCGGGCGACAAGAGCGTCCCCGTCTTCATCATCGACTATCCCTTCGAGGTCTCCCCGCTCGCGCGCAAGAAGGACAGCGATCCCTCGCTGGTCGACCGCTTCGAGCTCTTCATCGAGGGCCGCGAGCTCTGCAACGCCTTCAGCGAGCTCAACGACCCCGAGGACCAGGACGCGCGGTTCCGCGCGCAGGTCGCCAAGAAGTCGCGGGGCGAGGAGGAGGCGATGGATTACGACGCCGACTACGTCCGCGCCTTGGAGCACGGCCTACCGCCGACGGCGGGCTTCGGCATGGGGATCGATCGCCTGACGATGCTCCTCACCGGCGCGACATCGATCCGCGACGTCATCCTGTTCCCCCTCCTCCGCCCCGAGACCGACGCGTGATCGAGCTCTCCCGACCGCTGCAGGCCGCGCTGCTCGGCGCCGTCGCGCTGGGTGTCCTCCTGCTCGCCTGGCGCGGTTACACCCGCTTCGACAAGAAGGGCGAGCTGGAGCCGCGGCGCCCCGTCGTCGCGCGCGTCGGGCTCGTGCTCGCGCTCGCGGGCGGCGGCCTGCTCGCGCTCGCGCTCCTCACGGCCGGCGGGGGAGCGAAGGCCCTCGGGCTCGTCGGCGTGGTCGTCGCCAGCAACCCCGAGATGATCGGCGGCGCCCTCGGCGCGCTGGCCGGGGCGGGCGTCGGCTTGCTGCTCGTGACCGCGACGGGCCTCGGCTGGCGGGTGTTCGGCGCGCGAGGGCCCAAGGTCCGCGCGTTCGTCAGGGCGCTGGGCGTGATCTGCCTCGTGGCCGCGCTCGCGGTGGCCGTCGTCTGGCTCGCGGTCCTGCCGTTCCATCCGACGCTGAAGTGGCTCCTCGCCGGGGTCCTGATCGCCGCGGGCGTGGGCTACGCGATCGCCGGGACCCGCCTGGTCCGCAAGGGGCTCTACCGCGCGCTCGGCTGGTGGTGGGGCGCGCTCGTGGGCGTGACGTTCGGCGTCACCGCGGCGCTCACGGCCAGGATGCCCGTCGGGCGGTTCGCGGCGCACAACCCCACCGATCAGATCATCCGCTTCGCCGCGCTCGTCTCCAGCACGGTCTTCCTGTTCTTCGTGCTGTCGGCGCTCCTGCCGCTCGCCCTCGACGCGCTGGAGCGCCGGAGCTTCGTGCCCCACGTGGGCGCGCGCCACGTACGCGCCTCGAAGAGCGGCTTTCTCACGGTCATCTCGGTCCTGTCGATGGCCGGGGTCGCCGTCAGCTCGTGCTCGCTGTGCTCGGTGACGAGCATCATGGGCGGCTTCGGCGCCGACCTGAAGCGCAAGATCCTCGGCAACAACGCGCACATGGTCGTCGACGCCACCCGCCCCGGCGGCTTCGGCAACTGGGACGACAAGCTCACCAAGGTGCGCGTCGCGCTCGCGCCTTACGGGGGCGCGGCGACGCCGGTCGCGGCCGGCGAGGCGATGGGCTCCAGCGCCTCGAACACCGCCGGCGCCATCGTCCGCGGCATCGATCCGGACACGATCGGGCAGGTCATCGATCTCAAGAAGAACATCGAGGTCGGCAGCTTCGACTACCTGCGCGATCCCGAGAAGCTGACGAGCCTGCCGCCGGAGGAGATCATCGGCCGGGGCCCGGGCGGGGAGCCGTACTTCAAGGGGCCGGATTTCCGCCAGCCGTCGGACGTCGACCCGTCGGTGCGCGAGTACCTGAAGCGGCAGACGCGCGTGTACCCGGGCGTCGTCATCGGCCGCGAGCTCGCGAAGTCGCTCCACGTGCTCGTCGGGGACGAGGTGACGCTCCTCTCGCCGGTGGGCGAGCTCGGCCCCACCGGCGTGATGCCGCGCTCCCGCAGGTTCCGCGTCGCGGCGATCTTCTACAGCGGCATGTACGAGTACGACGTCTCGCACGCGTACGTCTTGCTGGACGAGGCGCAGAAGTTCTTCGGCCTGGAGGACAGGATCACCCACATCGACATCCGGATCCCGGATCCCGAGCGGGTGCAGGACGTCCGCCCGGCCGTCGAGGCGGCGGTCGCCGCGAGCGCCGCGCTCGACGAGGCGCCGGAGGGCGGCAAGCCGCCCCCGCAGCTCCGCGTCCGCGACTGGGTCGAGAGCAACAAGAGCCTCTTCAGCGCGCTCAAGCTGGAGAAGATCGCGACGTTCATCATCCTGTCCATCGCCATCGCGGTCGCGAGCTTCTGCATCGTCTGCACGCTGCTCCTCATGGTGACGGAGAAGGGCAAGGAGATCGCCGTCCTGAAGGCGCTCGGGGCCTCGGACAGCGCGGTGATGCGCGTGTTCATGCTCGAGGGCGTCATCATCGGCGCCATCGGCACCGTCTACGGTGTCGGCACCGCGCTGGCGGTCTGCACGGGGCTGTCCTGGTTTGGCGTCCGGCTCGATCCGGACGTCTATTACATCGACCGGCTGCCCGTGAACGTGAACGGCTCCGACTATGCGATAGTCGCCGTGGCGGCGCTGCTCATCTGCACGATCGCCACCCTCTACCCGGCCCGCGCCGCCTCGAAGCTCTCTCCGGTCGACGGGCTCCGTTACGAGTAAACCCCTCCATGTCCACTCCGCTCGTCGTCGTCGAAGATCTCCGCAAGACGTTCGTTCACATGGGGCGCGAGCTCCACGTGCTCTGCGGCATCGATATCGTGATCAACCAGGGCGAGGTCGTGGCGTTCGTGGGCCCCTCCGGGGCCGGCAAGAGCACGTTCCTCCACTGCATCGGCACCCTGGACCTCCCGACGAGCGGCCGCATCCGACTCGGCAGCGACGAGCTCACCGGCATGCCGAGCTCGCGGCTCGCGGCGATCCGGAACCGGATGATCGGCTTCGTCTTTCAGTTCCACCACCTGCTCCCCGAGTTCAACGCGGTCGAGAACGTGATGATGCCGGGCCTCATCCAGGGGAAGACCCGCCGCGAGATGGAGCCGCTCGCGCGCGCGCTGCTCGCCGAGGTCGGGCTCGCCGCGCGCGCGACGCACCGGCCGGGCGAGCTGTCGGGCGGCGAGCAGCAGCGGGTGGCCCTGGCGCGCGCGCTCGTCCTGTCGCCGAAGCTGCTCCTCGCCGACGAGCCGACCGGCAACCTAGACACCGCGACGAGCGACTCGATCCACCAGCTGTTCTTCGAGATGAACCGCAAGCACGGCACCACGGTCGTCGTGGTGACGCACAACCTCAGCTTCGCCGAGTCGATGCCGCGCGTGGTGACGATGCGCGACGGGGCCATCGAGAGCGACCGCATCGGCAGCGAGCGCGCCGCAGCCGCCGGGTACCGCGGCGGCTCAGCCGGATAGCCGCTCGCTCAGGAGCTCGGCCGCGCGCAGCGACATGGCCATGATGGTCATCTGCGGGTTCACGCCGAGCGACGAGGGGATCGCGCTCCCGTCGCACACGTAGAGCCCGGCGACGTCGTGCGCCTGGTGGTCCGGCCCGAGGCACGACGACCGCGGATCGACGCCGATGCGGCACGTCCCGAGCGGGTGGAACGCGGCCACGTCGATGTCGCCGGCCTTGATCTGCCGCCCCTTGAGCCGCGCGAGGTCCTCCGGGCCGTTCACCTCGTCGCAGCCGGCGACGAGCGGCAGCACGCGCCGCGCCCCCGCGGCCAGGAACACCTCGCAGAGCAGCTCGATCCCGCGCTGCATCCTCGCGACGTCCTCCGGGTTCATCGTGTAGAGCACGAGCGGCGTGCCGCCGAGCCCGGGCCGCACCTCGCCGCGGCTCGTGTCCTTGATCATGAACCCGAACGTCGCGAGGTGCGGGTACCGCTCCATGAGCTCGGTGTAGCGCCGCCCCGTCCACGGCACGGCCAGCGCGGCGACGTCGAACGGGAGCGAGCCGCCCTCGAACATCAGCCCTTCGTCGGCGAAGTGGTCGATCTGGTAGCCCTGCGGGATGCCTCGCCACTGGTCGACCCGCTCGTCGAAGAGCGCCATCACCTTCGACGCCGGGTGGATCGACAGGTTCTTCCCCAGCATGCCGCTCGAGAGGCACGCCCCGCTCCGGCGCAGCAAGAGCGGCGTCATCAGCGCGCCGCCGGCCACCACGACGGCCTCTGCCTTGACCACGAGCCGCGGCCGCCGCCGCCTCGCGCCGCCGCCTCCGCCGGCCCTCGTGTCGCCGCCGAGCACGGCCGTCGCCCCGCGCGCGCGGCCCGCCACGACGTCGATCGTCCTCACGCGCGCCGCCGTGATGAGCTGCGCGCCCCGCTTCAGCGCCTCGGGCACGTAGCTCACGTCGGTCGAGCGCTTGGCCCCGGTCGGGCAGCCGAAGCAGCAGATCCCCTGTCCGTCGCAGTCCGGCGCGTTGCGCTGGAGCGGCCCGTGCTGCAGGCCGAGCCGCTCCGCGCCGCGCCGGATGATCGGCCCGATCGCCCCGAGGTGCAGCGGATCGGCCGGGGCGACCTGGAGCATCCGCTCGACGCGCTCGTAGTAGGGCGCGAGCCCTTCGGACGAGAGCTCCGCGGGCAGCCCCATGCCGTCCCGCCACGACGCGAAGGTGCTCTCCGGCGCCCGGTAGCAGGTCCCGGAGTTGATCACGGTGCTCCCTCCGACGGCGCGCCCCGCGAACACCGGGATCCCCACGTTGCCGATCGCCATGTCGAGCCCGTGGTCGCGGTACATCTCCCGGTACGCGCGCGCCGGCCGGCCGGTGAAGCTCGAGCGGCGGTGGTAGTCGCCCTCCTCGAGCATCAGGACCGCGTGCCCCCGCGACGCGAGCTCGTAGGCGGCGGCCGCGCCGCCGGCCCCGGTGCCGATCACGAGCACCTCGCACTCGAGCTCCAGGTCCTCCTCGACCTCGCGCCCGTTCGTCACCTGCGACAGCCAGCGGGGGCTCTCGTCGCGCACCGTGGGCAGCTCGTAGCGGCAGCCCACGTGCTCGAACATCTCGGGCCGGTCGTAGTGGAGGAACCGGAGCGGCGTGAGCACGGCGCGGAGCAGCGAGCGCAGCGCCAGCGCCCGGCTCTGCTCGAAGCCGCGGAGCACCTCCATCCGCTCCTCGAGCGGCAGCGCCGACAGCGGCCTGAGCCGCGTCGCCACCGGCGCGAGCTCGATCGCCCACAGCGCCGCGCGCAGCCCCTGCGCCAGGTGCGGCGGGATCGTCGACAGAAAGGCCGCGAGGCGGGCGGCGGTCGCCGCGCCGGCGCCCTCGAGGAAGCGGCCGGGCGGCATCGCCGCCTCGGCGAGCGCGGCGGCGATGCGCAGCTCCCGCTCCGAGAGCGCCGGCTCCGCGCCAGGCCGTCCCCCTGTCGCGGGCGCGCTCTCCGCGCCGCCCTCCGCCCGCTGCGCCGCCCCGGGCCAGCGCTCCTTCCGCTCCAGCCGCTCCAGCGCGGGCCAGCGCCTGAAATCGAAGTCCAATCCCAGGGTCATGGTCCTCCGAGCCCCTCGTGAAAGCTTCTGTTAATTCTGTAGCAACAGAATCATCGAAATGCAAGGCGGCCCGGTCCGCTCGGTCTGCGCGTTCCGGTCGGAGCGCGCGGCGGCGTCGCTCACGGCATGGGCAGGACGCAGATGGGCGCGCGGGGCTCCAGCGCGAGGTGGTGCCAGGCGTCCTCGGCGATCGCCAGGCCGCGCTCTCCCTCGTCGCGGAAGTGCGCGGCGACCGCGCGGAAATAGGGGGCGTCGGGGCGCTCGAGCGCGACGATGCCCTTCGGGTCCGACGGGCTCGGCGCGAACGGGCGGCCTGCCTTGGCCCGGCGGGTGTCGCTCACGAGGGAGATCTCGTCCATGCGGGCGGTGAAGTGCGGTCCGCCGTCGAACGGATCGACCCTGTGGGCGTAGCGGAAGCCGATGCGGCGCAGGAGCTTCTCCACGCCCCGGGTCTGCGACCCGACCTTCCCGATCACGCGCTGGGCGTCCTCGGGCAGCAGCGAGGCGTAGATGGTCCCCTCGGGGAACAGCCCCTTGATGAATTCCTTGTTCTTCTTGGAGAGGAGGTCTGCCTCGGCATAGCTCATGTCGGTGAACTTGCGCCCCAGCGCCTCCCAGAGGTGGCTTGTCCCATCCGGCTCGAGCGGGGGCATCAGCTCCGCGAGGATCTCCTCCTGGAACAGGTCGGGCCGCGCGGCCATGTAGAGGAAGCGAACATACGAGATCATCGTGCCGAGCCGCTCGGGCCCCTGCCGGTAGTCCGGCATGAGCACGAGTCCGCCGATCTCCGTCGGTCCATTGTACGAGTAGCCGATGCGCAGCACGGTATGATGGAAATGCTTGTCGATCGTGGCCGAGTACTTCTCCTCGTCGAGCACGTCGAAATAGATGTACGGGACGCCGCGCCGGCCGAGCTGCGCGATGATCATCGAGGTGCCGACGATCATGCCCTTGTCGCCCTTCGTCAGGTCGACGAGCACGAAGACGTATTGGCGCAGGCGGGGGTCCTGGATGGCCCCGCTGAAGCTCCGGTGGCTCTCGGCGACGATCTCGTGGATTGCGTCACGGTTGTTCGGCAGGTTGACCGAGTTCAGGTGGCGCGCGACATAGAGGAGCTGCTCCTCGTCGCCGGTCACGGCTGCGCGTATTTCAAACGAGATCATCGGGAGAAGCCTACGCGTGGCGCTCGCGCTTGGCCATTGCTACGGATGCCGCGCGCGGGGCGTACAACAGAGCTCGCCGCGCGCCGCCCGTCCTCGCCGGCGCGCGGACGGCGCGAGCCGGCCCCGCGCGGCGGCGCGCGTCAGCCGAGCTGAGCGCGGAGCGCTTCGTCCATGGCGTCGAGCGGCGGCTCGCGCCCGGTGTACAGCCGGAACTGCTCCGCCGCCTGGTGAAGGAGCATCCTCCCGCCGTGAACGGCGGTGGCCCCGCGCCGCCGCGCCGCCTCCACGAGCTCCGTGATCATCGGCTTGTACACGATATCCATCACCAGGAGACCCTCCCGCAACGCCTCCTCCGGGACGGGGCTCCGCGGGTCGACCTCGGCCATGCCGCGCGAGGTCGCGTTGACGAGGACGTCGTGGTCGCGCGTGAGCGCCCCCCCGTCGAGGGGCACCGCCGTCCCGCCGACCGCCGCCGCGAGCTGCCGCGCCTTCTCGAGATCCCGGTTCGCGATCGTGACGCGGGCGCCGCGCTCCGCGAGCCCGAACGCGACCGCGCGCGCCGCGCCCCCCGCGCCGAGGAGCAGCACCCGCGCGCCCCCGAGCTGCGTCGCCTCCTCCAGCGCCCGCGCCGCGCCGATCCAGTCGGTGTTGTACCCCCGGAGTCGCCCGCCCTCGTTGACGATCGTGTTCACCGCGCCGATGCGCGCGGCGATGGGGTCGATCTCGTCCAGCAACGGAATTACCGCCTGCTTGTAGGGCATCGACACACCGAGGCCGCGGATCCCGAGCGCCCGCATCCCGCGCGTCGCTCCCTCAACATCGGTCACCGCAAAAGGGATATAGGTAAAATCGAGCCCCAGCGCGCGGTAGCCGGCGAGGTGCATGGCGGCGCCTGTCGATACCGGATGAAGCGACATTGATCCGCAGAGTGTGAGGCGGCCCAGAGCTTGGGAGAATGATGCAGTCGACGAAGTACAGCCGTGCATGCAGCGAAGCTGGCCTGTCTCCAGCGCGGATGCTAGCCCCGCCAGCGATGAGCGAGCAGAGCTCCCCCGGGCCGGCGGCGGAGGCGGCGACAGCGTGCCTCGAGCCCGCCAAGGCCGGCCTGTTCATGCCCCGATCCGATCGCGCGTTCGCGCGGCGCGCCTACCGGACCGTCGCGCCGCTCGGTCGCAGCCTCCTCAAGGTCCTCGCGGTCCTCGCGGTCCTCACGCTGGGCCGCTCGACGCTCGCGGACCAGTACCACGTGCCCACCGGCTCGATGTGGCCGACGATCGCCCCCGGCGATCGCATCCTCGTCGACAAGGTCGCCTACGGGCTCCGCGTCCCGCTCACGGACGGCTACGTGTTCGAGCGCAGCGGGCCGAGCGCCGGCGACGTGGTGCTCTTCGCGGATCCGCGCGGCGGCTCGACCCTCCTCGTCAAGCGCGTGATCGCGCTCCCCGGGCAATCGGTGATGCTCCGGCGAGGCGTGCTGTACGTCGACGGCGCGGCGCAGGCGATCGAGGAGCTCGGGGACGGCACGCGGGTCGAGCACCTCGGCCCGGTCACGCACGCCGCGGGCGAGCCCGATCTCGAGGCGTTCGGGCCGGTCGTCGTGCCGCCGGGCCACCTCTTCGTGATGGGCGACAACCGCGCCGCGTCGCTCGACAGCCGGGCGATGGGCGCGGTGCCGCGGGAGCTCGTCCGCGGCCGCGTGCTCCGCGTCGTCTATCACCACGACGCCGAGGGCTTCGATCTGTCCCGCGCCCTGCGGAGCGTCGACTGAGCGCCCGGGTCACGCGTCGCCTCGCGCCATCATCGCCCTGAGCTCGTCGCCGCTCAGGGTCTCGACCTCGTAGAGCCTCGCGGCGATGCGCTCGAGCGTCGCGCGGCGCCCGTGGATCAGCGCGCGCGCCCGCGCCTCCGCGTCCGAGAGGATCCGCGCGACCTCCGCGTCGATTTCGCGCGCGGTCGCGTCGCTGCACTCCCGCCCCGCCCCGGACGGGGGCGCGCCCCGCGGCTCGCCGAGGAACGACAGCGGCCGGCGCGGCTCCAGCGCCGAGAGCCCGACCCCCTGGCCCATGCCGAGCTCGCGCACCATGCGGCGCGCCAGCTCCGTCGCGTTGAGCAGGTCGTCCTGCGCGCCGGTCGACAGGTCCCCGACGGCCTCCGCCTCGGCGGCGCGCCCGCCGAGCAGCACGACCAGCCGGTCGAGGATCTCCTGCCGGCTCCACAGGTAACGGTCCTCCCGCGGCAGCTGCATCGTGTACCCGAGCGCCCCTGGCCCGCGCGGCACGATGGACACCTTGCGCACCGGGTCCTGCGTCGGCAGCAGCGTCGCCGTCAGCGCGTGCCCCACCTCGTGGTAGGCGACCACGAGCCTCTCGCGCGCGCCGAGCCGCCGGCCCCGCCGCTCGAGCCCCGCGAGCCCGCGCTCGATCGCGGCCTCCAGGTCGATCTGCCCCACCGCGGTGGCCCTGCGCCGCGCCGCGAGCAGCGCCGCCTCGTTGACGATGTTCGCGAGGTCGGCCCCGACGAGCCCCGCGGTCTGCGCGGCCACGGCGTCGAGATCCACGTCCGCGTCGAGCGTCACCTTCCTCCCGTGCACCGCGAGGATCTCGCGCCGCTCGGCGAGATCCGGCCGATCGACGTGCACCCGGCGATCGAACCGCCCCGCCCGGAGGAGCGCCGGATCGAGGATCTCGGGGCGGTTCGTCGCGGCGATCACGACGATGGCCGCGCGCGCGTCGAACCCGTCCATCTCGGTCAGGAGCTGGTTGAGCGTCTGCTCGCGCTCGTCGTGGCCGCCGACCGAGCCGCCGATGCCGCGCGCCTTGCCGACCGCGTCGAGCTCGTCGATGAACACGAGGCAGGTCCCCTTCTCGCGCGCCTGCGAGAAGAGATCGCGCACGCGCGCGGCGCCCACGCCGACGAACATCTCCACGAACTCCGACCCGCACGCGCTGAAGAAGGGGACGCTCGCCTCTCCCGCGATCGCCCGGGCCAGCAGCGTCTTGCCCGTGCCGGGCGGCCCCACGAGGAGCACCCCCCTGGGCATCCGGCCGCCGAGCTTCTCGTAGCGCTCGGGCGCCTTGAGGAAGTCGACGATCTCGCCGAGCTCGGCCTTCGCCTCGGCGCTGCCCGCGACGTCGCGGAACGTCGCCGTCGACCCGCGCTCCTCGTAGAGCCGCGCCTTGTTCTTGCCGAAGGCGGTCGCGGCGCCCGAGACGTTCCCCGCCGCCGCCGACCGGCGCGACGCGAGGTGGACCATCGCGACCAGCGCCGTGAGGGGCAGCGCCAGCCAGAGGTACGGCAGCAGCCCTCGCTCGTCCGCGGCGCGCGTGTACGGGATTCCGCGCCGGTCGAGGGCGGCGAGCAGATCCTTCTCGGTCTGCTCGATGCGCCCCGTGCGGTAGCTCCGCGGCGCTGTCGCGCTGAGGCCGGGCGCCGCTCGCCCGATGTACACGCCGTCCCGGATCTCGACCTCGGCGAGCTCTCCGCTCTCCGCGAGCGAGCGGAACCGCGCGTACGGGATGCGGCTGTCGGACGCCACCACCACCTGAAGGAGCAGCGCCGAGCCGAGCACCAGGACGAGAACAATCCAGAGCGACCGCATGGCGCGCCTCCGCGCGGACAGGCGACGTCACCGGCAAGCCCGGCCAGTCGCCACGGTGCGCCCTGCACGGAGTCTGCCAAGGCGGGTCGTGCACCCTCGAGGCAAGGCGGACCGCTCGACCGATGAAGTTGCGTTACAGGCGTAACAGCGCCGAGCACGCCCGGCGCGACGTGGACGCACGGCGCGAACCGATCAACCCTGATCGCATGGGGAGAGCTCTTTTCTTGATCACGGGTCCGCTGACGATGTCTTTGCTCGCGTGCGGCGGGGCTCCGCCACCTCCGGCCGAGCAGCCCGAGCCCGCGCGGCTGGAGGAGCCCGCGAAGGCCGCCGAGCCCGCGCCCGAGGCCGCCCTGGGCGCCGAGGCGCAGGAGGCGGAGCCCGCTCCGGCGACGCCGTCCGCCGCGCCGGCGGCGCCGCGGCGCGACGACTCGGTGCCCGACGACTACGCGCTCATGCACGGCGACTGCGTCGAGCTCGGCAAGCAGCTCACGGTGCTCACGCGCTCGGAGCAGGTCGCGGCGCTGAGCGCCAAGCTGACGCCGGAGCAGCGGGGCGAGACCGAGAAGCGGATCGACGCCGTCGCGGCCACCCTCGGGGAGCAGTACGCGCAGTCGTGCGAGCAGAACGTCGGCAAGCACGTGGATCCGAGGTCGCTCAAGTGCGCGTTCGACGCGCGGAGCGTCAGGGCGTTCGAGGCCTGCCTCAACGCGCCGCCGGCGGCCAAGTGACGCCGCCGCGTCGCGTGCGCCGGATGACGGCGCGCGCGATGCGGATATAATGCGGCCCCGCATGGACGCTTCGCTCCTCGACGACCCCTGGATCGCCGCTCAGGTCGACGCCGCCGTGGCGCCTTACGTGGGTCGCCTGCCGGCGCACGAGGTCGCGTGGATGCGCGAGCAGCTCGCGGAGGTCTTGCTGCACGACGAGGAGGCGATCCGCCTCCTCCGGCGCGCGCACCCGCGCGAGGTCGACGAGAGCGGCGAGCGGGCGTTCGGGGTGCTCGGCGCAGCGGGGCGCGCCAAGGCGGGCTAGCGGTGCGCACTCCGGAAGACCGGCTGCTCGCCGAGGGGCTCGCTCTGCTCCAGCTGGTCGCGAAGCGCGTCGCGCGCCGCCTGGGCCGCCGCATCCCGGTCGAGGACCTCGTCGCGCTCGGGCACCCGGCGCTGCTCGAGGTGGTGCGGACGTACGATCCAGGTCGATCGTCGTTCGAGGCGTACGCCAAGCGGAAGATCCGCTGGGCGATCTTCGACGGCATCCGGCGGGAGACGCGCTGGCGATCCGCGGCGGCGCGGGCCAGCGCGCTGGCTGCGTCGGCGCGGTTCGCGGAGGGGCGGGGGGCGGAGGACGACGCCGACGCGCCGGCCACGCAGGAGGACTACGCCGCGCGGCTCGGCGGCCTGCTCGCCGGGCACGCGGCCGCGATGGCGCTCGGCCTGCTCTCGAACCAGGGCGACGTCGCTGCGGTCGCCGACGCCGCCGACAGCCCCGAGGAGCGCGCCTCCGCCGCCGAGCTCGCGCAGGCCGTGCGGCACGCCGTGCGCGAGCTCCCCGAGCGCGAGCGCGCCCTGGTCGAGCGCCACTACTTCGACGACGAGCGCTTCGATCAGATCGCGCAGGATCTCGGGATCAGCAAGAGCTGGGCGAGCCGCCTGCACAGCCAGGCGATCGCGCGGCTGGGCGAGCTGCTCCGCGCGATGCGCTGACGCGCGTGCGCGCCGCTCTCCCACGGGCGCGCCGGCGCGTCGTTCCCTCCTCGACGGATGGCGGTTATCGCTGCCGGCTCTGCACGGAGCGGAGATACGGGGCGCGCTCCTCGTCGGTGACCGGCTCGTTGCTGATCACGCGGTGATCGCGGGGCATGAAGTGAACGAGGCGGACCATCATGTGGTCCTTCACGACGGTCAGCTTCCCCTTGCGGCGGAGCTCCGCGGCCTCCTGGAAGGTCTGCACCTTGGGATCGTAGGCGATCATGTGCAGGTCCCTTCCGAACGGCTCGGGCAGGTCTTCGACCTCGACGATCTTGTAGATGCGGATCCCTCCGCTCTTCTCGGTGGCCGCGACCACGGCGCCGACGACCAGATCCTTGCCGGTCGGATCGGAGGTTTCGGGCACGGGGGGCGCGCGGTCACAGGCCGGCGCGAGGGTCAGGATGCCGGCGCACACGGCGGCGGCGAGCGCGATCGACCTCATGGGCGCTGAATAACATCGATGCGACCCGGCGCAAGCGGCTACCGCGCTCGGCGCGGGGGAGCGCGGCGCGCCGCGACGTCGTCCGCCGCCGGGGGGCGGCGCTGTGGTAGACGCGCCTTCGAGACACTGGCCGGGAGCGATCCCTCGGAGGAATGCGATCATGCGACTCGAGGACACGAAGTTTGTCGTCACAGGCGCCGCCCAGGGGCTGGGTCGCCACTATGCGCTGCGGCTCGCGGAGTCCGGGGGCCAGGTCGCCGCGGGCGACGTGAACGAGGAGGGGCTCGCGTCGCTGGTCGAGGCGAGCCAGGGTCTCCCCGGGAAGATCCACGCGCGGCCCTTCAACGTGGCGGTGGAGGCGGAGGTCGAGGCGTTCGTCCGGTTCGCGCACGGGGCCATGGGCGGCCTGAACGGCCTCGTGAACAACGCCGGCATCCTGCGGGACGGCCTCCTGGTCAAGAAGGACCGCCAGACCGGCGCGGTCGTCAAGCTGAGCGCGGCGCAGTGGCAGGCCGTCATCGACGTCAACCTGACGGGCGCCACGCTGATGGTCCGCGAGGTCGTCGCGAAGATGGTCGAGACCGAGCAGAAGGGCGTCATCGTCAACATCAGCTCCATCGCGCGCCACGGCAACCGCGGCCAGTCGAACTACACCGCCGCGAAGAGCGCGCTCGCGGCGAACACGAAGACCTGGGCGCTCGAGTTCGCGCCGTTCGGCATCCGCGTGGGCGCGGTCGCGCCCGGCATGATCGAGACGCCGATGACGCAGGGCATGCACCAGAAGGCGCGCGACGCCCTGGTCGCCATGATCCCGGTCGGCCGCATCGGCGTGCCCGAGGACATCTGGCAGGCCGTGCGCTTCGTGATCGAGTGCGAGTACTTCAACGGCCGCTGCATCGACGTCGACGGCGGTCTCACGATGTGACCCCGGAGCGGCGGCTCCGGCATCCCGCCGCGTCCCCGCGCGCCCTCGTCGCATCCTCACCGCGTCCTCACTCACCACGCTCCCTCGCTTCGCGCCTCGCCTCCTGGACACCCAGGGCGCTGCCCGGCGGCGTCCGTCGTCGGCCTGCCCCGTCCGGCGGCCCCACGTCTCGCTCCACCGGCGCCGCCGTCCGGCGCCGGGGGCGCCCGAACCCCGGGAGGCCGAGCCCCGAGCCGGCTCGGCGATCCGCCCACGAAACATTCGCGCTTGACGCGTCGATATTGAAAGCTATGTTCAATATCAACCTACCCGTTAAACGTAGCCGGGGGTTCTGCATGTACGTGTGCCTCTGCATGGGCGTCTGTGATCGAGAGATTCGCGAAGCGGTGAACGAGGGGGCCTGCTCCGTGGCCGAGGTGATGGAGTGCACGGGGGCCGGTACGCGGTGCGGCTCCTGCCAGCCGACGATCGCCAAGCTCGTCGGCGCGGGCGAGCCCGTCGCCGCCCCGCGCCGCCTGACGATGGCGCCGGTCTCCAGCGCAGCCTGATTCTCTGGATCGACGGTGCGCTCCGGTCTCTCTGGCGGGAGATCGGCGACCTTTCCTTAGAAATTTCTTGCGCACTTCCGTGGACCTTGCGCATTTGACCTGGGCGCTGGCGCTCCCGCCGGCGCCTCCTCGCCGTGGCAGGCGGGGCGAGCACGACAGGCACGAGCGCGAGAGGGTCCGATGAAGGGTGCGAAAGATGTCGTCGACGCGTTGAACGAGGTGCTCGCGGCGGAGCTCGTCGCGATCAACCAGTACTTCCTGCACGCGAAGATGTGCGCGCACTGGGGCTTCGTCACGCTCGCCGCGCGCGGCCGCGCCGAGTCGATCGACGAGATGAAGCACGCCGACGCGATCATCGATCGCATCCTCTTCCTGGAAGGGCTGCCCAACCTGCAGCGCCTGGACACCCTTCACATCGGGCAGACCGTGCCGGAGCAGCTCAAGAGCGACCTCGAGCTCGAGTACAACGCGGTCAAGCGGCTCAACACGGCGATCGCCCTCTGCCGCGACAAGGGGGATCGCACCTCCGAGGAGCTCCTGGCCAAGATCCTCGAGTCCGAGGAGGAGCACATCGACTGGCTCGAGACGCAAATCGGCCTAATCGAGAAGCTTGGCGAGACCGCCTACCTGTCCCAGCAGATCCGCGAGTAGGGTAGGGTGGGGCTCGGCCCCCCGCACCGACGGCGCACCCCGCGCGCGTTCTGGCGGCGGAGGCCGCGCTTGACGTACGATACTCTGGACGCATGTCCAAGGCGCCGCGGACGACCGCGCTCGCGCGGTTACGCGCCGGCTCGGTGCGTCGGTCGTGATCGTCGCGCCGCGCTCGTCCCTCGAGGAGGATGAGCGCGGCGGGGGAAATCCATGTCGAAGATTCTTGTCGTCGATGACCAGCGGAACATGCGGACCACGCTCGCGATGATGCTGCGTGGCGCCGGGTACGAGGTCGATGAAGCGGGCGACGGCAGCCAGGGCGCCGACCTGGGCGCCAAGGGTGCGTACGACGTCGTGCTCACCGACCTGCGGATGGGCGGCTTCGACGGCATCGGCGTCCTGCGCGCGGTGAAGGAGTCGAACGCGAACACCGAGGTCATCGTGATGACCGCGTACGGCACCATCGAGAGCGCGGTCGAGGCGATGCGGCTCGGCGCGTTCGACTACATCCAGAAGCCGTTCTCGGAGCAGGAGCTCCTCGTGAAGGTGGAGCGCGCGATCCAGAACCGGAAGCTCACCGGCGAGGTGCAGCTGCTCGCCAGCGAGTTCAAGGAGCGCTACCGGTTCGAGAACATCGTGGGCCGCTCGCAGGCGGTCCGCGAGGTGCTGGGCCGGATCGTGAAGGTCGCGCCGACCGACGCGACGGTGCTCATCACCGGCGAGAGCGGCACCGGCAAGGAGCTGGTCGCCAAGGCCATCCACGCCAACAGCAAGCGCGCCGATCGCCCCTTCGTGCCGGTGAACTGCGCCGCCATCAGCGAGACGCTCCTCGAGAGCGAGCTGTTCGGCCACGCGCGCGGCTCGTTCACGGGCGCGATCTCGGCGAGGAAGGGCCTGTTCGAGGAGGCCGACGGGGGCACGTTCTTCTTCGACGAGATCGCCGAGACCCCGCTCACCTTCCAGGCGAAGCTGCTCCGCGCGATCCAGGAGAACGAGATCCGCCGCGTGGGCGAGAACAAGCCCATCCACGTCGACGTGCGCATCATCGCCGCGACGAACCAGGAGCTCCTGACCGCGGTGGCGGAGAAGCGGTTCCGCCAGGATCTCTACTACCGCCTGAACGTCGCGCGCTTCGTGCTCCCGCCGCTGCGCTCGCGGCGCGAGGACATCCCGATCCTCTGGGAGTTCTTCTTGGAGAAGTACAACCGGAAGATGGCCTGTCGGGCGCGCGCCGCTGACGGCGTCATCGAGGCGCTGACGCAGTACGACTTCCCCGGCAACATCCGCGAGCTCGAGAACATGGTGGAGCAGGCGGTGGCCCTCTCGGGCGGCGGCGTCATCAGCGTCGACGACGTGCTGCCCGCCGCGGTGCAGCCGAAGCGGGCGCCCGAGGGCGGCAGCCGGCTGCTCGCCGACGTTGTCGACTGCGCCGAGCGCCAGGCGATCGAGGCCGCGCTGCGGGAGTGCGACGGCAGCCGGGAGCGCGCCGCCGAGGTGCTCGGGATCAGCGCGACCACCCTCTGGCGCAAGATGACCCGCCTGACGATCACGTACCCGCCGGGCTGAGCTGCCCCTCCGCAGCCGTTCTGCCGTTCCCGACGACCAGGCTCGGCAGCACGTTCCCTCAGGGTACAGCGGAACTCCGTGGACCCGACTGAGCAGGCCAGTGCTCACCCGGCTGAGCAACGTTCTGCCCACCGGGCTCAGCCAGCGTGTGCCTGTCCGCGGTTCGACCGGCACGTACGACCAGGCTGAGCAACAGACCTGACTCGCCAGCAAATCAGGGCAGCTAGCTCACGTTGGCTTGCATCTTTGCAATGGCGCAGGGTCGGGATTTGCCTTAGTGCAATGAGGCAGCCGATGTAGACTGTGCGCATCTGTTTCACTTCGGCGTCGGCAACCGCAACGCGGTGATTCGGCAGCTTGGCCCGGCAATTGCTAACCCCTGAACCGATAGGCGTAGTCATGGTTGGCGGCGCTCGCCGCAGGAGGACGCTTAATGGCCCGCATGCTGATCGTGGACGGTGAGAATTCCCAGCGTCGCGCTCTTTCAGCTGGGCTAAGCGTCGAGGGGTTCGAGGTCGTCTTCGCCGCCTCGTTCCAGGATGCGCTGCGCATCCTCGGCGCCTCCCCGGTCGACGTGGCGATGATCGACCTGATGATGCCGGACCTGAACGGGCTCGAGCTCGCCCGTCACATCCGGCATGCCTTCCCGAGGGTGCGGGTCGTGCTCTCCAGCCCGTATCACCTCTCCGCGCGCCAGGTCGAGCGCGCCGACTGCGGCGCCGTGGCGTTCGTCCCGAAGCCTTACAAGGTGGGCGAGATCTGTCGCTTCCTGCGCGCCAAGACGAACGTGCTCACGCCCGCGTCGTGCTAGTAGCGCGGCGTGCGCTGCGAGCTGCTCGACTACGAACTCCCTGAAGCGCTCATCGCGTCGCGGCCCCCCGAGGAGCGCGACGGCGCCAGGCTCCTCCTGGTCGACCGCGGCCGCGAGGCCGGCGAGGTCGAGCATGCCGCAATCCGCGATCTCGACCGGTACATCGAGCGCGGCGCGCTCGTCGTCGTCAACGACACGAAGGTCGTACCCGCCCGGCTGTTCGGCAAGAAGCGCGGCACCGGAGGGCAGGTCGAGCTCTTCCTGCTGCACCGGCTGGACGAGGCGCCCGACGGCGGGGAGGGGACCGCCGGCCAGCCGTGCGACGGCGCGGCGCGCCCCGAGCGCTGGCGAGCGATGGGGCGCGCGTCCAAGCCGATCCGGCCGGGCGCGTTGCTCGATCTCGAGCGCGACGGGGCGCTGGTCGCGGAGGTGCTGGAGCGCGCGGACGACGGCGTGCTCACGGTGCGGCTCTCGTCGCCGGCAGGGCTGTCCGTCGCGGCCGCGATCGACGCGTACGGCCACGTCCCGCTCCCGCCCTACCTCGGCCGCGGCGACGACGCGTCCGATCGCGAGCGGTACCAGACCATCTTCGCCCGCGTCCCGGGCGCGGTCGCCGCGCCCACCGCGGGCCTCCACCTCTCGCCCGGGCTCGTCGAGCGGCTCCGCGCGAACGGGGTCGAGATCGCGAGCGTCACGCTGCACGTCGGCCTCGGTACGTTCCAGCCGGTCACGGTCGACGACCTCGACCAGCACCCGATGCACGCCGAGATCTACTCGGTCCCCGAGGCGACCGCCGGCGCGGTCGCGGCGGCGCGCGAGCGCGGCGCGCCGGTGGTCGCGATCGGCACCACCGTGGTGCGCGCGCTGGAGAGCGCGGCCGACCCGGCGCGCGAGGGCCTCGTACGGGCGCAGTCCGGGGAGACGCGCCTCCTGATCCAGCCCGGCTACCGGTTCCGCGTCGTCGACGGCCTGCTGACGAACTTCCACCTGCCGCGCTCGACGCTGCTCGCGCTGGTGTTCGCCTTCGCCGGCCGCGAGCGCGCGCTCCTCGCGTACCGCGCGGCGATCGAGGCCCGCTACCGCTTCTATTCTTATGGAGACGCCATGCTGATCCGCGGCGCGAGCGCGCCATGAGCCGGACGCCCGGCTTCGCCTTCTCCGAGCTCGCGCGGGACGGTCACGCCCGCACGGGCGTGCTCTCCACGCCGCACGGCGACGTGCCGACCCCGACGTTCATGCCGGTCGGCACGCAGGGCAGCGTGAAGACGTTGACCCCCGCCGAGGTGGCCGCGACCGGCGCGAGGATCGTCCTCGGCAACACGTACCACCTGTGGCTCCGCCCCGGGCCCGAGCTCGTCGCGCAGCTCGGCGGGCTGCACGCGTTCACGCGCTGGCCGCACGCGATGCTCACGGACTCCGGCGGTTTCCAGGCCTTCTCGCTCGCCGAGCGGCGCACCCTCGTGGAGGACGGCTTCGTGTTCCGCTCGCACCTCGACGGCGCCCGCAAGGCGCTCACGCCCGAGGTCGCGATGGAGGTGCAGGGGCTGCTCGGGGCCGACATCGCGATGCAGCTCGACGTATGCCCGCCCGGCGGCGCGCCGCTGGCGGAGGTCGAGGAGGCGTGCCGCCTGACGACGCGCTGGGGGAAGCGCTGCCTCGCCGCCAAGCGCCCCACCCAGGCGCTCTTCGGCATCGTTCAGGGCGGCACCTCGGTCGCCCTGCGCACGGCGCACGCGGACGAGCTCGCGGCCCTGCCGTTCGATGGGCTCGCCCTGGGCGGCTTCTCCGTGGGCGAGCCGATCGCGCTGATGCACGAGGCCGTCGCGCAGATCGCGCCGCGCCTCGATCCGTCGCGCCCCCGCTATCTCATGGGCGTGGGGACGCCGCTCGATCTCGTTCACGCCATCGGCGCCGGGGTCGACATGTTCGATTGCGTGCTCCCCACCCGGAACGCCCGAAACGGGCAAGCGCTCACGCAGCACGGCAAGATCGTCATCAAGCAGGCGCGCTACAAGGACGACCGATCGCCGCTCGACCCGACCTGCGCCTGCCCGACCTGCGCCGGGGGGTACAGCCGCGCGTACCTCCGGCACCTCTACATGGCGGGCGAGATCCTGGTGCTGCGCCTGCTGACCGAGCACAACCTCCACCTGTATGGCCGCCTGATGCGCGAGGCGCGTGCGGCCATCGCCGAGGGGCGGTACACGGCGTTCGCCCGCGCGTGGCTCGGCGCGCGCGATGCCACCGAGTAACCGGGCAACCGAGCAACCCGGTGGCCGAGCGACCGCGGGATCGAAAGCCGCCTACATCGTCTCCATGGTCTCTGGAGGCGCTCCTGGAGCGGCCGCGGGGGATCGCGCGGAGGGCGCAACGTCCGCGCTGCCCGGGAGGGTTCCGAGCTACCATGGGCGGATGGTGAGCCCTCGCCTCCGGCGTGGCGTCGCGCGCCCGCAGCCGCGCGCGCGGGGCCACGCCTCGGCCGCGCTCGACCAGCCTGTAGGCCCGAGGCGCCGGCGCACGAGCCCCAGCCGGCCGCACCCGCCGAACGGCCGCCGTCGCGCGCGGACCGCGTGCTTGCCCGCGCATTCCTCGTCCATTAGCCTTCGAACTCGGCCCGCGGAATGACGCAAGACGCCAACAAGAAGCCGCTCGGACGCATCCTCCTCCAGCAAAGGGCGGTCACCCAGCCCCAGCTCGAACAAGCGCTCCTCGAGGCGCGCGCGAAGGGGGTCCCCCTCGCCACGAACCTGATCGAGAGCGGCACCGTCTCCGAGGTCGCTGCGCTGAAGGCCCTCTCCGAGCAGAGCGGCGTTCCCGGCATCGACCTCAACCAGGTCTGCATCAAGCTCAGCGACCTCTCGATCCTGCCGCGCGAGATCGCCGCCAAGCACAAGCTCCTGCCCGTGCTCGTCCGCGAGGATCGCATCCTCGTGGCCATGGCCGCGCCCGCCGACAAGAAGGTGATCGACGAGCTCGAGTTCGTGACGGGCAAGCGCGTCTTCCCGTACATCGCGCTCGCGGGCCCCCTCGTGCGGACCATCGCGGCCGCTTACGACATGAAGGAGCAGGGCGAGCCGTTCTTCGTCGGCGCCAAGTGCCCGCCCGAGGTGCTGAAGCGAGCCGGGCTCGGCGCCACGTCGGCGTCGTCCGCGCCGGAGGCGCCGCCCGCGCCCGCGCCCGCGCCCTCTCCTGCGCAGCCGCCGCCGCCGCCGCGCCGGCCTGCGTCCGCCGTGCCGCCGTCGACGGTCGCCCAGGCCCCTGCCGCTCCTGCGCCCGCGCCCGCGCCCAGCGCCGCCCCGCCGGCGAAGCCCGCGCCGGAGCGCCCGCGCGACGACGCCGAGATCTCGTTCGCCGATCTGACCGACGAACCGAGCCCGCCCGCTGCCCCGTCGCCGGCCCGCATCTCCTCGGCGGGGCCCCCGCTCGTCGTCGACGACGCCATGCGGAGGGCGGCGGCCGCCGACGAGCTGACGGACACCGATTTCGGCACCGCCGACCGCGATCTGTCCGTGGTCGAGTCGCTCCCGGGCGCAGGCAAGGCGCCGCAGGGCGATCAGACCACGATCCTCGTGGTCGACGACGAGCCGGAGATCCGGAAGCTGCTCCGCCGCATCTTCGAGGAGCGCGGGTACCGCGTCGAGGAGGCCGACCGCGGGCTCCTCGCGCTGCGCATGGTCAAGGAGAATCCGCCCGACGTGATGATCCTCGACGCCATGCTGCCCGAGGTGCACGGCTTCGACATCGCCCGCCGCATGAAGGGCACCCAGCGCTACGGCCACATCCCGATCATCATGATCTCGGCCGTCTACCGCGGGTGGCGGTTCGCGGAGGACCTCAAGTCGAGCTACGGCGTGGAGGCGTACATCGAGAAGCCCTTCCGCGTGGCCGACGTCGTCGCCGCCGTGGAGAACGCGCTCCAGGCGCGCTCGATCCGCGGCGATCAGGACCGGATTTCGGCCGAGGCAGAGCGCCTCCTCGCCGCGGGGATCGCGGCGTACCGCGCGGGCGATTTCGACAAGGCCGTGCGGCACCTGCGCGAGGGCACGGCCATCGATCCGCTCGCGTACCGGCTGCACTTCCACCTCGGCCTGCTCTACGGCAAGCAGGGACAGCTCTACGACGCCATCCAGGAGCTGGAGACGGCGCTGCACATCAACGGCAAGCACTTCCCGGCCCTGAAGAACCTCGCGGTGCTCTACCAGAAGGCCGGGTTCCGCAACAAAGCCATCGAGACGTGGGAGCGCGCGCTGGGCGTCGCGCCCGATGACCCGACGCGGCAATCCATCAAGGAGCACCTGCTCGGATTGCTCTGACCGTCTAGCCCATGTCGCCCACGGCCAAGCTGTCGTAGACTGCGCCGATTCCACCGGCAGGCGCGTCCCTGGATGAAATTCATCTGCGATAACTGCAAGGCCAAGTACCAGATCGGCGACGAGAAGGTCGCCGGCAAGATGGTGCGGATGCAGTGCCGGCGATGCGGGCACCTCATTCAGGTGAGCGCGAGCGTCACCGAGAGCTCCGTGGCGCGGGCTCTCCCGGTCGAGCCGCCGCGCGCGACCGACGACGCGCAGCTCGCCCCCCCGAGCGACGAGGCTCCGGCCGCCGGGCTCGGCGCGACGGTGGCCGACGCCGGTGCCGCGAGCGCGCCGAGACCGCCGCCCGCGTCGTCGCGGGGCCAGGGCGCTGCGCCGGCGCCGCCCCGGCCGGCGTCGCAGGCCCTCCCGCGCCCTGGTGGCGCGCCTCGACCTCCGGCAGCGCCGCGCGCCGCGCCCGGGCCGGTGTCGGGCCCGCGCCCTGCGCCGGGGGCGCCGACGCCCGGGACGCCCGCGCCCGCCGCGCCGCGAGCCGCCCAGCCCGCGCCCGCCGCGCCGCGGGTCGCCCAGCCCGCGGCCGCCGCGCCGCGGGCCGCCCAGCCTGCGGCCGCCGCGCCGCGGGCCGCCCAGCCCGCGCCCGCCGCGCCTGCCGGTCCGGCCGCGCCCGCCGCGCGGGCGGAGCCTGCGCCGGCCGCAGCGGCCGCCAGCGCGTTCACGCGATCGATGTCCAACGACCGGCCGCTCGGGAAGGCGCCGGCCGTGCGCGCCACGGCGAGCGAGGACTGGTACGTCGGGGTCGGCGGGGTCCCGCTCGGCCCGGTGCGGCTCGCCGTCATCCGCGAGAAGGCGCTCGCCGGCGCGGTGGACGGCGACTCCCTCGTCTGGCGCGAGGGCTTCGACGAGTGGCTGCCCCTCAAGAACTTCCCGGAGCTGCTCGAGATCGTCACGCAGGCCCAGACGACCCGCGTGTCCGCGCCCGCGCGCCGCACCAGCAGCACGGGCTTCGCCGCCGTTCAGCCGCAGGTCCCTCCCTCGGCGAAGGCGCCCTCGTCGTCGAGGGTCCCCCCGCTCGCTGCGGCCGCGCCCGCGCGCTCGGCGGCGCTCGAGCCGGAGGCCCCCGGCCTGAGCGAGAGATCCCCCGCGGTCGCCGGCGCGGTCGCCGCCTTCACCGCGGCGGGGACGCCGGCCGCGAGCGCGCCGGCGACGTCCGCCGCGAGCGCGCCGGCCGCGTGGCCCGACGTCTCGGGCGGCGCCGCGCGGGCCCACACTGCGGGCCCCGCGCCGGTCGAGGTGCTGGCCGATCCGTTCGCGGCCGGGCCGGCGGCCGCCGCCGCGCCGAGGTCCGACCTGGCGCCGCCCGCCTCCGCCGACGTCGCTCGCGCCGCGGGCGGCCTGGCCCTGGGCGGTTCGCCGTCCGCGACGGTGGCGGCGGGCGGCGTGGCCGTGGGCGGCTCGCCGCGCCCGACGGCGGCGCCGGCCGGCGCGCTCTCCTCCGCGGAGCCCGCGCCCCTCGTGGCCACGCCCGCCAGCCTGGTGGAGACGGTCGCGCCGCGGCGGCGCTCGGGCATGAGCCCGCTCGCCTACGCCTTCATCGCCATGGCGGCGGCGTTCGGCGGCGTCTCCGCCTACGTCCTGCTGTCGCCCAAGCCGCAGACCACCGTGCAGGTCGTGACCGCGCCGCCGAGCAACCCGGTCGATCTCCCCACGGCCGCCCCGCCGCCGCCGCCCAGCGTCGAGCCGGAGGCGCCGCCCCCCGCCGAGGTGCCCTCTGTCAGGCCGGAGCCCGCCTCGCCCGGCAAGCCGGGCGCCGTGGCGAGCCAGCGGCCTGCGCCGGAGAAGCCGGTCGCCTCCGCGACCGGGGCGCAGCTCGACCGGTCCGGGTTCGGCGCCGGGGTTCCCGGCCCGACGTCGGGGCCGGGCAGCCAGGGCGCCGGCTCCAGCCTGACCCCGCTCTCCCAGGGGGAGATCTCCGGCGTCGTCGAGGCGAACCGGCCGAGCGTCCGGCGCCACTGCTGGCAGCCTGCCCTCGACGCGCGCGACCGCAACGCGTCCACCACCGCCCGCGTCTCGGCCTCCGTGGTCATCGGCGCCTCGGGCGCCGTCCAGTCCGTCTCGGCCGGCGGCTCGGAGAAGGACTACCCCGGCCTGGCGAGCTGCATCGCCTCGCGGATCAAGTCCTGGCGCTTTCCGCCCTCCTCGGGCTCCACGCCCGTGACCATCCCGTTCGTCTTCGCGGCCCAGTGAGCGCACGCGGGGAGGGGAGGCGGCTCCGCCGGGGCGCAGCGCTTTACGCATGCCCGGGCAGGCGGTAATCGACGCGATCATGGCAGAGCGCAAAGTCCGAATCCTCGTGGCCAAGCCCGGCCTGGACGGCCACGACCGCGGCGCGAAGGTGGTCGCCCGGGCACTCCGCGACGCGGGCTTCGAGGTGGTCTACACGGGCCTGCACCAGACCCCCGACATGATCGCGTCCGCCGCCGTGCAGGAGGACGTCGACGCCGTGGGGCTGTCGATCATGTCCGGAGCGCACAACACCCTCTTCCCCGCCGTCATCGAGGCCCTCCGCAAGCACGGCGCCGAGGACATCGTGGTGTTCGGCGGGGGCATCATCCCGGACGAGGACATCGCGCGCCTCCAGGACGCCGGGGTGAAGGGCGTCTTCACCCCCGGGACCACCCTGAAGAGCATCGTGGAGTGGGTCCAGACCCACGTGACCCCCCACAGCTGACCGCCCCGGCGGCGCGGCTCCCCACTCTCCCCCACCGCGCGGGTCCCCACTCTCCCCCACCGCGCGCCCCCACGCTCCCCCACCGAACGCCTCCCCACCGGCACCGGCACCCGGCTCGCTGAGCCCGTCCGTCGCCGTCCATGGTCCCGCCCGCCGGCCCGCGAGATCGGGCGTCCAGGGCGGCGATCCGCCTCGCTTCCTTTCCGCCTTGCCAGCGTCCGCCAGAAGCGGTCGCGCTCACCTTCGAGCGGCCCCCCCACTTCCTCCCACGGTCCTGGATCCGCCGCCCGATCGCGAGAAAACGCGCTGTTTTGTGAAAGAACACCTTGTGGAGGAGTGTCCTACATAGGTGCCGGTTGAGGTCCAGAAATCTCCCAAACTGTTGACACTCGGCACCTCCCTCCGTAGCGTGGCGGAGCTTCGTGGGAAGAAGTGGCAGAGAATGTCACGACGCGGTGAGCGCTCGTTGGGGCAACGCGTCGCCAAGCCCTCGGCAGGACAGGCGAGCCGGAGCTGGGGTCGATGAGCACGATGTTTCGCGGTCACTTCGAGCACGCGATCGACGCGAAGGGGCGCACGAGCCTCCCTTCGCGCTTTCGGGACGTGCTCGCGGCCGCGAACGACCTGCGCATGGTCATCACCCCCGCCCTCTTCGACCCCTGCCTGCACGCGTACCCGATGAAGGCCTGGGAGGAGCTGGAGGCTAAAATTGCAGCGCTGCCGCAATTCGATTCCAACGTGGTCGCGTTCCGGCGCCGCTACCTGTCCGCGGCCGTCGAGTGCGACCTCGACAAGCAGGGCCGGATCCTCATCCCGCCGTCGCTCCGCGAGCACGCGAGCCTCACGAAGGACGTCCTCTGGGCGGGGATGGGACAGACGATCGAGCTCTGGGCGAAGGAGCGGTGGAAGGCCGCCCAGCAGATGAGCGAGGTCGAGCTTCAGAGCTTCAAGACAGCAATCGCGGAGCAGTTCCGCCTATGAACGTCGTCAATGTAGTCCCCATGCACCTGCCCCCTCCGCCACCGCGGCCGCGCGGCGAGCAGCACGTCTCCGTCCTCGGCCGCGAGGTGCTCGCCGCCCTCGCGCCCTTCAGCCAGGGCGTCTACGTCGACGCGACGCTCGGCGCCGGCGGCCACACCGAGGCGATCCTCGAGACGCCCGGCACCCGGGTCATCGGGATCGATCGCGACGAGCGCGCCCTCTCCATCGCGCGCGCCCGGCTCGCCCGGATGGGAGACCGGGTGACCTACGTTCACGGCGAGTTCTCCGAGATCGAGCGGCACCTCGCCGCCCTCGGCGTCCCGCAGGTGGACGGGCTCGTGGCCGACATCGGCGTGAGCTCCATGCAGCTCGACGACCCGGCCCGCGGCATGAGCTTCCGCGCCGAGGGGCCGCTCGACATGCGGATGGACCGGAGCCGCGGCGAGACGGCGCTCGAGCTCATCGATCGGCTCAGCGACGAGGAGCTCGCCGACCTCATCTACCGCTACGGCGAGGAGCGCCGCAGCCGGCGGGTCGCCCGCTGTATCAAGCAGGCGGCCGAGAGCGGCGAGCTCGCGACGACGCTCGACCTCAGGCGCGCCGTGGTGCGCGCGGTCGGGCCGGCGCGCATCGGCGGTGTCGACCCGGCGACGCGCACGTTCCAGGCGCTGCGCATCGCCGTGAACGGAGAGCTCGACGAGCTCGAGGCGCTGCTCGAGGCGGCGCCCAGGATCGTCGCGCCCGGCGGCGTGATCGCGGTGATCTCGTTCCACTCGCTCGAGGACCGCATCGCCAAGCGCGCGCTGCGCGAGCCCGAGGTCTGGCAGCCGCTCACTAAAAAGCCGGTGACCGCGGGCGACGAGGAGATCGAAAGCAACCCGCGGGCCCGCAGCGCGAAGCTCCGCGCCGCGCGGCGCGTCTCCGGCCCGGAGGCGCTCGCGTGACGCAGCAGCGCCCGTTCCTCGTGCTCTGGACGCTGGCGGTGGCCGCGACCGTGGCCGCGTTCGTCGTGCACCTCGCCCTGCGCGGGCGCACGGTCGACCTCGGCTACCGGCTCGGCCGGGCGCGCGCCGAGCAGGCGCGGCTGCGCGAGGTCAAGCGGGTGCTGTCGCTCGAGGCGGCCAGCTACGAGACGCCGCAGCGCGTGGAGATGGTCGCCCGCTCGCTGCTCGGCATGACGCCGCCCCCGCCCGAGCGGGTCATCCCGGTGCGGGGCTACACCGCGCCGCCGGAGCGCGATCCGGCGAGCGGCGAGGCCGGCAGCGCGCCGCCGAGCGGGGGTCAGCCGGAATGAAGAACCTCGATCCGCGGCGCGCGCGGTGGATCCGCATCCGCATGGGGCTGCTCTGCGGCCTGATGGCGCTCGGCCTGGGCGGCGTCGTGTCCGGCGCCTACCGGATCGAGGTCGAGGACGGCGACGCCTGGTACGACCTCGCCGAGCGGCAGCGCCAGCGGCGGCTCCACATCACGCCGAAGCGCGGCACCATCTACGACCGGAACGGCGCGCCGCTCGCGGAGAGCGTGGAGGTGCCCAGCGTCTCCGTGGACGCGGTCGAGATGCTCCGCGGCGTCGACGAGCAGTACATCCCGATGCGGATCCAGCAGTACGCCGAGCGCATCGCGCAGGCGCTCTCGCTGCCGGTCGAGGACGTCGTGGAGAAGCTCGGCCGGCGGCGCCGCTTCGCCTGGCTCAAGCGCCGCATCTCCGAGCAGGAGGTCGAGAACGTCCGCGCGCTCGGCGACCGGACGCAGCGCTACCCGGTGCGCGGGCTCGTGATCGAGGGCGAGGGGCGCCGCTTCTACCCGAACCGCGAGCTCGCCGGCCCGCTGCTCGGCTTCGTCGCCACCGACGGCGAGGGCAAGGAGGGGCTCGAGCTCAGCATGGAGCACGAGCTCCGCGGCAACGCGGCGGAGGTGCGCGGGCTCCGCGATCGATCGGGCCGGCTCATCTTCTCGGAGGGGATCGAGGACGAGCAGGCGCTCGCCGGGCACAACGTCCACCTCACGATCGACAAGGGCATCCAGTTCACCGCCGAGCGCGAGCTCGAGGCGGCGATGAAGACCTACGAGGCGATCGGCGGGGCGATCGTGGTCGTCGACCCCGAGAACGGCGAGATCCTCGCGATGGCGAGCGCCCCGGGGTTCAACCCGAACGATTACTCGCAGAGCGATCCGGGATCCCGGCGCAACCGCTGCGTGGTCGATCGCTTCGAGCCCGGCTCCACGATGAAGGTGTTCGCCATCGCGAGCGCGCTCGCGGCGAAGAGCGTCTCCCCGAGCGCGACCATCTACTGCGAGGAGGGGAACATGGCGATCGACAACGTCGTGATCCACGACACGCACGTGCACAAGTGGCTGACGCTGCCGCAGATCCTCGGCCAGTCGTCGAACATCGGCACGGCGAAGATCGCGCTCGGGCTCGGCGAGCAGCGGCTCTACGAGGGCCTCCGCCGGTTCGGCTTCGGCGACCTCACCGGCGTGCCGCTGCCGGGCGAGTCCGTGGGCGTGCTGCGCCCGCGCGGCCGCCCCTGGGTCCAGGTCGAGACGGCGTCGGCCTCGTTCGGGCAGGGGATCAGCGTGACGACGCTCCAGCTCGCCATGGCCATGGCGTCGGTCGCCAACCGCGGGCGGCTGCTCGAGCCCATCCTGATCAAGCGGATCACCGACGGCACCGGCGTCACGCTGTCCGAGACGTCGCCGCGCGTGCGCCGCGACGCGGTGCCCGCGTCGATCGCGCGGATGATGTCGGAGATGCTCGTCGCGGTGACGGAGGGCGACGGGACCGGCGTGGAGGCGAGCATCCCGGGCTTCCGCGTCGCGGGGAAGACGGGCACGGCGCAGAAGATCGATCCGGCGACGGGCAGGTACACCGACACCCACTACGTGGCGTCGTTCGTCGGGTTCGTCCCGGCCGAGCGGCCGCGGCTCGCCATCGCCGTGGTGCTCGATGAGCCGCTCGGCGGCACGTACGGCGGCGGCTCGGTCGCGGCGCCCGTCTTCCGGCGCATCGGCGAGATGGCGCTGCGCTACCTCGGCGTTACCCCGCGCGGGAGCGTGCCGATGAAGCTGTCGGAGGTCGCCGAGCAGTCGGGCGAGGACATCGCGGCGAACACCTACCAGGTCCTGAACGAGGCGCGCGCCGCGGCGGCGCCGATCGCGACGGAGGTGGTCACGCCGTCCGCGCCGCTCAAGACGGGGGAGCTGCGCGTGCCCGATCTCACGGGCCTGCCGCAGCGCGAGGCGGTGAGGAGCGCCGCGGCGCTCGGGCTCGATCCGAGCGTCGAGGGCACGGGGAAGCTCACGCGCCAGGAGCCCCCGGCCGGGACCGTGCTGCCCAAGGGATCGCCGCTGAAGCTGATCTTCGAGCCCCCCACATGACGGCGCGCGACCACAAGGAGACCGGCGTGGCCGAGGTCGAGCTCGCGCTCCGCCTCGGCGACGTGCTGCGCGAGATCCCGGGCGCCGCGCTGTCCCCCGCGGACGCCGCGGAGCTGCTCGTGACCGGCGTGCACCTCGACTCGCGCAAGGTGGAGCCGGGGGACATCTTCGTCGCGCGCGCGGGCGCGCGGGCGCACGGCGAGCGCTTCATCCCCGAGGCCGTCGCGCGCGGCGCGCGGGCGGTCATCCTCGGGCGCGGGAGCGCCGCCGACACGCTCGGGGCCGCCCGCGTCGAGGTGCCCGACGTGCCGCTCGCGCTCGCCCTGGCCGCCGCGGCGGTCTACCGGCACCCGACCTTCACGCTCGACGTCGTCGGCATCACCGGCACGAACGGCAAGACGACGACGGCCCACCTCGTGCAGGCCTGCATCGATCGGTGCGGCGGCCGGGCCGGGATCGTGGGGACGCTCGGCTACCGCTTCGGCGATCTCGACGTCCACGCCTCGCACACGAGCCCGGAGGCGGACGAGCTCGCGCGCGTCGCCGCGGCGATGGTCGGCCGCGGCGCGACGCACCTCGTGATGGAGGTCTCGTCGATCGCGCTCGCCGCGAAGCGCGTCGACGCGGTCCGCTTCCGGACCGCCGTCTTCACGAACCTCACCCAGGATCACCTCGATTACCACGGCACGATGGAGGCATACGCGGAGGCGAAGGCGCGCCTGTTCGTGGATCTCGGCCCCGGCGCCGCGGCGATCAACGTCGACGATCCCTTCGGGCGAGAGCTCGTCCAGCGGATCGCCCCGGGCGGGCTCTCGCGCCCGGTCGCGTCGACGCTCGCGCGCTACTCGACCGAGGTGGGCGCCGGCCCGGACGCGGCGGAGATCGCGCCCGTCGAGCTCGTCCACGAGGCGCGCGGCATCTTCCTCCGCGCCCGCACGCCCGCCGGCGAGGTCACCATCCGGTCCCACCTGCTCGGCGCGCACAACGCGTCGAACCTGCTGGCCGCCCTCGCCGTGGCGTACCTGCTCGGGTTCGACGTCGGCGACGCCGCGGCTGCGCTCTCGTCGCCGATCCAGGTCGCCGGCCGCCTGGAGCGCTGCGATACGCCGGGCGTCGACGACGTGATCGTGCTCGTCGACTACGCCCACACGCCGGACGCGCTCGCCCGCGTGCTCGCGAGCGTCCGCGCCCTCGGCGGCGGGCGAATCCACTGCGTGTTCGGGTGCGGCGGCGACCGCGATCCGCTGAAGCGGCCGCGGATGGGCGAGGCGGTCGGCCTCGGCGCCGACGTCGCCATCGTGACCAACGACAACCCGCGGAGCGAGGATCCGCGCGCGATCGCCGACGCCATCCTGCCGGGCCTCGCCGCCGGCCGCGCGCGCGTCGTCGTGGAGCTCGATCGCGCGCGCGCCATCGAGCGCGCGGTGCGAGACGCCGAGCCCGGGGACCTGGTCCTCATCGCGGGCAAGGGCCACGAGCCGTACCAGATCATCGGCGGCGTCACGCTGCCGTTCGACGATCGCGACGAGGCGCGCCGCGCGCTCGCCGCCCGCCGCGCCCGGGCCGGGGCCGAGCGGCAGCCGCGCGGAGGTGCGGGATGATCTACGAGCTCTTCTACCCGCTCAAGTTCCACTACAGCTGGCTGAGCTGGCTCAACGTCCTCCGCTACATCCCGTTCCGCACGATCATGGCGACGATCACCGCCATGGTGCTGACGTTCCTGCTCGCGCCGTGGTTCATCCGCGAGCTGCGGCGCAAGCAGATCGGGCAGGTGGTCCGCGCCGAGGGGCCGGAGACGCACAAGATCAAGGCGGGCACGCCGACGATGGGCGGCGCGCTCATCCTGCTGTCGCTGCTGCTCCCCACCGTGCTGTGGGCCGACCTCCGGAACCCGTTCGTCCTCGCGACGACGGCGGTGACCGCGGGCTACGGCGTCATCGGCTACCTGGACGACTTCCTCAAGATCAAGCGGCGGAACAGCGGCGGCCTGCCGGGCCGCTACAAGCTCATCGGCCAGGTGCTCATCGGCGGCGCGGCCGTGGCCTACACGTTCCTGCTCGCGTCCAAGCTCCCGCCGGACTGGGCGGAGATCAGGACGCGCCTCGCGATCCCGTTCCTCGCGTTCTCGAAGTACCACATCGAGCTGCCGCTCTACGCCTACGTCCCGTTCGCCGTCTTCGTCGTGGTCGCGACGTCGAACGCCGTGAACCTCACCGACGGCCTCGACGGGCTCGCGATCGGCCCGGTGATCATCAACGCGGGGACGTACCTCATCCTCGCGTACATCGTCGGCGCCTCCATCGCGAACTTCTCGCTCGCGGCCTACCTCGACATCCCGGCGATCGCGTCGGCCGGCGAGCTGTCGGTGTACTGCGGCTCGGTCATCGGCGCGGGGATCGGCTTCCTCTGGTACAACACGTACCCCGCGCAGGTCTTCATGGGAGACGTCGGGTCGCTCGCCCTCGGGGGCGGGCTCGGGATGCTCGCCGTCTTCACCAAGAACGAGCTCCTCTCGATCATCCTCGGGGGGATCTTCTTCATCGAGACGGTCAGCGTCATCACGCAGGTCCTCTCGTTCAAGCTCACCGGCAAGCGCGTCTTCTTGATGGCGCCGATCCACCACCACTACGAGAAGAAGGGGTGGGCGGAGCCCAAGATCATCGTGCGCTTCTGGATCATCTCCATCCTCCTGGCGCTGGTCTCCCTGGCGTCGATGAAGCTGCGGTGAGGGCATGATGGACGTCCGCGGGCGAACAGTGATCGTCGTCGGGCTCGGGCGGAGCGGCGTCGCGGCCGCGCGCCTCCTCCTTGCGCGCGGCGCGCGCGTGATCGCGAACGACGGGGCGCCGCGCGAGCGGCTCTCCGCCGCGGCCGCGTCCCTCGAGGCGGAGGGCGCCGTCCTCGCGCCGGGCGGGCACGATCCGGCGCTGTTCGACGGCGCCGACCTCGTGGTCGTCTCGCCGGGCGTGCCGTCGTTCCCCGCGCTCGACGCCGTCGAGCGCTCCGGGCGCGAGGTCATCGGCGAGCTCGAGCTCGCGTCGCGCTTCGTGTCGGCGCCGATCGTGCTCGTCGGCGGGACCAACGGCAAGAGCACGACGACGGCGCTCACGGGCGCGATGCTCGAGAGCGCCGGCCTCCGCACCTTCGTCGGCGGCAACTTCGGGACCCCGCTCGCCGAGGCCGTCGGGGAGGCGTGGGACGCCCTCGTCCTCGAGATCTCGAGCTTCCAGGCGGAGCGCGTCCCGACCCTGCACGCCCGCGCGCACGCCCTGCTGAACATCACGGACGATCACCTCGATCGCTACCCGAGCTTCGCGGCGTACGCGGACGCGAAGGGCAACCCGTTCGAGCGGATGACGCCAGAGGACGTCGCGGTCGTGCCCTTCGGCGACGACCTCGTCGCCCGCCAGGCGGCGCGCGGGCGCGCCCGCGCGGTGACGTTCAGCGCGCGCGACGCCCGCGCCGACGTGAGCGCCTCGGGCGGCGCGATCGTCGATCGCGTCGCCGGCGCGAGCTACCCGCTGGAGCGCGTCCGCCTCACGGGCGCGCACAACCTCGCGAACGCCTGCGCCTCCGTCGCGCTGGCGGCCGCGCTCGGCGCCCCTCCGGCGGCGATCGCCGACGCGCTCGCGCGCTTCGAGGGGCTCCCGCACCGGACCGTGCTCGTCGCCGACGTCGACGGGGTCCGCTACTACGACGACTCGAAGGGGACGAACGTCGGGGCCTCGGTCGCGGCGCTCTCCGGACTGCGCGAGGCGAAGGCGGTGCTGATCGCGGGCGGGCGCGACAAGCTCGGCGACTACGCGCCGCTCGTGGCCGCGCTGCGCGAGCGGGGGCGCGCCCTCGTCGTCCTCGGCGAGGCCGCCGACCGCATCGCCGCCGCGGCGGAGGGCGCCCTGCCGATCGCGCGGGCGGGCTCGATGGACGAGGCGGTCCGCGCCGCGCGCTCGCTCGCCCGGCCGGGCGACGCGGTGCTGCTCAGCCCCGCGTGCTCCAGCTTCGACATGTTCCGCGACTACAAGGACCGCGGCGACGCCTTCGTCCGCGCGGTCCGCGCGCTGGAGCGAGCCGCCGGGGAGGTGGCGTCGTGATGTGGAGCGGCAAGCTCGGCGCGGGCGAAGGCGCGCCCAAGAACCGGCACATCGGTCCCTCGGAGCAGGACAAGGCGGCGCCCGGCGCGGCCCTCGCGGCCGCCGAGGCTTTCTGGAAGGGGTCGAGCCCCTCGGGGCCGGTCGACGCCCTGCTCGCGGCCGTCGTCACCGCGCTCATCGGGTTCGGCGTGGTGATGGTCTACAGCGCGAGCGCCGTCGAGGCGACCGTGCGCTACAAGGACGCGCAGTTCTTCCTCAAGCGCCAGGCCGTCTACGCGGTCCTCGCGATCGCCACGATGTGGATCACGAGCCGCATCGATTACCGCCGGATCAAGGTCCTCACGTACCCGGTGCTCATCGCCGTGACCGCGATGCTCGTCGCCTGCGTGGCGGGGCTCGGCCACAAGGCGGGCAACGCGTACCGGTGGCTCGCGCTCGGCCCGATCAACGTGCAGCCGGCCGAGGTGGCGAAGCTCGGGATCGTCGTCTGGCTCGCCTACTCGCTCTCCAAGAAGGCCGACCGCATCAAGTCGTTCTCCGTCGGCTTCCTCCCGCACCTCATCGTGGTCGGGCTCCTGATGCTCCTCTGCCTCAAGCAGCCCGACTTCGGCAGCGCGGTCGTGCTGCTCTTCCTGACCTTCACGCTGCTGTTCGTCGCGGGCGCGCGCGTCCCGTACATCGCCGCGTTCTCCATGCTGATGGCGCTCGCCGCCGCCGCGCTCGTGCGCTTCAGCGGCTACCGCTACGCGCGCTACCTCGCGTGGATCGACATGGACAACAACCGCGCCGACCTGGCGTACCAGCCGTTCCAGTCGGTCATGAGCTTCGGCTCCGGCGGGGTCTTCGGCCTCGGGCTCGGGCGGGGGCTGCAGGTGCTCTACCTGCCGGAGGCGCACACCGATTTCGTGTCCGCGATCGTGGGCGAGGAGCTCGGCTTCGTCGGCATCGTCGGCCTCTGCGCGGCGTACCTCGTCATCGTCTCGCGGGGCGTGAAGATCGCCCTCGAGGCCGACGACGACTACGGCAGCTTCATGGCGTTCGGCATCGCGACGCTCTTCGGCGTGCAGGCGATGACGAACCTCGCCGTCGCGATGGCGATCCTCCCGACGAAGGGGCTCACGCTGCCGTTCCTCAGCTACGGCGGCTCGTCGCTGCTCGTGAACGCCGCGGCCGCGGGCATCCTGCTCAGCATCAGCCGCGCGCGGACCCCGGTGGCCGCCGCTCGGGGCGGCGCGGCGGGCGCTTCGCCCGTCCCGAACGCGCCGAGCGCGTCCGCCGTGATCGCCACCTCGGCCGAAGGGGGCGGCGCGTGGTGACCGTCCTGATCGCCGGAGGCGGCACCGGCGGCCACGTCTTCCCGATGGTCGCCGTCGGCGACGCGGTCCGCGCCGCGGCGCGCGACGCGCGCGTCGTCTACGTCGGCACCGCGCGCGGCATCGAGGTGCGCGTCATGGGCGAGCGCGGCGACACCCTCGAGCTGCTCCACGTCCTGCCGCTCCGCGGGGGCGGGCTCTCCGGCTTCGTGCGCGGCGCCGCCCGCGCGGGCCGCGTCCTCCCGGAGGCGAGGCGCCTCGTCGAGCGGCTCGACGCCCGCGTCGTCCTCTCGCTCGGCGGGTACGCCGGCGGCCCGGTCTCCCTCGCGGCGCGCTCGCTCGGCGTGCCGGTCGCGATCCTGGAGCCGAACAGCGTCCTCGGGCTCTCGAACCGGCTCCTCTCGCCCATCGTCGATCGCGCGTACGTCGCCTTCCCGGAGGCGGCGCGCGCGCTGCGCCCGAGCACCGTGCGCCTCTTCGGCGTCCCGCTCCGGCGCGCCTTCGCCCGCGCGCCGTACGCGCCGCGCGAGGGCAAGCTCCGCCTGCTCGTGCTCGGCGGCAGCCAGGGCGCGCTCGCCCTGAACGACGTCGTCCCGCGCGCGATCGCGCAGGGCCGCGAGCGCGGCGTCGACCTCGAGGTCGTGCACCAGACGGGCAGGGACCGCGAGGCCGCGGTCCGGTCGCTCTACGCCGAGCTCGGCCTCGCGGAGCGCGCCCGCGTCGTCCCGTTCATCGACGACGTGGCCGAGGCGCTCGCCGCGGCCGACGTCGTGATCGCCCGCGCCGGCGCCTCGACGCTGGCCGAGCTCTGCGCCGTCGGGCGCCCGTCGATCCTGATCCCGTACCCGTTCGCGGCCGACGATCACCAGCTGAAGAACGCGCAGTCCCTCGAGCGGGCCTCCGCCGCGGTGGCGATCGCCCAGGCCGACGCCACCGAGGCGCGCCTCGCCGGCGAGATCGCCCGGCTCGCGGCCGCGCCCGCGCTCCGCGCCCGCATGGCGGACGCCGCGGCGGCCTTCGCCACGCCGGACGCCGCGGCGCGCGTCGCCGCCGATCTGCTCGAGCTCGCGCGAGCTCCGCGCCACCGCGCGCTGCGCCTCCCGGCCCTCTTCGGCCGCGCGGCGCGCGGCGGGGAGGCGCAGCGCGGCGCCGTGATGGAAGAGGCCGCGCCGCTCGGTGCTGCCCTCGGTCGGGAGGAGGCAGGCTGATGTTCCGCGGTCGGGTTCGCCACGTTCACTTCGTCGGCATCGGGGGCGTCGGGATGAGCGGCCTCGCCGAGATCCTGCGCTCGCTCGAGTTCGAGGTCTCCGGCTCGGACCTCAAGGAGAGCTCGACCACGCGGCGGCTCACGTCGCTCGGCGTCCGGATCGACATCGGCCACCGCGCCGAGAACGTCCGCGGCGTCGACGTCGTCGTGTACTCGAGCGCCATCCGGCCCGACAACCCCGAGCTCACCGAGGCGCGCGCGCTCGGGATCCCGGCGATCGGCCGCGCGGAGATGCTCGCCGAGCTGATGCGCGTGAAGTACGGCGTCGCCATCGCGGGCTCGCACGGCAAGACCACCACGACCTCCCTCGTCGCCACGGTCCTGCGCGCCGCCGGCCTCGATCCCACTGTCGTCGTCGGCGGCAAGATGGCGGCGCTCGGCACGAACGCGCGGCTCGGCGCCGGCGACCTGCTCGTCGCCGAGGCCGACGAGAGCGACGGCTCGTTCCTGCGGCTCACCCCGACGATCGCGGTCGTCACCAACATCGACCCCGAGCACCTCGATCACTACGGCACGCACGAGCGCATCAAGGACGCCTTCGTCGAGTTCGCCGCGCGCGTGCCGTTCTACGGGCTGGCCGTGCTCTGCCTCGACCACCCGCACGTCCAGGATCTGCTCCCGCGCATCCCGCGCCGCCACGTCACGTACGGCGTCTCGCCGCAGTCGGACTACTCGGCGCGCGGCATCCAGTTCCGCGGCCTGGAGACGAGCTTCAACGCGTACCGCCGGGGCGAGCCGCTCGGCGGGTTCACGGTGAAGATGCCCGGCGCGCACAACGTCCTGAACTGCCTCGCCACGATCGCGGTCGCGGACGAGCTCGAGGTGCCGCTCGACGTTACCAAGCAGGCGCTCGCCACGTTCGGCGGCGTCGCGCGCCGCTTCACCGTCGTCGGGTCGATCGGCGGCGTCACGCTGATCGACGACTACGGCCACCACCCGGCCGAGATCCGCGCCACCGTCGACGCGGCACGGCGCGCGTTCCCCGGCGAGGACCACCGCGTCGTCGTGGCCTTCCAGCCGCACCGGCACACCCGCACGCGCGACCTCTTCGACGAGTTCACGCGCGCCTTCAACCAGGCCGACGTGCTGCTCGTCACGGACATCTACCCCGCGGGCGAGGCGCCGATCCCCGGCGTCACCGCCGAGCGCCTCGTCCAGTCGATCCGGGAGCACGGCCACCACGACGCGCGCTACGTCGCGGACAAGGCCGACCTCGCGGAGGCGCTCGAGCAGATCGTCCGGCCGGGCGACGTGGTCATCGCGCTCGGCGCCGGCGACGTGAACGCCTGCGTGCGGGAGCTCAAGGCGCGCCTCGAGGCGAGGGCGCCGCAGGAGGGCAGCCCATGACCGAGCGCCCGAGCGCCCCGCCGCCGAACCGCCGTCGCGCGTCGACGGCGCCCCCCGCGCCGCCTGGCCGGGCGGCGCCCGCGCGCGGCTCGAAGCCGGAGCCCGTGGCCGCCGCGCCGGCGCCGAAGAACGAGCGCGTCCGGCCGCCGACCCCGTCGTCGCACGAGTCGCCGCCCCCGCCCGCGACGAGCGTCTCCGTGCGCCCGCCGCGCCCGCCGCCTTCGAGCGGCTCGCCCGCGGGGGCGCGCCCGGCGCGGCCGATCTCGCGCCACCTCCGCGCGCTCCAGCTGCTCGCGGGCGCCGCCGTCGTGCTCATCGCGTCGACCGCGGTCGCGTGGGGCGCGCGCCGCTACATCGTGTCGAGCCCCCGCTTCGCCGTGCGCACGGTGCTCGTCGACGGCGCGGTGCGCCGCTCCGCCGAGCAGGTCGCGAGCTCCGGCGGCATCGAGGTCGGCAAGAACATCTTCACGCTCGACCTCGAGCTCGCCAGCGCCTCGATCTCCACCGATCCCTGGATCGAGAAGGCGACGGTCACCCGAAAGCTCCCCTCGACGGTCCACGTCAGCGTCGTCGAGCGGGAGGCGCAGGCCCTCGTCGCGATCGGCGGCGATCTCTACCTCGCGACGCGCGACGGCGAGCTCTTCAAGGAGCTCGCCGAGGACGACCCGTTCGATCTCCCGATCGTCACGGGGATCACGGGCGAGCAGGTGGCGCGCGATCGCGCCGGCGTCGTCATCGCGGTCCGGCGCCTGCTCGACGTCGTCGAGGACATGGAGCGCGCCGGCGTCGCCCGCCGCTATCCGATCCAGGAGCTCCACGTCGAGCGGGACGGGTCGGTCGTCATCACCATCGGCAAGGAGGGGATCGCGCTCCACCTCGGGCAGCCGCCCTACCGCGACAAGGTCGGCCAGGCGGCGCGGGTGCTCACCGAGCTCGCCCAGCGGAAGGCGAGCGCGTCGGTGATCTTCCTGGACAACGACGCGCACCCCGAGCGCGTCGTCGTGAGGATGAGATGACCGCCGTCGCGCCCGCTCTCCGCGCCGGCGATCGCCGAGCAAAACTTGGCCGGTTCTCTCGGCTCGTGGCAGCGTCGTGCCCGCCTGACACGCGCATGGGGCTCGTCCCCGCATGAGGTGGTGCACGCAATGAAGAGCCGGATGGAGACTACTGAGATCGTCGTCGGCCTCGACATCGGGACGACCAAGGTCTCGGCGGTCGTTGGCGAGATCGACGCTGATGGGATCACCATCCTCGGGGTGGGCAACGTCCCGTGCCGCGGCCTGAGGAAGGGCGTGGTGAGCAACATCGACTGGACGGTGCGCTCGATCGCCGAGGCGATCGAGGCCGCGCAGACGATGGCGGGCGTCGAGATCCGCACCGTCTACGCCGGCGTCGCGGGCAGCCACATCCGCTGCCAGCAGTCCGACGGCGTCGCCGCGGTCTCGGGCGGCGAGGTCACCCGGCTCGACGTCGAGCGCGTCCTCGAGGGCGCGCGGGCCATCCCGGTCGACGCCGATCGCCAGATCCTGCACGTCCTGCCGCGCGAGTTCACGGTCGACAACCAGGACGGCATCCGCGACCCGGTCGGCATGAGCGGCGTCCGGCTCGGGGTGAAGGTGAACCTCATCACCGCCGCGACCTCGTGCGTCCAGAACGTCGTCCGCTGCGCCGAGCGCTGCGGCCTCACCGTGGCCGACGTCGTGCTGGAGCCGCTCGCCAGCGCCGAGGCGGTGCTCTCCGAGGACGAGAAGGAGATCGGCGTCGCCATCATCGACATCGGCGGCGGCACGACCGACCTGCTCCTCTACGTGGACGGCGGCATCGCGCACGCCAGCGTGATCCCGGCGGGCGGAAACAACGTGACCGCGGACATCGCGGCCGGGCTGCGCACGCCGATGGGCGAGGCCGAGCGCCTGAAGCGCAACGCCGGCTGCGCCCTCGGCCGCATGGTCGGCGACGAGGAGGAGATCGAGGTCCCCGGCGTGGGCGGGCACCTGCCGCGCAAGGCGGCGCGCCGCGTCCTGTCGGACATCATCGAGCCGCGCGTCGAGGAGATCTTCGCGGTCATCCGCAAGCGGATCGAGGACACCGGCATGCTGGAGCAGCTCTCGGCCGGCGCGGTGGTCACCGGCGGGGGCGTCCTGATGGAGGGGATGACCGAGTTCGCCGAGGAGATCCTCGGTATGCCGGTGCGCCTCGGCGTGCCGGTCGGCGTGCGAGGCATCACGCAGCTCGTGGCTGGCCCGCAGTACGCGACCGGGGTTGGCCTCGTTCAGTACGGCGCCAACGCTCTCGCGCAGGCGCGCGCGCTCACGCCGGTGACGCACGAGGCCGCTCACGCCGGCCGCGCGGAGGGCCGCCGCGAGAGGCTCCGAGAGCGCGAGCCGCGCCGGGAAGTCATCGAAGAAATGCAGATTGAAAAGAGGTCGAGCGGGAGGTTCTGGAACTGGCTGCGAGCAGCATTCTAGGCATGACGTAGCAAGAGAAAGTTGTTAGACAATTGGGTTTGAGAGGGCCGGAGAACGCGCTGGCGAGCCCTCTTGAACGCAAAGTCAAGAGGGTCTGAAAAGCGGTGTTCGAAGGGGAAGAGGCGCCCCTCTGAACGCCGTCCGGAGCGAGGACGTCCTCGCATACTTAGGGTTCCGTGCCGCTCGACCTCCGCGAGGGTCGGCGCCGGGCCGAGCGGCTAGCTGTACATCCCCGGGAGGAGTTCATGAGTTTCTCCATCGAGTTTGCCGACGAGCACACCGGGTACGACGCCCGGATCAAGGTCATCGGTTGTGGCGGTTCTGGCGGCAATGCAGTCAACACGATGATCAACTTCGGCCTCGAGGGCGTGGAGTTCATCGTCGTCAACACCGACGCCCAGGCGCTCGGAGCGAGCCTCGCGCCGACCAAGCTCCACATCGGGGCGAGCGTCACGCGCGGTCTCGGCGCGGGCGCCGATCCCGAGAAGGGCCGCAAGGCGGCGCTCGAGGACGTGACCCGGGTGAAGGAGTGCATCCAGGGCGCGGACATGGTGTTCGTCACCGCGGGGATGGGCGGCGGCACCGGCACCGGCGCCGCGCCGGTCATCGCGCAGCTCGCGCGCGAGGAGGGGTGCCTGACCGTCGGCGTCGTGACGAAGCCGTTCTTCTTCGAGGGCAAGCAGCGCTCGCGCCGCGCCGAGCTCGGCCTCGCCATGCTCGCCGAGCACGTCGACACGCTGATCACGATCCCGAACCAGAAGCTCCTCACGCTCGGCGACGAGGACCTCTCGTTCGTCGAGGCGTTCCGCAAGGCGGACGAGGTCCTCTACCAGGCGATCAAGGGCATCAGCGATCTCATCACGCAGAACGGGATCGTGAACGTCGACTTCGCGGACGTGAAGACGGTGATGTCGAACATGGGTCGCGCGCTCATGGGCACCGGCTGCGCGAAGGGGCAGGGCCGCGCTCGCCTCGCCGCCGAGATGGCCGTCAGCTCGCCGCTGCTCGACGACATCTCCGTCGAGGGCGCGACGGGCGTGCTCATCAACATCGTCGGCGGCCCCGACATGCGGATGCGCGAGATCGAGGAGGCCGCGACGCTCGTGCAGGAGCAGGCGCACGAGGACGCGAACATCATCTTCGGCGCGACGATCGACGAGAACATGGGCGAGATGATCAAGGTCACGGTCATCGCCACCGGCTTCGATCACCTCGTCGCCGAGGTGCCCCAGCAGCTCGCGAGCGCCGCGCAGCCCCGCGGCTCCGCGCACTCCATCGGCGCGTCGCTCTCCGCCGCGACCGGGCCGATGTCGGCCCGCTCTGCCCCGAGCGTTCCTCCCATGACGCAGCGCCAGCCGCACCGTCACGAGGAGGTCGCGTACCCGGCCACCCGCCGTCCGGCGCCGCAGGTGCAGTCGGCGGGCGGCGGCCCGCGCGACCGCGCGAGCTTCGTCCCGCCGCTCGACTCCGACTGGGACACGCCCGCGTTCCAGCGCCGCGGCCAGTAGCTGCGCCGCGGCCCGCGCGGCCAGTAGCAGCCCCGCGGCCCGCACGGAAGATCTCGCGACGCCCGGGTCACCTGGGCGTTCACGCTGTATTACGCGTTGACAGGCGCGGGCGACGACTTATGGTCTGCCGGCGCCTATGCCCCCTGTCGGGCAGGATCGACGCGGCGGTCCACCATTCATGAGTGAAAAGCGCGACTTCTACGAAGTTCTTGGCCTCGCGCGAGACGCGACGCCTGACGACATTCGCAAGGCCTATCGTCAGGCTGCGTTGAAGTACCACCCGGACCGGAACCCCGGCGATGCGTCGGCGGAGGCTCGCTTCAAAGAGGCCACCGAGGCGTACCAGGTCCTCTCCGACGAGGAGAAGCGCAGGCGGTACGACCAGTTCGGCCACGCCGGCCTCGAGGGGATGGGGGGCGCGGCCGACAGCGACATCTTCTCGCACTTCCAGGACATCTTCTCCGAGTTCTTCGGCGGCTTCGGCGGCGGGCAGCGGCGGCGGCGTGGGCCGGCGCGCGGCCAGGACATCCGGGTTCAGCAGCGGCTCTCGCTGCGCGACGCCCTGCTCGGCTGCAAGCGGGAGGTCGTCCTGCGGACGCCGGTCGCGTGCGACGAGTGCTCCGGCTCGGGCGCGAAGCCGGGGACCAAGCGCAAGCCGTGCGGCACGTGCGGCGGCGCCGGTCAGGTCTCGACCTCGCGCGGCTTCGTGATGTTCACCCAGACCTGCCCCGAGTGCTCGGGCGAGGGGTCGGTCATCAAGACGCCGTGCGCCGTCTGCAAGGGGTTCGGGGCGGTCGAGAAGACGCGGAAGGTCGTGGTCAACTTCCCGGCCGGCATCGACGGCGGCCAGCGGCTGCGGGTGCCGGGCCAGGGCATGCCGGGCGCCCAGGGCGCGCCGCCGGGCGATCTCTACGTCGACGTCGATCTCGCCGCGGACGAGCGCTTCGAGCGCGACGGCCTCGACCTCATCACGCGCGTGCCCATCTCCTTCGTCGACGCGGCGCTCGGCAGCACGGTCAAGATCGACCTGCCGGACGACACGGCGGTCGACGTCGAGGTCCCGGCGGGCGTCCAGCCCGGCGAGGTGATCTCGGTCAAGGGCAAGGGCGCGCCGCGGATCGACGGCCGCGGCCGCGGCTCGCTCCAGGTGATCGTCCAGGTCGAGGTGCCGCGCAACCTCTCGCCCGCGGCGCAGGAGCTGCTCCGCAGGTTCCAGGACGAGGTGGCGAAGCACCAGCCGGCGGCGAAGGCGGCGACCGCGTAGCGCCCGTCGCGAGGGCGCGCCGCGCCCTCAGCGCGTCGTGCCGATCCAGGCGCCCGCGCACGCGAGGCTGAAGGCGATGGGGGCGAGCGCGGTCGCGAACACGACCGCGACGGGCGCCGCGAGGCCGAGCAGCACCAGCGTGCCGACGATGGCGAGCGCCGCGGAGGCGGCCGGCTCGAGGAGGCTGCCGGTCGACGAGGCCCGGGCGACCAGGTAGCCGGCGAACGGGAACGCCGCGATCGCCCCGGCGACCAGGAGCAGGAGCGGCGCCGCCGCGGCGGTCGACGCGTCGCCGCGATCCACCGCCGCGAAGTCGACGCCGAAGCGGTGGCCGAGCGCGACGGCGAGGGCGAGCGTGGTGGTCATCACCCCGACCGTCACGAGCGCGCCGAAGGCGATCCAGGTGAGCATCACCGGCCGCTCCGTGCGCCGCAGCGCCTCGCGCACCGTGCCGAGCGACGGCGGCGCGATGTGGGGCAGGAAGCGGCGCTGCTTGCGCTGCGAGCTGTGGGGCGACGCGCTCCGGCGGAGCAGATCGCGCGCGGCCAGGAAGACCACGACGCCGAGGCCGAGCAGCACCGGGGCCGCGAGGAAGAGCGCGACCGGGCGGCACGCGAAGACGATGTAGTCGTAGGCGCCGTTGAGCAGCATCGCCACGAGCCACGCGGCGTTGAAGCGGCGCCCGCCCAGCGGCCGCTTGCGCTCGCGGCCCAGCGCGTAGCCCCAGAGCGAGGCGAAGGAGAGGTGCGCCGGCACGGCGAGCAGCGCCCGCGCGATGTCGATCGACGAAAGCGGCCGGCCCCACAGGTACACGGCGTTGTGGGCCGACACGAACCCGAGCGCCGCGGCGGCCGCGTAGACGAGCCCGTCGAACGGCTCGTCCACCGTGCGCAGCCGGGCGATCGGCGCGACCGCCGCGACCTTGAGCCCCTGCTCCAGCGGCGCCGCGACGGCGAACAGGTAGACGAGCGTCACCGCGTCGAGCGCGCCGGCGTTCTTGTCGAGGCCTTGCCAGCGCTGGAGGAAGCTCTCGAGCAGCAGCGCCGGCACGAACGCGATCGCGCCGAGCACCGCGGTCGCCACCACGAACCGGCGCCTGCCGTAGAGGCGCTGCGACGCGAGGAGGAGCGCGGTGAGCCCCCCGACCGGCGCGGCGACGGTGGCGAGCCAGAGGAGCACGGAGGCGGCGTTCATGGCGCGAGCGGCAGGGCGGTGGGGCCGGCGGCGCGGCGGCTAGAAGTGGAGCCCGGCGACCGCGGTCAAGGCGAGCGCCGAGCCCACGCTGGAGCCCTCGGCCGCGAGCAGATCGGCCTTGGCCTGCTGCGGCGTGGCGGCGGCCTCGCCCTTGATCCGGTCGATCTGCGCCGAGGAGAGCCCGGGCCTGGTCAGCGCCAGGAGCTCCCAGCTCGCGTTCGCGCCGATCGAGAAGACCGGCGAGAGATAGAGGTCGAGCCCGCCGGAGATCCTCCCGTAGACGCCGCGGATCGCGATGGCGTCGGCCGCGCCGCTCACCGCGCTCTTGAAGCTCCCGAGCCCGGCGTAGCCGAAGCCCAGATCGACGTGCGGGTCGAGCCGGCCGAGCGGGAGGTGCAGGCCGACCTCGCCGCCGAGGGTGAAGAGCTGCCAGTCGTCGAAGAACCCGACCCGCCCGCGCGCGCCCAGCGTGAAGTAGAGGAGCCGGACCCCCGCCCCGGCGCCGAGGACGCCGCCGTTCGCCGAGCTGGAGATGAACCCGGCCGTGAGCTCCTCCTCGTCGATGTTGAACGTCTGGAGGCCGACGTTCTCGTAGCCCCCCTCGACGTTCAGCCAGATGAGCTCGAGCCCGCGGCCCGAGTCCTCCTTCTTCGCGTCGTCGAGGCGCCTCTCCGTGTCGTCGGGCGACACGGGCTCCGGCTCGGGCGTCGTCATCGGAGGTGGCGGCGCGAGGCCGCCGGCCTGCATCGAAGGATCGTACGGGTTCGTCGGCGCGGCCGCGGCCGCGCCGTCGCCCGGCGACGCCCCCAGGGCCGGCTGGCCCGGCTGCGCCGCGGCGGTGGACGCCGCGGCGGCTGACGCGAGAACGGTGAGCAGGCAAAGCGCGCGGCGAGCGATCATTCGTCCTCTTCGTGAAGGTTGCCGCCGAGCCCATCCGTCCGTCCCCTCGACTCCAGGGCCTCGTCGTCGTTCGTCGAGGAGACGGGTGGGCCAGGCACCCGGTAGCTGCCGTCGAGCCAGCGGCCGAGATCCACCAGCTTGCACTGGGGCGAGCAGAACGGAAAGACCGGGTTCTCGGGCCTGGGCCCCGCCGACTTGCGGCAAATCGGGCAACTCGCGCCTGCCGAAGCTCCCATGCGGCGTAACGTAGCAGCCTCCATCGCGGGCATGTAGCCCGCCAGCCCGCCAGCCTGCCCTCACGCGCGTGGACCGAGCTCGCCGGCGCGGCGCCCGTTCAGCGCGCCGGGACGGCGAGGTACCGGGTCGCGCCGTTGCGCCGCACCCGGAGCAGCAGATCCTGGCGCCCGGCCGCGAGCAGGCGCGCCGTCAGATCGGCGCCGCCGCGCACCGGCGCGCCGTTCAGGTCGAGGACCACGTCGCCCACCTCGAGGTGGCCGGCCGCCGGGCTCTGCGGCGAGATCGACTCGACGAGCGCGCCCTCGAGCGCGTCGCTCGCCAGCACGCCGAACGGCGGCTCCTCGGCGTCCCTGGGGGCGCGGCCGTCCGGCGCGCGCCGGCCCGGCGGCGGATCGCGCAGGGCCGATCGCTCGAGCTTCACCGTGGCGCGCCGGTCCGCGCCGCCGCGCTTGTAGGTGATCTTCACCTCGTCCCCGGGCTTGGATCGCCGGAGCTCGCGCGCGAGCTCGCGCGCGTGATCGACGCGGCGCCCCTCGACCGACGTGATCACGTCGCCGGGCCTGAAGCCCAGGCGCGACCCGGGGCTCTCCGGCTCGACCTCGGTGATCAGCGCGCCCATCCGGCCGGGGAGCCGGAGCGCGCGCGCGAGCTGCGACGTCACCTCCTGGAAGCTGATCCCGAGGCGCCCGCGGTCCACGCGGCCGGTCTCCCGCAGCTCGGGGAGGATCTCCAGCACCTCGTCGATCGGCAGGGCGAAGCTGATGCCGCGGCCGCCCTCGTGGATCGCCGTCGCGATGCCGATCACCTGTCCCGCCGCGTTGAAGAGCGGCCCGCCGCTGTTGCCCGGGTTGATGGCGGCGTCGGTCTGGAGGTACCCGTCGAGGCTCCCCGCGCCCATCGGCCTCGACGTCGCGCTGATGATGCCGCGGGTCACCGTCGGCCCGAGCCCGAACGGGTTGCCGATCACGAGGACGTCGTCCCCTGGCCGGATCGGAGCGCTCGATCCGAGGGACGCGGCGCGCAGCGACCCCGCCCCGCGCAGCTTCAGCAGCGCCACGTCGAGCGCGGGGTCGCGCCCGACCACGGTCGCCTCGAAGGCCCGCTCGTCCGAGAGCTGCACCTCGATGGCGAACGCGTCGCCGACCACGTGCTCGCTCGTCAGCACGAGCCCCTCCGCGGCGATCACGAACCCCGAGCCGATCGCCCGCTCCACCCGCGGCGCGCTGCGGTCGAAGGGGGATGTCGGGGTCGCGCGCCCGTCCGGCAGCGAGGTCGCGCGCAGGGTGGCGACGGTCACCACCACGGGCCGCACCTGCTCGATCAGCGTGGGCAGGGGCAGCGCCGGCAGGGACCACGCGCCGCCGGCCGCCGGCGGCAGCTCCTCGCGCGGGATCGAGCACGGCGCGCCGGCCGCCTCGCGGGGCGCCGCCGGGCGGGAGAGCGCGGCCGCCCGGTCGTCGCAGGCGGCGAGCGGCGCGGCGCCGAGGAGCCCGACACACGCCCATGCGGCAGCGCGGAGCCGTTCCACGCGCCGGACGTAGGGCTTCGAGGGGAGACCGCAAGCAGCGCCGGGACCGCGCTGGAGAGCGCGCCCCGCGCGCAGGCGGGCGACGCGCCGCCATGGCCTGCACGAGGTCGCGCGACGCGCTCAGCCGGGGGGCGCGCCCCGCGCGGCCTCCGTGCGCACCACCTGGACGACGACCTCGACCAGGCGGCCGCCGGGCTGGGCGAACGACGCCTTGCCGCGACCGCCCTCGAAGCGCCACGCCAGATCGGCCGGCGCGCCGGTCTCGCCGTCCTCGGCGCCGGCGCGGATCACGGCGCTGATCTCGAGCGTCTGTTTCCCGGACGTCACCGCGCCGCGCGCCACGGCGAACGTCCCTCGGCCGAGCAGCGCGATCGTCCGCTTCGCCAGGTTGCCGAGGTGCCGCGCGGGCGGCTCTTCCCCCTCCGGACGCCACGACGCGATGTGCCCGGCCTCGTCGATGTCGATCACGAAGCGCGCCTTCCCGGCGCTCCCCAGCGGCAGCGTCGCCCAGGTCGGATCCGCCTGGCACGCCGGCGGGATCGCCCTCGTGAACGCGCGCCCGAGGCTGCGCACCGCGCTCGGGCCGGCCGCCCCGAAGTCGCCCTCTCCGCCCTCGCCCGCGCCCGTCCGCGCCGCGGCGGGGCGCGCCGCGTCGCCGGCGGTCTCGTCCGCCGCCGGCGCCCGGCGCCCGTCCGCGGGCCGCGGCGCCGCCCTGGGCCGCGGCGTCGCCCTGGGCCGAGGCGCCGCCTGGACGCGCGGCGCCGTCGCGGGCGGCGCCGTCGCGGGCGGCGCCGGCATGCCGCCGGCCTCGTCATGGCGCGCCGCGGGCGCCTCGAGCCGGGCGGCGTCGGCCGGAGCGGGCGCCGCCGGGGCGCGCTCCGGTCCGGCGCGCGCGTCGGCCGGGGGCGTGGCGCCGCCGCTGCCCGGCAGCGCCGCGGTGGTGCCGGTCCAGAGATCGATGGGCTCGCGCTCCGCCGCGGGCGCGGCGGGAGCGCTCGCGGGCGCCTCCGGGGTCAGCCGCGCGGACCCCCACGCGCCGAGGTGCACGAGCGTCGAGACGAGGAGCGCCGGCAGCATCGCTCGTTGATCGCGCATCCGCTCGCACTCCGCGCCCGGGCCCGGTCGAAGGGGCCGCGGCGCCCAGCACCTCGCTGAAGCCCGTTGCCCGTGGCCCGTGGTTCTGCCAGACAGCACCGCGTCTGCAACGTTCCCGAGCGCGCCTTGAAGCTCCTCGCCCTCTCGACCTCGACCCCGCGCGGCAGCGTCGCGCTCTTCGATGCAGCGAACCTGGACGGTTCCGCCGAGGCGGCCGCGCCTCCGGGCGGCGCCGCCCCCGCCGCCGAGCGCGCGGCGGCGCTGGGCGCGGGGGCGCGCCTGCTCGCCGCGACGGCGTACGCCGACCTCCACGGCCACGCGGAGCGCATCTTCGGCGCCATCGACGAGGTGCTCGCCGCGGCGGGCGTGCCGCCCGCGGCGGTCGAGGCGCTCGGCTGCGACGTGGGGCCCGGCTCGTTCACCGGGGTGCGCGTTGCGGTCGCGGCGGCCAAGGGCGTCGCGCTCGCGCTCGACGTTCCGATCGCCGGCGTCACGTCGCTCGAGGCGATGGCCGCCGCCGCCTTCGCCGGAGGCGCGGCGGCCCCCGGCGATCTGCTCGTCCCGCTGATCGACGCCAAGAAGGGGGAGGTCTTCCTCGCCGCCTTCGACCGGCCCGCCGCGCCGCCGTCGATGCCGCCGCGGCACCTGCCGCGCGACGCGGCGTTCGACGCGGTGGCCGCGCTCGCCGCGGGCCGCCGGATCGTCGTCGTCGGCGCGGTCGCCGAGGAGATCGAGGTGCTCCGGCCCCTCGCCGTCCGCGGCGAGGCGCTGGATTTCCCCGACGCCGCGTGGATCGCGCGCCTCGCGGCGGGCCGGCTCCGGGCCGCCGCGCTGGGCGGCGAGCGCGGGAGCGCGGCCCGCGGGCACGACCCGGAGCTCCTCGAGCCGCTCTATGTGCGCGCGCCGGACGCGAAGCCAGCCGAGCTGGGATACACTCCGCCCCGATGACCAGCTCGTCTGAAGGGGACGGCGTCGCACCCGACGCGGAGCGCGACGCCTCGAGCTCCAGCGACGCGGAGCCCGCGCCGCTGCCCGCTGCGGCGCCTGCGCGCCCTCGCTCCACCCCCCCCGCGGCGCCCGAGGCGCCCGACGAGCTCTCCGCCCGCGCGGAGCCGGCCGATTCGGCGCCCGATCCCGAGCGGCTCCGCGCCCGGTTCGGCCGCCCCTTCGAGGCGGGCGACGTCATCTTCCGCGAGGGCGAGCCCGGGACCGAGGCCTATCTCCTGGAGGAGGGGAGGATCCGGCTCATCAAGAAGGTCCGCGGCGCCGAGCGCAGCCTGATGGTCCTGAAGCCCGGCGATCTGTTCGGCGAGTCCGCGCTCCTCGGCGGTGCGGCGCGCTGGTCGACCGCGATCGCGCTGTCCCGCGGCGTCGCGCTCGCGCTCGATCAGGGCACGCTGCAGAACCTCGTCGAGCGCAACCCGGCCGTCGCCCTGCGCATCATCAAGCAGCTCGTGGGTCGGCTCCGCGACGCGGAGGACCAGATCGAGATCATGATGCTCAACGACACGCAGTCGAAGGTGGTGAACGCGCTCCTCAAGCTCGCGCAGCAGTCGCGCGCCGCGAGCGGCGCCTCGTCGAACGGCGCCTCGTTCGCGATCTCGCCGATGGAGCTGTCGACCCGCGTCGGCCTCGACGTCGACACCGTGAAGCGCGCGGTGCAGCAGCTCCGCGAGGGCCAGTACCTGCGCGTCGCCGACGAGCGCCTCGAGATCCCCGACATCGAGGCGCTGCGGAGGTTGTTCGGCCTGCTCGGCCTCAAGGACGAGATCCGCGGCGAACAGTGAGGTCCAGGAATCCCCCGCTCCGGCATCCTAGGCTGACCTGACATCTGCTGAAAGCGGAATCGCGATCGCGAGGACGCGCCGCGTCTACAAGGCAGATTCGCGGGTTGACGTGACCAGCGGCCTGGTTTACTCAGGGGTCCCCGCAGGGCAGCTCACCTCTCGCCCTGACGTGCTGCCGCGCTGCGGCGTTGCTCAGCAGCGGAATCAAGATCGCACATGACATCGCAGCGACACATGACAGCAGCGACCCGCGCGGGGTGCATCCGCGGCGCGGCTGCCGTCCTGTCGCTCCGGTCGCTGCTCGCGGTCGCGTCGGTTGCGCCGCTCGCGGCGTGCGGCGGCGCGCAGCCCGCGGCGCAGGCGGACGAGACGCGCTCGCTCGCCGAGTACGATCTCGCGCGCGATGCGTTCCAGCACGGCCGCCTGCGCGAGGCGCTCGCGCACGTCGAGAAGGCGCTCGCGCTCGACGAGGACAACGCGGACGCGGCCTATCTGGGCGCGCTGATCCTGCTCGGCTTCTGCGCCGGCGACGCCCACTCGAGCGACTGCCGGTTCGACAGCGCCGAGAAGATGGCCCGGCGCGCCCTCGAGGCGAACCCCGAGATGCGGGACGCGAAGAACGCGCTGGGGGTCATCCTCGTGCACCAGCGGCGCTACGACGAGGCGATCGCGGTGCTCAAGCCGCTCACCGGGGACATCCTCTACGCCTCGCCGGAGAAGTCGTGGGGCAACCTGGGCTGGGCGTACCTGCTCAAGGGCGACAACGACGCGGCGATCGACGCGCTACGCCGCGCCGTCGCGGCGCAGCCCCTCTTCTGCGTGGGGCAGTACCGGCTCGGCCTCGCCTACGAGAAGCGGGGCGAGCTCGATCTGGCGCGCGAGGCGTTCACCAGGGCGGTCGAGACCGACCAGCCGGAGTGCCGGCGGCTGCAGGACGCGTTCGACGCGCGCGCCCGCGTCGCCGAGAAGAGGGGGCTTGTCGACGACGCGCGCGCCGATCTCGAGCGGTGCCGCGAGATCGACGCGTCGACGCCGGTGGGGCAGCGCTGCGCTGCACAGTTACAGACGTTGCAATAGGTCCTCGGCGCGCCTCGCTCCGAGAAGGAGCTCGGGGAGCGTTAAGGGGTTGAGCAACGGTTCTCGGGGTGAGTAGAGTGACGACCGAATGACGATGGGTGGAATGGGATGGAGTCGATCGGACGCTACCTGAGACGCACGCGTGAGGCCCGAGCCATGAGCGTGGAGGAGGTCGCCCGCGCCACGCGCATCCCCGTGATCTCCATCGAGCGGATCGAGGCAGATCACTTCGATGACCTGCCCGGCGAGGTGTTCGTCCGCGGGTTCCTGAAGGCGTATGCCCGCGCCGTCTCGCTCCCGATGGAGGAGGTGCTGGCCCGATACACGGCGAGCCGCCGGATCGCGCTGGTGACGCCGCTGCCTATCGCGGCGCCCGCGCGCCGCACCCAGAGCCGGCGGTTCGGGGTCGCGATCGCGTTCGTGCTGCTGCTCATCCTGTTCACGCTGGCGCTCAGCATCGTGCTCCGGCCCCGCGGCCACGACATGCCGCCGGAGCTGTCCGAGGGCACCGTCGCGGCGGCTCGTACCTCGCTCTCGGCCTGAGGGCCAAATTTTCGCCGCGCGCTCGCCGCGGCTCGCGGTTCAACCTGCCGTTCCCTGCCATCTCCTGCCATGCCCCGATCCGTTCGCCCGCGGACGGAGCGGCTCCGCACCGAGGCGCTCCTGGTCCGGCGTGTCCCCTTCGGTGAAGCCGATCTCCTGGTCGGGCTCTTCACCGAGCAGGCCGGGCTCTTCTCTGCCACCGCGCGCGGGGCGCGCCGCTCGGCCAAGCGCTTCCCGGCGCTCGAGCCGATGCACCTCTTGCGTGTGACCCTGGAGGTCCGCCCCGGCGCCGAGCTGGCCCAGCTCACCGAGGCCGCGATCGAGCGCCCGCGCCTGCGGCTCGTGGGGGATCTCGGGCGCCTCGAGGTCGCGGGGCGGGCGCTGCGGTGGGTGCGCGAGATCGCGCCCGCGCACACCGCCGAGCCGGCGGCGTGGCGCGAGCTGAACCAGCTCCTCGATCGGCTCGACGAGGCGTCCGTGGCGCCGCCTCAGGCGCTCCTGGCGGAGACCGGCCTGCGCCTCTTGGCCGCCTTCGGCTGGGGTCTCGAGCTCACGCAGTGCGTCCGGTGCGGGCGCGCTTGCGACGCGACGCAGTCGGCCCACGCCGATCCGGCGCGCGGCGGCCTCGTGTGCCGCACGTGCGGCGGCGGCCCGCTCTTGCTGCGCCCCGAGCCGCGAGAGCGCTTGCTCGCCGCGATGCTCGGCGGGACGCCGATCCCGGAGGAGGACGTCCCGATCGCGCTCGACCTGGTCGAGGGCGCGCTCACCGCGCACGCGAGCGGCAGCTAGGTCGTCAGCGCTTCACGCGACCGCTCTCCAGAAGCGGCTCACCGCGCGCGGCGCGTCCGGCGGCCCCTCGATTTCCACGTACGGCCTGCCGGGCGCGGTGCGCGGGAACGAGAAGCTGCCGGTGTTCGCGTACCCGTCGCCGAGCGCTTCCTTGTGCGTGTGGCCGAAGACCACCAGCTTCGCGCCGGTCGTCGTCGCCACGCGGCCGGCGCTCTCGGCCAGCCGCTCCGCGACCGTGCCGGCGTAGCGGTTGTGGCCGCTCGCCCAGCTCGCGCCCATCAGCAGCGCGCCGAGGCTCAGCGCCGCGGCGCCGGTCTCCCGCGCGCCAACGCCGAGCGCCGCGAGCCCCGCGCCCATCGACAGCGTCGCGATCACGCGATCGAAGTACAGCCGCGTGAAGGTGCTCGCCGCGCTCTCGAGCGTCGGCGTGGCCGCGAGCCCGAGGAGCCCGTCGGCCATCGCGCGCGGCACCCCGAGCTCGTGCGCGAAGCGCTCGACGACCTCGGCCCCCACCTCCGCTTCGCCCCGCGCGCGGTACAGCGGCCCGCTCTTCAGCATCGCGCCGATCGCCGCGTGGAAGTAGCGGTAGATGACGTACGGCGCGCGGGGGCCGTACCAGGTGAACGCCGACAGGAACAGCCGGAGCGGCGTCTGGTCGTTCGCCTGCAGATAGCGGTGCGCGCCGGTCGGCGCGATGAACTCCTCGACGAAGTGGACGCCGAGGCTGCGCTCGCCGACCACGAGCGGGTGGGCAGGGGCGTTGTCCGGGTCGTACAGGTGCCCGTGCTCGATGTGGATCGCCCCCTCGCGGAAGAACCAGGGCGTCGTCCGGATCCGCGACCGGGCCTCGCCGGTCAGCTCGAGCGCCTCGGCCAGCGCCTGCGGGAAGTCGGGCGCTCCGACCTCGGCGTCGTGGTTGCCCCCCGCGAGCCAGAGCTCGCCGTCCCGATCGAGGTGCTCGGCGAGCGCCGCCCGCGCGGTCGGGTGCGCGAAGAGCGCCTCGCGCAGCGCGCGCGGCCGCGGCATCCAGGGCGACTCGGACGAGAGATCGAACAGATCGCCCGCGACCACGATGCGGGCTCCCGGGTGGGCCGCCACGAACCGGGCGAGATCGGCGGTCACGTCGCCGGGCGTCTGGCGCACGAGGTGGAGATCGGCGAGGACAACCGTGCGGCGCTGCGTCATAACCCTCTCTATTCATCACGTCCGTCCGGACGCTGCAACTCGCCGCCCGTCGCGCAATCTCGCCGGGACGAAGATCGCGGCGTGCGAGCTCAGCGCTCGACATCGGCATCGCGGACACGTCCCTCCTGGGCTCGACGCCCGCGCCGACGCGTCCCATGCAAGCATGTATGGAAGGCTCGGAGCGGACGCGACCTTCGGCCCAGCGGGTGAGCGGCGGGTTGCTCGCGGAGATCACCCGCGCGTTGAGGGGCAAGGACATCGAGGCCCTCTCCCGGATCTACGCCGACGACGCGGTGATCGAGGAGGTGAGCGGTCGGCATCCCCCGGCCCATCCCAACGTCACCACCGGGAGGCCGGCGATCCTGGAGCGGCTCCAGGAGGACCTCTTCCGCGATCCGGTCTCGGGCTGGGCGCGGCAGCTGGACGCGGCGGAGATCCTGGACGGCATCGAGACCGACGACGGGCTGGCGTTCACGGAGGTGCGGATCTACGCCGCGGGCGACCGGGTCGTCGCGCAGCACCTCGCCCGCAAGAGGAACGGCCTCATCGGCCACGATCGCGTCGTCGTCGCCTGGGACGCGGAGTGATCCGCTGCGAGGCGCCGGCGGCGCGCCGTCATGCGCCGTCACGCGCCGCCGACGCCGGCGCTGCCCGCGCGGAGGCGATGTAGAGTGGCGCCGTGACCACCGCCGTCCTCCTCAGCTGCCACGGGACCGTCGAGCGGCTCGACGATCTGCCGGCGTTCCTCGCCAACATCCGCCGCGGCCGGCCCGCCCCGCCGGAGCTGATCGACGAGGTGCGGCGCCGCTTCGAGAGGATCGGCGGCTCGCCGCTCATGCGCATCACGCAGGCGCAGGCGGACGCGCTCGCCGCGCGGATCGGCTTCCCGGTCGCGATCGCGGGGCGCCTCTTTCATCCGTACCCCGGCGAGGTGCTCGCGTCGCTCCACGCGAGCGGCGTGCGCCGCGTCGTCTCGCTGCCGCTCGCGCCGCAGTCCGTCGACGTCTACCACGCCGTGGTCCGCGACGCGGCCGCGAAGCAAGGCGGCGTAGAGGTCCGGTGCGTGCCCGCGTGGGGGCTCGAGCCGGCGCTGATCGACGCCTTCGTCGAGGTGATCGACGAGGCGCTCGCGCGCTTCCCCGAGGAGCGCCGGGCCAGCGTGGCGGTGATCCTCTCGGCCCACAGCCTGCCGCAGCGGATCATCGACGCGGGCGATCCGTACGAGCGCCAGTTCCGCGCGATGGCCGCCGAGGTGGAGCGCCGCGTCGCGCCCCGGGGCAACCCGGTGCTCGTCGCGTTCCAGAGCCAGGGCATGACCGGCGACGCCTGGCTCGGCCCGGATCTCCGGTCGACGTTCGAGGCGCTCGCCGCGCGCGGCGCGCGCGAGGCGCTGGTCGCGCCGATCGGCTTCGTCGCGGATCACGTCGAGACCCTCTACGACCTCGACGTCGAGGCGCACGTCATCGCCCGGGAGGCGGGCCTCGCCCGGCTCGAGCGGGCGCCGGCCGTGAACACGCGGCCGCGCTTCATCGACGCCCTCGAGGCGCTCGTCCGCCGCGAGCTCGGGCCCTAGAGCGGCGGTCACCCGCTTCGGATACGGGCCCATCTCGACGTTTTCGGTGCTCAGCGCACCGGAGTGCGCTTCCGCGCCGAAAACGCCGAGCTGGACCCGTCTCCTGTGCGGGTGACCGCCGCTCTGCAACGCATGCAACAGAGACGGGCGAAGGTCGCTCTGGGCCGCGCCGGCTCAGCCGCCCGTGCGACGACCCTTGCGCGGGAGCCGCGCGACGGCCGCGTTGAGCAGCCCCGGCGCGTACCGCGCGAGCGACACCCCGAGCTTCGCGTGGCCGGTGACGATCGCCTCGGCGCGGCGCGCGGCGATGGCGTCCATGATCTGCCGCGCCGCCGTGGGCGTCGGCATGATGAGCCAGCGCGGCACCGGCTCCCGGGCGCCGTCGCGGAGCTTGCCCGCGTTGTCGATCCGGCGGATCTCGCTGTCCACGAACCCCGGGGCGACGTGCGTGACCGCGACGCCGTCGGCGTGGAGCTCGGCGCGCAGCGTCTCGGCGAGCGCGCGCACCGCGAACTTGCTCATGGTGTACGCGCCCATCGTGGGGAACGCGAGGTAGCCGCTCGCGCTGCCCATCAGCGCGACGCCGCCGCGCGCCCGCTTGAGCTCCGGCAGCGCGGCCTTCACGGTGCGCAGCGCGCCGAAGACGTTCGTCTCGAGCTGCCGGCGGAAGTCGTCGAGCGAGAGGTCCTCGACGCGGCCCATCACGCCGAACCCCGCGTTCGCGATGGCGACGTCGAGCCGCCCGAACGCCTCGATCGCCTGCGCGACGGCGCGCTCCACGTCGCCGTCGCGCGTGACGTCGCACGCGGCCGCGATCGCCTCGCCGCCGGACGCCCGGACCTCGCCGGCGAGCGCCTCGAGCCGCTCGGTCCGCCGCGCCGCGAGGACGACGCGGCCGCCGCGCCGGGCGACCTCCCGGGCGAGCGCCTCGCCGATGCCCGACGACGCGCCCGTGATCAGGACGACCTGCCCTGCAAGCCTGCTCGCCATGGCCCCTCGCATACCACGATCGCGCGGCGGCCGACCCTGGCGCGCCCTCGGCCGCTCGCTCATGCTCGGCCTTCCTCCTCTCGGCTAGGATGGGCTTGCCCGGCCCGACCGGGCGCCGCATTCCCAGCGGGAACCTTCGATTGATTCCGCACGGCTCCGCACGGCTCCCGTGCGGTTACGTACGACTGCGAACGATGGCGCACGGTTGCGCACGGGGTCTCATGCGAAGCCACTCGATCCGCCGCTCTCTCGCCGCCCTCCTCGTCGCCGCCGCCTGCGCGGCCCAGGCGCCCGCGTCCGCGGAGCCGCCCCCTTCGCTCGCGCGCGCCGAGGCGCTCGTCGCGCAGGGGGATTACGCCGGCGCCGAGAAGGTCCTCGTCGCGCTCCAGGGCGGCAAGGAGCGCGCCGCCGCGCTGCTCACGAAGGCGCGGATCGAGCTCGCGACGGGCCGCTACGACGACGCGGCGAAGACGGCGAAGGCGGCCGCCGCGCTCGGCAGGGAGGCGAAGATCGCGGCCGCGCCGCTCAGGGCCGAGGCGCTCGCGCGCCGCGGGAAGCTGGCCGAGGCGATCGCGGCGGCGCGCGAGGTCGAGCGGGAGGACGAGGCCCGCCGCGCGCGGCTCGTGCTCGGCGAGCTCCTCATCCAGTCGGGCAAGCGGGGCGAGGCGCGCGCGCCGCTGATGACGATCATCGACGACTACAACGACGACAAGATCACCGCGAACGACGCGGAGGGCCTGTCGCTGGTCGGGCGCGCGGCGCACCTGCTCCGGAGCGCGCGCGACGCGAACGACGCGTTCAACGCGGCCGAGAAGGTCGGCGGCAAGCAGCGGGTCGAGACGTTGCTCTGGCGGGCCGAGCTGTTCCTCGACAAGTACGACCCGGGCCACGCCGGCCAGGTGGTGAAGGAGGCGCTCAAGCTCGCCCCGAAGGACCCGATGGTCCACGTCGCGATGGCGCGCGTGAAGCTCGACAGCGCGCTCGACTTCGGCGGCGCCGACAGCGAGATCGCGCAGGCGCTCTCGGTGAACCCGAACCTCGCCGAGGCCTACTTCGTGCGCGCCGGGCTCGCGCTCCGCGACATGGACATCGACGCCGCGGACGCCGCGGCAGGCCGCGGCCTCCAGGTGAACCCGGGCGATCTGGAGCTGCTCTCGATCAAGGCGGCGGGCAGGTTCCTCGCCGACGACGCGGCCGGCTTCGAGGCGCTCAAGGCGAAGGTGCTCGGCCTGAACCCGGAGTTCTCGCGGTTCTTCCAGATCGTCGGCGAGTTCGCGGAGTGGGAGCACCGCTACGACGACATCGTCAAGATGATGGGGGAGGCGACGCAGGTCGATCCGAGCGACGCGAAGGCGCACGCCACGCTGGGGCTGAACCTGATCCGCGCCGGCGACGAGAAGAGCGGCCTCCAGGCGCTCCAGAAGGCGTGGGACAAGGATCGCTTCAACGTCCGGGTCTTCAACACGCTGAACCTCTACGAGAAGGACATCGCCACCCAGTACGTGACCGTGGAGGGGCAGACGTTCCGCGTCCGCTACCACAAGGAGGAGCGGGCGATCCTCGAGCGGTACGTGCCGCGCATGCTCGAGGAGGCCTGGGGCTCGATGGTGAAGCGCTACGGCTTCACGCCGAAGGTGCCGGTCTCGATCGAGCTCTACGCGTCGACGGAGAATTTCAGCGTGAGGACGAGCGGCCTGCCCAACGTGGGGATCCAGGGCGTCTGCTTCGGCCAGACGCTCGCCGCGCTGAGCCCGGCGGCGGCGGAGTTCAACTGGGGCAACGTGCTGTGGCACGAGCTCGGGCACGTCTTCGCGATCCAGCTCTCGAAGAACCACGTCCCGCGCTGGTTCACCGAGGGGCTCAGCGAGTACGAGACGATCGTGCGGCGGCCGGAGTGGCACCGCGAGGAAGATCCGGCGCTGTTCGCGGCGCTGAAGGGCGGGAGGATCCCGGCGGTCGCGGGGTTCAACCGGGCCTTCACGCACGTCGACGACATCTCGGACGTGACGATGGCGTACTTCGCGGCGAGCCAGATCGTGGTCTTCATGGTCGAGGAGTTCGGCTTCTCGAAGGTCGTGTCGATGTTGCCGCGGTGGGCGGCGGGCAAGCGCACGCCGGAGGTCGTGAAGGAGTCGCTCGGCGTCGGGACCGAGGAGCTGGATCGGCGCTTCCGCGCGTGGCTGAAGCCGCGGCTCGAGCGCTACGAGAAGCAGTACGTCCCCGATCTCCAGGCGCCGCCGCTCGACGACGCGCGCAAGGCGGCGGCGCGCGCCCCGAAGGACGCGCGGCGGCTGGTCGAGCTCGCGCTCGCGCTGGACAAGGACGGGCAGCACCAGGAGTCCGAGGCGGTGCTCGCCGAGGCGCTCCGGGTGGACCCGAAGCAGCCCGACGCGAACTACCTCAAGGTGCGCGCGGCGTTCGGCGAGAAGAAGCTCGACGAGGCGGCGAGGCTCTTGGGCAAGATGGTCGCTGACGGCCACGACGGCTACGTGGTGCGGATGAAGCTGGCGGATCTGGCCGAGCTGAAGAAGGACGCGGCGAGGATGAAGGCGAACCTCGAGGCGGCGTCGCGGCTGGATCCCACGCAAGCGGAGCCGCTGCAGGGGCTCTACGACCTCGCGCGCCGGCAGAAGGACGTGGCGGGCGAGCTCGCGGCGCTGCGGCGGCTCTCGCTGCTCGACCAGCACGATCGCCGGGTCTGGCGGCGGCTCTTGCGGCTGCTCGTGGAGCGCGGCGCGTGGGAGGAGGCGCGCAAGGTCGGCGAGAGCGCGATCTACGTCGACGTGGCGAACCCGGAGATCCACCGGCTGTACGCGCGGGCGCTGGCGCGCACGGGGCGGCACGTGTCGGCGATCTACGAGCTGAACAGCGCGCTCATCGCCGGCGCGCGGCCCGGGGACGCGGCGGAGATCTACGGGGAGCTCGCCAAGGCGTACGCGAAGATGAAGCAGGACGACTACGCGAAGCAGGCGCTCGAGTACCAGAAGGCGATGCGGGGGGCGTCGCCGCCGGCGCCGCGGGCGATGCCGGATTGAGGGGAGATGCCGAGGGGTGGAGGGGAGGGGAGGGCGGAGATCCGGGCTGCACGCGCCGGAGGGGGTCTCCGCGCGGCAGGGCGCGGGTGGGCGCTCGGCCATCCGCCGAGGCGGGGACGGGGGAGCTTGCGCTGAGAACACCACCCGGCATGTCTCCCTTCGGGCCTTGCCACCTGGGACGTTTCGTCGCGCGCCACACAAGGCGCGCCTGAGAGGCGGAGCCCGCTGGAACCTTATGGCACCTCGGTCGGTGCTCGCCGCGCCCACCCGCGCCCTGCCGCGCGGAGACCCCCTCCGGCGCTCGCGTGGTGTCAGATCAAGCTGCCAGGCGCCGGGGCGACCACAGCAACACAACGCTCCCCCCCACCCTCGCGCTCGACGAGCACGGCCTGCCCTCGGCGGAACGGATACGATTCCGGAGAGGCAGCTGGGAGCCGTCGGGGAACCGGAAACGGTCTGGGGAGGTAGGTGGGGAGCCCTCGGGCAACCGGAAACGGTCTGTGGGAGGCAGCTGGGGCGCCCTTGAGGAACCGGAAACGGTCCGGAGGAGGCAGCTGGGGAGCCCCCTGGGAACCGGAAACGGTCCGGGGGAGGTAGCTGGGGAGCCCTTGAGGAACCGGAAACGGTCCGAAGGAGGCAGCTGGGGAGCCCCCTGGGAACCGGAAACGGTCTCGAAGAGGCAGCTGGGGAGCCCTCGAGGAACCGGAAATGGTCCGAAGGAGGCAGCTGGGGAGCCCCCTGGGAACCGGAAACGGTCTCGAAGAGGCAGCTGGGAGCCGTCGGGGAACCGGAAACGGTCTGGAAAGGACGCCCGTAGCGCCGAGGGGAGGGTCTGCGCGGCGGCCGCGGGTGGGCGCGGCGAGCACCGACCGAGGTGCCATTAGGTCCCAGCGGGCTCTCACGTCTCAGGCGCGCCTTGTGTGGCGCGCGACGAAACGTCCCAGGTGGCAAGGCCCGAAGGGAGACATGCCGGGCGGTGTTCTCAGCGCAAGCTCCCACGCCCCCGCCTCGGCGGATGGCCGAGCGCCCACCCGCGGCCGCCGCGCAGACCCTCCCCTCGGCGCGGCCCCCCGGCAGGGCCCCCTCGCCGTCGCCGTCGCCGTCGCCGCCGCCGCCGCCGCCTCCGGCTACTCGTCCTCCGCCTCCCCCTTGTCCCCGCGCAACCCGAGCGCCTTGCACTTCTTGTACAGGTGGCTCCGCTCCAGCCCGAGCCCCCGCGCCGTCGCCGCCATCTGCCCTCCGTAGTGGCCGAGCGCCTCCTCCAGGATGGTCCGCTCCGCCTCCTCCGCGAGCACCCGGAACGGCACCCCCGGCCGGAAAATCCCGCCCTTCATCGCGGCCTGCTGCCCGCCCAGGCAGACCTTCACGTCGCCCTCGTCGATCGTCTCGTCCGGCGTCAGGATCACCAGCCGCTCGATGATGTTGCGCAGCTCCCGCACGTTCCCCGGGAAGCTGTAGGCGACGAGCATCCGCATCCCGCCCTCCGTGAACGCCATCCCGGGCCGATCGTTCGCCTGCGTCGCGAGCGCCAGGAAATGCCGCGCCAAGAGCGGCACGTCCTCGCGCCGCGCCCGGAGCGGCGGCAGCGACAGCGGCAGCACGTTCAGCCGATCGTAAAGGTCCGGCCGGAACTGCCCCTCGCGGCACGCGGCCTCGATGTCGCGGTTCGTCGCCGCCACCACGCGCACGTCGACCTTGATCGTCTCGTTCCCGCCCACGCGCTCGATCTCCCGCTCCTGCAGCACCCGGAGCAGCTTCGCCTGCATCGCGAGCGGCATGTCCCCGACCTCGTCGAGGAACAGCGTCCCGCCGCTCGCGCGCTCGAACTTCCCCCGCCGCTGCTTCGTCGCGCCCGTGAACGCCCCCGCCTCGTGCCCGAACATCTCGCTCTCGATGAGCTCGCTCGGGACCGCCGCGCAGTTCATCTTCTCCAGAGGCCCGCGCGCCCGCTTCGACGCCGCGTGGATCGCGCGCGCGACGAGCTCCTTGCCGGTGCCGCGCTCGCCCGTCACGAACACCGTCGCGGTCGCCCTCGCCGCCCGCGCGATCTGCTCGCGCAGCTCCAGCATCGCCCGGCTCCCGCCGATGAGCTCGCCCACCTGGCCGGTCTGCGTCCGGAGCGCCTTCGCCTCGGCCTCGGCGCGGACCAGGCGCAGGGTGTTCTCGAGCACCAAGAGCAGACGATCGGTCGACAGCGGCTTCTCCAGGAAGTCGATCGCGCCGAGCCGCGTCGCGCGGACGGCGGCGTCGACCGTCGCGTGGCCGCTCATCATCACGACCGGGATCTCCGACCCCGCGGCGCGGATCCGCTGGAGCAGCTCGACGCCGTCGCCGTCCGGCAGCGAGACGTCGAAGAGCGCGATGTCATAGCTCCGCTTCGCCAGCTTCTCCTCGGCCACGCCGACGCCGCCGGCGACGTCGACCGTGTAGCCCTCGAGCGACAGGGCCTTCTGCAATGTCGTCAAGATCGCTCGCTCGTCATCGAGCACCAGCACATGTCCGCGCGGCATGCTTGCCACCGTAGCGCGGAACCGCCGCGGCCGACGCCCGACGGCGCGCGCAAGCAACAGAGTGCGTCGAGCGCGCGTCGGCAGCGACAAGAACCCGTGGCGAACGGCCCGACGCGCGGGCGCCGCTGCGCCGCAGGCGCCGCCCCCGCGCGCCGGAAGCGCGCAGCGCCGCGCCCCGTTCGCCGCGGTCCGTGACGCCGCGACCCCCGCCGCGCCTCCGTCGTGCGCGCCATGGAGAAAGGGGCTCCGGCGCCCGTGCGCTATGGTAGCTTGACGCAGGATGTCTGCCGACGGTCCGGCGACGGCGGAAGGAGATCTGGAGCGGACGCCGTTCGCTCACCTCTTCGTCTATGCCGTCGACCACCGGCTGACCGGCGCGCTCATCCTGGTGGAGCCCACCGGCGCCGAGCACACCCTGCGGATCGTCCGCGGATCCCCGGTCAAGATCCGCCCGAGCGACGGCTACGCCCGGCTCGGCGAGATCCTGCTCGAGGAGGGCGTGATCTCCGCGGACATCCTGTCGGACGCGCTCGCGACCAGGGGCCTCCTCGGCGACGTGCTGCTGCTGACGGGGCTCCTCGACGCCCCGACCATCGACTGGCTCGCGCAGATCCAGTTCGTGCGGCGGATGGTGCGCCTCTTCGACCTGCCTCCGGAGACGAAGTACCGCTACTTCGACGGCCTCGACGTGCTCGCCGACTGGGGGGGCGATCCAGCGAAGGTCGATCCGCTCGGGCTCCTCTGGGCCGGGCTGCGCGACCACGGCGAGCGCTCGACGCGGCTCCACCGGACCCTGGAGCGGATCGAGTCGGTGCCCCTCCGCCTGCACCCCGCCCTCGAGCCCGGTCGCTTCGGCTTCAGCGAGGGCGAGCTCGCCGTGCTCGACGTGGTCCAGTGCTCCGCGCCCTCGCTCCCCGCGCTCATCCGGTCCGGGGTCGCGCCGGAGTCGACGGTGCGCAAGCTCATCTACGCCCTAGCGATCACCCGGTACCTCGATTTCGGGAAGGGCATCCCGGTGGGCGCGGAGCCCTCGTCGAGCGTGCCTCCGGCCAGCGCGGCGAGCCTGTCGCTCGGGCGCATGCAGCTCCGCCCCACCGTGCATCGCGTCGGCGCCGCCGCGCCGGATCCGGCCGGCGACGGCGAGCGCGCGCCGGTGCTCGGTCGAGGCCGCCGCCGCGATCGCATGTCCTCGGAGCCGTCGCCGGTGTCCACCGTCGCGGGGACGTCCCCGCTGAGCGGAGGCTCACTCTCCGCCGCGGTGGCAGCCGAGCTCGCCAGCGCCGCCGGGATCGCCAGCGCCGCCGGCATGGACGGCGGGCGGCTGCCGCGCGAGCCCTCCGGCCCTGGCAGGGACCGCGAGGGGTGGGGCTCCTCGGCTCCGCCCGGCGAGGGCGGCCCCGGCGGCTCGCCGGCGACCGAGGACCCCTGACGACGACGGCCCGCGGCGGCGCTCCACGCCCGACGACGTCACGCCGCGCTGGAAGGCGCGCGACGAGGCCGCGCCGCGCTGGAAGACGCGCTCGCGTTTCTTTATAGGCGCCGAGCGATGCCGAGCCCCGCGCAACGCCCGCTGCCCGATCAGGTCCACCTCCCCTCCGGCACCGTGGTGCGCCTGTCGGACGCCGCCGCGCGCGCCGAGGCCGCGACCCTCTTCGGCGCCCCCGGGGGCCGCGGCGGCGACGAGCGCTCCTCCGTCGGCAGGTGCGCGCGCGACGTGCAGGTCCTCGCGGGCCCGTCCGTCCTGACCGACGCGCGCGGCGCGCCGCTGGATCCGCTCGGCCTCCCGCTCGCCGACGCCCATGTCCTGCGCGCGCTCCTCGCGTCGGCCGGCGTCGTCCCCGAGGAGCCGGGCGCGTACACCTGCGAGAACTGCGGCGCCCCGTTCGAGGTCGCCCCGTCGCGCCTGCTCGAGATCGGGCCGTTCACCGACGGCGAGCTCGACGATCCCGAGCTCGATCGCCCGTTCGATTTCGGCGCGCTGCACCCGATCCCGGCGCTGCGCGTGGGGCGCGCCGTCTGCCGCGGCGTGCGGTTCGCCGAGCGGACCGTGGAGGAGGCGATGCCGCTGCTCCGCCTGCCCGGCGAGGGCGCGCTCCGGATCACGCCGTCGCTGGTCGTGGCCATGGGGATCGCGGCGCTCGGCCGCGAGCGGCGCGCGAAGGTGATCGCCGACGCGCTCGCCGCGGCGCCGGACGAGGCGTGGGCGGCGATCGTCGACCTCTACCACGAGGCGCGCTACCCCGCGCGGCTCGTCGCGGTCCACCGCTGCCAGGGCTGCGGCGCCCGCAACGATCTCGACGTGCCCCTCGAGCGCGAGCTCGCGCGCGCGCCGCTCCGCGCCCCCGAAGCGGGCGCGGACGATCCCGAGGAGCCCGGCGCGCCGGCGGGGAGGCCGGGCGCCTTCCCGGATCTCGACGCCTTCGAGGCGCGCGTCCGCGCGGCGGCCGAGCGCATCTACGCGGCCCGCGGCGTGCGGAACATCGATCTCTTCATCGACGCGGGGGTGCCCGCCTGCGACGACGGCGGCGAGCCGCTGCTCGGCTGCTACACGCCCGGGACGCCCGCGGACGAGCTCGGGATCGCCCGCCCTCCGGAGATCCGGATCTTCTACCGGACGTTTCGGTCGGAAGCTCGCGCGGACCCCGGGTTCGACGTGGACGCGGAGATCGCCGAGACGATCGACCACGAGGTGACCCACCACCTGCACCACCTGGCCGGCAGCGATCCGCTCGACGACGAGGAGCACGCGCAGATCGAGCGCGAGGAGCTGCGCCGGATCGGCCACGCCGAGGCCGCGCGGCGGGCGCGGCGCGGCGCGCTCTCGGATCTCGCCGGCTTCGCGCGCGCGACGTGGCCGGCCTGGGTGATCGCTGCGGTCGGAACGGCCCTCGCGTGGTGCGAGGGCGGACGCTGACGCGCAGGCGCCGCGCGCGCCGCCCCCGCGCTCGCCGCTTTCTTCGAAGCGGGGGATGAGCTGTTTATACTGCGGGGACAGCAACAAGATGTGCCGGGGAATTCCGGCTCCTCGAGCGCCGCTGTGCTCCTGCCGAGGATCGTGAAGACGAAGAGCTCGCCGGCCGCCAGGGCCGGATCCACCAAAGCGCCCCGTGCTGCCAAGCGGAACGGCGATGCGCAGAACCGCCGGGGAAGCCCGGATGCGGTCGAGAAGCGCCGGGCGGCGCGCCGGTTCAACGAGCTGCTGCTGGGCGGCGGCGGCCGCGCCGGCGACGGCCGCACCGAGCGCCGGCGTCGGCGCCTGCTCGCCGAGCTGGCCGAGGGCGTCGCGCGGCGCGGCAAGCGCGCGCTCAAGCCGATCGACGTCCTGTCGCGGGTCGAGGAGCTCCTCGAGCTCGGCGAGCCGCTCGCCTCGATCCGCAAGGCGTACCCGCCGCCGCCCCCGGTCGAGGTGACGGCCGAGCTCGTCGAGGGCCTGCGGCACCTCCACCGCGCCTACGGCTTCTCCGCGGACGTGTACCGGTTCGTCGGGCTCGACGCGCACGCCTTGCGGAAGGCGGGGGTGCTGCGGGGCAGCGAGCGCGGAGAGCAAGGCGCGTCCGCCGAGGCCGCGCGCCGCGGCGCGGCTTGACCTTGCCCGCCCGCGCGGGGATAACCGCTCCGATGCGCGCGAGAACGGTGAAGCTCTCCCTCGCCGCGGCCGCCGTGGCGTCCGTGTGCGCGGCGTCGACCGGCCTTTCGCTCCGCGCCGAGGCGCAGACGCCGGCCGGCGGCGCGGCGGACGCGGTGGTGGCGCGCGTCGGCGACCGGGTGATCACGGCGCCGGAGGTCGAGCGCAGGCTCGCGCAGATCCCGCCGTTCCAGCTCCAGAGCTTCGGGCGCACGCCGGAGGAGATCCGGAAGAACTTCGTGAGCCAGGTCCTCGTGCGCGAGCAGCTGCTCGCCCAGGGGGCCGCCGCGCAGAAGCTCACCGAGCGCGCCGACGTGCAGGATCGCGTCCGCAGCGTCCTGCGCGCCGCGCTGCTGCAGCGGCTCCAGGCGGAGGCGGCGGCGAGCTCCCCGGTGACGGACGAGGAGGTCCGCGCCTACTACGAGGCCCACCGCGACAAGTTCAGCTCCCCGGCGATGGTCGCGCTCTGGCGCATCCTGGTCGCGACGCGCGAGGAGGCCGAGGCGATCCTGGCGGAGCTCAAGAAGGACCCGTCGCCCCAGCGGTTCAAGGACATCGCGCGCGAGAGGTCGCTCGACAAGGCGACCAGCATGCGCGGCGGCGATCTCGGCTTCGTGGCGCCTGACGGCGCCACGTCCGAGCCGGGGCTGAAGGTCGCCTCGGGGCTCCTTCAGGCCGCCGCCCGGGTGAAGGACGCGGAGCTCGTGCCCGAGCCGGTGCCGGAGGGCGATCGCTTCGCCGTGCTGTGGCGGCGCCAGAGCCGGAGGCCCGTGAGCCGCTCGCTGGAGCAGGAGGCGCCGTCCATTCGCCAGATCCTCGCGCACGGCAAGGCCGAGGCGCAGGTGAAGCAGCTCCTCGAGCGCCTGCGGGCGCAGGACGTGTCGGGCCATGCGCCCGAGCTCGTCGACCTCATCGACGTCACCTCGACGGGCGATCTGCAGCCGCTGAAGCGCCCGGGCACCCTCGCGAGCAGCCGCCGCCCGGGCGCGCCCCCGCCGTCGCCCGTGCCGCGCAACGACATGCGCTGACGCACGGCGACCGGCGCGGAGCGCGGCGACCTGGCGCGGGCGCGGCGACCGGGCGCGGAGCGCGGCGCCGACGCCTTCGGATCGCCGCGCTCGATCGGGGGCGAGCGTCAGCTGAGGGCGACGGCGAGCACGATGGCGGCGAGGCCGGAGGCGATGGTGAGCGCGAGCGCGGCGAGGCTGCCGGCGCGTCGAGCGCGCTCTGCCGCGCCGGGGTGGAGCGCGTAGACCCCGAGGAGCAGCGCCGTGGCGGCCCTGCCCGGCACCCGGAGCGAGGCCGAGAGGAGCTGCTCGGCGCCCTTGACGCCGCCGGTGACGAGCATGACGAGCGCGCCGAGCGGGCCGGCCATGAGGTCCCAGCCGCACGCGTAGAGCCCGAAGCGGATCGCGCGCCGTCGCTCGGGCCGCGCTCCCTGGCGGCGCGCGCCGAGGTCGAGCGCGGCGCCGTGCAAGGCGTGCGCGAGGACCATCCACACGGTGAGCCCCGGGACGCCGAGCGCGAGCCACTGGAGGGCGCTCTCGCGCGCGGCCGGGTTCCGGGCGAGCTCCAGCGTCAGGCCCGGCAGCGCCAGCGCGGCGACGGGCAGGAGCGCGACGATCATCGAGAGGATCGCGAGCGTCTCCGCCAGCAGGGCGAACCGCATGGCCGCCGAGATCGCGCCGTCGGGGATCGCCGCGAAGAACGTCTCGGCCCCCAGCGTGGTCGCCTTCGAGGTGGCCCAGAGCCGCGACCAGACCCCGTCGATCGTGCGCTCCCAGGGGATGATCGCGACGACCCCGGAGCCCTCGTCGGTCGCCGCGGCGCACCCGGCGCAATCGGGCTGGCCGCAGCACGCGCAGAGCACCGCCGCGGGGACGTCGAACACCTCGTCGTCCCGCGAGAGCTCACGGCGTACGCTGGCAGATTTCTTGGCCATTGCGCACCTTCGAGGAGCGGACGGAGGCCACTCCCACCAAGGTTACGTCGCACGAGCTGGCCTGTCGACCCGAGACGCCCCCGGGCGCGCTCGTCGTCGTCCTTCCCGTCGTCCTTCCCGTCGTCCTTCCCGCCGCGCTTCCCGTCCGCGTTTCCCGTCCGCGTGCCGGGCGCGCCTCCGCATGCGCGCCCGCAGCGCGATGCTCACCGGCCTCACCGGCACCCTCGCGGCGCGGGATCGGCGCTGCGCTCGGAGCGGAGAGCGTCACGATGCCGGAGATCGGCCATCGTTTCCTGTCCTGCGCCACGCGCCACGCGCGGCGGGCTCAGTGCAGCACCTCGTCGCCCCGCCGCCGCTGTCCCGTGGGGAGGTCGTCGATCCTTCCCCCGAAGAACGCTGCGGTCGCCAGCGCGAGGAGCGCGATCGCCCCGGTCGCGTAGAGCCCGTACCCCCACGCGAAGCGGACTGGACGGAGCAGCGTGCTGGCCGGCGTGAACAGCAGGCGCATCGCGACGGTGGTGAGGGCGACCGCGGCGAGGAACGCGACGGCCACGCGGGCGCCGCGCATCTTGTGGATCGAGCGCCGCGTCAGCACGAGCGGGATCATCACGAAGAACGCGACCGCGGGGGCCCAGATCCACCCGAGCCTGCGCGCGAGCCCGAAGCCGCTGAGGTCGCGGAGCTCCGGGGCGGTCTCGTGGACCCACGGCGCGAAGAACGCCGCGAGGCCGAGGACCGCGAGCGCGAGCAGGGCCCCTCTGCCGCGCCCGACGTAGGTCCACGGGAGCGGCTCCATGTGCGGCGGGAGCGGCGCGTCGGGGTCCTCGTGGAGCGCCTCGTACGAGGGGGGGAGCTTCGAGAGCGCCTCCAGCCGGAGGCCGCAGGCGGGGCAGGTGGGCGCCTCGCTCGCCTCGAACATCTCCCGGCAGAAGGGGCAGGCGTAAAGCCCGGTCATCGCGGCGGGAGGTATAGCGCACAGCGGCCGAGCGCGCGGCGAGCGGCGGACGGCGCGCCGCGCGGCGGACGGCGCGCGGGGGGCGAGGTCCGCATTCGGGGTTCCACCGAGGCGGGGCTTAGCTCATAGTTGCGCCCCATGGGCAAGCGTGATCGGCTCTCGGGCGATGAGATCGCCGGGTTCGTCGCGGCTCACCCGGGCTGGGTGCAGGCGGGCGAGCGGCTTGAGCGGAGCTACTCGTTCCCGGATTACGGGGCCAGCGTGGGCTTCGTGATGCGGGTCGCCCTCCTGGCCGAGCGGCGCGACCATCACCCCGACATCGAGCTGTCGTGGGGCAAGGTGCGGGTCGCGTGGTCCACGCATGACGCTGGCGGTCTGACGGCGCTCGACCTGGAGCTGGCCGAGCTGACCGACCGCCTGAGCACGGGCTGACCCCGCGCGTGGGCAAGGTGCTGGCGATGCTCCCGAGCGAGCTGCTGCGACGTCTGGATCTGGGGCTGGAGGGCGAGCTGCCGCACCTCGAGGAGGCGCTGACGCACCCGAGCTTCTCGAACGAGCAGCGGGGCGGCCGGCGCGTGGACAACCAGCGCCTCGAGTTCCTGGGGGACGCCGTGCTCGGGCTCTGCGTGACGGAGCTCCTGATGGAGCGGTTCCCGGGGGCGCGCGAGGGGGAGCTCTCGATGATGCGCTCGGCGCTGGTCAACACCGACGCGCTCGCGGCGTGGGCGCGGGGCATCGAGCTCGGCGCGGCGCTCCGGGTCGGGCGCGGCGCGGAGGTCGCCGGGGAGCGCGACCAGACGAACGTGCTCGCCGACGCGGCCGAGGCGCTCGTCGCGGCCCTCTACCTCGACCGCGGCTTCGAGAGCGCGCGCGCGCTGAGCCGGAAGATCGTCGCGAGCCCGCTCGCGCAGCTCGCGAGCGGCAGCATGCTCGGGCGCGACGCGAAGAGCGAGCTGCAGGAGCGCGTGCAGGCGCGCGGCGCGGCGTCGCCGCGCTACCGGCTGATGGGCACGGAGGGGCCGGACCACGACCGCGCGTTCCTCGTCGCCGTGGAGGTCGATGGCCAGGTCATCGGCACCGGCCGGGGCCGGTCGAAGAAGCTCGCGGAGCAGGCGGCCGCGCGCGCCGCGCTGGTGGCGTGCGCCGCGCCGGAGCCCAGGGCCGCATCCGATGAACGAGCGCCCGCCGAGGCCGCGGGCGGCGCGCCCGAGGGCGCGGGGGCCCCGCCAGCCGGCGGGAGCTCCTCCGAGCAATCCGTGAACGACCGAGGACCCAGCCGATGATCCGTCACCTGTTTCTTGCCTTCACCTTCGCGCTCTGCTCGCTCTTCGTCGCGCTGCCGGCCTGGGCCGGGAGCTACCTGGACCGGGCGAGCCTGCTCCTCGAGGAGGCGCGCAGGGAAGGCGACATGCTGCTGCCGCGCACCCATGACAAGGAGCTCATCATGGTGGTGCACGCGCTCGCCGAGGCGCGCGCCCGGGTGGCGAGCAAGATGGAGTGCCCAGCCTCCGTCTCCAAGGCGCACCCCCACCTCCTGCTCGTGCTCGAGAACAGCGAGCGCGCCGCCGACGCGGCCGCGCAGGGCAACTTCAAGAAGTTCATGGAGCACCTGACGGTGGCGCGGAACGAGGATCGCGCGTTCCGGGCGCTCCTCGCCGAGCTCGGCTACGCGCTGCCCGATCTGAGCTCGAAGCGCTGAGGGGCTGCGGCCGCGCCGGGCGTCCCGGCGCGGCGCGGCGCGCTTCAGAACACGGCGCCGAGATCGAGCGCCAGGGTCCACTGCGACCCGAGCCCGGCGAACTTGTTCTCGCCGTTGATCTCGTGCTTCGAGCCCTGGTTCGCGTCCTCGGGGCTCACGACGTCGGTGACGAAGTGCGCGCCGAGCTTGACCATCTGGAACCGCAGCTGCGCGCCGAAGTGGAGCCGGTGGCGCGTCATGCGCACGGCGTCGAACACGACGGTGTTGTTGAAGTCCGCCTGGGAGCCGCCGTCGCACACCGGCTGGCCGTCGTGGGGGAGCGTCTCGCCGTTCGAGCCCTGCACGGGGTTCGCGGGCGAGTTCAGCCCGCGGAAGTTGCAGTAGCTCACGGCGTCGGTGTTCGGGGTGAGATCGATCAGCCCCGAGTCGCCGAAGATGTGGATCCACTGGTAGCCGGCGTACGGGGTGATGACCACGGTGCCGCCGATCGGCAGAGGCTTCGAGATCTGCGCGTCGAAGCCGGCGACCGTCAGCTGGAACTCCTCGGTCCCGGTGACCGTCCGGACGCTGCCGCCGACGGCGAACTCCGGGAAGATCGCGGGGACGCCCCGGCGGAACCCCTCGAACAGCGCCCAGCGCACGTCGGCGCCGCCGCTCACGAGGCTGGTGTTGGCGAGGAACCCGACGGCGCCGGTCAGCTCGAACCCGAACGGAAAGCCCTTGCGCACCTTGAGGGAGTAGTGCTGCAGGAACGAGTCCGGGCTCCGGTTCTCGATCGAGGACTGCCCGCTCGCCGGATCCGGCGGCCCCTGCGTGCCGCGCTTCCAGTAGTCCGCCTCGCTGTCAATCTTCGTGTAGTCGGCCTCGATGCCGATCTCGAACCCGCCGTAGCCAGTGGTCCGCGCCGAGTGCATCGCCGAGGGCGCCACCGCGAAGCCGTACTGCGCGATGAGCTTCGCGAACGCCGCGTCGTCGGTCAGGCAGCGCTCGTAGCCCGACGCGGGGTTGTAATAGACGCCGCCGTCCGGCCCTCGGACGCTGCAGGGCGCGGCGGCACCGGCGCTCGAAGCCCGGTCGCGCACGAGCCGCGCGAGCGCCGGGTCCATGGAGTCTGCAGCCGCCAGCGAGGACGACGCCACCCCCGCGAGGGCAATAGCCGATGCGATCCAGCACGATGCGCGCATTCCGTGTCTCCGAGGCGGGAGGCTACGTGTCCGCTCGTACAGCCGTCAAGCGGACAGAGGCGCCTCGGCCGCTTCCGATCGCGTTTTGCGCGCGGCGCGTGGGCCGGCACCCGGCGAGGCGGCGGCGGCGGTGAGGGTGAGGGTGAGCCTAGCCGCGCGCGATCCCTCCGCTCGGGGCTTGCGGCGCGCGGGCGCGTCGCGGAAAGAGAGGGCGTGCTCAAAGATGGTCGCCCCCGGCTCCGCGCGGCGCCGCTCGATCCGCCGTTCCGGATCGTGCTGGTGGAGCCCGAGATCCCGCAGAACACAGGCAACATCGCGCGGCTCGCGGCTGCGACGCAGAGCCCCTTGCACCTGCTCGGGCGGCTGGGGTTCCGCATCGACGAGCGGAGCGTCCGCCGCGCGGGGCTCGACTACTGGCACCTGGTCACGCTCGAGCAGCACCTTGACATCGCTCACTTTCGCCACCGGCACCCGAACGCGCGGCTGCGCCTGTTCAGCGCCGTGGCGCAGCGGAGCTACCTCGACGCGGACTTCCGGCCGGGCGACGCCCTCGTCTTCGGCAAGGAGAGCGTGGGCCTCGATCCCGATCTCCTCGCCCGCATGCCCGACGACGTGTTCGGCATTCCCACGCTGGGCCCCGTGCGTTCCCTCAACCTGGCCAACGCGGTGTCCATCGTCCTCTACGAGGCGCTCCGCCAGGTGGGCGCGCTCGCGGGCGCCGCGCCGGGGTGACGCCGCGGGGCGCAGCGAGCGCGCGGCTTCACCCCCGCGCGGCGGCGCGCGCGGTGGACGCCGGCGGGGCATCGTTCTAAGGGAGGGGGCCGATGATCGCGCACCGGCAGCACGCACGGCACCGCGGCGGAGGGGCGGTCGCGCGCCTCGTTCGGGCCGGCGTGGCCGTCGCGCTCTCGGTCGCGGCGCTCGCCTCGGCCGGGTGCAGCAGGCGGCCCCCGAACGGCACGCCCGACGGCGCCGTCCGGGAGCTCGTCGCCCGCCTGCGGCAGCTCCACGGCGACCCGGCGGACGCCAAGGCCGCCTTCGAGCTCCTGTCCCGGCGCGCTCGGGACAACCTGGCCGCGCGCGCGCAGCGCTACAGCGCGGCGACGGGCAAGGCGATCGCGCCCGAGGCGATGATCACGCCGTCCCGCTTCCTCCTGCGCTTCGAGCCCCAGCGGTACGTCGCCCAGATCGCCGGCGCCCACGCCCTGGTGGACGTCGCCGGCCTGCTGCCGGGCGACCGCGCCCAGATCCCTTGCGTCTACGAGGACGCAGGGTGGCGCGTCGATCTCGCGCTGCCCGCGCTCCCGCCCGTCCAGAAGCGGCCGGGCAGCGATCTCTGAGCGCGCTCGACCCGACGGGGCCGGCGCCGGCCGCGGCGCGCTGCCCCTGCGCGAGATTTCCGGCCCACAAAAGCCCGGAGGCCGGCAGTGCCGGCCTCCATCGGCAGCGGCCACATGGCCGCTAGCCATGAGGGTTCGCCTCAGTTGGCGAGAAAGATCGCCTCGATCTCGGTCTTCACCTGCTCTTCCGTCTGACCCCGGGCGATCGCGATCTCCTTGACGATCAGCGTCCGGGCGGTGTCGAGCATGCGGCGCTCACCGAACGAGAGTTGCTTGTCCGTCTTCAGGCGGTAGAGGTCGCGGAGCACCTCCGCGACGTCGTAAATCGACCCGGTCTTGATCTTGTCCATGAAACCGCGGTAGCGGCGGTTCCAGGTCTGATTGTCGAACGCGATGGTACGCTCGCGGAGGATGTCGAAGATTTCCCGGATTTCCTGTTCAGAGATGACCTGGCGAAGGCCGACCGCGCTCGCGTTGCTGACAGGGACCATGATTTTGCGATCCGTGTCCAAGATGCGGAGAACGTAGAATCGCTGGCGATTCCCAGCGATGTCCTTCTCCTCGATGTTGACAACCTCGGCAACGCCTTGGGCCGGGTAGACGGCTTTGTCGCCCACCTTGAACTGGATCTCCGAACGAGCCTGCATATCGTCTCCTTTGCCTTCCACCCCGCCGTCTCTTTATTTTTTCGTCTGCCTCCCGAAATCCTCTTCGGGAAGCGGCCGTTGAACATGCGGTTGAACCTGGACCCGCAGAACCGACAGACACCGTCGCGCATTCCTAGAAAAGAGCCGTGAGCCGCTTCTCGAGACCGCTGTGCGAGAAGCAGACGCGCGAGCACCACCGCCATGACCTTCGAGAGGTCGGTGCTCCGGCGTGCACAGTGGAATCTTGAGCAGCGGCGGTAGAAGCGGACGGTTCCGGGCGGAAGGGATTGAAGTTGGGGGAACGGCCCTCTCGAACAAGGGCCAGTTTGCGCCAGGCGCGCGCACTCTAGTGAGCCGGCCTAAATACGTCAACGAAAATCCCCGAAGATGACCCATCGTGGCGTGATCATTCTGGTTTTTCTCTCGGGATCCGGCGGGGTCACAGTGTGCACCGATGGGGGCATCCGCGTGGATGCACGCTGGCTCACGCCCCCTAGTCTAGGGCAGAGCGGGCGTCTCCGGGAGAGGTGGCGGACCTGACCGGGGTGGGATGGGTCGAAAAATCTGGCAGCCACAACGGTACCTACCGCTGTGGCCGTCCGTACCTCGAACGGGCCGGGGGCTCAGGCGGCGCAGAGCCGCTCGGCCAGTCCCCAACGGACGCCGCGATCCGAGGTGACGAGATCCACGGGCGCTCCGGCGAGCCGCGAGGCCCACGCGAGGATCTCCTCGATGAGCACGCTGCCCGCCACGATGACGTCGGCGCGCGCCGGATCCAGGGCGGGCAGCTGCCTGCGCTCGGCGAGCGTCAGGGCGGCGAGGTGGGAGGTGGTGGCCACGATCTCCGCCCCGGAGAGCCGCGCGCCGTGCACGCGGGCGCCGTCGTACGGCGCGACGCCGCGGACGAGCGCGGCAAGGGTCGTCACTGTCCCCGCGACGCCGACCAGGGTGGGCGCCGAGGAGAAGCGCACGGACGGGACCGTCGCCAGGGCGGCCCGGGCGTCCGCGCGGACCGCCTCGAGCTCCTCCGCGGCCGGCGGATCCGCGCGGATGTGGCGCTCGGTCAGCCGGACGCTCCCGACGTCGAGGCTCACCGCCCGCTCCACCGCGCCACCGATGTCGCCGACGATGATCTCCGTACTGCCTCCGCCCACGTCGAACACGACCCTGGGGCCCTCGGCCGGCAGGTCGAGCCCGGTCAGCGCGCCGGCGTACGTGAGCTCCGCCTCCTCCGGTCCGGAGATCACGCGGGGCGCCACGCCGAGGAGCTCGCGGGCGCGGGCGATGAACTCCTCGCCGCCGGCGGCGTCGCGCATCGCGCTGGTCCCGACGGCGTCCACGCGCTCCACCCCCAGGGACCTGAGCTCCTCGCCGTAACGGGCGAGGCAGGCGAGCGTCCGCGCGACGGCCTCGGGCGCGAGCGCGCGCGCCGCGTCGACCCCCTGGCCGAGCCGGGTGATGGTCGCGCGCTCGACGAGCGCCACGAGCTCACCCCCGCGGCGCTCGGCGATGAGAAGGAGGACCGAGTTGGTCCCGATGTCGATGGCCGCGACGCTCATGCCGGAGACCTCACTGGGTGAGCGTCTTCAGGTCGAGCATCTCCTCGACGTTCGGCAGCACCACGAGCTCGCAGCGCCGGTTGGCCTGCTTGTTCTCCGGGGTGTCGTTCGGCTTCACCGGGTCGGTGTCGCCGTAGCCGGAGGCGCTCCACTTCTCGGGCTTGAGGCCGCCGCCGCCCTTGTCCTGGGGCTGGAGCAGGAACGCCAGCACCTCGCGAGCGCGCATCACGCTGAGCCCCCAGTTGTCCTTGAAGCGACCGCCGGCGAGCGGGGCGTTGTCCGTGTGCCCGGCGACCTGGAAGGAGCGCGACGACAGCCCGGCGTCGTTGCGGATGACCTCGGCCACCTTGAGCAGGATGTCCTGGCCCTCCTTCTTGAGCGTCTCCCGGCCGGAGTCGAAGAGGACGTCGCCGGGCAGCTGGATGACCATCCGGTTGTTGCGGACGGTCACGTTGAGGCCGAGCTTCGTGAGGGCCTGGAGCTTCTCCCGCAGGACCTCGAAGCGCTTCTTGATGTCCTCGAGCTGCTGGGCGCGGCGGCGGAAGTCCTCGAGCGCCCGGGCCTGCTGCTCGAGGTTCGCGTTCAGGTTGGAGATGTCGACGCCCGCGGCCTTGAGCTGGGACTTGAGCTGCTCGATCCGGGCCGCCGCCTCGTCGAGCTCGCTCTTGGCTTTCTTGTTCTGCGCCTGCTCGGCGCTCAGCTGGGTCTTCAGGCCCTCGATCTCGCGGACCTTCGCCTGCATCTCCTCCTCCGAGTAGCCGCACCCGAGCGGCCCAGAGCCGGCGAGGAGCGTTGCACCCAGGAGCAACCACGACGTCGAGCGACGAACCAACATACCTTTCCTCCTAGAGCCGCGCGGCGCTCGGCCATGAGGGGCGCCGCGCCGGCGGCGCGACCGTAGCGAGGCGAATGGCGCCGCACAAGGCTCTCTAGAGCCTGCGCAACGCTGGTGCTCCATGCGAGCATGAGCTCTCCGGCGCCGTTCGCCGCGCCGCGCGGGCGCGCGATCGCCAGGGAGGAGCGCGGAGGGCCAAGACAGACATTCGAGCGATTGTCAACGAAAATCCGTTGTCCAGTGCGGTCTGGTTGTTTTCGCCACGGCCTGATCCGGCGTTTACCCTCGCAACGCTTGCGGACCAGTTTGCCTGGAACACATGGGATACATCGGTTTAGGGCCTGCAAGATTTTCCTTGACCATCACCATGCGTGGCAATATACGTCGTGCAACATCTGTTGCCTCGGTCAGGAGTTCGTAGCGGCGAGGACGTTGGGCGATGTCCGCCGCGCCGGGGCAAATGCAGGAGGATTTCCAATGGCTGCTAAGAAGACCGCGAAGAAGCCTGCGAAGAAGGTGACGAAGTCGGCCAAGAAGCCGGCCGCCGCGAAGGCCGGGAAGGTCGCGAAGAAGCCGGCGCGGAAGGCAGCGAAGAAGGCCGCCCCGAAGCGCGCCGCCGCCAAGAAGACCCCGAAGCGCGCGGCCGCCAAGAAGCCCGCCGCCAAGAAGGCCGCTCCGAAGCGCAAGGCGAAGGCGGCCGGCAAGCGCGCCGCCGCGCCGAAGAAGGCGGCCGCGCCCCGGGGCGGACGCGCCGCCGCGAAGCGCGCTCCCGCCAAGGGCGGGGGCTCGCGCGGCGCGCGCAAGAGCACGCCGGCCCCGGCCCCCGCGAGCACCGGGCCGTCCGACGAGTCTGAATAGGGCGCAGAAGGCGCGCCTCGCGTTTCTCTACAGCTCGAGGCGCCGCGAGCGGGCCTGCCGGCCGCGACGAGACAATCCGACGACTAAGACGTCCGGGGGGTGAGGACGCCGCAGCGACGGCGCGCTGAGCCAGGCCGGGCGCGCGGGTGGACGAGGTCCCCGCGACGGCGCCCAGGGCCGCGGCGACCGGCATCGGCGCGACGCGCGGCTCGCTGCCGCGCTACGCGGCGCGGCGCTGGAGCGGCGCGCGGCGCGCGTGCATCCCGGCCGGCGCGGCGGGCGGAGAGGCCTGCCGGCGCCGCAGGCGGCGGACGGGCTCCCGGGGGTGGAGCGGCGGCGCGGCGCGCCGGGGGCGCTCGTCGAGAGAGCGCGGCGGCGCGGCGTCGAGGGCGGTCGTCAGGCGCGCGCCCGAACGATCAGGCGCGCTCGCCCAGGTAGAGCCGGAGGGCGCGCGCGGCGCCCTTGCGGTCGAACGGGACGCCGACGAGGTCCTCGCGCTTCGAGATCTGCTCGAAGAGCTTCACCAGGAACTCGGAGAACGCCTCGCACTCGCGGATGGCGGCGTCGAGCCGCTGGGGATCGAGCAGATCGCTCTCCTCGAGCGCCGTCATCGCCGAGACGAACGCGTCGACGCGGGGGTAGTCGCCCACCCGGAGCAGCGGGTAGCCCATCGCCCGGAAGTACGAGAGGAACTCGCGGACGAACGCGAAGCTCGCGATGCCCGTCCACCGATCGGGCGCCGGTCCGGTGGTGCGCGCCTTGCTCGCGAACGCGCGGGCGATCTGGGCGAACATCCACACGTCGCGCCGGAGGCGATCGCTCGTCGCCCGCCGCGCCGCCTGGTCGTCGAAGACGCGGCCCTCCTCGAGCTTCGCGCCGAGCGACCTGCCGAGGAACAGGATCGCGTTCTGCAGCGCGGGGCGGAGGCCGTGCGCGACGGCGCGGAGGCGGACGCGGTACTCGGACTCGCTCACCAGCGCGTCGGCGGGCGGGAGATCGTGCTCGAAGGCGCGGCGCATCTCGAGCCGCAGGTTCGCCGCGAGCCCGGTCAGGGCGGCCTTCGTGGAGAGCAGGCGGTGCCCCTCGGCGGCGAGCTCGTCGTGGCGCGCGACGACGTCGCTCGCGGGCACGCGCAGGAGATCGCGCTCGAAGCTGTCCGCGAGCAGCGCGCCCGCGCGGCGCCGGAGGTAGTTCGAGAGCGCGCGGGCGTCGCTGCGCAGGACCGCGAGCACGAGGTACCCGCGCCCGGCGACGCGGTGATCCGAGTGATCGAGCGCGATCGCGTCGAGCAGCCGGAGGTACCGGAGCATCCGGAACAGCGCGAGGAACGTGAGCGCCACGAGGCGGTGCGCCTGCTCGCCGGGCACGCGGTGGATCAGCTCGAGCACCTGCGTGGAGGCGATGCGATCGAACTCCGGGCGAAACTCGAGCGCGTGGAGCGGGTTGAAGAACGTGCTCTGCGCGATCTCGCGCATCGCCGTCGCGAGGTGGGCGTAGAAGAGCCTGAAGTTGACCCGCGGCAGCCGGAGCAGCCCGCCCGCGACCTCGATGAGGTTCGTGAAGCCGTGCCGCAGCACGAAGAGGCTGGACTCGGGCGACTCCTGCGCCATCGTCGCGTGCAGGAGCCGCGTGCGCGCGGTGTCCTCCGGCAGCACCGTCTCGAGGTAGCGCTGGAAGACGAAGGCGCGATCACGGTCGCCGAGCATGGCGCGCGTCAGCTGGACGACGCGCGCCATGCCGTCGCGCGCGTGCTGGAGGTGCTCGCGGAAGTCGTGGCTGACGATGGTCTGGCGCCGGCCGGCGCCGGGGTGGTTCCGCGGGTTCGCGAAGCAGGCGACGCCCTTGAGCAGGATCTCGAGCTCGAAGAGCGTCTCGTCCTTCTTGTCGGCCGCGAGGCGCGCGAACCACGCCTCGCGGGCCTGCTGCTGCTCGCGCCTCAGGCCGCGCGTGTCGCGGAGCAGCTCGGCGTAGGCGTTACGGCCGGGGTGGCCCGAGCCGCGCAGGATCCCCGAAGCGTCGCTCGACACTGACGTGCTCCTCCCCGGCGGCGCGCTGCTAGTAGTTGCGCCGCTTGAAGTCGAAGGGGTAGGTCAGCACGGTCTCCTTGCCGCTCGGCGAGCGCGCCCAGGTGATCGACTTCGCGAGCTCCGCCATGCACGACTCGATCTGCGGCGCGGTCACGTCGCTCTTGTCGCGCACGATGCTCGCCTCCTCGAAGGTGCCGTCGGGCTTCAGCTTGAGCTGCCACGTGATCCTGCCCTGCGCGCCCGGGTGCTTGCGGGCGTAGAGATCGAAGCAGCAGCGGAAGCCGTCGCGCCTCGCCTTGATCGCGTCGACGAGCGGCTGCAAGCGGTCGCTCGAGCCCGCGTCGGCGGAGGTCATCGCGTTGTTCATCACGACCCCGCCGTCGGGCGGATCGTTCGTGATCTCGGAGGCGATCACCTTGCAGTCCTCGACCGTCTCGGGCGCCTTCTTGCGCGCCGCGGGTCTGTCCGGCTGCGCCGGCGCGGCGGCGGCGCCCGGGTCGGCGGCGCCCGGGGCTGCGGCGCCCGGCTCGGCGGCGCCCGGCTCGGCGGCGGCGGGCGGCTGCGACTCGGGCGGAGGCGTTGCGCCGAGCGGCGCGCTGTCCGGGGGCGTGGGCGGCGCGGTGCCGCTCGAGCAGGCCGCGAACAGGGTCGCGGCGAGGAGGACTCCGGTGAACACGGCGCTGGCAGTGGCGCAGGGACGCATGGCGCGCATACTAATCGCTCCGGATGAGCGGAAGCGAGGCGCCTTGTGTTTTTCGCCCCCGCGCGCCGCGGTCCGAGCTCGCTTTGGCGGCTGCTTACGGCTGCTTACGGCTGCCGCCTTGAAGATTCCGCTGTCATTCATCGCGGGCGCCGCCCTCGCGGTCCTCGCGCCGGCCGGCTGCGATCCCATCGCCGAGCCAGAGCTGTGCGGGGAGATCCCCCCGGGAGGGTGCCCGGTCGGCCGAGGAGGCAGCTGCGACGACGCCGCGTGCCGCGCCCTCCACGACTGCCTGGACGGCGCCTGGACCGAGGTCGCGCGGTGCGATCGGCCCGGCGAGCCCGCGGTGGACGCGGGCGCAGGGGGCGGAGACGCGGGCGCCGGCGGAGGAGAGGACGGCGGGTGCGAGGCCGTGACGCTCGACCACGGCGGCGAGGCGCAGGGCTGCGCGCCCGCGCTGCAGCTGCCGGACTGCCCGGCGGAGGCCGCCGAGACCTGCGCGGACGCCGCGTGCCGGACCGGCTGCATCGATTTCTTCCTCTGCACCGAGGAGGGGTGGAGAGCGGTCGCCTACTGCGACGACCAGGGGCGCGTCGCCGTGATCCCGTGAGCGATGCCGCCGTCGGCGCCCGCCTCGGCCGCCGGCGCGGCGCAGGGGCGAGGGCGGTCAGCCGGCCTTGAGGAAGGGGCTCCACTCGTCGAACGAGTGCGGCAGGCCGAGCAGGATCTGCATGGTCGCCGACCAGCGCGGCGGCACCGGCTGGCGGATGAGCCGCATGCTGGCCTCGTCCGGCGTGCGCCAGCCCTTGCGGAGGTTGCACGTGCGGCAGGCGGTCACGAGGTTCTCCCAGGAGTCCTCGCCGCCGCGCGACCGAGGGAGCACGTGGTCGATGTTGAGATCGCGGACGGGCGGGCGGCGCGCGCAGTACTGGCACTGGTGCGCGTCGCGCAGCATCACGTTCTTTCGCGTGAGCCGGATCGTCGGGCGCCGCATGCGCTCGTAGCGGCGGAGGTGCAGGACGCGCGGCACGCGGAGCGAGCCGCCGACCACGGGGAGGCCGTCGTCCTTGTCCCGCACCGGCAGCCGCCGCCAGGCCGAGAAATCGTGGAGCTCACCGAGCTCGTCGATGGCGAGGGCGGCGCCGCCGAAGAGCAACAGGAAAGCGCGGCGCGCCGTCGTGATCTGCACAGGCTGGAAGAAGCGGTTCACCACGAGGACGGGAAGATCGAGCGGCTCGGTCCTGCGCTCGCGGTGAAACCCCGAAGACGCGTCGCCGAGATCGAGCTCCTCGTGAGGAGAGCCCCCCGGGACTGTAGCTACCCCGTCCGGCACGCTGAGGAGTGTAGCAACGAAAGCCCCCTTGAACATCCGGTGCTGCAGCGCGGAAATTCTGCTGGAACGCCGCCGTCGCGGAGGGACGCGCGCCCCGGGCCGTCGCCTGGAGACCGCGGCGCCCGGTCCGCCGAGGGGCGGGGGGCGTCATCGGGGCAGGGCCCGCGGGAGGCCAGGGGGCCGGCGCCCGAGCATCGCCGGCCGGGGACGTCACCCCGCGCCGCGGACCGCTTTCGGTCGGGCGCCGGTTTCGGTAAGACGCCTCCATGCCGAGGGACGGTCGCCTCCTGGGTCGAGCCGCCGGGGTGGGGAAGCAGGTCGGATGACGGAGCAGCGCGAAGGAGCGGAGCCAGAGCGGACGACCGGCGCGGAGCCCCCCGCCGGCTCGCCGTGGGACGATCCGATCGAGCGCGCGCCGCTCGTGTTCCTCGATCTCGAGATGACGGGCCTGCGCCCCGAGAGCGACCGCGTGATCGAGGTCTGCGCCGAGCGGGTGCGGGGGGACACGTGCGAGGACGCGATCACGTCGCTCGTGAGGCCCGAGCCGGGCGTGTTCGGCAACGCGCACGTGCACGGCATCGATCCGCAGGAGCTCGCGGGCGCGCCCACGTTCGCCGAGCTCTGCGATCGCATCGCTCAGGTGACGGAGGGCGCGGTGCTCGTCGCCCACGCGGCCGCGTGGGACGTCGCGTTCCTGGAGGCGGAGCTCGCGCGGGCGGGGAAGGCGAAGCGCGTGCCGTACTACCTCGACACGCTCGTCCTCTCCCGCCGGGCCTTCGCCCTGCCGAGCCACAGCCTCGCCTCCCTCTGCCGGGAGCTCGGCGTGCACCGCGAGCGCGCCCACCGCGCCGAGGACGACGTGCACGCCCTGCGCGGCGTGTTCCGCAAGGTGCTGGAGGTCCTCGCCCCGCGCACGCCGCGCGACCTGTGGCACGTCCGGATCGGCGAGCGCCACGCCCGCCCGGAGCTGGTCGCCGCGGCGGTGCGCGCGGCCGAGCATGGCGCCACGGTGCGGGTGCGGTACCGGCCGGCGCGCCGCGGGCCGGAGGAGCTCGTCGTACGGGTGACGGGGGTGCGAACGGACCTCGACCCACCCCGGGTTCTCGGCTATCTGCTCCCGTCGCGCAGCCGCCGCGAGCTACGGGCCGATCGCATCCTGGCGATCGAGCCGATTTCGTCGGGAGAAATCGGCCCGGACGGCGCGCCGCAAAGGGCCTGAGATCCACGTGCGAATCCATTCGAATCGAAACGCGCCGACGAGGAGCTCCCTCGCTGTTCGCCTCGGCGGCCTGCTGACCGCGACCCTCCTCGCGTCGTGCTCGACGATGGTCGGCCCGGAGTCCGCCCGCCCGCCGGCGGCGGAGAAGTGGCTCGCCCGCGCTCGACAAGAGTTCCAGTCCGCCGACGTCGACAACGCGCGCGATGCGGTCGCGAAGGCGCTGACGATCGTCCCTGCCGACACCGAGGCCCGCCTGCTCGCGGGGCGCATCGCGCTGGCCCGGCTCGACTACGCCGAGGCGCTGCGCCTCCTCAAGGGCGTCGCCGGCTCCGAGGCCGCCGGGATCCGCGGGCGCGCGCTCTGGTACAAGGGCGACCTCGACGCCGCCGCCGACGAGCTCGAGGCGATGCTCGACGATCCGGAGGTGGTCGACGACTGGGCGAAGTCGATCGCCAAGCTGGCGCGGCGCGGGGCGGGGCGCGCGCCGTTCACGCTCTCGGGCGGGCTCCTGGCGGCGATCGAGATGCCCCACGTCAACCCCGCGGCGCCCTTCTTCGTCGTCGAGCTCGAGATCGACGGCGAGTCGGCGCTCGCGATGGTGTCGACCGGCACCGGCGAGGTGGTCCTCGACAGCAGCACGCGCAAGGAGCCGAGCTGGGTCTCGCTCCGCTTCGGCCGGCGGCTCGAGGTCAATGACGTCCCGGCGCTCACGCAGGACCTCTCGGGCATCTCGAAGCAGATCGGCGCGCCGGTCAAGGCGCTCCTCGGCGTGAACCTGATCCGGCACCTCAACGCGACCATCGACTACGCCGGCCGGCAGTTCGTCGTGCGCAGCTTCTCCCCGCCGGCGCCGCCCGACGCGACGCGCGTCGACGTGGCCTTCATCAAGGGCGGCGGCATGGTGCTGCGCAGCAGCCTCGGGCCCGACAAGGCGGTGCAGGGGCCGATGCTCATCGACACGTCGATGACGTTCCCGATCGCGCTCGACAAGGAGGGCTGGAAGAAGGCGGGCTTCGAGGCCGACGGTCTGAAGCGGGTCGAGCAGGATCCGGAGCAGAAGCTGAAGCAGGGCGTCGTGCCGATGCTGCGGCTCGGCGCGCTGGAGATCCCCAAGGTCCCCGGCGTGTACGGGGCGCCGCTCCAGGCCGTCGAGAAGCAGCTCCAGCTCGATCTGGACGGCGTGATCGGCGCGGGGCTGCTCGCCTACTTCCGCGTCACCTTCGCCGACGGCGGCCGGCTCATGTGGATCGAGGACGACACCGCCGTGAACAAGGTGCTCCAGGGCGGCGAGCCGGCGCCCGCGAACGAGGGGCAGGTCCCCGCCGCCCCCGCGGACGGGGCCGGCCCCGCGGGCGGGATTAGCTCGCCCGCGCCCCAGGCGCCCGCGCCCCAGGCGCCGCCGGCGCCGCCCGCGGCCGCGCCGAAGTCGACCCCGCCCGCGGGCGCTCCCAAGCGGACGCCGGACCGGTGAGCGCGATGGCCAAGGAACTGCTGGCGGTCTACGCGGGGAGCTTCGATCCGATCACGTTCGGTCACCTCGATCTGATCCAGCGGGCGTCGAAGCTGTTCGATCAGGTGATCATCGCGGTCGGCCGGCATCCGACGAAGCACCCGCTCTTCACCTACTCGGAGCGGCTGGAGCTCCTGCGCCAGACCACGAGCGAGGTGTCGAACGCGCGGATCGACTCGTTCGAGGGGCTGCTCATCCAGTACTGCCAGCGGGTCGGCGCGCGGGTGATCGTCCGCGGGCTGCGCGCGGCGACCGACTTCGAGTACGAGCTGCAGATCGCCCACGCGAACGCGGACATGCTCCCCGGCGTCGACACCGTGTTCCTGCCGACGCGCACGCATTACGGCTTCGTCTCGGCGTCGCTCGTGCGCGAGATCGCGAGCCACGGCGGCGACGTCAGCCACTACGCCCCCGCCGTCGTCTGCGACGCGCTCCGGGCGAAGTTCGGCGCCGCGAAGCCCTGAGCGCCGGCGCGCTCAGTAGGTGCCGAACGGGGTAGGCATCAGCAGCAGCACGAAGAGGAGCAGCGTCACCACCGCGATCGCCTTGCGCCCCGGCGACAGCTCGCCGGGCTCCGTGGGCGGGTGCTCCCGCCCGCCGATCCGCAGCATCAGGTAGACGAGGCCGAACCACGTGAGCCACGGTATCCCGTTCGTGACGCCGGCGAGCAGCGCGTCGTAGAGCCCGTCCGCGATGAAGTGCTGCGTGAAGTAGACGACGTTGCCGACGAAGAGCGCGAGCATCAGGACGTGCGCGGCGCGGCCGTAGCGGTCCTGCCGCTTGCCGAACAGCGCGTAGGCGACGTGCCCGCCGTCGAGCTGGCCGACCGGGAAGAGGTTGAGCACCGTGATGAGCAGCCCGGCCCACCCCGCCATCGCCGTGGGGCCGAGGAAGACGTCGTGGTTCTCCGGGATCGGACCGACAGCGAGCCGCCTCAGCAGGAGATAGAGCAGGCTCCGCCCTTCCTGCAGCGCGGGTCCCGACGTGGCGTGCACCTCCGAGTGCATCAGGCCCACGAAGAGGACCGGGAGCGCAACCACGAGGCCGGCGAGCGGCCCGGACGCGCCGATGTCGAGCAACGCGTTCCGCGACTTGATCCTGCCCTTCATCGAGATCACCGCGCCCATCGTGCCGAGCGGGCCGATGAGCGGGAGCGGGATGAAGTAGGGGAGCGACGCCTCGACCCCGTGCGCGCGCGCCGCGAAGTAGTGCCCGAACTCGTGCGCCAGCAGGATCGACAGGAACGGCACCGCGAACGGCCAGCCCTGCAACAACGCCTTCACGAGGGAGAGCGCGCTGTCGTCCTCGGGCGTGACCTGAGCCCAGAAGGTGCCGGCGGCGAACACCGAGACAACCGTCAGGCAGAAGAGCGCGAGGTTCTTCTTCCAGCGAAGCGGGGGCGGACGCGAGGCGGCGGCGCTCGGCCGTGGGAAGCTCGCCGCCGAGGGCGAGAGCTCGGCGTCCAGGTCGAGCGCGCTCGGGGAGGAGGTTCGACGATCGTCGGTCATGCGCCGCTAAGCGTGGCCGTCTCCGCGTCGCCGCTCAAGCGGTCCGCGCGATCCCGCGTCCGGGCGGGCAGCTCGCCGCGCGCCGCGCGCGGCCGCGTTCGTCGCGCCGGCCCGTCGCCGCCGCGCGAGACGGTCCCAGCAGGCGCCGCCAGGCTCGCGCGCCGCGCCGGATGACCTTGCGCGTCAGCCCTGCGCCCTCGTCCTCCGGCGGAGCCAGCCGGGCCGGCGGGAGCGGCCGCGCCGGCCCGGGCCCTCGCAGGCGAGCGCGCCGCGGCCGCGGATCGGTGCGGCGGCGAACCTCCCGCTGCGCCCGCGCGCCGCGCCGGGTCGGCCCGCGCGCTCTTCTGCGCCGCCGCTGCGCGCGTTTGCCCTTCGACAGGCGCGACTGCGCTACGATCGATCCATGCCTCCTGCTCGCGTCGCCGCCGAAGCGCTCGTGGGCAAGCTCCTCTGCAACAAGTACCGCGTCGTGCAGCTGCTCGGCAGCGGCGGGGTCGGGCACGTCTACCTCGCCGATCGCACCGGCAGGCCCCAGCAGGCCGCGCCGTCGCGCGTCGCGCTCAAGGTCCTCCGGGCAGAGCTCCGCGACGACCCGCTGCTCGTCGCGCGGTTCGAGCGAGAGGCGGACGCCGCGTCGCGCGTCCGTCACCCCAACGTCCTCCGCGTCGAGGCGCTCGAGCGCGCCGGCGACGCGCCGTGCTTCGCGATGGATCTGCTCGTCGGCCTCGACCTCGCCGACACGCTGAGCTTCACGCGCTCCCTCGTCCCCGCGCGCGCGGTCCGGATCGCCGCCGACCTCGCCGCGGGCCTCGAGGCCGCGCACCGGGCCGGGGTGATCCACCGCGACGTGAAGCCGGAGAACGTGTTCCTCGTGCACGCCGCCGACGGGCGCGAGATCGTCAAGCTGCTCGACTTCGGGCTCTCGTTCATCGCGGGCCAGGGCGAAGGCGCGCTCTTCCCCCGGGTCGTGGGGACGCCCGAGTACATGGCGCCCGAGCAAGCGCAGGGCGCTCCCGCGGCGCCCGCCGTCGACGTCTACTCCCTCGGCATCGTGCTCTACGAGATGCTCGCGGGCCGCGTGCCGTTCCAGGGGACGTACCCGGCGATCGCGGAGAAGCACGCGCGCGAGCCGCCGCCGCCGCCGCACCGGTTGCACCCGGGGCTCCTCATGTCGCGCGAGCTCGACGCGGTCGTGCGCAAGGCGCTCGTGAAGGATCCGCGCGGCCGCTTCGCCTCGATGGCGGAGCTGCGGCAGGCGCTGCTCGCGACGCCGGAGGCCAGCGCCGGGGCGCCGCTCGCCGCCCAGCCGGACGCGGCCCCGCCGCCGGCCCCCGGGCTCGGGCACTGGGGTACCAAGCCGTGACGCCGGCTCGCTCCGGAAGCTTCTGTCGGCTCCCCTGCGCCTCGGCTTTGCTCTCACGGCGAAGCCCTGCTAGACGGCCGGTAGCATCTCTTGTTCCGGGCGACAGCCGGATCCGCTCGCCAGGCCGAAGCAGGCCGAGGCGAGCGAGCCGGCACGGTTCGGGGGTCCGCGGGCGCGGGCCTCATCGCGCGGGTCGGTTCTCCAGGGAGTACCCAGAATCGCGCGCCAGTCGTCCTCCACTCCCTCCAGGCGCTGCCTGGTGCTTTCTCGGTTGCTGATTATGGGTCGCGCGACCCCATCTCCTGATAACGGCACAGCGGCACATCAAGACGCCGATCTTCCGACGTACGAGGTCCGAAGCGCCCCCGGGCTGCGCGTTGGGCCCGAGGGCGAGCTCGTGCCGACGGACACGGGCGCCCTCGACGGCGATCCGTTCCGCGTCGAGCTCGTCGACGAAGACATCCCCACCCCGCGCCGCTTCCAGGTCGTCTTCGACGAGGCGCGGATCGATCCGGACGTCCAGAAAGTCGTTCGACGCCTCGTTCGCCACGGATACCAGGCCTACCTGGTAGGCGGGTGTGTACGGGACTTGCTGCTCGATCGCCGCCCGAAAGATTTCGACGTCGCCACCAGCGCCCGGCCGGAGGAGGTCCGCGAGCTGTTCCGCAACTCGCGCATCATCGGCCGGCGGTTTCGCCTGGTGCACGTCCTCTTTCAGGGCGGGAAGGTCATCGAGGTGGCGACCTTCCGCCGCAACCCGAAGGAGGACTCCGAGGACGGGAGCGAGCTGCTCATCCGGAGCGACAACGCGTTCGGCGTCGCGCACGAGGACGCCCTGCGCCGCGACTTCCGGATCAACGCGCTCTTCTACGACGTGGAGGCGCGGCAGATCCTCGACTGGGTCGGCGGCATGGAGGACGTGCGCCGCCAGGTGGTCCACACGATCGGCGACCCTGAGACGCGCTTCCGCGAGGATCCGATCCGCATCCTGCGCGCGCTCAAGTTCGCCGGCCGGCTGGGCTTCGCGATCACCCCGGACGTCTACGACGCGGTCGTCTACTGCCGCGACGCGCTCGCGCTCGCGGCGCGCCCGCGCCTCTCCGAGGAGATCCTGCGCCTCCTGCGCGGCGGCCAGGCGCGTCGGACCATCTACCTCGCGTGGGAGACGGGGGTGCTCGACGTCCTCCTGCCCGAGGTCTCGGCGCTGCTCTACGACGATCGCGGCGACGACGGCCCGGGCCAGCGCCTCTGGCGCGTGCTCGACTACGTCGACCGGCGCACCGCCGCGGACCGGCCGCTCGACGACACGGTCCTCTGGACGCTCCTGCTCCTCGAGCCGATGAAGGAGGCCTGCGACGGGGTCCGCGATCGCGCCGCGGCGGTCGCCGACTTCCTCGAGCCGCTCATCGACCGGCTGGCCATCTCCCGCCGGTACGCCGACGGGATGCGCCGCATCGTCGCCGTCCTGCCGAGGCTGGCCGGCGGCCGCGCCGGCCGCTTCGCGCGGACCGACATCTTCCAGCCCGCCCTCGACGTGCTCGCCGCCGAGCTGACCGCGCGCGGGGAATCCACCGAGGCGATCGACCGGCTCCGCTCCGCCCCGCAGCCGCGGCGCCACCACGCCGATGCGGCGCAGCACCGGCGCTGACCGGGGCGCCGGTGGCCGACCGCGACGGCCGGCGGCAGGGGCGCGAACGGACCGGCCGGCGTGGAACATCGCCGGGGTTTCTGGTTTCATAACAGCCCCCTGATGTCCGCTCCGGTCGCGCGCCCGCGCCCTGCTGCTCTGCCCGCTGTCTCCGCCTCCCGGCGCCGGCTCGGCGGCTGGGCGCGCGGCCTGCTCGTGTTCGCGCTCGCCTGCGCCGTGTCGCCGCTCGCGGACGCGCAGGTGTCGCTCCTCCACGAGTTCATCGCGCCGGACCCCGCGGAGGACGTCTCGCTCGCCACGACCACGCTCGACGGAGGGCTCCCGGCCGCGATCCAGACGCCGAGCGGCCTGGCCACGGCGCCCGATCCGCAGCGCCCGCCGTCGAACCAGCAGCAGGTCTACAGCACCGTCGGCTCCGACGCCGGCCCCGAGGCCTCCTACGAGCCGGATCGCGACACCCGCCGGCCGAACATCGAGCGCTACGACGACCCGTTCTCCCCGGCGACCGCGCCGTTCAAGCGGCTGCAGGCCTACGACGCCGTCAGGGCGGACTACTCGCTCGTCGTCCGCGATCGGAGCCTGAAGGCGGTCGAGGTCGGCGGCAAGGTCGCGGCGGGCGACGAGGCGTTCTACGGGGACATCGCGGTCGACCTCGTGCCGAACGAGCCGGTCCGGATCCCGACGGTCGGGCCGGACACGCGGCTCGTGCGGGTGCACGTGAACCCCGACACGCCCGTGGTCGTGCTGCGCGACGGCGCCGACAACTGGTTCGTGCGCGGCACGAAGAGCGCGCGCGTCCGGCTCATCGTGCAGCTCGCGATCGCCCGCGCGACCTTCGGCAGCGATTTCGCCGAGGTCGACTGGGGCAAGCTCGCGCCGTTCCGCCCGCCGCAGGAGCCCTCCCACGACGCGGCGTTCAAGCAGGTCGCCCAGGCGATCGGCATCTCGACGGCGATGCGGCCGCGCGAGGTCGTGCAGAGGATGGTCGAGTACTTCCGGTCGTTCGCCCCGTCGGACGACCCGCCCAAGGGGCACGGGGACATCTACCTCGATCTCGCGCTGTCGCGAAAAGGCGTCTGCCGCCATCGCGCCTTCGCGTTCCTCGTCACGGCCCTGCACATCGGGATCCCCGCGCGGATGGTCGTCAACGAGGCGCACGCCTGGGTCGAGGTCTTCGACGGCTCGCTCTGGCATCGCATCGACCTCGGGGGCGCCGCCCTCAACATGGACCAGGAGGTCGATCCGAGCCGCCCGCCGTACGTGCCGCCGCCGGACCCCTACAGCTGGCCGGAGCAGCGCGACTCGGGCCAGGACCTCGCCGATCGGACGCGCGCCGAGCAGACGCAGCAGAGGCCGCCCGGCCCAGGCGGCGCCGGCTCCGCCAGCGCCGGCGCGCCGCCGCCTCCGCCCCCGCCGGCGCCCACCCCCACGAGCGACGCGGCCGAGCGCGCCGCGGCGCGCACCGACGTGGCCGTGACCGCGCTCGACAGGGAAATCCGCCGCGGGTTTCCGCTCCACCTGCAGGGCCAGGTGAGCAGCGACGGGGCGCCGTGCGGTCACGTGCGCGTCGACGTGATCCTGACGGGGAACGCGGCGCCGCAGGGCCTGACGATCGGCTCGCTGTCGACCGATGAGCGCGGCCGCTACGACGGGGCCGTGATCATCCCCGGCGATGTCGCGCTCGGCGACTACGAGCTCGCGGTCGCGACGCCGGGCGACGCCCGCTGCAAGGCCGGCCGCACCGAGGCCGCCGCGCCGTGAGCGACGCGCCGGGACGCGCCCTGGAGCCCCCGCGCGTGGCGGTCGGCGCCGTCGTGATCGAGCGCCGCCCGGGCGCGTCCGACGCGCCGCGCGTGCTCCTCATCCGGCGCGCCCGCCCGCCGCTCGAGGGCTCCTGGTCGCTCCCCGGCGGACGCGTGGAGCCGGGAGAGCGGCTCGCGGACGCCCTCGCCCGCGAGATCCGCGAGGAGACGGGCCTCGAGATCCGCGTCGGCCCCCTCGTGGAGGTCGTGGAGATCGTGGCGACTCCGTACCATTACGTGATCCTCGATTACCTGTGCGAGTCGACCGGCGGCGTCCTCTCTCCCGGAGACGACGCCTCCGACGCGGCCTTCGTGCCGATCCCCGAGCTGCCCGCCCATGGCCTCACCGACGTCGCGCTCCGCGTGATCCACCGGGCCCTGGCCATGGCGACCGCGGGCTGAGGCCGCGCGATCCAGGGAGAGCCCGACTTGGCGCAGCCCGCGCCGAGGCGGGATGTCGTCCGAGGAGCGACTCTCCACGTTGTGCTCCGGCGTTCGGCAGTAGCAGCGTTATTTTACCGTCCCATCGCTCACGACATGCGCGTCGACGGCGTTAGGTTTCACGTGGGTGCCGGGATGAGCGCTGGTCCAGCCATGGTGAAGGGCATGGTGGTTGTCGTGGCGGCGACCCTGCTGTCTGCTCCTCAGTGCTTCGCGCGGCCCGGAAACGACGGCGCTGGGCTCTTCGCGTTGCCCGCGCCCCGCGCATTGCGCGCCGCCGCGCCGCCCGGCGCGCAGGGCGGCGCGGCCGAGGACCCGGGCGGGCTCGCGGCGCGCATCGCGCGGGCGCTCTCAAGGACCGTCCAGCGGGCGGTGCGCTCGGGCGTCGCCCCGATGTTCCTCGGTCTGCACGGGTTCGGTGTGACCGTGTCCGGTGAAATGTGATGAGCGCGGCTACCCGCGATAGCGCGATGGCCGGCTGAGCGAGCGCGCGGCGCGCGAGCGCTGACGACGCGATCGTGAAATCGAATTCGCACGCGATTGCCGCGGCGTCTGCATTGCGGCGCTTCTGGAGACATCGTAAACCGAGAAGTCGATGAGCTCGACGCGAAGAGCGCGGAAGGAGGAGCAGAAGGAGGAGCGGCGGAGGATCATCATCGACGCAGCCTGGCAGCTGTTCCAGGAGACGCCGTATCTCGAGGTGACCATGGCGCAGGTCGCCGAGCGCACGCGGCTCGCCAAGGGAACCCTCTACCTCTATTTCACCACCAAAGAGGAGCTCTTCCTCGCCGTGGTCGATCAAGAGCTCGCGAAGTGGTTCCATGAGGTGGATATCCGCCTGACGCATCTCGGCGCCTCCCAGGGCGAGGAGGCCGCGGCGCGCCCCCGGGCGCCGCGCGCCCGACGCGGCGCGCCCGCGGCGCCCGGCGCGGGTGCCGCGGGCAGCATCGCCTCGATCCTGTCGGCGACCCTCGTGGCGCGCGACGCGATGACGCGCTTGCTCTCCATCCTTCACAGCGTCCTCGAGCAGAACGTCAGCTACGAGGCTGCCCTCCGCTTCAAGGTCTCCCTCGTCGCCAACATCGAGCGCACCGGGACGCTGCTCGAGCGGTGTCTGCCGTCGCTCGCGCCAGGGCAGGGCGGCCCGATCCTCATCCGCATGTATGCCCTGCTCATCGGCATGCGCCAGGTCTGCGACCCCAGCGACGTGATCCGCGATATCCGCAGCCGGCCCGATATGGGCCTTTTCCGGATCAACTTCGGCGAGGAGATCCGGGCCTCGTTTGCCATCCTCCTGAGCGGAGCGCTCGCGCCGCAGCTCGCGCCCGAGCGGCTCGGCGCCCCCCCCCTCCACGGGATCACCTCGGCCGAGCGGCGGCGCCCGGAGGGGTGAGGGGCGCGCTCACCACGGATCCCGCGCCGACATCGGCGGCAGGTGATCGGCGAACGGCTGGTTGAGGATGCGGGCGATGACGGACTTCCACGTGGTCGCGTCGTTCTCGAAGTCCTCGTGCCGCCGCGCCTCCGAGCCGTGGGGAGGGGGCCTCGTGTTGGGCCCCTTGATCCACTCCGCCCGCGGAAACACGGTGGGCCGATCATCCCGGTTCTCCGTGAGGAGCGCGAGGACGTCGGCGTTCTCCGGGTCGAGGAGCCCCGCCTCCATGCCGAGCAGCGAGACGCCGCTCGTGCCGGGCACCCGCGGGCGCCGCTCGAGCGCGTTCGAGACCAGGTAGAGCAGCGACCTGCCGTAGACCTCGCAGTGGTCCTGGAGCTCCGCCTCGTCCGTGAGCGTGAACAGCGCGAACCTCCGGACCATGCCGCTCTTGATCGGCGGCATGTACGTGTCGCGGAACGCGTCGAGGGCGCTCGCCGGAGCGAGCAGGGACAGCGACTCGATCGGGAGCCCGAGCCCGAGCTGACCCCGCATCGGGCCGCCCTCGATCCGCTTGCCCTTCTCCGCGGTGACCAGCTGCACGAGCGGCGCGAGCAGGAACGTGCCGCTGGAGTGGGCGACCAGGTGGAGCTCGATCCTCGGGTCCTGGTCCATCAGCGACGCGAGGCGGCTGATCATCTCGCGGACGCCGCCGTGATCGGCGTCCATGGTCGCGTCGCCCGCGGCGAGCTTCATGCGATCCCACTCGGCCTTGCCGCCCATGCGCCGGACGAGCGGCTCCAGGGCGTCGTCGCGGCGATCGATCATGAACCCGAACGCCCTGGGATCATAGCCGTCGTGGCGGCGGCCCTCGGTGGCGCGGTGGAGGATCTCGAGGAGGCGCGGGTAGTGGTCGGTCTCCCAGAGCAGCTCGATGGGGTAGATCTCGTGGCCGAGCAGCTTCGGCCGGAGGCGCGACATCCGGTTGATCCCGTCGATCTGCCGGCGCAGCCCGCCGCCCGCGATGAGCACGAGCCGGCGGCGCCTCCAGCTCTCGGTCGCGCTCATGAAGTCTTCTTCCATGATGATGCGGACGTCCTCCGAGGACGTGCCGTAGGCCCCGCGCTGCTGGAGCTGACCGTGCATGTCGACGCTGATGAGGTGCGGCCTCAGGCTCGCGAACGTCCGGCTCGTGGAGGCGAGCGGGCGCAGCGAGCGCGGCTGGTTCAGGCGGATGGGGACGCCGAGCCGCCCGACCCACGCGTCGAAGCCGTACTGGAGCCAGTCGTCGTAGCAGAGCCGCCCGAAGCCGCTCTTGCCCCAGCCGAGCCCCCAGGAGTTCTGGAGCCAAAAGCCCTCCGCGTCATACCCCACGATCGCGAAGGCGTGGCCGCCCCAGGGGGCGATGAACGGGTTCGTCTTGTCGACCGGCGGGATGATGCCGTTCTTCTGGGTCCCGTAATACCAGCCATTGAAGGGGATGAGCGCCGAGGCCGCGATGATCCCGACCTCCGCGAGGGCGTTGTGCATCGCCGGGAGGTCCTTGTGGTTCACACGTTGATACAGGCCGAGCGGCCGGAGCATCGCGTCCGTGGCGCGCTCCGGCGTGAGCGTGCCGTGGAGATCGTTCGGGTCCCACGGCCATTGCTCATAAGAGCAAATACCGTGTTTGTGCCAGCCCTTCATGGCGCCCCTCAGGCTGGAGCCCCTCGCGTCGTCCTCGCCCGGGTACTCGTCGTAGCGGCGCGCCATCGTGTACACCATGTTCTGGCTCACGAGGCCGTACTCCGGGGAGACCTTGCGCTTGCGCAGCAGGAAGTGGGCCACGGTGGCGACGGTGAAGCCGGTGCAGCCGTTGTTCCTGCCCTGGTCGAGCACGGGCACGCCGTGGTCCATGAAGCGCTCCGGGGGCATGACCGGAGGCACCTCGATCATCGTGGGCCGATAAAGGGTGTCGCGGAAATCGAGGACGTCAGCGCGGGCGTCGGTCGTGATGTCCCCGTGACGCTCGGCGAAACGCTCGGAGTCGATCATGGTTTCCGATCTCGTGAAGTCGCCGAGTGTCGCACGGGCGGCGCTCCTGGCAAAGTCGGCTGCGCTCGCCCCTCGGACGAGCCTGCTCGTGCTAGCGTCGCCCGTGCGGCGCCGCCGCGCCGTCGAGAGGTGGGATGAACGAGGATAGCCGCGCAGAGCGAGGGGGCGAGGGCGCGCAGGGCAACGTCGTCGACGTCGTCGACGTTAGGGCGCGGCTCGAGGCCGAGGTGCTGCGGCGACTCGCGTCGTTCCGAGGCCGGCTCGGGGGCGAGCTCGGCGCGCTGTTCGATGAGCTCGCCGCGCGCCTCCGGCTCTTCGAGGGCGAGCCGGGCGAGGGCTACTTCTCCCACCCGGCCGCGCTGCCGGTGCTCGAGCTGCCGCTCTGGGTCGCGACGCGGCCGGGCGGCCCGGCGCCCGCCGCCGACGCCGGATCGCAGGCGATCCCGCCGCTCGCGGTCGAGCTCGCCGAGGCCGCGGCGGTCGGGTACCTGCACGTCCGCATCGAAGACGACCTGCTGGACGAGGGGGTCGGCGAGCCCGGGGCGGCGGTGCTCCTGTCCGGAGCGCTGTTCGCCCGCCACCAGGCGCTGCTCGCCCGCTCGCTGCCCGGCGGGAGCCCGTTCTGGGATCTCTTCGAGGAGGTGTGGCTCGGGTACGGCGAGGCGATGCTCCTCGAGCGGCGGCTGCACCAGGGCGCAGGCCCGCGCGACGCCGCCACGTTCCGGCGGGTGCTCGCCCGCTCGCGACCGCTGGTGCTCCCCGCGGCCGCGGCCCTGTTCGCGCTGTCGCAGGCCGAGCGCCTCGCGGCGCTCGAGGAGTTCGTCGCGGCGCTCGCCGCGGCGCACCAGCTGTTCGTGGACCTGCTCCACGCCGAGAAGGATCGCGCGCTCGGGAACGCGACGTACGTGCTCGCCCGGCTCGGCGCGCAGGTCGAGGCGAGGGACGCGGGGCGGCCTCGGCCGGACGGCGCCGTCCCCGCCGGGGGCGAGCCGCGCCACGATCCGGCGGGGCGCGGCGCGGCGGCCCTGCGCGCGCAGCTGTTCGCGCGCGGCGGCTTCGACGCCATCCTGGAGGAGGCGCGTTGTGAGCTCGCTCGCGCCGAGGTCGCCGCCGGGGCGCTCGGGCTGCCGGAGGCCGCGCGCTTCTGCGGGGAGCGCGCGCGGTACATGACCGAGATCCAGCGGCGCGTATTCCGCGCGTTCTTCGGCGCGCTGGCGGGCGAGCCCGCCGCGAGCGGCGGCGCGCCGCGGTGAGCCGGCGCCCGGGCGCGCGCGGCGCGCCTGCTGGTACTTGCTAGCCGTTTGCAGGTCTCCTAGCCTCCCGAGCGAGAAAGCGAGGAGTCGTGACGTCGAAGAAAACAGAGGCAGAGCTCATTGGTCGTGCCGTTGTGGATTCGAGCTTCCGCCAGCAGCTCCTTGCCGATCCCGACCGCACCATCGACGCGGAGGGGTACGAGGTCGGGCCGGAGACGCTCCAGCGCATCCGCGACGCCGCGACCTCGACGCCCGAAGCGGTCGATGCGGCCATCGCGGCCGCGGCGCGTGAGGGCGGGGTCGGTATGTGACGTTGTCTCCTGCGTCAGGGGCGACCGCCGTCTGGCCCTGGCTCGACGCGGACGACAAGGTGGCGTGCGAGCGCTCCTGGTCCGCGCTGCTGTCCGCGGGGGCGCTCCAGCGCGGTGACGCGGCCTGGGGCGCGCCCGCGATCGAACGCGGCGTGGGCGCGCCGCCGGGGCGCAGCATCCCGTGGGCCAGCTGGGCGCTCCGGCTGTGCGGCCGCGTGTCGGCGCCCGCCGCGGCGGCCGACGCCGCCGTGGCGGTCGCCGCCGTGGCCGCCGGCGGCGTCGAGGGCGCTCCGGACGCGCTCGCGCGGGGCGCGCTCGCGGCGCGCCTGCTCGCGCGTCACGCGGGCGAGGCGCGCGCGGGCTGCTGGCTCGTGGACCTGGGCGGGCTCGCGGAGGCCTCGTGGCCCCGCAACCCGGTCGTCGCGGGCGTCGCCGGCGCGGCGCCGGACGCCGCGGCGGGGCGCGCAGGCGCCGCCGGCTCGCGCGAGGTCGTCGCCCTCTGGACGGCGCCCGCGCTCGTCGCCGGCGACGATCTCGCGCCTGCGCGCCGCTTCGGAGAGGCCGTGGCCGAGCCGCTCTGGCTCCTCGACGGGCTCGCGCGCCTCTGGCTCGATCCGGCCGCGCCGGACCTCGCGGCGCCGACGCTCACGCCGCTCTTCGCGCTCTGGCTCGGCGGCGCGGATCTCGCTCCTCCGCTGCTCCGCGCGCTCGCGGGCGAGCGCGCGTCCCCCGTGCGCCGCCGCGAGATCCACGGCCTGCTCGCGGCGCGCCCGTACCGGGCCGCGCTCGCCGCGCGGGCGGGGGGCGCGCTCGCGTCGGCCCGCGCGGCGGCGGCCGGCGCGCCTCGCGCGCGCTCGACCGAGCGCGGCCTCGCCGAGGCGCAGCTCGAGTTCGTCGACGCGCTCGCCGAGCGCTTCCGCTTCTTCGAGGGGCTGATGGCGTTCCGCGATCTGCTCGGCGCCGGCGCGGCGCCCGCGCCGCTGCGGCCGCAGGGCGACCGCGCGCCGCGCGAGGACGCGGGCGCGGATCTGGAGGCGGCGGTCGCGTTCCTCGCGGAGGCGGCGCCGTGGTCGGAGTCCTGGGAGGTGCAGCGCTTCGGCGTGCTCGGGTCGCGCGAGCAGCCGGTCGGCCACTGGTTCGTGCGGGCGACGATCCTGAAGGCGCTGCTCGAGATCGGGGACGCCGGGCGCGACGTCCGCGCCGACGCCGCGGCGCTGCTCGACGAGATCCCGGCCGGAGAGCTCCGCTACTTCGGCGCGTTCCGCGATCTCCCGCCGGACGCCGACGACCTCGCGATCATGCTCCAGCTGGTCGCCGAGACGGGCGCCGCCCGGGATCGCGCCGAGACGTGGATCGAGGTCATGCTGGCCAACGTGGGCGACGATGGCGCCGTGCCGACCTGGTTTTACCGCGGGCCGTCGGGGCCGACCACGCCCGGCGCGGCGTGGGCCGGCGACGACTGCACGGCGGTCCGGCTGAACCTGCTCGCGGGCCTGCTCTCGTTCGACGCGGCGCGGTTCGCGCGGCTCATCGACGACAACGCGCGGCGCGTGCTCGGCGCCGCCGCGGAGGGCGGCATCGAGGGCGCGTGCTTCTACGACGCCGCGTACACGGACCTCGCGTTCCTCCGCTTCGCGCGCCTCTACCGGGAGCGCGCGGGGGAGGCGCCGCGGGCCGCCGACGTCGCCGCGGTCGAGGCCGCGATCCTGTCGCGGATGCTCGGAGCGCAGCGGCTCGACGGCGGCTTCGGGACGCCGCTCGGCACGGCCGCGTGCCTCGAGGGCGCGGCGATGGCGGCGTCGCCGGATCCGCTGCTCCTGGAGCGGGGGCTGCGGTACCTCGGCGAGCGCCAGCTCGTGGATGGGTCCTGGCCGGCCGAGCCGCTCTACCGGGCGCCGATGAAGCGCGGACGCGAGGGGCACCACCAGGGCAGGGCGCTGACGACCGCGCTCTGCGCCCGCGGGCTCGCCGCGGCGTGGTCCCGGCTCGAGCGCGGAGGGGAGCGGCGCGCATGAACATCGAGAAGTCGCCGGAGATCGTGCGGATCCTCCAGGCGCAGGAGATGCGCGGCGAGCAGATCGTGAACCACGTCCGGTTCGTGTTCGCGCTGCTGTCCGCCTACACGTTCGCGCACGTGTGGACGGTCAACACGCCGGCCGCGAACCAGATCTTCGCGATCCAGATCGGCGGGTACCTCGCGTTCTCGCTCTTGCTCTACGCGTTCTTCCGCCTGCGCCCCAACGCCTACGCGGGCTGGCTCAAGTACGTGAGCATCTTCGTCGACCTCGCGCTCCTGACGCTCACGGCGCTGGCGACGGCGAGGAACCACTCGGGGATGATCGAGTACTTCTCGAGCTACCTCGCGACCGTCTACGTGCTCTGGAACCTGATGTCGGGCTTCCGCTACAGCCTCGCGGCGTGCCTGTACTCGGCGGGGCTGTCGGTCCTCTTCAACTCGATCGTGCTCGCGATCACGGTCTACACCGGCGCGATCCCGATCAGCCCGGTGTCCGTCTACGGGCAGAACGCCATCAACATCGCGGACCAGTGCCAGCAGGTCCTGTTCATCGCGCTCCCGGGCGTCGTCGCCGGCATCATCGCGCGGATGTCGCGCAACCTGGTCCTCCGCGCCGAGCTCGAGTCGCTGGCCCGCCTCCGTCTCGAGCGCGAGAAGCAGGAGCTCGGCCGGTATCTCTCGAAGGACCTCGTCGATTTCGTCCTCTCCGACCCGGGGCGGCTCAAGCTCGGCGGCACGCGCCGGCACGTCTCGGTGATGTTCACCGACATCCGCAACTTCACGCCGCTCACCGAGTCGGTCGAGCCGGAGGCCGTGGTCTCGTTCCTGAACGAGTACTTCACGGAGATGGTCGAGATCGTGTTCCGCTACGGGGGCACCCTCGACAAGTACATCGGCGACGGCCTGATGGCGGTGTTCGGCGCGCCCCTCTCGGTCGAGGACGCGCCGAAGCGCGCCGTGATCGCGGCGATCGAGATGGTGCAGGCCCTCGAGCGCATGAACCAGCGGCAGCTCCTCGGCTGCGGCGAGATCAAGATGGGCGTCGGGATCGCGACCGGCACCGTCATCTCCGGCAACATCGGGTCGCTCCAGCGAATGGAGTACACCTGCATCGGAGATACCGTGAACACGGCCTCGCGCCTCGAGCAGTTCAACAAGGAGCTCGGCTCCAAGATCATCATCTGCCAGGCGACGTACGCGAACCTCGACGACTGCGTCCCGGCGACGCCGACCGGCGCCCTGAGCATCCGGGGCAAGAGCCGCCAGGTCCACCCCTACATCGTGGACCACCAGGAGCTCTCGTCGGCGCGCCTGGAGGAGCTCCGGCGAGAGCTCCTCTCGCGGCCCCGCCGCATGGAATCGATGCCGCCGCGGCCCGACGCCGCGCGGGCGCCCGCCGCCTTGCAGAGCACGGGGCGCGGCGGCGCGCGGTAGCGGCGCGGCGTCAGGCGGGCGTCGCGCGAAAGCGGCGCGGCGTCAGGAGGGCGTCGCTCGGAAGCGACGCACCCGGGCCGAGCCGGGGCCGCCGTCCTGCGTCGAGAGGCCGAGCGCGGTGCGCGCCGGCGCGTGCAGGCGCTGGAGGACGCGATCGAGCAGGCGGAGCGCGCCGTCGCTCATCTTCACGCCGCGCGGCGAGCGGTAGCCGAACGCGACGCCGTCCACGACCTTGTAGGCGTTCTCGGTGGGCGAGGCGGGGCGCATCTCGACGACGAGCGCGCCGTCGCGCGTCTTCATGATGACGACGATCTCGCCCGGGCGCGCGGAGGCCTCCACGAAGGTCCACCCGCCGGAGGTCGCCTCCTTGATCCCGAGCTCGAGCACGCGCTGCAGATCCTGCCCCGCGGGCGCGAGCGTCGTCGCGCCCTCGACCCGGATCTCGCCGCCCGGCGGGACCACGCCGCTGCCGAGCGGCATCGCCGGCCGCCGCATCTCGCGCGGCCCGGGGAAGGACCACATGTCCGGCGTGATCTCCCCGCCCTCGCGGTACGCCATCTCGATGAGGCGGCTGCGCTCGCGCGACAGCGCGTCCTCGGACCAGCCGAGGCACGAGCGCATCATCAGCGTGAACGGGTCGAAGCGGAGCTCGAACGACGCCGGCGCGCGCGTCATGAGGTCGTCCGGGAGGACGAGGCTGTGGAAGATGCGGACCTTGCACGGCAGCTCGCGCGCGCGCTCGAGCGTGCGGCGGAACGTGATGGGGCCGTCGCCCGGGAGGCCGAGGAGGATGTCCACCTCGATGTCCGTGAAGGTCGAGAGCTCCTCGATCACCTTCGCGAACTTCGACTCCCGGAAGGGGCGCTGCGTGCCGTCGCCGGTGTCCTTGTTGAGCGGCGGCAGCCGCGCGTCGAGCGACACGCGCGCGACGCCGCGGAGGAACTCGAGGTGCTCGTCGTGCACGTGCTCGGGATCGATCGACGCCGAGAGCGTCGCCTGCTTGAAGAAGCCGACCTGCTTCTCCGCGGCCACGAGGTTCCGGAACGCCTCCGCGTTCAGGTTGAGCGGCGCGTCCACGACCTGCGCGCCCGGGGCGCCGGCGGCGCGGAGCGCGCTCAGCTCCTCGACGAGGTAGGCCTCCGAGAAGACGCCGGCGGAGGCGTCGCCCGTCGAGATGCCGCAGGTCGGGCAGCTCATGACGCCGCCGCGACAGATCTCGATCGGCACGATGCGATCGGTCGGGAGCAACTTCATCCGGATCGCGGACGGGAGCTCGTCGGGCGCCACGTGAGGCGCTTCGCCCGTCGAGACCCAGCCGCCGGCGGTGAAGACGTGCAGCCCGGGCACGGTGCGCAGCGCCTCGGGGGAGCGATCACTCAGGCGGACGATGTTCCGGAACGTGAGCTCGTTGCCGTGCACGAGGGCGTCGATGCAGGCGGCGGCGTCGCGCCACGGCGCGAGCGCGAACATCGCGGGGCGCGCGAGGGGACCGCAGAGGACGATCGTGCGCCCCGGCCGGTTGCGCTGGAGGTGGCGCGCGACGTCGATGAACGTGGGAAAGGACCAGACGTGCGCGGCGAGGCCGACGATGTCGGCATCCACGGTCTCGACCTCGGCGACCCACGCGTCGAGATCCCTCGTCTGCGCTTCGACCACATGGATCGGCACACCGGCGAGCTCCGGATCGGCGAGCAAAGAGGCTTCGACACGACGGATTCCATGGCTGAACGGCGCTCCCCCACCGTCCGGCATGGTTGGCTCCATCGCGAGTAGCGCGACGCGGCGTTCGCCAGGCATCCATGGGAGTCTACCAGGGTGTCTCCCCCGTCGGGGAGTCCGTTCGCGCTCTCTGTTTGCTCCCAACTCCCGGTCCGCTCTGCCCGACGTCCGGGGTACGCCCTGGCTTACGTCCGGGGCCCGTCCGGAGTTGCATCCCGAGCGCGGCCGGGCTTTCATAGTGCCCGGGGCGAAAGAGGGGGAAGGACTACGCCGGATCGCCGGAGTGCGGCGATCCGTCTGTCGGGCTGCGCGCATTGTCATCGTGGACGCGGCGCGCTGCGGCGAACGCTCCGGAGCGCGTAAATCCGTTCGCCTGGGCCGCTCGTCACGCCGTGCCGTCCTCGAGGGGCCTGTGCCGCGCCGGCGACCGGCCTGCTGGGGCGCGCGCCGCGCGCTCGTCCGGCGCGGGACGGGAGGGCGCGCCGCCTGCAGAGCGGCCCCGCTTCCGAGGAAAGCCGAGGGGAGCCATGCGTGGCAAGCACGTGATCCTGGTTGCAGAGGACGACATCGACACGGCGGCGATGCTGGAGGAGCTCCTGACGCTGGAGGGGTACGAGGTCGAGCTGACCGCGACCGCGCGCGCGGCGCTCGACGCGCTCGCGGAGCGGCGCTTCCACGCGGTCCTCCTCGATCTGACGATGCCGGGCATGACGACGGACCGGTTCGTCTCCGAGATCGCGGGGCTCGGCCCGCCCTCTCCCCTGATGATCTTCTCGGCCCGCCGGCCCCACGAGATGAAGGCGATCGCCGAGCGGCTGCACGCGGCCGCGCTCATCCCGAAGCCGGTGGACATCGACGTGTTGCTGAGCACCCTCTCGAAGGTGGTGCTCGGCGCCGCGGGCGAGGCAGGTTGACGCTGCCCGCCCGATCCGCGCCGCACGCGCTGGAGCGCAGCCGCTCGGGTGGCGCCGCGCGGCTGCGCTCCAGCGCGCCGGTGGTACCCTCGCCGGCTCATGACCTGGCGGAGCACGACCGAGCCGCGCGATGCTCACCCTGGCTGGCCGCAGATCTGGCAGAGAGCGTCTTCGCCGGAGCGTCACTGTGCTGTAACATCGGGCTCGACCGCCGACGATCGAGCACGATGCGCACGCCCGAACCCCTCCTGCCAGACCCGTCCGGCGTGAGGGCCGTCGACTCCGCGCGAGTCCACGGTTCCACGGTGGCGCGCGGCGCTCGAGCGGGCTCCGTTCCGAGGCGCCCCCGCGGCGCTCCTTGCCGCAGAGAGACCTTCATGCGCGCCCTTTCTCGCAGAACAGGCCTGATCAAGCGGACCCCGAGCAGGGATTCAGGGCTTTCCCTGTTTCGCCGTGACGTCCGGCTTTCGCATAGTGGTTGATGCACCGTGCCTGCCACTCCCTTGAAGAGGATCCTCGTTGTCGATGATGATCCGGATATTCGAGAGACCCTCGCCGAGCTCCTGCAAGAGGAGGGCTACGCCGTCACGTCGGCGGCGCACGGCGGCGAGGCGCTCAGCGCGCTTCGAACGGAGCCTAAGCCCGGCCTCATCCTGCTCGACCTCATGATGCCGATCATGGATGGCTGGCAGTTCAGGGCGGAGCAGAAGAAGGACCCGGAGCTCGCCTCGATCCCGGTCGTGATCATCTCGGCGACGGGCCGCGACGAGTTCGTGTCGTCGCTCGGCGCGGCGCAGTTCCTCAAGAAGCCGATCAACCTCGAGCAGCTGCTCGCCGCGGTCGAACAGCACTGCCGGTGACGGCGCCGTGCCCCTGTTCGTCTACGGCACGCTGATGCGCGGCGAGCGCTCGCACCGGCTGCTCGGGCGCGCGCCTTTCCTCGGGGTCGCCCGCACCGCCCTGTCGTTCGAGCTCGCCGACCTCGGCGCCTACCCGGCGCTCGTGCGCGGGGGCTCGGCCGCGGTCGTCGGGGAGCTCTACGAGCCGGATCGGGAGACCCTCGCGTCGCTCGACGTCTACGAGGGCTGCCCCGACCTCTTCCGGCGCGAGATGATCGAGCTCGACGGCGGCGCGCGCTGCGAGGCGTACCTGATGCCCGCCGGCCAGGTGCTGGGGTATCCCCGCATCGCCTCGGGGGACTGGCGGGCGCGCGGGCGGTGAGCGCGTCAGTCGGAGCCGGCGCGGCGCGCTGGCCGTAGCCCCGCCTGCGAGGGCTCGTCCTCCTCGGGCCCGGTCCTGTCCTCGACGACGAGCAGCAGGGCCGGGAGCTCGCCCTCGTCGGCCTGGAGCCGGAAGGCGGAGAACGACAGCGTCCTGCGTCCGGCGTGCGCGAGCACGGCCTCGACGCGGAAGTCGACAAGCGCGGCGCTGCGGCGGAGCACGTCCCGGAGCCGCTGCTCCAGCTGCGGGGTGTTCCACACGGCGTCGATGGCCGAGAGGGGCCGCCCCTCGATGTCCCCGAGCGAGACCATGAACAGCTCGCAGTAGCGCCGCGTCGCCGCGCGGATCCGGAGCTCGCCGTCGAGCAGGAGGAACGGGTGGCGCAGCACCTCGAAGACGGCGGAGATGCGGTCGCGCGCGCCCGCGAGCTCGCGCCCGGCGCGCCTCGTCGCGTCGCTCTCCAGCCACCAGATCACCGCGCCGTCGACCTCGTTCCCGGTGATCCGGAACGGGCGCGCCCTCACGAGATGGACGCGGCCCTCGCGGTCCTCGACCTGCCGCTCGACGCCGCTCCTCGTGTCGAGCACCTCGGCGACGATCGGCGCGATGTCGGCCGCGCTCCTCGGCCTCACCTCGAGGATCGATCGGCCCACGTCGCTCGCGGCGAGGCCGAGCAGCTTGTCGGCCACGCCGGCGACGCGGCGGATCCGGAGGTCCGCGTCGAGCATCAGCACCGGGATGCTCATGCTGCCGAGGAGGTTGCGCAGCTCGTCGTTGGCGAGCCCGAGCGCGACGTTGCTGCTGTGGAGCTCCTCGTTGATGGCCGTCAGCTCCTGGTTCGCGGACCGGAGCTCTTCGTGGGCGGACTCGAGCGCGTCCTTCATCCTGTGCAGCTCGTCGTTGCTCGCGAGGAGCTCCTCGTTCGCGCACAGGAGCTCCTCGTTCGTCGCCTCGAGCTCGTCGATGATCGACTGGAGGTGCTCCCTCGTGGTCACGAGCTCCCTGCGGAGCTGGGCGACCTCGAGGTCCTTCTGGGGGGCGCTCTGGGCCGGGTCGTCGCCTGGCCGGTCCAGCCTGGCGCCGCCCGACTCGGAGAAGACGACGAGGAAGCAGCGCCCCTGCGGGAGCCGCACCTTGAGCGGCCACACCTCGACGTCGACGTGGCGGAGCTTGTCTCCCTGCCGGACCTTGATTTGCTCCTTCCGGGCCATCGCCTCCGAGTTCATCGACGCGTCGATGGCGGCCCGGAGGCCGAGCAGGAGCCCCTCGCGGGCCATCTTGAAGAGGTGCAGGCTGGCGTCGCCGGGCGCCGGCTCGAGGTAGGGCCCTGTCTTGCCCCGGAACTGGACGATCTGCATCTCCTCGTCGACCACCACGCCGGCGGGGGCGTAGCGGGCCATCACGATGGCGTCGGCCTCCTTGCGCAGCGCGTCCATGAGGAGCCCCTCGGGGCTCCGCGGCTCCCCCTCGTCCGGCGCGGGCGCAGGCGGGGCGGGGAGGGCGGGCGCGGCGAGATCGCGCGCGCTGGCCGCCTCCGACGCGGCGCGCTTGCAGAAGATCCTGTGGGTCCTGTCCACCACCCCGAACAGGTCGGACATCGCGCTGATGCTCTCGGAGGAGCCGAGGAGCAAGAAGCCCGTGAGCTTGAGGGCCTGGTGGAAGGTGTGCAGCAGCCGGCGCTGCAGGCTCGGCTCCATGTAGATCATCAGGTTGCGGCAGCTGACGAGATCGAGCTTCGCGAGCGGCGGATCGGCCGTGGCGTTGTGGCGCGAGAAGATGCACAGATCGCGGACCGACTTGTTGACCTGGAAGCCGCCGTGCACCCGGACGAAGAAGCGGCGCAGCCGGTCGGGCGAGACGTCGAACGAGATGCCATCGACGTAGATCCCGGCCCGCGCCTGCTGGATGGCGGCCTCGCTCAGGTCGGTGCCGAAGATCTGGATGGCGTGATCGTTCGCGTCGTCCTCGAGGAACTCGAGCAGCGAGATCGCGAGAGAGTAGACCTCCTCGCCCGTCGAGCAGCCCGGCACCCAGATGCGAACCGGGGAGTCCTGCGGCCTGTTGTGCATGAGCACCGGGAACACGTGGGTCTTCAGCGCGGCGAATGCGCCCGGATCGCGGAAGAACGTGGTCACCTTGATGAGGAGGTCCTGATAGAGGTGCTCGATCTCGTCCGGGTGCGCTCTCAGGTGCTCGAGGTACTCCTGCAGGGACGCGAGCCGGTGGAGCGTCATTCGGCGCTGGATACGACGCCTCAGCGTGCTCTTCTTGTAGTGGCTGAAGTCGACGCCCACCGCGGCGTGGAGCAGCCTGAAGAGCTTGCCGAGCTCCGGGTCGACCCCCAGGGGCGTGCCCTGCGGGAGCCACAGGGCGGGCGCGTGACCGGGGCGGCCCATCCTCGCGAGCTCCGCGGCGATCGCCTCGACGCCGCGGATGAAGTCGACGCCTCCGGCCGCGATGGCGTTGCGCGGGAGCGCCGGCCGCTCGGCGGTGCGCGGGTCCTCCGCGAAGGTGACGCCGCCCTCCGCCTTCACGTCCTTCAGCCCGAGGGCGCCGTCGCTCCCGGTGCCGGAAAGCACGACGCCCGCCGCGCTCGACCCCAGCTCGCGCGCGAGCGAGCGCAGGAAGGCATCGGCAGGGCCCGGACCGGACTCGCCGTGCGGCGCGAGCTCGACGCGCACGCCGTCCAGCGTCGCTCGCGTGTCCGGGGGCAGGACCTGGACGTGACCTGGCATGAGCCTCGCCCCGGCGCGAAGCTCGCTCGTGGGGAGCGGGCTGCTCTGCGCCGCGAGCTCGAAGACCGGGATCTCCCCTGGCTCGGCGCTGTAGATCAGCACGAGGGAGAGGCTCGTGTCCCTGCTCGGCAGCCGCCGGAGCAGCTCCGCGATCGCGCCGCGCCCGCCGGCCGACGCGACGACGCAGACGACCGGAAACCGCTGCTCGTTCCCGAGGTGCGGCTCCGCGGCGGCGGCCTGCTCGCCGGCGCCCTCGGACGAGTCCGGCGAGCGCCGCTGCGCAGCCGCCCTGCCGGCGTGGGGCGCGGCGTCGCTGTGGCCCGGTGCCCTGAATTGCGTCCGGCGTGACTTCTTCGGTTCCGGCATGGTTGCTTGAACGGTTAAGCGCTCTCTCGGGCGCCTCGCAGCCGCGCGGCACAGGCGACGCTAACGTTGCGGCGATCGGTCGGTCGACGTGCCTGTCCTTGCCTTCGCGGAGCGCCCGACACGGTGTCTTACCGCCACCTCACCTCGATCAGCGCGCCCCTTCCAGGCGCTTCAGGAGTTGCTCGAGCTGCTCGAGGACGCGCGCCGACCGATCGGACGCCATGCGCGCGGAGTCGTTGAGCCTCATCAGCGTCATCTCATCCACCTTCCCGCCGGGCTGGAGCCTGCTCATGGCTTCCAGGGCGGCCTCGTGGCGCGCTCGGGCCACCTGCGCTGCCGCCATCGCGCGGCGCAGGCGCGCGCGTGGGGGCTCCGCGCCCTCGACCGTGGGCGACCTCCTCTCCGGCGGCTCGCGCCGCGCCTTGTCCTCAGCCTGCGCCTCGCGCTCGGCGGGCGTCAGGGCCTCGTGCGCCTCGTGCGCCTCGTGCGGCGCTGGCGCCTTGGCCTCCCACGGCGCGGGAGCCTCCTGATCCCTCGCCTCGCGCGCGCGATCCCCGCGCTGGTCGTCGGCCTCGACGTGGGGGCTGACGCCGATCTCCCGGTCCGCGCCGGGCTCTCGGGCGTCCTCCCACGCTCGCTCATCGACGACCTGCTTCGTCGCGTCGTTGACGAGGAACACCTGATCCGCGTCGTGGAACCGCTCGGCCCGCAAGGCCAGCAACGAGGTGCGCGCCGACTCGAGCGAGCGGATGTGCTTCATGAGCGCGAGGCGCCTGCCCCGGAAGCGAACGTAGATGCTGTAGGTGGTCTGGAGCGCCATCTGCATCGCCTCGTGGACCTGGCTCCGTCATGCGGTGTTCATCGCTCTTCCTGGCAGCTGCTTCGAGGGATCGGCGCTCCTCGGCGCCGGCGCGAGCCGGCGAGATCCGAGCGTCGCCTTGTTCTCGCCGGTCCGTCGCCGTGAGCCCTCCGCGCGGGCTCTGGGCGCGTGCCCTGCTCTCTGCCTCACGCCTCGGGCACCGTCGTCAGCAGCACCAGCCGCCCGGCGCTCCGCTCGGCCGTCCTGCAGGCGGTGCGCACGAGGGGCCACGCTGACTTCACGAGCTCCGCCATCGGCGATCTGTCCTGGGAGAGGGCTTTGCACAGGGACTCCTCGGCGTCTTCGCCGAAGGAGAGGACGCGTATCGCGATGGCGAGCGCGAGGTCCCTGGTCAGCTGGACGCGCAGGTCGACGTCCGGGGTGAACACGTGGAGCGCGTGCTCGGCGAGGGCAGCATCGAGCCTGTCTGCGATCGACCTCTCCGTGTCAGCGCGCCACTCCAGCGAACGGCACGTCTGCCGGAGCAGCTCCTGGATCAACCGTCTCTCGCAGCCCGATCGTGTGCTCATACAGCCCCCCTCGACAGCCCCGTTCCCTCGCGGAGAACGCCTGTTGTCGTCCAGCGCGCGCGATGGTCGCCACGGCGCGGTCGAACGATCAGGCAGCTCCCCAGGCTGCGCTCTTCCGGGTCGCCTGAGCGGTTCCCCTCCGGCGCCCCGATTCACCCCCTCACTGTCCCGAGGCCGAAGTCCCCGTTGACTGTTAGCTCTAGCTCAGCTGCAGCCCGACCGACCGCTAGGGCAATGAGGAATCACGGGTCAGGGATTCCCTGTACAATTTGCCCGGTGCGGGCCGGGGATCCATGGGCTCCGCTCAGGTGAAGCCCTACAAAGCGCGCCGCGACGCGGATGTCGCGCGTCGTGACGCGGAGGTCGGGCGGCTCGCCGCCGGAAGTCGCGCGGAGTCGACATCGGCGGCGCGCATCGTATCCGCCCCGGACGGCCTTGTACCAAACGGTGACCGCCTCAGGTCGCCTTGGCCTTGGCGCGCCGGCGCTCGCCGGGCGCTGACGCAGGGGCCGCGCCAGCCGTCTGACGGGCGCTGCGCGGCGGCGCTTCCGCGCCAGCGGTCTGACGCGCGCTGCGCGGCGGCGCTTCCGTGACCGGCAGGTCAGCGAAGGCGCGCGCCTCCGGGGTGAGCAGGCCGTGCAGGAAGAGCTGGAGCACCTGACCACACCAGGCGGCGATGTCTGGCCGGGACGGCGCGTCGATGAGCTTGCGGACCAGGCGATCGAAGGCGCCGGAGATGAGCGCCGCGAGGACGCTGGGATCGAGATCGCGCCGGTAGAGGCCGATGTCGATCGCGTACCGGACGCGGGTCTCCACGAGGCGCGCGACGCGCTGGGCGAACTCGTCGATCAGGTAGGCGTAGGGGGCTCCGCCGCCGCCCGCGAGCATCATCTTGAGCAGCGCCCGGTTCTGCCAGCAGAACTCGAGCACCTCGACGTCGTGGGCGAGGAGCCGCTTGAAGTACGCGTCGACCGACGCCCGATCGACGCCCTCGACGGCGATGGGCGGCAGCTCCACGCACCCCGCGAGCCGCGCGATGAAGGTCTCGACGATCTGCTTGAAGCAGTCGTCCTTGCTCTGGAAGTGCAGGTAGAAAGCGCCCTTCGAGACGCCTGCCCGCTCGGTGATGTCCTCGACCCTCGCCGCGGCGAGGCCGCGCTCGGTGAACGCCGCCTCGGCGGCGCGGAGCAACTCGATCCTGGCGCGGCGATCGGCGAGGCGGGGCATTCTGACCGGTGGGTCAACTAGAGGGACCCGGGCACTATGGGAAGGACGCCCGGGGCCGTCAAGCCGGCTCGGCCGTGCGCCGTCGCGACGCGCTCGAACGCAGCGCGTCGCGACGGCGGGTGGCACGCGCGATGCTGCTCGGGGAAACCATGGCGACCGTGGCGAGACGAAATGCAGCAGGGCGCGACGCCGGCCCCGGCGAGGCGACGGCGGCGGCCTTGGTCCCCAGCCGTCCTTCCTTGCCGCGCCTGCGCGAGGCCGCGGCGGGCTGCCGGGCTTGCCCGCTGTGGGAGCGGGGGACGCAGACGGTGTTCGGCGAGGGCGCCGCGCGCTCGGACGTGCTCCTCGTCGGCGAGCAGCCGGGCGACAAGGAGGATCTTGCCGGCAAGCCGTTCGTGGGTCCGGCGGGGCAGCTGCTCGATCGGGCGCTCGAGGCGGCGGGGATCGACCGGCGGCGGACGTACGTGACCAACGTGGTCAAGCACTTCAAGTGGGAGCCGCGCGGCAAGCGCCGCATCCACAAGAAGCCCGACGCGCGCGAGATCCGCGCGTGCCTCCCGTGGCTCGCCGCGGAGATCGAGGCGGTGCAGCCGGAGATCGTGGTGTGCCTCGGCGCGACGGCGGCGCAGGCGCTGCTCGGCAGCTCGTTCCGGGTCACGCGCGATCGCGGCCGGCTCGTCGCCTCGCCGCTCGCGCCGCGCACGCTCGCGACCGTGCACCCTGCGTCGATCCTGCGCATGCCCGACGAGGCTTCCAGGCACGCCGAGCTCTCCCGCTTCATCGACGATCTCACCGCGGCGGCGCGCGCGCTCGGCTGAGGCGGCGCGCCGCGCCTCCTCGCGATGAGCGCTCGCGATGGAGTAGGATTCGCCCCGATGACGACAAGCCCACAACCGGCCGAGGGCGCCGAGCGCCCCGCGGCGTCCGCGCCGGCCGACCGCGCCCACGGCTCGACCCCGAAGAAGATGTGGCCGCTGATGCTCGCGGCGCTCGGGGTCGTCTACGGCGACATCGGGACGAGCCCCCTCTACGCGATGAAGGAGTGCTTCAGCCCGAGGAGCCCGCACCACGTCGCTCCGACGCCGGACAACGTGCTCGGCGTGCTCTCGCTGATGTTCTGGTCGCTGATGATGGTGGTGACCGTCAAGTACCTGACGTTCATCACGCGGGCCGACAACGAGGGGGCGGGCGGCATCCTCGCGCTCCTCGCGCTCGTCCCGAGCAGCGACCGCAAGGGCGACGGCCGCGGCCTGCTCGTGCTCCTCGTCCTCTTCGGCGCCTCGCTCCTCTACGGCGACGGCGTGATCACGCCGGCGATCTCGGTGCTCTCGGCGGTCGAGGGCCTCGAGGTCGCGACGTCGACGCTGAAGCCCGCCGTCGTGCCGATCACCTGCGCCGTGCTGCTGGCCGTGTTCCTCGTGCAGAAGCGCGGCACGGCCGGCGTCGGGACGATCTTCGGGCCGGTGACGCTCGTGTGGTTCGTGGCGCTCGCGCTGCTCGGGGCCAAGGAGATCGTCCACAGCCCCGGCGTGCTCCGGGCCGTCTCACCGACCTACGCGGTGAGCTTCTTCGCCGAGAACAACGTGCACGGCTTCCTGATCCTCGGCGCCGTCGTCCTCTGCATCACGGGCGGCGAGGCGCTGTACGCCGACATGGGTCACTTCGGCCGCAGGCCCATCAAGTACACCTGGTACACGATCGTCTGGCCGGGGCTGCTCATCAACTACTTCGGCCAGGGCGCCAAGCTCCTCGAGGACCCCACCGCCGCGGCGAGCCCGTTCTACGCGCTGGTCCCGCCGTGGGCGCTCTACCCCACGGTAACGATCGCGACCGCGGCGGCGGTCGTGGCGTCGCAGGCGCTCATCTCCGGGGCCTTCTCGCTGACGCAGCAGGCCGTGCAGCTCGGGTACTTCCCGCGCGTCACGGTGGTCCACACCTCGAAGGACGAGGCGGGGCAGATCTACATCCCCGAGGTGAACAGCGGGCTCTTGATCTCGTGCATCGTGCTGGTGCTCACCTTCAAGAGCTCGAGCGCGCTCGCGGCCGCGTACGGCATCGCCGTGACGGGCACGATGGGGATCACCACGGTGGTCTACTACGTTGTCACGCGGAAGACGTGGGGCTGGCCGGTCTGGAAGTCGCTCCCGCTGGCCGGGCTCTTCCTCGTGATCGATCTCGCGTTCTTCACGGCGAACAGCGCCAAGTTCTTCCACGGCGGCTGGGTTCCCATCGTGATGGGGGCGGCGACCTTCACCGTGATGACGACCTGGAAGACGGGGCGCAAGCACCTCGCCGCGGCGATCAAATCGGCCATCTTGCCGCTCGACATGTTCCTCGAGGACGTGAAGCGCACGAAGCCGCACCGGGTGCGCGGGACGGCGGTCTTCATGGCGTCGAGCCCGGAGGGCACGCCGCCGATCCTGCTGCACCACGTGAAGCACAACCAGGTGCTGCACGAGCAGGTGGTGCTCCTCTCGATCCAGGTGCTGAACGTGCCGGAGGTGCCGGCGGAGCGGCGCACGACGGTGATCCCGCGGGGCGAGGGCATCTACCAGGTGACGGCGTGCTACGGCTTCATGCAGACGCCGAACGCCCCGTCGGTGCTGGAAGGGTGCAAGCGGCACGGGCTCCACATCGATCTCGGGCGGACGAGCTACTACCTCGGCCGGGAGACGCTGCTGACGACGGGGCGGTCGAAGATGTCCCGGTGGCGGAAGTGGCTGTTCGCGTTCATCTCGCGCAACGCGCGGCCGGCGACGGCGTACTTTGGCCTGCCGCCGAACCGCGTGGTCGAGCTCGGCATGCAGGTCGATTTTTAGGGCGCGGCGGCGCGAGTGTCAGGGCCCCGTGTACCGGGCGCGGGGCCGCAGCATGTATCCGGCCTCCCGCTGCTCGAAGGCGTGGGCGATCCACCCCGCGGCGCGGCCCACCGCGAAGAGCGCCGCCGCCGAGCCGGACGGCAGGCCGAGCGCGGCCGTGATCGCGACGAGGCCCATGTCGAGCGACGGCGGGTCGTGGCCGGCGTCGCGGAGCGCGTCGACGAGCGCGAGCACCGTGCGCAGCGCCGCGCTCTGGGGCGCGAGCGCCCGGGCCGTGTCGAGCAGCGCCTGAGCGCGGGGGTCGCCCTCCGGGTAGAGCCTGTGCCCGAAGCCGGGGATGGGCTCCCCGCGGCGCAGCCGCTCGTGGACCGCGGCGGCGGCGCGCTCGGGCCGGGCTGCCTCGGCGACCAGGGCCTCGACGCGGTCGGTGGCGCCGCCGTGCCTCGGGCCGGAGAGCGCCGCGAGCCCGGCGCTGACGCAGGCGTAGAGATCGGCCCCGGTGGACGCCGCCACCCGGACCGCGAATGTCGAGGCGTTCAGCTCGTGATCGGCCGAGATCAAGAGCGCCCGGTTCACGGCGCGCTCGGCCTTCTTCGAGGGGCTCGCGCCGAGGGCGACGAGCAGGCGCCGCGCCGCCCCCTCGGCCTCGAGGGCCGCGGTCGCCCTGGCCGGGTCCCGCCCGAGGCCGACGAGCGCCGCGAGCGAGCGCACGAGCGCCCGCGCCCGCGCGCGCTCCGCGTCGCTCGTGGGGATGCGCCCGTCGCCCGAGGGCGCGCCCACGTGACGGGCCGGGTCGTGCGCGCCGAGCGCGGGCACCACGAGCGCGAGCGCGGCGAGCGGCGGCGTGCCCTCCGGCAGGAGCGCCGCGAGCTTCGCCGGGCGGAAGCTCAGCCGGCCGGGTCGCGCCGCCGGCGCGCCTCCCGCCGGCAGCTCGCCGGTCCACAGGAGCTCCGCGATCGCCTCGAACGGCGCGTCCTCGAGCGCCAGCGCGACCGCCTCCTTGCCCCGGTAGACGGGCCCGCGCGGGCCGATCGCGGTGAGCGCCGACTCGAGCACCGGCTCGCCCCACCGGAGCGCCTCGGCCGCGACCGGCCCGTGGCCGGCGCGCGCGTCGTGCCGCGCCTTGAGCCGCTCGATGTCCGCCCGGAGGTAGAGCCGCGCGCGCCCTCGCCCGCCGGGCACGCCCCGGAGCACGCCGCGGCTCGCGTACGCGTAGAGCGTCTCCCGCTTCACGCCGAGCAGCTCCGCCGCTTCGGCGCCGGTCACGTACGCCGAGGGCCGCTGCTCCGAGTCAGGTAGATCAACCATGAAGGGCCATCAACGTCAGGTCCGAACCCTGTCCGCCGATCCAGGAGGCGCGGCCCGCGGATCGCCGGACGCATGTGTCCCTCCTAGCATCGGATTCCCCGGTCCTCGCCGGGATTCTTCGCTCAGGCGCGGCCCGCGCGGCGCCGTTTTGCCCACGCCCTCCCCCCGGCGCGCGCGCGGGCGCGGCGCGCGGGGGCGCGGGCTGGGCGATCCGCGCCCCGGCGGCGTCCTCGACGCGCTTCGATAGCGTGCATGGTTGATTGTACAATCAAGGTTGATCAACCTCATGCGATGCCCAACATGTCCTTGGCGGAGGTGAATCGGATGAAGGACGTGGCGGCGCCGCTCGCGAGCGGCCTGGAGGGTGTGGTGGTGGCGGAGACGCGGCTCTCGGAGGTGGACGGCGAGCGGGGGAGGCTCACGCTCGCCGGCCACGACGTCGAGGCGCTCGCCGGCGGCGGCGGGGTGACGTTCGAGGACGCGTGCGGGCTGCTCTGGGGCGGCGCGCTGCCCTCGGCGACGGAGCGGGAGGCGCTCCGGGGCGCGATCGCCGAGGGGCGGACGCGGGCCTTCGCGCTGCTCGGCCGGCTCGGGGACGCGCTCCACGCGAGCGACGGCATGGACGCGCTCCGCGCCGCGGTCGCGCACCTCCGCGGCGACGCCCCGCCCGCGGCGATCGCCGGGGCGGTCGCGACGTTCGCGGCGGCCTGGTCGCGGCGGCGCGCGGGCGAGGAGCCGGTCGCGCCCGATCCGGCGCTCCGGCTCTCGGCCGACTACCTGCGCATGGCGCGCGGCGCGGCGGCGAGCGAGGCCGAAGCGCGCGAGCTCGACACGTACCTCGTGACGGTCTCGGACCACGGCATGAACGCGTCCACCTTCACCGCGCGCGTGGTCACCTCGACGGGGTCGGACGCGGTCTCGGCGGTGGTCGCGGCGATCGGCGCGCTGAAGGGGCCGCTCCACGGCGGCGCGCCGGGGCCGGTGCTCGACATGCTCGACGCCATCGGGGCAGCGGCGGGCGAGGGCGGCGCGCCGTCGCCAGGCAGCGCCGAGCGCTGGATCCAGGCGGAGCTCGCGGCGGGGCGGCGGATCATGGGCATGGGGCACCGGATCTACCGGGTGAGGGATCCGCGGGCGGCGGTGCTCGAGCGGGCGATCGAGCGGCTCGGGCGGACGGCAGGCGGGGCGCAGGGCGCCCGGCTCGCGCTGGCGCGCGCGGTCGAGCGGGCGGCGGAGGCGGCGCTCCGCGCGCGGCACCCGGAGCGCCCGCTGCGCGCGAACGTCGAGTTCTACACGGCGGTGCTGCTCGACGCGCTCGGGCTGCCGCGCGCGCTCTTCGCGCCGACGTTCGCGGTGGGCAGGGTCGCCGGCTGGTACGCGCACATCGAGGAGCAGCGGCGCGTCGGGCGGCTCATCCGGCCGAGCTCGCGTTACGTTGGGGACGTTCCACGGGCGGCCGCTGTCCCCGGAGCGGCAGCCCCGCCGCACTGACGCCGGAGCGGCAGGAGCCCCGCCCGCGCTGGCGACAGAGCGCCGCGACGGTCCTGACCCCGCCCTAGGTCGACAGGGGGCGGGGAGGACTTATTGAAGAACTCAGGGCGGGCATTCCCCTCATCCCCGCTGTCCTGTCATCCCCGCCGCCCGAAGATCACCGACACAAGCCATTCCGCTGTCCCGAAACGGCGAAAGGGGAACGCACCGAGCGCAGGTAGGACGTTGTTCGTCCTGCAAAGTTGGCAGCTTCGCGAGGGTACTGTTACCATGTTCAGTATGTCGCCCGTCGCTCTTGCCGCTCCTCTCGCCCGGGACCTGCTGCGCCACACCCTCCCCGAGTTCGAAGCGCGCGCCAAGACGCTACCGCTCAGTATACAGGAAATTAATGACGCGCTCCCGGAAGGGGGTCTGCCGCGCGGGGGGGTGGTGGAGCTCGCCGCGCCGCGGGGGCTCGGGCGGTCCACCTCCATCGCCCTCTCCGCGTGCGCGTCGGCGCAGGCGGAGGCGCGGCTGCGCGGGACGAGCGCGACGGCGGGGGCGTGGTGCGCGTGGATCGACCCGAGCGGCTCGCTGTTCGCGCCGGCGGTCGCGCGCGCGGGGGTCGACCTGAGCCGGCTGCTCGTGGCGCGGCCCCCCGTGGAGATGCTCGCCAAGGTCGCGGTCCGGATGGCGATGAGCCGGGCGTTCGCGGTGCTCGTGATCGACGTGGCCGGGGTCCCGGGGGCCTTCGGTCAGGGGGCGGGGAAGGGGGAGCGGGGCGCGCCCGCGGCGGGGCGCCGCGAGGAGGACCTCGCGCGGTGGGTCAATGTGGTGCGCAAGCTCGCCCTGGCCACCGAGGGGAGCGACGGGACGATCCTGCTCCTCACCGATCGCCAGGCGGCGCGGCCGATGCCGTTGCCGGTCGCGATGCGGCTGGAGCTCGAGCAGGTCGCGGAGGGGCGGCTGATGGTGCGCGTCGCCAAGGATCGGCGCGGGCGCGTGACGTCGCCGACGCCGGTGGTGCTCGGCGAGCGGGCGCGGGAGAAGGCGGAGCGGGCGGCGGGAAGCGAGCCGCGGCCCGCGCTGTCGCGGGCGTGAGGAGGAGAGGCGATGGCGGCGAGGCGCATTGTGGCGATCGTGCTCCCGCAGCTCGCGTGCGAGCTGGTGAAGCAGCGTGGGCCGGTCTCACCGAGCGGGAAGGCGCCGCTCGCGGTGATCATCGGCGGCGAGGAGGAGCGCCGGGCCGCGCTCGCCGCGCGGTCCGAGCGCGAGCCGGCGGCGCCGGTGGCCGTGATCGACGTCGTCGACGACGAGGCGCGGCGGTACGGGGTCAGGCCGGGGCAGAAGGTCGTCGAGGCGGCGGCGCTGGTCGCGCACCTCGCGATCCACCGGGTGACGTTCGCCGAGATCGACGCGGCGCTCGGGCGGGTCGCCGAGGTGGCGCTCGGGCTCGGGGCGACGGCGGCGATCCAGCTCGGCGAGCAGGGCGCGCAGGCGCGCGCCGGCGCGCGCGCGGGGGCGCCGCGGGCGAGCCGCCCCGGCGAGCGCGCCGCGACCACGGCGCGGAGCCCCTGGGGCGACGGCCCGTACGACACGGTGTGGCTCGACATCACCGGGGCGTCGCACCTCGTCGGCGGCGAGGAGGCGCTGCTCGGCGATCTCGGCGAGCGCGTGGCGGCGCTCGGCCACAGGGCGCGGCTCGCGATCGCCGACGGGCCGCGGCTCGCGCAGGCGCTGGCGCGCTTCGGCGCGCACGCGGACGGCGCGCCAGGGGCAGACGCCCCGATCGCGCCGCCGGGCAAGGGGGCGCAGGCGATCGGGCCCCTGCCGGTGCAGGCGCTCCCGGTCGAGCGCGAGGTGGCGAGCTTCCTCGTCCGGCTCGGCGTGCTCCGCGTCGAGGACCTCGCGCGCCTGCCGCGGGCGCAGGTGGCGGCGCGGCTGGGCCCGCGGACGGTCGAGGTGATGGAGCTCCTCGCCGGGCGCGATCCCGTGCCGCTCCTGCCGTACGAGGTGCCCCGGCTGATCGAGGAGGAGGTGCTCTTCGACGAGCCGGTCGAGAGCGCCGAGTCGCTCCTGTTCGTGCTGCGCGGCATGACGTCGCGCATCTCGTCCCGGCTCGCCGCGCGCGGCGAGGCGTGCGGGCGGCTCAACGTCGCGATCGCCTACGATCGCTCGATCGCGCGGCTCCGCCTCGGCGATCGCGACGACGAGGTCGCCGACGCGCTCCTGGAGGACGAGGAGCGCGGCCCCTCGCTGCGCTTCCACGTCGACATGCCGGTGCCCCTCTCGGACGCGGGCGATCTGCTCCGCCCGCTCAAGGCGAAGCTCGAGAGGATCGAGCTCGCGGCGCCCGCGGTGGGGGTCCACCTCATCGCCTCCCGCATCGCGCGCGCCCGCCGGGTGCAGCTCGATCTGTCGCGCGACCGCTCGGTCGATCCCGACAGCCTGCCGGCGCTCCTGGCCGAGCTCTCGGCGGAGATCGGCGCGGAGCGGGTGGGCGTCCTGGAGGTCGCCGACGCGCACCGCCCCGAGGCGCGGTCGCGGCTCGTGCCGGTCTCGGACGAGGCGGCCGCGGGGCGCACGTCCGCCGCGGCCCGCGCGCGCGCCGCGGCGGAGCAGGGGGCCGCGGGGGAGCGCGCGGAGGGGGCCGACGCGCCGGCGCCGGAGCCCGCGCGGCTCCTCCCGCAGCCGATCCCGCTCGGCCGCGTGGGGCGCGGGGCGATCGTGGCGGTCGACCGGCACCTCTACGCGATCGAGCGTCTCTCCTTCGTGATGCGGCTCGACGCGGTGGAGTGGTGGACGCCCACGCCCGCCTCGCGCGATTACGCGCGCGCCTGGCTGGTCTCGGGCGCTCCGTCCGGCAGGGCCGCCCCGGCGCGCCTCGGCGAGCTGCGCCCTCCCCGCGACGGCGCGAGCGCGAGCTCCTGCGGCGAGGCGTGGATCTACGTCGACCGCGCGACGGGCGAGGCCTTCCTGCAGGGGTGGTGCGAGTGAGCGCCGGCGCCTCGGTGCCGTTCGCGGAGCTCTGCGGCCGCTCCTGCTTCTCGTTCCTCGAGGGCGCCTCGCACCCCGAGGAGCTCGTGCACCGCGCCAAGGAGCTCGGCCTCGAGGGGCTCGCGCTCTGCGATCGCGACGGGATCTACGGCAGCGTCCGCGCGCACACGGCGGCGAAGAAGGTCGAGCAGCGGGTGATCGTCGGGGCCGAGCTGACGATCGGCGCGACGCGCGTGGCCCTCGAGCGCGCCGCGCCGCGCGCCGAGCGCGCGCCGGAGGTCCAGCCCTCGGTGGTCCTCCTGGTCGAGGACAGCGAGGGGTACGCGAACCTCTGCCGGCTGCTCACGCTCGCGCACGCCGATTGCGAGAAGGGGACGGCGAGCATCTCGGCGGAGGCGATCGCGGCGGCGCCGCGGGGCCTGTCCGCGATCGTGCCGCTCGATCCGCTCGTGCCCGCGGCCGCCTCCGGCGCGCTCATCGGCGCGCTGCGCGACGCGTTCGGCGAGCGCGCGCTCGTCGCGACCTGGAAGCACCTCGACCGCCGCGACGGCGAGCGGGTCGCGGCGGCCCTCGCGGCGGAGCGGCGCTACGGCTCCTGCGTCGTCGCGACCGCGCGCCCGCTCTACCACCACCCGTCGCGCAAGCCGCTCGCCGACGTGCTCACGTGCATCCGGACCAAGACCACGCTCGATCAGGCCGGGACGCGCATCGCGCCCAACGCGGAGGCGTACGTGCGGTCCGGCGCGCAGATGGCGGCGCTGTTCCGCGATCATCCGGCCTGGGTCGCGCGCACGGTGGAGGTCGCCTCCCGCTGCCGCTTCTCGCTGGCCGAGCTCCGCTACAGCTTCCCGAGCGACGCCCTCTGCATGCCGGGGGAGACGTCGGATCAGGCGCTGCGGCGCCTGACCGAGGAGGGCTGCCGCGACCGTTACCCGGAGGGGACGCCGCCGCAGGTGCGCGCGCAGATCGAGAAGGAGCTCGCGCTGATCGCGAAGCTCGGCGTGGCGCCCTACTTCCTCAGCGTGCAGCAGGTCGTGAAGATCGCCCGCGCGCGGCAGATCCTCTGCCAGGGCCGCGGCAGCGCGGCGAACAGCGCGGTGTGCTTCGTGCTCGGCGTGACGGCGGTGGACCCGGCCCGATCCAACCTGCTCTTCGAGCGCTTCCTGTCGGAGGAGCGCAACGAGCCGCCGGACATCGACGTCGATTTCGAGCACGAGCGCCGGGAGGAGGTGATCCAGGCGATCTACGAGATGTACGGCCGCGACCGGGCGGCGATGGTCTCGGAGGTGATCGCCTACCGCGGGAAGAGCGCGCTCCGCGAGGTGGGCAAGGCGTTCGGCTTCTCGGCGGATCAGGTCGACAGGCTGAGCGGCCTCGTGCTCCACCACGAGGCGGACATCACGGAGCAGCGGGTGAGCGAGGCGGGCCTCGATCCGGACGACGTGCGCGTCCGGCAGGCCGTCCTGATGGCGAGCGCGCTGGAGGGCTTCCCGCGCCACCTCTCGATCCACGTCGGCGGCTTCGTGCTCTCGTCGGAGCCGCTGCACAAGGTGGCCCCGGTCGAGCCAGCGCGGATGGAGGGCCGCACGGTGATCCCGTGGGACAAGGACGACCTCGACGATCTCGGCTTCTTCAAGATCGACGTCCTGGCCCTCGGCATGCTGACGGCGATCCGCAAGGCGCTCGCGTTGATCCACACAGATCGGTACGCCGAGCTCGCGGGCCGGCCGGCCGACGCGGCTCGTGACGCCGCGTCCGCGGACCCCTCGGTCGACGCGGCTCGGGGCTCCGCGTCCGCGGGCCCCTCGGTCGACGCGGCTCGGGGCTCCGCGTCCGCGGGCCCCTCGGTCGACGCGGCTCGGGGCTCCGCGTCCGCGGGCCCCTCGGTCGACGCGGCTCGGGGCTCCGCGTCCGCGGGCCCCTCGGTCCACGCGCGCCGAGGCGCCGCGTTCGATCCGATCGCGGCGCTCGCGCAGATCCCGCCGGAGGACCCGGCCGTCTACGAGGCGATCGGCCGGGCCGACACGGTGGGGGTGTTCCAGATCGAGAGCCGCGCCCAGATGGCGATGCTCCCGCGGCTGAAGCCGAGCAAGTTCTACGACCTGGTGATCGAGGTGGCGATCGTGCGTCCCGGGCCCATCCAGGGCGGGATGGTGCACCCCTACCTGCGCCGGCGGACGGGGCAGGAGCCGCCGGTGTCCCCGCACCCGTGCCTGGACCCCATCCTGGAGCGCACGCTCGGCGTGCCGCTCTTCCAGGAGCAGGTGATGCAGATCGCGATGGTCGGCGCGGGCTACACGCCGGGCGAGGCCGATCAGCTGCGCCGCGACATGGCGGCGTGGAAGAAGCACGGGCGCCTGGAGCGGCACCGCGGGCGGCTCATCCAGGGCTTCGCCGAGCGGGGGATCTCGGCGAAGTTCGGGGAGATGCTCTACCAGCAGATCCAGGGCTTCGGCGAGTACGGCTTCCCGGAGTCGCACGCGGCGAGCTTCGCGCTGCTCGTGTACGCGTCGGCCTGGCTCAAGGTCCACCACCCGGCGGCGTTCACCTGCGCGCTCCTCAACGCGCAGCCCATGGGGTTCTACAGCCCGTCGGCGCTTGTGCAGGACGCGCAGCGGCACGGCGTCGAGGTGCGCCCGGTGTGCGTGGTGCAGAGCGCGTGGGACGCGACCCTCGAGCCCGGCGAGGCGCCCTCGGCGGGCCCGGCGCTGCGGCTCGGCATGCGCCTCGTGAAGGGGCTCGGGGAGGCGGCGGTGGCGGCGATCGTGGCGGCGCGCGAGGAGGCGCCGTTCACGGGCCTCCCGGATCTCGTGAGGCGCACGGAGCTGAAGAAGAACGAGGTGGAAGCGCTCGCCGAAGCGGGCGCGCTCGCCGCGATGGTCCCCGCCCGGAGAGAGGCGCTCTGGCGGGCGCGCGCGCCCCGCGTGGAGGGGTTGTTCGACGGCGTGCCGATCGAGGACGACAGCGACGTCGGGCTGCCCCCGCTCAGGCCGCTGGAGCAGCTCGCGCTGGATTACGGGCGCGTGGGCCTGTCGCTGCACGATCACCCGATGCGGCACCTGCGACCGGCGCTCAAGCGGCGGCGCGGGGCCGGGCGCGTGCGGACCGCCGAGGAGATCAAGGCGGCGCGCAACGGGGAGAGCGTGCGGGTCGCCGGAATGGTGGTCGGCCGCCAGCGGCCCGCGACGGCGAGCGGCGTGACGTTCGTGACGCTCGAAGACGAGACCGGCGTGGTCAACGTCATCGTCCAGAAGCAGGTCTTCGAGGAGCACTACCAGGTGGCGCGGCACGCCGCGCTGTTGCTCGTCGCCGGGCGGGTCGAGCGTCAGGGAGAGGTGATCCACGTGCTCGCGCGCGAGCTGGAGCGGCTGGAGCTGCCGAACGACGAGGAGATCACGCTGAAATCGCGCGACTATCACTGAGGGCGCCCGGCGGCGCGGCGACGACCTCGAGGAGCAGCGCGCGCCTCAGGGCGCGGCGACGACCTCGTCGACCAGCGAGAGCAGCGTCGCCGCGTCGAACGGCTTCAGCAGCAGCCGGGCGTTGACCTGCTGCAGGAACGACTTGCTGCGCTCCGTGAAGGCGCCGCCGGTCAGGAACACGACCCGGCGCTGCTGCTCGGGCGCGTGCTCGGCGAGCGACGCGTAGAAGTCCATCCCCGTCATGTCGGGCATCATGAGATCGCACAGGATGGCGTCGTAGCGCTCCCCGGCGCGGATCCGGGTGAGCGCGTCGCGCGCGCTCGCGGTCGCGGTCGTCTCGTGCCGCGGCTCGAGCGTCCCCGCGATGGCGCGCGTGAGCAACGGCTCGTCGTCGATGATGAGGACCCGCTGTCGCGGCGCCGCCTGCGGCGCGTCCCCGGCGAGCCCGCCGCCATCGCGCCGCCCGCTCGACGCGCCGGAGCCGGCGTCCGCCCTGGCCCGCGCCTTCGCGGACGTGGCGGCGGGGAGGACGACGCGGAACGTGCTCCCCTGGCCGGGGCGGCTCTCCACCTCGATCCGACCCCCAAGCGCCGCGACGATGGCGTGGCAAATCGCGAGCCCGAGGCCGAGCCCTTCACCCTCTTCCTTGCTCGTATAGAACGGCTCGAAGATCCGCTCGAGCGACTCGGGCGCGATCCCGGCGCCGGTGTCGCGCACCTCGACGACGACCCACCCCGCGGCGTCGCAGCGCGTCGAGAGCTCGATCACGTTCTGCGCGGCGAGCCCCTCCGGGATGGCCTGCGCGGCGTTCACGATGAGGTTCAGGAAGACCTGCGCGAGCCGCGGCTCGTTCGCCTCGACGGGCGGCACCTCCTGGAAGCTCCGGACGACGCGGGCGCGGTGCCGGATCTCGTTCATCGCCATGTGGACGCAGGAGTCGAGCACCCGCCTGAGGTCGACCGGCCCGCGGCGATCCTCTTCGGCGCGCGAGAAGCTGTGGAGGTCGCGCACGATGAGCCGCACCCGCTCTGCGCCCTCGCGGGCGTCCTCGAGGAGGCTCAGCACCTCGGAGAGCTCGCTCGACGGCCCGCGGCCGTCGCCGTGGGAGCGAGCCCACGGGCCGCTGCGCGGCGCGCCATTCCGCCGCTCCATCGCGCCGATGCGCCGGAGGGCCGCGTCGACGTTCGTGATGACGAAGGCGAGGGGGTTGTTGATCTCGTGGGCGACCCCGGCGGCGAGCGTGCCGACGCTCGCCATGCGACCGGCGAGGACGAGGCGGGCCTGCGTCTGCGCGAGCGCCTGGCGCGAGGCGACGTCGCGCGCGGCGCGCTCGCGGGCGACGGCGAGCCGCGCCCGGGCGCCCGCGTCGTCGTCGCCCACGAGCAGGAAATCGCTCGCGCCCGCCGCGAGGAGCCCGTCGAGGTCCGCGTCGCGCTCGGCGATCGCGAGGAGGAACACCGCGTCGCCGCCGGGCTGCGCCCGCACGCGGCGGCAGAACGCCGCGGCGCCGGCCGGGTCGCTGGCGTCGATGGCGAGCACCAGCGGCGGCTCGCGCAGGCACCGCGAGAGCGCGCGCTCGGGATCGGAGACGACGCAGACGTCCGGCACATGGCGTCGGATCAGCGCCTCGAATCGCTCGCTCGCCGCGGCGCGCCCGCGGAGGAGCAGGAAGGCGCCCGACTCAGCGCTGCCCATCGACGTCCTCTCCGTGTCCTTCGCAGGCCCTTTACCGCATCTCCATCCCGGCGTGCACGCAGGACGTTCCGTCCCCCCGGTATCCGTCGTGCCGCCGGCCGCTTTCGCGCCGTCCGCCCGGCGATCCGCTGGCCCGCTGCCGCCCCTACGGTCGGCTCGCCCTCGCGCGGCGCCCCTCGCCGGTCGCGCGGCGCCCTCACCCGTCGGGCGGCGCCCTCACCCGTCGGGCGGCGCCCTCGCCGGTCGCGCGGCGCCCCTCGCCCCTCGCCCCTCGCGCGGCGCCCCTCGCCGGTCGCGCGGCGCTAGCGAGCGCTCGCCGCCGCGTCGTCGTCTGGATCCCCGTCGTCGGCCACCCTCGACGCGCTGTCCGTGAGCGGCGGGTACAGGCTCTCGACGAGCTCCGCGGAGAGCCGGTCCGCGAGGCGCGCGTCCATCCGCGCCATCGCCTCGCGCAGCCGATCGATCTCCGCCGAGAGCGCTTCCTTGAGCGGCCGCCGCTGCGCCTCCTCCATCGCGGCGAGCTCCGCCAGCGCCTCCTCGAGGCGGGCGCGCGCCGCCTCATCCGCGCCGCCCGCGTCGGAGCCCCGGAGCAGGTGCTCCGCGACGCGCACGCGACCGCGGTAGCGCACCCGCGTCCGCTCGAGGAAGTCCCGGTACGGCTTCACGGCCCCGCTGAGGGCCTGCACCGCGGCCCCGAGCGCGCGCGCCTCGCCGCGCAGCGCCTCGCGATCGGCATCGGCGAGCGCCGGGTTGTGCTCGACGTGGGCCTCCAGCGTGGCCAGCACCTCGCGGGCCCACCGCAGGTGTCGGAGCCCCGAGGCGCCGCGCGAGAGGAGCCGCCCGCCCGCGTGAGGCCCCGCGCTCACGCCACCGCCGCCGCCGGCGCCGCCTCGCGCTCCGGCCGCTTCGCCGTCTCGTTGATCCGCACGCTGACGAGCTTCGAGACGCCGGGCTCCTGCATCGTGACGCCGTACAGCACGTCGACCGACTGCATCGTGCGCTTGATGTGCGTGATGAGGATGAACTGCGAGTGGCTCGTCATGCTCCGGATCGCCTCGTTGTAGCGGGCCACGTTCGCCTCATCGAGCGGCGCGTCGACCTCGTCGAGGATGCAGAAGGGCGACGGCTTGAACTGGAAGATCGCGAAGATGAGCGACACCGCGGTGAGCGCCTTCTCGCCGCCGCTCATGAGCTCGATGTTCCCGAGCTTCTTGCCCGGCGGCTGCGCCAGGATCTCGATGCCCGTCTCCAGCATGTCGTCGGGGTTCGTCAGCCTGAGCTCCGCCTGGCCGCCGCGGAACATCTTGGGGAACAGCGCCTTGAAGCGCGCGTTGATGCCGTCGTACGTCGTCTTGAAGAGCCGCTTCGACTCGCGGTTCATCTGGGCGATCGCCTTCTCGAGGTCGTCGAGCGCCTTCTCGAGGTCGGCCTTCTGGCTCGAGTAGTACGTGTACCGCTCCTCGGCCTCGGCGTGCTCGCGCACGGCGTCGAGGTTGACGGGGCCCATGCGGTCGAGCAGCTCCGTCAGCTCCTGGATGCGCGCGCGGTGCGAGGCGTCGACGGGCGGCCGCTTGTGGTAGTCGCCGACGACGCGGGCGAGCTCCAGCCCGCGGAAGCGCTCGCGCACCCCCTCGATGAGGTGGTTGTGCTCGACGCGCAGCCGCTCCAGCGCGAGCTCGTGCTTGCGGAGCTGCTCCGACACGTCGGCGAGCTCCTGGCGCAGCCCGCGCAGGTCGGCCTCGCGCCCCGCGTGCGCCTGCCGCGCCTCGTCCAGCGCGCGCCGCGCCTCGGTCAGCGTGGCCTGCGCGGCGTGCGCCTTGGCGACGGCGTGCACCAGCGCCTCGCGCGCGATCACGATCGTCGCCGCGGCCTTGCCCGCTCCGATAGCGCTCTCCGTCCGCTCCTGGTCGAGCCGGGCGATCCGGCCCTCTAGCTCGCTGCACGACCGCGTGAGCCGCTCGATCGTGCCCCGCGCCGCCGTCGCGCGCTCGCGCACGCGCGCGAGCTTCACCTTGCGCTCGGTCACGACCGACTGCTGCCCGAGCACCCGCTCGCGCCACTCGGCCGCCACCTGCTCGGCGTGCTCGAGGCCGGCCGCGGCCGCCTCGCGCGCCGCGCGCCCGGCCGCGAGCTTGTCGCGCGCCGCCTGCTGCTCGCTCCCGCCGGCGTCGAGGTTGTCGGCGAGGTCCTCGAGCTCGGAGCGCACCACGCCCTCGCGCTTCTGCGCCGCGGCGAGCTGCTCCTCCGCGCGGCGGAGGTCCTTCTCGGCCGTCACCAGCGCGAGCTCCCCCTCGTGCGCCTCGCTCCGCGCGCGCTCGAGCGCCGTCCCCACCTCGGAGATCCGCAGGCGGAGCTTCTGCTGCGCGTCGAGCAGCGCCGTCACCTCCTCCGACTTTGTCGCGACGAACTCGTGCAGCGCGCGCATCTCCCGCTTCTGCTCGATCATCCCGGCCGCGACCGCGTCGCCCGAGCCGCCGCTCACCACGCCGTCCTCGCGGATCACGGTGCCGTCGAGCGTCACGAGCGTGCACCCCGCGCCCTCGGCCGCGAGCCGCGCCGCGACCTCGGCGCTCGCGACGACCACCGCGTCCCCCACGAGCGCGCGCGCCAGCGCCTCGTCCTCGGGCGCGAAGACGAGCCGATCCGCGAGCGGCCCGAGCACCCCCTCGCCGCGCGGCGGTCGCCGCGCGGCGCCGGCCACGAACGGCGGCCGCGCCGCGATCACGCTGGCCCGCCCGCGGTTGTTCTTCGACAGGTCCGCGAGCAGCGCGATCCCGCGCTCGACGTCGCTCACGACCGCGCACTGCAGCCTGTCGCCGAGCAGCCCCGCGAACGCCGCGGTCAGCTCGGCCGGCGCCTCGATCCGGTCGGCCACGAGCCCGAGCAGCGCCGGGTCCTTCGTCTTCAGGAGGTTCTTCACCCCCGCGCCGACGCCCTCCAGCCGGGCGTGCAGCTCCTCGAGCGCGCGGAGCCGGTTGCGCCGCTGCCCGAGCTCGTTCTTCGCGTGCTCCACGGTGCGGTCGCTCGACACCGCCTGCTCCCGCAGCGCCTTCATCTCGGCGTCGAGCCGCGTTCGTTCCTCCGCGGAGAGCCGCTTCCCCTCGGCGAGCTCCGCCGCGTTCCGCGTCAGCGACGAGCGCCGCCGCTCGAGCTCCTCCGACTCGTACATCAGCCGCCCGAGCTCGTCCTCGAGCTTCGCCCGCCGCTGGCTCATCTCCGCCATGCGCCGGTCGAACCCGGCGAGCGACGCCTCGGCGGCCGCGACCGCCGCGGTGGCCTCGGCGGCGCGCCGGCGGAGCGCGGCGACCTCGTGCTCGGCGGTGCGCTCGCCGTGCCGCAGCTCCTCGAGCCGCTCGTGCTGCTCGAGCGCGAGCTCGCTCTCGCGCGCCTCCTCTTCCTCGACGCCGGCGAGCTGCGCCTCGAGCTGCTCCTTTTCGGCCTTGAGCTCCGCGACCGTCTTCTCGAGATCGCCCTGCTCCTTCGCCGCGGTGACGAGCCGCTCTTCCAGGTGCCGCAGGCGGTCGCGCGCCCGCGCGATCTCCGCCTCGTGGGTGCGCACCTGGTTGTCGGCCGCGAACGCCTCGTTCTGCGCGCGCTCGGCCCGCTCCTCGCAAGCGAGGGCCTCGAGCCGGGTGACCTCGATCTCGGCCTCGCGCGCGGCGAGCGCGGTCCGGGACGCCTGCTCGCGCTCGGCGTGCTCGGCCCTGCCGATCGACTCGCGCTGCGTGAGCACCGTGATCTCGAGGAGCTTGTGCGACGCCTCGTGGAGAACGAGGTCCTCCAGCTCCTTGCGGTAGTTCACGTACCGCTCGGCCTTCGCGGCCTGGCGCTTCAGGGACGCGAGGTTCCGCTGGATCTCGGAGACGATGTCCCCCACGCGGAGCAGGTTCTGCCGCGTCTGGTCCATCTTCTGCTCGGCCTGCTTCTTCCTGGCCTTGTACTTCGTGATGCCGGCGGCCTCCTCGATGAGCATCCGCCGGTCCTCCGGGCGCGCGGAGACGATGAGCCCGATCTTGCCCTGCTCGACGATGGAGTAGGCCTTCGTGCCGACGCCGGTGCCGAGGAAGAGATCGGTCACGTCCTTGAGCCGGACCTGGGTCTTGTTGATGAGGTACTCGCTCGTCCCGTCGCGGAAGAGCCGGCGTGTCACCGCGATCTCGGCGTAGTCCCGGTACTCGAGCGGCAGCTGCGACGCGGCCGTCGGCTCGCTGTTGTCGAAGGTGAGCGTCACCTCGGCCATCCCGTGCTGGGCGCGGGTCTCGGAGCCGTTGAAGATGACGTCGGACATCGACTTGCCGCGCAGGTGCTTCGCGCTCTGCTCGCCGATGGCCCACCGGATCGCGTCGACGATGTTCGACTTGCCACAGCCGTTCGGACCGACGATGCCCACCACGTCCGTGTCGAAATGGACCACCGTCCGATCGACGAACGATTTGAACCCGCTGATCTCGAGCTTCCGAATGCGCATGGCGTCCCCGGGACCGGACGGGCGGGCTTAAACGTATCGTCACAGCACGCCACGTACCGTCACATCTGGCTTCTACCCCGGGGTCTACGTGGGCTGTCACCGCGCGGCAAGGCCGGATCCCGCCCCCTCACGCGCCCATTGAGGACCGAGTCTTGCTCAGGGCGGTCGAGGATGTCGATGACGCGGACCGACGTAGGTGACGCGGCGGACGTGAGCTCCATTACGGTTTGACCGCGCGGGAGCGTGGAGCGGATCGACGCTCCGAAATGCGACGGACCGACGTCAGAATCGCAACGCGTGCCTTTGGCAGCCGCCTTGACAGGTGGCTAACGTAGCCATATCCCTCGCGTTGTTCCGAGGAGTAGAAACGCCATGCCCACGTACGAGTACGCTTGCACATCCTGCGCGCATGAATGGGAGGCCGAGCAGTCGATCAAGGAGGCGCCGCTCTCGGAGTGCCCGTCGTGCCACAACGCGACGGCCCGGCGGCAGATCTCGCGCGGCACGGGCTTCATTCTCAAGGGCGGTGGCTGGTACTCCGACCTGTACGCCTCGGGCTCGAACAAGCCGCCCGCGAAGTCGGAGAGCGGCTCGGGTAGCTCCTCAGGGTCCTCGGGGACGAGCTCCGACTCCGGATCGAGCAGCTCCTCGTCGACGACCAGCAGCAAGAGCGACTCCAGCGCGTCGTCCGCCTCCGCAGCGGCCTGACGCGACCCCGGCGATCCAAGGCGACGTGTGGCCAGCCGTGCGAGGTGCGGCGTCGCAGCCCTGCGCCCGGAGCGCTGCGAGTCCACCTGCGCCGGGGGCGGTGCTAGGGTGGCCGGGATGGATGAGAGAAAGCGACTTGAGGAGCTCCGCCGGCAGCTCACGGAGCTGGATCAAGAAATCCTGCGAAGCATCGAGCGCCGGGCGCGCATCGCGCACGAGCTGGCCAAGCTGAGGACGGGCACGGCCCGGTTCGCCCCCACGGCAGACGCCGCCCATATCCAGGCGCTCGAGCGCGCCGTGACGCCGCCGTTCCCGCAGCGCGCGGTGCGGCCGATCTTCGTCGCCATCGACGCGGCCTCGCGCGCGTTCGAGCTCGCGCCCCGGGTCGCGTACCTGGGCGCCGAGGGCGACTTCGGCTGGACCGCGGCGCACGATCACTTCGGGGTCGGCGGCGAGTTCGTCCGCGCGGACGGCCCCGCCGCCGCCATCGAGGAGGTCGCGCGCTCGCGCGCGGACTTCGCCGTGATCCCCTACGAGTCGCTCAAGGAAGGGCCGATCTTCCCGACGATCCAGGCGATCGGCGGCGCCGATCTCAAGGTGGTCGGCGAGCGCCAGCTGGTGCAGGCGCTCGACCTCGTGAACCGGACCGGCAACCTCGCCGACGTCGAGCGGGTATACGCCTCGCCGCAGGACCACGTGGCCTGCGTGCACTACCTCGAGCTCCAGCACCCGCGCGCGCTGGTGCTCGACGTGCGCTGCCCGCAGGCCGCGTGGGAGCTCGCGGCCGAGAACGAGGGCAGCGCCGCCATCGTGCCCCGCGGCTTCAGCGGCGCGCCGGAGCTCCGGGTCGCCCGCGAGAACGTCGGCGACGAGGGCGAGCTCCGGATCCGCTACGCGGTGCTGTCGCGGCTCCCCGCGCCGCGCTCGGGCCACGACGCCACGGCGATCCTCTTCAGCGTCCACGATCGGCCCGGCGCGCTCCACGACATCCTCCAGCACTTCAAGGAGCGCAGCTGCAACCTCCGGCGGGTCCACTCCCGCCCCGTCCCCGGCGAGGGCTGGGACTACGTCTTCTACGTCGAGGTCAGCGGACACACGACCGATCGCGCGCTCGTCGCGGCGCTCGAGGGCGTGAAGCGCGAGACCAAGATGCTGAAGATCATCGGCTCCTTCCCCCTGGAGCGCCCCGACCCGCCGCACGAGCGATCTTGATGACGAACACGATGGAGCAGACGCTGCTGCAATCCCGGGGCGCCGCCGCCCTGCGCCGCGCGGCGCTCGCGCTCGCGATCGCGGCGCCCGCCGCCCCGGCGCTCGCCGGCTGCGGGGGCGCGGACGACAGCCTCGCGCTGGTCGGCGGCGAGAAGATCGACGCGACCGCGATCGACCGCGATCCCCTGGCGGTCCTGCCGAGCGGCGTGGTGATGCTCGGCTACCTCGACGCGGCGGCGATGTTCACCTCCGGCCTGGGCGGCGAGGTGAACCAGCTCATCACGAACCTGCTCCCGCTGGGCCCAGAGTCGAACTTCATCCCGTCGCGCGACATCGTGAAGATCTACGGCGGGCTCTACGCGATGCAGGGCGCGGACTTCTGCGCCGTGATGCAGGGCAACTTCGACGTCGACGCGATCCGCCGCTCCGCCGACGCGAGGTCGGTCACCGTCATCGGCGCGCCGCTCGTGAAGACGCGCTACGCGGACAACGATCTCTTCACGGCCGGCAACGTGGGCTTCGTCGTGCTCACGCCGCACACGATCCTCACCGGCAACGAGACCGGTATGCGGCGGGCCCTCGACCGGCTCCGTTTCAGCGCGCTGAAGCGGTCCGTGCCCTCGTGGATGGTCGAGCTGCTCGGCACGAAGAACGCGTCGTTCGCCCTGGCCGGCGATCTCTCGAGCCAGCCCGCGGTCGCGTCGGCGGCGGGGCAGCTCCCGTTCCTCGCGGGCCTCCAGTACGTGCGCGTCATCGGCAACTTCCAGCCGCCCGGCGTCAACTTCGCCGGCGCGCTCACGTACACGGACCCGCAGAGCGCGGCGAACGGCGCCGTCGCGCTCCGCAACCTCGAGCAGATCGCCAGGATCGCGAGCCTGCTCTCGTCGTGGGGCTTCGGCTACGGCTCGATCCCCCCGATGCAGGTGGCGCAGCGCGAGAGCGACGTCGGGTTCACGCTGCCCCTCGGCGAGGGGATCGTGCGGATGCTCCTCCGCACGGCCGCCGAGACGGCGAGGGCCGCGGCGCTCGTGCGCTGACTCATCCCTTGCGGGACGGCGGCGCCGCGCGCGCGGGGTCGTCCGGCCACGCGTGCTTCGGGTAGCGGCGGCGGAGCTCCTTGGCGATCGCCGGGTAATGGCGCGCCCAGAACCCCGAGAGGTCCGTCGTGACCTGCACGGGGCGCTGGTTCGGCGCGCACAGGTGCAGCACGACGGGCACCCGTCCGCCGGCGACGCGCGGCCCCTCGGCCATGCCGAAGAAGTCCTGCAGCCGGGACGCGAGCGACGGCGGCGCGTCGGCCGCGTACTCGAGGCGCGCCCGGCGGCCGCCGGGCAGGACGATCGACTCGGGGGCAAGCTCGGCGAGCGCTCGCGCCTGCGCGGGGCGCAGCGAGGCGTGCACGGCGGCCGCGAGGTCCGCGTCGCGGAGCTCGGCGAAGCTCCTGCGGCCCTCGCAGAGCGCCTCGAGCGCGGCGAGCACCGCGTCCTCGCCCACGTCGGGCAGCCCGGCGTCCGGGCAGTGCGCGCGCACGAACGCGACCCGGAGGAGCCAGCCATCGAGCGCGTCGCCCTTCACGAACGCGCGCCACCCCTTCGCCTTCGCCTGCGCGGCGAGCTCCCGCGCCGCCGCCTCGGCGAGCGGCCCGCCCGCGCTCGCGGCCGGCCGCGACTCGTCGAGCACGAGGCCGTCGTACGAGAGCCGGCGCACGACCTCGACGCGCTCCGCGGCGGCGTTCCAGGTCGCCTCCGTCGTGTCCCGGATCGCGTCGGTGAAGAGGTCGAGCAGCCAGTCGACCTCGATCGCGCTCGCCGACCGGACGACGGTGCGCGCCGAGCGCCCCTCGCTGCGCTCCTCGACGTCGACCGCGACGACGAGGTCGACCTCGTCGAGCACGCTCGCCTCGGAGAGCGCGGCCGTCCCGCCGGCGGCCAGCACGACCTCGCGCCCGCTCCGCCCCGACGCGTTGGCCGGGCGGCGGAGGCGCCCCACCCGGTCCGGGTAGCCGGAGAGGATCGCGATGCGCTGCGCGATCTCGCGCGCCTCCGCGGTCTCCGGCGGCGCCGCGCTCCGGTGGTCCGCGAGCCGCGCGAGCTGCTTGCGCGTCCGCTCCACCGCGAGCGCGCGCGCCGGGTCGACGCCGAGCCAGCGCAGGCGGTCCGCCGCGAACCGCGCGCGGTCCGCCTCGTCGAAGGTCTGGAGCGCGGCGAGCAGATCGGAGCTGTGCCGCGCGTGCGCCGCTCGCGGGCCTTGGGGCGCGCCGAGGTCGCGCTCGGCGGCGAGCGCCGCCAGGGTGCACCCGTCCTCGGCGACGCCGCGCCGCTCGGCCTCGACGATCATCCGCGCCTGCCGCGGGTGCGCCGGGAAGCGCAGCATCCGCCGGCCGATCGGCGTCACGCGCCGCGCCTCGTCGAGCGCGCCGAGCCGCACGAGCAGCGCCTCGGCCGCGGCGAGCCCGGCGGCGGGCGGCGCCTCCAGCCAGCCGAACCCCTCGAGATCTGTGACGCCCGCGGCGCAGAGCTCGAGCACGGTCTCCGCGAGATCGAGCCTCCGGATCTCGGGCGCCTCGTGCTCCGGCCGCGCGGCGAACTCTCCGCGCGTGTAGAGGCGGAGGCAGCGGCCCGGCCGCGTCCGTCCGGCGCGCCCCGCGCGCTGCGCCGCGGAGGCGCGGGCGATCGGCGCGACGCGGAGCGTGGGCAGCCCCGACCAGGGGGCGTGCGCGGCCACGCGCGCGAGGCCGCTGTCGACGACCGCGACGACGCCGTCGATCGTCACGGAGGTCTCGGCCACGTTGGTCGAGAGGATGACCTTGCGCCGGTCCGCGGGGCGCACCGCGCGGTCCTGCTCCGCCGGCGACAGCGACCCGTGCAGCGGCAGGAGCAAGAGGTCGGCGCTCTTCGCGAGGGGCGCGCACGCCTCCATCGAGCGCCGGATCTCCGCGGAGCCCGGCAGGAACACCAGCACGTCGCCGTCGAGCCCCTCGTCGAGGAGCTGCCGCACGGACGAGGCGACCAGGCTCTCGAGCGTCCTGTCGCCCCAGTGCGCCGGAGCGCGGCGGTCGCCCGCGGCGCGGGTCGACGCGCTCACGCGGGCAGGCTCCAGGTGCTCGATCGCGACGTCGAACATCCGCCCCTCGGCGCGCAGCGTCGCGCAGAGCGGGGCCTCGGCGGCCGGCGCGGCCTCGGCCGCGGAGGTGGGCTGCGCCTCGCGCGCGCCGAGGAACGCCGCGATCGGCCCGGCGTCGAGGGTCGCGGACATCACGACGAGGCGGAGATCGGGCCGCGCGCCGCGCTGCAGCCGTCGGAGCAGCGCCAGCGCGACGTCGCCCGCGAGGTGCCGCTCGTGGAACTCGTCGAGCACCACGGCGCTGACGCCCCGGAGCTCGCGATCGACCAGGAGCCGCCGCGTCAGCACGCCCTCGGTCACGAAGCGGATCCGCGTGGCCGGGCCGGCGGCCTCTTCGAAGCGCATGGTGTAGCCGACGGTCTCGCCCACGCGCTCGCCGAGCTCTTCGGCGACGCGGCGCGCGGAGAGGCGCGCGGCCAGCCGCCGCGGCTCGAGCACCAGGATCTCGCCGCGCTCGGCGAAGCCGGCGTCGAGCAGCGCGCGCGGCACGCGCGTCGTCTTGCCCGCGCCGGGCGGCGCCTCGAGCACCACGCTCGGGTGCGCGCGCAGGGCGGCGCAGAGATCGGGGAGGATCGGATCGATCGGCAGCGGCTGCATGGCTCCGGCGGTTCCCCCGCGAACGGCGCGGGGCCCCGGAGCCTAGCAACCCTTCGAGCGCGCGGACCTGTGATACTCGTCGAATCATCGTGAGCGCCTCGACCGATCCGACCTGCCTCACCGCGACCGCGCTTTCCTCGCTCCTGGCCGCGCGCGAGGTCAGCTCCGAGGAGGTCACGCGGGCGCACCTCGCGCGCATCGGGGCGCTCGATCCGCGCCTCGGCGCCTTCACCCAGGTGCTCCACGACGAGGCGCTCGCGGCCGCGCGCGGGCTCGACGACGAGCGCCGTCGCGGGGAGATCCGCGGCCCGCTCCACGGGCTGCCGATCACCGTGAAGGAGTCGCTCGACATGGCCGGCATGGCCTCGACGCTCGGCGTCGCGTCCCGCAGGGACCACCGGGCGGCCGGCGACGCTGGCGTCACCGCGCTGCTCCGCCGGGCCGGGGCCGTGATCCTCGGGCGCACGAACGTCTCGCAGCTGCTCCTGTACAGCGAGGCGCGCAACCCGCTCTTCGGGCAGACGGCGAACCCGTGGAGCCTCGATCACAGCCCGGGCGGCTCGTCCGGCGGCGAGGCCGCCGCCATCGCGGCGGGGATGTCGCCGCTCGGCATCGGCACGGACATCGGGGGCAGCATCCGCGTCCCCGCGCATTGCTGCGGGATCGCCGGCATGAAGCCCACGCTCGATCGCTGGACCAACCTGGGGAGCAACACGGCGCTGCTCGGGCAGGAGGCGATCCGCTCGCAGGTCGGCCCGATGGCGAGGAGCGCGCGCGACCTCGCGCTCGTCATGTCCGAGCTCGACCCCGCGACCATGGCCGCGCTGGACGTGCGCGTGCCGCCGTTCCCGTTCACCGAGCCGGCGAGCGTCGAGGTGGCGCGGCTGCGCGTCGGGTTCTACTGCGACGACGGGCTCGTCCCTTCCTCGACCGCCGTCGCCCGCGCCGTCGTGAAGGCGGCCTCGGCGCTGCGCGCGCGCGGCGCCACGGTCGTGCCGTTCACGCCGCCCGGCATCCCCGACGCGGTCTACGGGTACTTCGCCGCGCTCTCGGCGGACGGCGGCGCGACGGCGATGTCGCTCCTCCAGGGCGACGCGGCCGACGTCGACGTCTCGCTCCGCTCGCTCCGCGCGATGGCGTCGCTCCCGCCGTTCGCGCGCCGCGCCGCCGCGCGCGTCGCCGGGATCGCGGGCGAACGGCGTCTACAGCGCCTCCTCGAGGTCACCGGGCCGAAGTCCGTCGCCGAGCTCTGGCGCGTCACGCACGCGCTGCGCGAGGCGAGGGCCGCGATCGCCTCGGCGATGCGCGCGGAGTCGCTCGACCTGCTGCTCTGCCCGCCGTACGCCACGCCGGCGCTGCCGCACACCGCGTCGCGCGACTTCGTCCTCGCGGGCAGCGCCGCCATGCTCTGGAACCTCGCGCAGTTCCCGGCCGGCGTCGTCCCCGTGACCCGCGTGCGCGCCGGCGAGGCGCGCCGCGAGCGGCCGCGCGATCGGCTGGAGAAGCGGGCCGCCGAGGTCGACGCGAAGAGCGAGGGGCTGCCCGTCGGCGTGCAGGTGGTCGGCTTGCCCTTCAGCGATCACGTGGTGCTGGCGGCGATGATCACCATCGAGGACGAGCTCGCCGGCGAGCCGGATCGGCCCGTCACGCCCGTCTCACCGCCCCCGCTCGCCGGATGACGCCGTGAACCCCGGGGGGCCGGTGGCGTGAGCGACACCGGGACGCGATGGCGGGGCCACGCCGCCGTTGCCCGGCGCGTCCACAGTCGACGAGAACTGAAGCCCTACAAAGCCGAAAGGTCCGCCGGAGAACCCTCTCCGCCGGACCAGTCGGGGCGAGTGGATTCGAACCACCGACCCCTTGACCCCCAGTCAAGTGCGCTAACCAGGCTGCGCTACGCCCCGAGCCACTCCGCCGCCTCGTTTCGGTGCGGAGCGAGGCGCACCGTAGTCGAAGCCTTGGGAATTGCAAGGACATCGCATCGCGGATCGAAGACTCGCTCCGGAAGGGGCGTCCGGCGCTGTCCGGAGCCGGGCGCGCGCTGTGGCCGGCCCAGCGAGAACGCACCGCTTCCAGCGCGAACGCGCGGTCGTTCAGCGCGCGCGCTCTGGGCGGCGCGGCGGGACGGCGCGGAGCGCGGCCGCGAGGCTCTCTGCGGTGCCTTCCGCGACGAGGATCCCGTCGTCGTCCCTGGCCCACGCGACCACGTCGCCCGCGTCGCACGCGATGACGGGCACGCCGAGCGCGCGCGCCTCGCGGATCACCGTGGGGGCGGCCTCGTGCGATGACGGGGTCAGCAGCACGTCGGCCGCGCCGATCCACGCGAGCGCCTCGCTCCGCGGGAGCGTGCCCGTGAAGCGCACCGCCGCGACGTCTGCGCCGCGTGAGCTCTCCGCGGCGCGCGATGCGTTCGCGCGCGCGAGGCGCTCGAGCGCGGCGCGCTCCGGGCCGTCGCCGACGATGACGAGCCGGAGCCCGGCGCCCGCCGCGCGCGCCGCCTCGATCGCGAGCTCGACCCGCTTCGTCGGGATCAGCCGGCACGCCACGACGGCGAGGCGATCGCCGGGGCGCTGGACGAGCTCGCTCCGGAGCGCGGCCGCGCGCTCGGCGACGGGCGGCAGATCGATCGCGGGCGGCGCGACGCGCGAGGTGGAGGCGAGCGCGCGGGCCTGCTCCGGAGCGAGCGCGGCCGCGAGGGCGTCGCGCAGCGCGCGCGCGGCGAAGACGAAGCGCGCGTCGCGGCGGAGGAGCGCGCCCACCACCGCCGCGCGCGCGGCGCGCGGCGCGCCGAGCAGGAGCCGCACGTCGGCGCCGTGCGCGTGCACCTCGAGCGGCGCGCGCGGCAGGGCGAGCAGGAGCGGCCACGCGCACGGGACGATCCAGTGCGCCACCGCGCGGTCGACCTGCCCGAGCCGGCGCAGCCGCTGGAGCGCGGCGGCCGCGAATGGACCCGCGGAGAGCAGCCGGAGCGGCGACTCGCGCGCGCGCGCCACGGCGCCCGGCCACGCGAACAGCGCGCCCCCGCCTGCCCGATGGACGACGAGATCGCCGTCCCGTGAGGGGGGGTCGAGGGCCGAGCCCCCGGCCGCGATCACGTGGACCTCGGCGCCGCCGCGCGCGAGCGCCTGCGCCGACGAGCGCACGAAATGGCCCGAAGGATCCTCGTCGCTGATCGGATAGGACGTCGTGAGCACGACGGCGCGCATCGGGACCTCTGGCGCGGGGGCGCCGCGAGCGCCGCCGTGGCGCCGACGCGCGCAACCCGGGGCGCGTCGCGCCGCCGAGGCGGCTCTGGGAGACAAAAATGACAAGACGCAGAGCACGCCGCGGAGGCTCGATTCAAGCGTCCGCGCGCGTCTTCTGCGTCTTGGCGGGGTGCCCTTGCGCGAGGGGCGGTCGCGCTAGGCGACCATGTCCATCTTCGACCGCTTCCGGCGCCGGCGAGCGGCCTCGGAGGCCTTCTTACGCCGCTTCACGGACGGCTTCATGTAGTGCCGGCGCCGCTTCAGCTCGCGGAGGATCCCCTCGGCGGCCATCTTCCTCTTGAGGTGTTTGATGGCGCGCTCGATGCCCTTGTCGCCCACGGCGACCTCGAGCGGTTTGCACTGAATGGCGTCGGTCGGCATGTCTTGCAGCGTCCTCTTTATGCTGGAAAAAAACTTGCCCCGTTGGCGGGCGAAAACGCAAGCCGGCGGAGGCCGGCAGCGCGGGGCGCGCACTATGACAGAGGCCCTCCGGCCTCGCAAGAGCCAACCCTGGCCGCACGGCGCGCGACGCCGCGGCGCGTCGTCTAGGGCTCGACTGGCCTGGACGCGGCAGATCTGCCTGATCCGACCCGGATTTGCCAGGCTCATCTGTCGTGATTGTTAGGACTTGCAACTGAGAAACTTTCTAAGTATCACTCTCGCCGTGGCCGCCTCGCGAACACCTGCCGCCAAGGGGCCTGCGCTCCGCGACGCCCAGGGGCGCGGGGTCGGCTTCGATCGTGAGGGGATCGAGGAGGATGCGCGGGTCGCGTCGATGCTGGCCTGCGTGCGCTCCTCGGGGCTCAAGCTGACGCCGCAGCGCCTGGCGATCGTGCGCGAGCTCGCGGCCGATCCGACGCACCCGACCGCGCAGGAGCTGTTCGAGCGGCTCCGGCCGGCGCTGCCGACGATGAGCTTCGCCACCGTCTACAACACGCTGGACGCGCTGGCGTCGGCGGGGCTGTGCGTGGCGCTGTCGCTGTCGCCCGGCGCCTCGCGCTTCGATCCGAACATGGCGGCGCACCATCACGCGGTCTGCGACCGCTGCGGGCTCGTCCGCGACGTGCCGTGCGAGCCCTCGGGCGAGCGCTCGGACGAGATCGCGCCCGCGCCGCTCGCGACCGCGCCCGGCTTCGAGGTCCGCGCCGTGGAGCGGATCTACCGGGGGCTCTGCGCGGCCTGCGCGAAGGCAGGTCAGGAAGACGAGGGCGCGCGGGCAGCGGGGCGCGACGCCGGGCGCAGCGAGGAACACAGTCGACTCCGCCCCGCAGGGGCTCGAGGGGCGCGGCGCCCCGAACGTGGCTAGCGGAGCCTCCGCGCCGCCGAGCTGACCTGCGCGGCACCAGGGATCCATCGTCCCAGCCGTTCAACCAAGGAGAGCGAACACCATGACCACCAAGCAGCTTACGGGCACGAAGACGCACCAGAACCTGAAGGACGCGTTCGCCGGGGAGTCGCAGGCCAACCGCCGCTACCTGTATTTCGCAAAGGTCGCCGACGTCGAAGGTCGCCCCGACGTCGCGGGTCTCTTCAAGGACACGGCGGACGGCGAGACGGGCCACGCGCACGGCCACCTCGACTACCTCCGGCAGGCCGGCGACCCGGCGACGGGCCTGCCGATCGGCAGCACGGAGAAGAACCTGAAGGCCGCCGTCGCCGGCGAGACCCACGAGTACGAGACGATGTACCCGGGCTTCGCGAAGGAGGCCCGCGAGGAGGGCTTCGACGACATCGCCGAGTGGTTCGAGACGCTCGCCAAGGCCGAGAAGTCGCACGCCGGGCGCTTCCAGAAGGCGCTGCAGTCGCTCGACTTCTGATCTCGACCGATGCGTGAGCGCGAGCGCCCCGGATCGCGCCGAGCCGCCGGCGGCTCGACCCGGGGCGCGCGCGCCGTCGCTGCCAGCGCGGCCCGCCCGGCGCCGCGCCGCGCAGCCAGCCGCCCCTTCGCCCCGTACTCCCAAAGGATGTTGAGAGGAACCGACCCGTGAGCGTCATTCGGCGTGCACCAGACCGTCCGCCGGCGACATCGCCGAACGACGAGCGATATCTCGATCCCCGCGACCTCGAGGCCGAGCTGCGGCGGACGTTCCAGATCTGTCACGAGTGCCGCATGTGCGTCGGGTACTGCGGCTCGTTCCCCGAGCTCTTCGCCCGCGTCGACAGGGACATCGAGGCCGGCGTCGCCGAGGGCGCCGAGGCCCTCACCTACGACGACTTCAAGGCCATCGGCGACGAGTGCTGGCAGTGCAAGCTCTGTTACATCAAGTGCCCGTACACCGCCGACGAGCACGCCTACGAGCTCCTGGACTACCCGCGCGTGCTCGCGCGCGAGCGCGCGATGCGCGCCCAGCGGGAGGGCATCCCGCTGGTGGACAGGATCCTCGGCGAGCCGCAGCTGATCGGCGCGCTCGGCTCTGGCCCCGCCGCGCCGCTCGCGAACCTCGTGCAGGCGAGCCGCCTGCTGCGCAAGGTGCAGGAGAAGGTGACGGGGATCTCGTCGGAGTTCCCGCTCCCGGAGATGGCGCGCAAGCCGTTCTCGTCGTGGTTCGCGGAGCACGGCGCCGCGGCGGACGCCGGCAAGCAAGGCTCCGTCGTCCTCTTCGCGACCTGCTACGGCGAGTACAACACGCCCGGGGTCCCCGAGGCCGCGGTCCGCGTGCTCGAGCACAACGGCTACGCGGTGCACGTGCCCGGCTGCGCCTCCCCGGACGAGCCGCAGGACGCCCCGACGGACGCGCTGACGTGCTGCGGGATGCCGAACCTCGACGGCGGCGATCTCGAGGCGTTCACCGCGAAGGTGAAGCAGAACGTCGCGCTGCTGCTCCCGCACGTCCGCAGGGGCAGGAAGATCGTCGTGGTCGGCCCGACGTGCGGCTACACGATGAAGAAGGAGTGGCCCGAGTACCTGCAGACGGCGGAGGCGCGCGAGGTCGCGGCCGCGACGGTCGACATGATGGAGTTCCTCGTCCAGCTCGGGCGCGAGAAGAAGCTCAACCGCGAGTTCAAGCGGGGGCTCGGCACGATCGCGTACCACGCCGCGTGCCACCTGCGCGCCCAGAAGATCGGCTTCCCTGGCGCCAGGGTGCTCGGCGTCGTGCCCGACACCGAGGTGCGCGTCGTCGAGCAGTGCTCGGCGGTGGACGGCACCTGGGGGATGAAGGCGGCGCACTACGAGACCGGCCGCAAGTACGCGTCGAAGCTCGTGCGCGGCGTCGCGGGCGCGGACGTCATCGTCAGCGACTGCACGCTCGCCGGCCTCAGGATGGTCAAGGAGAACGGCGCGAAGGTGCTGCACCCGGTGGAGGCGCTCGCCCACGCGTACGGGCTCGGGCCGACGTCGTACATCGAGCCGAAGTCGTGAGGGAGACGTGAGGGAGACGTGAGCGAGACGTCGAAGAGAGGAGCCGTCATGCGTCCCATCGATCGCAACGAGGTGCTCGGGATCGGCGAATACGAGGCGATCCGGGAGCGATTCCGCAACCGCATCATCGAGGAGAAGCGGCCCCGCCGCGTGCGGATCGGAGACCACCTGACCGCCGTGTTCGAGAACCGCGACTCGGTGCTGTTCCAGATCCAGGAGATGCTCCGCACCGAGCGCATCACGAGCGAGAGCGGCATCCTCCACGAGATCGAGACGTACAACGATCTCATCCCGGGGGAGGGGCAGCTCAGCCTGACGCTCTTCGTCGAGATCCCCGACCGGGCGCTGCGCGACCAGATGCTCGTCGAGCTGGTCGGGCTCGAGGACACCGTGTCGGTCGAGGTCGACGGCGTCGCCGCAAAGGCGCGCGGCAAGCGCGACGCGTCGGTCCTGGAGGACCGCACGACGGCGGTGCACTACCTCAAGGTGGATCTCCCGGCCGAGGCGCAGGCCGCGATCAAGGCCAAGAAGGCGGCGGTCTCGATCGTCGTCGCGCACCCGCGGTACTCCGTGAAGGCGCCGCTCGGGAGGGCGACCCTGGAGAGGCTCGCCGAGGACCTCTCCTAGCCGCGATGGTCTCCCTCGATCGCCCGATCAAGTTCGAGGACGTCGACGCCGCGAACATCGTCTTCTTCGCGCGCTTCCTCAACTACGCGCACGAGGCGATGGAGCGGTTCTTCGCGCCGCTCGAGGGAGGCTACGCACGGCTCATCCTCGAGCGGCGGATCGGGCTGCCGGCGGTGCGGGTCGAGGCCGACTACGCGGCGCCGGCGCGTTACGGCGAGACGCTCCGGATCGAGACCTCGGTCGTCCATCTCGGCAGGCGGAGCGCCACGTTCCGGTACCGCATGGTCCGCGCTCACGACGGCGTGCTGTCGGCCGAGCTCCGGCACACGGTGGTGACCACCGATCTCGTGCAGCTGGTCTCGGTCCCGATGCCGGACGACGTCCGGGCCTTGCTTAGGGCCCACCTCGAGAGTGAGCAGGCGCCCGCCGGCGCCGGTCAACGGGCGTGAGCGCGCGGCCGGCGCGCCCGCGCGCGCGGGCGCGCGACGTGGAGGCGACGCCGCGGACCCAGCTCAAGCGGCGCGTCGAGCTGACGCTCCTCCGCGACAGGGCCCACTACGACGCGCTCGTGATGGGCGCGGTCGCGAACGCGCGCGTCTCGGTGTGGATCGCGACGGCCAACGTGAAGGAGCTGCGCGTCGAGGCGCCCATCGGGTCGAGGGCGCGGGCGCGCGGCCGGTACATGTCGTTCCTCGACCTGCTCGACGCGCTCGCCGCCCGCGGGGTCGAGCTGCGCCTGCTGCACGCCGGCGTCCCGTCGCGCGCCTTCCGCGCCGAGCTCCGCCGCCGGCCCCGGCCGCCGATCGAGATGCGGCGCTGCCCGCGGGTCCACCTGAAGATGATCGCCGTCGACGGCGCGCTCCTGTACCTCGGCTCCGCGAACCTCACCGGCGCCGGGCTCGGGGCGAAGGGCGAGGGGCGGCGGAACTTCGAGGCGGGCGTGCTCACGGACGACGACCTCCTGCTCGACGAGATGCAGGCGACGTTCGAGGCCATCTGGACGGGCGCCGAGTGCAAAGGCTGCCGGCTCCGGCCGCTTTGCCCCGCGCCGCTCGACGAGCTCGAAAAATCCCGTTGCGCTAGCGGCCGCGATGACCGATGAGCAGCGCATGAACATCGCGGCGCTGGACCCTGCCGATCTGGATCGTGTCGCTGTCGCTGCGCTCGCGCACATCGACAGCGGGATGTTGCTCGGGCTCGGCTCCGGGCGCACGTCCGAGGCGTTCATCCGGCGCCTCGGGGAGCGCGTCCGCGGCGGCCTCCAGATCCAGGGCGTCGCCACGTCGGAGCGCTCGGCGGCGCTCGCCCGCCGCGAGAACATCCCGATCCTGCCGTTCGAGGAGGTCGAGCGCCTCGACGTCGCCGTCGACGGCGCCGACGAGGTGGCGCCCGATCTCGGCCTCATCAAGGGCCTCGGCGGCGCGCTCCTCCGCGAGCGCGTGGTGGCCTACGAGGCCGCGCGCTTCATCATCCTCGTGACCCCCGAGAAGCTCGTCGAGAAGCTCGGCTCACGCGTCCCCGTCCCGATCGAGGTGGTGCCCTTCGCGAGCGCGTCGGCCGCGCGGCACCTGGCGGCGCTCGGAGGCAAACCGGCGATCCGCAAGAACGCGGACGGGTATCCCTTCCAGACCGACAACCACAACTGGATCCTCGACACGGCGTTCGGCCCGATCGACGCCCCGGCGGCGCTCGACGCGCGCATCCGCAAGATCCCTGGGGTCATGGACACAGGCCTGTTCCTCGACATGGCGACGCTCGTGCTGGTGGCCGAGGCGGGCGCGGTCCGCGAGCTCCGCCGGCAGCGCTAGCTCGTCGGCAGCGCCGGGCAGCCCTGCAACATCGCCCGCGCACCGCGGGCGCGGGCTCGTGATGGACGCGGCGCTAGAACACCGATCACGCTGATCAAGCGAATGATCAACCGGCAAGACGCCAAGAAACGATTCTCTTCTTTGCGTCTTGCCGGCTCGAAATTCTGCGCTTTTCAGGCAGATTCAACCCGTTTGTCGCTCTAGCGCGCGTTCCGTTCCAGCCTGCGGGCCAGGTCGTCCAGCGCGAGGTTGCCCGGGGCGCCGAGCGACACGCGCGCGCGGAGGCTCGCCGCCGCGTCGCCGGCGGGGAGCGCCGCGATCTCGGCCGCGACCTTCCGGTAGGCCTCGCGGAACGGGACGCCCTGCACGGCGAGCTCGACGGCGCGATCGGTCGCGAAGCACTCGGGCGTGATCGCCCGGGCCATGCGCTCGCGATCGAACGCGAGCCCCTCGACGAGCCGCGGCAAGAGGCGTGAGGTCGCGAGCGCCTCGTCGAGGCCGCGCATCGTGGGGCCCTTCGTGAGCTGCAGATCGCGGTGGTAGCCGGACGGGAGCGCCACGAGCGACTGCACCTCGGCGAGCGCCCCCTGCACGACGGAGCACGCCGCGCGCATGAGCTCGACCACGTCGGGGTTGCGCTTCTGCGGCATGATCGAAGAGCCGGTGGTGAACGCCTCCGGGAGCCGGATGAACGCGAGCTCGCTCATCGCGAACAGGCTGAGATCCCACGCGAGCCGGCGGCTCACGGCGACGACCTGCCACGCGGCCGCGAGGATCTGCGCCTCGATGATGCCCCGCGACGTCTGGGAGGCCAGCGGGTTCACGGCCACGCCGGCGAACCCGAGCTCGCGCGCGACGCCGACGCGATCGAGCGACAGGTTCACGCCGAAGCCGGCGGCGCCGCCGAGCGGGCACCGGTCGACGAGCGCCCGCGTCGCGCGGACGACGTCGACCGCGTCGGCGAGCCCCTCGACGAACGAGGCGGCCCAGTAGCCGACGGACGACGGCACCGCCCGCTGCAGGTGCGTGTAGCCGGGCATCGGCGTGTCCGCCTCGCGCCGGGCGAGATCGAGCAGCGCGCGGGCGCCGGCCGTCGCGTGCTCGGCGAGCTCGTCCAGGGCGTCGCGCTCGTAGAGGCGCATCGCGACGAGCACCTGGTCGTTGCGGCTCCGGCCGGTGTGCACCTTCTTGCCCGCGTCGCCGATGCGGGCCACCAGCGCCGCCTCGATCGCGCTGTGGCCGTCCTCGTCGTCCTCGGTGAGCCGCAGCTCGCCGGCCTCGTTCTGCGCCGTCAGCACCTCGAGCTCGCGGACGAGCGCGTCGCGCTCCGCCTCGCTGAGCACGCCGATCCGCGCGAGCCCGCGGACGTGCGCGATCGTGGCCCGCAGGTCGTAGGCGAGCAGGCGCTGGTCGAGCTGCCAGTCGTCGCGCGAGGTGTACCGCAGCATTTGGGCGTCGGTCGCGCCCCCTTTGTCCCAGAGTCGTACGCTCATTCAGCTCCCTAGGCTCTCGTCCACGAGAGCACGGATCTCCGCAAGCTTCTTCGCCTTGCCCTCATCCAACGATCGCGGCTTCGCCGCGCCGGCCGCCGGCGCGAGCTCTCGCTCGAGCTCGCGCAGCTCGTCCTCGGCCGTCCGCGCCGGCCGGCGCTTGCCGAGGCCGAGCGCGCGGGCCAGCCAGCTCCTCGACTCGCCGATCGCGTAGTCGTCCGCGGCGATCCGATCCGGGGCGGCGCGCAGCATGCGGACGAGCGCGATGTTGGAGCTCGCCCAGACCGCCGACTCGTCGAAGTGGGCGCGCGGCGTCACGTCGAGGTGCCGCGCGGCGGTCCGGTCGGGCACCTCGTGCATCCGGCAGTAGACGGCGAGCGCGAGCGCGAGCTCGTCGACCGGCATCTTCGTCGCCGAGTGCACCTGCACGCCGCCGCAGCCCTTCGCGTACAGGTACGAGCCGTTCGTCACGAGGACGCCGAAGCCGAGCAGCACGGCGGCGAGATCCACGGCGGGATCGCGGTCCGGCGGCACGAGCGCCTCGAAGGCGCCGGCCTCGCTCAGGAACATGAACGACACGGCGCGCACGAACGCCGTGGTGAGCACCGTCGGGTTGCGGAGCTCGCCCGCGGAGAGGGCGACCCGGTAGCCGCCGTCGTCGCGCCGGGCGACCCGCTCGAGCTTCGTGTCGAGCGCCATCCCGCCGCACGCGCCGCTCGAGCAGCTCACGGTGCTCGCCTGCCCCTCCGGCGTGACCACCGCCAGCTCCACCGGCAGATCCTGGAGCCCCGCGTGCTCTTGCACCCGCAGCATCAGGGCGGCCACCGTCTTCGGCGAGCCGTCGTAGGGGTCGGGGAAGAACTCGGCCGTCGGCTGCACCAGCCCGCGCACCGGCTCGGCGCCGTGCTGGAGGAGCGTGGAGGATGTGCGAAGGATCCAGCGGATTTGCGATTCGTCCGGGAGGTCCATACGGCTACTTTATGCCACGGCCGGGCGCCGGTCGCGCGGTCGCTGCAACAGGGGCGGGGGCCGGCGCCCGCGGCCTGCGCCGGTGCGAAGCTCCAGACGCGATTTTTGTCGATTTTTTGTCCATGCCACTTCCTTTTCGACGGCGGTCAGCGACCGCGTAAAGTTGTGCTCCCATGACGGAAGAGGCGAAGGACATCTCCGAGAGGAAAGCGGACCACATCGAGCTCTGCGCGACGGGGGATGTCGGGTTTCGGGCCAAGACCACGCTCCTCGAGCAGGTCGAGCTGATCCACGACGCGCTGCCAGAGCTCTCCCTCGACGCGATCGACACCTCGGTGCTGCTGCTCGGCAAGCGGCTCCGCGCGCCGCTCCTCATCGCGGCCATGACCGGCGGGACCGAGCGCGCGCAGGCGATCAACCGGGAGCTGTCGCAGATCGCCGAGGAGCGCGGGTACGGCTTCGGCCTCGGGAGCCAGCGGGCGATGCTCAACGGCGACGCCTCCGCCTCGTACGAGGTCCGCGAGCGCGCCCCGACGACCCTCGTCCTCGGGAACATCGGCGCCGTGCAGGCGCGGTCGCTGTCGACCGAGGCGGTCGCCGAGCTCGTGGCGCAGGTCGGCGCCGACGCGCTCTGCATCCACATGAACCCCGCGATGGAGCTGGTCCAGCCGGGCGGCGACCGCGATTTCGCCGGCGCCCTGGAGGCGATGAGCCGGCTGGCGAACGGCCTCAGCGTGCCGGTCGTCGCCAAGGAGACCGGCTGCGGGATCGGCCCGGGGACCGCCTACCGGTTGATCCGGGCCGGCGTCCGGAACATCGACGTCTCCGGCGCCGGGGGCACGTCGTGGGTCGCGGTCGAGACGGAGCGCGCCAGCGGCGCCGCCCGCTCCCTCGGGCAGGCCCTGCGCGAGTGGGGCGTCCCGACGGCCGCCTCGGTGCTTATCGCCCGCACCATCCGTCCCCGCTTCAAGACGATCATCGCGACCGGGGGCATCACCAGCGGCCTTGACATCGCGCGGGCGGTCGCGCTCGGCGCGCATGCGGCTGGGATCGCGCGTCCGGTGCTCCAGGCCTTCGTCTCGGGGGGACGGGAGGCCGCGGTGCGGTACCTGGAGAACATCGAGGCGGAGCTCCGGGCGGTCATGCTGCTCGTCGGGGCGCGCGACATCGCGTCGCTCCGGAAGACGCCTGTGCTGCTCGGCCGGGAGCTGCGCCAGTGGACCAAGTTGCTGAAGCAGATGGAGAAGGCGTAGTCGTGGAGGCGGGGGTGGGCGGGCCGGGCGGGCGGGGGTCCGGTCTCCGAGGTAGGGCGAGCGCGCCCGAGCCGACGTCATCGATGGCGGCCGCAGCGGTCGCCCCCTGGGAGACGGGGGCGGATCCGGGCGTCGCCGGCGGCCCGCGCTCGACGCTTCCGTCCGGTCAGCCCCGCATGATACGGTCCGAAGCTCTGGAGAACCCCGGGATAAAATGACGGAGAAAAAAGGGCGTCCGAGCGATCGTCCCCCCGAGGACCTGAAGAAGGAGCGTGATGCCTTCATTCAGCAGTTCTTCCGCAAGGGGGCGCAGCTGACCGAGGAGCTCCTCCGCGAGAACGAGCGCCTTCGTGACAAGATCACCGAGCTCGAATCGGAGAACGGCAAGCTGCGCGCGCACCTCGCGAGCGACTCGGCCATCCGCGACCTGCTCCGCAAGATCGAGGAGCTCGAGCAGGAGAAGCGCGATCTCGTGACGCAGTCGGTGCGGATGGTGGCGGCGTCAGACCGCTTCAACAGCCGCTACTCGGAGGCGGAGGGCGAGCTCGCGAACCTGGCGAACCTGTACGTCGCGCTCTCGCAGCTGCACGCAGCGCGCAACGTGCGCCATGTCCTCCGCAACCTGAAGGAGCTCCTGGCGCAGTTCCTCGGGGCGGGCGCCTTCTCCGTGTACCTGGCGTCTCCTGATGGTAAGGAGCTCGTCGCGATCGCGAGCGAAGGCGTCGCCGTCGAGGAGATCGCGCGCATGCCGGTGACCGAAGGCGTCGTCGGCCAGGCATTCTCGAAGGGGGAAATCTTCTTCGACGAGACCAAGGACGTCTCCAAGGGGAGCATCGAGGATCCGGCGGCAGTGATCCCGCTCGACTTCAACGGGCGCACCGTGGGTGTCATCGCGATCTTCAGCACGCTCCCGCAAAAGACGGAGTTCGTGAACGTGGACACCGAGCTCTTCAAGCTCCTCGGGGCCCAGGCCGCCCCCGCCCTCATCAACGCGCGGCTCTTCACCGACGCCGGCCGGAAGGTGCCCGGCGTCCAGGCATTCCTGGACCTGGAGGACTGATCATGGCCGAGTACTCGTGTCTGATCGTTGAAGACTCGCCCATGATGCGGCAGCTCTTGGTCTTCGCGCTTGCGCGCGTGAAGAACCTCCGCGTCACCGAGGCGGATGATGGCGTCGACGGTCTCCGCAAGCTCGCCTCGACCAAGTACGACGTGATCATCACCGACATCAACATGCCCATCATGGACGGGCTCAAGCTCGTGAAGCGCGTGCGCACCGATCCGGTCCACAAGGACACCCCGATCATCATCATCACCACCGAGGGGTCGCAGGAGGATCGCCAGCGCGCGCTGCAGCTCGGCGCGAACGCGTACATCACCAAGCCCATCCAGGCGCCGCAGGTCATCGCCAAGGTCAAGGAGCTCCTCAAGATCGACTGAGGCGCGGGGGCGGCGCCGCGCGCCGGTGCCGCGACGCGCGCTCGCGGACGCACGGCTGCCGCGGCGCTCGCGCGTGGCCGCCGAGGCGCGGCTGCCACGGCGTCCGCTCGGGGCTGCGCCGGCTGACCTGCCGCGCGCCCCTCGCCGGGCCTACGGCTTCGGGCCGAACTTCAGGAGCACGCGGTTGCGGCCGGTGCGCTTCGCCTCGTAGAGCGCCTCGTCGGCCGCCGCGATGAGCTGGAGCCCGGTCTGCACCGGGACCACGGGGTGCGCCGCCACGCCGACGCTGATCGTCGTCGGCACGCGGACGCCCTCGTGCTCGAAGACCGACCCCTCGATGAGCAGGCGCAGCCGCTCGCCGAGGATGCCCGCGTTCTCGAGCGCCACGCCGCGGCACAGGATGCCGAACTCCTCGCCGCCGTAGCGCGCGAACACGTCCTCGGTCCGCACCGTGTTGCTCGCGATCTTGGCGATCCGCGCAAGGACGTAGTCGCCGGCGAGGTGCCCGAACGTGTCGTTGATCCGCTTGAAGTGATCGACGTCGAACATGAGCAGCGACAGGTGCGCGCTGTGCCGCCGGGCATAGGAGACCTCGGTCTCGAGCCGATCCAGGAAATACTTCTTGTTGAACGCCTTCGTGAGCGCGTCGCGCAGCGCGGCGTCGTACATCTGCTGCTGAAACGACTCGTCCAGGTGGTCGTGGTAGGTGAACTTGAGGATCGTCGTCGAGCCCAGGCGGATCTTGTCGCCGTCGTGCAGGGCGACGCGCGTCACCTGCTCGCCGTTCACCAGCGTCCCGTTGGAGCTGTTGAGATCCTCGATCAGCACCTGGCTGTCCATCTGGAGCAGGCGGGCGTGGCGCCGCGAGATGCCGTCGTCGTTCAGCCGGATCGTCGTCCCGGAGGCCCTGCCGATCACGATCTCGGCGCCCTCGACCCGGTACATCTCGCCGACGTTCGAGCCGGCGAGCACGATGAGGTAGGCGCGATCCTTCGGCGAGCGCGCCGGGAGCTCCTTCTGGAGTTCCCCAACGTTGGCCACCCGCGTGGCCTCGAAATCATCGTCGGGGGAGTAGCTGCCCATGCTCCCCGAGGATGATCCTAAATCCTTGATATAGGTTCAAGCGGGAGGGCATGGCGCGCGCGCTGTTCCTCGCCTGGTACGATGCGTGACGAGCGCCGCGCGTGCCTCGCGCGGTGTCGCGTGGCTCCGGGGCGCTCGGGTCGCTCTGGGCGCGCCCGTCGCTCCTGCGCCCCGGCGCGCTCAGGCCGCCCTACCGAGCGGCACCACGACCTGCTCGACCCAGAGCTCGCCCGCCCGGAGCTCGATGAACGTCGCGTCGGCGTGCCCCGCCCCGTAGGAGACAGGCCCGCTGCGCACAAGCTCGCTGGCAGGGCGCCCACCGACGCGCACCCGGTCGACCTCGCCCCGCATCGAGCACGGCGCCTCTCCCACCGAGCCGACGTTGATGATGCGCACGCCCCCCACCATCCGGTCGAACGGGACGTGGGAGCCACCACAGATCACGACATCCGCCGGGTCGTCGCCGAGGAGCGAGAGCACCTCCTCGTCCGTCATGTCGTGCGAGATCGGCTCCAGCGGGTCCGCAGGGGAGCCGTGGACCAGGACGAGCTCGCCGCCGTCCTCGAGCGGCAGCCGGTACGTCGGGGCGAGACGCGCCAGCCGGGCCAGGATCAGCTCGCCGAGCTCGGTGCGCGTCTGGGCCAGGCGATCGAGCCGCGCCCGCTCGTGCTCGCTCCGTGGCCTGACCTTCTCGATGTCCAGCGTCGCCAGGGCGCGATCCGATACGCCCTGTACGCAAACCGCCTTGGCCTGTGTCAGCCGGCGCCACGTCTCGAGCGGCTTCGGGCCGGGAAAGCAGAGATCTCCGGCGACCAGGAGCTGGGTGTAGCCTCGGCGCTCCGCGGTGGCCAGGACCGCCGCGAGCGCGTCGGCGTGGCCGTGGATATCCGAGACGCAGAGCAATCGCACCCGGCGAGCATAGGATCGGAGGGCGACGTCGCCAAGGCGCGAGGTGAAGGCTCCGGGCGATAAACTGGCGGTCGGGCGCTGCGGAACCGGCGTTCGCGACGCCAGGGTCTTGCTAGCCTCCCGCCATGCAACAGGTCTCGAGGCTCCTGGAGATCGCGAACGCGATCGACGAGCAACGCGTGAAGGAACGCGCTGCGCGGCTGTCGCCCCGCTTGCCGCCGGGGACGATGGCCTTCGCCATCGCGGCGCTCCTCACGGCCGCCTACCCCGCGATCGGCGCGACCATCGAGGCAAATCCGGACATCGCGGAGCGGCTCGCGGCGGAGGGGCACCAGACGGCCCGCGATCGCGCCACGTACCTGTCGCGGATCCGCGGCCGCGTCGGCGACGTCTCCGACGCCGATCGCGTGCGGCGGGAGCTCCGGCGCGTGGCGCGCGAGGAGCGGATCCGCATCGCGCTGCGCGAGCTGCTCCCGCCGTCGGCGGGGGGCGCGGACATCGACGTCACGGCGCGCGAGCTCACCGCCCTCGCCGAGGCCACGATCGAGGTCGCGCTCGCCGAGGCGATCTCGGCCGTGACCGCGCGGTTCGGCGAGCCGCGCACCGCGACCGGCGCGCGGTCGAAGTTCGTCGTCCTAGGCATGGGGAAGCTCGGCGGCGAGGAGCTCAACGCGGGCTCCGACGTGGACCTGATCTACCTCTACGACACCGACGAAGGGCAGGTGGGCCCCTCCGGCGACCGCGCCGTGTCGGTCACCCTGCACGACTTCTGGACCCGCGTCGCGCGCCGGCTCACGGCGACGCTCGAGGAGGTCACGGAGGACGGGTTCGTGTGGCGCGTGGATCTCCGGCTCCGCCCCGAGGGGCGGAGCGGCCCGCTCGTCAACTCGCTGGCCGCCGCCGAGCGCTACTACGAGTCGTTCGGCCGGCTCTGGGAGCGCGCCGCGCTGCTCCGCGCCCGCGAGATCGCCGGCGATCTCGACTTCGGCGCCGAGGCGCTCGGCGTGCTCGGCCCGTTCGTGTGGCGGCGCCGGGTCGATCCGCAGCTCGCCGTCGACATGATCGAGCTCGTCGAGCGCGCCCGCGCGGAGCTCTCGCACGACGCGTCGCGCGACCTGAAGCTCGGCCCCGGCGGGATCCGCGAGGCGGAGTTCTTCGTGCAAGCCCTGCAGCTCATCTGGGGAGGGCGCGAGCCGCGGGCGCGCGCGCAGGGCATGCTCGACGGCCTGCGGCGCCTGCGCGCGCTCGGGTACGTGACCGACCGGGAAGGGCGGGAGCTCGTGGAGGGGTACCTCGCGCTCCGGCGCGCGGAGCACGCCGTCCAGTCGGCGACCGGCGTGCAGACGCACCTGCTCCCCGACAGCGAGGCGGAGATGGAGCGCCTCGCCCGGACGCTGCGCTTCGAGGACGCCGCGGCGTTCCTCGCCGACACCGAGCAGCGCCGGAGCCGGATCAAGGCCCGGCTCCTGTCGCTCCTGCCGAAGGGGAGCACCAGGCCGTCGCGGTGGATCGAGGCGATGGCCGCGCTCGACCGCGGCGATCGCGACGCCTTCGCCGACGCGCTCGCGAAGCACGCGGTGCTCGTCCTCGGCGGCGCCGGGGGAGAGCCGGAGGCCGCCGAGCTCGCCGCGCCGGCCGCCGGCGCGCCCCCGGAGCCGGGCGCGAGCGCCTCGCTGACCGCGCGGTTCCGCGACGTCGCCGACGACCTCTACGAGCTCTCGCGCCACCCCGACGGCCTGCTCGGCGCGCGCAGCCGCGAGGCGTCGTCGTCGCTGGCGGAGACGCTGCTCGCCGCGGTCATCGACGCCGCCGATCCGGAGCAGGCCGCGCGCTTCCTCCGGCTGTGCTTCTCCCGCATCAGGCACTCCGCCGTCTACGCGCGCATGCTCGGCGACGACCCGCGCGCGCTCCGTCGGCTGGTCGAGGCGCTCGGGTCGAGCGCGTTCATCGGCGACGCGATGGTCAGGTACCCCGAGCTCGTCGACGTCGTGCTGCTCGCGCGCGGCGCGCCGAGCGCCGGCGTGATCAGGCACACGATCGAGGAGAGCCTCAGCGAGGCCGCGCCGGACGAAGATCCGGAGGAGGCGCTCATCGCCGCGCTCCGGCGCGCGAAGGCGCGCGTCACCATCGAGGTCGGCCTCGCCGATCTGAGCGGCGAGGTCGGCACGCGCGAGGCGACGCTCGCGCTCTCGGACCTGGCCGACGCGTCGCTCGAGGCCGCGACGCGCTTCGCGCTGGGGACGCCGCCCGGGGAGCCGGTGCGGGGGCTCGCCGTGATCGCGATGGGCAAGCTCGGCGGGCGCGAGATCGGCTACGGCTCGGATCTCGACGTCTTCTTCCTGTTCGATCCGACGTGCGCGCCGTCCGGCGATCAGGGGCCCGGCTCGGACCCCGGCACCTACTACGCGCGGCGCGCGCGGCAGATCATCCGGCTCATCTCGATGTCGCACGCGGCGGGCCCGGGGTACGAGCTCGACACGCGGCTGCGCCCGTCGGGCAGCCAGGGGCTGCTCGTCACGTCCCTCGACGCGTTCGCGCGCTACCACGGCATCCGCCGCGCGGACGGGGCGGCCCAGGCGCCCGCGGAGCCGGAATCGTCGCCCGGGGCGCGGCACATGCGCGCGGCGATCTGGGAGCGGCTCGCGCTGATCCGGGCGCGCGCGTCGGCCGGCGATCCGGCGCTCGGGGCGGAGGCGATCGCGATCGCGCACGAGGCCGCGTACCTCCAGGCGGACGACTTCGATCGGATGGCCGAGGAGATCCACCGGCTCCGGATGCGCATGGAGCGCGAGCTGTCGCACGAGCGCCGCGGCCGCCGCGACTTCAAGCTCGGGCGGGGCGGCCTCGCGGACATCGAGTTCGCGGTGCAGCTCCTGCAGATCCGCCACGGCGCCGATCCGCGCGTCCGGACCTCCGAGACGCTCGCCGCGATCGACGCGCTCGCCTCGGCCGGATACCTCGCGGCCGCGCACGCCGAGATCTTCCGGGACGGCCACGCGTTCCTGCGCAAGCTGGAGCAGCGGATCCGCATCGTGCACGCGGACGCCTCGCAGCTGCTCCAGGAGAACGCGCCCGGGGTCCCGCTCCTCGCGCGGCGGACGGGCATCCGGGGCCGCACCGGGGGCGAGGCCGCGAAGGAGCTGCTCGCGCGCTACGGCGCCATCACCGAGCGCGTCCGCCGCGTGTACGAGGCCATCGTCGCGCGCGGCGCGGCGGCGAGCGCGGCGAGCGGCGGCGCGGCGAGCGGCGGCGAGGCGAGCGGCGGCGAGGCGAGCGGCGACGAGGGGAGCCGCGACGAGGCGAGCGGCGACGAGGCGCGCTGACGCGCTGACGGTTGCCGTTGACCCTCGACGGGCGCGGTGGAATGCCAGGCGGCCCGATGAACACCCAGAGCGAGCAGAACGCAGGCGCGGCGGCCGGGCGCCGCCTCATCACCCAGGTGTCCTCCCTCGACAGCCTCATCGGCGCGCACCCCGACGCGCTCCGGCAGATCTACAGGGCGGGGAAGCCGGCGGATCCGGCCGAGCTCGGCGACGCGCCGCGAGGCCGCCTGCTCTCCCTGCAGCCGACCGCCGGGGTTCACCTGGCCGTGCGCCCGCTGATCAGGGCGCTCGCGTCGGACTGGATGCCCTGGAAAGGGAACGAGTTCGACCACGGGGGCAACTCCGGCACGAACCGGGTCCGCGGCAGCAAGGTGTGCCGCTTCAAGGCGCAGCTCGTGCCCTCGGAGCTCGACGGCGGGCCGACGCTCGCGCTGACCTACGGCGAGAAGGCGTTCGGCAATCCCTGGCCCGTGAGCGCGCTCAAGGACGAGCTGCGGACCCCGTCGCCCGGGCTCGCGATCGGGCCGGTGCTGCTGCAGTGGCACGAGCGGTGGCACGTCGTGCTCTGGTTCGGGCTGACGCGGGTCGATCCGCAATAACCGGCGCTCCGGTCGAGCGGACCGAGAGGGCCGCCCGCGCGCGGCCTCTGCGCGGCGGCGCCGTCGCTCGCGGCGCGGTCGCGCGCAGCCGCTTTGGCGGCGCGCCCCCTCCCAAAGACCCACGCGTCGATCCTCCGCGGCATCCGGTCGCCCACCATGTCGCAGGCGCGGAGATCCGCTGTTCGATCTGTCCCACGCCGCGATGTGCGCGTCCTGCGCGGAGTCGGTAGTCAGGGGTATCAGGGCTTACCTTAATCTACTATCGCTTCATTCCTGCTCTTCGCTGGACATACTTCCCGATTTCTACGCTCTGGCCTACGATAGAGACTGGGCGGTAGCAGGGTACCTTTGCTCGCATCGCCCGGGAGGCTCGAAATGTTGACTTGGTCGGGCAGGGCGGGAGTCTTGATGGCTGCGATCGCTGTAGCGCCGGGCGTTGTCTCCGGCTGCTCCTGCGGCGATACGGGAGGCACGGCGCCCCCGGCGTCCGGCGGCGCGGGGCCTGGCGGCGCGGGCGGGGACGGCGGCGGGATCGGCACGGGCTTCGGCGGCTTTCCGGCGAATGTCGGCGGGGGCGGCCTGGGACTGGGAGGGAACGGCTCGTGCGAGGGCCTCGAGTGCCAGCAGGTCCAATGCGAGAACGGGGCGAAGACCACGGTGAGCGGCACCGTCTACGACCCTTCGGGCAAACTGCCCCTCTATAACGTGATTGTCTACGTTCCCAACGAGCCGCTCGACCCCCTCACCGACGGCGCGACCTGCGATCAATGCAGCGCGACGCTCTCGGGCTCGCCCATCGTGACGGCGCTGACCGATACGAAAGGGAGCTTCGTCCTGGAGGACGTGCCGGTCGGCGAGGACATCCCGCTCGTCGTCCAGGTGGGCAAGTGGCGGCGCGAGATCACGCTCCCAGCGGTCGAGAAATGCAAGGACACCGCGACCGAGGCGGGGACCATCCGGCTGCCGCGCAACAAGGCGGAGGGGCACATCCCCAAGATCGCCCTCACGACCGGCGGCGCCGATCCGCTCGAGTGCCTGCTGCACAAGCTCGGGATCGACGAGAGCGAGTTCACGCCGGAGACCGGGACGGGGCGGGTCCACCTGTTCGCCGGCCGCGGCGACGCGGGGCACCCCGTGACGACGCAGTTTGCGGACGGCCTCAATCAAGGCGTGGAGTTCACGTCGGCCACGAGCCTCTGGGGGACCGTCGACACCCTGCGCCAGTACGACATGGTGATCCTCGCCTGCGAGGGCGATCCCTACGCCGCGGACAAGCCGGAGACGGCGCGCCAGGCCTTGTTCGATTACACCTCGCTCGGCGGGCGCGTGTTCGCCTCCCACTGGCACAACTACTGGCTGAAGCGCGGGCCGGCTCCGTTCCCGGACACGGCGGTGTGGGACAACTTCAACGAGGACCCGGTGAGCCCCCTCACGGCGCTCGTGGACACCACGCTTCCGAAGGGGCAGGCCCTGGCGGACTGGCTCGTCAACGTCGGGGCCTCGACCGTGCCCGGCGAGATCGTGATCAACGGGGCGCAGCACACGGTGAACGACGTGGGCGACGGCATCTCGACCCGGTGGATCTATTACAACGAGCCCGAGCCGGCGGGGGTCCAGTACTTCACGTTCAACACGCCCATCGGCGTCGACGAAGATCAACAGTGCGGACGCCTGGTGTTCACAGACATCCATGTCTCCGCGGGAGACGTCACGGGCCCGCCCTTCCCGGAGGGGTGTTCCACGGACGAGCTGACCCCGCAGGAGAAGGCGCTGCTCTTCATGCTGTTCGACCTGTCGTCCTGCATCGTGCCCGACGACGAGGTGCCGCAGGTCCCCGTCCCCCACTGACGCGCTCCGGCCGACCCCGCCCGCCCGCTATCGCTCGCCGCGCAGCCCCGGAGCCCTCTGCCGGGGCCGAGCGCCGGACATCGGCGTTCTCCTGACGAGCGTCGTATCCCTCCCGAGCTGCCCGCAAACGATGCTCGTCCGCGCGCGGGGGTCGGTCGCGCGCCGCCGCGCGCGCCGCGCGCGCCGCCGAGCGTCGGCATGTCCTCGGGGCTCGCCGCAGCGCCCCTCCGGAGCCTCCTGCTGCGCTCCGCCGCTGACGCGCGACGCCCGCGCGCCTCGTCGCGTCGGTCTTCGCATTGCGCGCGAGCGGTCAGCGGCCCACGCTGCGAGTCACTCCGCCGCTCCGCTCCCCGCGCCGCGCAGCGACATCGATTGAGCAGAGAAAGACGGCAAGGAGAACGACAGCAGAGACAAGAGGCTGTCGCGGTGGGAAGCACCACGCATCTACGGAATGTCATCCATGCATGGTCCGGGGATCCTGCTAGGATGAATCTCGGCCGCAGTGCGGCGCCACATCCGAGCCTGGGTCGCTGGTTTTCGGCTCGCCCGAAGGAGCATTCCTACGATGGTCCAGCATCGCCCTACGCCAGCGGCTGCAGGTCGGACCATCGAGCGCAGGCCTCGCGAGGGCGGCCGCGCGCCGCGATCGATCGGGGCAGCGCACGGCATCGGGCGCACGGAGGCGCTTCCGCCGCAGAGCGAGATGGGGGGTATGTGCGGAGCGATGGAGGACGATGAAGTTCAGGTCTGTCCTGCGTCCGTGCCGCCGTCCTCGCGCCGGTACCTCATCGGCCGGCGCGGGGACGTGGGCTGTCCGCTCTGCGCGAGGCGCGCGCGGGGCGAGGCGACCCTCCCGGGCCTCGGCGGGACGTCGTACCACTTCCTGACCGCCACCTGGGTCGTCCTCATGGTCGGCGATCCGGCGTCGTCGCAGTCCTGATCGGCACCGCGGGATGGGGCAGCCCTGCTCCGCCGGGATGGGGCAGCCCTGCTCCGCCGGGATGGGGCAGCCCTGCTCCGCCGGGATGCGGCAGCCTGGGCGGGCACCGCCCCTCGGGGGTGGCAACCCCTGCGTGGGAACGGCTGCGCGGCAGCGCCGGGGCGGACACCGCTCCGAGAGCGACAGCGCTGGGCGGGATTCGCTCGGATTGGCATCCTGCCGGTCGGCAGGGCTCGGCCAGGGCCGCTATGGGCAGCCCCGGGCAGGCATCGCTGTGGATGGGAACAACGCGGGCGGGCGCTCCGCGGCGAGCGGCGCGCCCGGCGTCGAGGCTCAGCTGGCCTGGGTCCGCCTTCCGGCGGTCGCGCGCTTCTGGCCGGCCCGCTGCGCGCGCGGCTGCGCCGCCCTCGTGCGCCGCGCGCCACCGCGCCCGGCGGACGGCGTCTGCCTCGCCGCGCCGCCACGCTGCGGCGCCGCCCGCTTGGCGCCTGCCGCCTTGCGCGCCGTCTTCTGCCCGCCGGCCGCCGCCGGCCCGGTCGCGCCCCGGCCGCGCCCCGCCGTACCGCCGGCGGCGGCCCGCTTCCGCGTCGTGGCCGCCTTCTTCGCGGCGGCGCTCCGCGGCCGGCTCGTCTGGCCGGCGGCCGTCTTCCTCGCCGCGCTGCCCGCCCGCTGCTTCGGCCCGGCCTTCGCCCCCGCCGAGGTGCTCCGCGCCGTGCCCGGCCGCGCGGCGGCGCCTGCTCCCGCCTTGCGCGACCCCTTCCTGGCCTGGGTCGCGCGCCGGGTCGGGCTCGCGGCCTTCCTCGCGCCGCCGGCCGCGGCCCTGGTCCGCCTGCCCGACGCCGTCCGACCGGCCTCGCCCTGGGACGTCGCAGGCGAAGGCTGCTCGCGCTCGCCGCTCCCGACCCGCTTTCTCTGCTTGGACGTATCCTTTGCTGTCTCGCCTCTCGGCATAGAGCCCTCCCCCGAGCTCTCTCGACATGAGCTCGCTCGTGGCCTCATGGTGCCACAGCCTTTCCTCTTTCCCGGTCGGAAAGTCGGCGGGAAGGACCGGAATCGAAATCAGGATCTGCTGTAGCCCACCCCGGCGGAGGCGCCTATTGCGCGTCAGGCCCGCGGCAGATCGGCGCCGCAAACCCGCTCGGAAGCGCTCAGAAATCCCAGTCGAAGCCGACGCGGGCGCCGCCCTTGAGGTTCCACTGGGCGGGGCGCCGGTGGGTCTCGAGCACGTGCTCGACCGCGATGCCGAGGCCGGCCCACGGCATGATGCCCCGCATCCGCAGGGAGGAGACGCCGACCAGCGCGCCGGCGCGCAGCCCCGGGCTCACGCGGAGGTCGTCCTGGGTGAAGTACGCGAGCGACGCGAGCTCGCCTTCGTAGTGCCAGGTGCGGGCGTGGTACCGCAGCACCATCGGCAGCGCGGCGACGAAGCTGATGGGGAAGCGGGTCTTCGTCTCGGTCTGCTCGAACTGCGCCGTGCCGCCGAACTCGCCGCCGGCCAGGAACGTCCAGCGCTCGTCGATCCCGCGGCCGAGCAGCAGCCGCGCCGAGCCACCGGCGCCGGGGAGGACCCTGCCGCCGGCGCCCTCGAGGACCGCGATGCCGCCCCCCTCCACGTTGAGCGTGGTCCGGTAAGCGTCGGTCTCGCGCCCCCGGAAGGCCGGCGAGGGGCGGAGCCAGAACGGGCACTCGGCCGGCGCATCGCTGGCGCCGAGCGCGCGGCGCATCGCCTCGGCGAGGAGCGCGCGCACCCGCGTGGCGAACAGGAGATCCGCGACCTCGTCGAGGTCTTCTCTGCGGCGCCGGAACGCCTCCTCGACGGGACCGCCGAGCTCGACGATCCGGAGGTCGAGCGCCGCGAGCGCGGCGGCGCGCGTCTCCGCCGTCGCCGAGCACACGCTCATCAGCGCCGGCGACATGATCTCGTCGATCTCGTACCGGTCGATCGTCCAGCCGAGCGACTGCTGCACCTCGACCATCTTCTCGAGATCGGCGAGCAGGCCGACCACCGCGAGATCGCGCGGCGCGGCCTCGGCGACGGGCGCGGCGACGAGGGACGTCACGAGCAGCGCGGCGACGACGTGCGCCGCGAGCCGCGCCGCGAGCCGCGCGGCGACGACGTGCGCCGCGAGCCGCGCGGCGACGACGTGCGCCGCGAGCCGCGCGGCGATGACGTGCGCCGCGAGCCGCGCGGCGACCGCCGTGCCCCACGCCAGCGCGGACACCCTTCCCAACGCGCCCCGCACGATCGCCCCGCGCATCGCCGCGTCAGAAGCAGGTGCCGCCGCCGCAGCTCCTGCCCACGCAGAGCAGCAGCCGGAACGTCTCCGGGCTGTTCATGCACTCGAACCCGCAGACCGCGGAGTCGTTCCCCGCGTCGAGGCAGCCGAAGAAGCACGCCACGTCCTCGGCGCACGCGGCGCTGGCGAGGCACTGGTTGAGCTGCGCGCAGCAGCCCTCGGCCACGCAGCTCCCGCACTCGGTCCCGTCCGACGGGCAGGCGGGCCCGCCGCAGAGGCCGTTCTGGCAGTTGTCGTTGCAGCACTCGCTCGAGTCCGCGCAGGGCCGCCCGTCGGGCCTGCACTCGGTCACGCACCCGAGGGCCGGGTCGCAGGCGCCGCTGCAGCAGCTCTCCGCCGAGCCGCAGCTCGCCCCGTTCGGCAGGCAGCCGACGCAGGCGCCCTCGAAGCAGCTCCCGCTGCAGCACGAGGCGTCGGCCGCGCACCCGCCGCCCTCCGGCGTGCACGGCGTCCGGCAGACGCCGTCCTCGCACGCGCCGCTGCAGCACGCCGCGTCGGACGCGCAGCGGCTGCCGTCTTCGGCGCATTCGCCGCAGGTCAGCCCGCAGAGCCCGGTCACCTCGCGGACGCAGATCTCGTCCCAGCTGGCGTCGCAGCAGAACGAGTCGAACCGGCAGATCTCCGCCACGCAGCCGCCGCACTCCGCCGCGAGCGGCGCGCCGATCGCGCAGGGCCCGTGCGAGCAGGACACGCCCCCGCAGACGCCCTCGTCACAGACGCCAGAGCAGCACGCGTCCGCCGAGCCGCACATCTCCCCGTCCGGGCTGCAGCCGCCGCAGACGCCCGCGTTGCAGCGCCCGGAACAGCAGTCCGCGCCCGTGTTGCAGCCGAAGCCGTCGGGCGAGCACGCGAGGCCGCAGGCGCCGCCGCGGCAGACGCCGCTGCAGCACGCGTCGCCGCCCTCGCAGAGCGCGCCGTTCGGGATGCACGGCGCGCGGCAAGCGCCCTCCTCGCAGCGGAGCGAGCAGCACTGCCCCGCGAAGCTGCACGCGCTCCCGCTCGGGAAGCAGCCCTGCCCGCACGCTCCGCCCGTGCAGACACCGGTACAGCACTGCGCCGCGCTCTGGCACGGCGCCCCGTCGACCGAGCAGCCCTGGCCGCAGAGCCCCTCGGTGCACACCCCGGTGCAGCAGTCGCCCGGGGCGGCGCACGGCGCGCCGTCCTGCGCGCAGCTGCCGCCGCCGCAGATCCCGCGCGCGCACGCGGCGCTGCAGCAGTCCGCCGCGCCCTCGCAGGGGAGCCCGTCCTCCCGGCACACCGGCGCGTCCGGCCGTGCGTCGGGGGCGCCCCCTGCGTCCGCGAGCTCGGGCAGGCCGACGAGCTGCTCGCGGGAGCCGCAGCCGAGGGCCAGCGCCATGAGGACCACAAAGAGAAGGACCGGCGCTCGGGAAGGCACGGTCCCGAGGCTATCACGGGCGCAGTTCACGACGGGCGGGCGTGACGGTGGGGAAAGCGGCGGGGAACCGTGGGGGGAGGGTGCGAGGAGGGCGCGGTGGGGGGCCGGAGCGGCGGGGGCGCGAACGCCGGGGCAGGGGGCCGTCGGGGATGGGACGACGACGGCGCGGGAGACCTCGGCGGCCCGCCGAACGTTCGGACCCGGGGCCGCTTCCGATGCTACACTCGCCAGCGTGTCGTTGAAGATCGACCAGGATCACGGGCGCTTCCGTCAGATCGTTCGCGGCCGCATCCGCGAGAACCTGCGCAAGTACATCTCGCAGGGCGAGCTCATCGGGCGAAAGGGAAAGGACCTCGTCTCGATTCCGATTCCTCAGATCGACATCCCGCGCTTCCGCTTCGGCGACAAGCAGCGCGGCGGCGTGGGGCAGGGCGACGGCAACCCCGGCGATCCCGTGGGGGGCTCGGACGACAAGCAGCCCGGGCAGGGGCAGGCGGGCAGCGGCGAGGGCGACCACATCCTCGAGGTCGACGTCACGCTCGAGGAGCTCGCCGGCATCCTCGGCGAGGAGCTCGAGCTGCCCGACATCCAGGACAAGGGCAAGAGCAAGATCTCGAACGCCCACGACCGCTACTCGGGCATCCGCCGGGTCGGCCCGGAGTCGCTGCGCCACTTCAAGCGGACGTACCGCGAGGCGCTCAAGCGGATGATCTCGAGCGGGACGTTCCGCCCGACGGCGCCGGTCGTCGTCCCCATCCCGGACGACAAGCGGTACCGCTCGTGGAAGACGATCACCGAGCCCGTCGCGAACGCGGTCATCATCTACATGATGGACGTCTCCGGCTCGATGGGCGACGAGCAGAAGGAGATCGTGCGCATCGAGTCGTTCTGGCTCGATGCGTGGCTCACGCGCCAGTACAAGGGCCTGGAGTCGCGCTTCATCATCCACGACGCCATCGCCCGCGAGGTCGACCGGGACACGTTCTTCCACACGCGCGAGTCCGGCGGCACGATGATCTCGAGCGCCTACAAGCTCTGCTCTCAGATCATCGACAACGACTACCCGCCGGACGAGTGGAACATCTATCCGTTCCACTTCTCCGACGGCGACAACTGGTCGATGGACGACACCCTCTCCTGCGTGGACGTGCTCAAGACCCAGATCCTGCCGAGGGTCAACATGTTCGCCTACGGGCAGGTCGAGAGCCCGTACGGCTCGGGCCAGTTCATCAAGGATCTGAAGGAGCACTTCTCGCAGGACGACCGCGTCGTGGTGAGCGAGATCAGGGACAAGGACGCCATCGTGGGCAGCATCAAGGACTTCCTGGGGAAGGGGAAATAGGGCGGCATGAGCAAGTTCGCGCTGAACACCGCGCTCCCCCGGTACCTGCGCACCGAGAAGGAGCGCATCGAGAAGATCGCCAGGGACTACGGGCTCGACTTCTTCCCTGTCGTCTTCGAGATGCTGACGTACGACCAGATGAACGAGATCGCCGCGTACGGCGGCTTCCCGAGCCGCTACCCGCACTGGCGGTTCGGCATGGAGTACGAGCAGCTCTCGAAGAGCTACGAGTACGGCCTCTCGAAGATCTACGAGATGGTCATCAACAACAACCCCTCGTACGCCTACCTGCTCGAGGGCAACTCGCTCACCGACCAGAAGCTCGTGATGGCGCACGTGTTCGGGCACGTCGACTTCTTCAAGAACAACTTCTGCTTCCGGTCCACCGACCTCGACCAGCGCGGCCCGATCCTCGACCCCGTGCGCAGGAGCGACTCCTACGACCCGGACCGCAAGTGGATCGACAAGATGGCGAACCACGGCGCCCGCGTGTCGCGCCACATCGAGCGTCACGGCATCAACAAGGTCGAGGCGTTCGTCGACCACTGCCTCTCGCTCGAGAACCTCATCGACCCGTGGGCCCCGTTCACCGGCCGCCCGGCGCCCAAGGAGGAAGAGGATCCCTCGGAGGAGCCGATGGACACGTACAAGCTCCGGGCCAAGGAGTACATGGACTCCTTCATCAACCCGGAGGAGATCCTCGCGGCGCAGAAGAAGAAGCGGCAGGAGCAGAAGAAGCCGGAGCGCAAGGTGCCGGAGCGCCCGGAGCGCGACGTGCTCAAGTTCCTGCTCGACCACGCGCCGCTCGATCGGTGGGAGCGCGACGTGCTCGAGATCATCCGCGAGGAGGCCTACTACTTCGTGCCGCAGCGCCAGACGAAGATCATGAACGAGGGCTGGGCCTCGTACTGGCACTCGAAGATGATGACCGAGAAGGTCCTCGATGCGTCGGAGATCATCGACTACGCCGAGAACAACGCCGGCGTCATGGCGACGGCGCCGGGGCGGTTCAACCCCTACAAGGTCGGCGTGGAGCTCTATCGCTACATCGAGGATCGGTGGAACAAGGGGCGCTTCGGCCGCGAGTGGGAGGAGTGCACCGACCTCGACGCGAAGCGCACCTGGGACATGCGGCTCGGCCTCGGCCGCGAGAAGATCTTCCAGGTGCGCGCGCTCTACAACGACGTGACCTTCATCGACGAGTTCCTGACGCCGGAGTTCGTGATCGACCAGAAGATGTACACGTTCGGCTTCTCCGGCCGGAACGACCGGTTCGAGATCGAGAGCCGCGAGTTCAAGGAGGTGAAGGAGAAGCTCCTCTTCCAGCTCACGAACTTCGGCGATCCCTACATCCGCGTCGTCGACGCCAACTACGGCAACCGCGGGGAGCTCCTGCTCGAGCACGTGCACGGCGGCTTCGACCTGCGCGCCGACTACGCGCGCGAGACGCTCGTGGCGCTCGTCCGCTGCTGGAAGCGGCCGGTCGGCGTGGCGACGAAGATGGATAACAAGCCTGTGCTGCTCCGCTACGACGGCAAGGAGCACGCGATGACCCCGTACAAGCTGTGAGCTCCTGCGGCTCGATCCGCGGGCTCGCCGTCCTCGTCGCGCTCGCCGGCTGCGCGGGCGCGCCGGCCGACGCGCCCGCGCGATCGGCCCCGCACGCCCCGCCGGCGATGCCGCCCGCGCCCGCCGCGCCCGCCGCGCCTCCCGCGGCGAGCGGGGCGGCGGCGGCGGCGGCGAACGGCGCGGCCGCGGGCGCGGCGGAGCCTCAGGCGACCGGCTCGGGCGTCCCGCTTGACGCGCCGTCCACCAGCGAGGGCGCGCCGGCGAGCCCTCCTCCGCGCGTCGCGCGCGGCACCGGCACGCCGGCGGACAGGAAGCTCGAGGAGGGCGATGCCGCCTACGCGAGCGGCGATTTCGCCGCGGCGGAGAGGGCCTATCGCGCGGCCGCGCTGCTCGACAGGCGAGACCCCGCGGCGATCGTGGGGACCCAGCGCGCGGCGATCGCCAGGGCGGGGGTGTCCTCCGACTACAACGGGGCGCCGGGCGACAAGACGCTCCTCGCCGCGATTCCCGAGCTCAAGCGCGCGGTGAAGCTCGATCCGGAGCACGCGCCGGCGCACCTCGAGCTCGGCCGCGCCCTCCTCGTCCTCGGCCGCGCCGACGCGGCGCTCGGCGAGCTCGCGCGGGCCGCGGAGCTCGCCCCGAGCGACCCCGAGGCCCGCTCCGCGCTCGGCGTCGCTCACCTCGCGCTCGGCCACCTGCAGGACGCCGTCCGCGAGCTCGCGCGATCCGCCGAGCTCGCCCCCGGCGACGCCGAGCGGCAGGCGAACCTCGGGACGGCGCTGCTCGCGGCGGGGAAGACGGCCGACGCGATCCGCGCTTACGAGCGCGCCGCGAGGCTCTCGCCGGCCGACGCGCGGCTGCAAAACGATCTCGGGACGGCGCTGCTCGCCGCGAACGATCCGGCGCGCGCCGTGCCGTACCTCGAGGCGGCCGTGGCCCGCGACCCGGCGCGCGCCACGTACCGATCGAACCTCGGGTATGCGTACCACCTCCGCGGCGACCTGCCCAAGGCGACCGCGCTCTACCGCGAGGCGCTGCGGCTCGACGACAAGCTCGGCAGCGCGTGGATCAACCTGGGCAACGCGCTCGCGCAGTCGGGCCAGCTGAAGGAAGCGCGCGCGGCGTACGAGAAGGCGCGCGCGGTGGACCCCGCGGATCCACGGGTGAAGGCCGTGATGGACGAGCTCGACGCGATCGAGCGGCGCGGCGCCGCGCCGCGGTGACAGCCGCGAATCCGGCGCTGCCGCCCGGCCGCGTGTCAAGCGCAATCGTCGCTCGGAGCGACGCCTCGCCGACGCCCCGCCCGACGCCCCGCCCGACCGCAGCCTCAAGCGCTCGGCGACGTAGGCGGAGAGAGCGAGTTGGCGGGCCAAGCGAGCTCACGGCTCGCGCGGGCCCGGCGCCCGCGCGCGCGCGGGCGCCGGGCCCGGAGCGCGCGCCCGAGGCGTACGTCGCTGTGAAATCACCCGCCGGAGAGGGCCACTCGCCCCCGCGCGCCGCGCCCGCCTGCACTGGGTAGGTCGCCCCACCGAGCTCCGCACAGTTCCGTAGCGACTCGCGACCACACGCCATGAGTGATCTCCGCAGTGGCGGGCGCGGCATGAAAGTGTTGACAGGACCGACGCGCTTTCGATTACCTCCCTTGAAGGTGTTCTCGAGGGCTTCGATGGTCGCAGGCGCCGCCTGCCAGGGTCCGCAAGCGACGCGCGGCGCGGCGAATTCTCCGTCGTCGCTGCACGGCGCGCGCGCGCCGATCTGTGGACAATTCGGCCGGCGAGCGCCCGCGCCGCGGGCCGGCCACCGGGCGTCGCGCCCGAGCAACAGCGCACGTCGCGGTCCGGACCTCAGCGGGCGCACGCGAAGAGTACCTTTCTCTACCTGCACGGAATATCAGCAGCGAATAAATGTGATCTGTACCACATTATCGTTTCGATCCTGTGGCAATCCGGGCACCTCCAAGGCAGTCCTCGTCAGCGCTGTGCTCGTCCGAGTCCACCATGGCGACCTCGAGCGGGAGCGCGACGCACTCGACGCGGCACCCAGACTCCAGGTACTCTGCGTCCTGCCTCCTCTCGCAAACCAACCCCGAGGCCTTGATGTCCGTTTCGAAGCCGACCGATGTAGCCCCGACGCTGCGACCACCGCCGGTCATGGCGCCGAGCGGCATGATCATCTCAGCCAACTTCTCGGTCACTGGCTTCAGCAAGCGCTGGAGCCACTGCCATCAGATGGCGAACTTCCTCGCGCGGTACGCGAGCGCAAACGAGGACGACCCGGAGCGCTACGCGACGCTGCTCTCGACCTTCTTCAACGAGCTGCTTGAAGCCATTTATCGCAATCACGCTCCGTCGGGCGACATCATCATCACCTTCCAGAGGAACAACGGTCGCATCAGCGTGACGGCCGAGGTGCCCGCCAGCAGCGAGAACGTGGCGTTCTACAAGCACGCCGTCCAGCTGCTCAACCAGCCAGATCCGATGGCCTGGTACCGAGAGCAGCTCGAGCACGACGTGCCCGACAACGATGTTACGACTCTAGGTCTGCTAGAGCTCGCTGTAGTCTACGGTTCGACGCTAAGCCTTACTGAACCCAAAAACGGGACCTCGCTGACATTGAACATCGAGCTGCCGTTTACTGAGGTAGATGAAAATGAGTGCTTCAATCTACCCTGAGAACGCCGTCCCGCCCTCGTCCTCATCGGGGAGCCTTCCGTCATGGCGCTCATCGGTGACCTTCAACATGCGGGTCGACCAGGACGATCAGGAGGTGGCCCTCGCCGGCATGCTCCGGCCGTTCGTGGGCGACCAGATGCGGGCGATCCGAGGGACGCTGGAGACCGCCGCGAAGAACGCGACGGGCGAGCTCACCCTCGACTTCAAGCGCCTCAAGTACATGAACAACGTCGCCTTCCTCGAGATCAACCGGTTCGTCCGGTGGGCCGTGGAAGAGCGGCCCAACCTCAAGATCCGCCTCATCATCTCGAGCGTCATCCCCTGGGCGATGCGGAAGTTCCAGGTGATGGAGGAGCTCTATCCGAACGTCTCGGTGGAGGTCTACGACAAGGCGCTCTATCCGATCCAGAGCGTGATCGAGGACGAGGATTTCGTCAGGGTCCTCAGGACCCAGGAGAAGATCGTCTATAACCACGAGCGCAAGCTCCTCCACCGGCACGGCCTCCGGCCGGGCATGAAGGTCGCCGACATCGGCTGCGGGCTCGGGGACTTCGCGGTGCGGCTCAACGCGGAGTACAAGCCGGAGTACGTCACGGCCGTCGACCACTCCAGGGCGTTCTTGAAGCACGCCCAGGCGCACGCGAGGAGCCTCGGGATCGAGAACATCGAGTATCAGTACGGCGACGCCGCCGCGCTCCTCATCCCCGACGACTCCTTCGATTTCGTGTCCTGCCGGCTCGCCATCCAGGTCTTCCACATGCCGGACCAGCTGATGAAGGAGCTCTGCCGGATCTGCAAGCCCGGCGGCCGCGTCTACATCACGAACGAGATGCTCGCGTGCGTGACCGGCTATCCGGATCAGGACCTCATCCGCATGGGGTACCGGCGGTACCTCGAGCTGAGCCGGATGGTCGGGATGGACTTCGACATCGGCGTGAGGACCCGCGAGCTGCTCGCGAACGCGGGGCTCGAGGACATCCGCAGCGATCTCATCGACATCAACAACATGAACACCGACCCGAACAACTTCGCGAAGGTCGTGGAGAGCTGGATCAAGTTCTGCGGCGACGTCGCTGCTTCGGCGAACGCCGATCCGGTGATCTTCGAGGAGATTGGCATCGGGCTCAGGGCCCACGTCTCTGCCATCCTCAGCGACAAGGGGTACGCGAACTGGCCGATACTCGCCGGCTCCGGGCGCAAGCCAGAACGGCTGATGCGATAGCGTGAGTGAACTGGAGAGGCCGATGAGGCGCCGCGAGCCGACCTATGGAAGCTAAGGAGCGCAAGAAGTTTTCGATCGTTCAGTGGATCGTCGAGAGGTCCTCCGGGCGCTTCCGTACGAAGTTCATGCTCGTGGCGTCGTTCGGCGTCCTCATCGCTCTTGCGTCGAGCGCGGGCACGGCCCTCTACAACGTCACGCGGCTGGAGCAGGAGGCCAGCGCCGAGGTCTACGGCGGGCTGGCTCGGGCGAACGACGAGTACCTCGAGAACTACATCGAGACGACGGCGCTCCGCCTCGACCTCCTGTTCGAGCAGACGTTCTCCGAGCTCCGGATGACGGCGTCGATACTCCAGACGCTGATCGACAACCCGGACGCCGCGGAGGCCATAGGCACTCTCCCCGACAAATCGTCCTTCTTCAAGGACGATTTCGAGGTCGATCCGAACGGGAAGTGGACCCAGAACAAGCCGGGCGAGCAGTCCGTCATGAGCGTGTGGCACTACATGCTCGAGAAGGACGGCTCGATCAAGCCGGAGATCCTGAAGGACGTCAAGAAGAACGCGATCTTCGACCTGTTCGCCCCGGCCATCGTCAAGAACGGGAGCGAGAAGCTCCAGGTCTACTACGTGGGGCCGAAGGAAAAGCCCATCATGCGTCTGACGCCCTGGCTCGAGATGGCGCAGACGTTCGACAGGCTCTACCCCGGGCATACGGACAAGAACTTCTGGGACTCCTTCTTCCCGGGCATCTACGAGGGATGGCAGCGCTGGCTCAAGGACCCGAGCAGCAAGCCCGTCCCGAAGACCGACGTCACCGGCTATCCGCCCTACATCGACGCGGCGACCGGCGGCAACATCGTCACGTTCTTCAATCCCCTCTGGACGAAGGACCGGACGGACTGCGCCGGGGCGGTCGCGATCGACATCACGCTGGATCAGGCGGTGGCCCTCATCCGGCACGTGCACATCAAGTCCTCGGGCTTCGCGTTCATGTCGATGTCCGACACGAACGTCCTCGCGATCAACAGCGAGGGGGAGAAGGTCCTCGGGATCGGGACGCGGGACGGGCAGAACGAGGGCGTGAAGGAGGTCAAGCGCCTCCTCAGCCAGAGCCAGTTCCCCGAGGTCGCCAAGATCGCGATGCCGTCGAGCGAGAAGCCGGTGTTCCACCGGGTCTCGATCCAGCGGGCGCCGGGCGAGCCGGCCACGCCCTACGTCATCGTCCTGCGGCGCCTGCCCGGGATGAACTTCTACCGGGGCGAGAAGCCCATCGGGATGGAGTACTGGGTGCTCGGGTTCGTGGTGCCCGAGTCCGAGCTCTTCTCCACGGTGCACACGGCCCAGCGCGCCATCCAGTCGACGGCGGGGAACATCCTGGGCCAGCAGATCATCGTCGTCGTGCTGAGCCTGTTCGCCGTGCTCGTGGGCATCGCCTGGGTCGCGCGGAGGATCACGGCCAACCTCGTCGATCTCTCCGAGGCGGCGCACCGGCTGATGAACAAGGACTACTCGATGAGGGTCAACATCGACAGCCAGGACGAGATCGGGCGGCTCGGGATGACCTTCAACGCGATGGCGTCCGACATCGAGCGGTACACGGCGAACCTGGAGGAGCTCGTCAGCGAGCGGACGATGGCCCTCGAGAAGGCGAACGAGGAGATCAGCGAGCTGAACGCGAAGCTCGCGCAGGAGAACATCCGCCTCGGCGCCGAGCTGAACGTCGCGCGCCAGCTCCAGCTGATGGTGCTCCCCGCGCCGAGCGAGCTCCAGGAGATCCCCGGCCTCGACATCGCCGGCTACATGGCCCCGGCCGACGAGGTCGGCGGCGACTACTACGACGTGCTGCGGAGCGACGGGCTCGTGAAGATCGGCATCGGCGACGTCACCGGCCACGGGCTGGAGAGCGGCGTGCTCATGCTGATGGTGCAGACGGCCGTCCGGACGCTGCTCGCGAGCAACGAGCGGGATCCGAAGAAGTTCCTGAGCATCGTCAACAAGGTCATCTACCAGAACATCCAGCGCATCCGCTCGGACAAGAACCTGTCGTTGACCCTGCTCGACTACAGCGACGGCCAGCTCCAGCTCACCGGCCAGCACGAGGACCTGATCATCGTCCGGAAGGGCGGCACCCTCGAACGCGTCGAGACGATGGGGCTCGGCTTGCCGATCGGCATCGATCTGGATATCAGCGACTTCATCGGCAGCATCGAGGTGAAGCTCGAGCCCGGGGACGTCGTGACGCTGTTCAGCGACGGCATCACCGAGGCGGAGGACTCTTCAGAAGAGCAATACGGCATCGACCGGCTGTGTCAGGTGATCTCGCGCAATCACGAAAGGACCTCGAGGGAGATCAAGGACGCTATCATCGAGGACGTCTTGGCGCACGTAGGCTACAACAAAATCCATGATGACATTACGGTACTTGTCATTAAGAGGGTATGAGCAAGGGGGAGACTGGGCATTACCATGAGCGAAATCATCGGCGTCTACTCTTTAGACGATTCGTTCAGCGAGCACATGTCGCTGACGTTGTACCCCGACTCGTTCGCGGTGAGATGGAGCCTGTGTAACCTGACGGCGAATTTCATGGCCGAGTACTTCGGGGAGCTCTTCCCGGAGATCGACGGCGAAGACAGGCTCATCAGCCGAGACGAGGTCTCAGGCGCCATCGGTTACGTTCTGAACGAGCTGGTTGAGAACGCCGTCAAGTTCAATCAGCACGGTGATATCACCGTGACCGTCGGCATCGGGCGTGAGGACCTGGTGTGCCTCGTCAGCAACCAGATCACGAACGCGGCCGTCCCGTCGCTTCGGGAGAAGCTCCTCGAGCTCACGCAGGAGGACCCGGGGGAGCTCCTGCGGCGGCAGGCGGAGGCGAACGCCGAAGACGCAGAGAACGCCGGGTCGGGGCTCGGCTACCTCATCATCATGAATGATTACGGTGTCAGTCTTGGGTGGAAGCTCGATCCGATCTCGGTGAACAGCTTCAGCATCAAGACGATGGCCAGGATTCCTATTTTGAACGAAAGGTCGAGAATGGAAATCAAAGGTGGCAACTACCGGGTTTGGTACGATCCCTCTGAGGTTGTGGTGTACCTGGAGGGCATCCTTCGTCTTGGCGGCACGACCGAGTACGCCCCGATCGAGGAGCTGCTCGACAAGGTCCTGGCCACGAACCCTCCCACCATCACGCTCGACGTCAGGGCGCTGAACTTCCTGAACAGCTCGGGGATCAACGTCCTCTACAAGTTCGCCATCGCCACCCGGAAGAAGGGAGAGCTCCAGCTCATCGTCCGCGGCTCGAAGTCCATCCCGTGGCAGGGGAAGTCGCTGCCCAACCTCAAGAAGTTCAACCAGAACTTCGAGATGATACTCTGTGATTGAGAACGGATGGGATCTTCCGTCCAACCCGAATCGCGTCCAGGTCGAGCCATGACTGCACCTAAGGACATCAGCTCGATGCACTCCAGAGGCTTCATACAGAAGCAGAGCAATCTGGATGCCATCAGGGCGATCGTGAAGGAGCGGCAAGCGTGGAACACTCTCCTGCGCGACGAGGGGAATTTCACGGACTTCATGGAGCGCTGCAGCGCACTCTTGGAGTACGTCGATAAGCTGAAGCTCGACTTCGACGATCTCTCCCTGGTGCACGAGGCGATCCTGGAGCACGCGACCAGCATCGAGAACGAGCTAGAAGGGTACAACCGGGCCATCGACGACGACCTCGCGGTGGCGCGGCAGGTCCAGCGCGCCCTGCTGCCGGAGGCGAGCGGGCCCATCGCCTCGGCGTTCGACATGGCCATCTTCCACAAGCAGCTAGCGCAGGTGGGAGGGGACTATTACGACTTCTTCTATCTCCCCGGCGAGCGCCACGCGATCGGTGTTTACGATATCTCGGGTCACGGAGTATCGTCGGCGCTCATCATGGCGTTTCTGAAGGCTCAGTTCGCCCACGCCACCAAGCGCCTCGACAGCCCCGGGGCGATCGTGGATTGGGTGAACCGGAGCGCTTACTCGTTCCTCCGGGAGGTTCGCCGGTACGCGACGGTGAACTTCGTCATGTTTACGGACCGATTCCTCCGCTACGTCTCGGGCGGAGGGTACGGGCTCCTGGTCCGTCGGGGTACGCCTCGCTCGTTCAACCGGGTGAGCAACTTCATCGGTCTGCGCATCAAGCCGTTTCACGAATTCGAGCTGCCGTTCGAGGAGGACGACGTCCTCGCCTTGTACACAGACGGGATGTTCGAGGCGCAGGACGCGAGCGGGGAGATATATTCCGTGCAACGTCTCAACGAAATCGTCGTCAAGCACAGCGAGGAGCCGGTGCAGGTCATCCTCGACCGGTGCATCGAGGACTACACACGGTTCCGAGTGGCGGACGCCGACGACATCACACTGATCATCCTGCGAAGGTGCGCCTGATGAAGCCCGAGAAGAATCATTCGCAGACGTCGGTCGGTGCATCGATATATATATCTCCGATCGATCACATCACGGGCGACGTGGCCGGCCTGCTTGCGAACTTTCTGGATGCGCTCCTGGTGAGGTTCTATCCCAGACGGATCTGCCAGAAGGTCAACGTGGTCGTCACCGAGCTGGTCACCAACGTGATCCAGCACGGGACCGAGCGTGACAGCGAGGTACGACTCGATCTGAGCATCGATCCCGACCGGCTACTCATCAAGGTATCCAACCGCGTTACGCCGGAAGAGTACCGTACCGTCAAGGCGGTATTCGACGAGATCTTCGCCGCGGAGGACCCGAGGGAGCTCTTCGCCAGGACGGTGCGCGAGCGGCGCAACGACCGGCGGAGGGGCGGCCTCGGCCTCATTCGGCTGACCGCTGAGAACAAATTCCATCTCTCGACGCAGTACGTCGATGGAATTCTCGTCGTCCAGGCTACTTTCCCTTGAAAAGGCTCCGTATGTTTTCCACGAAAGGTCGCGTATGAAGGCTCTCAGCTATGGAGAAATCACGGATGGCGGGCTGAGCGTCTTTCAGTCGGTCGCCCGGCTCGATGACGACAACCGCCTCGTCTTGACCTTCGAGGGCGCTATCCGGATCGACAACCCGTACCGGTACCTGTCCAGCTACCTCGACGAGCTGGCGCGAGTCCTGCCGCAGCATCCGATCACGTCCACGGTGATGGACTTCGTGAAGATGCGGTTCTGCAACTCGAACGGCTTCTACGTCATCATGGACATCGTGGACGCCGTGTACAACCTGGTGCCCGGGCGGGTGACGGTGCGGCGGATCCTCGACGACGACTGGCAGCACGAGACCCTGCCGATCCTGCTCAACCTGAACGAGGAGCACGTGGCCGCGCGGACGACGTTCGAGGATGTCAAAGAGCCGTAAGCGTGGGGTGGGGGCTCGGTAAGGCGACCGGCGATGGACGCACCTGCGAACGAAGCGGACGTAGCGAGGTTCTTCGCTGTCTGTCCCGATCCGCTCTGCGTTCTGCGGATCGACGGATCGTTCCTCCGCGTGAGCGGCGCCTGGGAGAGCACGCTGGGCCTCGGGGCCGAGGAGCTGGTCGGCCGGAACCTGCTCGATCTCGTGCACCAGGACGACCTCGCCGCGACGCGGGAGCAGCTGGCGCGGCTCCGGGAGGGGCCGGTCACGCTCGGGATGGAGAACCGGTGCAGGAGCAGGAGCGGCCTCTACGTATGGCTGTCCTGGTCGATGCTGTCGGTGCCCGGCGAGGGGCTCGTCTACGCCTGGGCGCGCAACGTGGGCAAGCAGAAGCGCGTCGAGCGGGCGCTGATGCAGCGGATCGAGACCAAGATGCTGGTCGCGTCGATCTCGGCCCATTTCATCAACGTGAAGCTCGCGGACATCGACCGCGGCTTTCGGCTGGCGCTCGCGGAGCTCGGCAAGGCGCTGCGCGCCGATCGGACGAGCCTGTTCTTGCTCTCGGAGGACGGGCGGCGGTTCCTGAACACGCACGAGTGGTGCGCCGAAGGGGTCCCGTCGCTGCTCGCGGAGCGGGCCGTCGTCTCCAAGGACGTGTATCCGTGGCTCGTCGACAGGCTGTGCCGCCTCGAGGTGTGCGACGTGCCGCGCGTGGCCGATCTGCCGGATGAGGCAGCGAGCGAGCGGCGAGCGTTCACGGAGCTAGGGATCGCCTCGTGCGTCCGGATGCCCGCGGCGTACGCGGGCCGGCTCGTGGGGGTCGTGGGGATCGACGCGGTGCGCTCGATCCGGGCGTGGGACAAGAGCGTGCGGGCGCTGCTCCAGGTCGTCGGGGAGATGTTCGCGATCACGCTGGAGCGCATGCGCGCCGAGGAGTCGCTGCGCGCGGTGGTCGAGCAGCAGGAGTCGCTGCGCGCGGTGATCGAGCGGCAGGAGTCCGCGATCGAGACGCTGTCGACGCCGATCATCCAGGTCTGGAACAGCGTGCTCGTGCTGCCGCTCGTGGGGAGCATCGATCGGCACCGGGCCACCGAGATCACGGAGAAGCTGCTGCGCACGATCGTCGAGACGAAGTCGCGGTATGCGATCGTGGAGGTCACGGGGGTCGAAGAGGTCGACTCCACGACGGCGCAGCACCTCATCAGCATGCTGCAGACGATCGAGCTGCTCGGCGCGCAGGGCGTGGTGGCCGGCGTGCAGCCCCAGGTGGCGCAGACGGCGTCGTCGCTCGGCATCGATCTCTCGTCGGTCCAGGTGCACCGCGACCTCCAGGAGGCGCTGCGGTGGTGCATCCGGGAGATCCGGGCGGAAGGGCGCCGAGGGACGCGGGGGCGGCAGGGGCGCAGCGGCCGGTAGCGGGTCGCAGGGCGCAGGGCGCAGGGTGATCCGAGCTGCCCGGCCCCCGGGGAGGGAGCTCGTGGCGCGGCGCCGGGAGGACCGAACTCGCCTGGGACAACGCGCCCCGGCGGCGTGCGCTGCACGCCGGGGACGCATCATCACCAGGCTCAGACACCGGTCCTCCCGGCGCCGCGCCACGAGCTCCCTCCCCGGGGGCCTGCGGTCCGGGCGCAGATGCGTCCGCTCGGTACGCGCGTGGAGTGTGAGGTCGCGCGCTTGACGCGACCTTCGGGAGCGAATATTTCGTACACGAAGCATCGTGACCGCGACCCTGCCCCCGCCAGAGAGGCCGGAGATCGACGCCATCGTGGAGATGATCATCTATCTCTACACGGAGTCGCGCCGGCTCACGAAGGGCATGGCGAGCGGGTTCGGCCTCACCGGACCACAGCTCACCATCCTCAAGCTGCTCGAGTCGTTTCAAGATCTGTCGCTGTCCACGCTGTCAGAGCGGATCCGGGCGCAGAACAGCACCGTGACGGGGATCGTCGACCGTATGGAGAGGGAAGGGCTCGTTCGGCGCGAGCGCTCGAAGGCCGACCGGCGGGTCGTGCACATCCGGCTCAGCGAGAAAGGGGCGCGGCTCGCCCGCGAGATCCAGGTCGAGCCGATGGAGATCTTCCGGAGCGCGCTCCTCGGCCTGAGCTCGACCGATCTGCGCGACTTGCTCCGGATCCTGACGAAGCTGCAGAGACAGGTGGTCGCCCGGGTCGCGCAGAGCGGACCGAAGAAGGGCGACGGCGGCGACAGGACGTGAAAGGGAGGCAGGGGGCATGAGAGAGAAGCCGACGTTCACCGGGGAACCGCGGAAGCCGAACGAGCGAGACCCCGATGTCTGCGTGGTGACCTGCGCGCTGTCCGGGGTGCTCGCGAACCGCAAGCAGTGCCCCGCGATCCCGTACACACCGGTCGAGATCGCCGAGGAGGCGAAGCGGGCCTACGACGCGGGGGCGGCGGCGGTGCACATCCACGCGCGCAACGACGACGGGTCGCCGACGTTCTCCCCGGCCGTGTTCGCGAAGATCAAGGAAGAGGTGCGGCGGCGCTGCCCGGTGATCCTGAACTTCTCGACGGGCACGATCCTCGAGGACGTCAGCGAGCAGTGCGCGGCCATCCGCGAGAGCCGGCCGGAGATCGCGGCCCTCAACATGGGCACCATGAACTACTCGAAGTACTCGCGCGCGCGGAAGAGCTTCGACTTCGACATGGTGTTTCCCAACACGTACGCGAAGATCGGCAAGCTCCTCACCGCCATGAACGAGGCCGGGACGAAGCCCGAGCTCGAGTGCTTCGACACCGGGCACACCCACGGCGTGTGGCCGCTCGTCGACATGGGCCTGCTCAAGCCGCCGCTGCAGTTCTCGTTCATCGTCAACGTGCTGGGCGGCATCCCGGCGCACGTGGAGTCGCTCCAGCTCCAGACCAAGATCATGCCGCCCGGCTCGGAGTGGGAGGTGATCGGCATCAGCCACGGGCAGTGGCGGATGCTGGCGGCGGCGCTCGTGCTCGGCGGCAACGTGCGGTGCGGGCTCGAGGACCACTTCTACCTGCCGAGCGGCGAGATGGCGCGCAGCAACGGCGAGCTGTGCGAGGTGGCCGTGCGCATGGTGCGCGACGTCGGGCGCAGGCCGGCCACGGTCGAGGAAGCCCGGCAGATCCTGGGGCTGCGCGGCGACGGCGCGGGCGGTCCGGCGGAGGGGGCGGCCTCGTGACGGGCGGCGCGACCGCGGTCGTCCAGGCCGCCTCCGCGGGGGGCGTCCTCCGGCTCACGCTGAACAACCCGGGGCGCAAGAACGCGATCGGGCCGGCGATGGTGAACGAGCTGCTCCACGCCCTCGAGGCCGGCATGGCCGACGAGGCGGTGCGGTGCGTGGTCCTGACCGGCGCGGGCGACGCGTTCTGCGCCGGCGGCGACTTCGCGCAGCTCACCGGCGCCGAGGGGGCGCCGGCGCCCGCGCCGAAGGGCGACTACGCGGACCTGCTGCTCGCCATGGCGAACTCGAGCAAGCCGATCGTGGCGCGGGTGAACGGGCATGCGCTGGGCGGCGGGCTCGGGCTCGTCGCGGTGTCGCACTTCGCGATCGCCGCCCGCGGCGCGAAGCTGGGGACGCCGGAGATCAATGTGGGCCTGTTCCCGATGATGATCATGGCGGTGCTCCAGCGGCACGTGAGCCGCCGCAGGCTGCTGGAGATGATGCTGCTCGGGCAGCGCCTCGACGCCGACGAGGCCGCGCAGTGCGGGCTCCTGAGCCGGGTGGTCGAGCCGGGCGCGCTCGACGCCGCGGTCGACGAGGTGACCCGGGCGATCGCGGCGAAGAGCCCGATCGCGGTGCGGCTCGGCCTGGAGGCGTTCGCGGCGCAGGACGATCTCGACCTGGAGTCGGCGCTGCCGCTGCTGCGCGAGCGGCTCGCGGGCTGCCTCGCGACCGACGACGCGCGCGAGGGGCTCATGGCCTTCCTGGAGAAGCGGCAGCCCCGCTGGTCGGGCAGGTAGGCGCCGGGGGGCGCGTGGGTGCTTTGCGGGGGACGGGAGGGCGCCGCAGGCCGCGGCGCTCGCTGGCTCTCGGTTGAGGCGGCCCCGCTCGCCGCGCGGCGCGCGACGGCGAGCGGGGCGCGCAGGATGAGGTGGCCCGTGAACATGCGAGAGCTCGTGAAGGACCTCGAGGCCCGCCGGGAGCAGGTGCGGCGGATGGGCGGCGAGGAGCGGGTGGCGAAGCAGCACGCCCGCGGGAAGATGACGGCGCGGGAGCGGCTCGCGGCGTTCTTCGACGACGGCGTGTGCTTCGAGGTCGGGATGCACGGCACGCAGATGGGGCTCGCGGCCGGGCCGGACGGGAAGGACCGGCCGCCGGCCGACGCGGTGGTGTGCGCGTTCGGCAAGGTCGACGGGCGGATGGTGTGCGCGGCGGCGTACGACTTCACCGTGAAGGGCGGCAGCATCGGGCAGACGGGCGAGGAGAAGGTGACCCGGCTGCGGCAGATGGCGCTCCGCGGGCGCTGGCCGATGGTGTGGTTCATCGACTCGGGCGGGGCGCGCATCGATCCCGGCTCGATGCACCCGGACAGCATCTCGCTGTTCGCCGGCTCGGGGCACCTGTTCCGCGAGCAGGTGCACATGAGCGGCGTGGTGCCGCAGGTCGCCGCCATGGTGGGGCCGGGCGCCGCGGGCACCGCGTACATCCCGGGGCTCGCGGACTTCGTGCCGATGGTCAAGGACGTCGGCTCGATGGCGCTCGGCGGCCCCCCGCTCGTGCGCGCGATGACGGGCGAGGACATCTCCGAGCAGGAGCTCGGCGGCAGCAAGGTGCACGCGACGAAGAGCGGCGTCGGCGACGCGGAGTACGCGAGCGACGCCGAGTGCATCGCCGCGGTGAAGCGGTACCTCTCGTTCTTCCCGTCGAGCTGCGACGAGGAGCCGCCGCGCCTGCCGGTGACGGATCCCGTCGAGCGGCGGGAGGAGTCGCTGCTCGACCTCCTGCCGGAGAGCCCGCGGCGCGCCTACGACATGCTGAAGCTGATCGACGCGATCGTGGATCACGGCGAGCGGTTCGACCTGAAGCCGCGGTGGGCGCGCTCGATCATCACGTGCCTCGCGCGCATCGGCGGCCAGCCGGTCGGCATCGTGGCGAACCAGCCGACCCAGATGGGTGGCATCCTCGACGTGGACGCCTCCGACAAGGCCGCGCGCTTCATGCAGATCTGCGACGCGTTCAACGTGCCGCTCGTGTTCCTGCAGGACGTGCCGGGCTTCATGATCGGCTCGAAGGTCGAGCACGAGGGGATCATCCGCCACGGGGCGAAGATGCTGCACGTCATGGCCGCGGCCACCGTGCCGAAGATCACGGTGGTCGTGCGCAAGGCGTACGGCGCCGGCTATTACGTGATGTGCGGGCGCGCGTACGAGCCGGACCTCATCGTCGGCTGGCCGACCGCGGAGATCAGCGTGATGGGGCCGGAGGGGATGCTCGGGATCGCGGCGAAGAAGCTGTTCGGGGACGCGCCGCCGCCGCCCGAGGTGAAGCAGGGGATGATCGACGCGCTCCAGAAGAACATCGACGTGATGAAGGTCGCCGGGTGGGGGCTCATCGACGACGTGATCGATCCTCGGGACACGCGCCGGGCGATCGCGTGGGGGCTCGAGCTCGCGCGGAAGAAGCGGGTGGAGCGGCCGGAGAAGAAGCGGGGGATCATCCCCGTGTAGCGCGGGGATCGGCCGCGCCCGGCGCGGCGAGCCGCCTCAAGGTCGCTCGCCGTCCTCCTGCTCCGGCGCCTCGCCCTCCTCGGGCTTCGGCGTCGGCACGGCCCGGGGCGCGGTCGCGTAGAACGGCTCCGGCGCGCTCTTCACGCGGAGGAGCGTCGAGCTCTTGGCGCGGACGACGGCGGTGTACGCGTCCAGGCCGAGCGCTGTGCCCGGCTCGTTCGCGTGCAGCGTGGCCCTGACCTGGTAGAGACCCTCACGGGCGAAGGTGTTGTCGGGGCAGACCTCACGCAGGAGGAGCGAGAGGTCGACCGACGCGCCGGGCTTCAGCGTCCTGAACATGTCGCGCGGGATCGCGCCCGTCGGCGCGGACGCCTCGCACACCGTCGTGCCGTTCGGTCCGACGACGAGGAACGCGAGCATCCGCGACCGGATGGCCACGGTCATGGGGCGCCTGCCGGCGTTCTTCGCGCTGACCCGGACGACGATCGAGCGAGGGCTCGCCGCGTCGGACCAGGGCTCGCTCGTGAGCTCCAGGCGAGGCGCGTTCGCGTCCACGATCGGCTCGCCCGGCGCGCCCGCAGCGACTTGAACCGGCTTGTCGGCCGGGGGCTGCGGCGGCGTCTTGTCGGCCGACGGCTGCGGCGTCTTGTCGGCCGACGGCTGCGGCGTCTTGTCGGCCGACGGCTGCGGCGCCTTGTCGGCCGACGGCTGCGCCTCATGGTCTGCCGCCGAGGGGGGCTCGGCGTCGCCCGCGCCGTCCGCGGCGGCCTCCTTGCGGGGCAGGCCGTAGCTCAGCACGACGGTGGGCGCCGCGAGCCCGGGCGCCGGGGCGAACGCCGGCGGATCGTCGGTCGACTCCGCGGCGAACGGCGGCGAGGGCGCCTTTCTCGACCACTTGGGCGGCGGGCCCCAGCCGTACCACGCCCTCACCACCGCGCCGCCGGCGAGCGCGGCTTCGTCCTTGCCGAAGCAGAGCAGGCGCGGATCGAAATGCTCCACGTACGACTGCCCGGGCGCGAGCAGGAGCGCGCGCCGCTCGGGAAACCCGCTCGGCTTGAGCCCCGCGGGGGCGGCGCAGCGGGTCGTCTTCTTCGTGCGCTTGTTCAGCGTGTCGATCTCGAAGCGCAGCAGGCGCACGTCGGCCGGGACGCGCATCGGGCGCTCCCCTTCGTTGTCGATCCGCAGCGTCCACGGCCCCTTGGGGGACGGCGCGACGAGCCAGACGCGCGCCGGCGCCGGCGCCGGCGGAGGGGGCGGGGGCTCGGTCGCCTTCTTCTTCGCGCCCGCCCTCGGCGCGGCCGCGCTCGTCTTCGGCGCCGCGGCCTTGGCGCCGCCAGGCGGGGCGGCGGCGTCGGCCTTCGGGCCGTCGGCCGGCGCGGCGGAGCTCGGCTTCTCCCCCTGCTGCGCGGGGCCCGGCTTCTCCTCCGCGAGCGCAGGGCTCGACGCGAGCCCCAGGACGGCCACGGCGGCCGACGCCGCCGAGGCGGCCGACGTGAACAGACAGGCGATCCGGACGAGACGTGTGCGCATGGAGGATCCGTTCGGGAGCGAACGCTTCCGCTTTCTTTCCGGGGGCGTCAACCTTAGCGTAGCCGGCGAGCCCGGCCTCCCTCGGGGGCGCCCGGGCGCTCTCCCATCGCTCGAAGCGTGGTCATGCGCGGTCTGTACGCCATCGTCGACACCGATTCGCTCGAGCGCCGCGGGCTCGATCCGGCGGCGTTCGCCGAGGCCGTCCTCGACGCTCGCCCCGGGGCCCTCCAGCTGCGCGACAAGCGCGGCGGGGCCGCGCGCACGCTCTCGCTCCTCCGCGCGATCCAGCCGCTCGCGGCGCGCGCGGGCGTGCCGCTGTACGCGAACGACCGGGCCGATCTCGCGGTGCTCGCGCGCTGCGACGGCGTGCACGTCGGCCAGGACGATCTCCCGGTGCCCGAGGTGCACCGGCTCGCGCAGCGCGCCGGCGTCCGGCTGCGCGTCGGGCTCTCCACCCACACGCCCGCGCAGATCGAGGCCGCGCTGCGCGAATCGAGCGAGCACCTCGATTACATCGCGATCGGGCCGATCTTCTCGACGTCGAGCAAGGAGCGCCCCGACGCCGTGGTCGGCCTCGAGGGGCTCGCGTCGCTGCGCGCCATGGTCGAGCGGGCGCGGCCGGGGCTGCCGGTCGTGGCGATCGGCGGCATCTCGCTGGAGCGGGCGCGCGACGTGGGCCCGCTCTGCTCCGCCGCGTCGATCATCGCCGCGCTGCTGCCGACGCCGGGCGCGCCGACGTCGCGCGCCCTCGAGGAGGTGAGCGCGCGGGCGCGGGCGCTCAAGGACGCCCTCGCGGCCGCGGCGCCGCGCGGCGCGGGCGCGCGATGAGCCTCACGCTGCTCGCGGCGGCCGCCGCGGCGGTGGCCGCCACCGTGGGCTACATGGCGGCGCGCCGCGAGCGGGAGGCGCTGTGGGAGGACCGCGACGAGGACGAGCGCGCCGCGCCCGCGGCGTCCCCCGAGGACGCGTTGTGGGACGAGCTGCCGTTCGCCCTCGGCGACGTGGTCCTGGCCGGGAGCGAGGAGCGCTGGCTGTCGGGCGCGATCGTGGCGCGCGAGCGGGGCGAGATCGTCGCCGCGGTGTTCCTCGCGCCGGAGGGCGCGACGCAGCGGGCGGTGGTGGCCTTCCCCGCGCCGCGGCGCGAGATCCTGTGGCTCGCGCCCGCGGCGGCAGACTCGCCCGACGAGCCGCCGGCGACGCTCGAGATCGCGGGCATGACCCTGCGGCGGCGCGCGCGGCTGCCGGCGGCGCTGGAGCGCCTCGGGCAGGGCGCGCCCTCGCTGGGCGAGGCGGGGATCATCGCCCTGTACGAGGGCGGCGGGCACGACGCGGCCGTGGTGCTCGCGAGCGAGGGGCGCATCCACGCCTGGGTCGGGCGGCGCGTCGAGGAGGGCGGGTACGAGCGGCTCGGCGGCGGCGGCGAGGGCTGACGCGGCCTGCGTCGCCTTGCCGAGCGATCGCGGCGGCCGTCAGCCGATGACGCCGCGCAGCTCCGCGATCAGCGAGGCCATCGCCAGGCTCGGCGAGGCGTTGCGCTCGAGCTGCGCCACGGCGCGCGAGACCGCCGCGTAGCGCCTGGCCGAGACGACGGCGCGGCGCGGATCGGCCGCGACGGCGGCGCGGGCCTCGCGGGCGAGCGCCGCGTTGAGCGCGCGGAGGTCGTCCTTGAGGGCGCCCTTGTCGCGATCCAGCGACTCCGCGAACGCGACGGCGGGCCCGAGGTCCCGGGCGGCCGCGGCCGTGAGGATGCTCCTTACGAACGCGTCGCGCGAGGCGGTCTGCTCCTCGTCCGCGAGCTCGAGCGCCGTGGAGGCGCTGCCCGCGGCGAGCTCCACGGCGAGGTCGTGCCGCTCCTCGGGCACGCCGTGATCGCGGAGGATGCCGCGGACGATCGGCTCGGAGAGCGGGGCGAAGCGCACGGGCAAGGTGCGCGAGCGGATCGTGTTGAGCAGGCGATCGCCGCGCGAGGTCAGCAGGATGAAGTGGGTGCCCGGCCGCGGCTCCTCGAGCGTCTTGAGGAACGCGTTCGCGGCGCCGACGCTGAGGTCCTCGGCGTCGCGGACGATGAACACCCGCGCGCGCCCCTCGTGCGGCGGGTAGGACGCGTGGGCGAGCACGATGGAGCGGACCTGGTCGACCGAGATCTCGGTCAGCTCGTCGCGGCTCCGGCCGATGACGGCGGCGGGATAGAAGTTCTTCGCGACGATCTGCACGTCGGGGTGGAGCGGCGCCGCGGGGCGGCCCTCGGAGCGCGCGGCCGCGCGCCGGCACGCGTCGCAGCGGCCGCAGCCGAGCGGGTCGCCCCCGGTGCAGACGAGCGCCTGCGAGAGCGCGACGGCCGCGAGCTCCTTGCCGACGCCGGGCGGGCCCTCGAAGCGGTAGGCGTGGTGCACGCGGCCCGTCTCGAGCGCGCGCGCGAGGGTGCCGACCGCGGTGTCCTGGCCGAGGATATGGGAGAACGGCACGGACCGCTCTCTACCACGGCCGGGGCGCGGCCTGATCCCGCTCGATCGCGAGAGGCCGCTCGTCGCCCGCCCGCCCGCCCGCCCGCGCCGCGATCGCGTCGTCCGCGTCGTCCGCATTGCGCGCGGCGGTGATAGGTTGCCGTGCATGCGCGTCCTCGTGCTCGGCGGCACCCGGTTCATGGGCCATTTCCTCGTCTACCGCCTGCTCGCGGCGGGCCACCAGGTCACCCTCCTGAACCGCGGCGCGACGCCCGATCGGTTCGGCGACCGCGTCGCGCGGGTCCGCTGCGACCGCGCGGCCGACGACCTGGCGCAGGCGCTCGGGGGCCGCGAGTTCGACGCCGCGGTGGACTTCACCGCGTACACGGCCGGGGACGGCCGCGCGGCGGCCCGGGCGCTCGGCGGCGGGCGCGTCGGGCACTACGTGGTGATCAGCACCGGCTCGGTGTACCTCGTGCGCGAGGGGTGCCCGCGGCCGTCGCGCGAGCGCGACTACGACGGCCCGCTGCTCCCGGAGCCCGAGGGCGAGGAGGATCGCGCGGCGTGGGCCTACGGCATGAACAAGCGCGGCTGCGAGGAGGCGCTCGCGGCCGCCTTCCGGGACGACGGCTTCCCCGCGACCGTGCTGCGCATCCCGATGGTGAACGGGGAGCGCGACCCGCACCGCCGCCTCGAGCGCTACGTCGCGCGCGTGCTCGACGGCGGCCCGCTGCTCGTCCCGGACGGCGGCGGGCACGCCGTGCGGCACGTGTACAGCGGCGACGTCGTGCGGGCGATCGTGGCGCTGCTGCTCGTGCCGTCGACGTTCGGACAGGCGTACAACCTCTGCATGGACGAGACGCCGACGCTCTCGGAGCTGCTCGCGCTGGTCGCCGAGCTGCTCGGCGCGCCGGCGCGCCTCGCGCCGGTCGCCTCGGCCGCGCTCCGGGCGCGCGGCATCGACCCGGTCGCGATGTCGCCGTTCAGCGATCGCTGGATGTCGACGCTGGATCCATCGAGGGCGAAGGCGGAGCTCGGCTTCCAGCACACGCCGCTGCGGCGGTGGCTGGAGACGGTGGTCACGTCGCTGCTCGCGAACCCGCCGTCCGATCCGCCGCCGGGCTACGAGCGGCGCGCCGACGAGGTGTCGCTCGCGGCCGAGGCGGGGGCGGGGAACGCCGGCCGCGCGTGAGGTACGCTGGACCCGTGGGGAGGCGAGCGGGCCGGGCGGCCTCGCGCCGGCCGCGCGCCTCGCCGTGAACCGTCCGAAGGAGGGAGATCTCGCGATGCAGGATGCAGCACCCAGGCGGGTCTTGGCGGCCGTCGACGCTTTCCTGAGCACGCCGCTCGACGCGGCGCTGTCGCGGCATCGCGAGGTCGATCCGGCGGCCGGCGCGCTCGCGTTGTTCCACGAGGTCGCCGCGACGGTCCCCGCGTACCGGCGCTTCCTCGACGAGCACGGCGTCGACCCGGCGGCGGTCCGGACCCCCGCGGATTTCGCGGCGCTCCCGGTGATCACGAAGCAGAATTACGTGCTCCGGCACCCGATCGCGGACCTGTGTCGGGGCGGGCGCGTCGAGTCGTGCGACATGGTCGCGGTCTCGTCGGGCTCGACGGGCAAGCCGACGTTCTGGCCGCGGTCGGTCGCGGACGAGCTCCCGGTGGCCCGGCGCTTCGAGCAGGTGTTTCACGACAGCTTCCGGGCCGACGCGCGCCGCACGCTCGCCGTCGTGTGCTTCGCGCTCGGCTCGTGGGTCGGCGGGATGTACACGACCGCGTGCTGCCGCCACCTCGCGGCGAAGGGATATCCGATCACGGTCGTCACGCCGGGCAACAACAAGGACGAGATCTTCCGCGTCGTGCTGGATCTGGGGCCGGCGTTCGATCAGGTCGTCCTGCTCGGTTATCCGCCGTTCCTGAAGGACGTGATCGACACGGGCCGGGCGCGGGGGGTCGACTGGGCGCCGCTCCGGATCAAGCTCGTGATGGCCGGCGAGGTGTTCAGCGAGGAGTGGCGGAGCCTGGTCGGCGAGCGCGTCGGGTCGACGTCCCCTTGCTACGACTCGGCGTCACTGTACGGGACGGCGGACGCCGGCGTGCTGGGCAACGAGACGCCGCTCAGCATCGCGATCCGCCGGTTCCTCGCGGGGAGGCCGGACGCCGCGCGCGCCCTCTTCGGGCAGGACCGGCTCCCCACGCTCGTGCAGTACGACCCGGCGGTGAGGTTCTTCGAGCAGCGCGAGGGGATGCTGCTCTTCTCGGGCGAGAACGGGGTTCCGCTCGTCCGTTACGCGATCCTCGACAGCGGGGGTGTCTATGCGCACGCGGACATGATGGCGGCGCTCGCCGGCTTCGGCTTCGATCCGGGGCGGGAGCTCGGCGGCGAGCGCGGCGCCCGGGAGCTGCCGTTCGTCTACGTGTTCGGGCGCTCGGATTTCACGGTGTCGTACTTCGGGGCGAATATCTATCCGGAGAACGTGGTCGTGGGCATCGAGCAGCCCGGCGTGAAGGAGTGGGTGACCGGGAAGTTCGTGCTGGAGGTCCGCGAGGGCGCGGACAGGGACGCGTACCTGTCGGTGGTGGTCGAGCTCGCGCCGGGGGAGGGGGAGAGCGAGGCGCGGCGAGAGGCCGCGGCGCGGTCGATCGAGGAGCACCTGGTGCGGCTGAACAGCGAGTTCAGGAACTACGTGCCGGCGGGGAAGCGCGCGCCGCGGGTGACGCTGAGGGCGGCGGGGGATCCGGAGTATTTCCCGCTGGGGGTGAAGCACCGGTATACGAGGAAGCCGGGCCGGTGACCGGCCTTGGGCCTAGAACACCGATCGCGTTGATTTAAGCGAGAAATGCACCGCCAGGACACGAAGGACGCCAAGATAAGATTCTCTTCTTGGTGTCTTTGCGGTTCTACATTCCCTCGACTGGCGGCTCAGGCGCCTCCGGGATCGAGGCGGTCTGGCCCGGCTCGGCCGTGTCATCGCTCAGCGAACGCAGGAACGCCCCGCCGTCGTTTGTCGCGGCTCCCGTCGCGTCCAGCGGCGCCTCCCTCGCGCACCCGACGACGCCCCGCAGCGCCTCGCAGAACGCCGCCACATCCGGATACCGCTCCGACGCCTCGAACTCGATCGCCCTCTCAAGCACCTTCCGCACCGCGCTGCTGCACGGCAGCCGCTCGAGCACCCGCCCCGGATACCGCATCATGATCGGCGGCAGCTCCCCCCCGTGCAGGCAGAACACCGCCGTCATGCCGAGCCCGTACACGTCCGCGCGCGCGTCCGCGTCCTGCGGGCGGTGCATCAGCTCCGGCGCCGCGTAGAGGAACGTCCCCAGCGCCCCGCTCTTCGTGCCCCCCGTCGTGTCCCGCGCCCAGACCAGATCGAAATCCGTGATCCGCGGCAGCCCCTCTCCGTCGAGCAGGATGTTCGCCGGCTTCACGTCCCGGTGCACGAGCCCCCGTCCGTGAGCGAACGAGATCGCCTCCCCGGCGCGGAGGATCATCGGGATCACCCCCTCTGCCGGCAGCCGCTTCCCGACGACCGCGCTCTGCACATCCTCGCCGTGCACGAGCTCCATCACGAAGTAGTGCCAGCCGCCGTCCTCGCCCTTCGGCTCCAGGATGCGCACCACGCCGGGGTGGTCGAGCTCCGCCATCGCGCGCGCCCCCCGGAAGAACCGCTCCCGCCGCCCCTCGTCGCCCGCGAGGTTCGGGTGCAGCACCTTGATCGCCACCGGCTGGTCGCCCCGCCCCGCGTCGAGCGCGCGCCACACCGTCGCGAACCCCCCGCGGCCGATCCGCTCGAGCAGCAGGTACCGGCCCTCGCTGAGCTCCTCGCCCACGTGGAGCTGGCCGCCTTCCCGGCGCTTGCGCCGGAGATCGACGATCTCCTGGTCCACCTCCGCCGTGCTCGCGCCCGCGGCCTTGAGCCTCACCCGCCGCTTCTGCGCCGCGGCGATCTGCTTGTCGATCGCGCGGATCGCCTCCTCGGCCTCGCGCATCGTCGCCGCGAGCGCGCTCGCCGGCGCGGCCCTCGCGGGCGCCGCCTCCGGCCGCGCGCTCGCGGCGGCCTCCTCCACCGCCGCGCGGATGCCCCGGACCACGTCCCTCCAGGCCTCGTCCGGGTTGGCCCAGCTCGTCACCGCCCCGCCGTCCCGCGGCAGCGCCTCCAGGTCCGCCAGCGCGGTGCCCTCCCGGTCGCACGCGCGCACCAGGATCGGCACCACGCGCGCCTCGCCCCGGCGGTGCCGCTCCAGCGCGGCGCCGAGCTCCCGCTCGTAGCAGCTGTCCGAGGCGAGGAACGCCTCGCTCACCAGCAGCAGCACGACCTCGGCGGCGGAGAGCTCCGCCGCGATCGACGCGTCGCGCACCGCGCCGGCGCCGATCCGGCCGCGGTGCCACGTGCTCACCAGGCCCTGCCGCTTGAGGGCGGCGAGGTGCGCCTCGAGCGCTTCGAGGTGCGGCCGATCCGCGGGGGCGTAGGAGATGAAGACGTTGACCGCCATGCGCTGAGGAGCGTCGCCGCCGCGAGCGCGCTGCGTCCCGACCGTCCGCTCCGCGCCGACCAGGCTATCAGACGCTGCGCCGTCCTGCGCTCGCCCTCGATCCTCGGCATCTCGGCCGCGCGCCCGGGCCCCAGCGAGGCCGCGAGCCCCGTTCGCTCCTCCTCGGCACCCGTCGCCGATGAGAGGGCCGCCGCCCGCCCTCGCTACTCCTCGCCTTCCGCGCTGCCCGGCGCGGGCGGTGGTTCCTGCTGCTCTGCTGCCTCGAGCTCGTCGAGCTCGCGAAAGAGCGCGTCCAGATCCAGCGAGAGCCCCGCGCAGCCCGGCACCTCCTGCAGCAACCCCCCGGTCGCGGCGAGGCGGCGCACGTAGATCCCGTCCCGCGTGAGCTCGTGGACCTCGAAGGTGCGGAGCTGCGGATCGAGCAGCCAGTACCAGGGCACCCCGAACGCGGCGTACTCCTCCAGCTTCTCGACGCGGTCGCGCCGCTCATCGCGCGGCGCAGGGGAGACGGTCTCGATCATGATGTCCGGCGGGATCCCGACCGGACCACGGGCAGGGGGCTTCCGGGCGCGCGACAGGAACACGGACACATCGGACTTGCGCCCGCGCCGCGGCTTGAGGGCGTACTTCACTTCGGAGCCGAAGACGAAGCCACCGCGCGGGACGGCCCAGGCCCGCAGGATCTGGATGAGCCAGGCGACGGCCAGCTCGTGGACGCAGTCGGACATCTCTTCCTCGACCAGCCGGCCGTCAACGAGCTCGCCGGGCTGGTCTTCCGGCAGCGCAGCCCACTCCGCGACGGACAAGAGGCGGCCTGCATGGTGCTCCGGGTAGGCGCTCTGGCTCACATCGAGGAGCCTACCACCGCCCCGCGTCGCGCGCCGCCCCGAGAGCGCGGTCGCCATTCCACCGGCAGGCGGCCCGGCCGCTCACGCGGTCTTCCCGCAGCACCGCTTGTACTTCTCGCCGCTCCCGCACGGGCAAGGGCCCTTGCGGGACGGTCCTTCCTGGCGGGGCGCCTGGACTTTCGGGTGATAGTGCTCGCGGAGCGGCGCGAGCAGCCGCATCGTGTCCTCCGGCGTCCAGCGGGCATGGACGAGGCGGATGAACTCGCGTGGAAGGAAGAGCTGCTCTGGCTCGGCGCGCGCCGTCCAGGGGATGAAGAGCATCGTCAGGGCCATGACCTCCGCGTCGTCGACGAACGACTGCCGGGTGTTCACCGGAAGGGTCATCGCGAGCGCCTCGGGCACATCTTCCTCGCGCTCGAAGCGCAGCGGGTCGTTCGCGGCGAGCCGGCGGGTGAGCGAGACGGCCATCCGCGCCCCGAGGCTCCGCTGCACGGTGGCCGCCGATTCGGGCTCGTCGAGCGCCGCCTCGGCGGTGGTCCGGAAGAGGGTCAAGAGCTCCTCCGGGAAATGGGCCCCGGAGAGATCCCGCGGCGCCGACAGCGCCTTCTGCACCTCGGCGCGCAGCCTCGCGTGACCCACGCCGAGCGCGATCAGGCTCCCGACGCTGGTCACGAGCCGGAGCTGCGATGCGGCCTCGTCGAACGCCGTCTTGCAGGCGCGGAGCTGCGCCTTGCCGACCTTCGCGACGCCCCAGAACCCGCGCAGCGCGAGCGCGACGCTCCCCTGGCGCGAGGCGCCCCACGCGAGGCAGGAGCTCGAGAGATCGAGCTCCTCCGGGAGCGACTCGACGAGCGCGCGGCCGTCCATGAACGCGAGGACCGCGAGGTGCCCGATGGCCCAGAACAGGTCCCAGTAGCGCCGGAGCACGGGCGTCAGCGCTCGCTTCGGGTGCTCGACGCGGAGGAGCGCGCCGCGCAGGTCGTCGAGCTCGGTCACCGCACCGAAGAAGGCGCGCAGGAACTCGAAGCCGAAGAGCGGGCGGAAGGCCGAGATGCCCACGAACTCCTCGCGCGACAGGTCCGGGCCGGCGTGGAAGATGCGGTCGACGAGCTGCGCCGTGTGCCCCTTCGGCCCGGCGAGCTCGCGCGCCGCGGCCATGCGCGCGCGCAGATCCGCGACCTTCTCGCTGAGCACGTCGAGCTGCCCGCGGGTGATGATCGGGAGGTCGCCCGCGCGCATCCCGGCGCCGAGGCAGGTCACGAAGCGACCCTCGCGCGTCACGACGAGGAACGGCCCGCTCGCGGGATCGTCGAGCGAGATCGCGGCCCGCGCCGCGCCGTCGGGGAGCTTGGCGCAGCGGAGGAGGTACTGGACGAGGCCGTGATCGCGGTAGAGCGTGAGCGCGAGCTCGACATGAGGGAGCGAGACGCGATCGAGCCTGGACAGGAAGTGATGTTGATGTCCCACGGTCGCGGGCGGATCCTAGCGCGGACGACCGACCAGGGCGGCGCCGGCGCTCACCGGCCCGGTGGCCGTCGCGGCGCCGGACCCAGACGCCGGCGGCGACGAGCCGCGCCGAGCAGCCCGCGCAGAGGGCGTGCCGGCGCAGCTCGGACATAGGCTCGTCCCCCGCGGCGCGCGGAGAGCCCCTCCCCGCGGGCCTGCGGGGGTCGCGGACGCAAGAACGAGCCTGGGGAAGTGGGCTAGTTCCGCCCGCCAGAAGTCCGGCCAGGGATCCGGAGCGAGAGTTCAACGCAAAGGCGCAAAGACGCAAAAAGATTCGTAGTTTTGCGCCTTTGCGTCTTTGCGTCTTTGCGTTTCCTTCTCGTCTCTCGCGAGGCAGATCCCTGGCGGGAGTTCTGATCCGCGGTACTAGGCCCCCAACGCTTGATTCCTGCGATCGGGTCGTCGCAACGCTTGCTGCAAGCGTTGCGACGGCGACTCGGAGGCCGAGTCGGCGATTTCAACGCTTGAATGTGCCGACTCGGCGCGCGAGCAGCCGCTTTCAAGGCTTGAAAGCGCTCGCTGGGATCCCCGGAACCCCATTCTCAGCCTTGAAAGTGCCCGCTCGGGTCTCGAGTGGCCGCTTTCACGGCTTGAGAGCACCACCTTGGACGCGAGCACCGAGCTTCCCATGCGCGGGGCCCGCGCGCGAGGCTGCCTGGCGGACCGGCCCGATCCTCCGATCTTCCGGAACGTCCGACGTCGAACCCACCAGAGGCGGCGCCGAGGCGCGACCACGGGGCGCGATCTGGCCTCTGCCCGCTGAGGGCGCGGTTCCGTGGCCGAAGAGCTGCGCGCGTCCGTGCGGGAGCGATTCGATGCTCGCTGCGCTTATTGCGGCGTCCACGACGACGCGGTCGGCGCGACGCTGACGATCGATCACCATCGCCCGCGCACCCGCGGTGGCACCGGCGATGTCGAGGCGCTGGAGCGGACGGTCCTCGACCTGCGCACGGCGCTCGAGTCCGCTGCGGACGAGATCGAGCGCCGCCAAGGGTTTCGTAGGCACGGCGGCTCACATCCGCAGCAGAGCGACACGGACACCGACTTTTCCTGGTAAAGGGCGCAACGACCATGCTCGATCCCTCCCCCCCGCTCCTCGTCCTTGGCTGCGGCTTCACCGGCGCGGTGGTCGCCGGCCTTCGGACAGCCTCCGGTGGCCGCGTCGTCGCGACCACGCGCTCGTCCGAGCGCGCCGCAGAGCTCGCCCAGGCCGGCATCGAGGTGAGCGTCCTGCCGGCGCTCACCGCCGCGGCCGTCGACCGGCTCGTCGGGGACGGCGCGGACGTGCTCGTCGCCTTCCCGCCCGACGGCGCGACCGACGCCGCGATCGCGCCGTCGCTCCGCCGCGCGCGCGCGATCGCGTACGTCTCGTCGACCGCCGTCTACGGTGACGCCACCGGGCGCATCGACGAGGCGACGCCCACGTCGGCCGACGGCCCCCGCGCCGCCGCGCGCCTCGCGGCCGAGGCCGTGTACCTCGAGCGCGGCGCCGTGGCGCTGCGCGCCGCCGGCATCTACGGCCCGGGCCGCGGCCTGCACCAGCGGCTCTTGCGCGGCGACTTCCGCATGACCGGCGAGGGCGATCGGCAGGGCACGAACGTCGTCTCGCGCATCCACGTCGAGGACCTCGCGCGCCTCGCGCTCGCGGCGCTGGAGCGCGCTGCCCCCGGCGACGTCTTCGTGGTCGCGGACGACGCGCCCGTGCCGCAGATCGAGGTCGTCCGCTGGCTCTGCGCGCGGCTCGGCGTCTCGCTGCCGGCCGGCGCGCCGCGGGAGGATCTCCACGAGACGCTCCGCCACGATCGCGCGGTGGACAACGCGAAGATCAAGCGCGCCCTCGGCATGACGCTGCTCTACCCGAGCTACCGCGAGGGGTTCGAGGCGTGCCTGGCCGTCGAGGCCGCGGCGCCGACCCTCGCCGCGGCCGCGGGCGCCCCGCGGCATCGCGGGTGATCGAGGTCGCGAGCTACAGGACGTCCGAGCCCTGCCTCGTGACGACGATATCGTCGCTGTCGCCCGCCGCGCCGCCGGCCGCGCGCGGACCGTCGACCGTGCCGTTCTCGCCGACGCTGGACAGCGTGTAGCCATCGCCGCCCGGGCTCCTCTCGTACACGAGCGGGCCTGTCCCACAAGGATCCTGCGGGAGCGCCCGCAGCGCCTCCGGATAGCCGCCGTCCGCATACGCCCGCTCTGCCTGGACGGCCGCGCGGGCCAGCAGGTACGACGTCCGCAAGGCGCAATCCCGCCTCGCGGTCCTCTGGAGATGCTCGGCGTCCAACATGGCACCGAGCCCCGTGACGTCGGCGGCGAGCGAATCGGCGGCCACCTCCTGAAAGCGCGTGACCTGGGAAGAATCACGCTGCGCGCCGAGCGCCATCTGCTCCGCGGCGCGCAGCTGCGCGTCGAGCGGCGGGAGGGCGTGACCGAACACGGCGGCCATCGGGAGCACCGTGGTGAGCGCGCGGGCGCCGGTGGACCACGCGAGAGGACGGAGCTCCTCCTCGGGCAGGGGGCCACCGTCGCTCAGGCGCATCGCCATCTGGCGGAGGCGCAGGCGCTCTCTCCGGAGCACGTCGGCGAGCCGCGGCAGGTGGCGCCCGCGCTCCTCGAGCGCCCGGTCCAGCTCGGCGAGCTCCGCCGCGGGGATCCGGGGCGCGCCGGCGACGAGGGCCGCGGCGCGGCGGTAGGCGCGCTCCGCGTCGTGAATGCCGATCAGGCCGGCGATGGCCGAGCCCGCGGACAGGTCCGCGCCGACCTTGGCGACGGTGAGATAACGGTCCAGGGCGCCGCGCGTATCCCCCTTGGCCTCGAGCCAGCGCCCCTGGACCAGGACAGCGCGGTTTGCGTGCCACACCGGATAGATGGGACCGTAATCGATCCACGCGCTGTCGTCCGGCAGCTCGTAACGAGAGCAACGCGCCGTCTGCCGGAAGGCGTCGATCTCCGGGCGGCGCCGCTCGATCTCGGCGGCGAGCTCGGGGGAGAGCGGCGCGCCGGGCCCCGCCTCGAGCGCCCGCTTGATCCACTCGGGATGGACGTCCAGCTGAATCGACGCCGTCCTCGCGTAGCTCGCCCCGCAGTCCTCCTGCGCGGCGCCCTCGCCGGCGGGCCGCGAGCGCTCGCGGATCCGCGCGCGCTCCGCGTCCCATTCGGCCTGGGTGGCATCCCGGTAATCCCCGAGCCGGGACTGACCCCACGCCGACGCGCCGGCCCGGAACAGCGCGAGAAGCGCGGCCGTCGCCGCGAGCCCGATCCCCACACGTCTCACCCTCCCGAGGAGGCGCCCCTTGCTGTCTGTCATCGCATCGGAAAAGCCCGGGCGCGCCGGATCATTCCGTGCCTTTTTGTCAACTGGATCGCACGGAGAGGCTCCCGACTCGGGGCGGACAGAGACGGCCTCCCGGACGGCCAGGCCCGGGGATCCGTGACGCGAAAAACAGGGATCGACGCGCGCGAGGTGCACGATTACGCTCGAAGCCGCTGAAGGAGCGTGCATGAAGCTTACGTGTTGGACATGGCTTGTGCTGGCGGCCGTCGCCGCGGGCGTGGGATGCGGGGATGACGAGGGCGGGACCGGCGGCGCCGGGCCGGGAGGCTCGGCGGGGCGAACGCCGGAGGGGGAGGCTCGGGCGGGGCGAACGCCGGAGGCGGAGGCTCGGGCGGGGCGGGCACCGGCGGGGGGGACGGCGGGGCCGGCGGAGAGGCCCCACCGATGCCGCCGTGCGGGCCGCCCGACCCCACGCTCGCCGACCGCGACGCGGACGAGCTGTATGCGGCCGACGAGGTCTTGCGCTTCGACTTCCTCCTTCCGGAAGAGCGCTGGGCCGAGCTCAAGGCGAACGCCCGCGATGAGGAGTACGTGGAGGCCGAGGCTTGCTACGTGGGCAAGAGCCTGGGCGTCGTCGGCCTGCGCTTCAAGGGTGGTTATGGCACCCTGCAGATGTGCTTCGACGAGGAGGGAAACCTCACCTGCCCGAAGCTCAGCATGAAGGTGAAGTTCGACGAGTACGTCGACGGCCAGCGCTTCTACGCGCAAGAGCGGCTGAACTTCCACTCGATGATCTGGGATCCGACGAAGCTCCACGAGCGCATCGCCTACGGCCTGTACCGCGAGATGGGCGTCGCGGCCCCGAGGAGCGGTTGGGCCACGCTTTATGTGAACGGCGAGCCCCAGGGGCTCTTCTCGATGGTCGAGGAGGTGGACGGCCGCTTCCTGGAGAGCCATTTCCCCGGAGGGCCGGACGGCGACCTCTACAAGGAAGCGTGGCCGGTCACGGACGACGCCAGCTACTACGCGGAGCGCATCGAGACGAACGAGGACGAGGCCACGCACGAGCGCTTCGTCGCGTTCGCCGCCGCGCTCGCGTCCGCCGAGGGCGACGAGCGCCTCGCCGCGCTGTCGCAGTGGGCGGACGTCGAGCAGCTGCAACGCTACATGGCCGTCGACGAGGCGATCGTGAACTGGGACGGGGTCACGACCTTCTACGTCGACGCCGCCGGCGGCGCCAACAACCACAACTTCTACATCTACGACGAGCCCTCCTCGGGCAAATTCCACCTGATCCCGTGGGATATGGACCAGACCCTCGGCGCCAGCACCTACTTTGGCCAGGTGCCCCGCTGGACCGAGGCGCCGGCGACCTGCCCCGCCGTGGTCCCGGTGTTCATGGGCGCCGAGCGGGTGCGCGTGCCGGGGTGCGACGCGCTGTTCGGCGCCTTGAGCCAGGACCCCGCGGGCTACCAGGCCGCGCTCCAGGCGCTGCTCGACGGGCCGTTCGGCGAAGGGAAGCTCGAAGCGCAGGTCGACGCGTATGCGGCGCAGATCCGCGCCGCCGTCGAGGAGGATCCGCTCGGGCCCGGCCTCGCCTCGTGGGAGCCGGCGGTCGCGCGCCTCAAGAGCGAGGTGCCGATCCTGCGCGAGCGCCTGCGCCGGTTCGCCAGCAACACGCCGCTCGTGCCGTTCTCGTTCACCGCGGCGGGGATCAACGATTTCGAGGCGGCGGACGCGGTCGAGCTGTACGTCGGCACGCTGCTCGCCACCAACAACGCGTCCGGCGCGGTGCAGGGCCTCACGCAGGACGCGCCGCTCGACGGGGCGCAGAGCCTGCTCCTGAGCTTCGACTTCCGCGACGAGGCGTACGCCTGGGGCCAGTACGTGTACTTCACGGTGCCCCTCGCCGAGGGCTCGGTCGACGTGACGCCGCTCGAGGGCGTCCGCTTCTGGGCGCGCGCCGACGCGGCGCGCGGGCTGCGCGTCGACGTCGAGAGCCCCGCGCAGACCAACGGGCTCAGCGGGGTCCGCCACGGCTGGGACGTGCGGCTCGGCGTCGAGCCGCAGCTCATCGAGCTCAAGTTCGCCGACATCGCGCTCCCCGGCTGGGCGATCGACCAGGGGCTCGACCCCGGCGACGACGTGAACGACGTGCTCGCGTCGATCATCGGCCTCGCGTTCAGCCCGGAGATGAACGGCGTCGGCGCGAACGGCTTCCTCGGCCGCGGCAAGGCCGACTCGGGCGCCGTCGTGATCGACGACGTCGAGCTCTTCGGCGCGACGTCCGGCGATCCGTGATCGGCTGACACGAATCCTCCCCGGCGAAGTGCACGAGTACCGACACACTGGATAGAGCATCGATCCGTCTCGATGTTCCGCTCCTCGAACGCCGCCGTTCCAGAACGCCGCCTGGCATGGTCAGGGTATCGCCGCATACTCTGGACATGACCAGTGCGGAGATGAAATGAACAAGGAAGAGCTTGGGAATAAACTGGGTATCGCGATCTGCGCCGGGATCGCGTTGAGTCTCTCCACGGCTTGCGCCATCGCAGATGCGCCGGAGGATCCTATCGAGTCGCTCGATTCGCAGTCGTCCGAGATCATCGGCGGCGAGATCGCCGAGGCGAGCCCCTGGGCCGTCCAGGTCTTCGACGTGCGCGGGGACACGGGCGATTTTTATCAGTGCACGGGCACGCTCGTCGCGCCGCGCTGGGTGCTCACCGCGCAGCATTGCATGGCGGATGAAGGCGAGACGTCGGCGGTGCGCATCGGCAGCAACACGTACCGCGAGGGCCGGCGCATCGAGGTCGACGCCATCGAGGTGCCCTCGGCGGAGGTCGACATCGCGCTGCTCCACCTGACCGAGGACGCCGGCAGCGCGGTCGTAGAGCTCGCCCCCGCGGGGCCGGCCGTGGACGGGACGGACGCGACGGTCTACGGCTGGGGGAGCGAGGGCACGCCGCTGGTGATGGCGCCGTCGCTCAAGAAGGCGATCATCCACATCGACGGCCGGCGCTCCGACGACGAGCTCCTGGCGACGGGCGTGACGGGCTCGGGCTGGAGCGGCGACTCCGGCGGCCCGTGGTTCGTCGACGGGCGTCAGGTCGCGGTGTTCTCGGCCTCGAGCGGCCAGGACGGCACGAACTTGCACGCGTCGCTCGCCGGCGTCGACGTCGCGCGCCACCGCGCGTGGATCGACGCGACGATCGCCAGCGGCCCCACCGACCACCCCGAGGACGAGGTCGTGCTCCACGATCTCTCGGACTTCTCCGGCGTCTCGCAGGGCTTCGGGATCGGCCGCCACAACCTCCCGGACATGGCGATCATCGGCAACGACCGCGCGAGCGCGATCAAGGTCCCCGCCGGGCTCCGGGTCACGGTGTTCTTCCACCACAACTTCGAGGGCGAGGCGCGCGTCTTCACCTCGGACGCGGATCTCGTGGCCGCGGGCTTCAGCGACGTCATCTCGAGCTTCGTCGTCTCGCGCGCCTCGGACCCGCAAGAGGACGTGGTCGCCCTCTACGAGCACGCCGATTTCTCGGGCGACTCGCTCCTCTACGGCGTCGGCAGCAGGTATCTCATCGGCGGCGCCTGGGACAAGAGGATCAGCTCCGTCCGCGTCCCCGACGGCTTCAAGCTGACGCTCTACGACCTGTTCTTCATTTATTCGCCCGAGTCGCGCGTCATCACGGCGGACGCCAACCTCGACAGCTACGGCTTCGACGACCAGACCTCGAGCTTCACCGTCGAGCGCCCGTAGGAGCGATGGCGCGCGGGCGGCTCGCTCGCCGCGCGCCATCTCAACGCTTCAGCCCATCTCACCGCCGCCGGACGCGCGGCGCTGCCCGCGGGCCGGCCGGCGGCGCGCCCCGCGGCGGAACGCGAGGCCGGCGGCGAGGAGCAGGGCCGCGACGCCGCCCGCGGAGGGCGTGTCGGCGCCGAGGCGGCACCCGCAGCCCGACGACTCGCCGCTCCCGGAATCGCCGCCGCCCGCGCCGGCAGGCGGCGCCCCGCCCGAGCCCGACGCGGAGGCCCCGCCCGAGCCGGACGCGGCGTCGCCCGCGCCGGACGACGCGACGGTATCGAGCCCCGCGCCGATCGACGCGGTGGCGGTGGTGGGCGGGGGCGGCGCCTCGACGCACGCGCCCGCCTCGCACCGCTCGCCCGCGGGGCACGCGACCCCGTCGCAGACATCGACGCACGCGCCCTCGCGGCAATACGTGCCTTCATCGCACGAGACGTCGGCGCACGCGGCCTCCACGCACCGGCCGCTCTCCATGTCGCAGCGCTCGTTCGTCGGGCACCCGCGGCAGTTGCACTGGAGCACGCACACGCCGCCTTCGCACACCTGGCCGGAGTTGCACACGACGTCCTGGCACGGATCGATGCAGCGCCCGGCGCGGCACACCTGGTCGTGCGGGCACACCACGCCGTCGCACGGCGCGCTGCACTCGCCCTCGTGGCACACCTCGCCCACCTCGCACATCACGTCGACGCAGGCCTGCTCGACGCACAGGCCCCCTCGGCACACGAACCCCTGCTCGCACGGGAACTCCGCGGACCCGCAGCGATCCACGCAGCGGCCGCGGTTGCACACCTGGCTCTCCGGACAGGGCGCCTCCTCGTCGATGACGTCGTCGCAGTCGTTGTCGACGCCGTCGCACTGCTCGGCCTGGCTGCCAGGCAGCACGAAGGGCGTGCAGATCACCGCCCCCTGCGCGTCGCAGTCGGAGATCCCGAGGCGGCACGCGCCGACGTTCTCGTCCACCTCGCACGGCTGGCCGGCCTCGGGGCAGGTGATGCCCGAGAAGCGGAACAGGAAGTCCTCGTAGTCGAGATCGTTGCCGTTGACGCCCTCGGCGCCGGCCGCGTTCCGGAAGTCGAGATCCTCGAAGCCCAGGTAAAACGTGTTGAGCAGCTCGTTCGAACGATAGATGAGGTCCGAGTACCACGGGCCCGGGGTCGCGCACGCCGTACACGCCACGTTGAACCGGTGCTCGGTGTAATGGTATTGCGTGGCGTTGCTGGTGCCGGTGCCTCGCGGGTTCGGGATCAGCACGAAGCCGATCAGCCCGCCGGCGTACGCGGGGCTCTCCCGGATCGACACCGCCGTCAGCTCGCGCATCGCGGCAGGCGGCAGGGACGTCGAGAAGGGAAAGAGGATCTGGATATCGCTCTCCGGCGCCGCCGTGTTGAGGTTGGCGCCGGTGTCCACGGAGACGTACTTCGGCGGGTCGTCGCTCGCGCGGCTGTCATCGACGTTGTACCAGCCGACGGCGAAGTTGGCGCCGCCCCCCTTGGCGATGTACTTGCCGCTGAACTCGCAGAGCGGCGAGAACACCTGCGGCTCCACCGCCGCGTCGGCCACGACGTCGATCATCTCGTCGATGTTGTCGTTGTTGTCCGACCCGTTGAGCAGGTCGCTCAACCGTTCGGTGACCGCGGGGATCGTGGTGCCGTTCGGCTGCACGATGTCGGCGCGCGCCGTCCCGCTCGCGCCGAGCGCCGCCGAGAGGGCCACACACCACGCAAGGGCAGACGGTTTGCTGAAGCTGAAGATCGACCAGCGCATCGGGCCTCCTCTCCTGGCAGGACGCGTGAGTCCGAAACGAAAAGTGGACGCCAACTTCGCCGCGTTGTCCAGACGTCGCGCGCTCGCCAGATCCGCGACCGATGTGCACGGTCAGCCCACGTGAGGACACCGTGTGATCTGCGCGGAGAGGACACCCGCGCTCGGCCGCTCACTCCTCGCGCTTGCGCACGATCGCCGCGAGCTCACGGATGAGCTCGGTCACGCCCTCGCCCGTCGCGGCGCTGACGAGGTGGAGCTTCACCTTCGCCTTCGCGAACCGCGCCTTGAGCTTCGGGTAGGCCTCGCGCACCTCGGTCAGGTCGGCCTTGGTCAGGGCGACGACCTCCGGGTGCTGCGCGATCTCCGGGCTGAACTTCTTGAGCTCCTTGCGGAGCGCCCGGTAGTCGGCGAGCGGCTCGCGGCCCTCGCCGGGATCGAGCGTCACGAGGTGGAGGAGCGCCCGCGTGCGCTCCACGTGCTTCAGGAACCGGGTGCCGAGCCCGACCCCCTCGCTCGCGCCCGGGATCAGCCCCGGGATGTCCGCGATGACGAAGCTCGACCCGCCCGAACGCACGCCGCCGCCGATCTCGACCATGCCGAGCGTCGGGGTCAGCGTCGTGAACGGGTAGTCGCCGATCTTCGGCCGGGCGGCCGAGACGGCGGCGACGAAGGTGCTCTTGCCGGCGTTGGGGAAGCCGAGCAGGCCGACGTCGGCGAGCACCTTCAGCTCCAGGCGGAGCTCGCGGGCCTCGCCCGGCTCCCCCGGCTCGGCGCGCCGGGGGGCCCGGTCGTGCGGCGACTTGAAGTGCAGGTTGCCGCGGCCCCCCTTGCCCCCGCGGGCGACCACGACCCGCTGGCCGTGCTCGGTCACGTCGGCGATCTGCTCGCCGGTCTCCGCGTCGAAGATCTGCGTCCCCACCGGGAGCTTCTCGACCCGGTCGGCGCCGGCGCGCCCGTGGCAGTCGCTCCCCATCCCGTGCTCGCCCCGCTCGGCCTCAAGGGTGCGCGCGTAGGTGAAGTCGAGTAGCGTGGACAGGCCTTCGTCGCCCACGAAGACGACGTCCCCGCCGCGGCCGCCGTCGCCGCCCGCGGGGCCGCCGAACGGGATGTACTTCTCGCGGCGGAATGCGATCGCTCCGTTGCCGCCATCCCCCGCGATGACCTTCAGACGGCACTGATCGACGAACCGCATGGTGGCGGCTCATAGCATAAAACTCAGGAAAGACCCCACAGCGGAAGGCCACCCCGTGCATCGGGCCGCCCGCCGGACCGCTCGACCAGGAGATCCCAGGTGCGCGCTCGAATCCTGATCGTGGACGACAACACCAGCCTCGCCGGAAACCTTCGCGACGTCCTCGAGGGCGCGCGCGAGCTCGACGTGGAGGTGGCCCTCGCCCCGAACGGCAAGCAGGGGCTCGCGGCGGCCCGCCGCGACGGCTTCGACGTGGCCGTGGTCGACGTCAAGCTCCCCGACGCGAGCGGGCTCGAGCTCATCGCCCCGCTCCGGGCCGCCGCCCCCCACGGCGAGATCGTCCTCGTCACCGGCTTCGCGACCGTGGACACCGCCATGGCCGCGCTCCGCGCCGGCGCCTTCGCCTTCGTCCTCAAGTCGTTCCGGCCCGAGGAGCTCATCTCCACGGTGGCCCAGGCGATCGAGAAGATCTCGCTGAAGCGGGAGCGGGAGGAGCTCGAGCGGCGGTACCGGGCGATCGTCGACGCGGCGGACGTGCTCATCCTGGGCCTGAACGCCGACGGCAGCGTGGCCCTCTTCAACCCGCGCCTGTCCGCGCTGACCGGGGTGGGCGGCGACGCCGCGCTCGGCATGCCGTTCTGCGAGACGCTGGTCGACGAGTCCGAGCAGCGCCGGTTCAACCAGTCGTTCCAGAGCGTCGTCGAGGGCGACGCCGCCGCCGCCGAGGTCGAGGTCGGCGTCCGGGACGCGGTGGGCGCGATCCGCCGGGTGCGCTGGCACCTCTCCGGCGTCCGCAGCGGCGGGCGCGGCGGCCGGACCGACCTCGTCTACGGCATCGGCATCGACGTGACCGAGCGGCGCGCGCTCGAGCGGCGCGCCGCCGACGCCGAGGCGCTGAACGCCATGGCCCCGCTCGCCCTCGGGCTCGCGCACGAGATCCGGAACCCCTTGAACGCCGCGGTCCTGGAGCTCCACCTGCTCAGCCGCGGCATCGACCGCCTCTCCGACGAGGCGATCCGCGAGCCCATGAAGCGGCGGGTGGGCATCGTCGAGGCCGAGATCGGCCGGCTGGGACGGCTCCTCGGCGAGTTCCTCGAGCTCGCCCGCCCGCGCGCCCCGCACCGCGAGCCCGTCGATCTGGCCCGCGTCGTGCGCGACGTCCTCGACCTGGAGGAGGAGGCGCTCGCGAGCCACCGCGTCGAGGTCGTCCGCGATCTGCCCGACGACTGCTTCGCGCTCGGCGACGTGGAGAAGCTCAAGCAGGTGGTCCTGAACCTCGTCGTCAACGCGCTGGACGTCATGCCCGACGGCGGGGTCTTGCGGGCGTGCGCGTCGGGGGACGCGCACGAGGTGTGGCTGTCGATCGGGGACACGGGGCCCGGGATCGATCCGACGATCCTCGCCGAGATCTTCGATCCGTTCTTCACCACGAAGGCGGCGGGCACCGGCCTCGGGCTGGCGATCGTCCGGAAGATCGTGGACCAGCACGCCGGCCGGGTGGAGGTGAGCACGCACGCGGCCGAGGGGACGACGGTCCGCGTGCGGCTCCCCCGCTTCATCCCCGAGCCGGTGCCGGTGTCTCGCCCCACGACGAGCTCGCTGCCGCCGCGGGGCGCTGGGATCTGAGCGGCGCGCTCAGCCCACGATGCGCATCGGGGGCTTGAGCGGGAGGGGCGGCTTGGAGCCGGGGGCCGAGGGGATCGCGGACGGGGCCGGCTTGGGGACCGCGTCGCCCTCGAGGGCGGCGAGCGCCACGAACAGCCGGTCCATGCCGTAGTCGAGGGCCACCTCGCGCTGGAAGACGTGGGCCACCTTGATGAGGCGCAGCGACGTCTGCTTGCCGAGGTCGATCTCGCGCTCGAGGAACGCCTCGAACGAGCCGTAGCCCTTCGCCTGATACAGCTCCTGCTGCTGGATCTCGGCGAGCACCACCCCGATGTCGAAGAACCCCTTGTCGAGCCGCTTGCGGAGCGTGCGGATCTTCTGGGTCTGGTTGTGGAGCTCGGCGATCTTCGCCTTGATCTCCTCCGCGCCCGTGGGCACGCGGATGGTCGCCCGGGCGCTGCCGGGGGGCGCCGGCTCGGCGGCCCGTGCCCGCGCCTCGGCGGCGTGCTTCGCCGCGTGCCGGGCAGCCCAGGGCGCAGCGCCGCGGAGGCCGAGCTTACGCTTCGAGGCGCTCGACGAAGATTTCGAGTCTTCCTTGATTACCGGATTCACGGGTTTCGCAAGCTGAGCTTCAGCGCCCCCCTTGGCGCTCGAAGAGGCCTTCTTCTTCGTGCCCGTCGCCTTCTCGGAGCTGCCCTGCTTTGTGATCTTCGGCATGTCGCTGCGTCCCCCGCTGGGTACGAGATCGTCGCGGCCCTTCGCCACAAGCGCGCGCCGCCCGCGCGGGGGAAAGACCCGCGCGGCTGTCAAGCCGAATTGGCTCGCCAGGTCGTCGCCTTACCAAAAAATCGACCTCCCCGTCCACTATGTTTCGGGGGAGGCTCCTCGCTTTCCCGTTGGTCAGCATGACCCAAGATCGGCTCGAGAGCCAAAACCCATGAGCATCGCACGCTTGGGCCTCTCTCGGACAGCGGCGACCGCCGCGGGCGCGCTGTTTTGGCCACGTTGGCCTACAGCACGATCCCGGCGGGCTCGACGCTCCGTCGAGCGAGGCCCCCCGCGCCGGCGCCGGCGCCGGCGCCCGCGTCGGCCTCGTGGCGGCGTCGTGGCGGCGTCGTTCCTTCCACGGCTTCCACGGCGCGCGCCCGCGCGATCTCCAAGCGCGGGGGTCGGTCGTGGTAGATCGCGGTGCATGACCTCTCCGCCCGCCGGTCGCGGCTCCGATGACGTCTCCCAGGCCGCTGATGCGCCGCGTCGTCCGAGCGACGTGCCGCGGGGCGCGGCGAGCAGTCGGATTGCCGTGGTGGTGAACGGCAACGCCAAGAGCGTGACGGCGGAGGTGATCGAGACGCTCGATCAGATCCTTGACACGGGGGATCTGTTCGTGTCGCGGCGGGTCGAGGAGAGCGAGGGCATCGCGCGGATCCTCGTCGACCGGGGTTACGGCACGATCCTCACGGGCGGGGGCGACGGGACGTTCACCGTGGTGGTGACGGCGGTGGTGAACGAGGCGAAGCGGCGCGGGCTGCCGCTGCCGCGGTTCGGGCTGCTCCGGCTGGGGACGGGCAACTCGCTGGCGTGGGTGCTCGGCGCGTCCGGGGGCGCGGGCGCGAAGCCCGGGCTGGCGGTGGACCTCCAGCGGCTGCGCGCCGAGGCCGGGAGCCGCAACCTGCGGCTCGTCGAGGCCGAGGATATCCTGTCGCCGTTCTGCGGCTTCGGGATCGACGCGGTGATGCTGCGCGACTACAACGCGGTGAAGTCGGCGCTCGCGCGCGGCCCGCTGAAGCGGCTTGCGCCGGGGCCGGTGGCGTACGCCGTCGCCGCGACGACGCGGACGATCCCGAGCTACCTCGTGCGGCGCACGCCGCACTGCCGCATCATCAACGAGGGCAACGAGGCGATCCGCGTCGGCGAGAAGGGGACGATCCTCGGGGCGCCGATCAAGAAGGGCGGCGTCATCTACGAGGGTCCGGCGAAGATCGCGGCGCTGTCGACGATCCCCTATTACGGCTTCGGCTTCCGGATGTTCCCGTACGCGGACGATCGCCAGGACCGGATGCAGCTGCGCGTGTCGATGATCTCGCCGTTCACGTTCGTGCGGAACTTCTCGAGCATCTGGAACGGAGAGTTCGACGACCTGGAGACGGTGTTCGACTACTTCGTGGACGAGGTGACAATCGAGATGGATCCGGCGACGAGCTTCCAGATCGGCGGCGACGTCCGCGGGGATCGCTCGCGCGTCCGCGTGCGGCTGACCGAGCCGATCCGGATCGTCGACTTCTACGCGCCGCCGCGGGGATAGCGCCGGGGAGCGCCGCCCGCCTGGGGCTCCAGCCGCCCGGGGAGCCGCCGCCGGGTCCCGCCCCAGGTGCCCGTCCCCGCACGAGCGGCACAGATCGACGCGCGACCAATCTGGCACAATTCCCTGTTGCGTACGGCACACGCTGGCAAACGCGTGGAGACAGGGGCGCTCTTCGCTCCCTTGATGCATGCAAAATCAATGGTTTAGCCGGGCGGAGAGGGGCTGGCGCATGGCTTGCTGGAGAGCTGTGCCATGAACACGACCTTTTCACGGACTCGCTTGGGTTTCATGGGAACGCTCTCCTTCTCCCTGCTCCTCGCGGCGGTGCCGTTCGGCGCCGGGTGCGTCGGAGAGGTGATCTCCGCGGAGGGCGAGGGGAGCGACGACAGCGCGCTCGAGGGCGCGGAGGAGGCGACCGAGGACGGGAATGGAAACGGCGGGGGCGGCGGGAACACGCCCGGAGGCGAGGAGGCCGAGGCGGCGTGCACGATCGGCGAGTCCCGGAATTGCACCAACCACGGGATGGGCGGCTACGAGCTGTGCGAGGACGTGGAGGGGGTGCCGACCTGGACCGGGTGTCAGTCGAGCAGCGTCAGCACGCCGCTCGTGCTCTCGTTCGATCAGCGTCCGGTCGAGTACCTGACCGCGATGAGCGGCGCGTTCGATCTGAGCGGGCTCGGGGCCACGATCGCCACCGACTGGCCCACCGCGGCGACGCCGTGGCTCGCGCTCGATCGGGACGGCAATGGGGCGATCGACGGCGGCGAGGAGCTGTTCGGCTCGGCGACGGTGCTCGCGAGCGGGGCCCGCGCGGACAACGGGTTCACCGCGCTCCGCGAGCTCGACTCCGACGGAGACGGCCGCATCACGGCGCGGGACGAGGCGTGGTCGCGGCTCGTGCTGTGGAGCGACCGCGACGCGAACCGCGCCTCGAGCGCCGGAGAGCTCGAGCCGCTCGCGTCGCGCGGGCTCGTCGCGATCGAGCTCTCGTACGGGCGCGACCGGCGCTGCGACGGGCGCGGCAACTGCGAGATCGAGCGCGCCGCGTTCACGTTCTCGGACGGCGCCGCGGCCCGGACGGGCGCGGTCATCGACGTGCACCTGCGCTGGCAGTGACGCCACCGCCGACGGGCGACCCGGCGCGCCCGCCGCCTCGACGCGGCCACCGGCGCGCCGCGCGCAGCCCGAAGAGGAGGTCGCGTCGACCCCTCGACGCGCGCATGCCTGCACGGCACACGGGAAGACGGGCTCCCGCGAAGGAGCGGTGGGCGCGCGCTCCGGCGGGAGCGAGACGGCGTCTCGACAGCATCAGGGAGCTGGGAAGCGGCGCGTATGGGGGCTTCCCACGAAAGGCGGTTGCACCGAAGATGGCGCCGCGCGGGTGACATGTCACGCCGCGTCATCGACGGGCGAATCCCCCTTTTCCCTGGAGCGACAGAATGAGACTACGATGGACGACCTGCCTCCTCATGCTGGGGCTGACGGCCAGCGCCGCGGCGTGCGGGGACGATGACGGCACCCCGGGCCCGAACCCAGGAACGGGCGGCGAGGGCGGCGCGGGTGCGATGGGGGGCGGAGGCCGGGGCGGCTCGGGCGGCGTCGGTGGTGACGGAGGCCTCGGGGGCTCCGGCGGCGATGGCGGACTGAGCGGCTCGGGCGGCGGTGGCGGCGCGGGCGGGATCGGCGGCTCCGGCGGCGCGGGCGGCGACGCTGGCGCGGGCGGGATCGGCGGCTCGGGGGGCGGCACCGGTGGCTCCGGCGGAGGCATCGGGGGCACAGGCGGCACCGGCGGAGGCATCGGGGGCGCGGACGGCTCCGGCGGCGGCATCGGGGGCACAGGCGGCACCGACGGCACAGGCGGCGGCATCGGGGGCACCGGCGGCGGCATCGGGGGCGCGGGCGGCACCGGCGGCGGCATCGGGGGCACAGGCGGCACCGACGGCACAGGCGGCGGCATCGGTGGCTCCGGCGGCGGCATCGGGGGCGCGGGCGGCACCGGCGGCGGCATCGGCGGCACCGGCGGCGGCATCGGGGGCACAGGCGGCACCGACGGCACCGGCGGCGGCATCGGCGGCTCCGGCGGCGACGCTGGCGCGGGCGGCTCCGGCGGAAGTCTCAACCTGCCCGACGGCGCCGCCTGCACCGACGACGCGATGTGCGCAGGGAACTTCTGCAACCGTGAGGACCTCAACGGATGGCCCTCCGGCTACTGCATCAGCTCGTGCGAGCACACCGGCGGCACCTGCGCCGGCCACGGCGTCTGCATCGAGACCGGCAGCAACGGGCACCTCTGCTATGCAGCGTGCGCCACCTCGAGCGACTGCCGTCCCGGCTATGCCTGCGTCCCCGCCGCCGACGGGGCGCTGAGCTGCCGGCCGGCGTGCACCGAGGACGCGCAGTGCCCGACGCGCGGCAGGTGCGACGTGGCCACCGGCCTTTGCAGGATCTACGAGGCGATCTGCGACGATCGCGCGGACAACGACTTCGACGCGGCCTTCGATTGCGACGACGACGATTGCGAGGGACCCTGCGCCGCGATCGCGGCGACCTGCGCCGCCGCGCCGCCCCTGCCGCCGGAGGTCTCGGGCGACACCTCGCTCGGCACGAACGCGTTCGGGGCCGGCTGCACGGGCGCCGGCCGCGAGGACGTGTACCTGTTCGCCCCGCCCGAAGAACAGTCCGGCACGCTCTCGGTCGCGCTCGAGTCGGACACCGCCCACGGGCTCTACGTCCGCGGCGCGTGCGACGACCGAACCACCGAGCTCGCGTGCGCCCAGCTCGCCGTCGGCGGGGGCGCCGCGCCGATCGAGGTCGTCCTGAGCGCCGGCGAGCCGGTGACCGTCGTCGTCGACGCGCATGCGCCGGGCGAGGAGGGCCCGTACACGCTGCGCTCCACGTTCGCCCCGGCGATCTGCGGCGACGGCGCCGTCACGCGGCCCGAGCAGTGCGACGACCCCGACGCCTTCGGCGCCTGCGCCGACGACTGCTCCTCGGTCTGCGAGGGCGCGCGGGAGGCCGTCCTCGGGGTGAACACCGGCGACACGCGGACCGGCACGATCGCCCTTCGGGGCAGCTGCTCCATGCCCGACACGCGCGAGGACGTGTACCGGTTCACGCCCCCGGCGGACGGCAAGCTCACGCTCGAGCTGTCGTCCGCCACCGATCTGACCCTGTCCGTGAGGTCGAGCTGCCCGTGGGCGAGCTCCGAGCTCGCGTGCGAGGACGCCGCGCAGGCAGGCGCCGGCGACGCGCCCGCGATCGAGACCCTCGAGCTCGAGGTGACCGGCGGCGCCCCGCTGTTCATCGTCGTCGACGGCTTCTGGTCCCAGGCCGACGCCGGGCCGTACACGCTCGACGTGTCGTTCGCGCCCTGAGCGCCGGCGCTGCCGCCGGCCACCATCCCACACCGGCCCGCGCTGCGGCGCGCTCCGACCCCCCCTGACGACTCCCCCCTGGAGGGCGGCGCCTCCAGGATGAGGGGGCGCGCCCTCAGCGCGCCGGCGCGGGCGCGGACCGCCCGGGCCGCGGAGCGCGCGAAGGCGCGAAAATGCCGGCGCGCGCGCGGCCGAGCGCCGGAATCGGGGAGTGGCACGCTTCCTGTTTAAAGGCGTTGCGTGACGCTCGGCGCGGTCCAAGCGGCGAGCAGGGCGACCCGGGCGACGGATGGACGCGACTCCGTCGCACCCGCGGCGGACCGCCCGCGCGTCAGATCACGTGTCGTTCAACTAAATACCCGAAAGAGAGCTCAATCATGAAGCGTGCAATGATCCTCCTCGCCTCGTCCCTCGTGTCCTCGTTCGCGCTCGTGGGCTGCGTCGCCGACGCGACCGACCTCGACGCGGAGCTGGCCGGATTGGAGGAGGTCGAAGAGACCTCGCAGGCGCTGTGCGTCGACATCTCCGCCCTGCAGGTCGACCAGACCGCGGCCCAGTCGAACTCGAGCGACGTCGGCAGCTTCACCCTCCGCGAGTCGCCGGACAACACGTACTACAGCAGCAAGGGCAACTACGTCGTCGAGGTCACGAACGTGAAGAACGCGTTCGCGTCGACCCAGACGGCGATGGCGTACAGCGTCAACGCCCCCAAGTCGAAGAGCGTCTGCGAGCACACGACGACGACGGCGACGCTCTACGGCTTCGACGAGGTCGAGGGCTGCTGGGTGCAGATCGGCGCGACGAAGAGCAAGACCGGCGTGTACTACCCGGGCGGCGGCTTCATCCAGCCGAGCTGCGATGACGTCGTGAGCTGGTCTATCCCGAAGACGGTCACCAAGGTCCGCATCAAGGGCAAGTCGGTGCTCCAGACGACGTTCGGCCCGGCCGGTCAGAAGATCGCGGAGGGCACGAGCTGGAGCCACTGATCCGGCGCGGAGGGTGGGGGAGCGCGCGGCCTCCTGCGCGCTCCCCCGCTCGTCGAGGCCTGTCGCCAGGCTGCGCGACTCGGCTCAGTCGTAATACTCGTTGCCGAGGTGGGTGATGAGATCCTCCCCCATGAGCCAGCGCATCGTGTTCTTGAGCTTCATCGACTGGATGAAGAGGTCGTGCTCCGGGTACAGGGCCGGCGCGGTCATCGGGCTCTTCCAGTAGAAGCTCAGCCACTCCTGCGTGCCGCTCAGCCCGGCGCGCTGCGCGAGATCCAGGAGCAGCGCGAGGTCGAGCACGATCGGCGCGGCGAGGATCGAGTCGCGGCAGAGGAAGTTGATCTTCATCTGCATCGGGTAGCCGAGCCAGCCGACGAGATCGATGTTGTCCCAGCCCTCCTTGGCGTCGCCCCGAGGGGGGTAGTACTCGATCCGCACCTTGTGAAAGAGCTTGCCGTAGAGCTCGCCATGGACGTCGGGCTTCAGGATGTGCTCGAGCACCCCGAGCTTCGAGACCTCCTTCGACCGGAACGACTCCGGATCGTCGAGCACCTCGCCGTCGCGGTTGCCGAGGATGTTCGTGGAGAACCACCCCGCGACGCCGAGCATCCGCGCCTTGAGCCCCGGGGCGATCACCGTCTTCATCAGCGTCTGGCCGGTCTTGAAGTCCTTGCCGGCGATCGGGACCTCCTGCTTGCGCGCGAGCTCCCACGCGGCGGGGAAGTCGACGGTGAGGTTCGGGGCGCCGTTCGCGAACGGGATGCGCTCCTTCAGGCAGGCCCAGGCGTAGATCTGGGAGCTCGAGATGGCCGGGTGGTCCTCGGCGAGCCCCGACTCGAAGCGCGCCATCGACTGGTGGACCTCCGCGGGGGCGATGTGCACCTCGGTCGAGCCGCACCAGACGGCCACGGCGCGCGCGGCGCCGCTGTCGCGCAGGGAGGCGCGGAGATCTTCCCGGACCTGCTCCACCATCTCGGCCTTGCTCGCGCCCTTCTTCACGTGAGTGCCGTGGAGCCGCCGCACGTACTCCGGGTAGAACACCGCGGGCATCGGCCGGATCCGCTCGAGCTCGTCGCGGACGGCGTCGAGGTGGCGGCGCTCGAGCACGTCCGCGTGCCGCGCCGACTCGTAGGCGTTGTCGGGGAAGATGTCCCACGCGCCGAACGCCAGCTGATCGAGCGCCGCGAGCGGCAGGAAATCCTTGATCCTCGGCGCGCGGTGGTCGGTGCGCCGGCCGAGCCGGATCGTGCCCAGCTGCGTGAGCGACCCGATCGGCGGGGCGAGCCCGCGCCGCGCGAGCAGGGTGCCCGCGATGGTCGTCGTGGCGACGGCGCCCAGCCCCGGCAGCAGGACCGCGAGCTTGCCCTCTGCCTTCTTGATCTCTTTCGGCTGCTTCACGTGACGTGTTCCCCCCGGTCGTGGTCGCGGGCGCTCCTCGGGCAGGGGCGGGGCGTCCGCCGGTGCCGTGCGCGCGGCGCGCCGGCGCCTGCCGGGGCCGCGCGGCGCTGCGACCGCCGGGAGCATGAAGCCCGGCAGCCGCGATCACCACGGCCCGGCGCGCGCGCGAGGGCGTTTCCGGCGCGCTCCCTTCATCGATCTCCGGCGCGCCCTGCGGGCCAGCGCCTCGGACGGCGGCGGTCGGGCGGGCGGAGACGGCGTTAGGGCGCGGCCGGCGGGTAGCCGGCGGCGGGGGTCATCGCCTCGATCCAGGCGCGGACCGCGGCGACGGCGTCCTCGTCGACGCGGCGGGTCGCGAGCGGCGGCATCTGCTCGGGCGGCGCGCCGGGCGCGTCGCGCCGGGCCATGGCGCGCAGCAGGGTGCTGCGATCCGGATCGCGGGGCCTCAGCCGGTAATAGCGCGTTCCCGGCGGCGCGCCGGGCGGGCGCAGCTTCGCTGGCTGGTTGATCGCCGTCTGGTAGGCGCGCGTGCCGCGCACGTCGCCGACCCGGCCCGCAGCGTCGATGTCGAGGCGCAGCTCGAAGTGCGTCGCGACGCCGAGCGGATGGTGGCACGAGACGCCGCAGTTCGCGTGGAGCAGGCCGAGCGCGCGCCGCTCCGCCTCGGTCCCGGGCACCTCGAGCGCGTCCGCGCTGGGCAGCGGGCCGCCGGCGCTCGTCGAGAGCAGGCCGCGCTGGACCAGCTCGGGGTACGTCAGGCCGCCCGCGCCCCGCGCGGCGAGCTGGACGGCCTCGAAGCCGAGCGGGTTATCGGTCTTGCCCGCATGGCAGCGGATGCAGTCGACCTGCGCCGGGATCGCATAGCCGTCGGCGCCGGGCACGTGGGGGACACCGGCCTTGACCTGCAGCGCGCTCTCGCCGTCCTCGGACCAGACGTAGGTGGCGCGCGTCCAGCGATCCTCCGCGGTCTTCCAGAGGAGCCTCGTCTCGAGCCGGCGGCCCCCGGCGGACGCGGGCGTCCGGAACTCCTTCCACAGCTTGGCGCCGACGGGGAAGATCCAGTCGTTCATCCTGGAGACATCGATGGTCGCGCCCGGAGGGAGGTAGATCCATCGCGTCTTCTCGGCGCCGTCGCTCCACAGCTCGAAGGCCGGCTTGAACTCGCGGACGCCCGCCGCGAGCGAGCGCGCGCCGAAGTCGCTGTACAGGCCGGTACAGCGGAGATCGTGAGGATCCGTGTCGCCGTCCTTGCAAGGCGGCTCCCGGGGCGCCGCGGGCGCGCGCTCGGCGGGGCGCTCGCCCGCTCCGGCGCCGCGCGCGGCCGCTCCGGCGTGCGGGCCGACCGGGACGGGCGGGGCCGGCGCGGGCGGGGCCGACGCAGGGAGGCGATCGGCCTGGGGCGTCTCCTGCGCGCCGCAGCCGCCGCAGCTCGCCAGCAGCAGCGATGCGAGCACGGCTTGCCAGAGGTGGCCGCTCATGATGAAGGTGGAGGCGGAGGTGTCCGCTTGCCCGAGAGATCGATCCACCGGCGCGCGGGGCGCGCTGCCTGGCTGACGAGAGCGTGCCATCGGACCGCCTGGTGCCTCCTGCTCGCGGGCAGTGTAGCCGCCTGCGACCGGCGCGTGCAGGTCGCGGGGCCGCCCGAAGAGCCGCGCGAGGGCGTCGCCGCCGGTCCGGCCGCGGCAGGGAACGCGTCCCCGCCGGCGGCCCAGGCGGGCGCTGCGGCCCCTGGTCCGGCGCCCGCCGCGGCGGACGGCGCGGCCGCCGCGCAAGCCGCGCCCGCGGCGCAGGGCGCGCCCGCGCCGCCGCCGGCGAACGCGGCGGAGCTCGCCCGCCCGGCGAAGTGCGGCGGCGTCCCGCCGCTGAAGCTCACGCTCGTCGCGAGCGGGCTCGATCAGCCGACGTACGTCGCCGCGCCGCCCGGCGATCCGGCGCGCCTCGTGGTGCTCGAGAAGGCGGGGACCCTCCGGCTCGTCAAGGACGGCGCGGTCCAGCCGGCGCCCTTCCTCGACGTGCGATCGCGCGTATTCTTTCCGACGCCGAACGCGGAGGGCGGCCTGCTCGGGCTCGCCTTTCACCCGGAGTACGCGAAGAACGGGCGCTTCTGGCTCCACTATTCGTCCGCTCCGCGCGGCAACGTGGTGATCGAGGAGTGGAAGCGCGCCGCGCAGGGCGCCGACACCGCCCATCCCGAGCCGGTCCGGTCGCTCGTCGACGTGAAGCACGGCGCCTGGAACCACGTCGGCGGCATGCTCGCCTTCGGCAAGGACGGTTACCTGTACGCCGCGATCGGCGACTCCGCGCGATCGCCGAGCCCGGCGGCCGATCTCACCTCGAAGCTCGGCAAGATCCTCCGCATCGACGTCGATCAGCCGACCAAGGCGCCGGCGGGCAACATGACCAGCGGCGATCCGATGATCTGGGATTACGGGCTCCGCAACCCGTGGCGGTTCAGCTTCGACCGGCTCACGGGGGATCTGTACATCGGCGACGTGGGCCAGAAGAGCTGGGAGGAGATCCTGGTGGAGCGCCCTGGCCAGGGCAGGAACGATTACGGCTGGGAGGCGATGGAGGGCGCCCATTGCTATCCTCCGGGCGCGACGTGCAAGCCGCGCGGGCTCCCGCCCGCGGTGGAGCACCCCCGCAGCGAGGCGGGCTCGATCATCGGCGGTTATGTCTATCGCGGGGCGAAGATCCCGTGTCTGCGCGGCCGGTACCTGTATGGGGATTACGTGACAGGCCGCTTCTTCTCCTTCGTGTGGGACGGCAAGGCCGCGACCGATCGCGTCGAGCTCACCTCCGCGCTGAGCCCGAACGGGCTCCCGGCGTCGTTCGGAGAGGACGCCGCCGGGGAGATCTATGTGGTGATGTTCAACACGGGGCGCATCTACCGGATCGACCCGGGGTGAGGCGCTGAGCCCGGCGCGCGCCCGCGCCGTGGGCGAGGCGCTTCACCCGGCCCGGGCGAGCTCGTCGCGCGCCTCGGCCGTGATCTCGAGCGAGCGCACGCGCGCGGCATGATCGAAGATCGACGAGCTCACCATGAGCTCGTCGGCGCGGGTCCGGGCGATGAACGCGGCCAGCCCGTGGCGCACGGCCTCGGGCGAGCCCACGACCGTGCAGGACAGCGCCTGATCGAGGCCGGCGCGCTCCGTCGGGCTCAGCTCGCGCTCGAAGCCGTCGACCGGCGGCGGCAGGGGCCCCGGCCGGCCGCGGCGCAGGTTGACGAACGCCTGCTGGAGCGAGGTCGAGAGCCGGCGAGCCTCCTCGTCGGTGTCGGCGGCGAACACGTTGATCCCCAGCATGACGTGGGGCTGCGCGAGCTGCGCCGAGGGGCGGAACTCCCGGCGGTACAGCGCGATCGCCTGCGCCATGTGGCCCGGCGCGAAATGCGAGGCGAAGGCGTACGGGAGCCCCAGCGCCGCGGCGAGCTGCGCGCCGAACAGGCTGGAGCCGAGGATCCAGATCGGCACGTCCAGGCCGGCGCCGGGCACGGCCTGCACCAGCTGGCCAGGCTCCGCCGGGCGGAAGTAGCCCATCAGCTCCAGGACGTCCTGGGGGAAGCTGTCGACGTCGCCGGCGAGGTTGCGCCTCAGCGCGCGGGCGGTGACCGGGTCGGTGCCGGGAGCCCGCCCGAGGCCCAGGTCGATGCGCCCCGGAAAGAGCGACGCCAGCGTGCCGAACTGCTCGGCGATGATCAGCGGCGCGTGGTTCGGCAACATGATCCCGCCCGCGCCGACGCGGATCGCCCGGGTGCCGCCGGCCACGTGCGCGATCACGACCGCGGTCGCGGCGCTGGCCACGCCGCCCATGTTGTGGTGCTCGGCCAGCCAGAAACGACGGTAGCCGAGCCGCTCGGCGTGGCGGGCGAGGTCGAGCGTGTTGCGGAAGGCCTGGGAGGCGTCTCCGCCCTGGACGATGGGCGACAGGTCGAGAACGGAAAAGGGAGTCATGTCGGGCACCTCGCTCGACTGTTGCACGCCGAGGACGGTTGCGGGAGCGCCCGGAGGCCGGCGCTGCTCGAGGCGCGGCGGCGCCCCTCGCACCGGCGCTCCGGCGGTCCTGTCCGCCCGGCGCCCTCGCCCGAGGCGTCCGGGCCGCCTGGAACGGCCATGACGCGGCCGCGGCCGCTGTACTACGCTCGGGTCGTGCGCCGTACCGTTTCGCCGCTGCGCCGGCTCCCGCAGGTCCTGCTCGTCGTCGCCGCCTCGGCCGCCGCGCTCGCGCCGCCCGGGGACGCCGCCGCGTTCCTCTGGCCCAACGTGCCGGAGCAGATCGCGCGCGCGCTCACGTCGGGCGACGTCTCGGAGCGGCGCCTCGCCGCGACCCGCGTCGGCGAGCTCGCCCCGGAGACGGCGATCGCGCTCATCCAGAAGGGCATGAGCGACCCGGACGTCGAGGTGCGGCTGCACCTCGCCGGGGCGGCCGTGCGCTTCCGGATGCCGCGCGCTGGAGACCTCGTGATCGAGTGGCTCGGCGAGGGCGACGCGCGCCTGCGGCTCGCGGCCTGCGACGTGATCCGCGCCGCGCCCACCGACCGCTCCGTCGTCGCCCTCGGCCGGGTGCTCGGCGATCCCGACCCGCACGTCCGCCTCGCCGCCGCCGCCGCCATGGGCGCGGCGGGCCTCCCGGACGCCGTCTCGCCGCTGCTCGGCCACCTCGACGACACCGCGCCGGAGGTGCGCGCGGAGGTCGCGCGCGCGCTCGGCCGGATCGGCGACGCGCGCGCCGTCGTGCCGCTCATCGGCAAGGTGCAGGACTCGGTCCCGGAGGTCCGTCGGGCCACGGCGCGGGCGCTCGGAGAGCTCGGGGACGCGCGCGCGGTCAGCGCGCTCATCCTCGCGCTCCAGGACGCATCCCAGGACGTCCGCGTCGAGGCGGTGACCGCCCTCGGCCGGCTGCGCTCGGACGAGGCGACGTCCGCGATCGCCGATCTCATCGCGGCGTCGCCGCTGCCCACGGGCGCGTTCCTCGGAGCGCGCCCGACCGACAGCGGCACCTCGAGCAACGACGTGCGCGAGGCGGCGCTCCGGGCGCTCGGCCGCATCGGCACCGACGCGGCGGTGAAGGTGCTGCTCGCGGCGCTCGCGAAGGACGACCCCGCGGCGCCGCGGTCCGCGGTCCGCGACGCGCTGGTCACCGCCGGGAGGCCGTCGGCGGCGGCGCCCGCTGCGTCGGCGGCGCCCGCGGCATCGGCGACCCCCGCGCCGCCCGCGGCGCCCGCGACAGCGGCGCCCGCGGCATCGGCGACCCCCGCGCCGCCCGCGGCGCCCGCTCCTGCGCCCCCGCCCGGCGGCGGCGCGGGGAGCGCCGGCGGCGCGAACGCTCGCAAGGGCACCGCCGTCCCCGCGCTCGTCGGCGCGCTCGGGGCCGCGCCGTCGCCCAACACCGCGGCGGGCGCCGCCCTCGTGCTCGGCGAGCTCAAGGCCAGGGAAGGGCTGCCCGCCATCGTCCGGGCGATGCAGCGCGGCGTCGTCCCGCTCCGGCACGGGCTCCGCGCCCTCGGCGCGCTCGGCGACCCCGCGGCGCTGCCCAGCGTGCTCGAGCTGCTCGGCGACGCCGATCCCTCGGTCCGCCGCGAGGCGATCCGCGCCGCGACCGCGCTGCTCGATCCCGCGCGGCCCGACGGGCGCGCGGTCGACCCCGCGCGCGCCCTGCTGGTCGACCCGGCCACCCCGCCCGACGAGAAGCTCGCCCTCGTCCAGCTCCTCGGCCGCACCGGCTCGCCGCGCGCCCAGGAGGTGCTGCTGCCCCTCGCGAAGGCCCGCTCCGCGCCGCTCCGCCTCGCCGTGATCGAGGCGCTCGGCGCGGCGCGCGCCGCCGGCGAGCTCGGCGCCGCCGTGGACGCCGCGCTGCTCGAGGCGCTCGACGACGAGTCGGCCGACGTGCGCCTCCGCGCGGCGATCGCGCTCTCGCGCGTCGCCGGCCCGGGGAGCGCGCGCGCGCTGCTCCAGCGCCTCACCGTCGCCGCCGAGCAGGACCGCGGCGCGCTCGGCATCGCCCTCTCGGGCGCGCTGTCGCGCGTCGCGGACGACGGCAAGGACGCCAAGGACGCGAAGGACGGCGGCAGCGCGGGCCTCGCCCGCGACGTCGCGGCCGCCATCGCGAGCGCGCCGGACGCCGCGCGCGACGCGCTCCTGGAGGGGCTCGGCCGCATGCCCGGGCAGGCCGCGGGCGCCGCGCTCGCGCGGATGGCCTCGGCGGCGCCGATCGACGACCGCCGCAAGATCGCCGAGGCGCTCGCCGGGCACCCGGAGGCCGCCGCCGCGCTCCGCAAGCTCGCGGGCGATCCGGATCCGGGCGTCCGCGCCAACGCGGTCTGGTCGCTCGGCGCCGTGGGCGACCGGGACGCGCTGCCGCTGCTCCAGCCGCTCCTCAAGGACCCCGACGCCGCCGTGGCGGGCAACGCGGCGGGCGCGATCGGGCGCGCCGCGGGCCGCGCCGGCCAGCCCGCGCGCGCGGCCGCGGCGCTCTGCGGCGCGCTCGCCGACGCGCGCCCCTACGTCCGCGCCAACGCCCTCGCCGGCCTCACCGTCGCCCGGGCGCGCTGCGACGGCGCCGCGGCCCGCGACCTGCTCGCGCGCGACCCCGCCGAGGCCGTCCGCCTCGCCGCCGCCGACCACCTCGCGCAGGGCGGCGCCGACGCCGATCGCCGCGCGCTCGCCCGCTGCGCCGGCGAGGACCGGAACGCCTCGGTCGCGGGGCGCTGCGCCAGCGCCGCCTCGCCCGGCGCGCCGCCCGCCGGCGCCGAGGACGTCGCGGTCTTCGTCGTCCCGTTCGACGCGGGCCGGGGCGGCTCGCCCCGCGACGCGCCGGTCCCGCGCGCCCCCTTCGCGCTCGTGCGCGCCGACGGCCTCCTGCGCCTCGGGGTCGCCGATCGCCGCGGGGAGGTCTTCGAGCGCGGCGCTCCCCGAGGGCCGCTCCGCCTCGCCGTCCCGGCGCCGCTCGTGAAGTGAGCCCGCGCCCGCCGCGCTGAGCCGTTCGCCATGCGCAGCCGACCCGACGTCGAGCTCCGGATGTCCAGGACCGTCCACCCGGGCGACGTCGTCCTCGTCGAGCTCGTGCTGCGCAGCCGCGCGAGGACGCCGGTCGACTCCATCGCGCTCCACCTGGAGGGCATGCAGATCGCCCGCGTCGAGGAGCGCGTCCTCGTGCCGCCCCACTTCCTCTCGCTCGTCGCCCGCCTCGCGGGCGAGACGACGCTCCCCGAGGGCGAGCAGCGCTACCGCGCGAGCTTCCCGCTCCCGGCCGACGCGCCCTGCTCGTACCTCGGCACCCGCGCCGAGATCCGCTACGGCATCACGCTCTCCATCGCGATCCCGTGGTGGCTCGACGTCCAGGAGTCGTACGAGGTGCTCGTCACGCCGCGCCCGGTCACGCGTCCGCCCCGATCGCCGGTCGCGGGCACCACCGCGCGCGGCGACAGCCCCTTCATCGAGGTCTCGCTCGACGATCAGGTCTTCGCGCCGGGCGACGAGATCTCGGGGGCGGTGGCGCTCGGCAACGTGCAGGGCCGCGGCGTGCGCGGGATGGAGATCTCGCTGGTCGGCGTCGAGCGCCTCCTCAGCGGAGGCCCCGCCGCGTCGAACCGCGCGACCGAGGCGCACCGCTTCACCGCCTTCCGCCGCGCGGACAGCCGCGACGAGGGGCGGGAGCTGCCCTTCCGGTTCCGGATCCCCCGCTCCGTCGCGCCCTCGTTCGACGCCGGGTGGGTCGCCCTGGTCTGGGGGCTCGAGGTGCGCGTCGAGCTCGCGCGAGCGGACGGCGTCGTCCACACGACGCCGCTCGTGCTCGGCGTCTTCGACCGGCCGCCCGGCCTCGGCGCGATCCGCCGGCAGATCGGCTCGGGGCGGTGGCGCGCGGTCTGGGGCGCGGTCGGCGCGCGCCACGGCCTGTCGCTCGATCCGCTGGAGCTGCGCCTCTCGGGCGCGCTCTCCGGCTGCGCGGCGTCGGTGTGGATCGACGCGGGCTCGTCGTCGAGCGGCGCGCTCGTGGGCGAGCTGCGCTGGCCGTCGTGGGGGCTCGATCTGGAGGTCGGCGTGAAGCGCTTCCTGCTCGCGCTCGCCTCCGAGGACGACGAGGGCTTCGGCCGCCGCTACCGCGTGCGCGGGCGCGACCCCGGCCAGGTCCGCGCCGTCGTCGCGGGGCCGCTGCGCAGGGCGCTGCTCGCCTTCGACGACGTCCGGCTCGACGACGAGCACGTGTCGGTCCGGTCCCGCACGCCGGGCCACGACCAGCCGTGGCTCGGCGCGTTCCTGGATCACCTCGCCGCGCTGGCGGCCGAGATCACCGCGGCGTCCGCGCGCATCCCGCCGCCCACGCCGATGGCCGGCATGCGGCCGGCGTGGGAGCGGTTCGCGGCCGAGGTCCACGGCCGCTTCGAGGTCGGCCGCATGCGCATCCGCGACGCGCAGCTCGACGGCGCCACGTTCCACATCGACACGTGCTTCGAGCGAGGCCCCTACCCCGAGCGCTCCGAGGTCACGCTGGTGCTCGATCCGCCCCTCGACGCGGCGCTCGACCCCGACGATCCCGAGCAGCTGCGCGCGGCCTCGCCCGGCGCGCGCGAGGCGGTGAAGCGCCTGCGGGCCCGCACGCACGCGCTGCGGATCGCGCCGCACGCCATCGTGATCACGGTGCCGGCGCCGCTCGAGGACCCAGCGACCCTGCGCGATCTGCTCGGCGCGCAGCTGCACCTGTCGGCGCTCCTGCGCGGCCGGCGCGTCGCGCGCCCGTACCGCTGAGGCGCCGCGGGCGGGCAACGCGGAACCGCGGAAGGAGCGGGAAGGAGCGGGAAGAAGCGGAAGCGTCAGGGACCGGGGCGCGCGAACTCGAGGCGCCAGCGCGAACGGCGAACGGCGAGGTCCGGGAATCCCCTTACGGCGGGCGGCGTGCCGATTCCACACAAAGCGCCGGCTGATCCGGGCTAGAGTCTCCGCCCATGCTCGACAAGCTCTCTCGCCAAGAACGCCTCCAGCTGATGCGGTTCATCTGCTCGTTCGCCTGGGCCGACCTCCAGGTGCGCGAGCAGGAGCGCGCGTTCGTGCGCAAGATGATCCTGCGGCTCCAGCTCGACGAGGAGGAGGCCAAGCAGGTGCGCAGCTGGCTCGAGGTGCCCCCCGCGGCCGACGACCTGGATCCGATGAAGATCCCCCGCGCGCACCGGCAGCTCTTCCTGGCGGCCGCGCGCGAGATGATCTCGTCCGACGGCGAGATCGGCGAGGAGGAGCGCGAGAGCCTGAGCCTGCTAGAGCAGCTCACGCGCTGACCGGGGCGCGGCGCCTCGGTCGATGGATGATGGGTCGGTGATGAGCGGAACGATGAGCACGACGGAGCAAGGAGGAGCCGGCGAGGGCCGGGCGAGGACGGAGATGGGAGCGAGCTCGACCGAGAAGCCGTGGGTCGGCGTGATCATGGGGGGCAAGAGCGACTACGAGCACCTCGCCGTGACGAGCGAGCTGCTCACGCAGCTCGGCATCCCGCACGAGGTGCGCGTCGTCTCGGCGCACCGCACGCCGGACCGGATGTTCGAGTACGCGAGCACGGCCGCGGACCGCGGGCTCGAGGTGATCATCGCCGCCGCGGGCGGCGCCGCCCACCTGCCCGGGATGGTCGCCGCGAAGACCGTGCTCCCGGTCATCGGCGTGCCCATCCCCGCCACGGCGCTGAACGGCATGGACGCGCTGCTCTCGATCGTCCAGATGCCCAAGGGCGTCCCGGTTGCCACGATGGCGATCGGCAAGCCCGGCGCCGCCAACGCCGCCCTGTTCGCGGCGGCGATCCTGTCGGGCAAGCACCCCGAGCTCCGCGAGCGCCTCGCCGCGTTCCGCAGCGCCCAGGAGGCGTCGGTGCTCCGCGACTCGGTCATCGTCTAGCCTCGTCCAGCCTCACCCAGTCTTTCCCAGGTTCTCACAGGTCCCAGAAATGCCCATCGCTCCCGGCTCTACGCTCGGTATCCTCGGCGGCGGTCAGCTCGGCCGCATGACGGCGCTCGCCGCCCGCACGCTCGGATACAAGGTCCACGCCCTCGACCCGGATCCGGACTGCCCGGCCCGGTCGGTGCTCGATCGCTGCATCGTCGCCTCGTTCGACGACGCCGCGCAGGCGGCCGAGCTCGCGTCGCAGTGCGACGTGGTGACGCTCGAGATCGAGAAGGTCGCCACGGCCGGGCTCTCGGCCGCCGCGCGGCTCGCGCCGGTGCGCCCGTCCGCCGAGGTGCTCGGCATGGTGCAGGACCGCGGCGTCCAGAAGAGCTGGCTGTCGAGCAACGGCTTCCCGGTGGGCCCCTTCCGCGAGGTCGCGACCAGCGCGGAGCTCCTCGCGGCGACGCGCGCCATGGGCGGGGCGTGCTTCGTGAAGTCGTGCGTCGGCGGGTACGACGGCAGGGGGCAGCTGCGGCTCTCGGGGGGCGCGTCGTCGTCGGGCGGCGGCGGCGACGACCTCGAGCGCGAGGCGGCGGCGCTCTTCGGATCGCTGGGCGGCCAGCGCTGCGTGGTCGAGCAGGCGCTCGACCTCGAGGCCGAGCTCTCGGTGCTCGTCGCGCGGAGCCCGAGCGGCAAGCTGGCGGTCTACCCCCCGGCCCTGAACCACCACCGCGACCAGATCCTCGACTGGTCGCTGCTGCCCGGCCCCCTCTCGGCCTCGGTGACGGGGCAGGCGGTGCAGATCGCGCTCGATCTCGCGGTCGGCCTGCGGGTGGAGGGCCTGCTCGTGGTCGAGCTCTTCCTCCTCAAGGACGGCCGCCTCCTCATCAACGAGCTCGCCCCGCGGCCGCACAACAGCTACCACGCCTCCGAGGTCGCCTGCGCGACCAGCCAGTTCGAGCAGGCGGTCCGCGCCGTCTGCGATCTGCCGCTCGGCTCGGTCGAGATCGTCCGCCCCGCCGCGATCGTCAACCTGCTCGGCGACGCGTGGCTCGACGGCGCGCAGCCGCCCTTCGAGGCCGCGCTGGAGATCCCGGGCGTCCGGCTCCACCTCTACGGCAAGCGGATCGCCCGCCCCGGCCGCAAGATGGGCCACCTCTCGGCCACGGGCCGCACGCCGGAGGAGGCGCTCGTCGCCGCGAAGCTCGCGATGGCCCGCCTCTCGGCGCACGCCGGCCTGCCGCTCCCCGGCCGGTAACGGCCCTTCGCGCCGCGAGCAAGGCTCTCGCCAGCTCACCACACCACCACACGCCCTCCGAGCTCCGCACGGCCGGTCAACTCCGTCGCGCCGATCTCGTCGCATCGATTCATGAGCCGCCGGCGAGCCGGGGCGCGACTGCTCGCCCAGGACAACCAGTGCGGGTGGGGCGGCGACGACCGCCCGCGGAGAGGCGAGACGATGGGTAAATCCTCATTCGTGGTGTTGGCGTGCGCGGCGGCTGCGCTCGGCAGCGCGTCGTGCGGGGGGACGGACGCGGGCGACGACGCCACGCCGGGTGAAAGCCCGCAGTTCTCCGTCGACGCCCAGGGCGGCGTCTTCACCGCGGAGGACGGCTTCACGATCGAGGTGCCGCCGGGCGCGGTCAGCGCGGCGACGGGGCTCACCATCGAGCGCGTCGAGGCCACGCGCGACGGCGCGGTGGGGCCCATGTATGTCCTCGGCCCTGAGGGGCAGACGTTCGCCAAGCCGATCACGCTCACGCTGCCGATCACCGTCGAGCTCGAGGCGGAGCTCGGGGAGAACACCTCCCTCGACGCCTACGGCTTCACCGCGCCCACCGGCTCCGACGACTTCACCCCAATGGAGCGTCACGATCCCTCTCCCGCCGGCGTCATCACGCAGACTTCGCATCTCTCCAGCTTCTATGCCGGGATGATCCCGCCGGCGGCGATGGCGAGCCAGCACTACTTCCCGAAGGCGATCGCCGCCGACGACGCCTACCTCTATTTTGCGAGCGGCGGCACCGAGGACACCGCGCCTGAAGACTCGAACGACGGCTTCATCTATCGCGTCAAGAAGGGCACCACCGAGGCGGAGGCGATGACGCCCCCCGATCCCGACCCCACGGCGCTGTGGGTCAACGACACCGACGTGTACTGGGCGAGCGGCGGCGACAACGATCCGGTCATCCCGTCGGCGATCAAGCGCGTCAACAAATCCACCCTGGAGATGGAGACGCTGGTCGAGGTCGGTTATCTGCTGAGCCTCGTCGGCGACGAGACGTCGATCTATTTCGGCGACGGCGATGGACACAACATCTACAAGATGGCGCTCGACGGCGGCGAGCCCGTCGTCCTCGCGGAAGGCGCCGGCAAGCCCGAGCACCTCGCGCAGGACGCAGACCACATCTACTGGACCGGCGGCAAAGCCGCCAACAAGGTCTACAAGGTGGCGAAGTCGGGCGGGGAGGTGACGGTCATCGCCGAGAACGAGGCGGAGCCGGCCGGGATCGCGGTGGACGCGGAGTTCGTCTACTGGGCGAGCGCCGGCGACGGCGGCGTGTACAAGGCGCCGATCGCCGGTGGGGCCAAGACGCTGATCCACCAGGGGGGCTCGATGGCGGGGCTGGCCCTCCGGGGCTCGACGCTGTTCTCGACGGACACGAGCCGGAACCGCAGCGTCAACGCGCACGATCTCGAGAGCGGCACGACCGTCGTGCTCGCGCTGGGTCAGCACTTCGCCTGGCGCATCGTCGCCCCGGAAGGTCAGGACGTGTTCTGGGCGAGCGGCGGCGATTACCGCTTCGAAGGCCAGGTCGTCGCCTACCGCGCGCCTTGATCGCCCGCGTCCCGGCGGCGAGCCCGAGCGCGCGACAGCAGGGGCGAACGCGACCGACGATGCTTGTTCGTCCTCGCCGCGCTCCGCCGCCGGACGGCGTCGGAGGTCGCATTCAAAGCTCTCCTGAGGCCGCTCGCCAGCGCGCGGCGCGGCGCGGCCGAGGGCCGGGCGCGTTGACGGCGTGAGACGTCCTCGCGTATCTATTCATGTTCGATGCAGATCACCCTCGCGAGCGCCAGGCTGCGAACCGCGCTGTTCGCCTCGATGGCGGCGGTCGCGGGCGCCGGGCTCGCCGTCGAGGTGCTCAAGCCGATCCTCAGGCTGAAGAGCCGCAGCGGCGTCGTCCCGCTGCTCTCGCTGAGCTACGAGCAGAATGTGCCCACGTGGTACACATCGTGTCTGCTGTTCGCGTGCTCTCTCACCCTCGCGGCGATCGCCGCCGGCGCCCGCCGCGGGGGCCGGTTCGTGAAGCACTGGTGGGGGCTCGCCGCGGCGTTCCTGTACATCTCGCTCGACGAGGTCGTGGAGCTCCACGAAGCCGCGAGCTCCTGGCTCGATCTGGGCGGCGTCCTGTACTTCAGCTGGGTGATCCCGGCGGCCGTCGTGGTGGCGGCGTTCGCGCTCGCGTACCTCGGGTTCCTCGCGCACCTCCCGCGCGGCACCCGGAACCGGTTCTTGCTCTCGGGCAGCATCTATGTCGCCGGCGCCCTCGCCCTGGAGCTGCCGCTCGGGTACTGGACCGAGCAGGCCGGGAGCGACAACCTCGTTTACGCGCTCATCGACTTCGTGGAGGAGTCGATGGAGATGCTGGGCTTGAATCTCTTCCTCCTGTCGCTCGTCGACCATCTCGCCGTGCAGGGGTGGACGATCGGCTTCTCGCCAGCAGCTCCGGAGCCGGGGTCCGCCCCGGTCGAGCGTGCGGTATGAGCGCCCGGGCCGAGCCCGCGTCTCCCGCGCCCCCCGCCGCGGGCAGGGCGGCCTATATCGTCGGCCCCGGGTACGACTGGGCTTTCTTCCTGCTCCCGCCGCTCGTCGCGCTGGCCGCCGGCGCCTTGATCGCGGGGACGCCGTTCACCGACGCGCGGTTCCGGCTGTACGGGGAGAAGGTCACGTGGGCGGGGCTCTTCATCGGGACGCTCATTCACGGCCACCTCGCGGCGGTGCTCCTCCGGAGCCACGGCAACGCGGATATCTTCCGGCGGCACCGGCTCCGCTTCCTCGCGGCGCCGGTCGCCCTGTTCGCCGCGATGATGCTGTCCATGTGGGCCGTCGTTTGCGTGACCGTCCTCGTCGTGTTCTGGGACGTCTACCACTCGGCGCTCCAGACGTTCGGCCTCGGGCGCATCTACGACGCCCGCGCGGGGAACGCGCCGGCGCTCGGCCGCCGGCTGGATCTCTGGCTCAACTTGCTCCTCTACGTCGGCCCCATCCTGGCGGGCGCGACGATGCTCCTCCACTTCCAGAGCTTCGACGCCTTCGAGGACGTGGGCGCCGCGCTCTTCGCCTCCGTCCCGGGGCTGATGGAGTCGCACCACCGCATCATTCGCTGGTGCGTCATCGCCGCAGGGACCTCGTTCCTGGTCTATTACGCGCTCGCGTACCGCTCGCTGTACCGGCGGGGCTATCGGGTGTCGTTCCCCAAGGTGTGGCTGTTCGCGACCACGGGGCTCTGCTCCATCTACACATGGGGGTTCAACCCCTGGGGACAGGCGTTCTTCATCATGAACCTGTTCCACGCCGTGCAGTACCTCGCGCTCGTCTGGTGGTCGGAGGGCGGCCGCCTCCGCCGGCGGCTGCGCCTCGACGCGCGCCGCGCCGGCAAGCCGATCGCGGTGGCCGTCTTCCTCGCGGGCGTCCTCGCCTACGGCGTGTGGGCCGAGCTCGCGCCGGCGGAGGACCGCGCGCTCTGGTCGCTCACGCAGACCGTCGCGCTGATGCACTTCTGGTACGACGGCTTCATCTGGTCCGTGACCCGCAAGCAGGTGTGAGGCGGGATGCGGACCATGAGCACCTCGGGACAGGTCGGCGGCCGCGCGGCGCCGCGCGGCGCCGCCGGCGCGCGCCCGTGGCGCGGGCGGACGGCCACGCGGGCGCGGCCGCTCTGGTACGATGCGGCCGGCTCACCCGGCCGCCGTTCGATGGACTCCGCAGTCGAAGCGCTCGATCCGGGCTTTGCCAAAGAGGGATGTATGAGAATCCAGGGTTGTCTCCGCTCCGTGCTCCTCTCGCTCGCGGTGGTCTCCACGTCGCTCGTCGCGCCCGCCTGCAGCAAGTCGCCGCAGATCACGGCGGAGAGCATCGAGGACAACTGGGCGCTGACGGAGCAGCACGAGCCCGGCTCCGTGGTCATGACCGTGGCCCAGGACGGGCAGGTGACGGTGCTCGTGAAGGACAGCGGCGGCAAGCCCATCGAGGAGGGCGTGTCGGGCAACCTCACGGTCAAGGTGCCTGGCAAGGACGGCGCCGCGGTGAAGGCCGAGCTCGTGCCGGAGCCCAAGTCGGGCGGCGTCCTGCGCGCCAAGATCCCGCCGCTCGAGGACGACCTCACCGAGGTGAGCTACGAGTTCAAGGTCAAGGGCGAGCCGTTCACGGGGGTGCTGCACGTGCCGCGCGGCGGGACCCGGGAGCTCCAGGAGAGCGCCAAAGAGAACCAGGCGACCAAGGTCGATGGGATGAAGGGCCCCAACGGCGGGGTGCTCCAGCCGGTCGGGGACGACATCGTGGAGATCGTCGCCGACAAGGAGACGGGCGACCTGCGCGTCTACGTGCTCGATCTCAACCTCAAGCCGGTCCCGATCGGCGAGCGCGAGATCAAGCTGGCCATCCACACGGCGTCGGGCCCCGACGTCATCGTGCTCGCGCCCGGGCCCGATCGGCTTTACTTCACCGGCAAGCTGAAGGCGAAGGTCAACCCGACCAAGATCACGGTGGTGGTGAAGGAGGGCGGGCACACGGATGTGGTCCTCTGCGGCTACCGTCCGGGCTCGGTGATCGTGGTCGGCCCGAGCGCGCCGGTGATCGGCATCCTGGTCGCCACCGCGTGGGCCGTGAAGGTCAACGTGAAGCCCACGGTCGTGGTGCACGACGACGATGACGACGACGGCCGCCGGGTCATCGTCATCCACAAGGGCAAGCACAAGGGCAAGGGCAAGGGCAAGTGGCGCTGGAAGTGAGGAGGGCCCGCGCCGCGGCCTCGCGCGGCGCCCCGGCGAGGTGACGCGGCGAGGTGACGCGGCGTCCCGGCGCGGTAAGGTAGCGGCGCCGCGCCCGCCTCACCCGACGGAAAGCCCTCCTCCATGACCGAAGCGCCCGAGCTCCCCGACCTCTCCCCCGACGACGCTCACCCCCGGGCGGTCGCTGCCCTCGCCGACCCGTTCTTCTGGTCGCTGACCGACGAGACCGCCCCGTTCGGCAACGAGACGGCGCACGAGACGCTCACCGCGTTCCGCGACTTCCGCGACGAGCACCCGAAGGGGAGCCCCATCGAGCTGCTCGACGCGCTCCTCGCCCGCTGGGAGGTGGAGAGCGCCCACTGGAACGCCGTGGACGCGGCCGAGGTCCAGGCGCTCGGCGAGGAGGACGAGTACAGCCTGCTCACGCGCGACGAGGCGATCCTCGCCCTCGCCTTCAGCCAGATCGTGACCGAGGGCAGGCTCGATCCCGAGGTGCGCCGCCGCGCGCTCCTGGCGCTGGCCCGGCAGGCGCTGCCCGCCCTGCTCAGCGCCTTCGAGGGGCGCGCCCTGGAGCGCGCGCTCAGGATCGACCGGATGCGGGCCGTCCTCTCGGAGCGCTGGGCGTAGCGCGGCGTCGCTCGGGTCGCCTCGACGGCCTACCGCCGTTGGAGAATGGCGTATGCCGTCGGGCCAAAAGAAGCGAATCGTCGAATGGGAGCCCGGCTGCCTCCGGATCCTCGTACGCGTCCCACCCGCACGCGGGCGCTTCGATGATTGAACCTCGATAGGCCTGTTCGTCCTGGGAACAGCGTCCCCCCCATCGATCCAACACACTGTAGGGTGGCTCGCAGAGAGCGTCAGTGGATGCGTTTACCGACCAATAGGTCGGGAAGACCCTGAATTTTGCGCCGCTGCGGAACGGCGGAACGGCGGAACGGCGGAACGGCGGAACGCGACGGATGGCCTTCCGGCTCGCCCGGCGGAGCTTCCGGGGGCAATGGCGGTCCCGGTATCGCTCGCAGCGGAAGATCCTGACCGCGAGCCACGCGCAGCTATCGTCCGCCGCCGCGACACCGCAGGACGTGACGCCCTGCGCTTGGCGCTCGGGCGGCTCGAAGACCGACGATCCCTTATGTTACCGGTGTTCTCGAGCGCGCGCCATCGAGGCACGCGGCTGCTGCGCACATGGATCATCGAGCTCATCGGCGCATGGATGATCAGGTCCCCCTCTTCCCCGGCGCAAACCCGGCGCAAACCCGCGGCAGGGACGGCAACGCTCGTCGCCCCCGTCGGCCGATCCGCTGGAGCCGGCGCTACGCGCGTGATACCCTCCACGTTCCGGCGATCGATGTCGCGGGACCGTTGACGATTGGGTAGGGCATAGCGCCCCCGAAGAAGAAGGAGTGCGGGATGGAGCTCAGGACATGGTGCGCGGCGCTCTGCGCAGGGATGATGGGTCTTGTGGCGTGCGGCGGCGACTCGGGCACCAACGAGGACAGCGGTTCGCCGGGCGCGAGCAACGGAGGGAGCCAGGGGCAAGGGGGGGACATCTTCGGGTCGGGGAGTGGCCCCATCGGGCAAGGAGGGGGCTCCTTCGGCAACGGGGTCAGCGGAGCGACCGGCGGGACGGGGGGCAGCGGCGCGAACAGCGCGGGGTGCGAGCACGTCGATGTCGTGTTCGCGCTCGACAACTCCTCGAGCATGAACGAGGAAAAGGAGTCGATGCGCGAGGTCGTGTTCCCGGCCTTCGCGCAGGCGCTGCTCGATATCAGCGGCATCCAAGACTTCCGCGCGGCCGTGATCGACGCCTGCCCGCTCCCTGCAAATTTCCACACGCGCGGCGCCGCGGGCGAATGTTCGTTCCAGAGCGGACAAGCGTGGATGGATAGCTCGAGCAACGACCTGACGGGCGAGTTCCAGTGCGCCGCAGATCTTTATGTGGACGATGTCGAGTGCAGCGGCAACAACGACGACGAACAGCCCGCGTCCGCCGTCGCCGCCGCGCTGGAGCCGCCGTTCTCCCAGGCGGAGAACGCGGGGTTCAGCCGCGACAACGCGCTCCTCGTGGTGGTGGTGATCACCGATGAGGACGAGCAGCCCGTCCCCCGCCAGACGCCGCAAGCGATCCACGATCGGCTCGTCGCCGTGAAGGGCGACGCGAAGAACGTCGTGTTCCTCGGCATCGGCGGGAAGACCGATTGCGAGGGGGCCTATGGGGACGCGGACGAGGCCGACAACCTGCAGCGGATCGTGGACACGTTCGCCACCGACGGCCGCGGCTTCTTCTGGGATCTCTGCCAGGGGCGCCTCGAGGACGGCCTCACGAACGCCCTCACGGCGATCGAAGAGGCGTGCGAGGAGTTCGTGCCCGTCGTGAATTGACGCGAGCCGGGCGCCAGGGGATGCGATGAGCGCACCTGGCCGCGGAGCGGCGGAGCGCCCGGCCCTGTCCTGAGCACGCTTTTCGGCGGTAGGATCGCCGCCATGGACACCGCTTCCTTCCTCGCCGAGGTCGAGCCGCTCGCCCATTACGACCGCGTCCGCCGCGCCGTCGCGCTCGGCCGCGCGGCCGCGGGCGGCGACGCGGGCGCCGCCGCCCTCCTCGGCGCGCTCTCGAGCAGCGCCCAGGCCTACGAGCGCCTCCTCGCGCTCATGGCCGTGTACGGCTCGGGCGACGGCGCGCGCGTCCTCGCGGCCGTGTCGGACCCGTCCCGCCTCGTCCGGCGGCGCGCGGGCCGCATGGTGGCCCGCTTCTGCGACGACGCGCAGGCGCTCGCGGCGCTCGACGCCGTCGTCGAGCGCCGCGCCCTCCGGCGCACGGTCGCCCAGCTCGCGCGGCGGAAGCGCCAGGCGGTCGTGGACGCCTTCCTGGGCGCGCGCCTGCAGCAGCAGGGGCGCGATCCGACGATCGTGGATCTGCTCCCGTTCGGCTCCGAGCCGCTCGTGTCGGCGCACCGGCGCGCCATCGACGAGGCGGGCGGACCGCTCTGCCTCGCGCGGCTGGCCGACCGGCACCCCGTCGGCGTGGCGCGCTGGTTCGGCGAGGCGATCGCGCGCTCCGGGTCGCTCGACGTGCGCCAGCGCTACCGGCTCGCGCCGCTCCTCGTCCGGCTCGCCCGGCGCGCCCCCGACGCGGCGCTCCCGCTGATCCAGGCCCTCTTCGACCGCGGCGAGGAGCCCTCGTTTCTCGCCGGCCCGCTCCGGTTGCTCGCCCGGTCGCGCCCGGCCGCCACGTTCGACCTCCTCAAGGCGCGCCACGAGAGCGGCCGCCCGGCCCGGCCGCCCGGCGCCTTCGAGGTCGTGCGCTTCGACGAGGGCGCGCCCGCCCTTGGCGCCGAGCGCCTCGATTTCCTCATCCGCAACGCCTGGGGCGCGCTGAGCGACGGGAAGCGGGGCGTGCGGTGGTTCCTGCGGCTGCGCACGGACGACCAGAAGGCGGTCCTCCGCGCCTTCCTCCTCGGCGGGCGAGGGGGCTTCGGCGCCTTCCTGTTCCGCTACGTGAAGGCCGAGTCCGCCGAGGAGCAGGCGGTCCGAGAGCGGGCCTTCGAGCGCTGGTCGTGCGCCGCGCAGGCCGCCGACGGCTCGATCGCGCCCGAGGTGCTCGACGCCCTGCCCGGCGATCTGCGCGAGCGCGAGGCGCGGCGGCACCTCTTCGACTGCCCCGCGCTCGTCGCCAAGCCGGACCGGCGGATGAGCTACGCGCGCCTCCTGCCGTTCGCCGAGGCCAAGGCGGTGCTCGCGCCGTTCCTCGGGCACCCCGAGGGCGACGAGCGGGCCAAGGCGCAGGCGCTGCTGATCGCGAGCGTCCTGCACGACCGGGGCGCGCTCGCCGAGGCGCTCGCGAACGTGCGCGCCCGCAAGTTCGAGCAGGACCCGGTGCGGCGCGCGATGATCGGCGCCCTCGCCGCGCTGCCGCTCGCCCGCTTCGGGCCGGAGCACCTCGACGCGGCCTCCGTCGTGGCGCAGGACGCGCTCGACGCCGCGGACCTGTCCCAGGCCACGGCCTCGGCCGTCGAGCGGCTCGTGGTCAAGCTGTTCCGCCTCGACGGCGCGTGGGGCGCCCGCTGGCTCGCGCGGATCCTCGCCGTGCGCGGCTCGGTCTCGACGGCCGGGCTCGGGGAGGGGCTCACGCGGGCGGAGGCCGAGCGGCTCACCCCTGCGCTCGCGCAGCTCGCGGGCGCGTGGAGCACCGCCGAGCGGGCCGGGGCGGTGCTCTCGCTCGCGCACAGCCTCGGCGTCCGCCTCAAGGTGGTTGCGCCGCTGCTCGACGCGCTCGAGCGGCTGTCCCGCGAGCTCCCGTTCGTCGGCGTCGCGGCCGGCGCGCTCGGGCTCCTCCGCATTCACGATCGGCCGCGGTTCGCGCGGCTCGTGCCGGCGCTCCTGCGCGAGGACGCGAGCTTCGCCCTGATCGGCGACGTCGCCCGGTACGTGAGCCGGAGGCGTCAGGATCTGCTGGATCCGCTGCTGGACGGCCGGCCGATGACCGGCAGGTACGCGACGGGGCGGACGCGCTGGGTGATCGACTTCGGCGCAGGCCACGCCCGCTGGACGGCGCGGCAGCAGGCGCGGTACGCGGCCGGCCTGCGCGCGCTGCTCGCGGACGAGACGTGCGACGTCCCCACGCTGCGGTTCGCCGTCTCCACGCTGGCCCGGCTGACGTACGTCGACGCGTCGGCGATCGTCCCGTTCGCCGCGGATCCGCGGCAGCCGCTCCGCGAGATGGCCGTCCGGGCGCTGCCGTGGCTCGACGCCGGCCAGGGCGTGCCGGTCCTGATCGAGTGCCTGGGCGACGACCGCGCGCGCTGGGCGATCTACGCGCTCCGGAAGGCCTTCTCCGAGATGTCCCGCGATCGGGTGCTCGCCGAGCTCAGGGCCGTGCCGACGGCGAAGGTGACGGTGGCCAAGGAGGTCGTGCGCCTGCTCGGCGAGCTGGGCGGCGACGACGCCTACCGAGAGTTGCTCCGGCTGGACGGCCCGAAGACCCACCGCGACGTGCGGATCGCGCTGCTGCGGGCGCTCTGGGATCACCTCGACCGGCCGGAGACGTGGGACGTCTTCGGCCGCGCCGTCCGGGATCCCGACTGGATCGTGGCCTCGAAGCTCGCGGACATCCCGCTCGGCCGGCTCTCGAGCGAGGCCGAGCAGCGCGTCGTGGAGCTGCTCGCCGCGATCCTCGGGCGGGCGGAGCCGGAGGCGCGGCTCGATCTGCTCCGGCGCGCCGCGTCCTTGCCGCTCCGGGACGAGAAGCGCGCGCTCTTTCAGCGGCTGCTCGGGCACCTGGACGCGTCCGCGCCCGAGGAGGCGGCGGTGGCGCTGGCCGCCGTGCTCGCCCGGATGCAGCCGGGGGAGGTCGCGGCCGTGGTGGCGCGGCTGAAGGAGCTCTCGCCGAAGCGCCGGCATCTCGTGGCGTTCCTGCCGGTGCTGTCGGCGCGGCTCGGCGCTTATGCCGCGCGGCACCACGTGGCGGTGGGCGAGGGGCTGCTCGCGGCGCTGAAGGCGGACGACCTGGCCGTGCCGCAGTACCTCGGGCTGGCGGCCCGCCTGCTCGGGTGGAGGGAGCTCGGGCAGGCGCTTGTCGAGCTCGGCCGGCGGGACCTGCTGCACCACGACGCGATGGTCGCGGCGATGGCCGCGGTGCACGGCTGCGTGCACCCGTCGCCCCTCGAGGAGGCGCTGCGGGGGAGCGAGGATCCGCGGCTGCGGCGGCTCGCGCTGGAGGCGCTGGTGCAGGCGGCGTCGCCGAAGAACGGGTGGATGGCGGAGCGGCGGGGGCTGCTGGAGCGGTACCGGAAGGACCGGTCGCCGGCGGTGGCGGGGCCGGCGGCGTTCGTCGCGCCGCCGTGATCGATCTGCGGATCGTCCCCGGGTCGCCGGGCGGCGCCGGACGAGCGTGAGCCCTGCGGCTCGCAGCCCGAAGTCGCAAGGACTCTCGTCTACAAGGAGCGCAATAGCTATTCGGTACCGAGCCGTGTCGCCCGGCCGAGGCCTTGCCGGCGCCCCTCGAGCTCGCGTCGTGACGCATTGGCGGAGTCCGAATCTCTGCTCGCTCTCGGCATGATTCCGACAATGCGGAGCGATGGTCGTGGTGGTATTGTGCCAGGGCACGCAGTCCATGCGTTCGGGCAAGCCGATCGTTGGTCGATTTTTTTTGTTGTTTGGGGAAAGGGAATGTGGATACATGAAGAAGCTCGCGAAATTCGCAGTCCTCCCTGCGCTGGGTCTCCTGTCGAGCCCGGGTGACGTGTCGGCTGGGGCGACCACGAGCGCCGGGGCGTGCTTCGTGTCCTCGGAAACGACCGTGTTTCGAGCGACCAACGGCCTGACAAACCTCTTGAGCGGCGCGCAGGCCGTCACTTGCCCGATCCCGGTAGATCATCAGCTCGGAGGAACGGTGACCTTCCGGATCCGCATGGTTGATCTCAACTCCGACTCCGCGGACGACGCGAACGTGATGTGTATCGGAAGCGTGCTCGATCAGGACGGCAATGGTGTCGGCGATACTCCAATCATAACGTCAGGGACCGGAACCTTCACCGGCTTCGTGACGAAGACCGCCTCGATCACCGTCTCGCCGCAGAGCCCTTCGCACACGTACGTCGTGACTTGCTTGCTTCCAGGGGGTGGATCGTCTGGTATCAGCACGGTGCGCGTCTTCTGAGTTGAGTCGAGCGAGCCGAGTCGAGCCACGTAGGCCATGAGCTCTGGACGTCCACGCGGGGGACCGGTGATCGAACGGCGACCGCACTGGCTGCTCATCCTGCTGGCTGGCATCGCAGCGTCGGCGGGCGCATACGTCTGGGGGCGCGCTTCGGCGCCCCCGGTGAGCGAGCGCGAGGGCGCCTTGCGCGCGGAGGACGGCCAGCGAATCGCGGCCCTGGAACGCGAGGTCCGCAGGCTGCGCGCCGCGACGTTGAAGGCAGCCGTCCCTTCGCAGCAGGGCTCGGCTGGCGAGAATGCGGTCGAGCCCCTCGGCTCCGCCCGGCCTCGCGACCGCGATGAGCAGGACGGCGACAGCTTCGACAGCACGGGCGCGAACGAGCAGCTCGATCCCGAGGAAGAGGAGCGTTCGTTGCGCGAGGCGCGGATCAAATTCTGGGACGGGTTGAGCGATCGCGTCAACACCGAGCCGGCCGACCCAGCATGGCGTCGTGAGACAGCGCCGGTGATCGCACGGTTGATCCCCGAGCAGCTGGGGCCACAGGTCAGCGTCGACGAGGTTGTCTGTTCTTCCAGCATCTGTCGCGCGAAGCTGACCCACCCCGAATGGCCACGCATCCCCGGCGACAAGCTCGTCCAGCTCAGCTTGCGCCGCGGATCGCTAGGGACGATGGAGCTCCAGATGGATACTCGGCAGGAGGGCGCCACCGTTCTGTTCTTCTTGCGTAGAGAACAAGCGCCTGCGGACCCCGAGCTGTGAGGTTCGCTCGGCGCCGCAAAGGGTGAGCGCACCCTGGGCCGGGGGATCGGGCGACGATATCTTGCGTTCCCGGCGCGGCCCGAGCGCGATCCCGATGCTCACCGTGGCACAACCGGGCCCATTCCATGCCGGGGGGCCCGCATGCACCCGAGCGATGACCAGCCGCCCCTGTGCTCGTGGGCCTGGGAACAGGCGCTTGCTGGGGCTTGAAATCGCTGGATTGGCCGGTTGGCGTGACGATCGCGGGACGCCTCCCTCGCGGCTGCGGCGCAACGGTATGCGCCGTGCAAGGCACCCGCGCTGCGAGGAGGCGATCGTTGACGCTCAAGAACATGACCTTCACCGCAATCTGCGGCTTCCTTGCGTTGGCTGGCTGCGACGGCACGCTGGTCGATGCCGGCGGCACCGGCGACACCGGCGGGGCCAGCAGCTCGAGCGGCGCCGGCGGCACCGGCGGGGCCAGCAGCTCGAGCGGCACCGGCGGCACCGGCGGCACCGGCGGGGCCAGCAGCTCGAGCAGCGCCGGCGGGGCCAGCAGCTCAAGCGGCACCGGCGGCACCGGCGGGGCCAGCAGCTCGAGCGGTACCGGTGGGGACACCGCCGGTTGCCCGGAGGACCTGCCTCCAGATCCACTGGGGGCGTGCAGCACGTCAGAGAAATGCGTCTACGATCTGTACAACGGGTGCGCCAACAAGGTGCGCGTCGAGGCGAGCTGCGTCGAAGGTGAATGGCACGTCCTGTGGCCCGTGACGTGCGAGCCCTTGCCTGCAAGCCTGAAGTGCGATCCATTCGGCACGTGGCTGGTGGAGCCGGGCGAGCTCGTCGGCGATGACGTGGAGGCGCTGTCCATGTACGGTAGACCGTTCGAAGTGAGCGTCTCCGTCGGGGAGAATGGGCTCGTCTACCTCCTGAACCACGAAGGGCAGACGCTCTCTGCAGACGGCTGCTTGCTGAACGTCTTCACCTCTTTCCCGGACCAATGCTTCGTGGACGAGGGGGAAGTATTCTGCGACTCGTTCTGGCGGAGTACGACCATCGACTTCTCCAAGATGCCTCCCGAGGCATCGATCCGCGTCACCCTCGAGGGCGAGGCCTCGGGCGAGGCGACCGCCACAGCCACCGTGACGAAGGAAATGTGACAAGCCGCGCCAGCGTGCGCCTCGATTCAGGAGCTCGGCCGCTGCCGAGCCCCTGGAGCACGCAGGCGTCAAGGTCTACAGGGCGGCGAGGCGCCGCCGCCCGTCACTGGCAGGGGGGGTCGCCGAGCGCCGCGGCGCACAGCGTCGGATCCTCGAACGCGCGGCTCACGTAGAGCAGCCGACACGCGACCGTGGCGCCCTCGGCGCTCGCGACGGCGTAGCCGGAGTCGTGGCCCGCCCCCGACACGTCGCCGCAGTCGAGCTCGCACGCGCCCCGCTCCACGAAGATCTCGTCGAACGCCTCCTTGCACGCCGCCTCGAGCAGCGTGCAGTACGACGCGCAGTTGCCCGTGGTCGTGGAGTCGCCGTCGAGCCCGCAATGGCCGTCGCCCCCCGGCCCCGCGTGCGCGCAGTGGGTGTCCGGGGCCAGCAGCGCGCTGTAGGCGTGGTACTGGCGGCAGCCCACCGTGTTCTCGCTCCGGTCCTCCGTCCCGCCCGGCGGGAGCGCCCCGCAGACGGCGAGGCACTGCTCGACGGAGTCGTAGACGGCCAGGTCGTCCTCGCAGGACGTCATGACCACCCGGCAGAAGTCCTCGCAGCTCGGCTCGGTCCCCTCCGGCTCGATGCAGGGCTCCACCGGCATCAGGCTCGCGTGATCGCAGTGCTCGTCGGGGTCCACCGTCGCGGAGCTCACGTGCACGAGCCGGCACTGCAGCGTGTCGCCCTCGTGGTTCTCGATGGCGTCGAACCCCTCGACGTCCCGGAGCCCCGCGCACTTGGCGACGCACGCCTCCTGCGTGGGGAGCTCGGGCGAGCACGCCGCCGCCTGCAGCGCGCAGTAGCTCTCGCAGTTGGTCCCGCAGACCCCGTCGCCGCCCGGGCCCGCCGCCGGACAGTGCACCGCCGGCTCGTCGGTGAGCCCCGCCAGCTCCGCCTGGCGCGCGCGGCAGGCGAGCGTGTTGTCCACCGGCTCCAGCGGATCGCCCGCCGGGAGCGCCGCGCACACGCCGTGGCAGGTGTCCAGCGTGGAGTACACCTGGTTCTCGCCCGTGCAGTTCGCCATCACGTCGGCGCAGTACGACGCGCACGCCTCGCTCACGGGAGAAGGCTCCGGCTCGTCCTCCGGCGGAACGTAGGTGCGGTCCTCGATGCCGGCGATGGCGTGGCAGCCGAGCCAGCCGGAGAGCGCCGGCGGGGCGAGCAGGACGAGCGGCAAGAGCCCGGTCGTGAGGGGGCGCCTCATTGGAACGTCCCTCCGACGCGCAGCCCGACGTTGCGCGCGCCCACGATCGGCCCCACCTCGACCCGCGACGACGCCCGCGGCGCCACGAAGTACAGCACCGCGCCGCCGGCGAGCGCGGCCGCCCCGAGCCCGAACGCGATGTTCGAGCCGGTGGCGGCGCTGCTGGCCTCCTCGGTCAGCGTCACGCCGCGCGGATCCTCGCACGTGCTGCCGCCCTTGCAGTAGCCCTCGGCGTCGCCGTTCTTCGAGATGGCCTTCACGCCGAAGAACGTCCCCACGCCGAGCCCCACGACGCCCGCGCCGCCCACGACCAGGCCGATCAGGCGCATCGTGTCGCCCCCCGACGCCGCCGGCGCCGGAGCGGGCGCCGGAGCAGGCGCCGGCGCCGGCGCGCCGACCGCGGGCGCGGCGACCTCCGCCTCGCTCGGCGCCGGCTTGACCGGGTCGGGCGGCGGCCCCTCGAGCCGCTTGAGCGCCGGCACGTCGACGTTCGCCGACGCCTTGTTGCTCCCGAGCTTCACCGTCGTCCTCCAGGTCTCATGACCCGGCGCGCTCGCCTCGATCGCGATCTCGCCCGGATCCACCGGGATCGCGATGCCGAAGATCGCCGGCTCGACGGGCTTTCCGGCGGAGCGCACCGCGAAGCCCTGGAGGGCGAGGTTCTCCGGGGCGACGCCGATGCTCAGCTTGGACAGGCCCGGCTCCAGCCGGGCGGCCCTCGCCTGCGCCTTGCGAGAGCGCTCGGCCTGGCCCGCCGCCCTCGACTCCGACGCGGCCTGGCGGAACGTGGCCCAGGCGCTCGCCGTGCGGCCGGTGTTCTCGTAGCACTCGGCCAGGTAGAGCAGCGTGCCGATCCCCGGGTCGATGCGGTGGCTCTGCTCCAGCCTCGGGCACGCCTCCTCGCTGCGCCCCTGCTTCATCAGATCGAGCGCCGCGTCGAAGAGCGCCTCCGCCGTCGCCTTCTCGGCGGCGCTCGGCTCCGCCCGCGCGGGGAGCGCCCCGGAGATCAACGCCGCGCACAGACCCAGCGCGACGGGGTGTGCGGTGCTTCGCTGATGCCGTCTCATTCGTCCTGTACTCTCCTCCAAGCTGGCCGCGACGGCGTCCGAGGGCCGTCGCCCGGTTGACGCGGGCGCCGCGCTCAGCGTCGCCCGCCGAAGTCGCTGATCGTGGTGTTCCGGCGCGGCTCCTGCTGCGCGCCCGCGCCGGGCTGCGGGCGCTCGGCGGGGCGGGCCGCCGCGCTCGCCGGCGGCGCGGCCGGCCGGGAGGCGTGAGGCGGGCTGGAGGCCGCCGCCGGCGCGGCGGCGCTGCCGGCGGCCGCGGGCAGCTCGGGCGCGGCGGCGCTGCCGGCGGCTGCGGGCGGCTCCGGCGCGGCGGCGCTGCCGGCGGCCACGGGCGGCTCCGGCGCGGCGGTCGCGCCGGGCGGGGCGGCGCTCGCGGCGCCTGGCGCGGCTCCGGGCGCGGGATCCTGCGCGGCGGCGCCGGGCAGCTGCGTGGCCGCGGGCGCGGGGGGCTGTTCGCCGCCGGCGGTGCTCCCGGGGCGCACGAAGAGGAAGAGCAGGGCGCCGAACGAGAACGCGGCCAGCGCGGCGCCGACCGCGAGGGCGACGCCGACGAGCGCCCCCTTGCGCCCCGCGCGCGGCACCTGGCCCGTGTTGCTCCACGAGCTCACCGCGGGCCCCGTGTCCGCCGACGCCGCGGGCGACGGCGCGCCGTGCGGCACGGACAGGCGCGCTCCGGCGACCTGCCCGCCGGTCGCCGCGCCGGGCGGAGGGAGCGAGATGCCGGGCTGGCTGAACGCTGACGGCCGACCGCCCGGCAGGCCGAGCACGCGGCGCGCCCGCTCGACGTGCACGTGGCTCCCGGCCGGGCCGAACGCGAGGAGCGCCGCCGCCAGATCGCCGACGTTCCTCCACCGCTGCTCGGGGTCCTTGGCGAGGCAGTGCATCACCACCGCGTCGAGCTCGCGCGGCACGTCCGCGCGCAGCTGCGCCATCGTGGGGGGCGTCTCGTGGAGCAGCGACGCGAAGAGCTGCGGCACCGAGTCGCCGTTGTAGGGCGTCCGGCCGATCAGCATCTCGTACACGATGACGCCGAGCGCCCAGATGTCGGTGCGCGCGTCCACGTCCTTGGCGCAGCGCACTTGCTCCGGGGACATGTAGAGCGGCGAGCCGAGGAGCGCCGCCGTCTTGGTCAGCGCCAGCTCGTCGCGCGAGCCGCCGAGCATCGATTTGGAGATCCCGAAATCGAGCACCTTGATGATCCGCCCGCCGTCGGGCCGGCGCGCGAGGAACAGGTTGGCCGGCTTGAGATCGCGGTGGACGATCCCCGCGGCGTGCGCCTCGGCCATCGCCTCGATGGCCTCGAGGACGTACCCGACGGCCTCCACCACGGGGAGCGAACCTCGCGCGCGGATCTCCTCCGCGAGGTTGTTCCCCTCGAGGAACTCCATGACCATGTAGGGCATTCCGCCCTGCATCGAGCCGACATCGAGGACGCGCGCCACGTGCTCGCTCTTGATCCTGGCCAGCGCGCGCGCCTCGCGCCGGAACCGCTCCGCCGGGTCGCCGCCCTCGGTCCCGGGCGAGTGCAGGAACTTCATCGCGACCCGCTGATCGAGCTCCAGGTGCCACGCGGCGACGATCGTGCCCATCGCGCCTGCGCCAACGATCTGCTCCACGCGGTATTTGCCCGCCAGCACATCGCCTATCGCAACGGGAGCCGCCACCATGGCCCGTAGGCTAGCCGAGATCCGAGGGGATCACCTACTCCGGAGCGCCGCGCCCTGCGCGCAGGACACAAAGCTCCGGCGAGCCGCGCCGCCCCGGCGGAACTGTCGGAGCTGTGCGCCGGGACACGCGCGCCCGGGCATGCCGCGGGCGGCTCGACGCTCGGCGCCCGCCCGGCGAGGCGATCACGGGCGCGTCAGCGCGACGCCCTCGACGCAGCGCCAGCGCTCCGTCGGCCCGTCCACGGCCCACAGCTCGAGCCGCTCGGCCCACGCCCGGTCGCCTCCGAGCGAGCGCACCCGCGGATCCGCGGCGAGCGACCGGCGGCGGTCTTCCGGCAGGTCGCCGTAGACGAGGCTCACGTGCGGGCGAAAGGGGCTCTCGCCGGCGCCGAGCGCGGCCTGCGCGGCGCGGCGCAGCGCCGCGAGCGGCTCGGTGAGCGCAACGTCGAGGAACACGCACTGGTGGCGGGAGGCGCCGACGGCGGGGCCGCGCGCCTCGAGCTCCACGGGGTGGAGGGCGCCCTCGAGCTCGCCGAGCCGCGCGGCCAGCGCGGCGCCGTCGCCGCGCAGCCCGGAGACCAGGGTGAGATGCGGCGCGAACGCGGGCCCGCCGGTCTCCCGGGCGAGCGCCGCGATGAGCTCCCGGAGCCGCGCGGCCGGCGCGCCGCCGGGGACGAGCCACAGGGCGAACGCCTTGTCCTCTGCCATCGCCGGCTCCCTCGCGCCGCCGGGCCCCGGAGGCAAGCGGCGGCGCGCTCGGGGCAGGCGCCCGCGTCACGCGCGCGCCGCGAGGCGCCGCTCGATGTGGCCGATCGCCGTCGCCACGCCGTCCTCGCCGCGGATCTTGCGGCCGAGCTCCTCGGCGCGCTGCCGCATGCCGGCGTCGGTCGCGGCGGCGTGGATCGCGGCCGCGAGTGCCTCGGCGGTGAGGCGCGGCCGCGGGATGGCGCGCGGGCCGACGCCGAGCTCCTCGACGCGCCGACCCCAGTAGAGCTGGTCGCCGAGGTGCGGGACGACCACCGCGGGCCGCCCCGCGCGCAGGCACGAGGCCACGGTGCCGGCGCCCCCGTGGATCACGGCCGCGGCGACGCGCGGGTACAGCCAGTCGTGCGGCACGGCGTCGATCCGCAGGATCGAGTCGGGGAGCGCGGCGTCGCCGAGCCCGGCCCAGCCCGAGAGCAGGACCGCGCGCCGGCCGCTCCGCACGACCGCGTCGACGAGGAGCCGGGTGGTCGCGGCGGGATCGTGGGACGTCATGCTGCCGAAGCCGACGGCGACGGGCGGCTCGCCCGCCGCGAGGAACCGCTCGAGGGCCTCGGGCGGCCGGTACGCGCCGCCCTCGTCGAGGAACCAGTAGCCCGTCGTGTGGAAGCCGGGCGGCCAGTCCGGGGCGCGCGGGACCACGTGGGCGCTGTAGCCGTGGACGACCAGCGTGCGGCGCAGCGTGGCCAGGTACGCGCGCCGGCCCTGCGGCGGCAGGCCGAGCCGCTCCCGCACGCGGTTCGTCACTCCGGCGTACCAGCGCCACACCGTCGGCTCGATCAGGAGCTTGCCAACGAGGAGGTTGAGCGCGCTGTCGCCGCGCGGCACCGGGGCGACCGCCGCGGTCGGGCCGTGGCGCGTGGCCAGGATCGAGGGCTGGAGCGGCATGCTGACCTGCACCGCGCCGGAGGCCTCGGCGATCGACGCCGCGTACGTGTCCGAGGTGAAGCTGCTCAGGATGAGCTCGGCGCCCTCGCAGGCGCGCAGCGCGTCCTCGGACATCTCCGCGCCGTAGCGATCGATGATCTGCTGCAGGATCCGCGGCTGGGCCAGGGGATCGGTGCCGCGCGCCACCCACGCCTTGCCGAGGTCGCTCTCCATGATGTCGACGGTGTCGACGCTCGCCGGGATCGCCGTGAGCCCGTGCGCCTCGATCCAGCCCTGGAAGCTCTTGCCGGCGAGGACGCGGACGTCGTGGCCGCGGGCGGCGAGCGCCTTGCCGAGCGCGATCGCGGGCTGGACGTCGCCCCGGGTCCCGACGGCGAGCACGGTGGTCTTCATGCGGGGCCCGCTCGCCTCAGAGCGCCTTCCAGGACGCCTCGCCGGACGGCAGCCGCGGCGGCTCGACCGACAGGATGTAGTCGACGCGGCGGTTGCGCGGCTCGTCCACCTGGTCCGCGGTCTTCACGAGCGGCGCCGACTCGCCGAGCCCCTCGAACGCGACCGGGAGCTTCAGGCCGCGGCCCTTGAACCAGGCGGCGATCGCGCGCGCGCGCCGCCGCGACAGGGCGAGGTTGTGCTCCGCGCTGCCGACGGTGTCGGTGTGGCCGACGATGAACAGGGTGATCTTGCCGAGCTCGCTGGTCTTCGCGACGACCTCCGAGATCTTCTGGAGGCTCGCCTCCAGCTTGGGCACCTCGGGCGCCCGGATGACATCGGAGTTGGTCTCGAACTGCACCTCTTCGTGGGGGATGCTCACGTTCCACGGGAGGATCGCGACCCCCGCCCAGTAGCCCTGGGTGTCGTGGCCGTACACCTCGATGCGCGCGACGGTCTCGTCGCTCGAGGGCGTCCAGGTCACGGTGAGCGGCGTGCCGGCCGCGGCCCCGCCGAACGGCTTCTCCTCCTCGGCGAGGACGGCGCCCGACTGGCCGACGACCTTGATGCGCACCTTGGCGGCGGCGCGCGACAGCTTGACCTCGATCTGGCGGCCCTTGAGGTCCACCTTCGACCGGTCGATCGTCACCTCCAGCGCGGGCGGCCTCGGGGCCTTTTCGCCCTGCGCGGGCGCGGGTGCCGGGACGTCGCCTCGGGCGGCGGCGGGGGCGAGCAGCGAGGCGGCGAGGAGCAGGGCCGGGAGATGGCGCATGGGGACCTCATCTCGGAGGGTGAGGGAAGTGAGGAAGACGGGCCGAGTATACCACCGGGACGCCGGCCCCGCGCCCGCGTGCTTCTCTGCGCCGCGCCCGCGTGCTTCTCTGCGCCGCGGCGGCGCGCTTCTCTGCGCCGCGCCGGCGCGGCGGTGGCGGTCGCCGGCGCGATCCCGTAGTGTCCGCGGGCGTCGAGCGGCGCCCCTGCGTGGCTCTCCGGCGTACCAGCGCACATGGCAGTCACCATTTTCGATCTCTTCAAGATCGGCATCGGGCCGAGCAGCTCGCACACGGTCGGCCCGATGCGCGCCGCGCGGATGTTCGCGGTGGATCTCGACGCGTCGGGCCTGCTCGACCGCACCGCGTCGGTCCGGGTGGAGCTGTTCGGCTCGCTCGGCGCCACCGGCCGCGGCCACGGCAGCGACAAGGCCGTCATCCTCGGGCTCATGGGCGAGACGCCGGACGGCGTGGACGTCGAGCGCGCGGGCGAGGTCGTCGAGGGCGTGCGCCGGAGCGGCCGGCTGTCGCTGCTCGCCCGGCACGAGATCGGCTTCGAGGTGAAGGGGCATCTGGCCTTCTTGCACCGGAGCTTGCCTTTCCATCCGAACGGCATGCGCTTCGCCGCGCTGGACCAGGGCGGCGCCCCGCTGCGCGTGCGCGTGTATTACTCGGTGGGCGGCGGCTTCGTGGTGAACGAGGCCGCGGCGAAGGGGGAGAATCCGATCGAGGAGGACGCGACGCCGCTCCCGTATCCGTTCCACAGCGCCGCGGAGCTGCTCGCGGCGTGCGCGGCCGGGGGCCTGTCGATCAGCCAGGTCATGCTGGAGAACGAGAAGGTCTTCCGTCCGGAGGCGGAGATCCGGGCGGGCCTCCTGCGGATCTGGGAGGTGATGCAGGAGTGCGTGCGGCGCGGCTTCCGGACAGAGGGCGTGTTGCCGGGCGGCCTCAAGGTGGCGCGCCGCGCGCCGGCGCTGTACCGCAAGCTCATCGAGAGCCCCGAGGCGGGCCTCCGAGATCCGCTGACGGCGATGGACTGGGTGAGCCTCTACGCGCTCGCCGTGAGCGAGGAGAACGCCGCCGGGGGCCGCGTCGTGACGGCGCCGACCAACGGCGCGGCGGGGATCATCCCGGCGGTCCTGCACTATTACCGGCGCTTCGTGCCGACGTCGACGGACGAGGGGGTGATCCGGTTCTTGCTGACGGCGGGCGCGATCGGCCTTCTTTACAAGGAGAACGCGTCGATCAGCGGCGCGGAGGTGGGGTGTCAGGGCGAGGTGGGCTCCGCGTGCTCGATGGCCGCGGGCGCGCTGGCCGAGGGGCTGGGCGGCACGCCGGCGCAGGTGGAGAACGCGGCCGAGATCGCGATGGAGCACAACCTCGGGCTGACGTGCGATCCGGTGGGCGGGCTCGTCCAGGTGCCGTGCATCGAGCGCAACGCGATGGCCGCGATCAAGGCGATCAGCGCCGCGCGCATGGCGCTGCACGGCGACGGGGCGCATTTCGTGAGCCTCGACAAGGTGATCAAGACGATGCGCGACACGGGCGCGGACATGGAGTCGAAGTACAAGGAGACGGCGCGCGGCGGCCTCGCGGTGAACGTGGTCGAGGTGCCGCTCGAGGTCGGGGTCCACCTGCCGGAGTGCTAGCCCCGCGCCGCTGGACGCTCCTTCTTTTGAAGGACTCCGAGGTTTCTCTCCCCTCAAAGCCTGTCTCCGCTCCCCGAGACCGGTGACCTGACGGTGTGGGCAGATAGAGACATCGTTCATCGGTGACTCGCCGCACGTCCGCGAGAGCTCGATCGTGCGTCTCGATACGTTCGCATAGAAGGCAAAGGATTCTTTCGTCGCACCGTCGAGGGTCAAGTGGGGAATCGGCTTGGGCCTGCTCCTGGCCCCTGGCGTGGGCGAAGAGGACGATTGCCAGCTGCGGCCGGAGGGATCGAGGCCCTCGAAAAGGACGCAGAGAGCTCGTTCGGCGGCAAGCCGTCGAAGCAGCGCACAGGCCGCACGCCCGGCGCGTTCCGCCAGAGTCAAGATTTTTCAAGGCCCGAAAAAGTCCACCTGAGCGGTGCGCGCACCGCGCGGACGCGACGAAATAAGACAGAATCGACTTGAGACGATCGGCAAAGTGGGGAATAACCACAGTGGCACTCGCGGGTCGGGCCCTCGTCCGCCACCCCGTCGCCCGACCCCGGCGGTGTCCTGCTTCACGGTCCCTTCACGAGGAGCGCTCAACATGCGTCTACGCACCGCACGTCCCACGATCTCTTTGGCCTTGTTCGCAGCGCTGCCTTTGGCGCTCGCCGCCTGCGGCACCGGAGACGGAGGATCGGATCCTGCCGGTTCAGGAGGAAGCTCTTCAGTCGGCACGGGGAGCGTCGGCAGCAGCGGCACCGGAGGGGCGTCGACGGGCACTGGCGGAGCGTCCTCTTCGGGTGGTGCCCCGACCGGGACGGGCGGCGGCGTAACGACGGGCGAGGCCAGCAGCGGTGGTGGGGGCCCGGTCGGAACGGGCGGAGCGCCGGGAACCGGTGGTACCGATGGCAGCGGCGGCGGCGACGCCGTGAGCGCCGAGTGGGGCCAGGTGGAAGACCCTGGAGCCGGGTGCGCCGTCGGACCGATGCCGAGCGTCGGCTCGCTCACGGCGAACGCGAAGCTGCCGGACCCCTTCAAGAAGATGGACGGCACCCGCATCGCCGACAAGAGCGAGTGGGCCTGCCGGCGCGAAGAGATCCTCCAGCAAGCCTACAAGTTCATCTACGGCGACAAGCCCGTCCCGGCAGAGGGAGCCGTGTCCGGTACCGTGAGCGACAGCAGGATCACGGTCCAGGTCAACGATGGCGGCGGCAGCGGCTCGTTCAACCTCACCGTGAACATGAACGGTGCGACGGCGCCCGCCCCGGCCATCATCGGCTATGGCGGCCTGAGCGGCATGCCAGTCCCGAGAGGCGTCGCGACGATCACCTTCACCGCGGTGGAGTCGACCGGCGGCAGCGGCGCGAAGAACGGGCCGTTCTACAGCGTGTACGGCTCGGACCATCCCGCGGGTTACCTCACGGCGCAGGCCTGGCAGATCAGCCGCGTCCTCGACGTCTTGGAGCAGAACCCCGGCGTCATCGATCCGCGCCGGGTGGGTGTGACGGGCTGCTCACGCTGGGGCAAGGGGGCCTTCGTCGCCGGCGCGCTCGACAACCGCATCGCCTTGACCATCCCGGTGGAGTCGGGTCTCGGGGGCACAGTCGGCCTGCGCCTCGTCGAGGTGCTCGACAGCTACAGCGGCTCCGAGTGGCCCTATCATGGCATCAGCTACGTCCGCTGGCTCTCGGAGGTGGCGCTCGGCCAGTTCACCACGGGCAACAACGCCGGGGCCGACAACACGAACAAGCTCCCCGTCGACATGCACGAGATGATGGGCCTCATCGCGCCACGCGGCCTTTACATCGTGGACAACCCGAGCACCATGTACAACGGGCTCGATCGGAACTCGGCGTGGGTCACCGCCAACGTCGGCAAGATGATCTTCGAGGCGCTCGGCGTCGGAGACCACATGGCCTACACGGGCGCGGGTGGGAGCCACTGCAGCTGGCGCTCGCAGTACACTGCGTCCCTGAACGCGATGATCGACAAGTTCCTGCTGGGCAAGGACGCCACGGCGACGGGCGCTTTCGCCACGGACCTGCCCAACAAGCCCAACCACCTGGACCACATCGACTGGACACCGCCGACGCTCACCGGCGATCTTTGATCGAGCGCAGAGGAGGTAGCCCATGAATCATAGCTCGTTCCAAGCTCTCGGGGTCGCCCTGGCCCTGACGCTGGGCGCTTGCGGCCCTGGCGAAGGTGGTGACGCCGCGGGCGGCACCGGAGGTGGTGGAGCCTCGGGCAGCGCGGCGGGCTCGGGCGGCCAGAGCCCCGCGGGAGGCACCGGCGGCGCGCCGCAAGCGACCGGCGGCGCCTCATCGGGCGGCGGCAGCGCGACGTCGACCGGCGGGGCGGGGCCGAGCGGCGGCACCTCCAGCGGCGGTGGATCCGGAGCGGCCACCGGCGGAGCGTCGGGGTCGGGCGGCGCTCCGGGGGGCGAATGCACGCGGGAGCTCCTGGATGGCCTCCTGGACGACTACTTCGCCGCCCTCGCCGCCGGGGATCCTTCCAGCCTACCCCTGGCAGAAGGCGTGAAGTTCACCGAAAACGCCGTGCAGGCCGAGATCGGCACGACGGACTTCTGGAAGAACGCTGGCGAGGTGAAGCATTCGCAGCGCGCCCTGGACACCGAGGCGTGCAGCGTCGGCGCTCAGGCGGTGATCCCGGAAGGCGGGAGGGATCTCCCCGTCGCCCTCCGCATCAAGGTGGAGGGCTCGGAGATGACGGAGATCGAGACGATCGTCGTCCGCCCGGGCGACTACACGGCGTCCTTCGCGGTCGCGTCGGATCCCGCCGCGATCATCGCCATCGCGGACGACATCGGATGGCACGACGAGGTCCCGGAGGCCGAGCGGGCCACGCGGGAAGAGCTGACGAGCTGGATCGACAAGTACTTCCGCGCGTTCCCCGCCGGCGTCTGCGACGTCACGGCAGCCTGCAAGCGCCTGGAGAACGGCGGCGGCAACTTCTCTTGCCGCACGGGAGCGTCCTGCAGCGCCGGCGATCCTGGGTCCGGCGGCACCTTCATCCCGCGCGTCATCCTGGCCGACGAGGTGCGCGGCATCGCCATCGGTCTCACCATGTTCGACTTCATGACGGACGGGCATCTGGACATGCATATGATCAAGATGTCCGGCGGTGAGGTGCACGCCGTGCACGCCATCCTGCGCGACACGAACGGCATGTCCGGCTGGGAGTGATTGGCGGCCTCCCTCGCCGCTCGCGTCGAACCGCCGCCCGGTTGCCTCCGCCGTCCCCCTCGGATAGCCTGGCCGTCAGTCTCCGCCGCCACGGGCGCCACGAGCCGCGCCGCGGGCGCCACAAGGAAGGAAGGACTCATGGCCGTTCCCGCTGGATTCGACCTCACGAGCGAGCGCTTCTTCGCCGATCCCTTCCCAACGCTCGAGCGGCTCCGGACCGAGGCGCCGGTCTACTTCTTCGAGCCGCTCCAGTGCTTCATCATCACCGCTCCTGCCGATATCGAGGGGCTCGTGAGGGACTCGAGCTTCACCGCGCGGCGGGCGACGGCGCTCCTCGGCGGCCTCGGCATGCTCGGCGACGACGAGCTCTCGAGGAGGACGTTCGACTCCCTGTCGCGGCTCGCCTTCTTCCAGGACCCGCCGCGCCACACGCAGCTCCGGCAGCTCATCATGAAAGGGTTCTCGCCCTCGGCGGTCGAGTGGATGCGCCCGCGGGTCGTGGGGCTCGTGCAGCGGGCCATCGAGAGGGCGCGGCGCGACGGCGAGATGGACGTCGTCTCGGCGTTCTCCGAGGCGGTCGCGCTCAACACGCTGGCCGAGATGTTCGTGATCCCCGACTCCGATCGCCCGCAGTTCCTGAGATGGTCGACGGATCTCTTGAAGCTCGCCGGCGGCGGGGTGAGCTCGGAGGAGCAGAAGCGGGCGGTGAAGCAGAGCTGCTGCGACATGCTCGACTACATGATGAGGCTCGTCGAGGAGCGCCGGAAGGCGCCGGGCGAGGACGTCGCGAGCAGGTTCATCGCGGCGGAGGACGGTGACACCGAGCTCGCGGGCGAGGCGGCCATGCAGTGCTTCCAGATGGTCGCCGCCGGCTTCGTCACCTCCGTGAACCAGATCGCGAACACGGTGCTCGCGCTCCTCAACCACCCCGCAGAGCTCGCGAAGCTCCGGGAGGCGCCGGGTCTCGTCCGCGGCGCGGTCGAGGAGAGCCTGCGCTTCGAGCCGTCCGTGCTCTCCCTCAGCCGCATGTGCAAAACGGACACCGAGATCCGGGGCGTCAGGGTGTCCGAGGGGCAGTTCGTCTTCGCGATGATCGCCGCAGCGAACCGCGATCCCGGGCTGTTTTCCGCGCCGGACCGCTTCGATATCACGCGGCAGCAGAGCCGGCACCTGACCTTCGGGAGCGGCGCTCATTACTGCCCGGGGGCCCCGCTCATCCGGATGGAAGTGGAGGAGTCGCTGCGCGCTCTGCTCTCGCTGCCGCGCTGGGAGCTCGCCGAGCAGACGTTGAGCTACGCCGGGTCGAACCTGCAGGACCGCGGGCCGAGCTCGCTGCGCGTTCGCTTCCCCGCGGCCTGAAGCGCGGCCCTGGGTGTCGACACGATGCGAACGCCGATGCATGGACCGAAGCCGCGGGCGCCCCGCGGCGCACGCTCCGCGACAGGTCACCGCCGCGGCCCGCGGTGGCAGGCCGCCTTGCCGTTTCTCCTCGGGGTCGTGGTCGCTGGCTCAGCGTGCGTCGGCTCGAGCCGCGTCGGGGGGGCGGGGACCGGACGCGAGGCGCCGCGCAGCTCACCGCTTGCCTCGAACGCCGGCGGTCCGGCCGAAGACGCCGGCGCTCCGGCACAAGAGCCCCCTCCGCAGCCGCCGAGCACCGAACGTCAGCCCGCGGAGAGCCCAGCCGCGCCGGCCGCCGGCGTCCAGCAGGCGGCCGCGCCGCGCTGTGATGCGCTCGCGCGCTGTGATGAACATGGCATCTGTCCCGCGGGGAGCCAGTGCTTCGCCCTCAAGCGCTGCGGGGGCACGGTGTGCACCACGGTGGAAGCGGCTTGCGCCATCGAATGCGGGCGTCCGGGGTGCATGCTGCTCAAGAGCCTGCCCCCTCAGATAGATTGCTCTCCCTGAGGGACGATCGGCTGGCGGGCGCTTGGCCCGCCGGGCGCTTTGACGGGATCGTCGCGCGCCGTCGTAGTTGCTAGAACACCGATCCGTTTGGTTTCGTGGTAAACCGGGCGCTTCGATGGAAGGCTCGGCGGCCTCGGGGCAGCGCTGCGCGCTCGGGGGGCGCGCCGGCGCAGACCCAGGCACACGGCCTTCTGCAATGCTATAATGTTCTGCGGCCGGGAATGGTTCGGTTCAAATTTTTCTGAATTGGAAGAACTCGAAGCGCGGCTTGCGCCGAAGTTCTGTCGTCGATTAGCATCGACGCGGCAAGCGCGCGCCATCGTCGGCGACGCCAGCGCAAGAGGTGCTCGACATGCGTCGATTTCTGAACCGCGCCCTCGTGGTCGCGTCGATGTCTCTGGGCCTGCTCGCGGCCATGCCAGCGCGCGCGGCGTCCGTGGTGAAGGTGGACCGGACGACGTGGGGCGCGAGCGGCGTACCGGACTACGTCAACATGAACATCTATGTCCCGGACCGGCTGGCGGACAATCCACCCATCGTGGTGGCCTGCCACTCTTGCAGCACGCCGGTGAGCGGGTTCTTCAACAGCATCTCGGGGATCCGCGCCGGGGCCGACAAGAACGGCTTCATCATCGTCCTTCCCGAGGCCACCGGCCGGAACTGTTGGGACGTGGGCTCGACGAAGTCCCTGACCCACGACGGCGGCGGCGACACGCAGGCCGTCGCTCAGATGGTGAAATACACGCTCGAGAAGTACGGGGGCGACCCGAAGCGCGTCTACGTGATGGGCGGCTCCTCCGGGGCGATGATGACCCAGGCCATGCTGGCCGTGTACCCGGACATCTTCAGGGCCGGCGCGGCGAGGGCGGGGGTGGCGGCTGGGTGCTGGGCCGACGGCTTCGACCCGAGCAACCAGTGGAGCGGCAACTGCGCGGGGGGCAGGACGAGCAAGACGGCGGCGCAATGGGGAGACCAGGTCCGCGCGATGTTTCCCGGCTACACGGGACACCGCCCGCGTCTTCAGATCTTCCACGGCACGGCGGACGCCACGATCAACTACAAGAACCAGGGCGAGGCGATCAAGGAGTGGACCAACGTCCTGGGGTTGAGCGAGGCCCCGAGCTCGACCGACAGCACGACGTCGAACGGGACGACCTATGAGCGCCAGTTCTGGAAGGACGAGTGTGGCTACACGGTGTTCGAGGCGTGGTCGGGGAAAGACGGCGCGCACTCCATGCCGTACGAGGCCGACGCCATCCTCGCGTTCTTCGGCCTCGACGAGGCCGGCGGCGCCGATCCAGAGCCCGCCTGTCCGGGGCCAGACGGCGGCGGTGGCATGGGCGGCGCGGGCGGCGCTGGCGGCGCTGGCGGCGCGGGCGGCGCGGGCGGCGCGGTAGGCTCCGGGGGCGGCGCCGGACCGGCCGCGGGGAGCACCACCACCGGCGGGGGCGCAACCGCCGGCTCTGGCGGGCAGCCCGCCGGCAGCGGTACGGGCGGCGGCGGCACGGGCGGTAGCACCCCGACCGGCGCTGCGGGCAGCGACGACCCCGGCGCGGGCCCGGATTCCGCATCCGAATCGGGCGGATGCGCCTGTGTCGTCGGCGATTCGAAGCCGATGAGCTCGACCGCAGCCGCCGTCGCCATGGGCCTCGCGCTGTTGACGCTCCGTCGCCGCCAGCGAAACGCCGGGCGCTGACAAGGTACCTTCGCGCAGGAAGCGCGCCTCTCAATGAGCAACGCATGGGGTCGGCGTGCGATGCGCGCGCTCCGTGAGCCGCGCCGCGCGGCGCGAGCGTGACATGTCACGCCTCGGACCGTGACATGTCACGCCTCGAACCGTGACATGTCACGCCTCGGGCCGTGACATGTCGCCGCGGCTCGCCCCGCGGGAGAGGGCGCCCTCGGCCGGCGCGGGCCGCGGCGCGCCCGGTTCGGCCGGCGCTGCGCCGCCGGCGCGCTCCCTCGGAGGGCGCGCCAGACGGCATGTGCCTTGCTGATCCGCGCGCTGGCTCGCAACGCACAAGCGCGCGGATGGCCGCGCCATCACCCGGGGAACGGAGCATCATGATGTCTGCGCCGATACCGATGACCACCATGAACCTCCTCGCGAGGTCCATTTCTGCTGAGCAGCGGCTCGACGAGGCGGTCCTCTGCGCCAACGTGCCGAGCCCGCTGTCCGCGGTCGCATTTCATCAGGATGTCGAGTGCATCCAGCGGTTCTTCGCCGCGGGGTTCCCCGTTCACCTGGCGGTCCATCGCGTGGACAGCGCCGAGCCGGCGCGCCGGGACTACACCGCGCTGCACACCCACGATGTCCCGGAGATCAACCTGATCCTCCCCGACCCCACAGGCCTGGAGTACCGCATCGAGCTCGGCTCCAGCGCCCACCTCGTCACGGGCAGCACGAGCATCTGGATCCCTCCGGGCGTCCCGCACTCCGCCAACGTGATCCAGGGCTCTGGCTACCTCGTCACCGTGCGCCTCGATCGCGGGGTGGCGACATGAGCTGCGGTCTTCCTCGGAACCTCGACGCCGACGTCGACGCCGACGCCGATGCCGATGCCGACGCGACGTTGCCATCCATCACCATCCCCCCCGCCGCGCAGGCCTACCGGAGAGGGAGCCTCTGGCAGAAGGGGCGCGGCGAGCGCCTCATCGAGCTCGCCGGCGTGAGGCGAGGCGAGCTCGTGCTCGACCTCGGCTGCGGCACCGGCGGCCTCACGCAACAACTCGCCGAGCTCGTCGGCCCCGGCGGGCGCGTCGTCGGGATCGATCCGGACGAGGCGCGGATCGCGCTCGCCCAGGACACCGCGGTCGCGCCCAACCTCGAGTTCCGGGTGGGCACGGCCGAGACCCTCGGCGAGATCGCCCGAAACCGCCCCATCGATCTCGTCTTCTCGAACTTCGTGTTCCACTGGATCCGCGACAAGCGGGCGGTCCTCCGCCGGCTGCGCGGCCTGCTCCACCCCGCGGGGCGCATCGTCGTCCAGTGCGTCTCGTCGCTCCCCGCGCTCGTCGGGGAGCTCTCGCGGCTCGCGGACCCGTCGGGGGAGAGGATCCTCCGGGACTTCGCCTTCGAGGACGCCGCGGCGCTCGCGCACCACGTCGAGGGCGCCGGCCTTCAGCTGCTCCGCCTTGAGGAGCAGCAGGGGACACACGTGTATCCGACGCTGGACGCGCTGCTCACCTGGTGGCGGGCGACGACGCACGACCGCTTCGACCCGCGGGCGATCGAGCCGGCGGCGCTCGCGCGGTTCGCCGAGCAGCATGGCGAAGGCGGCGCGTTCCTGGTGCACGAGACGTTCTGCTGGTTCGAGGCGCGGATCCCCCCGGCGCACGCGTGGGGACGCCGCGGCTGACCCGGCGCCCCCTCCGCGGCGGCTGCCTCACCCGCGGCTGTTCATCGACCCTCCGCCGCGCGGCGCGTTCAGCGCGTCACGCCTTATGCCCCCACAGCTCCTCGGTGGCGAGCCGCGCGCCCTGCGCGAGGGACTCGAACTTTGCCCACATCACCGTCGGGTGGACGCGCTGAATGTGATCGGCCTGGGCGAACCCGCAGTCCGACCCGGCGATGACGCTCTCGCGGCCCACGATGTTGGCGAACCGCACGATGCGATCGGCGACCACCTGCGGGTGCTCCACCGTCGTGATGTGATGGGTGATCACGCCGGGAATGAGGATCTTCTCCGGCGGCAGCTTCACCTTCTGCCACACGCGCCACTCGTGCTCGTGCCGCGGGTTCGCCGCCTCGATCGAGTACGCGCCCGCGCGGACGCGGAGGATGAGGTCCACGATGTCCTCCAGCGGCGCGTCGGACATGTGCGGCAGGTGCCAGCTGCCGAAGCACACGTGATAGCGGACGCGATCCTCCGGAATGTCGCGGAGCGCGTGGTTGAGCGCCTCCACGCGTAGCTCGGCCCACTTGCGGTACGCCTGCGGGCTCTGCTGCACGAGGTGATCATACATGTTCGCGAGCACCGCGTCGTCCACCTGGACGACCAGGCCCGCCTTGGAGATGGCCAGGTACTCCTCGCGCAGCGCCTCGGCGAGGGCGAAGATGTAGTCGCGCTCGCTCCCGTAGAACTCGTTCAGGCCGTTGAACACGGCGCTCCCTGGCGCGACGACCGTGAGGAACCCCTCCGCGACGCTCACGCCGGCGAGCGCGGCCTTCAGGTTGTCGACGTCCCTTTGCACGTCGCCCGGACGGTAGCGGAGGGCGCTCGTACAGACGTGCTGCATGAGGGTGCCGGGGTTGTCCTTGAACTCGAGATCGACGACTTCCTTGAAGCGGACCTTGTCACGGCCGAGCCAGTCGCGCGGGCTCTTGCCGCCAGGCCGGAGCTCGAAGCCCGACACGCGCTCGAGGACGTAGTTCGCCCAGCTCGACTTGCCGTACTCGCCATCGTTCACGATGTCGATCCCGGCCGCCGCCTGCCGGCTGACCACGTCGGCGACCGACTGGCGCAGCAGCCTGGCGTAGGCCTCCGGGTCCTTCGGCGGGCCGATGCGCTGGCTCGCCATCTCGAGCATCGCGGCCGGTCGGGCGATGCTGCCGACGTGGGTGGTGAGAATCCGGTCTTCGCTGCGTCTCATGACCCCTCTAGGCTCCAACGATTGCGGTCGTCCACGACCTCGAACGAGCCCTCGCTCGCCCTCCGATGCGCGATGAGGGCGCCCCCGGCACGCCCCGGCGCGATCGCTCGGCGACGCCGGCTCCCACCCAGGGTCGGGCTCGCTCACGTGGCAATCGAGGTTGTCTCCGCTGGAAACCCGAGGCGCCTGGGGCGAACGAACCGGATTTCCTCCTCCCCGACCCCTAACACGCGCCCCGCTCACGGCGCAACGGTCAAAGGTGCTCGTCCAAACCTCGACGGACAGCGCGTTTCCGGCTCCCGCCCTGAGTCCATCTCTCGCGCTCCGTCTGGGGTGAACTCAAGCGAATTTTTCAATGGGCGAGGAGCCCTCGTGTCCCCTGTTATGATGGGCTCGCACAGATACAGCAGGGCATCTGCGTGCGCGCCGACAGGACGCGCCTCGACAGCGTGCGTGCGCCGCGGAGCGCGGCGAGCCGCCTCGGCGCAGGCGCCGCGACGGATCAGCTCGGCTCGCCGGGAGCCAACCGATGCTTCCGGGGCGCGCGCCCCCTCGCCGGCGGGCGCGGCGCCGGGCGATGGACGCGCCAGGCCAGGTCGAGTAGGACGTGCAGCCCCGTTCGCGTCGCGTCGCGCAGCAGGCCAGATGAACAAGAACGAGATCGAGATCGGTTCGCTCATCGATTCGGCGAAGTTCATCGGCCTGCCGCTCGCGATAACCGTGCTCACCGTCATCATCATGCTGGTCGACGGCTTCGACCTGCAGGCGATGGCGTTCGTGGCGCCCGAGGTCCTGAAGGAGTGGGGGATCGCGCGTGCGGCGCTGACGCCGGCCCTGACGGGCAGCATGGTGGGCATGGCCGTCGGCTCGGTGGCGCTCGGCTGGGCCGGCGATCGCGTCGGGCGCAGGCGCTCGTACATCGCCTGCATGGCGTTCCTGGCCCTCGGGTCGTTCTTCTGCGCCCACGCCGGCTCGCTCGCCAGCCTCACGATCTGGCGCGTGGTGACGGGGATCGGGCTCGGCGGGGTGACGCCGCTCGCGGCCGCCATCATCTCCGAATGGACCCCGAAGCACGCCCGCAGCATCGCCGTGGCGTGCGCCATGGTGGCCGTGCCCCTCGGGGGCATGCTCGGGGCGGGGGTCGCTCAGCGGGTCATCCCGATGTACGGCTGGCGCGGTGTGTTCTGGATCGGCGCGGCGCTGCCGCTCGTGCTCTTCGTGGCGGCGATGTTCCTGCTGCCCGAGTCGCCCAAGTACCTCGCGCAGCGCCCCCACCTGCACGGCCGCCTCGCGAAGCTGCTGAACCGCCTGTTCCGCGAGCGCCGCTTCACCGGCGACGAGCGCTTCGTGGTGGCCGAGCCGCCGCCGCCGCCCAGGAGCTGGCTCGCCGCGCTGCTCGGCCCCGCGTACCGCTCCACCACGCTGCTGCTCTGGGCCGCGTTTGCGTTGAACACGCTCGCGCTGTTCTCCTGCGTGAACCTGCTGCCCACGGTGCTGTCCTTCACGGGCATGAGCACCGCGGAGTCGCTGCAGGGCTCGAAGCTCTTCAATTTCGGCGGGTTCTTCGGCGCGGTGGGCGGCGCCGTGATGATCGGCTGGTGGGGCTCGCGCCGCGTGGGCGCGGCGCTCTCGACGGTCGGCGCCGTCGCCACGTTCCTCATCGGCACGATCATCCTCGATAACGGGGGCGTCCTCGACGGCCGGTCGCTCGCGCTGCTCACGCTCGCGGGCATGGCGATGAACGGCATGCAGAGCTTCCTCTACACCGTGGGCGCGCACTCCTATCCCACGTATATCCGCGCGTCCGGCGTGGGCTGCGCGCAGACGGTGTCTCGCGCCGGCGGGCTCCTCGGCACGGTGGCCGGCGGCTCGTTCTTCGCGCTCGAGCCGCAGCCGCCCGTGAGCTACTTCTTCTACGCCGTGGCCGCCGCCGTCGCGCTGGTGGTCGTGAGCTTCGCCTCGCTGCGCACCCACATCCCGGGACGGAAGGGGAGCGCTTCGCCGCAGGCCCAAGGGGGTGAGTGAGCAGGGCGGGGGGCCGCGACGCGGGGCGACCTCCGCGCGCCTCGCGGCACCGAGGGCGGAGCCCAAGTGTCCCGTTGTGCTCCCCATGGAATCTCCTATGCTCTGACCATGCAATGGAAACAGCGATTCCTTGTCCTTGGGCTCGTGAGCTCTCTCGGGTGTGCCATCGGCGACTCGGCGTCGCGTACCGGCGGCGGCGGCGGTGGCGGCGGTGCGGGGGGCCAGGACGTCTCGGACGGCGCCGGAGGCTCGGGCGGCACGGGAGGCCGGGATGATCTCGGGGGCTTCGGCGTCGGTGGGGTCATCGTCACCGACTGGGATTACAAGCCTATCCCGCTCGATGGCCGCCCGGCCTGCGAGGAGCGCCCGGTGTTCTGCGAAGATTCAGGCATCTCCGCCGAGGTGGCAGCGAAGCGCGTGGTGGAGATCGGGAACGAGTGCCTCGTCCCCAATTTCCCGTGCGGCGGCGCGATCGGGGTCCTGTTCGACGCGGTGGGCTGCGCCATCGGGACCGATGCGTTCGATCTCGACGAGAAATCGCTGTCCTGCGTCTACAAGGCCCTCACGGAGGAGCGATGGGCTTGCGCCGCGGGCTTGCGCGTGACCGGTGGAGGCTGGAATTGCGAATGACCGGCGCTCGCCTCGACGCGCTGCCCCGGGCGCATGACCGTTCGTCGCAGCGATCCCGGCGCCCGCGCCGCTCGTGACCGCCCCCCTCGCGCTGCGCCGGCATCTAACCGGCGAAGGCCACGCGCGCGGTCCGGCGCGGTCTTCGAAGGGGGCCTATGTCCGTCCGTATCACCGATGTCGTCGCCCGCGATATCCGCTTTCCGACCTCGCGCTCTCTCGCCGGATCGGACGCCATGAACCCCGAGCCGGACTACTCGGCGGCCTACGTCGTGCTCGAGACCGATGGCCCGGAGCGGCTGGAAGGCCACGGCCTGACCTTCACGATCGGCCGCGGCAACGAGCTCTGCGTGGCGGCGATCGGCGCGCTCCGGCCGTTCGTCGTGGGCAGGCGCCTCGACGAGGTGACGGCCGACATGGGGGCATTCTGGGACGAGATCACCGGCGACAGCCAGCTCCGCTGGATCGGCCCCGAGAAGGGGGTCATCCACCTGGCGACGGCGGCGATCGTCAACGCCGCCTGGGATCTGCGGGCGAAGGCGGCGGGCAAGCCGCTCTGGAAGCTGCTCGTGGACATGACCCCCGAGGAGCTCGTCCGCTGCGTCAGCTTCCGCTACATCACGGATGCGCTCGGCCCCGACGAGGCGCTCGAGATCCTCCGCCGGAGCGCGCCGACCCGCGGCGTGCGGGAGCGAGAGATGCGAGAGCGCGGCTTCCCCGCCTACACGACGTCCGCGGGGTGGCTCGGCTACTCCGACGCCAAGCTGCGCCGTCTGTGCCGCGAGGGGCTCGCGCGCGGCTTTTCCCATTTCAAGATGAAGGTCGGCGCGAACCTCGACGACGACATCCGCCGGGCGCAGATCCTCCGTGAGGAGATCGGGGCGCACCGCAGGCTCATGATGGATGCCAACCAGGTGTGGGACGTGGACCAGGCGATCGCCAGCATGCAGCGCCTCGCGGCGTTCGATCCGTGGTGGATCGAGGAGCCCACGAGCCCCGACGACATCCTCGGCCACGCCGCCATCGCCAGGGCGATCGCGCCGATCGGCGTGGCGACGGGAGAGCACGCCCACAACCGGGTCATGTTCAAGCAGCTGTTCCAGACCGGCGCCATCCGGTTCTGCCAGGTGGATGGTGCCCGGCTGGGCGGCGTCAACGAGGTGCTCGCCGTGCTGCTCATGGCGGCCAAGTTCGGCGTCCCGGTCTGCCCTCACGCCGGCGGGGTCGGCCTGCCGGAGATCATGCAACACCTCTCGCTCTTCGATTACATCTGCGTGAGCGCGTCGCTGGAGGATCGCGTCCTGGAGCACGTCGACCACCTCCACGAGCACTTCGTCGATCCGGTCGTGATCGAGGCTGGCCGTTACATGCCGCCCGGCGCGGCGGGATGCAGCGTCACCCTGCGGCCCGAGTCGCTCGAGAGGTTCGAGTTCCCGTTCGGAGAAGCGTGGGTGAGGCAACGGCAGGCGTCGGTGATGCGCTGAGCGGGCCGGCTGTCCTGACGGGCGGCGCGGCCTCGCGGGGATCGCCGGGCCGGGGCACGATCGGCGTGTCGTCCGGCGGCGTGTGGCAGACCGAGGACGACGGCGCCTCCTGGGCGCTGCGCGGCGCCGGCATGTACGCCGCGCACGTGCCGCCCGAGCGCCGGGACGACCTCGCCATTCAGGATCCGCACCGCGTCATCGCCTGTCCCGCGCGGCCGGACCACCCCTGGGCCCAGCGCCACAACGGCGTCTTCCGCAGCACGAACGGCGGCGCCCCGTGGCACGACACCCCTCCGGCGCAGCTGGCCAGACCGCCAGACCCATCGCGAGCGCCGGTGTCGGAGGTTTGTTTACGTTTCTTTGGTAAAGAGCATTTCCCTCCTTGCCGCGGCGGCCCACTCGTGTGCATCTTGCCCGGTGGCGCGCCGGCAAAGGTCGTCACTTCCGACGTCCCTGCCGTCGTGTCGAGAGCTTTCTTTTGCAGTGGCGGCGCTGTGTCCGGGGGGCAGCCTCGTGCTCGCGCGGCCTGCAGTGGAGATCGAGAGTCATGACCGACAAGAAGCAAGGAGCACCTTCGTCCCGCTCGGACCGTACGCGCCGCCAGGTGCTGAAGCAGGCGGTGGGCCTCGGCGCGGGGCTGGCCGCCGCGAGCTTGCTCGGCGGAGAGGCGTCCGCCGCGCCGCGCCCGCGCATCCGCTCCGGGACCTTCACGACCAGCGACGGCGTCGCGCTCAACTACCTGGAGGCGGGCCGAGGCGAGCCGCTGCTCCTCTTGCCGGGGTGGTCCCAGTCGGCGGCGCTGTACCGGACGCAGATCCTCGCCTTCGCGGAGCACTACCACGTCATCGTGCTCGACTGGCGCGGCCACGGCGAGTCGGAGAAGGTCGACCACGGCTATCGCATGGCGCGCTTCAGCGCGGATCTCCACGAGTTCCTCCGCGGGATGAGGCTCAAGCGCGTCACCGCGCTCGGGCACTCGATGGGGTGCGGCGTGCTCTATAGCTACTGGGACAACTACGGTGGGCAGTACCTGGATCGGCTGATCCTTGTCGACGTCGGCCCGGCGATGACGGCCTGGCCCGACTGGTCCGAGGAGGAGAAGGTCGAGGCAGGGTCCCTGTTCACGCCGCAGTCGCTCTACGACACGGCCGCCGCGCTGCGCGGCCCCGACGGGGTCGCCACGACCCAGGGCCTCGTGGCGAGCCTCTTCAGCCCCGACTTTCCGGCGGATCGGCTGGCCGCCATCGTCGAGGAGAACCTGAAGCTCCCGCGCGAGTACGCGGCCAAGCTGCTCGTGGATCAGGCCGCGCAGGACTGGCGGGACGTGATCCCGCGGATCGACGTGCCCACCCTCGTGGTCGGGGGCGAGATCAGCATCTTCAGCCCCATCTCCCAGCAGTGGGTCGCCGACCAGATCCCCGGCGCGGAGCTCATCATCTTCAGCGCCGAGGAGGGGGGCAGCCACTTCATGTGGGTCGAGAACCCCGAGAAGTTCAACGAGGATGTGCTCGATTTCCTCGGCTGCTGAGCCGCGCCGCCCGCTCAGGGGTTGAGGCGCGCAAGCGCGGAGATCATCCGCTCGGCGATGTCGGCGGGCCCGGGGAAGATGCGGGTCACGGCGCGCTGGTGTGCGAGCCCGTGCAGGCCGAGCCACAGCGCGATCGCGTCGGCGGCGGGGTCGGTGCTGGCGGAGCAGCCGGCGGCGACGCAGCCGCCGAGGGCGTCGACGAGGATTTTCAGGGCTCCCTCGCCGAGCGTGGTCAGGTCCCGCTCCGTCAGGGAGCTGTCGCCCAGCGTGGGCATCCAGAGGCCACCGAACATGGTGCGATAGCGCTCTGGATGCGTCCGGGAGAACTCCAGATAGGCGTTGCAAACGGCGTACAGCCGCTCTCGTGGATCGTCGCCGGCCTCTTCCACGGCGCGGCGCAGCTGGCTCTCGAGCTCGGCGAAGGCCTGCTGCACGACGGCCAGCATGATGGCCGGCTGATCGGGGAAGTGGGGGTAGATCGAGGGGGCGGCGATCCCGACCCGGCGGGCCACCGATCGCAGCGTGATGGCGCGCTCGTCGCCGGCCTCGTCCAGCAGCGCGACCGCCGCGGCCACGATGTCGTCGCGCAGGCGGGCGCCCTCGCCGCGGCGGTTGCGGTCGCGGGCCGGTTTCGGTGCGGCCGACGCCGCCGTTCCGCTGTCTCTCATGGTGTTACCTTACACCTAAAAACTTATCGATGTTAGCCCTTGCGGGCTGACGATAACGTAAGAATCATTACATCCACGGTGGACCGGCGGACCTGCTCGACGGCGGCGACGAGCGGCCGTGACCCTGCGCCCTGGCTCCGGTCCGTGGGCTCGTCGTCTTGCGGCCCGAGAAGGCGGACCTCAGCCCCAGCGAGGGGGCGCGGGCCAGCCGCTTCGTGCCACGCCCCGACGCCCTCCACGCGCCGGCACGATTTTCTCGCCGAGTTAAGTTGACAACCGTTAGGTGACGATAATAAGCTTACGCATGTAAGTCGATGCCGATGGCGTCGCGTTGTCTTTCAACGGCTCGCCGTTCTCGGCTCGCCCCCATGACCCGGAGGTTCCCCTCATGTCCGCCGCCACCCCGACCCTGTTCGCCGCCACCGCCACCGCCGCCGTCCCCGCGCTTCCCGTGGGCGAGGTCGACAACCGCGCGATCTACATCAGCTTCGGGCTTGCCTACGCGCTCGGCCACGGCGCCGCCGCGCTCTCCAAGGGAGCCAGCCCCCTGCTCGCCTTGCCCGGCTGGCTGCCCATGACGCTCCTGGGAACGGGGCTCGCGGTCGGCACCGTCTACGCCACCCTCGCCGCCGCCCGCGCCCAGCGCGGCGCGAGCGGGGCCGACGCCCTGTCCGGCAAGCTGCTCGGCGCTTCGTGGGTCAGCGCCTTCACCGCGCTGTTCCTCGCCATCACCGGCCTCGCGTACACCCTCGACATGCCGGACCTGCAGACCATCCTCTGGCCCACCGGCTCCGGCTTCGTCGTCGGCCTGATCTACCTCGGCGAAGGCGCCGTCCGCCGCAACCTGCTGCACTACGGGCTCGGCACCTGGCTCGCCCTGACCTCCACCGCGGCGCTCTTCCTCGGCGCTCCCGGCCTCTTCTGGGTCCTCTCCATCGCCGGCGGCGGCGGCTACGCCGTCGCCTCGGTCCTCGAGGGCCGTCGCCTGACCGCGCTCGCGAAGCAAGCGCGGCGCTGACCCCCGGCTGTTCCTTGGGAGGAACAGGTGTCTCCTCCGGAGAGGCAGGGGGCTCGCCAGCCTCGTGCTCATCTCCGTGGCTCAGGCGAGCGATTGGCCTCGTTTTCGGAGCAAACGCGGGAGCTCGCCGACGGTCGCCCGGCCCGCCCGCCGCGGCATGACGATTGCTGGTTCCTTCGCCGACCGCTTCGTTTCTCGCCGACAACGTCGCTTCGACCGCCGAGCCACGCACGTCGCGCGTGGTTCGGCGCGCAGGGGGCGGCGCGTCGGCGTCCAGACGAACAGCAACCCGAAGGAGCCTGTCCATGAAGCACCTGTTGTTTGCCGCGTTCTTGCTGCCGCTCGCGCACGTCGGCGATGCCGACCCCGCCACGCCCGGATCGAGCGAAGGCGCGGTGGTCGAGGCCGCCGCCGAGAGCGACGCCGCAGCGAAGCCGCCTGTGCCCTTCTGCCTGCCTGGTGAGAAGGTCGTATGCACCCTGGGGCCTCCGCCTGTTTGCCATTGCGAGTAGCCGTCGCGAAGGGCCGTCGAGCGCGGCCTGCGCCGGCCCCTGGCGCGTGCACGCAGCTCGACGGGAGCCGCGGGCGACTCCGACATAAGGGGCGCTCAAGGTGAGCTCCTGTCGACGTCAAAGACATCTCTGTTTCACATGCCCGGTCTACATCGAGGAGAATCGAATGTTTACTCGCTTTGTTCAACGAACCATGGCTGTCCTTTTCGCGTCGCTGCTGGCGAGCTTCACCCTGATCGGCTGTCAGGTCGAGGTCGTCGACGAGCCGTCCCCCGACGGCGAGGTGGGCGAGGCGAGCCAGGCCATGCTCAACTGCAAGGGGCGGTGCGCCAGGTTCTTCATGCTCTGCGTCCAGTCCGGCGATGACTACGAATTCTGCGCCGCCGACCGGGACGCCTGCATGGCGGACTGCGACGAACAGACCTGCGAGCCCGGGGAGCCCGGGTGCTGCCAGGGACAGCCGACCTGCTGGTAGGCGGCGAGGTCGCAGCGCGATCTCGATGACCTAGAGCGGTCTTTGGCTGGGACTGACACATCGTCCTCGTCCCCGTCCGTCTGCCGTCTGCCGTCTGCCGTCTGCCGTCTGACGTCTGACGTCTGACGTCTGACGTCTGCGTCTTTCGTCTTCGCTCTTTCGTGCGCGTGCGCGTGCGCGATTCCCCGGAATCAGCGCGCACGCGCACGCGCACGCGCACGAAGACGGGAGACGGAAGACGCAGACGGGAGAGCGGCTCGCTCCCTCTCCGCCTCGGCGTCTCGCTGCCCCGCCGTGCGCTCGGCCGCGGGCGCGACTGGCAGGGGCTCGACGTCTTCTACTTCGACGGGCGCCAGATCGGACGCAGCGTAGCCCGGGGAGATCGATCTCGAGCGCCTTGACCGTGGCGCACGCGCACCTCGCTCAGCATACAGCGGCTCCTTCGTGGCCCAGTTGGCATAACCGCGGTTGGGCAGCCGACCGAGCTCGTGTAGCCTCCTCCAGCAGAGGAGAGCGCGACCATGCTCGAAACGTTCGATCCCTCGTCCACGGCTGCGTCAACGTCGGTTCGCAAGCCTGCAGCGCGTGCCCGCGGCTATCCGGTGGTAGGGCTGCTCCCGGGGCTGGTGCACGACGCGCCCAGCCTCTTCCTCCAGCTCGCACGGCAGCACCCGGGCGCGCTCATCGAGCTCGATCTCGGCGTCCTCCGCGCCTACCTGGCGACGCACCCCGATCAGGCGCAGTACGTCCTCAACGACAACTGGCGCAACTTCACCAAGGAAGGCGGGATGTGGAAGCCCCTCAGGAAGCTCCTTGGCAACGGCCTCATCTCGGCCAGCGGCGACGAATGGCTCCGGAACCGCCGGCGCATGCAGCCGCTGTTCGCGCCGCGGCAGCTCGCGGGCCTGGTCGACCTCATGGTCGATGTCGTCGAGAGCGATCTGCCGCGGCTCGAGCAGCTGGCGCGCACCGGCGCCGTCATCGACATGGACAGGGAGATGATGCGGCTCACCCAGCGCATCATCTTCGCGACCATGTTCGGCGCCAGCATCACCCCCCGGCAGGCCGATAGCCTCGGCGACGCGCTCCTCACCGCGTTCCAGGCGCTGAACGCGAGGATGTTCCTCTATTTCGTGCCCGACCGCTTGCTCCCGGGCGAGCGCGCCTTCAGGGGCGCGCTCGCCAAAATCGACGAGGGCCTCCTGCGCCTCGTCAAGGAACGCCGCCGGAGCGGGGAAGAGCGGGACGACCTCCTCTCGCTCCTCCTGCACGCGCGGGACGAGTCCGGCTCCGGCATGGATGACCGACAGCTCCGGGACGAGCTCGTCACCATGTTCATCGCCGGCAACGAGACCACGGCGATCACGATGACCTGGCTCTTCTACCTGCTCGACGGGCACCCCGAGGTCGAGCGCAAGCTCCGCGCGGAGATCGAGCAGGTGCTCGGCGACCGGCGGCCCACGGCCGCCGACCTGGCGAAGATGGACTACGCAAAAATGGTGATCCAGGAGGCGATGCGCCTCTATCCGCCCTCCTGGCTCCTCCCGCGCGTGGCGAAGGAGGACGACGAGATCTGCGGCTATCCCGTGCGCGCCGGCGCGACCGTCATCGTCAGCCAGTACGTCATGCACCACGACCCCGCCTTCTGGGAGGACCCCGAGAGGTTCGACCCCGAGCGCTTCACGCCCGAGCGCTCGGCCTCCCGCCCGCGCTACTCGTTCATGCCGTTCGGCGGCGGACCGCGGCAGTGCATCGGCAACCTGTTCGCGATCATGGAGGCGCAGATCCTCCTCGCCGTCCTGCTGCGGCGGCTCCGCACGCGCCTCGTGCCCGGTCGCCCGGTGTCGCCTCAGGCCGTCACCACCCTCCGGCCGCGCCATGCCCTCACGATGACGCTCCACCCCGCCTGATCGGATCGCCCGCCGAGCGCGCGGTCCGCTGGAGCGCGGCCGCCCGCTCGGGCGCGCGAGGCCGGCGTGAGCTCGGAGGTACCTCGGCGCGCCCGGGTCTCGTAAGATGGTGAGCTCATGCCGCGACCGCCGGCACGACTCCGCCCCCACCCCCGGCGCCGCACGAGCGCACGGGCGAACACGACAGGCGCGGCGCCGAGGAGATCCACGTGAGCGCTCGAATCCCCCTTCCGCCTTTCCCGAAAGGCTGGTTCCAGGTCGCCTCTGCGGAGGAGCTGTCCACCGGCGGCCCCCTCCCGCTCCGCTGCTTCGGGCAGGACCTGGTGCTGTTCCGGACGCAGGACGGCGAGGCCCGCGTCCTCGACGCCCACTGCCCGCACATGGGCGCCCACCTCGGGGTGGGGGGCCGCGTCGAGCAGCGCGGGATCCGGTGCCCGTTCCATGGATGGGTGATCTCCGGCGAGGGCGCGTGCGTGCACATCCCGTACGCGGACACGATCCCCCCGAAGGCGAGGGTCCGCTGCTGGGAGGTGCGGGAGCTCGACGGCGCCATCCTGGCCCACCACGCGCCCTCGGGCGAGCCGCCGGCGTTCGAGATCCCGCCGCTCCCCGAGGCGCGCTCGGCGGAGTGGTCCCCGGGCATGAGCAAGCGCTGGAGGATCCGGACGCACGTCCAGGAGACGCTCGAGAACATCGTGGATCCGGCCCACTTCGTCGTGGTGCACAGCATGCCGGTGCAGCCCCGGACCGAGATCGAGATCGACGGCCACATCATCCGATCCCGATCGTCGGTGAAGCAGAAGGGCCCGAACGGGCAGGTGGTCGACGGCACGATCACCTGGGAAGGCCACGGCATGGGGTACGGGACGATCCGCTTCACCGGCATCGTCGAGCTCCTCTTCGTGAACACGGTCACCCCGATCGACGAGGAGCTCGTCGACGTGCGCGTCGCCTTCTGGCTGCGCAACGACGGCGCGCAGCGCCTCGGTCACGCCCTCGCCGCCGAGGTGTGCCGGCAGATCGAGGAGGACATCCCGATCTGGGAGAACAAGATCTATCGCCCCCAGCCCGTCCTGTGCGCCGGCGAGAAGACGATCATGACGTTCCGCAAGTGGAGCAGCCAGTTCCTCTGAGCGGCGGCGGCGTCGGCGGCGTCGGCGGCGTCGGCGGCGTCGGCGGCGTCGGCGTTGGGTTCCGCCCCGAGCTCGCCGCGGATCTGCTCGCCGCGCCCTCGGCCGTGGACTTCGTCGAGGTCGTGGCCGAGGCCTGCTTCGCGAGCCCGGCCGCGCGGCGCGAGGCCGCGGCCATCGCGCGCATCTGGCCGGTGGTGCCCCACGGGGTGAAGCTGTCGCTCGGCAGCGCCGAGGGCGTCGACCTCGATCGCGCCCGCCGCCTCGGGGCGCTCTGCCGCGAGCTCGCGGCCCCGGTCGTGAGCGAGCACGTCGCCTTCGTGCGCGGCGGCGGGCGCGAGATCGGGCACCTCACCGCCCTGCCGTACACGCTCGAGGCGGCCCGCGTCGTCGCGCGGAACGTCGCCGCCGCCCGGCGGGCGCTCCCGGACATCCCGCTCCTGCTCGAGAACGCCGCGCGCACGCTGCGCTTCCCCGACGACGCCCTCGACGAGGGGAGCTTCTACGCCGAGGTCGTCGCCCGCACCGGCTGCGACCTCCTCCTCGACGTCGGCAACGTCTACGCGAACGCCGTCAACGCCGGCGTCGATCCCGGGGCGCTCGCCCGGTCGTACCCGCTCGAGCGCGTGGCGATGATCCACGTCGCCGGCGGCGCCCGCGAGCACGGCTTCTACTTCGACACGCACGCCCACCCCGTCCCCGAGCCGGTCTTCGCCCTCCTCGCCGCGGTCCTCGCGGCCACCGGGCCGGTCCCGATCCTCCTCGAGCGCGACGGCGACTTCCCGCCCTTCGCCGCCCTCGCCGCCGAGCTCGCGACCGCCCGCGCGCTCGCCCGGTCCGCGCCGCCGCGCCGCTCGCCGCCGCCCGCGCCGCCGCCCGCGTCGGCCGCCGATCCGCCCCCCGGCGCCGCGGCGCTCGCCGCGGTCCAGGCGCGCGTGGCCGAGCTCTTCACCGCCCCGCGCGCGCCGTCGCCGGCCGACGTCCGGCCGTTCGCGGCCGACGAGGTCGCGCGATCGCGCGCGATCCTGCAGCGCAAGCGGGTCGACGACGCGCTCCCGCTCTTGCCGCGGCTCGCGTCGCACCGCGAGGCGGCCGCGCGCCTCGGGGCCCGGTGCGTCGAGGCGTCGCCGCGGGCCCACCGCCTCGCCGCGGTCGCCGACGCGCTCCGGATCGCCGCCGCGGCGGCGGCCGACGAGCGCCTCGCGGCCGAGGCGCTCGTCGATGGCCTGCTCCTCCGCGCCCGCTTCGTCGGGCCGGCGGCCGACGGGAGCGTGCGGCCCAGGCTCCTGCCGTTCATTCGGCGGGAACGGCTGCCCGGAGGTCGGGTAATCTGGGCGATCAAGGGGATGGGCTCGAGCGCCGATGTCCGGATCGTCGAGCCGCGAAGATAGCCTATGAAAGACGGATCGAACGCCGCGGGGAGCGCGGTCTCCCGCTTGCCGGCGCCGGTGCAGGCGCGGCTCGTCGAGCTCAAGGACAGCCTGGAGCGGGCGCTCGGCGACCGGCTCGCGTGCCTGCTCGTCTACGGCAGCGCGGCGCGGGGCGGCTACCGCGACGGCCAGAGCGACGTGGACCTGATGGTGGTGCTCGAGGAGGCGTCCCGCGAGAGCCTCGACGCGATCGCCAACGCGCTCCGGCTCGCGCGCTACGCGGCCCGGATCGAGGCGATGATCCTCACGGCGGCCGAGATCCCGCAGGCCGCGGACGTGTTCCCGCTGCTCTACGACGACATCCGCCGGTGCCACGTGCTCCTCTCCGGCCGCGACCCGTTCTCGGCGCTGGTGATCGACGGCAAGAACCGCCGCCTGCGCGTCGAGCAGGAGCTCCGCGAGGCGCAGATCCGGCTCCGGCGCGCGGTGGTGGACGGTTTGGGCTCGGACGACGCCCTGCGCGGCGCGGTGCTCCGCAAGGTGAAGCAGATCCGCGGCCCGCTGCACGCCCTGCTCGGCCTGCGCGGCATCGACGGCGACGACGATCTCGGCACGGTGCTCGCCGGCGCGGGCAAGCTGCTCGGCGTGGACGTCGCCCCGCTGCAGCGGGCCCACGAGGCGCCGGGCGCGGCCTACGAGGCGCTGGCGGCGCTGCTCGCCCGCGCGGTCGACGACGTCGATCGGCTCGAGCACGGGGAGGCGGCGCGATGATCCACGAGATCTTCGACTTCTTCCCGTTCAACATCGCGTCGGGGCCGGAGTTCTTGCTGTTCTACTTCGTGCTGTCGTCGTCCGGCCTCTTCTTCGCCGCGCTGGCGCGGAAGGCGCTCGGCGCGTCGCTCGATCGCGCGGCGCAGCCGGGCGGCGCGCCGGCGGCCGCCGCGGCCGCGGCGGGCACGCCGTACCGCTTCCACGCGCCGCCGCCCGAGCGGCAGCGGCTCTCGGTGGGCTGGGTCCCGCAGCCGGACGAGTACTGGGCGATCGCGTACCTCCGGGAGGAGAACAAGGGCGTCGCGGCCACGCTGATCGCGGTCGCGATGGCCGCGGGGTGGCTCGTCCCCGGCGGCGACGGGAAGGGGGAGTCGTTCCAGGTGGCGGGCGGCGCCCCGCCGCGGGACCGGGTGCTCTCGGCGTTCTTCGGCCTGCTCACGTCGCTCCGCCCGGGCGGCGACCCGAGCGCGGCGCTCTCGGTGGCGCAGGTGCGCGCCTCGGCCGAGCGGGTCGCGGCCGACGTCGAGCCGGAGCTCCGCGAGGAGCTCGCCGCCGCCGGGATGATCCGGCCGCGGGGGACGGTGGCGATCCTCTCGGCGGTGGTCTGGGCGGTGGGCCTCGTCCTGCTCGGCGTGGGGCTGATCCGCGTCCTGCGCGCGGAGGAGCTCCACCGGCCGCACACGTTCCTGGTGGTGGAGATGATCGCGCTCCTGTTCGCCACGTGGCTCGTGGCGAGGAGCACGAGCGCGTACAGCGCCCTGAAGTCGGCCTACCTCGACTGGATCGAGGACTCGACCGTCTCGCTGCGCGCCGACGTCGCGGGCGGCCGCCGCCGGGAGGCGGTGGACATCGGCTTGACGGTGGCCGCGACCGGCACGGCGGCGCTCGCGATGTCGCCGATCTTCGGGCCGATGATCTTCGCGATCACCCCGCCGCGCGTGGCCGCGGTCGAGGGCGGCTCCGGCGGCTCGGGGTGCAGCTCGTCGAGCTGCGGCGGCGGCGGCGGCTGCGGTGGCGGCGGCGGTTGCGGCGGTGGCGGTGGCTGCGGCGGGTGATGCCTGCTTCGAGGTGCTCGACGCCCTCGGCCTGTGCCGGCTGACCCGGCGCGCCGGCGATCTCGACGGCGCGGTGCCGCTGCGCGTGGCCAAGGCGTGCGTGCCGCTGCTCGAGGGCAACGCGTTCGGTCATCAGATCACGCTGGCGCGGCCGATCGAGGTGCAGCGGCGCCTCGGGTCGCTCCGCGCCGAGCCGGCGGGCGAGCACCGCGAGGCGCTGCTCCGCGCCCACCGCGCCGCGCTGCCCCGGCTCGTGTCGCAGGGCTTCCTGGCACCGGACGGGGCGTGGCACCGGGCGCTGCGCGGCGGCCTCGCCTGGACGTGCCGGACGGGGCTGGGGCGGCCGCGCCTGCGGCTGTGGACCGGGCTCCTGGTGCGCCCGGACCCTGGCGTGTGGCTGCGGGTCGCGGGCGCGGCGAACCGCCGCAACGTGCTGATCGAGGTGAGCGAGGCGTACCTCGCGGACGAGCGCGCGTTCGTCCCGCTGGTGGTCGAGCTGCGCGTCCGCGACGAGGCGCCGCGGCGCCTGCGGCTCGAGGGCGAGCTCGGCTGCCTCGCGCCGGTGCGCCCCGGCGTGCGGATCGAGGCCTGCGCGCTGGCGGACGCGCCCGAGGTGGGGCAGGCGCACGCGGAGTTCTACGACGCGAGGTACTTCGCGGTGAAGAAGGGCGAGGTGACCCGCAAGTACCGGCGCCTCGTGGGAGGCGAGGCCGGCGCGCGGAAGGGGCGTGCGGGCGAAGGGGGCGCGGGCGAGGGGAGCGCGCGAGAAGGCGATGCGGGCGAGGGGAGCGCGCGAGCGGGAGATGCGGGCGAGGGGAGCGATGCGGGCGAGGGGAGCGCGGGGCCGGCGCGCGTGCGGCTGGTGGTCGCCGGGCCGGCGGCGCCCGAGATCGCCGAGGTGACCGAGGTCACGACCGCGGCCGGGCCGGATCCGGTCCCGTGGCGCGGGGGGGCGCGGCGCCTCGCCTCGCTCGTGGTGAGGAACGCCGTGCCGTTCCGCGCGACGTTCGACGGGCACACGCTCGCCGTCGCGCCGGAGGCGACGCGCCTGGCCGAGGGCGCGGCCGCGGTGGAGCGCACCTTCGCCCGGGCCTTCGGCGAGGATTTCATCGCCGCGAACCGCGGGGCGCTCTGGTACCTGACGAAGTACTTCACGCCCCACCCGCCGGGCGAGCCGCACTTCTTCGTCAAGCCGTGGGCCTTCACCCGGACGCCGCCGGGCTGGTCGAGCCTGCTCGACGGCATCCACGGCGAGGGCTACGACGTGATGCGCGGCGTGGTCGCGACCGACGTCTTCTTCGCGACCCCCGCGGTGTTCCACGTGCGCCGGCTCGGGGCGCCGATCGAGGTGCCCGAGGGCGCGCCGCTGCTCCGGGTCCTGCCGATCCCGCGCGACCTGCTCCGGGCCGGCTTCCGGGAGGCTCGGTTCCTCGATGCGTGAGCGGCGTGGACGGCGCGGTCATCGTGGCTGTATGTGCTGGATATCGGTGATGATTTCGCCCATCGAGCGCCCCCGCGGAGCGCGCCCGTGAGCGGGCGGTGGGTCTGGCCCGGCGCGGAGCGCGGTCCGGCGAGGCTCCTCGACGAGCTCGCGGCGCGCGGCTTCTCGGTCCTCCGCGGCGACGCCTCGCTGGCCCCCGAGGAGGCCGCGCGGGCGCCGTGGAGCTTCGCCGAGCGGCTCCTCGGGGCGAGGCCGCGCCTCGTCGAGCGGCAGCCGATCAAGGCCGTGCCGGGGGGGAGGTCGTTCGCCGCGAGCTCCGCGGCGGCGCCGCTCCACACCGACAGCCAGAGCTTCGCGGGCGCGCCGCCGGCCGTGCAGATCATGGCCTGCGTCCGGCCCGCGGAGCGTGGCGGCGAGAGCCTCCTGCTCGACGGCTGGGCGCTGCTCGCGGCCGTCGAGCGCGCCGACCCCGAGCTCTTCCGCGCGCTCTTCACGGCCTACCGGCGCATCCCGTTCGTCTTCGGCGACGTCTTCGGCCCCACGGTGTCGCTCCGCGACGGCGCCCTCGCGCTGACGCACGCGCCGGTCGCGCCGCCGGGGGACGCGATCGCCGCGCGGCTCGCGCGGTTCGTCGAGGCGTCGCGGCGCGAGGTGATCGAGCTCGCGCTCGGCCCGGCGGATCTCCTGGTGGTCGACAACCGGCGCATGCTCCACGGCCGCCGGGCGTTCGAGGGCGGCGCGCGCGAGTTCGTGCGGCTGCTCGTCTGGATGGATGCGCCGCTCCCGTCGCCGCCCGCGTACCGCGCGCTGGCCGCCCAGGTCGCCGAGGCGGCCTCGCGCCGCGTCGCCGGCGCGCCGGAGGCCACGCGCCGGCGGCTCGGCCTGGGCGCGCCGGCCCCGCCCGAGGCGAGGCGCCGCCTCGGGGTGGTCCTGGAGATGCTGCGCGGCGTCCCGCCGGGGGTGCTCGCCGCGCGCGAGCGGATCTCCGAGCCGGAGCTCTACCGCCTGCGCGACGCGGCGCTCGCGGCGGCCGAGGCGGCGCTCGCGGAGGGCGCGGAGGGCGGGGATGACGGCGCGCTGGCCGAGGCGATCGGGCGGATGGGCCGGGGATGAGCGGCGCGCGCCGCGCGGAGGACGTCGCGCCATCGGCGATCCGTCAGCCTGCGCGGCCCGCTCTCGTCACTGCGCGACGCAGTTCTCCTTCATCACTTCCCAGACGGCATCCCCGGTGGCGATGCTGCCGGCAGAAGTGGGGTGGATCCCGTCTTGCGTATATTCGTTGTGTCCGTTCCAGGTCGGACGAAGGTCCAACCAGTAGCACTTCGGCGACGTGAGCCCGTCGCACAGCTCCTTCATCTTCGGTCGGAGCGCGTCGAGGCAGGTTTTGAGCGACGCGAACTGGTTTCCGATGGGATCCGGATAGAAGAAGTAGACCACCTTTTCGACGTTGTCCCCGGCCATGGTCTCGAACAACGACTCCGCCGCCGCGAGGGCGGCGTCGCCGTCCCCTCTCAACAAGCAGTCGTTCCCGCCCCCGTCCATCAGCACGTACTTGATCATGCCGTTCTCCGCGGCTTTTCGGTACTGGCTGGGGATTTGATCGCCGGCCAGGGTCGTGCCGCTGACCGAGTTGTCGATGTAGCGCTCGTTCTCGGCGAGGGAGCCGTTGGCCTTGGCCTGCTTCTCGATCTGCTGCGTGATGCCGTGGGTGGCGGCGATGAACGATTCGCCGATGACCGCGACCTGATTTCCCCTGGTCTGGCCCGTGACGCACTCGCCCGAGCTCCCGCCGGTGCTGGCCGTTTCTCCGCCGCTGGCCGAGCTGCTGGCCGGCCCGGTGGTCGCGCCACCGCTGCTCGAGGTGCTCTCGGCCGATGAGCCTCCGGTGCCGCCAGGGCCCGTGCCGCCGGTGCCCGTGCCGCCGGTGCCGACCGTCGCCGTGGTACCCCCGCCGCTGGTAGACCCGTCAGGGGTGCCTCCGCTGGTCGAGGTCGTATCATCGTCGTTCGCCTCACCACAGGCACAAATGCCGAGGCTCAGGAGACCGAGGACGATCAAGTTCGTAGAGACGCAGCGACGTATTGACCGCATTTTTCTTTCTCCAGTGTCCGAATTCGCGCCGAGGTTTCAGGGGGCGAAAGGCCTTCGTCTGCCTTTGCGATGCATCGTCGTGGCGAACGCCGATCCAATTCGAGAGGCTTGGAGCCGCGCTTGAAGTCGAGAGGGGGGTCTCGGTGTCCAGGGCGCACCCAGGCGAAGAACAGCCGGTGAGCACGAATCGAATCGTAGTCGTCCGGTGCGGCGAGGATGCGCTGCCCTCGCCCCTCTGTTCCGAGATCGCCGTCCGTCCTCGCATCGCACGATGCAACTGACTGCCACGACTTCGTACCCGAGCCAGCTGGATCGAGGTATAGGCATACCCGCCTATGCCTCGATGCGTGACGTCACGTCCACGTTGGTGGACTGCACAATTCGGGCGAGAGTCGAATTCGGTCATCACTACACAAGCTGCGGGATCTGCCCGACCTACCCCGGTCAACGGGCGGCGCTCGCCTGCGCCTCGTCCACCCCGGCACTGAGCCGGGACGCCACGCGGGCCCGACACGACACCGCCGCTCACCGCGCCCGGCCCCCCGCGGGCGCACGGCGCGCGCCCCGCCGCGCGGGCCCGCGCTGCTAGCGGCTTGGTGCGCCGCGGGCCTCCGGATATGCTCGTGCGGTATGGCCTCACGTCCTCCCGGTGCCGCTTCGCTGCGCGGGGTCGCCCTCGGCAGTGCCGCGTGCCGGTCGGCGGCGGAGCCATCCAAGGAGCAGCGAAATGACGAGCTGGTGTCTGGATTCTGACGCTTTGCGTGGTCGCATCGCGGTCGTCGCCGGGGCGACGCGGGGGGCCGGCCGCGGGATCGCGGCCGCCCTGGGAGAGGCCGGCGCCACGGTGATCTGTACCGGCCGCAGCAGCCGCAACCGCTCCCTGGAATCCGACTACGACCGCCCGGAGACGATCGAGGAGACCGCCGAGCTCGTCACCTCGCTGGGCGGCCACGGCATCCCCATGGTCGTCGACCACCTCGACGCCTCCCAGGTCGAGCGTCTGGCGGACCAGATCCGGGATGCGCACGGCCACATCGACATCTTGGTCAACGACATCTGGGGCGCCGAGCGGCTCAAAGGTGGACCCTCCGAATGGAACACGCCCATCTGGCGGCACGACCTCCAGAAGGGGCTCCGGATCCTCCGGCTCGCCATCGATACGCACCTGATCACCTCCCACCACCTCATCCCGCTCCTGATCGCTCGCCCCGGAGGCCTCCTGGTCGAGGTGACCGACGGCACCGCCGACTACAACGCCTCGCGATACCGCATCTCGGTGTTCTACGACCTGGCCAAGGCGGCGGTGAACCGTCTGGCGTTCTCCCAAGGCCACGAGCTCGCGCCGCACGGGGCCACGGCCGTCGCGATCAGCCCCGGATGGCTCCGCTCCGAGATGATGCTCGAGAACTACAAGGTCACCGAGGACAACTGGCGCGCCGCGCCGTCGCCGCCCGGGTTCGCGGTCTCGGAGTCGCCTCGCTACGTGGGGCGCGCGGTCGTGGCGCTTGCGACCGACCCGAGGCGTGAGCGATGGAACCAGCGGTCGGTGACATCAGCGCAGCTGGCGGCCGAGTACGGCTTCACGGACCTCGACGGCTCACGCCCCGATGTGTGGCGATACAGCCAGGCCGTCGAGGACGGCGACCAGGACGTCGAGCCGGCCGACTACCGGTGAGCATGCATCAGTTGATACCCTTTACAGGCGCTCCCCGCGCTTCGAGTCGGTTGAGCGCGCTCGCGACCGGCTCGGGTAGCCCGTGAACGAGCTCGCGCAAACCGTCCACGAGCTGCTGTGTGACCCTCGCGCTGACCAGCAGCTGTTGCTCGGCATACGCACCCTGCTCTTCGCACAGCGTGACGCGTCGCCGAATCGACGCGGCCTCCTCGGGAGCACCCGCTGGAACGGTCGCGAGTAGGGCACGGAGCGCCGCCGCCTCGGCGCGAGCGTCCACCAATCGCGCAGTGAGCCGGCTTCGATCTGCAATCACGTAAGCAGCAGCCTCCTTCGCGTCGGCGACCATCTCTGCGAGCTCGTCCGGAGACTTCGGTTTTGCCTCGGTCCGCTGTTGCCGCCCCTGTGCTCCGCTCGGTCGAGTCGATCGACGCCGCCAAGCCCGATCCTTATTGAACTGCTTGAATGCGGCGGCGACCGTGGCGCACGCATCGGCTTCGATGACCGCCACCCGCGCCTGCGCGCCCATCACTGCGGCCGCGACGGTGTCCCGAAGGCGTCGTGCCGCCTCGTAGTCCGCCCACGTCTCCTCGATGTCACGTCGCATCCGGGGCGCGGAGCGCGCGCTCTTCGTCCCGGCCGCGAAACGCTCGCGCGCCAAGTCGTGACGGACCTCCAGCGCGTCCACGAAACGCTCCACGCGCACCAGCGCAGCGCGGAGCGCTGCCTCCTCACTTGCCGCCTTGGGTCGGGAAGTATGCCTGCTCGCGCTCGCGCGTCTGCCCATGGAATGAGCTATCGTCGAAGTGTCAGCCCACGGCTACCGCGTTCAGGTCCGGACGCGCAGTTGGAAGCGTGGCGTCGCGTCGGGGAGGCCACCCAGCCGGCGCCGGCCGCGACGCCGGCGGCGTGCTGGGCGCGCACGGCGGTCAGGGGACCGCGGAGCAGGGGACCAGGCGCGTCGCGACAGCGCGCCCCCTCTGGCGGCGCCGGCGTCCAGCGGCTCCGCGCCTGGCGGGCGACCCAGCAGCGCCGCCACGCCGGCAACAAAACGACACCGAGCGGTTTCGGAACTTGACAGTATCGAAACTAAGCGGTATCGATATGTACAGAGGGTGAGGTGACCGTATGACCCAGAACGAGGACGAGCCCGCCGAGGTCGAGCCCGCGAGGCCGGGGCGCAAGCGAGACCGCTCGCGCGACGCCACGATCCTCGAGGCCGCGCTCGAGGTCCTCGCCGACGTGGGCGCAGCGGGCTTGACGATGGACCTGGTGGCCGCGCGGGCCGGCGCCGGGAAGGCGACCATCTACCGTCGCTGGACCTCGAAGGTGGAGCTCGTCATCGACGCCGTGGCGCACATGAAGCGCAATCAGGTCGACATCGAGCATCTGCCCGACACGGGCACGCTCCGCGGAGACCTCCTCGGCCTGTTCAAGCCGCAGTCGATCGAAGAAGGCGAGCGCAAGCTCAAGATCATGACCGGGCTCGCCTCGCTGCTCTCGCAGGAGCAGGCGCTCGCCGAGGCAGCGAACAGCGCGGTCGTGGAGCCGTGGGCCGAAGCGCATCTCGCGCTGATGCAGCGGGCCGTGGCGCGCGGCGAGATCTCGGCGTCCGCCGACATCGCCACCCTGTCCCAGGTCGTCCCGTCGATGGCCGCGTACCGCACCCTGGTCCAGCGCAAGCCGATCGACCTCGCCTTCCTCGTGTCGATGGTCGACGGCGTCATCGTGCCAGCCCTCCGGAATCAGCCCTCCGGCGTGGGACAAGGCTCGACAGGCCGTCGGCCTGATCCCACCACCTCACCGGCCGACGAATCCGCGCCGGCGCCCCGACGGGCCGCGCGCGCGCGGACACGCTCGAAACCCTGAACCTGCATAGGAGAACGCCATGACCGTCAGCGTTACCAACCACCTCAACTTCCGCGGCGATGCCCGAGCGGCGCTGGAGTTCTACCAGTCCGTGTTCGGCGGTGACCTCACCATCGTGACCTACAAGGACGCCCACAACGTCCAGGCTCCGTCGGAGGCCGATCAGGTGATGTGGGGCCAAGTCGCCGCCAAGAACGGCTTTCGCGTGATGGCTTACGACGTGCCCTCCCGGACGCCATGGGAGCGAGGCGAGAACGCGTTCTTCGTCTCGGTCCGCGGCGACTCGGCCGCCGAGATCTCCGCGCTCTGGGAGCAGCTCTCCGCTGGCGCGACCATCGTGCAGCCCCTTTCGCCGTCGGGGTGGACCCCCCTGTACGGCATGCTCAAGGATCGCTTCGGCGTCACGTGGGTCCTGGATGTCGCGACGGAGTACAAGGCGTCCTGAGCGCGCGGAAGAGCGCGCGCGCAAGGAGACAACGATGACCCCGTCGTTTGGATCGACGTCGACCACGGACGAGGTGCTCGAGGGCCGCGATCTCAGTGGCAAACGCGTCTTGGTCACCGGCGTGTCCGCCGGCCTCGGCGTCGAGACGGCGCGCGCGCTGGTCGCCCACGGGGCCCACGTCGTGGGCGCAGCGCGCAACCTCGAGAAAGCGGAAGCGGCGACCCGCGGCGTGCGAGCGGCGAACGCCGGCTCCGGACGGCTCGAGCTCGTGGAGCTGGACCTCGCCTCGCTGGCCAGCGTGCGCCGCTGCGCCGACGATCTGCTGAGGCAGGGGGAGCCGTTCGACCTCGTCATCGCCAACGCCGGCGTGATGGCGTGCCCGTTCGGCCTGACCGAGGATGGGTTCGAGCTGCAATTCGGCACGAACCACCTCGGCCATTTCGTGCTCGTCAACCGGATCGCGTCCTTGCTGCGGGCGGGCTCGAGGGTGGTGTCCCTCTCGTCCGCGGGGCATCGCTACGCGGACGTCGACCTCGACGATCCTCATTTCGAGCGCACGCGTTACGAGCCGTTCGTCGCCTACGGGCGCTCCAAGACCGCGAACATCCTGTTCGCGGTGGAGCTCGATCGACGCCTCCGCGAGCGCGGGACGCGCGCCACCGCCGTGCATCCGGGCGTCATCGCGACCGAGCTCGGGCGTCACCTCCCCGGCGACTCCCTCTCGACCCTGGTCGAGCGAATCAACGCGGACCTCGCTGCTCAAGGCAAACCGCCGTTCGCGCCGAAGACGATCCCCCAAGGCGCGGCGACCTCGGTCTGGGCTGGCGTCGTGGCCGAGGCGGACGAGGTCGGAGGCCGCTACTGCGAGAACTGCCACGTCACCGCGAGGGTGACCCTCGACCCGATCGATCCCATCAGCGAAGGGGTCCGTCCGTATGCGCTCGATCCCGAGCGAGCAGCGGCGCTCTGGGCGAAGAGCGAAGCATTCGTCCGCGAGCGCTTCTGAGTCGACGGCCGGAGGCCATGGGTCTCCACCTGCGGCAAGATCTTGCCGGCAATTCCGGCAAGCCCCGGCAAGATCTTGCCAGTCTCCTTCGCCGATCGTCGTCGCCTTGACCTTCGCGCACGTCCGGAGGCCTGATGTCGATAGCCAGTCCTCGCCACGTTTACGCGCGGATCGAGCGCGCTCGCCCAGGTCCCGTCCTCCTCGCCGGGCGCGCGGCACGATCATTGAAATGAGCGGGGCAGAAGGGGACGGACAGCGCCAAGCGCGCTTCCGACAACAACAACCCCTTGGAGGAGGTACATCATGGGCTTTTATGGACCGGTCACGACGCATGGTCTCGAGGCGACGGCCGAGTTTCGCGCCACCGGGTTTGGCGGGGTCGTGGGCGTGCTTGGCATCAAGGTGAGCGGCGAGGCGCAGAACTTCACGTCCGGGTTCGTGCTGGTGCGGGACGAGAAGTTCGTCGGCGGCCTGAGGTACAATCTCATGGGCTGGACGGGCCCGCTGGGGAAGGGGGATTCGCCCTTCCATCACGAGCAGGGCTTCGATCTCGGCGCGATGCCGCCCGAGGAAATCGTCATCGCGTCGGCCAGCGAGACGATCCGGGTGCCCGTCAAGCTGCCGAAGGCGTCGGCGTCGGCGGCGGCGCCCACGCCCACGAACACCGGGCTGCCCGCGCCGCTCATGGGCGTCGGCTCGTCGACGAAGCTCGATTACGACGAGGCGTACGGCGCGGCGCTGCGCGATCTGGTCGCCAAGTGGAAGCCCGAGCTCCTCGCGAGCCGCGAGATCGCCCTGTACCGGCAGGAGGTGACGTTCCTGGGGCTCGTGCTCGGGGCGCCGACGTTCCGGCTGACGGTCACCCTGATCGCGCCCGACAAGGCTGCGAGCTGACCGGCGCCGCGCGGTCGCGCGGGAGCGAGCGCGCCGCGCCGGCTGCGCCGCTCCCCGCCCGACGCGCGGCCTGCGCGGACCCCTCAGCGCTGGTCGGCGCCGGCCTGATCCTGAATGGCGTTGAACACGGCGGCCATCTCATCGGCGCCGTGGCCGAGCTGCAATGCCCGCTTGAAATACGACAGGATGAGCTCCGGGATGCGCCGGTCGACGTTGTTCTCCCGGCTGAGACGCGCGATGTGCTCGAGGGCGCCGGTGTGGATGTCCAGCGTGCAGTCGGTCCCCTTGAAATCGCCGGTCGACAGCATCTTGTTGCACATGTCGGCGGTGATCGAGATGAGCGGCATGATCGCCTGGTACTTGGCGAAGTAGGCGTCGAGGGGGAACTTCTCCGACGCGCAGATCGCCGCCCCGTGCAGGAACGACAGCGTGGCGCCGTAAAAGCTCTCCAGGAGAGCGCAGTCGAGCGCTGCCGCGGCCCCGATCGGCTCGCCGACGTGGGAGGTTGCCCCGCCGATGACGCGCAGCGTCGGCTCGTGGCGGTCGTAGAGCCCCTTGGGACCCGAGTAGAACACCGGCGTCTGTTCACCCCCGATGTAGCTGGGGTAAGCCATGATGCACCCGTCCAGGTAGCCGATCCCGAGCTCCGACGTCCATGCCGCCCCGCTGCGGGCGTCGCTGGGCGTGCCGCTGGTCAGCTGTACCAGCGTCCGACCCTTCGCGGCCTCGGCCACGACGGGCGCGCGGAGGACCTGGTCGCTCGCTTCGTAGTTGGACAGCGAGATGATCGTCAGGTCGCTCTCGCTGCATGCCTGTTCGGGCGTCGCCGCCACCTTCGCCTGGCCCTGAAACGGCGCTGCCTTGCTGTGGGTCCGGTTCCATACGGTCACCCGATGACCGGCGTTGATGTAGGCGCGCGCCAGCGCGGCGCCCATTTGACCCAAGCCGATGATGGACACGGTCTCTTTGTGCGACATGATCTGGTTCTTCTCTCCTGTGATCGCCTGAGGGTCTCCGAGCGCGCGCTCCTCACCCTCTCTTCTCTGGCGCGACCGATTCGAGCTGACCGCCGTCGAGGACGCGGGCGAGGCATGCGCACCTGCCATGAGGACGAGCGCTTCGTGCGAGCCCTGCGGCTGCCGAGGGACGCCAGATTCAGAGCCTACCGAGGGCGGAGGAAAAGTAAAACGATTCGAGGAGGTCGAGGGCGGATCGTCATGCCCGCTTGAGGTGGCGGAAGCAGGTGTTTCCCGCGTCACGCCCCTTCCACCGGTCACCGGCCGGACGGGGCCTTGCGCGTTGGTGCCCCGCGCCCGCCGGGGTACGCTCCCGAGGCATGGCATCACGTCTTCTCCTCGAAGCGGCCTCGGTGTGCGGGCTCGCCCTCGGCTGCGCGGCGTGCAAGCCGGCGGCGGAGCCGCTGCCGGCCCATGTGCGCGTCTCCATCGATGGCGCGGTCATCAGCCCGGCCAAGGCGGATGGGCGCCAGTGGGACGGCATGGGCACGGTCCCGGCGGGGGCGCTGACCGCCATCGGCGACCTGCTCCGCACGGCGCACCCCGCCGCGGCGGCCGCCAGCGCGGCGGGGTACGCCGCGGAGGCGGCGGGGGCGGGCACCGAGCCGCCGGAGCCGTTCGGCTCGGCGGAGCTGTTCGCGGGCGGCCGGTCGCTCGGCCGGCTCACGCTCGATCGCTCGGGGCAGCGCGACACCTGCACGCCCGGGTGGAAAGGCCCGCCGACCTGGCGCCGCGTGCCGCTCGCGCCGGACGTTCACGTGAGCGGTGAGCTCATCGACCGCGACCTCGTCAACGACGACTTCATCGGGAGGTTCGCCATCCACCGCGATCACCTCATCGAGGCGCTCCGGGCGCGCACGGTGTATCCGGTGCCCGTCGGCAATCAGGCCGCCGGACAGGTGCTGTTCGTCTGGATCGAGGTCTGGCCGGAGTAGACCGGCGCGGACCCCGTCCGCGACCCCGAGCACGCGCGGTGCCTGCGCTGCGCCTGCGCGGCGCAGCGCCGGTGAAGCAAACCTGCTCGGCCGGTTCTGCGGTGCGCCCTCCCGGTGTATCCTGCCGGTTGCCGCCCGTGGGACTCCGGGGCGATTTCCGAGCCCAGTCTGGTTACTGTCGTAGGTAGATCGCCCCACCATTCCCCGGGCGGCTTTCGTATGCCGCCCGCGCCCCCCGCACGCTTCCATACCGAGCGCGTCGAGCGCGAGGACCTCGTCATGTTCATCAACGCCTGCTTCGCGTGCACCGGGCAGGCCGAGTTCTACGGCTCCTCCGGCGGCCAGGTCGTCTCCGTCGACTTCCTCCACGAGTACATTCTCGGCAACTACCGCCGCCTCTACGCGCGCACGCTCGCGGCCGGCATCAACCACTTCAACCAGGCGCGCATCGCCGTGAACCTCCTCGCGACCGGCGCCGAGACGCCCCCCGCCGATCGGCGCGAGGAGGGGCTGCTCATCGCGGCCGCGCTCCGCGAGCTCCCGCCGCAGCGCGCGCTCCGGGCGCTCCGCGAGCTCCGGGAGCGGCGCGTGAACAACCGCCGCGCGCGCGCCGTCATCCGCGACTACCTCGCCGGCCGGCCCGACCCGGCCTTCGACGCCGTGAAGTACCGCGCCCACGTCCGCGCGCTCGCCGTGCACGCCCACCTCCGGCTCCCGGGCGAGATCGGGCCGTTCCTGTTCGAGCCCGGGCGGCGCGCGCCGTTCGAGGCGCCGCTCCTCGAGCGCGCGCGGCAGGCCCGCTACGCGAAGGAGGCGATCTTCGACCTGCCGCTGACCGTCGCCGAGGGCCTCGCCGCCGCCCGCGGCGTCTCGCGCGACGAGCTCCTGCGCCGCGCCGCCCCGCGCATGACCGAGGGCGAGCGCCTGCGGCTGCAGCGCGCCGCCGGGCGCGAGGACGTCGACCTCGCCGTCGACCTCGGCCGCGCCCCGCTCACGCGCGTCGCCCTCTACGCGCTCTCCCTGCCCGAGGCGGCGCGGCGCGACCGCCGCGACGAGCTCCACGCCGCGCTCGAGCGCGCCGCTGCCCGCGCGCTCCGCCGGAGCCCCGCCGCGCTCGGGCGCGTCGCCGCCGTGCTCGACCGGAGCTACTCGGCGTCCGGATCGAGCGAGAAGCGCCGCCGCCCGCTCGCCGTCGCGCTCGGCGTGAGCTACCTGCTCCGCGCCGCCGCGAGCGAGTACCGCGCGTTCTGGACCGCGCCCACGCCGGACGAGATCCTCGTCGGCGCGCGCGGCCAGACCGATCTCGCGACGCCGCTGCTCGACGCGCTCGCGTGGCGGCCGGACGTCGTGATCGTGGTCTCGGACGGCTTCGAGAACGACCCGGCCGGCGCCGCCGCCGAGGTCGCGCGGTGCTTCCGGGCGCGGCTCGATCCGGGGCAGCGCACGTCGATCGTCCACATCAACCCGGTGTTCGACAGCGAGCGCTACGCGCCGCGCGCGCTCGGCCCGTCGATCCCGACGGTCGGCCTGCGCGACGCCGAGGATCTGCCGACGGTCCTCGGCTTCGCGCGGTTCGCCGAGGGGACGGCGCCGCTCGCGGAGCTCGAGCGTTACCTCGCGCGGCGCGCGGACGCCCTGCTCGCGCGGCACGCGCGGCCCGCGCGGCCCACTGATGGACCGGCGGAGGCGCCCGCGGCGGCGCCCGAGGCGCCCTGATGGCGAAGGGGCCGGCCCTGCTCCAGTCGCTCTCGCTCCGGGGCCTCACGGCCACGCACGCCCAGGTCTTCGCGGGCGTGCGCCTGGTCCCGCTCCTCCGGTCCGCGCCGCGCGACGACCTGCGCATCGCCCGCCGCCGGTACGACGACCCCATGGCGCTCGTCGATGTGGGCGACGGCTCGTACTACTGCTCGAGCTACGTGCCGCACGCGCTCGTGGTCGGGTGGACCGAGGACGGCTCGCCGGTCGCGTCCTACGGCGCGGCGCTCGCGGGGCCGGCCGACCGCAACCCGCTCGCCAAGATCTGCCGCGGCGTCAACGTGCTCCACCGCATGGTGCGGCGCGAGGCGCGCGGCGAGGACCCGGCGGAGCGGAACCGCCTGCGCCTCCTGCCGCAGCACCTCGCGATGGAGGGCTTCCTCGCCTTGCACTTCAACGCCCCCGAGATCGCCTGGTCCGAGTACTCGCGGCGGGCGATCTCCCGCGGCCTCGATCCGCGCACCGAGGTGTCGCTCTCCGGCCGGGCGATCCCGAGCCTCGAGGACGCGCTGCGCGTCTTCGAGATCCACGAGGGCCAGAGCGGCCTGCTGCTCTTCGTCGGCGAGCTGCTCGCGTCGGTGTTCGTGGTGTCGCACCCCGACGACTACTGCGCGCTGCACCGCACGCTGATCGAGGACTTCTTCGAGCAGACGCTGCTCTACGCGGCCCGCCACAACGGCGACAGCCAGGCGCTCGTGCATCCGATCGACGAGGCGCAGATCGGCTCGCTCGACGACCTGCGGGCCGCGCTCGGCCGGGCGCGGGCCGAGGCCGGCGCGCTGCACGTGGACACGGCCGCGGGCCTGCTCGGCCGGCCGAGCGCGGCGCAGCGCGTGTACCGGGCGGGGCCGTTCTCGCTGCAGCGGTTCATGACCGAGCTCGATCCGGCGCTCGACAACCACATCGGCGAGGCGATCGTGCGCGACGACGGCTCGCTGGAGTACGCGAAGACCTACCGGCTCTCGGCCGGGCAGGTGCGGCGCGCGCGGCTCCTGGAGCAGCTCGCCGCGCACGGGTGGAACCTGGACGCCACCGCGGCGGCGCTCCGGATCGCGCGCGACCAGCTGCTCCGGCGGATCGACGGGGAGGGGTTCGGGTATCTGATCGCGGAGCACGTGCTCAAGGCGGCGCTGAAGCGGACGCGCTAGCCGGAGGGGCGCTGCGCGAGGCGATCGAGCGAAGCGCGCGTGTTGAAGTTCAAGTGCCTTGTCCGGCGGGCGCGTCACATCGGCGCTCGGAGGTCGTCGTAGCTCGGCAGCGCTCCATCGTTGACGCCGATACCGAAGTTGAACGAGAGCTCCGGTCCCTCGAGGCTTTTCAGCATCGTGAGCTTGGGGTGAAAGGCGACGCCCACGCTCGGACCGTCGTTTCTGTCCCGGCGTGACCAGCGGCCGCAACCTGGGTCGCCTCGGCCTCTGTCTTTGTGCCAAACGAGGGGACGGAGACGGCGATCTGTGCCGTTTCGGCGTTTCGCTGTGCCAGGGGAGGGGGGTCCGGGACCGGCACAACCGCAATGCATTGCGACACACCGGGGTCCGGACCCCTCGAGAACGCTCTGCGGAGCGTCAGAGAAGGCGGTTTTGTGCCAAAAATCGCTGTGCAGCTCCCATTTTTGTGCCATTTGCCCCCTGAGAACGCGTTTTTTTGTGCCAAGAGGGGGGGCCGGACCCCTCCGGACCGCAATGCAGAGGTGGTGGTCGCGTTTGACCCCTCTGCGTGATTGAGGTGGTCGCAGTTGGATCCCGGGCCGTAGGCTCCGGCGGAAGTAGTGCTGCCCGCGTGCGTTGGCGCGCACCGGGCAGCGTGGCCGAACCCCGAATCCCCGGAGTCCGACATGCTGACCGTAGTCCGTTCGCCTTCGGGCGAGCAAGGCGGAGGTGCGCCCGCGCGCCGCCGCCGTGCCGCACCTTGTCTCTCCTTGACCCCCACGCAGCGCAAGCGCCTCCGGGCGGCGCTGCGCAACCTCCGTACCGCGTACGGCACGTGGGGCTGCCTCTCTGCCGTCATGGGCGTCTCGCGCGACAGCCTCCGCTGCATCGCCCGCGGGCGCGACAACGGCTCCCCCGCGACCGCGCAACGCGCCGCCAAGGCGGCCGGTGTCTCCGTCGAGCAGCTGCTCGGCGGGCTCGTCGCGGCTGACCGCTGCCCGACATGCGGGAGGAGCGGGTGAAGCCCAGGCGGAAGGGGGCTCGACGCCCGCCTGCCGCACGACACCCCAGGAAGAAGCCGACGATGCAGGCGCTCCTCGCAGAGCGCGGCGTCATCGTCGCCGTGCTCATCTCCAGCGGCGTGCCGCAGCGCGACCGCGACGACGTCGCGCAGGACATCCTGCTCGGCGCGTGGCGATCCGTGAAGCGCGGCATGTACCGGCCCGACCCCACACAGGACGCCCGCAAGGCGTTGCGCGCGTGGCTGTTCGGCATCAGCTGGCGCAAGACCGGCCACTACCTCCACAGCGCGTGGGTGCGGCGGGCAGTGCTTCATGCGCAGCCTCTCGGCAGGCTCCGCGAGCTCGCGGGCATCGACCTCCACGCCCAGATCGAGGCGCGCGAGGTGCTGGAGGCGCTGGCAGACCTTCCGGACTGGCAACGCGAGGCGCTGCTCTCCGTGGACGACCCCGAGAGCCTCGTCGCGTACGCCCGGCGGCGCGGCATGAAGCCGGGCACGGCGGCGTCCAGGCTCAGGATCGCCCGCGAGGCGCTGGCCCTCAAGCTGAGGAGGTGGCGCCGATGAGCCACCGACACCCCAACCAGCGCGTCCGCCTGACGCTGCCGGCCACGTACGTCACGCGCACCATCACGGCCGCGCAGGTCCACAGCTACCTCGACGACATGAAGTGGGTGAAGGACCCCAACGGCCCGCTCCCGTCGCCCGAGAACGGCGACGTCTCCCTCACCCGCATCGTCACCATGATCGCCGCGCACGAGGGCCGCTCCCCCGGCGCCGTCCTCGCCGACATCGCCGACGGCAAGGGCTTCGAGCGCTGGGTCCGGTCGCGCAAGACCTGGCCGACCTAGAGCGGGCGGCGCCCACAGGACCCGCGCCGACCGCGGACTTGCAGGCACCGCGTTCGGCCATCCTGTGGAAAACTTGTTCAAAACATGTTCGTTCCCTGTGCGTAACTCCAGCCACGGGCGTTTCGTTCCGGAAATGCTGTTTCGAACCGTTTTGTCATTGCCGCGCCTCGGACGTTCCCGTACACCTCCTCGTACCGCTGAGGTCGGGCATGGGCAGGCGCGAGCAGATAATCCAGGTCGGGGCCAAGATTCAGGCGCTGCGAAGCGAACTGGCCAGACTGGAGTACGAACTCGATCTCCTGCTGGAGGCGGACGACGGCCCTGTGTCGCCTCGACAGGTCCATGATCCCGCCGTGGTCGCAGCGCACGAGGCGGAAGCCAGCGCGGCCCAGCGAATTGTCGGTCTGCTGGACGAGTTCCCAGACAGGGACTTCGGCGTCTTGGAGATCTCCAAGCTGCTGCAACTCGACAACGTGCAGTCTCTGAGATCGGCGCTCGGGCGGCTTGCTCGCGAAGCCAGGATCTCGAGGTCGGCCACCCGTGGCCGCTATCGCTCGGCGGCGCCTCTGCGACTTGCGGACGCAGCCGACTACGCTGATGATGACGAGGACGAGTTCGGGAAACTCCTTGGAGGAGTTCCGCGCGAGGGCATGAACGGCGAGTTCCACGCGACGGAGGCCTTAGCGGACGAGTAGCCCCCGAAAAAACTTCGGGCCGGTAAGGGCGTGCCACCGCCCCCAACGGCCCGGGCCGGTTTCAGCAACCGGCTTGCGCAGCACAACCGGCCCCCTGAGGGGAAGGTCAGCGGCACCTCACAACCGCCACCTTACCCGCTTGAAGGGTGCTGCGCAAGCCCCTTTCCGCGACCTTCGTGTCGCAGCGGGGATAGGTGTGCCATGCGATCAAACGATCGCGTCTCTAGAGCGTGAATAGGCGCCGGCCGTGGGTACGGCCACGCGCACCGGCAAGCCCCCACATTGCGTCTTGGCGAGCTGGTCTCGCCTTGGCGTACCGTGCTTCACGTTCTCACAGGGAGGCCATATGGCCGCAGACGAGCCCCGTCCGGGGTACAGGTTCGTGTACGTGTCGAGCTATTGGCACCATGGGCTGAAGCGTCGGGTGTACGCTTCAGAGTTTGGCTACCAGGCCATCCGTCTGGAGGTGAGGATCGATGGTCCTCGCCGCCAGCCGCCTGACCGGAAGCCAAACGTTCCCAGCGCCGCGACCGCCGCGCCTGTCCCGAGACGGAGAACCAGCAAGACGCCGCGCCGGTAACACCGACGCGCGGCCCGCACACCCGGCTTCGCCGTGGGGAGCCGGGTGTGCGTTTATCTAACGATGACTCAACCATGTGGCCGTGGGCGCCACCGGAATTGGCTTAAGCGCGCGTTATGGTTGCAGTTTGTTGGTGAGACCTGACGGAGAGGTGAGCGTGGGGCAGTCTGGTGTTGCCGGTGTAGGTGGTGGCTGCGTGAGAGGTGGACCGATGGGGCTCATGGTGCTCTCGTCCGGCCCCGCGTTCATGGTACAGAGCGGTTTGCTAGCCGATGAGCGCATCGATCCAGGGAGTGACGGTAGCAATGAGTGATGAGCCCAACGACGACATCGTCTCCGCCAGGGGCGAGATCATTCTGTACCCGACCGAGGATGGACGGAGCCGTGTGGAGTGTCGCTTCGAGCATGACACCCTGTGGCTCTCCCAGTCCGCAATGGTGGAACTGTATCAGACGTCCAAGGTCAACATCTCCCTACACCTGAAGAACATCTTCGAGGAGGGGGAGCTCGACGAGAAGGCAGTTGTTAAGTTTTACCTAACAACTGCCTCGGACGGGAAGAACTACCAGGTACGACACTACAACCTCGATGCGGTGTTGGCGGTCGGGTACCGCGTACGCTCACCGCGCGGCACCCAGTTCCGTCAGTGGGCGACCGCTCGCCTAAGCGAGTACCTGGTGAAGGGCTTCGCCATGGATGACGAGCGGCTGAAAAACCCGCCCGGCCCAGGCGTGCCTGACTACTTCGACGAACTACTTGAGCGCATCAGGGACATTCGAGCCAGCGAGCGCCGAATGTACCTGCGGGTCAAGGAAATATTCGCGCTGGCAGCAGACTACAACCCAACTGATGCAGACACGGTGATGTTCTTCCAGGTTATCCAGAACAAGCTGCATTTTGCTGCCACTGGAAAAACTGCGCCAGAGCTGATCCAGGAGAGGGCGGACCACAGAAAGCCGAACATGGGTCTCAGTACCTGGAAAGGCTCTGTCGTGCGCAAGGGTGACGTGACGGTCGCGAAGAACTACTTGCGGGAGCATGAAATTGATGAGCTCAACCGCATCGTTGTGATGTTTCTGGATTACGCCGAGGATCAGGCGAAGCGGCGCAAACAGGTTTTTATCCGGGAATGGCAGGAGAAGCTCGATGCCTTCCTGTCGTTCAACGAACGTCGCGTTCTCTCAGGCGCTGGCAAACGAAAGCGACAAGACGCCGATAACCATGCGGAGCGCGAGTACGAGCTTTACGCTGCCCGCCGGCGTAGAGACATCGAGACGGAGGCCGAGGCTAGCGCGATGAAGCAGCTCGAAGAGGTCGCCAAGCGATTGGCGAAGTCGAAACCCAAGTGAACGTCGACTTGCACGCTGCGCTATCTATGGCGTCGGTCACCACGCGCCCTCGAAGAGGCTGAGTTGCACCATCCTGCGCGGCCCCGGCGCAGGCGGCGGCTCTGACGGCGGGGGCTCTGGCTCCGGCGTGGCCGCCGCGGGCGCGGTAGGCGGCGGCTGCGGCGCGACGGGTGCGGACGGCGCGGACCCGCGCGAGACGAGCCGGAGCCACCCCTTGCCCCCGGGCAGCTGCCGGACCGGACCCGTCTGCGCCGGCAGGGTGAGCGCCTGCGGAACGGGCGGCGCGGCAGCGGGCTCCGCGAGCGCGGCCCGGACGAGATCCTCGACCGACCAGAGCTCGGCGACGAGCCCCGCGGCCATCGCGGGCGACACGCGCAGCGAGGCGTGGACCCGCGTCAAGTTGTACGTCGCGACCGAGAGCGCGACGGCGGCGCGATGGCTGCGCATGCTCTTGCTGAACGACAGCGCGAGCCTGCGCTTGCGCCCGTTGATGTGCCGCGCCGTGAGGTGGTAGCGCTCGACGCCCGAGGTGCTCATCCGCTTTGGGTCGGGCGCGCCGAAGACGGCCGTCTTCCGGATGAAGTTCGCGTCCCGCGCGGGCTCGTACTTGTGGTCCGGGGACTTCGCGTACCCGTACTGCTTGATGACCTGGCCGTAGTCCGCGCAGCCGCGGAACGACGCTTCGACGGCCGGCACGTACAGCGTGAGCCCGTCGCTCGTGATCTGCGGGACGACGAGCACGCGGGCGCGCAGGTCGGCCAGGAAGGCGTCGGTCGTCGCCTGGTCGCGCTTCCCCACGGCGTAGGAGATCACCAGCTTGGAGCGCTTCGCGAACGCGGTGTAGGTGAAGACGTCGCCGTACTCCGCCGGGTCCTCTTCCGTCACGCGCTTGTCCTTCTTCGCGATGAACGACCACTGCTCGTCCAGCTCGATGTCGGGCTCGCACAGGCCCTCGACGAGCCGGTTGTGGACGCGCGCGCAGCCCTCGCCAAGCTCGACGGCGAAGCGGAGGATCGTGCTCTTCGCCACGCCGGTCATGCGCTCGACGGCGCGCACGCTCGTCCCCTCGACCAGCGCGGCGGCGATGCGCACGCGGGTCTCCATCGGAAGCACGTTCGCCACGGGCCCCTTGCCTCTCCCCGGACGGTGGCCCATGCTGCACGTGCGTCGTGCGCAGGGCGGGCCTACCGCTCGGCGTTCCGCAGCCCCGTCTCGGGTACCAGCCGAGGCGGGGCGCTTTCGTTCAGGGCTTTAAGGTAGCACCTGAAGAGTCGAGCGCTCTGCGCGTGATGAGCGGCTAGGACATGCGATGTCCTAGCCCGCGTGCGCGATTACAGCCGGCTCATGCTCACGGCGTCCTCGCGCACCGGATTCCGACGTTGGCGCTGCGCTCCGTCGGATTTTGGCTGTAGCGAATGGACGAGAGTAGGTATACCGGATCGCTGCCAAAGCTACCACCACGGACCACCCGCTCCGAGGCGAGCGTCAAATTAGCACAATTGTCGCATTCGGTGCGAAGCTCTGCGTACCAGTCAAGGATCCACTCGAACATGCTTCCGGCCAAATCCGCCTGCCCCCACTTGCCATCGCCCTTTGGTGACCTCGATCCGACCGGCAATATGTCGCCAAAGTTGCATTCTCCGGCCGCTGACCCGTCTCCAGTACATGCGTATACCGCATAACTGTTATCAAGTGTGGTCGAGTCCGCCGAGGCCGACCATGGATGCGCTCGTTGCTCGTCTCCCGCTGCTGCTGCGTAGTTCCACTCCGCCTCCGTCGGCAGCCGGCCTCCGTCCCACGCGCAGAACGCGAACGCCACGTACCAGGTTAGGCAATTCATCGGCAAGCGTTCGTTGTTGCCGGCCTCATCCGTCCATGGCTGGCGCTCCGCGTAACACTTGGCCCACTCCTTCAGCGCCGCTGCATCCAAAGGCAGGTTGTCGTCCCAGCCAGCATCCCACCCGCTGCTCGCGATGCTCGGATGCATCCCCGCTCCCGCCACTGGCTTGCTCCCGGGGTACACCTCGACGAACCTCCGGAACCTCCCCACCGTGACCTCGAATCGGTCCAGCGATAGGTCGCTAACCGTAGCTGGATACGCTGGATCGTTATTCCGGTTAAATGTACCCCCAGGTACCACCTGCCCGCGCGCGCAGCAGCTCTCATCGCCACCCGGCCCGCACGTCTCGGCCAGTCCTACACAGCTCGGCGGCACGCACTTTCCTGCGTCGCACACGGGCGCCGCCGCAGGACACGGCTCTTCGTCCTGCCACTTTCCGCGCTCGTCGCATCGCTGAGGACGCTTGTCCGAGCAACGCACATCGTCGGGGCCGCACTCCCCGCTACACTTCCCCTCCACGCAGGTCTGCCCGACGCACTCCGTTCCGCCAGGCGCACACTCCTCGCCGCCCCCGCTTCCGGTAGCGCCCGCGCCACCTCCGGTCCCGCCGCCGCCCTCCCGTCCGGCGCCGGAACTACCACCGGTCACGCCACTGGGGTCCGAGCCTCCCGTCCCTGCTGCCGGCTCGTACGTGCCCCAATCCACGCCGAGGATCTGCGCACAACTGGTGGATGCGAACACCGCAAGACCGACCGCAGCCTTCGCTGCCCCAACACCAGTCACCTTCGAGCCAGCCATGGCGGCGGAGCGTCGGCCTCATGCGGACCCGGCGTCAAGAACTCGTAGATTTCCGCCTCGGGCGTATGCGCGCGCCGAGCGCGTCGCGGCTGAGGTGGTCGCAGTTGGAGCGGGGTGGTCGCGTTTCAGGCAAACGCGACCACTACCAATGCAGAGCGTTCGCAGGGGTCCCGGACCCCTCCGGGTCGCAACGCCGTGCGTGCGCGGGCGGGCCGGAGCGCAGCGCGGCGAATCGCGGAGCGCGCCCGAGGCGAAGCGGAGTGCGAACCAGGTAATCTCCCTCTCATGCAGAGGCCCGGGGCACCCGGCGTGTGGATGGAGATCGCGCTCGAGAGCAGCGGAGCCGAGGTGCGGGCTTCTGCTCGCGGCAGCCGGGGGGAGCAGACGGCGCCTCACGCGCTCGGTCCGGAGCTGGGCGCAGCGCAGCTCCGCAGCTTCGCGAGCGACGTGCGCCAGGCGGCCGCGCGCGCGCGGCCGCTGGACGAGCGCGTCGCGAGGACGGCGCAGGCGCTCCATGGCGCCGTGCTCCGCGAAGGGATCGACGACCTCCGGGCGCGCCTCGGCGAGGCCGCGGGCGGGCCGCTCCTCGTGCGCCTCGCGATCGGCGATCCCGGGCTGCAAGAGGTCCCCTGGGAGGCGCTCGCCGCGCCGGGCGGGGCGATGCGCCATTGGGGGACGTCGCCGGATCTGCTGCCCGTGCGCGGCGTCAGGAGCAACGAGCCGTGGCAGCCGCGCGAGGTGCGCGGCGCGGTGCGCGTGCTCGCGATCGCGCCCGCCGGCGGCGCCGCGCTCGCGCGGCTCAAGGAGGCGCTCGCCGGCCCGATCGCCGCGGGCGAGGTCGAGTGGCTGGCGCCGATCGAGGGGCAGGCCGCGCGGCTGCCGTGGCTCTTCGATCGCCTGCGCTGCGAGCCGATCCCGCACGTGCTCCATTTCGTCGGCCACGGAGGGGTGCAGGACGGCGTCCCCGTCCTGCGGCTCGCGGACGCGGACGGCGACGAGCGCTGGCTGCGGGTCGAGCTCCTCGGGCAGCAGCTCGCGGCCGGCTTCCGCAGCTTTCTCCGGCTCGTGGTGCTCGAGGCGTGCGAGGGAGCGCGGCCGGCGGCGTTCGCGTCGGCCGCGGAGAGCCTCGCGCGGGCGGGCGCGGACGCGGTGGTCGCGCACCTCTGGCCGGTCCAGGCCGACGTGGCCAGGGCGTTCTCAACGCAGCTCTACCGCGCGCTTGCCGGCGCGACCCTCGGCAAGGGGGACGTCGCGCGCGCTGTCAACGAGGCGCGGCGGGCGATCCTCGCCGAGCTCGAGGGCAGCGCCGAGGCGTTCTCGCCGGTCGTCTACCTGCGGGGGCCGGACGGGGTGCTGTTCGATTTCAAGGGGCGCAAGGTCGCTCCGCGAGCGGTGCTCCCGCCGGTGGTGAGCGATAGGGCGACGGCCATCGACCCCGGCCTCGCGCGCATCGTCGCGCGGCCGTTCTCGCTCCTGCTCGGGGATCGGTGGAAGGCGGAGCGCGCCGCGCTCGACAGCTTCCGCGACAAGCTGCGGACCGAGCTCTCGAAGGGGCCCGAGCCGATGCCACCGGGCCTGCCGATGAGCGCGCTGACCCAGCGGTACGCGCTCCGCCGCGGGGCCGACAAGCTGGGCGCCGAGTTCCAGCGTGCGTTCCGCGTCGGCGCGGAGGCTCCGCCGGTGATCAAGGCGCTGGCGCGCGCCCTCGGCCCCGGGGTGCACGCGACGCTGCTCCGAAGCCCGCTGCTGGAGATCGCGCTCGCGGAGCAGCAGCCGGAGAGGGCGATCCACGTGATCCAACCCGACGAGGAGAGCACCCTGGTGCTCCGGCGCGCGTCGGGCGGCGACTGGGAGGCGCTCGAGGCGCCGCCCGCGTCGGTCGATCTGGAGCGGGAGATCGTGCTGCTCCGGCTCTACCGCGGGTACACGCCGGAGCAGATCTTCACGCGGCCGCTGCTCACCGAGGACGACTACCTGCTCGGCTTCCGCGAGCTCGAGAGCGCGCTGCCGCGCGACCTGGCCGACGAGATCCTGAGCACGCTGAACAGCCGGCCGGCGCTGATCGCGGGGATGTCGGTGACGACCTGGCACCACCGAATGCTGCTGCATCGGCTGTTCGGCCGGCGGCCGGTGCCGCGAGGGAGCCTTGCTGTGCTCGAGCCGGACGACACCGAGCGGGAGCTCTGGGAGAAGGGCGTGAGCCTGCCGGGGAGAGCCGGGGTGGGGGTCGTCGCGGCGAGCGGCGAGGACGTCGTCGGCTGGCTCGAAGCGCTCGTGGAGGCCGGGAGGGACGGCCGATGAGCGGGGCGAGGGTGTCGCACAGCGCGCCGCACAACCCCTTTCCGGGTCCGCAGCCGTACCGCGCCGCGGATCGCGGGTACTTCTTCGGCCGGGAGGAGCTCACGAAGAAGCTGGCGCACCGGCTGATGGCTCACCCGTGCACGACGGTGTTCGGGCCCTCCGGGGCGGGGAAGTCGTCGCTGATGCAGGCCGGGGTGATCCCGCTGCTGGAGGAGGCGCACGACTTCCGGGTCGTGACCGTGGACGGCTGGCCGCTCGGGGAGGCGCCGCTGTCCTGGCTCGTGCGCGCGGTCTTTGGCGATCTCGAGCTGGGGGATGCGCCTGAAGGAACGGCGCGGATCGAGGCGCTGGACGAGGCGATCCTCCTGGCCGAGCGGAGGAGCGAGCGGCCGATCCTGATCTACCTGGATCAGCTCGAGCAACTGCTCTTTCCCGGGCGGGATGCGGGCGAGGCGATCGCGCTGATCGAGGCGGTGGATCGGCTGGCGCACAAGCCGATCCGGGGGCTGCAGATCGCGCTGTCGCTGCGGGAGGATTACCTGGGGCGCTTCCGGGATCGGGCGAGGGGGCGGCGCGAGCTGCTCGAGCACGGTTTCCGGCTGGGGCCGCTCTCGGTGGGCGAGATGATCCGAGCGGTCTGCCGGGCGGTCGAGGAGGGGCGTCCGCGCCAGCGCTGGGCCGAGGAGCAGGTGCGCGCGCTGATGCTGGAGGTGAGGACGCCCGGAACGCCGGCCTCGGAGGATGCCGAGGTGCAGGCCGCGTTCGGGCAGATCGTCTGCCGGGCGCTGTGGGACGAGCGGGCGGCGGGGCGCGGCGGCGAGGCCGGCGCCGTGGAGGCGGAGGCGATCCTGCACCGGTACCTGGAGGCGACGGTGGAGGGGCTCGGGGCGCTGAGCGAGGCGGCGCGGCACCTGCTCGAGGAGCACCTCGTCGACGGGGAGGGGCACCGGACGCTGCTGACCGAGCAGGAGGCGCGCGGCGTGCTGCCGCCCGGGGCTGCGGCGGAGGTGCTCGGGCAGCTGGAGCGGGCGGCGGTGCTGCGCGCGGAGGAGCACCAGGGGAGCCGGTACTTCGAGCTCGGGCACGACTGGCTGGCGAGCCGGGTGTTCCAGCGGAGGCGGGCGCGGGAGCAGGAAGAGACGGAGCGGAAGCGGAGGCAGAAAGAGGGCCGGAGGATCGCCAGGGAGCGGAGAGAGCGGCGAACGCTGAGATGGATCGCGGCGGTCGCAATCGCGGTTGCCGCCGTGATGGCGGTCATCGTCGTCTGGGCGCTGGGGCAGGCGACGCGAGCGCGAAACGCATCTTTGATGGCCGGTGCTCGTGAGCTCATGGCGACGAACCAGCTGGCACCGGCGGTGAAGCTGCTGCTCGAAGTCGGCGACACGAACCGCGTACGGAGCTGGAGCGATTTGGCGTTCGAGGCGCTGGATCTGGGACCTCCGAGGGCGACGTTGCGCGGACATCGAGGCGCGGTGTCGTTTGCTCGCTTCAGCCCGGATGGCCGGCGCATCGTCACCGCGTCGGCCGACGAGACGGCGCGGGTGTGGAGCGCGGACGGCAGCGGCGCGCCCGTCGTGCTCGAGGGCCACCGTGGCGGGGTGCTGTCTGCGGCGTTCAGCGCCGACGGGCAGCGGGTGGTCACGGCGTCGGCGGACAAGACGGCGCGGGTGTGGAACGCGGACGGCAGCGGCGCGCCCCTCGTGCTCGAGGGCCACCGTGGCGGAGTGCTGTCTGCGGCGTTCAGCGCCGACGGGCAGCGGGTGGTCACGGCGTCTGCGGACAAGACGGCGCGAGTGTGGAACGCGGACGGCAGCGGTGCGCCCGTCGTGCTCGAGGGCCACGCCGAGGTGGTGCTGTCTGCGGCGTTCAGCGCCGACGGGCAGCTGGTGGTCACGGCGTCGGCGGACAAGACGGCGCGGGTGTGGAACGCGGACGGCAGCGGCGCGCCCCTCGTGCTCGAGGGCCATGGCGGCAGGGTGCTGTCTGCGGCGTTCAGCGCCGGCGGGCGACGGGTGGTCACGGCGTCTGCGGACAAGACGGCGCGGGTGTGGAACGCGGACGGCAGCGGCGCGCACATCGTGCTCGGGGGTCACGACGGCCCGGTCGTGTCCGCGGAGTTCAGCGCCGACGGGCAGCGGGTGGTCACCGCGTCGGAGGACGCGACGGCGCGGGTGTGGAACGCGGACGGCAGCGGCGCGCCCGTCGTGCTCCGGGGCCATGAGGACAGGGTTCGATTTGCGGAGTTCAGCGCCGACGGGCGGCGGGTGGTCACCGCATCGGAGGACAAGACGGCGCGGGTGTGGAACGCGGACGGCAGCGGAGCGTTCGTCGTGCTCCGGGCCCACGAGGCCGGGCTTCGGTCCGCAACGTTCAGCGCCGACGGGCGGCGGGTGGTCACCGCGTCGGAGGACAAGACGGCGCGGGTGTGGAACGCGGACGGCAGCGGAGCGTTCGTCGTGCTCCGGGGCCATGACGCCGGGGTACAGTCCGCAGCGTTCAGCGCCGATGGGCAGCGGGTGGTCACGGCGTCGGCGGACAAGACGGCGCGGGTGTGGAACGCGGATGGCAGCGGGGCGCCCGTCGTGCTCCAGGGCCACGAGGGCGTGGTGCTGTCCGCGGCGTTCAGCGCCGACGGGCAGCGGGTGGTCACGGCGTCGGCGGACAAGACGGCGCGGGTGTGGAACGCGGACGGCAGCGGAGCGCCCGTCGTGCTCCGGGGCCACGGCGGCGAGGTGCTCTCCGCAGCGTTCAGCGCCGACGGGCAGCGGGTGGTCACTACGTCGAGTGACACGACCGCGTGGGAGTGGAACGCGGACGGCAGCGGGGTGCCCGTCGTGCTCCGGGGCCGCGAGGGCGAGGTGCTCTCCGCAGCATTCAGCGCCGGCGGGCGGTGGCTGGTCACCGCGTCTCACGAGACGGCGTCGGTGTGGAACGCGGGCGAGGGCGACATCCCCGTCGTGCTCCAAGGCCACGAGGAACGGGTCGTGTCCGCGGAGCTCAGCGCCGATGGGAAGTGGGTGGTCACCGCGTCGTGGGACAAGACGGCGCGGGTGTGGAGCGCGCGCCGCATCCACGCCCCGGTCGTGCTCCGGGGCCACGAGGGCTACGTGTTGTCCGCGCGATTCAGCGCCGACGGGCAGCGGGTGGTCACCGCGTCGAATGACAAGACGGCGCGGGTGTGGAGCGCGGACGGCATCGGCGCCCCGGTCGTGCTCCGTGGCCACCAAGGCGAGGTCTGGTCCGCGTCGTTCAGCGCCGACGGGCAGCGGGTGGTCACCGCGTCGAATGACAAGACGGCGCGGGTGTGGACCGTCTCTGGCGCTGCCCTCCAGCAGGTCCTCCGCGCTGCCACCACCGATTGCCTCTCCCCTGAGCTTCGTAGAACTTACCTCGACGAAGGCGATGAGGCCGCCCGAAAAGGTTACGAGTCCTGCGAGCGCTCCAACGGCCGGAACCCTTTCTACCCAGCGGTTGACCGGCGGTGGTGAGCCACGATATCGATTCTCCGGTCGACCTCCGGGGTCTTGTGATCACGCTCTGGTTCCAGCCCAGGAAGCAGGGCGAGAAGCTCCTGGAAGAAGGCGGCAATGACGCGGAACCAGGCCGTGCACTCGCCAAGCGGGGTCTTGAAATCGGCGGGCTCGACGGGCCGATTCTATCCCTCAAGGACACCGCCGCCGCGCGCTCGTCTTGCTCAGGGCCCGCCTCCGCACGCGGCGCCGAGAAATGATGAACGGATACGGCATCCTCGGAATGCCGCCGACCCCTCGCGTTGACCCCCCATCACCCCCCTGGCACCCTGCCGCTCTCATGACCGCTGCCGCCCCCAGCACCCTCGAGCTCTTGCTCGCCGACGCCATCGAGCTCCGCCCCACCCTCGCGGCGGGCCTGCCCGAGCTCGCGGCGGGCATCGCGCCGAAGCCCGAAAAGACCGCGCGGGCCGTGGACGCGCTCTCGCTCGAGAGGCCCGACGCGGAGCCCAACGATCTCGAGCTCCAGCGCTGGTCGGTGATCGCGCCCGAGGGCGCCCTGGGCGACCAGGCGCTCGAGGCGATCTCTCCGCTCCTCCGGCTGCGCGAGGCGGAGCAAGGGGCCAAGGTCGAGCCCTACCGCGTCAGGCCCGGCATGGGCGTGGCCGAGTCGCTCCGGTGGAAGCACGAGGTGCTGCGCGACGAGCGCGTCGCCGAGGAGGAGAGGCCGCGGTACCTGCTCGTCCTCGGCGATCTCGACCAGATCTCCGCCGAGCTCCAGCACGTCCTCGCGAACGGCAGTTTCGTCGGCCGCCTCCACGTCGCGGGCGCGGACGGCCGGCCCGACCCCGCCGGCTATGCCGCCTACGCGGAGAAGGTCGTGCGCTGGGCCGAAACCCCGACAGACCACGACCAGCCAGACGCCCTGTTCTACGTCGCGGAGGACGGCACCGCCGCGACCGAGCTGGGGCGCAGCCTGCTCGTCGATCCCTGCATCGCGATGGCGCGGAAGCCGGGCAAGCGGCGCGCTCCGGCCGCGAACGTTGTCGAGATCCCGAGCGCCGAGCTCGCGGACGACCTCGTCCGCGCGGGGAGCACCGCGAGGCCCTCCGTGCTCCTGTCCGTGAGTCACGGGCTCGGCCGGCCCAGCGCCGGATGGGCCTCCGTCGAGCAGCAGCGCGCGCTCCAGGGCGCGCTGCTCGTGGGCGCCTGCGGGGGCCCCGAAGCATTGCTCACGGCGGAGAGGCTCCAGCGCGCCCCCTTCCTCCCGGGCGGCCTGTGGTTCTGCCTGGCCTGCTTCGGGGCCGGGACGCCCGAGCAGAGCGCGTTCTACCCCTGGCTCTCCCTCCTCGCGCGCGAGGGCGCCTATGCCGGCCAGGCCCGGCGCGTGCTGGCGAGCCTGCCCCGCGACGGCGAGCGCCCGTTCCTCGCCGCGCTGCCGCAGGCCGCGCTCCGCAACCCCGACGGGCCGCTCGCGGTGATCGGGCACCTGGACCTCGCCTGGACCTACAGCTTCGTCGACCCGGCCCGCGCGGCGCAGAGCCGCGCCTCCCGGATCTTCAGCAGCCTCCAGTCGACCGCCCGCGGCAGCCGCGCCGGCGTGGCGCTCGACGCGCTGATGCGCTCGTTCCGCGAGGTCAACGACGAGCTGATCGCCGGCTACCAGGCCGAAGAGGACGCGCGCGCGTGGAACCGGCCCTCCCCGGTCGAGCCCGTGCACCGCAGCCGCGCCTTCATGCTCCGCAATGACCTGCGCGGCTACGTGCTGCTCGGCGATCCGGCGGCGCGGCTGCCCTTGAAGGGGAGCGAGCCGCCCAACCATCCTTAAGGCATTCAGCTCCGAGCCCCGCTTCACAGCCGGAGAGCGACCCGGACACCCTCGTTGCGGAGCGGACGAACAAGCCCCCAGCGTGAATGGATAAAGCGCCCGGGACGGTGCCTGTGCTCACGACGTCACACCGGCGGACGCCGTAGACAACCGCGCGCCGTACAGGCATCGTCGTCGCTCCCGACACGGTGCGTCTCTAGCGTCGCACCGGCCGCCACGGAGGTGCGCATGCGCGCAGACTTGGACGCTTTTCCTGAGCCGCTCGCGGTGCTCGACGCGACCCTGCGGCTGCGAGAGGTCAACGCGGCTTGGCGCGACGCCTTCGGGGAGGCGCCGGTCCTCGGGCCGCAGGCCGAGGAGGCGGCGCGCGCGGTGCTCGGAGGGGCGCAGCGCCGGATGGAGATCGACGCGGGGGCGGGGAATGGATCGGGCCCGCAGCGCTGGACGTTCCTGCGCTGCGCGAGGGCCGAGGGAGAGCCGCTCGTCTTCGTGCACGCGCGCGCGCAGGGCGGGGCGGCGCCGCGCCGCCGCGAGGAGGAGCTCGCCGAGGAGGTGGAGCTCCTGCGCAGCTTCATCGACCTCGCGCCCAGCCTCATGTTCATCAAAGACCGGCGCAGCCGCTACGTCATGGCGAACAGCGCGCTCGCGGACTGCTACGGCATGACCCCGGAGCAGGTCGTCCACGCGTCCCAGCACGAGCTCACCTCGAGCGCCGAGGAGGCGGCAGGGTTCGCCAGCGTCGACCGGCAGGTCATCGACACGCGGCAGCCGGCGGTCATCGAGGAGAAGGAGACGCGGCCGAACGGCGAGGTGCACTGGTACGAGACCGTCAAGAAGCCGATCGTCCGCAGGAGCGGCGAGGTGCAGGTCGCCTGCTTCAGCGTGGATGTCTCCGAGCGCCAGCGCGCCCAGGAGGCGCTCCAGCGCTCGGCGCGCGAGCTGCAGACAATGGCCGCGGCGGCCCGGCGCGAGGCGGACGAGAAATCGGCGCTCGCCGCCGAGCTCGACCGGAGGCTCGCCGTCATCCAGGCGCAGCACCGGCAAATCCTCGCGCTCTCCGCGCCGATCCTGGAGGTCGCCGACGGCATCGTCGGCGTGCCGCTCATCGGCGCCATGGATGAAGAGCGGACGGCCATGCTCACCGAGCGCCTGCTCGACGCCATCGCGACGCGGCACGTGCGCAGCGTCGTGATCGATCTCTCGGCGCTCGAGGCGATGGACACGCGCACCGCCGACCGCCTCGTCGGCATCGTCCGCGCGATAGCCCTGCTCGGCGCGCGCGCCGCGATCACAGGGATTCAGCCCGCGGTCGCGCAGACGATGACCTCGCTGGGCATCGATCTCTCGAGCATGGTCACGATGCGCACCCCGAAGGACGCGATCCGCCTCTTCTCGACCAGGAGCTGAGCCCGCGAGGCCGGCGCGGCGCGCCCCCATTGGCTCCTCGACCTCCTCCTGGCGAGCCCGCGGGGAGCGTAGAGGCGCGCAGATTTGTTCGGGCTCCGACATTCGAGCAGGTTTCGTCGTGAGCGTGCCCTCGGTGTTGACAGCTGAGCCCGCTAGCCCGTAGCCTCGATCAGATACCGAGACTTGGGTGCTCGATGCTCGCGGCGTCCCTCGGGTCATGACCCATCTGGGCACGCCGCAGGCGCGAAGACGCAAGCGCTCGGATCGAGGGGGCCTGTGCCCCTCATCGGACCATCTCGAACATACCCGCTCCGCGAAAGCCGGGAGTGGAGGTGCAACATGAAAAAGTCATTGGTAAGGCTGGCGATCGTTGGTCTGCTGACTGGCGCGTGCTTCCTCGACGTGGAGCAGCGAGGCGCCGGGATCGCGCACGCGAAGGAGCCTGCGGCGTCCGAGCGCAGGGGCGGCGGTTTTCAGGGCCGCTTCGGCTGGGACGCCTCCGGCACCATCGTCGGGCAGGGCAATTTCGTGGCGAATGGGACCATTACATTCCACCGCAATGGGACGCTCACCGCCACGGAATCGGGGAATCTCGAGGGTGCGTACTTCTCCGATACCTTTACCGGTACATGGACGCTGGACCAGGACGGCACGGGCACCTTCACCACGGTCGACTCGTCCGGCGGCGTCAGCGTCTTCGACTGGGTGCTGACGGCGCAGGGGCAGCGGGGGACAGCGATCGCCAGGGACGCGGGGGACGTCACGCTGCTCAGGATGGAGCGACAGTAACCCTCTCGCTGCCTGCTCTGGCGTTCGCCCGCGCGGCGCTCTGAACAGGCTGCCTGGCCCGCCTACCGCCCGGATTCCCCATCGGCCGGCGCCGGCGGAGTCCGCTCGAGCGCCTCGATGCGCCCGAGGAACGCGCGCCCCCGCACCGGATCGGTCATGTACACGAACGCCGCGAGCCCCTTGAGCTGCGCGAGCGTCTCCCCCTTCCCGGGCCTCCCCAGCTCCCGGTTGCGGATCGCCGCGCGCAGCGCGCGCACCCGCTCGCGCGGGACCCGCGCCGCCGGGGCCGCCTCGCCCGCGCCGTTGACGACGAGGCCCGTCACCTTCTGGCGGCTGCCCTTGCGCATCACCACGGTCTTGCCCGGGTGCAGCCGGAAGCCCTCCGCGCTCAAGATCTCCCGGACGCCCCGGAGCAGCGCGCCCACCGCCGCGCGCGGCCGCGCGGCGCCGGCGACCCCGGACGGCTCGGGCGCGCGGAAGGAGAAGGTGAGATCGTCCGCATACCGCGTGTAGCGGAACCCCAGCTTGCGCGCGAGCCCGGACACGCGCCGATCGAGCCGCAGGCAGATCGCGTTCGTGATCGCAGGAGAGGTGGGCGCGCCCTGCGGGAGCACGCGCGGGCCGGTCGCCACGTAGAGCGTCTGCCCGCGGAACTGCACGACCTCGCGCGGCGCCTCCGTCGCGAGCAGCGCGACGAGCGTCGCCGGACCCTCGGCGACCCCCGCCTTGCGGAGCAGGCCGCGCACGCGACGCCACGTGATCGTCGGGAAGAAGTCCTTGATATCGATCTTGACGATCGTGTCGGCGCCGGCGTGCGCGGCCGCGTTCGTGACGATGGATCGGCTCGCGAGGAAGCCGTGCGCCGCGGCGTGGACCGGGAGCTTCTCAAAGAGATTGCGGAGCGCCCAGCGCTGCGCGCGCTTGAGCTCCCGCTTCGGGGACGAGATGGCGCGCGCGCTGCCGTCGCGCTTCGGGATCAGCCAGCGCCGGTAATGCGTGCCGGCGTCGACCTCGCGGTGGTACGCGAGCCAGCGGAGCCGCGGGATCGTCAGCCCGAGCGCGCTCGCGAGCTCGCCCGCGGAGGGCAGGTCGGGCAGGCCGCGCGAGCGCGCGCGCTCGGCGAGGCCCGGGACGTCGAAGGCGTCCGGCCCCTCGCGATCGCGGAAGTGCACGCCGGCGCCGAGGTGGTTGATGTGCGTGGCGAGGTACGCCTCCCAGGCGAGGCGGCGCAGCGCGCGGCGCTCCCGGGCCTCGACCTTCTTGCGCTCCTTCCACTGGGCGCGCTCCCGGTCCGACATCGCCTTGGGATCGCCGGTCGCGACGGCGCCGCGCGCGGCGAGCTCCGCGCTCACCCACGCGTCGATCCCGCCCGCCTCGGCGATCGCCTTCCAGCGGGCGACGCGCTCCTCGTGGGCGAGGCGGCGCTCCTCGGCGCTGCCGCGCGCCGCCGCGAAGGGCGCGGGCGGCGTCGCGAGGGGGAGAACGACGGGGGCTCGGGCGGGGACGGTCGCGTCGATCTTCGCGGTCATGTCTCGGTGAAAGCGCGGCTGTACAGCACGATGGAAGCGGCCGGCGGCCGGCGGTCGGCGGTCGTGCTTGCCGCCCTTCGCCGATCGCGGGTTCATGTCGCCAAGAGAGGCCCCGAGCGCATCACCTTCTACCCATGGGGCACGGTAGCCTCACCGGTTCTCCGGCTAGACCAGCGCTACGGCGCCGGGAGAAACGGCGGTTGCGAGGTTGTCTCAGCTCTCCCGGCGCCGTAGCGCTGGTCTAGCCGAAGAGAACCAAGAACAGGCTACCTTGCGGAGAGTGACTGGCGGTTCCTCCAGAGCGGCGCGACGCCGCTCCTGCGCTCGAGGCGCGGAGGCTGGTGCGTTCAGAACCTCTCCTGGCAACACGACACAATCAGACGTTGACTGACGTTTGCTGAGACCTCCTTCCCCTCGTCACGCCGTCGACGCCTCGGCGTCGACGAACCCCGACGACGTCAACGCATCCAGGCGCTTGAAATACGCGTCGCGCGCTTCGCCGTCCGTGTCAAACCAAATGCGCTGATGGCGAGGGTCCTCCTTGCCGCGCGCGCCCCACGACAGGTGCACGACACGGTCGTCCAGCGAGACACGGTAGACCACCTCCGCGCCCGAGGCCTCGCGGCGCACGTAGGTGCGCGTCTCGGCGCGGATGAGCGCCCGCCCCTCGGCCGTCTTTCGCTGGGCGTCCCGCGCGGCGCGCTCGCGGGCGTAGGCGACGCGCAGCGCGATCATGTGCTCGCACGGCCCCTCCCGGAGGCCGCTCCGGCGGAACGTGGGGCAGCTGCACCACGCGTCCGAGACGCGGCCCTCGAGATCCACCGTGAACCGGGGCGAGAAGCCGCGGTGCGCCTCCCGGTCCGCGACCTCGCCGTGGATCTCCGTCCCCTCGCCGGCGATCTCGTGCACCTTGGTCGGCCGCACCGCGCCCGGCGCGGCGAGCAGGCGGTGGGCGGCGGCCTCGCGGGGCGAGCTGTAGCGGATCTCGCGCTCGTCGACCGGCTCGGCGAAGAGCTCGCGCGGGCGGTAGACGCGGCGCGCGACGTCGTAGAGCACGCGGCCGCGCAGGCACTCGAGCTGGAGCGCCGCGCGGGCGTCCTCGGCGCTCGCGCCGGCCGCGAGCGCCGCGAGCGGGAGCGGCCCGCGCTCGCGGAGCTGGGCGAGCTGCCTGCCGGCGAGCGCGTCGAGCGCGCCGCCGCCGCGCTCCCCGTCGCGGGGCATCAGGGCGTCGAACGAGGCGGCGCTGGCCCAGCTCGCGTCGGTCCAGCCCGTGAGCGCGACGGTCAGCGTCGCGCGGCCGAGATCGAGCACCCAGAAGACCGGCAGCCCGGGGCCCCGGAGCTCGGCGCGGGCGCTCCGCACGTGCGGCAGGAGGCGCGAGAGCGCGAGCAGCCGCTGCCGGCCGAAGGTCCGGACCACGCGGGGCGGGCCCTCGTACGGCGGGCCGTGGCCCTCGAGGAGGATCTCCCACGGCTCGAGGATGAGGCGCGGCGGCTTGCCGGGGACGAGCTCGAAGCGCAGGCCGCGGGGCGGCTTCTTCGCCTTGCGCGTGCGGAGCACGAAGAGGGCGTTGTAGAGGTCGATCGGGGCGAGCTCGCACGAGACCGCGGGGAGCGTCGCCGCCGACTGCACCTGGAGGAAGCCGCGCAGCCACGTGGCCGGGACCTCGAGCGACCGCTCGATCGGCGCCGGCGGCGCGGCCGGCGCGGCGCCGCCCGGGGCGCGGGACGCGCCGGCGTCGAGCTCCACCTTCGTGTAGACGCGCAGGCGATCGATCTGCTCGACGATGCGCGGCGAGAGATCGACGAACGCGGTGCCGTGGGCCGCCTCGCGGCCCTCGAAGAGATCGCTCGCGAAGGCGAGCCGGGCGTAGGCGCTCTCGTCGCGCGAGAAGACCTCGATCGCGACCTCGTCCGGGTGCACCGTGAGCACCGGATCGAGCGCGCCGGCGGGCTTGCGCGCGCCGGGGGAGCCGTCGCCCTGGCCCGCGGCGCCGCCGCCGAGGGCGCCCTCCAGGTACGCCTTCTGCGCCTCCCAGATCGCCGCGGTCGCCTTCTTGCCCTGCTTCATCAGGTAAGCGAGGTACGCGGTGCGATCGCGGCCCTTGTACCGGAGGTCGCTCTCCAGGAGCGTCGCCAGCGTGACCATCGCGTCGCGGAAGAGCGCCGCGTCGCGGACGGTGCCGCGCACGCCGACCGGGCCGCGGGCGCTGTCGAGGGAGAGGCGCACGCTCGACTGGAGCGGGGCGGCGGCGAGCTCGCTCGGCGCGGCGTACCGGAGGTGGATCGGACGGGCGAGGGCTGCGGTCATGCGTTGACTCCGTCGGGGGGCCCGGGCTCGGCGGGCGCGCGCGTGGTCGAAGCCCGCCGCGCGCGCTCGTTCGCGGCGCTGCGCTGCGCGCGGCGGTACGCCCGGTACGCGGCCTTGCGGACGGCGGCGTCGGGCGCCGCCGCCTTGTCGAACGCGAGCGCGGCCAGGGCCTCGAGCGCGCGCTCGCCGCCGGCGCGGCCGAGCGCCGCGATCGCGTCGAGGCGGGCCGCGGCGTCGCCGCCCTCGCCCCTGGCGAGCGCGATCAGCGGGGCGAGCGCGGCGGCGTCTCCGCGCGCGAGCATCGCCGGCAGCGCGAGGCGCCGGCCCGGCTCGCTCGCGACGAGCGCCGAGAGCGCCGCGGGCGGGGCGGCGCGCGCCGTCGGGCCGAAGGCGACCGGATCGAACGGCCGCGCCGCGGCCGCGCGCGCGGCCGCGCCGTCCGGCGCGAGCGCGGCGAGCGCCGCCGCCGCGGAGGCGCGGACGCCGGCGTCCATGTCCACGAGGGCCGCCGCGAGGGCGTCCGCGGCGCCCGCGGGGGGCGCGCCGCCCGCGGCGGTCGCGAGCGCGGCGAGCGCGCGCGCGGCCTCGCGGCGGACGTCGCCGGGGGCGGCGCCGTCCGCGAGGAGCGCGGCGAGCGCGGGCGCCATCGCGGTCGCGCCGGCGCGCGCGCCGGCCCAGAGCAGCTCGCGCCACGCCGCGGCCTCGGCGTCGCGCGCGTCGCCGTGCGCGGCCGACCAGCGCTCCGCGGTGCGCCGCGCCGCGGCGGCGACCGCCGCGGCGAGGGCCTCTCGACCGCCGTCCACGGCGCCGGCGGCGATGAGCCGCGCGGCCTCCTGCCGCGCCGGGGCGCGGTCGTCCTCGAGCATGGCGCGGAGCGCGGCCGCAGGCAGCGACCCGCGGCGGAGCAGGCCCATGGCGAGGCGCTGCCGGAGCTCCTCGTCCTTGAGCGCCGCGAGCCGGGGCAGGAGCTCGGCCGGGTCGGCCTCCGCGGCGAGGTAGCTCGCCGCCGGGCTCGCGATGTCGTCGTGCTCGCTCGCGACCGCGAGGAGCTCGACGCGCGTCCGCTCGCCCGGGAAGAGCTTCTCCAGCGCCTTGCGCGCGGCCTTGCGGACCTCGGCGCTCCGCGCGTCGAGCGCGCGCGCGAGGGCGGGCTCGGCCGCGCGATCGCCGAGCTCGCCGAGCTCGTTCACCGCGACGAGGCGGAGCCGGTCGGGCGTGTCGCCGGCGCGCGCGAGCTCCTCCAGGAGCACGCGGGCGCGCTCGCCGCCGATCCAGCGCACGCCCCGCGCCGCCGACTCGCGCAGGTCGACGGCGTCGGCGTGGAGCGCCTGCTCGACGCGCTCGGAGGCGCGCCGGCGGAGCTCGGCGCCCTCGAGCTTCGGGGCGATGCGGCCGAGCGCCTCGGTGGCGGCGGCCTGCATGGTCAACTCGACCGGCGACTCCTTGGTGCCGCCGGCGGCCACCGCCTCGAGCTCGTCCAGCGCGCGGGCGTCGCCGAGCGTGCCGAGCGCGAGCAGCGCCCGCTCCCGCTCGCCGGGCTCGCCCGCGCGCACGACGAGCATGAGCGGCAGCAGCGCCGGCGCGAGGCCCCGCGCGGCCACCCCCTCGGCGGCCGGCAGCACGAGCTCGCGCGCGCCGGCGCGCAGCACCGCCTCGAGCGGGCCGGTGGGCGCGCCCTTGTCCTTCACGCGCTTCGCGTACGACGTGACCGCCGCGACGCGCGTGGGGAGGTCGCGGTCCGAGAAGAGCGGGACGAGCAGGTCGTTCTGCGCGGGGTCGTCGCCGAGATCGAGCTCGCGCGCCGCGGCGAGGCGGAGCGCCGGGTCCTTCGCGCGCGCGGCGGCGGCGAGGAACGCGACCGCGCGCGCCGTGTCGCGCTTGTCGCGCTCGCGCCCGCGGTCGACGATCTCGAGGCACGCCTTGAACGCGGCGCCCCGGACCTCGGCGGCCTCGTCCTCGAAGCGCGCCGCGAGGGCGGGGATCGCCTCCGGGTTGCGGGCGCTCCCGAGCGCGCGCGCCAGCGCGGCGCGGTCCGCCGGCGCGGCGGCCTCGTCCATGCGCGCCGCGAGGGCGCGCACCGCGGCGCCGCTCGCGAGCGCGACGAGCGCCTCGCGCGCGCGGGCGAGCGTCGCGCTCGCCGGCGGCGCCGCGCCCTCGCGCAGGAACGCCGCGAGCACGTCGACCGCGCGATCGTCGCGGCGGCGGGCGAGGAGCTCCGCCGCGCGCAGGCGGAGATCGTCGTGGTCGCTCTCCATCGCGCGGCACAGGGCCGGCACGATGCGCGGATCGCTCGACGACGCGAGCCGCTCGAGCACGCCGAGGCGCAGGTCGGCGTGCTCGCTGCCGAGCGCGGCGAGCAGCGGCTCGAGGCTGCCCTTCGGGCAGAGCCGCTCGAGGAGCTCGAAGGCGTAGCGGCGCACGTCGGGGAGCGGCGAGCTCAGCGCGCGCGCGATCTCGGGCCGGGCGCCGTCGCCGCGCGCCGCGATCTCGTCGAGCGCGGTCCGCGCCACGTCGGCCGACGCCGACGCGAGCCCGAGCGCGAGCGGCTCGCCGGACCCCGCCGGGAAGAGCGCCTTGAGGCCGGCGAAGGCCGCCTTGCGGACGAGGTGGTGCGGGTCGTCGAGCGCCCGGACGAGCGGCGGGATCGCCGCCGTGCTGCTGACGTGGCCCTTCTGGCAGGCGTCGACGATGCGGTCGATGGCGTCGCGGCGGGTCCGGTGCGCCTCGTCGTCGCCCGGCGAGACCTGCCGGAGCAGGCCCATGTACGCGCCGAACGCGAGCCAGCGCAGCCGGCGCTGCTCGCCCTCCGGGACCGCGTCGCCGGCCGGCCGGTCGCCCTGCTTCTGCCCGGGCTGCGCGAGCTGCGCGAACAGGCGGCGCAGCCACCCCTTCGCGGGCCGCGTGTCGGTCTCCTCCGCGGCGCGCGGGGTCGTGTCCGCCGCGATGGGCGCGCCCGCCGGGCGCAGCGCGGCCACGCGCTTCGCCTCGCGGAAGTACTCGACCGGCTTGCGGCGGATGCGGAGCACCTGCGCGGCCGCGTACCGCTGCTCCGGGTTGTCGCTGGCGAGCGCCTCGGCGAGCCCGACGAGGATGCGGCCGCGCGCGACCTCGGGCGGCCAGTCCTTCATGCCGGCGGGCTTCTCGCCCTCGGCCGCGCCGTCGCGATCCCGGTCCGGCTGCGCCGCGGCGTCGGGGCGCGGGGGCATCAGCACCTCGATGAGGTGGGCGAGGTACGCCTCCAGATCGGTGCGCAGCTCCAGCGCGCGCGCCGCGGCGAAGCGCACGTCGGAGCGCTGCGACGAGAGCGCGCTCGTCAGGAGATCCGGCGGATCGCCGCGGCGGAAGGCCCGGAGGTCGCGCGCGAGCACGATCGCGAAGACGAGCTCCTGGACCTCGCGCGAGCTGTCCTCGAGGCCCTGCAGCATCCCGCCGTAGCCCTCGGGCCCGAGCGCCGCGAACGACATGATCGTCGCGACGCGGATGGGCGGGTGCTCGTGGCGCAGCGTGCCCGTGAGCACCGGCAGCGCCCGCACGTCGCCGAGCCGCGCCAGCCCGTCGGCGGCCCACGAGCGCACGGCGACGTCGGCGTGGCCCATGGCGTCGAGCAGGTAGCCCTCCTCGCCGCGGCGGGCGGCCATCGCGAGCCCGCGCGCCGCCTGCTCGCGCACGTCGGGGTAGTCGTCCTTGAGCAGCTCGGTGGCGAAGTACTTGACGAGCCGCGGCGCGCCGAGCGTCGCCAGCGTGGTCGCGGCCCGGGCGCGGAGCGGGCCGAGGATCTGGATCGGGAGCTCCTTGAACAGCGATTTGTCGGCGAGGAGCGCCCGCATGGGGTTGATCAGCTGCTCGTCGCGCCGCGCGGCGCAGAGCTCGGCCGCGCGCACCCGGAGGTCGAGGTGGCTCGACTGGAGGCCGATGTGGAGCGGCCCCGCCTCGCCCGGCAGGAGCTTGTCGAGCGCCTCGATCGCGGCGGTGCGCGGCCCCGCGTGGTCGTCCTCGAGCAGCCGGACGAGGGCGCTGCGGACGGCGTCGCTCACCGGCGCGCGCGCGGCCCCGCGGGCGCCGCTCTCGCGGACAGACGGGTGGATCGACGCCATCGCGGCGAGGTGCGGCTCCGCGGCGTCCTTGCCGCGCAGCTTGACGACCGCCTCGTACGCGGCCTGGGCGACGCCGTCGTCGCGGTCGCCGATCGCCGCCTTGAGCCGCTCGGCGGCCCACGGCTGCTCGCCGTGCGCCTTGAGCTCCTCGACGGCGCGCAGGCGCAGGTCGGGGAAGCGCGCGCGCTGGGCGCGGTCGAGCGCCGTCTGCGGATCCGCGGCGTGCCACGACCACAGCGTCCGGAACGCCTCGCGGCGGACCTTGGGCGACTCGTCCTCGATCGCGTCGGCGAGCAGCGCCTCGGCCTCCGGGGGCCTCGGCCCCTTGCCCTCGCCGGCGATCGCCACCAGCCGGTCGAGCCCGCGGACGCGGATGTCCTCCTGCGACGAGCGGAGCGACGCCTCGGCCACGGCGAGCGGGGCCGACGGCTCGAGCCGCGCGTACGCGTCGAGCGCCGCGGCGCGCACCGCGCTGTCCGCGTCGTCGAGCATCCAGACGAGCCGCTTCTCGGCGCGCGTGTCCCGGAGCTCGGCGAGCGCGGTCGCCGCTTGCCGGCGCAGCGACGGGTCCTGCTCGCGCGTGAGCTGCAGCAGCGCGCCGAGGGCGCGCGTGTCGCCGAGCTGCGCGAGCCCGCGCGCGCCGCGCACCGCCGTGTCCGGCGTGCGGCACGCCATCGCGGTGAGCAGCGGCTCGAGGTCGGGCTCCGCGGGCCCTTCGCCCGGGCTCCCCACGCCGGGGATCCGGGCGCGCGCGGCCTTCAGGTCCGCGTCGTCGGGCGCCTTCGGCTTGGCCTTCGCGTCCGGCGCGGGCGGCTCGCCCTCGCCGTCGCGGGCGCGCCGCAGCACCTCGGCCGCGCGCCGGGCGATGTCGAGCGCGGCGCGGCCGAGGTCCTCGTCGCGCGCCTCGAGCGCGTGGGCGAGCGCCCGCCGCTCGATCACCTTCGCCGCGAACGCGATGCGGCGCACCTCGGCGTCCTCGTCGTCGAGCGCGCGCGCCGCGACTGGCGCGAACGCCGGGGCCGAGAGCCAGCCCTGGAGGGCGGCCCGGATGAGCGCCTCGACCCGGAGGTCGGCCGGGCCGCGCTCGAACGCGGCGCGGAGCGGCTCCGGGCTGCCCGGGTGGAGCTTCTCCAGCTGGTCGAGCGCCGTGAGCCGGACCGACGCGTCGCGGGCGGCGAGCTTGTCGGCGATGAGCCCCGGGATGAGCGGCGAGCTGCCGTGGAGCTTGCCGAGCTCGACGAGCGCCCGGCGCTGGACGTCCGCGGCGCGCGCCTCGAGCCCCGCGCGGAGCGGGGTGAGCGGCGCGTCGCGGTCGATCGCGCGGAGCGCCTCCAGCGCGGCCAGGCGGACGGCCGCGTGCTCGTCGTCGAGCGCCTCGCGGAGCTTCGCGCGCGCGCCGCGGCGCCCGCGCGCCCCGAGCTCGCGGGCGGCGAGCGCGCGCACCTCGGCGTCGCGGTCGGACCGGAGCGCGCGCGCCGCGGCCTCGAGCGCCTCGGGCTCGTCGAGGGCCGCGAGCTGCTTGACGGCGGCCTCGCGGGCCGGCCGCGCCCCGGAGAGCGCCTGGGCGAGGGCGTCGAAGCCGTGCGCGAGCTCCGCGGCGCCGTCGGCGAGCGCGCCCGCCGCGTCGATCGGGAAGCGCCACACCGTGCGCCGGTCTCCCGCGGCGAAGACGGCGCCGAGCCCGTCCTTCGCGTCCGCCGTACCGCGGCCGGACGCGCGCGACCCCTTGCGCGCGGCGGCGCCCTCGGCGGGCGCGAGCGCGAGCGCGTGGAGCGGCAGCGCGCTCGTCTCCAGCGTGCGCGGCTTGCGCCGGTCCTCGAGGCGGTGGACGCGGATCGCGCCGTCCGCGCCCGCGGACACCAGGCGATCGCCGGCCTCCTTGCCGTCGTCCTGCGGCGGCGGGGTGGGCAGGCACAGCAGCGCGCGGACCCCGCCCGCGTGCCCGGTCCCGTCCGCGCCGCGCACCTCGCACTCGACGTCGCCGACGAGGTACCAGAGCCGCACGGTGCCGTCGTCGCCGCCCGACGCGAGCCGCCCGTCGCGCGGCGTGAACGCGAGCGCCGCGACCGGCCCGTCGTGGCCGGGCATGTCGCGGCGGGCGCCGGTCGACAGGGTGACCACGCGGACGACGCCGTCGTCGCCCGCGGCCGCGACGAGCTCGCCGGCGGGGTCGAAGGCGACGGCGCGGAGCGGCGCCGCCGAGAGCGCGAACGCCGCGATCTCGGCCGCGACCCCGGGCGGCGGGGCGGCGGACCCGTCGCCCCCGCCGACGCGGAAGACCCGCAGCGCGCCGTCGGCGCCGACGGTCGCGAGGCGCGCGCCGCCCGGCGCCGCCGCGACCGCGGTGACGCCGCCCGGGTGCGCCTCTAGCGCCTGCGCCTCGGCCGCGCCGCCCGCGACGAGGCGCAGCGCGCCGTCGGAGCACGCCATGGCGAGCAGGTCGCCCGCGAACGCGAGGCCGAGCACGTGCGCCGGCACGTCGATCGAGCGCACCGGCTTGTTCGTCGCGTGATCGAACAGCGTCACCTGGCTCGCGCCGGCGGGCGATCGCGCGGGCGACGTCCCGCCCGCCCCGCCCGGCGCCGGCGCGCGCACCCCGCCGACGGCGAGGAGCCGCGGGCCGGCGGCGAGCGCGCGGACCTTCTCGTAGTGGCCGATCGTGTGGCTCATGCGCGCTCCTGTCCGGCGCTCGGCGCGGCGAGCCCCTCGATCTCGAGCCCCGGGTGCGCGCGCCGGAGCCGCATCAGCGCCGCCAGGCAGGCCTGCCACTCGCCCTTCGCGATCGACCCGGTGAACTCGGCGATGACCGGGGCGACGAGCGCCGCGAACGCCGCGTCCTCGACCGCGAGATCGCGCACGACCTCGATCACGTGCCGCTTGGCCTCGCTCGCGGAGAGGCGCCGCCGCGGGCCCGCGTCGTCGCCCGGCTCCGGCGAGCGCCCCGCGGGGATGCCGGAGAGCACGTACCGCAGGAAGGCCCGGAGCGCCTCGACGTCCGCGAACCGGCCCGCGTCCTCTGGCGCTTCCGCCGCCGGGCGCGGCCCCTCTTCCTTTTCCTTCCCGCGCGCGTTGTCTTTCCCGCGCGCGGGGCGCGGCTGCCAGCCCGGCGGCAGATCGCGCGGCCGGTGCTTCTCCCAGAGCATCCGCACCGCGAAGAGGCGCACCTCGCGGTCGGCGCTCTGCATCAGCCAGCCGAGGCGCTCCGGGCCGCCGAGGCGCGCGTAGTGCTTCAGGATGAGCGACAGGCCGAGCTCGCGCGCGCTCTTCTTCAGGCTCTCCGTGAGCGCGAAGACCTGCGCCGGATCGAGCTCGTCGAGCGTGAGCGTCAGCGCCGGATCCGCCGACGGATCGCCGGCCTTGCGGAGCGCGTCGAAGGCGATGTTGCGCACCTCCTTCGCGTCGCTGTGGGCGAGCTCGTAGACGCGGGCCTGGTAGCCCCACGCCCGCAGCTCCGCGCGGGTGATCAGCGCGGCGAAGCGCCGGACGTCGTCCCGCTTGTCGGAGAGCGCGGGCCAGATCCGCTCGGCGGTGAAGGCCGAGCGCTTCAGCGCCGGCTTCAGATCGAGCTCCTTGGCCTCGCTCTGCTCGGGCCCGAGCGTCGGGTGGTGGCACCGCAGGTAGGTCTGCGCGAACGCGCGCATCGGCTCGGGCTCCTTCTCGCCGAGCGCGAGCGCGAACAGCCGCGCGGTGCCCGCCTCGCGGTCGCCGCGGCCGCCCGCGTCCTGCCCCGCGTCGAAGTCCTGCGGCTTCATGTGCGCGAGGAGGTACCGGCGCGCGAAGCCGTTCAGCGTGGGGTCGGCGCGCCGCGCGAGCGCGAGCAGCCAGGGCAGGGTGAGCTGCCGCGCGGTCACGATCTTCGGGTTGCCGAGCACCGAGAGCGCGACCGCGCGCGTCTCGGCGCTGAAGACGAGCCCCTTCAGGCGCTCCACGCCCTCGGCGGTCAGGTCGGGCAGGGCGTCGGCCTTCTCCAGCCAGGCCGCGACGGCGCGCCCGATGCGCTTGCGCGTGAGCGCGCCGAGCAGCCACGGCGTCCCGATCGCCGCGACCGGGTGCTTGCCGAGCGCGTCGAGCGCGATCTCCGTCGCGCGATCGTCGTCCTCGTGGCGCGGGTCGTCGAGCACGCGGATCCAGAAGGCCGGCCCGAGCTCCCCTGGCCGGTACTTCGCCTTGAGGTAGGCGGCGGCCCACCGCTTCTGCGCGCCCTCGCCGTAGATCATGTCGACGAGGAACGGCTCGGGCAGCTCGGCGCGGTCGAAGCTCTCGCCGAGCGCCTTGCCGGCCCAGGCCTCGGTCTCGCCGTGCTCGAGCAGCCGCCCGAGGAACGCGAAGCCGAGCGCGCGCGGGCTCCTGCCCTGGAGCGCCGACGCCGCGAACGCGCGCGTCTCCTTGTGCTCGGAGGCGAGCAGCGCGGCGAGCCGCTCCGGGTCGAGATCCGCCGCGTGCGCGCGGGCGTACTCGATCGCGAACGCGCGCGCCTTGGGGCTCGGCGAGCCGAGCAGCGCGAGCGCGGCGTCGTGCAGCCCGAGGCTCCGCAGCTTGCTCTGGTGGAGCTCCGGCGAGCCGAGCAGCGTCTCGATGAGGAAGTCGTGCGCGCTCGCGAGCGGCCGGGTCGCGAGGCGCGCGAGCCACGCGGGCGTGGCGGCGCTCCGCAGCGCGTCGGCGAAATCCTTCTTGAGCCCCTGGATCGCGAACCGCGCCGGGGGATCGGCCTGGCAGGTCGAGAGCAGGAGCATCAGCGGATCGGGCGATCGCCTCCACGCCTCGCCGAAGGCGCGGTGCTTCACCATGTCGCTCGGCGGGACGCCGCCGTGGAACGAGCGCCCGTCGTACTTGCCCGCGCCGTGCGCCCAGATGTGGTTCGCGACCCAGAGGTCGCGGAAGGCCGTGTCCGGCGTGTAGTGGCGGAGGACCTCGACCGCGAACTGCGGGTAGAGCTCGGGCGTGCTCCGGCCGAGCTCGCGCAGGAAGCGCCACGCGCGGCGGCGCATGTAGATCAGGGTGCCGCGGGAGACCTCGCGCCGCCCGCCGCGCGAGAGCTCGGCGTCGAAGCGGTAGGCGAGGGCGCCGAAGAGCTCCGCGTCGAGGCGCGCCTCGGCCAGCTTGTAGATGCGCTTGAGCCCGCCCCACGCGCCGAAGACGAGCGGCGCGCTCTTCGCGACGTCGCAGAGCGCGCTGCGCCCGGCGTCGGTGCCCTCCTCGTAGATGCGGACGAGCAGATCGGCGAGCTCGAGCCGCGGCGGCGGCGCGGCGTCGACCTGCGCGAGGAAGCGCCGCCACGCGTCGGTCGCCTGCTCGCGCCGCTGCTCGGGGGTGCTCCTGCCCTGCGCGACCGAGAGCAGCTGCAGGAACGCCGCGAAGGTGAGCGCGCCCTCGCGGGGCGGCGCCTCCGGCGCGGGATCCGGCTGCTCGAGGTAGGCCTCGAGGATCTCGGCCAGGGCGGGCGAGCCGCTCGCGGCGAGCTGCTTGACGTTCGCGATGTCGATCGGGTTCGGTGAGCTCGCCAAGGCGCCTCCCGCGGCGGGATGGCCTGAGAGAATCGCGAGCCCTGGGGATCAGGTCAAGCGGAGTCGACTCACGCGGCGCGCATCCGGGCGATGCGCCGCGCGACGTGCGGGTCGCTGCCCGCGTCGAGGCCCGCGAGGTAGTCCTTGAGCGATCGCCCGCGCTGGGCGAGGTGCGCCTCGAGGTAGGGCGAGAGCGCCTTCCAGCGGAGCGCCCAGCCTACCTCGGCGCTCATCGAGCCGTGGTGCGGCCGGTCGACGAGCAGCGCGCCGAGCCGGAGGCCGAGCTCCGGGTCGCCGAGCTCCTCGAGCTGGCGCCCGAGGACGGCGAGCGCGCCGGCGGCCGGCGAGGTCGCGGGCGGCGCCTTCCAGGTGTCGCGCACGGCGCGCGCGAAGGCGGCGGCGTCGAGCTCCGAGAGCAGCTCGATCGCGCGGACGAGCGGCAGCCGATCGGCCGCGCTCGGCGCGACGACGCGGGCCATGAGCGCGTCCACGGCGGCCGACAGCGCCGCGTCGGTCGCGGGGTCGACCCCGCCGAGCGGCTCGAGCGCGCGGCGGGCGCGGCGGACGGCGCGCCCGAGGGCCCAGCTGCGCCGGCCGCGCGCGGCCGCGAGCGCGGAGAGCGCGTGGACGGCGGCCCTCCGCTGCGCCTCGGTGGCCTCGCCGGGCCGCACGCGCGGCGGCAGATCGAGCTTCGCCGGCGGCGGGGCGGCCTTGTCGCCGCTCGGCGCCGGGGCGCTGCCGGCGGGCGCGCCGCCCGCGGGCGCGGCGACCTCCTGGTAGCCCTCGCGGAGCTTCTCCGCGATCTTCTTCTCGCACTCGCGCGCCGCGGCCTCCGCGGTGGGAAACGCCTTCTCCTTGCGCTGCCCGGCGGTGCCCAGCCGGCCGTAGACGACGACGAACGTCGTGTCGTCCACGTCGGCCATCCAGAACTTGGCGCTCGTCCCCTGCACGAACTCGAACCGGCGCATGGAGGCGAACCTATCACGCCCTCTCGCGCTCGTGGGCCGCCGCGCCCGGAGGCGCCGGCGCGACGTCGAACTCGATGTCTCCGTCGGCCAGCGTGAAGGCGGCATGAGCGAAGTCCCCGCCGTGGAAGTGCCGCCCGCGAGCCCGCGCGGTCGCCCCGCAGGGGCGTCGCCCGGGCGCCTCAGGACGGCGGCGGAGAGGCCGGACGGCGCACCAGCACGAACGGCGCGACCACCAGCGACAGGAACCGCAGATCGAGCTGGAGCGGCCAGCGCGCGAGATCTTCGGCCGTGGGCTTGGTCAGCTTGCCGGCCGCGATCCAGGCCTGGACCCTGGCGGCGTCGTTCGCGGCGATGGCCTCGCCGACGTCCAGGAGGTCGAGGTCGGCCGCGACGAGGATGACCCCGTCGCGGGCCGCGTGGGCGCGGAGATCGGTCCAGAAGACCTCCCCGAGCGTCTTGGCGAGCTGTTCGCGCATGGGGGGCAGCATAGGGCCCCGGCGGCGGCCGCCAAGCCGGCAAGGCGCCGCGCAGCGCCGGCGGCCGCGACCGGGCTCGTCTCGAGGGCTACCAGCCCATGTTGTGGTGAATCCAGCAGTCGATCTGCTCCCAGCCGATCGGCGTGCCGCGGTGGCCGTTGAGGATGTGGCCCGTGTCGGGGACGATCGCCTTCGTGACGCGCGCGGCGCTCGTGTAGAGCGCCGCGTCGGAGTCCACATACGACGCCGGCTGCAGCTCGTCCGTCTCCCCGAACTGGATGAGCACCGGGCTCGTCACGTCGTGGATGCCGGAGAGCGAGGGGTCCTCGGAGACGGCGAGGAGGCTCAGGAACTGCCCGCGCGTGTACGTGTCGGCGATGTTGGCGTTGTCGAAGGCGATCAGCGCGGGGTCCGCGTTCGCCGCGTCGTAGAAGACGTCGGCGCGGATCTCCGGCGGGATCGCGATATAGGGCGTCTGCAGCAGCGCGGAGATCGCCTCCGGGGAGACGGGGATCGGGTGCGGCGTGAACGTGAGGCCGGTGTTCACGAGGACGTCCGCGTCATTGTAGGTGCTCTGAACGTACGTGCTGATGATGGCGCCGTTCGAGTGGCCGACGAGCGCGATGCGATTGAAGGGCGTCTTGAAGACCCCGCCGCGGGTGCGCATCTCGGTGAGGACCTGATGCACGCTCTCGGCCGTCTCGGCCAGGTCGAGGAAGTCGCCGTCCGGCCGGCTGCTCTCCCCGGCCCCGAGCATGTCGAGCGCCAGGACGGCGTATCCCTCCTTGGCCATGTGCCGGGCATAGGAATAGTCGCGTCCGCCGATCGACGGGATGTCCCAGTACTCGTGCGTGTAGGTGAGCCCGTGGACGAGCACCTGAAGCGGGCGATACTTGTAGTGATCGCGATAGTAGAGGTAGCCCACGACCTCGTACGTGTTGCCGTCGGAGAGGGTCACCGGGAACACCAGACGCTCGACCTTGGTGTGCCGGCTCGACGACGACGCCTCGGCCGGGCTCGCGGGGACAGAGGTGGCCGCGAGCGCCGCCGAGAAGAGAACCGTGCTAAGTGTGCGGGAATACAAATTCATCGATTGACCCTCATGGTTGCGGAAGGTGATGGGAGGTGAGGCAACGTCTCTCGCGGTGCGATGTCCCGTGGTCTCTCAGCTCCAACTCCACCTCGCAAGGCTCGCAAACACCGGACCATAAAACGTCTGATCCACCAAGATAGCTCACGAACACTGCTCGCGCCGCCCTCAAACACATTTCTTAATGAGTTTCGTCTCGGGTTCGTCTCGGGGGCGATGTCCGTGTGAACCGCTGGACCCGGCCGTGCCGAGGCGCGGCGCAGACGCCGCACGCTTCGTTGCGTGGATCGTTGCGTGGATCGTTGCGTGATTGCTGCGTCGATCGTTGCGCTGTGCCGCAATGATTTGCGTCCGCGGCTGGCGCGGATGAACGATTCCCTGCAGATGCCGGAGCCCACGTCCGCGTTGCGCTTGCTGTGCTGGCGATAATTTTACTGCTATGCTTCAAGGTTCTTCGTCATCCGTCATGGCCAGCCGCCGCCGTGACCGCGTGAGTCCGGGGTGATGCGCTGATATGCGATTTTAACGGCCGTGCTGCACTCCGTCGCCTGGCCCATCGGTGACCCGGCGCGAACGGGCGGTTCCGGGGATCCTCGACCTCGACGCGGGCGCGCTCCGCCCGGCGCGCGCCGCGCGCCGCGCGGCGCGCAGCTGCGCTCCCGCGTCGGCGTGGCAAGGTCGATGCCGCTCAGAAGCTCGCTTCGACGCCGAGGCTCGGGATGACGATGGGTCCGAGCTCCTCCGGCGCGCAGCCGCGCAGGATCGAGCACTCGTATTGCAACGTCTCTTTGCCGGCCGTCGCGTTGAGCGCCTCGACCGTGAGCGAGATGGTTCGCCCCTCCCCGAGCACCCACCGCTTCTCGAGCCGCAGATCCAGCCGGAAGAACGCCGGCAGCCGCTCTGGCAGGTTCAGCCCGCGTACGTACCGAGCGATCTGCGCGCGCAGCCGCTCGCGCCGGCGGATGTCTTCCTCGGTGTCGGGGCGATCCTTACCGTCGTCGGGGCGCTGCCCGTTCAGGGCGTCGTTCCCCCAGAGATCGTAATCGAGCGTCATCGGAAGGCCGCTGTAGAACACCGCCCGGCCCCCGAGCTTCCAGCCGCGGCCCAGATCGACCGCGGCGGCCGCGTTGAGCACGTGCCGGCGGTCGAAGGCCGAGTCGAACGTCTCGCGGCCGACGTGGCGGACCGAGCGCGAGAGCGTGTAGGACACGAACCCTCCGACCCGCTTCGACAGGCTGCGATGCGCGTGGATCTCCAGGCCATGGGTGCTGCCGGTGCCGCGCAGCTCCGCCCGCTGCGCGAGGCCGATGTCGGTGCCGGGCAGCCGGTTGCCGAGGGCGTCGCTGAGGTCGAAGAACCCGCTCCGGAACGCGGTGATCGTCGCCTTGATCCCCTCGGGCAGCCGGAGCTCGACGCCGGCGCTCGCGAGCAGCCCGGTCTGCACGCCGCCGCGCAGGCCGCCGATCTGCAGGCCCGGCACGGCGCCGAGGAAGCTCGGCGGCTGGTGGGTCACGCCGAAGGCGCTCAGCAGGGCGACGCTCCGCGTCGCCTGCAGCCGCGTGGCGAGGCGCGGATCCACCGTCGCCGCGGTCTCGCCGCCCGACGCGAAGAAGTCGCCGCGCACGCCCGGCACGATCTCGAGCGCGGGCGCGGGGCGCACGACGACGTCGGCCCAGAGCCCGGCGGCGAGGTCCTCCCGGCTCGTGAACAGGCGCGCGAGCGCCCGGTCGTTCCGGCTCGGGAAATCCCCGTCGCGCTCGCGGATGTCGATGTCGAACCGCTCGAGCTGCGCGTCGGCGCCGGCGCGCACGGTGAGCAGGTCCGACGCGGGCGCGGACAGCTCCACGCGCGCGCCGAGGAGGCGCGTGCTCCCGGCCCGCTCCCCGTCCTGGTTCGAGCTCTGCTCGTAGCCGAGCGTGACGGCGTGCCGCAGGCGGCCGCCCCGGCGGAAGAACCGGTCGTAGCGGAGGTCGAGCCGGTGGAAGTCGCCGGCGAGCACCACGTCGGTCTCCCCGTCGTCCTCGATCTCGGCGAGGTAGTCGTGCGACCCGAAGGCGAAGAGCCCGACCCGGTCGTAGGGCGAGAAATCGTAGGTGGCGCGCGCCTGGTAGTCCCAGTACCCGAGCTCCACGCCGGGCGAGAAGAGCGAGAGGAGCGCGCCCGGGTAGGCGTAGCGGCCGCCGACGAGCGCGGTGCCGCGGCCGTCGGCCCAGGGCGCCTCGACGAGGACGCCGGCGTCGAACAGCCGGACATTGGCCTCGCCGTGGAACAGGCGCGACGGCTCCCTCGTCTCGCCGGCGATGACGCCGCCCGTGTAGCGCCCGAAGCGCGCCGGGAAGCCGCCGGGGTAGAGATCGACCCGCTCGACGAGCGCCGGGTGGATCACGCTGGGGCCGAGCGCGACGTGGTAGAGCAGCGGGACGCGCACGCCGTCGACGAAGTAGCCGACGTTGCCGGGCGGCGCGCCGCGCACGAAGAAGTACGGCACGCCGGAGGCGATCGGCGTCACCCCGGGCATCGCCTCGACCGCGCGGAACGGATCGCCGAACGCGCCCGGCATCTGGCGCACCTCCTCCCGGGTCATCGAGGTCGTCATCGGCGCCGCGCGCTCGCCCACCACCACGACGTCGATGGCCTGCGGCGGCGGGGGCGGCGCCGGCGCGGGGCTCGCCAGGGACAATCGCGGCCCCGCGGCGGCCGGCGGAGGCTCGGCCGCCGCGGCGGGCGCGGCGGGGCGAGGGTCGCGGAACGTCACGCGGAACAGGATGCGCGCGCCGATGGGCTGCCCGTCGCGGCGCGCGGGCTCGAACCGCCACGACGGCGCCGCGCGCAGGGCCGCGCTCGCGAACGGCTCCGCGCCCTCCTCCGCCTCGACCGCGCCCACCGTGCCGTCGGCGCGCACCGTGATGCGGAGCACCACCGTCGCGTCGCCGGCGCCGCCGGGCGGGTAGGGCGGGTCCGTGGGGCCGATCGGCGACGGCAGGGTGACCTGCGCGGTCTGCGCCGCGACGGCGCGGGGCTGCCCCGCCGCGGGCTCTGCCGTCGACTCGCCTTCCATCAGCGTCAGGAGCGCGCCGGCCGCCGCGGACGCGGCGATGACCCGGCGCCGGCCGCGCAACGGGCGGCGGCCCGCCGAGCGGGAGGCGCGCGGCGCTGCGACGGCCGCGGCGCCGGCCGGGCTCCGGCGTCGCAGCTCCCTGTCCTCCGGCTCCTCCATCGGCGCTCCGGAAACCATGGAGAGTCGTGCGGGCATGCTCAAGCGAAACGTGCCGCCTCGGTCGCGCGCTCCACGCGGTCGGTGCGCCGCGCCGAGCTCGCCGCGCTGGACGCTGGCACCCTCGCTGCCGTAGAACGCTGGGAGCGCCGACGTGGGCTCGAACAGGAAGCGACAACGGAAGTCCTGGGGCTCGCGGGCGCTCGTCGCGCTCGCCGTCGCCGGGCTCAGCGCCGCAGGGGTCAAGTGCGGCCTGGAGCGCGGGCTCGAGGAGCTCGGCCTGGGCCGCGGCGAGGACCGGCCCTCCAGGCCGTCTCCGTCGTCCGGCCGATCCAGCAGCCCCTCGCCGCCGAAGGGCGCTCCGACGAAGGGCGCGCCCTCGCCGCGGCCGCCGGCGCAGAGCGTCCACCTCGAGCTCGGCGTGCCGGCCCGCACCGGGGCGCAGGCCGCCCGGGCCGAGGCAGCGGCGTCCGACGATCACCTGATGATCAAGCCCCAGTACGCCCTCTCCTACAACCGCTCCAGGAACGTGGCGAACTGGGTCAGCTGGCGGCTCGACGCGGCGTCGTTCGGCGACGCGCCCCGCCACCGGGGCAAGTTCCTCGCCGACGCGGCGCTGCCGGACGGCTGGTACCGCGTGCAACACGACGACTACACCGGCTCCGGCTTCGATCGCGGCCACATGGTCCGCTCCGAGGAGCGGACGCGGACCCCCGACGACAACAAGGCGACGTTCCTCCTCACGAACATCCTGCCGCAGCGGCACGACCTCAACGCCGGCCCGTGGCTCCGGCTCGAGGAGGCGTGCCAGGAGCTCGCGCAGAAGCAGCGGCGGGTGCTGTTCGTGATCGCCGGCGGCCTCTTCGGCGGGCGCGCGCGCCCGGCTGCCATCGGCAAGGGCGTCGCCGTGCCGGACGCGTTCTTCAAGGTCGCCGTGGTCCTCGAGCCGGGGCAGGGGCCGGACGACATCGGGCCGGCGACGCGCGTCATCGCGGCGGTGATGCCGAACGAGGCGGGGATCCTGGACGAGGGCTGGGGGCAGTACCGCACGACGGTGGACGAGATCGAGCGGCGCGCGGGCTACGACCTCCTGACCGCCCTGCCCGAGGCGGTGCAGCGCGCGCTCGAGGCGCGCACCGACGACGGGCCCGTAGGCGGCCGCTGAGCGGCGCGATCAGGTCTCGACGACCCTGGTCTTGAGCCCGAGCCACGCGCCCGACGGGTGGCGGCCGACGACGTAGGCGTCGATGTCCACGCGGCCCACGCGGTAGACGCGGAGATCGGCGAGGTGGCGCTCCAGGAGCTCCGCGAGCTCCTGGTACCGCCCGGCGTCGGCCCGCGCCGCGTCGCCGGCCTCGGCGGGCGGATCGAGGACGGGCGCGAGGAAGTCGTCGAGGGTCGTGACCTCGACCGGCGTCTCGGCGGCGAGGCCCTCGGCCGCGCGCAGCGCGGCCGGCGACGACGCGTCCCCGCGCGACCGGAACGGCTCCAGCGGGTGATCGGACTCGCTGGGGAACAGCAGGTTGTGCGCGGCCTCCCCCAGGGAGGCGAGGAGCTCTTCGGGCGACGCGGAATCGGCCTGCATGCGGATCTCCGGAGGGCGGCGCGGCGAGGGCGGCTCGCCGCGGGGGCTATTCTACCGTGAAGCCGAAGGCGTACGGCGCCTGCATCGGCACGCCGTCCACGCCGAGCGCGCTCCTCACGTCGGAGACCACCACCTCGTAGGCGCCCGGCGCGAGCGGCTCGGCCGGCGTGAAGACCAGGCGGCCCGGCGCGGCCTCGACCACCGCGCCCGCGACCGGCTCGCCGTCGCGCGCCACCTGCACCGACCCCTCGTAGCCGCCCGCGCCCTGCGGATCGATGTCGCGCGAGAAGCCGACCTCGATCGCGGGCGCCGCCGCGACGACGTCGCCGTCGGCGGGCGCCGTGCCGGACACGAGCGGATCCCGCCAGAAGCGGACCCCCTTGTCGATGTCGGGGAGCGCGCCGTCGTCCCACGCCGTGGAGGTGTTGTCGACGACCTGGGGGCCGCCGCCGAGCGGGATCGACACGGCGCGGTTCGTGACCCCGGTGATGCGCCCCCACCACTCCACGCGATCCCAGGTGCCGCGCGCGTACTTGTACTGGAGCTCGGTCCCCTCGGGGATCTCGACCGTGGTCTCCCAGATCCCGCCGCCCACGCGCGTCATCGGCACGAGGCCCGGGTTCCACGGGCCGAGCGCGTCGATGCTGCCGGGCACGTAGACCGTGTCCAGGGCGGGCGTCTCCGGCGGGGCCCAGACGCGGAACGTGACGGCCACCGGGCGGGGCGTCGCCGCCTGCACGATCTCGTTCGACGCCGGCGACTCGGCGCCGTCCGCGTGCACGGCGCGGACGATGTAGAAGTAGGTCTGGTCGGCGGTCAGCCCCGCGTCCGTGAACGTCGTGAGCGCGCCGTCCACCTCGGCGTGCGGGGTGTCGCCGTAGAGCCCGCCGGGCAGGTGCCGGTAGACGCGGTACGCCACCGCCCCGGGCACGGCCCCCCAGGCCAGGTCGATCGAGGCGGCGCTCGCGCCCGTGACGCGCAGGTCTTCCGGCGCCGGGGGCGCCTCGTCCCGCGGGATCACCGTCACGGTCACGGGCGCGGCGTCGCCCACGGCCACGCTGACCGGCCCGCGCCCGGAGAGCCGGATCTCGAAGGCGACCGTCGCCGTCGCGTCGGCGTTGATCCGGAGGAAGCGCGCGTCGGCCGGCGCGCCGCCCACGATGAGGCCGACCGTCTCGCCGCCGACGAGGTTGCCCAGGTTGGTCACCTCGGCGGTCACCGCGACGACGTCGCCCTCCACGGCCACCGCCGGCAGCGCCACGTCCTCGACCGCGTAGCGCGGCTCCCGGTAGTCCTCGAGGCTCGCCGTGTCCTCGGCGGTCGCCGGGCGGAGGCGGACCGCCTGGCCGCCGCCGGCCTCCATCGCCGCGACGAGCGTGTCGCCGGGCCTGACCAGGAACCGGCTGCGGGCGACCAGGTTCGGGCGCGCGTCGTAGTCGGCCTCGGCGTCGTCCGTGTACGTCTCGGCGACGAACGCCCCCTCACCGAGGAAGTCGAGCGGGATCCGGAGCGCGCGCGGGGTGCTGTCCGTGCCGCTCCCGAGGTACCAGTCCCCCCCGCTCCGGCGCGCGACGGTCGTGTGCTCGCCGATCGCGGCGTTCAGCACGCGGGTCTCGTCCCAGGTCACCGGGACCTGCGAGAGGAAGGCGAGCTCGGGCTGCCCCTCGTAGTGCTCGGGGACGTCGGTCACCATCTGGAGCCCGCTGAGCAGGATGACGTAGAGGGCGAGCTGGTGCGCGCGCGTCGTGTGCACCCGGGCGGGCGGGTTCCCGGCGAAGGGGCTCTCGGGGATCTTCTCCGGCGCCCAGAGGACGTCGAAGATGCCAGGGTTGTAGTCGACCGGGCCCCCGAGCATGCGGGTGAAGGGCACGGTCAGCGTGTGCGAGGCGGGGTTGCCGTCGCTCCAGGCCTCGTACTCCATGCCGCGCACCCCCTCGCGGGTCATGAAGTTGGGATACGTGCGCTCCTCCCCGGTCGGCTTGATGGGCTCGTGCGCGTCGACCATGATCTTGTGGTCCGCGGCCCGCCTCGCCACCTCGGCGTAATGGTTCACCATCCGCTGGCTGTAGTGGTGATAGCCCGGGATGCTCCCGACGTATCCTGTCTTGACGGCGTGGATGCCGAGCGACTCGTAGAGCCCGAACGCGTCGTCCAGCTGGGCCTCGAAGCCGTCGACGTTGGCGCCGGTCTCCATGTGCGCGACGAAGCCGACCCCGCGCGCCGCCCCGTACGCGACGACCTCCTCGAGGTCGAAGCGGTCGTTCGACGCGGTGTAATCCATGTCGGTCCAGCTGCCGTCCCAGCCCCGGTTCCAGCCCTCGGCGAGGACGTACGAGATGCCGTGATAGCCCGCGAAGTCCATGTAGCGCTGCGTGTTCTCGGTCGTGGCGCCGACGTGCTCGCCCGGCTCCCAGGTCGACAGGCCCTTGTGGATCTCCCACCAGACGCCCATGTACTTGCCTGGCCGCAGCCACGACAGGTCGCCGTCGCAGATCGCGCACGGATCGTTGAGGTTGAGGATCAGGTGCGACTCCAGGAGGCGCCCGGCGCCGGTGCCGATGGTCAGGGTGCGCCACGGCGTCTCGAAGGGCAGCGTGATCCGCGCCTTGACGGCGGAGCTCTCCGCGCCGCTCTGCGCCGGCACGAGCGCGCTCCGGAACGCGTGGGGGGCGCCCGGGAGCGCCTCCAGGGTCATGGCGGCGTAATCGTCGAGATCGGCCTCGTGCAAGGCCACGTAGAGGTCCTCCGCCAGCTGGACCGTCAAGGGCGTATTGGCGTTCTCGACGGCGCTGAGCGCGCCGCGGTTGTACAGCGACTCGTCGCCCTCGAAGTCCGCGCGCGTCCACCAGGCGGTGCCGTCCGAGGCGAAGCGAAACTCGGTGTCCTCGGAGGTGACGGCGAGCTCGCCGAGGCCCTCCTGCGCGGGGATGACGTACCGGAGGCCCAGCCCGTCGTCGAAGACGCGGAACACGATGTCGAGGCGCGGCGCCGGCGCGCTCGACGCCAGGTGGACCGTGAGCTCGTTGTAATGCTCACGAACCTCGGAGGCGGCGCCCCACACCGGATTCCATGTCGAGTCCACGGTCCGCCGATCCGCGCCGGTGACGCGCGCGCCGCGGCCGAGCGGCCCGAGATCGCCGAAGGCGAGGCCGAGCGCGGAGTCGGCGAGGATGGCCCTGCCCGCGCGCTCGACCGAATAGACGGGGACCCCGCCCTGAACGTCGAACGTCACGACGATCTCGCCGCCGGGAGACGTCACCCGATGCTCGTCGCCCGGCTCCCCGCCGCCCGCGCCACCGAGACCGCCGCTGCCACCGAGACCGCCGCTGCCACCGAGGCCGCCGCTGCCACCGAGGCCGCCGCTGCCACCGAGACCACCGCTGCCACCGAGACCGCCGCTGCCACCCGCACCGCCGGCGCCGCCGAGGCCACCGCTGCCACCAAGGCCGCCTTGGCCGCCCGAGCCGCCGCTGCCGCCGAGGCCACCGCTGCCACCGAGGCCGCCTTCGCCGCCCCGGCCGCCGCTGCCCGCCTGGCCGCCGCCAATGCCACCCTCGCCGCCAAGGCCGCCGTTGCCTCCCTGGCCGCCGCCAAAGCCACCATCGCCGCCGAGACCGCCTCCACCGGCGCTCTGCCCGCCGCCGGTGCCGCTGGGTTGATTGTGCTCGTCATCACCGCAGCCGGCCGCCAGGGGGACGAGCGACGCAACCAGGCCGAGCCAGGCGACCCGAGTGCGAATCCTTTTCGCGATCGTTGCGCATTCGATGGTCATGGGCGTGCGTCCGGCATGGCCCACCTCCCCGGCGGCGTCAATCGCGAGCCGTCCCCTGGGTCGATGGTAACCTATTGAAATTGAAAGATTTTTCTCGGCAAGGGACCGGGCGGTGGCCACGAGCGCCGGTCGCGCTTGACATCTCAGGAAGATTTCGAAGCCGCTTCGTCCCTCGCCGTCGCCGCGGTGACGCAACGCTCCTCGTCCGCGCGCTGCCGCACGGGAGAATCCGCTTGCTCCCGGGGCTTCGGCGATGGTACCGGGACGCGCCCGCCCTGGGGATCCGATCCACCCTTCCGCTTTCCGCCCTCGCGTTGCATGCTCAGCGCAACCCGAGCAAGGAACAAGGATTCAAGGTGCCATGTCCAAGATGAAGCTCAAGCCCGGCGTGATCACTGGTTCCGCTCTTCAGGAGCTGTTCGAGTACATGAAGAGCGTCGAGTGCGCGCTGCCGGCCGTGAACGTGATCGGCTCGCACAGCACGGTCGCCGCGCTCCAGGCGGCACGGGAGGCCAAGAGCCCCGTCATCATCCAGTTCTCGAACGGCGGCGCCCACTTCTTCGCCGGCAAGTTCCTGGACAACAAGGGCGAGAAGGCCGCCATCGCGGGCGCGATCGCGGGCGCCCACTACGTGCGGAACCTGGCCGAGGCCTACGGCGTGCCCGTCGTCCTGCACACGGACCACGCCGCGAAGAAGCTCCTCCCGTGGGTCGACGGCATGCTCGAGCACGGCAAGAAGTTCTTCGAGAAGAACGGAGAGCCCCTGTTCTCCTCGCACATGCTCGACCTCTCCGAGGAGCCGCTCCACGAGAACCTCGAGATCTGCCAGAAGTACCTGCGGCAGATGGCCGCCATCAAGATGACCCTCGAGATCGAGCTCGGCGTCACGGGCGGCGAGGAGGACGGCGTCGACAACAGCGGCATCGACAACGCCAAGCTGTACACCCAGCCGGCCGAGGTCCTCGCGGCCTACGACGCGCTGAAGCCGATCGGCAACTTCACGGTCGCCGCGTCGTTCGGCAACACGCACGGCGTCTACAAGCCGGGCAACGTGCAGCTCCGGCCGCCCATCCTGAAGAACTCCCAGGACGCGATCCAGAAGGAGCGCAAGACGGGCGCGAAGCCGGTCGACTTCGTGTTCCACGGCGGCTCCGGCTCGTCGCCCGAGGAGATCCGCGAGGCGGTGTCCTACGGTGTCATCAAGATGAACATCGACACGGACACGCAGTGGGCCTTCACGCAGCCCATCAAGAAGTACATGGATGACAAGGGTGCTTACCTGAAGTCGCAGCTCGGCAACCCCGAGGGCGAGGACAAGCCCAACAAGAAGTACATCGACCCGCGCGGCTGGCTCCACCTCGGCGAGAAGGGCCTGGCCGCGCGCCTCGTCGAGGCGTTCAAGGACCTGAACTCGTTCGACAAGTTCGAGTTCTGATCCGCGGCAGCGAGGGGCCCCGCCCGCCCGGGCGGGGCCCGCGCCGCCCGGGCCCCCGGCGGATCGCCGGGCGACGAGCCCCGGCGAGGCGGGACTGCAACCAAGTCTTTTGTCGCGCGCCGGGGTCGGCGCGACCTCAGCGTGCGCGTCGCGGGAGAGCGCTTGTTCCGGCGGCGCTGCCGCTCCTCTGCGGGCTCAGGAGGGCGACGGGTGCGCCTCGCGCAGCGAGCGGACGGCTCCGGCGGCCGCGGTGCGGCGGCGGGGCAGCCGGGAGAGCGGCAGGCCGAAGAGGCCGAGGGCGGTGAGCTCGATCCCGAGGACGGGGAGGAAGGACGACCCCGCGAGCTCGCTGGTGATGACCTGAACGAGGACGAGCGGGGCCGCGATCCAGAGGAGCGCTGTCCGGTACGGGATGCCGTGCAGCAACGCGAGCAGCACGCCGACGATCCCGGCGGTCAGGCACCCGTCGGCGCCGGGGAGCAGCGCCAGCGCGCTCGGGGTGCGCAGGGCGGCGCGGATCCACAGGAGGGCGCCGCTCCCGAGGAGGAGGAGCGCGATCGGCAGATTGCCAGAGGAGCGGGTCGTGGTCGTCTGGGTCTGGAAAGCCATGATCCCCGGCCGAGAGCACGCCATGTGCCCACGACGGCTCCCCGGCGAGGACGGCTGCCCGCGCGCGGGGAGATGCACGGATTGCGCGTCGGCGCATGCCGTGCGCGTCGGTGGCGTCAGGGCGCCGGAGGGCTGGGCGGGTCGCCGGGGTCGCCAACGTCGGCGCGCGCGCCGCTGCGCGCCGGATCGACGGGTGAGGGGCCGCTGCGCGCGGGATCGACGGGCGAGAGGCGGATGCCCAGATTGAGGAGCTTCACGCAGTCCTGATCGCACGCGGGCTGCCCGCCGGGTAACCGCGAGCACCGCGCGACCTCGACGAGCTCCCCCGAGCGCCCGTCGGCGATCATCCGACACCGCACCGGGGTGCCGGTCCGCGGGCAGACGAGGGTGACGTCCGAGGCGCGGTAATGGCGCCGGGCGAGCAGGCGTCTCGTCGCGACGACCACCGCCCCAACGCCGCCGGCTGCCGTCAGCAGCTCGATCAGCCAGTCTGCTGCCATCGTGACCCCTCCGAACGCTGCGTGTACGACGCAGCAATCGGCACGCCATCGGGAGCGCCGGCGTGAGCACCCCGGCGCGGCGAGCAGCGCTCGTCGCCGATGCACGCCGTGCGCCCTCCAGCGCAGGGCGTGCGCCACGGCGCGAGCACCGAGCCGCTCGGCCCGCCGGCTGCGCACCCGCGGGTCGGAGGAGCGGGGCGGAGGGGCGCGGGATCCGCGGCAGGAGGCGCGATCGGATACGGTCCGGACGGCTCGTCGCGCCCGTGCCGCGGCGCGCCCTCGCGCGGCTCGTCGATTGCAAAACCCCCTTCATCGGCCGAGGGCCGCGGGAGGAGGGCACGATGACCTGTCGTCTGGATGCACCGGAGAAGCTGGCGTGGCTCGAGATCGAGGGGGGCGGCGTGGCGCCACAACAGGTGCGCTGCCCGCGGCGAGAGGAGACCATCGACGTGCGGGCGTGCCTGGCGTGCGAGCGCTATGCGACGCTCGCGATCCATCCGAGCGGGAAGAAGATCTATGTCGTGTGCGAGCCGCTCGACGACGCGCCGGACGAACGCGCGTAGCGGCGCGAGGGGCCGACTCCCGTCGAGGCGCGGCGCGGGCGCCTCAGATCGCGCATCTTCTCCAGCTCGAAGAACCCCGCGAACGCGATCCCGAGCAGCGGATAGGGGAACAGGATCGCCATGGTCAGCAGCACGCCGAGGTGGAAGAGCCACGCGGCGCCGCAGAAGACGACCGCGATGCGCCGGCTGAACAGGGCGAGCGGCGCGCCGAGCTCCATCGCCAGGCTCGCGAGCGCGAGCGGCGGGAACAGGAACCGGTAGCGGACCAGCGCGCCGCCGAGCGGAGAGTGCGTGTCGCCGAGCGCGATCTTGCGCACGTTGTCGTAAGCGACGTAGTTGCGGAGGATGTCGCTGAACGCCCAGTCGAGGCCGCTGTTCCGGAGCTTGGTCACCGCCGCGATGAAGTACGAAGCCACCGTGATCGCGCAGAACAGCCGGATCGGCCAGCCATAACGGCCGTCCGGCGCCGGCGGGGCGGCGCCCGCGCGCCGCGCGGCCCGCGCGTCGAGCGAGAAGGCGTCGGCCGACGCCCCGAGGCTCAGCGCGATGACGTGGAGCACGAGCAGGTTCTCGGTGTGGAACACCATGCCCCAGGAGTTCCGGTAGGTCAGGACCCAGAGCAGCAGTGCGCCGAAGAGCGGGCCGGCGACGCGGAACCGGTAGCCGGCCACGAAGGCCGCGCCGGCCGCGATCGCCGCGCCGATGAGGCCCCGCACCGCCCAGAGGGGGAGCGGCGCGGACAGCGCCGACACCACGCCGATTGGCCTGAAGCTCTCCGGCGGCAGGTGGCCCACCCGCTGGAGGTGCACCGCGCGGACGCAGAGGTACACGAGGGCGAAGGCGCCGACGAGGAGCCGCAGGAGCGCGAGCCGCTCGGCGGGCGCCTCGGCGAAGAAGCCGCGGTCGAGCCGGTCGAGGAGCCGCCTCATCGCGCGCCCACCTTGCAGGTCGCGTGGAGCTTCGAGTCGACCGGGGTCTCGTGCCCGTCGAAGAACGCCACGGCGTCGAAGGTGTCGGTCCGGATCTCGACCTTGACGACGTCGGCGTACCGATCGTCCTCCGCGACGCGCGCCGCGACGCCGCGGCACAGGGCGCGCGCCGCGCGGGCGCCCTGGCGGATGCTCTGCGCCAGCGTGGCCTTGGCCTGCAGCACCTCCTCGCTGCCCACGAGGCGCGGCGGGATCGGCCGCCGCTCGCCCCGGGAGTCCACGCCGACGGCGCGCTCCACCGTGGTGCGCGCGTCGTGGCGACCCCACGAGAACATCGGGTAGGTCGACAGCGGGAAGCTGTCGACCGGAGGCCGGCGGAACAGCGGGGCGAGCATGAGGAGCATGAGCCCCGCGGTCACGCCGTACGCGTAGCCCTTGCGATCGACCAGCCGCGGGCCGCCGCCCACGGCCGCGCTCGCCGCGGGGGCACCGGCCACGGCCGCGCTCGCGTCATGACCGCCCGCGCCCGCGCGTCCGGCTCCCTCGCCGCCGGCGCCCGCGCTCACAGCGGCCCCGCCGCCGGCGCGCTCCACCCCGGCACGAGCCCCAGCATCCGGCCCCCATGGCCGAGCGCGGCCCAGGCGTGCTGCACGTAGTCGATGCGGATCCGGGGAGACGCCATGCTCTCGCTGAAGCCCCCCTCGACGATCACGTCGCGGCTGCAGGCGAAGCACGTCGCCGGCGACCACTGCTGCCGCACCAGGAACCCGAGCACCCGCTCCATGAGCGCCCGCTCCCGCGCGAGATCCTCGCCGCGCGCCGCCTTCACCGCCATCGCCCCGGCCAGCGCCTCGCCGAACCCGGCCGTCGACGTGTTGTGCGGCGGCAGCACGTTGCCGAACCCGTACCCGCCCACGAGATCGGGCGCCACGCCGCTGTCCTCGTCGAGCACGAGCCGCGACTTGAACGCCACGTAGTCGAGGCAGAACCGCTCGTAGTCGTCCCGGCGGTGGTGGCCGAGCGCCGCGCGCGCCGCGAGGCAGTGCCAGTTCTCTTCCATGTACACGAAATCGCTGGCGAAATGGTCCCAGTAGCGGTTCGCGTAGTAGTCCATGGCCCGGTCGACGGCGGCGCGCACCTCGGCCGCGGGCGGGAGCTCGGGCCGCGGCTCGCGGGCGCTGAGCGCCTCGAGCAGCGTGAGCGCGAGGACCGACTGGCCGCCCTCGTAGAGCTGCGTCGGGCCCAGGATCGGCGCGACGCGCGCGAGGTCGAGCTGCGGCGCGAAGCCGCCGTCGTCCCGCTGCGTCGCGAGCACCATGCGGGCGAGCCGCCCGATGAGCGCGTCGTGCGCATCGCCGACGACGTCGCGGCACGACAGGAACGCGACGAGGCTGAGCGCCGTGGGGTTGAGGCTCGCGACCATTCCGGGGCTGTCCGCCGGGTAGAAGAGCGCGCCGACGGCGCCGCCCTCGCCGCCCTTGCGCTCCAGCTTCGCGAGCAGCCCGAGCGAGCGCTGCACCACCTTCCTGAGCTCCGGCCGCGCCGGCGCGCCGCCGTCGCCGCCCCCGAGCTCGCACAGGGCGAGGGTGGTGCCGGCCTGGCGCGCGATCGAGAACCCGTCGAACGAGGCGCGCCCGGTGAACGGGTCGACGATGTAGCGGAACATCCCGTCCTTCCGCTGGGCGCCGAGGATGTAGCGCTGGGCCGCGGCCGCCGCCCGCTGGGCGGTCGCCTCGGTGAGCGGGACCGACGGCTCGCCGATCCGGGAGAGGAGGTGGAGCGCGCCCTCGGCGTCGACCGCGTAGCTCAGCGTCTCGATCCGCGCGAGGCCGCGGCGCAGCGCGGCGTCGTCGGGGCCCACGGGGCCGCCGCCGGGCGGCTCGCGCTCGCCGAGGGCGCGGCGCAGGACGGCGAGGTCCACGCCGAAGCGGAAGTCGGGGACGCCGGCGAGCGGCGCGTTCGTGTTGAAGGCGTCGGTCGCGATGAGCTGCCACGGCATGAGGCACCGCTCCGCGAGGCAGAGGCCGTCGAGCCCGGGGCGGAGCGCGAGGCCGACGAGGCCCGGCCCCGGCGACGCGAGCGGCTGCACGGCCGAGACCACGTCGATCTTGAGGGGGCCGCGCAGCGCCTCGGCGAGCGCGCCGCGCAGCGCCGCCGCGAGGTCGTCGCCGGGCGCGGGCTGGAGGCAGCGGGTGGCGGCGGTGGCGCGCTGGGGGTCCTCCGCGCGGGCGAGGTGGGTGACGACGAGCGTGGGCCGGCCGGGCTCCGGGGGCGCGGGGCACGCGGCCGGCGCCGTGGTCATGAGCGACGGCGCCTTGGCCGGCGGCGCGGGCAGCGCGTCGAAGGACGAGAGCGCCTCGCGCAGCGCCGCCCCGGTGCGCGACGGCGCGCCGCCCGGCACGGGCAGGACGTCGGCCTTGGCGACCCGGTGGCGGAAGAGCAGCGCGATCGCGGCGAGGAGCGCCAGCGCGGCGAGCGCGGCGAGCGCGGGCGTGGGCCGGCGCTCCGGGCGGAGCAGGCGGAGGCCGCCGGTCGAGGCGACGCCCCAGCAGGCGAACGGCAGCGTGAGGAGCGCGACGACCGCCCAGACCGCGAGCAGCGCCGCGGCGATGCCGGTGCCGAGGCCGCGGTTCAGCGAGGCGACGTAGACGGCCGAGGAGAGGAGCCCGTAGCTCAGGAAGGCGAGGTAGCCGAGCGAGGCGAAGGACGTCGCGCGGAAGGCGCGCGGCGCGAGGGGGTGGGGGAGGAGCGAGAGCGCGGCGGTCGCGGCGTGGAGCAGCGCGAGCGCGGCGGTGGCCACGGCGAAGAGCGTCCACGGCCGGAAGGGGAGGGAGAGCGCGGCCCAGGCGAAGACGGGGGCGTGGAGGGCGCTGAGGAGCCCGACGGCCCAGCGGCGGGGTGGGGAGGGCGCGGGGGCGGCGCCGCGGTCGGCGGGCGCGGCGCCGCGGTCGGCGGGCGCGGCGGCGTCCGCGATGGGGGCGGCCGGGGGGGCGCTGTCGTGGAGCGGCTCCGAGGGCGCGGAGGGGTCGGTGTCGGGCGCCTGCATGGTGCGGCGACGCTTATCACGACGTCCGGCGCGCACGATCGCCGCCGTGGCTCGACGGCGGCGCAGGGGGGCGCCGGCTCAGCCGAACGCCTCGGCGACGACGCGGGCGACGTCGGCGTGCGCGGCGTTCCGCGCGTCGACGCTCGCCGACGGCGCGTCGACGAAGCACGCGATCACGATCGGCGCGCGCGCCGGGCGCCACGCGACCGCGACGTCGTTCGCGATGCCGTTGCCGGTCCCGGTCTTGTCGCCGACGACCCAGTCCTTCGGCAGGCCCGCCCGGAGGCGGGCGAGGCCGGTGGTCGCCCGGACCATCCACGAGGCGAGGCGCTCGCGCGACACCCGCTGGAGCGCGCGATCGCCGACCAGGATGGCTCGAAGCGTATCGGTCATGGCGTCGGGGGTCGTCGTGTCGCGGGGATCGCCGGGCACGTTCTCGTTGAGGGCGGGCTCGTTGCGGTCGAGGCGCGTCACCTCGTCGCCGAGGCCGCGGACGTAGGCGGTCAGCCCGGCGGGGCCGCCGATCTGCGCGAGGAGCAGGTTGGCGGCCGTGTTGTCGCTGATCTCGACGATGGCGGCGCAGAGGTCCTCGACGCTCAGGCCGCCCTCCGCGAGCCGGGCGCGCGTGACCGGCGCGTGCTCGAGCAGATCGGACGCACGGTAGGTGACGCGCTGATCCAGCCTGAGCTGGCCCTGGTCGGCGCGCGCGAGGACGCACGCCGCGAGGAGCGCCTTGAAGGTGGAGCACATCGCGAAGCGCTCCGCGGCGCGGTGACCGACGCGCGCCCCGGTCGCCGTGTCGAGGGCGGCCACGCCGATGCGGCCGCCGAGCTGCGCCTCGATGCGCGCGAGGGCCGGCGCAGCCTGCGCGCGCGGCCCGGGCGAGGTCGCTGGCGAAGCGGCGGCCTGCGCGCCCGCCGCCGCTGGGGATGGCGCCGCCGGGGCCGCGCTCGAGGCTCCGGCGCCGGCCGGTTGCGGCTGCTGCGCTCCGGCGCAGCCGAGGAGGAGGACGGAGGCGGCTCCACCGAGGAAGCCGCGGCGTGAGGATCGGGGGTGGTCTTGCATGCGGGCTGCCGTACGCCCGAGGAGCGAAGCTCATTCCCGAGCGGAGAGGAAGAGGGCCGGCCTCGGTCCCTTCTTCGATGATCGAGACAGGGGCCCGCCTCAATCCCGCGCGCAGCGGAGGAGCTCGCCCGCGTCCGCGCAGATCTCGGCCATCTCTGTTCCCCCGTTCTGGCAGGTGAACGGATCGACGTCGGCGAGGTGGTGGAGGGCGATCACCTTGCCCGTCTCGCCATGGACGATCGGCGACCCGCTCGAGCCACCTTCGGTGTCGCACGAATAGCCGGTCTGCGATCTCGTGGCCGTGCGGTGGAGGGTCCACTTGGTCGCATCGATATGATAGTAGGTCTGGTCGGTCGTGTCGATCTGGCAGCGGGCGGTCTGCGTCCGATCCCTCCAGTAGCCGACCTTCTTCGGGCTCCCGCCGGGATGTTGAATGACGTTGATCGGCGTGCCGACGCGGGGTGCGCTCGTCGTCGGGGTGAGCTCGCCCCAGGCTGCCTCGGGGCTGCCACGCAGCGCGATCAGCGTGTAATCGAGGCCGCCTGCGGAGCCGGAGCGGTACTTGCTGCTCGTCTTGAGGACGTCGCCGCCGGAGACGCTCGCGGCGCTCGCGGCGCTCGCCAGCGTCGAGCCCCCGCAGGTGGTGTGCTGGTAGCCGAACTGGGCCTCCAGGGTGTTCGCCTCGCTCTGGGTGCTGATGCAGTGGTTGTTGGTGATGAGCGTGCTCTCGTACTTCCCGGCGACCAGCCAGCCCGTGCACAGGAACACGCCCCCGCCGCTGATGAAGACCAGCCGCGCCACGGGTTTCTGCTGGGCGTCGAGCTCCGGGTGACACGCGATGTCCTCGCGACCGTCCGTGGAGCACACCACCTCCGGCGTGCCCCCGAAGGGCCGTAGCGCGAGGGGGGCGCTGCGCGGGTCCGCCTCGTCGGAGCTCACCACGCCCGGGTCGAGCGCGACCGTCCCGTGGGCAATGTCCGCGATCGAGAACCCGTGGCCTCCGCCGCTGTCGCTGTGCAGCTCGACGACCGCCGTTTCGCCCTCGATGGCAAAGGCCCAGACGTCGCCGTCGTCGTTCGGTCCCCGGCCCTCGTACCGGAACGACCGAGAGCCGTCGGGGCTCGAGACCGTGACATAATCGCCCTTCGCGAGCGAAAAGCCGGTGAGGTGCGCGCGCACGAACGCGGCGCCCGGCGACGTGATCGCGTGCTTCCAGCCTCCCACGTACGGGTGGGGCGTCTCGGCCTCGTAAGCGACGACGTCACCCGCCCGCAGCCGCCCCGGCGCTGCCTCGATGTCGTATGCGTCATACGCCCCGTCCGCGCTCGGGTCGTCAACGTTCGCAGCACACCCCGCGACCGCGAGGAGCGACCCCGCGACCAGAAGATTTCTGTTCATTACACCCCCCCTTCGTCCCGGCTCGCTGCATGGATCGGCGCGAGCGAGCGAATCGCATAGGATAGGAGAGGGCGACGAATCCGGCAAACGCGTGGCTGCTGGAGAGGAGGCAGGAACTGGCCATGCGCTCCGAACACAACCCTCGTGGCGGAGGGGGGTGGCCGGATTTGAACGAGCGGCGCTCGCGGGGACGCCGGATACGGAGGTCTACGCCGGGTGCATGGGCAAAGCGCAAGGAGAGCGGCTGTCGTGGCGAATGGTCTCATGACGATGTCGAGCGCCCGAGAGAGGGCGACAGGCGGCTGCGCAAACAGGGTCGCCGGCGGGCGCGACCGGGCGAGCGCGCCGCGCCGGAACGGCCGGGCTCATCGCGGCCGCGCTCCCCGATGCTCGGCCGCGATGCGCGGCGGGCGCCGGTCATCGGATGCGGCATGGATGCGCAGCGCGCAAAGGCGAGGCCCGGCGCCCTCCGCCTGCTCGCAGCGCTGCTCCTCGCAGCGCCCCTCCTCTGGACGAGCTGCGGCCGGCCGTCCGCTCGGGTGCCCGCGGCGCGCCGCGTGGAGCCGCGCGTGCGGGCCGTCCTGGAGGCGCACGTCGCCGCCGCGCGCGCGGGCTCGGTCCCGCTGCTGCTCGTCGCCGACGCCGCGACGAGCGCGCCCGCGAAGGGCCCGCCCGGGGCGACGCCGCCGCCGGAGGCCGTCGTGTCGTCGGGCGTGCCGTTCGCGCCGGGCGCGCTGCGCGACGTCCGCCTCCTCCGCCTGCGCGACGGCCGCGGCGCCCCGGTCCCGCTGCGCGCGAAGCCGCTCGCGGTCTGGCCGCTGGACGGCTCGATCCGCAGCGCGCTCGTCGCGTTCCGGGCCGCGCTCGCGCCGGGCGAGCGCGCGATCTACACGCTGGAGCACGGCGCTCCCCCGCGCCCCGCAAAGGGCGCTCCGCCCGGCGAGCCCCCGGCGGGCGCGCCCCGGCGCCGCGCCAAGGCGAGCTCCCCCGGGCAGCGGGCGGACGCGCCGGGCATCGAGGGCGCCGTGCTCGACGAATCGCTCCTGCCGGACCCGGACGGCCCGATCGCCGCGGTGCTGCCGCCCTCGTGGTACGCGGCGAGCCAGGTGTGCGGGCCGCAGCTCCCCGCCATCGACGACCGCCGCTTCCCCGGCTTCGAGAGCGGCATCGAGGGCGCGCTCGCCCGCATGACGCCCGCCTACGACGCGTACGGGGTCAGCTGCGCGGGCGCGCACCGCACCTACTACGACGGCCCGCACGCGCTCTACCAGCGCTTCCTCCGCAACGGCGACGCCGCCCGCTACCGGCGCGCGCGCGCCGAGGCCGTCTGGTACCGGCAGCACGAGCTCCGGTTCTCGCCCGACCGGCGGCTCGCGGTCCACGTCTGCGAGAAGGAGGACTGGACCCCCGCGGCGCCCCTCTCCTGGCAGGTCCTCCGGCGCATGCTCGGCCAGGGGATGCTCGACGACTACCTGCTCACCGGCGACCCGGCGGCGAAGGAAGCGGTCCTCGCGATGGGCGAGGCGCTCCGGCTGAACCTGCCGGCGCTCACGGGCGGCAAGGAGGACGTGCTGCGCGCGACCGAGCGCAACATGGCCTGGGCGATGATGACGCTGTCGAGCTACTACGCGCTCGACCCGCGGCCGGAGCTCCTCGCGGCGCTGCGCGGCCTCGCGGATCGCACGGTGGCGTGGCAGCGGCAGGGCGCGTCGGGCGCCTTCGAGCACGACATCCACCGGGCCGACCCGTCCGAGTGCGAGCGCGGCCCGCGCGGCGGCTCGCCGTTCATGACCGCGCTGCTCGTCGACGCGCTCATGGATTACCGCGCGCTCACCGGCGACCCGCGGGTCCGCGACGTGGTGGCGCGCGCCGCGGGCTGGCTCGCGGAGCGCGCGATCACCTCGGACCGGCGCGCGCTCCGGTACCTCTGGGGCTGCGAGACCGACGCGTACGACGACAGCGGGACCGCCGACCTCAACCTGCTGATCGTGCCCGTGTTCGGCGCCGCCTACGCGCTGACCGGCGATCCGCGGTGGATCGACGTGGGAGACGCGCTGGCCGACGTCGGCGTGAAGGAGATGTGGGTGAAGCAGCCCAAGCACTGGAACCAGGCGATGCGCGCGTTCGGGCGCTACCTCGGGTACCGGGCGGCGCTCGCCGGCCCGGTGGCGGAAGGGCGGCTGTCCGCCGGCCGCTGAGCGGCGCGCGCTAGCCCGCCGGGCGGAGCCGGAAGGCGCCGCACTCCGGGTGCTCGATGCGCCCGGCGAAGAGCGAGCCGTCGAGCGCGAGATCGCCCTTCATGCTGACGGTGACGTAGTTGGGAGGGCGCTCGAGCCAGGCGCCGGGCGAGAACGTCGCGGTGCGCGTCTCGGGGTCGTAACGGCCGCGCATGAGGTACTTCCCGGACGCGCCGGACGCGGCATGACGGAAGTCGAACACGGCCTTGATCCGGTCGCCCTGGACCTGAAGGATCCGGAACGTCATTTCGGTCGTGCCCTGCGGGCAGTCGTAATCGCCGATCCAGGTGCGCGTCCGCGCGAACGGGTTGTCGCCGCGGGCCTCGTCCGGCACCCAGTCGTCCGCGGCCACCGCGGCTCCGGCCGCCGGGGGCGGATCGTGGATGACGATGTAGACCGTCTCGGCGGGGGGCGGCGGCTCCGGGGCGCGCGGCTCGGCCAGGGTGGGCGCGGGGCCGCAGGCGGCGAGCAGGAGGGCCGCGCAGGGGGCGCGGCGCAGGGCAGAGCGCCGTTCGGGGACAAGGGCGTTCGCGGTACCCATGGGCGGGAGGGTACCACAGGGGCGCGCGGCCGGAGCCAGCGCCGGCGCGCCAGGCGGGCGGCGGCGCGCCGCGCGATCAGCCGGGGAAGGAGCGGTACAGCGAGCTCATGTTCCGCGCGTACGTGTCGGCGTGCGCGGTGTAGTAGCGCAGCCGCGAGAGCTCGAAGGCGGCGCCCGCGGCGTCTCCCGCGTCGAAGCGCGCCAGCGCCGGCTGGTAGTGTTTGCCCATGAGCCGCCAGTAGTCGGCGGCGCCGTCGAGCGCCTCGGCGTGGGCGCGAAAGCGCATGTCCACCTGCTTCCACAGGTCGGGATTGCGCTGCACCCGCTCGGCGACGCGGATCACGTAATACTGCCCGGGCCACTGGCCGAATCCGGTGATGTTGCCCAGGTTGTAGTTCCACACCTTCTGCCCGCGTCCGTTCTCGATGGCCACGTGCGCCCACGCGCAGGCGAGGCGCGCGCGGCTCGGGTTCTCCTGGAAGACGAGCTCGTGGCTGTGCTCCAGCACCGCCGAGAGCTCCGCCTCGGAGAGCGGCGTGGCTTGCTTGGGCACCTCGCGTGGGGGCAGGCCCTCGCCGCTCCGCGCCTCGGCGGCGCTCCAGGTGAGGGGACCGACGATGCCGTCCGCCCCGAGGCCGTGCCGCTTCTGCCACTGGCGCGTGAGCCGCTCGGTCACGCCGCCGAAGATCCCGTCCTGATCGACCCCGATGACCCGCTGCCAGGCGACGACGTCGTCGCCCCGCGAGCCGAGGCGCAGGATCTGGCGGACCACGGGGCTCGGCCCCGGCTGCCCGCTCGTCGAGGCGTGCTCGGCCTGCTCGAGCGCGTCGGCGCCGACGGGCGGGTCGGCCGGTCTCGTCGGGTCGGCCCCGGGGCCCTCCAGCCAGGGGCGGATGTGCTGGCGGAGCACCCTCGGCAGGACCTCGCGCTGCTGGAGGATGTGCGCCTCGGCGTCGATGGCCTTGCTGGCGTACGAGTAGATCCAGAGCTGCCCATCGTTGCGCACCGCGGGCGCGTCGACGGGGCCCGCGGCGTCGAGGGGCCACTCCGTGGCCTGGCGGAGCACCGTCGCGGTGGAGAGGAAGGGCGCCTCGGGCGACCTGAGCTGCTCGACGTAGCTCTGCTGGGTATGCGTGGCCACGACGAGCAGCTCGCCCCGGCGGGCGCGCGCGAACGCGTCGCGCCACACGTCGATCTGCCACGCGACCGGCGGCTTGCTCGCGTGGGTGCCGTCGATGAGCACCAGGGCGGCGACGGCGCCGTTCGCCTGCGCCTTCTCGAGCAGGCGGGATCGCACGCCGCTGCAGCCGAGAGAGTAGCCTGCGAGGACGATGCGGCCGATGGTGGGGAGGTGCAGCCGGTCGCGCACGGCGGCGGTCACCGCGTCGAGGCTCTCGGCGGGCTTGCCGGTGGCATAGGCGACCACGCACGGCGCGGGGCCGAGGGCGTCGCGCAACGCGGCGTCCATGTGAGGGCCGACGAGGTAGCAGAGGACGAGATCGCGGGGCTCACCTGAGCCCATCTGGACGATGCGCATGGCGGATTCCTTTCTTCGATGAGGGCCGGCTCAGGCGCGAGCTCGGGGCCTTGCAGGTACGGCCACCACCCCCCGATGGATTCACCATCAGATCACGACCGCGGGCGTCGGGCGTCAAGGCTGTAGCTGGCGAAGGAGTCGAGCTGGTGTCCTGAACGGCCTGGGTTCGGGCCGAGCGGGCAAATGCAACCGGCAGGCCAGGGGGGAGGTGCGGTGGGACGCCGGCGAGAGGAGCGCGGGGGCCGGGGTAGGATGAGCCGAGCGGGGCGCGACGGCTCACCGGGGCCGCCGTGTCCGGTCCAGCGGAGTCCGCTGGACCGGACTGCGTCCGATGCTGGCGACGACTTTCGCCGAGCCGCCGAGGGAGACCTCGATGAAGGAGAGGTCTTCGATGTCTTCGATCGATGTGCCGTCGGGATCCCAACGATACGTGGTGGTGCTGGTCGCCTCGCCTTTCACGAAGACCACGAGCGTCTCGCCTCGTTTCATTCGATAGGTCTCTTCGCTGGAAGGTGATGTGATCATGAGACTGCCCATGGCGCTCTCCTGGTGATCGCGTGTTCTGCGCCGCATCGAACGTCTCTCGCGATGCAGCCATCCTGAGCCTTGCCCGGCTCCCGGCAGGTTCGTGATCTCGAAGCGCGTCTCCGCGACCGATCCCGAGCGTCCGTGGTCCAGGGAATTCTCACCGCCAGACGCGGTTGACGATTCGCGATGGCTGGTCACAGGACGTCCTCATGACGAGGCTCGACCGCAATTTGCAACCTCCGGGCCAACATGGTGAACCGACCCAACTACGCCGTCTTCGCGTGGAGCCCTCGCGTGGTCCGATGGGCGATACCGCCCCGGCAGCGCATCCAGGTCCGCCGATGCGGACTCTCCCGCACAGGACCGCGTCCGCTGGAGCGGACTCCGCCGCACAGGCCACGTCCGCTCGCGCAGACTCAACCCAGATCCCCCGCGCCGCGCCGCGCGGTAGGCCGCGTCCGCGACGCAGCCGGGCGATTTCTCCGGAGCCCCCCGGACCTCCGCCCGCCGGCCGACCCGGCCTTTACACCCCCGCCCCCGCGCGCCGATACTCGCGCCGTGCGACCCGCGAACGTCTTCATGGACCGCTACCGCCTGGAGCGCCGCGCCGGCGCGGGCGGAATGGGCGAGGTGTGGAAGGCGCTCGATCTGGGGACCGGCGACCCCGTTGCGGTCAAGCTCCTCTCCGGCGGCGACCCCGCGGGCGCGGCCCGGTTCGCGCGCGAAGCGCAGATCCTCGCCAGCCTCTCGCATCCGCGGGTGGTGCGTTACGTGGCGCACGGCGCGAGCGCCGACGGAGCGCCCTATCTCGTGATGGAGTGGCTCGAGGGCGAGGACCTCGCGGCGCGCCTCGCCCGCGGCCCGCTCGGCGCCGACGAGAGCGTCGCCCTCGCCCTGAACGTCGCGGGCGTGCTCGCGTGCGCGCACGCGCAGGGGGTGATCCACCGTGACCTGAAGCCGAGCAATCTGTTCTTGCCCGGCGGGCGCCTGGAAGAGGTGAAAGTGCTCGACTTCGGCATCGCGCAAGCGGCGCACGCGACGCGGATGACGCGCTCGGGGACGCTGCTCGGGACGCCGGGGTACATGGCGCCGGAGCAGGCGCGGGGCGAGGCGAGCATCGACGCGCGCGCCGACGTGTTCTCGCTGGGGTGTGTGCTCTTCGAATGCGTGACGGGCGGGCCTGCGTTCGGCGGCCAGCACCCCGCGGCCATCCTGACCAAGGTGCTCTTCGATGAGACGCCGAGCGCGCGCAGCGTGCGGCCGGAGGTGCCCGGGGCGCTCGACGAGCTGCTGAAAAGGATGCTCTCCAAGCAGAGAGAAGAGCGGCCGCGCGACGGCCAGGCCGCAGCCGAGGCGCTGCGGGCGCTCGGCGACTTGCCCTCCAAGCTGGCCTCGGGGCCGAGCGAAGCACCGTCGCTGACGAGCGACGAGCAGCGCGCCGTGGCGGTGATCCTGGTGAGCGCGCCGGCAGACGCAGAAGCTCAATCCTTCAATGGTATTTCCACGCTTGCGGTGGCCCCGGACGACGCGACCCTGCTTCAGGAGGCCGAGGCGCATGGCGGCGCGAGCGAGCGGCTGCTCGACGGGTCGGTCGCGGTGATGCTGGCGGGCCGCAGCCTGGCGACGGACCTTTGCGCGCAGGCGGCGCGCTGCGCGCTCGCGCTGGGCGCGCGGGCAGGCGGGAGGCGCGTCGCCCTCGCCATGGGGCGCGGCGACCGCACGGCGCGGTCGCTCGGGCCGGCGATCGATCGGGCGGCGCGGCTCTCAGCGGCCACCGCCGGCCATGGCGGGCCGGAGGGCGCGGTGGTGATCGACGAGGCTGTCGCGGGGCTGCTCGACGCGCGCTTCGATGTGCGCGAGGGCGAGGGGACCTTCACGCTGCACGGCGAGCAGCCGGTCGCCGGGAGCACACGGCTGCTCCTGGGCAAGGCCACGCCGTGCGTGGGCCGCGAGCGCGAGCTCGGCACGCTGCGGGCGCTCCTGGCCGAGACCGTGGAAGAAGCGACCGCGCAGGCGGCGCTGGTCGTGGCGCCGCCCGGCGTGGGGAAGTCGCGGCTGGCTCACGAGCTCTTGCAGGAGCTCGGGGCGCGGGGCGAGCCGCTGTCGGTATGGATCGCGCGCGGCGACGCGCTGCGCGCCGGCTCCCCGCTGGAGATGCTCAGCCAGGCGCTGCGGAGCGCGTGCGGGATCCACGAGGGTGAGCCGCTCGCGATCCGGCGGGAGAAGCTCTTGGCGCAGGTGGCCGCCTGGGTCGCGCCGGGCGAGCGGCGGCGCGTGGCGGAGTTCCTGGGCGAGATCGTGGGCGCGCCCTTCCCGGACGAGGACAGCCTGCCCCTGCGAGCCGCGCGTCGTGACGCGCCGCTCATGGCCGACCAGGTGCGCTCGGCGTTCCTCGATTTCCTGGGCGCGGCCTGCGCGAAGGCGCCGGTGCTGGTGCTCCTGGAGGATTTGCACTGGGGAGACCGGCCGACAGTGCAGCTCCTCGACGCGGCGCTGCGCACGCTGGAGGAGCGTCCATTCTTCGTCCTGGCCCTGGCCCGGCCCGAGGTGCGCGACGTCTTCCCGAGGCTCTGGGATGGCCGCCGGCTCCACGAGCTGCGGCTGGTCGAGCTGAGCCGGCGCGCGGGCGAGCGGCTCGCGCAGCACGTCCTCGGCGAGCGCGCGGATCCCGAGGTCATCGCGCGCATCGTGCGCCTGTCGGAGGGAAATGCGTTCTACCTGGAGGAGCTGATTCGTTGGGCGGCGGAGGGCAAGGGCTCGACCATGCCGGAGACGGTGGTGGCCATGGTCGAGTCGCGGCTCGCGGCGCTCGACGAGGCGGCGCGGCGGCTCCTGCGCGCGGCGAGCATCTTCGGCGAGGTCTTCTGGGTGGGGAGCGTCGCCGCGCTCGTGGGCGGAGACGCGCGCCGGAGCGAGGTTGCGCACGGGCTCGCGGCGCTGGTGCAGCGCGAGATGCTGGTGCGGCGCCGCGAGAGCCGTTTCCCGGGCGAGGACGAGCTCGCGTTCCGACACGCGCTCCTCCGCGAGGGGGCATATGCGACCTTGACCGAGGGCGACGGGGCGCTCGGGCACAGGCTCGCCGGCGCATGGCTCGAGCAGGCAGCGGAGCCCGCCGCAGCGGTCGTCGCCGAGCACTTCGATCGCGGCGGCGATCCCGTGCGCGCCGCCGACGGCTACCGGCGCGCGGCGGCGCAGGCGCTCGCTGGCAACGACCTTGAAGGTGTGTTCTCCCATACCGATCGCGCCCTCGCGCTCGGAGCGCACGGCGAGGCCCGCGGGGAGCTCGCGCAGATCCGGGCCGAGGCGCATCACTGGCGCGGGGACCTCGCCGACGCTCTCCGCTGGGCGCAGGTGGCCATGGAATCGCTGCCCAGGGGCAGCGCCCGCTGGTACGTGGCCGTGGGCGACGTGGGGCAGACCGCGGGGCGGCTCGGGCACCATGAGCAGCTGTTGGCGCTCGCCGACGAGCTCGCCGGCGCCTGGTCCGAGGACGAGGCGACCGGCCCGGCGGTGATGGCGACCACACGGGTGGCGGTGCGGCTGTTCTTCGCGGGCAGCTACGATCGGGCCGAGGCGCTCAGCGCCCGGATTCACGCGGTCGCCGGGCGCTTTTCGGGCGACCCTGTCGTGAGCGGGCCGGTCTTCCGGGCGCTCGGCGTGCGCGCGCTGTTCGCGGGCCACCTCGATCGCTGCCGAGCGCTGACCGAGGCCTCCCTGCGCTGCTTCGAGCAGGCGGGCGACATCCGCAACGCCTGCGTCGCCCGCGGCAACCTCGCCGAGGCCGAGATCCGGCTCGGCGCCTACGCCGAGGCGGTGGACCTCCTGCGCGGCGCGGTCGCCGACGCCGAGCGCATGGGGCTGGAGCGGGCCGTCATCACGGGCCGGCACAACCTCGGCTTCGCCCTCGGCCGCCTCGGCGCCCTGGAGGAGGGGCTCGCCGTCGAGGCGGAGGCCGTCGCCGCTGCGGCCAAGGGGGGCTGGCGGAGCATCGAGGGGGTCTCGCGCGCCTACCTCGCGTGGCTCCTGCGGAGCGCGGGTGAGCTCATAGCGGCCGAGGCGGAGGCCCGGCGCGCCGTGGCGCTGCTCGACGGGTCGAGGCCGTTCCAGGTCGCGGCCCGGGCGACGCTGGCCGAGGTGATGCTCTCGCGCGGTCAGCCCTCCGAGGCGCTCGGCGAGGCGCGTGACGCGATGGCGCTGCTCGCCTCGCTCGGCAAGGTCGAGGAGGGCGAGGAGCTCGCCCGCCTCGCGTACGCCCGGGCGCTCGAGGCCATCGGCGATCGCCCGGCCGCGTGCGCCGCCATCGCGGAGGCGCGCGATCACCTCCTCGCGACCGCGGCGCGGATCGACGATCCTCGCCGACGCGAGGGCTTCCTCCAGGATGTCTCCGAGAACGCCGAGACCCTGAGGCTCGCCCAGGAGTGGCTCGGGGCCTCTGCCGCCACGCCGACGTCTGCTACGGACGGCAGGCCATCGGCGCGGACCCGGGGGTGATTCCCTCCGGGAGAACAGGCGCGCTCTCGGTGAACGTCGATTGTGACGTTGCGTTGGCGGCGCGCTCCGCGTCACCGGGCTGCGGCGGAGCCAGGCGTTTCAGCCGCGGATCTTCACGCCGCGCGGGGTTCCTGTATAGCCGAGGACCATGCCTTCTCCTCGGGATGACGAGGCCCGCCCGGCCTCACCCGCTCGTCCTGCGGACGCCGCGCTTCGCGTCGAGCAGGAGCGCGACTTCTATCGCAAGCTCCTCGAGCTCGGACAGACCGAAGAGATCGAGCCGTTCCTCGCCGAGGCGCTCGCCCTGATCGTCCAGATCACCGGCGCCATCCGGGGCTATGTCGAGATCGTGTCCGATCCAGACGCCCGCGGCGAGCCGCCCTTCTGGGTCGCCCACGGCTGCCAGGACAAGGACGTCGCGGAGATCCGCGCCGCCTTCTCGCGGGGCGTCATCGCCGAGGCGCTCGCCACCGGCCGCACCATCATCACCGTCTCCGCCCTCCGGGACCCGCGCTTCCGCGCCAACGAGAGCGTCGAGCGCAACCGCATCGAGGCCGTGATCTGCGCCCCGATCAGCGTCCGCTCCCCCGCCGGCGCCCCTCCGCTCGGCGTCGTCTACCTCCAGAACCGCGTCGAGAAGGACCGCTTCACCGAGGAGGACCGCCGCCGCGTCGAGGCCTTCGCCCGCCACCTCGCCCCCTTCGCCGATCGCCTCATGCTGCGCTTCCGCCGCCGCGACGAGGCCGACCCGACCCTCCCGTTCCGGCGCGCCCTGCGCGCCGACGCGATCGTCGGAAAGAGCCCCGCCCTCGCGCTCGTGCTCTCGCAGGCCGCCGTCGCCGCGCCGCTCGACGTCACCGTCCTGCTCACGGGCCCCTCGGGCACCGGCAAGACCCAGCTCGCCCGCGTCTTGCACGAGAGCGGCCCGCGCGCGCGGGGCCCCTTCGTCGAGCTCAACTGCGCCGCGCTCCCCGAGGCGCTCCTCGAGAGCGAGCTGTTCGGCGCCCTGCCCGGCGCGCACTCCACCGCCAGCCGCAAGATGGACGGCAAGGTCGCCGCCGCCGACAAGGGCACGCTCTTCCTCGACGAGATCGGCGAGCTCAAGCCCTCGGCGCAGGCGAAGCTGCTGCAGCTCCTGCAGTCGAGGGAGTATTACCCCCTCGGCGCGACCCGCCCCGTCCGCGCCGATGTGCGCGTCATCGCCGCGACCAACGTCGACCTCAAGGCCGCCGCGCAGCGCAAGGAGTTCCGCGAAGATCTCTTCTACCGCCTCCAGGTGCTGCCGATCCGCCTCCCCGCGCTTTCGGAGCGCCGGGAGGACATCGCCCTCCTGGCCGAGCATTTCTGCGCGGAGGCCTGCAAGACCCACGGGCTGCCCGCCGTCCACCTCAGCGTCGACGCGCTCTGCGCCGTCGAGGCGGCGGAGTGGAGCGGCAACGCGCGCGAGCTTGCCCACGCCGTCGAGGCGGCCGCCATCCGCGCCGCGGCGCAGGGCGTCCCACAGGTGGAGCGTCACCACCTCTTCCCCGGCGACGTCGCGGCGCCCGACGGCGCCGCCGCGACCCCCGCCATCTCGACCGCGCCCTACACGGGCCTGACGTTCCAGGAGGCCACCCGCCGCTTCCAGGCGGAGCTGCTCCGCAGCGCGCTCGAGGAGAACGGCTGGAACGTGAGCGAGGCGGCGGCGAAGCTCGATCTCGCCCGCTCCCACGCCTACAAGCTCGTCCGCGCCTTTGGCTTGACGCGCCGGCGCGGCGGCGCCGACGAGCCGCGGCCGGGCCCGAAGCCGCTGTGAGCGACGCCCGCAGCCTCGACGGGAGGCCGCCGCCGGCCGAGCCGCCGCGCCTCCGGCGCGGTCCTGCGAGGTCGACGGCGCCTCCAGCACGGGCCCCCGCTGCCCGAGATCGCGTGGATGCACGCGGCGTAGCGGTCGGAGAGCGGAATCCGGTCGCGAGACCCCCAGGGTAAAACGTGAACACGAACCACGCGCTGCACTCGCACCGGGGGTTCTCGCATCCGTCGCACGCACGCGGCCAGCAGGAGGTCACCTGCTTCCCCGGGCGGGACGGCAATGACTTCTGGGTGCTCGAGAACGTGTGACGCTCATGCTGCCGGCGGCGGGCGACCCGGCGCAACGCGTGACCGTCGCCCTGCCGGCGCTGCGCTCTATCTGGAATGCCGATCGCGTTGGTTGATCGACCGACCCATGAACCGCCGAGGACGCCAAGAAGAGAACAAGATCTTGGCGCCTTGGCGGCTCGAATTTCTGCTCTTTCGAGCCGCCTCAACCCGTTTGTCGCGCTAGGGGGCGAGCCACTGCCTCGCGAGCGCCAGGGTCCGGCGGTTCTCGGGCACGTTGTCGAGGAAGCTCGCCCGATCGACCGCGCTCTCGATCTTTTCTGCGTTGGCGAGGACGCATCGCCGCGCCTCCGCGATCGCGGCGCGCGCGGCCTCGCGCTCGCCCCCGGCCTCGAGGCACTCGGCGTGGATGAGCCTCAGGAAGGCGCTCCGGAAGAAGAGGCTGCAGCCGCCCATGGCCTTGTATTTGGCGAGCCCCTCCTCGGCCACGGCGACGCCCTCGCCCGCCCGGCCCTGCGCGAGGCGAACCGCCGCGAGCGTCGCCAGGACGCCGGGCACGTCGATCGGGCAGGTCGCGCCCAGCATCGCGAGCGCGGCCTGCGCCTCGGCGTCGGCGGCGTCGAGCTCACCCGCGCGCCGAAGCACCTCGGCGAGCGCCCAGCGACCCCGGCCCTCATCCTGCGAGAAGCGCCTCGCCCGGCCCGACGCGACGAGCTCTTCCGCCCACGCGCGCGCCTCGCCGAGGGCGCCGCGATCCGCGAGGAGCCACGCGAGCACGAACGGGCGGAACGAAGAGGCCATGCCCATATCGTCATTACGCAGGCTCAGGAGGGCGCGCTCCGCCGGCTCCGCGGCCCCGAGGAGCCAGCGGTTCATGCTCGCGATGGAGCTGAGCACCGTGTAGTATTTCCAATGGCCGATCGCCGCGGTGATGGCCATCGCCTCCTCGGTGTGAAAGAGCGCGGTCGCCGGCTCCTCCCTGGCGCAGGCCCACCGGAGACCGCGGATACCGTGCCAGTTGTAGGCGACCGCGGGCTCACGATCGCCGTGCGCGTCCATGAGCGCCGTCATCCGCTCGAGCAGGACGTCGGCCTCCTTGAGCATGCCGAGGACGTCCAGCGTGTGGATGCCGAGGCAGATGTCGAGCATGACGGCGCCCGCCGCGTCGGGCGAGGGATCGATGTGCTGGAGGACCTGGAGCAGGTTCATGAACTCCTCGAGCCGACCCTCCATGAGCGCGCCGCAGAGCACGATGTTCAGACCGTGGCACCACGGCACGCTCCCCCTCGGCGTCATCTGCATGAGCTCTCGCGCCTGCGGAACCGCGGCGGGAACCAGGGCCATCTCCCATACGAGCGATTGGCAGAGCGCCCCCAGGAGATCGATCCGCAGCTCGTCCGGCACACGGAACGCGAGCCCTCGACGCGCGTAGGCGACGGCCGCCGCCGACTCGGCCGCATAATGGGCCGTGAGCGCCGCGCGCCCGTAATGGCGCGCGGCCCGCTCCTCGTCGCTTCCCTTCTCGCAATGCTCCGCCAGGAGCGGCGCGTCCTGCTCTCCGTGGGCCTCCAGCCACGCTCCCGCGAGCCTGTGGCCGAGCGACCGGTCCGCCTCCGTCAGCATCGCGTAGGCCCCCTCGCGCACGAGCGCGTGCCGGAACGTGTACTCGTGCTCGTCCGGGAAGCGGCTATCCAGGCGCTTCGTGATGAGCTCCTGCTCGGCGAGCGCCTCGAGCCGGCCGGCGACGCCCGACGCCCCCGCCGCTGCGCCGCAGAGCGCCGCGACGGCCCCGGACCAGAACGTCTCGCCGAAGACGCTCGCGGCGCGCAGGGCGCGCCGGTCCTCGTCGGCCAGCGCGCCGAGGCGGGACTGCACCATGGCGACGACCGTCTCGGGCAGCCCCTCGTCCTTGCCCTCGGCCGTCGCGCGGATGAGCTCCTCCAGGTAGAACGCGTTGCCCGCCGAGAGCCGCGCGATCCGCTCGATCGCCGGCGCCGCCGCGCGGCCGCCGAGCACGTGCGCGGCGAGGCGCTCGGCCGCCTTCGTCGGCAGCTCTCGCAGGCGGAGCTCCTGGAGCCGGCGGCTCGACCAGAGCCCCGGGAACAGGTCGTGGACCTCGGGCCGCGCCAGGGCGAGCACGAAGAGCGGCCTCTCGCTCATCGCGCGCAGGGCGGCGTCGAGGAGCCGCACCGTGGCGCTGTCGCCCCAGTGCAGATCCTCGAGCAGGATCAAGAGCGGGCGCGCCTCGCACTCCGCCGCGATGAAATCGAGGAACGCCGCGCGCGTCTGCTCGCTCATGACCTGGGCGTCCCTGCGCGCGGTCCTCAGCGGCGGGCTCCGGTCGTCCGCGAAGGGCGCGTCGATGATCTCGCCGAGGAACTCCGTCACGCGCGCGCGATCGCCCTCGGCGATCCGCTCGGCTACGCGCGCCGCGAGCCTCTCCTGCCGCGTCGCGAGCGGCTCCCCGCCGCGGATGCCGCACGCGCTATGGATGAGCCCCGCGAGCACGCCGAACGCCGACCCGGTCCGGAGCGGCTCGCCGCGCGCGATCCAGACGGACGCGGGCTCACCGCGCGCGCGCACGCTCTCCAGGAACTCGCGCCCGAACCGCGACTTGCCCACGCCGGGCGGCGCCGTGACCAGCACGACCTGCGCCTCGCCGCCGACGACGCAATCGTCGAAGAGCGCCTCGACCATGCGCAGCTCCCGCTCCCTGCCGACGAACGGCGTCGGCCCCCCGAGCAGCGTGCGCGCGTCGGTCACGTCGCGCTCGCCGAGCAGCGCGAGCACGCCGCCCTCGTCGCGCACGTCGAAGCGCGCGTCGAGCAGCCCTACGGTGGCCCTGTCCAGCGCGATGCACCCGCGCGGCCCGCCCTCCGTGACCGGCCTCGCCTCGCCGAGGAGCCGCACGGCCCTGTCGATCGCGGGCCCGACGGGCACGCGCGCCGCGCCCTGCCCCTGGCCGATCGCGAGCGCGATGCGCCGCCCCGGCGCGCGCAGGCCGAGCTTGAGCGCGCAGCGCGCCGCCTGCGCGGCCAGGTCCGTCGCCACCTGCGCCGTGGACAGGAGCACCGCCGCCGTCCCGTCGAGCAGCCACTCGAGCGCGCCGCCGTGCGCGGCGACCTCGCCCTCGATCTCCGTGTCCGCGATCGGGGCGATACCCCTGGGCGCCACGGGGGAGCCGATCAGGAGCACCGCCACGGCCCGCTGCTCGCTGTCCGTCAGCCCGGGCGGTCGCGCCGCCTCCACCGTCGCCGCGAGCGGGGGCGGCGTCTCCTCCGTATTTGGCGGCGTCTCCTCCGTATTTGGAGGCCCGGCGTCCGGAAAGCGGGCCTCCGCGTCCCGCAGCTCGACGTCCGGCCCGCGCGCCGCGCCGAGCGCCCGCAGCATGGCAGCGACGGACAGCCCGTCCCGCGGCCGCTCGTCCGGGTGCTTCGCGAGCATGCGCGCGAGCAGCGCGTCGAGCGCTGGCGGCGCGCCGGGCATCCGATCGCAGAGGCGCGGCGTGTCCTCGAACAGGATCTTCGTCAGGACGGCCTCGGCGGTGGCGGCCCCGAACGGGGGCTCGCCCGTCAGGCACTCGAAGAGCACGCACCCGAGCGCGAACACGTCCGCGCGCGCGTCCGTCTCCGCCGCGCCTCGGGCCTGCTCGGGCGCCATGTACGCCACCGTCCCGAGCAGCGTCCCCGTGGCGGTGATGGGGGTCATCGACTCGACGCGCACGAGGCCGAAATCGAGGATCTTGATGCGATCGAGCCGACCTCCGACGAGGAAGATGTTGCTCGGCTTGAGGTCGCGGTGGACGATGCCGCTCCCGTGCAGCGCGCCGAGCGCCTCGGCGACGGACACGGCCAGCTCCACGCTCTCCTGCACGTCGATCCGGCCTCGAGCGAGCCTCGACGCGAGGTCCTCGCCTTCGAGCCATTCCATGACGAGGTAGGGCTCGCCCGACGGAAGGGCGCCCTCGGCCACGTGCCGCACGACGAGGGGGTGGTCGAGCCTCGCGAGGACCAGCGCCTCGCGGGCGAACCGCGCGACGCTCGTGTCCCAGCTCCCGCGCAGCACCTTGATCGCGACGGGCTGTCCCGTGCTCCGGTCCAGGCCGCGATAGACCTCGCCGATGCCCCCGCGACCGGCGAGCTGCTCGATCACGAAGCGGTTCGCGAGGGAAGTTCCGAGATACATGACGAGCGCCCCCTGTGTTGTGCGGGAGACGAGATTACCGGCAAACGCACAGCAGTGCGGGGCTCCGTGCTCGCGAGCGGCAAACTCCCGACCGCGCGCGGCGAAAGCTCGTCGACGGGATGAGGATCAGCCGTCACACGAGGGCGGCCCCGCTGTCGGCGACGATTGATGGGCCGGTCTCCCGGTCGGACCGCCGTCCTCGCAGTCGCTGACCCGCGCGAGCCGCTTGACGATCGGCGTTTCGCGTCTATCTTGAGCCCCGCTGCTGCGGTGTGCGCCTCCCTCGTGCGCGCGCCGGGTCCAAACCGGGGGAGAGTGAGCCGCGGCCCCTTCGCGCGATCGCGTCGGCCGCGTGCGTCTTCGTGAATTGGACAGCAGCATGGTTGGCAAATTGCATCTCGATGCGGTGGTGCGTCGCGTGGATGGCGCGACGGCCCGCATCGACAATCCGTTCGGGATCCCGATCACCCTCGTGGCGCGGGAAGATGTCGTCGTCGAGGCCGACGGCATCGAGGAGCTCCTCCGTTTCGCCTCGCTGGAAGGCACGCTGCGCGATCTGCGCGCGTGGGAGAAGGCCGGCAGGATCGCCCCGTTCTGGGGCGGCACGGCCGGCGAGATCCGATCCATCGTGCTCACGCCGGATTTTCATAAAGGCGCGGGCATCCCCGTGGGCACGGTCGTCGATGCGCGCGGGTTCGTGGTGCCGCAGGCGGTCGGCAACGATGTCTGTTGCGGCATGCGCCTGCTCGCGACGGACGTCGATCGGGACGAGCTCGCGCCGCACGTCGGCGCCCTGAAGCAGCGGCTCCGCGCCATCTTCTTCCAGGGACAGCGCGATATCCCCATGTCGCCGCGCCAGCGGGCGGCGATGCTCCGCGACGGCCTCGCCGGGCTGCACGAGACGGCGGCGGACAACGCCCGCACCGGCCTGTGGAACCATTACGATCCGCGCGCGCAGCGCGAGGATCTCGAGCGCGTGCACTTCCACGGCGCGCTGCCTGCGCGCGGGACGTTCGCGTTCGACGCGTACATCCAGGCGTCGGGCCGCGCGGACGGGCGCGACGTCCAGATTGGCACGGTCGGCGGAGGCAACCACTTCGTCGAGATCCAGGCCGTGGACGAGCTCGTCGACGGCGGGACGGCGCGCGCGTTCGGGCTGACGAAGAACGCCGTCACGATCATGGCCCACGCGGGCTCCGTCGGGCTAGGGCACGCGGTCGGCGGCTACTTCAACGAGCGCGCCCGCGCGCTGTACCCGACGGGGGTGCCCCACCCGGCGCACGGCTTCTATGTGCTGCCGGCGGTGGGGCCCCACGCCCGCGAGGCGTCGGTCTACCTGGATGCGATGCGGAACGCCGCCAATTTCGCGTTCGCGAACCGCCTCTTCCTGGGCCTCATGGTGGTGCGCGCGCTGCAGGAGGTCCTCGGCCGTCGGGTCGCGAGCTCGCTCGTGTACGATGCGCCGCACAACCTCATCTGGGAGCCCGACGGCGCCGAGCCGCGCTACTTGCACCGCAAGGGCGCGACGCCGGCCGGGGGACCGGAGGGGCAGGGCGGGGTGTTCGCGTACACCGGTCACCCGGTGATCATCCCCGGCTCGATGGGCGACGCGAGCTGGGTGCTCGCCGGCGAAGGCCACGCGGAGCTGCTCGCGAGCGCGTGCCACGGCGCGGGCCGCAGCCTCACGCGCGGCCGCTCCGCGCACGCCGACGAGGACCTCTACCGGCGCGCCGTCGAGAAGCTGCATGTCGTGACGCCCCTCGATCCGGATGCGCCGAGCGTCCGGCGGCGGCGCGACATCCTCGCGAAGTACCACCAGCGGATGAAGGAGGAGGCGCCGTATGCCTACAAGCCGATCACGCCGGTCGTCCGTTCCGTCGAGGATGCCGGGATCGCGCGGCGCGTGGCGCGACTCTGGCCGCTCGTGACGGTCAAGGGATAGGGCGCGCTCCGTACGATAAGCCAAACGACCACGCCGCAGGCAGGCCATGAAGCCGCGCACGTTCCGGGTTGGCGCCCCCGGAGCAGCGCTGTAGCCTGCCGCAGGAGGCTCGCTCATGGCCAAGGTGACCGCGCTGGGCATGGACACGATCACCGAGAAGTCCGGCCACCAGATGACCGGCATGGCCGTCAGCGTGTGCCTGACGCCGGCGGCGCCGAGCCCCTTGCCGATCCCCTATCCCACGATGGGCACGGTCGCCGAGGGGATCATCGATCCCTGCATGCGCACCAAGATCGAGGGGGCGAAGATCCTCACGGTGGGCGGCTGCATGAAGGCCTGTCACGGGAACGAGCCGGGCACGCTGAAAGAGGTCGTCAGCCTCAACACGGCCGGGCCGTGCTTCCCCTGGCTCGGGGCGCCCAACGTCTTCATCGAGCTCGGCATGGCCGGCATCACCGGCAGCATGGGGCAGATGAACAAAAGCATCACCGTCGGCGCGGGCGCCAGCGCGAGCGGCGCGGGCGGGGGCGGCGGCGGCGGGGGCGGCGGCGGCGGGGGCGCCGGCGGCCCGGGCGGCGGCGGCCCGCAAGGCGGGGGCAACGGCGGCGGGGGCGGCGGCGGATCGAGCAGCGGCGCCTCGCCGCCGAAGCCGCCCGCGCCGCCTCAGGCCGAGGGCCAGGCCGCCGCAGCGCACCCGATCGACGTGGTCACCGGGACCATGTACACGAACCCCAAGCTCGATGTCCTGCTCCCGGGCCCGTTCTCCGTCGGCCTCGTGCGCCGGTACGCGACCTCGGCGGTGCGCTCCCGCTGCGGGATGGGCTGGGGCTGGTCGCACAACCTGCACTGGTACGCGCGCAGGCAAGGCGACGGGCTCGTGCTCGTGGACCCCGATTTCCGCGAGCTGCACATCCCCGAGCCCGACAGCGATCAGGTGCTCGTGCTGCCTTACGGCGTCAAGGTGGGCCGCGTCGGCGGCGATCTCGTGGTCGACCTCGACGACGGCGCCGTGCGCGTGCTCCGCTACGATCCGGCGGAGCTGCGCTATTGCCTCGCGGAGCTGCGCGACGACGCGGGCAACGTCGTCGAGCTCGAGTGGCGCGAGGGCACGCTCGTGCGCCTCGTCGACTGCGCCGGCCGCGTCCTCACGGTCGAGCGGGACGGGAACCTCGTCGTGCATCGGCTCTCGGTGACGGACGACGAGGGGAAGGTCCACCAAAGGACGCTCGTGGTCCTCGAGCTCGACGCCCGCGGCGATCTCGTCCGCGCCGTCGACGCGGGCGGCGTCGAGACGCTCTTCGCGTACGACGAGGATCACTACCTCGTCCGGGAGTCGTCGCCGGACGGCATCGATTACCACTTCGTCTACGCGGACGTCTCCGGCGAGCGCCGCTGTGTCGAGAGCTGGGGCGAGCTCCGGGGCGGCGACGTGCTGCGCGAGATCGGGTGCTCGCCGCCCGCCGGAGCGCCCAGGCCCAAAGGCATCTTCCATACGCGCCTGTCGTGGGGCCCCGAGCCGTTTCAGACGCACGTGATCGACGGCCTGGGTCAACGGCACCTCTACGTGGGCAACGCCTTCGGGCTCGTCACGGCCTACCAGGATCCGCGGGGGTACGTCACCCACTACAGCTACGACGGCTCCGGCCGGCTCCTCGCGATCCGGGACGCCGAGGGGCGCATTGCGCGCCGGCGCGTCGACATGTCGGGCAGGCACACCGAGGTCTCGGTGGGCGGCGATCTCCTGCGCGCCGTGCGCTTCGACGACGAGGCGGGGGCGGTGACCCTGACCGAGCCCGGAGGCGCGACGCGGCAGGTGCGCTACCAGGGATCGAGGGTGACCGAGGAGGTCGACGAGCTCGGCCGCTCCACCGTCTACGGCTACGACCCGCGGGGCCTGCTCGCGCAGGTGATCCACGCCGACGGCACGGAGGACGCGTACGCGTATGACGCGCACGGCAACGTCCGCGAGGTGAGCGCCGGCGGCGGGGTGGCGCGCTTCCGGTACGAGTTCGACCTGCTCGGCCGGCCCGTCCGCGCGGAGACCCCGAAGGGCATCGCGCTCGAGCTCGATTACGACTCTCGCGACTACGTGATCGCCATCCGGGAGCCCGGGGGCAAGGTCACGTATTTCGACTACGGCCCCACAGGGCACCTCATCGCCGAGCGGGCGCCGAACGGGCACGAGATCCGGTACCGCATGGTCGGCGACGTCACGGTGGAGTCGGTGCACAGCGACGGGCGCCGCTACCGCGCCGGCTACGACGCGCTGCTGCGCCTCGCCTGGATCGAGAACCCGGCGGGCGAGCGGCACCTCTTCGAGTACGACCCGTCCGGCAACATCCGCGCGGAGACGTCGTTCTCGGGCGTCCGCACGGAGTACGAGCACAGCGGGGTCGCCGAGATCGCCTCGGTGATGAAGGCGGACGGCTCCTGGGTGCGGCTGTCGAGCGACGCGATGGGCCGGCTGCGCGTGCGCGAGCACTCGACGGGCGAGCGCGAGGAGTACGGCTACGACGAGCGCGGCGGGCTGCTCTACGCGAGGAGCGCCGCGTCGGAGGTCGTCTTCGTGCGCGACGCCGCGGGCCGGGTCCTGCGCGAGGAGCAGCGCCTCGGCGGCTTCCAGTTCGCGGTGTCGTACCGCTACGACGACGCCGGCCGCGTCGTGGAGCGGAGCTACTCCTCGGGCTGGCGCGTGACGACCGAGCGCCGCCCGGGCGACGGCGCGCCCACGGCCTGGGAGGTCGCCGTGGACGAGGCGCGCGCCGCCCGGCTGACGCTCGCCTACGATGAGCGCGGGGTCGAGTCGGAGCGCGCGTTCGGAGAGGACGGGCCGCGCGTGATCACGCGGAGCGACCTGTACGGCCTGCCCGTCCATCGGGCCGTGGTGTCGTCGACCGGCGGCGAGATCGCGGCGCGCTCGTATGCATGGTCCAAGGCGGGGCCGCTCGAGGTGGTGGACGACAGCCGCGCGGGGCAGCGGCGCTACGTGCTCGACGAGGTGGGCCGCCCGCTGTCGGTGCAGGGGCTCGGCGCGAACGAGCAGCTCTCGTATTCCCCGCAGGGCACCCCGGTGCCCCGGGGCGAGGCGTGGTCGCTCGGCCCCGGGGGGCGCCCCCTGCGCGCGGCCGGCGAGCACCTCACCTGGGACGCCCTCGGCCGGCTGGCGCGGCGCACCTCGGCGGAGCGCGGAAAGAGCTTCGAGTACCGCTACGACGCGCTGAACCGCCTCGCGGCCGCGGTGCGCGACGACGGCCTCGTGATCCAGTTCCTCTACGACGCGCTCGGCCGCCGCGTCGCGATGACGATGGGCGGCGAGAGCGTCTGGTTCGGCTGGGACGGCGACTCCGCGGTCGAGGAGGTGGCGAGCGGGGGAGGGCGCGTGCGGCGCGTCTTCGCCGACGACGGCTGCACGCCGCTCCTCGAGGCGCGGCAAGGGGGCGACTTCCGCGCGGTCGTGACCGACGCCGCCGGCACGCCGTGGCTCTTCCTGTCCGCGGCCGGCGCCTTCGACGAGGTGGACTTCGGCGCGCTGGGCGACGTGACCCGCCGCTCCGGCGATCCAGGGACGCTGCGCTTCGCCGGGCAGCGCTGGGACGCCCCGACAGGCCTCTTCTACAACCGCCACCGCTACTACGATCCAGCGCTCGGCCTGTACATCACGCCCGATCCCGCGGGGCTCGCCGGGGCGTTCCACGAGCTCGGGTTCGTTCCGAACGTCACGCTGTACATCGACCCTTCGGGGCTCACGACGATCATCGTCGGCCAGCGCGGCGACAAGGCGATCGAGAGCCACAAGGCCAATCTGCAGAAGATGTATCCGGGGGCCACGGTGCTCTACCACGATGAGCTGAAGAACGCCCCGCTGGCGAATGAGAACCACGTGATCGTGTCGACGCACGGGTACCCGGGCGGGGTCGAGTGGGGAGAGAAGAAGAAATTCCTGGGGCTCATCCCTTACGGCAACCGGCCCACGATCAACGGGCAGCAGCTCGGGGACGCGCTGAAGGGCGCAGGCTTCAAGGGGGGGCCGGGCTCGCGCGTCGATCTGTCGACGTGCAACGGCGCGACGCCGCCGGATCCGAAATGGGGCATCGGTAACGACAGCACGGCGCAGGGCGTCGCGAACGTCACGAAATCGAGCGTCTGGGGCGCCAAGTCGAACGACCCTGCCGCCACGTACCGCGGCGATGTCGAGGATATCTCGGGCAAGAAATGGTATCAGTTCTGGAAGAAGCCGAACAACTGGGGGCCTGGGATGATGGCGCCCGTTGGACAGAACCCGGTGAACGGGGCGATGAATCCGAGGCGAGACGTGTACGTCCGGAAGGGCGCCTACGTCGAGACCCGGTGAGGAGCTGAGCCATGCCGGCGCCCCGTCTCCCTCACGTCCCCGAGCGTCTGCCCTGGCCCGACACGACCGGGCCTGACCCTTCCCAGGCGGCGCTCGACGCGCTGTGGTCGAAGACGCGCGCGGTGCGCGTTTACCCGGGCGAGCTCGGTGAGCACGGCCCGCTCGCCCGAGCGCCCGTCGTGGAGCTCCGCGGCGCCGACGTCGCCGAGCTCGCGCGCCTCCTCGCGTTCGAGGCGCCGCCGGAGCGCTTCCGGGTGCCGAGCCTCGGGCAGTGCGCGCTCGAGCTCCGGGGCCGCCTGTTCCGCGTCGGTCTGCTCGGGCTCGACGCGGAAGGGGCGCTCCGCGTCCTCGGCTGGGGCTCGGACGTCACGCTGCGCGAACCGGCGGCGGTCTTCGCGTGGCTCGCGGAGAAGGGCGGGCCTTCTCTCGCGGAAGCGCGCCAGCAGGGGGCGCGCTAGCGCTCGGGGCAACGGGGTGAGGCCGAACGCCTCCCGAGCTCAGCTGGCGGGCCGCCCTGCTGGGTAGTGGTCGACCTTGCCCAGAGAGAGCCCACATGAAGGCGGGAAGGCGGGAAGATCATCAAGGTTTCTTCCCGCCTTCGCGCCTTCATGTTCAAATTTGACCACGACTCCCTGCTGAGCGGCTCCTCGTCCTCAGTATTTGTAAGCGTCGATCTCTGGTCCACCTCTTCATCTGGCTTCGTAAAGAAGTGTTTCTACGACTTCTTCGGGGGAAGAATCGTTGTTCAACCAGATGTCTTCGATCGTGTCGGCGCCCTCGAGCCCGATTCCCTTCTTGTTCAATGCCGTGGCCGCTTTGGTGTGATCAATCTCAAGGACCCTGAATGAGTCGGAGAGCGGGGCTCTCGCCACTCTCTCCATGATGATCAAATCTGCCGGAATCTGAGCTCGTTCAAGGGCGATGAGCCCAACGGACAATACGGCGACAGCGGCGGCTGCAATGAAGAAATTCCGCTTTCCGAAGTGGCTCTTCATGCTCTTCCAGTTGATGGCCACATGGGAAAAAGCAAAGAGCACAAAAGTTAGCCCCATCACCTCGTGCAACACCTCTGTGAAGCCGTCGGCTAAGTGGAAGAACATCAACACGCCGGAAAATCCGACAGAGACAAAGATGAATGCAAGAAAAGGGGTTACAAAAATCCTGTTCAGCTTCATGCTCAATCCTGCGTTGAGGTCCTCGGACGCGCTGACGATCGCCGGAGCTCCCTCGACGGCGCTGGGCGAGGTGGGCGACGGCCCCGATTCCGCGTCATCGCAGCCGGCGAACGCGAGAACCGAGATGGCGGCCGCGATCATCGCGGCCGGTTTGGCACCAGCAGCGCCATTCACGGAGACCCTCCGCAGGTCGTGTGCGGCTGCTGGACGCTGCTCGCCCACAGACGATTATTGAGTGCTTAATACACGTAATTCCGAAGGGGACGCGCGTCAAGAGAAATGTGCATGATGCACGCTTCTGCCTGGTGACCGCCCACCCATCGCCGTGGCCGTGGCCAGTCGCGGCGCTCGCCGGGGTCGACCTCCGCTCTCTCCCGCCAGCCCGGCCCTCACCCCCCGCCGATCAGCGCCCGCAGCGCATCCGCTTCCCGCTTCGCCCGCGCCGCGATCGGCACGAGCCCCACGAGGCACGGCGCCGGCACCTCCCGCGCGAGGATCACGCCGTTCTGGCTCCGGAACACGCGCACGCCGCGCGCCCGGAGCCGCGCGGGGCTGATCTCGAGCATCACGTCGACGTTCGCGCGCTTGCCCACCGCGCTGGCCGGCGCGTCGGTGCAGTGCACGTGCGTGCGCGCCGCCGGCCGGATCCCCTCGCGGGCGATGCTCCGGACCGCGTCCACGCTGGTGCCGTGCCAGATCGACGCGTCGCCGTGCACCTCCTCCCAGGACGCCTCCAGGCCGGCGAGCGTCACCGGCATCCCCTCGCGCGAGTGCCCCTGCGAGGCGCGCACCCGGTCGCCCCGGATCTCGAGGCGGTTCTTCGTGTTGGTCTCCACAACGGCGCCGAGCAGCGAGCGCGGTATCCCCAGCGCCCGCAGCACGTCGTCCACGGCCACCCAGCCCGCCTCGTCCATGGCGACGCCTATCGAGGGCGCCCCGTGGCGGAGCAGCCAGGAGAGCTTCTTGCTCATGTCGGTCAAGCGATCGCGGCCCATCGTCAAGCTCCATCCTTTCGAACGTCGGACGCGGAGAAGCATAGACACCCCGCTATCGCGCGGAAGAAGTATTTCTGGATACGCTATCGCGTTTCGCGATAGCGTCCCGGCATGCTCAACCTCGACTGGCTCGGCGCCTTCGTGGTCTTCTCCGAGCACCTCAACTTCACCCGCGCGGCGCGGGCGCTGCACGTCTCGCAGCCGGCGCTCCACGCCCAGATCGGCAAGCTCGGCGAGGCGCTCGGCGTCACGCTCTACCAGCGGCGCGGGCAGCGGCTCGAGCTCACCGCCGACGGGAGGCGCGTCGCCGCCTTCGGGCGCGAGGTGGGCGAGCGGACGCGCTCGTTCCTCGACGTCCTTCGCCACGGCGAGAGCCGGGAGCCGGTCGTGCTCTGCGCCGGCGAGGGCTCGTACCTGTACCTGCTCGGCGAGGGGATCCGCGCCTTCACCGCGCGCGCCGTCGCCCCGCTCCGCCTGCTCACGCGCGACCGCGAGGCCACGCTCGACGCCGTCGTCGCGGGCGAGGCGCACCTCGGCGTCGCGCCGCTCGAGGGCGCGCCGGACGGGCTCGCCGCCGACCGCCTCACCGAGGTCGAGCAGGTCCTCGTCGTCCCCGAGGCGCACCCGCTCGCCCGCAAGCGCCGCGTCCACCTGCGCGATCTCGAGGGGGCGCGGCTCGTGGTCCCCGCCCCCGGGCGGCCGCACCGGGCCGCGCTGGCGCAGGCGCTGCTCTCGGCGGGCGTCCGCTGGGAGCCGGCGGTCGAGGCGAACGGCTGGGAGCTGATGCTCCACTTCGTCCGGCTCGGCGTCGGCATCGCCGTGGTCAACGCCTGCTGCCGCCTCCCGCGCGGCCTCGTCGTGCGCCCGCTGCCCGAGCTGCCGCGCAAGGTCTTCTACGTCGTCCACCGGCGCGGCGTCGACCTCCAGGGCGGGCCCGCGGCGCTCCGGGACGCGCTGCTCGCGCACGGCGCCGCGTGGCAGCGCAAGCACGCGCGCGGCGCGCCGGCCGCGCCCGACGTCACGCCGAGCGCGCCGGCGCGCCGGCGCTGAGCTCCCTCACCCGATCTCCGGGCTCAGGCCGCCTTCTTGGACTTCGACTTGCCCTGCTTCGCCTGCTTGCCGCCCATGTCGTCCGGGCGGCTCACCAGCTTCGAGAAGTAGCTCGGCTCGCCGTTCGCCTTGGCCTCCTGGTACACGAAGGCGAGGTTCGACTCCTCGAACTTGGCGAAGAAGTCGTCCCACGAGATCTCCTCGAGCGTGTCCTCCCCGCTGAACCCCGGGAAATCGATCCGGAGGACGCCGGGCTCCCCGTTCTTCTCGGTCCGCGTGACCGTCGCCGGGCGGCCGCCGCGCGCCTCGACCCACGCGCGGATCTCGTCGTGGTCGACCGTCATGTGGGACGAGTGGTCGTCCTCGGCGCCCTTTCCGCGGGGCTGCTTTCCGCGAGGCCGCTGCTCGGCGCCGCCGGGCTCCTTGTCGAGATCCATCTGGACCTCGATCTCGACGTCCAGCTCGCCGCCGCCGCTCCCGCCCTTCGCGCCGCTCGACTTCGCCTTGCTGCCGCCCTTCGCGGCGCCGGACGTGGATTTGCCCTTCTGGACCATGTCCTCCGGACGGCTCACCAGCTTGGAGAAGTTGCTCGTCTGCCCGTCCGCCGTCTTCTCCTGGTACACGAAGGCGAGGTTCGACTCCTCGAACTTGGCGAAGAAGTCGTCCCACGAGATCTCCTCGAGCGAGCCCTCCCCGCTGTAGCCGGGGAAATCGATGCGGAGGATGCCGGGCTCACCCTTCTTCTCGGTGCTCTTCACCGTCGCCGGGCGGCCTCCGCGCGATTCGGCCCACTGGCGGATCTCGTCGTGATCGATGGTCATCTTCGATGAATTGGCCGACATGGTCTCTCTCCTGTGCTCGTACGTCGATTTGGCTCGAGGACGGCAACCTGCGTGCCAGAGGACCATGAGAAGATCCGCGCGGGTGATGGACGGGCTCAGCCGTGGGCGGCCTGGAGCGGCGCGTACGCGCGGCGCGGTACGAGCCCGTCCCGCCGTCGCCCGTGTCGCGCGTGCGAGCCCGGCGTTATCGTGACGAGACCGAGCCGAAAAGGAAGGGAGCTCTGCCGTGGCCGAGCTCGGGCGCGACGAGGCAATCTGCCTCGACTGCGGCGAAATGCTGCCGATCCGATGGGATGATCATGAATCATGAAAAAGGGGGTGGTTCCGTCCGCTATGTAGGGTCGGGCGCAGATGTCGAGTGTTCGCGGGTACGGCGCTTGACCAGCTCGCCGGCAAGGTTTTAGCTGCTCGGTGGGAGGCTGCGCGATGCGCGGAGTTCTATGAAAACGCACTCAGGCGAACGACAGGAGACGCCCTCGGCGAGGGGCGCGCGCCCGCTGCGCCGCGGGCGCCGGGGATGGGCTGCGGGGGCCGCGCGCGCCGCGCTCGCGTCGAGCGCGGCGGTGCTCGCGCTCGGGTGCGTGCTGGAGATCGACGCCCCCGGCGCGACGGGCAGCGGCGGCGCCGGCGGCAGCGGAGCGGCGAGCGGCGGGGCCGGCGGCGAGGGCGGCGCGGCGAGCTCCTCGGCGTCCGGCGGCAGCTGCCCGGGAGGGACAGGCTGCTCCGGCGCGTGCGTCGACACGGGCTCCGACCCGGCGAATTGCGGCGCGTGCGGCGACGCCTGCGCAGCAGGGGAGTCGTGCTGCGAGGGCGCGTGCGCCGATCTGAGCAGCGATGGGCTGCACTGCGGCGCTTGCGGCCATGGCTGTCAGGGTGGGCTGTGCAGCGACGCCGCGTGCCAGCCGGTCGTGCTCGCGGCGGCGGCCGGCGCTCCCCTCGCCGTCGCGGTGGACACGACCCACGTCTACTGGACGCACCGGGATACGGACGAGATCATGAGCGCGCCCATCGACGGCGGCGAGGCGGTCACGATCGCAGAGAGCTGCCCGTCGTTCGGGATCGAGGTGAGCGCGACGGACGCGACCTGGACCTGCGCCGAGCTCGGCACCGTCTACAGGGCGCCGCTCGAAGGCGGCGAGCCCGTGCAGCTCGCGACCGGGCTGAACCTCCCGATGGGCCTCGCGCTGGACTCGACGAGCATCTATGTGGGCGACGACAGCGCGGTGAAGCGGGTCCCGATCGGGGGAGGGGAGGCGGTGCAGCTCGCCGTGGGCAGCGGCTCCCGCCGCCTCGAGATCGACGACACCCACGTCTACTGGACCAACGCGGACGCGAGCACCATCCGGAAGGTGCCGATCGGGGGGGGCGAGGACGTGATCCTCGCGACCGGATACTTCGAGTCGCACGAGGTCGCGCTCGACGAGACCACCGTGTACTGGACGACCCCGGGCGAGGGGCCGAGCGTGGGCTCCGTGAACAAGGTGCCGAAGGCGGGGGGCACGCCGGTGGCGCTCGCCACGGGCCAGGCGTCCCCGTTCTTCATCGCGGCGGACGGGACCCACGTGTACTGGGTCAACGTGGCCGACGGCGAGATCAAGAGGGTGCCTGTCGACGGCGGCGAGGCGGTCGTGGTGATCTCGGGCGTATCGCCGAACGACCTGGCGGTCGACGGCACCAGCATCTACTGGACCGATGAGAGCGGCTTCGTGATGAAGCTGGCCAAGTAGGCGCCCGGCGCGCCGAAGGGACGAGGGAGGCCCACGCCGCAGCGCGCCAGCGCGTCTACCCGCTGCGCGAGCGCCGGGCGGGTGCTACCTAGCATCGAGCGGCGCAGGCCGCGCTGCCGAGGCCGAGCACGTGACCGCCGCGTACCATCTGCTCCTCCGAGCCGCTGTGCTCGCCGTGACCACGGCGACCGCGACGCCGGCGGCCGCGCGCGAGCCTCGACCTCCTGCGGCTGCTTCCGCCACGGGCGCGCCGCGGCCCGCGCGGCCGTCGGCGCGCTCGCGTCGGCCTGCGCCGGCCCAGCCTGCCGCGCGCGCCCCGCAGCCCGCGCATGCCCCGCCGGCCGCGCGCGCCCCGCAGCCCGCGCATGCCCCGCCGGCCGCGCGCGCCCCGCAGCCCGCGCATGCCCCGCCGGCCGCGCCGGAGGCGCCGGAGGCTCCCCCGGTCGCGCCCGAGCCCGAGCCCGCGGCCTGGCGCGCCCTCGTGGTCGGCGGCGGCCCGCGGCCGCCCATGAACCAGGTGGCCATCGAAGGCCACGTCCGGTACTTCCAGTCGCTGCTCCCGGCCACGGTGGAGCGCCGCGTCCTCTTCGCCGACGGGAGCCGGGGCACGCGGAGCGTGCAGTTCCTCGACGGCCTCCGCATGCGCTACCGCGCGCCCAGGCTGCCGCGCATCGACGGCGCGACGACCCGCCGCGGGTTCGACGCGACCTGGCGCAAGTTCGTCCGCGCGCGCCCGGCCGACCCGCTGCTCCTGTACTTCGCCGGCCACGGGAGCCCAGATCCGCGGCGCGATCTCGACAACAACGTGTTCGACCTCTGGGGCGGCGGGGGGCTGTCCGTGCGCGACCTCGCCGCCCGCATGGAGGAGCTGCCCGACGACACGCCCGTGGTCCTCGTCATGGCCCAGTGCTTCTCCGGCGCCTTCGCGAACCTCCTCTTCGAGGGCGGCCGGCCCGACGGCGAGCTCGTCGAGCGCGACGTCGTGGGGTTCTTCGCGGCGACCCGGGACCGCCCCGCGTCGGGCTGCACGCCCGAGATCAACGAGGCGGATTACACCGACTTCAGCAGCTACTTCTTCGCCGCCCTCTCCGGCGTCGATCGCCTCGGCAACCGCGTCGTCGGCGCCGATTTCGACCAGAACCGGTTCGTGGGGATGAACGAGGCGTTCGCGTACGCCCTCCTCCACCAGGCGACCGGCGACGTGCCGGTCGCGACGTCCGATGTGTTCCTCCGCCGCTTCGTGAACAAGCCCGATCACGAGACCATGGCGACGCCCTATGCCAGGGTCCTCTCATGGTCGAGCCCGGCCGAGCGGGCCGCCCTCGAGGGCCTGTCGGACGCGCTCGGCCTCCGCGGCGAGCACCGGCTGCGGGCGGCGTACGACCGCGAGTTCGGGCCGGGCGCGGGCCGGAGCGACGTGGAGGACGTGACGTCGGCGCACCGGCTGCGGTTCATCCGGCTCGCCAAGAGCGTGGTGCTGGCGAGGGCGCTGCGGCAGAGCGGCGATCGCGCCCTGATCGAGCGCTTCGAGCGGCTGCGCGCCGCCGAGGCGCGCAACCCCCTCGCCGAGGCCAAGGCGGCGAGCCAGGCGCGACAGGACACGAGGCGGCGCGCCGCCCGGTGACCCGGCGGCGGCCTCGCCGGCCTCCCCAGGGCTCCGCCACGGCGCTCGGCGCGAGGCGCCGCGCGCGTCAGGGCGCGGACTTCTCCTCCACCTGCATCGCGAAGAGATCCGTCACGCCGGGGTCGATTCCCATCTGCGTGAGCAGGGTGGTCACCTGGCCGCGGTGATGGGTCTGATGATTGAAGAAATGGCCCACGGTCCACCAGAGCGGCTGGGTCAACACCGTGCCGCCCCGCGTGAAGGTCAGGTCGCCCGAGAGCGCCTGCTCATCGATGGCGTGGACCCAGGCGAGGATGTCCGCGTCCGTCCTGGCGCGCTCGCGGGAGAGATCGTCGAAGTCCGCGTAGAGCTCCTGCGACAGCGAGGTGATCTCGATGGCCTTGCCGCTCGCGTCGCGCACGGCGAACCGCTCCTCGTCGCCGGTGAAGCGCCCCATCCACCTGCGATCGGCGAGCAGGATGTGGTTCAACGTGCCGTGGATCGACCTGAAGAAGGCGCCGCGATCGCGCTTGCGCTCCGCGTCGTCGAGCTTGCCGACAAGCGCATAGAGCTTGTCGTTCATCCACAGGTTGTAACGAGCCAATGCGCGATACTGATCTACCCAGCTCATGAGTCAACCCTCGTCCGTCCAAGTGCAGGCACGCACCCTATCACGCTCGCCCGTGACAGAGAACCCCGGCCCGGGCGCCGCGGCGCCCGCGTCGCTGCGCGCGCGTCGTCGACGGGCGCGCCACCCTCGCGGGCGGCGCGCCTCGGACGCATCGCCGCCGTCGCGCGCTGCGACCGAGATCGCGCTTGCTCGGTCCGCTATCGCGGACTATTGTCCTCGATAACAGACACGTGGCGATCGGCGAGATCTCCCGGTTCGGAGCCGCCTTTCGCCCATTTTTCACCTCCTCTCCCAAGGAGCCACGATGGTCAGCCTTGCGCTCGATTCAGCTGTCCTGGCCGAGACGTACGATCGCGTCAGCGATCGGCAGTTCAACCACGGAAAGCTGCTCATCGAAGATCTCCAGATTTCCCCGGGCGAGCGCGTCCTCGACGTCGGGTGCGGGACCGGTCGGCTCGGGGCGCATGTCGCCGAGCTGGTCGGCCCGTCCGGCGAGGTGGCCGGCGTCGATCCGCTGCCGCTCCGCGTCGAGCTGGCGAACAAGAAGCGCCGGCCGAACTTCCGCGCCAGCGTCGGTCAGGCCGAGGATCTCTCGCAGTTCGCCGCCGGGAGCTTCGATGTCGTGTTCCTGAACAGCGTGCTCCACTGGCTGCCCGAGAAGCTCGGCCCGCTGCGCGAGGCGCGCCGCGTGCTCAAGCGGGGAGGGCGCATCGGCATCAGCTCTGCGGCCAAGGAGCGCCCGCACGAGTTCGAAGGGGTGCTCGATGGCGTGCTGTCGTCGCTCGGCCTGACCGGCACCGCGGAGACGCTCGGCAACACCACCTACAAGGTGACCTCCGACGACCTGAAGGGCACCCTCCTGCGCGTCGGCTTCGAGGATCCGAAGCTCCAGATCCGCACCTTCACGGATCACTTCGCGGCCACGGACGACGTGATCGCGTTCAACCTGGCCAGCTCGTTCGGCAACTTCCTGTCCAACCTGGCCCCGGAGGACGCCGCGCGGGTCAAGGCGGCGCTCGAGGCCGAGCTCGAGCGCCGCCGCGCGCCGGAGGGGATCCGGCTGCGACGTCACCTGATCTTCGCCGTCGCGCGCGCGGGCGGCTGAGCGGGAACGCGGCACGCGGCACGGAGGAGCAGGCGCCGGCCTGGCGCTGGATCTCGGCATCAACTTCTTCGACACCGCCGACGTCTACTCGCTCGGCGAGAGCGAGTCGGTGCTCGGCCGCGCGCTCAAGGATCTCGGCCCCTCCCGCGATCGGCTGGTGATCGCCACCAAGGTTCACTGCCCCATGGGCGACGACCCGAACCAGCGCGGCCGGTTCGTGGCGATGCAGAACCATTACAACCTCGTCTACCGAGAGGAGGAGCGCGAGGTGATCCCGCTCTGCAGGTCCGAGGGGATCGGGGTCATCCCCTGGAGCCCCCTCGCGCGCGGGTTCCTCGTGGGCAACCGGAGCAAGGACGGCAAGGGGGAGACCGTCCGCGCCAAGTCGGACGAGTTCGCGCAGCGGCTCTACTTCCAGGACTCGGACTTCGCCGTCGTCGAGAAGGTGACCGAGATCGCCGCGAAGCGGGGCGTCCCGAACGCCCAGGTGGCGCTCGCGTGGCTCCTCCAGCAGCCCGGCGTCACCGCGCCGATCATCGGGGCGACCAAGCTGTCGCACCTCAACGACACGGCCAAGGCCGTGGAGCTCGAGCTCGACGCCGACGAGCTGCGCGCGCTCGCCGAGCCGTACCGGCCGCACCCGGTGCTCGGGCACACCTGAGCGCGCGGCCGTGGTAGGTTCGCGGCCTCCGTGCTGCCGGCCACCAAGGTAAAGCGACCCGCGGCCGAACCAGCGCCCGATCCGGAGGACGCGCCCCGCGCGGAAGACGACGCCGCGGGGCGCGCGTGGTCGTGGCTCGCGCCGTGCGCCGTCTTCGGGGCGGTCGCGTCGATGTCGCGCTCGTTCGTGTCCAACCAGAACACGTACCTCGTGCACGCGGCGCGGAGCTCCGGCGCCTACCCGGAGCTCGCGGCCGACTGGTTCGCGCACACGGCGGATCCCACGCCGTTCTTCACGGGGCTCGTGGCCCCGCTGCTCGCGCTCGCCGGCCCCGGCGTCCTGCCGGCGCTGAACGCGATCCTCACCGCCGCGTGCCTCGCGGCGATCGTCCTCGCGGCCGAGGCGCTCGTGCCCGACGGCGCGCCGCGCGCCCCGCGGTGGGTCGTCGCCTGCGCGCTCGCGGTCGCGTGGCTCGCCAGCCCTCGCGCTCAATACGGCTTCGCGGGGGTCGCCGACCAGCAGGTGCTCCGCAACTTCCTCCAGCCGGCGAATTTCGGCGCGCTGCTCCTCGTGGGCCTCGCCCTGCTGCTCCGCGGGCGCCCGCGCGCCGGCGCGGCCATCGCCGCGCTGGCGGCGGTCATGCACCCCACGTACATCCCTTCCGTGCTGCTCCTCGTCGGCGCGGCGCTCGCGCTCGACCGCGGCGCCCCGTGGCGGCGCAAGGCGGTCGCGGCCGCGCTCGCCGGGGCCGTGCTCGCGCCCCCGCTCCTCTGGACGGCGACGCGGTTCGCCCCCTCCGACCCCGCGACGTTCCGCGCCGCGCAGAGGATCCTCGCCGACGAGCGCATCCCGCACCACACGAGCCCGCAGCTCTGGTTCGATCTCGGGGCCGTCCTGTGCGCGCTGATCGTCGCGGCGGCCCTCCTGATCGCGCGGCGGTCCGGCAAGGCGCTGCTCGGCGCGTACGCGGGCGTCTGCGTGCTCGGCACGCTCGCGGCCGCCGCCTTTCCGCAGCTGTACACGCTGCGGCTCGCCTTCCCGTGGCGGATCTCCACCTGGCTCGTGCCGCTCTCCACCGCCGTGCTGTTCACGGCGCTCCTCGGCCGCGTGATGCGCCGCCCAGCGCGGCGCGTCCTGCCGGGCATCGCCGCGGGCGTGTGGGTGATCGCGACGGCCGTCGCCGTGCGCCAGGGGCTGCACCGCATGCGGCCGCGCGAGGAGCCGGGCGTCGCGCTCGCCCGCGAAGCGCGGCGCCGGGGGGCGGCGACGGACGTGATCGTCAGCCCCCCGTCCTGGGAGCACCTGCGCCTCAACGCGCCCGCGGCGATCTTCGCGGACTGGAAGTCGCACCCGTACGCGGACCGCGAGGTGCTCGAGTGGGACCGCCGCCTCCGGCTCCTCTCCGGGCTCTACGCGGGGGCGGGCGCCCTCTCGTGCGGCGCGCTCGCGCCGATCCTCGCGAGCGCGCCGGCGCCGCGCTGGGTGATCGTGCCGCGGGGCGCCTCGCTCCCGTGCCCGGGCGTCGAGCTCGCCGTCGAGGCCGCGGACGGCAGCCTCTATCGCGTGCTCGCCGCGCCGCCTCCGGGCTAGCGCGCGGCGGTTGCGCGGCCGCTCGCCTCTGCGAGGATACGGCGCCGAGAGGGGCCGGGAGCCCGGCGGAGCGCCTTCGGGCGGCGCTCTCCGAGGAGAGCCCGCCTCCCGGAGGCCAGGTGAGCGAACGACTCGACGTTGAGGTGCTGAACCGCCGCGAGGCGCTCGAGGCGCTGCGGGAGCCGTGGAGCGCGCTGTGGGAACGATGCCCGGCGGCGACGGTGTTCCAGCGGCCGGAGTGGCTGATCCCGTGGTGCCGCGAGCTCGGGCCCGAGGAGGTGCTGGCCCTGGCGTTCCGGTCGGAGCAGGGGCTGGTCGGCCTCGCGCCCCTCGCGATCCACCACTACCGCGGCGAGCGCCTCGTCGCGCTGCTCGGCGCCGGGCTCACCGACTACAACGACGTCCTGGCCGCGCCCGGGTACGAGCGCGCGGTCGCGGAGGCGGTGCTCGCGTACCTCGACGAGCGCGCGGACGCCTGGGACGTCGCGGATCTCCACGACCTGCGCGGGTCGTCGCCCCTGTTCGCGGCCGAGGCGCCCGCTGGCTGGTCGGACGAGATCGAGAAGCACGAGGCGTGTCCGAGGGTGGCGATCCCGGAGGGCGCCGGGCCGGACGAGCTGTTCTCGCCGGGGATGCGCGCGCGCGTCAGCCGCGCGCGGAAGCGGCTCGCGAAGGCCGGCGCGCTGCGCGTCGACGTGGCCGACGCGTCGAGCGTGGACGAGCTGCTCGACGCGCTGTTCGCGAATCACCGGGCGCGCTGGGTCTCGCGCGGGGAGGGCGGGGTGCTGGACGAGGCGCTCCGGCCGTTCCACCGCGCGGTCGCGCGGGGGCTGTGCGCGCGGGGCGCGCTGCGGCTGTTCGGCCTGCGGCTCGACGGGCGGGTGATCGCGTCGCTCTACGGGCTGGCCGAGCGGGGCGGCATGGCGTCGTACATCACCGGCTTCGATCCGGAGTTCGCGTGGTACAGCCCTGGGCTCGTGATGCTCGCCAGCGCGATCGAGCACGCGGCGGCCGAGGGCGCGCGGACCGTGGACTTCCTCCGCGGCCGCGAGCCGTACAAGTACGAGTGGGGCGCCGTCGACCGCTGGACGTACCGCCGGCGGCTGCGGCACCGGCGCGCGCGCGAGGCCGGGCGGGAGGCCGGGCAGGGCGCGCTCGAGGGCGCGGTGGCGGCCGTGATGGCCGGCGAGGCGTCGCCGGAGGTCGGCCTGGTGCGGCTGCTCGGCGCGGCCGGGGACCTCGCGGACGCCGCGCGCGCGATCGAGGCCGCGCGGCCCGCGGCGGGGGAGGCGGCCGCGCGGCTCGAGGCGCTGCGCCGCTGCCTGGACGAGCGGCGCGCCGCGTGCGCGACGGTGGCGGAGATGCTGGGCGCGCACCGCGACGCGGGCGTCGCCGGGCCGGACGCGCCGGCGCGCGCCGCGCGGCTGTTCGACGAGCTCTGCGCGCGCTCGGAGGAGGCGAGCGTCGCGGCGTATTCGCTCGGCGATCCGGCGCTCCTCGAGCGGGCGACGGGGGAAGTGGTCGAGCTCCTCGAGCGGTGGGGCGCGATCGGGGAGGACCGCGCGATCCTGCAGATCGGCTGCGGGATCGGCCGCTTCGAGGCGGCGCTCGCGCCGCGGGTGCGCGAGGCGTGGGGGCTCGACGTCGCGCCGCGGATGATCGAGGCCGCGCGCCGCCGCTGCGCGGGGCTGCCGAACGTCGCGCTCGCGGTCTCGTCGGGCGCCGATCTCGGCGACGTGCCGTCTTCCCGCTTCGATCTCGTGTACGCGGTCGACTCGTTCCCGTACCTCGTGGCGGCGGGCGAGGCGGTCGTAGATCGGCACGTCGCGGAGGCGCGCCGGGTGCTGCGGCCGGGCGGGGAGCTCGCGATCCTGAGCTACTCGTACCGGGGCGACCTCGCGCGCGACGCGGCCGACGTGGCGCGGCTCGCGGCCCGCCACGGGTTCGACGTCCTGGTGAGCGGCGAGCGGGCGTTCTCGCTGTGGGACGGGCGGGCGTACCGGCTGCGGAGGATCGAGGACCGGTGAGGTACCGCCTTCCCAGAGGCAGCCCGCCGCCCGCGAACCGGCGTCGGAACCCTGCCCGACCGGCGGCGTCGCGAGGAAGAAGCGCCGTTGCGCGTCGTATCCATCGGCAGAAGGTACTTGACATGAAGACCACGACCTATCGCGCGTTCGCCCTCGTCCTCCTCTCCTCCATGACCCTGCCCGCCTGCGCCGCCGTGGAGCTCAACCCGGGCGCGGAGAAGGTCATCGTCACCAAGCAGCCGGCCCCCGAAGGGTGCCGGTTCCTCGGCACGCTCGTCGGAGAGCAGGGCGGATCCATCTCTGGGAAGTTCACCAGCAACGCCAACCTGCAGAAGGGGGCGGTGAACGACATGAAGAACCAGGCCCATGACCTGGGCGGCAACTACGTGGTCCTCGAGAACACGAACGCCGGCACCACCATCTCCGGCGACCGGGACAGCATGTCCGGCGAGCAGACCGACGTCACCCACATGGGCAACGCGTACAGCTGCCCGCCCCAGCTCGTCGGCCTGTAACCCCGCCCGCGCCAGCGAGCCGGCCGCGGCGATGACGCGCGGCGCGAGGCCCCCGCCGGAAGCCCCGGCGGGGGCCTCGCGCCGTCTGGCAGCAACGCGGCGCGCCTGGGCTCATCCAACGTCGACGAAGCGCAGGTGGAGCGCCGCCTCGGCGGCAGCGCCGGGCGAGCGCGCGGCCTGCGCTTCGTCGACGCCGCCGAGGCGGCTCGGCGGACGGGGGCGGCCGCGCTTCGCGCCGCACGAAGGAAAGCCGGCCACAGGAGAGGGGGAGATGGAACTGTCGTTGTCCAAGCGTACGGCCGCGGAATTTCTCGGGACGTTCTGGCTCGTGCTCGGCGGCTGCGGAAGCGCCGTGCTGTCGGCCGCGGTTCCCGGGCTCGGGATCGGCTTCGCGGGCGTGGCGCTCGCGTTCGGGCTCGCCATGCTCACCATGGCGTACGCGGTCGGCCACATCTCGGGCGCTCACTTCAACCCCGCCGTCACGCTCGGGATGATGGTCGGCGGGCGTTTTCCGGCGCGAGACATCCTGCCGTACATCCTCGCCCAGGTCGCCGGCGCCATCGTCGCCGCAGGGGTCGTCTACGTCATCGCCAGCGGCTCCGCCGGGTTCGCCGTGAGCGACGGCTTCGCCTCGAACGGCTACGGCGCCCACTCGCCCGGCGGCTACTCGCTCGTCGCGAGCCTCGTGGCTGAGATCGTGCTGACCTTCGGCTTCGTGGTGGTGGTCCTCGGCGCCACCGATCTCCGCGCCCCGATCGGGTTCGCGCCCATCGCCATCGGCTTCGCGCTCACGCTCGTTCACCTGATCGGGATCCCGGTGACGAACGTCTCGGTGAACCCGGCGCGCTCGACCGGCCCTGCCCTCTTCGTCGGCGGGTGGGCGCTGTCGCAGCTCTGGCTCTTCTGGCTCGCCCCGCTCGCCGGCGGCGCGCTCGCGGGGGCCCTCTATCCGATGCTCGTCGGCGCGAGGCCGGCCCGCGCCGCCGTCACGCCGCGCTCGACGGTCTGAGCAGGGGGCTCCGGGCGCGCGTGCCGGGCCGGCGGGCCGAACCGGTCCCACCCGAGCTTGGCCGTGAGCACGAGCCCGAGCGCGACCACGAACCACCGCACCTTGCTCGGCGCGATGCGCCGGGCGACCGAGGCGCCCGCCAGCGAGCCGACCACCGCCGCCGCCATCATGATCGGAGAAGGTGGCCGTGAACGACATGAAGAACCAGGGCCACGAGCTCGGCGGCAACTACGTGGTCCTGGAGAACACGAACGCCGGTAATACCATCTCCGGCGATCGGGACAGCATCTCCGGACAGCAGACCGACGTCACCCACATGGGCAACGCGTACAGCTGCCCGCCCCAGCTCGTCGGCCTGTAAGGGCGCCGAGCGCGAGCCCGCTGCGGCGATGATCCGCGGCGCGAGGTCCCCGCCGGTGCCGCCGGCGGGGCCTCGCGCCATGTGGGGCCGCGCGCGTCTGCGCGCCGCCGCCCGAGGGAGCGCTCGACCGGGCGGGCCGGCTTTCCTGGGCGTGGCGCTCGCGTCGGGCTCTCCGTGCGGGGCGATCGCGTATGCAGTGGGTCACATCTCCGGGGCTTACTTCAATTTCGCGGCCGAGCGTGGCCTCCGCTCGGACAGGGAGGTCGCTCGCGCGCGCTTCACCTGCCGCCCTCCGAGGCGGGCCAGGCAGGCTGGGCCGCGCCGCCGGCCGCGGGGGCCCGGCGGGCGAGCCCTTCACCGCCCTCGGGACCTCACTGATTGGGGTAGCAGAGCCCGTCGCAAGCACGCCAGCCGAAGGTACCGCAGCTGTTGGGCAACCACCTGCAAGAGCCCGACTGGCAGTGGTTCGAAGAACCACACCAGTCGTCCTTTGTACTGCATACGCAGTTCGGGGCCCCCATAAGGTACGTCGTCGCGCCGCCGACGGATCCCTTCTCCTCGGTATCAGGGCCGAGCTGGGCGATGATCTGGCCGAGGCTGTCCTTGTCGAAGAGCATCAAGCCCTCCCTGCTCAGGTTGTCGATGATCGCCTCGGCCGCGGCGTCGCCAGGCGAGCGGCTGAAGAAATCGGCGGATGCGGACGCGCCCAGCTTCTGGATGAAGGCCGCCTGTTCGGCCGTCAGCTCGGGGTGGGCGGCCATGTAATGCCGGAAATGCTCCTTCCAGAAGGAGCTCTTCGCCTCGGGGTCGAAGGTCGAAACGATCGCCTTCCGGTAGGTCATGGGGTAGCGCGTCACATCAGCGTACCTGGTAGGGAGCCGGTCTGCGTTCCGAGTCACCCACTCGTAGATGGCGTCGCAGCCCGCATCGGCGCGGACGCCCTCCAGGAGGGCGGCCTCCGACGGCGCGGCCTCCAGAGCCCTGTCACCCTCGTCCTCGTCCGCGGCGCCGCACGCCACGAGGCCGAGGCTCGATGCTGCAGCAACCACCACGAACGACGTCGAAACGATAAACGAACGGATTGCATTATTGAACATTGGATCCTCCAATCATACTGGCATCACCAGGCGATGCCGTCTTCGCTCAATGCAACCCGCGCGCCGCGGATCATCCTCTGCGGCGGCATGCACCGAAACGCCGCGACAAAAGGGGAGATGTCGTGAGACGAGGTGTGGATCCTCGGACAGAGCCGAGGTCGCGCGGGGACTCGACCCCGAGGGCTCTCGCTTCGAGGGCTCCGGCGCGCATCCCGTCAGACCCGGCTCCGTCTGCTCCAGCGGACCCGGTCCGCGGCGAGAGAAGCCTGTCTGGCAGACTCGGAGCTGTAGGTTCGGCGTCGCGATGGGGCGGCGACAACAGAGCGAGGAGCTCGATCAGAACCCGCGACGCGCAGCGCCTGCGGCGAGCAGGGCCGCCATGGCGCCGCGGCAGAAGGCGCGCCGACGCGCCCGGGATGGCGCGTTCGACGGCGTCCCCGCGGACGAGGCGGTGCGCGCCGGCGCTGCGAGAGCGGACGAGCGCGCGGCATCTGTCGTGTCTCTTTTTGCGGACAGCGTCCTCTGCAGCGGAGCGCTCCTCAGCGGCCTCACGAGGCTCCTGGTGTGTGTGGCCGCGGGTGACGCAGCTTCCGGAGCCGGTTGCCGTCACCGAGCGGCCGCGAATCGGCCTCGGCTTGGGCGCGCGAGGTGAGCAGCCGTGACTGAGGCCGAGTCCGCCACGAGGCGAAGGATGGCGACCAGCCGCGCCAGCGGGCGCTGTCGCGTCCCGCACCGCGCCGCCGCCTCTACACCCGGTGGTGGCACATCGCCTGCAAGCAATGCCATGATGCCCATGACCCGCGTCCAGGAGAATCATCTATGCTGAAGAAATTGAGCCTCGCGGTGGCCGCGGCGCTGTTACTGGCCGCCTGCGATGCATCCCCGCGGGGAGGGCCGCCTGGTGATGTGGAGTCCCTCGCGAGCGCGGAGAGCGCTTTGGAGCCAGGAGAGTGGACGGGTTGCGGCCGGAGTGGCAACAATTGCGGTCTCACCGCTCACGTCTCGTCTTACTTCTGCTCGGCGGATTGTATCGGGGGCGGCGGCAGCTGCCCGCCGGGTGAGGGCACGGGCCATACCTGTAGCCCCAATCCAGACGGCGGTTTCTCGACGTGTGGTGGCGGTCAGCTTGCCTGTGACAATCTATGGCATGTTGTTGGCGCCACGTGCGACCCTGGCTGCGGTAGATGCTCGCTGGCGTCTACGAACGTCAAATCATACAACTCGGTCCAGTGCGCGCCCAATACGGACGCCTTCTTGCAATGCAAACTCGGCGATAGCAGCTGCCCTTCCGGTTACGTGCAGGTCAAGAGGGTGTGCGACACGGCCAGCCTCGGCAACTGCCCTCTCAACTGCGGCCCCGGTTACTCGAACGCGGCCAATGGTGTGTTGTGCTGCAAGGATAGATACAGTCCAGGTTGCACGGCACTGGCGAATCAATACTGGCAGTGAGCCAGGCGTGCCTGTGGGCCGTATGCACTGGGCTGCTCGCGAGGCGTCCGGGGGAGCGTTCTTGTACACTCCGCGGACGCACAGCCCTGGTTGTGCTGCGCAGGGGAATCGAGCGGGGCCGTGTAGGAGTCGAGCTTGATCGGCTCGCAGGCAACGCCGTTCGCCTGGGATACTTCGATGCGAGCTGGCGCAGGCCGTCGAGCCGCGCGTGTCCCTTCCCTCCCTGGCTTGGCGAGCCGTCCAGCACTGAGTTTACGAATCCGAGGACCACCTCCGAGGTCGCCGCGAAGCGGCGCAGAAGTCCGGCCATCCCTGGCCGGACTTCTGCCGGGCGGAGCTAGGCCGGCGGGCCGAACCGGTCCCACCCGAGCTTGGCCGTGAGCACGAGCCCGAGCGCGACCACGAACCACCGCACCTTGCTCGGCGCGATGCGCCGGGCGACCACGGCGCCGACGAGCGAGCCGACCACCGCCGCCGCCATCATGATCGGCGTGGCGACCGGATCGACCGCGCCCGCGAACAGGAACGCGAGCGCGGCCACCCCGTTGATCAGGCTCGCGAGCACGGTCTTGATCGCGTTCAGCCGGTGGATGTCCACGTTGCCGCCGAACGACGAGAGCAGCGCCAGCATCATGATGCCGATGCCCGCGCCGAAGTAGCCGCCGTACACGCTCACCAGGAACTGGAGCAGGAACACGAGCCACGGCCGCGAGGGCAGGGCGAACTCCTCCGCCGCGCCGCCCTTCTCCGACGGCTTCGCCGGGCGCAGGTTCTGCCAGAGCAGGAGCAGCGTCGCGACGAGCACGAGCCCGGGCACCGCCGCGTCGAACACGCGCTGCGGCGTCACGAGCAGGAGCGCCGAGCCCGCGACGCCGCCGAGCAGCGACGGCAGGAAGAGGACGCCGAGGACCCGGTAGTCCCGGGCGAGCTCGCGTCGATACGCCCACGCCGACGCGAGCGACGCGGGCGTGAGCGCCACGGCGTTCGTCGCGTTCGCGGGCAGCGGCGCGAGCCCCGCCGCGATCGCCGCGGGGAACGACACGAGCGTGCCGCCCCCGGCGACCGCGTTGATGACGCCGGCCACGGCGGCGCCGCCGGCGAGGAGTGCGGCTCGCGTCAGATCCACGCCGCGACATGGCCCGAGCCCGGCCGCGCTGTCAACCGCGGCCCGGAGCCCCTAGCATGGCGCTGCCGCCGATCCCGTCGGCCGCTCCTCCCTGGAAAGCCGAGCGCCATGCCGCGATCCCCCACGTTCTTTCCCGCCGCGTTGCTCTCCGCGCTGTCGCAGGCCGCGATGCCCGCGAGCGCCGCCGCCGGCGAGGCGCAGCCGGATCGCGCGCTCGTCTGGGCGGCCGACGACGGCACGCGCGTCCGGCGCGAGGACGTCGGTCTGCCGCTCTCGCGCGGCGAAGGCAACGCGCTCTTCCGGCCCGGCGGGCCGATCCGGCTCGGCGCGCTCCGCGCGGAGGTCGTCGCCTTCCAGGTGATCGTCGAGGCGGGCGCCGAGCCCGTACGCGGCGTCACGGTCGAGCTCTCCGGGCTCGCCCCCGCGGCCGCCGCGGGCGCGCCGGCCAGGGACCCGGCCGCGGCGCAGCCGCCGGCCCCGGGCGGCGCGCCCGCGGACGCGATCTCGATCGCCCGCTTCGTCGAGCACTACGTCGAGATCCGGCAGCGCTCGCGCAACGACCAGCGACCCCTGGAGTCGCTCGGGTGGAGCCCGGCGGCGCGCCCGCCGGACGACCGGCACCTCGGGCTCCTCCCCGACGCGCTGATCCCGGTCGAGCTCGCGCCGCCCTGGGCGCCGTATCCGCTCGAGGTCGGCGCCCGCGAGACCAGGGCGGTCTGGGTCGACCTCCACGTCCCGGAGGGCGCCGCCCCCGGCCTCCACGAGGGCAAGGTGGTGGTCCGCTCGGCCTCGCACGGCGAGCTCGCGTCCCTCGATCTGAGGCTCGACGTCGCGCCGGCGACGCTGCCGTACGGCCCGGTCGACTTCATCGCCTTCTACGAGATCGACCGCGTCGCCGAGCGGATCGGCGACGGACCCGCCGTCGAGCAGCAGCTCTGGCAGCTGCTCCACGAGCACCACGTCGACGGCTTCGCGTCGGTCCGGAGCCCCGCCGAGGTCGAGCGGCTGCGGCCGGCCATCGACGGCTCGCTCTACACGAAGGAGCGCGGCTACCGCGGGCCGGGCCAGGGCGTCCCGCCCGCCGCGGTGGCGCTCGGCGCCTACGGCGGCTTCGGCGACCCGAAGGAGGAGACGCTCCGCCGCGTCGAGGCCGTCGCCGACAGCCTCCCGCCGGCGGTGGACGACGTGATGCTCTACGCGATCGACGAGCAGTGCGAGAGCCCCCGCGGGCCCGGGTGGCGCCGGCTCGTCCGCGGCTCGCGCCTGTCGTCGCGCATCCTCGTGGGGCACTCGTGCGGCGAGGTGCACCCGCTGCAGCAGGACGTCGACCTCGTGCTCACGCCGGCCAACCGCTTCGACTCCGTGTGGGCGCGGGCCGCGCGCGAGGCCGGCAAGCGGCTCTGGGTGTACAACGGCGCGCTGCCGCGGACCGGCACCTTCATGATCGACGCGCCGCTCACCGGCCTCATGGCCGACGGCTGGATCGCGGCGACCCACGAGGTGGGCCGCTGGTTCCTCTGGGAGACGGCGTTCTGGCACGACGGCAACCGCGGCGGGAAGGGGCCCGTCGACCCGTTCACGGTCGCCGAGAACTTCCACAACCGCGACGGCGACGCCTGCCTCGGCGACGGCATGCTGCTCTACCCCGGGACGCAGCGCGGGCGGTTCGCCGCCCGCTCCGTCGGCTTCGCCGGCGTGCTCCCCTCGATGCGCCTGAAGAGCTTGCGCCGCGGCATCCAGGACGCCGGCTACATCGCCCTGGCCAGGTCGGCGTCGCCCGGCGCCGCGGACGCGATCGTGAAGGACGTGATCCCGGCCGCGCTCGACGAGACGCTCGACGCCTCGCCGACCGCGTGGAGCAGCGAGGGCGCCGCGTTCTTCGAGGGCAGGGCCGCGCTGCGCGCCCTGATCCCGGCGGGCGCCTCGCTCGACGCCGCCGGCGTCCGCCGCGCGCTCTCCGAGGCGGCAGCCGCGCGGCGCGCGCTCGTCCCGCTCGCGCGGCCGAAGGGCGCGGGCGACGCGCCGCCGGCGGAGGGCCCGGGGCAGGCCGCGCCGGGGCCGCTGCGCCGCTGGGGCGCGACGGGGCTGCTCCTCGCCGTCCTCGGCCTCGGCGCCGCGGCGCTCGCGCTGGCCGTCGCGCTCCACCGGCGGCGGCGGCGGTCCGGGCGCCGGGCCGACCGGCGCTGATCGGCGGGCCGCGCGCCGGCCCGCGACGCCGCCGGCCCGCGGCGCGGCCGCCTCCGCGCCGCCTGCTACGCTCGCGCCCCCCATGCAGAGCCCAGACACCGGCCGGCGCCCCGGCCGAGCGCACCTCCGGCGGCTCCTCCGCCTCGCCCGCCCCGAGCTCGGCAAGCTCGCGCTCGGCACCCTCTTCCTGGGCGTGGGCAGCGGCATCAGCCTCCTGCTCCCCCAGGCGATCCGGAAGATCATCGACGACGCGCTCGGCCCGGGCAGCGGCGTCGAGGCGATCGACGACGCCGCGCTCTGGCTCGCGCTCCTCATCGTGGTGCAGGCCGCCGCCGTCGCGCTGCGGTACGTCCTCTTCTCGACCGCCGGCGAGCGCGTCGTGGCCCGGCTCCGGGCGCAGCTCTTCGAGCACCTCCTCCGGCAGGAGGTGGCGTTCTTCGACGACCACAGGACCGGCGAGCTGACGAACCGCCTCGCCTCCGACACCACGGTCCTCCAGAGCGCCGTCAGCGTGAACGTGTCGATGGCGCTGCGCTACGCCGCGTCCGTGATCGGCGGCGTCGCGTTCCTCCTCTACACCTCCCCGCGGCTCACCCTCCTGATGCTCGCCGTGGTCCCCGTCGTGGCGTTCGGCTCGGTGGCCTACGGCCGCCGCGTCCGCCGGCTCTCCCGCAGCGTGCAGGACGCGCTCGCGCGCGCCAGCGAGGTCGCCGAGGAGGCGCTCTCGGGCATCCGCACCGTCCGGGCCTTCGCCGCCGAGCAGCACGAGGCGGCGCGCTATTCCGGCCGGGTCGCCGAGTCGTTCGACCTCGCCAGCAAGCGCATCCGCGCCTCGGCGAGCTTCATGGGCATGGTCACGTTCGCCGGCTACAGCGCCGCCGCGCTCGTCCTCTGGTACGGCGGCCACCTCGTCGTCGAGGGCCGCATGACGCTCGGCGGGCTCACCTCGTTCCTCGTCTACACGATCGTCGTCGCCTTCGCCCTCGGCGGCCTCAGCGACCTCTGGGCCGACTTCATGAAGGCCACCGGCGCCGCCGAGCGCATCTTCGACCTCCTCGACCGCGAGCCGGCCATGGCGGACGCGGGCGGCGCCCAGCCGAGCGCCGTCGAGGGGCGCCTCGAGCTCCAGCGCGTGCGGTTCAGCTACCCGACCCGCAAGGACGTGCCCGTGCTCAAGGGCATCGACATCGCCGTTCGCCCCGGAGAGGCCATCGCCCTGGTCGGGCCGTCCGGGGCGGGCAAATCCACGATCGCCTCGCTGCTCCTGCGGCTCTACGACCCCGACGAGGGCCGCATTCTCCTCGACGGGCGCGATCTGCGCGAGCTCTCGCCGACCTGGCTCCGCCGGCAGGTCGGGATCGTCGCGCAGGAGCCGCTCCTCTTCGCCGCGAGCGTGGCCGACAACATCCGTTATGGGCGGGAGGACGCCTCGGACGCGGAGGTCGAGGCGGCGGCGCGCGCGGCGAACGCGCACGCGTTCATCCAGCGGTTCCCCTCGGGGTATCGCACGCTCGTCGGCGAGCGCGGGGTGCAGCTGTCCGGCGGCCAGAAGCAGCGCGTGGCGATCGCGCGCGCGATGCTCAAGGACCCTCGGCTGCTCGTGCTCGACGAGGCGACGAGCGCGCTCGACGCGGAGAGCGAGCACCTCGTGAAGGGGGCGCTCGACGCGCTGATGAAGGGGCGCACGACGTTGATCATCGCTCACCGCCTCTCGACGGTGATGGGCGCCGACCGCGTGCTGGTGATGGATGGGGGTACGATCGTGCAGAGCGGGGCGCACGCGGCGCTCATCGCCGAGGACGGCCTCTATCGCCGGCTGGTCGAGCGGCAGTTCGTGAGCGCGCAGCTCACGACGACTGCTGTATGATGAGCTGCTGCGTCGCCTTGCGCTCGCCCACGATGGAGACGGCCGTCTCCGAGGCGAGCGCCGTCGCGCCCTGCGACGTGCGGCGCAGCGTGCCGAGCAGCGCATACCAGCCGTGCTGCCCGCTCGTGAGGGCGCGCGCGCTGATCGCGTCCGTCCGGACGAGCGCCTTGCGCGCCACCCGGAGCACGCTGCGCTGGATACCCTCGATCAGGTCGAGCGTGGCGCCGAGCCGCTCCTGCGTCTCGACGCGCACGTCGTCGAGCAAGCCGAACCCCGCGCGCACGACCTCATCGGCCACGCCGAGGCTGCCGTCCACCCACGTATAGATCAGCCCCTCTCGCGGATTGCTGAGCTGCGCGTGCTCTGAAACGTTGCTGCCGGCCGCGATCTGGCCGGAGATGCTCTCGTCCATCTCGAACCCCCTTTCCTCATGGTGGTTGGCAGGCGACTCGCCTGCTGCGAACCCACTATCGACAACCGAGGTCTCGGATGGGTTATCACAGCGAAACAAAGGTGTGAACCCTTTCTTTCTCATCGCCTCCCTTTCGGATGCGGGCGCGCAGAGGTCACCTGAAGAGGCTGTCGTGAGCGTTCTGCTGAATCCGTGATAATTCAATGAAAACACGTGAACAACGGCCAGCGCGTCGGTGACGTAAGCTAGCGGCCGCAGGAAGATCCTTAGTCCTTGGCAGGCGCGCCCTGGCTAGCTAGCGTCTCGCGGTGCCCACGCGGCCCACGAATACCGGGCGATTCATGAGGAGAACCACCTTGTCAACGCTTCTTGCCGCCTCCTGCGCCTCCGGCGCGCCGCACGGCAAGGCGCCCCCGGCGGCGCCCGCTCCTGAGCCCCTGGCCTTCGAGATCCAGGAAGGCCGGATTCGCAACCACTTCTTCCGTCATGGTCATATCGCTGCTCATGTCCTGACGAGCTCGGGCGTGTCGCCGCGGCTCATCGTCGCTTTTCCGGCGGGCAACATGGGAATCGCCGTGTGGTTCGACGCGCTCCCGGCGCCGGTCGAGCTCTCGGTGGAGGGGGGCCTCTCCGGCGTCGAGCGGCCCGGCGGCATGCGCGGCGTCTCGGCGCTGCTCGCGAGCGAGGCCCCGGCGCTGCGCGTCCATCGGCTGATCCTCGGCAGCATCCGCACGGTGCGCGACGTGGGCCGCGACGCGCCGCTCCCGGCCTGGCTGCGCGGCGACGTCGAGGCGGGCGGCGCGTCGATCGCCGCGCGGCGTACCACGCGGGACGGCGAGCACCACCTCGAGCTGCTCGTCGAGCCGGAGGGCGGCACGACGGCCGCGCTGGGGCCGGACGGCCGGATCGAGCTCACCGCGGGCCCGAGCGGCCTGCGGGTCCGGGTGACGGCGCTCTCGGACGAGCCGCCGCTCACGCCGGTGCCGCTCGACGAGCTCGTCACCGAGCGCGCCGCCGACGACCCGCGCCACCGGCAGGCGCTCGCCTTCCTCGCGTACCGGGAGAAGCTCTTGGCCGGGTCGTGGCGCTTCCTCACGTACTTTGGCCGCGACACGCTGCTCGCGGTGAGGATGCTCCTGCCGGTGCTGGAGCCGGCCGCGATCGAGGCGGGCATCGGCTCGGTCCTCGATCGGCTGAGCCCGTCCGGGGAGGTCGCGCACGAGGAGGCGATCGGCGAGTACGCGGCGCTCCTGCACCTCGCCGCCGGCCGCGCCGAGGCGCTGCGCGAGCCCGTCTACGATTACAAGATGGTCGACGACGACTTCCTCCTCGCGCCGCTCTGCGCCGAGTACCTCCTCGGCAGCGCGCCGGGCCGGGAGCGCGCGGCGGCGTTCCTCTCGCGCCGGACGCCGGCGGGCGACACGTATGCGCAGGCGCTCGCGCGGAACGTGTCGCTCGTGCTCCGCCTCGCCGCCCCGTTCGCCGAGACGGGGGATCCGAGGGCGCTCGTCTCGCTCAAGGAGGGAGAGTCCGTCGGCGAGTGGCGCGACAGCGCGGAGGGCCTCGCGTTCGGCCGCATCCCGTACGACGTGAACGCCGCCCTCGTCCCGGCCGCGCTCCGCGCGTCGGCGCGGCTGCTCGCGAGCCCGCTGCTCGGCGCCGACGCGGAGGGCGCCGGCCGGGCGGAGCGGCTCGCGCGCGCGTGGCGGGACGCCGGCGTGTTCTTCCGGGTGGAGGTGCCGGAGGCGGAGGCGCGGCGGCGCGTCGCCGCCTATGCGGCGTCGCTGGGCCTGGACGCGGCGCCCGCGCTCGCGTCGCTCTCGGGGCCGCTCTCGTTTCCGGCGATCGCGCTCGACCGGGAGGGCAGGCCCCTCCCCATCATGCACTCCGACGACAGCTTCGTCCTCCTGTTCACCGACCCGCCGCCCGGCGCCCTCGAGGAGATCGCCGGCCGCCTGCTCCGCCCCTTCCCGGCGGGCCTGCGGACGCCGGTCGGCGTCCTCGTCGCGAACCCCGCGCTCGCGCCGGATCCGGCGCTCTGGGCGCTGTTCACGAGAGGCCACTACCACGGCACGGTCACCTGGTCGTGGCAGCAGGCGATGCTGGCCGCGGGCCTCGACCGGCAGCTCGCGCGCGGCGACCTGCCGGCCCCCGCGCGCGGCGCGCTGGAGCGCGCGCGGCGCGCGCTGTGGGAGGTGATCCAGGCGTCGCGGGAGGCGAGCACCGGGGAGCTCTGGAGCTGGGCCGTCGAGGGCGGCCGTTACCGGCGGGTCCCGTTCGGCGCCGAGCGGGCGCACCACGACGAGTCGAACGCGGTGCAGCTCTGGAGCACGGTGTACCTCGCGGTGCGCCCGTGATCGGCGCGAGGCGTGATTGGGGAGGGGGAGAGGGGGAGGGGGAGAGCTCGCCCCGAACGCTCGCGCCTACGCGAACAGCCCCGAGATCGCCGTCGTGTGGAGGTCGGAGTCCCCGATGACGAAGTTCGGGAGGCCGAAGGCGCCCGCGCACGCCATCCAGTAGTCGTTGGTCGACCGGAGGCCGCGGCCGCCGTTGTCCCACACGCGCCCGCCGAGCAGCTTGGTGCCCGCGCCGCCGAAGAGCAGCCAGGCCATCTTGTCCCAGTTGTGATGTCGGGTCCCGACCTCGGTGATGTAAGGGACGAGGGTGTTGTCCAGCAGCGATCCGCCGTTCACGTCCTTTGCGGCCGCGAGCTCCTGCAGGAACCCCACCATCTTGTTGGCATAGAACTCCTCCACGCGCGTGAGGAACTCCAGCGTGTCCCGCGTGTCGGGATCGTGGCTCGTCGTGTGGTGGACCTTGAAGATCTTCGAGTCCGGCGGCCACAGGTCGCCGAAGCTCACGTGGTTGGTCCCCGGGGCCCACTGGAAGGTCACCACGCGCGTCAGGTCGCACCGGAAGGCCGCCTTGACCACGGCGAAGTGCAGGGCGCCGATGCGCGCGTGCTTCTCGTCGTCGCGCTCTCTCACGACGTGCGACGAGTTGTAAGGGTCGATGTACTCGCTGACGCTGACGATCTCCGGCGGCTGCTCCATGCCGCAGAACGCGGGGTTGGTCGGGTCGGCGTCGAACTCCTTCTCCACCTCGCGGATCGCCTCCAGGTGCGCGTCCAGGAGCTCGCGCTGCGCGCTCGGCGCGAGCTCGTGGAGCCGGCCGAGGTCCCGCGTCGCGAAGTCGAGCACGCTCTTCTTCTGCCGGCGCGCCCTGGCGAGCGCCTCGAGGTTGTCGTTCGTCGTCCCGCCGGGCATCAGCGAGCCGAACACCCGCTGGTAGGCATCGAACGGCTGGTAGTACGGCGTCATCGGGGCCCGCGGGCCGGAGTACGACATGTGGCGCGTCGACACCTCCGGCGTGTCCGCGCGCTTGTCGCACGAGAGCTGGAGCGACGCGATCGCCGTCCCCTGCAGATCGGCCGACTGCTTCTGGATCAGCTGGTCGACGCTCGCCGCCTCGGACATCGGGTCGTCCCCGCCGTTGCCGGGGTAGAGCTGCTTGGTCCGCGTACCGGTCGCCATCAGGACGGTCCCGCGCTCGTGGCCGCCGCCGACCGACCCCTCGGACGGCAGCTTCAGGTCGCGGAACACCACCATCTTGTCCTTCACCGGCTCGAACGGCTTCAGGATGCGGGACAGCGTGAAGTTGGTCCCGTTCCCTTGCGGCCACCAGTTCTCGTAGACGGTGCCCACGGGCCGCTGGACGATGAGGAACCGCTTCGGGCTCGGCGCGCCCTCCGCGGTCCGCTCCAGGCCGCGGAGGATCGCGAACATCCCCGCGGCGGCGCCGACGCCCTGGAGGAAGCGGCGGCGGGACGAGACATAGGGCAGGTGGCGGTTCATGGTCACTCCTCCTCCGTGCGCTCGGCGAGCGCGCGCGACGTCGCGACGGCCTTCACGATGGCCGGCAGGGTGCGCTCGCCCACCGGCAGCGCGTTGATCACGCCCTCGACCTGGCAGTCGTCCGGCCTGAGCTCTTCATCGTCGGTGCTGTAGGTGACGAGGTGCCGCGTCAGGCACGCGGCGAACTCCTCCCTTTGCGCCATCACACCGATGAACTCGACCGCGTTCGGGTAGCTCTCGTACAGCCCGAGGAGCCCGTTCATCTCGATGACCGAGTCGATGGGCTCTCCATCGAGCGTGTCTCGATAGCGGCCCAGCGGATCGTAGTTCTCGAGCGTCAGGCCGAACGGGTCGATCCCCCGGTGGCACACGCCGCAGGTGCTGTTCATCGCGCGCGCCTCGGCGCGCTCGCGCTCGGTCATGTCGGCCTTGAGCAGGTCGGCCACCGCCTGCGCGAGCTCCTCCGGCGGCGACGCGAGCTTCGGAAGGCAGAGCAGCGCGCCGCGGACGAACAGCCCCCGCGCGACCACGCTCGTGTTGTCCGTGCGCGAGAGCGTCGCGAGGACGCTCGCCTGCGTGAGCAGGCCGGCGCGCTGGCCTTCGGGCAGGGTGACCCGCGAGAACTCCTCCGCCGCGCCCGTGTGCTCCACGCCGTACACCTTGGCGAGCGGCTCGTTGACGAACGTCTCGCGCGACGTGAGCAGCTCGTTGACGTCCGCGCCGCGCTCCCAGAGGGTCTCGTCCACGAACAGCTCGGTCTCGTGGAACATGGCCGCCTGGAGCCCGGGACCGTATTCGGGGAACATCCCAGGGTCCTTGATCGTGCCGAACAGGTTGCTGAGCCCCCACGCCGCGAGCAGCGTCGTGCTCAGGCTGCGCCGCGTCTCCGGCAGCGCGAGCAGCCGCTCGGTCTGCCGGGCGATCTCCTTCGGGTCGCGGAGGGCCCCGGAGTCGGCGGCGGCCATCAGCTCCGCGTCCGGCTGGCTGTCCGTGAGGAAGAACGAGAGCTCGCTGGCGAGCTCGTGCGGCGTCAGCCGCACGACGCCGTCGCTGTCCTTCTCGCCGAGCTCCGTCCGGTAGGAGAAGGAGGGCGCCGCGAGGATGGCCTCGACGGCGAGCACCACGCCGCGCTCGTAGCTCTCTTCCTTCCCGAGCGCGAACACCTCCATCAGGTCCGCGAGCTCGGCCTCGCCGATCGGCCTCCGGAACGCCTGCGCCGCGAACCGAGCCAGGAAGTCGCGCGCGCACGCGTCATCCCCGTTCTGCGCGCAGCCCGTCACCTCCTGGAAGCGCCCCTTGAGGGTCTCCGCGGCGTAAGCGGCGCTGTCGAGCCGCCCGCGCACCAGCGATGTGCCGGCGACCAGCCCCTTCTTCATGAACGGCTTGGTCTTGTCGTCGGGCGCCAGATCGGCCCGCACGGCGTCGTCCCCGAGCACGGTGCGCACGGAGTTCGTGAACTGAAGATCGGTGAGCAGCACGACGCGGCGCCCGAGCCGCGGCGCGCACTGCGCCTCCGCGTCCGGGCGCCCGTCGTTGGGTCGCCCGCTGCTGCCACCTGGTTCTTGTTCGTCGGGGTTGCTCCCGAGGGTGCCCGTACACGCCGCCGCCACGAGGGCCGAGGCGCACGCGGCGAGCCACGCCGAGCGGCGCCACGCGGCGCTCCGAGGCGAGCGCTCCCGGGCGGCCTGCCCCTCCCCCGAAGCGGGGGGCGCCGCGCGCTTTATCCGATCCCAAATCCGAGGTCGATGCATGAACAAACCTCCCAATCTATCCCGCGGCGCGAGCGCCTGTTCACTCGCCCATCGTTTGAGACCTGCCTACGGCACGGGGCGAGGTGGGCTTAACCGGTACAGAAGGCAAGCCCCTCTCGACTGGACGCCATCCCGAAACCCCCCATGCTCCACACCCTAGGATGCGAAGCCGCGCAACGACAACCGTGTCGTCGCCGCAGCGAAGCGCCACCTCGCCGTCGGGCGAGGATCCTCCGGGGGCGAGCGCGCGGTGCTGCCGAGCGCCCTGCTCACTTCCGAATATGCTTAGTTTCGACCACACACGCTCATGAGTCAAACCAATTTGTCGCGATCGGGGCGTTTGACTAGGACGCCAAGTTTACGACAATACAGCAGTTTTCCGGCGTCCGCGGCGCGTGGAGGCGCCCAGCGCGACGCGTTAGGCTGTGCTCCTCCTGGAGCAGCACCGATTCGCGCGCCGGGGCCTCTGCGCCCGCGCAAGCTACGATGTCGGTGGACCGGCGCGGTCCGGCGGCGCGGCGCGCGGGGATCGCCTCGCAGGGAGGCGATCGCGCGCCGTCGCCTCACGGCAAGAGGTCGCCGATCGCCGCGTACCAGACGTCGGCCATGCGCCCGTAGCCGCGCTGGTTGGGGTGTACGCCGTCCGGGAGATCCGACAGCGGATACCCGGAGTGCTGGTCCACCAGCACCACGTGCTTCCCTGCGGACGCCCGGGCCTCGACGATATCCTCCACTGCATCGTTGTAGGCGACCGCCTTGGGATCGGCGGAGCGGATCGGGATGATCTTCGCCACGACCACGAGCGTGTCGGGAGCCGCGGTGAAGATCTTGTCCAGGACCGCTCCCAGGCGCTGCGGCGCGTTGGCGAGGTCATCGTTCTGGTTCACGTCGTTGGTCCCCACCATGAGCAGCACGATGTGCGGGCCGCTCGAGAACGCGGGCGTCGGCACGAGCCCACCGATCTGGTTGATCTTCCAGCCGCTGTGCCCCTCGTGGTTCCGCGGAAACGCAGCGCCGTCGACCATCGTCGGCCCGTTGATGAGCGAGCCGACGAACGTGATGTTCTTGCCCGCGGCGCGCGCCTTCTTGAACAGCTCGATCCGGTAGCCGCCGCCGCCTTGCACCCCCCCGACCCCGTCCGTGATGGAGTCGCCGAGCGGCAGGATCTTGCAAGGATCCCCGTTCGTCGGGCACGGCGTGAACCCGGCCGCGCCGCCCGCGCCGCCCGCGCCGCCTTCGCCCCCCGCGCCGCCTCCGCCCTGGGCGCCTGTGCTGGCATCGCCGCCGCCGTCCGAGCCCCCGGCGCCGCCCGCGTTGTCTCCGCCGCCGCCGCTCGCGCTGGTCGCGCCGCCGCCCGTCGTGCTCGCGCTGGTCGTGCTGCCGCTCGTCGTGTCCCCGCTGCTCACGCTCGAGGCGGCGCCCCCGCCGGTCCCGGAGCCGGTCGACGTCGTGTCGCCCGGCTCATCGGAGCACCCGCCGAGCAGCGCCACGAGGGCGACGGCCGCCGCCCTGGCGGCCCACGTCGAACGGCGCGGCCCGCGACGCTCCGCGTCGCTCCGTTCGTGCGATCGACACCGCGAATCCTGCATTCCAACCAGAATCATCGCATTCCTCCATGCCACGCACGCTGAATGGCAGAGCCGGAGTTCCCCCGACGCGCTCGCGGTTTCCAGGTGATATCTCGCGCGCAGCTCGAGCTCACGCGGTCTCCGAGGAGCGTCGACCCGCGGCCCCGCGCCGCCCAGCGCCTCGCGCACGGCGCCGCCGCGCGGCGACCGCGCCCAGCGCGATCAACGCGGCGAGCGCCCCCGCGGGGGAGCTGGACCCCGAGCTGACCCGGAACGCGCACCCGGCCTCGTCGTGGCTGCCGCCGTCAGCGGGGGCGGCGCCTGCGCCCCCCGTTCCGCTGCCCGTCGTCGCTCCGGTGCTGGTGGTCGCTGCGCTGCTGACGCTCCCACCCTCGCCCGAGCCGCCGCTGCCCGTGGCTCCCCCTTCACCCGTGCTCGGGGCGCCCCCGCCGCCCCCGCCGCCCCCGCCGCCCCCGCCGCCCCCGACGCCGGTCGGCTCCGGATCCGGGGCGTCGAGCGGCGTGAATTTCCACCAGTTGAAATTGAACAGGGGACCGTTCCCGCCGGTGAACTTCAGGTACAGATCGTGGATCCCTGTCGCGCCGTCGACCGCGCACGACGTGGTCACCCAGGTCTGGGCGCCGCCGGTACCCTGAACCATGCAGGTTCCGACCAGCGTGCCGGTCGGGCTGTCGAGGCGCAGCTCGATGCTGCCGCCGCCCGTCGCCGAGGCCACCCTCGCGTCGAAGGACACCGCGCCGGTGCCGAAATCGACGCCCTTCACCTTGATGAAGTCCCCGTTGTCGATCGAGGTGACGTTCACGCCGCCCTCGCTGCATCGCTCGGTCTCGACACCGGATTCCCAGGCGATGGTCTCAGCCTCCGTCATGACATACGGATTCAGGTTGCCGACGCCAGGCGGGCCCTCCTTCGTCATCCTGATCGTCGGGATTGTACCGTCGGGGTTGAACGTGAACTTCTCGACGGCCGCCGAGCGGTGAAAGCCTCCGCCGCCCGGCAAGGCGCCGTTGTGATAGAAGAAGTAGGAGTTCCCCTTGAAATCGATGACGCCCGCGTGATTGGTGAAGCTGCTGCCCTCCGTGGGCATGATGACCCCGCGGTACGTCCACGGGCCGGTGGGGCTGCTGCTCGTGGAGTAGGCGATGTATTCAGGGATGGGGCCAGCCGCATACACGAGGTAGTACAGCCCGTCGCGCTTGTAGAGCCAGGGACCTTCTTCGTACTTGGTCGTATGACGACCATCATTTTCCCCGGTGCGCTGCCCGAAGCTCGCCGCCGTCATGGGCACGTGCACGACGCCTCCCTGGTAGGAGATCATGTCTTCGTTCAGCTTGACGTAGCACGAGCTCGGGTTCCCCCAGTACAGATAGGCCTGGCCGTCGTCGTCGATGAGCACCGTCGGATCGATGTCGCCGCAGTCGGCCGCGACGAGCGGCTTTCCCAGGGCGTCCTTGAACGGACCGGTAGGGCTGTCCGACACGGCCACGCCGATGGTCATCCTGTTGAGCGAGCGGCTCGTCACAGGCACGTAGTAGTAGAACTTCCCGTTCCTGTGGATGACCTGGCCAGCCCACGCGTCCCCCTTCGCCCAGCTGAAATCGCTGAATTTCAGCGGCGAACCGTGGTCCGTCCAGTTCACCATGTCCTTGGAGGAGTACACCCTCCATTCGTTCATCCCGAACCAGTCCGTGGCGCTGTCTTCGTCATGGCCGGTGTAGAGGTACACCGTGTCACCGTGGACCATGGGCGCAGGATCGGGGGTATAGATGGTCTGAACGATGGGGTTGTCCGCCAGCGAGACGGACGGGAATGCAGCCACGCCGCAAAGTATCGATGCCGCCGTGAGGACCTTACGTCGGATGAGCGTCGTGTTCGTTGCCATTCTCGGATCCTTGCTGGTCTCCTGAAGCTTCGTCAGGTATCGTCGATGTCGTAGGCGGCTCGGCTGGAGGCGGCTCGGCTGGAGCATCTCCGGACGGCATGGCGGCAGCCCATCAAGAGCTCGCCAGCGCTCGCGTCCGACACCACCGCGCGAACGGAGTCGGTGCCGAGATCGATCGGATGACGAGGGCCCCGGGCGCGGACGACCCATCCCTGGGGAAGCAGAAGGATACTTCTCCTGGCCAATGTGAACGCTAACATGGCCGGAGTCAACACAGATCGACCGGGCCGCGGGTGATGCTCCGACCCGGGGAAGGCCGAGGCTGGCGGGGCTCCTCCGGCCCGCGGCGTGGAGAGCGGCGGGCGCGGGTCGCCGCGGGACATCAGGCGAGGCCCGCGCGCGTGTGACCTGTCGCCCTCGATCGGTGTCGTTCGCGGCCTCAGCTGCGGAGAAATCCAGGCGTACTGTCGAGTGCGGCAGCATGGCAGGCATGGCAGCATGGATGAAGCCAGCGCCCGCTCTTCTTGACGCGGCGCTCCGGAGGAGCCCTGTCAGCCTTCTCGCATCAGTTACGAGGAAGATGCAGGGTGGTCGATCTGGATTGACATCGCTTCTGTTAGCGTTAACATGACAACCCATTCGTATCTCTTGCTTCGCTCCGGAGGGGTGGTCATACGCGCCGAGAGCTTCGTCAGCCGATCGATCTCGGCGCCGGTTCAGCACGCTCGGTCGGCACGGGCGCGAGCCACGTTGAGCTCGCGGACGTCGCGGTCGCGGGTCAGCAGCGCTGGGCGCGGGGGCTCCACGGCGACCCGCGCGCGCGTCGGTTCGCGAGCATCTGCTCGACGCTCCGCACATCCGCCGAGCTGACCCGCGTCGACGACCTCAGGGGGATCACGACCTGAGAGACCCGTCGAGACGGTCATGAGGCGGCTCGCGGCGCTGCGCCGGGCCGCTCACGACCATGGCATGGCCATTCGAACGAGACGCGATGTCGACGAGACGACGTTTGGCATTCCCACGTTCAATACCGGCGCGCTCGCCGGACTGGTGCAAAATGAGAATTTTTCCACTCGTGGTCCCTGCATTCATGCTCCTCGTCGCCTGTGGCTCCGACGCCGACCCGCCGTCGGGCGACCAGGCTAGCTCCAGCTCCAGCTCCAGCTCGACCGGCGTCGGGGGGGCAGGCGGAGGCGCCGCGACGAGCGCCAGCACGACCGCCTCGACCAGCGCGAGCTCCGTCGGCAGCGGCGGCGCCGGCGGCGACGGCGGCGCTGGCGGCAGCGGGGGAGCCGGCGGCAGCGGCGGCGAAGACCTGCTCGCGGCGGCCGCCAGCATCGACGGCTTCCGCTGGGAGATCCCCTGCGACCAGGACCCCGGCAACCGCGACGAGTGCGCGACGTCCACGCGGGTCGACGAGAAGAGGACGTTCGGCGGCTCGCCCGACACGGTCTACCAGGTGACCGTCCGGCTCCGGGGCGTGGTCGAGCCGGAGACGTATCGGGGCGGCACGCCCGACGGCATGCACTTCCGCGTGGGCGGCACGCCCGACAACGCGACGTACAACAGGTACAGCTTCTCGGTGTCCGACCCGCCCGAGGTCTACTACCTCAACGACAACCCCACCGTGGGGCACGACGTGTTCATCATCGACCACACGAAGACCATCCCGATCCGCGGCGGAGCCACCGTGTCCTTCCTGGGCGACGATCCGAATCGTACGATGATCGCCAACTATAAGCATCTGGTCGTGGAGGGCGTGCCGCCGGCGCCCGAGCCGTTCATCGGCCAGTTCATCCAGCTCGACGTGCAATCCGTCGAGCTGACGCAGCCGTGACCTCGCGCCGCGGCGCACCGCGCGCCGCGGCGCTCTCTTCCGGCCGCCTTCACGAGCGACGTTATATCGATGATCTCATGCATCGAAGCAGCCGGTTTTGCTCTACAACCTTATCCGCTTAAGTACAGGAGAACCTTATGAGAATGCGATTCGAACGATGGCCCCTGCTGACCGCCCTCGCGCTCGTCGCGTGCGGTCCCGTCGATCAGCTCGACGAAGAGGGCTTCGACTTCGGCGACGCAGCCGAGAGCGTCACCATCGATGCAGCGGCGACCTACACGATCGTCGGCGTGCAGAGCGGAAAATGCGTCGAGGTGGCCGGGGGCAGCACCGCTGACGGCGCGGGCTTGCAGATCGCCGCCTGCAACGGGTCTGCGCGGCAACAGTTCCGCATGGAATCGGCGAGCGGCGGCTACTATCGCATCCGCAACGTGGGCAGCGACCGCTGCATGGACGTCGCGAACGCCTCGACCACCGACGGCGCCCGCGTCCAGCAATACTCCTGCTGGACCGGGGAGAACCAGCAGTGGTCGTTTGCGGACGTCACCGGCGGCGCCGTCCGCCTCACGGCGCGCCACAGCGGCAAGTCCCTGGACGTCTACGGCCGCGGCACCGCGGACGGCACCGCCGTGATCCAGTGGGCGTCGAACGGCGGGACGAACCAGCAATTCCGACTCACGCCCGTGAGCTCGGGCGGAACGGGGACCGGCACCGGTGGAGGCAAGTTCGTCGGCAACATCACGACCGGCGGGCAGGTGCGATCGGATCTGGCCCGATACTGGAACCAGCTCTCCCCGGAGAACGAGGGCAAGTGGGGCTCCGTCGAGGGCCAGCGCAACGTCATGAACTGGTCCGGCATGGACCGGGTCCGGGATTACGCGCGCCTGAACAACATTCCTTACAAGGGCCACACCCTGATCTGGGGCGCCCAGCAGCCGGGCTGGCTCGCCGGTCTGTCGCAGAGCGAGCAGCGCGCGGAGGTGGAGGAGTGGATCCGGGCGTTCTGCCAGCGCTACCCGGACGTCGCCATCATCGACGTCGTGAACGAGCCGCCCCCGCACACCACGCCGGTGTACATGAACGCCCTCGGCGGCGCGGGAGCGAGCGGGTACGACTGGATCGTGCAAGCGTTCAAGTGGGCGCGGCAGTACTGCCCGAACGCCAAGCTGCTGCTCAACGACTACAACAACATCGAGTACAGCGGCGACAACCAGAACACGATCAACATCGTCAATCGGATCCGGGCGGCAGGGGCGCCCATCGACGGCATCGGAGCGCAGGCCCACGCCGCGTTCTCGATGCCGACCAGCACCGTGAAGACCTTCCTCGACCGGCTCGCCGCCACCGGTCTGCCGGTCTACATCACCGAGTACGACATCAACCTGGCGAACGACGCGCAGCAGCTCAGCGTGATGCAGAGCCAGTTCCCCATGTTCTACGACCATCCGAGCGTGAAGGGCATCACGCTGTGGGGCTACGTCAGCGGCCAGACGTGGCTCTCCAACTCGGGGCTCATGAGCAGCGGCGGCCAGATGCGGCCCGCCATGTCCTGGCTCATGGGCTACCTGGGGCGCTGACCGCGCCGACGCGCGCGCCCCCCGCGCGCGCGTCCCCGACAGCCGCGCGCCCGGAGAGCGCCGCGCAGGCTCGTCCTCACGGCGCAGGTTCGACGGAGCCTGCCCGTGAGCCCGAGCCCGCGCGGCCGATCCCGGGCGCCCTATGTGTCTTGTTTGCAGCTTCATACCCTGGTGAGTACAGGAGACGATGATGAGAATCGGACTTCGACTATCTTTGCTGTCCACGATGTTCGCCGCCGCCACCGCGTGCGGTCCCGCCGAGCAGCTCGACGAAGAGGGCTTCGATTTCGGCGACCTGGCGGAGAGCGTCACCATCGACACCGCGGCGACCTACACGATCGTCGGCGTGCAGAGCGGAAAGTGCGTCGAGGTGGCCGGAGGCAGCACCGCTGACGGCGCCGGCGTGCAGATCGCCGCCTGCAACGGCTCTGCGCGGCAACAGTTCCGCATGGAATCGGCGGGCGGCGGCTACTATCGCATCCGCAACGTGGGCAGCGACCGCTGCGTGGACGTCGCGGGAGCCGCTACCAGCGACGGCGCCCGCGTCCAGCAATACTCCTGCTGGACCGGGGAGAACCAGCAGTGGTCGTTCACGGACGTCACCGGCGGCGCCGTGCGCCTCACGGCGCGCCACAGCGGCAAGTCCCTGGACGTCTACGGCCGCGGCACCGCGGACGGCACCGCCGTGATCCAGTGGGCGTCGAACGGCGGGACCAACCAGCAATTCCGGGTCACGCCCGTGACCTCGGGCGGAGGGACGGGGGGCTCTGACGGCGGGGGCTGCGGCTTGCCCACCTCCTTCCGCTGGCAGTCGAGCGGCATCCTGGTGAGCCCGAAGTCGGACGCGACTCACAATATCGTGTCCATCAAAGACCCGACGGTCGTCTTCCATAACGATCGCTACAACATCTATGCCACCACGGCGAACACCGCCGGCAACTGGCAGATGACGCACCTGAGCTTCACCGATTGGCCGCAGGCCGCGTCCGCGTCGCACTACTATATGGATCGCACGCCTGGGTTCAGCGGCTACCGGTGCGCGCCGCAGATCTTCTTCTTCAGGCCGCAGAACAAGTGGTACCTCATCTATCAATCGCAGCCGCCGCAGTTCTCCACGACCGACGACCCGAGCCGCCCGGAGACGTGGAGCAGGCCCCAGAACTTCTTCGCGTCCACGCCGGCTGGCATGCCCAGCCTGCCCATCGACTACTGGGTGATCTGCGACAGCGCCAACTGCTACCTCTTCTTCACCGGCGACGACGGTAAAATGTACCGCAGCCAGACCGCCCTGCGCAATTTCCCGAGCGGGTTCGGTCCTGTCTCGGTCGCCCTTCAGGACTCGAATCGCAACAACCTGTTCGAGGGGAGCTCCACGTACAAGATCAAGGGCATGGACAAGTACTTGACGCTCATCGAGGCCATCGGCCCGACGGGCGCCAGGTTCTATCGCTCGTTCACCGCCGATCGCCTCGACGGCGCGTGGACCCCGCTCGCGCACACCTGGAACGCGCCGTTCGCAGGCCAGAACAACGTCACCTACGCGTCGGGCGTGGCCGACTGGAGCGATGACGTCAGCCATGGCGAGCTGCTCCGCGACGGCAACGACGAGACCGCGACGATCGACACCTGCAATCTCCAGTTCCTGTATCAAGGCCGCGATCCGAGGTCGGGCGGCGAATACTCGCAGCTCCCGTATCGCCTCGGCCTGCTGCGAGGGGTCCGCTAGAGCGACGGTCACCCGCCGCGGATACGGGCCCACCTCGACGTTTTCGGTGCTCAGCGCACCGGAGTGCGCTTCCGCGCCGAAAACGCCGATCTGGGCCCGTCTCCTGTGCGGGTGACCGCCGCTCTGTAACGCATGTGCCAGGGACGGGCGAAAACCGCTCTAGTCCTGCGCCGAGAGCGCTCTCGAATACATCAACGCTTCTCCGTGGTTCGATGGGTCGGACGCAGGCCGCCTCGGAAGGAGACGAGGCTGGCTGCCGTGGGGCCGGGCTCTGCGAGCGGCAGGTCCTGCAGCCGGGGCGCGGCGTCTCCGGGACGTGCGGATGTCGTGCTTTCTCAGGCGAGGATCGAATCGACGAGCCCGCCCTCGAGGCTCTCGTCGCCGAAATCGTCGAGCGGGCCGCCCTGGCCGTTCTTGCAGCCGACCGCCGCGCCGATCGTGTTGAGCAGCTTGTTGTTGGTGATCTTGACGTCGACGAACTGGCCAGTCTTCAGGTAGCCCGCGGCGCCGCCGGCGAGGATGTACGGGACCCTCCGGTACCCGTGGAACTTGTCGGCATTGTCGTTGAGCCACACCGCCACGCCGCGGTCGAGGAGCGTCCCCGAGCCGAGCTCGTAGGACGAGAGCCTGTCGAGCAGGTGCTTGAACATCCGCGCGTGGATCCGGTCGATCTGGTGGTGCAGCTCCTGCGCGCCCTCGATCGGCGGACCGGAGGTGCCGTCGCTGTCGATGCGGTGGGAGATCTTGTGGTAGCTCTTCTGCCGGACGCCATGGATCGTGTACTCGGTCCCGTCGTTGCCGTCGCCCACCTGGAGCGTCGCCACGCGCGTCACGCCGCACGCCATCGCGAGCGCGATGATGTCCATCTGCATGCGCGTGACGGTCTCCACGTTCTCGGATCTGCCGACGTTCGGCGAGATCGCCTCCATCTCGGCGACCGCCTCCGCCGGGAGATTGCACGCGAGCGCGACCTCGAGATCGCGGATGCTGTCGAAATGGAGCGCTAGCCGCTCGCGATCGCTCTTGCTGAGGTCCTTCCGGCTCATGAGCGCCCGCATCTCCCCGCGCACCAGGTCGTTGACGCTGGCGCGGCGCTCGGTCAGCGCCTGCTGGGCCTCGGCGCCCACGTCGGCGAGCCCGAAGAGCTTCTTGTACGCGTTGATCGGGTTGCGCTCGGCGGCGCGGAGCTGCTTCGGCCCGCGGTACGAGAGCACCTCGTTGATGTAGCCGCCCATCCTGCCGGCGTAGAGCGTCAGCGGCTCGACGCCCGGCGGGTTGAGCTCGGTCGCGATGCGGTTGTCGATCGACTCGCCCATCGCGAGCGACTCGTTGCCCGATGGCTGATCCGACACGCGCGCGGCCGTGAGGCACTGGTTGCCGCCGCCGGAGTGGCCGCATCCGTTGGCCTTGAACGCGAAATCCACGCCGCGCACCATGATGAGCTGGCTCGCGTAGTCCTTGAGCTCGCTGACCGCCCGGTCGCTGTCCCGCTCCAGGGACGCCTTCGACAGCGGGCCCGTCTCGCTGGGCCAGAACATCTCGGGCTCGTCGCCGGCCGCCTGCGCCACGCCGTTCGCCTGGCGCATGAAGATCGCGAAGGGCGGCGCGTCGCCCGTGCCGGCCGCCGCGCGCCGGGGCGCGAACGTCTCCAGGAACGGGAGCGCGACCGTTACGCCAAACAGGCCTCGAAGCACACGTCGTCGGCTGATCATTGCGCCTCCGCGGGAACACGGGTGAGGAAGGTGTCGGACGAGACGACCTGAAGGATGAGCTCTTTGGTGGAGGCGCCGCCCCGCGACGCCTCGCCGAGCTCCTTGATGGACTGCCGGTCCTTCGCGCCCGTGCTTCGGCCCTGCGCGAACTCGATCCAGCGCCGCGCGTAGCACGCGTGGGCCTCGTCGCTCTCGGCGAGGATCCGGCTGAACTCGATCGCGTCCGCGTAGCTCTTCAGCTCGCCGCCGAACCGGTAGGCGTCCGCGGCGTCGACCGGCACGCCGTTGTCGATCGTGCGGTACTTGCCGATCGCGTCGTAATGCTCGAAGGCGAACCCGGCCGGGTTGATCCATGTCCCGTGGCACGCCTCGCCGCACGTCCCCTTGCCCGTGTGCGCCTCGACGCGCTCGCGATTGGTCGCGTGCTCGCCCGGCGGCAGCCCCGTCGCGTTGTCCGGCGGCGGCGGCAACGCGGCGCAGAGGATCCTGAGGTTCACGAAGACGCCGCGGTGGATCGAGTCCGGCTGCCGCGCCGTCGCCTTCGACGCGAGGAAGCCGAGGCGCGTGAGCAGCCCCGAGCGCTCCGCCTCGGCGAGCTCCACCTGCTCGAATTTGTCCGAGAACTCGCCCTCGACGCCGTAGACCGCGGCGAGGTGGTCGTTCACGAACGCGGTGCGCGAGGTGAGCAGGTCGGTGAGCCCACCCTCCTTGTCGAAGACGATGTGCTCCACGAACAGCTCCGCCTCGCGCTGCATGTCGTCCCCGATCTCGGGGACGAACTCGGGGTAGAGCGCCCGATCCTTGTTGAGATCGTGGTACTGCTCGTAATCGTAGAGCTGCCGGTGGAACGCGCCGACGACCTCGCGGGCGCGCGGGTCGTCGAGCATGCGCTCGGCGTAGGCGCGGACGGCCTCGGGGGTCGAGAGCTCGCCTGCCTTCGCCGCCGCGAGGAGGTCGTCGGAGGGCATCGTGTTCCAGAAGAGGTACGCGAGCTTCGTCGCGATCTCATGGCCGCTCAGCGGGATGAGCCCGCCCTTCGCCGGCCCGACGCCGACCTCGACCCGGTAGACGAAATGGGGTGACTGCAGAAACGCCTCGAGCGCCGCGCGCGCGCCGGCGGCGAACGGATCGTCGCCCTCGAAGAGCTCCTCGCCGCGGTGGAACAGCGCGAGGTACGCGTCCCGCTCGCCGGTCGTGAGCGGCCGCCGGAACGCCCGCTCGCCGAACCGCTCGACGAACGCAAGCGCCCGCGCCTCCGGCTCGTCCGGCAGGTCCGCGGGCGCGATCCGATCGAGCTTGCCCTTGTCTTCGGCCACCATCGCCGCGAGCTCCTCGGCGGCGCGCTGGTAATCGCTCCAGAGCCCCGGGGTCACGAGGAGCGCGGCCTCGTTGTTGTCGAACACGCCGCCGAGCGGATCGGTCGTGAACGACGCCGAGAGACCGGGCCTGTCGTCGAGGCGCAGGAGATCGCGCACCGTGTTCTCCCACTGCGCGTGGCTGAGCCGCGGGAACATGCTGCGCTCGGCGACCTGCGCCGCCGCCGCGCCGCCCGGCGAGGCGCCGTCGCCCTGATCCGGGTCGCCCAGGGAACCGGTGCACCCCGCGAGGAGGAGCGCCGCAGCGCAGAGCCCCGCGCCGAGCGCCCGCCTCCAGCGCGGTCGGCCGGTGATCGAAAAAGACGGTGAGGTCATCATTGTCTCCTCAACAGGCTCTGACGAATGAGCAGCTCTTTCAGCGTGGCTGACAGCGTAACCACCAGAGACCAGAAACGGTGTCGTCTCCTCCGTCATCGAGCGCGGCTTCGGTTTGACCCGCGACGTCTGGCCGGCGGCCGATCGACGATGAGCAATTCGAGCCCGACCGGAGCTCGCGACCTCGCTCGTGCGCGAAATCGCGAAGGATCGCGCGATCCCAGGAGGCGCGCGACCGCGGGCGACCTGCGGTGCGCCGATCCGCCGCTCGCGGCGCGCACCGCAGGACGTGCGGAGTCGAGGCCGGGATCGAGCGGACGACGAGGGCCTCGGGCGCACGACACCCACCCAAGGCGAAGCAAAAGGATACCGCTTTGGTCGATTGTGAACGCTCACATTTGGAGTGTCAACACCAATCGACCGACGCCCCCGCTGCCTGCGAGTGGCGGCTGGTCGGATTTTTGGTGGGATCTCGACTTGCAAGTCCGTTACACTACGGACGCGCTTTCGGAGCAGCGCGCAGAGGGGCGAGGATGAGCCGCGACAGGAGCGAGGGCACGTCGGGATCGAGCGGACGCGGACACGCGCACGGGAGATCCGGAGGAGACCGCGGCTCGGGCGCAGAGGGCTCGGCGGGCGCGTATCGCGAGCTCGACGGGAGCCCCGCGCGGGGTGGGGTGTCCGCGCACATCGACGGCGACATCGACCCCAAGGCAGAGAGCGCGGCGCTGCGCGCGCGCGTCGAAGAGCTGGAGAACGAGCTGGCCGCGCTGCGCGGTGAGCTCGCGCGCGAGACAGGGCTGGTCAGCGCGTCAGCGGCGTACCTCGACGCGCCGTTCGCGCGGGGCGCCACGCAGGTGCCGGCGCTGGTCCACTGGCGCCTGGATGGCACCGTGACGCGCTGGAGCGACGGCGCCGAGGGCCTCTTCGGTTGGAGCGAGGGCGAGGCCGTGGGCCGCCGTCTCTCCGACCTCGTGGCCGCGGATCCGGTGTCGCCCCAGGCGGTGCAGGCGTTCAAGCACGACGCTGGCGAGAGCTTCTTCGCCACCACCACGAGCGCGGGCAGGACGAGAGAGGGAGACGCGATCACCTGCCGGTGGACCTACGCCGTGCTGCGCGACGAGCGAGGCGACGTCCGGGAGATCGCGGCCATCGTGGATGAAGGCGACGATCCGCGGCGGAGAGAGCACCTGGTGCACGAGCGCTATCAGCTCCTCCTGCAGCTCGTGGACAACTCGCCGAACGTCATGTTCATCAAGGACGCGGAGGGGCGGTACGTGTTCGTCAACCGCCATTATGCGCGCGCGCTCGGGCGGCACGCCATCGAGTTCCTCGGCAAGGACGAGCATGAGTTCGGCGCCACGCCGCCCAACGTCGCCGACGCGATCGTGGCGAAGGAACGCGAGGTCCTCGCGAGCGGCCGGCCGTTGCGGTACGAAGAGGTGCTGGACTACGGCAGCCAGAATTTCTATTTCTCCACGGTCAAATTCCCGGTTCACGGCGCGCGCGGCGAGCTGGTCGGCGTCGGCGGCGTCGTGAGAGAGGACACCGACCTGAGGCGCTCGGAGGCCGAGCGCGCCGCGCTGCAGGAGCAGGTCATCGCCGCGCAGCGGGAGACGCTCCGGGAGCTCTCGACGCCGCTCATCCCGCTCGCCGACGGCGTCCTGGCCATGCCGCTCGTCGGAACGCTCGACCGCGCGCGGGTGGGGCAGGTGATGGAGACGCTGCTCGCCGGGATCAGCAGCCAGCGCGCCCACACCGCGCTCCTCGACATCACCGGCGTGCGCGCCGTCGACGCGCTCGTCGCCGACGCGCTGACGCGGACCGCGCGCGCCGCCCGGATGCTCGGCACGCGCGTTGTGCTCACGGGCATCCGCCCCGAGGTGGCGAGGGCCCTGATCGAGCTCGGCGCGGACCTCTCCGGCATCGTCACGCTGAGCAGCTTGCAGAGCGGCATCGCCCACGCGCTCCGGCCCACGGAGCGCCCGCGCGCCGCCCGTTGAGCGACCGAGCCGGCGCCGCCGGTGCTGGCGCCGCGCTGGGGCCCGCGGTCACGGGCGGGCGAGCGGCGCGCCCGCCCCGGGCTGCGCCGCGCTCAGACCTGGATGCCTTGGAGCGGTGAGTTGACCCGGCCGGCGTCGATGCCGATCTCGGTCGCCTTCGAGCCCATGATCTGGGCGACCGTCAGGAGCGCCTTGCTCAGGTTGTCGCCGGGGAAGTTGTGGTGCTCGTCGCCGCGCAGCCGCCCGCCGGCCTTGCCCGCCAAGAGCACCGGCCATTCCGTCCGCGAGTGCGTCTTTCCCCAAGCGGTGTCGGACGTGACGAAGACGAGCGAGCTGTCGAGCAAGTTCGAGCTGCCGTGCGGCGTATTCTTGAGCTTGGTCAAGAACTCGTTGAGGCAGCGCATCGTGTAGATCACGCCCTTGTCGACGCGGGGCTGGCTGGATTGATCCCCGGGATCGCCGTGACAGATGGTGTCGTGGAAGTCGTCGTTCATGTCCTGCGCGAGGTGCCGGTAGTAGACGTGCGCGGCGGGCAGCGAGAACATGAACGAGAGCACGCGGGTCCTCTCGCAGGCGAGCGCGAGCGCCGAGAGCTCGACCATGGCGGTGTTCACCGCCGGCGGGGCTTCGCTCTGCATGTCCTTGCCGACGGCGGGGGCCGCCGGGCTGCTGCACGCCGTCGGCGTGCCGTCGCCGGGGGCCGTCGTCTCGAGGCGCCGCTCGATGGCGCGGATCGAGTCGAGGTGCTGCTCCACGCGTTGCCTGTCGGCCGCGCCGAGCCGCTGCTGCAGGCTCGCGCCGTCTTCCAGAATGGAGTCGAGCACGCTCTTCCGGACCCGCGCGAGCTTCGCGGCCTGCTCCGCTTGCGGATCGCTGGGCGCGGGCGATGTGCCCATGAACAACCGGTTGAACACGGCCTTCGGGTCGAACTCCGGGTTGTTGCGCGAGTTCGGCCCCCGGTGCGAGATCGTGTGCAGCGAGTCCTGGGGGCCGTTCGGCGTCGCCGGCGTCACGCCCACCTCGAGAGAGCGGTACGGCGCCCCCTCCGAGATGGCGTCCGCGACGATCTGATCGATGGATGCGGTCCGCACGGCGTTGCCGCCGAGCGGCGCGCCGGTCGTCGCCCCCGCCGACCCGGTGGGGTGCTCGAGGCCGGACACGACGAGCTTGTTCTCGAGGCCGCTGATCACGGTGAGGTGCGACTTGTGGTCGGCGAGCGGCTGGAGCTCGGGGCTGAGCTCCCAGGCCGAACCGGAGCCCGTGCGCGCCGGCTTCCAGCGGCCGGGCAGCGTGCCGTTCCCGAAGAACCAGGTGACGTAGAGCGGCGAGACCGGCGAGTTCGGCGCAGCGTACGCCGTGCCGCTCTGGTTCAGCATGATCTCCAGCAGGGGGAGCGGGATGGTGACGGCGGCGCCCGTCGCCAGCATGCCCCGGAGTACGGTTCGTCGATTCAAGGCTTTGATCGCCATGGGGAACACCGTGCGATGAGGGGTGACGTGTTCGCGAGCGCGGGCGGCGCGCCCGCTCCGGGCTGCGCCGCGCTCAGACCTGGATGCCTTGGAGCGGTGAGTTGACCCGGCCGGCGTCGATGCCGATCTCGGTCGCCTTCGAGCCCATGATCTGGGCGACCGTCAGGAGCGCCTTGCTCAGGTTGTCGCCGGGGAAGTTGTGGTGCTCGTCGCCGCGCAGCCGCCCGCCGGCCTTGCCCGCCAAGAGCACCGGCCATTCCGTCCGCGAGTGCGTCTTTCCCCAGGCGGTGTCGGACGTGACGAAGACGAGCGAGCTGTCGAGCAAGTTCGAGCTGCCGTGCGGCGTATTCTTGAGCTTGGTCAAGAACTCGTTGAGGCAGCGCATCGTGTAGATCACGCCCTTGTCGACGCGGGGCTGGCTGGATTGATCCCCGGGATCGCCGTGACAGATGGTGTCGTGGAAGTCGTCGTTCATGTCCTGCGCGAGGTGCCGGTAGTAGACGTGCGCGGCGGGCAGCGAGAACATGAACGAGAGCACGCGGGTCCTCTCGCAAGCGAGCGCGAGCGCCGAGAGCTCGACCATGGCGGTGTTCACCGCCGGGGGCGCCTCGCTCTGTACATCCTTGCCGACGGCGGGGGCCGTCGGGCTGCTGCACGCCGCCGGCGTGCCGTCGCCGGGGGCCGTCGTCTCGAGGCGCCGCTCGATGGCGCGGATCGAGTCGAGGTGCTGCTCCACGCGTTGCCTGTCGGCCGCGCCGAGCCGCTGCTGCAGGCTCGCGCCGTCTTCCAGGACGGAGTCGAGCACGCTCTTCCGGACCCGCGCGAGCTTCGCGGCCTGCTCCGCTTGCGGATCGCTGGGCGCGGGCGATGTGCCCATGAACAACCGGTTGAACACGGCCTTCGGGTCGAACTCCGGGTTGTTGCGCGAGTTCGGCCCCCGGTGCGAGACCGTGTGCAGCGAGTCCTGGGGGCCTCCCGGCGTCGCCGGCGTCAATCCCACCTCGAGAGAGCGGTACGGCGCCCCCTCCGAGATGACATCCGCGACGATCTGGTCGATGGAGGCGGCCCGCACGGCGTTGCCGCCGAGCGGCGCGCCGGTCGTCGCCCCCGCCGACCCGGTGGGGTGCTCGAGGCCGGACACGACGAGCTTGTTCTCGAGGCCGCTGATCACGGTGAGGTGCGACTTGTGGTCGGCGAGCGGCTGGAGCTCGGGGCTGAGCTCCCAGGCCGAGCCGGAGCCCGTGCGCGCCGGCTTCCAGCGGCCGGGCAGCGTGCCGTTCCCGAAGAACCAGGTGACGTAGAGCGGCGAGACCGGCGAGTTCGGCGCAGCGTACGCCGTGCCGCTCTGGTTCAGCATGATCTCCAGCAGGGGGAGCGGGATGGTGACGGCGGCGCCCGTCGCCAGCATGCCCCGGAGTACGGTGCGTCGATTCAAAGCTTTAAGCGTCATGGGGAATACCGTGCGACTAGCGTTGGGGGGCGACGGACGAAAAGGCCTTGCTCGTCACGACGTCGAGGACCAGCTCGCGCAGCTGGAACCCCGACGCCTCGAACGAAGCGCTCAGCTCGTTGACGACGCTGCCGTCGACGTCTCGCTCCTCGTGCCCCGCCGCATACGAGTAGAATTTGCGGACGAGGCATTGCGCGACCTTGTCGTTCGAGCCGATGGCCTCGCCGAGCTCGCGCGCGTCGGCGACCGGCTGCTTGTCGAACGACCCGCTCGGGTCGATCGGCAGGCCGTGGTCGGTCGTGCGGTAGCGGCCGATCGCGTCGAAGTTCTCGAGCGGCAGGGCCAAGGGGTCCATGAACGCATGGCAACCGGCGCAGGTGGGGTCGGTCCGGTGGCGCTCGAGCCGCTGACGCTTGGTGAGGGGCATATCCGCGGTCGGCTCGTCGAGCACGATGTCGACGTCGCCGGGGGGCAACGGGATGGTCTTGCACAGAAGGGCCTCGCTCATGAACCTGCCGCGCAGGGTGGGGGAGCCCTCTTTCTGGTTCGCGAACTGCGAGAGGAAGCCCGCCTTGCCGAGGATCCCGAGGCGCGGGCCGTCCGCGGGCAACGAGCGGACCTCGAACTTGTTCGAGCTGAGGCCGGTCGTGTCGAGGCCGTAGAGCTCGGCGAGCTCCGTGTTGACGACGACCTTCGTGGTCGAGAACAGGTCGAGCGCGCTCGCATGATCGTCGAACGCGAGGATCTCCCAGGTGCCTCGCATGTCGCGGACCATCGCCTCTTGCAGCGCGGGGCCGTACTCCGGAAATAGCTCCGTGTCCTTGGCCTGCGTGCCGATGCGCTCGAGCCGCATGTACTCCTCGGCGAACGCGCCGACGGCCTCGCGTCCAGCGGGCGCGTCGAGCAGCCGCGTCGCCGCCTCACGGACCCCCTCCACCGTCTCGAGGACGCCGCTCTTGGCCTGGTCGAGCAGCTCCTTGTCCGGCAGGCTGTTCCACACCAGGAACGCGAGCCGGGACGCCATCTCGTAGCCCGTCAGGCGGAGCGACCCGCTGGCGCTCGGCGCTCCGAGCTCCGGGCGATACAGGAAGTTCGGCGACGTGAAGAGGGCCACCGTCGCCCAGCGGGCACCCTCGATGGCGCTGCCGAGCTCGGTCGCGGCCGTCGCGGCGACCCCCGCGAGCCGGTCGACCTCCGCGGCCTCGAGCGGGCGGCGCCACGCTCGGAGCCCCTGCGTCTCGATGAAGCCGCGCACGCAAGCGTCGTCCTGCGCGCCGGTGGGCGCGCAACCGATGAATCGGTCCCGCCTCGCGGAATCCGCGAACACCGTGTTCACGGCGTCCTCGATGGCCGTGTGGTACTGCTCGACGCCGCGTTCCGAGGTCACGACGGTCGCGGCGCCGATGACTGCAAAGTTACCGTTCCAGCTGTCGGAGTCGAGCTTGTTGACGTCGACCTCGACCTCGAACACGTCGCGCACCGCGTTGCGGAACTGCGTTCTCGTCAGACGGCGCAGCATCCCGGCGGCGGGCTGGAACGGCGGAGGAGCCGAGCCCGTCGACGGTCCGTCGCTTCCAACGGAGGGGGGCCCATCGCCGTCCTCCGAGTCACCCAGCGTGCCCGTGCACGCGGCCGCGAATGCGAGCGTGCACACAGCGGCGATCTCTCTTGAAGTACGGCGCTCGTGCCACCACGGCTTCTTCATCTTGCTCTCCGATAACGTAAGGGAGTGACGACGCACGGGAGCCCGCGGCGGGCAATCCTGCCTCAGGGCTGCTGGTCGCACCTCGAACCGCACATCGCCCGGCGTGACCTGGGCACAACGTCGATCACCGTCAGCGATCGCTTGCGCGACGACCGTGCGAGCGGTGTCGGCGCGCGGATCGATCTCGATCCCGAGGACGCAGGGCCCGGTACGCACGGCCGCCTCCTCCGGGGCAAAGCGAAAGAATACCCCTGGGGAGAATGTGAACGTTCACATGGCCGATGTCAAAACAAATGTGACGGAGCGTCCGCGCCCGGACCCGGTGGAGGACCGGGCCGGCGGGCCTACGCCGGAGGCCCGTACGCGCTCAGCGATTCCGGGGGGCCGCGGCCGTGCTCTTGCGCACGACCAGCTTGGTCTCGACCACGACGTGCGCATAGGAGCGGTGGCCGCTCTCGATCTGACCGAGCAGGAGGTGGAGGCACCTTCGCCCGAGCGCGGAAAAATCCTGGTTTACGGTGGTGAGAGGCGGCGTGAAGTAGGCCGCCTCCGGGATGTCGTCGAAGCCGACGATGCTGATGTCCTTCGGCACGTCGCGCCCGGCCTCGTGGAGAAAGCGGAGCAGGCCGAGCGCCATCTGGTCGTTGGCCACGAACACGCCGGTGATGCCCGGCGTGCGCACCAGCTGCGGGCCGAGCTCGTACCCCGAGCGGGCGCTCCAGTCGCCGCGCAGGAGAGGGGGCCGCTCGACGCCGGCGGCGACGAGCGTCGAACGCCAGCCGTCGATGCGCTGGTCGGCCTCGAGCCAGTCGGGCGGACCGGCGACGTGCCACACCGTCTTGTGGCCCAGGTCGAGGAGGTGGCGGGTCGCGGCCGCCGCGCCGCCGTGCTGGTCGACGGCGACCACCGGGATCGAGTCGTCCGGCCCACCCTCGACGGCGACCACCGGCACGTCGGAGGTGATGTGGCGGAGCGCGTCCACCGCCGACCGCTGCGGGGCGATGACCACGACGCCGTCGGCGCCCTGGTCGCACAGCCGCTTCACCGCGTCCACCACCGACGCGCGGCTGAGGGACTTGACACTGGCGATGCTGACGCCGTACCCGGCGTCGTGCGCCGCCTCCTCGAGCCCGAGGAGCGTCGACGCGGGGCCGTAGAGCGTCGTGTCGAAGCTGACCACGCCCAGCGTCCGCGAGCGCCCGGTGACGAGCGCCTGCGCCACGGAGCTCGGGCGGTAGTCGAGCTGGCGGATCGCTTCGAGCACGCGCTCGCGCGTCTCGCGGTGCACGTGGGGGCTGTCGTGCAGGACGCGCGAGACGGTCTGGTGCGAGACGCCGGCGAGCTTGGCCACATCGACCATGACCGCGGCGCGGCGCCCGCCTCGCTTGACGCGCCGCTCTGGAGGGGAGTTCTCAGCCATCGGGGCTGGAGCTTAGTCGTGAACGGACGGATTGGAATCCACATCGAACATGACCAGGGCTCGGCGCCCGCCCGCTTGACGCGCCGCTCCAGGAGCGATGCGCCAGCCGCCGCCGGATCCCAGGCTCAGCCGTCGCGGGCAGGATCGGCATTGACTTCGGCCATGTGAACGTTCACAATGCCGTCTCATCCTTCGGCTTTGCCCCGAAGCGGGCCGCTGCGCGCGCCGGAACCGCCGCTGCCGGGCCCGTTCGGCACGGACGCCGTCCGCCAGCCGTCGTGGGCGCAGCCCAGCCGAGCGCGGGAGGGGCGGGCGAGGCGTGGGACCAGGAGCCACGATGACCATGAGGAGACTCGCTCGTTCTTCGTTGATGCTCGCAGCTGCCTTCTCGGCGCCGAGCTGCGCCGGACCCCTCGACACCCCGGGGTCCTCGACGGGAGGAGGCCAGGGCGGCTCCTCCGAGGGCACGACCGTCAGCACCGGCGGCGCCTCGACGACCAGCGCCGCCGTCTCCACGACCGGCGGCACCGGCGGCGGAGCGACGACGGGCGGGGTCGACGCGACCGGCGGCGGCGGCGGCGGCGGCGCCGGCGGCGCTCCCCCCGGCGTGGCGAACGGGTACGCCCGGAACCCGATCGTGAGCCACATCTTCACGGCGGATCCGTCGGCGCACGTGTTCGAAGGGCGCGTGTACATCTACGCGTCCCACGACCCGGACGACCAGTCGGGCTACTCGATGGTCGACTACCACGTCTTCTCGTCGGACGACCTCGTGAACTGGCAGGATCACGGGGTCGCGCTGGCCGCGGCGGACACGTGGGCCAGGTACCTGTACGCTCCGGACGCCTGCTACAGCGAGGCTAACAAAAAATACTACCTGTACTTCCCGGATTCGGGGAGCGGGATCGGGGTCGCGGTCTCCGACACGCCGGGAGGCCCGTTCAAGGAAGCGCTGGGCAAGCCGCTCATTTCGAAGAGCACGCCGGGCGTCGGGGACGTGGACTGGCTCTTCGACCCCACGTGCTTCATCGACGATGACGGCCAGGCGTACCTCTATTTCGGCGGAGGTCCGACCGGCACGGGCGACAACGCTCGCGTCATCCGCCTCGGCCGGGACATGATCAGCCTCGCGGACGCGTCGGCGACGACCATCAAGGCGCCGGCCTTCTTCGAGGCGTCGTTCATGCACAAGCGCGACGGGAAATACTACTTCTCGTACTCGACCGACTTCACGGGCCACGCGGCGTACATCGATTACATGATGAGCGACAACCCGATGACCGGGTTCACCTACGCAGGGACCATCCTGCCGAGCCCGGCCGACAACAACGGCGACAACAACCACCACTCGATCGTCGAGTACCAGGGCAACTGGTACATCTTCTTCCACAACCGCGTGCTCGCGAAGCGCGACGGCTTCTCGAACTACCAGCGCAGCATCACGGTCGACAACCTGATGTACGACGCGCAGGGCAAGATCGTCCAGGTCTCCGCCACGAAGGGCAGGGTGGCTCAGCTGAAGAGCGTCAACGCGCGCGCCCGCATGGAGGCGGAGACCATGGCCGCCCAGCGCGGCATCGAGGTCGACGTCGTGCAAGAGGGCGGCGCGCGGGCCGGGGTCGCCGTGGGCTGGATCAACGACAAGGACTGGATCGGGTACTCGCAGCTCGATTTCGGCGGCGGCGTGGAGACCTTCCAGGCGCGCGTGTCCTCGGGCTCGACCGCTGGCGGCTCGATCGAGGTGCTGCTGGGCGGCTGCGAGGGGTTCACCGACACGCCGGGCGAGCGCGTCGGCGTGTGCGCGGTCGGCCCCACGGGAGGCTGGCAGGCGTGGAAGGATGTCGAGTGCGCGGCTCAGGTTCCGCCGGGAGTCCACGATATCTGTCTACGCTTCACCGGTAGCGGTTCTGATCCTCTGCTCAACCTGGATTATTTTCAGTTCAAGTGATCGCGGCGCCGCGCTCGACGCGGCGACCAGACGAGCTCACCCGTGCCGGGAGCCGAGCCCCGCAGCAGCGGCTAGGCGATTGTTGTTGACATCGAAGATGTTAACGTTCACATTGAAACTCGTTACTTCGGCTTCTCCATGAGCAGGTCGTCATGAGCACTGGGACCTTCGTCATCGGGATCGATTTCGGCACCGACTCCGTCCGTTCGGTCGTCGTGGACGCGCGCGACGGCGCGCTCGCGGGGGCGGCGGTCGCGCCCTACCCGCGCTGGGCGCAAGGTCGTTATTGCGACCCGCGCGAGCACCGGTTCCGCCAGCATCCGCTCGACTACCTCGCTGCGATGGAGTCGTCGATCCGAGCGGCCCTGAAGCAGGCGGGGGGCGACGTGGCCGCGCGCGTGCGCGGGATCTCGGTCGACACCACCGGCTCGACGCCGGTCCTGGCCGACGCGAAGGGCCGGCCGCTCTCGCTGCTCCCTGGCTTCGAGGAGGATCCGGACGCGATGTTCATCCTCTGGAAGGACCACACCGCCGTGGCCGAGGCGGCGCGGATCAACGAGCTCGCCCGCACCTGGGGCGGCCCGGATTACACGAAGTTCTCGGGGGGCGTGTACTCCTCCGAGTGGTTCTGGGCCAAGGCGCTCCACGTCATCGAGAACAACCCGGCGGTGGCGCGCGCGGCGGTCACCCTCCTCGAGCACTGCGACTGGATCCCGGCGGTCCTCACCGGCACCGAGGATCTCGGGCGGATCCGGCGGAGCCGCTGCGCCGCGGGCCACAAGGCCATGTGGCACCCGGAGTTCGACGGGTATCCGTCGAGCGATTTCCTGGCGAGGCTGAGCCCACGCTTGCCCGCGCTCAGGGAGACCCTCGGCTCGCGCACCTTCACCGCGGACGCGCCCTTCGGGACGATCTCGCCCGCGTGGGCCGCGACGCTCGGCATCCCGGCGGACGTCGTCGTGGGCGTCGGCGCCTTCGACGCGCACATGGGCGCGGTGGGCGGCGACATCCAGCCTCACCACCTGCTCAAGGTGATGGGCACGAGCACGTGCGACATGCTCGTCGCCCCGAAGACGGACGCGCCCGAGGTCCTGGTCGCCGGGATCTGCGGCCAGGTGGACGGCTCGATCCTCCCCGGCGCGATCGGCTACGAGGCGGGGCAGTCCGCCTTCGGCGACGTCTTCGCGTGGTTCAAGCAGCTGCTCAGCTGGCCGCTCCTCGCGATCCAGCCGGACGCCCCGGAGGCCGGCGATCCGCGCCGGGCGGCGCTCGCCGACGCGATCATGGACCGGATCATCCCCGCGCTGGACAAGGCCGCCGCGGAGATCCCGCCGTCGCGGAGCTCCGTCGTCGCGCTCGACTGGTTCAACGGGCGGAGGACGCCGGACGCGGACCAGCGGCTCCAGGGCGCGATCGCCCGCCTGGATCTGGGCACCGACGCGCCGCGGATCTACCGCGCGCTGGTCGAGGCGATCGCGTTCGGCTCGCGCGCCATCGTCGAGCGCTTCCGCGCGCAGGGGATCCGCATCGACGGCATCATCGGTATCGGAGGGGTCGCGCGCAAGAGCCCCTTGACCATGCAGGTCCTCGCGGACGTGCTCGACATGACCGTCGAGGTCCGCGCCGGCGAGCAGCCGGTCGCCCTGGGAGCGGCGATGTTCGCCGCGACCGCGGCGGGCCTGCACGCCACGATCGAGGACGCGCAGCGCGCGATGTCCTCCGGGACCGAGGCCCGTTATCGACCGGATCCCGCGCGCGCCAGGCTCTATGACGCGCTGTACAGGGATTATGTCGAGCTCGGATCGTTCGTGGAAGAGGAGCTGACGCAATGAGCGGTGTCGCGATGCAGGATCTTCGGGAGAGCTTCGAGGTTTGGTTCTTGACCGGCAGCCAGGACCTCTACGGCGAGGACACGCTGAAGCAGGTCGCCGAGCACGCGCGGGAGATCGCCGGGTTTCTCGACGCCTCGGGCAAGCTCCCGGTCAAGGTCGTCTGGAAGCCGACGCTGAAGAGCCCCGAGGCGATCCTCGCCGTCTGTCGCGAGGCGAACGCGACGCCGCGGTGCGCCGGCGTGATCACGTGGATGCACACGTTCTCGCCCGCGAAGATGTGGATCGCGGGGCTCACGCGGCTCGAGAAGCCGATCGCTCACCTGCACACGCAGCACGGGCGCGAGCTCCCCTGGGGGAGCATCGACATGGACTTCATGAACCTGCACCAGTCCGCCCACGGAGATCGCGAGTTCGGGTACATCGGCGCGCGCCTGCGCATCGAGCGGAAGGTCGTGGTCGGGCACTGGCAGGACGATGACGTGCTCGCCAAGCTCGACGTCTGGGCGCGCGCGGCCTGCGCGATGCTGGACGCGCGGCGGCTCAAGATCGCGCGCTTCGGCGGCATGAACATGCGCGAGGTGGCCGTCACCGGCGGGGACCGCGTCGAGGCGCAGGTCAAGCTGGGGTGGTCGGTGAACGGCTACGGCGTGGGCGACCTCGTCGGGCGGATCGCGGACGTGGACGAGGCCGAGGTCGAGCGCCTGGTGGCGGAGTACGACGAGGCGTACTCGGTCGCTCCCGCCCTGAGGAAGGGCGGCGCGCGCCGCAACGATCTGCGCTACGCGGCGAGGCAGGAGGCCGCGCTGCGCTCCTTCCTGAAGGAGGGCGGCTTCGGCGGGTTCACGACGACCTTCGAGGACCTGCACGGGCTCAAGCAGCTCCCCGGCCTCGCGGTGCAGCGGCTCATGGCCGACGGCTACGGCTTCGGCGCCGAGGGCGACTGGAAGTCGTGCGGCCTCGTCCGCGCGCTGAAGGTCATGGCGACCGGGCTGCGCGGCGGCGTCTCGTTCATGGAGGACTACACCTATCACCTCGTCGACGGGAAGGAGCGGGTCCTCGGCGCCCACATGCTCGAGATCTGCCCGACGATCGCCGCGGGGAGGCCGTCGCTGGAGATCCACCCGCTCTCCATCGGCGGCAAAGCGGACCCGTGCCGGCTGGTCTTCGACTCCGGGACCGGGCCCGCCGTGAACGTGTCCATGATCGATCTGGGCGGCCGCATGCGGATGGTCGCGAACGAGCTCGAGGCGGTGCCGCCCGAGGAGGAGATGCCGAACCTGCCCGTGGCGCGCGCGGTGTGGATCCCGAAGCCGGACTTCAAGCGCGCGTGCGAGGCCTGGATCCTCGCGGGTGGCGCTCATCATTGCGCGCACAGCCGCGCCGTGACGATGGAGCACCTGGAGGACTTCGCGTCGATCGCCGGCGTGGAGCTGATCCGCATCGGGGTCGGGACCGAGATCCACGCGCTGAGGAACGAGCTGCGCTGGAACGACCTCGCCTACCGGCTGTCGCGCTGAGGGATGTGACGTGAGCGCGACCTACCGAGAGCTGCGAGAGCGCGCCTGGGCGGCGAACCTGGAGATCCCGCGCCGAGGGCTCGCGATCTACACGTTCGGCAACGTCTCGGCGTTCGACCGCGACCGGGGCGTCCTGGCCATCAAGCCGAGCGGCGTGCCGTACGACCGGCTGTCGATCGACGACATGGTGGTCGTCGATCTCGAGGGGAAGGTGGTCGAGGGCCAACTCCGACCTTCCTCGGATACCCGGACGCACATCGTCCTCTACGCGAACTTCCGCGGGGTGGGCGGCATCGTCCACACCCACTCGACCTACGCGACCGGCTGGGCGCAGACGGGCATGCCGATCCCGATCTACGGGACGACCCACGCCGATCACCTGGCCGAGGACGTGCCGTGCACCGCGGTGATGCGGCCGGACGCCGTGCAGGGCGACTACGAGACCGAGACCGGCAGGCAGATCCTCGAGTGCTTCGCGGAGCGGAACCCGCTCCACACGCCGATGGTGCTGGTGGCGGGACACGCCCCCTTCGCGTGGGGAGAGGACGCCGACAAGGCGGTGTACAACGCGGCGGTGCTCGAGGAGATCGCGCGGATGGCGTTCATCACCCGCGCCATCCACCCGGGCGCCGCGCGCCTCCCGGACGCGCTCGTGCGCAAGCACTTCGAGCGGAAGCACGGCAAGGGCGCGTATTACGGCCAGAAGTAAGGCCGGACACCGCGGGGCGACGAAGAGCGCGCGTCCCGCGGACGAGATGTGCATAGGATGGAGCGGAAAGGAGCTGCGCCATGAAGAGGAGCCGTGTTGTCGCCGTCGCGATGATGGTCCTGACTGGACTATCGGTGATCCTGGGTGGGTTGGGTTGTCAGTCGGAGAAGAAGAAGATCACGCTGGGGTTCTCGCAGATCGGCGCTGAGAGCGAGTGGCGGACGGCGAACACGAAGTCGATCGAGGAGGCCGCCAAGGCCGCGGGGATCGAGCTCAAGTTCTCCGACGCGCAGCAGAAGCAGGAGAACCAGATCAAGGCCATCCGGTCGTTCATCGCCCAGAAGGTGGACGTCATCGCGTTCTCGCCCGTGGTCGAGACCGGCTGGGAGCCCGTCCTGCGCGAGGCCAAGGCGGCCAAGATCCCGGTCATCTTGACCGATCGCGCCGTGGACACGAAGGACGACAGCCTCTGGGTCACCTTCATGGGGTCGGACTTCGTCGAGGAGGGCCGCCGCGCGGCCAAGTGGCTGGTCGAGAAGACGAAGGACCAGCAGGGCACCGTCAACATCGTCGAGCTGCAGGGCACGGTCGGCTCCGCCCCCGCCATCGATCGCAAGAAGGGGTTCGAGGAGATCATCAAGGACAAGCCGAACTTCAAGATCCTCCGCTCGCAGACGGGGGACTTCACCCGCGCCAAGGGCAAGGAGGTCATGGAGGCGTTCCTCAAGGCGGAGGGGAAGAACATCAACGTCCTCTACGCCCACAACGACGACATGGCGATCGGCGCGATCCAGGCCATCGAGGAGGCCGGCCTGAAGCCCGGCAAGGACATCCTGATCATCTCGATCGACGCGGTGAAGGGCGCGTTCGAGGCGATGATGGCCGGCAAGCTCAACGTGACGGTCGAGTGCAGCCCCCTGCTCGGGCCGCAGCTCATGAGCGCGGTGAACGACCTCGTGGCCGGCAAGACGTTGCCCAAGCGCATCGTGACCGAGGAGGGCGTCTTCCCGATGGAGACCGCCGCCGCGGAGTTCCCGAAGCGCAAGTACTGAGCGCGACGGAGAGCTCGGCGCGGAGACCGGACGGAGGAGTGCGATGATGAGCGACGCCCTGCCCATGCTCGAGATGAAGGCGATCTCCAAGCGGTTCTCCGGAGTGCAGGCGCTCCAGTCGGTCGACTTCCGCCTGCTGCCGGGAGAGGTGCACTCCCTCATGGGGCAGAACGGCGCCGGCAAGTCGACCCTGGTCAAGGTCCTCACCGGCGTCCACACCGCGGACAGCGGGCACATCCTCCTCGAAGGCCGGGAGATCAGGCCGACGAGCCCGCTCGAGGCGCAGAAGCTCGGCATCAGCGCGGTGTTCCAGGAGGTGAACCTCTGCACCAACCTGTCGGTCGCCGAGAACATCTGCCTCGGCCGGGAGGGCTCGAGCCCTTACGCCCTCCGGTGGGGGGAGATGCACCGGAGGGCCGCCGCCGCGCTCGAGGATCTGAACGTTCACATCGACGTCACCGCGCCGCTCTCCGACTTCTCGCTCGCCGTCCAGCAGATCGTCGCGATCGCCCGCTCGCTGACCGCCCGGGCCAAGATCCTCATCCTCGACGAGCCGACGTCGAGCCTGGCCGAGGACGAGGTCCGGGTGCTGTTCTCGATCATCCGGCGCCTGAAGGCGCAGGGGATGGCGATCCTGTTCATCTCGCACTTCCTCGATCAGCTGTTCGAGATCTCCGACCGGGTCACGGTGCTGAGGAACGGGCAGCTGGTCGGCGAGTACCCGATCGCCGAGCTGTCGCGGATGCAGCTCATCACGGCCATGGTGGGGCGCGAGGTCAAAGACGAAGGTCCTAGCCGGTCCGCGCGCCCCCGGGCGGAGAGGCCGGCGGGCGGAGACGCGCCGCTCTTGCGGACGCGCGGGCTGGGCAAGAAGGGCTCGGTCCAGGACATCGACATCGAGGTGAGGGCGGGGGAGGAGCTCGCCCTCGCGGGCCTCCTCGGCGCCGGGAAGACGGAGACGGCGCGGCTCCTGTTCGGGGTCGACCAGGCGGATCAGGGCACCATCGAGATCGACGGCGCCGAGGCGCACATCCGCTCGCCGCTCGACGCGATCGCGCACGGGATCGCGTTCTGCCCCGAGGACCGGAAGGCCGAGGGCATCATCGGCGACCTCTCGGTGCGCGAGAACATCGTCCTCGCCCTCCAGGCGAAGCGCGGCATGTTCCGCAATCTGTCCCGGGCTCGACAGGACAGCATCGCCCGCGGCTACATCGAGCGGCTCGGCATCGCGGCGGCCGACGCGGAGGTGCCCATCTGCAAGCTGAGCGGCGGGAACCAGCAGAAGGCGCTCCTCGCCCGATGGCTGGCGACCGATCCGCGCATGCTCATCCTCGACGAGCCGACCCGCGGCATCGACGTGGCGGCCAAGGGTGAGATCATGGGCCGGGTCATGGAGCTCTGCGATCGGGGCATGGCGGTGGTGCTCGTCTCCTCGGAGATGGCCGAGGCGCTGCGCTACGCGGACCGGGTCGTCGTCCTGCGGGACCGGCGCCAGGTGGCGGAGCTCGACGCGGGCCAGACGGACGAGCAGGGGGTGTACCAGATCATCGCGGGAGGGCACGCGTGAGCGCGGCGGCGGCTTCCCTGCGCCGGCTCGCCGGGAGGAGCATCTCCTTCCCGCTGGCGATGCTCGGCCTGCTCCTCCTGTTCAACCTCATCAACAACCCGCAGTTCTTCGCGGTCACGGTCAAGGATGGCCACCTGTACGGCAGCGTCATCGACATCCTGAACCGCGCGTCGCCGCTCATGATCATCGCCATGGGGCTCACCCTGGTGATCGCCACCCACGGGATCGACATCTCCGTCGGCGCGGTCGTCGCCATCTCGGGCGCGGTCGCGGCCGCGCTGATCGGCGGCGAGCTCTCGATGAGCGGCGGGGCCGGCATGGCGGACGTGACCCAGGTCCCGCTGCCGCTCGTGCTCGCCGGCGCGCTGGGCGCGGCGGTGGCCTGCGGCATGTGGAACGGCGCGCTGGTGTCGATGGTCGGCATGCAGCCGATCATCGCGACCCTGATCCTGCTCGTCACGGGCCGGGGCATCGCCCAGCTCATCACGGGCGGCCAGATCATCACGATCTACTACAGCCCTTACCACGCCATCGGGAACGGCTTCTTGCTGGGCGTCCCGGCGTCGCTGTTCATCGTGGCGGGCGTGGGCGCCGTCCTCGGGCTCCTGGCCCGCAAGACCGCGCTCGGCATGTTCGTCGAGGCGATCGGCATGAGCCCGGTCGCCTCGCGGCTCGCCGGGATCCGGGCGCGCTCGATCACCTTCGCCTGTTATGCGGTGTGCGGCCTGTGCGCCGGCATCGCGGGGCTGATCGTGAGCTCGAACGTCAAGAGCGCCGACGGCAACAACGCGGGCCTGCTCTTCGAGCTCGACGCCATCCTGGCGGTGGTCCTGGGCGGGACGTCGCTCGCCGGGGGCAAGTTCACGCTGGCGGGGAGCGTCGTCGGCGCCCTCATCATCCAGACGCTCACGACCACGATCTACGCCGTCGGCGTCCCGCCCGAGGTCAACCTCGTGGTGAAGGCGCTCGTCGTCTTCGTGGTCAGCATCCTGCAATCGCAGAAGGTCAGGGGCCTCCTTGGGAGGCAGCGGGCCGGGAGAGTGGCCGTTCCATGATGGACACCGCAGCCGTGACGGGCAACACCGCAACCGTGACCAGGCCGTCGCTCCGGTTGAGCCCGAGGCACCTGCCCCTCGCCGTCACCATCGGCCTGTTCGTGCTCATGTTCGGCGCCGGATCTTGCCTGTTCGACGGGTTCTTCTCGCTGCAGGTGTTCCTCAACTTCTTCATCGACAACGCGTTCCTGGCGATCGCGGCCGTCGGGATGACGTTCGTCATCCTCTCTGGCGGGATCGACCTCTCGGTCGGCTCGGTCATCGCGCTGACCACGATGGTCTCGGCGTCGCTCGTCGAGAAGCACGGCGTCAGCCCGGCGGCGGTCATCCCGCTCGTCCTGGCCATGGGCGCGGGCATCGGCCTCGCGATGGGGGTGATCATCCACTACTTCGAGGTCCAGCCCTTCATCGTCACGCTGGCGGGCATGTTCCTGACCCGCGGGCTCTGTTACCTCATCAGCATCGACTCGATCACCATCCACGACGGCTTCTACGTCGCCGCCTCGTCGCACCGCATCCCGTTCCTGTTCGACACGTCGATCACCTGGAACGTGATCATCGCGCTCGTGCTGTTCGCCGCGGCGATCTACCTCGCGCACTACACGCGCTTCGGCCGCACCGTCTACGCGATCGGCGGCAACGAGCAATCCGCCCTGCTCATGGGCCTCCCGGTGGGGAGGACCAAGGTGCTCATCTACACCTTCAGCGGGTTCTGCTCGGCGCTCGCGGGCGTCGCCTTCACGTTCTACATGGTGTCCGGCTACGCGCTGCACGCCGGCGGGATGGAGATGGACGCCATCGCCGCCGTCGTCATCGGCGGCACCCTGCTGACCGGCGGCTTCGGCACGGTGGTCGGGACCCTGTTCGGCGTGCTCATCTACGGCACCATCCAGACCCTCATCATGTTCGAGGGCACGCTCAGCTCCTGGTGGACCAAGATCGTCGTCGGGCTCCTCCTGCTGTTCTCCTGCCTGCTGCAGCGGCTCTTCGAGCGGCGGCTGGTCGGCGGGACGCCGAAGAGGTCATGACGATCGATGCCGGCGAACTGGTGATGGCCTAATTGGCCCCGGAGTGATTCACATGAAGGCGGGAAGGCGGGAAGATCGTTGATCTTTTCTGCCTGCCTTCCCGCCTTCATGTTCAAATCCGGCCACCACCGGCGAACTGCGGTATCGCTCTCATGGCCGGACCTGCGCCGGAGCCAGCTACGACTTGAACGGGTAAAGCCTCGGACGGCTCACGGATTCGAGGTGACTCCGGCGAAGAGCTGGGCAATCGACGGCGGCACCCCGTCCGGCGCAATCGCCTCGCTCCCCAGCTCGACGTCCGGCCGGACGCCGACCGCGTGGATCGCCTCCCCGCCCGGCAGGACCATCATCGCCGCCGGCGCGAGCACCGGCGCGCGCCCCGCCGGATCGACCGCGACCTTCAGCGCCGTCCCCTTGCCGTACGTCCGCTCCCCCGCGACGGTCGCCCGCCCGTGCCACTGCAGGCAGCCGGCGAAGAGCTCCGCCGCCGACGCCGTGCCGCGATTCACCAGGATCCACAGCGGCGCGCGGCACGGGTTCCGGTGGCTCGACCGGTACACGACCTCGTCGCCGTCCGCGTCGATCGCCCGCGCGAGGACGCTCCCCGGCTCCAGGAAGTCGCCCGCGAGCTCGCGGAACGCCGTGAGCTCCCCGCCGGGGTTGTCGCGCAGATCGAGCACGAGCGTCTCCAGCCCCTCCGCCTCGAGCGCGCCGATCTCCGTGTGGACCCGGGCCGGCACGTCCAGCGAGAGCCGGCGGATGCGCAGGTAGCCGACCCCCGGCGCGAGCCAAGCGGTCTCCACGGGCGACGCGCTCCCGCAGGGGTGGAGCGACGCGACCGTCGCGTCGACGTCCGAAAGGAGCGGGGCGCCGGCGGGACGGGCGCCGCCCGCGCTCTCCGACTTGTAGGCGAAGAACACGTTCACCCTGCTCGGCAACACCTGGATGCCGAGGATGCAGTTGAAGTTGTTGCCGATCCTCATGCACAGCAGCATCGTCCCCGGAAGGAAGTTGATGAGGATCTTGAAATAGCCGAGCGTGTACCGCGCTTGCCCCATGAACGTCGGGTGCAGCGTGCCCGCCTGATCGCCCGCCGTCATGGGGCTGAACGACCCCTGGTGCACGGCGGCCGCCATCGAGAGCCACACGTTGAACGAGAACGGGAACTTCATCGCGTTCGGGCTGAAGTTGGGGAAGGGGAACAGGCCGAGCACCGGCGACAGGCACACGTCCGGAAAACCGGCGCTCAGGCCGACCGCCTTGTTGTTCGCAGGGAGCATTGCGCGGCCTCCTAGCCCAAGAGGATCTGCTTGCCGTTCACCGTGACCGTCTCCTCGGTCAGGATCGTGGCGTTCTTCGCCTTCGTGAACGAGGTCTTCTCCACCACCGTGTGCGACTCGCTGGCCTGGACGCTCAGGAGCGCGCTCACCCGCTGGTAGACCGACGTGAACTTCTGGACCACGGCGTCGGCCACCATCCGGATCTTGCCGGCCTGCACCTCGAGCTCCGGCCCCCGGATCTCGACGCCCTTGTCGCCGCACAGCGAGAGCGCGCCCTCCCGCGCGTGCACCGCCACGTCGCCCTGGAGCGACAGGACCGACCGCCCCCGCCCGTGGAGCACGCCGATCGCGTAATAGGCGTCGTCCCGCCCGATGACGAGCAGCGTGTCGTCCAGCGCGGGCTCGTACGGCAGCGCGAGCGCCATCTGGACCGCGACCGGCTGGCCGCCCGGCAGCTCCACGGCGATGGCGCCCGCCTCGGCCGAGGTGACCCGCGCCGGGCCCAGGTACTCCCGCGGGGGCGCCGCGGCCCGGACGGGGCCCGCCTCGCCCTCCGCCGCGGCGCCGGCCCGCGCCAGGCCGATCCTGGGCACGTCGGCGCTCCGGCCGAGCGCGGCGTGCTCCTCGCTCCCCGGCGCGTCCACCCGCACGGCCGCCGCGCGATCGCTCTCCTTCATGGCTCCCATCGACATGGCTCCTCCTCTACGAGCGCCGCTCCGGCGGCATCCAGGCCTCGGCCTCCAGCCGGTCCACGTCCGTGCGCCTCGCCGTGGCGAGGTTCGCGTCGAGATAACGCGCCTTCTCGTCGCGGATATGGTGCAGGTTCGCCCACGTCAGGTCCGCGCCGGTGAAGTCGGCGCCGGTGACGTCCGCGTGCGAGAGATCCGCGTAGTGCGCCTTGACGCCCACGAACAGCGCCCCGGCCGCGCGGGCCTCGGTCAGCAGCGACTCCCGGAGGTCGGACCCCGCGAGGTTCGCCCCCGCGAGATCGGCCTTCACGAAGATCGCGTTGCGGAGCATCGCCTGCGTCATCACGGCGCCGGCGAGGGTGCCCTCGCCGAAGAAGGCGGCCTTCGCCATGGCGCCCGACAGGGTGGCGTGCCGCAGGTTCGCCTCCTTGAAGTTCGCGTTGGCCAGGATGGCGCCCTCCAGGCGGGTGCGCTCCAGGTTGCACGCGGTGAAATCGCAGTTCGACAGGTCGCACCCCGACAGGTCCATCCCCGAGAGGTTGCCGAGCGCGAAGAAGCACCGCGAGATGGTCAGCCCGGCGAGCGACGTGCGGGTCAGGTCCACGCCGGAGAAGTCCACGCAATCGAAGATCGCCTTCTCGAAGCGGATGCCCTCCACGCGGGCGAGCCGCAGCGTGGTCTGCGAGACGAGCGCGCGGGTCAGGTCCGCGCCCGAGAGGTCCGCCCGCTCCAGGACGCAGCGCACGAGCCGCGACGCGGACAGGTTCGCCCCGGTGAGGTCGGCCTCGGTGAAGACGACCATCTCGAGGTCCTTGCCCGAGAGATCCGCGCCCGGCAGCCGCGCCCGGTACAGCATGCACGACCTCAGCGTCGCGCCCCGGAAGTCCGCGCCGGTGAGGTCGCAGTTCGCGAGCGTCGTCTGGTCGAGCGTCGCGCCCCGGAAGCTCGCGCCCCGGAGGTTCGTGCCCTGGAGCGACGACAGCGTGAGGTTCGCGTTCTCGAAGCTCACCCCGGCGAAGTCCATCTCCTCCAGCGCCGCGCCCGCGAGGTCCGCGCCGGAGAGGTCGAGCCGGCCGAGGCGCGCGCCGTCGAACACCGTCTTCGTGAGCTTCTTCGGGAGCACGGCCTCCCGGAGATCGGCCTTCAGGAACACCACCGTGTCGAGCTGGGCGCCCGAGAGATCCGCCCGCCGGAGGCTCGCCTCGGCGAACGACGAGCCCTCGATCCGCGCCTGCACCAGCGAGGCGCCCGAGAGGTCCGCCCGCGCGAACGAGGCGTGCGCGAGCGTCGCGCCGTCGAGCGAGGCGTCCGTGAGGTCGGCGAGATCGAGCCGCGCGTTCGACAGGGTCGCCCCCGAGAGCTCCGCCCCCGCGAGCCGCGACTCGGCCAGGTTGGCCCCCTGGATCCGCGCGCCGCTCAGGTTGGCGCCGGCCAGCTGGCCGCGGACCAGGTGGGCCCCCGCGAGGTTCGCGCCGGACAGGTTCGCGCCCGAGAGATCGCTCTGGGCCACGGCGACGCCCTCGAGATCGGCGCCCGACAGGTCCGCGCCGCGGAGCCCGCACCAGGCGATCTGCGCCCCGCGGAGGTCGGCGCCCGACAGGTCCGCGCCGTCCAGCTGCAGCCGGCCGAGCTTCGCGCCGCGCAGCCGCGCCTTGCGGAGGTCGGCGCCCCGCAGGTCCATGTCCCCGAGCGCCCGGCCCTCGAGCGCCTCGCCCGCCTGGACCCGCGCCTTCAGCTCGTCCGGCGTCATCGATCCCGCTCCAGCGTCGAGCGCTTCAGGTTCGCCCCCCGGAAATCACAGCCGGAGCCGGAGGTCTGGTAGAACTTGGCATCGTAGAGGTTCGCATCGACGAACTTCGCCTCCGGGACGAGCGACTTGTGCAGGTCCGCGTCGAACAGGTTCGCGCGCGTGAAATCGGCCCGCGTGAGGTTCGCCCGGTCGAACCGGGCTCCGCGCGCGTTGGCGCCGAAGAAGCTCGCCCCGTCGGCCACGGCCTCGGTGAAGTGGGCGCTCGTCAGCACGGCGAGGCTGAAGTCCGCGCCGGTGACGGTCGCGCCTAGCCACACGCTGCCCTCGCCGCGCGCGCCTGCGAACACGGCCTTTCGCAGATCGGAGCCGGAGAAGCTCGAGCCGGCGAGGGTCGCGCCCGCGAACGTGGCGGAGGCCGCGCTCACCTTCGACACGAAGCACCGCGTGAGCGAGGCCTGGGACAGGTCCGCGCGCTCCAGCACGGTGCCCTCCAGGTACGCCGTGGTCCACCTGGCCCCCCGCGCGACGGCCCCGGTCATGTCCGCCCGCGAGAAGACGATCTGCGCGCCCTGGCTCTCCGAGAGATCGGCGCCCATGAGCCGCGCGCCGTCGAACGAGGCGCCCTCCAGCGTGGCGCCGCGGAAGACGGCGCGCTCGCCCCACGCGCTCTGGAGCGTCGCGTGGCTCAGGTCCGCGCCCGTGAAGTCGGCGTCGCGCACGTCGGCGTCGAACAACACCGCCTGCTTCAGCGTCGCGCGGGCGAGCTTCGCGCCGCGGAGGTTCGCGCCCGTGAGGATGGCGCCGGTGAGGTTCGCGCCGGTCAGGTCGACGCCGCTCAGGTCCTGCTCGCTCAGGTCCTGGTCGGAGAGGTCGCTCCCCGGCCCGGGCTGCCCCGGCGGCCGCGGCGGGGCCGCGGACAGGCCCAACGACGCGAGCTTCGGGTCGCTCGCGAGCTTGTCCCACGCCGCGAGCGCCGGGACCTGCGCCCCGCGCGCGGCCGCCAGCGACTTCGCCTCCTCCACCGCCCGCGCGACCCGCCGGAAGGCGGTCCGGAGCTGCGCGTCGGTCACCACGGGCGGCGCGTCCGCGCTCGGCGGCGGGAGGGCCGGCGACGACCGCGGCAGGTTGCGCAGCGCGTCGGCGATCAGGCCGCCGAGGGCCTTCCCCCCCGGCACCGCGATGCCCGCGAGCCCCGCCATCGCCCGGCGGATCTTGTCCTGCTGCGGCTTGGCGGCGTCGCCGAGCCGCGCCTTGAGCAGCGCCGACAGCGGGTCGAGCCCGGACGCGTCCGGCGGCGCCGTCTCGTCGCCCTTCTTCGCCAGCGCCTGGAGGGCCTTCCACTCCTCCTTGAGCTCCGGCGCGATCTGCTGCTCGATCTCGAGCGGATCGGCCTCGAACCGCTCGAGGATCTCCCGGTAGTGCTCCGGCGGCGGCGACGGCCCGTCGAGCGGCTCGGAGGCGACGAGCGTGGTGGTGAGCGAGAGATCGTCGTCGGTGACCTCGGTGAGCCCTCGCCAGGTGAGGTACAGGGCCTCCTTGTCCAGGTCGGCGAGCAGCGTGTCGAGGTGCATCGGCACCTCGCGGAAGCCGCGCTCCGCGTCCTTGACGAAGACGCGGATCCTGAGCCCCGGGAGCCGCGACCGGAACACCTCGGCGTCCGGGTGGAGGTTCTGGAACAGGAGCTCCTCGTCCCCGCGCAGGTAGGGGAGCCACTGATCGGGCCGAGCGGCGTTGAAGAACGTCCAGTCGAAGTCCTCGGCGTAGTAGGGCGCCCGCTTCTCGCGGTACGACTTGCCGTACTGCTTGCCGACCCTGGCGCGCCGGTCGGGCCAGTTGGGTGACAGCGGCCCGAAGCCCGCGGGGGCCGGCCGGTCCGAGCGCGACAGCAGGAGATCGTCCGCGTTCTCGACGTTGGGGAGCTCGCGTGTCCCGTGGCCTTTGCCCACCGGGTTCAGCGGGTGTTCGGGCCCGCCGAAGCTGTACCGATCGCCGAGGGGCATCCGGTCGAAGGGGACCGGATCGCTCATGGCCGGCCCGAGGAGGCCATCCATCCACACCCGATCGCCGACCACGCGCAGGATCTTGGACCACGATCCGACGCCGAACCGCACCGGACACTCGGTCATGCGCGCCTTGCCCGGCGTGTGGCACGTGCCGAGCAAGAGGACGTCCGCGTGCGGCTTGAAGTCGGCGAGATCGCTCGGATACAGGCACTCGCCGGTCATGTCGTGGTCGTCGTCGCGGAACACGTCGCCGCGCAGCGTCTCCTGCGCGAGCACCGGGTGGCCCTCGGGCAGGGAGAGCGGCGCTCCGGGCCTCAGGTTGAACTTCGCTCGGACGATCAGGGTCATCTCCGGCTGGGGCGGCCGGCGCGAGGTGACCTTGCTGCCGAAGAGGAACGGGGTGAGGTTCTTGTTCGCCATCCGTGGGTTCGCCGCGCTTCTGCGTCACACCATGAGGTGGACGGCCGCGATGTTCGTGCGGACGGGCGCGGCCTTGCTCCGGTCCAGGGAGATCTTCTCGCGCGAGGGCCCCATCGAGAGCGAGGGGCCGATGCTGGCCTCGAGGGTCGCGGTCACGCTGACGGACGCCTCCAGGCCGACCGTCGCGTCGACCGTCGCCCCGACCGAGAGGGTCGCCTCCCCGCCGAGCGTCGCCTCGACCATCGCCCCGAGGACGACCTCGTTCACCACGCCGAGGTTGATCGTGGTCTCGATCCCGTCGACCACGGTCTTGCTGTTGCCCTGCGTGTAGGAGTCGGCGTCTCCGTACATCTCATCCTCGGTGTCGGCGCGGGTCTCCGAGATGATCTTGTCGGCGGTGGTCTTGTTCTTGATGGTCCCGGCCTTGGTGGTGTCCGAGATGGTCTCTTCGACCGTGGTGGTGGACGAGATCGACCCGGCCTTCATCATATCTTTCGACGGCCCCTCGACGGTCGTCTCGTCGGTCATCGTCGTGACGTGGGTCTTCGACACCATCGCCTCCGCCCAGGTCTCCTCGTGGATCGAGGGCACCGGCAGCTTCGCCGAGCCGGTATAGGACGAGATGCTCTTCGCCCACGTCCTGGAGACGATCGTGGGGTTCTCGGTCATCACCGACGGGTAGTCCTCGATCGGCGTCGGCGTGTCCGGGTCGCCGGTGCGGCTCACCAGCTTGCCGCCGTAATGGTACTCGTACGAGTCGCCGTGGTAGGTCGAGTGCACCTCGCCCTTGACGGTCGTCTCGCGGATCCGCCGCTGGCCGCGGGGGCCCTTCACGATCTCGATATCGCTCCGCCCCTGGAAGGTGATGCCGCCCTGCTTGATGCGCCCGTCCTCCACCTCCGAGCTGGCCTTGAACTCCCTTCGACCGAAGACCGTCATCGAGTAGGTGCCCCCGATGATCTCGATCTTGTCGCCCCGGGTGGTCGTGATCCGGTTGCCGTCGGTCTCGTCCCGCCACGTGTAATCGTCTTCGGGCGTCGCGCCGATGCGCAGGTACGACGACATCCCCTCGCTGAAGTCGGGGACGTGGAGGATCGCGTATTTGCCATCGCCGGCCATGGGAGCTCCGTATCCGGTGGGCGCGTCGAGCGGGGTGCTCGCCGCCCTCAGAAGAAGAGATTGAACGCCGAGAGGACCTTGTGCGTGAGCGCGATCTCGGTCTTGCTGGCGTGGAGCTCCACGCCGGCCGTCCCCACCTCGAGCTTGGGGCCGACCGAGAAGTCGACGCTCGCGGTCATGCTGAGCTCCACCTTGGCGCCGACGGTCACGTCGAGGGAGCCCCCGGCCGTGAACGTCACCTCGCCGCCGAGCGTCGTCTCGATCATCGCCCCGAGGACGACCTCGTTCACGACGCCGAGGTTGATCGTCGTCTCGATCCCGTCGACCACGGTCTTGCTGTTGCCCTGCGTGTACGAGTCCGCGTCTCCGTACATCTCGTCCTTCGTGTCGGCGCGCGTCTCCGAGATGATCTTGTCCGCGGTGGTCTTGTTCCGGATCGTCTTCGCCGTGGTCGTGTCCTCCATGGTCCCGTCGACCGTGGTGGAGGACGTGATCGACTCGGCCTTCATCGTGGACACCGACGCTTCCTTGACGGTCGTCTCGTCGGTCATCGACTTGGCGTTCGTCTTCGAGACCATCACCTCCGCCCAGGTCTCGTTCGTGATCGTGGGGACCGGCAGCTTCTCCGAGCCGGTGTAGGACGAGATGCTCTTCGCCCACGTCTCATCGATGATCGTCGGGTTCTCCGTGGGGATCGACTGGGGGGAGGGCGGGTTCGTGTCGTCGATGTAGTCGTCGGTGACCTGCAGCGTGGGGAACGTGTCGGTGCCCGTCTGGCTCTGCTTGATCTTGCCGTAATAATAGTCGTAGACGTCGCCGTGGTAGGTGGTGCGCACCTCGCCCTTGACGGTCGTCTCGACCACCTTCCACGTGCCGCCGTAGTTCTGCACCCACTCGATGGTGGTGCCGCCGCCGAAGGTCTCGCTGACCTCGGTGAGGTGCCCTCCCGAGATGTCCCAGCCGGCCTGGTGCTCGCCGCGGCCGAGGATGAGCAGGCGGTAATTGCCCCCGATCACCTCGACCTTGTCGCCCTTGGTCGTCGAGATCCGGTTGCCGTCCGAGTGATCGCGCCAGCCGCCCTTCGTGTGCAGCTTCGCCGTCTCGGCCTGGCGCTCGCCCTCGGGCACGAAATCGGGCGAGCCGTCGCGCTTGCGCGTGTCGTCGGTGAAGGTCTGAATCCGCTCCGCGAGGTCGTCGCCCGCGCTCTCGCCGAGGGGCGCGGCGGCCCCGAGGCGCAGGTACGACGGCTGCCCGCCGTTCAGGTCGGGGACTTCGAGTAGCGCGAACTTGCCTCCGGGCACTGGAGCCTCCGTGTCGAGCGTGATGGACGACGCATGGCGTCGCCCCGTGGCGGGCTCCCTATCCTAGGTCACGGTGAGCCAGCCGTCCATGCAGAACCGCCCGGAGCGTTCCCGCCTCGAGCCCCGCGCGGTCGGTCGGCATCCGCGCATGCGCCGGCGCGCGGCTCAGGAGGCCTCGGCGGGGCGCTCTGCGGCAGACTCGGCTGCTTGGTGCACCACGGCCCACACGAACTCGGGGATGAGCGCGAGCGAGTGCGGGTCCTGCGTGACGCCGATCAGGCCGCTGATGAACTCCATGGGGTGCGGCCGGCGGCCCCCGTCGACGAAGCGAAGCTGGGCGCTCGTCAGGCCGGGCGGTATCTCGGAGAGCCCGGGCCCTTGCGGGTTGCCGAGCCCCCCGAGCGCGTCGCTGCGGGACTCCGCCGTCAGCCACCGCTCGTGCCAGCTGTCGATATAGGGGTTCGGGGCGAAGTAGTCGTTGGGCCAGGCGCGCAGGTAAGGAAACAGCACGTGGATCCACCCCGTGAGCTCGTCCGCCGGGTTCTCGTAGCGGAAGAACGCGCGCCAGAACGACCTGTCGGCGCGCCCCTCCGACGAGGCGGCGATCTGGTCGAGCACGGGCAGGAGGGCGCGCGTCCAGCGCTCCTGTCCGACGGCGCCGAGCATCGCCACGCGCTGGCGCACCCAGCGCCAGTCGTCGGAGGTGCCGAGCAGGTACACGCGCGGGATGCCGCGCTGCGGGTACACGAGATCGCCCGGGAACGGCGGCTCCCAGTCGAAGTGCGGCGCGAGCGGGGTCGCCACCGTGAGCTCCGAAGACACCCGCTCGACAGGACCCGTGGTGGAGAAGTTGGCTGTCACGAGATCCCGCAGCGTCCCGACCCGCGCTGAAACCTGCCTGGAGAAATCCGGAAACAACGCGGGCCACGGGTTCACCTGGCCGAGGTTGAAGTCGGGCCGCTCGACGACGAGCGCGAAATCGCGGTCTTCCGCGAGGAAGCGGCGCCGCTGCTCGTCGCTCGCGGCGAGGTGGAGCGTGAAGCCGCGCGCCAGGCAGAACCAGACAACGTCGGGCGAGATCACGAGGGGATAGCGCTGGGTGAAGGCGGTATAGGCCGCCTGGACGAGCGGGTGCAGGTCGGTGCGCCCGACGAGCGGCAGCCGGTGCCGGTAGGACGCCTCGATCGGCGCGACCAGCAGGCTTTGCACGGCGGCCTGGCTGTCGAACCCCGGCAAGGGCGCCGTCGCTGGCTCGACCTCCGCGACGGCGATCGTCGTAACGTTCATGACCCCTCGTCCTCCTGGCCCGGCGCGACGCCGTCGTGATCTGGCGCGTTTCTTTCGTACACGAGCGTGCCGCGCGCGACAACCTGCCGGCTCGCGCGGCCCACGCCGGCCTCGCGGCATGAAACCGCCGCCTTCGCGGGATGAAACGGAGCGGTCACGGAGGCTCGCTGCGCGACGGCGGCTCGCCTCGCGATCAGGACGAGCGCACCGGCCAGGGCGCGCCTCGGACGTGGGGACGTGGGCCGCCTCGGGCCGGCGCGGCGCCGCCGGCGCCCGCCCAGGTGAGTGGCGCGTGGCGCGTGGCGACGGCGCGCGGGCGATGCCGTGGGCATGTGATTTTTCGCGGATGGCGGATGTTTGTGGGCGTACCGTGGGCGTACCGTGGGCGTACCGTGCGCGTAGATCGCGCGCGGATTGCCGGGCGTTGGTGGGCCTCGTCGCAGCGGTGTTGCACGTCCTTGGCGAATGGTGCACGACTAGACGCTCGCGCAGCCGCTTCGATCGGCTTGAAGGAGGAGCGCAGCAGATGAGTTCACGCCAGGCGGGTTCGTACGTGGCGGGGGCACCGCCCAACGCGAAGGCGGCGCTGCGGATCGACTTTCTGAAGAAGGTCTATGGGCTCTTCACGGCGAGCCTTGTCGTGTCGTCCGTGGGCGCCATGTGCGCGCTCTACATCGGGGCGCCGGACGCGGAGGAGGCGGCCGCGGGGGGCCCGATGCCGCCGCTGGTGGAGCTCTTCGCGAGCCACCCGATCCTCTCGATGCTCATCGTGTTCGCCGTGATGTTCGGCGCCCGCGCGGTGCGCCGCGTCCCCGGCGTCAACGTCCTCGCGCTCTTCGGGATGGCGGCGATCCTCGGGGTCACCACGGCGCCTGCGCTCTACATGGCCCAGGTGGCCGCGGGCCTCGGCGGCACCCTGTCGTCGGCCCCGGTGCGGGACACGTTCATCCTGACGGTCCTCACGTTCGGCAGCCTCACGCTCGGTGTCCTCCTCTCGAAGGAGGACCTGTCGTTCCTGGCCAGCGGGCTCGTGATGGGCGCCATGGTCGTCCTCGGCGCCATGCTCCTCAACGCCCTGCTCGGGAGCACGCTCCTCGGGCTCGCGATCGCCAGCGTCTCGGTGCTCGTGTTCGGGGGATACGTCCTCTACAACACCTCGCGCCTGCTCCACTCGGACGAGCAGGATCCCGTGGGCGGCGCGCTCGACCTCTACCTCAACTTCATCAACCTCTTCTCGTCCATTCTGCAGATCCTCTCGGGCCGCCACTTCTGACGGCCGCCCTCGCGGCGCGCGCCGGCGCGCGATGCGATCTACGTTCCGCCGTCCTGCGTTCCGCCGCTCCGCGGCCGCGTGCGCGCCCGGGGCGGACGCCCGGGGGGAGCGCGGCTTGACGTTCCCTGGGCGCCGGGTAAGAACGCGCGGACCATGCGTCGCCCGCTCTTCGCCGCCGCGCTCGCCCTCCTCCTGTCGTCGCCGCTCGCCGGCGCTGCTTGCAGCAAGCCCGTCGAGGAGACGAAGGCGGTGGCGGCCGCCGAGCTCGCCGCGCCGGCGGGCGTGAAGCGCATCGACATCGCCGTCAACGACAGCGGCTTCTCCCCGTCGACGATCGAGCTCAAGAAGGGAGAGCCGGTGGTGCTGCGCTTCACGCGGACGACGAAGAGCGAGTGTCTGAAGGCGATCGCGATTCCCGATCTCAAGGTCGAGAAGGACCTGCCGCTCAACACGCCGGTCGAGGTGGCCATCACCCCGGAGAAGGAAGGGAAGATGGTGCTTCAGTGCTGGATGGCGATGGTCAAGGCGACCATCAACGTGGTCGGCTCGTGACGCGGCCGCGCCCTCGTCGGGGCGCGGCGCCGCGCGGACCGGTCAGAGGATGAGCCAGAGCTCGGCGTCGTAGCGCCGCGCGCCGCCGGCGTCCCGCGCCGCGCGGCGCGTCCCCGAGGCGGGCGCCTCGGCGCGGCCCGGCTCGGCGGGGGAGCCGGCGTCGCGCGCCGCCGGCGCGGCGGCGTGCGCCAGGTCGGCGCCCGCGGCGGCGCAGCGGGCCACGGCGAAGCGCAGCATCTCGCGCACGTCGCTCGCGGCGAGCATGCCGTTCGTCCGGTGGCGCGCGAACGCGGCCGCGCGCTCGACGCACGCGGCGCAGGGCGCCGACTCCGACCTGAACCTGAAGAGCAGCGTCCCCTCGGGCCACCCGAGCGCCGTCGCCTCGATGCTCACCACGACGAACGCGCCGTCACGGACCACCTGCGTGCCGGCCACCCCCGCGCCGCCCTCGCCGGCGCCGGGAGCCTCGCGCCTCAGCAGGAACCAGTAGCGATGCATGAGGCGCTCGACGTCGCGCGGCTCCCCGTGAGCGATGATGTCTGTCATCCATGACCTCCGACATCAGAATTTGAGGCCTGCGCCTCGGAGCCGCGACGCCGTGGAGAGCCAGGAAATGTCAGAGGAGACAGACAATGTCCGGGCGGCCTCGGCTGCGGCGGCGCGCGCCTCGCCCTGCGCTCACCGCGCCTCGCCCTGCGCTCACCGCGCCTCGCCCCGCGCTCACCGCGCGGCGGCACCCTCAGGGACGGCGCGCCGCGCTCATGGGCGGCTGCCGCGCGCGCGGCGGCTCAAAAAGTGAAAAAGTGAGACGGACCACGTCTGAAGCGGAAACTTTCGCTTCCTTTTGGGCTTGCCGTGAGTAAGCTCTGCGCCCCCCAACGCACCCGGCGGGCGACCGCCCCGGTTCTTCGCTCCGAACCGGCTCGTGACCGAGGCGTGCCGAGGGGATCGCGCCCGCGGCGTGCCGCGCGCGCGGAGGCAGTCCGAGCCACCCCAGACGGAGCGAAGAGGCAACCGCATCATGAATCAGCATCCCGGCATCATCGGCAAGAAGATCGGCATGACGCAGATCTTCAGCGAGACGGGCGAGGTCCTACGCTGCACGGTCGTGCAGGCGGGCTGCGTCGTCGTCGGCAAGCGCACGCTCGAGAAGGACGGCTACAGCGCGCTCGTCCTCGGCCTCGGCGAGCGGGCGGAGAAGCACACGACGAAGCCGCTCGCGGGCGCGTTCAAGAAGGCGGGGCAGACGCCGAAGCGCGTCGTGCGCGAGCTGCGCTGCTCCCCCGAGCACGCGGCGAAGTTCGAGCTCGGGCAGGCGCTCAAGGTCGACGAGATCTTCGAGGTCGGCCAGCGCGTGGACGCGCAGGGCCGCTCGCGCGGCCGCGGCTTCAGCGGCGTCATCCGTCGGTGGAGCTTCGCCGGCGCGGTGAGCTCGCACGGCACCCACGAGTACTTCCGCCACGGCGGCTCGATCGGTACGAACATGACCCCCGGCCGCACGCTGCCCGGCCTGAAGATGCCCGGCCACTACGGCGACGAGACGGTGAGCGCGCTCAACCTGAAGATCGCGAAGCTCCTCCCCGAGGACAACCTCATCCTCATCGAGGGCCCGGTCCCCGGCCCGAAGAACCAGGTGGTCACGATCCGTGGCGCCGTGAAGAAGCGCGGCGGCAAGGGGCTCCCCGTGCCGGCGCAGCAGCCGACCAAGAAGAAGGGCGGCTGATCGGCTGATCCACGCGCCGCTGGTGGAGAACGCGCGCCTCTGAGGAAGCGCGCGCGCCCCGCCGGCGGCGCCCTCCGGTCGCACCGTGCCGCAGAAGCCCAAGAACCCGTACAAGCGCCCGGACGCCTTCACGAAGGCGGCGAAGGCGCAGGGCTACCCTGCGCGCAGCGTCTTCAAGCTCGAGGAGATCGATCGCCGGGTGCGGCTGCTCCGCCCTGGCCAGCGTGTGCTCGACCTGGGCGCGGCGCCCGGCTCGTGGTCGATGTACGCGGCGCAGCGGATCGGCGCGGCGGGGAAGCTGCTCGCGGTGGATCTGTCGCCGATCACGGCGGCGTTCGGCCCGCAGGCGACGGTGGTGCAGGGGGACGCGCTGTCGCTGACGAACGAGGCGCTCGCGCAGTTCGCGCCGTACGACGTGGTGCTGTCGGACATGGCGCCCGCGACGAGCGGCAGCAAGATCGCCGACCAGGCGCGGAGCTTTGAGCTGTTCATGCGCGCCGTGGCCGTGGCCGAGGCGCTGCTCGCGCCGGGCGGCGCGTTCGTCGGGAAGATCTTCATGAGCGAGGATTTCGTGAAGGCCCGCGACGCGCTGCGGAACCTGTGCGAGGAGGTCCGGAGCATCCGGCCCGAGGGGACGCGGGCGAACAGCGTGGAGATCTTCCTGGTGGGGCTGCGAAGGAAGGCGGCGGGGAAGGCGGGGTAGGGGCGGCGACAGGTCAACAGGCCGCGCCCGGCCAGCTCTCCCACATCTCCCGCATCAGCGTCTCGACGAGCTCCCGCGCCGGCATCGGGCGCACGAGCGGCGCCCCCTGGCCCGCCCACAGCAGCATCAGATCCGCGCGCCCCTGCTTGGCGGCCGCCGCGCGGAGGTCGAGCGTCCTCCGGTGCTGCTCCGGGAAGGGCGGCGTTCGCCGGCCCTCGAGCGCCTCGGTGAAGCGGTTCCGGATCGCGCGCCCCGGCCGCCCGGTGAAGGCGCGCGTGACCACCGTGCGCAGCGCGGCGTCCGAGCGGAGCGCGGCGCGGTAGGCGGGCGAGATCCCCGCCTCGGGACAGCCGAGGAACGCGGTCCCGAGCTGCGCCCCCGCGGCGCCGAGGGCGCGCGCCGCCGCGATGCCGCGCCCGTCCATGATGCCGCCCGCGGCGAGCACCGGGACGCGGACGTGCGCCGCCACCTGCGGCACGAGCGCCATCGTGCCGACCAGGCCGTCCTCGAACGAGCCGTGGAAGGTGCCGCGATGCGCCCCCGCCTCGGCCCCCTGCGCCGAGATCGCGTCGACCCCCGCCTCCTCGAGCAGCACGGCCTCATCGACCGTGGTCGCCGTCCCGATGACGACGATGGACGCCGCGCGGAGCGCGCGCAGGTGCTCCGGCGCGAGCAGGCCGAAGGTGAAGCTGAACACCGCCGGGCGGCACCGGAGCACCGCGTCGAGCTGCGCCTCGAAGCGCCCCTGGACGTGGGGCGGCGCCGTCTCGCTCGGCAGCCCGAGCTCCGCGCGGAGCGCGTCGAGCACCGGCGCCGTCTCGGCGACGACCTCGGGCGATGACGGCTTCGGGGCCTGGGGCGCGAACAGGTTCACCGCGAAGGGCGCGGAGGTCCGCGCCCGGATATCGGCGCAGATCGCCTCGATCGCCTGCGGCGTCATGTACGCCGCGCCGACGGAGCCGAGCGCGCCGGCGCACGACACTTCGGCGACGAGCTCGGGGGTCGTGATCCCGCCCGCCATCGGCGCCTGCACGATCGGATGACGTATGCCGAGGAGGCTCGCAAGTTTGCTCATGACTACGCTCCCGTGGGTTGACTGGCACAGGGGTAGCGCCTTCCATGTATCGCTTGCAGTGATTTGATTTGATGCGAGCCATCGTTCATGGTGATGCCAGAGGCGATGCCATGAACTCCTCCGATCTGCGCGTCTTCGAGGCGGTCGCCCGCACGGGCGGCATCGGCAAGGCCGCGCTCGAGCTGCGCACCGTGCAGTCCAACGTGACGGCGCGGGTGCGTCACCTCGAGGAGGAGCTCGGCGTCCGGCTCTTCGAGCGGCACCGGCGCGGCGTGATGCTGACGGGCGCGGGGAAGCAGCTCCTGCCGTATGCGCTGCAGGTCGGGCGGCTGCTCACCGAGGCGGAGGAGATGGTCCGGCGCGGCGACGAGCCCGTGGGGACGCTCGCGATCGGCGCGCTGGAGACGACGGCGGCGCTGCGCCTCGCGCCCGTCCTCTCCGCGTACCACCGCGCGCATCCGCGGGTCGACATCGCGCTGCGCACGGGCACGACGGCCAGCCTGACCGCGGACGTGCTGGGGCGCCGGCTGGAAGGGGCGCTCGTCGTCGGCCCCGTACGCCACGAGGAGCTCGTCGAGGAGAAGCTGATCGAGGAGGAGCTCGTCGTCGTGGCGCCCGCCGCGTGGCCCACGTGGGTGCCGCGCGAAGGGGGGGCGAGGATCGTCGTGTTCCGGGCGGGGTGCTCGTACCGCCAGCGGCTCGAGGCGCTCCTCGCGGGAAAGGGGCTCGTGGCGACGCGCCTGCTCGAGTTCGGGACGCTGGACGGAATCCTCGGCTGCGTGGCGGCCGGTATCGGGATCACGATGCTCCCGCGCGCGGTGGTCGCGCGCAGCGCGCTCGGCGCCGATCTCTCGATTCACCCCCTTCCGGCGAACAAGGGGCGTACGGCGACCGTGTTCATCCGCCGGCGCGACGCGCTCGTGTCCGCGGCGCTCGGCGCGTTCCTCGCGCTCGCACGCGCGATCCACGCGCCGGCGCGGCGCTCGGCGGAGTTTGAAAGAGACATGGGGTGACCGCCGCGACGAAAGGGAGAGAAGGAGAGAAGAAGATGCGAGAAGCGCTCTTCAGCGCCCTTCTTCTCCTTATTCTTCCCCCGGCGTCCTCGGCGCCTCGTCGGCTCAGCCCTCTCGGACCGCCCGAAGGCCCCCTCAGAACGCGTTGTGCCCCGTGATCGCGTTGCCGAGGATCAGGCAATGCACCTCGTCGGTGCCCTCGTACGTGTACACGCTCTCCAGGTTGAGCATGTGCCGGACCACCGGATAATCGAGCAGGATCCCGTTCGCGCCGAGCACGCTCCGCGCGGTCCGCGCGATCTTGAGCGCCCAGCCCACGTTGTTCCGCTTGCACAGCGACACCTGCACCGGGCTGATCCCGCCCGCGTCCTTCAGCCGCGCGAAGTGCAGCGCCATGATCTGCCCCTTCGCGATCTCCGTCGCCATCTCCACGAGCTCCGCCTGGATGAGCTGCCGCGACGCGATCGGCTGGCCGAACTGGACGCGCTCGCGCGCGTACGACACGGCCGTCTCGTAGCAGGCGCGCGCGGCGCCGAGCGCGCCCCACGCGATCCCGAAGCGCGCCTGCGTCAGGCAGCCGAGCGGGCCCCTCAGGCCGACCACGCCCGGCAGCAGGTTCTCCTCCGGGACGCGCACCTCGTTCAGGACGATCTCCCCGGTCGGGCTCGCGCGCAGGCTCATCTTGCCGTGGATGAGCGGCGTCTCCAGCCCCTTCATCCCCCGCTCCACCACGAAGCCGCGGATCGACTCGGGGCCTCCGTCATCCACCTTGGCCCACACCACGCAGAGGTCCGCGATCGGCGCGCTCGTGATCCACATCTTCGTGCCCGTGAGCACATACGAGCTCCCGTCCTTCCGGGCGCGCGTCTTCATCGAGCTCGGGTCCGAGCCGCTGTCGGGCTCCGTCAGGCCGAAGCAGCCGATCAGCTCGGCCGAGGCCATCCTCGGCAGCCAGCGCTGCTTCTGCTCCTCGGAGCCGTATTTCCAGATCGGATACATCGCCAGCGAGCCCTGGACGCTGACGAAGCTGCGCAGGCCGCTGTCGCCGTACTCCAGCTCCTGCAGCGCGAGCCCGTAAGCGACCGAGTTCATGCCGGCGCAGCCATAGCCGGTCAGCGAGCCCCCGAGCAGGCCGAGCGCGGCGATCTCGGGGATCAGGTCGGTCGCGAACTCCTCCCGCGCGAACAGGTCCGCGGCGCGCGGGAGGTACCGCTCGCGCACGAAGCGGCGGACGGAGTCGCGGACCATGCGCTCCTCGTCGGAGAGCAGCGGATCGATCGCCATGAGCTGATCGAGCGAGACGGGCTCCTGCGTGGCCATGACGCCAGCGTGTAGCGTGCCTTCGGACGGCGCGGAAGACGGAAGGGCAGAGCGCCGGCGCGCCCGCCGGATCAGGGGCGGATGGAGACGAGCGTGCCCTTCCGCAGCGAGAGCGCGCCGTGCCAGTCGGCCGGCACCTCGGGGGTCGTCCACTCGAACAGCCAGGCGGCGTCGAGCGGCGAGAGGTTCACGCAGCCGTGGCTGCGCGCGGTGCCGAAATCGTCGTGCCAGTAGGCGGCGTGGAACGCGAAGCCCCCGGTGAAGTACTGGACGAACGGCACGTCGCGGAAATCGAAGGGATCCTCTTCCTCCTCGTCGCCATCCATCGTGACCGTGACGTGCTTCGTGTGGATGCGGAACAGCCCCTGGATGGTCGAGCGCGTCGTCGCGGGGTCGCCGAGGCCGTCCGCTCCGGTCGAGACCAGGGTCACGTAGACCGGGCGAGCGCCCTCGTAGGCGACCAGGCTCTGCTGGTTGATCGAGACGTCGATCCACTTGCGCCCGCGCACCGCCCACGCCGGGGTCCTCGGGAGCGGGTCGATGCGCACGACGTCGTCGGCGCGGACGAGCGAGCCGTCCCGCGCCTCGAGGTAGTCGACGCCGGCGACGCGCCGGGAGGCGCCGGACAGCGGGATCGCCTCGCGGAAGCGGAGCGGGGCGCGGGCGAGGCCGCCGCGCTCGCCCGGGACGAGGCGCGCGGCGTGGCGGCGCCGGGCGAAGGCGACGGGCAGGGCGACGCCCTCGGGGAGCAGGAGCCCGGAGAAGGCGCTCGGCCGGATGACGCGGGTGCGGTCGAGCGGGAGGACGGTGAGGTCGGTGGTCAGGCCGAAGCGGCGCCCGTCGTGATCGAAGGTCGAGAGCAGCGCGAAGCCGGAGCGCGTGCGGGCGCGGCCGAGGACGAGCGCGTCGGGCGAACGGCGGTCGCCGGCGAGGCCGGGCGCGGGACGGCCGTAGAGCAGGACGGAAGGGGTCGCGTCGGGGGGCGGCGGGGCGACGAAGTCCGGCGCGCGCGCGGCGGCCGCGGCGCGGAGCAGGTGCCCGCCGAGGTCGGGCTCGGCGCTGCGCTGCTCGTCCTCGCTCGGGAGGCGCGCGTACAGCGGCGGGGTGGGGGAGCGCGACATCACGTACGTGTAGGGCAGCCCGCCGAGGAGGGCCGCAGCGTCGAGCGCCTCCGGCGCGGCGGGCGCGGTATCGACCGCATGCACGGCATTCGGGGCGGCCTCGCCCGGCTGCACGGCATTCGGGGCGGCCTCGCCCGCCTGCATGGCGGCCGGCGCGCTCTCGCCGGCGCTCGGCGCGGCCGGCGCGGCCTCGCCGCGGACGGTCGGCAAAGCGGGCAGAGCGAACCGGCGGACCGGGCGGCGCGACGAGGCCTCGACCGCGAGATCGTGGATGTTCAGCGTCGCGCTTGCGCCGATGCAGACATAGCCGTTCGGCTCGATGCGGTACCAGCCTCCGCCGCACGACTCCCTGCCGGACGGCTCCGGCCGGCGCGCGACGATGGCGCCGGCGCGCAAGTATCCGATGCGCCGGCTGGTCCAGCGCGGCTCGGCGAAGATCCAGGTCTCCCGGGCGATGCTCGCGAGCTCGTGGACCTCCTCGGCCGCCGTCGGCGAGGTGACCGGCGGCGGATCCAGGTCAGGCAGCCTGTCGGAGCCGTCATCGACGAGCTCCGGCGGCAGCGTCGGCAAGGCGAGCGGGTCGCCGCTCGGCGCCGCGGCGTCAGCGCCCGGCACCGCCGTGATGCCCGCGCCGGCCGGCGCCGGGTCCTCCGCGGCGGCCGGGGGCGCCGGGGCAGCGACCGAGGGGGCCGCCCCGGCGAGCGGCGCGGTGACCGCGGACGCGGGCGCAGGCGCGGGCGCAGGCGACGCCGTCGGCTCGGAGGCAGGGCGCGGGCAGCTCACGCTGAGCGTCGAGAGCGCCATCGCTGGCAGCAGGAGAAAGCCTCGCACGCGCATGGAGCGCGCGTATCAAGAGGCGCGGGGGAGGGCCAAGTTCGAGGGATTCAGGAGAGCGCGGGCTCGGGAGCGGGCGCCTCGCCAGCCGAGGCGCTCGCCTGGAGCTCGGGGACGGTCGGCGGCAGGGCCGCCGGCGGAGGCGCGGAGACCGGCGCGGCGGGCCCGCGCCCGGCGGACGTCAGCTCACAGGTCGCGCGCGCACATCGCGGTGACGTAGTAGCGGCGATCGTCGTTCCGGTAGGAGACCTGATAATCCGTCGTTTGCTTGAACCCGGCGGCCAGGAAGCTGCCACCGTGCATGAAGCGCGTGGCAGAGTTGTTGTCGAGCCGCGAGCAGTCGTTGCAGGGCACCAGCAGCTGATAGATGTCCGAGCCGTCGCGGGTGGCCTTGTACGCGTTGCCGGCCAGGTCCATGTGGCCCCAGCGCCCGGTGCCGTTCGGGAATTTGCCGACCTCGGTGAGGTCCCTCTCGCTGCACGGGTAGAGCGAGGGATACGACGTCTTGCAGGCGCCCGCGACGCTTCCGTCGCCCTGGCAGCACCACGAGGCGTCGTCGATCTCGATGTCCTCGACGCTCGTGCCGCCCCAGGGATAGATGCGCTGCTCGTTGCCGCCCGCAGACACGTAGTTGATCTCCGCCTGCGTCGGCAGCCGTCCGCCGTCCCACGCGCAGAACGCGAACAGCTCGTACCACGTCGCGCAGACGATCGGCTTCTTCTCCTCGGCTCCTGGGGTGTTGCTCCACGACGGCCAGTCCCACTGCTCGCAGATGAGCGCCGTCCGGAGCGCGTCCGTGCTGGCCGTGAGCTTCGAGTTCCACGTCGGATCCCAGCCGCTGTTCGGGATCTTCGGGTGGGCGCCCGCGCCGGCGGGCGGCGGGTTGGCCTGCGTCGGGCCGCCGGTCCGCTCGATGTACTGCCGGAAGCGCCCGACCGTGACCATGTACTTGTCGAGGTAGAAGTCGCTGACCGTCGCGGGGTAGCTCGGGTGGTTGAGCCGGTTGAACGTCCCACCCGGGACCGGCAGGGTCGAGCAGCAGTTGTCGCTGCCCGCGAGGCCGCAGTTCGCGCCGGCGCCCGGCGTGTTGCTGCTGCAGCTGATCGGCAGGCCGGGCACACCGCCCCCGCCCCCGCCTCCGGCACCGCCCGCGCCGCCGGCACCCCCGGCGCCGCCCGCGCCACCGGCACCCCCGGCGCCGCCCGCGCCGCCGGCACCCCCGGCGCCGCCGGAGCCCGAGCTGGAAGCGGAGGTGCTGGAAGCGGAGGTGCTGGAAGCGGAGGTGCTGGAAGCGGACGTGCTGGAGGCCGACGTGCTGGAAGCGGAGGTGCTGGAAGCGGACGTGCTGGAGGCCGTGGAGCTCGATCCGGAGCCCGTCGCGCTGTCATAACAGACCGTGAGCTTCGGACGCCGCTCCTCCCAGATGGTGTTCGTGTTCTCGCTGGTCCGGATATCGGTGCTATTCGCGGTCTGCTCGAAGAGAACGCCGTTGTTCGCGACGGTGCCGTTCACCCAGCTCTGCACGAGCGCCGTGATGTTGACCGTCTGGTAGCCGTAGGCGAATCCCCCGCTCGTCGTGATGGTCCCGAGGACCCCAGGATCCCATGCCTCCGCGTGCGTGCTCCACTTCGCGGTGGTCTCCTCCCAGGGCAGCGTGACCCGGTGTACGCGGACCACCTCGGCCGTCGCACCGCCGAGGTTCACGGCGAGGTTCGCCGAGTTGATGCTGGCGTCAGAGGGAATGGACGAGAGGTCGAACGCCATCAGCCCGAACATACGCGTCGGGGTCGTCGCGGAGGTCATGCCAACATTCATGTTGGGACCATTGTCCGCATAGCTGCGAGACGACTCATGGATGGTCACATCCTTGACCGTGCCCGTCGTCCCGGCGCGCTGGAGCGTCACGCAGGTCGTCACCGCCTGCTGCGCTTCGTCGACGAGCTCGTCGCCCGCGCCCGGCCCGCCGACGCACCCGGCGGCCGCCGCGCCGGATGCCGCGGCGAGGTAGGCCAGGAGAAGATGCCGATTCCCGCTCACGAACGTGCGATTCCTCATGATGCTCTCCGATCCGCATCGCCGGGCGAGCCCGCCAGCGAGGCCAACAGTGACGCCGTCGCGCTGGAGCGCCAGAGAGCGCCCCCGCCAAACTCATTCTCTGCCTGCGCGCCGTGAGTGATCACCTATGTCAGGCCAACGGTCGGATCGTTTTGGTTTCGATCAGCGCGCGAGGAAAACGATACCGTTGTACGTCTTTAAAAGGAATACGTCAATCGCGAATCGAGATTTGTGATGAGAAACCTTGTGAGAGCACGAGTCGTGTTGAGACAAAAAGAGACATTATTGCGCCAATCGCTGGCGCTTGTCGAGCCCCCGCCCGCTCATTTCGGTGATGCCGCTCACGGCGCGCGCCTGGTTCGTCCAGGGCCTGCCGGGGCTCGCCGGAGCGAGTGGTGCGCTGGTGGATTTTTACCGAATGGCTGCGTGCGAGCGGGGGTGAGGGAGCAGGGCTGGTTGCCTCTGCCTACCCGCGTACCTGTCTGGCCACTTACCTGCTGAGGCCGCCAATTTGCAGGTTACGGCCTGCTGCCCTGTCCAGGCGCGGAGTCGGGGCCGGCGGCCCGGGAGAGGCCCTCTTCGACCTCGGTGACGATCATCGCCGCGAGGAGATCGAGCAGCGCGCGGCCCTCGTCCTCCGAGGCCTCGCGCGGAGCGCCGGTGTAGGCGGCGTCCATACCCAGGTCGCTGAACCGCTTCACCCCTGCCTTGATGCCCTCCGACAGGCTCACGTCGAGATCGGGCAGGGCCAGGGCGATGTCCCTCCGGACGAGCGCGGGGGCCGCGGCGAGGACGAGCGACGTCTCGTAACGGCCGGCGTGACAGGCGCCGCTCCGGAACTCGGCGGAGAGCGTCCGCGCCCAGCGGCGCGCGAGCGGGCAGGCCACCGAGCCGCGGCCCGGGGGCAAGTCGCCCACGGCGGCGCGCACGGCGCGGTCGTGCTCCGGCTCAAGGTGGTTGTTGATGAAGCAGACGTGGGCCAGGCCGGCCGACAGGTAGGCCTCCGCGACCGCGCGCAGGAAGGCGGTGAGCGCGGGCGCCGGGATCGAGATCGCGCCCGCGAAGCCCGCCGCGAAATCGGTGACGCCGTAGCCGACGGGCGGCGCGAGGAGCGCGGCGACGCCCCGCTCCCAGAGCCGCAGGCCGGCACGCTCGGCCGCGGCCTCGCCGATGAGCGTGTCCGTCCCGAGCGGCAGGTGCGGGCCGTGCGGCTCCACCGACCCGACCGGCACGAGCGCGACGCACGGCGCGCCGCCCGACAGGAGCGCGGCGAGCTCGGCCGTCGTGAGCTCGGCGAGGCGCGGCGCGGCCTGCACGCCTACAGGCCCGCCGGGTTCTCGCCGGCGGCCTCGCGCTGTCGGAGCGCCTTGCGATCGACCTTGCCGCGGTCGTTCCTGGGGACGTCGTCGACGAAGACGACCCACCGCGGGTACTTGTGCTTGCTCAGCCGGTCCTTCACGAACGCCTTGAGCTCCGCGGCGAGCTCGGCCCGCCCCCGCTCGGTGGCGACGCGGCCGCGCGCGTCGTCGCGGACCACGATGAACGCCTTCGGCTTCACGAGGCCCGCCTCCTCGGCGCCGATCACGGCGGCGAGGCTGACGGCGGGGTGCTCGGTCAGGCACTCCTCCACCTCGGTCGGCGCGACCCAGACGCCGCCCACCTTGAGCAGCTCGTCGGCGCGGCCGCTGAACCAGAGGTAGCCCTCGGCGTCCATGCGGAAGAGATCCCCGGTGCGGCACCAGTGGCCGTGGAAGGTGCTCCAGCTCTTGTCGCGATCCTGGAAGTAGCCGAGCGCGACCGAGTCGCCCTTCACCCACATGACGCCGGTCTCGCCCGGCGGGAGCTCCGGCGCGCCCGGGCCGACCGCGTCCGAGGCGAGGATCTTGATCGTGTACCCCTCCACGGCGCGGCCGAGCGACCCGGGGCGCACGTCGCCGGGGCGGTTCGTGCAGTAGATGTGGAACATCTCCGCGGAGCCGATGCCGTCGTAGACGTCGGCCTGGAACCGCGCGCGGAAGCGCTCGAGGAGCGCGGGCGGCAGCGCCTCGCCCGCGGAGAGGTGGAAGCGGACGCTGGAGAGGTCGAGGCGCGGCTCGCCGCGCGCGGCGCGGGCGTCGTCGTGGTCGAGCAGCTTGCCCATCATCGTCGGGACGTTCGTGACCACGGTGGGGCGGTAGCGCTCGATGTACCGGGCGAGCGACTCGGGCGTCGGGCGCTCGACGAAGAGGCCGGCGGTCGCGCCGACCGCGAACGGGAACAACAGGTTGGTGCCCGTGGCGTAGCCGAAGAAGAGGCGCGGCACCGAGACGGTGACGTCGTCGCTGCGGTAGCCCACGGTCGCCTTGGCGTAGCGCTCGGTGTTGAAGGCGAAATCGCGGTGCGTGTGGATCGCCGCCTTGCTCCTGCCGGTCGAGCCGGACGTGAACAGCCAGATGGCGACGTCGTCGCGCCGCGTGGGACGGGGGACGACCGGCGCGCTCCGCGGCACGAGGGCGGCGCGCCCCTGCGCGAGGGCGTCGCGGAGCGAGATGCCCCGCAGCTGACCGAGGGCCGGCGAGACGGCGAGGTCGGCCTCGAGGTCGCCGCCGGTCGGGACCTCCGGCACGAGGACGAGCGTCCGGGGGTCCGCCGCCGCGAGCGCGCCCTGGATCGCCTCGGCGACGCGCGGGATCGTGACGACCGCCGCGGCCCGCGTGTACTCGACGAGGTACGCGAGGTCGGCGGCCGGCGCCTCGGGGTTGCCCATCGCCACGACGGCGCCGTGGTGGAGCGCCGCGAAGAAGGCCCAGACGAACGCGGGCGAGTCGTGCAGGACGATGAGCACCCGCTGCTCGCGCGCCACGTCCTCGACCGCGAGGTGCCCGCGGAGCCGGCGGACCTGCTCGGCGACGTCGGCGTAGGTGTGGCGCTGATCGCCGAAGAGCAGCGCGACCTTGTCGCCGAGCCCCTCGCGCAGCCGGTCGAACAGGTAGTAGTCGGCGAGGTTGAACTCTTCGGGAAATGTCGGTGCGCTCATGGTCACGCCTCCTCTCGCCTCCACCGCGGCGCCGTGAGCCGCCGCTTCCCCCCGTCCGTCGTCGCGACGCCGGGCTCGTCGAGCCCCTCGCGATCCCAGAGCTGGCACGTGACGGGCCGGTGCCGCTGATCGAGCGCCTCGCAGTAGTTGGAGTAGATGCAGCGGCGCACCTCGCCGCCGCGGCCGAGGCGCAGCTTCAGGAACCAGTCGGGGTCGGCCAGCGTCTGCCGGGCGGCGCCGATGAGGTCGGCGTCGCCGGCCGCGAGGATCGCCTCGGCCTGCGCGAACGTGCAGATCCCGCCCGCGACGACGACCGGCGTGCCGAAGCCGGCGTCGCGCACGGCCCGCCGGACCCGCGCCTGCTTCGGCACCTGCCGCCCGAACGGGCCGGCCGCGTCCGAGAGCGCCGTCGGCATGCACTCGTACCCGCTCGGGCCGGTGTAGGGATACGCGGCCTCGCCGACCTTGGGCTGCTTCGCGTCCTCGAACTTGCCGCCGGTCGAGAGCGAGAGGAAGTCCATGCCGGCGCGCGCGAAGGCGATCGCGAAGAACGCCGCGTCGTCGACCCGGTTGCCGCCGGCGATGACGTCGTCGCAGAGGAAGCGGCAGCCCACCGCGAAGCGGGACGACACGGCGGCGCGCACGGCCGCGTAGACCTCGAGCGGGAGGCGCGCGCGGCGCTCGCGGTCGCCGCCGTAGCCGTCCGTCCGGGTGTTCAGCGCGGAGAGGAACGAGGCCATCGTGTAGGCGTGGGCGTAGTGGAGCTCCACCCCGTCGAAGCCCGCCTCGCGCGCCCGCGCCGCGGCCGCGGCGAAGAGGCCGGGCAGCGCGCGCGGCAGGTCGCGGATGTGGGGGAGCGCGACGTCGGTCACGCGCTCCCGCTCGCCGAAGCGCAGCGCCTCGAGCTCGCGCGGCGCGAGCACGGCCTCGAGCCGCGCGTCGTCGAGCGCGAGCAGCCGCTCGCGCACCTCGGGCTCCGGGGCGCCCTCGAGCCCCGGCTCGCCGAGCGCCTCGGCGAGGGCGCGCCGGTGCGCGCCGGTGATCTCCAGGAACTGCCGCAGGAACCTCTCCCTGGTCGGGCGCCTGCGGATGCGGAGGAAGTCGATGAGCTGGAGGAGCACGCGCGTGCGGCCCGCGCTCCGGGCGCGCACCGTCCGGACGAGCTCCGCGAGCCCCGGGATGAACCGATCGTGGCCGGCGCGGAGCAGCGGCCCGCTCGGCACGTCGCGGATGCCGGTCGCCTCGACCACGAGGGCGCCGGGCTGGCCGTCGGCGAAGCGGCCGTACCAGTCGAGCACGTCCCGCGTGACGAGCCCGTCCTCCGTCGCCCGCCAGGGGACCATCGCCGGCACCCACGAGCGCTCCGCGAGCTCGAGGCCCGAGGCGAGCCGGAGCGGCGAGAAGAGGCGCGCGCGCGCCGCCTCGCCCGCGGTCGGGGGCTCGTCGCGGGGCAGGGCGTGGCGGATCCGCTCCGGCGGCTTCCACATCGCTACCGCGCCTCGCCGCGGGCGGGCTCGCCCGCCGCGACCTCCGCGGCGGCGCGATCGAGGATCCCCTTCGCGATGATGAGCTTCTGGATCTCGGTCGTCCCCTCGTAGATGCGCAGCGGCCGGATCTCGCGGTACAGCCGCTCGACCTCGGTCCCCTCGACGACCCCGAGGCCGCCGTGGAGCTGGACCGCGCGATCGATGATCCGCTGCGCCGCCTCGGTGGCGAACATCTTCGCCATGGCCGCCTCGGTCGAGACGCGCGCCGCCGCGCCGCCGGTGTCGCGCTTGTGGGCGGCGCGGGCCACGAGGAGGCGCGCCGCGTCGAGCTCGGTCGCCATCTCGGCGAGGTAGGCGCGCACCATCTGCTGCTCGGACAGCGGCGCGCCGAACTGCCGGCGGCGCGTGACGTGCGCGATCGCCTCGCGGAGCGCGCGCGCCGCCATGCCGTTCGCCGCCGCGCCGACCGAGATGCGGAAGGCGTCGAGCGTCTGCATCGCGAGCTTGTAGCCGCCGCCCACCTCGCCGAGGCGCGCGCCGTCCGGCACGCGGCAGCCGTCGAAGCGGAGCCGGCCGATCGGGTGCGGGACCGACATCGGGAGCGGCTCCGCGGCGACGCCCGGCGCGCCGCTGTCGACGAGGAACGCCGTGATCCCGGCGCGGCCCTCGCCCGTGCGCGCGAAGACGACCAGGTGGTGCGCGAGCGGGACGTTCGAGATCAGCACCTTCTCGCCGTCGAGGACCCACCCGTCGCCCTCGCGCCGGGCCTCGGTCCGGAGCGAGGCGACGTCGCTGCCCGCCTCGGGCTCGGTCAGGGCGAAGGCGCCGATGCGGCGCCCCGAGAGCACGTCGGGCAGGATCGCGCGGCGCTGCGCGTCGCTGCCGGCCAGCACGATCGGGTACGAGCCGAGCCCCTGCACCGCGAAGATCGCGTCGGCGAGCGGAGAGACCTGGCCGAGCGCCTCGCGGATGAGCACGAGCGAGCGCACGTCGACGGCCGCGGGGTCCGCGGCGGGGCCGCCGCCCGCGGGCGCGCCGCCGAGCGCCTCGGGGACGAGGTGCGCGTAGAGCCCGAGCGGCTCGCCCATGCAGCGCGCCACGGCGGCGGGGCCCTGCGCGCCCGCGAGCGGGGCGAGCGCCTCGGGGGTGAGCCGCGCGGCGAGGGCCGCGTGGCGCTCCTCGAAGAAGACCGGGAGATCGGCCGAGGAGAGCGCGAGCCTCGTCATGTGCGGGGCGCCGACGGGCCGGTGGCCCGGGGGGTGGGGGCCGCGTCGTCCTCGGCGGGCGCCGCCGCGGCGTCGCCCAGGGCGGCGCCCTCGAAGCGCGGCGGGCGCTTCGCCTTGTTCGCCTCGTACGCCTCGCGGAAATCGGGGTGCGCCATGCAGAGCGCCTGCGCCTGCGCCTCGGCCTCGATCGCGGCGGCGAGGGGCATCGTGCGCTCGCTCTCCAGCATCTGCTTGGTGATCGCGTGCGCGAACGCCGGCCCGCGCGCGAGGCGCTCGGCCCACTCGCGCGAGAGCGGGAGCGCGTCGCCGTCGGGGACGACGCGGTTCACGAGGCCGATGCGGAGCGCCTCGTCGGCGCCGATGAGATCGCCGAAGAAGAGCAGCTCGGCGGCGCGCCCGTGGCCGACGATGCGCGGCAGGAGGTAGGAGGCGCCCATGTCGGCGCCGGACAGGCCGACCTTGGGGAAGATGAACCCGAAGCGGGCGCTCGCCGCGGCGACGCGCAGGTCGCAGGCGGCGGCGATCACCGCGCCCGCGCCGACGGCGACGCCGTTCACCGCCGCGATGACCGGGCGCCGGAGCTCGCAGATGCTCTGGATGAGCGCGCCGGTGACCCGGGTGAACTCGAGCAGCCCCCGCGCGTCGCGCGCGAACAGCTCGGCGATGATCCCCTCGACGTCGCCGCCCGAGCAGAAGCCGCGCCCCTCGCCGGTGAGCACGACCGCGCGCGCGGCCGACCGCTCGAGCGAGCGGAACGTGGCCGTGAGCTCGCCGTAGATCTCGAAGGTGAGGGCGTTCAGCCGGTCGGGGCGGCTCAGCGTGATCTCCGCGACGCCGTGGGCGATCTCGAGCTGGAAGGAGCGGGGGGTGAGGGTCATCGGGGCCTCTCGGGTTCGGGTGCGCTGCGCTGGGACGAGGTCTCGTGGTCAGGGCTTGGTCCGCGTGCGCCGCGGCGGGCTGCGGGCGCTGCGCTCTGGGTGCGCGCGGGCGCTGCCGGGGCGCGACGGGACGGGCAGGTCCGGCTCGCGGAGCGTGGTGCGCAGCTTGTCGAGCAGCCGCGTCAAGGTCGAGAGCTCGGCCGGGCTCAGCCCGGAGAACACCTTCGCGACGCGCGCGGCGTGGCGCCGCTCGGCGTCGCGGAACGCGCGCTGCCCCTTGGGGGTGAGGTGCACCCGCCAGGCGCGGCGGTCGCTCGGGTCGGCCCGCCGCTCGACCATGCCGTCGCGCGCCGCGCGGTCGACGAGCCCGGTGAGGTTGCCCGCCGTGACCAGCATGCTGCGGGAGAGCGACGCGAGCGTCTGCCCGTCGCTGCGCACGAGGTTCGCGAGGAGGTCGAAGCGCGGGAGGGTCATCTCGTGCTCCAGGTCCTCGCGGATGGCCGCGAGCGCGCGCTTGTGGACCGCGAGGATGCGCACCCAGGCGCGCACGGCGGCCTGATCGCCGCGCGCGCTCTCGGGCGGGGGCGCCGCGGCGAGCGGGCGCCTCGCCGGCGCCCCGCGCCTCACGGGCCGCCCTCGCCCCCGCCGGGCGCGGGGGCGGCCGCGGCCTCGCCGCGCGCGCGCGGCTCGACGAGGCCCGCGACGGCCTCGATCTCGACGAGCGCCCGCGGCTCGACGAGCCCCGCGACGCCGACGAGGGCCATCGCCGGGAAGTGCTTGCCGAACCGCGCTCGCCACGCGGCGCCGATCGCGGCGCGCGAGCGCCGGTACGCCTCCAGGTCGGTCACGTAGACGGTCATCCGCGCGACGTCGCCCGGCGCGCCGCCGGCGGCCGCGACGACGGCGAGCACGTTGTCGAGCGCGAGCGCGAACTGCTCGGCCAGGTCGTCGCTCGGGATCTGCCCGGACGCGGCGTCCCACCCGATCTGCCCCGCGACGTGCAGCGTCGGGCCGCGCGTCACGACGCCGTTCGCGTACCCGCGCGGCGCGGGCCACCCGGCCGGCTGCACGATCTCGAGGCCGCCCTTCACCGCATCACCTGCCCGCCGTCGACCGGGATCGCCTGGCCGTGGATGCTGCGCGCCTCGTCGCTGCAGAGCATCGCCACGACGAGCGCGACCTCCTCGGGCTCGACCATCCGGCCCTGGGGCGACATCGCCTCGAGCGCCCGTCGCGCCGCGTCCTCGCCCCGCCCGGTCTTCTCGGCGATGCGGGCGATCGCCTCGTCCGCCATCCTCGTGTTCGCCCACCCGGGGCAGACGCAGTTGATGGTGACCGGGGTCCGGGCGATCTCCAGCGCGATGGCGCGGGTCATCCCGACCATGGCGTGCTTCGACGCGCAGTACGCGGTCGAGTAGGCGCAGCCGGCGAGCCCCGCGGTGGAGGCGACGTTGACGACGCGCCCGAACCCGCGCGCGATCATCTTCGGGATCAGGGCGCGGCACAGCGCGAAGGCGCCGGTCACGTTGACCGCGAGCATGCGGTCCCAGAGCGCGTCGGTGGTCCTGTCGAACGGCGCGCTCTCGGCCGCGCCCGCGTTGTTGACGAGCACGTCGACGCGACCGACCTCGGCCTCGAGCGCGGCGAGCGCGGCGAGCGCGCCCTCGCGATCGCCCACGTCGAGCCGGACGGCGACGCCGCCGACGGCCGCGGCCGTCTCGTCGATCTCGGCCTGCGTGCGGCCCGCGACGGCGACGCGCGCGCCGTCCCGCGCGAGCCGCTCGGCGATCGCGCGGCCGATGCCGCGACCCCCACCCGTGACGAGCGCGATCCTACCTTCCAGGGACATGTGGAGCACCTAAATCATATATATATGAAGCACAGGCCGAAGTCACCCTCGCCGCGGCGCGCCGCCGGCGCTTCGGGCGTGCCGTTTCGGGCGCATCGTTGCCCCGGTCGCACGATGGCGCGGCTTGCCCGGATCGCCCGACTTGTCCGGCGCGCCGGCCGCGACATGGCCGCGCGGAGCGCCTGAAACGCGGACGGCGCGGGCGTGTCGTGCGCTCCGCGACGATCGCGTCCGAGGCGCAGGCGAGCGCGTCCGTGGCGCACGGCGAGCGCGTCCGCGACGAAGCGAGCCGATCAGCGCGTCGCGCTCTGCCTGTCCGGCTGCTCGCTCGCGCGCGCCGGCCGTCGATCTCGACGAGCGCGTGCGCCACTATCTCCGGATGCGTGCCTCCTCCGCCGTGGCGACGATCGCGGCATCGTCGCTCGTCGCAGCGCTCGGCTGCGGCGACGCGCGCCCGGGCGTCTCGTCGATCTGGGTCTCGCCGGCGCACCTCGTCGAGCTCCGCGGGGCGCGGTTCTTCGACGCGCCGTGGCCGAGCGATCTGCGCCGCGAGGGCGGCGCGGTGCGGCTCGACGGCTACCCCAACCCGCGGCGGCTCAGGCTCCTCGACGAGTACGTCGGCGAGATGGACTCGGTCCTCGACGGGTTCTCGCCGGCGGCGGCGGGGTACCTGCGCTTCGCCGGGCCGATCGACGTCTCCTCGCTCCCCGAGACGCCCGCGTTCGCCATGAGCCCCGTCGGGTCGGTGCAGCTCATCGACGTCGATCCGGGCTCGCCCGCGCGCGGAGAGCGGCGCCCGATCTCGGTCCATTTCCGGCGCGAGGCCGGCGTCTACTGGCCGGAGAACACCCTCGCCTTCATGCCCGTGATGGGCTTCCCGCTGCGGTCGCGGACCCGGTACGCGCTCGTCGTGACGGACGCGCTGCGCGGCGAGGGCGGCGGCCGCGTCGAGGCGAGCCCCGAGCTGCGGCAGGCGCTCGGGATCGACCCGGCCGGCGCCGACGTCGAGGCCGCGCGGGCGGCCCTCGCGCCGGCGGTCGACGAGATCGAGGCGGCCGGCGTCGAGCGCGCGCGGATCGCCCACCTCGCGGTCTTCACCACCGCCGACCCGACGGCGGAGCTCTTCGCGCTGCGCGATCACCTGCTCGCGAGCGTCCCGCCGCCGGAGGCGCGGCCCGCGCTGTGGCGGCTCGTGAAGCGCGCGCCGTCGTGGGACGAGTACGCCGGCGTGTACGGGCCGTCCCCGAGCTACCAGATCGGCCGGGCCCCGTACGCGACCCACGCCGACGGCGGCGGCTTCGCGAGCAAGGCCGGCGAGCCGGTGATCGCCGGCTATTTCGACCTGCGCTTCTCGATCACGGTCCCCGCCGCGGGCCGCTGCCCGATGCCGGAGGCCGGCTACCCCGTCGTGCTCTACGCCCACGGCACGGGCGGCGACTACCGCTCCTACGTCCGCAGCTACACCGGCGTCGCGCTCGCCGAGCGGTGCCTCGCGGTCATGGGCGTCGACCAGATCTTCCACGGCGCGCGCCCGGAGGCGCCCCAGGACGCGGCGCAGGCCGGGCCGCTGTTCTACAACGTGCAGAACGTGTACGCGGCGCGCACGAACGCGCGCCAGTCGGCGCTCGACGAGGTGCAGCGGGCGCGCCTCTTCACCGAGTCGCGCATGACCGTGCCCGCCGGCGTGTCCAGCACGGGGGAGGAGATCCGGTTCGACCCGTCGAAGATCCTGTTCTTCGGGCACTCCCAGGGCGGGCTGAACGGCCCGCTCTACCTCGCGGCCGACGACTCGGCGCGGGGCGGGGTGCTCTCCGGGGCGTCGGCGGTCATGTCGATCACCCTGCTCGAGAAGACGAACCCGCCGCCGAGCATCGCGGCGCTCGTCAAGGCGGTCTTCCTCGGGCTCATGGGCGACGAGGAGGCGGAGGTGAACGAGCTCCACCCCGCGATCTCGCTCGCGCAGTCGATCGTCGACGTGGTCGATCCGATCCACTACGCTGCGCGGCTGTTCGTCGCGCCCCGCGACGGCTTCGCGCCGAAGAGCATCTACATGACGGAAGGCATCAACCCGGACGGCAGCGGCGACACGTACGCGCCGCCGCGCGGCATCGAGATGCACGCGCTGGCGATGGGCTTGCCGCTGCAGTCGCCCGCGCAGCGTTGGATCCGCGAGTACGGCTTCGGCGGCCCCGCGCCGGTCGAGGTGCCGCCCGAGGGGCTCGCGGGGAACCTCGCCGGCGGCCGCGCCTCGGGGGTGCTCGCGCAGTGGCCGGTCCCCGAGGGGAGCGACGGTCACTTCGTGGTCTTCGACGTGCCCGCGGCGGCCGCCCAGGCGCACGGCTTCCTCCAGAGCCTCGCGGACGCGCCGCGCGGGCGGGTGCCGGCGCCGTGAGCGCGGCCTCGGATCTCGCGTCGCGCGTCGCCGCGCTGCTCGCGCACCCCGGCGTGGAGGCGCGGCCCCAGGCGGCCGCGGGCGCGTGGCCGCTCGATCTGGCCGAGCCGCCGGACGTCGCGGCGCTCTACGCGGCGGCGGACGGCCTCGCGCTCCCGGACGGCACGCGGATCCTGCCGCGCGGCGAGCTCGCGCGGGCGACGGCGTGGCTCACGGAGGAGCGCTCGCTCGACTGGGAGCGCGACCTCCTGGTCGTCGGGGAGCGGGAGGATCTCGTGATCGTGCTCGACCTCGACGCGGCGGGCGCGCGCGCCGGGGGCGGCGTGCTGGAGGTGCCGACCGACGGGCTCGCCTCGTTCCAGCGCGTCGCCCGCTCGGTGGTGGGCTACCTGGAGCGGCGCGTCGGCGTCGCGGGGGCCGAGGCCGCGTCGCCCGAGGTGCGGGCGCGCGAGGCCGCGGCGCGCCGCGACCTGCCGGCGCTCGCCGAGGCGCTCGCGGAGCCGATGTACCCGGGCGCGGAGCGGCAGGTCGCGCACGCGGCGCTCACGCTGGGCGTGCTCCTGTCGGAGCGCGGGGACGAGGCGGCGCTCTGCGCCTTCGCGCGCTCGGTCGAGGCGCGGGTCGCGGCCGCGGCGCGCGGCGCGGCGGCGCCGGAGCGGCTCGCGGCGTGGCGCGCGTGCGAGATCGCGGCGCGGGAGGCCGGGGCGGAGGCGATCGCCGCGGCGTGCGCGGCGCGGGGGCGGGGCGGGGCGTAGCGAAGGAGCTGGCCCGTCGCCGCTCAGCGGGCCGCGCTCACCGTTTGCCGCGCTCCCGGAGCATCGCTCGCCACGCGCGCACCACGGCCGTCTGGTCTCCCTGGCGCACCATGAACTCCGTCAGCGCCGTGATGTCGAGCCCCGGCAAGAACCGGCTCCGCTCCGCCTCGGCGTAGCCCTCCGGGCCGAGGAGGTGGAGCGAGAGCTTCCCCTTCTTCAGGAACCAGACCTCGGGCACGCCGAGCCCCGCATAAACGGAGAGCTTGTCGATCGTCCCGCTCTTCTCGATGACCTCGATCGCGAGCTCCGGGATGTCCCCGTCCTCCACCGTCCCGAGCACGTAGCACTCGTCCGGCTCCACCCCCCGCTTCACGAGCCGCTCGCGGACGGTCATGCTGCCGTACCCGCTGAGCGGCAGCTCTGCCTCCTCCGCGTAGGTCTCGACGAGGCGGGCCAGGATCTTCTTCCGCCCTTCGTGCGGTCCTCCCGGGCTCATCAGCTCCAGCACTCCCTCGCAGTACGTCACCCGCACGCCTGCGCGGTCGCCGAGGGCCGTGAGGAGGCCCTCGTACTCCTCCCACGAGACGTCATGGACGACGAAGAGCTGGTCTTCCGAGCCGCTTGCCGCGACCGCTTCGGCGCGTTCAGCAGGGGGGGCGAGGAGGGGTGCAGCGGCGGCCATGACAGCGTGCTCCTACCGGGAGTATCCCCGCGGCGCCGCCCGCTTGCAACCGCCGACCCCGAGCGCCTCCCTCAGAACACCCGCCCGAGCCCGTCGAGCGCCGCCACCCGGTAGGCCTCGGCCATGGTGGGGTAGTTGAACGTCGTGTTCACGAAATACCGGATCGTGTTGTTCGGCGCCGGCTGCGACATGATCGCCTGCCCGATGTGGATGATCTCCGCGGCGTTCTCGCCGAAGCAGTGGATCCCGAGCAGCGCGAGCGTCTCGCGGTGGAAGATCAGCTTCAGCATCCCGACCTGCTGGCCCGTGATCTGCGCGCGGGCGAGCGTCTTGAACGTCGATTTCCCCACCTCGTAGGGCACCTTCGCCGCCGTGAGCTCGCGCTCGCTCTTGCCGAGCGACGAGATCTCCGGCGTCGTGTAGATGCCCGTGGGGATGTCCCGGACCAGCTTCTCGTCGGCGTCGCCGCAGATGTGGCTGGCCGCGAACCGGCCCTGGTCGTAGCTCGCGCTCGCGAGCGCCGGGAAGCCGACGACGTCGCCGACCGCGTAGACGTGCGGCTGGCTCGTCTGGAAGGTCTCGTTGACCTCGAGCTGACCGCGCTTGTTCGGCGTGATCCCGAGGTTCTCCAGGCCGAGATCGGCCGTGTTGCCCGTCCTCCCGTTCGCCCACAGGAAGACGTCGCTCCGGAGCTTCTTCCCGCTCTTCAGGGAGAGCACGACGCCCTCCTTGGTGGCCTCGACCTTCTCGTGCTCCTCGCCGTTGAGGACGCGGATCCCCTTGTCGCAGAAGTGGTACCCGAGCGCGTCGGTGATCTCGTCGTCGAGGAACTCCAGGAGATGGGCGCGCGTGTTCACGAGGTTCACGGCGATCTGCATGTTGCGCAGCATCGACGCGTACTCGCAGCCGATGACGCCCGCCCCGAAGATCGTGATGCTGCGGGGGGTCTGATCCATGCGCAGCAGCGTGTCGCTGTCGAAGATGCGCGGGTGGCTGAAGTCGATGTCGTCCGGCCGGTACGGCCGCGAGCCGGTCGCGACGACGAAGGTGTCGGCCGTGAAGCGCCGGCGCTGGCCCCCGTCGCCCTCGACCTCGACCGTGTGCGGATCGACGAAGCGGGCTTGCCCCGGGATGAGCTGGACGCGGTTCCGATCGTAGAAGCTCTCGCGCAGGTCGACCTGCTCGTCGATCACGTGGTTCGCCGTCGCGAGGAGCTCGGCGAACGGGTACTCCGGGACCACATCCATCCGCTTGTAGATGGGGCTCTGGTTGACCAGGTTCATGTGGTAGATCGCGCGGCGCAGCGCCTTGCTCGGGATCGTCCCCCAGTGGGTGCAGCCCCCGCCCACCCGCGTGTAGCGCTCGATCGCCGCGACCGATTTGCCGTGCTTCGCGGCCGTCATGGCGGCGCCTTCGCCGCCCGGCCCCGTTCCGATGATGATGAGATCGAAGTGCGGGGTGGTCGCCATCGCGTTCCTCCGAGGCGCGCCGCGCGCCCCGGGAGAGGCTACTCGAACTGGAGCGGCTCGTCGTCGTCCCCGACGCCGAGCATCTCGAGGATCTGGCGCACCTCCATCGCGGCCTCCACCTCCGGGCCCGCGTCCAGGAAGCCCTGGAGGTGCTTGCGAGCGAGCGCACGGTTCCCGCGCGCCGCGTAGGCGAGCCCCATCGCGTGCATCGCCTCGCCGTCCTTCGGGAACCGGCGGAGCGCCTCCTTCGCCTGCGCGATCGCCCCGTCGGTGTCGCCGAGGCGCCGGAGCGCGTGCGACAGGGCCACCCGCGCCCCGAGGAAGCTCGGCGCGAGCCGCACGGCGGCGCGGTAGGCGTCGCGCGCCGGCTCGAGCTGGCCGAGCTCGTAGAGCGCGTGCCCGAGCAGGTTGTACGCGTACGGGTTCGACGGCGAGGCCTTGATCACGTCGCGCAGCGCGACGAGCGCCTCCTGGACCTGCTCCTCCTGAAGGAGCTCGGCCGCCTCCTCGACCGCCTCCCAGTGGGCGGCGTCCACCGATTCATCCACCACAGCCCTGAGCACCATGGCCCGCAGTCTAGCCAGAATTGCCGCCCGGTCCCGGCCCCTTCGTGGTACCGGCCGAGCCGTGAGGCGCGCGCCTTGGATCAGGCTGCTCCTGTGGCACGCGAGCGCCGCCGTCCCGGTCCTCGGCGCGGCCGCGGCGTTCTACGGGCCCGCGCTCGCAAGGACGGGCGGCGCCTGGCCGGCGCCGCTCGACGACGTCTACATCCACTTCGGCTTCGCCCGCGCCGCGGCCCTGGGCCACCCGTTCTCGTGGATCCCCGGCAACGGCTACTCCTCGGGCGGGACCAGCCTGACGTACCCCCTCGCCCTCGCGCCCGGGTACCTGCTCGGCTTCCGCGGCGCCTGGCTCGGCCTCTTCGCCGCGCTCCTCGCCTGCGCCGCGCTGCTCGACCTGTGCCGCTCGCTCCGGCGGCTCCTCGATCCGCGCGGCGGCCCCGGCGCCGCCTCGTCCCGCTGGGTCGGCTGGATCGCGCCGCTCTTCGTCGTCGCCGTGCCGCTGCTCGACTGGAGCTGGTTCTCCGGCATGGAGGTCGCGCTGCTCGGCGCCGTGCTGGGCCGGGCGCTCGTCGCGGTGCGGCGCGCGGAGCTCGCCCCGCCGGCGCGGCGCCCGGCCGAGCAGCTCCGGGCGGGGCTCCTCGCCGCGCTGCTCGTCGCGACGCGGCCCGAGGCGATCACCCTGGCGGCGCCGCTCGCCGTCGCCGTCGCCCACGCCGCGGGCTCGCTCGGCGCGGCCGCGTCGCTCGCGCGCGCGTCGCTGCCCACCGCGCTGCTCCTCGGCGCGCACGCGGCCGCGAACCGCGCCTTCACGGGCGAGTGGGGCGCCGCCGGGGCCGTGCGCAAGCTCCTCCTCTCGAACCCGTACCCCACGCCGCTCGAGAAGGCCGTGGAGGTGATCAAGAACCTCGCCGCGCTGCGGGTGCAGGCGCTGGAGAGCGCCCTCGGCGGCCCGTGGCTCTCCCTCGTCCTGCCGGTGCTCGGCGCCGTCGCGGCGCTCGATCGCCGCTCGCGGCGCGTCGCCGTGCCGCTCCTGCTCGGCGCGTACGGCTCGCTGCTGCTCGTCGCGCTCAACGCGACGGCGCGTTACCAGAACCTCCGCTACGCCGCCCCGTCGCTCGCGATGCTGCTCCTCGCCGCGGCGCTCGGGGCCGAGGCGCTCGCGCGGCGGGGCCGGCTCGCGGCGGGGGTCGCGGCGGCGCTCGCGGTCGCGGCGCTCGCCGCGCCGTCCGCGGGGTTCGCGCGGCAGATCGATCACTTCGCCCGCGCCTCGGCGAACATCGCCGGCCAGCACGTCGAGGTCGCGCGGCGCATCGCTGCGCGCGCGCCGCGGCGGGTGCTCCTCGGCGACGCGGGCGCGATCCCGTACCTGTCGGGCATCCCCGCCATCGACGGGCTCGGCCTCGGCGGCTACCGGGGGATGCCGTTCGCGCGGGCCTCGGTGCACGGCGTGCCCGCTGTGGTCGAGCTCATCGAGCGGCTCGACCCGGCCGAGCGGCCGGACGTCTTCGCCCTGTACCCCTCCTGGTGGGGCGGCCTCGCGGACGTCTTCGGCCGGCGCGTCGACGCGGTGAAGATCGAGGACAACGTCATGTGCGCCGCGGACGAGAAGGTGATCTACGAGGCGGACTGGTCGGCGCTCGCCCCGCCGGGGGAGCGCCGCGCCGGGGTCATCGACGAGGTGGACATCGCCGATCTCGTCGACGAGCGGGCCCACGGCTACGCCTTCCCGTCGCCGCGCGGCGGCTGGGTCATCGGCGCGGTGCTGCCGGGCGGCGGCGACGGCGCGGGCGGCGACGGCGCGCCGCGGTTCGACGCTGGCAGGCTCATCCCCGAGGGGCGTGAGCAGTCGTTCACGATCGACGCCGTCGCCGCGATCGCCCGGGGGCCTGCCGTCCTCGCGCTGCGCACCGACGGGGGCGGTCCGATCGCGCTCGGCGTCGCGGCCCTGCGCGACGCGGGCGGCGAGGCGCGCGTCGAGGTGCCCGAGCGCCCGGCGAACCGCTGGTCCGAGATCCGCGTGCCGCTGCGCGACGTCATGCCGGGCGATCGGATCCGGATCCGCTCGCTCCTCGGGACCTTCCGCAGCTTCCACGTCTGGCTGCTGCGGCCGTGATCGGCCGGGACGCAGCGCGTCGGGCGGGCGCTGGGGCGCCGCGCGACGGATCCATGGTAAGAGCCACCACGTGGTGAGGTGGTTCCGAGCGTCGGCCTTCGCGGCGACCGCTGGCAGGGAGGTGGCCTCGTTCGCGCGGCAGGCGGTCCTCCTGCCGTACGACACCCTCGCGCCGGTGATCCCTGCCGGGACGCGCGACGGCGACGACGTGGTGATCATCCTGCACGGCCTCTTCGCGTCGGCCGGCGTCCTCCGGCCGCTCCGGACGGCGATCGAGCGCCACGCGTCCGCGTCGCGGGCGAGAGGCCGGCCGGCCCCGGCCGAGCCTCCGGCGGGGTCGGTGCACACCGCGACGATGTCGTACGCCCCGGGGCCCGGCGTCGAGGAGCTGTCGGCGCGCCTCGCGACCCTCGTCGCGGCGCTGCCGGGCGGGGCGCGCTTGCACCTCGTCGGCCACAGCATGGGCGGCATCGTGTGCCGCTTCTTCGCGCAGGAGGTCGGCGATCCGCGGGTCGTGCAGACCATCTCGATGGCGAGCCCGTTCGGCGGCATCCCGCGCGTCGCGCTGCTCGGCTTCGGGGGCGCGCGCGATCTCGACGCCTCGAGCCCGCTCCTCCGGCGCGTCCTCCTCGGGACGGCGCGCTCGAGCATCCCGCACCTGTCGATCGTCGCGGGGGCCGACACGCTGGTCCGCTCGCCCATCGCGCACGCGTTGCCGGGCTTCGAGGTGCGCGTGATGGAGGCGCGCGGGCACAACACGCTCCTCTTCGACCCCGAGGTGGCCGCGCTCGTGGCGCGGCGGATCGTCGAGCGGCGGGGCGGCGCGCCCTGACCTATCGCCGCTCGGCGCTTCGTGGTAGCTCGCTCGCGTGCGCTCGCCGATCGCCTGTCTCCTCGCCCTCGGGGCTCTGCTCGCCCCGCTCGCCTGGTCCTCGCCCTCGCGCGCGGACGCCTCCGCGTGGACCTTCGTCGGCGCCGGCGCGGTCGGCTGGAAGCAGGGGGACAGCGACCTCGTCCTCGACGGCGCGCTCTCGCTCGACGTCGGCGTCGGGACCACGCCGGACGCGCCGGTCATCGTGGGCGGCCTCGTGCGCGCGACGCCGCTCCTGGACAGCGGGATCGATCTCGCGTTGCTCGCGCGGGTCGCGACGCGCGGCTTCCAGGCCGGCCAGCTCGGCCTCGCCCTCGACGTGGGCGGCTACCAGCGCTTCTGGGGGGGGGCTCCACCGGCGTGGCCGGCGCGCTCACGCTGGGGGCGCCGCTCGGGATCAGCCTGTCGCTCCAGGGGAGCTACGGGACCGACGACGCCGTGTCGTTCGGCGCCATCGCGGGGATCGATCTGCTGCGGCTCACCGTGTACCGACAGGCGCTCTTGCCGGTGTGGCCGAACCCGTTCCCCGCGCAGCAGCGCGGGCGGGACGTCGCCTCGCGCTGACCCGATCGCCGGCGGAGAGGCCCGACGCGCTCGGATCTACCCTCCTTCGCCGGCTGGGTCCCGATCCGCACCGCCGTCGACCCACGCCCGCGCGAGCTCCAGCGTCCGCGCGTTCTCCTCCACATCGCGGAGGAACCTCTCGCGCATCCCGGCATCCGCGATCCGCATCGCCACCTCGAGCAGCCGCTCGCGCGCCTCGGCGATCGCGGCGCGCGCCCCGGCGCGATCCCCCGCCGCGAAGAGCGCCTCCGCGTACACGAGGCGGGTCATCGCTTCCCCCTCCTCGACGCTCTCCACCGCGGCCAGCTGCGCCACGGCCTCGCGGCTCTCCGCGAGCGCCTCGGCCGACCTGCCGCGCGCGAGCAGCACGGACGCCAGCGTCGCCCGGGCCGCGACCTGGGCCTGCTGCGCCGTCTCCAGCAGCGCCGCCGCGCGGCGGGCCTCGACCTCCGCCTCGTCGAGCTGGCCCGCGCTTCGCAGGATCCCCGCGAGGTACGTCCGAGACCAGCCCTCCCCGCGCCGGCTGCCCTGCGCCGCGCACAGCGCCGCGGCCCTCGCCTGCACCACGCGCGCCTCCTCGAGGGCGCCGGTGCGCCAGAGGACACGACCCAGATCGTGCAGCGTGAAGCCGAGCACGTAGTCGAGCCCCATCCGCTCGGCCTCCGCGACCGCGGCGCGCAGCCGCGCCATCGCCTCCGCATAGGCGCCGAGCAGCGACTCCCGGAACCCGAGGTTGCAGCGCTCGATGCACGCCCGCCGCAGATCGCCGACCTGCTCGTAGCAACGGAGGGCCTGCGCGGCCATCGCGCAGCTCTCGTCGAGGTGCCCGGCGAAGAGCTCGCGCATCCCGCGCTGCCGGTAGATCGGCCCGCTCACGCTCGGGTCGTCGCGGAAGCGCTCGGCGACCGCCTCGATGCGCCGATGGAGCGCCTCGGCCCGGTCGTGGAGGCCCGCGAGCAAGAGGTCCAGCGCGATCGACGCCGCCGCCGTCACCGCCGGAGCGGACGCCTGCCCCTCGGGCCACGCGTCGGCGAGCGCCGCGTCGAGCTGGAGGAGATCCTCGGGCTGCCCGAGGTGCCTCGCCGCGCGCCCGGCCTCGGACAGCGCGGCGTACCAGGCCGCGGTGCCCTTCGGCAGCACCCGCAGCGCGATCTGCGCGCAGCGACCGAACTCGGCGAGATCCCCGCGCCACCTCCGCGCCTCGGCCCGCAGCAAGAGCAGCTCCCCCTGAGCCTCGCCGCTCGCCCCGAGCGAGAGCGCGCGCTCGGCCCACTGGACCACCGCGCCGAAGTCGTTCGCGGCGAACGCCTGCGCCGCCGCTCTCTGGTAGAGCTCCGCGGCGCGCGCGCGATCACCGCCGCGATCGAGGTGCTCGGCGATGACCGCCGCCGACGGCTCGGCGGCGCGCTCGAGCCACGCCCCCGCCAGCCGGTGCCCGAGCGCGCGATCCTCCTCGGTCAGCATCCCGTAGGCCGCCTCGCGCACGAGCGCGTGCCGGAACGCGATCTCCCGCTCGCCCTGGAACCTCGACGCCGACCGGGTGACGAGCCACTCCAGCCGCTCCAGGCGGGCGAGGTGACCGTCGATCTCCGCGCCGCCCGCGCCGCCCGCGCCGCCCGCGCCGCCCGCGCCGCCCAGCAGCGCGTCGAGCGCGCCTCGCCAGAAGACGTCCCCGAACACGCTCCCGGCGCGCAGCAGCCGGCGCGCCACGTCGTCCAGCCCTTCGAGCCTGGACCGCACCATCGCCAGCACCGTCTCCGGGGCGTCCCGCACGTCGCCTTCGGCGGTCGCGCGGATCAGCTCCTCCAGGTAGAACGCGTTGCCTTCGGCCTGCGCCACGATGCGCTCCAGCGTCGCGTCGCTCACCCGATCGCCGAGCACCTGCCGCACGAGCCGCGCGCTCGCCTTGGAGGTCAGCGGCTCGAGGCGGATCTCCTGGAGCCCCCGCTCGGCCCACAGCCCGGGGAACAGCTCGTGCACGTCCGGGCGCGCCAGCGCGAGCAGCATCCACGGCTTGTCGCGGACGCGGCGCAGCGCCTCGTCGATGTACTGGACCGTCGGCGTGTCGCTCCAGTGCAGGTCCTCGAGCACGAGGAGCAAGGGGCGCTCGTCGCACGACGCCTCGAGGAAATCCACCCAGGCCCGCTGCATCTGGTCGCCGAGGAGCCGGACGTCGCCGCGCGCGGCGCGCAGCTGGAGGCTCTCCTCGTCGGGGAACGGCGTGCTCAGGAGCTCTCCGAGGAACTCCGACACGCGCTGCGCGTCGGCCCCGCCGAAATACCTGCCGACGTGGGCGCGGAGCTTGTCCCGGCGCGCCTCGAGCGGCTCCCCGTCCTGGATGCCGCCGCACGCCTGCCGCAGCGCCTGGCCGAGCAGGCCGAGCGCCGCGCCCGCGCGCAGCGGGTCTCCTCGGCCGACCCACAACGCGAACGAGGGCTCGCGCTGGCGCGCGCGGAGCAGCATCTCGTAGGCGATGCGCGACTTGCCCATGCCCGCCGGCCCGGTCACGAGCACCGCGCGCGCCCTCGACTCCTCGATGCACTGGGCGCGGAGCGCCTCGAGCGCCGCGATCACCCAGTCGCGCCCGACGCACGCGGTCGGCCGGCCGAGCAGCGTCCGCGCGCCCTTCGCGAGCGCCTGCTCGCCGTGGAGCCACAGGCCCGCCTCGGTCTCGACCACATCGAAGCGGGCGTCGAGCAGCCCCGCGGTCACCTCGTCGATCGCGATCGGCCGCGCCTGCCCGGCGGCGTGCGCGGCGGCGGGCGCGGGCTGCGCCAGCGTCCGCGCCACCCGGTCCATGAGGTTGCTGGCGGGCAGCCTCCCCGAGAGCTCGGCGGTGCCCGTCGCCAGGGCGATCGGCCGGTCGCCGGCGTGCTTGCGCAGCGAGAGCGCGCAGCGGGCCGCTCGCACCGCCTGATCCGTGGCCAGGCCCGTCCCCGTGAACGTGACCAGGATCGAGCTGTCCAAAAGGAGGTCGAGCTGGCACCCGAGCCCGGCGACCTCGCGGGTCACCTCGTCCGAGGCCGAGGCGATCTCGGTCTCCGCGTCCGGCCTCCCCGCGCCGCTGGCCGCGCCCGGCCCGGGGGCCATCAGCAGCACGCACTGCACCCGCCGTTCCCTGTGGGTCAGCGACAGCGGCGACGAGGGCGCCGAGCTCGCCGGCGCCGCCGCCAGGGAGACCGTCGCGCCCAGGCCGACCGCCTCGATCGCCGCGGCCACCGCCGCGCCGTCGCGCGGGCGCTCCGCCGGGTTCTTGGCGAGCATCCGGGCACAGAGCGCGTCGAGGTGCGGCGGGACCTCCGCCCGCAGCTCGCTCGCCCGCGGGGCGTCCTCCAGCACGATCTTCAGCAGCGTCGCCATGAAGCTGTCGCCCCGGAACGCCTGCACGCCGGTCAGGCACTCGAACAGCACGCAGCCGAGCGCGAACACGTCGGCGCGCGCGTCGACCGCCGTCCTGCTCCGGGCCTGCTCGGGAGCGATGTAGGCGGGGGTCCCCACGATCATCCCCGACTGGGTCATCCGCGTCGCCTCGGAGAACCGGGCGATCCCGAAGTCGAGCAGCTTCACCCGCGCGACGTCGCCATCCACGAGGAACAGGTTGGAGGGCTTGAGATCGCGATGAACGATCCTCCGCGCGTGCACGACCGCGAGCGCCTCGGCGGCGCGCGTCACGAGCGTGACCGCCTCGTCCACGCTGAGATCGCGGCGCGAGAGCCGCGCGCCGAGGTCCTCTCCCTCGAGCCACTCCATGGCGAGGTAGGGCGCGCCCTCCGCCGTCCACCCGTGCGCCACGTAGCGACAGATGCCCGGGTGATCGAGCTCGGCGAGCAGCGCGGCCTCGCGCATCAGGCGCTCGGCGTTCCGCGCGTCGAGCTGGTAGAGCACCTTGACGGCGACGGTCCCGCCGGACGCTCGATCGCGCGCCTGGTAAACCTCCCCCATTCCACCGGCGCCTCCGAGCTTTTCAAGCTCGAATCGCCCGGCGATCACCTCTCCCCCGCGCATAGCGGCGAAGTATCGCCCGGTTCGAGGCGTGTTTGTACCTGGGAGCACTCGACCGGCGCGGCCTCCAAGCGGCGACGAGGTCGCCGGGGGGGCCAATCAGCCGCGGCCCCGTACCTTTCGCCCCCGCGCGCCCTTCGCCCCCGCCCGGGGCGTCAGCCCGAGAAGCCCGCGAGCGCCTCCACGAGCCGATCGAGGTCCGCGCGGCTATGCCGCTCGGTCACCGCGACGAGGAGCTCGTCGCGCCGCCGGGCGTCGATGCGGCCGAGATCGAGCCCCGGGATGACGCCCTGCTCGGCCAGCGCCCGCGTGAGCTTCCCGGCGTCGCCGCCGCGGACCTTCACGACGAACTCGTGGAACGTCGGCGCCGAGAGCGGCAGCGCGTACCCGTCGAGCCGCGCGATCTCCCGCTTGAGGTGCTCCGCCTTCGCGAGGCACTGCCGCGCCGCCTCGACGAAGCCGCGCTTGCCGAGCATGCACATCCGCATCGTGACCGCCGTCGCGCACAGGCCGCTGTTCGTGCAGATGTTGCTCGTCGCCCGCTCCCTCCGGATGTGCTGCTCGCGCGTGGCGAGCGTCAGCACGTACCCCCGGGTCCCGTGCTTGTCGACCGTCTCGCCGACCAGCCTGCCCGGCACCTGCTGGAGGTACTTGCGGTCGTTCCTGCACGCGAACAGCCCGACGTTCGGCCCGCCGTACTGCGGCGGCAGCCCGAGCGGCTGGCCCTCCGCCACCGCGATGTCGGCGCCGAGCGCGCCCGGCGACTCGAGCAGCGCGAGCGCGTACGGATCGAGCGTGACCGTGATCAGCAGCGCGCCCTTCTGGTGGCACGCCTCGGCCACCCTCCGGATGTCGCCCACGACGCCGAAGAAATTCGGATAGCCGACCACCACGCACGCGGTCGTCTCGTCGATCGCCCGCGTCAGCGCCTCGACGTCCGCCGTGCCGTCGCGGCCGACGTCGACGCGGGCGAGCGACGCCTTGCCGCTGCCGATGCCGTGCACGTACGTCTCGACCGTGCCCACGTAGTCGGGGTGCACGCCCTCGGACAGCACCGTGCGCTCGCGCCCCGTGAGCCTGCGGGCCATCAGCACGGCCTCGGCGAGCGCGCTCGCGCCGTCGTACATCGACGCGTTGGCGACCGGCAGCCCGAGGATCTCGCTCACGATCGTCTGGAACTCGAAGATCACCTGGAGCGTGCCCTGGGAGACCTCGGGCTGGTACGGCGTGTAGGCGGTGTAGAACTCGCTGCGGAGCAGCAGCTGATCGGCGGCCGGCGGGAAGTGGTGCTCGTAGGCGCCGGCGCCCAGGAACGAGAGCATGCGCCCGGCGCGGTTCTTCTGCGCGAGCTCCTCGAGGTGCCGCATGAGCGAGGCCTCGTCGAGGGGCGGATCCATCGAGAGCGGGCGCGTGAGGCGCGCCTCCTTCGGGATCGCGCTGTAGAGCTCCTCGAGCGACGACAGGCCGACGGCCTGCAGCATCTCGCTGATTTCCTCGGGCGTGTGGGGCAGGTAACGCATGGTGTTGTGCAGCGGGCAGGGTGATGCGGAGGGCGCGGCGCTCAGTGCGCCGCGGTCTTCAGGAGCTCGGCGTAGGCGGCGGGGTCCATGAGCGCGGCGAGCTCGCCCTGGTCCGAGGGCGCGACCTCGATCATCCACGCCTTGCCGTAGCAGTCGTCGTTGACGAGCTCGGGGCGGCTCTCGAGATCGCCGTTCACGCGCACGACCTTGCCGCTGAGCGGCGCGAACAGATCGCTCAGCGTCTTCACGCTCTCGATGGTGCCGAACGCCTTGCCCGCCGTGAGCGTGTCGCCCGGCTTCACGTCGAGGTTGACCAACGTGATGTCGCCGAGCTGATCGACCGCGAAGGCGGTGATCCCGACGAAGACGTGGTCGTTCTCCTGCTTGGCCCACTCGTGGTCCTTCGTGTACCGCCGGTCCGTCCGGACATCATCGCTCGCCATGGACTTCTTCTCCCTTTGCCAACCTGGATCTCTGCTCGTCTCGCGGCCGCTCGGGCGCGCCCCGCGCGTCAGGCCCGCTTGTAGAACGGGGTCTTGACCACGACGGCCTCGACCGTGCGCCCGCGGCAGTCGACCTGGAACGCGGTCCCCACCTTGGCCATCGACGCCGGCAGGTAGCCGAGCCCGATGTTCTTGCCGACGGTCGGCCCGGGGCTGCCGCTCGTGCACACGCCGACCTTCTCGCCGCCTTCGTCGAGCAGCGGGTAGCCGTGGCGCGCGATGCCGCGCCCCACCATCTCGAAGCCGATCAGCTTGCGCGCGGGCCCCTCGTCCTTGACGCGCTGGAGCGCGGCGCGCCCGACGAAATCGCCCTTGTCGAGCTTCACCACCCAGCCGAGGCCCGCCTCGATGGGGTTCGTGGTCTCGTCGATGTCGTTGCCGTAGAGCGACAGGCGCGCCTCCAGGCGGAGCGTGTCGCGCGCGCCGAGGCCCGTCGCCTCGAGGCCGAGCGGGCCGCCGAGCTCGACCAGCGCGCGCCAGAGCCGCTGCGCGTCGGACGGGGAGCAGAAGATCTCGATGCCGTCCTCGCCGGTGTAGCCGGTGCGGGCCACGGTGCAGCGGACGTTGGCGAGCGTCGCGTCGCGGAAGTGGAACGACGGCAGCTCGCGCAGCGCCGGGCCGTCGCCGCCCGCGAGCGCGACGATGTCGAGCGCCTTCGGCCCCTGGAGCGCCATCATCGCGGTGCGGTCCGAGGCGTCCTCGAAGCTGCAGTGGCCCTGCGCCGCGCTCCGGAAGTGGGCCGCGATCTTGTCGCGGTTCGACGCGTTGCAGACGATGAGCCACTGCCGCGCGTCGATCCGGTAAACGATGAGATCGTCGAGGATCGTGCCGCCCTCGTTGCACGCGCACGTGTAGAGCGCGTGTCCGTCCTCCAGCTTCTTGACGTCGTTCGTGACGAGGTGGTCGACCACCCGTCCGGCGTGCTCGCCGCTCAGGATCATCTCGCCCATGTGCGAGACGTCGAAGAGCCCGGCGGCGGTGCGCACCGCCCGGTGCTCCTCGGTCACGCCTTTGTACTGGACCGGCATTTCCCAGCCGGCGAACGGGACCATGCGGCCGCCGAGCTTGATGTGCTCGTCGTAGAGCGGGGTCCTTCGGAGCGGAGCGGTGGGGAGCGGCTTGGTCGACACGGGCGCGATCTACTTCGAAAGGTCGGGGATGTCGACTGGCGTGGCGGCCTCCACGACGCGCCACGTCGAGGCCGCCGGCGGCGCGCGCTCACTCGAGGCGCGTGGGATCGAGCACCTTGCCGTCCGGCGTGAGCCCGCTGCGACGCCAGCGCTCCTCGACGGAAAGCCCCCGCTCCGGGGGCGGCCGCGTCTCGTCGCGGACGACGAGCTCCGAGACGTGCGCGCGCGAGACGACCTCGACGCGGAGCATCCGCTGCGGCGCGCTCTTCACGGTCGCGCGCGAGAAGATCGTCTTCGCCGGCCCGGTCTCGACGTTGCCGGCGAGCACGCGCGTGCGCACGTAATTGGCCACCCGCTCGGCCGGGATTTCCCCGACCGCGAAGACCGCGTCGGGGAAGCGCGCGCGCACCTTCATGCGCCGCGGGATGGGGAGGCCGAACGCCTGCTCGGTGCCCTCGGCGAGCTCGCCCGGCAGCGCCTGGTCGACGGGCGGCCTCGGCGCGGAGGCCTCGCTCGCCGACGGCGGCGTCGGCGCTGGCGCCGGCGCGTCGCCGCGGCAGGCGGACGCGGCCGACGCACAGATGACGGCCGCGGCGAGCGCCGCTGCGGCGCGCGACAGGCCGCCGCGCTTCATTCGAGGATGGTCGCCCACGAGTCGATCTTAACGACCTTGCGCGGCGGCTGCAGCGTCCTCGTGGTCGTGCGCGTCTCGCCCCCCTGCGCGTCCTCCTGGCCCGCGGCGCCGGTGTGGAACACGAGCTGGTACTCGGGCGGGGTCGACTGCCGGATGATCGTCTGCGGGCCGAAGTGCGGATCGGTGTACTCCTCCGTCTCCGTGCAGGTCGGCTTCTGCGTCACGGCGACGCCGAAGACGACCGTGCCCGGCGCCTGATCCTCGAAGGGAGGCTGGAGCGGATCCTCGACGAGGCAGCCGCTCCCCCTCGGGTACGCGGCCGGGGTCGCCGCCTGGCCGACCAGGTAGTCGACGCCCCAGATCGAGCCGAACCCGTCCGCGCACGCGAAGGTCCCGGGCGCCACGGGCGTGAACGTCGCGAAGTACGCGCAGCCGTTGAAGAGGGAGATGGGCCCGGTCACGCGCTTGCCGTTCGTGAGGGGCACGACCCAGTTCTCGGAGATGTGCACGCTCGTCTCGTGCGGCCGCTCGGTGATCGACCAGACCCGCGTCTCGACGCCCGGCGTGAACGACTCCTGATCGCCGGTGGAGAACAGGACGACCGTGTTGCCGAGCGCGTCGGTGCTCACGATCGGCGTCGTCTGGATCGGCTGGCTGCTCGCCGCGGTGTCGCTCGCGAACGAGTACGCGTCCCAGGCGAGGGACACGCTCCACTCCTCCGGGTCCGTGCTCGACAGGTTGACGCGCCAGAGCGTCCCGTCGGCGTCCCCGACGTAGATGCGCTCGGCGACCTCGCCGACGCCCGCCGGGAACGGCACGGGGACGCCGGTGATCGGCGAGTCGAAGTCGACCTCCTTGGTCCGCGTCGAGAGCCCGGCCGGAGCCTCGGAGGGGAGGCCTCGGAACGTGCGGAGCACCTCGCCGGTCTCGAGCCGGACGATCGTGAGCGAGCGCGCCGGCCCGACGGAGCCGCCGCTGCCCGCGGTGCCCCAGCACCGCACCGAGCTGCGGACCGACAGGCTGCCCGTCGGATGGAAGAGCGGGTTCGTCGTGCCCTTCCGGGGGCACGCGCTCTGGCTCGCGTCGAGCGGGGCGGAGCCGCCGGGCAGGATGGCGACCGCGATCTCGCGGATCTCGCCGCGGTCCTCCATCTCGACCATGCCGATCGCCGGCGTCGGGGTCGACGCGCCGAACAGCGGGTTGCCGTCCTTGTCGGTGGAGAGCTGCCAGAGGAACCGCGGCGCCGCGGGGTTCGTCACGTCGAGCGCGTAGTAGAAGCCGCCGCCCGCGCCGCCGCCGGCGAGCAGCACCGTGCTCCACGGCGCGCTCGCCGCGCTGATCTGCGCCGACGTGCGCTCGAAGACGACGTTCTTCACGACGGGCGCGCCGTCGAGCAGGATCGATTGCTGGTTGAACGTATCGAGGAGGCGGGGGAGGACGTAGGGCGGCAGGAAGGACCAGAGCTCGTTGTTCTCGACCCGGTCCACCTTGAGCGTGTCGGTCGCGGTCGCGGCCGTCACCTGGAAGGCGTGGAGCTGCCCGTCGGTCGTGGCGGTGTAGAGCACGAGCGGCCGGTTCGCCTGCGCGGGCTGCTCCGCGAAGAGCCGGTAGGACTCGTCGGGGATGTAGTCGCGCGGCGGCCCCACGACGACCGGCGTGGAGTGGTAGATGCTGCCGAGCTCGTTGCCGTCGCGGGACGGGACGTTCGTGGGCATCGGCTCGCCGGTCTCCCACTCGATGATGCGCTCGGCGCAGACCTCGGCGGTGGTCGCCTGCAGCCCGCCCGAGCACTGCGAGGGGACGGTGCCCAGGCTGGGATTGAGGCCGAGCGCGCGCGGCGCGCTGGAGAGGGCGTCCGCGAACGCCTGCGCCGGCGCAGGCGTGCCGCTGCCGGTCACCGTGCCCGTGTAGTCGCTGAGGTCGTCCACGGCGGCGGCCGCGGGGCGGATGGTCCGCTGCGACCAGATGCGCTGCTCGGCGACGTCGAGATCGCCGATCACGGTGAGGAACCTCCGCGGCCGCGCCAGATCGTTGGAGCTCACGTTGGCCGCGAAGTCGTCGCCCTTGCTGGGGTCGACGTCCTCCAGCTGCGTCGTTATCACGCCGTTCACGGACTCGCAGACGTAGCGCTTGCGCTCGAGGTTGCCGCTCCAGAGCGAGCCGTCCGCCGGCGGGCTGAACGACGAGCCGAACTGGTAGGCGACCCCCGCGGCCTCGCTGCCGGTGTTCACGGTCGAGGTCGCCATCGCGAAGACGGGGAGGGTGCGGCTCGTCGAGTTCGCGGAGATGCGCGCGAAGATCTGCGACATGACCGCGGACAGCTCGTTGGTGTCGTCGGGGAAGTAGCCGCGGTCGGTCCCGCCCTCGATGGCGATGCGCGAGAGCGTGCAGCACGCCTTGACCGCGCCGGTGGCGTTGTCGCAGCGCCCGGCGGGCAGGAAATCGGTGCTGGAGATCCGCGCGCAGTCGAAGGTCGGATCGCTGAGCTCCTGCCGCGCCTGCGTGGTGAGGCCGAACCCGACGGCATAGGTCCGCACGCGCCGGTTCGGGTTCACGTGGGTGTTGAGCGAGTGCGCGATGACGTGCGGCTCCTCGTACGGGCAGCCCGTGCCCTCGGGGCCGGGCCCTGGGCCCTGCGCGCACGTCGGGCGCAGATCGAGGTTCGGCTCGCCGTCGGAGACGAGCACGATCGAGGTCTTGCGGCAGCCGCCGCTGATGTACGGATCGTCGCGCGGCCCGAGCGGCTGGCCCTCCCAGAGGGAGGCCTCGTTGAGGATGTAGTCGCGCGCGTCGGACAGCATCCCGGCGAGCGGCGTGGCGCCGTACGGCCGCGTCGCGAGGAGCGCCTTCTGGATTCTCAGGTTCTTTTCGCGCACGGCGTCGATGGCCGCGTCGTAGGTCGGGAAGGGGATGAGCGGCCCTTCCCAGAGCGGCGCCGCCGGGTTCTTGGCGCCGACCTCCACCTCCTCGACGGCGCAGTCGGGCGGGTTGCCCCGCGCCGGGTAGCCCGCGCCGCTCTGGAACTCGAGGAAGTAGCTCCACATCCCGCGCATGCCGCTCTGGGCGTTGCGAACGCCGCCGACGAGCCCGGTGCGCGCGTCGGGGAGCGTGTCGAACGTCATCAGCGAGAACCGGATCCGGTCCTGGTAGACGTCGAGCAGGCCGTTGGGAGCGTCGTAGGGGAACGTGCAAGGGATGGCCGCATCGTCGTACCTGTGCCCGACCACGTCGTTGTGGGTCGGCCCGGGGGTCGGCGTGCAGCCGTTGGAGAGCAGGCGATGGAACGCGAGGTAGTAGTTCGCGTCGTACGGCGGCTCCCCGTCGATGGTGAACTCGTCGATGAACTCGGACTGCGTGCGGGGCTGCGCGTAGCAGGAGAAGTCCGGGATCGGGCCGGTGAGCGACTCGACGAGCTTCGTCCAGCGGCTCTTCTGCGCCTCGGAGGCCGGGGGCGTGAGCGGGTTGCAGTCCGGCTCCCCGCCCGCCACCGTCTTCTCCATCGAGCCCGACGTGTCGACCAGCAGGAGGACGTTCGGCAGCGGCGGCTCGACATCCATGGCCTGCGCGTGCGCGCGGGCGGCGACGAGGCCGACCGTGGCCGCGGAGCCCATCGTGACAAGGACCTTCGTCAGGTTTCGCATCGTGCGCTCCGGTTCGTCACTTCGAGCAGAGGATATCGGCAACGACGGACAGGGATTCCTGGCTGCCCGCCTCTTCCATGACCGCGCCGTTCGGCCAGGCGATGAGCCGCGCGTTCATGGTGACCGTGCAGTAATCGGCGCTCACGGCGTTCGGGCCGCCCTGGTCGCTGCCGGCGCGATTGCCTATCGCGGGCTTGATCTTGTCGGTGATCTCCACCTTGGCGATCCACGCGACGTCGGCGCGGCCGAGGCTCCCCGGCACCTCGGGCGCGGGCAGCTCCACGAGATCTTCCGCCGCGTCGAACGTGTGCGGGTAGAACGACCAGCACGGCTCGGTGCTGATCGAGCAGTTTGTCGACTCCGTCGGGGCGATGGCGTCCAGGCCGCCGTTCTGCTCGATCTCGGCGAGCGCGAGCTGCATCGCGTACTCGGCGAGGTAATGCGTCTGCGTCATCCGGCGCTCGTGGCCGGTGGCGATGGTCGACAGCGTGGCGACGTTGGCCGCGAACAGGCCGATGGCCATGAGCATCGTGATGACCAGCACGACGATGAACACGGCGGCGCCCCGCTCGTGGGCGCGCCGGCGGGATCGGGCGATGCTTGCGTTCACCATTTGACGTAGGCCTGGTTCGGGAGCGCGATGTCGGCGTAGAGCGTGCGCATCCGGGCGAAGGTGGTCTCGCCGACGATGCCGGGGATCAGGAACCTGAGCCTGCGGCCGTCGGAGCGCTCGGGGAAGCCGACGTCGCGGTCGGGCGCCCGGGTGCGGGTCGAGAGCCGGACCTGGACCGACCGCACGCGCTGCGGGGCGGCGTCCGACTGGTCGTTCGAGGCGGCGATGTTGTACACGGCGGCGTTGTCGGTCGCCATGATCGGATATCGCGTGATGAACGGGTCGGTCACGTTCGGATCGGCGCTCTCCTCCGCGGCGGAGATCCCGAACTTGAGATCGACGGCGTACTCCGCGATGAGCTCGAGCGTCTCCGGGATCTCGTTGTTCTCATCGTCGAGCTCGACCCGCACGAGCTCGGTGCGGCCGTCGTCGCCGGTCTGCTCCGCCGCGATGGGCGCGACGAGGGGGGCGTAGGGCGTCTCTTTGCCGACGAGGCTCCGGATGTTGTAGCGGACGCGGTTGACGACGTTCACCCATCCGGCGTCGCCGGTGGCGCCGCCGGGGGTCACGCCGCACCGACCGAACCCCGAGAGCATCGGCAGGCCGGGAGACGGCTTGAGGGTGATGGCGATGAGGTTGGGCGGATCGCCCTGCACGTTGGTGCCCTGGATGACCCCGTAGAGAAACTGGGTCTGGCCCCGGACCATGACGCGCAGAATGCGGTTCGGCGCGAAGATCTGGGACAGCCCCTGTCCGCTGCCGTTCGCGCGCTGGAGCGTGCGCTGCACGGCGGCGCTGTTCGGATTGAGCTCGACGACCAGGGCGCCGGTCGCGTCGCTGATCTTCCTGAACTCGAAGAGCTCGTTGCTGCTCAAGCTCCCGCCGATGATGATCGAGTCCGGATACAGCTCGTTGGCGACGCTCTGGCTGAGCTCCGACCCGCCCTCGAACACCGATCCTTGCCGCCGGATCCAGATGCCCGCGAGGCGATTCAGGCCGAGCGGCGCGGGCGGGACCTGGCAGACCTCCGGATCGAGGCGGATGTTGGGCGTCGAGAGGTACGCGGCGCGCTGCAGGTCCGCGGCGAGCCGGTTCAGCCCGACGGTCGCGGCGAGGTGAGAGGCGGACGCCCTCGCCTCGTTCTGGAAGAAGCGCGTCGCGTTCTTCGAGAGCAGGAACGCCGCCAGCGACACGACGAGGCCGGCGGCCATCGCCACGAGCAGCTCCACGAGCGTGAAGCCTCGCTGTCCAGAGGCGCGCGCCCGCGCGGGGGAGATGCGGCGATCCGTCGTCATCGTCGGTCCTCGCTCGTGTTTCGGAGGACGCCGGTCGTCAGGTAGACCGCGCCGAACCGGTCCGGCTGCTGGTCGACGTCGACCGGGTCGACCGCGCAGTTGATCGGGGTCCCATTGCGCTCCCAGATGACGCGGATCTCGGCGCGGATGAGGCTCTCCCAGAGCCGCGTCCCCGTCGTGGGGTGGGTGAACTGGCGGAAGCGGACGTGCGTGCAGAACGCGGGCTCCGACGTGTCGCCGAGGTGGATGTCGGTCCCGAACACGTCGGCGCTCGGCGCCCCGAGCGCGTCGACCCGCGTGGGCGTCACCTTCGCCGGGAACGGGCTGGCGGTCGTGAGCCTGAGCCACTGGGTGTCGCCGTCGAGGTCGGGGACCCGCCGGGGCTCGTTCCACTGGAGCGCGTCCACCCGCAGCCGCTCCGCCCAGGTCATGGCGATGTTGTTGGCGATCGCGATGTTGCGCGCGTTCGTGTTGCTGATGAGCGTGGCCTTCTGCAGCGCGAGCACCCCGGTGGCGCCGATGGCGAGCACGCCGAGCGCCGCCATGACCTCGATGAGCGTGTAGCCGGAGCGCCCCGCTCGCCTCACCCGCGCCGCGCTCACAGGCCGAGCCTCGCGACGCCGTTCGGCGGGACGAAGACCGAGCGCAAGAGGCCGGTCCTCGTGTTGGTCACGTTCACCCGGATCGCGCCGAGCAGCGGCACGAACTCCCCGGAGGCCGCATAGCGCACGTACGTCCGCCCCCTCGGCGTGAAGCAGATGTCGGCGTTCGCGCGCACGGCGCCATCGGGGGCGGTCGGATCGCGGAGCTCCACGGCCGCCAGCTCGACGCCCGCCGTTTGCAGCGTCGTGACGGGGTCGGTCAGGGCGGCGTTCGTCCAGTCGGCGATGCTGCGGCAGCTCGTCGCGATGAGCGAGCCGGCGGCGATGTTCTGGACCCGCGCCTGCCGCACCTCGAACTGCCCCGTCGCGGCCGTCCACCGCACGAGCACCGCCGCCCCGCGGCCGATCGCCTGGTAGCGCGCGAGCCGGTAAAGGCCGCTGATCTCCATCGCGGTGCGGTTCACGCGGCGATCGCGCATGCCGTTCACGAAGCTCGGCGACGCGGCGGCCGCCAGGATGCCGATGAGGACGATCACCGCGAGCAGCTCCGGCAGGGTGAAGCCGCGCCCATTGCGGCGGCGCCGCGCGCGCTCTCGCGGTGACGACGACCGCGGTCGATCGGGATCTCGAAGAGGAGGTCGCGAACAGGGGAAGGGACGCACCAGAGGGCCGGCAAAGGCAAGCCGCATGCCCTCGGCGATGCGCGCTAAACCATGGATTTGCATGATGAATCTCTCAAAGCGGTCCGGGACGGGCGCTAACGATTGCGGCGCTATGAAAAAAGGTGCAAGGCGAACGGGCCATGCGATTCCCGCCGGAAAGGTGTTCATCGAGAGTCCCGTCTGCCCACAGCGCGCCTGTCGCGTGCGGCGAAAGGCCCCGGCGCTTCCGCGCCGGGAGCTGTGCGCTGCTCGCGGGCGCGCTCGCGGCCGCGCTGTCCGCGGGCTGCAGCAAGAAGGAGGAGCCCATGGGCGCGCCGCCGCCGCCGCCGCCGGCCGCGAAGCCGGCCGCGTGCGCGGACGGCGGCGGGACGATCAGCGACGCGGCGAGCGCGCCGTTCTTCCCGCGCATGACGGGCGGGTTCTGCCTCGACCCGAACGGCGCCGAGAAGACGTTCGGCGAATCGGCGCCCCTGCCGCTCGACAGCATCTGCGACATGTTCGACGGGGAGTGCGAGATCTACAAGGGATTCGGGGTGCGGCGGGTGGTCGAGGCGCGCTACGTGAGCGGCGCCGGCGGCTCGGCGACGGTCGACGTGCACCTCTCGAAGTTCGGGTCCACCGAGGGCGCCTACGGGATGTTCACGAAGCGCACCGTGGGCGACGGCGACCCCGCCGACGAGGCGACGCCGCGCCAGATCGACGGCGGCGGCGCGGCCGCGATGGGGGTCGGGAACGCGTACCTCTGGCGCGGGCAGTACCTCGCCGAGATCACGTACAACGACGAGGCGCTGGCCGAGGCGGCGCTCAAGTCGTCGAGCGAGAAGGTCCTGCCGGGGCTCGTGAAGGAGATGGGCTCGAAGCTGCCCGGCGAGCCGTCGCTGCCGCCGGCGGCGGCGGCGCTCCCCAAGGACAACATGATCCCGCTCGGGGTCCGCTACGAGACCAAGGACGTGCTCGGGGTCGACGGCGCGGGTCCCGGCGCGTTCGGCTACTACAAGGAGGTCGACAAGCGCTACCGGGTGGCCGCGATCGTGCGCGCCGACGTCGATCAGGCCAAGGACGTGCTGTCGACGCTGGCGAAGCTGCCGGGCGCCGTCCGGGAGAAGGGCATCGGCGACGGCTCGGTGCGCCTCATGCACAAGGAGGGCGAGAGCCCCGCCACCGAGTGGATCTTCGCCCGCGCCGACAAGACCGTCTACGGGGTCGGCGACGAGGCCCGCGTGCTCCGCAGCGGCATGACGGCCGACGAGCACGCGAAGCTGACGCTGACCAAGGAAGAGAAGTCGGCGAGGCTGAAGAAGATCGTCACCGCGCCGGCGCGCTGAGCGCGCGAGCGAACGGGTCGCTCACGGCGCTGCGGCGCGCGGGCCGGCAGCGCTGCGGCGCGCGGGCCGGCAGCGCTGCGGCGCCGTTCGGGCCGGAGGCGCCGCGGGCCGGAGGCGCCGCGCGCTCACTGCGTGCGGAGGATGACGTGGAAGCCGAACGGCGTCTCGACGAGGTCGCTCACCTCGCCGACCTTGATCTTCTCGAGGCCCGTCTGAAACTCCGGGACCATCGCGCCCTTCGGGAACTTGCCGAGGTCGCCGCCGCGCCGGTCCGCGCCCGGCTCGTCCGAGTACTCCTTCACGATGTCCGCGAACTTGCTCGGGTCGGCCTTGGCCTTCGTCATGGCCTCGGTCGCGCGGGCCTTCGCCTCCTCCTTCGTGCGCGTGATCGTCGCGGGCGCGCGCCGGCTCCCCTGGTACATGACGAGCAGGTGCTTCGCGCCGAACATCTCCCGGGGCGGCTGCGCCGACTGCGCCGGACGGGGCGTCGGGGCGGGCGCGGGAGGCGCGGCGGCGGCCGTGTGCGCGTGCTCGTCCGGCTCCGGGGCGACAGGGGCGGCGAGGCGAGCGAGCGGCGTCTTGTTGAACATGCCGAAGAAGCCGAGGAGCCCGATCAGCACGAGCGCGCTGAGCACCGCGTGCGGCGTCCACCAGTACGCATCTTCTGGATCGGCGCCGTCGTCGTCCGCGTCGTCGTCGTCGTCGTGCGCGTGGCCGCGTCCGCGGACCGCGGTGGCCTTCGCCTCTTCCTCCTCCCCGTCGTCGTTGCCTTCGTCGGTCGACTCGTCCTCGTCGAGGTCCTCGTCGTCCTTGGCCCTGTCCTTCTCGGTCGTCTTGCTCATATCGCTTCCCTGATCCGGGCCTCGGCCTTAGCACGCGGCCGCGCCGGCCGTCAGCCGATCTCCGCCCACGCGCTCGTGAGCACGGGATCGGGGCGCTCTTTGACCGAGGTCACCAGCGCGACCTTGCCGCCCTCGAGCATGTAGCCCCGCGTGATGAGGGTGTCGCCGGGCCAGACCGGCTTGCGGAACTGCGCGCCGTAGGCGCGCAGCCGGCTCGCGTCGCCGCCCGCGGCCTTCTGGATGATCGCGCGCGCCGCGAAGCCGTACGTGCAGAGGCCGTGCAGGATGGGGCCCTGCGCGAAGCCCGCCTTCGCCGCGACCTCCGGGTCGGCGTGGAGCGGGTTCTCGTCGCCCGAGAGCCGGTACAGGAGCGCCTGCTCGGGCGTGGTCGCCTGCTCGACGACCCAGTCGGGCTCGCGGTCCTTCGGCGCCGAGGCCGCAGGCTCGCTCTGCGGCGGGCGCGGCCCGCCGAAGCCGCCGACGCCGCGCACGATGATCGACCACACCGTGTCGAAGAGCGGCTCATCGTTGAGGGTCGTCTTCGTCTCGACGATCACCTGCGCGAACTTCTTGAGGTCGTAGATGCCGGACACGGTGGCGGTGGTGAACAGCGTCCCGCTCGTCGGGAGCGGCCGGTGCACGCGGAGCGTCTGGCCGCCGTGGACGATGAGCGGCAGCTCGGCCCCGGCCGCCTCGAGCGCCGCGAACACGGCGTCCTGCGAGGGGATGACGCCGAACGTGGGGTAGACCTTCATGCCGCCCGGCACGCCCTCGTAGAGGTACTCGAGCTCCTCGCGACGGGCGCCGATGCCGAGCGCGTAGGTGGCCAGGGTCTTCCAGTTGAAGGTGAAGGCGCTGGGCTTGGTCGTGTGGCCGACCGTCGAGAGATTCAGCGGCATCGGGGGGCTCCTCGCAGGATGGAAACGGTCGAGGAGGCGTACAGACCTGGCGATGTCGCGTCAACTGGCGCACGCCGAGCGGTCGGCGTGCGCGCGCTCTGATTCCTCCCGCGCGCGCGGGAGCCAGCGGCGCCCGCGCGCGCGGGATCAGAGCGCGACGCGATAGGCGATGAGCACGCCGATGTTGAACATGTCGACGCGCTCGGAGAGCGACGCGCGATCGCCGGTCGGCGAGATCTTGCGCTGCTCCGGGAGGAACCAGCTCGAGTAGCGAAGGTGGCTCCCGACGCTCCAGTTCTCGGCGAACGCCCAGTCTCCTCCGATCGCGAGCCCCGCGGCGACCCCTTCGGTGCCGATCGTCGCTGCCCTGGGACCGACGTACGCCGTGTCCGAGTACGGGTTGCGATCGGCCTCGACCGACCAGGAGTCGTTGACGACGACGCCGCCGACGGTCGCGCCGACCCACCACTCCGTCTTGGGCGTGCGGAGGGCGTAGTAGCGGAACACCCCGTCGAGCATGAAGTAGCGGCGCGAGTGATCGCGCTCGAGGCTGCTGGCCCCGTGCGCGGCGTCGGTGCTCAGCGACGCCGCCCAGAAGATGCCCGCGCCGAAGCCGATGTCGCCCCAGCGGTAGAGGTTGTGGATGCCGAAGGAGACGCTCGTCTCGCCCTGCTCGCACGCCTCTGGGGCCAGGACGGGGCAGACGTCGGCGCCGGGGAGCGTCATCACGCCGCCGCTCATCTCGACCATGGTGTAGGGGCGATCGCGCTCGCGCGCGGCGGCGGCGCGGCGGGCCGCCCTGCTCTCGTCGGCGCGGCCGGGGGCCGCGAAGAGGAGCAGGGCGAGCGCGGCGGCGCCCGCTGCGCCCGCGGCGCGGCGCTTCGAGCGGGCGCCGTCTCGGCGCGGCGGCGCTGCTCGGTCACCCTCCCCAGCGCGGACGTTGGTGGGCGCGCGCGACGTCGGGTACCAGCCGCCTCGATTCACCTTCGTCGAATTATAGCCACGGACCGGTCGACGAGGGGAGCGGCGAGGAGCCCTCCGTGGGCAGCGGGGGCGGCGACGGCGGCAGGACCGGCGCGTCGCTGGCCGGCGGCGGGGCGGTGCCGGCCTTCGCGGGCGCGCCCGCGCCTCCCGACGCTGGCGGCGGGGCGGCGCCGGTCTTCGCGGGCGCGCCCGCGCCTCCCGACGCTGGCGGCGGGGCCGGCGCGCCGCGGGGACCCGCCGCCGGCGGCTGGCCGGGGGTCGAGCCGCGGTCGCCGTCCGGCGCCGGACGGCGCGGGGGCGGCCGGCGATCCGGGCCGGCGTTCCGGAGCCCGCTGCTCTGCGGGGAGACCTGCGGCGGCGGCTCTTCGGGGGCGTCGCTCGGCGGGGCCGAGAGCTCGGCGACGAGGTGCTGGGCCGTGGTGAGCTCCGGGTGCAGCTCGATCGCGAGCTTCGCCAGGCGGATGGCGCCGGCCCTGTCGCCGGCGTACTTCCGCCCGAGGGCGTCGGCGACGACGCGCTCGGCGGACTCGCGCCGGAGCGCGACCAGCCGCGCGTCCCTGGGCCACCGCGCGAGGGCCTGCGCGATGATGTCCTTCACGTTCTCGCCGGGCGGCGTGTCCCACGCGTGCCTGCCCATGCAGTCGCGCGCGCGGTCGATGTGCCCTTCCAGGGAGTCTTGGGCGGTCTTCCCCCCGAAGGCGCCGAGGTGCCGCCCGCCGAGGAACGCGACGAGCCCCACCGCGCCGGCGCACGCGAGGAGCGCGGTGGCGCGGGCGATCACCGCGCGGCGGGGGAGCTGCGGCGGCGCGGACGCGACGCCCTGCATGGTCGACGGTGCGGGCGCGGAGTCGCGCGCGGGGTCGATGCCGAGGCCGATCGCCGTCCGCGCGGGCTCGTCCGGCGCGCCGCTGAAGTCCGCGCTGCTGAAGGAGGAGCGCTCGACGCCGCTCGCTCTGGGCGACGAGGCGCGCTCCGCGTCGCTCGCCGAGGAGCGCTCGACGCCGCTCGCTCTGGGCGACGAGGCGCGCTCGCCGCCGCTCGCGGAGTACCGCTCGCCGCCGCTCGCGGAGTACCGCTCGACGCCGCTCGTTCGGGGCGACGAGGAGCGCTCCTCGTCGCTCGTCGAGGCGGGATCTTCCTCGTGGCGGGGCGACGCGGGGCCGCCATAGAGCGCCGACTCGCTCGACGGGAGGAGCGGATCGAGGTCGCTGACGCGGGCGCTCTCCAGCGTGGGCGCGGCGATGCCTCCGATCTTGGCGGCGAGCGCGGGGGAGAGGTCGAGCGACTTGGTGCGCGACTTGGACGCCAGCTTCATGACCGCGCTGGCGCGCAGGAGCCCGGGCTGGGCGGCGATCTCGTCGGGGTCGAGGCCGCTCGCACGCACGGCGAGGGCGAGATCGCGGCCGAGGGAGCGCGCGTCCGGGGCGCGGTCCGAGGGCTTCTTGGCGAGGTTCTGCATCACGACCTGCGCGATCGGCGCGGGCACGTAGCTCGAGCGCGCGATGCTGCGCAGGTCCGCCGGCGGGGCGTGGGTGTGCTGGACGAGCAGCGCGACGGGCGAGTCGCCCTCGAACGGCGCGCGGCCGGCGAGGCACTGGTAGAGCATCGTGGCGATCGAGTAGACGTCCGCGGGCGGGCCGACCCGCTGCCCCTCGGCGCCTTCGGGGGAGATGTACTTGGCCGTGCCGAAGATGAGCCCAGCCTGCGTGGTCATCGCCTTGTCGGCCCAGTCGAGGCGGGCGATGCCGAAGTCGAGCACCTTCACGTAGTCCGGGTCCTCGCCGCGGCGGACGAGCATGATGTTCTCGGGCTTGAGATCGCGGTGGACGATGCCCTGCGCGTGCGCCTCGCCGACCGCGTCGCACACCTGGAGGATGACGTGGAGCGCCCTCGGGAGCGGGAGCGCCTCGCTCTCGCCCGCCGTGCCGGCGGCGGCGAGCGCCGAGAGCAGCGAGATGCCGTCGAGGTGCTCCATGACGAGGTAGAGCTCGCCGCCGATCCTGGCGTCGGCCGTGGCGGGGATGCTCCCGGTCATGAGCACCTGGACGACGTTCGGGTGGACGAGCCGGCTCGCGATCTTGGCCTCGCGGTGGAAGCGGCTCACGAGCTCGGCGTTGCTGCTGAGCTCGCGGTGGAGGACCTTCACCGCCACGTCGCGCTCGATCCCTGCCTGGAAGGCGCGGTAGACGCGGCCCATCGAGCCGATGCCGATGAGGTGGCGGACCTGGATCTGCCCGCCGAGGGTGAGGCCCACGTACGGATCGCGCTCGGCGGCGCCCAACGAGGCGCTCTTGCGCGAGCTCGCGAGCGGGGTGCCGTCGCGCGGGCAATACAGCACGCCCGCGTCGTAGCGCTCACCGCACGAGGGGCAGCTCTTCGCGGGGGACGGCTTCATCGACCGCGCTGATCCTAGCACCGCTCCCGCCACAAATTCTCGGAGGGAGCGGCGTTTCGGCGCGTCGCGCCGCCGGGGGACGCTCGGGCGTGGACCGACCGGCGCCTTGCGACTACGGTCGCGGCGTGAGCGGTTCCAAGGCGGGCGCAGCGAGGGCGCGCGGCGGCAAAGGGCGTGGCAACGCGGGCGCCGCTCCTGCGCCCGCCGCCGGCCGGGGCACCGCCGCTACTTCGCGCGCCGCCGCGCCCGCCTCGCCCGCCCGTGATGCCGCCTCGGCCCGGGAGGCCGCTTCGGCCCGGGAGGCCGCGTCCCGGGCCGAGGCGGCGGCGGACGCGGGGCCGCGGGAGGGCGAGTACGTCGTCACGCTTCCCACGTTCGAGGGGCCGCTCGACCTGCTGCTGCACCTCATCCAGCAGCACGAGCTCGACATCCTCGACATCCCCGTGAGCTTCGTCACGGAAAAGTACCTCGAGTACCTGAAGCTCATGCGCTCGCTGTCGATCGATCTTGCGAGCGAGTACCTCGTGATGGCGGCGACGCTGGCGCACATCAAGTCGAAGATGCTGCTGCCGAGCGTCCCTGCGGGGCAGGACGACGACGGGATGCCGGGCGAGGAGGAGGATCCGCGGGCCGAGCTCGTCCGGCGGCTCCTGGAGTACCAGAAGTACAAGATGGCCGCGGCCGATCTGGCCGATCGCGGCACGCTGGGGCGGGACGTGTTCACGCGCGGCATGAGCGAGAGCGAGGTGCCCAAGGGCCCTGCTCCGTTCGCGTCGATGCCCATCTTCGGCCTGCTGGACGCCTTCGAGCGGGTGCTGAAGCGGACGAACGTCCAGATTGATCACGAGGTCGTCTTCGATCGCATCAGCATCACGGATCGCATCGTGGAGCTCACGGAGAAGCTCTCGGCGCGGCGGTCGATGCGCTTCGAGGATCTGCTGCTCGACAGCGTCTCGAAGGGGGGCGTCATTCCCCGCTTCGAGGTCGTCATCACGTTCCTGGCCGTGCTCGAGATGTGCAAGCTGAGGCTGATCCGGGTCCACCAGACGGACCCGCTGGCGCCGATCCACATCCAGCTCTCGGTGCCGGACGGCACGCCTCCGGCCGATTTCGAGGTCGACGAGGGGGCGCCGTCGGCGGAGCGGGTCGAGGCGGCCGGGGGCGAAGATGCGGGCGCGCCGCCTGCTGCCGGCGAGGGTGATGGAGCGGAGGCCGCGAGCGTGGGGGGCGGCGAGCTCGCGGAGCCGGAGCTCGTGGAGGCGGCGGAGCCGGAGCTCGTGGAGGCGGCGGAGCCGGAGCTCGTGGAGGCGGCGGAGCCGGAGCTCGTGGAGGCGGCGGAGCCGGAGCTCATCGAGGCGGCGGAGCCGGAGCTCGTGGAGGCAGCGGAGCTGGGGCTCGTGGAGGCGGCGGAGCTGGAGCTCATCGAGGCGGCGGAGCCGGAGTTCGTGGAGGCGGCGGAGCCGGGGCTCGTGGAGGCGGCGGAGCTGGGGCTCGTGGAGGCGGCCGAGCCGGGGCTCATCGAGGCGGCGGAGCCGGAGCTCATCGAGGCGGCCGAGCTGGTCGAGCCCGTGGAGGACAGGTGCGTCGAGGCGGAGGTGCCTCAGCCGGCGGCGGCTGCGGAGGCGCCTGAGCCGGCGGAGGCGCTTGAGCTGGCGGAGGCGCTTGAGCCGGCGGAGGCGCTTGAGCCGGCGGAGGCGCTTGAGCCGGCGGAGGCGCTTGAGCCGGCGGAGGCGCCTGAGCTTGCGGAGGCTGCGGAAGCGCCGAGCGAAGAGTCGGCGTGGCCGGGTATGGCCGCGCCCTTGGAGCACAGGAGCGTCGAAGTGGAGGCGCCCGAGCTTGCGGACGCTTCGGAGGCGCCCGAGCTTGTGGAGACGTCGGAGGCGCCCGAGCTTGCGGAGACTTCGGAGGCGCTTGAGCTTGCGGACGCTTCGGAGGCGCCCGAGCTTGTGGAGACGTCGGAGGCGCCCGAGTTTGCGGAGGCGCCCGAGCTTACGGAGGCGCCGAGCGAGGAGCCGGCGTGGCCGGAGGTTGCCGAGCCCGTGGAGGCCATGGGCGTCGAAACGGAGGCGCCTGAGCCTGCGGGGGCTGCGGAGGCACCTAGCGGAGAGCCGGCGTGGCCGGAGGTTGCCGAGCCCGTGGAGGCCATGAGCGCCGAGGCGGAGGCGCCTGAGCCTGCGGAGGCTACGGAGGCGCCGAGCGAAGCGGCGATGTGGCCGGAGCTGACCGAGCCATCGAGCGGCGAACCTGCAGGGCCGGAGCGGGCCGAGCCGGCGGAGGAGACGAGCCGCGCGCACGAGCTCGTGGAGGGCGAGGCAGCGGCCGAACCAGACGCCGGTCCCGCTCTGGAGCAGACGGAGCGCGATGCGGCCGCGGATCCGAGCGACCTGCCGGCCTCGGAGGAGGCCGCGACACCGCCGGAAGAGGCTGCGCCGGCGGAAGAGGTGGATGAGGTAGACGCAGGGAGTGGCCGTGACGGTGGCTGATGCCGCGGCGAAGCGGCGGCGCGTGGCGAAGACGACAGGACAGGGCGCGCCGGCGCAGCTGAGGGCGGCGGCGCACGCGTGGCTCGGCGGAGCGAAGCGGTCACGAGGAGCGAAGAAGGAGCCGCGCGCGCCGAAGACGCCGGGGCAGGGCGCGCCGGCGAAGGCGAACGCGCAGGGCACGCCGGCGCGTCTGCGGGCGGCGGCGTACGCATGGCTCGGCGGAGCGAAGCGGCCGCGAGGAGCAAAGAAGGAGCCGCGGGCGCCGAGGACGCCAGGGCAGGGCGCGCCGGCGAAGCCGAACGCGCAGGGCACGCCGGCGCGTCTGCGCGCGGCGGCGTACGCGTGGCTCGGCGGAGCGAAGCGGCCGAGGGGGGCGAAGAAGGAGCCGCGTGCGCCGAAGACGTCGGCGGAGGGCGCGCCGAAGACGTCGGCGCAGGCCGCGCCGGCGCGGGCGAGCGGGCGGGGCACTCCGGCGCGTCTGCGGGCGGCGGCGTACGCGTGGCTCGGCGGAGCGAAGCGATCGCGCGGCGCGAAGAAAGAGCCGCGCGCCCCCAGGGCGACGCGGCAGGATCCGCTCGCTCGCTTCCGCGCAGGCGCCTGGTCCCAGCTCGGCGATCCTGCGCGTCGCGCCGATGCTCCCGTCCGGAGCGCGACCTCGGGGCCCGCGCAGGTGCCCGGGCTCTCCGCGGTCGCGCGCAAGCATCTGAAGGGCGTGCTGGAGGCGCTCATCTTCGTGGCGGAGCGACCGGTGCCGGCCCGCGAGCTCGCGCGTTCGGCGAACGCAGAGCACCGCGTCGTGCGCGAGCTCTTGGCCGAGCTCGTCGCGGAGTACGACGGGCGGGGGTTCCGGCTGGACGAGGTCGCCGGAGGGTACGTCTTCCGGACGAGCCCCGCGTTCGCGCCGTTCGTTCGCGAGGTGACCGATCAGAAGCCGGTCAAGATGTCTCGCGCCCAGACCGAGACGCTCGCGATCGTGGCCTACCGGCAGCCGATCACGCGGCCGGAGATCGACGAGATCCGCGGCGTCGATTCCGGCGCGGCGCTCAAGTCGCTCCTAGAGCGAGACCTCGTGAGGATCCTGGGCAAGAAGGACGAGCCCGGGCGCCCGATGCTGTACGGCACGACGGCGCAGTTCCTCGAGTTCTTCGGCCTGAAGGCGCTCGGCGAGCTGCCGACCCTGCGCGAGTTCACCGAGCTGACCGAGGAGTCGCGACGCGCCTACGAGCGCGAGCTCGGCGAAGAGCCGCCGGAGACGGCGGTGGCGACCGCGGGACAGGAGAGCTTCGCCGGCGCGGAGGGATCAATCCGGACGACGGTCGTCACTGCGGCCGAGGATCTACCGGAAGACGTCGGCGTGTCGCCTACTGCGCCGCGGGAGGGAGATGTTGCGATGGAAGCCATGGAAGATCACGTGCGTGAGGGGAGCTCGGTCGTTGGGGAGGATGCTGGGGCTGTCGAGAAGGCCGCCGTCCGGCGCGACAACCCTGCCGAGGAGGATGCGTTGCGCGACGAAGAGGACGAAGACGAAGAGGACGAAGACGAGGACGAAGAGGGCGAAGACGAGGAAGACGGCGAAGGGGGAGACGAGGACGAAGAGGGCGAGGACGAGGAAGACGAGGACGAAGAGGGCGAAGAGGACGAGGACGAGGACGAAGAGGACGAAGAGGGCGAGGACGAGGACGAAGAGGGCGAGGACGAGGACGAAGAGGGCGAGGAAGACGACGAGGAAGACGACGAGGACGAGGACGAGGACGAGGACGACGAGGACGACGAGGACGACGAGGACGAGGACGACGACGACTGATTCGTCATCTCCTTCTGATCCTCAGGCCCATCGGCCCGTCGCTCACGACGGTGGGGCGTCCATCGGATCCGGATAGGTGTCGGCCAGCTTCATCGCTGCGCTCCTCAGCTCGGGGTGGGCGAGGAGCTTGCGGAAGAGCCGCCAGAGCTCGGGGTCGGAGAGCAGCTGGAGCGGCGAGGCGGCCGCCTGCTTCTTCTTCTTGCGGGGGATCGCCTCCGGACCTTTGCGCCGCAGCTCCTCCATCATTCCGACGAAGCGCTTGGTCGGGAACAGGTCGCCGTGCTCCCAGGCGAGCACCGTCTCCTGCTCGATGCCCAGCGCTCCGGCGAGCTCGCGGGCCGTGCACCCAAGCTCCTGCCGGAGCTTCTTGATGTCCTCGGGGGCCATGCGAGGCGAGGGTAGCGGCCTCGAAAAAAAAAGCGACGTCGAGCAACCGGCGGCGAGCTCCTGCCGAACTCCGCGTCATGACCCAGCACCCGCCGACTCGCCCCTCGTGCATCCCCCGCGCTCGCCGCGCCCTGCCGCTCGCGCTCGCGCCGCTCGCGGCCTCCGCCCTGTCCTGCGCGCCGGAGCTCGCGGCTCCCCCTCGCTCCCCGCCTGACGAAGAGGACGCCGAGCTCGCCGACCCCGCGGACGTGGGCCCCGAGCTCCACATCGAGCCCGAAGCGCCCCTGCACGCCGCGCCGCCGGTGCTGCGGCTGCGGGTGCGCCTCCCGGGCGCCTCGCTCGAGGGCGTCGATCCTGCCCGTGCGCTGGTCGTCCGCGGCAAGGTCGGCGCGGCGCACCTCCGCCAGATCGAGCAGGGCGAGCTGTCGAAGGCGCTCTCGGCGCGCGTCGTCCCGTCGATCGCCTGGCTGGACGGCACGCCCCCGGGGGACCTCACGCTGACCGTGGCGCCGCTCGTCCCGCTCGCGCCCGGCGAGACCTACGCCGTCGCGAGCGGCAGCCCCGTCTTCTCGCACCACCTCCAGGTCGCCGCGGAGGGCTCGCCCCCCGTGCTCCCGCGGATCTGGCCGCCGCCCGACGCCGGGGCGAGCCTCGGCTTCGGCGTCTGGTGTGGCGATGCGCCGCTCCCGGAGACGATCGCCGCGGCGACCCTCGAGCCGAGCGGGCCGGCGGGCGAGCTGCGCCCCGGCGCCGTCGAGGGCATCGGCGCCCGCTGCCTGCGCTTCGAGGGGGAGTCGCCCCCGGCGCCGGGCGAGGCGGACGAGCTGCGCCTCGTGGGCCCGCCCGTCGCGTTCGACGGCGAGCCCGGGGCCGTGAGCCTCGATCCGCGTCCGTTTGCGCTGGAGTCGGAGCCCCTCTCCGCCGTCGCCGCGGCGTGCGCGCCGGACGAAGTGCCTCTCGGGCCGGGGTGCGCCCAGGTCGCCGACGATCGGATCCGCGTCCGGTCGGCGGATGCGCCGCTGCTCTGGGCGATCGCGGGCGAGGGGCTGGACGAGGTCCTCGCCCTGCGACCGGGCGAGCCGTTCGTCCTCGGGCCCTTGCCGCCCCTCACCGCCGTGGAGCTCGCCATTGCCACCGTCGACAACGCCGGCCGCATGGAGCGGCGGACGTTCTCGGCCATGACGCGCGAGCCCATGCCCCACGTGATCATCAACGAGGTACTGGCAAATCCTGTCGGGCCGGAGCCGGGGCAGGAATGGGTCGAGCTCTACAATGATGGCGATGTCCCAGCTGACCTTACAGGGTATGTGTTGGCCGATGTGGGCGGAGAGACCGAATTGCCTTCCATTTCGCTGGCGCCCGGCGCGTACGCGCTGGTCGTCAACGAGGGATTTCTCTCCGATGATGAGCTCGATCCTCCGGCTCCTCCGGAGGCGCTCCTGCTCCGGGTGCCAAAACTTGGCAACCATGGGCTGTCAAACTCGGGAGAACCGCTCAAATTGATGGATGGAGGAGGTGCAGTCTTGTCCAGGTCGCCCGCCATGCCCGAGCCGAAAGCAGGGATGAGCCTGGCCCGCGTAGGGCCGCGCGCTCCCGACGGCTCGGCTGGCTCCTTCGTGACCAGCTGGCCGACGCCCGGGCGCGTGAACATAATGAACCAGGACATCCCCTGAAGGATGGGGAGTTTGCCTCCGTACAGGGCGATCTCTCCGAGGGGCAGAGAAAATTCGAGCAAAGCGGGTGACGGACCCGTCTGTGAGAGCTAGGTTTCAATCGAGTAGACAGACGGGTGGGGGGGGCCGCCACCTGAGGAGACGCTGCCGCGCTGTGAACGCGAGCTGTGCGGCAGGTGCCTTTCGCGTGGAGTTCGGCGATGGCTGGTGTTCGTGAGAAGCTGTTGACCGCATCCGACCTCGCAGCCCTGTGCGAGGTCGACTTGAAGACAATCCATAATTGGGTGGATCGAGGGAGGATTGCCCATTTCCGTACGCCAGGGAGACACTTGCGCTTCAAGGCGGCGGACGTGGCCGAGTTCCTCCGTGCATGGGGCTATTCGGTGCCCCGGGAGCTCGCCAAGGCGACCTCCAAGTCGATGATGGCCATCGGCACCAAGGACACGATGGCCCACGTGGCGCGAGCCCTCGGGGAAGGCGTGCCCATCCGGCACGCGAGCCACCCGTATGACGCGCTGATCTACGCGGGGGCGGACCCCGCGGACGTGTACATCATCGACGTTCGGGCCGTGTCCGGCGACGTGGACGTCACCTCCCTCTTCGAGGCGCTCCACCGAGCGAACTCGCAGGGGACGTTCGTCGCGCTGTCGGACGAGCCGATCAGCCTGCCCCCGTTCGTGGGGAGGATCGGCCGCAACGACGCGCAGCAGCTAAGGGCATTCCTGATGCCTGAAGCGGCCGCGCAGCCGGGAGCGCCCCTCCAGGCGAGCGCCGGCGCAGCCTCGGAAGAGCCGCCGCGGAGCCTGGCCGCAGGCGGATCCTCGCGCTGAGCGAGGGCCCCGGCCGTCCTACGCCCAGCTCAACGGCTGGGCGAGGACGGCCGCGGGCGACGGAGGAGAGCCCGCCACCGAGCGCAGCACTGCAAGCACGACCCGCTGAGGACAGAACCCCCCTCCGCAGCGCAACCTGGGGCCGGTTGAAGGGTCGCTCGCAACCCAGCTGCCGAGTCCGCTCCTGCGCTTTCCTGGATGAGCTGAAGAAGAAGAGGTCGAGGAGCGCGGGCCGCGCCGCGGACACGCTCTGGCGACGGCGGCCGAGCTCGCTCAGCTGCCGGCGATGGTCATGGCGGAGACCCGGAACGTCGGAGATGACGTCGCCGTCCGGAGATCGAGGTCGTTCCCGACCGCGTCGATCCGCTGCAAGAGCTCGTCGAGGTTCAGCGAGATGGTCACCTCGCTGACCGGGTGGGTCAGCTCACCGTTCTCGATCCAGAAGCCGGCGGCGCCCCGGGAGAAATCGCCGGTCACGGCGTTGAAGCCGAAGCCCATCATCTCGGTGACGTACAGCCCGCGCGGCGTGGAGCGGACGATCTCTTCCGCCGGCGTGGAGGTGGGCTGCAGGATGAAGTTCGAGGTCGATGGGCCCACGCCGCCGCCGGCGCCGCGCGAGGCGCTGCCGGTCGAGGGGCGCTTGAGCTTCCGGCCGCTGTAGCTGTCGCAGAGGTAGGTCTTCAGGATGCCCTGCTCGACCACGACGTTGCGCCTGGACGGGAGGCCCTCGCCGTCGAACGGGCGCGAGCCGGGCGCGCGCGGGAGCAAGGGGTCGTCGACGACGGTGATGAGATCGCTGGCGACGCGCGTCCCCTCGCGGCCGATGAGGTAGCTCGACTTGCGCCAGATCGAGCTGCCCATGAGGCAGGAGCCGAGCAGACCGAGCATCGAGCGGGCGACGTCCGGGTCGAAGACGACGGGCGCCTCGCAGGTCGGCACCTTGCGGGCGCCGAGCTTGCGCAGCGTCCGGCGGGCCGCCTCGCGGCCCACGGCCTCCGGGGCGTCCAGGTCCGCGAGGTGGCGCCGGGCGGTGAAGTAGAAGCCGCGGCGCTTCTTGTCGTCGCTGTCGTCGGCGACCGGGGAGACCACGAGCTGGGCGTACGAGCCGGCGACGCCGCCGCGGAACCCGCCGGACAGGACGAGGGCGTAGGCGCCCGCGCTGCGCGAGAACGTCGCGCCCTCGCTGTTCGTGATGCGGGGGTCGGCGTCGCGCGCTGCCTGCTCGCCGCGGCGCGCGAGGTCGATGGCCTGCGCGGCCGTGACCTCGCCGCCCGACGGATCGTAGAGATCGAGCGCGGGGAAGTTCCCCTTGGCGATGAGCTCCGGATCGGCGGGGCCGGCGAACTCGTCCTCTTGAGAGATGTCGGCGAGCTCCAGCGCGTCCGCGACGAACCGATCGAGGCCGCGGGGCGTGAGGTCGGAGGTCGAGGTCAGCGCGACGCGCTGCTTCTTGATGATCCGCATGCCGAGGCCCTTGTGGACGGCCTCCTCGACGAGCTCGGGCTCGCCGAGCCGCACCTTGGTGGTGAGCTCGGAGCCGGAGCGGGCGATCGCCTCCGCGACGTCGGCGCCGCCTTTCCTGGCGCGGGTCACCACCTGCTCGGCCAGCTCCATCAGTTCTTCGATCTGACGATCCATGCGGGCTCGTTCGGACATGAGGCGACAGGGTGGAGGAGCGCGGTGGCTCCGTCAACGCGGTGACGCGGCGGGCCGGCCGCCGCGACGGTCCGTCGACGCGGTGACGCGGTGACGCGGCGGCCGCGCTCGCGGGTGCGCCTCAGCCCGGCCGGTTCGAGCGGCCACCCTTGCCGAGGCCGAGCCGGCGCTGCGGGCGCGTCGAGGCGGGCCGGGGCGGCTCCACCGCTGGAGCCGGCGCGCTCGGGACGGCGCGGGGGCGCGGGCCGGCGGGGGGCTCACCCTTCTGTCCGCCGCCCGGCGGCTCGCGCCGGAGGAGGGCGCTCACGGTGACCGCGAAGCCGGCGGCGAGCATGGTGTGCATCCAGAGGAGCGCGTAGCCGAGCGGACCGCCGGTGATCGGATGGACGCCGAAGTCGCCCTCGACCTGCCGGTAGGTGCCGTCGAGCGCGAGGCGCCGGGACAAGGCGAGGACGGCGATCAGGGCGATCGCGAGCGGCGCGCCGGCGAAGACGGCCAGCGCGCGGATCGAGCGCTGCGCGGTCGGACGGCCGCCGGCGCTCGCGGCGAAGCGCTGCGCGGCGACGAACCCGGCGGGCACCGAGGCGGCGTCGAGGAGGAGCAGCACGAGGTCGACGGCGGACGGGACCCGGCGGGTGTCGACGAGGTACGCGAAGCTCCAGTCGGGCGCGAAGACGAGGAAGTAGGCGCAGACCGGGGCGAAGACGAGGACGGCGAACAGGGAGACGAGGGCGAGCGGCCGATCGGGCGGGCCGGACGCGAGCCGTGGCTCCGCCGCGCGCAGCGCGCCTGGGCGGTGAGGGGCTGCTGCGCTGAACCATGCGAGCAGCGCGCCGAGAGCAAAGCCGACGAGGGGAGCGACGAAGGCGGGCACGCGGCGCGGAACGTAGTCCTGTCGCCCCCTCCTGTGCAAAGAGCCTGGAGAGTTTGCGTGGAGCGGCACAAGGAAGGGAGGGAGCGCGCCGGGATGGCGCGCCCGGGGACGGCGCGCCGAGCGAGAGGAGCGCGCGCCGAGCCGCCGGACGCGCACGGCCGGGCGCCCCACGGGACCGGGGGGAACGGGCGGCCGGGGCGGAACGTTTGCTCTGGCGGCGCCGCCGCGCTAAGCGGCTGCGCACATGGAGCCGCGCCTCGTCCGGGACATGCTTGAGCGCGTTCGCACCGGCGAGCTCGCCGTCGAGGAGGCGCTCGAGGCGCTCCGAGGCCTGCCTTTCCGGGATCTGGGCGTCGCGACGGTCGATCACCACCGCGCCCTCCGGCAGGGCGTGCCTGAGGTGATCTTCGGCGAAGGGAAGACCCCCGAGCAGATCGCCCTGATCGCCCAGGAGATCTCGGGGGCCGGGCAGAACGTGCTCGTGACCCGGGTCGACGCCGCGAAGGGCGCGGCGGTGGCGTCGCTCTTGCCCGCGTTTCGCTACGTCCCCCTGGCGCGGACCGGCACCGTCGAGGTCGCGCCGACGCCGAAGCGCGCCGCCGGTCCGGTCGCGGTCGTGACCGCGGGCACGAGCGACCTCCCGGTCGCCGAGGAGGCCATCGAGACGCTGCGCGCCGTGGGGCTCGAGGCGAAGCGGCTGTACGACGTGGGGGTCGCGGGGCTGCATCGCTTCCTCCATCGCGTCGAGGAGCTGCGCAAGGCGTCCGCCGTGATCGTGGTCGCGGGCATGGAGGGCGCGCTGCCGAGCGTGGTCGGCGGGCTCGTGGCGGCCCCGGTCGTCGCGGTCCCGACGGCGGTCGGCTACGGCGCGGCCCTGGGCGGCTTCACCGCGCTCTTCTGCATGCTCACGTCGTGCGCCTCCGGCGTCGCCGTGGTCAACATCGACAGCGGCTTCGGCGCGGCGATGGTGGTGCACCGCATGTTGCCGAAGGAGTGAGCGCTCGACGAGCGCGACCGCGGGAGCGCCGCGAGGCACAGACGCCCGGCGAACGGAGCAGGCGAGACATGGGACACGGGCACGATCACGACCATGCGCATGGGCACGGTCACGACCACGCGCACGGTCACGACCATGCGCATGGGCACGGTCACGACCACGCGCACGGTCACGACCATGAGCACGGGCATGATCACGGCCATGCGCATGGGCACGGTCACGACCATGAGCACGGGCACGATCACGGCCATGCGCACGGTCACGATCACGACCATGCGCACGGTCACGATCACGATCACGATCACGACCACGCGCACGATCACGACCACGACCACGCGCAAGGGCACGACCACCCGCGCGCGCCGCTCCTCGAAGAAGGCGCGGGCGCCGGCAAGATCCTGTTCTTCGATGCCTTCAGCGGGATCGCCGGCGACATGACCATCGCCGCGCTGCTCGATCTCGGGGTGCCGCTCCTCGTCATCGAGCGCGCGGTCGCGGCGCTGCCCATCGAGGGGTTCCACCTGCACCGCGGGCACGCCCACCGCAGCGGCATCGTGGCGACCTCGTTCGACGTGCACGTCGAGGCGCCGCAGCCGGAGCGCACCTACGGATCGATCGACGCCATGCTCGCCGCGGCGCCGCTCGATCCGCCCGTCGCCGCGCTCGCACGCCGGATCTTCCGGCGCCTCGGGGAGGCGGAGGCCGCCGTGCACCGGATCCGCCTGGAAGACGTGCACTTCCACGAGGTCGGCGCCGTCGACGCGATCGTCGACATCGTGGGCGCCGCCGCGGCCATCGTGCACATCGGGGCGGAGGTCGTCGGATCGCCGCTGCCCATGGGGCGCGGGTTCGTCAAGGCGCGGCACGGGATCCTCCCGCTGCCGCCGCCCGCCGCGGTCGCGTGCCTCCGCGGCGTTCCGACCTACGGCGTCGACCTCGACGCCGAGCTGGTCACGCCCACCGGCGCGGCCATCATCTCCGCGCTGGCGACCCGGTTCGAGCGCTGGCCGACGTTCGCGCCCGACCGGATCGGCTTCGGCGCCGGCCAGCGAGAGCTCCCGGACCGCCCCAACCTGCTGCGGGTCGTCCTGGGGACGCGCTCGGGCGGGGAGGAGAGCCTCGGCAGCGCGTCGCACGTGATCGTCGAGGCCAACGTCGACGACCTCACCGGCGAGGTGGCGGGGCACGCGATCGAGGCGCTGTTCGCGGCAGGCGCGCTCGACGCGTGGGCGGCGCCGATCACGATGAAGAAAGGGCGGCCCGCGCTGACGATCGCGGCGCTCGCCGCCGCCCCCCAGGCCGACGCGGTGGCGACGGCGCTGCTCCGCGAGACGACCAGCATCGGGCTCCGGAAGATCCCGGTCGCCCGCACGGAGCGGCCGCGGCGCATCACCACCGTGAAGACCGCGTACGGCGCCATCCGGGTGAAGATCAGCGAGGGGCCGTTCGGGCCGCCGCAGATCAAGCCGGAGTTCGACGACTGCGCCGCGGCGGCGAGGACCCACGGCGTTCCGGTGCGCGAGGTCGTCTCGGCGGCGCTCGCGGCCGCCAAGGGGTGACGCGACGGCCGCCGGTCGCTGACGCCGCCGGCGGCGACGCCACGCCTCGGCGCCGCGCGCGCGCCGGGCCGACGGCCGCGCTCACCGGAGAGGGCGGACGCGCGCGCTCAGTCGGGGCGCTCGATCGGCAGCGCCTCGGCCTCCCACGCGAGGAAGCCCCCCTCGAGGAACGCGACGGGGACGCCCTCCTCCGCGAGCTTCGCGGCCACGTCCTTCGACTTGTCGCCGGAGCGGCAGTAGAGCACCGGCGCGCCGGTCAGCATGTGGAGCTCGGCGAGCCGGCCCTCGATCTCCTCCAGCGGGATGTGCACCGCGCCGGGGATGTGGGCGCGCCCGTAGGCGGGGCCCTCGCGCGTGTCGACGGCGACCACCTGGCCCTCGCGGATCAGCTGCGCCAGCTCGGCCGCCCGGATGGCGCCCTCGGCGCGCGGGAGGAACGGATCGAGGAGCTCGCGGAGCTGCTTGCGGTTGAGGACGCCCTGCTCCGCGGCCGCCGGGCGGCCCCGGTGAAAGACCATGAACGTCGGGACGGCCTGGATGCGCAGCATCGTGGCGATGCGCTTCGACTTGTCGATGTCGATCTTGACCACCTTGGCCTTGCCCTCGAGCTCGCGCGCGATGGCGTCGACCTCCGGCGCGACCGTTTTGCACGGCCCGCACCAGGTGGCGGTGAAATCGATGAGCACGGGCAACTCGCTGCGGAGCACCTCGCGCTCGAACTCCTGCTCGCTGATCTCGGGAACGGCCATGGCGGGCGAATTCATAGCGGGCCTTCCCATCGAGATCGAGTGGCGCGAGGCCCCCGCCGCCGAGATCGCGCGGATGAGGCCGATTTCGCGAAATCCCGGCGCGACCTCGGCGCGCGGCCGGCGGCGGGCGCAGGGCGCAGCGGAGACGGCCGCGGGCGCGTCGCCCCGCCGCGCGCGTCGCCCCGCCGCGCGCGCCCTCAGCGCGGCGTCCGCGAGCGCACGGTGCGCGCGTCGACGGCGTCGCGCAGCGCGTCGGCGATGAGGTACGAGCCGCCGACCGTCGCCAGGAGCAGCAGGCCGGGGAGCACGAGCAGCCGGATCTCGCTCGGGTGCCGCGCCGCCTGGCCCAGCGTCTCCCCCCACGACGCCACGCGCGTGGGCGCGCCCATCCCGAGGAACGAGATCGCCGCCTCGAGCAGGACCACGGACGCCACGCCGAGCACCGAGCTCACGATCGTGGGGCCGAGCGCGTTCGGGAGGATGTGGCGGTAGAAGACGCGCAGCCGGGTGCTGCCGAGCGCGCGCGCGGCCATCACGTACTCCTCGCTCGAGGCGCGCAGCACCTCGGCGCGCACGAGGCGCGCGATCTCCGCCCAGCGGACGAAGGCGACCGCGAGCACCAGCGACAGCGCGGAGGGCTCGCGCTCGATGGCGCGGACGATCGCCACGACGAGGATCGCCGGGAAGGTGTCGACCGTCTCGACGAGGCGGACGAGGCCGTCGTTCCAGAAGCCGCGCAGCGTGCCGGCGAGCCCGCCGAGCACGACGCCGAGGAACATGCCCACGAGCACCGCGCTGAGCGACAGGCCGAGCGCGGTGCGCGCGCCGTAGATCAGCCGCGCGGCGAGATCGCGGCTCTCGAAGTCCGTGCCGAGCGGGTGATCGAGCGAGGGCGACGCGTTCGGGCCGGCGTCGGTGCGCTGCTCCGGGCCGTAACGGATGGGCGGCCAGATCGCGACGCCCACCTCGAAGCGCACCCGGAGCTCGGCCTCGGTGAGCGACTCGAGCTCCGCGGCGTCGGTGACCGCGGGCAGGATCTCGGCGCCGTCCGGCCCGAGCCGGGCGATGGGCGCAGGGGCGGCGAGCAGCTCGGCGAAGATGGCGAGCAGCGCGAGCACGCCGAGCAGGACGGTGCCCGCGGCCACGCGCTTGCTGCCGACCATCCGGCGGAGGAACGCCGCCGCGTGCGTCACGCGCCGCTCCTCCGCGAGAGCACGGCCGGGCCGAGCCGCGGGTCGACGAGCACGTACGCGAGATCGGTGACGATCACGCCGAGCGCGGCGATGCCCGCGGCGCCGATGGAGATGGCCATGAGCCAGCTCACGTCGCGCGCCTGCACGGCGAGGAGGGTGAGCTCGCCGAGGCCGTGGAGCTCGAAGACGCGCTCGACGACGAAGGCGCCGCCGAGCGCCATCGGCGGCTCGAGCATCGCGAGCGTCACGACCGGGAGCACGGCGTTGCGCAGCCCGTGGACGGCGATGGCGCGCGCGGCGCCGGCGCCGCGCGCCCGCGCGGCCCGGATGAAGTCCTGCGTGAGCACGGCGACGAGCGCCGCGCGCTGCTGACGCGTCGGCGCGGCGATGAGCGAGAGCGCGATGAGGCACGTCGGCAGGAGCAGCGAGCGCGCCCCGCCCGTGAGGAGCGCGGCGGCCACGGCCACGACGGCGGTCGGGAGGACCGCGAGCGTGAGCACGGCGGCCGCGATGGCGGAGTCGCTCCGCCGCCCGCGCGAGGCCGCGCTCAGCGCGCCGAGCGGGACGGCCACGGCGTAGGCCAGGGCGATCGCGCCGAAGACGAGCGTGAGCGTGACCGGCGCGCGCCGCTCGAGCTCGTCGAGCACCGGCTCGCCGGTCGCCGCGACGCCGAGGCGGTGGGTGACCGCGCCGAGCGCCCACTTGCCGTACCGCGTCTCCAGCACCGTCGCCGCGAGCCGCGCCGGGCCGGAGAAGACCTCGAAGTCGCTGCGGTAGACGTTCCAGAACGACTTCCACCGCGTGACGCACGCGCGCGCCTCGGCGAGGTCCTCGCCCGGCGCGATCCGGTCGTCGATCTCGGTGATGTGCGCGGCGACGTCGACGAGGGCGCGCGCCTGCTCGAGCGCCGCCGCGTCGCGCGGCGGCTGGAGCGCGGCGATCACCGGCTGCAGGGCGAACGTGTCGAGCTCGAGCAGCTCGGCGGCGCGCGACTCGGAGCCGTAGCGGACCAGGCGGCGCACCGCGCTACGGACCGACGGGCTCCGGAACTCGATGCCGCGGTCGTCCCAGAAGCGCGTCCAGAAGGCGACCGCGTGCGCCGGGTCCGCGGCCTCGTCGGCGCGCGGCAGGCCCATCCGCGCCGCGACCGGCGCGAGCGCGAGGGCGACGCGGGTGCGCGGCTCGGGCGCGAGCGCGTCGAGCGGCAGGATGTGCGGCAGCGCGGCGCCGCCGAGCCGCCGCAGCTCGTCGGCCGCGGCGGCCGCGCCGTCGCCGCCGGCCGCGACCGCCCGCACGGCCGCGAGGGCGCGCAGGCGCACGTCGCGCGGCTCCAGGTTGATGAAGCGCGGGAGGTCGAGGAAGCGCTCCCGGCGCAGCCGCGCGAGCTCCGCGCTGGAGAGCGAGCTGGCGAGGAGCGGATCGTCCGTGGGATCCGGGACGAACGAGAGCACGAAGAACGTCAGCAGCGAGACGCCGACGAGGGTGGGCAGCGTCCAGAGGAGCCGTCGGAGCGCGTGGCGGAGCATCTCTCTCGCGCGGGGTCAGCGCAGGATGGCGTCGAGCAGGTCGATGCGCATCCCGAACTTGTAGGGGGAGGCCTTGACCACCTCCGTCTTCTGGCCGGAGATCGTCTCGTCGTTGCCCTCCAGGTAGCCGCCGGCGTTGATGCCGATGACCTTGCCCTGGCCGTTGAAGATGGGGCTCCCGTTCATGCCGCTCGTGCTGCGGGCGTCGTGCTGGATCAGCCAGGCGTCGGCCGCGGCCGCGGGCCGGCCGTTCGCGCCGGTGATCCGGCCGATGTTGGCGGCCAGGAACGTGGCGACCGGGTTCGCGGCGTCGGTGAGGCGCTCGGGGAAGCCGATCAGGTACACGTCGTCGCCCGCGCCGGCCGCGGCGAGCTCCTCCCGGGTGGCGAGCTCCAGGACGGCGGCGGCGCGCCCCGCGATCGACACGACGCCGATGTCCGGGGTGAGCTGGTCCGCGCTGTCGCGGTACTGGGGGTGCGTCCGCATGCTGGTCACGGCGAAGCTTATCTGGCCCCGGCCCTCGTTCTCGAGCGCCACGATCGTGCCGCCGCGGCGCTTGGCCGCCGTGATGCAGTGCGCGTTCGTCGCGAGGACGGAGGGCCGCACCGCGAACGCCGTGCAGAACCCCTCGCGCCCCGAGGCGAGCATGAAGATCCCCTTTCTGGAGCGGTCGTGGAGGTTGCGCCCGAAGTTGGCGTTCGAAGGGTGCAGCGTGCCGAGGCGCCGCTCGATCTCCTTGCGCCGCGGGTCCTCGGGCGGGAGGCGCGCGAGCTCGGCGCGCAGCTGGCTGATCTCGTCGTGGGAGGAGCGGTTGTAGAGGATGAGCCCGACGAGGCTCGCGAGCGCGACCACGAGGAGCGAGGCGAGGATGTAGGTCGTGCGACGCTGGCCCGCGGTCGCGGCGTGCACCTCCTTGTGGAGCATGGCGTTGAGCTCGACGGTGCCGCGGGGCTTCGCGCGCCCCGTGGCGGCCGAGACGGCCGAGGAGATCATCATGGCGATCGTCCGCTCGCCGACCCGCCGGGCGCCGGCCGGCGGCGCGGCGGCGACGTGCCCGGGATGGGCCGCGGCGGGCGCGGCGTAGCCCGCGGCTTGCGCCGGGAGAGCGGCGGCGGGCGCGGGGTGGCCGGCGGCCGGCGCCGGGTACGCGGCCGGCGCGGGATAGCCGGCCGCCGGCGCCGGGTACGCGGCGCCAGCCGGGTACGCCGCGGGCGCAGGGTAGCCCGTGGGCGCGGGGTAGGCCGCGGCGGGCGCGGGGGGAGGCGGCGCCGCGTGCGCCTGCGGCGGACCCGGAGGCCGACGCTCGACGACCTCGATCCGCACCCGCGGGCCCTTCGCGCCGAACGTGACCTCGTCGCCCGAGGCGATCGCGTGCCGCTTGATCCGCTGCCCGCCCGCGTAGGTTCCGTTGCGGCTGTCGAGGTCGTACAGCACCCAGCCCGCCGCCTCGAGGCGCGCCTCGGCGTGGTGGCTGCTCGCGTCGCGATCGTGGTTCGGGTCGAACACGACGTCGTTGTCCGGCGCGCGGCCGAAGCGCACCACGCGCTTGTCATGGAGCTCCACGGACCCGGCGTTGCGCCCGAACGTGTGCACGACGCGCAGCATCACGGCGCGGGGACCCCCTTCAGCAGATCGATGCGCATCCCGATCCGGAACGGCGAGCTCTGCGTCACCGTCGTCTTGCGCCCGTCGATCGTCACGTCGTCCTCGTCGTCGATGTGCGCGGCGTGAATGCCGATCACGTGCCCGTACTGGTTGAAGATGGGGCTCCCGCTGTTGCCCCCGCGCGTGACCGCGTCGTGCTGGATGACGACGGCGCGGTCCGGCGTCGTCGCCTCGTCGTCGATGCCGGTCACCCGCCCGATGCGGCCCTCGAGGAACGTCGCCGAGGGGCTCAGCGGATCCATCAGCCGGCCGGGGAAGCCGAGGACGTAGGCGTCGTCGCCCGGCCCGATCGCCCGCAGCTCGGCGTCGTTCGCGAGCTTCACCGTGTGCGACGCCCTGCCGTCGATGCGCAGCAGGGCGACGTCCGGCGAGCCGGCCCCCGCCTGCCCGGGCTTGTACGCCGGGTGGGCCGACATCGCGACGATGCGGAGCCGCGTCTTCCCCATCGAGTCGTTCTGCGTGACGATCGGGGTGCCGCCGCGCGCGCGGCAGTCGCGGACGCAATGCGCGTTCGTGGCGAGCAGATCGGGCGCGACGGCGAAGGCCGAGCAGCAACCGCCGATGCGGTTGTCCACCTTGTAGCCCATCACGTAGAGGGCGAGCCGGTTCTGCTCGAAGATGGCGCGGCCCGAGAGCACCTGCTCCGGGATCTCGCCCGTCGGCCGCGCGGCGGGCGCGACGCCGAGGCCGACCTCGCGCGCCAGCGCGTCGGCCGCCCGGCGCGACCGGTACGCGACCACGCCCGCCACCGCCACAGCGACGAGCGCCGCGACGACGCCGAGCCCGAGCAGCAGGTTGTGGCGCGCCACCCGCCGCCGCGCCTCGTCCGCCTTGGCCCGCACGAGCGCGACCGCCTTCTCCTCGCGCTGCATCGCCTGCACGACGGCGTCCCTGACGATGCGCTGCGCGGTCGCGACGTCGACGCGGCCGTCCGCGTCCGGTCCCCGCGGGGGCGGCCCTTCCTGCGGGGCGGCCGGAGCCTGCCGGCCACGCTTGTCGTTGCTGCGCAGCATCGCGGTGGGTGGCGCGCGCACGTGCGCGGCGCGCGGCCTAACGGAGCAGGTAGTAGCCGGCGATGGTAACGCACGCGACGGCGCTCACGATCATCAAGATCACGAGCCACTGCGGCGCGCCGTCGGTCGGGATCATGATCGGCTCGTCGCCCTGGACGGGGGCGCGGGCCTTGCGCTCCTCCAGCGCGTCGTCCGCCGGCAGGGGCGAGATGACGGGGTCGTAGTCGTCGCCGTCCTCGTCTAGATCGCTGTCCGCGGCGCTCAGCCACGACTTCGGCGAGGGGGGGCGCTGCGAGATCTTCTTCTCGTCGAGCTCCTTCACCTTGCGCGCCGGCTCGGACGCGGCGGCGTTCTGCGCGAGGAGGTGCTCGGGCAGCGAGTACTTCTGGTAACGGAGCTCCTCGATGTCCACGAGGTCCGGCTCGGCGAGCCCGTCGCCGTCGAACTTCGCGACCACCACCGTGATGTTGTCGTGGCCGCCCGCCTGGTTGGCCCGATCCGTCAGCACCTTGCAGGCCTCGATCGGATCGTCGACGGTCCGCAGCACCTCGCGGATCTCCTCGTTCCGCACCATGCCCGAGAGCCCGTCGGAGCAGAGCATCAGCGTGTCGCCCCGCTTGAGCTCCACGTAGGTGAGGTCGACCTGCACCGAGTCCGCCGTGCCGAGCGCCTGGAGGATGATGTTGTTGTGCTCGAAGGTCTCGGCCTCCTCCTCGGTGAGCTGGCCGGCCTCGATGAGCTGGTTCACGAGCGACTGATCGCGCGTCACCTGCACGAGCCGATCGCCGCGCAGGACGTACGCGCGGCTGTCGCCGACCTGACCGAGGAACAGGTGATCGTCCATGAGCGCGGCGATGGTCGACGTCGTCCCCATCCCGCGCCGGGTGCGATCGAGCTTCGCCTCGCTGAAGATCCTGAGGCCCGCGGCCTCGATCGCCTGCACGAGCCGCGCCGCGAGCTCGTCGTGGTCCTGCGGGGGACCGCCGGCGCTCATCCGCTGGTAGATGATGTCGACCGCGAGCTGGCTCGCGACCTCGCCGGCCGCGGCGCCGCCCATGCCGTCGCACACGCCGAGCAGCGCGCCGCGCTCGCCGACCACCTGGTAGCGGTCCATCTCCATCAGGCCGCGGCTCGCCTTGGTGAGATCCGCGACGATGAAGTTGTCCTCGTTGTGCTCGCGGACCTGCCCCACGTCGGTCCGGCCGAACAGCCGCAGCACGACCTCGGGTCGACGCGGATCGGCCGGCGCCGCGGCCCCGCCGTCCGTGTCGTCGGGGCGCTGCGCGCCCTCGGCCGGCTCGTCGCCAGCGGCGGGGCGCAGGGTCGAGCCGTCGCCGACGGTCTCCGCGGCGGGGGTCTCGTCGAGCGCGCCGTCGTGCGACGCGGCGACCGACGGGGCCGCGAGGGAGGCGTGCGCGTGAACGCCGGCCGGCGGCGCGTCGGGGGTCGCCCCGTCCGCGAGGTCGTCCGACCGCGTCGGGCTTCCATCCGCGTCCTCCTCGCGCAGCCCGCCCGCGGTGAGCCGCACCCGCGGCGGCGGAGGGAGCTTCCTCCCGACCTTGTCGGGGCCTGGGGCGCCGGGCGCCTTCACGGATTTCACGGCGATGCCAGCCTTCTGTTCGCGCGCGGCGTTCGCGGCCGGGCGCATCTTGGGCGGCGGGGGCGGCTTCCAGTTCACGGGCTTGCCTGCTTCCAGAGACCCCGCCTTACCGGCCTCGAGCGACGCGGCGCTGTGCGGGGAATCACCAAGGGCCTTGCCCGCGTTGCCGCTCGGGTCGGTCCCCACCGACGCCGCGCTCGAGAGCCCCTCGACTTCCAGCGCCTCGGTCGGCGTTTCGCGGACGGTCGGGTCGCTCATCGGGAGAGATCCACGCGGAACAGGTGCTGCCCGATGCGCACGAAGTCGCGATCGTGGAGGCTGACGTCCTCGCGGATGGCGACGTACGTCCCGTTCGACGACTCCAGGTCGGTGAGCGTGAACTCCCCCGTGGCCGGGTTCCTCCGGATGGCGGCGTGGCGTCGCGAGAGGAACGGGTCGGCCGTGAACACGATGTCTCCCGTTTCCCGTCCGATCACCGTCTCGTCCCGGTAGAGGTGGTACACGTCCCGCGTCACGCCCTCCACCGTCCGCTGGCAGAGTCGCGCCCGCCGGTGGATGGCGGGCGAGCCAAACAGCAACGTTCCATGCTGGATCGCATGGCCGAGGCCTCGCTCCCCGTCGCTCACGGTCTGAAACTGTAACACCTCGAGCCCCAGGAGGAGCAAGTCGGCATCTCGAAGGGCGTGCGTCTTCCGGATGCGCAGGTAGATGCGGTTGACGCTGCCCAGGTCACGGAGAACCCAGGACCCGTTCTGCGGAATGATCCGCGCGTGCCGCGGCGAGACGTACAGGTCGTCCTCGAGGACGATATCCCCCTCGGTGCGGCCGATGTCGATCTGCGGGCCGGTGAGGGGAAAGCTCTTCCCCTCGGTCCCGTCTTCGACGATCACGATGAGCTTGCCATCGGGCGCCCGGGCCGGCCGCGTGTCGGCCGGGACCCACGCCGGCGGGCGGACCGAATAAGACGCCCGCAGCGGAGCGAGCGACACCTGGGAGGGCGGCGGCGCGCTGCCCGCCTCGGTCGAGATCGGCCCGGCGGCGTCGCCCTGCGGGGGCCGCGGCGGGTCGTGCGGGGGCCGCGGCGGGTCGCGCCCGACCTCCGGGGCGAGCGAGGGCGCGGGCTGCGGGCGGTCGGCGGTGGGCCTGGACGGGCGCTCGGAGACGGGCCGCTCGCCCTCGAGCGGCGCCCCGCAGTACTTGCAGAACCGCGTGCCCGCGAGGCACTGGCCGTGGCAGCGCGCGCACTCGACCGGCCGGGCCGGCGCCTTCTGCGACGACGCGATGTCGAGCACCGGCGAGCCGACGATCTTGTCGGGGGTGCTGCCGCTGGCCGGGGGAGGGGGCAGCCGCGGGGGCGGCTGGGCGACCGGCGGCAGCGGAGGCGGCGCCGGCCTGGCCGGCGGCGAGGCGCCGGGGCCCTGCCGCAGCGCGTCCCCGGCGCCGGGGCGCTCGTCGCGCGACGCGGGCGGCGGCGCGGCCTCGGGCGCAGGCGCGTGCCGGGGCGCGGCCTCCTGGACCCCCCGCGCCGTCGTCTTGGTCTCGTCGAGCGGGGGGTGCGCCACGTACGGCGCGGCGGGGGACAGCGCGCCGTCCGGGTCGCTGCCCCTCGCTCGCCTGGGCGCGACGCTCGCCGGCTGCAGCGCCCCCGCCGGCGCGGCGCCGTCCTTCCGGTGGAGCGGCGCGCCGCACGTCACGCAGTAGCGATAGCCCGGCGGGTTGTCCCCGCCGCAGCTCGCGCACGAGAGCCCCAGCAGCGCCTCGGTGATCGAGGGCGTCGCCTGCGCCACGGACGGCGCCTCCGCGTCGCTCCGGTCCGCGGGCCGCGGCCCTTGCAGCGCCGGCGCCATCTGGATGGCGCTGTCCAGCGCGCCCACGGCCGGCGTCGCCGCGCCCGCGCCCTCGCGCGCGGGCGCGGAGGCGGACCGCGCGGCGATCTCCGCGCGGCCGTGCGCCGCCGGCATGGAAGGCTCCGTCCTCGCCGAGCCGATCGGGCTGAACGAGAACACCGGCGCCTCCGGGCGAAGGCGCCCCGGCGCGCCGCGGGCCCCCGGCGCCCGGGCGGCCCCGCGGGCGTCGTTCGCTGGCGGCGCATCGGCCTGCGCGGGCGAAGGCAGCGCCGGGAGCGACACCTGGGGCAGGCCGCTCGGCGGCGTCGGCGGGGCGACGCGCGCCTCGCGCGCCTTGAGCCGTCGGCCGCAATCCTGACAGAACGTCAGATCGGCAGCGTTGTCGCGACCGCACACATCGCAGATCACGCTGCCGAGGGGACCGCGGAGCGACGGTCGAGTCAAGTGGACGGTGCGTTCTCTCGAGCGGGCAGGGGGAGCCGCTCAGCGCCGACCGAGCTCGGTCCGCACCTCGAGCAGGAGCTCGAAGCCCACGAACTGCGCGATGCCGGTGCCCCGCTCGTAGTTGGCCGTGTCCTTCCAGCCCGCGATCAGCACCGGCCGGTAGACGCAGCTGACGCCGAGCACCGCGCGGCGCGACACCTCCAGCTCGACGCCGACGCCGCCGAAGATGAGCGCGCCGCCCGTCTCGACGCCCCACTCGTTGCCGTAGACGACGCCGCCGATGCCGGCGGAAAAGTACGGCGCCGCTCGGTAGCCGATGTCCGGCATGTACCTCATCTCGGCGCGCAGCTGCTGGAAGATCCCGAGCCGGTAGAGGTTGCTCGAGTCCATCTTCGTGAACTGGTACGCGCCGCCAAAGTACCAGGGGCCCGGCGATCGGTAGCCGCCGCGGATCGCGAGCCCGCCGCCGCTGCCCAGGATGCACGAGTACAGCGGCCCCGATCTCGGGCAGACGGCGCCGGGGTCGAGGCTGATCTCCGCCACGAGGGCGACGCCGTACTGCGCGTACTCGACGTGCAGCGGCGGCGGCCGCGCGGCGAGCTCGACGCGCGGCTTGACGGGAGGAGGCGGTGGCCGCGCGGCGGCGTCGCTCGCCTGCGCGTCGCGCGCGGCCTCGCCTGTCCGGGCGTCGGCGCGAGCGTCGGGCGCGGCGGCGGGGAGGTCGCCCTCGGCCTTGCCCTCCGGCGGCGCGGCAGGCGCTGTCAAGGACAGCAGCGCGCTCGCCGCGAGGGTCGCGGCCGAGAGCGCGCCGGGCGGAGGTCGTAAACGCACGAGTTGTTTGAGATACGCGAGAGATCTGCCGCCGGCAACGCCCGTCCGCGCACGGGCGGCGGGGCCCGGGGGCGGCTGTCAGTCCCCCGCCGCGCCGCCAGGAAAAGAGCGGACGGGAGGGGGAGGCGAGCGGTCTCGTGAAGCTCGACTCCATACGCCGCTTGACGGCAGCTGCGAGGGTCGCCTAAACGAAGCCACCTTCATGGAGATTCACCTCGACAAGCGTGCCGTAAAGCAGATCCGCCTCTCTGCGGCGGATGCCGTTGAGGAAGGCGACACCGAGGCGCTGCGCGAGGACGTCCTCGAAGCGTTCTCGGAAGAGCAGGTCGAAGAGATCGAGCGTCGTCTGGACAGCGGTGACTTTTTTGAGTTCTTGACCGACGTGCTCGACGAGTGGGGGGGCGACGACGTAGACGAGCTCTTCGAGCTCCTCGAGACGCAGCTCGGCGACATCGGCATCGACCTGAAGTACGAGCCGCGCGAGGACGACGACGACCTCGACGAGGCTGAGGACGACGACCTCGGCGACGATGACGACGAGGAGGGCGACGACGACGCCGAGCTCGAGCCCGAGGACGACGAGGACGACTGACCGCGGGGCGGGCCGCCGAAAGGGCGGTCCATCGCCACGGCCGACCGCCGACACGGCCGGCCGCCGACACGGCGATGCGCCGTGCGGCGCCCCGCGTCAGCGGTCCTTTTCGCCGTCCTTTCCGCTGTCGAGCTCGCGCACGATGTAGTCCGCGCACGGGCGCTGCGGTGCCGGGAGCGACGGGCAGATCGCGTGCGCGCATCGCGCGTAGCGCGACTCCGGGAGCTCTCGGGTGATGAGCGCCGCGGTCGCGCACGCCTCCTGGGTCCGGCCGTCCTCGCGCCACAGCTTCGCCTCGGCCCAGAGCGCGTCGTCGCGCAGGATGGACGCGGGGTGGTTCGTGTAGAGCTTGCGCAGCTCGCGGCGGGCGGCCGCGCGATCGCCGAGCGCGTCGCGGTAGAGCCGCGCGATCTCCAGCTGCGCGTCGTCGAACCGCGCGCGGTCGTAGCTGCCGGTCGCGGCGGACTCGCGCGGCGCGAGCAGCTCCCTCAGGTAGCCGATGGCCTCCTCGGGGCGCCCGAGCGCGGCGGCGAGCTCCGCCGCGCGGAACAGCGCGTCGTCGGTCAGGCTGCCGGCCGGGTACGGGTGCGCGCGCGCGGCGGCGACGAGCGTACGCAGCGCGCCCTCGCGATCGCCGCTCTGCTCGAGGAGCAGCCCCGTGTTGTAGGCGACGTCCTGATCGAGCTCCGTCCCGCGGAACGCCGGGCCGTGCTGCCGCAGCCACGCGAGCGCGCCGCCCGCGCCGGCGCGCTCCTCCTCGCGTCGGAGGAGCCGCTTCAGCGCGTTGCGCGCGAGCCCGTGCGACGGGTTCCGCCGCGTCGCCGCGAGGAGCATCGCGTAGCCCGCGTCGGCGTCGCCGTGCTCGATCTCGAGGTCGGCGAGCTCGAACTCCGCGCGCACCGAACGCGGCCCGCGCGGCGAGTCGGCGAGCAGCCGCTCGTACGACGCGCGCGCCTCGGCCCAGGCCTCGGCGCGCTCGAACGAGCGCGCTTGCAGGAGGCGCGCCTCGTCGCGGTCCTTCACGCGCAGCGCGCGCGACGCGGCGCCGTCGAACGAGCGGGCCGCCTCGTGGTAGCGCCCCGCGTGGTAGGCGCGCTCGCCGGCGGCCATCGCGGCGACGTAGGCGTCGCCGCGCGCGGGCGCGCACGCGGGGCCGAGCAGCGCGGCGATCGCGAGGGCGAGCGCCGAGGCGGCGGCGCGGCGGCTCATGCGCGCGCGCCCTCGTGGCCGCGATCGCGCGGCGTCGAGAGCACCTCGTCGAGCGCCTCGGCGAGGGCGCGCGCCGCGGGCGCGACCTGCTCCGGCGCGACGTCGAGGTGGGTCACGGCGCGGACGGTGCTCTTGCCGGTCGCCCCGATCAGCACGCCGCGCCGCCGCGCGGCGTCGACGAGCCGCTCGGCCGGGATCCCGGGCGTGTCGACGTAGAGGATGTTCGTCTCGGGCTCCTCGATCGTCGCGGGCGGCGCGGTCGCGCCCGGCCGGGCGGCGCGGCGCGCGGCGTCGCGCATCGCCCGCGCGATGGCGCGCGCGGCCTCGTGGTCCTCGGCGATGCGGCCCTGGTGGTGCGCGAGCGCATACAGGGCGGCGGCGGCGAGCACGCCCGCCTGCCGCATGCCGCCGCCGAGCATCTTCCGGAAGCGCAGCGCGGCGCGGATCGCGTCGGCGCCGCCGCACAGCGCGGAGCCGACCGGGGCGCCGAGCCCCTTCGAGAAGCAGACGCTCACCGTGTCGAACGGCGCCGCGAGCTCGGCGACCGTCCGGCCCGAGGCGACCGCCGCGTTCCAGAGGCGCGCGCCGTCGAGGTGGAGCGCGAGGCCGTGCGCGCGCGCGACCTCCGCGATGGCGAGGACGTCGTCCTGCGGGAAGACGCGCCCGCCGGCCCGGTTGTGGGTGTTCTCGATCGCGACGACGCGCGTGCGCGGCTGGGTGTACTGCGGCGGCTTGATCGCGTCCTCGACGTCCGCCGCCGTGAACAGGCCGCCGCGCCCGGCGAAGGCGAACTGCACGCCGCTCCACGCGGCCCCGGCGCCGCTCTCGTAGAACGCGCAGTGCGCGCCCTCGCCCGCGATCACCTCGTCGCCGCGCTGCGTGTGGCAGAGCAGCGCGATCTGGTTGCCCATCGTCCCGCTGGGCACGAACAGCGCGGCCTCCTTGCCGGTGAGCTCCGCGGCGCGCTCCTCGAGCCTGCGCACGGTGGGGTCCTCCCGGTACACGTCGTCGCCGACCTCGGCCGCCGCCATCGCCGCGCGCATGGCCGCGGTCGGTCGGGTCACCGTGTCGGAGCGGAGATCGATCATCGCTTGCCTCCTGAAAACCTCGGCTGTCGGCCCGGCCGACATGCTAGCACCGCGCCCCCTCGCCCCTACGCGGGGCCCTCCGCCGCGAGCCGCGGGAACCGCTCGGCCATCCGCCACGCGATGCGCGTCGCCATCGCCATGATCGGCACCTGCGAGTTCACGCCGATGCTCGTGGGGAGGATGGAGCCGTCGGCCACGAAGAGCCCCGGCAGCTCGAAGCACTCGCCGCTCTGATCGACGATCCCGCGCCGCGGATCGTTCGCGACGCGCGCGCTCCCGAGCGGGTGGAACGCCATGCACTCGATGCGGCGCGCGTCGACGGGGGCGCGCTCGGCCGCGAGCGCGGCGTCCATCGACGTGATCGGCGGGGCGCCGATCATCGCGGTGTAGACCTCGCGCGCGCCGGCGGCGATCGCCATCTCGCTGAGGAGGGTGATCGAGCGGCGCAGCCGCGCGAGATCCCGCGGCGCCATCGCGTACGAGACGAGCGGCTCGCGGCCGAAGCCGGGGCGGACGCGGCCGCCGCCCTCGTCGTGGATCATGGCGCCGAAGACCGCGCAGCGCGGCAGCGCGCGGACCCGCCGCCGCAGCGCGGGCCCGACGCCCGGGAGCCCGGCCGCGAGCACGTTCACCGCCGAGTAGACGCCGACGAGCTTGATCCCCTCGGCGTCGAAGTGGTCGGAGTAGACGCTCTGGAGCGCGCCGTCCCAGCCGTTCAGCGCGTCGTCGAACCGCGCGACCACGCGCACCGCGGGGTGCAGCGTCACGTCGTTGCCGAGCGCGCCGCTCGCCTTGAACGCGCCCGCCGTGCGGAGGAGCAGCGGCGTGTGCAGCGTGCCGCACGCGGCGACCACCACCTTCGCGCGCACGCGGAAGCGGCGCGGCGGGGCGCCGGGCTCTCCGCCGAGCAGCGTCCCCTCGACGCCGGCCGCGCGCCCGCGCCGCACGGCGATCCGCTCGACGAGCGCGTCGGCGACGACGCGCGCGCCGCGCGCCGTGGCCGACGGCAGGTAGGCGACGTCGACCGAGCGCTTCGCCCCGGCGGGGCAGGTGAAGTTGCACCGGCCGTTCCCCTCGCACGCGTCGCCGGTGTTGCGGCGGAGCGGGCGCATCGGGATGCCCAGCCGCCGCGCCCCCTCGACGAACCGCGCCGTCGACGCGGAGCGCATCGCCTCCGGGACCTCGCGGACGTGGAGCCGCTCCTCGACGCTCTCGTACGCCGCCTCGAGCGCCCGCTCCGAGAGCTCGTCGAGGCCGAGGTCGCGCACCCACCGCGCGTGGACGCTGCCCGGGATGCGGAAGCAGACCCCGCCGGTCACCACCGACGAGCCGCCGACCGCGCGCCCGAGCGTGAGGGAGATGATCGGCGTCTCGCCCACGCCGAACGCCGTGACCATGCCGCCCTCGCGGAACAATCGCCGCAGCGACTCGCTGGGCTTCCAGCGCTGGTAGTCGTCGGGGCGGTAGTAGGGGCCCTCCTCGAGCACGATCACGCGGCGCCCCGCCTCGGCGAGCAGCGCCGCCACCACCGCGCCGCCGGCGCCCGAGCCGACCACGGCGACGTCGCACGCCTCGTCGAACCCCGCCGGCAGATCGCGCCCGCGGACGATCGGCTCGCCCGACGCGATGGCGCCGCTCACGCGTCGCCCCGGGCGGCGGGCGCCGCGCGCGGAGGCTCGCCCGCGTCGGCGCGGGGCGCGGCCGGAGCGCCCGCGGCCGGGCGGAGCGCGGGCAGGCGGCGGCGCGCCGCGGTGCTCTCGCGATCGAGGCCCGTCAGCGCGAGCTCCGCGCCCTCCTCGAAGGCGGGGATGCACATCGGCACCTTGAAGGCGACGAGCAGCATCGCGAGGAGCCCGGAGCGGCTCGACTCCAGCGCCTCGAGGTAGGCGAGCCGCCGGCCCAGCGGGAGCCGGCTCATCCGGCCGAAGGCGCCGATCACGAAGGGCGGCAGGAGCTCGAGGCAGGCGGCCAGCAGCGCGAAGCCGCGCCGGGTCTCGGGGCTGGCCTGCCCGAGCGAGAGATCCAGCGCCGCGACCGCGCGCTCGCACACCTCGGCGCCCGGCGGGGCGAGCTCGCCGCGCTCGTCCTCGTCGCAGAGCATCGCCTCCGCGGCGGACCACGCGACGCGGCGCGCCCAGGGCGAGAGCCCGCGCCCGGGGCGGTCCAGCCGATCGAGCCCACGCGCGGCGCGCTCGCGCGCCGCCTCTCCCGCGTTCTCCTGCATGGCCGCGAGAGCCTAAGCCCGGATCGACCCGGCGCCGAGGCCCAAGGCGGCGCGCGCCGCGGCCGGGTGATCCCGGGCGCTGGCCGCGGCCACGCGGAGGGGTCGCGTTCGAGGGTCGGCCGCCGCCCGCGGCGCTGCTCGTCGAGGCCGGCCGAGCGCGGCGAGGCGCCCGGCGCTCTCTCCTCGGCCCCGGCGCTTCCTCCTCGACGCCGACACGACGCACCGCGCGGTGGCGAGCCGCGGGCCGCGCTCGATCGGCGCGCCGCCGCCCCGCGTTCGCGCGTCGTTGCAGAACGACATCCTGGCGGTCCGCGGGGATGCGCGCCGCGCGCGTCGAGGCTCGGTTCCCGCCGGGCTTGCGCGCGCCACCGCCGCGCGCGCGGGCTGCCGGCGCGGATCCGGTTCTGGTATTCAGCGGAGCGGCCGGGGGAACACGGAGGAACGATGGCGGAGCGATCGCTGCAGCACCGGGATCCCGATAGCAAGGACGACGAGACGCTGAGGAGGGAAGCGCGCGTGCACCTCGCGAGCGAGCCTGCGCTGCAGCTCGTGGCGGAGCTGATCGCGCGGCTGCGCGAGCTCGATCTGCCGTGGTGGACGCCGGTCAAGCTGCGCGAGCGGTTCGGCGCGGTCGAGCGGATGAGCTGGTTCCGCGAGCGGAGCGACGTTCGCCAGCAGATCACGACCTCGCTCACGGGCCTCTCGCCGCGGGCCGCCCGCCGCAAGACGCCGGACTTCCAGGGCGCGCTCATCGACTCCGTCATCGACGAGGGCGACATCACCCCGCGCGCGTTCGAGGCCGCGTTCGATCCGCGCGATCTCGCCGTGTACGGCCCGGCCGGGGGCTACTGGCAGTTCTTCCGCGAGTCGATGCCGTGGGATCAGGACACGCCGCAGCACCAGGAGATCGTCGCCTGGCTGCTCAAGGCGCTGCTCGCGGACCGGAGCCCGTTCGAGGGCATCGGCAGGACGCCGATCCTCACGCCGTGGGACGTGCGCACGGCGATCGACGGCCGGCTGTGGCAGACCCGGATCCCGCTCGAGGTCCGCGTCGCCATCGACAACGCGCGGCTCAAGCAGGAGCGCGAGCGCCCGGGCGTGCCGTTCCACGCCGACGGCGAGCTCGCGATCGCCGGGCCGGACGTGATCGCCGCGAACATCCCGCCGCGCGAGATCCTCCCCGTGGTGCAGCTCGCGCAGAAGGCGATGCGCTTCGACGCGGCGCGCGCCGCCACGCCGAAGGCGGCGCCGGCCGAGGTGTCGTCGGTCCGCAGCGGCGCGCCCGCGCCGTCCGCCGCGCCGCCCGGCGGCGCGCCCGCGCCGGCCGTGCCGGCCGCCAGCGCTCCCGCGTCGGCCCCGGCGGCGTCCGCGCCGGTCTCGCCCGGCGGCGCGCCCGCGTCGAAGCCGGCGGCGTCCACGCCGGTGTCGCCGGCCGGCGCGCCCGGTTCGGCGCCCGCGGCGTCCGCCCCCGCGTCGTCCGGCAACGCGCCCGCCTCTTCGCCGGCGGCGCCAGCCTCGGTGTCGTCCGGCGGCGCGCCGGATCCCGGCAAGCCCGCCGCGGCCGCCGCTCCGGGTGGGGCCTCCTCCGGGGCGGCGAGCTCGCCGCCGGCAGGGCTCCCGCCCTCGGTGAGCAGCCCGCCGGCCGGCGCTCCTGCGGGCTCGAGGCCGGCCGGAGGCATCGCGCCGCCGAGCGCGATCGTGACGAGGCCGCCGTCGACCGGCGGCGCCGCGGCGGCGTCCGTCTCATCGCAGGTGGCCGAGCCGCCGCGCAGCAGGCTCCCGAGCGACCCCGGCGTCTCGTCGGCGCGCGCGTCGACGCCGCCCGCGCCGCCCGCGCCGCGCGCGTCGACGCCGCCCGCGCCGCCCGCGCCGCGCGCGTCGACGCCGCCCGCGCCGCGCGCGTCGACGCCGCCCGCGCCGAGCGCCTCGCCGGCCGGGGTCGAGTCGCTCGACGATCTCGAAGCGGAGGACGCCGACGAAGGCGACGGCGCGCCAGCCGACAGCGAGCGCACAAATCCGTGGGCGGTCTCGAGCGACGAGAAGGCCAAGGCCGAGGTGGACGACTTGGACGACCTCGGCGAGGTGGAGCCGGCGAGGTAGGGCCGCCCGAGGGCGCGAGGCCGCACGGGCCGCGCGCCGCACGGCATCGCCTCCGCGCGGCGCCTCACCGCCGCGCGGCGCCTCACCGCAGCGCGGCGCCTCACCGCAGCGCGCCGCGCCGTATCGCCCAGCACAGATCGCCGCGCCGCGCGCGGCCTCCTTCATCTTTCTTCACGAGCGCGCCTGCACATCCTTCACACGCCCTGCGCAGCTTCGTCGTGGCTCGGGGCCGCGCGTCTGCGGCTCCAGCCTCGCAGCCCGGGGCCGCGCGAGCGCGGCTCCGGCCGACTGCGACCGGGGCCGCGCGCGCGTCCGGACGAGCCGGGCGCCGCGCGGACATGCCCCGTGCACGGATCGACAGCGGAGACGCTCACGGAGGGTGCTCATCATGTTGGGATTCATCGTTGGAACGGCCTGCCTGATCGGCCTGATCATGACCCTGAAGCGCGCCGGCCGGTACGATTGCGGCGGGCACTGGGGCGCGGGGCCGCGCCCCTTCGGCCGGCGCGGCTTCGGCGGCTTCGGCTTCCGCCGTCGCTTCTTCCTGTCGTTCCTCTTCGACCGGCTCGGCACCACGCCGTCGCAGGAGAAGGCCATCGTCGCGGCCGTCGACGAGCTCCGCGCCGCCGCGGACGCGCACCGGAGCGAGATCCGCAGCACGCGCGCGGACGTCGCGGCCGCCATGCGGAGCCCGAGCTTCGACGAGACGCGCCTCGGCGAGCTCTTCGCGCGGCACGACACCGCCATCGAGTCGCTGCGCAAGGCCGCGGTCGGCGCGCTCGGCAAGGTCCACGCCGTGCTCGAGGACCGCCAGCGCGAGCAGCTCGCGGACCTCATCGAGATCGGGCCGGCCGCGTTCCGCGATCTGTGGTCCGGCAGGGCCGGTCGGCGCGGCCACCGCGCCGATCCCTACAGGACGCACGGCGAGTGGGCGTGAAGGAGGCAACGAAGACCATGATGCGACGCCAGATCACGATCACGCTGCTCGTCCTCGGCACCGTCTTCGGTTACGCCTCCGGCTTCTCGGCGCTGCGCTGCCGGGCCGAGGCCCGCCGCGACGCCTTCCAGCGCCACGTCGCGTCCCTCTGCGTGGACGCCGCGCGGGAGGCCGAGCGCTCCTCGTGGCGGAGCGCCGCGCCCGCGCGCCCCGCGGCGCCGGAGACCGACACCGCCCCCGGCCGCTGAGCTATACACGACAGAGGCGGCCGCCGCGCGCTGCCGCCCCTTCCCTTCGGGTCCCTCCATGGCGCTGCGGCTCCTGCTCATCGACGACGACTCCAGGCTCCACGCCCTGCTCGCGAGCTACCTCGAGCAGAACGGCTTTACGGTCACGGTCGCGTGCGACGGCGCGCGAGGCCTCGCGGCGCTCGCCGCGGGCACCTTCGACGCCGTCCTGCTCGACGTGATGATGCCCGGCATGGACGGCATCGAGGTCGTGCGCCGCATCCGGCAGAAGAGCTCGATGCCGATCCTCATGCTCACCGCCCGCGGCGACGAGGCCGATCGCGTGGTCGGCCTCGAGATCGGCGCCGACGACTACATCGCCAAGCCGTTCAGCCCGCGCGAGCTGCTCGCGCGCCTCCGCGCCGTGCTCCGGCGCGCCACGCCCGACGCCGCCGGCGAGCGGATCGTGGCCGGGGACATCGCCATCGACGTGCCCGGCCGCGTGGTCACCGTCGCGGGCAAGCCCGCGGAGCTCACCGGCATCGAGTTCGACATCCTCGTCGCCCTCGCGCGGCGCGCCGGCCGCGTCGTCGCCCGCGAGGCGCTCCTCGAGGAGGCCGGCCGCGGCGACGTCAACGTCGGCGGGCGGACCGTCGACGTGCACATCTCGCACCTGCGGCAGAAGCTCGCCGACGACCCGAGGTCGCCGAAGCTCATCAAGACCGTGCGCGGGGTCGGCTACGTGCTCGCCAAGGACCGCGCGTGATGCGCTGCCGCTCGTGGCTGTTCGAGAACGGGCGGAAGGTCTCGATCAACCGCTTCCTCAGCGCCCGGCTGCACCGCCGGATCTTCATGTGGTTCGGCGCGACCATCCTGATCACCGCGTTCGCGGCGATCGCGACGGTCGGCGCCATCGACCGCGTCGGCAACTCCGGCTGGCGGCACGAGCACGCCCGCGCCCAGTCCTTCGTGGGCCTCCAGTTCCAGCGGGTCTGGGGCGATCCCGTGGCCCGCGACGCCCTCGCCCGCGTGATCGCGGAGGAGTTCGACACGGACCTGGACCTCCTCGACGCGAAGGGGCGGCGGCTCGCGCGGTACGGCCAGCCCTGCCGGGTGCAGCCCCTGGTCGCGCCGGTCCCCGGCGACGGCGGCTCGCTCGGCACCGTGCTCCTCTGCCCCGGGCGCGGCCGGTCCGGCGCGTCCCTCCGCCTCGCCCTGCCGCTGTTCGCCGTGGCCGCCGTCCTGTGGGCGGCCTCGGGCCTCATCTCGCGCCGCCTCGCGCGCCCGCTCGTCGACCTGGCCCACGTCGTCCACGAGATCGGCGCCGGCAAGCTGTCGAGCCGGGTCCGGCTCGACCGCCACGGCCACGGCGAGGTCGGCGTGGTCGCCGAGGCGGTCAACGACATGGCCGCGCGCATCGAGCGCCAGATCGCCGACCAGCGAGAGCTCCTCGCCGCGGTGTCGCACGAGCTCCGCACGCCGCTCGCCCGGATCCGCCTGCTCACCGAGATTGCCCGCGGGGACGGCGGGGCCGGCGCGCCCGTGCTCGACGACCTCGATCGCGAGGTCATGGAGATCGACGCGCTCGTCGGCGACCTCCTGGCGAGCTCGCGCATCGACTTCGCCGCGCTCACCCTGACGCGCCTCGACCCGGCCGAGGCCGCGATCCGCGCGCTGGAGCGCGCCGGGCTCGACCCGACGCTGCTGGAGGTCGCCGAGGGGACGCCGGCGTTCGAGGCGGACGCGACGCTGCTGGCGCGCGCGCTCGCCAACCTGCTCGAGAACGCGCGCGCGCACGCGGGCGGGGCCGAGCGGCTGCGCGTCCGCCCCGGCGGTCCGAGCCGCGTCGTCTTCGAGGTCGAGGATCGCGGGCCCGGGTTCGCGGACGGGGAGGAGACGCGCATCTTCGAGCCGTTCTTCCGGCGCGAGCGGGCGCAGGGCGGGGAGAGCGGCGCCGAGCGCGGCTCGCTCGGCCTGGGCCTCGCGCTGTGCAAGCGCATCGCCGAGGCGCACGGGGGTCGCGCGTTCGCCGAGCGCCGCGGGGGCGGCGGGGCGCGCGTGGGCATCGAGCTCGCGCTGCGCCCGCCGGCGAGCGCCGCGCGCCTCCGCGATCGCCCTCGCCGCGCTTAGCGTTCGCTCCTGGAAGGATGGCCACCGCGCGGAGTGGGGCCGGCCGCCCAGCGGACGCCGGGGGGGCGCCCCGAGGCGACCACCCCGGCGCGAGCGGACGGGGTGGGCGCGTTCCCGCTTGACCCCGCGACGGCGCCGGTGCGAGGCTCCGTGAGCTCGCGACCATGCGTATCCTTCTCTGTGAAGATCAGGACGCGATCCGGCGCATGATCGAGGCGCTGGTCGGCGCGAGCGGCCATGAGGTCATCGGCGTCGGCACCGGCCCCGAGGCGGTGGAGCGCGCCCTGACCGAGCCCTTCGATGTTCTCCTGCTCGATCTGATGCTCCCCGGCAGCATGGACGGCTTCGAGGTCTGCGCGCGCCTCCGCGCGGACCCGGCGACGGCCAGCCTGCCGATCGTCGTGATCAGCGCCCTCGACGACCGCGAGGCGCGCGCCCGCGCCGAGGCGCTCGGCGCGACCGCCTACTACGCGAAGCCGTTCCGGCCCCTCGAGCTCCTGGAGCTCATCGGCGGGCTCAAGGCCGCGCGGCGGGCCTGACCGCCGCCGCGGCTCCCCGGCTGGCGCAAGAGCGCGCTGGAACGCGGCGCGGGTTTTGGCTACACCCCGCCGTCATGCACACTCGGTGGCGCGGGGTTATGGCTTCGATGCTCGCGGCGGTCGCCCTCTCGGGGCTCGCGGGCTGCGACGGGGACAAGAGCAAGGCGCAGTCCGCCGCCGACGCGGGCGCGCTCGACGCCGGCCCGGCGCTCCCGGTCGTCGGCGGCAAGCTCGGCGCGGAGCTCGCGGCGGCGGCGTCGGGCGGCCCCGAGAGCCGGCCGGCGCCGGGCGGCGCGAAGGACGGCCCGCCGGAGAACGGCGTGTTCTCGGCGCAGGCGGCGGCCGCCGCGCTCCCGAAGGACATGCCCTACAAGATCGAGGTCATCGACGCCGGCAGCGAGCCGCGCGCCCAGCTCGCCGCGAAGGTCGATCCGAAATCCGAGCAGAAGGTCGCCATGACGCTCGGGCTGCGCATGGGCGGGCCGCAGGGGTTGCCGAACCTCGAGCTCGGCCTGAGCATCAAGGCCGACAAGCCGGCGGACAAGCCCAAGGAGGGCGCGCCCGCGCCCGCGGCGCCGACGACCGTGACCGCGAAGATCACGTCGGCGACGCTCGCGTCCATGTCCATCGGCGGCCCGCCGAAGGAGCTCGCCGACGCGCTGGCGAAGCTGAAGGGGAGCGCCCTGCGCTACGATCTCTCGCCGGCGAACGCGGTCAGCAACCAAAAGCCCGAGCTCGCCAAGGACGCCGACCCCGGGCTCCAGCCGCTGCTCGCCGCCCTCGGGGAGGCCATCGCGCTCCTCACGCCGCCGCTGCCGGACAAGCCCGTCGGCGCGGGGGCCTACTGGATGGTCACCGACCGCGCCGTGGTGTCGGGCGCGCAGCTGCCGGTGCTGCGCTACCGCGTCTTCAAGATCGAGAAGGTGGAGGGGGATGTCGTCTCGCTCAGCGTGGACACGCGCCAGTACGCGGAGGGCGCCGACCTCAAGCTGCCGGGCCCGAACGGCGACGTCACGCTGACCATCGACCGGCTCGACTCCGCCGGCAAGGGCACGCTCACCTGGTCGCCGTCGAGCTACGCGCCGGGCACGGCCGACGCCTCGCAGCGGCTCCAGGCGCTGCTCGTGCCCCCCGGCGCCAGCGGCCAGCAGGCCGCCCAGCGCAGTGTCGCCCAGGTCGAGCTCACGGCGAAGATCGCGCCGCCCGCGGCGCAGTAGCCGCCCGCCGCGCGGGCGCGCCGCCGCGCCGGGCCTGGAGAGCTTGGCGACCGCGCCGCGCCCCGGAGCGGCGCAGGGGGCGTTGGCTAATCCCGTGCATGAACGCCCATGCGGGGAGGCGTGGCGGCTGTCCGACCCGGCTGGCAAAGGCGGGCGAGCAGACTGCGCCACGACGGGCGGCATGAGCTACGGGGGCGGGCGGAACATGCACGGGTGCAGCCTCGAGACCTACCTCGAGGAGCCGGGGCTCACCGAGGGACAGCGGCGGCGGCTGCGGCTGTTCCAGACGGTGGAGGACGCCGTGAGCGATCGCGTGGAGCAGCTGTGCACGTGCAGCGAGCTCGAGGTGACCGACGCGGCGATCCTGGTCGTGTCCCCGGCGGCGCGCCGGCTGCTCTTCCGCAGCGCCGCGGCCGGCGGCGCGGACCCGCCGGCCGCGAGCGTCATCCTCGGCCACCGGGCGCGGCTCCACGCGTTCCTGCACGCCGCGCTGCCGCCCACGGACGAGGCGCCGTTCGACCCCTACGCCGACCTGCTCGCGCCCTCCCCGCCCCAGTGCGTCCGCGTGCTCATCCTCGACGACGACTCGCTCACGGTGCTGAACTACGGCGCGTTCGTGGTGGTGAGCCTCGACCGCGGTGAGATGCCGACGGCGTAGCGACCGGCCCCCGCGGGCCGATCAGAAGCGCACGGTGAGGCGGAGCGGGCCGACGGCGGCGCGCGGCGAGGCCTGCTTCCGCGGGGCGCCGGCGGGGCCGCGGTCGAGGACCAGCACGAGCACGCCGGCGCCCGCCGCGAGGAGGCCGGCGCCCGCGACGATGTCGCCGGCGAGCGCCTGGGCCCGCGCGGCGTCGGCCGCGTCCCCGTCCCGCGTCGGCGCGTCCGACGCGCTCGCGACGCCGAGCAGGCCGATCGCCACGCCGGCCGCGACCGTGGTCAGGCCGCCGGCGAGCAGCACGATCGGCACGACGCGGACCGTCGCTGCGTCGGGCGCGGCGCCGTGCGCCGCGCCGCCCGGCAGCGCCTCCGCCGAAAACGCCCGCGGCCCGGCGGAGGCGCCCGGGGTGGACGCGCCCGGCGCGGGGGCGTCGCGCTCCAGGGTCAGCATGACGACGACGCGGCTCCCCGGCGCCGCGGCGACGCTCCGCCGCGCCTCGCGGTAGCCCGGCGCGCTCACGGTGACCACGTGGTTCCCCGGGTTGACCGGCCGAGGGCGATCGAGCGCCGCCGCGGGCACCTCGACGCCGTCGATCTTCACCACCACGCCCGCGACGCCGTCCGGCGAGAGCCTCAGATCGAGCCCGGCGACGTGGCGCTCGAGCTCCTGCACCGCCTGCCGCGCGAGCTTCTCGTACTCCTTCGTCGCCGGCGCGGACGGCTCGACGAGGAACGCGCGGAAGCTCTCCAGCGCCTCGACGAGCTGGCCGGTCTGCTGCTGCGCCACCCCGAGGCTGTAGAGCGTGATCGGCGCGCGCTTGATCGCGAGCGAGCGCTCGTACCGCTCCCGCGCCTCCTCCCAGCGGCCCTGCTTGGCGAACTCGGAGCCCTCGATGAAGATCTCGCGCGCGACCGCGACGTCGGCCGCGCTCTGCGCCGCGGCGGGCGCGGGCGCCGCGAGGAGCCCCGCCGCGGCGATGAAGAGCGCGAGGGGGCCGGCGAGGGCCCGCGTCCGCCGCGGCGTCACGGCCTGAACCGCTCCCCGTCGGCGAGCAGCGAGAACCCGTCGAACCCGGACCACAGGATGAGCTCGGTCCCCGTCCAGACCCCCACGCCGTAGCTGTGCTGCTTGTTCGCCACCGCCACGCTCGCGCCCCACCCTGCCGCGGGATCGTACAGCTTCCCGTCCTTCCTGGGCATCGAATCGCTCCGCCCGCCCGCGATGAGCGCGCGCGTGCCGGTCCACGCGGTCCAGCCCGTGCGCCGCTCGCTGCGGCTGCGCCGCGAGGGGGCGTCCTTGTCGTCGACCGCGGCCCACGCGCCGGCCGCCGGGTCGTAGATCGCGCCGTCGTCGAGGTCGCGATCGCCCTTGTCCACGCCGCCCCAGACGAGCAGCCGGCCTCCCATCCAGACCGCGAACGCGTCCGCCCGCGGGCTCGGCGCGCCCGCGCTGGGCAGCGCCCGCCACGCGTCCGTCGTGGGGTTGTAGGCGTACCCGTCGCCCGTGGTCGAGTCGCCGGCGCGCCCGCCGAACAGGTAGAGCTCCGCGCCCGACCACGCCCACGCGACGCCGTCGCGCGCCGGAGCCGCGCCCACGCTGGAGACGGGCGACCATGCGTCGGCGACCGGATCGTAGAGCGCGCCGCCGCCCACCGGCGCGCCGCCCGCGGCGCCGCCCCAGATCAGGAGGCGCGTGCCGGTCCACACGGCGATCGGCGACCGCCGCGCCGTGGGGGCGTTCGTGGTGCTCATCGCGCGCCAGGTCCGCGTCGCCGGGTCGTAGGCGGCGCCGGTGGCCAGGCCCGCCGTGCTCCCGAACGCGCCGCCGCCCCACACGAGCACCCGGGAGCCCGTCCACGCCGCGCCGGCGAGCACGCGGGCCGAGGGGGCGCCCTCGATGCCTAGCGGCGACCACGCGTCGCGCGCCGGATCGTAGAGCGCCCCGTCGTTCACGTCCCTGTTCGCCGTGCGGCCGCCCCACACGAAGAGCGCGTCCCCGATCCAGGCCGCCGCGGCCATCTGCCGCGGCATGGGCGCGCCGGCCGCCGCCATGACGACCCGCGGGGGCGTGCACTCGCCGTCGCGGCACTCGCGGCCGCTCAGGCAGGCGTTGCCGCACGCGCCGCAGTGCTCGACCGAGCTCAGGCTGACGCACGCCCCGTCGCACGCCACGAGGCCGGAGCCGCAGGGCGGGATGCACGCCCCGCCGGAGCAGATCTCGTCGCCGCTGCAGTCGGCGCTGGTGCAGCACTGGCGGCACGCGACGAGGCTGCAGCACTGCTCTCCGGCGGCGCAGCCCGTGCTCCGGCACGCCGTGCCGCCGGCTTCGCACACGTCGGTGGTGCAGCCGTCGCCGTCCGAGCAGTCCGCGTCCGAGCAGCAGGCGCGGCAGTCTGCGCCGCAGTCGTGCGGCGTGAACCCGCCGCACGCGCACACGCCGGCGACGCACGCGGCGCCCGGCTTGCAGGCGTTGCCGCACGCGCCGCAGTGCTGCGTGCTCCGGGCGAGATCGGACTCGCAGCCCGGCGCGCTCGGGTCGCAGTCGGCGAAGTCCGCGTCGCAGGCCAGCGCGCCGGCCTCGCAGTGCTGGTGAGGCCCCGCGACCACGCCGCACGCGCCGCAGTGGCGCGGGCTGGTCTGCGTGTCGACGCACGAGAGGCCGCACGCGGTGAGGCCCGGGGCGCAGGTGACCACGCACGCCGTGCCGTCGCAGCGCGGCGTGTCCGCCGGGCACTGCACGCCGCAGGCGCCGCAGGTCGCCGGGTCGGTGACGATCGACTCGCAGCCGGGCAGGCCGTCGCAGTCGAGGAGCCCGTTGGTGCAGGCGCAGCCGCCGATCAGGTCGCAGGCCATGCCGTCCGAGCAGGCGTCGCCGCACGCCCTGCAGCTCTCGGTCGTGCCGAGCGAGGCCTCGCAGCCGTCGTCGGGCGTCGTGTTGCAGTCGGCGTACCCCGCCTGGCACCCGCACACGCCCGCCTGGCACTCCATGTTCGGCCCGCAGGTGACGCCGCAGGCGCCGCAGTGCGCGGGGTTCGACGAGCCGTCGGTCTCGCACCCCGTGTCGGAGAGGCCGTCGCAGTCGAGGAGCGGCGGCGCGCAGGCGCACTCCCCCTCGTCGCAGATCGCGCCCGAGGGGCAGCGGAGGGAGCAGCCGCCGCAGCGCTCGGGATCGCTCGTGAGATCGACCTCGCAGCCGTTCGTGACGATGTTCCCGTCGCAGTTGTCGAAGCCGAAGACGCACTCGGACGAGCAGTGGCCGCCCACGCAGAGCGTGTTCGGGCACGCCGCGCCGCAGGCGCCGCAGTTCGACGGATCGTTCAGCACGCTCGTGCACTCGCCGTCGCAGCACGACTCGCCGGCGCCGCAGGCGTTGCCGCAGGCGCCGCAGTGCCCTGGGTCCTGGCTCAGGTCGACGCACGCCCCGCCGCAGCACGCGTCCGCCGGGCAGTCCGGCGCGCAGCCGCCGGTCGACGTGCTGCCGGGCGCGCCGGCGCCGCCCTCGGACGGCTTGTCGGAGAGGGCGCTGTCCGCGAGCAGCGAGCAGGCGCCGGTGAGCACGGCGAGGGCGAGCAGCAGCGGCCATCGCGCGCCGAGCGTGGGCTCGCGATGTCGCGCTCCGCGAGCGGGCCTCACGTTCATCGGCATCGCGGCTTCAGAAGTTCGGCCGAGCCGGGACCGGCAGGGCGGCGGAAGGGGTCTTCGAGGTCGTCCGCGGGGCGGCGCTCCGCCGGGCGCCCGCGTTCCGGGGCGACGCCGAGGGGCCGGCGCCGCCGTCCGTCGGCTCGCGGCGCGGCTCGCCGGCGGCCGCCGGCGCTCCGGCCGAGCGCGCCGGCGCGGGGTGGGCCAGGTTCCCGGCGTCTTGCCCGGCCGTCGTCGGCGCGGCGGCGGCGGCGGGCGAGGGCAGATCGCGCGGCGCGGCGGACGTCGCGGCCGGGGGCGGGTCGGCGCCGCCGTCGCGCGCGGTCACGCCGCGCAGGGTGAACAGCGCGAGGCCGATGGCGACGACGGCGGCGACCGCCGCCAGCGCGACGATGGCGGAGCGCCGCCGACCCGAGGGCGGCAGCGCGATCTCCTCGCGCTCCTCGCGCGCGATCGTCTCCACGTCCGGGCCGCTGCGCGGCGGGCGCGCGGCCGGCCGCTCCGAGAGGCGCCGCTGGCCGCCGTCGCTCAGCCAGTGCACGGCGAGCGACGTCCCGGTCACGTCCTCCTCGACCCCGTTCTCGGTGGCCCACCGCGCGAGCGCCACGCCCATGTCGCGCATGGTCCGCCACCGCCCGGCGCGCTCCTTCGCGAGCCCGCGCTCGATGATGCTCCACAGCGCCGCGTCGCCGACGCCGAGCTCGGTGAGCGGCACCGGATCCTTCACGAGGATGGCGGCCACGAGGTCGTGGTAGTTGCCGCCGAGGAACGGCCGCTGCCCCGTGAGCGTCTCGTAGAGCACCACCGAGAACGCCCAGACGTCGGTCTGCCCGTCGACGTCGGTGATGCCGCGGGCCTGCTCGGGCGACATGTAGTCGGGGCTGCCGAGCACCGTGCCCGCCTTGGTCACGTCGCCGCCCGCGGTCTCGCTCCACACCTTGGCGATGCCGAAGTCGACGATCTTGGGGATGACGTCGCCGCGATCGTTCTTCACGAGGAAGATGTTCTCTGGCTTGAGGTCGCGGTGGACGATCCTGCGGTCGTGCGCCGCGGCGAGGGCGCTCGCGATCGGCAGCAGGATGCGGAGCGCGGCCGCGGGCGAGAAGCGCTTCCGGCGCTCGATCGCCTCGACCAGCTGCTCGCCGCGGAGGACCTCCATCACGATGTACGGATCGCGGTGATCGGACTCCCCGAAGTCGAGCACCCGGACGATCGAGGGATGATCGATGCGCGCCGCGGCGCGCGCCTCCTGCTGGAGGCGCAGCGTCGCCTCGGTCGAGGTGACCTCGCGCCGGATGAACTTGAGCGCGACGTCGATGTTCAGCACGTCGTTGTGGGCCAGCCACACCATCCCCATGCCGCCTTCGCCGAGGACGTAGCGCAGCCGGTACTTGCCGCCGATCACGTCGCCCTCGCGGTAGATGCGCCGCGTCGACCGCGCCGGGCCGGGCGACGGCGCGCCGACCTGCCGGAGCGACGACAGGAGCGATGGATCGAGCGACTCCGGATCGAGCAGCTCCGGGTCGCCCGCGTCGGGGGCGCTGCCGCGCGGGAAGGCCGCGGACGACGACGAGGGGCGGCTCACGCCATCAGCCCGCAGCGTCGATCCCGTCGAGGGTGCGGGCGCGGAGGTTGAGCGCGGCGACATGGAGCGAGGGTATTCTAACTTTGCCGGTCTCCTACAGCCATGGTCTCGCGCGGTCGTTGCGCGCGCGGCGAGCGCGCGCTCGCCGCACGGCGCTCGATCAACGCGCGCGGCGCGCGCGCTCGCCGTGGGCGCCGCGGGCATACACCTCGTGCGATGTGCGCCGACTGGCGACAGGTCGATGCCCGGTCTTGTGCTCCACGAGGATTTTTACCCGCGGGCCGATGCGCACCGTGAGCGGGCCGACGTGCTCGTGCACGTCCCCATCGCACACGTAGCGGACCACACCGGAGCGCGCCTCGAGCACCGCGCGCTGCGCGATCTTCTCGAAGGTGTGCGCCTCTCCCATCGGCTGCGCTCGCCAGATGTCGCGCAGCTTCCGCACGAAGCCGAGGGCGGAGGTGTGGATGCCCAGCATGTGGAAGCTCTCGGGGCGCTCGTCGTAGCGGTGGAACGGGCGGAACCCGAGGCCGATCTGGTCGACGGTGCCGGCGGCGACGGCGAGGTAGTCGCGGTCCGGGAAGGCCGAGCCGTCATCGAAGTGGACGCGGCCCTCCCAGCGCGCGGCGACCTGGGTGTCGGTCTTGAGGAGCACGGCGGCGCTCGCGCGGGCGAGGACCTTCGCGGCCCAGATCGCGTTCCGCTCCTCGCTGCGATTGTACTCGGCGATGAACCCGTGGACGCAGCCGGTGCCGAAGATGAAGCCGTAGTGGGCGCCGATTTGCATCACGTGGCGCTCGACCCAGCGCAGCGGGTGCCGGCCGCGGTCGGTGTAGCGGGCGATGAGCCCGGCGAGCAGGCCGTCGGGGCGCCCGCGGGGCACGCCGACGGCGTTGGCCACGGTGTTCATCGTCCCGCCGCGCAGGAACGCGATCGGCGGCAGCGGCTCGTCCTCGTAGACGTCGAGGAAGCCGGTGATGGTGACGTGGTTCGTGCCGTCGCCCCCGGAGATGCCGAGCACGTCGATGGAGAGCTTCCTGAAGTCCTCCGCGATCCGGGCGAGGTCCTCGCGGGTGCGCGCGGTGCGGACGACGCCGTGGTCGCCGAGCGCGCGCGCGAGCCGGACGGCCGCGCGGGGATCGCTCAGGTTCTGGCGCGAGCGGGGGTTGATGATGACGCCGATGCCGCCCATCTAGCGCCGCCCTTGCGGCGTCTTCCACCGCGGCTTGAGGTGGACCCGCATGACGTCCGCCATCAGGCCGAGGTGGGCGCAGTGGTCGGGCTTGTCGTCGCCGGTGTACCCGCGGAGGTGGAAGTCGCCGCGGTCGAAGCGCCGGATCATGTCGAGGCCGAGCACGTCGCGGCGCGAGGAGCCGCGCGGCTTGCCCCGCAGCTGCTGCACGATGAAGCTCGCCGTCTCCGCGGTCGACGCGTAGCCGGGCGGCAGGATGGAGGAGTGGCTCATGAACATGAACGCCTCGCCCGCCGCGGCGCGCCGCGCGAACGCGATGAACGGCTCGATCTGCGCGACCTTGAGCTTGCGCTGGTGCTCGTCGGCGTACCCGGCGTGCAGCGAGTCGAGCAGCACGAGCGCGTCGACCCGCTTGCCGGCGGGCTGGCGCAGGATCTGCTCGATGGCGCCGTAGCCCGCGCTCCAGGCCGACAGGCCGAGCTTCCGGATGTAGACCTTCTTCTTGCCGGTCTTCTTCGCCACCGCGCGCTCGATGCTGTCGAGCAGGTTCTCGAAGACGTAGGGCGCCGAGAACGCGCTCGAGTACGCGCCCGAGCCGATGCCGAGGTCGATGCCGACGAGGACGGCGCCGTCGGCCGTCTTCACGAACTCCTTCCGGAGCGCCTCGTGGCCGTGGAAGTGGATGATGACGTCGAAGCCGCCGCGCTTCGTGACCCCGCCCTTGTGGGGCATGATCATCTGCCCGATCGAGGGCGCGCGGGACCACCGGTCGTAGACGCCCCAGCCCGGATCGGGCGTCATGCAGGGGTTGATGTCGCCGCGGCGCTTCTTCGAGGGGGTGGCGCGGCTGCTGGTCGCTCCCGGCCGGTCGCGCCGCGCCGGGCTGCGATCGGCGCGCGGGCCGGATTCCGGGGCTGCGCCGCCCCCGCCGGAGGGCGGCGCGCCGGCGCCGTCCGCCGCGGGCGCGCCGTCCTGGGGCGCGCCGTCCTGGGGCGCGCCGTCCTGGGGCGCGCCGTCGTCCTGTGCGGCGCCGTCTTCCTGGGCCGCACCGGCCGGCGGGGCGGTCTGCGCGGCCGGCGGAGGCTCCGGGGGCGCGCCGGCGTTCGCGGCGGCCGGGTCCTGCGCCGCTGCAGGGGGCGCGGCGAGCCACCAGGTGGCGGCGAGCAGCGAGAGGAGCGCCCATCGCCCGGGGGGCCGGCGGGCCTGCAGAGGAGTTTTCATGTCGGGTGGGCCTCCATTCCATGGAACCGCGTGCGGATCGAGCGATCGGTGCAGCGGCGCCGCCGCGGCGCCGTCCGCCGCGACGGCGCGCGGGCGTCCGGCGGCGGGCGGGGCGCCCTGCTCGGGCGAGCGTCACCCCGGCGGCGGCTTCCCCTGGGGGAAGGCCGCGCCGGCGTCGGCGGCGGCGAGGATGCGCTCCTCGGCCTGCGAGGCGAGCTTCTCGACCGCCGCGGCGGCGTCGGCGGGGGGCAGCGAGCGGAGGAACTGGATGAACTCCGGCTCGAGGCCGGGCTTCACGCCGCTCAGGACGAGCACGATCGGGATGGCGGGCTTCTCGACCTCGGCGAGCTCGGTGGCGCGGGCGCGCCAGCGGCTCGCCCCGAGGGCGAGGCGGAAGGCCCACTGCCCGCCGAGGCCGATGAGGAGGCCGGCCATGACGCCCGCGACGAAGAGGTCGGCGTCCTTCGGCGCGAGGAGCGCGGCGGAGAGCCCGCCGATGGCCGCGCCGATGACGATGCCGGGCTCGCCGCTGTTGTGCGCGGCGGCGGTCTTCAGGATCTCGGCGGCCTGCATGCCCGGGCGCCCGCTGCGGACGGCGTCGCGCAGCGGCAGCAGCGTCGCGAGGCGGCGCATCGAGGCGGCGCGCACGCCGAGGTAGCTGATGAGCAGGGCGCAGACGGTCAGCCCCACGCCGACGCTCACCGCCACGCGCCGGGAGAAGACGCCCTGGGGGAGCGGCTCGCGGACCATCGCGGTGAGCGCGCGCTCCCGGTCGCGCTCGGCGTTCGCCTTGTAGGCGGCCTCGGCGTCCTTCGTGGCCTGCGCGACCTTGTCGGCGGGGATGTCGGCGAGGAGCGAGAGCAGCTGCTTCGCCGCCTCGAACTGCTCGGCCTCGGCGGTGCCCGGCGGCGTGATCGCGGCCGCCTTGACGATGGCGTCCCAGGCGGGGATCGCGCTCACGCGCGCCCCGAGGAGCGCCTCGGTCGCCTCGCGGCAGCCGGCGAGGGTCTTGACCTGCTTGTAGAGCGGCTGGGCGGACGCCCACGCGCCCTGCTTGTCCGGCTCCTTGGGCTTCGGCAGCGGCGTGTTGCGCGGCGCGCGCGTCTTCGTGACCGGCGGCGGCGCCGGGGGCTCCTCGCCCGGGGCGGGCATGCGCGCGGATTTCGCGGCCTTCTTGAACAGGTCGATCTCGACGATGAGCTTCTCGCCGGCGAGGGCGCACGCGCGCGCGGGGGCGATGCGGGCCTCGGACTCCTCGGCCTGCCGCCGCGCGGCCGGGTCGGGGACGAGCCTGCCCTCCACGGTCACGAGGCGGAGGACCGCCACGGCGATGCACAGGACGAGGATGGCCGAGGCGATGAAGGTGGCGCGGACCTCCTCGCGCCGGGTGTACTCGTTCACGCTCGCTCCCTCGGAAGTACCGGAGATGGGCAGGTCGGCGCGAGGGCCGTGCGCGCCGGGGCGGCCGCGCGGCCGTCCGGACGCGCCGCGCCACGATCGGCGTGTCGGCCGTCCGGACGCGCGGCGCCACGATCGGCGTCGCGGCCGTTACGGCAGGGGGACACCGAGGGAGCGCGAGCCCGTCGCATGCAGTTCACCGTTAAACCAGATGCCGGACCGATACCACAGCGTCGCTCGCAATGGAGTCCGCTGCTTCCCTCGCGCCGGCGTCGGCGCGGTTCCGCGCGGTCGCGCACGGTTCGGCGCGGTGGTCTGCGCCCCCGAGCGCCCTGGAACTTGCTCCGCCCCGGGGCGCTTCGTGTAAGGGTGCGGAGAAGGCGTGGAGGCTGCCGTCACATCCCACAAGTCCGTCGAGACCGCTGCCCCGGCGCGCGCCGCGCTGTCCGATCAGGGCGCGGAGGCCGCGAGGCGCGGCGCCCCCGCAGTGACGTCCGGCGTGGCGGCGGCATCCGGCGCGGCGGTGACGTCCGGCGCGGCGGCGGCGTCCGGCGCGGCGGTGACGTCCGGCGCGGCGGCGGAGCGAGCGGCGAGCCGGGGTCTGTGGATCTCGTCGACCTACTTCGCCGAGGGCTTGCCCTACGCGATCGCGCACAAGGTGGCGGGGGAGTTCTTCACGGCGGCGGGGGCGAGCCTCCAGATCATCGGCCTCGTGTCGCTCTACGGGCTCCCGTGGAACCTCAAGTTCCTCTGGAGCCCGCTGGTCGACCTCCACGGCAGCGCGCGGCGCTGGCTCGTGGGGGCCGAGATCGCGCTCGCGGTGATCCTCCTCGGCCTCGCCGCGACGGCGGAGAGCGGCGCGCTCGGGCTCGTCGCGGCGCTGTTCGGGCTGGTCGCCGTCGCGGCGGCGACGCACGACATCGCGGTCGACGGCTTCTATCTGCAGGCGCTCGACAAGGACGCCCAGGCGGCGTTCTCGGGGCTGCGGGTCGGGGCGTACCGGCTGGCGCTGCTCGCGGGCGCGCTCCTGGTCGCGTTCGCGGGCTGGGCGTCCTTCGGCGCGTCGTTCGCCGTGGCGGCGGCCGCGCTCGCGCTGCTGGCGGGCGCGCACGCGATGGGGTTGCCGCGCCCCGCGGTAGCGCCCGCGCCCGGCGCCACGGCGCCCGGAGCGGCGACGGCGCCCGGGGCGGCGCCGGGAGCCGCCGGGCTGCGGCGGTACGTCGAGCCGTTCCGTGCGTTCCTGCGCCAGCCCCGGATCGCGTCGAGCCTCGCGTTCATCCTCTGCTACCGGGCGGGGGACGCGCTCATGTTCGCGATGTCGTCGCCGCTGCTGAAGGACCTCGGCCTCGACACGGCGGCGCGCGGCAACGTGGCCGGCGTCGGCACGGTCGCCTCGATCGCCGGCTCGACCCTCGGCGGTGTGCTCATCAAGCGGTGGGGGCTCGCGCGCACGATCTTCCCCATCGCGCTCCTGCAGAGCCTGGCGATCCTGCTTTATGTGGCGCTCGCGGGGCTCAGGCCGGCGCTCCCGTGGATCGTCGCGCTCGTCACGCTCGAGCAGCTCGCCGCCGGGATCGGCACGGCGGTGCTCGTGGTGTTCCTGATGCGGCGCTGCGTGGACGGGTACAAGTCGTCGCACTTCGCGATCGGGTCGGCGCTGATGTCGGTCTCGGCGACGTTCGCCGGCAGCGTGAGCGGCTACCTCGCCGCCGGCGTGGGGTTCACGGCGTTCTTCGCGATCGCCTTCGCGGCGTCGATCCCGGGGGTCGTCCTGTCGCGCTGGGTGCCGCGGGAGTAGCTGCCACCGGTCGCGGAGGCGCCCGCTCACTCCGCGTCGGGGCCGAGCAACCAGGCCAGCAGGGCCTCGGTGTCCAGCTCGAACACGGCGGCAGCCGCCTGGGGATCGCCCAGCGTGCTCGCCCTGTTGGCCACGGCGGCTTGCTCCACGGCGCTCAGCTCGCGGCGAAGCCGGCGCGCGAGCACGCCCCGCAGCAGCTCCTCAATGCCCTGCTTGCGTCCCTTCTCGATGCCCTTCTCGATGCCCTGCTCGAACACCTCCCGCAGGGTTTCGCTCGCCAGGATCGACTGCTGATCCAGCTCCTGTACTCGCATCCTGATCTCCTTGTGCCAAGTGTGCCCCCAGGGGGCCAGCTCCGCCAACACCTGCATCACGGCATACAGCTCCGCGCGCTGCTCATCGCGAGGCTCGCGGCGGCGGATCTCCTCGACCACCTGCCGGATCGAGCCCTCCGTGGCGTCGACGGCGAGGGGCGTGAAGATGAGCCAGAACACGCCCGGTCGCGCCATCAGCTCGGCCACCTTGCGCTGGTAGACAGCCTCGATGCGGAAGCGCTGTCCGCAGAAGCGCTCGCTCTCGGGCCAGTTCGTGCGGAACTGCCCCTCGAGCGGCCACGGAGCCGCGCGCCCGCTGAGGAGGACGGCCACGCTCTCCACCGGGGGAATGGCGCGGTCGCCCCGGCCCGGGTCGACCGCGGCCCGGAGCGAGAGCACGAGCAGGACCGCGTACTCGAACATGCGGAGCGCGAGGTCATTGCCCGGCGCGACGATGAACTCCAGCTGCACCAGGCGCCGCTGACCGCCGCCGCGAAGCTCGAGGACCCGGTCGATCCTGCGCTCCAGCGCGGTCAGCTGCGTCTCGATCCACGAGACCGAGTCGACCGCAAATGCGAGCGTCAGACCCCGAGCGAGCTCGTCGCCGCAGCGCAGCGCGATGTGCCGCAAAGCGATGTCGTACTGACCCATTCCACCGATCTCCACCCGGGCGCACGCAGCGAGAGCGGCCGCTGCGCCCGGCTGTCCCAGCGCTCCACCTCGACCCTCGACCGGCCCTGTGCCGTCCGAGGTGCTCTCGTTGTGGATTTCCGGGCAGGAGGTGCGGACGATCTGGAAATGAGATGAGAGGCCACGAGCGAGGCCGCCGCGCCCTGCGTCACCCTCAGGACACGCCACCCGGCCATCAGGACACGCCACCCGGCCATCAGGACACGCCACCCGGCCATCAGGACACGCCACCCGGCCATCAGGACACGCCACCCGGCCATCAGGACACGCCACCCGGCCATCAGGACATCCCACCGCCACCTCTCCCCTCCGGCGCCCTCCCACGCGCGTCCAGATCGTGCGTCGACTCTGGACACCCCTGCGAGCGAGCTCATCTTTGCCGCTCCGCGCCGCGGCCGCAGGGCCGCGGACCGCAGGAGGAGGGGGTCGAGCAATCGTCATGGCAAAGAAGCGGAAGGATTACGATCGCTGGGTCAAGGCCGCCGCCGAGCAGGCGCGGACCGACAACCCGCTGAGCCTGCCGTACGACGTCGCCGTGCGCGAGGCGGTCGCCGCCGCGGCGTTCGTGAAGAAGTACTGGGAGCCCGACGGCGAGCGCCCGGGCCTCAAGCGCGTCAAGAGCCGCCTGCCCGCTTCGAGCAGCGAGGAGCTGCTCTCCATCGTCCACGCCGTGCAGGAGGCGCAGATGCGGCTGCTCCTCATCATCGACCCCGCAGTGACCGACCTGGGAGAGCGCGCCCGGTTCTTGGTCGATGAGCTCGAGTCGGCGCTCGAGTTCCTGCTCGACGACGACGTCGACGAGCCCGCCGACGCGCAGCTCGCGCGCCTCAAGGCGTTCCACGCGCAGGACGGCCAGCGCTCCAGCGCCCTCTCCCAGGCGCTCCGCGATTACGCGGAGCTCGCGGAGTCGCTCGAGGACCGCCTGGTCGAGGCCGACGAGGAGTTCGACGTCCGCCTCATCGCCGAGGCCCGGAAGCTCGCGGAAGACCTGCAACGGCGAACGCTGGAGGCGATCCCCGAACGCGCCACCTCGGCCGCCGCGACCACGATCCGCAATCAGCTCCTGCACCTCATGCTCGAGCGCGTCGGCGCCATCCGGAAGACGGCGGCGCACGTCTTCCGCCGCCATCCGGAGATCGTCCGCGAGGTCACGAGCGCCTACGAGCGGCGCCGCCGCGCTGCATCGCGGCGGGAGAAGGCCCGCAAGGCCGCGGAGAGCAAGCCGGTCGAAAACCGGCAGGGGGCGGTGCCTCCACCCGCAGCGCCCGCGAGCCCGGCCGGCGCCCCGCCTTCGTGAGCCCGGCTGTCCCGCGCCCGCGCCGCGCTTTCCTTCCGCTTCCGCCGTGCGTCCGTTTTCCGTGACAACTTGACAACGGCGCCCTCGCCGGCTGCATCTCGCCCTCGATGCTCCCGGCCGCTTGCGTCCCGCCTGGGACCGGCGCAACCCTCGGCCCATGCAGACCCGCGCGCGTCACCCGCCGCTCCCGCGCTCCACGGGGCCGATCCTGGCCGCCGTGGCCGCCGCCTTCTCTCTCTCCGGGCCGAAGGCCGCCCCGGCCGCGCCGCCCGAGGCCGCCGCTCCGAAGCCCGCGCCGGGAGCGCCGACCGCCGCCTCGCCCCCGCCCAAGCTCGACGTCCCCTTCACCAAGTACGCCCTCAAGAACGGCCTCACCGTGATCCTGCACGAGGATCACGCGCTGCCGATGGTCGCCCTGAACCTCATGGTCAAGGTCGGCTCGCGGTTCGAGGAGCCGGGGCGCACCGGCTTCGCGCACCTGTTCGAGCACCTCATGTTCATGGGGACCCGCCGCGTCCCCACGAAGCAGTTCGACGCGTGGATGGAGGCCGAAGGCGGCTGGAACAACGCGTGGACCAGCGAGGACCGCACCGACTACCACGAGGTCGCGCCGGCCCACGCGCTGCCGCTCCTGCTCTGGCTCGAGGCCGACCGGTTCGCGTCGCTCGCCGACAGCATGGACACCGCGAAGCTCAACACGCAGCGCGACGTCGTGAGGAACGAGCGCCGCCAGACCAGCGAGAACGAGCCCTACGGCAAGGTCGAGCTCCTCCTGCCCTCGCTGATGTACCCGAAAGGGCACCCCTACCATCACCCGGTGATCGGCTCGCACGAGGACCTCCAGGCCGCGACGGTCGACGACGTGACCGCGTTCTTCCGGCGGTGGTACGTGCCGAACAACGTCTCCCTGGTCGTGGCGGGCGACTTCGAGCCGCAGAAGGCGCGCGACACCATCGAGCGGTACTTCGGCGGCATCCCGGGGCGGCCGGTCCCCGCGGCGACCGCGCCGCCGCCGGTGAAGCTGAGCGGCGTCGTGCGCCAGACGATCGAGGACAACGTGAACCTCCCCAAGGTGGTCATGACCTGGCACAGCCCCGCGCGCTTCGCGCCGGGCGACGCCGAGCTCGATCTGCTCGCCACGGCGCTCGAGCAGGGCAAGGCGAGCCGCCTGTACAAGGCCCTCGTCTACGACAAGGCGCTCGCCCAGGAGGTGAGCGCCCTGCAGAGCTCCGGCGATCTCGGCTCGACGTTCACCGTCGAGGCGATCGCGCGGCCGGGCGTGCCGCTCGAGAAGCTCGAGGCCGCCATCGACGCCGAGCTCGCCCGCGTGCGCGACGAGAGCCTGAGCCGCGAGGAGCTCGACCGGGCCAAGAACCAGTACGAGACCGCCTTCGTGACGGCGCTCGAGTCGGTCGCCGGCCGGGCCTCGATGCTCAACCGGTACGAGACGTGGACGGGCCAGCCAGGGTTCGTGGAGCAGGATCTGAAGCGCTACCGCGACGCGACCGCGGCGTCGCTGCAGGCCGTCGCGAAGAGCACGCTGGACCCGAACGCGCGCGTGATCCTGCGGGTCGTGCCGAAGGGCAGCGACGAGGCGAAGAAGGGCAGCGACGAGACGAAGAAGGCGGTGACGAAATGAGAGCGAGGAACGCAGGCGCCCTGATCGCGCTGCTCGCCGCGGCCGTCGGCTGCGAGCCGAAGGCGCCGGCGCAGTCCCCGGCACGGGCGGAGGCGCCGCAGAAGGCGCCCCCGGCCGCGGCCGCCCAGCCCGCGGACCCGCTCGGGCCCAAGCCGGAGCTGCCCAAACCGCAGCCGTTCACGCCGCCCGCGCCCGTGGTGCTCGACGGGCCGAACGGCATCAAGGTGTGGCTCCTCGAGCGCCACACGCTGCCGATCGTGGCGGTGTCCGTCGCCGTCGCGTCGGGGTCGGCGGACGATCCGAAGGGCGCCGCGGGCCTCGCCCACATCACGGCCGACATGCTCGACGAGGGCGCGGGGCAGCGCAGCGCGGTGGAGCTGTCCAGCGCTATCAACGATCTCGGCGCGACGCTCTCGGTCGGGGCGCGCGCCGACGGCAGCGTCGCGACGCTCTCCGTGCTCAAGAAGAACTTCGACAAGGCGTTCTCGCTCCTCGCCGACGTCGTCGCGCGCCCGCGCTTCGAGGCGAAGGAGTGGAAGCGCGTCAGCGAGCTCTGGCAGAACGACCTCCGCAAGCGCGGCGACGACCCGACGCGGGTCTCGGCGCTGGTCTCGACCGCCGCGCTCTACGGGCCGGGCACGCCGTACGGGCACCCCGTCGAGGGACTGCTCGCGGACGCCAAGTCGATCGGGCTCCCGGCCGTCAAGGCGTTCTACAAGGCGGCGTGGCGCCCCGATCGCGCGGTGATCTCCGTGGTCGGCGACATCACCCGGGACGAGGTGATGCAGGCGATCGCGCGCGACCTCGGGGCCTGGTCCGGCAAGGGCGCGCCGGCGGGCGCCGCGCCGGCCGACAAGGGCGCGCCGGCCGCGGCCCCGGCCTGGAAGCCGCCGCGCCTCGTGCTCGTCGACCGCCCGGGGGCGCCGCAGTCGGTGATCGCGGTCGTGCGGGAGGGGGTCGCCGCGAGCGATCCGCGGCGGCCGCTGCTGCAGCTGGTCAACACCGCGCTCGGCGGCTCGTTCACGTCGCGCCTTAACCAGAACCTGCGCGAGGATCACGGCTGGTCCTACGGGGCGGCGTCGGCGTTCAGCGAGACGAAGCGGCCGGGCGCCTTCGTCGCGCGGGCGTCCGTGGTCGCCGAGGCGACCGGACCTGCCCTGAAGGAGATGCTCGCCGAGCTTGCCAAGATGGCAGATTCCGGGCTGACCCGGGACGAGCTGGCGAAGGTGCAGGCGCAGGACCGGGCGGACCTCGTCTCCGCCTACGAGACGGTGAACCGCACCGCGCTGCGCCTCGGGACGCTGGCGAGGCTCTCGTTGCCGGAGACGTTCGACGGCGCCGCGAGCCAGGCGCGGCAGCAGGCGACGCTCGCCGGCCTCGCGGAGCTGGCGAGGGCGGTGGATCCGAAGGGGGCGACCCTCGTGATCGTGGGCCCGCGGCAGGAGATCCTGCCGCAGCTCCAGGCGATCGGCCTCGGCGAGCCGGAGGCGTGGGACGTCGAGGGGCAGCCGATCCAGCCGAAGAAGACGCCCTGACCGGCCCGCGTCCCCGCTGCCCGTGCTCCTCCCGCCGCGCGGTGAGTCGTCTCTCGTCCCCGTCTTCCGTCTTCCGTCTCTCGTGCTCGTCTGCGTGCGCGTGGGCGTGCGCGATTCCCCGGAGTCAGCGCGCACGCGCACGCAGACGAGCACGGAGACGAGAGACGAGAGACGGGGACGAGAGACGAACCACGGAAGACGCCTGCACTGAACCCGAGCGAAGGCCGCTCCAGGCGCGAGGTCGGCCCCCGCGCCCTCAGGGCGTGGTCGGCTCGAAATCGATCGGGTTCGTCGGCGCGCCCTCATGCAGGACGCCGTCGCCGAACCAGTACACGTAGCGAGGCTCCTGGACACCGTCGAGGTACGCCTCCAGCCGGACGATGGCGCCCTCGGTCGTGGTGATCGTCATCGCGTCGATGTCCGAGCCGGTCTCGGCGTGGAGGTACGCGATGCCGTCGTCGGCGAGGCGCGTCGCGTCCGACTTCTCGAGGTCGGTGCCCACGATGTCGAACAGCTCGGACGACGTGTCCACCGAGGCGTAGAGGTCGAAGCTGCAGACGACCTTGGAGCTGTTGGTGTCGCAGGTCGTCCAGAGCCGCCACGTCCCGCCGGCCGCGTACTCGACGAAGATGCCGACCCCCTCGCCCGGCTCGCTGCTCAGGGCGGCGTCCGTGTCGATGGCGACGAGCATCGGCTCATCCGCGGGCGGCGGAGGCTCGTTGTGGTCGTCGTCGTCCTCCCAGCCGTCCCCATCGTCGTGCTGGTGGCCCGCGTGGTGGTCGTCCTCGTCGACGATGATGCAGCCGGACGAAGCGAGGGGCGCGGCGACGAGAAGGAACGACCACAGCCCCAGTGAACGAAGCTTCACGAAGTCAGCGGAAAACGTCATCGCATCTGCTCCTGCCCGTGGGCGTCGCAAGACGTGGACCAATCGCTACCTCGACCGCGGACGAGCCGGCGGCGCCGGCGCCGCCCGCCCCGGAGCCGGGCCCGACGGGATGTGGATCCTGGGGCGCGGGGCCGGCGGCGCGCTCGGGAGGGCGCGCGGCCTCGCGACCGGCGCGCTCAGCTGCGGCGCCGGCGCCGGCGCCGACCGCTGCGGGAGGGCGCGCGGCGCGGACGGCGCGGCGTCGACGCGCGGCGCTGGCGGAGCGGTGACGACGCGCGGCGAGGGGGCGACGCGCGGCGACGGGAGCGCCCGCGGCGGCGGGGCCGGCGCAGCCGACGGGGGCGCGACGGTCGCCCTCGAGGCGCGGTGCGGCGCGTCCGCGCCAGAGAAGCCCCGCCCCGGAAGGCCGGGCCTGGCGACGGAGGCCGGCGCGTCGTCGTGCGACCTCGGCGTGCGCAGCGACGGCGCCGCCCGCCGAGCGCCCGCCGGCGCCGGGGGCGCCGAGATGCGACGCGACGACGGGGGCGCGAGCCGCGCGCTCGGCGTCGTGCTCTTGCGCGCATACGCGAGGGCGCGGGGATCCGCCTTGCCGCGGACCTTCGGCGCAGCCGACGAGGGGACGCGGGCCTCGGCGAGCGAGGGCGATGCGGGGCGGTAGCTGCCAGGACGGATGCCGTGGGACGGGCTGGAGTGCCCCGCCCCCCGCCTGCCGTCCGGGCGGACCTCGTCGCGCCCGGTCCGGCTCACGGTCGGCCGCGCCGGCCTGTAGGGGTGCGAATGCGCCGCGATGCGCCGGACGACCTCGCGATCCCGGACGACGTGCCGGTGGACGTGGTGGTGGAACACGTAGGTCGTCGGGCAGAAGACGTACGCCGCCGGGGGCACCGTCCACAGCGACACCGCGACGCCGCTGCTCCAGTAATAGGTGGGCGGCATCGGGGCCCAGCCGATGTAGCCGTCGTCGCCGACGCGCCAGACCACCCACGCCGGGGCGTAGGCGCGCCCCGGGATCCAGGCCCAGCCGTGGACGGGGAGCCAGACCCAGCGGCCGTAGTGGAAGGGGATGTGACCCCACTCGTAATCGCTGACCCACAGCCATTCGCCGTCGTCGGTCAGCTCCCAGCGGCCCGCGGTCTGGTAGGGCGCGAAGCCCGGGCCGACCACGACCGCGGAAGGCACCCAGACCCGGCCGTAGCTCGCGTCGTCGATCCAGGTGCCGTACGCGGCGAGCGGCTCCTGGAACTCGACCAGGGCGCTCGGGTCGGTGTCCTCGTAGTCGTCCACCGCGATCTCGGCGCTCACGCCGACCTCGGCCTGGACCGGCTGGGTCTCGGCGGGCCGTGAAGCCGCGGTCTCACCGGCGGCGGAAGGCTCGTCGGTCGTGTAGCCCTGCGGCAGGCCCTGGGCGGCGGCGCTCGATGGCGCGGCGACGAGCGCGGCGAGCAGCGGCAGCGCGCCCGCGAGCCGGCGGAACCGGGCCCTGGTGATGCCCGACGCCGCAGGCGCAGGGCGCTTCGGGGGAGCGGACGGGGGGAGAGGCATCGGGTGCATGATGGGTCCTTCTCGAGGGGGATGCCAGGAAGAGGTCGGGCTGGCCTCGGGCGTCCTCGGGTCTCTTCAGACGTCCTCGCGCGCCGGATCAGTCACCGCGCGTTCACCGCGCTTTGCAAGCTCCGTTCCGGAGCTCGCCCGGAGCTCGGGGCGCCGCTCCGCCGGGCCACGCGTCGCGTCGCGGCGCGCGCCGTCGACCGTCGAGCCCGCGTCGCCCGCGTCGCGGCGCGCGCCGTCGCGCATCGCGGCGCGCCGTCGCGCATCGCGGCCCCTTGCCTCAATCGAGGTCGCTGTCGTCGAGCGCCGGCGCCTCCTCGTCCGACGGCGGCGGCGCTCGCGAGGGCGGCGGCGGCGGCGCTCGCGAGGGCAGCTGCGGCGGCTTCGGCAGGAGCGACAGCCGCGCGTGCGCGTCGGCCAGCTTGCGATCGGCCTCCCGCAGGCGCCGGTTCAGCACCCGGATCACGGCGTCGGCGATCTCGGCCGTCTCCCGCACCGCCTCGTGGAAGTCCTCCGCGGAGACCCGGAGCAGCTCCGCGTCCTCGGTGACCACGGCGGTCGAGCCCCGCGGCTCGCTGTCGAACAACGACATCTCGCCGAAGACGTCGTTCGCGCCGAGCCGCGCGACCTCGCGGCCGTCCAGGGTGAGGCTCACCTCGCCCGAGATGATCGAGTAGAGCGCGCCGCCCGGCTCGCCCTGGCGGAAGATGACGTCGCCCCGGGCCAGCGAGACCACGAGCGAGCCGCGCGCCAGCGCCACGAGATCGTCGCCGGCCACGCGCGAGAACAGCGGGACACGCTGGAGGAACAGGACCTTCTCGATGGTGGTGTACATCTCGTCCTCGGGCTCGATGCCGGTGCCGCCGGTGACCGCCCAGTATCGTGCGTAACGGGCCACCGCGGGATCCTCATCGGCCCGCAGCTCGGCGAGGCGCTCGGCGGCGCCGGGCGGCGCCGTGACCGCGATCGCGATGGCGGCGGCCTCGCGGACGAGCGGGTCGGGATCCCAGGTCGCGGCGAGCGCGTCCGCGGCCGCGCCGGCGATGGCGCGCCGCGCGACGGCGTCGAGCGCGAGCGCGGCGCTGTAGGGCTCGCCGCGAACGAGCTCGCGGCGGATCCAGGCGACGGCGGCGGCCTCGGGCGGCATGGGCTTCCGGGGGAACTCGGCCGAGAGCGCGAGCAGGCGCTCGACGAGGGAGACGAGGCGCTCGCGCAGCGGCCGGTCGAGGAGCGACTCCAGCACCTCGAACGCGTTGGCCCGCAGCGCCGGATCGAGGCCGAAGACGTGGGTGCGCACCAGGGCGACGACCTCGCGCGGGTAGGCGAGCTCGCACAGCCGGAGCACCCGGATGATCCCCTTCCGCAGCCGGCGGAGCAGGTGCTGATCGAGCAGCGGGCCCGCGACGCGGGGGCGCGCCGCGATGTACGCCTCGCGCGTGCGGACGTGCTCGACCGTCTCGTCGTCGATGCAGGCGCGGATGCGCCGGAGGGGGGCCGGCGGCGCGTGCAGCGCGAGGCGCAGGCGCGAGGCCGACGCGAGCACCTTCTGGCGGAGGGCCTCGTTCGGGTGGTCGATCTGGGCGAGCAGCGCGTCGAGGGCGCCGTGGCTGGAGAGCCGCGCGAGCACCCGCGGGAGCGCGAGCCGCGCGGCGCGCGGGGTGCCATCGTCGTCGAGGCGCGCCGCGAGCTCGGGGATGGCGGCGTCGCCGAGCGCCTCGATGGCCCGGGCCGCGGCCGACGCGAGGGCGCGCTCGGCGAGGGCGTCGGCGAGCAGGGGGAGCAGGCGCGGATCGGCGACGCTCGACGAGGAGCGCACGGCCTCGCGGCGCACCGCGGGGTCGGGGTCGCCGATGAGCCGCGCGAGCGCGCGCTGGAGCGACGCGTGACCGACCATGCCGAGGATGCGGGCGGCGGCGACGCGGTCGCGCGGGGAGGAGCTCTCGAGCAGCGCGCGCAGCCGCGGCGCGCCCTCGAGCATGCCGTCGAGGCCGCAGTAGCGCAGGAGCGCGGCGATCGCGGCGGCCCGGAGCTCGTCGTCGCCGGGCGCGCCGGCGGGGGCGCCGCGGGGCGCGTCGCTCTCCCGCGCGAGCGCGAGCAGCTCGTCGTGGGCGTCCTCCCGCAAGAGCGCCGCGAGGGCGTCGACCGCGGCGACGCGGACCGCGGTGTTCCGGTCGCGGATCGCCGCGCGCGCGATCTCGGCGCCCTCTTCGTGATCGAGCTCCGCCGCGAGGCGCACCGCGAGCGCGCGCACCCTGGCCGAGCCGTGGCGCGCGAGCGCGGGCACGGCCTCGCGCACGAGGGCGGGGTCGAGCTGGCGCAGCTGATCGACGGCGAAGAGCACCTGCGTCATGGCGCGGCTGTAGAGCGCCTCCGTGAGGATCGCGCGCGTCTGCGGGCCGTAGACGACGCTGTCCGGCTCGATTTGGCGGCGCATCAAGGTCCGGCGCATGGCGTCGAAGTAGCCGCGCCGCACGAGCGGGATGAGGGCGATGGTGGCGACGCAGAGCGGGAGGCAGTAGAGGCCGATGCGCGCGGCCTCCTCGACGAGCGCGGGGCCGGTGGCGGCGGTGGGCGCGAGGGCGAGCAGGAGCAGCGCGCCGAGGCCGTAGCCGAGGGGCTTGGCGATCGCGGAGACGAGCGTCCGCACCCGCTCCCGGAGCGCCGGCGGGAACGGGAAGAAGAGCAGCTGCATCGTCGCGTCGTAGATCGTGAACTGGAGCGCGTTGTCGCTCAGCTTCATGATGGAGGCGAAGGCGAGCGAGGGGATCGCGACCAGCGCGGCGGTGCTGGCGGTGAACGCGGCCGGCATGGCGAGCAGCCCGCCGAGCACGCCGTGGCGGCGGAGGACCGCCGGCGTCGCGCCGAGCTGCACGAGCAGGCCGATCACGCCGACGGCGCCGTAGAGGTGCGCCATGAACCGGGCGAGATCGTCGCGGTCGGGGTAGGCGGTGAGGGCGATCGCCTTGAACTGGTAGTCGCCGACCGTGAGCACGGTGAAGAGGAGGAGCGTCAGGAGCGCGATGGTGAGGGCGTAGCGCGATCGCCACACTTCCATGCGGGGGAGGCGGGCCTGGATGCGCTCCTCGTCGCCGGACGGGGGCCGCTCCAGCGGGTGCCGCCGCGCGAGCGCCGTGGTGAGCGAGGCCATGGCGAGCAGGGCGGCGATGAGCACGAACAGCAGGTTCTCGGTGCCGATCCACGTCACGACGAGGCCGGTCCCGAAGCCGCAGGCGACGGTGCCGACGACGCGGCCGCTGCCGATCAGGCCGAAGAGGCGCTTGGCGCTGCGCGCGTCGTGCAGGTCCTGGGCGACGGCCCAGACGAGGACGGCGGTGAAGTTCGCGATGATCTCGGACCAGATGTAGAAGACGAGGATCGCGGCGCGCACCTCCTGGCCGATGAGCACGCGCAGGAGCGCGAACGTGATCGCGCCGAACAGGGCGAAGGCGACGCACAGGCGGGCGCGCGGCAGGCGGCGGGCGACGCGGTCGTAGGCGAGCGCCGCGACCGCGGAGGCGGCGCCGTACACGATCCACATCGGCGCGATCCAGGTGACGGGGAACCTGGTGAGGAAGAGCGCGTCGCGCGCCGAGCGGCCGACCACGAAGATGAGGGCGGCGAGGAAGAGCAGGCAGAAGAGCAGCGCGCTCCGGTGCAGCTCGACGCGGGTGAGGGTGACGCCGAGGACGGCGGTGTCGGTGCTCGGCGGCACGCCGCTCGGCGGCAGCCGGCTGGGCCGGCTCGACGTCGGGCGCACGGACGGGGCGGACCCGGGCGCAGGCGCGCCGTCCGGGCGCGCGCTCGGCTGCCCGGAGCGCTGCGGCTCCGGAGCGGCCGCGCGCCCCTTCGCGCTCGGCTCCGCGGGAGCTGCGTCGGTCGGGTCCACCCGGCCCAGGCTAGCCGAGCTCTCTCGAAGAGCGCGTGTTTCGGGCCACGCGGCGCGTCCAGCGTCGCGGCGCGGCGCGCCGGCCCGCTCGCCCCCGCGCGCCGCGGCGCCGCTGCCAACTTGTCAGGAACGGACCGCGAGGGTGGCCACCTCGTCATTTCGCGCGTCGCCGACGTGGGCATCGAGGCGCCCTTCGGCGGGGGCGGTCGAAGGGGCCTCGGTGCTTCCGAGCGCGGCGGACGCGGGGTTCGGACGGGGCTCCGACTGGGGCAGAGGCGCCGTTTCCCTGCTGCGCGGAGGGCTGTGCGAGGCATTTGCGGCGTGGTACGAGCTGTGCTGAAAGGACCCGCCCATGGACAGGACAAGGACTCTCGTGCGGCTCCGGCCGCGAGGGCGGCGGCACCTCGCCCGGATGTGCGCGGCGGCGCTCGCGGCGGCGGCGCTCGCCGGAGGCGCGCGCCGGGCCGATGCGACGGTGACCATCAGCACCGACGTGGATCGCACCGGGGACAGGCGCCAGGACGCGCAGAACCCGCTCTGGATCAGCCGCGAGGACTGCCTGACGGACAACGATCTGCGCTTCACGGTCACGCTGAGCGACTTCTCGACCAGTCAGACGCTCGAGGTCTGGGTCAGCGAGTCGCAGGACTGCACTTTGTACTCGAACCGCGACACGGGCACGCGGTGCCGGCGGGTCACGACCGCGTCCCCCCTGGACGACACGATGGAGATCGAGCTGTCGTCCAAGGAGATCGCGGCGGCCCTCGGCGCCGAGGAGTGCGAGGGCACGCGGTCCAGCACCGGCGCGGTGTCGGTCACCATGTACTTCATGCGGCTCGAGTCCCTGGACCAGGACGGGCCGGATCACGCGAAGTGGGAGAGCACCAAGCTGGATCTCCAGGGCCCGAAGCCGCCGACGGAGGTCGAGGCGCACCCCGGCGATGGTCGTCTCCTCGTCGACTTCAAGCAGAACGAGGATGAGGACGTGGAGGGGTACTATCTCTACTGCGACGGAGGGGGGCAGTCCTCGCCCGGCGCGGGCGGGGCGGGGGCCGGCGGAGGCGACGACGGCGCGGGGGAGGCCGGCGGCGCGGGGGCGGCCGGCGGCGGAAGCGGGGGTGGAGCGACGGGAGACGGCAGCTCCGGATGCGGGGCGTCGCGCCTGGTCCCCGGGGAGGTCCCGGACACCGCGTTGCGGTGCGGCAAGGTGGGGAAGGCCAACCGTGGCGAGGCGGCGAAGTTCGAGGACGGCGCGGCGATCGCCAACGGCACGTCGTATGTCGTCGGCGTCGCGGCCTATGACCTCGTGGGCAATGCCGGCCCGCTGTCGGAGCTGTCCTGCGCGACGCCGGTCGAGGTCGACGGGTTCTTCGAGAAGTACCGGGAGGCCGGCGGGCAGGCCGGCGGCGGGTTCTGCAGCGTCGGGGGGCCGGTCGGGGCCGGCCGGTGGGTGTCGGGGCCGCTCGGCGTGGTCGCGGCTGGCGCGGCGCTCGGTCTATGGCGCAGGGGCCGCCGCCTTCGCGCGCGTTCCATCAAGCAGGAGAGCCAATGAACCGTCATCTCCGTCATCTTGCTGCGGCGAGCCTCGCCGGCAGCGCGGCGCTCCTCGTCGTCTCCGCGGCCGGCGCGCAGACGGGCCGGAGCGACTGGCGGCAGCACGATCGGGCGAGGATCCTGCGCGAGGAGCGCTATGCCTCGCCGCAGAGCTTCGCGTTCGAGCTCCGCTTCGCCCCGTACTCTCCGGAGGTCGACGAGGAGTTCTCCGGCGCGGGCCCCTACGAGGGGACGTTCGGCGACGGCGCGCAGTTCTATTTCGGCATGGAGCTCGACTGGCTGCCGCTCCGGATCCCGTACGTCGGCGCGATCGGCCCGGGGCTCGGCTGGGGGTACACGTCGACGTCGGCGAAGGCGTTCGAGGCGGGCAGCGACACGAGGGCCGAGGCGGAGGAGACCTCGCTCACCATCATGCCGATGCACGTGTCCGCCGTCCTTCGCGGCGATGAGCTGATGCGCAGGACGGGCGTTCCGATCGTGCCCTACGCGAAGGCGGGGCTCGGCATGGGCCTCTGGTTCACGTCGTCCGGTCCTGGCACGGCGGACGTCGATGGGGTCCGGGGCGAGGGCATCACCTGGGGCACGCACCTCGCGCTCGGCGCGATGCTCGCGCTCAACTGGATGGACCGCCGCGCGTCGTCGCAGCTCGACGAGACGACGGGCATCAACCACACCTACTTCTTCGGCGAGTGGATGTACGCGAACCTCGACGGGCTCGGATCGAGCCCGCAGATGCACGTCGGCACCTCGACGTGGGTCCTGGGTCTGGCCCTCGACATGTGAGACGCCGCGCCCGGCGCTTCCGCGGGGGAGCGCGGCGCCGGGCGCTCGCGTGAAGGGGGCGCGGCGGCAGGCGTTCGCGTGAAGGGAGCGCGGCGCCGGGCGCTCGCGTGAAGGGGGCGCGTGCCGCCGAGCGCCCGTGGGCGGGCGCGCGGCGGTGGGGGCTCGTTCAGGGCGCGCCGTCGTCGAGCGGCGCGGCGCCGTCGTCTTCCTCGATCACCGTCGTTCCCCGGGGCCGGGTCGTGGCCGGGCGGCGCGGGGGGCTGTCGCTCTCGAGGGCCTTGACGGTCTCCGGAGAAGGAGGCCCGAAGATGGGCATCGCGAGCTCGCGCGCGGTGCCCTCGCGCTCGTAGGCGATCTTGAGCTCGCTCGCGCTGGCCAGGGCGCGATAGGCCGCGAACAGGTCGTCCGGGCGCTCGAGCGTCGTGCCGTTCACCTGGGTCACGACGTCGCCGGGCTTGAGCTCGATGGAGCTCCAGTCTGCGGGCAGCGCGAGGATCTTCCAGCCGATGAACGCGCCGGCCCGGATGACCTCCTCGACCGGGACGCGCCGCAGGATCCAGGGCGGGCCTTGCAGCAGCACCCGGTCGACGTCGGCGCGGGCGAGCTGCCCGGCGGGCGCCGCCTGCTTGGCCGGGGCTGCGCTCGCCCCCTGCTTGGCCGGGGCCGCGGCCGGAGCGGCCGCCTGCTGCCCGCCGCACCCCGCGAGGACCGACAAGGAGAGACATGCGCCGAGCATGAGCCTTCCGCGCGTCGACATCGGCGGGACTATGCGCGGGAGACCCGAGGGGGCCAAGTAAGCTGCAGGCGCGACGGGGACGATGAAAGCGGGCGGCGGAGCAGGCGAGCGCTTTGGTAAGCGGCTCGTCGGGATCGCGGCAGGGGACGGGATCGTCGGAGAGGGTCGGGGAGGCGGGATTTGAACCCGCGACAACGAGCACCCAAAGCTCGTGCACTACCGGACTGTGCGACTCCCCGGGCGGAACGTCCGCGAGCGGGACCATAGACGAGGTGTCTTGCCGGGGCAAGCCAGCTCGCTCGGGCGCCCGGGTCTGCGGGGGCGTGGGGCGCGCGGTTTTCGTGCGGTTTTCGTGCGGTTTTTCGGTGCGGCACCGCGGGAAAGGCGCTGAGATGCCGGGCTGCATGGGCGAGACGCTGCCGTCGCTGTCGGTCCATCACCTGGCCGTGGTCGTGCGCGATCTGGAGCGGGCGGAGGCGTTCTATGCGGGCGTCCTCGGGCTGCCGGTGGTGCGGCGCTGGACGGACGAGGCCGGAGCGCCGCGGTCGGTGTGGCTCGGCCTCGGGGGCGGCGCCTTCCTGGCCGTGGAGCGGGCGGCGGCCGCCGGGCCGACGCGCTCGGACGAGGCGCCGGGCTGGCACTGCGTCGCGCTGGGGATCGCCCCGTCCGAACGCGAGGCGTGGCGCCGCCGGCTGGCCGCGGCGGGCGTGGCCGTCGAGCGGGAGAGCGCCTACACGATGTACGCCCGCGATCCCGAGGGGAACCTGGTGGCGCTCAGCCATTACCCGGAGCCTCGGGGGCCGCGGCTGGACGCGGGCTGATCGCGTGCCGGCGGCGTGCCTGTGCGGAACGCGGGGCCGGCGCGCAGGGAGGAGGCGCGGCGCGCGGTCGGCGCGGGGAGCCGAGGGGTCCACGGGCTCACGCGGCGTGCGCGGCGCGGCGCGGGCGGCGCAGGCGGCGCGGCGCGGGCGGCGCCGCGAAGGCAGTGCGCGTCGAGCGCGGGGATGAGAAGATGGAAGGTCGGGCGGCGAGCCAGCCCGCTGGAAGCTGCTCGAGGGCAAGCGCGTCGAAGGGGAACGAACGAGCCGGAGGTTTTTAGATGCCGCGTTCAACGTCCGATTCCGTGTCGCCTGATGGTCCTGTGTCGCTCGTGCTCCCCTTCGGGGCGATGGGGCTCGTGGGCGGCTGGCTCACCGCAGACAGCTTTCATCTCCCGGACCGCTCGGTCCATTACCTGCTCGCGGGCGTGACGCCGGTCGTCGCGGGGCTCCTGGGCCACTACCTGACGAGCCGGATCGGCGGGGTGGGGAGCGCCGGCGCGGCGGCGCCGGGCGCGGTCGCGGGATGGGCGGACGGACCGGGGTGGGCGGACGGACCGGGGCGGTGGACCCGGCGGGGGCCGATCGTGGCGAGCCTGCTCTCGCTGTGGGCCATCGTGGTGGCCGGCGTCGTCAACGGCATGACCGTCGGGCTCGTGCTGGGGCCGGTGGGGATGCTCGTCGGCGCGCCGTTCGGGGCCGTGTTCTCGCTGCCGTTCGTTCCGGCGCTTGCGGTGGTGCTGCTCGCGGCGAACCGCGTCGGGAGGGCGCGCGCAGGCTCGATCGTGGCGCAGGCGGATCGGCGCGCGGTGTGGTCGGCGACGGCGGCGGTGATCGCGGCGGCGGCGCTGGCGGCGCCGGCGCTGTTCGGAAGGCCGGCGGTGCCCGAGGTGGGGCTCGCGGTGGCGGCGGTCGGGCTCGCCGTGGTGGGGGCGCTGTTCGTGATCGACGCCGTGGCGCTGGCGAAGGTGCTGACGCTGCCGCTGCCGCGGAGGCTGATCGGGGCGGAGGAGGCGGGAGAGGGCGGGGCGGGGACCACGGGGATCATGGGGACGGGGGAGAGGGTCGACTTCGGCTTCGGGGACGAGGTGCGGGTCGAGGTGGTGCAGCCGACCCACGCCTACCGCGGGGCGCCGCAGATCGCCCGGGTGGTGCGGGGGAACCGGGAGCGCGCGGTGGGGGCGTTGCGGGCAGGGCTGGCGCGGGGTGGGATCGCGCTGGCGATCGGGGCGGCGCTCTGGGGAGGGCCGTGGGCGTGACCGAGGGGCGGGGAGGCGGGCAGGGGAGGGGAGGACGGCGGACGAGCGGCGGAACGGACGGAGCGGAAGCGGAAGGGCGGACTGAACGAAGAGGCGGCCAGGGATCGGGCTTGATGCACGCGACGAGGTGTGCCAGGGTCCCGCCCCCGTAGTGGCTGATGGCCCTGCCCCCGTAGCTCAGTGGATAGAGCAGCGGTTTCCTAAACCGAAGGTCGCAAGTTCAATTCTTGCCGGGGGTGCTGAAGGATTTCGCGGGGTTAGGTGGCCTCGTCCGAGCCGCCGCCCTCATCCCGGACGGCTGTTACCCCGCTGTTCCCCGGTAAGGGGATCGGACGGTTTCTCCGGATGGCCCTGCCCACGAGCGCCGTGCCCACGAGCGCCCTCGGGTCGGACGTCCCTCCGCTCTGCGCCGCCGCCGCATCTGCTACGCTGCTGGCCATGAGCCTCCCGGCCGAAGAACTCCTCGACCAGGCGATGAAGCTCCCCGAGAGCGAACGGCGTGTCCTTGCCCTGCGGCTCCTGGAAAGCGTGGGTGACGAGTCGCCGGAAGAGGTCGAGCGCGCGTGGGTCGAGGAGGCCCGGAGGCGCCTCGACGACGTCCGGGCAGGGCGCTCTCAGCCCGTCCCCTGGGAGGAGGCTCGGCGCCGCATTTTCGCGCGGCTCAGATGACGCGCCGTCCCGTCGTCCTCGCGAACGAAGCAGAGAGCGAGGCTCGTGACGCGTTCCTCTGGTACGAGGAGCGCGATCCGCGCGTCGCCGATCGCTTCGCGGCTCAGGTGCTCGCAGCCCTCGACCGCATCGCCGAAGCCGCTGAGCAAGGCCCCGAGGTCGAGCTGGGTGTCCGGCGCCTGATTCTCCATCAATTCCCCTACGGGCTGCTCTACTCCGTCGAGCCCGATCGCATCCTCGTACTTGCGGTCATGCACCTCCGCCGCCGGCCCAGGTACTGGCGAGGCCGCGGCCCCTGAGCTGAGCGTCTGGTCCGCGTGCACGCAAAGCAACCGGAGGGCTTCCGACGGGCTCCGGGTTGAATTTCAATTCAGCCGGAGGCTTTCGACAGGCTCCGGGTTGAATTTCAATTCAGCCGGAGGGCTCTCGTCAGGCTCCGGGCTGAATTTCGATTCAGCCGCGGGCTCTCGACAGGCTTCGGGTTGAATTTCAATTCAGCCGGCGGGCTCTCGACAGGCTCCGGGTTGAATTTCAATTCAGCCGGCGGTAGCGCGCGACCTTCACCATCTGATCCAGTGCACTGCTCGTCACGCGGTCAGCTCCTCCTCCAGGAGCCGGCGAAGATCCCGGCCCCGCGCGAACCCCCTCCGCCGCAGAAGCTCCAGGCCGTAAGTGCTCGTAATAATACGGGTCTGGAGCTCCTGGAGCTCATTTCTGGCAGCCGTTCCTGCGCGCCTGCGCGCGATCCACAGCCCACAAGAGAGCTCCAGAAGCTCCAGAAGCTCCCGGAGTAGATAGAAACATAGGTGATTTCAATGGCTTGTAGCCTGGAGCTTCTCCTGGAGCCTTGCGCAGAAGCTCCAGCCGAGCGTGGTGAGCCAGGGGGGGCGCTTCCTACGTGACAAGACCGACTCACTCTGCTCAACGGGCTGCGGCTCCGTGAGCGGTGGCGTGGAGTTCTCAGTAGGTTCCGCGTAGCCGCCCGGGCCTGATGGAATCCGGTTATATACGACCCCATTTCTGATTGGGGCCTCCGTGGCAACTCCCCATCTGGACTGGTGTTCCGTTAGCTGTTCCAGAGTTTGTTACTTCGAGACAGTTGTTGCCGTATCCTTGGATGGTTCCGTCAGGCCGGAGTGTCCATTTCTGATTGGGGCCTCCGTGGCAACTCCATACCTGGACTGGTGTTCCGTTAGCTGTTCCAGAGCTTGCTACTTCGAGATATTTGTCGCCCATTACTCGGATGGTTCCGTCACTATCGAGCCACCATTGTTGGTTCTTTTCTACGAAACGATCCCATATCTCGACTCGTGTTCCGTTGGCTGTTTCAGAATCGGAGTATGGAACTCCGAGGCACCTGTTGCTGCCGTGTCCTCTAAATATGGTCATCATGCCTGAGGCTGAGGCTGAGTTTGTGAATTCTAGATTTGTGAAGATTGCGAGGATCGAGAGAATTATGGCTGTCATTCTGTTCACGGTTGGTGTTCCCGGCAAATCGTTGCGATGAAGCCCTGGTCTGTGTAGGGCACAAACGCCGTTTGGTGTTCGCGGGTGTCGCCGTCAATTCGAGCCGCCTAGGATGGCGGTTCTGTACGCGCCGGCGAGACTTGGTACCCACCTGGAATGGCGCGCGCGGCACGTGCTCCCGGCTGCTCGTCGAGCTCGGGGCGATGAGGGAGCTCAGCGCCTGGCCATCGGCTATACGAGCTTCGGCTCGTGTCGGATGCACGGAGCGAACCCGCTCGCCTGGGCGACGGACGCGATCGGCAGGTTGCAGGAGGGCTGGCCGCGCGAACGGCTCGACGAACTGCTGCCCGACGCGTGGGCGAGCTCGGCGCGCACTGCTCCGATCGCTGGCGACGCCGATGCGATCTGAACAGAACAACGCGGACCCCGTGGCGACGCGGGCGGAGGCCGCCTCGGCGGGCACCGTTCCAGGCCCGCCCGGGGCCGTGGGCCGACGCGGCCCCGCGGTCTCGCCCGAACCGCCGCCCTCATCCCGGACGGCCATTCAGCGGACCCGTCGGGTCAGGTGCTCCGACCGAGAGTGCGCGCGAAGTCACCAATCGCCTCTTCCTGATCGCTATTCTCGATGGCCCCAGGGCGGCAAAGCCTCACGGCGGCGATCGCGTCGACCGGCGTGAGCCCATGCTTGACCAAAGAAGCTGCCGCGACGAGTCCCGTCCTGCCCAGGCCGGCCCAACAGTGGATGATCGCGGCGCGCGCCCATCCAGCGCAATGGCGTCCCGCGCCGCCGGACGCACCCTTCAAGCTCACCCCGCCCCCCGCCATCAAAACCCGCCCTCCAGCCCGAGGCTCGGCACGGTGACCGGCCCGAACTCGGTCGGCTCGCACGGCCCGAACCCATCGCACGTCCCCGGCATGTTCTCCTTCGACATCGTCGCGTTGAGCACGTCGAGCACCACCGCCAGCCAGCCCGACTTCCCGATCGACCAGCGCTTCTCCAGGCGGACATCGAGGCGGAAGAACGGCGGCAGCCGCTCCCACCGGGGCTCCGCGCCGGCGGCCGACCCGAGCCCCCCGGGGACGCCGCTTCCCGGCGGGAGCGTCACGCCGCCGACCCGCTGGGGAAGCCCGGAATAGAACACGAAGCGCCCGCCAGCCCTGTAGCCGCGGCCGAAATCGTAGGTCAACGCGGCGTTCGCCACGTGGGTCCGGTCGACCGAGGTCACCTGCCGGCTGCGGCCGATGCTCCGCGTGGAGCGGGACAGCGTGTACGACGCGAATCCTCCGATGCGCTTCGTGAGCCGCCGATGCGCCGACAGCTCCACGCCGGTAGCGGCGCCGAGCGCGCGGAGCGTGAAGGCTCTGTCGATCGACTCGAAGCCGACGGCGCCGAGCGCGTCGGTCATGTTGAAGAACGCGTTGTGGAACACCGAGACCGTCGCGTTGATGTCCTCCGGCAGCGCGAACTCGAGGCCGGCGCTCGACTGGAAGCTCCGCTGGAGGCCGTCGTCGAGGCGCGGGCGGATGCCAGGGATCGGAACGACGAAGCTCGGCAGCTGGGACGCGAGGCCGTGCGCCTGCACGAACGTGACGCCGCGCCCCAGAGAGAGCCGCGCCGAGAGCCGCGGATCGACGCCGAGCGCGACCGCGCCGTCCGAATGGTAGAGATCGAGCCGGAGCCCCGGGGTGATTCGCAGGCGCGGGGTGATCGCAATGTCGGCCTCGATGTAACCACCCGTCGTGAAGTCGACGCGGCTCAACAAGAAATCGCCGACCGAGACATCGTCACCGTCGTCACCGTCCGGCGCGACGTCGCCCGGGGAGTCGCCGACGTCCGTCCCGAGGTCGAGCACGTTGTCGTCGACCACGGCGTCGATACCAGCCCGGATCACGGTCTCGTCGCGCAGCCGGTGAGCGAGCGTGAGGCGCGCGCCGAGGCTCCGCGTCAGCGCCTTCTGGCCGCCCTCGATCCCCGTCTCGTCGTGGCCGAGCGTCAGCGCGCCGCGCAGCGCGCTGCCCTGGCCATAGGCATGGTCGCACCGGAGATCGATCCGGTGGAATGTCGTGTCGAAGAGGGTCGTCGTCTCGCCGCCGGATTCGTCTCCGAGGTAGTCGTGGGCGCCGAACGCGAAGACGCTCACCCGGCCTTCCGGGGCGACCTGGTACGACAGCCGGGCCTGGTAATCCCAGTAGTCGAGCGCCACCTCGGGCGCGGCCAGCGAGAGGAGCAGCGCCGTGTAGGAATAGCGGCCGCCCACGAGCGCGACCCCGCGGCCGTCGGCGAAGGGACCCTCGACGAGCCCGCCCACGTCGACGAGCCGGAGCATGCCCTCACCGTGCCAGTACGGGAGCGGCGGTGTCGTCTCGCCAGCGACGATGCCGCCCGCGTACCGGCCGTGACGCGCGGGGTAGCCGCCCGGGTAAAGGTCGACGCGATCGACGATGCCGGGATGGACCACGGAGGGCCCGAGTCCGAGGTGATAGAGGTAAGGGACACGGACGCCATCGAGGAAATAACCGACGTTGCCCGGCGGCGACCCGCGGACGTAGAAGAACGGTAGCCCCGTGACGAGCGGGGTCACCCCGGGGAGCATCTCGATCGCGCGGAAGGGGTCGCCGAACGCGCCGGGGACGATCCTGACCTCGCCGCGGCTCAAGCTGGAGACGCCGGGCGCCTGCTGCTCGCCGTGCACGGTGACCTCGAGCGACCGCGGCGCGCCGGGCGGCGGCGCGGGCGCCCGGACCGGGCCGCCGCCGGGCGCGGGCGGAGGCGCCGCTGCAGGCGCGGAGGCGTCGGGCGGCGCGGGCGGCGCGGCCTCGGTGAAGCGGACCTCGACGCGGATCTTCGCGGCGACCGGCGCGCCGTTCCGGGTGGCCGGCGCGAAGCGGAACGAGGTCGCGGCGGCCACGGCGGCCGAGGCGAACGGCTCCTGCCCCTCCTCGGCGACCGCGGAGCGGACCGTCCCGTCCGCGTTGACGGTGAGGACGAGGTGGACCAGCGCGTCGCCGTGCGCTCCAGCAGGGTAGTCGGCGCCGAGCGGCGTGAGCGGTGTCGGCGGTACCAACGCGTCCTTCGGGGCGTCGCGCGGCGGCCGTGCCGACAGCGCATCGCGCGGCGGCTCGGGCGGCGGCGCGTCGCGCCCGGCCGGCGGCGCGTCGCGCCCGGCCGGCGGCTCCTCGGCGCTCGGCTCGGCCGGCGGCTTCGCATGCGGCGGCGGCGCGTCGGGCGCGGCAGCGGCGAGGCCCGGCGCGAGCGCGCTCGCGAGCAGCGCCGCGGCCGTCGTGGATCTCCGGAGAAAGCTCATCGTCGCGCCATGGAGATGGGAAAGGGCAGCCGCCGCCATCAGCCACGATCTACGCCGGACGACGCGCTCACTTCCCCTTCGCCGGCTCGAACACCACCTTGCGCTGCCATGCCCTCATGTGGAGCGTCATCCTCCCTTCCACCTCCCTGGGCACGAGCTCGGGCCAGCCGATCCACGGAGGGCTCGTGAGCACGAGCTTGACCGTCCCGTCCTCCTCCGTTTTTCGCCCGACGCTGCTCTGCCACTCGCCAACGTCGAAGACGCCTCGATTCCCCTCCACCCGGAGGCTCACCTTGCCGAACCAGGGGTGCTCGTACGTCCCGGCGAGGCGCTCGAGCCACGCCCGGTCGGGCGCGAGATCGACCTTCCCGATCTCGCGGCGGAAGTCCGCTTCCTGGGTCTTCGCGGCGTAGGCCAGGTCCTCCCGCGCCTCGTCGCGACCGTCGAAGAGCAGCTCGAAGATCTTGCGGCGCAAGACGCCGCCGCCGAACGGGGTCGGAGAATCGACGTTCGAGAGCATGACCACCCCGACGTCGTGCTCGGGCAAAAAGAACAGGTCCGAGCTGTAGGCCCAGACCGCGCCAGGGTGGCCGAGCACCTGGACTCCCCTGTACGTCTCCAGGGCGAACGCGAGCCCATAGCTCGTCACGTCGCCCGATCTCGCCTGCGGCTCCCGGCGCTTCAGGAGGCTCGCCTCCGAGACGACACGCTTCCCCTCGAGCGTCTTGCCCTTGCCCATCTCCATCGCGAGATACCTCGACAGATCCCGGACATTGGACCAGGCCCCCCAGCTCGGATCCAGCGGGCCGGTCCAGGCCGTCGCGGGGAACGGCGTCGAGACCATCTCGTACGCGGGCGACCGGTCATGCGCCGAGGCGTGGTCCGCGCGCTTCACCGCGGCCACGTCAAACGTCGTCGCCTTCATCCCGAGCGGGTCGAACACCTTCGCGCGCATCGCGTCGTAATACGCAGGGCCCAGCGGCTTCTTCGGATAAAGGGCGTGCGCCGCGACGTATCCGGCGGCGGCGACCATCGCGTTCGAATACTGATAAGCCTCCCCGAAGCCCGTGGTGGGCGCGAGATCCTTCATCCTCGCGAGCGCCGCCTCGGGGGTGACGCCGGCGTACTCGAAGTCGGTCCCGAGGTTGTCATAGGGAATGCCGGTGCACCCGCAGAGCAGGTTCTGCATGGTCATCCGCCGGGTGAGCTCCGCGTCGCCCACGGCGAACGACGGCAAAATCCGGATGACCGGCGTGTCCCAGCCGAGCTTCCCCTCGTCGACGAGCACCGACAGCATCAGCGACGTCAGCGGCTTCGTCATGGACGCGAGCCGGAACAACGTGCGCGGGGTGACGGGCGCGCTCTTCCCGACCTCCCGGACGCCGAAGCCTCGCTCGAAGACGACCTTGCCCCCCTGGAGCACGGCCACCGCCATCCCCGGGACGCTCGCCGCCTTTCGCGCCTCCTCGATGAAGGCCTCGAGCTCGCGCAAGCGCTCCTCGTCGAGCACGCGCGCCTTCTTGCCCGCAAAAGACTCCTCCTCGACGCCCTCGGCCTTGAAGCTGAAGAACGCGATCTTGGCGCCTGCCCAGCGCCGACCCCACCCCTCCTTCGTCCCGTCGAACAGCGCCACATACCAGGTGTCGCCTTTGCGACGGGCGCTGGCGAAGACGTCGCGCGCCTCCTCCGTGGTCGTCTCGTAGTCGACATCCATGATGCTGTCCCAGCCGCGCCGCCCCGGCGGCGTGGTGACCCGCTTCGCCTTGCGCGCGAAATCCGGCTTCACCTGCCGCCACGCCGCGGCGATCGCGGCCTCCGCGTCGGGCTCCCGGCGCTCCACGAACGTGAGGGACACCTCGCGCTGCGCGTCCGCGAGGATCACCACGCCGCCCCGGGTCGTCACCGTCCAGCCCTTGGGCGCGGTGTACGAGGCGCCCGAAGGCGTCTTCATCGGCGCGTCCGCGCCGACCTCGATGACGCTCTCCGCGGTCGGCGCCGCGGAATCGGCCGGCGGCGCCGCAGGGGGAGGCTGCCCGGCGACGGCGCTCGCCGGCCGGGCGGGCCGAGGCTCACCCCCGCCGCCGCAGGCGATCGCGCCGGAGACCACGCACACGAGCGGAACCACGAGGAGATGACGCATCGCAATCCACCTTTCCCGAGACAAGGAAGCACCGAGCGCCGTGCGAGGCGGCCTGTCGCCTCGTCACCGCCTCCGCGCCCGCTCGTACGCCTTGAGCCACCGCTTCGCCGTCACATCGAGGCTCTCCCTCAGCCAGTCGTCGAGCTTGCCGAGGTCGAGCCCCGCGAACGCCTCCGCGTGCTGCCGCGCGAGGATGCTCACCTGCGCCTCCAGCACCGCGCGGAGATCGCGCTTCGACAGGTCCTCGATGTCCACCGAGGCCCGGCCCAGGCGATCCCGGAGCAGGTACACGCTCCTGCCGACCTGCACCTCCCGGTAGAACGGCACCTCGAGGCCGCGCCATATCGACGCCTTCACCCGCTCGATCCGGTCCTCGTCCTCGTGCAGGAAGTTGTTCCAGCTCGTCGCCGCGTGCGTCGTCTCCTTGAGCTCGAGGAGGCGCAGCCGCCGCTCTCCGCCCCGCTCGCGGCCGAGGATCAGGTACCGCTCGAGCCCCCCCGAGCCGCCCGCGTCGCGGTCCCGGTGCGCGAGCGCGAGCACCTCGACGTCCGAGAGCTGCCCGGACCGCCCGAGCGCCTCGAGCAGCCGCTCGCCCGTCCCCGCCTCCGCGCGCGACAGCCTCAGCGAGGGCTCGTCGAACCGGAACGCCTCGCCCTCGGTCCACTTCGCGAGCTGGCGCGCGTCCCTGGCCGCGACGTCGGGGTACAGCGCCTCGGGGAGCTCGCGCAGGGGCTCGTTGCCCTGGAGCATGTCCTCGTAAAGCTCCATGAGCTCGGCGAGCGCCTTCCGGTCGTCGAGCAGCAGCCGGAGCACCGTGAAGTACCGCAGCGCGTCCAGCGCGGCGAGCCCGGGGCCCGCGTCGTCGAGATCGTTGAACACGTAGCGCGGGCCCACCGTGAACGTGATGAGCCCGAAATTGTCGGGGTGCGCGTCGCCGAAGCACAGGCACCGGCCGCCGGGCACCCGCGCCCGCGGGACGTCGAGCAGGTCCACGTGCCACGCCTGCGGGAAGCTCCGCATGAACCGCATCGGCGAGCGCAGCGCGGCCTCCCACTTCTCCTCGAACTCGGCCGGCTCGACGTGCGGATTCACCGCCCGGAAGAACGCCCGGGTGAGCTCCTTGACGGGCGGCAAATCGCTGTCTCGAATGGGGCGCATCGCGTCTCCTGCGGCCGGACGCGGGGCGCGCCCGGGGGGACGGCCCTCCGCCGCCCCGCGAGCGCGCCGCCGCCCGCGCGGCGCTCTCGTAGCACGCGCGCGGGCGGACCGTGAGGAGGAGATGGACCGCGCGCGAGGCCGCGGCTTACGGGGTCGCGACGGTGGCGGAGATGTCGCAGGTGAACGCGGCCGTCGCGTCGTACGAAGCGACGAGCACCGTGTAGACGCCGCTCTCCGGGCAGACGAACTGCGTCTGCGGGCAGTAGCCACACGCGTCGTCCACCGAGGACAGGGCCTCCTCGCCGGTGCACCCCGAGGCGCCGTCGCACACCCGGAGCATCGGATCGTTCGCGCAGGTGCCGCCAGGGCAGCCGCAGCCCACGGTGATCACCGTGTTCGGGTCGCACGCCACGGCCTCGTAGCCGGGCGCGATCGACCAGCCGCAGTCGCGCCACTCGCCGCCCAGCGGGTTGGAGCAGGGCGAGAGCGGATCCCCGGGCACCGTCGAGCCTTCCTCCGGGATGGTCACGGGGACCTCGATCGTGTTGTTGCCGTAATCGCTCTCCGGCAGCGTGCGATCGGCGTTGATCGTGATGCGGAGGAAATAGTCCCCCGGGCTCACGCCAGTGATGTCGACCCACTGGCAGTCGAGGCCGGAGCTATAGACGTCGCTCCAGCCGCGCTGGATGCCCTGGAAGCCGCAGTGGAAGCGCGACGTCGACGGCGCCCCCGGGATGCCCACCGGCGAGCTGTCGAGCAGGCAGAACGCCTGCTTGTGGCCGGTCGCGACGACCGCGCCGGTGCCGTCGAGGAGCTCGTACCGGGCGTATCCCTCGAAATGGTGGTGGCCGTGGCACGCGGAGTACTCGAAGCCGTCGACGGCCGTCGGATCGCCGAGGATCATGTCCGCCTCGCCGACGTTCGGCGTCTCGGTCGAGAAGCGCATCAGGCGGCGGTCGCCCGCCCCGCCCACGCAGCCCTCCACGATCGCGCAGCTGTCCGCCGGGAAGCTCTCGTGGCCGATGCTCAGGCTGAACTGCGCCGCGTCCGCGGAGACGGTGAGGTCGGGCAGCGGGCACGCCTCGCCCTCCCCGAGCTGCGTGCAGGTGCCGACGAAGCCCGCCAGGCAGCACGTCCCGCCCGGCCCGCACTCGCTGTCGTCGGTGCATAGCGTCGACGTGGAGGGCGCCTCCTCGACCTCGATCACGATGTCGAACGAGCCCCGGTCGAGCACCACGTCGTCCCCACCGACCCGGAAGCGCAGCGGGACCAGCGTGTTCTGGTCGGCGTACACGTTGAACCACTGGGGGTTCGGCGAGAGGAACTGCGCCTGTACCGGCTCGATGGTGTTGTCCAGGTTCAGGCGCTCGAGCCGCCAGCCCTCCTGAAGGAACGTGTAATAACTGCCTGCCGGGACGTCCGCGCTCAGGCGAGCTCGGTTCGGGTCGTCCTCGGTGTTGAAGAAGATCGTGTCCTGCGGGCCCTGCACCATCACGATCCCGTCGCGCAGACGGTACACGTTGCCCGACGCCGCCGCGCCGATCAGGTTCAGCTCGATCTGCCCCGTGCCCTCCTCGTCCGTTCCTCCCTCTCCTGCGGAGCACCCGGCGAGAGCGATCATCCCAAAGAGCGCGAATTTCGAAAGCTTCATGTGAGCCGCGGACCTCCTCATCTCTCCACCACGAAACGCTTGATGCCCTCACCGCACCAGGTCCTTCACGCGAAGGCCGAGGTGCGCCGAATTTGTCAGGACATCACAGGTTCCCGACGCTGTCCATCGACCGACGCCATCGGCGGGTACGAAGCGCGGCTCACCGGTTCTCCCTGGGCCGCCCACGAAAGCAGCTTTGCGGCGGAGACCGGCGGTCGGCGTCCACACACACCGGCGGCACGAAGCGCGCACCGGCTGTAGTGTCTACTTGACAGTCTAAGTGTCGCGATCCAGGATGCTCGTCGTGATGACGTACAAGCTCGACGAGCTCGCGGGCGAGGCGGGCGTGGCGCCGCGCACGGTGCGGTATTACGTGCAGCGCGGCCTGCTGCCGGCCCCCGAGTTCCGCGGGAAGGACACCTCCTACGGGCGCGAGCACCTCGTCCGGCTCCGCGCCATCAAGGTCCTCCAGCAGGCGCACCTGCCGCTCGAGGAGATCCAGGCGCGCCTCGCGGGCGCCGGCCTCGACGAGATCGAGCGCATCGCCGCGGGGGCGCCGCCCCCCGCGCAGGCGGGCGCCTGCGCCGGCCCGGCGGAGGCGGCGTCGACCCCCGCCGCCGGAGCGCCGCGCGGCGCGCGCTGGGAGCGGGTCGAGATCGCCGACGGCGTCGAGCTCCACGTGCGGGGCGACGCGCCGGAGCGCTCGCGGCGCATCGCCCTCGATATCGAGTCTCGTTACGCAACCCTTGCCCCGAAAGGCTCGCGATGATCCCCTCCATCGATCCCTCGCTCCCGGCGGCGACGCCGAGCTCGTGTCTACGCTCCTCCGAGGGGCACCCGGTCCCGCTGCTCGGCGTCTCCCTCTCCGGGGAGGTCTTCGGCGGCGCGGCGCGGCTCGTGGTGCGGCAGCGCTACCGGAACGAGGAGCGCCGGCCGATCGAGGCGATCTACACCTTCCCGCTGCCGAGCGAGGCGAGCATCGCGGGCTTCGCCATGGAGTGCGCCGGCCGGCGGCTCGAGGGGGAGGTCAAGGAGCGGGAAGAGGCGTTCCAGGCCTACGACGAGGCCGTCGCCACCGGCCACGGCGCGGCGCTGCTCGACGAGGAGCGGCGCAACGTGTTCACGGCCAGCGTGGGAAACCTCCTGCCCGGGGAGGAGACGGTCGTCGAGGTCGCGTTCGTGCAGCGGCTCCAGGCCGACGAGGGGGCGCTGCGGCTCATGATCCCGACCCTGGTCGCGCCCCGCTACATCCCCGGCAAGGCCGGGGGCGAGCGGACCGCGCACGGCGCCCACGCGCCCACCGATCAGGTACCCGACGCCGACCGCATCTCGCCCGAGATCGCGCGGGTCGACTACGGCATCACCGTGGACATCGTCTTCGATCTCGGGCGCGACGTCGCGATCGAGAGCCCCTCGCACGCGCTCGCCGTGCGCCGCGAGGAAGGGGGTCGACAGCGGGTGTCGCTGCGGGGCGACAAGGCCGCGCTCGATCGGGACATCGTGCTGATCGCCGCGGGCGCGCCGGGCGTTCAGGCGGGCCTCGTCTGCGACCGGGCCGCCGGCAAGGAGGGGACCTTCGCGCTCACCGTCGTGCCGGACCTGTTCGACGCGCAGCGGTCGTCCGCCCGGCGCGACGTCGTGTTCGTTGTCGACGTGTCGGGCTCGATGCAGGGCGAGTCGATCGACCAGGCGAAGCGCGCGCTCCGCCTGTGCCTCCGCCACCTCGCCGAGGGGGACCGGTTCGGGGTGATCGCCTTCTCCAACACGTTCCGGGCGATGGAGCCGTCGCTCGCCCCGTTCACGCAGCGGACTCTCGAGGCCGCGGACGCGTTCGTCGAGGGCCTCGTCGCGTCCGGCGGCACCGAGATGCTGCAGCCGCTGCTCGTGGCCGCGGGCATGCTCGGCGACAAGGAGCGGGACCGCGTGGTCCTGAACGCGCGGGACCGCGTGGTCGTGCTGCTGACCGACGGCCAGGTGGGCAACGAGGCCGAGATCGTCGACCGGGTCGCCGAGCAGGGCCAGGGGGTGCGGGTCTACACGTTCGGGATCGGGACGAACGTGAGCGACCTGCTCGTGAACGATCTCGCGCGCCGGACGCAGGGGGCCGCGGAGTTCATCCACCCGGGCGAGCGCATCGACGAGAAGGTGACGGCGCAGTTCGCGCGGGCGACGGCGATGCGGGTGACCGGGCTCGAGGCGCGCTTCGAGGGCGTCGACGTGGGCGAGCTCTCGCCGGCCGAGCTCCCGGCGCTTGTCGACGGCGAGCCGTGGGTGCTCTACGGCCGCTACGAGCGACCGGGGGTGGGGCGCGTGGAGCTGCGCGGGAGCCTGCGCGGAGAGCGCTTCCTCCTCGAGGTGCCGATCGAGCTCGAGGCGGAGGCGTCGCGGCCCGGGCTCGAGGCGCTGTGGGCGGGCGCGCGCGTGCGGGAGCTCGAGGCGTCGGAGCGCGGGCTGTCGGGCAAGCGCGCGGAGGCGATGCGGAAGCGGATCGTGGACCTCGCGGTCCGGCACCGGGTCGCCTCGAAGCATGCGTCGTTCGTGGTGATCGAGCGGCGCACGGGCGACCGGCGGGCCCACGGGCAGCCCGAGGCGAGGCCGGTGCCGGTGAGCGCTCCGGCGGGGTGGGGGATGAGCCGCCGCGGCCCGGCGGCGCCGGCGGCCGCGTTCGCCGCGATGGGCGGTCCGATGGTCGGCGGTCCCTCCATGAAGGCCAGTCCCTTCGTGAAGGCCAGGGTCTCGGCGCCCGCGCCCATGGCCATGTCGGCGCCGGCGCCCAGGGCTGCAGAGAGCAGCCCGGCGCCGGCCGCCCGCGGCCTGCTGTCGCGCGCGAAGCAGCTCTTCCAGCCGAGCGCCGCGGCCGGCCCGCCGCGCGCCGCGGCCCCGGCCAGCGCGGCGGCGCGGGGCGGACCCGCGGGCCAGCAGCACGGCTCTGGGCCGGGAGCGCCCCCCGCGCCGGCGCCGGGCGCTGCGCCCGGCGGGACCGAGCCCGAGGGCGCCGGCCTCGGGCGCATGTTCGAGGAGCAGCTCGCGTCCGGGCTCTGGGAGCGCGGGGAGCCGACCGACATCGGCCGGCTCACCAGCACGGCGCGATGCCTCGCGGCGTGCCACGAGCAGGGCGTCGACTCGGCCCACCCGATCTACGGCGCGCAGGTGGCCAAGGCGATCGAGGCGCTCTGCGCGCTGGCCGGGTCGCTCCTCCAGCGCGGCGGCGCCGACGGCGAGGTCGCCGCGGCGCTCGCGGCCGCGTACCTCGTCGCGAGCGGGCGGCGGCTGCGGGCGCGGGTCCACGACGCCGTGGCGGCCGCCGCGCCGGAGGCGGTGCGCGCGATGCTGGGCGAGCTCGGCGACGCCGGGGCGCTCAGGAGGAGGGTCGAGGCGCTGCGCGGCGCGTGACGGGCGGGCTGCGGCCGGACGGCCGCGGCAGCCCTCGCGTCGCTCTCACGGATACGTGTCGTCCCCGCCCTTCGTGCCGGTCGCCGGGCGGGCCTCGCCAGCCGGGCGGGCCTCGCCAGCCGGGCGGGTCGCACCGCCCGGGCGAGCCGCGCCCGCCGGGGCCGCGCCCGCCGGGGCCGCGCCCGCCGGGGTCGCACCCGCCGGGGCCGCGCCAGCCGGGGCCGCGCCAGCCGGGGCCGCGCCAGCCGGGGCCGCGCCAGCCGGGGTCGCGCCAGCCGGGCGAGCCTCGCCGGCCGGCCTCTCCGCGATCTGCGCCGCCCCCTCCACCACGATCTCCAGGCGCGGATCCGCCGGCTGCGCGGGCGCGCCGCCGGCCGCGTCGGCAGGCGGCAGGTCGGCGAAGCTCGCCAGGCTCAAGCGCGCGACGGGCAGGCCAGCCTCCTTGGGCTGCGCGAGGAACAGCAGCACGGCGCGCGCCTGGGCGACCGTCACGTCCCAGCCGTTGCGCCACGCCACGCCCGGCGCCACGCCCGGCGCGCCGGCCGCGGTGTGGCCGACGACCTGGTAATCGAGGCCCTTGAGCGGCTCGTTGCCGCGGATGATCGCGGCGATGTCCCGCAGGATCTTCTCGCCCGCCGGGGAGAGCGCGTCGCGGTTCCCCTTGAACAGGACCCGGGTCGGGATCGAGATCGCCACGCGGCCGTCGCGCGGCGCGACCGTGACGTCCCCAGCGGCGACCGGGAGGAACGCCCTCAAGACGCCGCTCTCGCGGTCGGACGGCGGGCGAGCCCCGGCCGCCTCGCCGCGCTGCGCCCCCGCGCCCGGCCCGGTGCCGAGATCGATGCCCTCCGCGGAGAGCGGATCTTCCCGCGGCGGCGCCGCGGCGCCCCCGCGCGCGACGTCCTGCTCGAGCTGGCGGACGCGCTGCTGGCTCGTCTGCAGCTCGCGCTGGAGGCGCTCGGACCGATCGAGCTGGGCCTTCATCTCGAACTCGGTGTAACCGCACCCGACGAGGAGCGCGGGCGCGAGCAGCGCGACGAGGCGGCGTCCGACGCCCCCGGCCCGGACGGGCAGCGAAGGGGCGGCCCCGGCGCTTCCCTCCGCGCTCACGGCTGCGACACCCAAAGCAGGCAATTGCACTTGGCAGGCTCCTTTTCGCCGGATCATCCGGATCCATCCTCCTCGCGCCGGTGCGCTGAGCGGCGGGAGCCTATCCGAGCGGTCCTGGTCCCACAAGGCGCGCGCCGGGTCCGAGGCGGGTTGGGCTCGCTCGCGTGCGCGGGGCGGTGGCGGACGTGCCCGGCACAGACCCGGTTCCCTCCGCTCGGCGGCGCACCGCGGTCACGGCGCGCGGGCAAGCAGGCCGAACGGGGCCCGGACCGGGGACGCGCCCGCCGAGAGGAGCGGCCGGCCGTTCGCCGGACGCTCCCCGGCGAAGCCCTCAATCGAGCGGCTGGAGGGCCCCGTCGAAGACCGCGTCTCCGACGTTCCTGCCCAGGCGGAGCCCGTTCATCGCGTCGAACCTCCAGTGGACACCCAGGTAGATGCGGCTGATGGCGACCTCCTGAGTCGCCTCGCGGAAGCCGGAATAGCAGCGCCGGAGCCTGGGGCGGACGTCGCCCCGGGCGTCCGTCGTTCTTCCGTTGTACTCGTCGGATACGACGCAGAAGGGTACGTGATGCGTGCCATAATAACGGGCCAGCACCTGGAACGTGGCAGCCCCGAGGCTCGCGTGTCCGGAGACGTACGACGGGAACGCCGGGGTCTCGTGCAGCGGGCCCCCGTTGCTGCCGGGGGACGCGAGGGGCGTCCAATGCTTGTCCTGTACCGTGAGCGGGTTTTCATCGATGTTGGCCCGACGGATCCCGATGATCGGCCGCCAGTGGTTGTAGTGGTACTTCGTGTCCCATGTGGCGATGGCGGCGTCGGCCAGGGCGAAGCTCACCAGCGCGAAGTAACGGGCGTTCTCTATCTCCGAGTTGTGCTCCTGCACCGCGACGACCCGCGCGATCTGGCCGAAGAGCCGCGGCACCACCCCGATGCGCGGGGCCTCGTCGTACGACCAGAAGATCCCGATGACGGTCTGCTCCGGAGTCCGCAGGGTCGGGGTGCTCTCGCCATCGCCGCCCAGCGCGAAGAGCTCGTAGAAGCTCAACGCATACGAGAGGCTCCGCAGCGACGGCGGGGGCGGAGCGCGGAACTGGTCGCCGCTCTCGATGGCGAACGGCGTCACCTCCCCCCATCTGGGGGTCAGGAACCCCTGATCGGGGTGGAGAGGATCGACGCGATGGTCGCCGGGCGCATAGCGTGGGGTGTAAGGCATCGGGGCGTCTGCCCCGTCGCGCGCCCGCGCCGCGAGGATGTCTTCGGCGACATCGTTGCCAAGCACGATGCCGTCCCCCTTGGCGTCGCTCGCCGGGATCTCCGCCAGGTACGCGTCGAGCGCGGCGTCGAGCGCGGCCGTCTGACGCGGGTAGAGCGCCGTCAGCGTGCGGTGGGCCGCCGTGGCCACCGCCGCATCGACGGATGCGTCCGGCGCGCGGGTATGGACGATGTACGGCTCGTACCGCGGCACAATCGAGTTCGCGGCGTCGTAGATCGCCGCGTGGACGATCGCGAGCGCGCGTGAGGCGCGCGTGGGCCCTTCCTGCTCCGGCGGCCTCCTGGAGGGGTCGCTGTAGTCTCTGGCGACCGCGTCCAGAGCGACGGCGTTCCAGTCGAGGACCGCGTCTCTGTCCGGCGGATCTCCCGCACACTCCGGCTCGTGCGCGGACGCTCGGCTTCCGAGCAGACAGGCGGCCGTGACAGCGAAGGCGATGGGCGCCCATCTCGCGGGTGAACGATGCATTCAAGGCTCCTTTGCACGGATCCTCAGAGACCACCATCGCGGACGACGCCGCTGCGCTGGTCGGCGGGATGGTGGCCACTCGAGGATCGAGAGGCACGGGCAACCCATCAGGGCGAGATCGAGAGCCGTATCTACCCGATCGAAGCCGGCCGCTGCACGCAGGAGAGCGCGGCTTCATGCGGTATGCGCCGTCCGCCGCCCGTCGCTCCTCGGTGGGAGATGCTGCTGCATGGCGCCGAACATCGAGCACGCGTGCCGTCCAACGGCCGTCGCTCCTCTTTGTCGTCACTCGCCAAGATGGTATGCGGTGTATTCAATTCCAGGCTATCAGCCGGAGCTGCGGCGCGCAACCGGCGCACAGGTTGTTCACAACCTTCTTTGAGCAGATATGTGGTGGGCGCACGACGAGCCGTTCTCGAACAGCGGCAGCGCGCGCAAGCGATGGTCAGCATGCGCGCTCGTTATGCCATGATCGTACATAGGGCCTTCGCCTCGCGGCCCGGTGCGCGCGCTCGTCGATGGATGCGGTGATGGTGAAATATTCCGCTGTGATTGCTGTGCTGGAGCGCGCCGGGGCCGACCCGTGCGACGCCTCCGAGCGCCGCCGGGCTCAGCGCGGGCGCAGCACCGCGCCGACCGCGTGCCGGAAGAGCCCGGGCGCGAGCGCGAGCGCGGACAGGAGCCCGTCGCGGAGGCGCGGGCGCCGCGCGATGAAGAGCACCGCCCGCGTCGCCACCGCGTAGCGCAGGAAGGCCTGCCGGAACACGCGGGCATAGGCCGCGAGCGGGGCCGCGCCGCCGCCGCGCAGGGCCGCGTCGAGCGCGGTCGACAGCGCGGCCGCGCCGACGAGCGCGAGCGAGATCCCCTCGCCGGTGATGGCGTCGATGTAGCCCGCCGCGTCGCCGACCAGCACGAAGCGGTCGTCGTGGAGCCGCGACGACGCGCGCTCGAGCGGGCCGCTGCCCCGCGCCGTCGAGTCGACCGGCGCGCCCGCGAGCCGCTCGGCCAGCGCCGGGAAGCGGCGTACGAGGCGCTCGGTCGACGCGCGCCCCTCGAGGCGATCGCCGTCCCACAGGAACGCGACGCCGACGCGCTGCGGGCCAGCGGGCGTCACGTACGCCTCGACCCCGTCGCCGAGGTGCACCTCGACGAACGACGACCACGGCGCGCACCGGAAATGCTGGCGCAGGCCGAGCCGCCGCGGCCCCGCGGGCGGCGCGTCCCAGCCGAGCGCGCGGCGCACGCGCGAGCCGAGCCCGTCCGCGCCGACCACGTACCGCGCCTCGACCGCACCCCGCCGCGTGACCAGCCGCGCGCCGGCGGGCGTCCGCTCGACCGCGACCAGCGGCTCGCCCGCCGCGAGCCGCGCGCCGGCCGCGCGCGCCCGCGCCGAGAGCGCCGCCGACAGCGCGATGCGGCGCACGCCGAGCCCCCCGGGCGCCGGCAGCGGCGCCTCGACGCGCAGCCCGTCCGGCCGCAGGTACCGGATGCCCTCGATCGGCGCCCGCTCGGCCGGATCGAGCTCGGACAGGACGCCGAGCGCCTCGAGCGCGCGGCAGCCCTCGGGCATCACGCCCTCGCCGCACGCCTTGTCGATCGGCCACGCGGCCTGATCCAGGACGAGCACGTCGTGGCCCCGCTGCGCGCAGCCGATCGCGACGGCGAGGCCCGCCGGCCCCCCGCCGACCACGGCGATGTCGGCGATGTCGGACCGCGCGCTCACGGCGCCGAGGGGCGCTCCGGCGCGGGGCGGCGGCCCGGCACGAGCCGCGGCAGGCCGCCCATCTCCGCCGCGTACGACGGCCCGAGCGCCGCCTCCTCGGCGCGGATGCGCACCGAGAGCACGAGCGCGTTGAGGGCGCTGAAGACGAGCGCGGTCAGCCACGCGCCGTGGATCATCGGGATCGCGACCATCTCGACGATCACGGCGGCGTAGTTCGGGTGGCGCAGGTAGCGGTACGGGCCGCCGGAGACCGGCGCCGCGCCGGGGACGACGATGATCCGGACGTTCCACTGCTCGCCCAGCGTGGCGATGACCCAGTACCGCATCGCCTGCGCGAGCAGCGCGGCCGCGAGCGCCGCGAACCCGACGAGCCCGGGGAACGGCCGGTCGAGCGCGTCGACCTCGAGCGCGCACGCCGCGAGGAAGGCGGTGTGCATCAGCGCCATCACCCGGAAGTGCGCCTGCCCGACCTCGACGCCGCCCTTCGCGAAGGCGCGCCGCGCGTTGCGGCGCGAGATGACGAGCTCGGCGAGCCGCTCGACGGCCACGGCGCCGAGGAAGGCGAGGTAGAGCTGCGCCGAGGTCACCATCGCAGCAGCGCGATCTCCGAGCAGAAGCCGGGGCCGAAGGCCATCATCACGCCGTAGTCGCCGGGCCGGACGTCCGCCTCTTCGAGGACGTCGCGCAGCACGAACAGCACCGAGGCGGAGGAGACGTTGCCGATCTCGCGCAGCGAGCGCCACGAGCGGGCGAGCGCGTCCTCGGGCAGCTCGAGCGTCTCGGTGATCGCCTCGAGCACCTTCGGCCCGCCGGTGTGGACGATCCAGTGGCGGACGTCGCCCCGCGACAGGCGGTGCCGCGCGAGGAACGCGTCGACGTCGCGCCGCACGTGCTCGCGCACGAGCGCCGGGACGCCGGCGGAGAGGACGACCCGGAAGCCGGTGTCCACGACGTCCCACCCCATGATGTGCTCGGTCTCCGGGTAGAAGACGGCCTGCGCGTCGAGCACCGCCGCGCCGCCGGTCCGGCCGCTCTTTCGTGCCGCCTGCGCGCCGCGCGCCACGACGGCGGCGGCGCCGTCGGCGAAGAGCTGCGCGGCGATGACGTTCGCCGCCGAGGTGTCGTCGCGCTGCAGCGTGAGCGAGCAGAGCTCGACCGACAGGAGCAGCGACGTCTGCCCCGGGAAGGCGCGCAGCGTGTCGGTGACGCGCCCGACGCCGGCCACGCCGGCCACGCACCCGAGGCCGAAGACGGGCGTGCGCTTGATGTCGCGCCGGAAGCCGAGCCGGTTGACGAGCCGGGCGTCGAGGCTGGGCGCCGAGATGCCCGTGACCGAGACGAACATGATGTGATCGACGTCCTCGGGCCGGAGGCCCGCCCGATCGAGCGCGGCGCGACAGGCGCGCTCGCCGAGCTCCACCGCGCACGCGCTCCACCGGCCGTTCTGCTCGGCGAACGTCGAGGGCGCATAATAGGCGTCGGTCGGCAGCGCGAGGTGCCGCCCCCGCACCTCGATCGACCGCCGGACCCGCTCGACGAGCGCGAGCGCGTCGCCCTTGCCCGCCCAGAGCCGGCGCAGCCCCGCGCACGTCTCGTCCTGCGTTGCGTAGTGCGGCGGCAGCGCCGTCCCGACCGCGGCGATCGTCGGCGCGAACGGCGTCTCCAGGCGTTCGGAGCTCATGGCGGGCGGCAGTCTCGCACCGAGGCAGGCGACCGACCACGTCGATTTCGCCGTCAGGAGCCGCCTGAGGGCTCACCGAACCTTGGGCGATGAAGGCTTGCGCGCTTCACGGTTGATCCATGCCGGCCGCTGCGCCAGAGGTCTCCCGGGAATGGCGGGCCGCCGGCGCTCGCCGCACCAGAGACATGGCTCAAGGTTACCTCTTCCTCATCATCGCCCTCCTCTTCAACGCGACCGCGAACATCCTCATGAAGCTCGCCTCGCGGCGCGTCCCGCCGATGGAGGGCCTGTCGCTCGTCGACAAGGCGCTCGCGCTCGCGACGAACTACCACCTCGTGCTCGGGCTCGTGCTCTTCGCGTCGAACATCCTGTTCTACGTCCTGGCGCTGAAGCGCATCAACCTGTCGGTCGCCTATCCGATCATGTCCTCGGGCGGCTTCCTGATCATCTCGGTCTTCTCCGTCTACTACCTGCGCGAGACCCTCACGGCGGTGCAGATCGGCGGCATCGTCCTCATCGCGGCGGGCATCGCGATGGTCGCGTACAACCTCAGCTAATCCGCCGCGCCGGCCGTGATAACGTGCGGGTCGCACGCCCTCACCTCGGAGGAAGCATCCATGCCCGACCGATCGATCCCGCGCGCCCTCCTCGCCGTGCTCCTCGCGACCGCCGGCTGCGGCAGCGCCGCGGCGGAGGACAGCCCGCCGCCGGCGCCCGAGGCGACCTGCGACACCGGGGCGCCGATGATCCGCACCGAGCTCTTCTTCGGGATGGATCGGTTCGACGAGCCCGACGTCACGCAGGAGGAATGGCAGGAGTTCGTCGATACGGTCGTGACCCCGCGCTTCCGGGACGGGCTCACGCAGTTCGACGTCGACGGCCAGTACCTCGCGACGACGGAGGAGCTGATCCGCGAGGACAGCCGGCTGATCATGCTCCTCCACGACGGCAGCCAGGCCGCCTCGGACAGCATCGAGTCCATCCGCGAGGAGTACAAGGCGCGCTTCGATCAGGAGTCCGTGCTGCGGATCGACGAGCCCGTCTGCGTCGATTTTTGACGGCCGGGGCGCCGTGGCCTCGCCTCGCTGACGCGAGCGCGCGCGCCCGCCGGCGAAGACTCTTGACCTCCGGGGATCGCGCGACAAAGTGCGTTGTCCGCCGACCAGCCGTCGATCGCCCATCGAGCGGTCATCGAGGAGGGGCGCCGCCGCCGCGGCGCGCCCGCTCTTCGCTCGTCGAGCGACGGCGCACGAACACCCCGGGCGCTCGGCGCGAGCGCCCCCTCGCGGGCCCCGACGGGGCGACGCCCGCAGTGAGGCCGATATGCGATCTCTCTCGCTCTCCGTGCCGAACGCCTTGCTCCTCGCCGGCGCGCTCGCCGCCGCCTCGTGCGGTCGCGCGAGCGACCCGGTGGGCGCGGGCGCCGATCGGGATCCGTCGCTCCCGGCGCAGGGCGCCGCGGCGGTGCGGACGGCCCCGGCGCCGGGGGTCGTGGTGCCGGACGAGGAGCTCGTCGATCAGGACGGCGCGCCGGTCCGCCTCCGCGATCTCGCGAAGGATCGCGTGCTCGTGGTGAACTTCGTCTTCACCACCTGCACGACGATCTGCTCGCCGATGACGGCCATCTTCGGCCGGCTCCAGGCCGAGCTCGGCGACGCGCTGGAGCGCGACGTGCGGCTCGTCTCCATCTCGCTCGACCCCGCCACGGACACGCCGGAGCGGCTGAAGGGATACGCGGAGAAATTCGGCCGGCGGCCGGGCTGGGTGTTCCTGACCGGCAAGCGCGAGCGCGTGAGCCGGGTGCTCGACGCGCTCGGCGGGCGCGCGCCCGTCAAGGAGCAGCACACCCCGATCACGCTCATCGGCCGCGCGTCCGAGGGGCGCTGGACGCGGGTCGACGGCATCGCGACGCCCGCGCGCCTCGCCGAGGAGACGCGGGCCTACCTGTGGCGAGGCCTGGCGGCGCCGGGCCCGGGCGGGCGCCGGCTCGATGATCCCTGGCGGAATTTCTGATGCGATGGTAGAGGGGCGAGCCCACTCAGCTCAAGCCCGCGTTCGCGGGGCGCGCCACGCTGCTCGACGCGCTCGAGACGCACGCCGCGGCGCCGTCCCACGACCGGCGCGGCTGAGCTGAGCCCCTCACCACCCCACGGAGCGGCATGTCGCGACCGAAGCCCCTGGTCTCCCACATCTACACCGCGGACCCGCGCGCCCACGTCTTCGAGGGCCGCGTGTACATCTACCCGTCGCACGACGTCGACAGCGGCATCCCCGAGAACGACAACGGGGATCACTTCGACATGCGGGACTACCACGTCCTCTCCATGGCGAGCATCCCCGGCGAGGTGACGGACCACGGGGTGGCGCTCGACCTCAAGGACATCCCCTGGGCGGGGCGACAGCTGTGGTCCGGCGACGCGGCGCACAAGGACGGCACCTACTATCTGTATTTCCCGATCAAGGACCGGGACGGCATCTTCCGCATCGGGGTGGCCACCAGCAAGCGGCCGGAGGGGCCGTTCAAGCCGGAGCCTGAGCCGATGCGGGGCAGCTACAGCATCGACTGCTCCACCTTCCAGGACGACGACGGCGCGCACTACATGTACTTCGGCGGCCTCTGGGGCGGGCAGCTGCAACGCTGGCAGAGCGGGAAGTACGACCCCACCGTGCCGCCCGAGCCCACGGAGGCGAAGCCCGCCATCGGCCCGCGCGTGGCGCGCCTCGGCGACGACATGCTCCAGTTCGGCGAGACGCCGCGCGAGATCCGCATCCTGGACGCGAGGGGCGAGCCCCTCCTGCAAACGGACCACGCGCGCCGCTTCTTCGAGGCGGCGTGGATGCACAAGCACGACGGCAAATACTATCTGTCGTACTCCACCGGCGACACGCACCTCCTCGTGTACGCCACGGGCGACAACCCGTACGGCCCCTTCACCTACCAGGGCGTCGTGCTCACCCCGGTGCTGGGGTGGACGACGCACCACTCCATCGTGAACTTCGGCGGCAAGTGGTGGCTCTTCTATCACGACTGCGAGCTCTCCGGCGGCAAGACGCCCCTGCGCAGCGTGAAGGTCGTGGAGCTCACCCACCGGCCGGACGGCTCGATCGTGACGATCGACGGCCGCGCGTAACTACCCCCCATCGGGGGCCTTCTGCCCCGACGCCCGCGGCCGCTTGCCGGGCCCCGGGCCGCGCCGCTCGGCCTCTCCGCGCCGCCGCTCCTCCTCGTCGGCCCGCGCCTCGTTCAGCGCGAAGAGCCGGTCGATCACCCGATCTTCGAAGGCGCCCGCCGCGCTCCGCTCGCCGGGCGTGACCGGCGCGGCGTACGGCGGCACCTCGATGTCGTCGAACCCGTACGCGGCGAGCACGGCGCGGTCCATCTCCTCGTGGAGCCGGCGGAGCTCGACGACGCCAGGCCGCGCGCACGCAGGGTCCTTGAGGAGGTTGTACATCGCGGTCAGGCCCTCTCCCAGCTCGACCATCAGCCGGGCGCGCGCCGTGTAAAGGCGCTCGCCGGCGGTGTCGAGGGGCCCGCCCGCCGCGAGGTGCTCCGGGCGAGGGAAGGGGAACGTCTCCACGCAGTCCGACGGCGCGTACCGCAGGCCCTCTCCCATCGTCGAGGAGAGCAGGCGCGCCCACGACTCGTGGGCTCGCGACTGGAGGACCGCGAAGCGCGCGTAATCGTCGATGGCGAACACGCACAGCTGGTCCGAGAACGTCCGCCCCGCGGGCTGGAACGCGAAGCACAGGTGCTTCGTCACCCGCGCCGCGACGAGGCACCGCGCGAGCGGCGCGACCCTGCGCCGGAGCTCCGGCCGGGGGTTGGCGAACTGCCACCATCGCGCCCGGTGGCCCGCGTCGATCCCGGTGAGCTTCAGGCGATCCCGCGCCGGCTTGACCCGGCTCCGCACGATCGACAGGAGCGCCGGCCACCGCGCCGCGTCATCGAGCCCGCGCTCGCCGAAGTCGATGACGTGGCGGTGCGGGCTGTGCGAAGGCGACGAGTTGACCTCCTCGCCGCCGAGGAAAGGGCGGAGCACCTCGCCGGCCGCCGGGTCGCCCGCGGACAGCGCCCGCGCCTCGCCGTCGGTGAGGACGAAGCCGTCGCCGCGGAGGAAGCAGCCGATGAAGCAGAGATCCCGGCTGGCCTGAAGCGGCCTCGGGTCGGGCCGCTCGGGCATCGCGCGAAGGTGGGAGTTGATGTGGCGGACAGGGACGCCGTCGAGCCGGGGCGGCGGGACCCCGTCGGCCGGCGACATGCCCACGGCGAGGTGCACGACGGCGACGTGGACGGCCGCGTCCCCGGGCCACGGGACGCTGCGCACCGCGTGGTAGATGACCGCCCGCCCCGCCTCGACGAGCGGCTGCAGGCCGGATCGCCGGGTGTCGCCCTGGGCTATCGTGTTCGTGGCGATGAGCCCCACCGTGCCGCGGCCCCCGAGCAGCGCGGCCGCGCGGCGGAAGAAGTGGGCGGCGAGATCGGTGTTCTTCGTGGCGCCGTGCAGCTGCTCGAGCCACGCGGCGTAGACGTCCCCGTGATCCGTCGAGATCCGCTTTCCCCCGAGGAACGGCGGGTTCCCGACGAACGCGTCGAGCCGCGCCGGGCCCGGCGCGCGATCGCCGCCCGGCCCGCCCGGGCGCGCGTCCTGGACGCCCGGCCCGCCCGGGCGCGCGTCCTGGAACACCTCGGGGAACTCCAGCGCCCAGTGGAACGCCGGCAGCGGCGGCGCCCCGCCCGGCGCGCCCTCCCGGAGCGCCCGCTGCATGGTCAGGAGCTCCTCCGGGGGCGGCCCCCCGCCGCGCAGCCACGCGATCGCGAGCCGCGCCCGCCGGTCGCGCTCCCTCAGCCGGTCCCGGTCCTTCTCGTACGCGAAGAACGCCCCCACCACGAGGTCGCCGAGGAGCCGCGCCCGGCCGATCGCCTCGTCCGCCTCCCGCGCGAGCCGCTCCCGGCCGATCGCCTCGTCCGCCTCCCGCGCGAGCCGCTCCCGCCCGCGCGCGGCGCCGCCATCCCCGCCCGGCGGCGGCGCGGCGAGCGCTCGCCGCAGCGCGAGCGCCCGCTCCAGCGCGGCGTCGATCGCGTCGCAGAGCGGCGGCACAGGCGCGGCGGGCTTCCAGTGGAAGCCGCGCAGCTGGGCGAGATCGAGCCCGACCAGCGAGTCGCCGTGGCGGAGGGCGTGATCGACGAACGTGAACGGCTCGTCCCGCGCGCGCGTCACGAGCCAGAGCGACAGCCGCGCCAGGCTCACGGCGAAGGGGTTCTTGTCGGCGCCGTACAGGCAGCGCCGCGCCACGAGCCGCCGCGCCTCGCCCACGGCGTCCTCTCGCCCGCGGGCGAGCCGCTCCGCCGCGGCCGCGTCGCCGGCCGCCGCCTCGCGGGCCCAGGCGGCGACCACCTGGTCGGCCAGGTACCGGCACGCCTCCAGGAGAAAGGCGCCCGACCCCATCGCCGGGTCGCAGATCGCGAGCCCGAGGAGCCGCGCCGACGGCGGCTCCTCGCCCAGCTGCCGGAGCAGGGGCTCGAGCGTCCGGGCGACGATGGGCGCGGACAGGCTCCTCGGGGTGTAATGGGAGCTCGTCCGCCGCCGCTCGGCGCCGGGCTGGAGGAAGAGCCGCCCCGCCGCGAGCACCTCGGTGTCCCTGGCGCGCAGCGGTCCCAGCGCCCCGAGGACCTCGGCCTCGGTCCCGGCGGCGACGAGCGCTTCGCCGAGCCGCTTCGCCTCGCGCCGCGAGAGCCCCGCCCGCTCGGCGAGCCACGCCGCCCGCCGCGCCCTCGGCTGCGCGAGCGCCTCGGCCGCGCTCACCCAGACCCGCTCGGGCCGGAGGCACACCGTCGGCCCGGCGGCGCGCTCGACCCGGTAGCCCATGAGCGCCTCGTAGAGGCCGCCGAGCTGCTCGACGTCGAGCGACCGGTACGACAGCGGCCGCCCGTCGAGCACGAGGAGCCGCTCGAGCACCGCGTGCACCGCGGCGTCGTCCAGAGGCGGCGCGCCGGGCCCCGCCCGCTCCAGGAACGGGTAGCGCTCGGGGTCGAAGAGCTGCCCGCGCCGCGCCGGCAGGGTCAGCTCGGGGCGGCCGAGCCCGTGAAAGACGGCGCGGAACAGCGCGAGGAGCCGCGCCCACGCGCCGGAGCGCCGCCGCATCGCGGCCGGGCGCGCGGCGTGCTCCGCCGCGAGCTCCCGGAACAGCGCGTGCACGCCGAGGTGCGCCGCGTAGCGCGGGTCGTCGACCGGCAGCAGCCCGCGCGCCTCGGCGTGGAGCAGGAACGCGAGCCGGAGGAGCGCGGTGAGCAGCCCGCCGTAGAGGTGCTCCGGGCCGCGAGCGAGCGCGCCCTCGAGCGCGTCCGGCCCGTCGCGCTCGGCCGCCTCTTCGAAGCCGCGGAGCAGGACGCCGAGCGCACCGAAGGCGCGATCCGCGAGCGCGCCCGCGACGTCTGCCTGCTGCGCCCTGCTGTCCCCGTGGACGGGCCGATCCATGCCGAGCGCCCGGAGTGTACGCGAGCGCGCGGCGATCCGCTGCAGGTTCTGCCTCACCCGCTTCTCGAGCGGCCGGACCATCGGCCGAGCTCGAACGGAGCTGTTTCCCACTTCCTCCCGCGCGCCCCCCGGGCGCTTGACGGCCGTCGGCAGAACCCAATAGGGCCTTCATCAAGCTCACCCCTGGCTCCGTGATGGGGGAGAATTCGAACACACAGGATCTGCGCCATCGAGGTGCAGAGTCAGAGGACGCAGAGAGTCTTCGTCCTCTCCCCCGTGTCCGGCGACGCGGGGAGCGGTCGACCAGGTGGACGATGATCTGCCCTCAGCTCGACGCCCGGATGCTCCCGCGGATCGCTCCTGCAGGCAGGCTGCGCGCTCGGGCGCACATCCCTCGCCTCCCTGCCACCTCTCTCCCTACTGCCTCCCTTCCCCCTGTCTTCGACCTCCATGAGCTCCCTGTTGCGGAGCTCGTGCGCCGGTTCCGCGCACACGCGCCGTCGCCGCGGAGACGGCGTATCCGATCGCGCTTGCGCGCTCCAGCTGCGGGTCGACCAGCTCCTGTGCCTGCCCGCTTGAAGGTCACGGGAAGCGACGTCTCGGACCTCATGGAGGCTCCGGCGCGTCGGCAAATCAGCGCGACCAACAGCGACCAGATGCGTACATGTTGAAAATTCTGGGTGGAGCTTCTACAAACCCTCGTGGTAAGGTGTTGCTGCTCAGGGGGGGAACGCCCTGTGCGCAGGTGCTTTACGCAGGTGGAGGAGGGGGAGTCTCCTTACCCTGCGTGAGGGCACGGCCGCGGCCGCTGCCGCTGAATCCGCTCGAGGGGGGTGCAACGGTGCCTCGGAAGAAGATCCTGCTGGTCGACGATTCTCAGACCATCCTGCGCATCGAACAGATGGCGCTGCGCGAGCACTACGACCTCATCACGGCGAACGACGGCGGCCAGGGCGTCGCCGTGGCCATGGAGCAGCGGCCCGATCTCATTCTCCTCGACGTCGTCATGCCGCGCGTGAACGGGTTCGATGCATGCAGGCAGCTGCGCGCGGACGAGGCGACGCGCAGCACGCCGATCCTGCTCGTCACGAGCCGGAGCGATGTCGCGCACATGGAAGAGGGATTCCGGTGCGGCTGCTCCGATTTCGTGACCAAGCCCATCGACACGATGGAGCTCCTGGAAAAGGTCAGGAACTGCCTTGGCGACTGACTCAGCGGTCAGGGCATCCGAGGACGCGCACCGCGCGCCTTCCGGCGACGCCGATCGAGCCGGGCCTCCCCACGACGATGTCGGCGGAGAGGACAGGACGAGGCCGCCTGACTCCACGACACAGTCTCTATCCATCGGGCCGCCCAGCTGGCGCTCGCTGCCGACAAAGTCGCACCACGTCATGCCGGGCCAGCTGTTCGTCTCGCCCGAGCCGACCTCGGTGACCACCATCGTTGGGTCCTGCGTGGCGATCTGCCTCTGGGACCCGACTACCGGCGTCGGCGGGATGAACCATTACGTGCTTCCGGGGTGCCCGAGCGCGGGGATGGCGTCGGTCCGCTTCGCCGATATCGCATGCCAGCGTCTGCTCGAGCAGCTCATGGATCTCGGGGCCTCCAGCCGGGCGCTGCAAGCGCGCGTCGTCGGGGGCGCCTGCCTCATCTCCGCGTTCCGGGAGCGCGGCACCCACCTCGGCGCCCAAAACGTCGATGCGGGCCTCGGGTTCCTGCGCGTGGCGGGGATCCGGATCGCCCAGCTGGATACGGGCGGCAACCGGGGGCGCAAGATCGTCTTCCGGACGCACGACGGCGCCATCTCCATCCAGGCCCTGTGAGCCGCATGGCCCCTGTGAGCCGCATGGCCTCTGTGAGCAGCATGGATAGAGAGCGCGACGAGCTGCTCCACACGTTCATGGCGGAGGCGCACGAGATCCTCGACGAGATCGAGCGCGCGCTGCTGCAGCTCGAGACCGGATCCGACGTCCACGACGTGCTCCAGCGCGTCTTCCGCGCCACCCATACGCTCAAGGGGAGCGCCGGCTCGGTGGGCCTCGGCTGCCTGAGCGATCTCGGGCACGCCGCGGAGGACGTCATCGAGGCGCTCTGCCGCGGAGATCTCCCCCTCACCACGCCTGTCGTCTCGCTGCTGCTCGAGACGGTGGACGCCGCCCGACGGCTCGTCGCCGAGATCGAGAGGGGACAGGTCGAGCGCAGCACCTCGCACGAAGAGGTCATCGCGCGCCTCCAGGAGGCGCGGCGCAGAGGGCCAGAGGCGCTGCAGGGCGCGTGGACGACGGGCGCGCGCCGCGCGACCGAGGACGACGCGGAGGGAGCGACCACCCTCAAGAGCATCCGCGTCGCCGTCGAGAAGCTGGATCGCATGGCGGATCTCATCGGAGAGCTCACCCTCGGTCGGAACAGGATCGCGCGGACGCTCCGCGCGGTCCGCGGGGAGGCCGGCGCCGCGCTGCGCGACCAGATGGAGGAGCAAGATCGGCTTTGCAGAGAGCTGGAGGAGGCGGTGCGCGCGGCGCGCATGGTGCCGGTCGGCCCCTGGTTCCGGCACTACGAGCGCACGGTGCGCGATCTCGCCCACGCGCAGGGCAGGCTGGCGCGCCTCGTCGTCCTGCACGGCGACGTCGAGGTGGATACGGCCGTGGTCGAGCGGTTCCGCGACGCCCTCACGCACCTCCTGCGCAACGCCATCTGTCACGGCATCGAGGCGCCCGAGGCGCGGCGCGCCGCGGGCAAGGACCCCTGCGGCACCATCACCCTGAACGCCGCGCACGAGCGGGGCGGCATCGCGCTCCGGATCTCCGACGACGGCGCCGGCATGAGCCGCGAGCGCATCGCCGCTCGGGTCCGGGCGCTGGGGAGGCACCCCGCGCCCGACGCGCTCCCCGATCACGAGCTCTTCAGCCTCGTGTTCGAGCCCGGGTTCTCGACGGCGGCGGAGTCGTCCCACCTGGCGGGGCGCGGCATGGGCATGGATGTCGTGCGGCGCAGCGTGGAGTCGATCCAGGGCACGATCCGGATCGAGAGCCGCGAAGGGCACGGCACGTCGCTGCTGGTCCAGCTCCCGCTCACGCTGGCCACCATCGAGGGGCTCTCGGTGGGGATCGGCGACGAGCGGTACGTGGTCCCGCTCCGCGCGGTGCTCGCCTGCTGCGATCTGCCGCGCGGCTCGCTCGCGCACGGCGGCGCCCAGGGGCTCATGGTCCGGAGCGGACGCGCGCTGCCGTGCGTCCGCCTCCGGGCGCTCTTCGGGCTCGGCGGAGCTCCCCCGCCGGAGGAGCGCGTCGTCATCGTCGCGCACGGCGGCTCCGAGGCCGGCCTCGTGGTCGACGCCCTCGACGGCGAGGGGCGCACGGTGGTCAAGCCGCTCGGCCAGCTCTTTCGCCGCGTTCCGGGCATCTCCGGCTCGACCATCCTCGGCGACGGCAGCGTGGCGATGATCCTCGACGTCGACGCGCTGCTCGGCGGCGTCCTCCGGGACGTGGGCCAGGCCGACGCCCTCGACGAGCGCAGGGCAGCGCCATCGGCCGCCGGAGGCGCCCCAGCATGATCGGGCGCCCCGGCGCGCAGGGCGCCCGTTTCCCCTCTCTCTCCCTGGAGGCGTCATGATGTCCGACGCATCGAGCCCCGTGTCGCAATATATCTCCTTCATCATCGCGGGGGACGAGTACGCGCTGAACATCGTCCGGGCGCGGGAGATCGTCGAGCACAGCCGCACATCGCGGGTCCCGATGATGCCGGCGTGCGTCGTCGGCGTCATGAACCTCCGGGGCCGCGTCGTGCCGGTCATCGATCTCGCGGTCCAGCTCGGGCTGCCGCCGACGCGGGTGAGCCGGTGGACCTGCGTGCTCATCGTCGAGACCGAGCTCGACGGCGAGAACACCCGCCTCGGCCTGCTCATCGACGGCGTGGGCGACGTGCTCACGCTCTCCGAGGACGAGATCGAGCCCGCGCCGGCCTTCGGCGCGCAGGCGCGCGCGGATCAGCTGCTCGGGCTGGCGAAGGTAGGCCAGAAGCTCGTGCTGCTGCTCGACATCGACCGCATCCTCTCGCCGGCGGAGCTCTTGGCCTCGACGGCGCTCGGCGCCTCGGCCCCCGGGGCCCCGCCGGCGCTCCCAGGCAGCCACGGGGCGCCGGCCGGCGATGGGGACAGGCCATGATCTCGATCGCCGAGCCGAGCCCGCGCACGCTCAGCGACGAGGAGTTCGCGCTGTTCCAGAAGCTCGTCAAGCGCCTCTCGGGCATCGCGCTGGGGCCGCAGAAGAAGCCGCTCCTGCTCTGCCGCCTCGGGCCCCGGCTCCGCGCGCTCGGGCTCCGCAGCTTCGGCGAGTACTACCGCCGCGTGACCGCGGCGGGCGACGAGGGAGAGCTCGTGCACATGCTCGACTGCATCTGCACGAACGAGACCCATTTCTTCCGGGAACGCGAGCAGTTCGAGCTGCTCGAGCGCGAGATCCTCCCGGCGTGGCACGAGGGCGCGGGCCACGGAGCGCCCCCGGCGCGCGGCCGCCGCCCGCTGCGCGCCTGGAGCGCGGCCTGCTCGACCGGGGAAGAGCCCTACTCGATAGCGATGGCGCTGCTCGACAGCCTGCCGTCCCGGGATCGCCGCGACGTGGCGGGACAGACGCCGCCGCGGGCAGGCCGCGCGTCGACGGGCGCTCCGGGGATCTCCATCCTCGCGACGGACCTGTCCTCCCGCGCGCTCGACCAGGCGCAGCGCGCGGTGTGGCCGATCGAGCGGGCCTCGGAGATCCCGGAGGAGCGCCTGCGCACCTATATGCTCCGCGGGACGGGCGCGAGCGCGGGCCTCATGAAGGCCCGGCCGGAGCTGCGCGGGCTCGTCACCTTCCGGCGCTTCAACCTGCTCGACGCGGCGCCCAAGCGGTTCGGTCTGTTCGACCTGATCTTCTGCCGGAACGTCCTCATCTACTTCGACGCCGCGACGAAGGCGTCGATCGTGGCGAGGCTCATCGCCAGCCTCGCGCCGTCAGGATACCTGTTTCTCGGACACGCCGAGGGCCTCCACGGGGCGGACCACCGCGTGCGATGCGTCGCGCCATCCGTTTATCGGCTCCAGCCCCCGGCGGGGCTAGAACGAAGCCGCAACACACATAGCCCGGAGCATGCATCATGCTTGCGCACATCGGAGTAGGCCGGAAGCTCTACCTCGGCTTCGCCGCCATGGTCGTCATCGTCCTCGTACTGGCGGGCATTGCCTACAAGAGGTTCGCGGAGCTCGACGAGGCCCGCTCATGGGACCAGCACACGTATGAGGTAATGCTCTCGACGAGCGAGATCATGGAGTCGCTGCTCGACACCGAGACAGGGGAGCGCGGCTTCGTCATCACCGGGGTGGAGTCCTTCCTGGAGCCGTACCGCAGCGGGCGCGACCGGTTCGACAAGGCCCTGATCCGCGTCCGGGAGCTCACCAGGGACAACCCGCGCCAGCAGATGCGCCTCGACAAGATCGACAAGGAGCACGACGAGTGGCTCTCCTCCGTGCTGGAGCCGACCATCCAGCACCGCCGCAGCGCGGACGAGGCGAAGGTGCCGCCGGATCGCGCCGCGGAGGACGTCAGGCAGGGGCGCGGGAAGGGCCTCATGGACCAGATGCGGGCGACGCTCAAGGAGATCGACGACGAGGAGCTCGCCCTCCTCGCCCAGCGGCAGGCGGCGACGAACGCGCTCGTCCAGACGATGTACGTAACGCTGCAGATAGGAGGTCTGCTCGCGCTCGTCGTCGCCGTCGTGCTCGCCGTCATCTTCAGCCGGATGGTCCTGCTGCCGCTCAACCAGGCGGTGTCGCTCCACCAGCGCATCGCCGGCGGCGACTTCACGGGCGACGTCACGGTGAAGAGCGGCGACGAGTTCGGCCAGATGCTCGGCGCCGTGAAGGCCATGTCGGAGCGCCTGGCGGGCCTCATCGGCGAGGTCCGGAGCGGCGCGGTCTCGGTCTCCTCGGTCTCGGTGCAGCTCTCGGCGACAGCGCAGAGCCTGTCGCAGGGCACCAGCGAGCAGGCGGCGTCCGTGGAGGAGACGATGACCAGCCTGCAGCAGCTGAGCGGCACGATCGCGAAGAACGCCGCCAACTGCAAGCAGGTCGAGGAGACGGCGCACCGGAGGACGAGGGACGCGGAGCAGAGCGGCCTGGCGGTCCGGGAGACGGTCGAGGCGATGAAGGCGATCACCCAGCGGATCGTGATCATCGAGGAGATCGCGTATCAGACGAACCTGCTCGCGCTGAACGCCGCGATCGAGGCGGCGCGCGCGGGCGAGCACGGCAAGGGCTTCGCCGTGGTCGCCACGGAGGTGCGGCGGCTCGCCGAGCGGAGCCGGGACGCGGCGAAGGAGATCGGCTCGTTCGCCGCGTCGAGCATCATGGTCGCGGAGCGCTCGGGGCAGCTCATCGCGGAGCTCGTCCCGTCGATCCGGGAGACCGCGGAGCTGGTGCAGGGCGTCGCCGTGGCCTCGAAGGAGCAGTCGAACGGCGTGGCCCAGATCAGCGGGGCGGTGGAGCTGATAGAACAGGCCACGCAGCGCAACGCGGCGATCGCCGAGGAGCTCGCCAGCACGGCAGCCGAGCTCTCGGCGCAGGCAGAGCAGCTCCAGAACGTGATGGCGTCGTTCCGCCTCTCGCAGGAGAGCGACGGTGACCCGGGCCACAAGCCGTCGGCGCCGGGGCGTCACCCGGACCGCCACGGCGGTAAGGCGCTGTGGAGGCCGCCGCAGAAGGGCCGCCCGGGCGGCGGCGCATCGAGCAACGGGCGCGCGCTGCACGCCACGGGCGATCAGGACTTCGTCTCGTTCTAGCTCCGCCCGACCAAAGCCCGGCCAGGGACCCGTGCTACAATGAGGCCCAATGTCGCGCGGCTCCGACCCGACGCCGAGGATGGCCGACCTGGTGGTGAAGCCCGCCACGGTGAAGCGATGCGCGCGATGGGCCGCGGTGGCGACGGTCGCGGCCGCGCTCGCGGCGGTGCTCGGGCGCGCGGGGACGAGCCAGGACGTGGCTCCGACGGGAGCGCTCGACATCTCGCGGGAGCCGTTGCCCTCGCGGGCGCCGCGCTTCGTCCAGCAGCTGGACGTCAGCGTCTTCCAGCGCGGCAACCTCCATGCGCACTCCGCCCGTTCCGACGGTGACAGCCCGGCGCAGCTCGTGTTCGCCTGGTATCGCGACCACGGCTACCAGTTCCTCGCGCTGACGGATCACAACAACTACCTCGACGTGACGCGCCCTCCTGCCTCGCAGGTGCAGGATTTCCTGGTCATCCCCGGCGAGGAGGTGACGATGGCCGCCGCCGGGCAGCCGGTGCACGTCAACGCGCTCTGCACGAAGCGGCGGATCGGCGGCGGGACCTTCCGCACCGCGCGGGCCGCGCTCGCCTGGGCGACGTCGGAGATCCTGGCGCAGGGGGGCGTGGCGCTCGTGAATCACCCGAACTTCCACTGGGCCGTCGAGGCCGAAGACATCGCGGGGGCCGAGGGCGCCCAGCTCGTCGAGATCTTCAGCGGTCATCCGCACGTGCGGAGCGACGGCGACGCCACCCACACCTCCGCGGAAGAGAAGTGGGAGCAGGCGCTGTCGTCCGGCCAGCCGATCGCCGCGGTCGCGGTCGACGACATGCACTCGCTCGCCGGCGCGGACAAGCACGTGCCTCAGGTGGGACCTGGCACCGGGTGGGTCGAGGTGTTCGCCGAGGAGACGTCGCAGGCGGCGATCTGCGCTGCCCTGGGCGCGGGTCGGCTCTACGCCTCGTCGGGGCCCAGGCTCACGCGCCTCGTCGTCGCGTCGGACACGGTCACGCTCTGGGTCGAGCCCCCCGACGTCATGGTCGAGTTCCTCGATCGGTGGGGCGTGCTGCTCGAGGCCACGCCGGCGACGGCCGAGGCCGAGATGTCAGGCGCGGCCTACCGCGCGAGCTATCGGCTCCGCGGCCCCGAACAGTACGTGCGCGCGCGCCTGACGGCGCCCGACGGGTCCCGCGCCTGGACGCAGGCTTACTGGGTCGCGCGCTGACCTCGGCGCGCGGCGGCCCGGGGGCGCGCCGAACAGCGCAGCGCGGCGCGCGCGACCGCCGGGCGACCGGGCGGCACCGTGGAGAGCAGGGAGAGCGCGCGCGGCCCCACGAGGCGACGCCGCTTGATGAACCCGGCGCCGTTTCCTACGCTCGCGACGGCGTGCCTCGGACATCACTACACGCCGCTCAGCGCTGGATTCTGCGGCTCGCCCGGGTTCCCGCGGGGCGCAGGCGATCGCGCGACGAGCTCGCGCGGTGCGTGTCGGCGGGCGTCGCGGTCGGGCTCGGCGCGGTGGCGGCCGATACCGCCGTGCGCCACGACATCGCCAGCGTCGCGCTGGCTGGGCACCTCAGGGCCGCCGTGGGCCTCTACGTCGCCGTCGGCGCGGGCCTGGGGCTGGCCGCCTGGGCGCTCGTCACCCTCGTGCGCCTGCTCGCGACGCCGCTCGAGCGGCGGGCGCCCCGGGCCGCCGAGGTCGCGCGGGCGGCGGCCTACGGGTCGATCGCGGTCGCGGCGCTCTCGAGCACCGTCTTCTGGGTGTTCTCCGGGCGCCTCGCGCACGCCGGCGCGCTGGGCACCCTCGGCCCCTACCTCGCGCTGACCGCCGTCGGCCTGGCCGCGTCCACGGTCGCGCTCGTCCACGGCCGCGCCCTGCGCGCGGCGGACGCCGGGCGCGCGGGCGGGTCCGCGGTGGCGGCGGCGACGGCGGCCGCGCTCGCGATCCTCGGGGGCGCGCTCGTGATCGTGGACCTCACCGTGCTCGTGGCCATCTACAGGCGCGTGCACACGGCCCTCGAGCTTTGCGGGGCGGCGCTGCTCGGGTGCGCCTGCTTCGCCGGGCTGACGCTCGCCGCGCGGCGCGCGCGGGCGCGGGCCGCGATCCGGGCGGTCGCCGTGGCCGCCGCGGTGTGGGTGCTCTTCCTCGCGTCGTCGCCCAGGCTGCGAGGCTGGCATCAGGAGGTGCTGGCGCACACGGGCCGAGACCCCGTCTACGTCGGGAGGATGCTGCGCCGCATCGAGCTGGCGCAGGCCATCCTGCGCGGCGAGGACGTCGCCGGGATGCGCGCCAGCCGTGTGGAGGCGCTGCGCGAGCGGTACGACGTCGACCAGCCGACGCGCGACCCCCGCTGGGACGCGGGCTGGAGCGATCGGCCGGGCGCGGGCGCGGCCGGCTCGGGGGGACGCGCGCTCGCGGCCGACTTCAACGTCCTCGTCTATTACGTGGACAGCCTCCGCAGCGACGTCGCTTACGACGAGGAGGTGATGCCGAACGCCGCCGCGCTGTCGCGCCAGGCGGTCCGATTCGAGCGCGCGTACTCGACGGGCTCCGACACGCTGCGCGCGCTGCCCGGGCTGCTCGGCGGCAGCTACGACGGCCTGGCGCGCAGCCCGGGCAGCCTGCTGGACCTGGCCAAGCGCCTGGAGATCCCGACCACCCTGTTCATCCCCGCCTCGGCGGCCGACTTCATCTCCCTGCTCCTGCCGACGTTCGCGTTCGATGAGACGTATCGCCTGCCCGACCACGCCCGCGGGGGGGTCTGGGGCTACGGCGCCGACCAGCCGACGGCGGGGTCGATGGTGGATCAAGCCCTGTCCTGGCTCGCCCAGCGCGGCTCGCGGCGGTTCTTCGCGTGGCTCTTCAACTTCGATGTCCACAACTGGCACGAGCTCGATGGCACGTACGTCGAGGGCGCCGCCGAGCGCTACCACGTGCCCGCCGAGGGCCGCTGGAACTGGCGCTACCGGGTGGTGGCGCGGAGCCTGGACGAGCACCTCGGGCGGCTGCTCCGCGGCCTAGAGGAGCTCGATCTCGCCGACCGCACCCTCGTGCTCTTCGTGTCCGACCACGGCGAGGCGCTCGGTTACCGCGGGTTCTGGCCGCACTCGACCTTCCTGTGGGAGTCGCTCTTGCGGGTGCCGCTGGTCCTGCGCGTCCCCGGCATCCCACCCATGGTCGTCGAGGAGCGCGTCTCGCTCATCGACGTGGCGCCGACCATCGCCCGGCTGCTCATCCCCGATCCGCCCATGAACGGATACCACGGCGAGGATCTGCTCGGTTTCCTCGATCCCGAGCCTCCCCCGCGCCGGCTGCCGTTGCTCGCGACGGCGGTCTCGGACCAGCAGATCGCGCGGGTGGGCATCCTCGATGGGCGCTACAAGCTCGTCTTGCCGTTCGAGTGGGGCGCCCCCGAGCTGTACGATGTGACCGCGGCGGATCCGGACGAGGTGGACGTCTCCGCGGCTCACCCCCGCGAGGCGCTGCGGCTGATGGGCGCGCTCCTGCGATCCCCCGTGTTCCTGGCCGCGGAGGCCGAGCTGGAGCGGGCGAGGAGGTGAGCGCCGCCGCGCGGCGCTGCGCGGATCAAAGCTCTATGTTGAGCTCGTAATGCCCGTATTCCATGTATCCGTCGATCACGATGACGACGGTCTGCCCTGCTTCGAGCGACACCTTGAGCTCCGACACGGGCTCGAACCAGTCCTCGCTCGCCACGTCGTCGTTGCAGGCGAGCTCCTCGCCCCCGCAGCTCCCGTCGAAGACGGCGAGGACCGTGTCGAACTCCGAGCCGAAGGTGTCGATCGTGTAGGTCCCCGCCTCGGGCGCGGTGAACGAATAGGCCACGTCGGGCGCGTCCGAGCCGCCGCAGCTCGCCGCCGCGACGTCGCGGCCCCCCTCGGTCGTCCCCGCCGCGCTCAGGGGGACGGAGGGCTCCAGCGCGGCGGGCGCCGCGCACGTGCCGGGGCCGTCGAACTGGCTCACGGTGAGCGCGTAGTCGCCGCCCTCGCCGCTCGCCTCGACGCTGATCAAGATCGTCTGGCCGGCGTCGAGCCGCACGATGGCGCTCGAGCTCCGCCCGGCGCTCTCGCAGGCGATCTCGTCGCCACCGCACCCGCCGTCGCGCACGGACAGGACCGTCTCGGCCGTGGAGCCGGCGGTGTCGATGTCGTAATACCCCTCCGCCGGCGCGGTGAAGGCGTACGTCGCCTCGCCGCCGGCGCCGGCGCCGCACGCGGGCGTCAGGATATCGGCATAGCCCTCGTTGTTGCCGGTGACCGTCTGAGGGACCGAATCGCCGAGATCGAAGAGCGGGCAGGGCGGCGCCTCCTGCTGGGTGACGCTCAGCGTGTACTCGCCGCTCGCCTCGTAGCTGTCCACGGACACGACCACCGACTGACCGGCGTTGAGGAGCACGCTCAGCCGCGAGTGGGTGAGGACCCCCGTGGGATCGGCGTTGTCGTTGCACTTGAGCGAGGGGCCGGCGCACGAGCCGTCCCGCACGTCGAGGAGCGTGTCGAACGTCGAGCCCTCCGTATCGAAGGTATAGAGAGCGTAGGCCGGGGCGGTGAACAGGTAGGTGGCCTCAGGGCCCCCGAAGTAGCCGCATCCGGGCGCGAGGATGTCGCTGAAGTCGGCGGTCGTGCCCGTGACCGTCTGCGGCGCCGTCGCGCCGAGATCGATGATGGGACACGCGAGCTCGGTGATCTCGAGCGCGTAGTCGCCCGCCTCTCCATAGCTGTCGAGCAGGATGACCGCGGTGTCGCCGGACGCGAGCGGGACCGCGGCCCGCGCGGGCTGCGACGTGCCGTCGAGGCACGTGACGACCTCGCCCGCGCACCCGTCGCGGCGCACCTCCAGGAGGGCGGGGAAGCTCGAGCCCGTCGCGTCGAACATGTACACGCCGTCGCGCGGCGCGGTGAAGCCGAACGTCGCCTCGCCGCCGCTCGGGGCCGAGAAGCACGGCGCGAGCACGTTGGGGAGCTCCTCGTTGTTCCCGGTCACCGTCTGCGGGACCGTCGAGCCGAGATCCACCCCCGGGCACGCCGGGGCCTCGAACACGTCCAGCGTGAACTCGCGCATGGCGGTGACCGGGCTCGCCACGGCGACGAGCACCGTCTTCCCAGCCTCGAGCTCCGCGACCGCGACCGACTCGCCGAAGCCGAACTGGCATTGGAGCGAATCGCCGGTGCAGGTGCCGCCGTCGAGGACCTCGACGAGCAGCTCGGACACGGCGGCGCGCGCGCTGAAGACGTACAGGCCCGTCTCGGGGGCCGTGAAGGTGTAGGTGGCGTCCAGGCTCGAGGTGTAGTCGCAGGTGGCGAGCACCGAGTCCTCGAGCCCCACCGTCGAGCCCACCACCGTCTGCGGGACGATCGGCTCGAGCGCGGTCGGCGTGCACTGGACCGGCCCCGGCTCGCCCACGCGCAGCGTGAAGTCGCCCTCCGCGCCGCTCACCACCACGAGGATGCGCTCGCCCTCGGCGAGATCGACGGCGATCTGCGACTGGACGCTGCCCGCGTCGTCGTTGCAGGTCAGCTCGACGCACGTGTCCGCCCGCAGCGCTCCGAGCGCGGTGTCGTGCGAGGCCTCGAAGGTGTCGAACAGGTAGGTCCCCGTGCGCGGCGCGGTGAACAGGAACGTCTGATCGGCCGCGCCCGACCCCGCGCAGCTCAGCGAGCGGCTGTCGTCGGCGCCGAGCGTGGTGCCGCTCACCCGCTGGGGGACCTCGGAGCCGATGTCCTGGGACGGCTCGGCGCTGCACCCGCAGGCGCCGCCCTCGCACGGCCGGCCGGGGTCGCAGGCGCGATCGCACTGGCCGCAATGCAGCGGATCCGCGGTGAGGTCGACGCAGGCGCCGGCGCAGTCGGTGAGGCCCTCCAGGCAGGTCCGCCGGCACAGGGCGTCGACGCACGCCCGGCCCGGCTCGCAGGCCGAGCCGCATTGGCCGCAATGGCTCGGGTCGGTGCGCGTGTCGACGCATTCCCCGTCGCAGCGCTGCATGGCGCGGTCGCCGCCGCACGCCGGCCCGCTGCCGCCCACGCCCGCGGAGCCGCTGCCTGAGCCCCCGCCGCCGTCGCCCCGGGCCTCGCACGCGCCGGCCACGCACGCCTCATCGACCGAGCACGCCACGCCGCACGCGCCGCAGTTCGAGCGGTCGGACCGCAGCGCCACGCAGACCCCGTCGCAGGCAAAATACGGAGCATCGCAGAGGGCCGCCGGCGGGCTCACGTCGCCGGCGCACGCGGAGGTCGCCGCGAGGAGCGCGGCTGGCAGCCAGAGCACGGCCCGCGAGAGCGCGTACCCGAAGCGAAATCCGTCTCTGGTCATCGGCATCCCTCTGCGGCATGCGCTGCCCTGGCGCATGGGCGGGCGGGAAATGCAAGGATGAAGAAAAGATTCTGAGTTCTCTCTTCCTCTGTGTCCTCTGTGCCTCTGTGGTTCATTCTCTCGGGGTTTCAACCCGTTCGGTGTCCTGGCCGATCGTGCCCCACCTCGGGAAGGCAGGTCAAGGCGCTCCGGCGCGCCCGAGCCCGCCGGAGAAGGCGCTTTCCTGCTCTCTTCGCCGTCGCGCGCGCGACGGCGAGCCGGCTCATCGGTTCTTCGGGCGGCCGCTCGTGCGAGAGGGACAACCGCGCCGCCCCTTGCTAGAACGCCGCGGATGATGCGGCCTGCGCGCCCTGAAGTCCTCGCCCCGGCCGGTGATCGCGCCGCCCTCGAAGCCGCCGTGCGCGGCGGGGCCGATGCCGTCTACTTCGGCCTCCGGGGGGGCGCCGCGGGCGGCGGCGCGGCCTCGCCCTTCAACGCCCGCGCCCGCGCCGCGAACTTCGACGCGGCGGAGCTCGCGGAGACGATGCGCTTCCTCCACGCCCACGGCGTGAAGGGCTACGTCACCCTGAACACGCTCGTGTTCGACGACGAGCTCCCGGCGGTCCGCGGCGCGATCGAGGCGTGCGCCGCGGCCGGCGTCGACGCGGTCATCGTGCAGGACCTCGGGGTGATGCGCCTCGTGCGCGCGCTCGCGCCCGGGCTCCCGATCCACGCCTCCACGCAGATGACCTGCACCGACGCGGCCGGCGTCGAGCTCGCGCGATCGCTCGGCGCCGCGCGGGTCATCCTGGCGCGGGAGCTCTCGCTCGACGACATCGCCGCCATCCGTCGGGCGACCGACGTCGAGCTCGAGGTCTTCGTGCACGGGGCGCTCTGCATCGCCTACTCGGGGCAGTGCCTGACGAGCGAGGCCATCGGCGGTCGCAGCGCCAACCGCGGCGCCTGCGCCCAGGCCTGCCGCCTGCCGTACCGCCTCGTCGTCGACGGCGCGCTCCGCGACCTCGGCGACGCGGCCTACCTGCTCTCGCCGGAGGATCTCGACGCCACCGACGTCATCCCGGACCTCGTCGCGCTCGGCGTCGCCTCGGTGAAGATCGAGGGGCGCCTCAAGGGCCCCGAGTACGTGGGCGCCACCGCGCGGCTGTACCGCGCCGCCATCGACGCCGCGCTCGGCGACGGGCCCGGCCCCGGCGCGCTCGACCGGGAGGCGGCGCTCCAGGCGTTCTCGCGCGGCTCGGGGCCCGGCTTCCTGCGCGGCGTCGACCACCAGCGCCTCGTCGACGGCCGCACCTGCGATCACCGCGGCGTCGAGGTCGGCGAGGCGCGCGGCGCCTCGCGCCGGCGCGGCCACGAGGTCGTGGTCGTGCGCGCCGCCCGGCCGCTCGCGCGCGGCGAGGGGATCCTCGTGGAGGGCGGCTTCGCCGGCGAGGGCGAGATCGGCGGTCGCATCTGGGGCCTGTGGGCCGACGGCCGCGAGGTCGAGCGCGCGCCGGCGGGCGGCGACGTCGAGGTGTGGCTCGGCCCGGACAAGCGCCTGCCCGACGACGTGCTGCGCGGCGCGCGGACGCTGCGCGGGCGCCGGGTCTTCCGCACGAGCGACCCTGCCGGCGCGCGCGCGGTCCGCGAGGCGCTCGAGCGCGCCCCGCGCCGCGTGGCGCTCGACGTCCGCCTGGAGGGCCGCCTCGGCGAGCGCCCGCGGCTCTCGGCGGCGGCCGAGGGCGGCGCGTCGGCCGCCGTCGAGGTCGACGCCCCGCTCGGCCGCGCCGATCGGTCGCCGCTCGACGAGGCCACGCTGCGCCGGCAGCTCGATCGGCTGGGCGACACGCCGTTCGTCCTGCGCGGCGTCGCGCTGTCGCTCGACGGGCCGGCGCTCGTGCCGCCGTCGGCGCTGAACCGCGCCCGCCGGGCGCTCGTCGCGGCGCTCCTCGAGGCGTCGCACCGCCCGCACGCGTGCGCTCCGCCGCCGGACGAGGGGCTGCTCGCCGGCGCCGTCCCCCCGGAGATCGAGCCGCCGCCTCCCGGCCTGTTCGTGCTGTGCCGCAACGCGCGTCAGGCGCGCGCGGCGCTCGACGCCGGCGCGAGCGGCGTCTACCTCGATTTCCTGGAGATGGTCGGCCTCGGTGCCGCGGCGCGCGAGCTCATCGCGGCGGGGGCCTGGGTGGCGGTCGCGCCGCCGCGGATCCGCAAGCCGGGCGAGGAGAAGATCGACCGGTACCTCCTCTCGCTCGGGCCGGCGGCGATCCTGGTCCGCAGCCTCGGCGCGCTGCTCGACGCCCCGGCGGGCGCGCCGCGGATCGGCGATTTCTCGCTGAACGTCACGAACAAGCTGGCGGCGCGCGAGGTCCTCTCGCGCGGGCTCGCGGCGTTCACGCCGTCGTTCGACCTCGACGCCGCGCAGCTCGTCGCGCTGCTCGACTCGCCGTTCGCGCCGTTCGCCGAGGTGGTGGTGCACCACCCGATGCCGCTGTTCCACATGGAGCACTGCGTGATCGCGGCCGCGCTCTCGGAGGGGAAGGATCATCGCACCTGCGGGAGGCCGTGCGAGGAGCACGCGCTGTCGCTGCGGGATCGGGCGGGGATGGATCACCCGCTCGAGGCGGACGTGGGGTGTCGGAACACGGTGTTTCACGCGGCGCCCCAGAGCGCGGCGCACCTCGTGCCGAAGCTCGCGAAGGGCGGCGTGCGGCGGTTCCGGATCGAGCTCGTGCGCGAGGACGCGGAGGGGGCGCGGCGGGTGGTGGAGGCGTACCGGCGGCTGCTCGCCGGGGAGGTGGCGCCCGCGGAGGTCGCGCGCGGGCTGCGGGTCGAGGGCAGCTATGGAGTCGTGCGGGGGTCGCTGCGGGTGCTGCAGGCGTGAGCGGGGGCGGGGGTGACTTGGATGGCGGGGGAGCGGGCGCTCCAGCACCTTCAACGCGAGGTCATTCCCAGTTCTTGCGCTGGGGATTCTCCCAAGGCTGCTTGCACAACACGCAATCATCGCCGAAGAAATGGTCTCGCGCGCCCATGTCGTTGTAGATCCAGTAGCGCATCCACGCGACGATCGCGGGCCGCTCTTCGCCGCCGCCGTCCCTCTCGATGTATTGATGAGGCGCGCCCGTCAGCGTTGCCAGGAATGTCGGCACTTCGGACATGTCGTAGGTGGCCTGCTGGAGGGGCATGCCGACAGTATCCTGGGTGCCAGTCGTCTGCAGCATCGTGCCGTGGAGGTCGGCCGAGGCCCTGTGGCCGTGGATCGAGACGACAGTGGCCACCGCCTCGTGACCGCCGAGTTGCACGGCCGAGGTGCCGCCGACCGAGAAGCCCATCGAGACCGCGTGATCGACGTAGAGCTTGCCCTGGTATTTGCCTGGCGCGTCGTTCTGCTCCAGGATCCAGTTGAGACCATCCTCCATCTTCTTGCGATTGCCCTCGTCGCCGGGGCCGCCATTGAGGACGGGGGACCCGACGACCACGAAACCGTGAGAAGCAAAGTTCGTCAGCATGGTCGTGTGCACCGCCACCTGCTGGCCGATGCCGGGGCCGAAAATGATCGGAGCATGCAAGAAGCCGTCCGTACCCAAGGGTTCGGGCCTAAACACCGTATAGGCTCCGTTCGGCCCCACGTTCCGCTCCACGACTGTATCGAAGGGGCCCTCGTCCGAGTAATCGGCGATCGGCGGCAGGGTGGGACCGCCCATCCCTCCCGCGCCGCCGCCTCCCGCCTCGCCGCTCATCCCTCCTGCGCCGCCGCCCATCCCTCCTGCGCCGCCGCCCATCCCTCCTGCGCCGCCGCCCATCCCTCCTGCGCCGCCGCCACTCCCCGAGCCGTTTCCGCTCCCCGCGCCGCTCCCGGTGGTAACGCCGAGATCGCCGCCCGCGCCGGTCGAACCGGCGCTACCTTGCCCTGAGCCGCCTTGGCCGCTCGCCTGGTCGCCGCACGCCGCGATGGGCATACAAACTGCTATCGCTATCGATGACATCAGCGACAGCGACGCAAGGCGCACACCCGTGAAAGCACTGATGGACTTCATATGGATACATTGCCCTCCATGTCCGGCCGTGTCACGTATCGAAAAATTACGGTAGAGGTCCATCAACCCTTCACCACCCCTACCGGGCAGCTCGCGCCGGTCCCGCTGAGCCCGCAGTAGCCTCGCCACCTTGCATACCGCGGTCAGCTCGGCTGTTATCGAGCGCAGTACTTGATCGACAGGAGGCCCTCGGCGATCCGGTTCTTTGATGACTCGTTCTTCTGACTCCGGAACTCCGCGCCAGCTTCGAAACTGCTGCCGCAGGAGCGGCGCGCACGAACATGATCCGTGATCTCTTCATCGCCGTCACGCGTACGCCGTCATTCCGGGCAGCCGCCGAGTAGGTTGACCCCGCGGGCGAATGGCCTCATTCGCTCGCGGGGCTGGCGATCGAGCCTAGGTGGTTGCCAGACGTTCCGCACGTGGAGCGCGCCCTGATGTCATCCAAGCCGAACCCAGCTTTTGTGAACGTTCACATGGCGGGCGTCAATCGAAAACTGACGCGCGGCGACGGCCGGCGCGCGCGAGGTCCGCGTCGAGCGGGGAACGGAGCTGGTGAGGGAGCTCCGGCCTCGGGCGCTGCACGGAGAAGGCGCCGTGCCATGGGCCCGCGGGCTGCGGGTGCGGTCAGCGGGTCGAGGGCAGCTATGGAGTCGTGCGGGGGTCGCTGCGGGTGCTGCAGGCGTGAGCGGGGGAGGGGAGCGAGGTCGCGGGCCTCGTCACGCCTGCTCGGGCACGCCTCCCCGGACGGGAGGCAGCGGCAGCGTGACGCCCTCGGACAGGTTGCCCTTGCCGGGGACGTGGTTGATCTCGAGCCGGATGCCGTCCGGATCCTCGAACAGGATCGAGTAGTAGCCGGACGCCCACGCGCCCTCCTCGGGCGCGTGCACGAGCGTGCCGCCGAGCGCGGCCAGCGTGCCCTCGAAGAACCGGTGGAACGCGTCGATGTCCTCGCGGCTGCGGGCGCGGAAGCACAGGTGGTGCAGGCCGGGCTTGTACTGGTGAAAGCGGGCGCCCGCGTGCTCCGGGTTCACGGGGCGGATCAGCAGGCCGGTCTTTCCGCCGATGTAATAGAGCATGGGCCGCTCGCCCTCGCTGCCCGGATCGTCGTACTGGCACTGCATCTCGAAGTGCTCGCACAGCGCGCGGTAGAACGCGCGGCTGCGCGGGAAGTCGGTGACCGAGAGCTGGATATGGGCGATTCCGGCGAGGTTCATGGCGAACACGGTAGCCCAGAACCGACCGCCGGGGGGCATGCCGCCGCGCGCGCCGCGGCGAAGGCATGGCTGCCTTCGGCCGCGCGCGCGGCGGCGCGCCCGGGGTGAGGCGCGCTGGCCGCTCCGCGCGCTCGCTCCTACAAGCGCTCGATGAGGAAGCTCCGGGTCTTGTTGTCGAAGTTGTGGGTGGCGAGGTTCGTCACGTCCGTCGTGAAGACGCGCGACTCGGCCGAGTATCGCCAGAGCCCGTCGTAGAGCGTCAGGCTGAAGCCGGAGGGGACGCGGACGGAGCTGACCCTCTGGTCCCATGGGGTGCTTAAAAAGTGGGAGGAGCCGATGCCGTACACGACCGAGGCGCCCGAGAGCCCGGCGTTCTCGTACAAGGTGACCACGTCCAGCTGCGGGTCCGAGGCGTTCGCGACGACGATGCTCGAGATGGTGTTGTCGAAGCCCGCGGCCGCCAGATTCGTGTCCGAGGTGAAGACGCGCGCCTCGCCCCCGCGGTCGGGGTGCATGAAGACCGTGACCCGGAGCCCGGCGGGGACCTTGATGGCGCTCGCGCGGTTGTCTCCGATGATCGTCGCGTCCGTGAGGTCGTGGCGGCCGAGCCCGAAGCCCTGCGAGATGCCGGAGAAGTTCGAGAGATCGTAGAGCACCACCTGGCCGCTGGGGTGGACGGTGGGGCCGCCGGCGATCGTGGCGTCGATCCACGCGCGGTGGCGCGCGACGTCGACGCCGAGCTGCCTCGCGTGCAGGTTCGTGCCGTCCTGCCCGTTCACGGCCGAAAACACGGCGACCTGACGCCCGTCGACGAACCACGGGCCGCCGGAGTCGCCGTTCCAGCCCGAGCCCGTCACGCCGGTCGCCAGGAGCTCCTCGTCGGAGTACCAGCTGTCGATGTGGATGGTCGCCTTCTTGAGCGACGGCGCCATCACCAGCGGCGTGCCCTCGCTCCCCCAGCCGTAGGCCGTCGCGTCCCTGCCGGTCGCGACCGACGTCGCCTCGGCCAGCTGGACGAACGGTCCAGCGGCGGCCTCGGTCAGGTGGAGCAGCACGATGTCGGCCCTGGCCGAGGGCACCTCGACGGCGTCGACCGCGATGCGCTGGCCCTGGAGGTACGTGTTGCTGCCGACGCGCACCGCCGACGTCTCGCCCTCGTCCGCGATGCAGTGCTGCGCGGTGAGCACCCAGCGCGGCGCGACGAGGGTGCCGGTGCACTGGAAGAAGTCGCCCGTGCTCCCGCGCACGTCGAAGACCTGGACGGCCCAAGGGCTCGCCTCGGCGACCTGGCCGCCGACGATCTCGGACGACTGCGACTCGAGCGCCTCGAGCGGCTCGTCCGACGCGCCATCCATCGCGCAGCCCGCGGAGAGGGCGAGCGCGGCGCCTGCGCACGCCGCGAGACCAAGCTGATGACCAAGTTCTCTCTTCTTCATTCTACCTCTACATCATGATTATTATGATGATGTTCAGACGATCGTTCGCGCCGAGGGAGTCCGCCTCCGCCAGGCGGCTGCCAGCGCGATCGAGGTCAAGCCAGCGTTCGTTGGCGATTCGTCAGCGAGCAGAGCGACAGGGCCTGTGATGACGGCACGCCCGGCTCGGCGACGACGCGCCGGGCCCAGTACGGTGGAGGGACCACCGGAGCGGGAGGCCCGGCGGCAGGCGTACGAAATCCGCCCGCGACCGCTCGAGAATCACGTCCAGAGTATGCCTCGCTACCCGGAGCGGCGCCAGGCGGCGATCTGGAACGGCGGCGTTCGAGGCGTGGAACGAGGCGGCATCACGCTCTTCGCGTCGAGCTGCATCTTTATGATGGGACGTCCCGAAATGGGTCACGACGGCGCGGCATCGACCTCGATGGGTCGGCTGGCCAGGAGGTCGTCCAGCAAGGCGCGCAGCGCCAGCGATTGGCGGGCGGCCCGGGTATACAGGGCGGTCGCTTGAATCACCGGCATCTCGACGTCGGGGAGCAGGCGTACCAGCGACCCTCGCTCCAGGTCACGCGACGCGAGGAACTCGGGGACGAGGGCGATGCCCAGCCCGGCCCTCGCCGCGTCCCGCGTGACGATCATGTTGCTGGTGCTCATGCGCCAGGGGACGCGCACGGTCTCCCCGCCGATCTTCCACTGGATGATGTCGGGCCGCGGGACGACGACGGCGTGCCGGGCGAGGTCGGCGGGCCTCCGGGGCATGTCGTGCTGCTCCAGCCAGCTCGGCGAGGCGACGATGACCATCGAGATGTCGGCCAGCTTGTGGCTGATCAGCGCGCTGTCCTGGATCGCCCCCATGCGGATGGCCAGGTCGTAGCCGTCGTTGACCAGGTTGACGCGCCCATCATCGAGGCGCAGGTCGACGCGGACCGCCGGATAACGCCTCATGAACGCGAACACGCGGGGCGCGATCGCCGCCTGGCCATAGGCGACGGACGCCGTGACGCGCAGCAGCCCGGAGGGGGCCGCGTGGCGGCGCTTGACCTCGGCGGTCGCCAGCTGCGCGTCTCGAACGATGGGCTGGACCCTGTCGAAGAACCGCCTGCCCGTATCCGTCAGGCTGAGCGCGCGCGTGGAGCGGATCAGCAGCGGCGCGCCGAGCCGCTTCTCGAGCAGCGCGAGGTTGCGGCTGATGGTCGCCTTGGGCAGGCCGAGCGCCCGGCCGGCTGCGCTGAGCGAGCCTTCCTCGACGATGCGCACGAACATCGACAGACCTGACAGATCATCGGGCTCCCTCAATGTTCCACTCCTCGAACGCGGCCATTCCGGGGCGCCGCCTGGCGCCGCCGCGGGCATCTTCGCACACTCTGGACGTGATCCTAAGCGTGGCGGCGGCGGCGGTGGGGCCCGCACATGTTGGGCTCGAGGCGAGGGGGCTGCTGCGCAAAGGACCGCGGGGAGCGCGCCGAGCTCGCCTCGCGTGGCCAGCCTGGGTTGGGCTCGGCGCCCGCCGCGGCGAGGGTGCGGCTGCCGGCGGCCGCGAGAGCGCGACGGCGCGCGCGGGGTGAGGCGCGCTGCCGCGCACCGCGCGCTCGCTCCTACAGGCGCTCGATGATGAAGCTGCGGGCCTTGTCGTCGAAGCCGTGGGGAGCCAGGTTCGCGTCTGCCGTGAAGACGCGTGACTCCGGCGAAGTCCAGAAGTACCCGTCGTAGAGCGTCAGCTTGAAGCCGGGGGGGACGCGGACGGAGCTGACCCGAAAGTCCCATGGGCCGTTGAAGAAGAAGTTGCCGCCGACGCTGTACACGAACGATTGGCCCGAGAAGTTGGCGTTCTCGTAGAAGGTCACCACGTCCAGCTGCGGGTCCGAGGCGTGCGCGACGACGATGCTCGAGATGATCTCGTCCGCGCTCACGGACACGCCGTTCGTGCCCGCGGCGAGGTTCGTGTCCGAGGTGAAGACGTACGCCCCCTCCTCGAAGTTGGCGTTGAAGAAGACCGTGGCCCGGAGCCCGGCAGGGACCCTGATCGAGCTCGCGCGGTCATTGCCGATGATCGTCAGGTCCTCGACGTCGTAGCGCCCGATCCCGAAGCCCTGCGAGACGCCGGAGAAGTCCGAGTGCTCATAGAGCACCACCTCGTCGCCGATGATGGCGGACGAGCGCGGCTCGAGCGCCTCGAGCGGCTCGTCCGACGCATCGGCGACCGCGCAGGCCGAGGAGAGGCCGAGCGCGGCGCCCGCGCAGACCACGATACCGAGTTGATTGCCAAATTCCCTTGTCTTCATCCTGCCTCCACATCATTATCCTGTTCAGGCCGTCGACCGCGCCGAGCGAGCCCGCCTCCGCCAGGCGGCTGCCAGCGCCATCGAGGGCAATCCAGCGCTCGTCTGCGCGCAGATGGACGGGGGCCGTGGTGACGGCATGCCCGGCTCGGCGACGGCGTCTCCGAGCAGACCCATGGGCGCACCGGGCGAATACGGTGGAGCGGCCGCCGCAGCGAGAGGCCCGGAGGCGGGCGCTCGAAATCCGCCCGCGACCGCTCAAGAATCACGTCCGGAGCATGCCGCGTTACACGGAGCGACGCCAGGCGGGGATTTGGAACGGCCGCGTTCAAGGCGTGGAACAACGCAGCATCGCGCGGTTCGCGTCGAGCTGCATCTCGATGATGCGCGCGCCGCTGGAACAACGCCGTCCACGCCTCGTCATCGGCACGAGCTGGATATCGGCGCTTCCGGAGAGATTCGCTGGATACCGGCGCTTGCGGAGAGATTCATGGCGATCGCGATAGCCCGGAGAGGGAGTGACTACGGCTCGTGTGCCAGCGGCGCGGTGTGCCCTGCATGGGGAAGGCGCCGTGTCACGCGCCCGCGGGCGGCGGCGGACGGTCAGCGCGCTCGTCGCCGGCGCCCGCGAGCGATGCGCGCGTTGCGCACGTTCGTGACGCGCCTTCGCGCTTGACGGTGGATCGTGGAGTCGGCGACCTTTGCGTAACCTACGCTACAGGAGCCTTCATGCGCCATCGGTTCCCCATCATCGCCACGTTGACCGCCGTTTCGCTGTTGCTCAGCGCGAGCGCCCGCGCCGCCGACGGAGAGGACGAGGTCACGCTCAAGAACGGCGGCACGATCCGGGGCACCGTCGTCGCGTCCGAGCCCGGGGAGAGCGTGAAGATCATCGAGCTGGGCGAGAAGGAGGTGCGCGTCATCCCGTGGTCCCAGGTCTCGGACGTGGAGCGCGGGAAGTTCGCGGAGAAGAGCGCGGCGCAGCCCGGCGCTGCGGGGCCGGGCTACGGCGCCGCGCCGCCGCCGCAGCCGGTCCCGGCCCCTGAGCCGACGCTCGGCGCGCCCGGCGTCGTGCGGCTGCACGTCGACAGCCCGACGCCCGTGCGGGTGGTCGAGGAGGCCTCCACGACGTACGGCGCCTACGGCGGCTACGGCTTTGCCGTCCAGCAGATCCGGCCCGTCTGCGTCTCGCCGTGCGACAGGGTGATCGACGGCAGCGACGGGCGCCGGTTCTCGCTCTCGCCGGAGGACATGCCGCCGCCGGCGCCGTTCACGCTCGCGCAGATGACGGGCGACGTCACGCTCCACGTCGACCCCGGCAGCTACGGGCGCCGCACCGCCGGGTTCTGGCTCACCCTCCTGGGCACCACCGCCGCGGTCACGGGAGGCACCCTCATGCTCGTGAGCTCCCTGAGCTCATCGGTCGACGACTCGGGCTCGGCGGAGCCGAAGGACAGCGGGATCTCGACGCCGGGCCTCGTCACGGTCATCGGCGGCGGCGTGGCGCTCGTCGGCGGCATCGTGCTCATGGCGACGTCGGGCACGTCGGTCTCGCTCGAGCAGCGCGACGCGAGGCCGGCGGGCAAGGCGGCGCGGGCCAAGCCGCGCTACTGGCTGGGCGAGTTCTGATGCGCCCGCGCCGGCTCCGCGCGCTCGCCGCGCTCGCGCTCGGCGCGGGCTGCAGCCACGCCGCGACGCCCGCCAGCGCCCCGCGCAGCCCCGAGCAGCCCGCGGCGTCGGCGCCGCGACGGACGTTCAAGCTCGACGACGGCGCCATTGAGGACGTCGTGCGCGCGGTGAGCGCCGCGCGGCAGCTCGCGCCGCGGAGGCCGGTCGTCGTCGAGCGGCTCGACCGCGCGCGCTTCGTGGAGCGCCTGCTCGGCGGCCGCGACGCGGAGCCCTCGCCGGGCGGCGCGCTCAGCTCCGAGGCCGCGTTCCTGCTCGGCTTCGACTTCCTCCCGCAGCCTGGAGAGCGCGGCGGGCTCTCCACCGTCGACGAGGTGCTGGAGGAGCAGGTCGTCGGCTTCTACAGCCGCGCGACCGACAAGGTCTTCATCCCCGACGTGCCCCTCGCGTCCGAGGACGAGCTGCTCGAGCAGCGAGCGGTGCTCGCGCACGAGGTGCAGCACGCGCTCCAGGCGCAGCGCTTCTCCCGCCCGCCCGAGGCGGCGAGCGCGGACGAGGCCATCGCGCAGCTCGCGCTCATCGAGGGCGACGCGATGGTGGCGATGGGCGCGTGGCTCGGCGCCGAGGCCGGCGCGCCGGTCGGGCGCACGCTGCGGCGGATCGTGGAGGTGACGAAGCGCGTCCCGCTCGCGAGCGTCACGCGCGGCGAGGCGAGCAGCAAGCTCGACAGGGCGCTCGACGTGACGCGCAAGCGCCTCGAGTTCCCCTACCGCGACGGGATGCTGCTGGTCACCGACGTGTATCGCGCCGGCGGGTTCCCGCTCGTCGACAAGATGTACACGCGCTTCCCGCGCAGCACCGAGCAGGTGCTGCACCCCGAGAAATACCTCGCGGGCGAGCCCCCGCGGCCCTTCGCCGATCCGAGGCCGCCTCCGGGGTACGCGCTGTCCACCGCCGACACGCTCGGCGAGCTCAGCACGCGCGTCCTCCTCGAGCGCTGCGCCGGCGCGGACGTCGCCGAGCGCGCGGCCGCCGGCTGGGCGGGCGACCGCTTCGGCGTGTTCGTCGGGCCGGATCGGCGCCTCGCGACGGCGTGGATCAGCGCGTGGGACACCGAGAAGGACGCGGAGGAGCTCGAGGCCGCGCTCGGCCAGAGCGCGGCCTGCTGGCGGGAGAACGCGCTCGGCCTCGAGCGCGGCGACTACACGATCGGCGCCAACATCGCCGTCCACCGCCGGGGCAAGCTCGTCGCGTTCGTGCGCGGCTTCCCCGCGCGCGCCGAGGCCGCGCTCGCGTCGCACCTCTTCACGCTCGCCGGACCGGAGCCGGTCCCCACGCCGCTCGCCGGTCTCCCGATCCCGCCGCGCGTCCGCCTCCCCGAGCCGGAGCCGGGCCGCCTCGACGGCGACGTGTACCGCAACGAGTGGCTCGATGTCGTCGGCCGGGTGCCGCCGGGGATGCTCGGCCGGCTGGGCGGCGATGTCGAGTTCGTGATCGAGCGGCCCGGCACGCTGGCGCACGGCGGAATGTCGGTGTCCACGCGCATCACCAGCGATGTCGAGAACGAGAAGACCTTCGGCGAGGTGCAGGCGTCGTTCGCCCGCGAGGTCGCCGCGCACTCCATGCGCGTCGAGGCGCTCGGCGGCGGCCCGGTGGCGACGGCGCTCGGCGCGGGCATCGAGCGGAGATGGCGGGTCAGCGGTACGTGGGTGGAGCTCCGGCTCGTGCTCGTCCCCATCTGCGCCGGCACGGGGTCGATCGTGTTCGTCCAGGCCTACGGCGACCCCTACGCGCGCGGCGTGCTCGACGGATGGATGGAGAGCTTTCGCTGGACCCACGGGCGCAATCTCACCGCGTGCGACTTCCTCGATCCGAAATGAGGCTCTGCCAGCCGGGGGCAGGTCACGCTGGTGGGAATCGACGTGATCGATGCGATCGATGCGATCGATGTCTCCACGACGATTGAATTTCCCCAGACTGTGCGCCATGCACGCCAGGGCTGCTCTCAAAACTCTGGACGTCGAGGAAGATTGTGATCCATCTCAGCGTGGATCTAGGATAAAATCCCCCCGGAGGCGATGAGCGAGCAGCAGGAGACCGTGGCGCTCGAGGCGGAGCTGGGCGCGTTGAGGAACGAAGTGCAGCGCTTGCGCGCCCGCAACGCCGAGCTGGAGGCGGATCGCAGCCTCCCGGGGCGCTTGCTCGACGCGCTGCCCAGCCTCGTTTACGTCCTCGATCTCGAGGAGCGGCGGTACGTCTACGTGAACCGGGAGCTCGCCGAGCTCGCCGGAGGGGGCAGCGGCGCCGCGGCGGGCCCGCTCCGCGGCGACGGCCTTTCCTCGATGTTCCATCCGGACGATATCGGCCGTATCGAGGAGTACCGGGCTCGCGTGGCCGCCTCGGAGAGCGGGGAGCCGGCGACCGTGGAGTACCGCGCGCGCGGCCGCGACGGGGGCTTTCGCTGGTTCTTCGAGCGAGGCGTCGCGCTCGGCCGCGGTACGGAGGGCCCGGGGCGCCGGATGCTGGGGTCGGCGCACGACATCACCGCGCGCAAGCACACCGAGCAGATGCTCGAGCGGAGCGAGAGCCTGCTCCACGCGTTCCTCGAATACACACCGTCGATGATGGTCGCGGTGGACGTCGAGGGCCGGCTCCTCCTCTTGAACCACGAGATTGAGGCCTATTACGGGATGAGCCGCGAGGAGCTGCTCGGGAAGGTCGTCTACGACCTCCTCCCGCCGGCGGCGTCCGCCTCGATACGAAAGGCCAATGACGAGGTCGCAGCCGCGGGGCAGCCGGGCGCCTCCGAGCACGTGCTCGTCTATCCGGACGGTCCGCGCAACTACCTGTCGACCAAGTTCCCCATCCGCGACGCCGAGGGGAAGCTCTACGCGGTCGGGACGGTGTCGGTGGACATCAGCCGGACCAAGCAGGCCGAGGCCGAGCGCGCGGAGATGCAGCGGCGGCTCATCGAGATGCAGCAGGCGACGATCCAGGAGCTCATCACGCCGCTCTTGCCCCTGGCGCGCGGCGTCGTCGCGATGCCGATCGTCGGGACCGTCGACCCCGCGCGCGCCCAGCAGATCCTGACGACGCTGCTCGAAGGGATCGCCGCCCGGAAGGCCAGGATCGCGATCCTCGACATCACCGGTGTGAAGGACGTCGACGCGCACGTGGCGCAATCCCTCGTCGGCGCGGCGCGGGCCGCGGGGCTGCTCGGCACCCGGGTCGTGCTCACCGGGATCAAGCCGCAGGTCGCGCAGACGCTCACGATGACGGGCGCGGATCTGAGCGGCATCGTGACCAAAGGCACCCTGGAGAGCGGCATCGCCTACGCGCTCCGCGCCCGTCGCCGCTCTTGACCGAGCGCGCTCCCACCGTGAGGCCGGGTGGTCGCGCGTGCGCGCAAAGCCTCCACGGCGCCGGCGGAGCGCGCGAGCACCGCCGAAGAGCGGTCCTCCAGCGTCCTTAATCGTGTACGATGTGGAGGACATGCGTCCGCGCCCGTACCGGAGCGCGGGGCGCTGTCGGGACAACGTGCGATGTAGCCCAGGAGGTTGTCGATGAAGCCTGGAGTGATTCCGTTACGAGGCGCGTTCGTGGCGACCGTGGCCGTCAGCCTGCTCGGAGGCGCGGCGCTGGCGCGCGGCGTGCCAACGCTGGCTGCGTATGATCCGATCCCTGGCCCCTCGCCGTGGGGCCCTGACGACGAGGCGGGCGCCTCCAACACGCAGACGGACGACAAGGTCCTCGAAGGCAAGCGCCTGATCAAGGAGGGCAAGGTCTATCGCCTGGGCCACGTCTACGAGCCGGGCATGGCGACGTTCCCCGGCAACCAGGGGCTCTCCCTGGACGCCGGGCCGATGTCGCTGATAGCGCAGCAGGTCACGAACTCCGAGGTGATGCACGGGGAGTTCGGCCAGATGGGGACGCAGTTCGACGCGCTCGGGCACTTCGGCTACATCCCGCCCGGGAGCTCGGACCCCGACGACGCGCTGTTCTACAACCAGTTCACGGGCGCCGAGGTCATGACCGAAGACGGGCTCGCGCACCTCGGCGTCGAGAACGTGAAACCCCTCGTCACGCGCGGCGTGCTGCTCGACGTCAAGCGCCACGCGAACGGCGGGGAGACGCTCGCGTGGGGCCAGGAGATCACGCTCTCCATGGTGATGAAGACGCTGCGCGCGCAGAAGATGGACGCGCGCGACATCGGCGTCGGCGACGTCGTGCTGATCTTCACGGGCTGGGAGGAGAACTGGGAGCTCGGCACCGAGGGGTTTTACACGCAGCCGGGCGTGGGGATGGCCCAGCCGGGGATCGGGCTCGAGGTCGCGAAGTGGCTCTCCTCGAAGGGGATCGCCTGCGTCGGGTCGGACAACTTCGGCATCGAGGTCACCCCGCCGAAGCCTCCGGTCGCGCCGGGGGTGGTCTTCCCGGTGCACCATCACCTGCTCGTGAAGAGCGGAATCTTCATGCAGGAGGCGATGGTGCTCTCGGAGCTGGCCGCGGATCTGGCCGCAGAGCTCGAGGACCGGCCGCACGGCCACAAGAGCCCGTACGAGTTCTTCTACGTCTACAGCCCGCTGCCCCTCCGGGGCGCGTCCGGCTCGCCCGGGATTCCGCTCGCGATCCGGTGAGCGTATCGGCGCGCTCGATCCGGGCTCGGCCTGCTCAGGCCCGGTGCAGCCGGAGGCCCTGCTGTCCCGCCCCGAGCCCGTCCTTCAGCCGCATCGACGGGATCTCGTAGTCGCCGTGATTCTGCGGCCGATAGGCGATCGGCCGATCGGTGAACAGCCCCGCGAGGCGCCGGTCGAGGTCGGCCGCGATCGTCCGGAAGCGCGCCTCGTCCACCCGCTCGGCGCGGTAGACGACGAACGGATCCAGCACCGAGAAGCCGGGGTAGAAGAGGATCCCGTGCTGGATCGGGAACAAGAGGTCGTCGATCGGCCCGTTGATGCCGCGCTCCGCGTAGTGGTCGGCCCAGCCGCCGGCGGTGAGCACGAGCATGGCGCGCTTGCCGGCGAACACGCCCTCGCCGTAGCGGTCGCCCCAGCGCCGGTCCGAGTGCTCGCCGACGCCGTAGGCGAAGCCGTGCGCGAACACCCGCTCGACCCAGCCCTTCAGGATCGCCGGCATGGAGAACCACCAGAGCGGGAACTGGAGGATGACGGCGTCCGCCCAGAGGAGGCGCCGCTGCTCCTCGGCCACGTCCGGTGTCTGCGTCCCCTCGGCGAACGCGCGGTGGGAGGCGTCGATGAGGCGCAGGCGGGCGCCTTCTGGCTCGGCCGGGAAGTCGGCGCGGTCGAGCGCCGCCTTCCAGCGTTGCGCATAGAGGTCGGAGACGAGCACCTCGTGCCCGGCGGCGGTGAGCGTGGCGACCATCCGGTCGCGGAGCGCGCCGTTGAGCGAGCGCGGCTCGGGATGCGCGTAGACGATGAGGATGTTCATGGCATCTCCTTTCCGAGGGCGTGTTCGTCGGCTCGCGCGGCGGAGCCCCGGGCCTCCACGGCGCGGCCGGGTCGACGCCTCGAACACTACGCCTCTCCCCGGCATCGTTGAAAACGCGGTTCTTCTGTGCTGCTATCACCCGGGTGGATAGCAGCCGCCTCGACCTGAACCTGCTCGTCGCGCTCGACGTGCTGCTCGCCGAGCGCAACGTGACGAGGGCCGCCAGGCGGCTCAACCTCAGCCAGCCGGCGCTGTCCGCGCAGCTCCAGCGGCTGCGCGAGATCGTCGGCGACCCGCTGCTGCTCCCCGCGCAGCGCGGCATGACGCCCACGCGGCGCGCGCTGGAGCTGCAAGCACCGCTGCACGAGGCGCTGGAGGGCGTGCGCGCCGTGCTCGACGCGGGGGCCGGCTTCGACCCGGAGACCGCCGAGATGACCGTCGCGGTCGCCGCGTCCGATTATGTGCAGTACGCGCTGCTGATGCCGCTCGCGTTTCAGCTCCGGCGCGAGGCGCCGGGCGTGCGGCTCGCGTGGCGGGCCCTCGACGGCGCCCAGCTCGCGGACCAGGCGGAGCGCGGCGAGGTGGACCTCGCCTTCATGACGCCCGACACCGCGCCTGGGCGCCTGCGGAGCAGGAAGGTGCTCGACGAGCGCTATGTCGTCATCGTCCGCCGCAAGCACCCGCTCGTGTCGCGCGCCATCAGCCTCGACCAGCTCTGCGCGCTCGACCACGTGGTGGTGAGCCCGCGCGGCGGCGGCTTCGCGGGCGCGACCGACGCCGCGCTCGCCGCGCACGGGCGCGAGCGGCGCGTTGTCCTGTCCGTGCCCTCGTTCCTGATGGTGCCGGAGATCGTGGCGCGCTCGGACATGGCGGCGCTCGTCCCCGAGCGCGTGGCGCGCGACCGCGCCGGCCGGCTCCAGATCCTCACGCCCCCCGTCCCGGTGTCGGGCTTTGCCATCGCCATGGTGTGGCACGACAGGACAGCCAGGCACCCGGCGCTCACCTGGTTCCGGGACCGGGTGCGAGCGTTCGCGGCGGGCGTTTGAGGCGAGCGGCGCCAATCCGGTCCTTCCGACCGGGATGTTGAGGAGGCCACGACGTGCTAAGCGCTCGGAGATGGCTTCGGGAATGGCGTTATTGTGCTGCACACCGCTCGCCTTGATGATCGCCTGCGCGGCCGAATCCTCGCGCGCGCCCGTCGACGCGGGCACCGACGCGCCGCCCGCGGGCACCGTCACCGCGCCCCCACCGCTCCCGCGTGAGGCCGCCCTCGACGCGCGCTTCGTGAAGATCACGCTGCACCGCGAGTTCACCTGCGAGGGGGCGAGCTTTGCGGACTTCAATCGCGACGGGGTGACGGACGTCATCGCGGGCCCGGATTGGTACGAGGGTCCGGGGTATGGCGCGAGCCATCCCGTGTGGCCGAGGAAAGCCTTCGATCCGCACGGCTACTCGGATTGCTTTTTCGAGTTCCCCTACGACTTCGACCACGACGGGTTCACCGACGTCCTCGTCGTCGGCTTTCCGGGGATGCCCGCGGCCTGGTACCAGAACCCGGGCGACGGCGACGCGCTCTGGGCTCGTCACGATACGCTGCCGTGGCCGATCGACAACGAGGCGCCCCTGTTCGCCGACATCACCGGCGACGGCGTGCCCGAGCTCGTGCACATGTCGGGGGGCGCGCTCGGGATGTCGTCGCCCGGCGTGGACCCGACCGCGCCGTGGGTCTTCCGGGCGCTCACCGAGGATCGGGGGTACGGCGCGTTCACGCACGGCCTCGGCGCAGGCGACGTCAATGGCGACGGCGCGAGCGACTTGATCGAGGCGAGCGGCTACTTCACGCAGAACCCAGAGTCGCCCGACGGCTTGCCGTTCACGCGCGTCGAGCAGCCGTTCGGCGCCGGGGGAGCGCAGATGCTCGTGGTCGACGTGGACGGCGACGGCGACGCGGACATCGCGACCACGCTGGCCGCTCACGGCTACGGGCTCTCCTGGTTCGAGCAGGTTCGAAACGTGGCCGGCGCCGCGTTCGTGGAGCACGTCGTCGTTCCGGGGACCACGCCCGATGCCGCGTCGAGCGTGTTCATGCACGAGCCGCACGCGCTCGCTCACGCCGACATCGACGGTGACCGGCTCGAGGACCTCGTGAGCGGCGAGCGCTTCTGGGGTCATGTGCCTGCCGGCATGCCGGACTTCGACGCGCCGGCCCGGCTCTACTGGTTCGAGCAGGCGCGAGCGGCGGAACGCATCGACTTCCAGCCCGTTCTCATCGACGACGACTCGGGGGTAGGCACCCAGCTCACGGTCGCGGACGGCAACGGAGACGGTCGGCCGGACATCGTCATCTCGAACAAGAAGGGCGCTTTCGTCTTCCTGCAACGCTAGGACACCGATCGCGTCGATAGACCCTCACGCCTTCCTCCGGTGGCGCGGGGCCTTTCCCGCCGGCGCCGCCGCCCCGGCGCCGCAGCGCCGCAGCTCCTCCCAGAGCGCCTGCGCGACGACGCCGTGCGGGCGGTCGCGGCGGCGGATCACGAACAGCTCCATGGTGTCGGCCTCGAACTCGGGGACCTGCAGCGCCACGAGCTCGCCCGTCGCCAGCGCGCCGGCGGCCACGTGCTCGGGCAGCCCGCCCCAGCCCATGCCCGCGAGGATGATCTCCTTCTTCGCGGCGACGTCGGTGACCGTCCAGCGCAGGCCGCCCCCCAGCACGTTCAGGGACGGCGAGGCGCTCCCCCTGGCGCTGTCGCGCAGGATGATCTGCGCGTGCGCCCGCAGCAGCGCGGGCGGGATCGGCGCGCCGCAGGTCGCCAGGGGGTGATCGAAGCGCGCCACCGGGATCACCCGCACGTCGCAGAAGCGCGCGATCTCCACCGCGGACGCGTCGATCCCGAGCCTCGTGGCGACGGCGAGATCGGCGCGGTCCTCGCGCAGCGCGTCGGCGGTGCCGGCCAGCCGCTCGGTGCCGAGCTCGATGCGCACCAGGGGATGACGCGCCTGCGCTCGCCGGAAGATATCCATGATGGGGCCGAGCGGCGTCACCGCGTCGACGGCGAGCCGCACGATCGGCTCCGCCTTGCCCGAGAGGCGCATGCCGAAGCTGCGCAGCGCCTCGGTGCCCTCGATGACGGCCGCGGCGCGCTCGTGGAACAGGCGGCCGGCGTCGGTGAGCGTGGCGCGGTACTCCCGGCGGTCGAACAGCTCGACCCCCAGCTCGCGCTCGAGGTTGCGCACCAGCTTGCTCACGGCCGGCTGAGACTTGTGCAGCCGCGTGGAGGCGGCGCTGAACGTGCCCTCGTCCGCGACGGCGAGGAAGGCGACGAGCTGATCGTAGGTCATGGCGGCCCGGCAGGATCAGAACCTGGAGTTATGGAGTCCATAGAAACATACCACTTTCTTGGTTCGAGGGGCGGTCCTAGGTTGTCGACGCGAAAGGAGCGACACTCCATGTCCACCAGAATCGATCGCGTCATCATCACCGGCGCCAGCAGCGGTATCGGCCTCGACCTCGCAAGGCGCTTCCTGGCCGAGGGGTCGAGCGTCGTCGTGAACGGGCGCGACCCGGAGAAGCTCGAGCGGGCGTCGCGGAGCCTCGACGGGGGCGCGCGCGTCGTGGCCGTGCCGGGCGACGTGGGCGATCGGGCCACGGCGCGGGCCGTCGCCGCGGCCGCGCGCGAGCGCTTCGGCGGCGTCGACGTGCTGATCAACAACGCCGGGATCTTCGGCGTGAAGCCGTTCCTCGAGAGCACGGAGGACGACCTGGAGCGGTTCTTCGCCACCAACGTGAAGGGGACGTTCCTGATGACGCAGGCGGCGGTGCCGCTGATGATCGAGGGCGGCGGGGGCTCGATCATCAATGTCGGCACGGTGCTCGTCCAGCAGGCCATGGCGCGGATGCCGGCCTCGGCCGCCATGGCCAGCAAAGGCGGCGTCCACGCGCTCACCGTCTCGCTGGCCGCCGAGCTCGCCGGCCACAACATCCGCGTGAACACGCTGGCGCCCGGCGTCATCCGCACGCCGCTCATCGGCGAGGGTGCGGATTCGCTGGCCTCGATCCACCCGCTGCAGCGCGTCGGCGAGGTGCGGGACACGACGGAAGCGGCGCTGTTCCTGGCCAGGGCCGGCTTCGTGACAGGCACGACGCTCGACGTCGATGGAGGCTACTCCCATGGGCGCTGACGGCCGACAGCACGTGCTCCTGGTGGGGCTCCAGATCGCGGACGAGGCGTCCTACGCCCGCTACCGCGCCGGCATGATGCCGATCCTGTCGTCCTACGGCGGCGCCTTCGGCCACGATTTCGTCGTGGCGCGGGTGCTGAAGGGGGAAGCGGGCATCAACCGCGTCTTCACCCTCCTGTTCCCCGACCGCGCGGCGCGGGAGCGGTTCTTCGCCGACGCGCAGTACCTCGCCGTGCGCGCCGAGCTCTTCGAGCCGGCGGTCGCGGCGACCTTCATCCTCGGCGAGTTCGAGGCGACGGCGGCGTGAGCCTCGAGACGCCGACCGCGCCGTAGTAGCTCACGTCGACGGCGTCGACGCCCGCGCCCGGGCTGCCCAGGTCAGAGAAGGCGAAGCGGTTCGCCGCAACGAACGTGCCGCCCGAGCTCCAGCACGTGCCATGGCCATCGAAGCTCCAGCTCCCGCCGCTCAGCGGGCGAAGGCCACTCGCGATGAGGGCGGACGCCGAGGGCTGAGCCGCCGCTACGCGGCGCTTTTACGCGGACCCCTCGACCGGCTCAGCGCTTGAAGACGCTCAGGAACCCGTCCCGGGTGCCGTCCGCAGGAGGGCTGAGACCCACGGCTTCGAAGGGGGATCCGGAGAAGTCGCCGCTGGCGACGACGAAGCGCTCCGAGGTCCCCACGGCCTGCGCGGACGCGGAGACGCCGCTCTTGCCGAGCACCTTGGACCAGATCACCTGGCCTCTCGGGTCAAGCCGCACGAGCAGCGCCGCGTTGACGAAGCAGTCGCCCCAGGCGGGCTGCCCGGTGCACGTGCCGGCCACGGTGACGAGCCCGTCGCGCGCGACCGACACCGCGCTCGGCATCATGTCGGGGAGGCTCACCAGGGTGGCGTCGTCGCCGAGGTCCGCGTCGAGCCAGGCGACGAACCCTCCGTCCTCCGCCGTGGTCTGGCCGCCGATCATCGCGCCAGCCTGGGCGTACCCGGCGACGACCACCCCCGCCCCGTCAGGGCGCGCGGACATCCCGGAGACGCTCACGTTCAGCGGGCGACGCGCGAGCACGGCGTCGAGGTCTTCCGAGTACTTCACGAGGTGACGCCCGCTCCCGAACGTGGCTGTGCCCACGCAGGTGTCCCCTGCTGAATCGAGGACGGCGTAAAGCCCGTCCGAGCCCATGGTCAACCTGCGAAACGACGACGCGCCGGAGGAATCCGCGCATGCTTCGGTGGGGACCGCCGACGCGGCGATCGTCAGCTCCGACGTGTAGCGGTAGATCGCGGCGCCGCTCGGGGACTGGTACGTGCCTCCCACGTACACCGAGCGCGAGTCGCCTGCGGCCAGGGACTCGGCCTCGAACGGCGACTCGAACTCGACGAACACGGGCGGCTGCCCCGGCGTCACCCGCGCCAGGTTGGGGGCGTCGGTCACGGCCGTGTCGCCGAACGTCGTGCTCACGTCGGGGCCGGCGGCGAGGGAGAAGGTGACGAACGCCTCGCCCTGCTCGTTCGCGTCGAGCAGGTGCAGGAAGGAGTTGTACGTGCTGATGAGCGGCCGAAAATCCACCACGGTCAGGCCCGGGAGCGGGCCGAGCCGCGCATAGAACGCGCCGTACTCGTCCGCATAGGACTGGCCCTCGAACGAGATGGCGCCCTCGAAGTCGGCGATCACGTGGACATAGCCAAACCCGTCGAGGCGGATGTCCTGAACGACGACCTGCTCCGTGCCCTGGCTGTCGATCAGCACGCTCCCTGCCAGCTCGCCGCAGGCGCTCGTGTCGCCGTCGCAGTCGAGGTCGAGCGCGGGCGCGTCGCAGACGGCCTTTCCGAACGGCAGCGGCTCCGCGGGGAGGCACTCCCCGGTCGGGAGCCCATCGACGCACGCCCTCGAGCCCATGGCGCAGGCGCCGGGCGCCTCCGCGGCGCAGGGCACGGCCTCGCACTGCATCCCGCCCGCGCCGCCGCCCGAGGAGCCCGTCCCCGTCGCGGCGGTCGCGCCGCCCCCGCCCGCGCCGGGCGTGCCCTCGCCGGCGCCGCAGCCCGCCGAGAGCGTGAGGGTTGCCATCAACGACAGGCGCACGCCGAGGCGCATCCAGAGCTCCTTGCAGGGTGAACGCGCCGGGGCGCGCCGAGGGGGTGGCCACCGGTCAATCGCGGCGCGCGCCGACGACTCGCGTCGCCCGGTCGAGCAGGAGGATCGGCGGCCATGGCGGGAGCTCGCGAGCATACGGAGGTGCGCCGTGTCGATCAACCGCGCCATAGGCGATCCTGTCGGGGGCCCGCTCGATGACCGGCCTCGAACCCATGCGCATGTACGCCGGCTTGTGGACCTGCCGGACGGGTACACCGAGTTCGTCGTTCTCCGGCGCGAGATCTACCCGGTTGCCGCCCGTGACGTAGACGCGGCCGTCCGGCGAGGAGCAGCGTCGGGTGATCGTGCCTCGGGACGGTGGTGCTCATGAGCGGCTTGACGTCGACCGAGTCGGGGTCAAAGAGCTGGTATTCGAGCGTCGACCGCCACAGCTCGCGCGCGAGGAAGTCGGTGGTGTCCACCTTCCTCGTAAGGGTCGCGATGCCACTCAGAGGATCTGGACGATGCGAGCGACCGCGGGGACGCCGAGGTTGTTCAGGATGAACAGCATATAGTGGCCCGGCGGGCAGACGTTGCGATTTGAAGGGGCCGTGACGTTGAGGCCGCCGGTGGCGGTCGAGAAGCTCAGCGTGTTCATTCGTTGGTTCTGGTCGAACGCGTGCGTGACCGACGGAAGCCGGATCCACGTGACGCGGCTGATGGCCGAGGCGTCCGGTGTTCCCACAAAGAACGTCTGGCCGTAGCTCACGCTCGTGGGCGCGGAAGAGATGGTCGGTCGCGGCCCGCGGGACAGGTAATCGGGGGAATAGAACTCCGTCTCGCGCCGCTCCTCTCCGACGGTGTCGCCGCTGCCCTTCCCGGACGTGGTGACCACCCGCCCGTCCGGCAGCAGCACGGCCGTCGAGTGATAGAGCCGCGGGATCTGCATGCTCGCGACGACCGTCCATGCCTCGGTGACGGGGTTCCAGATCTCGGCAGGGAGCACGGCGCCCGCGGGGTTGTTGAAGCCTGACGCGCTGGTCCCTCCGGTCACCAGCACCTGACCGTCCGGGAGCAACGTCGCGTTGTGGTGCCGTCGCGCGACGCTCATCGGAGCGACGTTGCGCCACCGCGGCGTCGCCGCGTTGAGGTCGAGCACCTCCGCCGTCGCTACCGGCGGATTGCCGCCGCCCACGACCAGGACACGGCCGTCGTCGTACATGACCGACGAGGCGTAGCTGCGGAATATTGTGGCGTTGTAGGACGCGATGATGCTGCTCCAGGAGCCGGTCCCCGCGGTGTTGAGGAGGACCGTGTGGCGCTCGGGTCCGGTAACGACGACGCGGCCGTCGGGGGCGAGGTGCGTGAACGAGTACGACGGAAGCTTGCGGAACGCGCCGCTGAGCGTGCGCCACCCGCCGCCGCTGGTCTGCCATACCTGGGGGATCGGGTTTCCATCGTCCAGCGTCATGTCCCCGGTGAGGACCAGCATATCGCCATTTGCGAGCGTCGTGACGTTCCCGTACCAGCGGGGATTGTTCATGTCGGGAACAGGCGTCCAGCTGTTGTCTCGGTAATCGAAGATGTTCGCGTCGCGCAGCCCGGTGCCCATTCCGATCATGTCATGCGGCTCCCCTCCCGCGACGAGCAGCCGGCCGTCCGGGAGGAAGGCGTGGCCCGAGCAACCGACGTTGGTCCGCATGTTGGGAGCAGGGGTGTAGCTGCCGGCCACCGGGTCCCAGATGGTGACCTGCATCCCAGCGTCCTCGCCGTGCGGGAAGAAGAGCAGCTTGCCGTTGGGGAGCATGTGCGCGTGGACGCCCTCGGCAGCCAGGAAAAAGGGCGCGGACCACTGCCCTTGCCCTGCGCCTGGGGTCGTCGTATCGATGATGAGCTGGGGTCGATTCGAGGATGCTTCTCTCGATCTGACGAAGAAGGTGTCTGACGAGCGGGGCACTATCGCAAACGACACGCTGCTGTTCGGGCTCACCGCTGATGTGACGTCCACGTCGACGAAGGTGCCATTGGTCGAGCTCAAGATCGATCCGAGGATCGGGCCCTTGGCAGGCCGGTTATTGTACGTGGTCGTGGTCTCACCCCAGGTCGTCGACGGCACCCTGACGATGTCGGCGCTGTTCGCGGCGTCGTTCGTTACGAACAGCCGCAGGCGCGCGCGCGTGATGGTTCCGACCGCGCCGATCGAGAAGCGCAGGAAAGCCTCCTTGTAGGTGCCCCCGTCGTTGCGATCCGTCTGTAGGGTGGTGGCCGTTCCGAAGTTCGTATTCGCGAACGCGCCTGACTGAACGTAGGTGTCCGCCGTCGGACCGATGCTCGCGGTGAGCGGAGCGGACACCTCCTGGGCTTCTTCGTCCTCCTGTACGACGTTCCCGCAACCAACTGCCACAAGAAAAAGCGGGACAAGAGATCGTTCGCGTCGATTTATGTACATCCTGCACCCCCCCGGGTTTCCTGGAAGTCCGGAGCTTGGTCTGTGCGGGGGGACTGTCAAGCAATTGCGTTTTTGCACAAGGTCGATTTCGGAGTGCCCGGCACCGAGCCGGTCGCCGCCACGGTCACTCCCGCCCAGGTCTTCGCGCACGCCACCCGGTCCAGCAGAAGCAACGGAGGCGCCGCTCGAAGCCAACAGGGCCCCGCAACCCGGCGGCATTCCGGGGCTCGAGAGTTGGGACGGGTTGGATCCATCCCCCCGAGGGGGTGCGATCCGTCGTCACGCACTCCCATAGTCCCCGGGGATCCGACGGATAGCGGCGGTTCGCCCCCGCCGAATCGTCTCGCCAGAAGAACCGGTCGATGACGAGCGATCGCCTGAAAAGTAGCGGTCTTGATGGTTTCCGCCTGTTTCGCCGCCCAGGTCGGCGCCGGTGTGGTCCACGGGTCGCCCTCCGCCGCGCCGCCCGCGGTGAAGGGCGCGCATCATCGCCGGTCCCACCGTACAGCGACGCCGCACGCGCTGGTTGACACAGGAAACCTTACGCGGTCCGCATCCCTCCTGGAAAACTGGCGATGCTGGCCGAGGAGCATCGCGGCGCGTCCTACACGGTATTCGCCACGCGCGACGCCGCCGTGGAATGGCCCCGCCGTTGTTCGTCGGAGGCGGACTCGGCCTGACCCGGGCCACCGCGATCGAACCGGAGCGCGGCGCGCCCCTCCCGCCGCGGCGCCGGCGCGCTCCGTGATAGCCTCGATCGGATGAGCGCGCCCTTCGACGTGACGATCGAGAATGGCCTCTTCTTCGACGGGACGGGCTCCCCGCCCGCGCCGCGGCACCTCGGCGTCCGCGGCGGGCGGGTGGTCGCCATCAGCGAGGCGCCCCTGCCGCGCGGGCCCGGGACTCGGGTGCTCGACGCCGCGGGGTGCTGGGTGACCCCGGGGTTCATCGATCTGCACACCCATTACGACGCCGAGGTCGAGCTCGCGCCGTCCCTCTCCGAGTCGCTGCGCCACGGCGTCACCACCGTGGTCTTCGGCAGCTGCAGCCTGAGCCTCGCGATCGGCACGCCGGAGGATCTCGCGGACCAGTTCTGCCGTGTCGAGGCGATCCCGTACGACGTGGTCCGGCGGATGCTCGAGCAGCGGAAGACCTGGAGCACGGTCACCGACTACTTCGAGCACCTCGACAGCCTGCCTCTCGGGCCCAACGTGAGCTCCTTCCTCGGGCACTCGGCGATGCGAGCGCACGTGATGGGCATCGAGCGCTCGCTCGACCGGACCGCGCGGCCGACGGAGGGCGAGCTCGCGCGGATGGAGGGTATCCTGCGGGAGGCGCTCGACGCGGGCTACCTCGGCATGAGCGTGATGACGCTCAAATGGGACAAGATCGGCGGCAGCCGGCCGATCCGCAGCCGCCCGCTGCCGTCCACCTACGCGCGCTGGTCGGAGGTCCACAGGCTCTGCGGCCTGCTGCGCGAGCGCGGGCGCGTCTTCCAGGGCGTGCCCGACGCGGCGACCAAGGTGAACATCCTCCGTTTTCTGCTGGAGAGCGCCGGCCTCGTGCGCGCCCCGCTCAAGACGACGATCATCTCCCTCATCGACCTGCGCGCGGACCGGCTGGTCTACCGCCTCGTCGGCCTCGCCGCGCGGCTCGCGAACACCTGGCTCGGCGCCGACTTCCGGCTCCAGGCGCTGCCCGAGGTGTTCGACCTCTGGGCCGACGGCATCGATCTCGTCGTGTTCGAGGAGTTCGGCGCCGGCGCGGCGGCGCTGCACCTCGACGACCCCGCGGCCCGCGCCCGGCTGCTCGGCGACCCCGCGTACCGGGCGCGGTTCCGAGCGGAGTGGCGGTCGAGGCTCCTGCCCAAGCTATTTCATCGCGACTTCAACCAGTCGGAGATCCTGCGCTGTCCGGACGAGCGCCTCGTGGGCAAGTCGTTTGCCCGCGTCGCCGAGGAGGAGGGGCGCGATGTCGTCGATGTCTTCCTCGACCTCGTGGCGCAGCACGGCCCGGCGCTCCGCTGGTACACCGTCATGGGCAACGATCGGCCCGGGCCGCTGGAGGAGATCGTCCGGCACCCCGACGCGCTCATCGGCTTCTCCGACGCCGGGGCGCACCTCCGCCAGATGGCGCATTACAATTTCCCGCTACGCATGCTCCGGCTGGTCAAGGACGCCGCCCGTGAGGGCCGCGCGATCATGCCGGTCGAGCGCGCGATCCAGCGCCTCACCGCGGAGATCGGCGACTGGCTCGGGATCGACGCGGGCAGGCTGGAGGTCGGCGGGCGGGCCGACGTGGTGGTGCTCGATCCCGAGGGCATCGACGGCGAGGTGGATCGGGTCGCGGAGGCGCCGGTCGAGGGCTTCGATGGCGTCGTGCGGCTGGTGCGCAGGAACGATCGCGCGGTGCGCGCGGTGCTGGTGAATGGCCGCCTCGCGGTGCAGGACGGGCAGGTGCTGCCCGAGGTGGGGACGCGCCGCGGACACGGGCGGCTGCTGCGCGCGAGGGCCTGAGGCGGCCCGGCGAGCTCGAAATTGAACATGAAGGCGGGAAGGCGGGAAGAAAAGATCAATGATCTTCCTGCCTTCCCGCCTTCATGTGAACTCTCTCCGGGCAAATTGGAGCGCTACCAGAGCTCGCGCGGCGGGGCCGCTCAGGAGCCGGGACGACGCAGCTCCGCGTCAAGCAGCGCGGCGAGCTCGATGATGCGCCGGTCGATCTCCTCCCCCGGCGTCGCCAGCACCCATCCCTCGAAGTCGTCGAACGATCCCTTGAACCGCGTGATGAGCTCCCCGAGGGCCTTCCCCTCCAGCCCAGGCACGAGCCGCATCACCCGCTTCCCGCTGAACTTCGCGTCGATCTGCGCCCGCCGCGCCTCGGCGGCGCGCTCGCGCTCGATTTGCCCGCCGAGATCGGCCTCAGGGAACGCGGCGAGGATCATGGGCAGGTACGACCGCCGGTCCCCGAGGGTGGGCCGCTTGTCGATCCCCCGGGCGCTCAGGTAGTCGATGAACCGCGCCACGGTCGACCGCACGCCGGCGCGCTCCCGCAGCGGGCTCTCGCCATCGTCGAGGTAGGGCGCCACCGAGAAATAAGGGCTCGCGATCACCCAGTCGAACACCGCCGGCAGCGACGCGAACCCCGCCTGCCACGCCCCGTGATCGAGCCCGAGGAAGCCGCAGATCCGCTCGAAATCCTGCGTCACCTCCAGGTCTGCCCGGTAATTGCCCCCCTCGCGCCGGTACACGTAGGCGAGCCCGCGCTCCCCGTACTTCAGGTCGAAGCGCCGGCAGATCCGCCCGATGAAGTTCCCCACGTCGTTGAAGCACATGAAGCTGTACGCGATGTCGAGGTAGCGCTCCGGCACCGGGAAGAAATCGGTCTGCAGCCCGCGGCACACCGTCGAGAACACGTGCCCCACGGCCTTGGTCTGCGTGACCCCGAGGTCGCGCGCGATCTCGGCGCGCACCTCGCCCCAGTCCGGCCGCGACGCGACGATCACATCCATGTCCCCGAAGTCCGGCTTGTCGCCGTAGTAGCGCGGGATGCGGTACTGCCCCGGCAGCTTGACGTCGAGGTAGCGCCGCACCTCGGCCTCGATCGCCAGGTACTCGCCTCGGGGCATCCTCGGTAGGTTGAACAGCTTGCCGCCCATCGCCCAGCTCCGGCCTCGCAGTCTACACCGATCCCCGATCGGGTCGTCCGCCCGCCGCCGCCCGGGCTCGGGCGCCCTCCTGTTTCTCCGTCCAATCCCTGCCTCCCGGTGCCTCCGGGGGTGTCCACGGAAGCGGGGCAGCCCCCCTCGGCGCGCAGGACGTGTAGGATGCGCCCCTTGGACCAGCCGACGCCCCCCCGCCCGGATCTGCTCGACGTGCTCGAGGCGCGGTTCGGGTTCCGCGATCTCCGCCCAGGCCAGCGCGCGGTCATGGATGCCCTGCTCTCGGGCCACAGCGCGCTCGCGGTCTTCCCGACGGGCGGCGGCAAATCGCTCTGCTACCAGCTCCCCGCGCTGCTCCTCGACGGGGTCACGATCGTCATCTCTCCGCTGATCGCGCTGATGAAGGATCAGATCGATTTCCTCACGGCGCGCGGCATCGCCGCGGTCCGGCTCGACTCGTCGCTGTCGGCCGACGACGCGGCGGAGGCGCACCGGGACCTGCGCTCGGGCAAGACGAAGCTGCTCTATGTCGCCCCCGAGCGGTTCGTGAGCGAGCGCTTCATGGCGCTGCTGAAAGAGCTGAAGATCGCCCTGTTCGCGGTGGACGAGGCCCACTGCATCTCGGAATGGGGGCACAACTTCCGCCCCGATTACTTGAGGCTCGCGGACACCGCCCGGGCGCTCGGCGTGCCGCGCGTGCTCGCGCTGACGGCCACCGCGACGCCCGGGGTCGTGCGCGACGTCTGCGCCACGTTCGGCATCCGCGAGGAGCACGCGGTCGTCACCGGCTTCTACCGGCCGAACCTCGAGATCCGCGCGACGGCGGTGAGCGCGCCCGCGCGCGACCGGATCCTGATCGAGCGCCTGAGATCCCGGCCGCCCGGCTCCACCATCGTGTACGTCACGCTCCAGAAGACCGCCGAGCACGTGGCCGAGCAGCTCGCTTCGGCGGGGCTTCTGGCGCGCGCCTACCACGCCGGGATGGACGCGGAGGAGCGCGCGCGCGTGCAGGACGACTGGATGCAGAGCGACCGCGGCGTCGTGGTCGCAACCATTGCGTTCGGGATGGGGATCGACAAGGCCGACGTGCGTTATGTCGACCATTACAATCTCCCGAAGAGCCTCGAGAGTTACAGCCAGGAGATCGGCCGCGCGGGCAGGGATCAGGCGCCCTCGGCGGTCGAGCTCTTCGTGTGCGGCGACGATCTGCCGGTCCTCGAGAACTTCGCTTACGGCGATACGCCGACCGCGGAGGCGCTCCACGGGGTGGTCGGCGCCGTGCTCGACGCGCCCCAGGTGGAGATCGGCCTGCACGCGCTGTCGGCGCGCCACGACGTCCGGCCGCTCGTGCTCCGCACCGCGCTGACCTACCTCGAGCTGATGGGCGCGGTCCGGCAGCTCACGCCGTTCTACGCCGGCTACGAGGTGCGGCTCCACCGCAAGCTCGAGGAGGTCGTCGCGACGGTGAAGGGCGAGCCGGCGCGGTTCCTCGAGGCGCTCTTCGGCCATGCGAAGAAGGGGCGAGTCCTGTACGCGATCGATCCGGCCGCCGCCGCCGCGGCGCTGGACCAGCCGCGCGAGCGGGTGGTGCGCGCGCTCGAGTACCTCGAGCGGCAGGGGCTCGCGGAGCTCAAGGCGTCGGACCTGCGGCACCGCTTCGTGCGCGTCGCGCCGCCGGACGACGCGCCCGCCCTCGTCGGCGAGCTCCTCGCGCGGTTCGCGCGGCGCGAGGACGCGGAGATCGCGCGCGTGCGGCAGGTGATCGAGCTGTTCACCGCGGAGCGCTGTCACGCCGCCGCCCTCGCCGAGTACTTCGGCGAGCGCCTCGACGCCGCGTGCGGGCGTTGCACCTTCTGCCGCACGCGGGTCGCCCTGAGGCTGCCGGAGCCGCCGCGCGCGCCGCCGATGCCGGCGGGGCTCGACGTCGCCGCGTTCACGGCGCTGCGCGCGGCGCACGGGGCCGCCCTGGGTCACCCTCGCCAGGCGGCGCGCTTCCTCTGCGGCCTCTCGAGCCCGGCGACCACCCAGGCCAAGCTCGCGCGCCATCCGCTCTTCGGCGTCCTTGTCGCTCGCCGGTTCTCCGAGGTGCTCGACTGGTGCGCCGGGCTCCCCACCGTCGCCGGCGCTGCCCGCGGCGTCGCGCCTGGTTGACTGCTTGATCGGCTGCTCATCCGCGCGCGGAAGCGACGTGCGCGAAGGTGAAGGGCTGAAGCGGCTCTACGCGACTTTCCCCTCGAGCGCGCGCCGAACGCTGTCGCGGAACGAGGGTAGACCGTTTCGCTTCCCCCGAGCAACCACCTGTCAGGCGAAGCGTACTGAATAGATGGGCGGCAGGTTGTTGGCGACCGCCGTCCACCCCTCTCCGCCGTCATCGCTCACGTAGAGGTTGCCCGTGGTGGTGCCGAAAGCCACGGCCCCGTCCTTGTTGGCGAGCGCGTGGCGGTAGATGACGTCGTAGGCTTGCTCCTGGGGCAGACCGCGGCGGAGCTGCGCCCAGGTCTCACCGCCGTCCGTCGTGCGGGCCACGAAGAGCGCGCCGTCGACGGTCATTCGCTGCATATCCGACTTTCCGGGCACGACCCACGCCGTGCGTCCGTCCTTCGCGTCCGCGGTGATGGGGAAGCCGAAGTGCACGCCTTGTTCTGGGCGGCTCACCTTGCGCCAGCTCTTCGCGCCGTCGCTGCTGTAGTAGATACCCACGTGATTCTGCTGCCAGACATGGTCGGGATCGCCCTCGCATTGCTCGATGTAATGCGTATCGTGGCCCCACTCGGCGTCTGGCTCGGGCGTGTGATCGAGCAGCATGCCCTTGTTGCGCGGTCGCCAGCTCTCTCCGCCGTCCTCGGTTTCGATGACGCCGGCCGTGGACACGGCCACGAGCATTCGCTTCGGGTTGCGCGGGTCCACCACGATGGAGTGGATGCCCGGGGCGAAATCGCCCCCCTCGGAGGCCGGCGTGCCGAACCATTTCGTCTCGCCTCTGCCCTCGCCGGTGAAGAGATCGCCGCCGCGTGACTCGTGGTTCCAGAGCGGCCGGTTGAGCTCGAAGGAGCCGCCGCCGTCGCGGCTGACGAACAAGCCACCAGGGATGGTGCCCACGTAGACCGCGCCGCCGGGGCCGAAGCCGATGATCCAGAGCTTCTGCACCGTGGCCGGGCGCGTGACGATCTTGAAGCCGGCACCGAACTCGCTGCCTGCGTCTTCGTACATGTCCTGGCCGATGTAGCGAGCGCCCTCGGGGTACTTGATCTGGGCGGGGTTGTCATTCCAGGTCTCGCCCTCGTCGGTGGAGACGGACAGCTTGGCTCCCCAGTGGCCGAAGCCGAGCAGCGCCCAGAGCTTGCCCGTATAGGGGTCGCGCGCGACATAGTTCACGCCGCCGCCGGCATGGCCCGCGAGGCGCGGCTTCCACGAGCCGCTCTGCTTCTCGACGACAAACGTACCTTTGCGCGTGCCTAACAGGATACGACTTGCCATCTCATCCTCCGCTCAACGCTTGCAGAATGTGGACCTCGTCGTCGGCAGCGACTGCGTCCGTGAGCCCCTTACGGTCGCGGATCATCTGCTTGCCGACGAAGATGTTGACGTGCGTCCGCAAGCGGCCGCGCTCGTCGCAGATGTAGAAGCCGATGCCGGGCGCGAGCCTCTCCAGCGCCGCGACGACCTCACCCGCTGTCGACGCCGCGACGACGATGGTTTGACCTTCGAGGTGCGGGAAGAAGGTGTAGAGGTGGCGCGTCAGGTGGACAGACGGCATGGTGGGCTTGTCGTACCCCCGGCGCTGTCGCGCGTCAATTGGTTTCACGGCGACTGGGCCGTAGAAGGGGCCTTCGACGTCGGGTCGCCGCTGGCGAGGGCGGAGAGGCGATGAGGGTCGACCGCGGGGAGCTCGGCCAGCCGCGCCGACACGAACCTGGCCGGGAGGAGCGTGCGCCAGGCGAAGCTGGCGCGGGCGGTGCTGGAGCGGGCGAACGAGTCGCTGATCGAGCGGTTGCCGACGCTCGAGCGCTGGCTGATTGGGGTCAACCGGACCGACGAAATCGAGTGGAGCCGGCCAGGTGAAACGGGATGCGTGGTCTGGTCAGCGTCGCCCCGCTCGCTGCGCTCAACCGAGCGACTGCAAGATCGAGCTGAACCCGTGCTGGCCTTGGCGGCTGCCCTGCGGGGACAGCCAAGCTTCGTAGATGTCGCCGCTCGGCGAACGGAGCTGGATGAACTCGAGGCTCACGAGAGGGTTGAAGGGGTTGCCGGGGCGGGAGCCGATGTCTTGGCCGGGATACGTCGCGTCTTGGTTGAAGGCGCGGGTGCCCTGATCGAGGGCGGCGTGGTGCCTGTAGTTGCCGCGTTTGCCGAAGTCGCTGTACTCGCGAGAGACGAGGACGCGGCCCGTGTTGGTGAGGCCGACGTGGACGTTGGGAACGTAGGTGGAGACGCCGATCACGGCGGCAGATGCGGCGTTGAGGACTCCGCCGGCGACGCGGCGGGCCGTGCCGGCGGGCGCCTGGTACTCGACTCCGCTCCAGTTGCCGATGATGCGCTCGCCGGGCTGGAGCTCGTAATACGGGGCGTACAGGTCGCTGAATTGTTGCTCGATCTGCTCCGGGGTCATGTTGGCGGCCTCGGCCATGACCTTCTGGCGGACGTACATCGAGTACGCGAAACCAGCCGCTATCAACACGAGCGGGATCAAGTAATACATTTGCATGACCATCTCCTGGAGAGCCCACGCTCCACTCGGGAGCCACCGGAGGCGATGGTTACGCGGCGGCGCACGCCAGGTCAAGGGGGGCCCGCTTCGAGTGATCAACCAGCGATCGAACAACCGTCGATGCGCAGCGGAAAGACGAAATACGGTGGGATACATGCGCCCTTCCGTGTGCCGGGATCTCTGTTGCGGGCGCAGAGGAGATTCTGCCGACAAGGTGTGCTCGTGTCGCACGATCGGAGGCCGACGCGATACACGACGAGGCGCAGATGGCGCGCCGGAGGAGCCAACGACATGCGATTCATGGTGCTGATCCACCACGACGAACCCGCCCTCGCCGCGGCCCCGCAGAAGGAGCTCTGGACCCGAGTACGCGGCCTTCAATCAGGAAGCGGATCTACGCGGCCTTGGCCGGCTTCGGGGTCAGCTCGAGGAAGCGGCGCTGGTAGCGCGTACGAGCGAAAGCAGATCTGCGGCGGCGGCTCGTTGCCGCTCTCGATCTCGAGCTTCGCGCCGTCGTCGTGCTCGGCGCGGTGCGGGATGCGCAGCGTGTAGCTCGTGCCGCCGCCGGTGCGCACCGCGATGGCCCCGAGCGCGAGGGCCGCTTGCTCGCGGGTGCGTCAGGCGGCGGAGCTGGTGGAGGCGCGGAGCGGCTCGGCGGGGAGCTCGCGCTCCCTGGCGGCGGGGACGAGCTTGGGGGCGGTCTTTAGGTGGGTGGCGTACAGGGTGAGGCCCGTGAAGGTGATGCCGCCGAGCATGTTGCCGACGACGGTCGGGATCTCGTTCCACACGATGTAGTCCATGATCGAGAAGTTGCCGCCCATGAGCATGGCCGACGGGAACAGGAACATGTTCACCACGGAGTGCTCGAACGTCATCGCGAAGAACAGCATGATGGGCATCCACATCGCCGTCACCTTGCCGCCGACGGTGTTGGAGATCATCGCGCCGACCACGCCGGTCGAGACCATCCAGTTGCAGAGCACGCCGCGCACGAAGAGCGTCAGCATGCCGGCGGCGCCATACTCCTTGTAGCCGAGCGTGCGCGCCTCGCCGATGCCGGAGATGGCCTTGCCGACGGCGCTCGGCTCCGTGGAGAAGCCGAAGGTGAAGACGATCGCCATCATCACGGCGACGGTGAAGGCGCCGGCGAAGTTGCCCGCGAAGACCAGGCCCCAATTGCGCAGGACGCCGCCCAGGGTGACGCCCTTGCGGCGATCGATCAGCGCCAGCGGCGCCAGCACGAACACGCCCGTGAGCAGATCGAAGCCCAGCAGGTACAGCATGCAGAAGCCGACCGGGAACAGCATCGCGCCGATGATCGGGTAGCCCGTCTGCTGGGTGACCATCACCGCGAAGACGGCGGCGAGCGCGAGCATCGCGCCGGCCATGTAGGCTCGGATCAACGTGTCCCGGGTCGACATGAAGACCTTGGATTCGCCCGCGTCGACCATCTTGGTGACAAATTCTGTCGGCGCCAAATAGGACATAAGCTTGGCTTTCCTCCGTGAAGACGTGACTGGCGAGAGGGCTCGAGCTCGGCGCGCCCGCCCCTGGCCGGCCGCGCCGCGCTGGCCGGCGCGGCCTGGGCGGCAGAGCGCACGGAGCCCCCGGCGTGTGCCGGAGCGATCGAGCTCCCTCGACGTGCCACGGAATGTAGACGGGGCTGCGTTTCGGCGATGTTTCCGTTGATGATCGATATGGGATTTATCGAGGGGCGAGGCTTGGGGCCGGCGCAGGGCGGCGTATCGGCCGCTGGGCGTGACGATGACGTGGGAGGTGAGCGGGACGTGCAGCTCCGCCGAGCGATGAAGGGGTAGCCAGCTCTAAGCGGGCGGGTGCCAGCCCACCTCGGCCCAGCGCCGACGTGCGGCGACGATCGTCGGGCGGTTCATCCGGAGCGCGATGACCGTTGCTCTACCGGACGGCGTCACGCCCTCTACCCTGGTTGCGTCGACGCTCCACGTGAAGTGATCGCTCCAGCGATGGAGGCGGGGATTGAAGAGCGGCACGACTTCTCCCGTCAGCGGGTCGACCGACTCCGTGGCGCCTGTCTTGAACTCGTTGCATGGGCGGCATGCGAGGCATACGTTTTCGAACGAGGTCGGCCCGCCCTTCGAGATTGGCGTGATGTGATCGTAAGTCAGGGGAATTCCGCTATTGGCCTCGCTTGTCAGGCAGTATTGACAGCGGCGCCGATCGGCCTCCTCGATACGAGAACGGAGCAGCTCGGAGACGTAGGTTGAGACCTCAGTCCGTCTTCCTTCTCGTGGAGGGCGCGCGCTACGGAGAAGCGATCGCGTGCCCGCGCCATCGCAGGAGCGCCGCAGCGTGCGCCTTGCGGAGCATGAACAGGTCGCTCTCGTGGCGAAGACGCTCGAGCTCGATGCGCTCGGCCGGCGTGAGGAGCCCCTGGGTGTTCCGGTCGAGCAGCTCGTCGTAGCGCGCGAGCTCTGCTTCGGACCTGTGGCTCTTTGCGATCTGCCAGAGCGCCTGGTCGTCCATCTTGTCCAGGCAGGCGAGGTCGACCTGGAACTCCGGGGGCGCGTCGTCCCAGGCGGGAGGGCTGCCGAGGCTGAGCGCCCGCAGCATCACGGCTTCGAGCGGCTGTCGGGTCGCGAGCGCAGTCCCCTTCAGTCGCTGGTAGAGCGCTTCGGGGAGAGCGAGGGTGACGGTGGCGGTCGACATCGCGCTGGGGTGGACGCGGGAGGCGAGCCCGCTTCGCCGTCGAGCCTAGCACGAGGAGCACCCTGGCTCCTCCCCGGCCAGGCGCGATGACGAGAGCGAACGCGCGGCGGGCTGCCGGCTGGGGCGCTGTGCGGGAGGCTTTCGGCTGGATGCGCGGGGGCGGGACGCCCCGCCGCAGGGGCGCAGCGCGCCGGCGACGGGGCGGGGCGCTGCGCCCCGCGAGGGCCTACTCGTGGACGGCGGCGTAGCGGCCGCTGGGGGTGACGATGACGTGGGCGGTGAGCGGGACGTGCAGCTCCGAGCCGAGGTGGCGCAGCTCCAGGGTCATCGCTTCGTCCTCGCGGGTCGGCGTCGGGTCACCGCTGGGGTGGTTGTGGGCCAGGACGAAGCTGTGGGCGGCCATGTCCAGCGCCGTGCGCAGGACGGTGGAGCGTAACCGGCCGACCATCGCCATGGGCGCGGCCCATTGCGGCGCTCGTCAGGGTCGACGAGACTGGACGCGGGGCCGCGTCGACCCACGGCCCCGGGCGGGCCTGGAACGGTGCCCGCCGAGGCGGCCTGCGCCCGCGTCGCCACGAGGTCCGCGTTGTTCTGTTCAGATCGCGTCGGCGTCGCCGTCGGTCGGGGCAGTGCGCGCCGAGCTCGCCCACGCGTCGGGCAGCAGTTCATCGAGCCGTTCGCGCGGCCAGCCCGCCTGCAACCTGCCGATCACGTCCGTCGCCCAGGCGAGCGGGTTGGCTCCGTGCATCCGACACGAGCCGAAGATCGTATAGCCGATGGCCAGTCGCTGAGCTCCCTTGTCGGAGCCCGCGAATAAGTAGTTCTTTCTTCCGAGAGCGACACGCCTTAGCTGCCGCTCGACCTCACCGTTATCGATCTCGAAACGGCCCTCGGTGAAGCAGCGCCGCCACCCAGCCTCCTGGTTGATGGCATACTGAGTTGCGACGTACAGCGGCGTGCCGGGTACGAGCCCCAGATGCAGCTCGTGAACCCACTGGTAGAGCTCGTCGACGAGGGCGAGCGACAGCTCTTGCCTGCGCGTCCCACGCGCCTCAGCGGACAATGCCTCGTCTTTGCAGGCCGCCTCGATGCGGTAGATGGCCTTGAAGTACGAGAGCGCCACCGCGGCTCGCGCGTCGCCGCCCTTGGCCGCCTTCTCGAACTTCGCGCGGATGTGCATCCCGCAGCCGAGCCGGCGCTCTTCGGGCACGATTGCCTCGCCGCGGTCGTCTCCACGGAGCATCGCGCCGTAGCCCGCGTAGCCGTCGCCCTGGAGGTAGCCGGTGAAGCTCTGCAGCAGCTCTGCTGGATGCTTCGCCCTCCAGTCCGGCGCATACAGGAATGCTACGAGGTCCGCTCCGACGAAGGCCCAGATGTGACCTCGCTTGACCCCCGCCGGATGATCCCGATCCAGCACGCGCATCCCCGTATCGTCGGCGCGCAGGTAGCACGAGCCCAGCACACGCTCCTCAATCCTCTCGGCCACGGGAGCGAGCACGTCGAGCGCGAAGGCCGACCAGTCTCCCAGTGTCGACGGGGAGAGCGACACGCCGAAGCGAGCGTACTGCTGCGCCTGCCGGTACAGCGGCATCGAGTCCTCGAACTTCTCGACGATGATGCTGGCGAGCAGCCCTGGCCCCGGGCGTCCGCGATCCATCACCTTCTCGCTGTCCGCCGTCGTCACGCCCTGCTCGGGGCAGCGTGGACACGCGAGCTTCTCCCTCTGCTCCTCGATGACCCGGAACTGAGCCGGGACAAACTCGAGCACCTCGCTCGTCCGATGACCGATGCACTTCTTTTCCGCGCCGCACTGCGGGCACGTCCGCTCCTCTTCGGCGACGGGCACAACGCGCGTTTCGCGCGGTAGGTGTGCGGGCAGCGGAGCGCGCCCGCCCCGTCCTCGCGGCGGCTTCGGCGGCTCAGGAGGTTGCGGCACAAACCCCTGTCCTGGTTGTGGCGAGGGCGAAGGATCAGCTGTCCCCTGCGGCGCCTCGGCCCCGAGCTCGCCGAACAGCAGCATCAGCTGCTCGGTGGAGATCTTCTGGCTCTTGCGGCCGTACAGCTCGCGCAGCGCGCTCGCGAGCTTCGCCGACAGCGCCGTGTTCTTGTCGCGCAGCTGGATGAGAAGACCGAGCACCAGCTCGATGAGCTCAGGGACGCGCTGCTCTGCCGCGAGCTGCTCGAGCTTACGTCGCACATCCGCCAGATCGGCGGGGAGCGCTGCCTGGGACTGCGGAGGAAGGGTCACGGGGCGCGCTGGATATCGAGCCCGCGCGCATCCCTCAAGCTTTGCTTCGACGCGTCGATCTTTCTCACGCCGGGTCTCCAGCGCTTGCGCCGTACGGCCTGGGACAGGTCGAGCCCCTCGAGCATCAGGGACCGCTCGGCCGCCTCGACCTCGACGTGGGTCGCGCCCTTAGGCAGGTCGCGGGCGAGGTGGAACCGGCCGCGGGCAACCGGCGCCGCTCGGACCGTCACGATGCCCTTGGCCGGGCGCTTACAGCGCACGACAGCAGGGAGCGCGGCGAGGGCGGGCGCGGCGAGCACGCAGACGGCGCCGTGCAGCGCGAGCACCAGGCCCATGGCCACGCTGAACCCCCTGAAGAGGCCGAGCAGGTCGCGCGACAGCCCCATCATGGACATCCGGTGCGCCCGCATCGCGTCCAGGACCGCGGTCTCCGCGGCGGGCGCCGCGCGGCGACCGAGCGGCAGCGCGGTGATCGCGAGGTGCCCGATCCCGGTGACGACCCACGCCCACGCGCCCACCTGAAACAGCACCTGTGCGCGGCTACTCATGACAGCCCTCGTTTCTTTGCCGCCGGTCCCTGGCGGGTGCGCTCCACATGCTGCCGTTTGGACCTAGAGCACGGCCCTGGAGATTTCAATACGGCACCGGATGGCCTCCGGTGCGATCGTCGCCGTGACCGACAGCTCCGCCGAATCCTCCGCGGGCGTCGTCTGGCGTCAGCTCACTACGCGCGATCCGGACAGCGCGCCGCGCGCGTGAACTGCATCGCTCGACCGGGATCCACCTCGGGCCTCGGCGTCGACGATCGACGCATCAACCGAGTGATGCGCTCGCGCACCCACAAGCACCGCGACGAGGCACACCGAAGGCGACAGGGACCCGCGTGGCGACCGCTAGGCACGGCCTGGCCGGTCGCAGCGAGCCGCGCCGCACGGGTCTCACGCCAGCAAAGACGTGGCGGCCAGACTCCGCTTGGGGTCGGGGTTCGCGCTGTGAGCCTGAGGTACCGGCGCTTCAGCGGCGAGCGCAGGATCGTCCGCAGCAAGCGCTGGTCAGCCGCCGGACGCGATGTGCGGGCCGAAGAGCGATACGAACACCAGACCGGGCGCGATCAGCTCCGAAGCCCGCCTGGATCCACATGACTCCCAGAGCTGCAGCGGGACCAAGAGCCCGCCCTGCTCACACTCCTCGACAGTGAGGTCGGGCGCGCTGCTCACACCAGACGCGTCTTCCCCCAGCAGACCTAGCTGGAAGGGCTCCACCTCGAAGATGCGCGCACCCATCGTCGCGAGGAGACGCTCCAGGCGCACGAGCCAGGGATCCTTCTGCGGATCGAAAGGGTACGAAGCCCCGAATGCAGCCTCGAGCATCCCGGTGGGAATCGAGAGGTCGATCCAATCGGAGCCCGATTCTTCCCGGATGAGCCACGACACGCAGCCGAGCTCCACATCGTCGAACCTCAAGCACCCCAGGAGAGACGACGGGTGAAGCACAGGCACGATCGGATCAGAGCCGAACGCGTCTTTGCGCTCCCATGGCCCGCGCAGCGCCGGGTGTTGCCACAGCGCTTCGAGCGCGCGCTTGGCACGACGGTCATCTCCTGCTGGCCCGATCTCGAGCGCCAGCTCGAAGTAACCGCCCAGCCACAAATCCTCACGGAGGTAGGTGCTGCGATCCATGCCGGTCCAGATCATCTGTATACCGTAGCACTCCACCAGCGCATGCACCAATGACGACGCGCAGGGAGCGGCGTTCGGCCTGAGCGGCGGAGCGCCTTCCGTGGCGTCAGAGCGACTCGAGGTACGCCACGAGATCGTCGAGCTGCGCCGGGGCGAGCGCGGAGACGTCGCCGTGGCGGTCGCCGCCGCAGGCCGGGTCGAACCGGTCGCGGAGCGTCCTCGCGCAGCCGTCGTGCATGAACGGCGCTCGCGCGGAGAGGCCGATCAGCGAGGGCACCTGGAATGCCTCGCCGAAACCGACATCCTCGTTGAGGTTGTTCGTGAGCATCGGCCCCGCGTGGCATTTCGCGCAGCCTACCTGCGGGTCATGGAACAGGACCTCTCCTCGCCGGACGGCGGCCAGATCGTCGGGGGGCGAGGCGGGGAACGCCGGCACGCTCTCGAGGAAGCGCTCGAGGTGCTCGACATTCCGATCGCCGGGCCATGAGCCGCCCATGCGCGAGACGAAGACCTCCTGCATGAGGTGGGTGAGGTCGCTCTGATCGCCGCTCCAGTGGAAGGGAGCTGTCTTGAGCACGCCGCCCGCGACCGTCTGGGTGCGCCGGAGGCCGAGCTTGTCGAAGCGCCACGTGTGACCGTCCTCCTGCGCTTCCGGATGGCAGGAGGCGCACGCGATGCCGCGGGAGCCGAGCGGCGGCTCGTGGAACAGCGCGTGTCCCGGGTCCCTCACGCTGTCGCCGGGGAGGTCGATGCCCACGCGATCGAGCGTGTCGAGATCGCGCACCTCGATCCTCGCCGACTCGCGGAACTGGACGACCAGACGGCCCCGCGCCGTGAAGGCGACGGCGATCGGCTGGTTCGAGTGCTGCCACTGATTGTAGCGACCGCACGTGCCCGAGGCGTCCTCGCTCGTGACGGTGTCGAGATCGATGAGCTCGGTCGTGTAGCTGCCGGCGCCCACGACCGCGGCGCGCTTTCCGTCCGGCGCCACCGCGATGTCGACCGGGAGCGCGATCTGCCAGAGGGCCGGCGTCGGGAGCTCGGCTCCGTCCCCTGGAGCCGCCGAGGCCGGGGGCAGGACGCTGACGGCGCCGTGCAGGATGCCGCCATCGCATCCGGCAGCCTCGTAGTAGCCCGTGGGGGCGAGCACGACGGGCGAGGTCAACGCGCGCTGGTGGACCATCGCCGCGCCGCCGCCGGGGAGGGCGACCATGCGCCAGGCGACCGAGGGGCGGTAGTCCGAGGCGATGGCGGCGTGCGCGCTGAACCACGGGAGCGACCGCCGCGAGAGCACCGCTCCGTCCGGGCCGACGACGAGGGTCTCCGCGGATTTCAACCGGCTGACGAGCAGGCGATCGCCCTCGACGATCACGTCGCGCAGGTCGGCGTCGAGCCGTAGCTTCCGGAGCGCGGCGCCGCCCTGGGCCGGGAGCGTCACGAGCTCGCCGCCGGCGCAGGCCACATGGATCGCGTCGAGCGACGCGTCGTAGGCGAGGCCGCGCGGCGCGGGGCAGACGGCGCGCCGGTCGAGCACCTTCGCCGTCCCGACATCGATCGTCGCGAGCTCGCCAGCGCGGCGCAGGGCGACGTGGACGCGGCCGGCCCCGTCTTCGACGACGCGCCCGGGCTCGTCGCCGCGCGCGAGGGGGATCGCGCGGGGCTCGCCGCCGTCGGTGTCGACCACCCAGACGCCGTCGCGATCTGGGTCGGCCGCCACGGCGGTGTGCCCGTCGCGGGCGATCAGCAGCGTGCCGCCGCTGATGGGCGGCGGGGGCTCGTCGATCGCGGGGCTCGACGGCAACCGATTCGCGGAGTCGTCGGGGTGAGAGGAGCAGGCCGCGACGCCGGCGGTAATCGCGCTCAAGGCCGCGAGGGCCAGGTGGGGTGTCGTGCGGGAGAGGTTCCGATGCATGAGGCCTCCGGAGGTGGCGGGCTGCTCGGCGAGCGCGAGCAACAGCAAACCCATTACGCAGTCGGGGAGTCGACGGCGCGCGGCCGAGCAAGAGCAAGGCGCGTGCGCGGGTGCAGGGGCGCGGGGGCGCGCGGCGGGCCCGGGAGGCGCGGGGTTCGGAGGTGCGGGGAGCGGTAGGCGGCGGCAGGGTGGGTGTGGTCGCCTGGCATCAGTGTTACGGACAGCCACGCGGGGGGCAGCGCGGAGCGGGAGGGAGCTCCGGCGCGAGGGCCGTCTTCCGCGCCGCCGCCTCGTCGAGCCGGAGGGTGCTTCGTGGTTGCAAACCGGCGCGTCTCGAGGGCGACGCCATCCTCCCCGGCGATCGTCTCGCCCTGCTCGTCCCAGTGGATGCCGCCCTCGCCCGGAGGCCCCAGCGTGAAGGTGACGCCCAGGGCCGTGAGCCGGTCCTCGTCGAGGTAGGCGGTGCCGATCGAATCGCCCCCGCGCCCCGGGCCGCCGTGGCCGCAGTGAAGCACTGTAAGGGGGCAGGAAGGTCGACCGTTCCCCCGGAATGCATACGAGCTTGGGTCGAGGAGCTGGTCGTCTCGTGATTGCGATCGCCGCGCTGCTGGCCGCGTGCGGCGGCGAACACCGTCCGAGTGGGCCCCCGCTGGGCGCGGAGCGGCCGCCCGCTGCCGCCGTGACGCCGACGGCGGCATCGACGGCGACCGTCGCCGGCGAGCCGACGGGGGCGCCCCTGCCGCCGGGCCCGGCGACCTGCGCTGCCGCGTCGGACTGCGTGATCGTGGCCGCGGCCGACCGCTGCTGCTCTTGCGGCACGATCTCGTCGAGGGCGGTCGCGAGTGCGTCCAACCTGATGGTCTACGACGGCAGCGGAGCCTTCTTCCGTGAGCTCAACGCCCGTAGCCCCCCCGCGTGTCGGAACCTCCAGTGCGGCCCGTGCCCGCCACCGCCGCAGCTCGCGTGCGTGGCCGGCACGTGCCAGGCCGCGCCGCAGCCAGGCCCCTGATGGGAATAGGTAACCGGCGCCGCGCGGACGGTCACGATGCCCTTGGCTGGGCGGTCATGCCTCGTCCGCCTCGCCGGGGCTCGCCGCCGTCGCCGCCCGGGTCGCCGTCGGACGTCTCGATCTCGCTGTCGCGCACGGTCACCCTTGACGTGCAGCGCGACGATGCCGACGCTCGGGGAGCCGTTCTCGCCCGCTTGCCGCGTCGGCCACCGCAGCCGCCGGACCCGGGGTGCGGGCGAGATCGGCCGCGTCGCGCTCGGCGGCGCGCTGGATGCGGCTCGACCAGATGACGCGCCGGGCGAGCTTGCCGGGGAACATCACGGTGTTGTCGCCCAGCGACTCGGCCTCTCGCAGGAGCTCGGCCTCGCGGGCGGCGCTCAGCGTGTACGCTGCTGCGCCCGTCGAGGAGCGAGGCGCGCCCCGTGTCTCGCGCGACGCGTGCACAGGAGGAGGTGTTTCCGGAGGATGCGGTCCAGTCCGACGCGCCTGCTCGCTAACGTGGCGTCGCACCTGACGGGCGTCACGCATCAGGTTTCTCGCCTGGCGGGTTCCGCGCCCGGCGGGTACGTTCGGCGCGCCTGGAGGCCAAAGGTCCCGCAGGTGAACTGGGGCATTGCGCTTGTAAAGACCGGGATACGGTCTCTCAGGCGCAGGTTCCGGCGCATCGCGCCGGGTCGAGCCGGCGCCTGTAGGACGTGTCCGTCGGGGGCGCGCGCACCGGCCGGCCCGCCTCGGGCATCGCTCGTGACGCCGGGGAGCTCTGACGCTAGACTGAGATCGCCGGTAACGGAGTAGGAGGAAGCATCGTGCGAGCCGCCAAGATCCCCATCGTCATCCCTGCAGACCGTCGGGTAGAGCTGCAGGTGCCCGCAGACCTCCCAGAAGGCCCGGCGGAGGTGATCGTCCTCATCTCCTCTCCGCAAAAGGCTGCGCCGCGCGACAAGCGGGCAGCGCTTGGCATGGATCGAGGTACGGTCCAGATCGCCGATGACTTCGACGCGCCGCTGCCGGAGGACCTACAGCGAGCGTTCGATGGTGAGACATGAGGTTGCTGCTCGACACACACACTGCTGGCTCTGGCTCGTCGCCGACCCCGAGAGGATCAGGCGCGACGTCGTGGAGATGCTCGTCGCAGAAGGTGCTGACGTCTACATCTCGGCTGCGACAGCATGGGAAATCGTCATCAAGCACGCGCTCGGAAAGCTCTCCCTTCCCATCCCGCCTGCCGAATACATTCCTTCTCGCATGGCCGCCCTCGGTCACCTTTCCCTGCCCATCGAGCAACGGCACACCCTCCAGGTCGCCGGACTTCCCCCGCATCACAAGGAACCATTTGACCGGATCTTGGTCGCGCAGGCCCAGGTCGAGGACATCCAGCTCGTCACCGCCGATCGGCTCATGGCGCCCTACGATGTCCGTGTGATCTGGGCAGATGCATGATCGTGCTGGGATCAAGGTATGCGTCGACCGATATATGGTGTCATTCCATCGAGACTCCGCCCAGCAGGGGCACTGCGCCCGACGGCCTCCGGGCGAGACGACCGTGGTCGCGACGACGTCGGCCCGGATCCGCGAGGAGATGGAGCTCCTCGGCATCGGCGCGTTGGCACGCGCGCCTCGATGCTCATCCTCGGCACGTTCACGTTGGGCGCCTGCGGGTCCGAGGTCCTCGTCCTGGATCCCGGCGGCGGCTCCACGTCGAGCGCCCAGGCCGGCTCGGGCGGCGGCTCGACGTCGGCTGGCGCGGGCGGCGGCTCGACGTCGGCCGGCTCGGGCGGCAGCTCGACGTCGGCTGGCGCGGGCGGCGGCTCGACGTCGGCTGGCGCGGGCGGCGGCTCGACATCGGCTGGCGCGGGCGGCGGCTCGACCTCGACGAACGCGAGCAGCGGAAGCGGCGGGGCGGGAGGTGCGGTCAGCGCCGGCGGCGGCGGTCCGGGCAACATCAGCGATGTGTTCGATCCTGCGGAGGTCTACCTGCTGGGGACGGTCCAGCCGGGCTCCAGCGGTCGTGACGCCATGGCCCACTGGAGCGACCCGAACACGGCCGCCGTCGGGTTCATTGGCGCCTACGATGAGTTCAGCGCGCGCCTCCAGGACAGCGGCAAGCTGCTCTACGTGCTCGCAGGATCGGTTCGCGAGTTCGTGTGCGACGCATGTCCCTACGTGGGCACGTACCTCAACGGCTCGGACGCGAACGACCTCGTCCTGCCGACGGCACCATGCGTCCCCAACGATTGGATCGAGGACATCAAGGTGGGGCCCGGGGGATCGTGGATTCACAGCTGCTCCGGCGACGCGAACAGGCACTGGTACGACTCGAACGGCGTTATGGTGTACGGCGACGAGGAGGACATGCTCGTCCACCTCGGCTACTCGAACCTCGCGCTCACTCAGCACCGCGTCGTCGATCTCGCCAACGCGAGCTCGGTGCCGATCGTCGGCCTGCCGAACGCTCCGCTGCTCGCCGTGCGCGCGCTCGCGCCGGACTCGTTCCGCGTCGCGCTCGCCACGGGCCAGGAGAGCGGGGCAGTCGAGCTCTGGCAGATCGACGCGACCGGGACGGCGACGCTCGTCGGCTCGTATCCACCGGTGCCCGCGGGGTACACGGTGCAGCCCTTCTCTCCCCACCGGCATCACGCGCTGGAGGCGACGGGCGCGCTGCTGCAGCTCGGAGAAGGGCCGATGGTGTTTCAGGACGTGATCGTCCGACGCGAGATCGGAGGCTCGAGTGTGGTGGTCTACGACGAGGCGAGTGGTCCGCTCGTACAGATCCACATCTCGGGTCTCGTGACGGGGCCGTGACGATCCGCCGAGCGTCCCAGCGTTCTGTGATCTTTCCTCATCATCCTTGGGCTGCTCGCCGCGACGTCCTCGGCGTCCATGCGCCAAGCTGCAGCCTGGCGCCGGTGCGGCGGGCCATCGACCTGGAGGCCGCATCGCCGTGCGTGGCGGACCACGAGAGGCGCCCCGGGCTGGACGACGAGTTCATCGCTGAGAACCAAGTGAGGTGACGCGTCATGTCGCTCGTGGAGTTGCTCCCGGAGATCCAGTCTTTGCCGCGTGCTGACGAGCTCAAGCTGTTCCAGTTCCTCGCACAGGAGCTGGCGGAGGCGGAGGCGCCGCCTGCGCTCCGGGCGGGCCGGTCCTACTCCGTGTGGTCGCCCGACCGAGCGTTTGCGGCGGCCGAGACGCTCCTCCAGACCTTGTCTCGTCACGGGCGGTCGCGAGTGCGTCCGACCTGATGGTCTACGACGGCAGCGGAGCCTTCTTCCGTGAGCTCAACGCCCGTAGCCCCCCCGCGTGTCGGAACCTCCAGTGCGGCCCGTGCCCGCCACCGCCGCAGCTCGCGTGCGTGGCCGGCACGTGCCAGGCCGCGCCGCAGCCAGGCCCCTGATGGGAATAGGTGACCGGCGCCGCGCGGACGGTCACCCTGGCGTGCAGCGCGACGATGCCGATGCTCGGTGAGCCGTTCTCGCCCCCCTTGTCGCCTCGGCCACGCAGCCACCGCAGCCGCCGGCCCCCGCCCGCGCCTCCCCCGCGTGGCGCCCGGCCGGGCCGGCGCGCTGGCTGGGGAGCCTCGACTCCTCGCGACGCGCCAGGCGCCCCCCCTCCTTGACGCGCCCGCCGCGGCCTGGGGCGATCACCCCTCGTCTTCGTCCTCGCCCGGCGCGCCGTCTTCCGTTGCGTCCACCTCCGACGCGTCGCCTTCCGGCGCGCCGTCCTCCGCGGCGGCCTCGCCTTCCTCCTCTTCCTCTTCATCTCCGGTGGACGCGGCGCCGCGGGAGACGGGGAAGGGCGCATAATCCTTCATCCTGTCGGTGCCGGCATACCAGTACTCCGCGGCGGCGCGCAGCCTCCGCTCGGCGTGCATGACGAGCGTGTATGCGGCGTCGCGGAGCTTGCGCGCGCGCTGCGCCTCGGGAGAGAACGTCTTGTCGGCGAGCATGCGCGCGAGCTCGGGCGAGAGCGCGCGGAGGCGGGCCGCCGCGTCGCCCTCGCCGCGAGGCGCCTTACGAAGGGCCTCCGCGTGCTCGGAGCAGAGCAAGAGCAGGTCGGAGACGTCCTGGACCAGATCCGCGTCGCCGCTGCCCGCGCGGATCGCCATGAGCCGCTTTTGCCCCTCGGGGCTGTTCTTGAAGCGGAGCTCGAAGAAGCGGAGGAGCGTTTGCCGGTGCAGGGCGGCCTCGGCGGCCGGCCCCTTGAACATCGCGACGGCCTGCTCCTGGCGCTGCTGCACGGCTTGCCAGCGCGATTGCGTGACGCGCAGGAGCTCGATCCTGTCGCGGAGCGCGCGGATCTCCTCGCGTGTCAGCGCGGGCTCGTCCTCGGGGAAGGGGGTGCGGACGAGATCGGCCGCGTCGCGCTCGGCGGCGAGCTGGATGCGGCTCGACCAGATGACGCGCCGGGCGAGCTTGCCGGGGAAAATCATGGTGTTGTCGCCCAGCGACTCGGCCTCTCGGAGGAGCTCGGCCTCGCGGGCGGCGCTCAGCGTGTACGCTGCTGCGCCCGTCGAGGAGCGAGGCGCGCCCCGTGTCTCACGCGACGCGCGCTTCGTTGCGGCCGTGTTGGTCCTGGGCGACGTGGTGGTGGATGCCTTTGCCATGGTAAAAATACGCCTCCTTGTCGGGGCAGCGCCCCTCGGAATGAGGGGCTGGAAGATCGGCGAGGGTATCGGCGAACAAGGCATTGGCCAGAGGAGAGCACGAGTCGGTCGCGCCGCGATGGAGGCGCTCGGGCCGAGGCTGGGAGAGGCGATGTGCCGCGCACCGAATCGAGGGGGCGGCGTGCCTGGCGCCGCGGGCAGCGGGCCGCGGAGGTGGTGCACGTAAGAAAAAGAGTTGCGCTGCAACCACAAAAGGCGCGCGAGACGACGCCGGGGCTGCGCAGGAGACCCATCGGGCCTGCGCAGGATCCCGACGATGATGACGAAGGACCCCAACGGGGGCGCGCAGGAGGGTCGCGAGGGCCGCGCAGGACTGGGGCCAGTGTAGTGCAGGACACCAACTGGGGGTGCGCAGGAGGGCGCCCAAGCCGCGCAGGAGAGCCTGCGGGGCTGCGCAGGAGACCCACGGGGGCCGCGCAGGAGGGCGCCGGGGCTTGTCCAGGAGGGCCAATGGGCTGCGCAGGCCGGCCGACGGCGCTGCGCAGGAGGGCGCCGGGGCTTGTTCAGGAGGGCCAATGGGCTGCGCAGGAGGGGCGGCGGGGCTGCGCAGGAGGGGCGGCGGGGCTGCACAGGAGGGGCGGCGGGGTTGCACAGGAGGGCCGGCGGGGCTGCGCAGGCGTGCCGCGGTAGCGCTATATCGTCCGATAGGCGAGCCAGAGGCGGGCCGAAGCGCCTTCGGGCAGGGGGCGACGCGCGCGAGCCGGGGCGATTCGGGGCGGCAGGCACACGTCACCGTCACCGGTGGCGAGTTCACACAGGTAGGGCGCAGCTGTCAGGCCGTATCGGAGGCCGCGCACCGAAAATTTCGCGGAAAGTCCGCTGGTCCGAAGCTTGCCGGGCTCGCGAGCGAAGCTTGCCAGGGTGGGAACCGAGGTCGACATGGAAGGGACCCTTCAGGAAGGGCGGCGCGCGCCCGAGTTCTTGGCGTGGGCGCCGCTGGCGGCCGTCGCGCTGTTCACGCTCAATAACTTCTGGCTCAAGGGGCGGGCGCCGGTCGTGCTCGCCGGCAAGCTCAGCGACTTTGCCGCCTGCTTCTTCTTGCCGCTGTTCGTGGCGGCGCTGCTCGCTCGCGTCACGCGCTGGTCGCGAGCGCGGCGGGTGGCGCTCGGGGCCGTCACGACGGCGCTGGTATTCACGCTGGTGAAGACGAGCGCAGCGGCGTCGGCCGTGCTCGACGGCTTTTGCGCCGCGCTCGGCTCGCTCGTGGCGCTGCGGTCACCAGCCAATCGCGTGGATCCGACCGACCTGCTCGCGTTGCCGATGGTGCTGCTCGCGTGCTGGTGGTCGAACAATCAGGGGAGAAAACGATGAAGAGGTGGGTAGCTCAGAAGCTCGAGCTGGTGGCGCTGATCGCGACGGGCGCCTCGCTGGTGGCGCACGGCGGGGACATTCCGACGTGCGTTCTGAACGACGCCGAGAGCATCACCGTCAACGTGACCGGCGATTGTGGTCCCGCTGGCGTCGTCACCATCAAGCTGGGGGATGCGTCGTGCTCGGTCAGCGTGAGCGGGGACCAGACGGGCTTGCCTCGCTCGGGGCACAGCAGCAATGGTTTGAGTTCGGGGTTCACCCTGCGGGCCGAGGAGGCAGACGGCATCGAGCGCGAATGCAGTGCGAAAAAGCAGGCGGACGCCGAGGACACGTACAAACTGAGCTGCTTTGTCCGCCGCAAAGGTGGCAGTCCGTCCTCGACCCTGGCGTGCGAAGCCCAGCTTTCGCCCGTCAGCGACGGGTGCGACTTGCGCCAATGCGCCCCGCTCGCGTGCCCGGACGGCCAGGAGCCGCGCTCGGCGGCAGGTGCTTGCTGCCCGGTGTGCGTCGATCCGCCGTTGCAACCCGAGCCGCCGCCGGTGCCGGTCGATGCGTGCGCCGACGTCGAGTGTCCCAGCGCCTGTCCGGAAGGGCAGGAGCTGGCCTTCACCGGTTCCGGGTGCTGCGCGCAGTGCACCACGCAGTCTGCAGCTTGCTTCGAGCAGCGCGACGCCTTCGAGCCCGAGCTAGCCGCGACGCTCGCGCTGACGCGCGCCTGCGAGACGGACCTGGATTGTACGTTCTCGTCGCTGTGGACGCGCTGCGGCCCCCGCTGTCCGGTCCCCATCGCCCGCAACGCCATCGACATGACCCACGAGACGCTGCGCCTCGCGGGCGAGGAGGCCTGCGTGGACTGTCTCCCGGCGGAGCCCCACTGCAGCAGCGAGCAATACATGACGGGGCGCCCCGCGTGCGTCGATGGCTCGTGCGTCGGCATCAAAGACTAGTGATTCTGCCTCCTCGGCAGAACTTGTCGGTGAGCCGCTCGGGCTCCGGCAGGTTCCCGAGCGCGTGGTCGAGGGCAATCTCCGCGTGTTTAGGTCCGAACCCCATACGTTTTTGGGGAGACCCCACCTCCGTCGCCATGAACGGGTCCTCGCCGCTCAGCCCGCGCTGCGCCCTCCCCGCGCGCCCGGCGGCCGGGCCTTCGCCGCCACCGGCCGTGGTTCGCGTGTCTGGGTCGCGTAGGCGCCGAGCTGCGCGACGAGGTGCTCGAAGACGAGGCGGACGCGGCGCACGGCGCGCAGGTCCTCGTGCATGACGACCCAGACGTCCAGGTGGAAGGCGAGCGCGGGCAGCACGCGCACGAGCGGCACCGGCCGCCGGCTGAGCGGGAGCTGGCACACCCCGATGCCGAGGCCGGCGCGCACCGCGGCGAGCTTCGCGATGTCGCTGTCGCTGCGGAACGCATAATCGCGCGGCGTGGTGACGAGCCCGGCGGCGGCGAGCCCGTCGATGATGGCGCGGGAGCGGTCGGCGCCGATGAGCGCGTGGTCCGGCACGAGCCCCGCGAGCGACGTCGGGGCAGCGCGCGCGGCGAGGTACGCCTTGGTGGCGAAGAGGCCGAGCTCGACGCGCCCGGCGCAGCGCCTCACCAGGCCGGCCTGCGTCGGCTCCGCCATGCGCACGGCGACATCGGCGTCGCGGCGCAGGAGATCCTCGGTGCGATTCGTGGCGACGAGCTCGATCTGAAGGCGCGGATGAGCGACGCGGAGCGCGGCGAGCATCGGGGGAAGCACCTCGGCGCCAACGACCTCGCTGCACGTGACGCGCACGGTGCCGCGGTCGGCATCGGCGGGGCTCGACACGGCGCGCACGAGGGCGCGCGCGCTCGCGGCGATGGACTCGGCGTAGGGCAGCGTGGCGAGCGCGAGCTCGGTCGGCACCAGGCCGTTCGGCGCGCGGGTGAAGAGCACGACGCCGAGCTGCGCCTCGAGCTGCTCGATCTGGCGGCGCACGGTGGGCTGCGCGACGCCGAGGGCGCGCGCGGCGGCGGAGAGGCTGCCGGTGCGCATGACGGCGAGGAAGGCACCGTAGAGGTCCCACGAGGGCTCGGCTGGGCTCATCAAAAGATGATGAGCGGATGGACGCCTTTGTACAATGTTCATGAGCCCCCGCGGCGGCCATGCTCTCCACGTCGCCGGCGCCCGCGCCGGTACGCACCACGAGGAGGACGACCATGACCACCGCCGCGACGCTCCCTGCGCTCGACCTTGCTCCCTCGACCCGCCGCCCCGCGCCGCAGCCCACCTGCGAGGTCTCGGCGGGCGGGGCCAAGGGCATGCCGCGCGCGCTCCTGCGCCTCGAGGGCGCGCTCGTGCTCGGAGCAGCGCTGCTCGCCTACGCGCACCTGGGCGGGCGCTGGGGATGGTTCGCGGCGCTGTTCTTCCTGCCCGACCTGTCGATGCTCGGCTACCTTGCGGGCCCGCAGGTGGGCGCGCTCGCCTACAACGCGGGGCACAGCCATCTGGCGCCGGCGCTGCTCGCGGTCGCGTCGGTCGCGCTTGGCTCGCCGGCGCTGCTGCTCGGCGCGGCGATCTGGGTCGGGCACATCGGCTTCGATCGGATGCTGGGCTATGGGCTCAAGTACGGGACGGCGTTCGGCGACACGCACCTCGGCCGCGTGGGCTCGAAGCGCTCTTTGCGTCGAGCCACGTGAATGCCATCGGCGACGATCTCGGCGTGAGCGAGCGCCACCTCCGCCGCGTGTTCCGCGACGCGGTCGGGGTCGGCCCGAAAGCGTTCGCCAAGCTCGCAGGAGGGTCGACGGACTGCACAGGAGGGCCGGCGAGCTGCCGCTCCGCCCATCCCCAGCTCCGCGATCACCTCACCGCCGTGCGCGCCCAGCACGCTGAGACGCGGTGACGCGCGGACCCGCCGCGGGCGACCCCACGCGGGGCCTATCAGGGGTTCCGGCGCGTGCCCGAACGCCGATCGCTGGTGCTCACCGAGATGACGACACGGCGGCGTGGCCGCGACGCCGCCTGAGGCTCCCCTTGCTGCGGCGGCCCTTGCATCGCCTGGTGCTGTTGAGCCCTGTGCGGCGCCTCGTGCTGCTGCGGCCTGGGCGCCACCTCGTGCTGCTGCGGCCTGTGCGGCGCCTCGTGCTGCTGCGGCCTGGGCGCCGCCTCGTGCTGCGCGGGCCGTTGCGCCGTCGCATGCTGGGCCGGCCGATGGTCTGGCCGATGCCGCTGTGGTCGCTGCCTCGCCTCGTACTGCACCGGCGGTTGTCCTGATGGGTGCTGTGGTGGCCTTTGGGCAGGCGCGTTGCCCGCGTGCTGCGGCCTCTGGTCAGGCCCGGCGTTTTGCGGCCCTCGCCCTGGTCCGTGCTGCCGCGGCCTTGGCCCGCCCCCATTCCCGGCATGCGCAGCCGGCCTCTCCGCCCGCCGCGGTCGGTCCCGCGGATCGGTCGTTCGCCCCTCGGTCGTGGGCGCCTCGGGGGCGGGCGCGGGCGCGGGCGATGGGGCGGTCTTCGGCGCTCCCCGCATGCTGAGGCCCTGACGCTCGCGGCGCTTGCGCTCGTCGTAGTTCGCGTCGCCGATGAGGTCGAGCACGGCGCGGGTATCCACCCTTCGCTCGGAGACCCGATGGCGGCCGGTCAATCGGGTCTCAGGGGTAAGCGCGCCGCTGGCGTAGAGCTCCCACATCTCCTCACCATAGGCGGCTCGCCGTTGCTCGGGCACGAAGCGCGTGAGGAAGCGATGGAGGTTGTCGACGTCACGGAGCAGGAGCTGCTTGGCGTTCTGGTTCTTCGCGGCGTCCACCGACTGGGGGAAGTCGATGATCACTGGCCCGTCGGCGCTCATGAGCACGTTGAAGTCCGACAGATCGCCGTGCACGACGCCGGCGCACAACATCCGCATGACCTCGCCGATCAGGCGATGGTAGACCCACGTGGCCTGCTCTCGGTCGAGGCTCGTCTCGGCGAGGCGAGGCGCGGGGCTGCCGTCGGCGTCGGCGACCAACTCCATCACGAGCACGCCGTCGATCGCGTGGTACGGCGTCGGCACGCGGACGCCTGCGTCGCGCAGGCGGTAGATCATATCGACCTCGGTCGAGCGCCAGGCGGCTTCGTCCTGAGCCCGGCCGTGGCGCGACCGTTTGTCCATCGCGCGCTGGTCGCGGCTGTTGCGCACCTTGCGGCCCTCGGTGTACGCCGCGCGGTTCTTGAAGCTGCGGTTCTGCGCTTCTTTGTAGACCTTCGCGACGCGCAGCTCGCCGCCCGACCGGACGAGGAAGACCACCGCTTCCTTTCCGCTCATCAGCGGCCGCACAACCTCGTCGATGAGCCCTTCGTCGACCAGCGACGTGAGGTTGCTCGGAATTTGCATGTTCTCGTGTGTCTTCGTTTCTTGGGAGGAAAAATCTCCCGGCCTCCTCTTGCCGCAAAAAATGGTGCGCTGCAACCGTAGCCCACGCTTCGGCGGCTGCGCGTCGCCCGCCTGAAGGTCCCGGCGAAGGACACGCTGGAGCGCGATCTCGCCGCCCGTGGCACGCGCGAACGTCCCCCTGCCCGTCGTGACCGGCTTCTCGCCCCCCTCGCCGCCTCCGCCGCCGCGCTGGCCCGGCGTGCCCCAGCCGCCGTCGCCGCCCCGGTCCGTTTCCCAGCCGGCTTCGCCGATGCGCCCGATAACCTGGCCGGGGGCGCCGACGGTGCCTCGCGCGCCGTAGCTCCCGTAGCTTCCTTCCGTGCAGCCCACGTCGGCCCCGTCCCCGCGTCCTCGCCGTCCGTAGTTGCTGGGGTTCGGCGTCGGGGTGGGCTCGCCGTCGCGACCGTCCTCCGTGCCGCCGGGCAGGTAGCGCCCGACCGTCAGCCGGATGCCCCCGCGCCCCGGCGGACCAGGGCCCGCAGGTGCGGCGAGAGGGCACGGCCCGAGAAGAAGAGGTCCCGGAACCAGCGCTGCGCCGGGTCGTCGTCGTGGCGCTGCGACCACAGGGCCACGACCTGCGCGGCGGGCAGCTCGAAGGGGGGCGCGAAGACCCGCAGTCCGAACAGCTCGCGGGCGCGCTGGGCGACGCTGCTCGCGATCGTGCAGATGAGATCGGAGCTGCGAACGGCGAGGGGCGCGGCCATGAAGTGAGGCACGCGCAGGGCGACGCGCCTGGTCTCGCCGAGGCGGGCCAGGGCGCGGTCGACGGCGCCGTCGCGGCGGCCCTCGACGCTGACGAGGACGTGGCCGACGGAGACGTAGGTCTCGAGGTCGAGGCGGCGCGCGATCGCCGGGTGGCCTTTGCGGACCACGACGGCGAAGGGCTCCTCGTAGAACGGCGCGCGGCGGAGGCCAGCGGCGGGCACGGGCTGCGAGGCGCCGATCAGGGCCAGATCGACGTCGCCGACGACCAGCGCGGGGACGGTATCGGGGGAGAAGCGCTCGATCTCCAGGCGTACGAAGGGGGCGTGTTTGCCCAGGTGGTCGAGCACATCGGGGAGGGTCGTGAGCTCGAAATGGTCGACGGTGGCGATACGGAAGGTGCGCGCCGAGGTGCGCGGATCGAAGGGCTCGGGGGAAGCGAGGGCGCGGCGGAGATGCTCGAAGGCGGCGGGCAGGGCCGCCCGGAGCTGGAGGGCGCGCGGCGTGGGGGCGAGGCCGCGGCCGAGGGGGGTGAGCAGGGGATCGCCGAAGAGCTCGCGCAGGCGCGCCAGGGAGTGGCTCATCGCCGACTGGCTGACGTGGGCGCGGCGCGCCGCAGCGCTGACGCTGCCCTCGATGAGCAGCGCCTCGAGGGCGGGAAGGAGGTTCAGGTTGATGCTGCGGACATCGATCTCGCTCATGCCTGGTATGAGATACATCCAATTTTCATCATGGGTCCAGCGACGCATGCTGGGCGGCCTATGAACGTGAGCGACGTCGAGGTTCTGGTGACGGGGGGTACGGGGTTCATCGGGCGCTGGCTGCTGGCCGAGCTGACCCGGACGAAGGTCGTGGCGGCGCCGGTGCGCCGCGCGCGGCAGCGGGCCGCGGCGCTCGCCGCGTTCGTCGACGCGCACGGCGGCGATTCGCGGCGGCTCCTGGTGGTCGAGGGCGATGTGGAAGAGGCGTCGCTCGGCCTTTCGGACCGCTTCGAGCAGGTGCGCGATGTCTATCACCTGGCGGCGCGCTTCGCCTTCGGGCTCGGCGTGCAGGAGGCGCGGCGCTGCAATGTCGAGGGCTCGCTGCACGCGGCCGGGTGGGCGCTCTCGCGGCCGCGCCTGCGGCGCTTCGTCTATCTCGGCGGCTACCGCATGCTGCACGCGAGCACCCGGCCGGGCGCGGAGAGCGCGCTGACCGAGCGCGCGCGGGGCCGGCTCTACCGCCGGCTCGGCGCCTACGAGGCGTCGAAGCACGAGTCGTATCTCGCCGTGCGCCGCTTCGCGGCCGAGCGCGGGCTGCGCTGGACGGCCGTGCATCCGAGCAGCGTCATCGGCGACTCGCGCACCGGCGAGACAACGCAGCTCACCGGCCTCGGCGAGACGGTCGAGCGGCTCTGGCAGGGCCGCTTGCCGGCCCTGGTCGGCAGCGAGCGCACCTTCCTGCCGCTGGTGACCGTCGACTACCTGGCGCGCTTCCTGGCGAGCGTGCCCGAGCGCCCCGAGACCGCGGAACAGGACCTCTGCGTCCTCGATCAGGCGACGCCGCGGCTGCCCGCGCTGGTCCGCGGCATCGCCGCCCACCTGGAGCGCCGCCCCCCGAGGTGGGTGCTGCCCGTCGGCCTGGTACGCCTGCTGCCGGAGGCGCTCACCGGAGTGCCGCGAGAGAGCCTGTCGTTCCTCGCCGAGGATGCCTATGACACCCGCGCGGCCGACGCCCACGCCCGCGCGATCGGGCTGGCGATGCCGCCGATCCGGACGAGCGTCGAGCGCTGGTGCGACTACCTCGCGGCGACGCGCTTCGGCGCCGCGCCCGGGAGAAAGACATGCCCCTCGCGGTGATCAGAGCCGGCCCTCCGCGAGCAGCTCGCGGGTGCGCTTCAGCGTCGACAGCAAGGCGCTCTTGTAGCCCTTGTCGCCGTTCATCCACGCCTGCTCGGCCTGCTCCTCGGGGCCGTTCGGCGCTTTGCCGCGCAGGCCGAGGTAGCAGTAGAAGCGGAGCTGGAGCGCGCCGTCGGCGTCCTCGAACAGCTCGTTGATGATCGCGCCCTCGCGGGGACCGGTGGCCTGGAAGAAGGTGACCTTGCTCTGCGGCTCGAACGTGATGATCTCGCGCACGTCTTCGCCCGCGATCGTGGCCTCACGCACGACGTGAGAAGCGCTCTCCTCGACGACGTCGCAACGGGTGCAGAGGCCGGGCGGGAGGAACAGGCGGGCGTCGCGGGCCTTGAGGACCAGGCCCTCCCATGCCTGCGCGCGGGTCAGCGCGGTCTCGCCTTCGGGGTTCACGGGGACGGTGGCGGTCGAATAGATCATGAGGATGTTCCTTGTCGTGCGTGTCGAGGCTCGCTCGGCCGTCAGCCCGAGGTCGCGATCTCGGCGGCGAAGTCGCGGTAGGAGCGCAGGGGGCGCCCCAGGAGCGTGGTGAGACGCGCCACGTCGCCGGCCGCGGGGAGCATGCCCTCGCTGAGGAAGCGCTCGCTCATCAGGCGCATGTCGAAGGCCATCCAGCTCGGCATGAACCGCCGGAGGCTCTGCTCGAATCCGGCGGTGTCATCGCCAGGATAGGCGATCGGGCGCCCCAGGACCTCCGTCCAGATGGCCGCGACATCCGCGCCGGTCAGCGTGTCGGGCCCGACGAGGTTGATCCGGTCGAGGGGAAGCGGGGCGGCGGCCCGCTCGCGGCGGAGCAGCTCGATGGCTGCGATCTCGCCGATGTCGCGCGCGTCGATCATGGCGAGCCCCTTGCCGCCGATCGGCATCGGGTAGACACCGACTCCGGTCACCACGTCCTTGATCGTGAGATCGTTGTTCATGAAGTACGCGGGGCGCAGGATGGTGGCGCGGAGGCCCATCTGCTCGATCATGCGCTCGACGGCGAACTTGCCCGCGAAGTGCGGCACGTTCACGTAGAGGTCGCTGTGGATCACCGACAGGTAGACGATCCGCTCGACGCCGGCCTCGCGGGCGAGGTTGAGCGCGATCAGGGCCTGGGTGAATTCGTCAGGCACCACGGCGTTGAGCAGGAAGAGCGTGGAGACGCCCGAGAAGGCGCTCCGCAGCGCGTCGACGTCGAGCAGGTCGCCCTGCGCGACGGCGACGCCCGCCGGGAAGTTGGCCTTGGCGGGATCGCGGACGAGCGCGCGCACGCCGGCGCCGCGCTTCGCGAGCTGTTCGACGACGTGGCGGCCGACTGTGCCGGTCGCGCCGGTAACGAGGATGGTCATGGGGGTCGCTCCGGTTTGGGTCGAAAGACACCCTGCAAATTAGTGGTTCACAGCTATGCCGATAGACGTTACCTTGGGACAGACCGTCTCGCTGGTGGAACGCATGGATTTGCTCGCTCTCGCTGATTTCAGCCTCGTCGCCCGGCACGGGGGCTTCGGACGAGCCGCGCGCGCCGCGGGGCGCCCGAAAGCGACCCTGTCCCGCCGGGTCGCGGAGCTGGAGGCCGCCCTCGACCTGCGGCTCTTCGAGCGCGGGGGGCGCACACTGAAGCTCACCGAGGAGGGACGGGCGCTCTTCGAACGAACGGGGGCGTTGCTCACCGAGCTCGACGAGACCGCGGCGGCGATCGCCTCGGGTGGGGGCCGGCCGCGAGGCAAGCTGCGAATCAGCGCGCCTTTGCTCTTCTCGCAGATCGCGATGGGCAAGATCGCGGCCGGGTTCGCGCTGAAACATCCGGAGGTCCGGCTCGAGGTTACGACGGAAGATCGGAAAGTCGACATGGTCGAGGAAGGTTATGACCTGGTGATCCGGGTCAATCCGGATCCGGATGAGAGCCTCGTCGGACGGATCTTGCTGCGCGATCGGCTGGTCGTCGTCGCGAGCCCGGGCCTCGCTCGACCGGCGGGCAACCTCGCTGTTCCGGCTGTCGTGCGGGGGGCAGGCGACCGGACCGCAGCCTGGGACGTCATGGCGCCAGCTGGAAGATCACGCATCGTGGTCGATCCAGTCCTGCGCCTGTCGTCGCTCATCATGGTCCGCGATGCTGTCCGAGCGGGCGTCGGCGCCGGACGCCTCCCCATTTCGCTGGTTAGTCACGATCTGGCCGCTGGGACTCTTGTGCATTGGGGCGATGTGGACGGCCCAGACATCGCCCTGTGGACGCTCTATCCGTCCCGGAGGCTGCTGAGCGCTCGTGTCTCCGCCTTCCTCGACCACTTGAAGGAAGCCTTTCCCATGGGAAAGCCTGACGAGCTGGCGGCCTTTATCGGCGCATGAGGCGGCTGACCCCGCCGCGGGCGAGGCGTCATGCGCGGCGGGCGGACGGCGCGGCCGCCGGGGCCGTCGTGCTCCTCGAGACCGAAGAGGGAGGCGCCCTGCAGGGCGTGGCGCGCGTGGCCGCCGCCGTGGGCGGTGGAGGTGGCGGTGCCCTCGTGCATGTGGCCGAAGAAGTGGGCGGCGAAGCGAAGCGAACGCTCATCCAGACGGCGCTCGAGGTCGCCTGCGAGACCGCGGCGGGTGGTGGAGGCGTACCGACGGCTGCTCGCCGGGGAGGTGGCGCCGGCGGAGGTCGCGCGCGGCCTGCGGGGCGAGGGGAGCTACCGCGTGGTGCGGGGGGCGCTGCGCCGCCCTCGCGCGCGACAGGATCCAACCATCGCTTGCGCCCCCCGCCTTCATGAACGCCGCCACCCGCTCCCCGCTGATAGGAAAACGTAAAAAACGGGCTCGGTCGGGCCTCCCGCTGCTCGTGCCCCAGCATGACGACCCTGGTCCCGAACCGCGCTGAAACGGCGCCTCGGAGCGAAATGTTAACGTTAACAAAACGAATGTCAATTCGGAACGGCCGCCCTCGCGCCCCGATGGCAGACAGGTCTCCTCCGAGCGCGTTGCGTTAATTTGGCGCGATGCGCCAAGAGGGCGGGCATCGGGCTGCGGTCATACAGGCGCTGCAGCGGCGCCATCACCGGCGCGCGGCGGCGCGATCTCACGCTGGCGATGCGGCCGCAACGCGTCGCGTCGCGTCGCGCGCCAGCCGCCGATGCGCTGATCGGCTTCCAGTTCGTCGACCGGTCCGGCGACGATCGCAGCAAGGCGCCCGCCCCTCTTGCCGCGGCGCTGCGGAGGAGCCCGCCAGCCCCGTGATCCCGCGGGATCGAGATACTTACAAACCTGTCGATTGGAATTGACAGCGGTAATGTTAACGTTCACATTGCCGTCCACGGGTGTCCTTGTTGCTGCGCATTGCTCGGGTCGCCACGCGTACCGAGGCCTTCGTCGTCTGATCCATTTTTTTCACCAGCTCTGCTCGCTCGGTCGTCGCGGCAGCGATCGCTGAACGATGGGGATGGGCATCGGGCCGAGGGGGCTCCACCAGAGAACACGGCATACCGCGCTTGTTCGGCGGCTGTCGTGAAATATCGATTGCTGTTCACCGGAGATGATTCCTTCAAAGATGCGGCGGTGCTGGCCACGCGGCCGGGTCACAACGCCTCGCGGTGTCTGTCTCGTTCGGCGCGATGACGGGGCACCTGATCCATCGGTTTTCTCTGCCCCCGCTCCTGGTGACGCTCGCGGGCATGTCCTTCGCCCGCGGCGCGGCGTTCCTCGTCAGCATGCAGCCCATCGGCATCGATCACATGGTCAATTTACCAACCTCGAAGAGCGGTCTGGGCAGTGCTTGAGCGCGATGGTGCGACGGTCGACAAGCGAATAGAGAGGAGGCCTCGTCGCTGTTTGGCGCGGCGTAGTCTCGTCTCGAATTTCCTAGATACAACGCATTCGAGATCTGAAGGGAACTGTCATGAGTAAGAGAATCCTGCAGACCCGGCGCTCGCTCTCGGGCGCCGCCGCGTTGACTGTTTCGCTTCTGCTTGGAGCCCTCGCTCCAGGGGCGGCGTCCGCCGCGGACCCCGTCGAGAAGCTGCAGGAGTTCGCGCTGGACGAGGTGAGCGTGACCGACGCGTACTACCAGAACATCTCTTCGAAAGAGATCGCGTACATCATGAGCCTCGACCCCAACCGGCTTCTGGCGGGCTTCAAGGCGGTGTCGCAAGGAAAGGATCCTGGGAACGCGACGGGCCTCAATCTCTACGGCGGGTGGGAGGGCGGCTGGAGCCTTCTGCGCGGGCACACGATAGGCCACTATCTGTCCGCCATGGCGCGAGCGTACAAACAGCTCAGTAGCTCCGACGCGGGGCAGAGCGCCGCCATCGCGCAGAAGATCGACTACACGATCGGCCAGTTGAAATCATTCCAAGACGCGAGTCCAAAAGGGTATCTGTTCGCGTCGCCGGAGACGCATTTCGACGTCATCGAGGGGAAGGCCAGCGGCTCCAGCTGGGCGCCGTGGTACACGATGCACAAGATCATCGCGGGCCTCATCGACGTCTACGAGTTCGAAGGAAATGCAACGGCCCTCGAGATCGCGAGCAGGTTGGGGGACTGGGCCTACAATCGCAGCTCAACCTGGAATGCGGACCTTCGAAGGAAGGTCCTGGGCGTTGAGTACGGCGGCATGAACGACTGCCTGTACGATCTGTACAGGCTGACGAACAAGGCCAACCACCTGGCGGCAGCCCACGTTTTCGACGAGGACTCGCTCTTCACTCCGATATCTCAAGGCAACAACGTCCTGCCAGGCAAGCACGCCAATACGCAGATCCCCAAGTTCATCGGCGCCCTGAACCGCTACCGGACGCTGGGCCAAACGGAGAACTTCTACTACACCGCGGCAGAAAAGTTCTGGACCATCGTGTTGAGGGATCACACGTATGTCACCGGTGGGAATAGCCAGCTCGAGCATTTTCACGAACCCAGGCAGCTGGACGCGCAAAGGGACAACGTGAACAACGAGACGTGCAACTCGTACAACATGCTGAAGCTGGCGAGGGGGCTCTTCAAAGCCACGGGGGACGTCAAGTATGCCGACTACTACGAGCAGACCCATATCAACGAGATCATGTCTGCCGTCAATCCGACGAACGGAATGACGACCTACTTCAAGCCGATGGGGACAGGGTACTTCAAGCTGTTCGGCAAACCGGAGGACACTTTCTGGTGTTGCAACGGAACCGGCATGGAGAATTATACTAAGCTGAATGACAGCTTGTACTTCCATGACGACACGGATCTGTACGTCAACATGTTCCTCAGCTCGACGTTGAATTGGTCCGCGCGGGGGCTGTCGTTGAAACAGACCTCCAATTTTCCTGTTTCCGACAAGGCGGTTTTCGAGATTGCCGCTGCCCCGGACGATGCGGTCACGATCAACTTCAGAAAGCCCTCCTGGGTTGCTCGGTGTCAGCCCGTGACGATCACGGTCAACGGTCAGGCATGCGACGCAACGGAGGCGAACGGCTATCTTGCGGTAAGTCGCGCCTGGAAGCCCGGAGACAAGGTGGAGCTCACGCTGCCGATGGAGGTGAAGGTGTCGAGACTCCCCGACAACCCCAATGCGGTGGCGTTCGTCTACGGACCGGTCGTCTTGAGCGCCGGTCTCGGGACGGAGAGGATGCTGTCGGAGCCCCAGTGGGCATCCGCGAAGGCTACTATCCCCCCTGGTGTCGTCATCAAAGACACCATCGGCATCAACAACGGCATCACGATCAACGAGTGGATCGCCGACATCGAGAACAACCTGGTTCAAACCCCGGGTACGGTGGAGTTCACGCTGCGGAACACGGACTCCAATAACACGTTGAAGTTTACTCCGCACTATCAGCGATACGAAGATAGGTACGGCATCTACTTCCGCCTCACTGGGACGGCGGGCGAAAACATCCCAGACGACGGCGAGTGCTCGCCCCCTCCTGGAACTGGCAGGCTGTGCGATAGCGTCTCGCCTTCGGAAAGCGTCGGAGCGACGGGCAGCGGAGCGACAGGCAGCGGAGCGACAAGCAGCGGAGCGACAGGCAGCGGAGCGACAGGCAGCGGATCGACGAGCAACGGATCCACTGGCGGCGCGTCCGAGGGCGGCTCCGGTGGCTCGGGGGGCGCGGATGATGGCACCACGGACCAGGGCAGCTCGGGTTGCTCCTGCACGCTCAGTCGCGCTTCGTCGGAACGCTGGCCATTCGCCGCGCTGTTCGGCCTTGGCCTGGTCGCGTGGCGCCGGGGGAGACGTCGTGAGGCGCCGCAGGGGTCGCGGACCTTCGGTGCGCGATAAGCCCCCACATCTGCCTGCGCCCGAGTAACCTCTCGCCGCTCGGGAAGCATGAACATGGTTCGACGCTCGACCAGCTCATTTGTACAGAGCTGGCGAGTGTCGTTTGGAAGCGCGGCGTCGATGCCGTCCTCGCCCGAGATCCTCTTGCCCTCCTGGTCCCCGCTGTTGCCGCCCTTGCCCGGCGGCAACAGCGTGAAGGGCGTCATGCGCGGCGGGCGGTCGGGACCTCGTAGGCGAACGAGCCGCGCTCATCGAGGTGGTAGGCGGAGACGTCACGGTCGATCCTGCGGCCGCCTGCGCTCGTGAACATGCGCCGGGGATAGACGCGCACGCGGGCCTGCGCGGCGCCGGGGAGGAGCTCGAAGCGGCCGGCGCTGAAGCCGTGGAGGCGGGTCACGGCGCGGCCGCCGGGGCCGTCGTGCTCCTCGAGACCGAAGAGGGAGGCGCCCTGCAGGGCGTGGCGCGCGTGGCCGCCGCCGTGGGCGGTGGAGGTGGCGGTGCCCTCGTGCATGTGGCCGAAGAAGTGGGCGGCGAAGCGGCCGGCCGGGTCGACCTCCTGGCGGAAATCCTGGCGTGCCTGCGGGTGGAGCCACTCGGGCGGGTGGTGGGTGAGCAGCAGGTTGATGTGGTGGCGCTGCAACCACTCGGGGGCGTACTCGTCGCAGACGGCGTGGAGCTGGCGCGGGTCCACGGCGAGGCGCTCCTGGTAGTCGCCGCCGGTGAGCTGCAGGAAGGCCGAGTTGAGGCCGATGACGCCGAGCTCGAGGCCGTGGAGCGACAGCGAGTACGCGCTGTCGCCCGGCAGGAGGCCGAGCCTCCGGCGGTCGCGGACGTGCCACCGGCAGGAATCGACCCAGTCGGTGTAGGGCCTGAAGATCTGCGCGAGGCGCTCGCGGTAGCCGAGGCTGTCCTGCGCGTCGAACACCTGGTCGCGCAGGCGCGAATTGGCGTGCCACTGCGAGAGGGCGAGCACGTACGGGTCGAGGTCCCTGGGGCGGTTCAGGTCGTGGTTGCCGGGCACGGTGATCAGCCGCGGCTGCGAGCCGAGCTGGTCGAAGCGCCGCCACAGCCTGTCGAGGGTAGCGTCGAGCTTCTGGAACTCGTCGCGCGTGCCGCACTGGGTCAGGTCCCCGGTGAACAGCACGAGGTCCCACGGGCCGCACACGTCGTGCAGGCGCGCAAGGTCGTCGAACAGCGCGGTCATGACGTTCGGCCACAGCCAGCTCGTGCCGCCCATGCCCTGGTGGAGGTCGGTGAGGTGCAGCCAGCCGAACGAGGCGGGCCTCGCGGGCGTGGACGGCGCCGGCCGCGGGGCGCTCGCGTCCTCCTCGGGAGGGCCGGGCGAGCGCGGCAGCTTGGCCGAGGCGTCGGGACCCCGAGGGGCCAGGGCGACGGTCGTCGCGTCGCGTCCGGCGGTCGGCCGCGCGGGCTCCGGCGCGGGAGGCGCGGGGGTCGCGGGAGGCGCGGAGGTCGCGGGAGGCGCGGGCGGGGCTTCTTCGACCTCGCCCGCGTCCGAATCCGCGGCCTCTCCGGCGAGCTGGGCCCCTTGCCAGAGCAGCACGTCGGCGCCGTGGGGCGAGATCGTGTGCTCCGCGAGGAGCTTGCGGACGCGCATGCTGTACTCGAGGTACCCGGTCGGCCTGCCGAGCGCGATGGGCGGGCCGCCGTCGATCGCGGCGAGCCCCCGCGCCATCGTCGTGGTCGCCGGCGGGAAGCGCTTGGGATCGCGGGTGTGCAGGATCATCGACGGGAACAGCCAGCCGCCGCCCGGCAGGCTGCGCCCGCGGCGGAGCTCGGCCAGGTGCTCGGCGAGCCAGGCGTCGGTGGCTCGCCATAAAGAAGGCACCGCCGCGTTGACGCCGTCGAGCGCGGCGACGAGCAGGTTCGCGTTGTTGCCGATCAGGCCGGTGGCGAAGCGGTTGTTCACGTCGCGGCCGTCGACGTGGTCGGCGTTGAAGAGCTGGAGCAGCCGCCGGAGGCCGGCCTCGTCGAGCTTCCCGAGGGAGCCCTCGATCAGCGCGCGCGCTCGCGCGAGCGCGTCCTCCCGCCGGGCGATGCGCTCCGGGTGCAGCTGAGCCCGCGTCTGGAGCAACACCTGTTGGCGATCGAGCATAGGCGGCGACTATATCCTGGCGCGGCTCCCGTCGGCGCGCCTCGCGCGAGCGGGCGTGGCCCTGGCCGGGCGAGGCCATCCGAGCGATCATGCCCTCGTGGAAGCCCTGCTCCTCTCCGCGCTGGGGGTCGCGCTGACGCTCGGCCTCGGCGGCGCCGGGCTTCGGTGGGCGCTGCGGCGCGCCGAGCGACAGCGGCTGTGCCGGGCGTGCGTCGACTCGATCGCGCGGCTGCGGCCAGCCCGCTTCACCGCCGCGAGGGGCCGAGCGGTGCCCGTCGGCGAGCCGCTCGTCGCGCCCTTCAGCGGGCGCCCGTGCGTCGCCTTCCGGGTCGTGCGCTGGCGGCAGGAGCGCAAGGGCGGCTTCGGCCGCAACAACCTGGGCTTCGTCTGGGTCGTCGACGACGACGCCGAGTGGGCCCCGGACTTCGCCCTCGACGACGGCACGGGCCAGGCGCTCGTCCGACCGAGCGGCCACGTGCGCTTCGACCTCGCGGACGCCGAACCGCCCCCGGACGCCGCCCGCCACGTCGACGCCTTTCGCGAGCGCTACGGGCACGAGCGCGCGTCGTTCTTCGCCGGCTTTCACGGCGCGGTTCGCTACCGGGAGACGGTCATCGAGGTGGGGCAGCCCGTGCTCGTCGCGGGCGCCGCCGCCGTCTCGAGCCCGCTCGATGCGAACGACGCGCGAGACGGCCATCGCGCGCCGCCGCGGCCAATCGAGCTTCGGCCCGACGACGACCCGCTCTACATCGGCGACGGCCGACGACCGGACGCGTGATCCCCGATGTCCGCCGCTGTGCACGACCTCGCGCGGGGGAGCGCCCGCGTCACGCGGTCGTGACACTGAGATGCAGCGGTAACACCTGGGCGTAATGCCCGCGTGACAGCAGCCGCCGACGCGCTCGGGGAGGACGAGCTGCGAGCATGTCTCGCGCTGGCACGGGAACTGCCGATGCTGCGCGGTATGACCAACACGACGACAATCGAGCGAAGCAAAAAATCGAGAACCGGCAATTCGCTGCGCGGCGCGCTCTCGGTGGCCGTGACCGCGGGGCTGGCGCTCGGGGCTGGCGCGTGTCAGCTCGCCGACGAGGTGGAAGAGGCCGAGGGCATCGCCGCCCACGGCATCTCCGCGGAGGGCATCGCCAACGTGGCCGGATGCGCGCTGACCCAGGCGGGCTGCGGCGTAACCACCACCTGGTCATCGTTCTGCGCCGAGCCCGGCGCCCTGCAAGCCGCCTACTTCGACGAGGTGGCCGAGGACGTGGCCTACGTGTGCGACGACGCGCTCATGCAGCGGGCGGGCGATGACGCGGGCAAGCTGGTCTCCGATTATACCTCGTCCAACGCGCTGCCCGCCGAGGGGCGGGACATCGCCATCAGCAACGCTCCCGATCGGTTCATCGTATCTCACGCCGGCGGGCTCGCCGTCTTCCAAGGCATCCAGTTCGCCAGCAATTTGCCGCGCGTGGATTACGCCGCCGCCTGTCCGGGGCCTGTCGCCATCGGCGACCTCAACCACGACGGCCGCGATGACGTGGTCGTGGTCGAGGTATGCAACGACAGGATCGTTCGCCGGCTCAGCGATGCCAGCGGCAACCTCGGCGCGCCGCTCGCCTATGGCATGGGGACGACCTACATCCACGACGTCGCCCTCGGGGATTTCAACGGCGACGGTCACCTCGACGTGGTGACTGCCAACCAGCATGAGGCGGACGGCCTCACCCCTGGCAAGGAGGGCTACGTCACCGTGCGGCGCGGCACCGGAACTGGCTCCTTCCTGGCCGCCGCCTCCTACAAGGTGGCGCCGTTCGACGGGCTGCGCATGGGCCATCCTGTCAAGGTCGTGGCCGCGGACATGAACGGTGATGGCTTCGACGACATCGTGACCGCGAACCAGCCGCGCAAAGCCAATCCGCTCAGCTGGCCGTGCTTCTCGGGCATCGACGGCAGCTGCCCGGACGTGAGCATCCTGCGCGGCGCCGCCAACGGTTTCCTCGCTCCGGTCTCGCGGGACAGCGGGGTGTCGCAGGGATTCAAGCTGGTCCACGGGCTGGTCGTGGACGACTTCAATACGGCCGGCGCGGGCATGCTCGACATCGCTGTGGCCACGTGCAGCGCGGCGACCCTCGACTGCGACGCGCGCATCTCCATCCTGCGCCAGACCGGCGGCGGCACCAGCTTCGCCGCGCCCGTGGTGCGCGAGATCGGGCCGGGTAGGGTCGGAGGGATCGACTCCATCCACCCCATTTTCCTCGAGCCTGGCCTCATCTGGACCAGGCCGGGCAGCGACACGCTGGGGTTCCTGCGCGCCGAGTGAGGGCGCCGGGGGCGGCGCGGGAGGGTCGATCCCCTCATCTCGGCTCCGCCGGCCTCCCCGCGCCGGCGGCGGGCGCGTCGAGCGGCACGGTCGTCGTGCAGGTCCCCGCCGCGACCTCCACCGTGCGCCCGGCGAGCTTCACCCTGGCCGCGTCCCGGCCCCCCGCGCGGCTCAGCCGCACGAGCTCCCGGCCCGTCTTCGCGTCGTAGAGGAGATCCTCGGTCTCGAGCCGCCCGGGGTCACACGCGTCGGCCGCCGCTTCATCCGCGCTCTTCCAGGCGCGGAGCTCCGCCTCGACCGTCACGTGCACCACGTCGGGCTCGAACCGCACCTCGAGCCGCTCCTCGGGGATACACGCGATCCGGTTCATCGTGGTGAGGTCCGTCGTCCGCAACACCATGCCCGCATGGAACACGAGCAGCGCGCCGTCCGGCCGCAACAGGACGTGATCCTCGAGCTCGCCCTGGGTGCTGTTCAGGTACCGCGTCAACAGCCACGGCGAAGGGCCCGTGCAGCGATCCGCGCCGTGGCGATCGCAGAGCGAGCGCTGCGCCTCGGCCTCCGTCGCGGGCTCCTTCGGCTCCACCTTCGGGTCGTTGTCCCGGTAGAGCTGCTCGTAGGCGTCGAGCCAGCCCCGCGCGACGACGAGCTTCGGCGCGAGGAAGTCGCCTCTGGACGGGGCCTCGCGGCGCTCGACGAGCACGCCGCACGGCATGCCGGGGCCCGCCTTGGCCCTGGCCGCGGCCGTGGGCGACAGGAGGAACGACCGGGCAAAGGCGGCGCGGGCCAGCTCGGCCTCGCCGCGCAGCTCGTCGAGCAGACCGAGGTTGTACCAGATCTGGGCGGCGAGCTTGTCGTCGGGCCCGAGCTGCTCGGCGCGCTGCAGGTCGGCGGCGGCCGCGTCGAGATCCGCGCCGAGGCGCATCCGGGCGTGGCCGCGCTCGGCGAGGGTGCGCGGCTCGTTCGGCATCGCGGCGAGCGCGCGGTCGAAGGCGCCGATCGCCTCGGCGTACCGGCCCTGGCGCGCGGCGGCGCGGCCCTGGCCGAGGGCGCCGAGGTACGCCGCGCGATCCACCGGCGCCGCCTCGACGCGAGGTGACCCGGGGAGCGCGGCGGCCGAGCCGCTGGGCGCGGGGGCGAGCGCCGCGGCGCCGCCCGAGGCGACCGGGGCGACGGCCGCGTCGCTCGACGCGGCGGCCGGAGCCGCGGCGCCGGCGAGCGCCTCGGGCGCCGGCTGGAGCGCGGCCGAGGGATCCGGCGCGCAGTCGCGGCACCCGGACGCGGCGAGGACCAGAACGAGCGGCAGTGAACGAACCACACGCATCGGTCGCCCAGGATAACCGGAGAGCGCACGCCAGGCATGCCGCAGACGGCGTGTGGCCGCCGCCGCCCAGCGCGCCTCGGGGCATCAAAGCAAAAAGGTGTAGCCAAAGGACAGCCGAAGCTGCACCCCGTGGCCGCCTCGGTCCTTTGCGCCGTCCGGACGCGGCTGATCGTCGAGGCGCGCCATTCCAAAGACCACGAGCTCGAACGCCCCCGTCATGCTGCCCGGTTTGAGGAACTCCAAGCCGAAGCCGCCGTGACCGCCGAGATACGTCCGCGTCTCGGCCCAGCCGTCGGCCAGCATCCGCGCGACGTGGATGTTCGGGCCGGCGCGCAGGTAAGGTGCAAACCCTCCGGTCCAGAGGTGAAGCGACACGTGAGGCATCGCGCCGAATTCGTGGCGATAGGCCTGGAGCGGCCCCGGAATCCTGTAGTCGTCGTTCCCGAAGCTGTAGGTGAAGTCGTTCCCGATGCCCAGGAACGACATGGGCCGCAGGCGCTGCTCCAGGCAGGTGAGGCCGCGCGGCTCGGGGGCGTCGGCGATCCCGATCTGAAGGCCACCGCACGCGGCGAGCTGGAAATAGGGCTCGAAGGAGTAGCCCGAGCCCGAACCGCTGCCGGACGGGGACGTGTACGGTGGCGGGGGCAGCGAGGGCGGCGGCAGCGGCGTGACCTGCGGCGGCGGCGGCGGCGGCGGCGGCGGCGACCAGGGTTGAGGTGGAGGAGGCGGCGGTCTGGGGGGAGCTGGGGCCGAGGCTTGGGCGCCGGCGCTGCCTTGCGCCTGGCCGCCCGCGTTGCCCTGGGCCTGCCCGGTGACCTGCGGGATCCATTGGCCCGAGAACGGATCCCAGATCACCGTGCCCCGACCTGTGCCCTGCGCGCCGCCGCCGGCCTGGCCGCCGGCGTTCGCGCCCGCCTTGGGGCAGCTCGATCCCCAGCAGAGCTGGGCCTGAGCGGAGGGAGCCGCGGCGAGGAGCGCGGCCGCGGAAGCCGCGCCGACGAGGAGCCTGCGCGATCCGGACGGGAGGAGCTTCAGCATGGCTGCTTTCCCTTACGTGCGCGATCGCTGGTACTTCCCCTGGCACGGGCGTGGCCGAGCGGAAGTACCGCGAGATCGCCACCGGAGAGCGCGACGCGGCGCAGACGTCGCGCACCCTGAGCTGGAGCTGCCACTGCACCCGCGGATCGGGCGGGAAGCGTGACCTGAAGCCCGGACCGTCACTGCCCTGGTAAGTGTCGCCGTTCGTCTGGTCGGTGACGCCTCCAGTCAGGTACTTGTGTTCACTCGGATTCTACGCAGATGGCATCGCCGAGCGGGCGAGAGTCGGTCGCGCGGATGTTGCAATCGTAACCTGGACCGTCAATGGAGCCGCCTCCGCCGATCCTCGCGATCCCCCAGTACCCGACGTGAAGGCAGATCTCCTCCGCGTAGGCGGAGGCGGTCGCGAAATCCACGTGCTCGAAGCCCTCGATGCACTGCTCTCCGCCTCTCACGACCGCAAAGGTGGTCCCGCCGATGTCGAAGAGCTCGTAGTTGGGCTTGCAGAGCGTGTACTCCAGCTCGCGGGTGTCGTTCGCATGCTGCTGGCAGTTGTTCCACGGGCCATCGATCGAGCTCCCGTCCGCGATACGAAAGACTCCTGAATAGGGGAGATCGTCGCAGCCGCCGACGAACGTCCAGAAGGCGTCGAGCGGGGTCAACGGTGCGTATCCTACGGGGCAACCGTCTCCTTCGTAGACTTCGTACTCCACCGCCTGAGCTTCAGCGGGTGCGCTCAGCGAGACCGCTCCGGCGACGAGGCCGCAGGTCAGAGCGCGGATGAGCGTCATGTGAAGGGTGTGTTTCATTTGTCCGCCAATGGGTTGTGATGGGTTGTGTTTCCAAACCGAGCGCGTGGTCGGCGCAGGGGTTCGTCGGTGCATCTCGGTCACGCCGCAAGATGCGCAGCGGGCTCCGCAGCGGAGCGCCCGTCCCGCGCTCCGTCGGCCGGCGCGGAGGTATCATTCGCACAGGCGGAAACTCTGTCAACGTCGAAACGAGCATTTCGTTTTCATGGATATCTGTGGTTGAGATGGAAATGGCAGTCGGATGGCCAGAGTATGCGGCGACGCGGCGGGCGTCGCCAGCCAGCGGGCTGGAACGGCGGCGTTCGAGGAGTGAAACAGTGCTATCGCTGCTGCGGGGAGTCGAGCCGGGGAGCGAACCGCCGATCACCCAGCGCTGGAGGACGCGCCGCGGATGCAGCGCGATCGCGAGCGGCTGAAAGCCGTGTCCGCTGGAGCGACGCGCAAGAGCATCGTCAAGCGGCCTATCATCTCTCTCCTGGACTCGTATCCTTCCGTGCAGAGCGCTACGGAATCGCCGAGAAGGATCTCTGGGATGATGACGATGAGAACGGCCGATGCGCAGGTCGGAAGGGCGCATCAGCCGCTATTCACCTCACGGCTGGACGCCGCCCCGAGGTGGCGAGCGGCTCAGGGGAGGCGCGCGCGCGACGCGACCCAGCGCGCGATCTGGTCGCCGAGGATCGGCAGGGTGACCGCGCCCGCGCCGAGCAGCGCGTCGTGGAACCCCTTGATGTCGAACCGGGCCCCGAGCTTCTGCTCGGCGTCCTTGCGCAGCCGCTGGATCTCCAGCTGGCCGACCTTGTAGGCGAGCGCCTGCCCGGGCCAGGTGATGTAGCGATCGACCTCGTTCACGACGACGCCCTCGCCGAGGATCGTGTTCTCCATCATGTACGTCACGGCCTGCGCGCGGCTCCAGCCCTTCGCGTGGATCCCCGTGTCGAGCACGAGCCGGCACGCGCGCCAGGCGTCGGCGCTCAGCATCCCGAGCCGATCGAGGTCGCTGGAGTAGAGCCCCATCTCGTTCGCCAGCCGCTCGCTGTAGAGCCCCCAGCCCTCCGTGAACGCCATGACGTTCGCGTGCTTGCGAAACGCGGGCACCTCGCCGAGCTCCTGCGCCAGCGCGACCTGGACGTGGTGGCCAGGGATCGCCTCGTGGAACGCGACGACCTCGGACTCGAAGCGACGGCGCGTCTCGGGGGCATACGTGTTGACGAAGTACGTCCCGGGGCGGCTCCCGTCCTGCGCGGGCTCGCGGTAGAAGGCGGGCGGGGAGTGCTTCTCCTCGAACGCCTCCATGCGCTTCACGACGAGCGGGGTCCGGGGCAGGGCGCCGATCCACGCAGGGAGCGCGGCCCTGGCCCGCGCGACCGCCGCCGACGCCGCCGCCTCGACCTCGTCGCGCGTGGCGTAGGCGAGCGCCTTGTCCTCGCGGAGGCGGCGCTGGATCTCCGCGAAATCCGCGGTGCCGAGCGCCTTCGCGCCGAGCGCCTTCATCTCTTCCCGGATGCGCGCGACCTGCTCGAGGCCCATCGCGTGGACCTCGTCGGCCGAGAGCGCGAGCGAGGTGCTCGCCTGGATGAGGCGCGCGTAGCACGCCTCGCCGCCGGGCACGTGGGACAGGCCCGCGCGCGCCTGGTCCCTGGCGCGCGGCAGGATCTCGCGGGCGAGCGCCTCCCGGTGGCGCGAGAAGGCCGGACGGGCGCCGCCCTCGACAGCCTGCTCCACCGCCGCCGCGAACGATTTCTGCTCCGCTTCCGGCCAGTCGGGGTGCGCGGCGTCGCGGGGGCTCATGAGCGCCCACTCGCCCGAGGGCTTCGCGAGCAGCTCGTCGAGCTGGGCGATCACGCGCTCCACCGTGGCGCGCGGGGCCACCTTGCCCTGCTCGAGCGCTCGCCGGAGCCGGTCGGTGCGAGCGTCCACGTACGCGCCGATCTTGCTCCAGCGCGCGACGAGGGCGCGACCCTCCTCCTCCGTGCGCACCGTCTGGACCCGCGCGAGCTGGAAGAGCTCGACCTGCGGCCCCCCGAGCTGGTCGGCCGTCCACGCCGAGAGGTCGCACGCGCGCCACGCGAGGTCGCTCTCGATCTCATGGACCAGCATCCCGTGCGTGACGCGATCGGGGAGCGCGAGGGACGCCGCGTCGATCGCGCGCGCCCGCCCGAGCAGCGCCTCGAGGCGCGCGATCTCGCGCGCGCGGCCGGCCTCGGTGATGTCGGGGAGGCGGTCGTCGTGGCTGCGGAAGCCGAGGAACGTCGCGTCAATGGGCTCGGCCGCGAGCCGGCCGTCCCAGTACTCGCCGGCCAGCGCCGCGAGCCGCGCCGCCGCGGCGGAGCCTTGCGTCTCGGTGCGCCCCGGCGCCGCCGGCGACCGGGGCTCGGTGCAGGCGAGCGGGGTCAGGGCGAAGAGCGCCAGCGACAGCAGCACGGTCCGTGATGAATGGAACAAGGATCCCTCCAGCGTGGATGCGATGATGCCTCTTCCCGTCAAGGCGCGCGCACGATTGCCTGGTGGATGCCAGTTGCCTCGGTGTTCCGTCGCTCGATCGTACATCGACGGCGTCGATTTCATGCGCCCGAGCGCTCCCGCGCAAGCCGGGGCGAATTTTGCAGGATGTGGCGCTCAGTCCACATAGCTCTCGGCCTTCGACGCCATCACCAGGACGAGCGGCGAGGAGCCGAGGAGGTTGCGCTCGATGGTGTCGCAGATGCGCGTGAGCGGCAGGTCGTTCGGCTCGTGGCCGAAGGGGTCGTCGAGCTCCCCGCCGAGCGCCTCGATCATCAGGACGGGGTAGGCCACCATCATCGTCACCAGGGGCGTCATGAACCCGATCGCGTTGATGAGGGCGAGGGGCAGCGTGGCCAGGTAGAGCGCCACGCCGCGCCGGAGGAGCAGCACGTAGCCGAGCGGCGTCGGCGTCTTGAGGATGCGCTCGCAGCCCCCGAGGCAGTTGACAAGGACGTTCAGCTCCTCCTCGGCGCACACCGCCATGTTGCGCTCGAGGCTCCCGGACCGCGCGAAGCCCGCGAGGCGGTCGGAGACCTGCTGCGCGGCGTAGAGCGGCGGGTGGGGGTGCGCCGCCATGGCCTCGACCTGCCCCGCGGAGAGGAGCCGCTCGATCTCGGGGCGCTCGGCCTGCCCGCGCAGCGAGCGCCGCGAGGCGTGGACGAACACCACCACCCAGACGGCGAGCTCGCGCGCCTCGGCCGGGTCCACCGCGGCGTGCGCGTTCACGATGCGCGTGATGTTGCGGCTCGCGTTCACGATCGAGCCCCACAGGGTCCGGCCCTCCCAGAAGCGGTTGTAAGCCGTGTTCGTGCGGAACGCGAGGATGAGGGCGATCACCGCGCCCGCGACCTCGTAAAAGCCGATCGAGAGCCCAACGCGCGGGATGTAGCGGTCCGCGAGCCACAGCGCCGCGGCGATGACCCCGAACGCCAGCACGCGCCGCATGACGCCCGGCGAGAAGGAGCCGCGCGGGGACACCAGCAGGTGAATCCATTCGCTTCTCGGGTACGGGATCATCGGGCGCGGTCCTGGCGGCGCTCCCCGCAGCGCATCGCGCCTCCGTACCAGCAGGGGGCCTATGCCGCAACGCCGCCCGCCCCAAGGGGGTAAGCCCGCCCGTCGCACGACCGGACCCGGGCGCCTGGCGCGGGCGCGCCGGACGCGGGAGACTCGCCCGTCCGACCGGGCAGGGCAGACCGCGGTGGCTCTGCGCGCCCGCGTCGCCTGGAGCCGTCGATTGAAGCCCCTCTCCCCCGTCGTCCTGTTCTGGGTGGCCTCCCTCCTGGCCTGGCTCCTCGTCGTCGTGGCGGCGCGGCGCCGCCGCGGCCGGCTCTACGCTCGGTTCGTCGGCGTGCTGCTCGGCATCCACACGCTGATCGCGTGCGCGCTCTTCCGCCACGTCGGCCCGCTCGCGCCGGCGTTCGCGTACCTCCACGGCGCGGTCTACCTGCACTTCCTCCTGCTCTCGCGCCCGCGGATGCGCCCGCTCGCCTACCGGGCGCTCGTGAGCATCCCGGCGTCCTACTTCGTGGCCGCGACGTTCCTGTCGTTCCCGTGGGCCATCGCGGGCGCCCTCGGCGCGACGCCGTACGGCCTCTGGGCGCCGTTCGCCCTCGCCGGCGTCGGCATCCTCCAGTCGCTCACCGCCCGCCGCGAGGAGGTCGAGCTCGTTGTCGACCGCGCGCGGGTTGGCGAGCTGAAGCGCCACCCGCTCCCGCGCGAGGGCGCGCCCCCCGCGCGCCGCCCGCTCCGCATCGTCCAGATCACCGACCCTCACCTCGGCCCGTTCATGTCCGTCGCGCGGCTCCGCGGCATCTGCGAGCGCGCGGTCGCGCGCGATCCGGATCTCGTCGTGCTCACCGGCGACTACCTGACCATGGAGTCGCAGGACACCGCGGAGCACCTCGCCGAGGCGCTGTCCCCGCTCCGCGCCCTGGAGGGCCGCGTGTTCGCGTGCCACGGCAACCACGATCACGAGTCGCCCCGCCTCGTCGCGACCGCGCTCGCCCGGGCCGGGGTGCGCCTGCTCGTCGACGAGGCGGCGCTCGTCGAGACGGCCGCGGGGCCGGTCCAGGTGCTCGGGATGGACTTCCACTACCGCGATCGCGCGGAGCGCATGGCCGAGGTCTGCGCCCGGCACCCGCGCGCGCCCGGGGCGCTCCGGCTCGTCCTGCTCCACGATCCGGGCGCGTTCCGCCTCCTCGGCGAGGGCGAGGGGGATCTCGTGCTCTCCGGCCACACCCACGGCGGGCAGCTCGGCCTGGTCAGCCTCGGCGGCTCCTGGACCGCCCTCCGGCTCTTCGTGAACATGCCCGATCACGGCCTGTGGGCCCGCGGCCCGGACCGGCTCTACGTGCACCGCGGGACAGGGCACTACGGCTTCCCCCTCCGGCTCGGCGTCCCCGCCGAGGAGAGCGTGCTCAAGGTGCACCTCGCCGGCGACGGCGCGTGACAGGCGAGCTCCCGCCCGGGGGGGGCCGACGCCGGCCGCCCCGCGCCCCGAGGGGCGCGTTCCAGAGTGGATGGATGCTTCGCGGAGGAGGCCCGACGCGCCAGGCGGCGCGGCGATCGACTCCGCGCCTCGCGCGGCGACGGCTGAGCGCGCAGGCGGGCGCGCGCGGGTAGGTAGGCGGCCGGGCGTCAGGCCTTTTCGAGGAACTTGCGCACCTGGGACTCGATGGCGCTGCCGGGGACGATGAACGGCTTGTCCGTGATGTCGACCGAGAAGCTCTGCGCGGCGATGGCATAGGAGCCCTTCACCGTCCCCGCCGGCGTGGGCACCGAGAACGTGCCGTTGCCCTCGTTGCCGCTGAACTGACCACCGGCCTTCTCGATCGCTGCCTTGGCCTTCGCGACGATGTCTTGAGCGGAGCCGGGGAAGGGGACTGAGAAGCTGTGCTTTGCCATGTCGTCTCCTCGTTGGGGTGCTCGGTCGCGATCCGGACGCGACGAGGCGCCGCAGAGCCTAGTGCGCCCGCGCCGGGGGTACCAGCGCGAATCGACCGGCGCCGGATCACCTGGGGATGGAGCGCGCGCCCGCTCGGCCTCCGGAGCGCTCGGGACCTCCGACGTGGCTTCCGTGTGCCTCTGGCGTGGCTCCGGCGCGGCTCTGCCTTGGTCGAGCCGCGGGGAGCGCGGCGGGGATCCGCAGGGCGGCGCGGCCCGCCATTTCGACGCGCAGGCGAGGATTGCGCTTGACAAGATGGACATAATTGCCGCTTTTTAAGCGCGGATTGCCCCCATCCGTGAACCGAGGACTTATGAACGACTCTCTTCTCAAGCCGTGGATCCTCCGCCGAGCGGGGCGGGTGTCCGCGCTCGTGCTCGGCGCGCTCGCGGCGAGCGCTGGATGCGCGACCTCGCAGGGCCCCTCCGCGGAGGCTCCTTCCGCCGGCGCCGCCCCGGGCGCCGACCCGGGCGCCGCGGCGAGCGCCGGGCCCGCGCAGACCAACCTGCTCAAGGCCTCCGATTTCAACGACAACAAGAGCCTGCCCTGGACCACCTCGTTCACCGCGCCGGGCGCGGGCAGCGCCGAGGTGAAGAACGGCGCCTATTGCGTGACGGTGACGAACAAGGGGTCGAACAACTGGGACGCCCAGTTCCGCCACCGGGAGATGGTGATCCAGAAGGGGCACAGCTACACGATCCAGTACAAGGCCTGGGCGTCCGCGCCCACGAAGGCGCGCCCGAAGGTCGGCATGTCGGGGCCGCCGTACGACGAGTACTGGTACGAGACCGTCGAGCTCGGGACCGAGCCCAAGACTTTCTCCGGCAAGTTCTCGATGGCGAAGGCCGACGACGCGACGGCGGAGCTCGCGTTCCACATCGGCGGCGCGATGGCGTCGGCCAAGGAGCCGTTCGAGGTCTGCATCGACGACATCCGCCTCGACGACCCGGAGTTCAGGGCCGCCGCGCCCGCGGGCGACGCGGCGGCGGCGGCGCCGAAGGTCGCCGTGAACCAGGTCGGGTATCTGCCGGGCGCGATCAAGATCGCGAGCGTGAGCAACGCGGCGACCGCGCCGCTCGCGTGGGAGCTGCTCGACGGCTCGGGCAAGCCGGTCGCGCGCGGCCAGACCAAGGTCTTCGGGAAGGACGGCGCCTCCGGCGATCACGTCCACCTCGTCGATTTCACCGCCCACAAGGCGCCGGGCCAGGGCTACGTGCTCAAGGTCGGCGAGGAGAAGAGCTACCCGTTCGACATCGGCGCCGACATCTACCAGAAGCTCAAGTACGACGCGCTCGCGTATTTCTATCACAACCGGAGCGGCATCGAGATCAAGATGCCTTATGCCGGCAAGCCCGAGCTGGCGCGACCGGCCGGGCACCTCCAGGACAAGAGCACGCGCTGCCTCAAGGGCAGCGGCTGCGACTACGCGCTCGACGCGTCCCGCGGCTGGTACGACGCCGGCGATCACGGCAAGTACGTGGTCAACGGCGGCATCTCGGTGTGGACGCTGCTCAACTGGCACGAGCGGACGAAGCACCTCGGCAGCTCGAGCGCCGATTTCGGCGACGGCAAGCTGAGCATCCCCGAGGGGAAGAACAACGTGCCCGACATCCTCGACGAGGCGCGCTGGGAGATCGAGTTCCTGCTGGGGATGCAGGTGCCGGAAGGCAAGCCGCTCGCCGGCATGGTGCACCACAAGATGCACGACGACGCGTGGACGGGCCTCGGCCTCGCGCCGCACGAGGACAAGATGACGCGCTCGCTGCACAAGCCGAGCACGGCGGCGACGCTCAACGTCGCTGCCGTCGGGGCGCAGTGCGCGCGCGTCTGGAAGACGGTCGACGCGGCGTTCTCCGCGCGGTGCCTCAAGGCCGCCGAGCGCGCGTGGGCGGCGGCGAAGCAGAACCCGGCCCTGTATGCGCCGCCCGGCGGCGACAAGGGCGGCGGGCCGTACGATGACACCGACGTCAAGGACGACTTCTACTGGGCCGCGGCCGAGCTCTTCGTCACCACCGGGAAGCCGGAGTACAAGCAGTACCTCCAGGCCTCGCCGCTCAACGCGCGGTTCCCCACGGAGGTCGACGGGGTGGCCTCGTCGATGAACTGGAAGGTCACGGACGCGCTCGGCCAGATCTCGATGGCGATCGTGCCCGGCCACGTCGACGCGGCGTGGCAGCAGCAGCTCCGCGGCCGCATCGCGAAGGCCGCCGACCAGTACCTCGCGGTCGCCGAGAAGGAGGGCTACCGGACGCTCGTCCAGCGGACGCCCGCCGGCAAGTACGAGTGGGGCTCGAACTCCTTCGTGCTCAACAACATGCTCGTGGTCGCGCTCGCCCACGACTTCACCAAGCAGCCGAAGTACCTCGACGGGGTGGTGCTCGGCATGGACTACCTCCTCGGGCGCAACGCGCTCGGGCAGTCGTACGTGACCGGCTACGGCGACAAGCCGCTCGAGAACCCGCACCACCGGTTCTGGGCCCACCAGGCGAACGGCAAGTACCCGAAGGCGCCGCCCGGCGCCGTGTCCGGCGGCCCGAACTCCTCGCTGCAGGACCCCCACGTCCAGAGCGCCGGCCTCAAGGGGTGCGTCGCGCAGCGGTGCTTCGTCGACCACATCGAGGCCTGGAGCGTCAACGAGATCACGATCAACTGGAACGCGCCGTTCGCGTGGGTGACCGCGTTCCTCGACGAGAAGGCGGGGAAGTAGGCGGGGCGGGCGGGGGGCGGGCATCCCGGGCGCCGAGGGGCGCGCCGCGCCGGCCCGTGACCGCCTCGACTACCGTCGTCCGAAGAGGCGCCGCACGAGGGCGGCGATCTCGTCGCCGTAGGCGAGCAGCGCCGCCATCGCCGCCGGGACCGCGCTCGCGGCGGCGATGAGCTTCCTCGCCAGCTCGGGGACGCTCGCCAGCCAGTCGTGGTCCACCGTCAACGTCTCGCCCGTCGCGCCGCCCACGAGCACGTCGAGCTCGAAGCGGCTGCGCCCGAGGCCGCTCAGCACGGCGGAGATCTCCTGTTGCTGCCAGTCGGGAAGGTCCCTGTCGTGCAGCAGGAGCGAAGGGGCCTTGTGCGCGCCGAGCTGCGCCAGCGTCCCCGCCCGCGCGCGGAGGCGCACCTCGATGTCTCCCGGGGGGCCGGCGCAGGTGCGGAACGCATAGAGCTTGATCTCGACCCCGGGCGCCGCGCGGCCTGGATAGTCGATCTCGTAGCGGCAGCCGCCCGCGTCCCACGCCGCCTCGCGGGGCCGCGACCAGAGCGCGAATCCGCCCAGCAGGAGCAGCGTGATCGAGCACCCGACGGCGAGCGTGCGCACCTGCTGCTCCCGCCGCTGCGTCGCCTCGCCCGGCGTGGGCTGGAGGTTGTTCCGCGTCCAGTCGGCGAGGAGCGGGATCGCCACCCGCTCGCGGTCGCCCCGCCGCTCCACGAGCCCGATGCGCCGCAGCCGGTCGAGCGCCGCGGCCACCGCGCCCGCGTCCTGGCCCGAGAGGGCCTGCTGCACGCCGCGCACGTTCCTCGGCTGCCGCGTCGCCACGGCCTCGAGCACCAGCCGCTCCGTCGCGTCGAGCCAGGGCAGCACGCTCGTGTTGAACGTCTCGCCGATGGCCGCGAGGTCGCGCGCGCCGTCGACGAGGTGGCGCTTCTCGATCCGGACCTCGTCGAGCGGCCCGTGCGGCGCCGATCGCCTCCGCCTGCTCACCACATACCCGCACAGCCTCCGCACGGCGTAGACGTTGCCGGCGGTGACCTCATGCGCGTAGCCGATCGCCTGCGCGTCGAAGCGCACGTTGATCTGCATTCCCAGCTCGGTGAGCATCTTCTGGACGTCCGCGGGCGTCAGCGGCGGGATGGGCAGCGCGTGCACCTGGTTCGCCAGCGGGTTCACCCAGCCGGAGATCTTGGCGTCGCCGAGGACGAACCCCGACAGGCTCGTCGCCACGACCGAGAGCAGCCCGCCGTCGCACGCCCGGCCGAGCGCGGTCCAGAGCCGCTGCGCGGCGGCCCGCTCGCCCTCGTCGGGGCCCTCGAGCGGCTTCAGGATCACGTCGGCGTCCTCGAGCACGAGGAGCGCCCGCTGCCCTTCGGCCCGGTCGCGAGCGGCCCGCGCCGCCCGCGCGATCCGCTCGCCGACCTCCGCGCCGGCCGGCCCCTCGTCGCCGAGCGCCCGGGCGATCTCGCGCGCGGCGGCCTCGATGGACGGGCTCGGGAGCTCGACGCACCGCACCCGCGCGAGCCGGGCGTCGACCAGCTCGCCGCGCGCCATCTCGACGAGCGACGTCTTGCCGCACCCGGGCGGCCCGTAGATGGAGACGAGCGCCGGCCGCTCGAGCGCGCGCAGCAGGTCGCCGAGGAGGGCGCGCATGCCGAACAGGCTCGTCGGATCCGCGGCGCGCGCGTTGACGGCGAACGGGTCGGGGAGGGCGTTGAAATCCGAGAGCCCCTCCCGGAGGAGATCGAGCGCGTTGCGGTCGTCGGCGACCGCCCGCAGCCGCGCGACGTGCACGGGCACCACCAGCGCGTTGTGCGCGCGGTACAGCGCGAAGATCCGCTGCCGCACGCCGGCGCCGAGCTCGAAGGAATCGCCGATGGCGAGGACCACCTTGCGCGCCCCCTTGTCCAGCCGGTCCAGGTGCGCTTCCAGCGATCTCGACTGGAGGACGAACGTCTGGGTGGCGAGCCGCCCCGGCTGCGCCGACCCGACGAGGAAGACGGCGAAGAACCGGTAATGGGCCGGGGCGTCGAACGAGGGATCGAAGAGCTGCGCCACGTGGGCCGACTCCCGCGCGCAGCGACCGAAGAGCGCGCGCAGGAAGCGCGCGATGGAGCCGGCGTGCTGGCTCAAGGTGCCGGGGAGCACGGCGCCGAGGGCGAGCCACGGATCGGACGGCGGCGCGGGGGCTACGCCGGCGGCAGGGAAAGGAGCGTGGCGGGCGGCCTGCAGCGAGGGGACGCTGCGAGGGGCGGTGTCGTCGTCGGCGAACACCTTCGGGCAGGCTGCGGGAGCGGGGGGGAAGGTCTCTCCAGGGGTCGTGTCAGGGCCGGTGTCGCCGACGGCCCGTGCGAGGGGCTGCGCCGGGTCGGCCGGACCGGTGGGGGGCGGCGGATCGGCGCGCTCGAGGGGCGGCGACGGGCGCGCGCCCCGGGGGGGCGCCTCAGACGCGGCTAGCAGCGTCCGGAGGTCGATCGCAGGCGCGCCGTCGGTGAGCGCGAGGAAGGCCTCGAGCATCTCGTCCGCGCTGCCGAAGCGGTTCGTTCGGTCCTTGGCGAGGGCCTTGGCGAAGAAGGCGTCCACGTCGGCGCCGAGATCCGGGAACGTCGAGGGGGGCCGGGGCTCCGTCGAGGTGATGGCGAGGATCACCTCCATGAGCCCCCGGGCGTCCGGCGCGAACGGCTCGACGCCGGTGAGCGCGCGGTAGATCACCGCCCCGAGCGAGAAGAGATCGCTGCGATGATCGAGATCGCGCAGGCTCCTTATCTGCTCCGGGCTCATGAAGAGGGGCGAGCCGATGACGATGCCCGTCTGGGTCGACGTCGGCGGCCCGGAAGGCTCCTCCAGCTTTGCGATGCCGAAGTCGAGGAGCTTCACGACGGCGCCGCCGTCGGTGCGCGTGATGAAGATGTTGGACGGCTTCAGGTCGCGGTGGATGATCCCGCGAGCGTGCGCAGTGTTCAGGGCTTGAAGCGCCGGCGTGAAGACCGCGCGCGCTTCGGCGAGCGACAGCCGAGGGCGCCTGCTCAAGACGACGCCGAGGTCCTCGCCTTCAAGCAGCTCCATGACCAGATACCGCAGGTCCCCCTCGACGCCGACGTCGTAGACGTCCACGACATGGGGGCTGCGGATCCGCGCGAGCGCCCTGGCCTCGATCTCGAACCGCCGAAGCGTGTTGGGATGCGCGACCGACTCGGGCGTGAGGATCTTCACGGCTACGCGCCGTTCGAGGCCGGTGTGGAACGCCTCCCACACTTGCCCCATCCCGCCGCTGCCGATCGGCCGCACCAACCGGTACTTGCCGTCGAGCTCCCGCCCCGCGCGCACGGCCGCCGGCATCATCGGCGCCTCGCTCCGTTCGGGCGCCGCTCGACCGAAGCGGTCCCGGACGACGCCCGCGGCGAGGACAGCTGCGCCGCGGCCGCCCGGCGTCGCGAGCCCGCTGGGCTCTGGCCTCGGCGGCGCGAGGCCGCGACGCTGCGCTTTGATCCACCACCTGAGACCGCAGGGAGCACGGCAGCAGGCTACCTCAACCGCCAGTCACCGGGGCGTCAGGTCACCCAGGTCACGGGGACCCGGCGAGCGCCGAATCCTCACGCCGAGCCGGGCGATGCAGCCCAGCTCGTCCGCTACCCGGCCGCCCCCCGGCGGCACCACGGCCGTTGACACGTCGGTGTCAAGATTTAAGAAAGGACGGCCGCTGGCACTGGCGCGCTGCGGCGCTGCCGTGCTGCGGTGCTGAGAGCCTGAAGAGGCCGGTGAACAGAACAAGCCGGCTGCTCTTCAGGTCGCTCGGTTTCTCTTTTCGCGCGCCTTCCCGCTCCGAAACGGGGCCCAAACGGGGGCATGCCGCGACGGCGTTGACACGCTCGTGGCCTGGGTATAGGGTGCGCCTTCGCGAACCGGCGAGGCCAGCCAGCCCAGCTCAATCCAGCTCATCCGAGCTGGAGCACAGCTCGGGGTTCTGGACGGCCTGGCCGTCCCGTCCACCTTACTCGAAGAGAAGGTTGACAGTTTCGCGACGGGACTCTAGATTGAGCTCTCGCGATTCGGCAGAGCCGGAAGGCAGGAAAGCCGCGTCTGGTGGTTTCTGGAGTTCCAGGAATCCCGACCGCTTGTAGCCCTCCAAACTGACCGATCGGTCTCTCGAAGTCAGCTTCTCCCAAGACGTTCGAAAGAAGTCGAAAGAGAAGGTTGACAACCCCGCGAAGGGGTCCTAGAAAGGGCCCCCCGCGCATCGGCGGACACGGAGAGTCGGCGGACGAAAGCCCGTGCCTCTCTGGGCCGTTCGATAGACGGGGCATCGTTCGAGGTGAACATTGCTGCGGCGCGTCCCGGAAGGGAGGTCGCCGGAGTGATCAGGCTC
>NZ_CP150339.1:3442500-4015000 GCF_051474665.1 Sorangium sp. So ce394
CAATCGGCGGAGCTAACCGGTACTAATAGGTCGTGCGGCTTGACCATACTCCATGGAACGTGACGAGCATCGCGCCCGGAGCTCGGGTGTGAGCAGCGCGACGCAGCGAGACGCGACGCTTCAAGATTCTAGAGCCCGCATGGCGAACGCCCTGCGGGCTTTTTTGCTTTGTTCCATCTCCGGGCTCTGGGCCGCGGACCGCTGAGCCTTACGGCCTCGGCATCGGGCCAGGCGAGCGGGCCGGACCGGAGGTGGTTCCGGATCCCCCGGGCCCGAGGCGAGGGTGTTCGTGGCGCGGCGCGGGGGCCCCGCCGAACTCGCCTGAGACCTTTGTCCGCCGGCGGAGCCGGAGGACAAAGGTCTTAGGCTCAGACATCGGCCCTCCCCGCGCCGCGCCACGAACACCCTCGCCTCGGGCCTACCGCGGTGAGAGAACCGGGCCTGCTGCGGTGGGCGAGTTGGGCGTGCCGGGGTGGAAGCGTCGGGCCGGCCGCCGCGCGAGGGGCGGACCGGCCGCTCGGGAGCGCCGCGCCTGCTGCCGTGGGATGCTCGGGCCTGCCGGATCGAGAGCGCCGGGCCGCCCGGGGAGGGGCGGACCTACCGCCGGGGGATGCTCGGGCGTGATGCGCCGGTGCTCTTGGGCACGTAGATGCGCTCGGGGCGAACGCGGAAGCCGGTCACGGGCCAGAACACCTTCTTGTCCTCGAAGACCTTGCCCTCCTGGCGATAGGCCTGCTGGATCTCCTTCTTGTAGAAGTCGGTGTCCGAGAAGATCGCGCCGAACCGCTTCTGCAAGATCGCCTTCTCGATGTCGGCGCGAAGATCGGCGCCCGCGGGGCCGCCGTTGATCCCGAGGATGTCCGCGACCGCCATCTCGTGGGCGTAAGGGCGCTTGCCCGCGAGCGTCGCGAGGTGGCCATGGGCAGGGATGAAGACATCCCCCTCGACCTTGCGGATCTTGTCGAGCAGGTGCTCTCCCGCCTTGGCATCCAGGGACTTCGGCGCGTAACGAGAAGGATCGTAGGCAAGACAGGCGAACTGGACGGCCGCGAGCACGAGGAGGAACGCCTCGAGGCGGTGCCGCCGCGGCTCGGAGAGCTGGGCAGCGGCGGCGATCGCAGCGTGGACGCCAAGGCCGAAGAGGATCGCGAGGATCGCGAAGCCCGGCATGATGACGTTGGGCCAGCCGCCCGCGTGGAGCCGCCCCGCCCAGGAAGCGCCGAGCATCCCCACGGCCGCGAAGAGATAAAAATACCTGCCGTCCCGGAAGTCCCGGAAGGACAGGGCGAAGGTCGAGCCGTGGGCCGGCCGGGAAGGCACGGCGGCGTCCGTGCCCCCGAGCTGCGCGCCGCCCGCCTCCGCCACGCGCGGCGCGTCGGCCGGCTCGGCATCGCGACGAGCGTCGCCAGGAGCCGCCGCGCGCGCGTCGCCCGTGGAGAAGACCCGGCGATCGACCATCACGTAAAAGAGCGCGAGGAGGCAGCTCACCGAGAGCGGCCGCATCAGATCCTCGAGCCAGAAATCGACCCACATCCGCTCCACCCAGGGGTGCTGCCGCGGGAGCCAGAAGACGAACCACCAGAACCAGCCGTCGTGGATGCGGTCGAGCACGACGACGCTGCCGACCATCATCGCGGCGCCAGACGCGGCGAAGACGAGGCCGCGCCTCCACCCGGCGAGGACGAGGTACGCCGCGACCGGCACGAAGATGACCGACGCCGACTGCTTCGTGAGCAGGGCCAGCGTGAAGAGCGCCGCGGCGCCCACGGCAGAGCTCACCGAGCGGCCGAACCGCGCGACGTAGAGCGCCGCGAGCAGCAGGAGCACGAACAGCGAGTCGACCCGCGCGATGTCGAAGAACCCGGCGGAGAGCGGATACGCGCCCGCGTAGACGCCGGCCGCGAGCAGGGCGGCGTGCTTGCCGCCGGTCTCGCGGTGGACGATGCGCGCGATGAGCGCGATCCCCGCGATCGAGGCGAGATACGAGACCAGCCGCGCCGAGAAGAAGCCGACGCCGAGCACCTTCGAGAACGCGGCCGCAACATAGAAGTAGAGCGGCGCGTACAGGAAAGGGACGTACTCGACCGTGGGCTTGACGTAGAGCTTCTGCCCGGCGAGCGCGCGGCGGATCTCGTCCACGAGGCCGCCCTCCATCCACTCGATCTCGAACGGAAAACGAAGGTGGATGATCCCGAGCACGAGGTAGGTGCCGATCGCGCCCGCCGCGGCCAGCGCGACGACCACGCGCAGGAACACGACGGCGAAGCGCGGGAGGCGCTCGAGCCACGGCAGGACGCGCGCGAGGAGCTGGGCGACGCGCGCGCCCCACGGCGAGGGGACGGTCAGCGCCGTGGGCGTTCCAGCGCGCTGCGGCTCGTCAGGCGCAGGCTCGGGCGCTACGTCAGGGGAGGTCTGGGTCATCGAGGGGCCGAACAGCGGAAGCAGGGGCGACAAGAGAGCCGGCGCGGCCAGCTCGGAGGGCCAGAGCGGCCCGCGCGGGGACAGATCGCGCGCGAGAAGACCCCAAACCGCAACGGGGTGTCAATGCTCTACCACGCGGCGTGGGCCACCGAAGATCCAGCGCGGACCAGGATGGACGTAGGCTCGTTTGCAGGCTGCCAGAGGACTCCCCTCCATCCAGCGCTCCGGTTTCCCGCCGAAAATCCCCGCGATCGCGAGAGCGCATGTGCGCTCACCCGCCCTCGTCGCCCACGGCCCCCGAGGACCGCTGCGCCCGCCGCGACACCTGGGGCGCGCGGCGAAGCACGTTACCGACGCTCGGCGAGGGGGTGTGAGGCACTCTGGAGCCAAGGCGTGGCGGCCCGCCCCACACCGCACGACGCCCCCCGCACCAGCGCTCGAAGCGCCCCGCTCGACCGGTGGCATGCCCGCTGCACCAGGCTCGCCCAGGAGAGCTGAAGCCATGGAAATTCCGGTAGGACAGAACATGTTCACCCGGCCTGAAAACAACGGTTGGGTGCGCACCCTGGCCAGGTTCGGGTTTGCGGCCAAGGGGCTCGTCTATGTGCTGATCGGCGCCCTCTCGCTCCAGGCGGCCTTCAGCGGCGGCGGGCGCACCGCCGGCGGGCACGAGGCGGTCGGGGTCCTCGGCGAACAGCCGTTCGGGCAAGCGCTGCTGATCGTCGTGGGGATCGGGCTCCTCGGGTATGCGCTGTGGCGCGAGGTCCTCGCGCTCAAGGACCCGGGCCACGTGGGCCACGACGCGAAGGGGAAGGCCGAGCGCGTGGGCTGGGCCGCGAGCGGCGCGATCTCGGCGGGCCTCGCGATCACGGCCTTCCAGCTCGCGCTCGGCCGCGGCGGCGGCGGCGGCGACGGGTCCCGGACCTGGGTCGGCAAGGTGATGGAGCAGCCGTTCGGGGGCGTGCTGGTCGGCGTCGCGGGGCTCGTGGTGATCGCCGTCGCCGTCCAGCAGCTCCGCAAGGCGATGAAATCTCGCTTCGCGCGGGACCTCAGCACCCAGGGCATGAGTCCCCCCGAGCGCACGTGGGTCTTCCGGATGGCCCGGGTCGGGCTCGTCTCGCGCGGCGTCGTGTTCGGGATCATCGGCGCGGCGCTGATCAAGGCCGCGATCACCCACGATCCGGGGCAATCGAAGGGCGTCGGCGAGGCGCTCTCGACCGTGGCGGCGTCGCCCTTCGGGCCCATGCTGCTCGTGCTCGTCGCCGCCGGCCTGTGCGCCTACGGCGTGTACATGTTCTTTTGCACGAAGTACTCGAAGCTGGCACACCCCGCCGCATGACGCGGGCGCGAGGCTCGGCCAGGCTGGACAGGCCCGCTCGCGGGCCGGCGCCGCAAGGGAGGTCGCGCCCATGAGCACCGAGGTCTCGAGGCTCTACGTGCTGCTCTGTGGGTACGAGATCCTCGAGAAGACGGTCTCGACGCGCGACCGCGGCGGGCGCTTCATCCTCGCCGAGCCGGTGTCGGCCTATCTGCTCGAGACCGCGCGGGGGCTCGTGCTCGTCGATACGGGGCTGAACAGCGCGCTCGTCCACGACCCGGCGCTCCGCGAAGAGCACTACACGAAGCAGGGGATTCGCCCGCCGGTCATCCTCCCGGAGCACGAGCTCGCCTGTCAGCTCGACCGGATCGGGGTGCGCCCCGCCGACGTGAGCCACGTCATCCTCACGCACATGCACCTGGACCACGCCGGGAACCTCGCGATGTTCCAGGGCGCGCGCATCTCCGTGCAGCGGCGAGAGCACGCGTATGCCTTCGGCCCGGATCACGGGCCCGCCTGGTTCGAGCGCGACTATGACCTGCCCGGCCTGCGCTGGGACCTCGTCGAGGGAGACTGGGAGGCGATGCCGGGCGTCGAGGTCGTGTCGACGCGCGGGCACACGCCCGGCCATCAGTCCGTGGTGGTCGAGCTGAGGGACACCGGCACGGTCGTCCTCGTCGGCGACGCGGGCGACCTCGCCGAGAACTTCAGCGAGGAGATCCTCCCCGGCGAGAGCGTGGACGACGAGGCCGCGCTCGCCAGCATCCGCCGCCTCAAGCAGATCGCGCGAGAGCGCCGCGGCGCGCTCCTCCTCGGCCACGATCCAGCGCTCGTCCAGGCGCTGCGGCTCGCGCCGGCGTGCTACACGTGACGCCGGCGCTTCACGCGATCCGGCCCGTCTGATAGCATCGCCAGAGACCGCGGCGCCGGCCGCACTGGAGCGCGACGTGAACTGCCCGAAATGCACCGCCTCGATGGATGTCGTCACCTTCGGCGGGATCGACGTCGACCGATGCACCGCGTGCGGCGGAATCTGGTTCGACAGCCGTGAGAAGGAGTCGCTCAAGGCGATGGAGGGCTCGCAGCACATCGACACCGGCGACCCCGCGGTCGGGCGGAAGAACAACGAGATCCGGCGCGTGCCGTGCCCCCGCTGCACGACGCCGATGGTGCGCATGGTCGACCCGCAGCAGCCGCACATCTGGTACGAGAGCTGTAGCGTGTGCGGCGGCGTCTACTTCGATGCCGGCGAGTTCCGCGACTACAAGGAGCACACGCTGGGCGACTTCTTCCGCGGCCTGTTCGCGCGGCCGCGCGGCTGACGGCGCGCCGCGGACACGGCGCCTCAGCCCGGAGGGCCGGGCTCGGCGATGTCCGCGATCGAGCCCCGCGCCGCGGCCTCGGGGTACGTCGCCACGAGCTCGCCGGCGCGGAAGACCCAGAGCGTGCCGGGCGTCGCCTTGCTCCAGAGCTCGTCGCGCGTGAGCGGCTCGGTGGCCACCACGGCCATGCGCGCGTCGGGGCCCAGGCCGTGGACGTCGTTGAAATTCACCTTGAGATCGGCGTCCACCAGGGTGGCCTCGCCGAACGGGGCGTGGCGGAGGATGCAGGAGAGGTGGTCGCCGCAGCGGGCGAACAGGTGCTCTCCGTCCGCGAGCAGGAAGTTGAACACGCCGTCGCTGCCGAGCTCGTTCCCCAGCTCGTAGAGCGTCTTCCCCAGCGCCCGCCCGTCGCTCGGGTACTGCGCGCCGTAGGCGGCCCGGAGCTCCTCGAGGAGGACGCAGAAGGCATGCTCGCTGTCGGTGTCCCCGATCGGCGTCTCGAGGTGGAGCTTCCGATCCCGGACGTTGGGCAGGGTGCCGTTGTGCGCGAACACGATGTGCCGCCGGTGGAGCACCCGCATGAAAGGGTGCGTGTTCTTCAAGGCCGCCCCGCCGCGCGTCATCTTGCGCACGTGCGCGATGGAGAGGGCCGTGTGGATCGGGTTCTCGCGGATGAACCGCGCGAGCGGGCTCGAGAACGCGGGGTGAGGCTCGAGGAACGTCCGGGCGAAGAGGCCATCATAGAGCGATACGCCCCAGCCGTCCGCGTGCGGCCCCGTCTGCCCGCCGCGGAGCGCGAGCCCCGTGAACGAGAACACGATGTCCGTCGGCACGTTCGAGACCATGCCAAGGAGCTCACACATGGCGGTTATCCTCTCGTTTCAGGCGCGCATCGTCGACGATCAAGAGCCCGGTGACCCCGCCGCCCGCGGAGACGTTGCTCACCGCAGAGGCCGAGAGCCGCACCATGGCGCCCTCCATGCGGCCGGCGAACACGAAGGGACACAGGTCGAAGTAGACCTCCTCCTCGACCACGCGGCCGTCGCGGAACGCGGGCATGCGCGCCGTGGGCGCGCGGCTGCGCTCCTGCACGATCGCGCGCTGCGCCTCGGCGTCGCGGACAGCCGCCCTCCACGCGTCCGGGGGCGTCTGCCACCCGAGCAGCACGCCTTTGCCCCCGTAGTCGTCGTTCGGCTTCAGCACGAAGCTCTCCTGCTCGGCGGCGATGAGCTCGAGGAGGTCCACGTCGCGCCCCCGCCACGAGGTCCGGCCCGCCCGCGCGCGGCGCGTCCAGGGGATGTGCTCCGCGATGGCCGCCCGCTGCTCGGGCGAGAACAGGTCGGCGAACTCGGGGGCGCTCAGCACCGCGAACGCCGCCTTCTTGTTGAGCGGCTTGGTCCGGAACGAGTTCGCCACGTACGCCGCGCGGTCGCGGTAGGCGCGGACGAGCGGGTGATCCAGGCCGCGCCGCCCGACGAGCTCCTGCGTGATGACGCGTCGGTAGACGAGATCGATCCGCTCCCCGCCGGCCGAGAGGCGGCCTCCGTCGAGCTCGAGCTCGTCCGGATCGAGGATCCACGTCCGGTGCCCCTCGGCCGAGAACAGGTCGGAGAGCACCTTGAACTCGGCCGATGTGTCGGCGGTCTTCCAGTCGACGATGGCGATCGTGGGCCTCGCCTCGCGGCCGCCCCACGCGGCGTACCCCTCGCGCAGGGCGCAGAGGAGCGCCCGGTGCGGCGCCGGCGCGCGCACGCCCCGCCCGCGCCGGAGCGGCGCGAGGTGGGGGAGCGCCATCAACGTCTCCTCGATGAGGAGCTGGTCGGTGATGCCAGCGGGCGAGTCGGCGTTGTATTCGATGAACGAGAAGCCGCCCTCGGTGACGAGCATGTCGAGCCGCCCGACCGTGAGGAACGGCCCCTCGCCGGGATCGAGGGCCGCGAGGGCGCGCTCTTCCGCGGAGAGCCCCAGCTCCTCGGCCAGGGCGGCGTCGACGAGCGCGCGCCGCGCGACGCGCTCGAGCGCGGCGGCGATCCGCTCGGCGGCGCGCGCGACCGCGGCGTAGTCGTGCTCCGCGATGAGGTAGGGCCTGAGGTGGCGGCACAGCGCGCGGCCGCCGTGCGTGAGGCCGCGCCGCCGCTGGCCTCCGAGGAACGACGCGAACCGCGCCGCGTCCATCGCCCCCGGCGCGGAGAGCCGCGCGTCGATCTGCGCTGCGAGCGAGCTCGTGGCGGTAAGGCTCATGGCGACCTCACGTCGAGCCGGCGCCCGGGATCGCCCAGGCGTGCACGGGGTTGCCGGAGTCGACCTCGGCCATGTACCGCTCGAGCATCCGCCGGAGCGCCTCCTCGCGCGACGGGGCGCGCGGCTCCAGGGCCGAGAGCGCGCGGAGCTGCCACACGGCCCCGGTGACGCCCTTGGCGACGCGCGCCTCGAAGATCTGCAGGTAGCGGCGGGCCTCCGCGCCGTCGACCCCCGCGCTCACGAGGCCCTCCTCGACCCGCGGCAGGAGCGAGAGGAGGAGATCGCGCGCGCGGACGCCCTTCGGCGCGGCGCCCGGCCCCTCCGGCCAGACCAGCTCGGCGTCGAGGCCGTGCTGCGCGGCTTGGTAGAAGTTCCGCGCGGCGAGCCCGAAGGGGAACGACGGCAGGAGCTCTCCCACGGTCGGCGCGAGGGCGAGGATGCCCCCGAGCAGGAAGCACCCGTTCGCGAGCATGTCGTCGAGGGTGGGCCCGGACGGCATGGCGCGCAGCTCGATGCGCAGGTGGCCGCCGCCGGCCGGGTCGTACACCGGCCGATTCCACTTCCAGACGGTGCCGTGGTGCAGGCGGAGCTCGTGCAGCTGGGGCACGCCGCCGGCCCGCGCGCACGCGATGACGTCCTCGTCGCTGCAGACGGGGAGGATGGGCTCGTGCAGCGCGACGCTCTCCATGAAGAGCTCCGCCGCGCCGTCGCGCACCCAGCCGGTCCCGAAGCCGATGCGGGCGGGCTTCTTCCAGTCCGCGTCGGTCTCCGGGGGGCGGTCGTCGCCGGCCTGCTTGAACACCGCCACCCGCGTCTCGTGCCAGAGCCGGTGTCCGAGGAAGGTGGGAGAGTTGCCCGAGGCCGCGAGGACGGGCGCGGTCATCATCATGGCCGCGTTGAACAGCCGCGCGAACGCGTCGGGCGACGCCCGGAGGTGGACCTGAAAGGCGGTGTTCGCCGCCTCCATCGCGGGGTCGTCCGACATCAGATCGAGCGGCTCGGCGCCGTCGATCCGGATGTGGAACGGCGCCTTGCGCAGCCGGCAGAGCCCCGCGGCGAGCGCGCGGTACCGGGGGAGGTTCGTGATCGTCGCGGGGCTGAAGTCCTGCCGCTGGAAGGTCGGCAGGATGCTGACCGGGACCACGCGCGCGCCCCGCGCCGCGGCGCGCTCGCGGATCGCCTCCACGGTCGCGCGCATCTGCTCGCGCAGGGCCGACAGCGGCCGGCCGGCGAGCGGCACCGCCTGCGTGCTGAGCTCGATGTCGAACGCGCCCATCTCCGGCGTGATCATCGGGCTCGCCGCCGCGCGCGCGATCTCGGGCCCGAGCGGCACGGGGCGCGCCTCCCGGTCGACGAGGAACATCTCGAGCTCCGCGCCGATCGTCGTGTCGCCGAGGCCGAACCCCGGCCGGCTGAGCACCATCTCGAGCGCGGTGAGGTTCTGCTGGAGGCGCGCCTTGAAGAGCCCGTAATCGACGGTCTTGAAATGGTCTTGCTGGATCTCGATGCCCAAGGGACCTCCCGCGGCGATCTCGGCGAGAGCCGATCCACGATCTCCACGTTCCAGCCGTGGGCCGGCGACGTCCGCGGCCGCGATCGCGATGTTCTCGGACCCACGCAATGCAAGCGCAGGGCCAGGGGCTGGCGATCTCGGCGTGAGGGACGCTGGAGATGGGCTGTGCGATCGGGTCGAGTCGCGTCGAGCTCGATCGGTGTGGCGCAGGTGCGGCCTGTGGCAAAACGCAGCGTGAGGCGTGCTCGGCCGCGCCGTTCACCGGTGTTCGCGCGGGCGGCCGGTCACCGGTCGACGTGCGGCACGCGCTCGACGACGCATTGCCCCGCCTTGCAGCGGGCGACCGAGTCCTCCTTCGGCGCCATGCACTTGGCGACCGGGCAGCTCTCGGCCGCGCAGCGCTCGGCGCGCCACTGCTGGAGCGCGGCGAGCGCATCGCGGTGGTACGCTTGGTCGCACGGCGGGCACAGCTGGTCGCAGCACTGTCCGACCCGCGCGCAGGAGACCACACAGTCGGCGTCTGCCGCGCACCGGGGCTCGGTCGCCGCCGCGCTGCTGCCGTCGCCCGGCGCGGCGCTGCTGCCGTCGCCTGGCGCGGCGCTGTTGCCGTCGCCCGTCGGGGCGCCGGTCCCGGCGGTGGGGTCCTGCGTCCGGGCCGCGGCCTCGACCGGCGGCGGGGCCTGCGCCGGGGCCTCCTTGTGACAGCCGGCGAGACCGGCGAGACCGACGACGAGCACGAGCGGGCGCGAGAGCGACGAGATGTTCATGCCGGGCATCATGCCACGAGCGCGTCGCGCCCCGCGCCTGTTGATGCACGAGAGGCGCCGCCTCGACCCGGAGACCGGCCTAATGGAACGTGAGCGGCTGCCCCGTGGCCTCCACGACGGCCATCCACAGATCGTCCGTCGGCTCGACCTGCTTGCGCATGCGGACGGCGAGCGGCATCGGTACGTGCACGAAGCGGCCGTGCCACCGGCCGATGAGCATCTCCGTGTTGCCCGCCATGGCCGCGTGGACGGCGTTCCTGGCCATGTTCCAGCAAAACACGCTGTCCGACGGGGACGCGGGGACGCTGCGGATATGATAGCTCGGGTCGAGGTACTTCAGCGTCGCCTCGACGCCGCGCGCCCGGAAATGCGCGTTGATGCGATCGCGCAGGACGAGGCCGATGTCCTTCAGCTTGATATTGCCGCTGAGATCGGTGGCCATCGGCTCCGCGCTCGAGGCGCAGTGCTCTTGCAGCGCGCCCTCGGCCACGACGACCACGGCGTTGCCGTGGCGCGCGAGGCGGCGCTCGAGGTGCGCGAGCAGGCCGCGCGGGCCGTCGAGCTCCGCGCGGACCTCGGGGATGAGCACCACGTCCACGTCCGCCGACGCGAGCGCCGCCGAGCACGCGATGAAGCCCGAGTGCCGGCCCATCACCTTGACGAGGCCGATGCCGTTCTTCGCGCCCGAGGCCTCCACGTGCGCGCTGCGGATGACGTCCACGGCGGCGGCGAAGGCGCTCTCGAAGCCGAAGCTGCGGTCGATGAAGTGGATGTCGTTGTCGATGGTCTTCGGCACGCCGATGACCCCGATCGACAGCCGGCGCTCCTCGATGGCCCGGACGATCGACATCGCGCCGCGGATCGTGCCGTCTCCGCCGACGACGAAGAGCACGTTGATGCCCATGGCCACGAGCGTGTCCACCATCTGGTGCGGGTCCTGGTTGCCGCGGGAAGTGCCGAGGACGGTGCCGCCCATGCGGTGGATCTCCTCGACAGTGCGCGGGTCCAGGCGCACCGGGGCGTGCCCGAAGCGGGCGACGAGCCCCTCGTAGCCGTAACGGAAGCCGAAGATCTCCTGCACGCCGTAGCTGTGCGCCATCGTGAGCACGAGCCCGCGGATGACGTTGTTCACGCCGGGGCATAGCCCGCCGCACGTCACGATGCCGGCGCGCATCTCCTCCGGCTCCCAGAAGGCGCGGTTGCGCGGCCCGGCGAGCTCGAACGCCGGCGGGCGCGGGCCGGCGGCGCCCGAGAGGACGGCGGACAGGCGATCGTCGAACAGCACTTTGTCGGCCTCGCCGACGTACACCGTGGCCTTCTCGCCGAGCTTCTCGGCGACGGGCGAGGGGTAGCGGCAAGGGCCGAGATCCTTGATGGCGAGATCTGCAGAGGTCACCACGCGGAAGGCCTCCATGGTGAGGAGAGGACCGCCCCGCGGCGAGGGCCGCCGCGGGGACGCCGATATTGTCTCCCGGCGCTGGTTTCGTCGGCGTTTCATGCGCAATACGCCGTCGTAACGCGCGCCGCGCGGCCCGTGTCACACGCCCCGGCCGAAGGCGGCCGAGGCGCTCGCCGGTCCGCCGAAGGTCCCCCCGGAGCCCCGGAGCTCGCTCGCACCTCCGGGGGGGCTCCGCGGAGCTACCGCCCTGGCCGAGGTCGTCGACGCGCCAGCGCTCCGGCGAGCGGTCGATGTCCGGTGTGCGCTCGGCGAGGGACCGCGCATAGCCACCCTGACGAGCGCGCGCGTGCCCCTCTCCGCGGCGTCAGGGGTGATTGCGACATTTGTTACAAACTGTGTTTACGAAGATCCGGTCTCGGACAAGCGCTCCGCGCGGCCGCGTCGGCCGCGCTCTCAGCCAGCTCGCCGCAGGCGCCGCGGCGCGGTCATGCGCCTTGGACGAGGGGCGTTGTTCTCCTCGAGATGCGGCTGCTGCGCTCGAGGTACCGTGTCCGTTCGTCGCTGTCGAACGCTGGTGTCGACTCGAGTTCTTCCGTGAATTCGGTCGTGCGTTGTTTTGGTGTGTGCTACTTATTCGTCGATGTTTGCTGCCTTCGAAAGAGGCCGTGCGACGCCGGCCATTCTGGGGGTGACGGCTCGGGCCCTGCTCGCGTGCGCGCTGCTCTCGTCGCCGCCGCGCGCGGCCCGCGCGGAGCAGGGGAGTGCGGCGCAAGCCCCGGAGGCGGCGCGGCGCCTGCTCGACGAGGCCTACGCGCGCAAGGCCGCCCATGACGCCCGCGGCGCCGCGGCGGCGCTCGAGGCGGCCCGCGCGGCGGGCGCCGACGCGCAGCTCGTGGCGCTCGAGCTCGGATACCTCGCGAGCCAGCAAGGAGATAGAGAAGAGGCGCGCCGCCGCTTCGAGGAGGCGGGCCGCGGACCGGACGAGGCGCTCGCGCGGAAGGCCCAGGCAGAGCTGCGCTTGCTCCCGCAGCGCCTCTCGGCCGACCTCTACGCGGAGACCTATGGATGGAGCCGCGTCCTCGGCGCCGCGCAGCAGAGCGATCTCGTCCCGACGCTGAGGGCCCGCGGCTTCTTCCGCCCGTCCTTCTCGCTCGATCTGGGGCTCTATGCGTATGCGCAGGTCACCCGCGATCTCGCCTCCCGCGGGAGAGGCGCGGGCGGGGTTCCGCTCGTTTACGCCGACAACTACGCCCTCGCCGGACTCGGCGCCATGCTGCGCCTCTGGGACCGGCGGGTCGGCCTCTTCGTGCAGGCCGGGCCCGCGCTCAACCTGCTCGACGACGGCCGCGAGCGCGTCGCCTTCGACGCGAGGGGCGGCGCGTTCTTCGGCGCGGAGACCGGCGGCTGCGCGCCCGGAGGAGAGGGCGTCTCGTGGACCTTCGTCCCGTGCGCAGAGCTCTACGCCGAGGCGGTGTTCGTGAGCAGGTTCGACGACAACGTCATCGCCTTCGCGCGGCCGCGGCTCTCGGCCACCTACCTCGTCACCGGTCCGCTCGCGTGGCAGGTGGTCGCGGAGGGGCGCGCAGCGGCGGATACGAACTGCGATTTCTTCAACAACTTCGTGGACGCCGGCGCGGGGCCCCGGCTCCGGCTGCTCCGGCCGCTGCGCCTCGATCTCGCGCTGGGGCTCCACGCCGGCTCCTACCTGGGGCTCGAAGGCCGCGATCCGGCGCCGCGCCAGCTCGGGTACGTCGATCTCCGTCTCCAGGCCGCCACTTACGTGGAGTTCTGAGTGTGATCCTCGAAGCGCTCGATCTCAGCATCCGCGCGGTGGCCTACACGGCCGGCGGCGCCATCCTGGCGAACCAGCTCGACGAGCTGTTCGTCGACGTCAACTACCTGGCGCGCGGCCTGCACCGGCGCGCGCAGCGGGCCGTGCCGATCGAGGCGCTCCGGTCCGTCGAGCAGAAGCGCGTCGCCATCCTCGTCCCGGCGTGGCACGAGGCGGAGGTGATCGAGGAGATGCTCGACCACAACCTGTCGACGCTCGATTACGACCGAGACAGCTATCATATCTTCTGCGGGACCTACAGCAACGATCCCGAGACCCAGGCGCGGGTCGACGCCGTCGTGAGGCGGGCGCCGAACATCCACAAGGTCGTGGTGCCCCACGACGGCCCGACGTCGAAGGCAGATTGCCTCAACTGGGTCTATCAAGGCATCGTCCTCGAGGAGCAGCGCAGCGGACGGCGGTTCGACATCCTCCTCATGCACGACGCGGAGGATCTGATCCACCCGATGTCCCTGAGGCTTTACTCGCTCTTGATCCCGGGCTACGACTTCGTGCAGACGCCCGTCTTCTCCCTCCGCATCCCGCGGCGCGCGCTCGTCTCGGGCACGTACATCGACGAGTTCGCGGAGCATCACCTGAAGGAGATGCTCGTCCGCCAGGCGATCGGCGGCCTCGTGCCTTCGGCCGGCGTGGGCAGCGCCTTCGCCCGGGATGCCTTCGAGGACATCGCGGTCTCCCACGCGCAGCGGGCGTTCAACACGGAGAGCGTCACCGAGGACTACGAGCTCGGCCTCAAGTTCCGGCTGGCCGGCAAGAAGGTGTGCTTCGCGTGCCGCACCGTCGTGGGCAACGATCCCGCCGTGGCGGGAGGGGAAGAGTACATCGCCACGCGGGAGTTCTTCCCGGACGGGTTCAGCGCCTCGATCCGCCAGCGCTCGCGGTGGATCCTCGGCATCACGCTGCAGACGTGGGAGCAGCTCGGCTGGAGAGGGCCGCCCCCGGTCCTGTATTGCCTGTTCCGCGATCGCAAGGCGCTCGTGACGAACCTCCTGCTCGTGCTCGCCTACGCGCTCGCGGCGTACGCGGCGGTCCGCAGCAGCGTCGCGCTCGCGACCGCGGCGTCGTGGAGCTTCGCCCAGATCTGCCCGGAGGGCTCGGCGCTGCAGTGGATCCTGTGGTTCAACCTGGCCATGCTCGTCTGGCGCGCGTGGATGAAGGGCTGGCTCGTCTTCCGGCTGTACGGCGCGGGGCACGCGCTGCTCAGCTTCCCGCGGATGGCGGTCGGCAACGTGATCAGCGTCGCGGCGATGGGCCGCGCCGTCGTGCAGTACGTCAACCACCGGATCACCGGAAAGCCGCTCCGGTGGCTGAAGACGGCCCACGTCTTCCCGTGCCCCGACGCGCTCCGGGCGCGGCAGCCCGAGCGCGAGCCGCTCGTCCTCAAGGAGCAGGCGCTCGGTCCGGGCCAGCTCGACGACGCGCGGTGACGGAGACTCACGGCCGCGCGCCTCGAGGCCGCGGCCATGAAGCCATGGAGATCGGAGCGCCGCCGGAGGCGCGCGGGGCCCGCTGCCCCGCGCGTGGAGACGGCGAAAGCGACATTGTCAGAGGGGGGAAACATGGATAGGCGAAGTGTGGCGATCGTCGTGGGCACACGCCCGGAGGCCATCAAACTCGCGCCGCTCGTGCAGCGGCTGTCGCGGAGCGGGGCGCTCGAGCCGCTGATCATCTCGACCGGTCAGCACCGGCAGATGCTGGATCAGGCCCTGGGCACGTTCGGCCTGCGGCCGGACATCGACCTCGGCATCATGAGCCCGAAGCAGACGCTGCACGACATCACCACGCGGGCGCTCGATCGCCTCCGGCATGTCTTGCAGGAGCGCCGTCCAGCGTGGGTGGTCGTCCAGGGGGACACGACGACGGCGTTCGCCGCCGCGCTCGCGGGCTTCTACGGGAAGCTCCCCGTCGCGCACGTCGAGGCGGGGCTCCGCTCGGGAGAGCGTTACGCGCCGTTCCCGGAGGAGATCAACCGCAGGATGATCGATCAGCTGTCGGACGTGCTCTTCGCGCCGACCGAGCCCGCGCGCCAGCTCTTGCTCCGCGAGGGGTTCGACCCGGACAGGGTGTTCAACACCGGCAATACGGTCGTGGACGCCCTGCTCGCCACGCGAGAGCTCGTGCGCCGGAGCCCTCCCGAGATACCAGGTTTCTCGCCGGAGCGGCTCGCCGGACGGAGGATGATCCTGGTGACGGCGCACAGGCGGGAGAGCTTCGGAGATGCGCTCAAGGGCATCTGCCGGGCCCTGCTCCGCGTCGCCCGCGACGTGCCGGATGCCTGCATCGTCTATCCGGTGCACATGAACCCCAACGTCGCCGGCCCCGTCCGCAACATGCTCGGGCATCACGAGCGCATCGCCCTGCTCGAGCCCGTTTCTTACGTGCAATTCGTCTCCCTCATGGATCGCGCGCACCTCGTGATGACGGACTCCGGAGGTGTGCAGGAAGAGGCGCCGACGTTCGCCAAGCCGCTGCTCGTCATGCGGGACGTCACGGAGCGCCCGGAGGGAATCGAGGCGGGCGTGGCGCGCCTGGTCGGGACGGCCGAGGAGCGCATCTACGAGGAGACCATGGCGCTCCTGACGCAGCCCGAGCGCTATCGGGCGATGGCCAGCGGCATCAATCCATACGGAGATGGGGCGGCCGCGTGGCGCATCGCCGAGCTCCTCGAGACGATGTCGGGGCTCGACGCGGCGCCGCGCGAGAAGCGGCGCGGGCGCACCGCCAGCAGCCCCGCGGCGCAACCGTGGAATCTGCTCTGAGCAAAAGCCTGACGATCTTCTCCCGGACGGCGGCGATAGGCGTCTGCCTGAGCCTGACGTCCTCGTGCAACGGGGCGTGGGCGCGCCATCCTCAGCGCGCCTGCCCCGGGGGGTTCGAGTCGACGTTCATCCAGATCAGCGAGCGGGAGCTCGGCTACGGCGTCGCCGAGTGGACGCGCGCGCTCGTCCCGCTCCAGCCGCTCGGCGTCACGAGCATCGTGCTCCAGTACAGCGGCGACGAGCTCGGCCCCTTCGACGGCCGATGGCCGGGGAAGGAGCCGGTGCGCGCGCTCCTGCGGGCGGCGGAGCCCCTCGGGATGCGCGTGCTTTTGGGCCTCTACCTGGACCCACGCTGGCCGAAGGGGTTCTCCGTCGATGTCGCCCTGCCGCCGCCGCTCGATCGGCCGGACGCGGCCGCGGGCCTCGCGCGGACGTGCGCCGCGGCGCCCGCGTGCGCGGGCTGGTATTTGCCGCAGGAGATCGACGACGCGACCTGGTCCTCGGCGGAGCGCTCCCGCAGCATCCGGCGCTTCCTCTCCCGCGCGGCGCGCGAGCTCCGCTGGCTGAGCCCGGGCCGCCCTGTCGCGATATCGCCGTTCTTCACGGGGACGCTCGGCCCCGAGGAGCACGCGCGGTGGTGGGGGGAGCTCCTCTCGGATCGCCCGGTCGACGTGCTCATGCTGCAGGATGGAGTCGGCAGCGGTCACGGCAGCGCCGAGGCGGCGAGCCGCATGCTGGCGGCCCTGCGTCCGGTGACCCGCGCGCGCGGCGTCGAGCTGTGGTCCACGGTCGAGCTGTTCCGTCAGGTCCACGGGCCGCCGCGCGACGACCTGCCGTTCGAGGCCGTGCCGGCGGAGCTCGCCACGGTCCTCCGGAGCACCGCGCTCGAGCGCGCCGCCGGGGCGCGGCTCGCGGCCTTCTCCGTGCTCGATTACATGAACCCCGAGCGCGGCGCCGCCGCCGCCCGCCTCTTCGACGGCTATGCGGCGTGGTGCCGCGAGCGAGGGAGCGGCGGCGCTGTTCGCTGAATCAGAGATCCCGCGGGCGCACGAAGGTATACCCGGCGGCCTTGATCCCCTGCACGATCTCCCGGAGCGCGTCGACCTCCAGGAACGGGTGGAAGTAGAAGCTCGCCACGCCGTCGCGGACGACGAGGTTGGCGCGCGCGCTCGCGATGAGGTGTTCCGGGAGCCTCGCCGGATGGTGGTTGTAGGGCTCGGGCTCGTAGGAGCCCAGGTTCTCGGGGATGACCTGCCAGCCGTAGGTGTCGCGGACGAGGTAGGGGAAGAACTGGCCGAGCATGCGGCTGTGATCGTCGGCCCCGCCCCCGAGGGCGCCTCCGAAGTACAGGCCCCGGTGGTACGCCGTGGGGAACCGCTGGGCGATGGCGCGCGAGTCGACGGCGGAGCCGGCATAATGCGGATATTCGAAGATGGTCGGCGCGGGCAGACCGGCGGCGCTGAGCTCCGCGTACGACTCCTCGATGCGGCCGAGGGCCCAGCTCGCCGAGTCCTCGGGGACGGGGCCGTCATAGATCACGTAATCGTCGGCGTCGACATGGCTGAGCCAGAACTCGAAATCGTCGGCGCTCACGCCCGAGTAGGGGTTCGGGCGCGCCCCGTACTGGTGGGTGTAGCCGTGCATCACGAGCTCTCCTCCTCGTGCGATCATGTGCTTCAGGGCCTTCACGACCGCGTTCTCGTCGCGCAGCCGCATCGTCTCCGGCACGCCGCCGGAGTAGGCGCCGACCGCATCGACGTACATCGGGATGGTGGCGATGCTGAAGGGGACGCGCTCGCTCCACAGGTAGTTTGCGATGGCGATGAGCTTCTGGGGCTCCTCGGCCGGGTCCACGTCCTCGATGCGGACGAGCGCGCGGTGACGCTCCGGCGTGGTCGGAGCGAGGGCGTCGAACAGAAGATCGCAGAAGACGAGGTAGCGATCCGTCTCGGAGATATAGCTGAACGGAATCTCGCCGATGTAGGTCAGGTTCTTCGAGCGGAGCGCCCACGGGAAGGTGACGCCGTCCGAGCGAACCGCCTGCGCGAGGACGCTCACCTTCGTCGCGTCGATCTCGCCGCTGTACGTCATGATGCCGGCGCCGTTCATCGCGTACCGCGTGAGGCGCGACCCCTTGTAGAGCACCTCGCCGACGGACGCGGTCTCGAAGGTCCACGGCTGGAAGCCATACCTCGCCGGGAAGTCGGCGACGCGGCTCGAGAGCTGCCAGATGTTGTGGTTGAGCCACACGACGGGCGTCTTTTCCAGGAGGACGTCGTCGAGGAACGCGCTGGGGAGCGGCTCGTCGTAGGTCGACCCCACGTAGATCACCGCCGAATAGGCGTTCATGTCGCCTGCCTGGTAGCTCGACACGGGCATCGGATCCCAGCCGCCGAAGTGGCTCGCGAGGTTGCCCGCGGCGACGGCGTAGAATTGACCGAGCCACGCCCAATCGCCGGCCTGGTCATAAAGCACGAGCGCCCGCGTGGTGGCCGGCGAGGACGTGACGCCCTCGCGCAGCGCGCTGCGCTCGGCCAGGGGCCGCCGCGCCGGCCTGCTGCGCGGCGCCGAGGGGCGGCGGCCCCTGCCGTCGTCGAAGGGAAAGGGGTTGAGTCGATCGCTGCGCTGCTCGTGTGTGCCGTGGTGGTGCGAGCTGAACGCCGTCCGCGCTGCACCGGTCTGACGTTCCGGCTCATCGACGGTGGCGCACCCTGCGGCGAGGGACATGTACAGCACGCAAGCGCGGGTGGAAATCCTGCTTAGACAGCGAATCTTCATATTGATACATCCTCCCGCGAATGGATGCTCGTACATGGCGGTTCATGCAAGGAAGATTTGGTGTTGTTGCCGCGTGCGGCGGCAGGTTCGTTGTGGGCTCATTTCTCGTCCTCGCGAGCGTTGGAGACGTGCGCTGCGCAGAGCGGCGCTCCTCCCCCCGGACGCGGCGCGCTCGCCGGGGCGTGCCCGTTCTGTCGTTGGTCGATACGGCGCTCGCGCGCACCGCGCTCGTCGCGGGCCACTACCCAGGAGCGCGGGCTTCCTGGAGGACAGTGCGCCAGTTCAGCAGAAATCCGCTCTAGAACTCAACCATCAGCCCCACCGTCGGGTAGACGATGAAGCTATCGAGATCCACCGCGGCCGCCCGCTTCCCCAGCACGGAGAGCTCGCCGCCCGTGAAGATCTCCGCGAGCGTGAGCTCGACGCCCAGGAACACGTGCTTGTAGCCGAACGCGACGCCGGCCTGACCGCCCACGTAGAGCCCGACGCCGGAGAGCGCGGCGATCTCGAGCTCGCCCGGGTATCCGGTGACGGCGGGCAGGTTCATGGTGAGGCCGGCGTCGAACGTCGTGAGCATGAGGCGAGGGCCGCCCCAGACCCGATACCACGTGCCCGCCGTCCCGACCTGGATCGGCAGATCGATCTGCCACCGGGTGAAGTCCTCGAGCTCGACGATGCCGAGGACGCTCACGACAGGAAGCCCGAATAGGTAACGCCCGACGCCGACGCCGGCCGTCAGGTCGACGCCGTCCTTGTCGCGCTTCAGGAGCTGATAGCGGGTGCCCAGGCGAAGCGCGCTGCCGGTATAGCGGAGGTTGAGCTCCCAGCGGTCGAGCGCGGTGTAGCCGATCCCGAGGTGCGGCGTCGCCGACGGCGGGTTCAGCGTGAGCGCGCCGCCCGCCTCGAAGAGCGTCTGCCGCTCGCGCTCGGACAGCTCCCGGGACTCCGCGACGTCCGCCAGCACGACGCCGGCGTCGATGAGCGAGGCGATGGTGCCGGTCGGGATCGAGACGTCGAGCCCGAGCTCGGCCTGGACATGGCCCTTGTCGGCCACGTGGGCCGGCTGGAACGTGGAGAGGGCTGGAGCGCAACCGCACGTCCAGAGGCAGAGAGACGCGAAGGCGAGCAAGCGCATGGCGCCCTCACGCTACCATGCGCCGCCGCGCAGGAGACCGCGCCCGCCGGATGCCTCCGGCCGCGCGCTCGGCCTGGCGGGGTCAGTCCCGCCCCTTCTTCACGCCGACGTCCTCGTAGGGGTTCGGCCTGCCCTCGCCCTCGTCGCCGCCGGTCGCGCCCTTGCCGCCGAAGTCGCCGTGGCCGTGCGTCGCGCCCACGGCGCCCTCGGTGTCGCCGCCCTGGTGCGTCCCGCCGGGGTTCTCGCCCTTCTGGTACGCCTCCGCGCTCTCCTGCGAGCTCTTGCCGCCGTGGTGCGCCTCGCCGGCGCGCCGCTGCGTGCGCTCATCGACGTGCTGTTGCCGCTGGTCCGTGCCCGCTGCGCCCTGCTTGTTCTGCTTCTCCATGCGCGTCTCATGGCGCGGGGGTGCCCGGCCGCAAGCCCCCCGCCGCCCCCCGCGAGAGGCGCCTTCCTCGCACCGCGCGGATCCGGTACTGCTCGCCCCGCTCCGGTTCGCGCATGTCCCCGCCGCCCAGGCCGCCCACCGTCGTCCAGCGCCTCGCGCGCGCCCTCGAGGTGCTGGTGCCGGCGCTCGACATCGTCGAGGCGCGCGTCGACGAGGGCGCGCCGCCGGCCTGGTGCGAGGCGCGGGGATGGACGGGCTTCCTCCTCTCGCTCACGGACGCCGAGCTCGCCCGCTGCGAGGGCGAGGGGCTCGCGGCGTGCATCGACGGGCTCGGCGGCGCGCCGGCGAGCCTCGCGGCCCTGGCGCGCGCCGCGGACGAGGCCGCGACGCTGCCGCGGCGGCCGGTCCAGCCGCTCCCGCCTGCGTCGCTGGACGAGCTCCGGGCGGTGCCGGCGCGCAAGCGGCTCCAGCTCGAGGCGCTGCTCGGCGCGGTGGCGCCGATGGCCGCCCGCGCCCGCCGCCTCGTCGACGTGGGCGCGGGGCACGGGCACTTCACCCGCCTCGCCGCCGCGCGCTTCGACCGCGACGCGATCGGCCTCGAGCGCGAGCCCGACCGCGTCGCGACGGCCTCGGCGCTGGCCGCCGGGGGGCGGGCCCGCTTCGTCGCGTTCGACGCCTTCCAGGAGGCGCTCGCGTTCGCGCCGGACGACCTGCCGGTCGGCCTGCACGCGTGCGGGGAGCTCGGCGATCGCATGGTGACCGCGGCGGCGGCGGCGCGCTGCGACCTCGCGCTCGTCTCGTGCTGCTTGCAGAAGATCGGCGCGCCGGCGCGCGCCCCGCTGTCGGCGGCGGCGAGGGCGGCGGGGCTCGTGCTCCGGCGCGAGGCGCTGGGCCTCACCAACCTCACGGCGCGGCGCGCGGGGGTCGAGGCCAGCCTGGACGAGGAGCTCGCGGCGCGCGAGCGGCGGCACGCGCTGCTCTCGCTGCTCCGCGGCCGCGGGCTCGACGTCGCCCTCGGCGAGGAGATGCGCGGGATCAACCGGCGGCGCGCGCACGGCGGGCTGCGCGAGCTCGCGGCGCGGGCGCTCGCGCTGCGGGGGCTCCCGCCGGCGACCGAGGCCGAGCTCCGCGAGCGCGAGCGCGCGGCGCGCGCGGCGTTCGGCCGGATGCGCCGGCTCACGCTGCCGCGCTCTCTCCTGGCCCGCCTCACGGAGGTCGCGGTCTCGCTCGACCGCGCGATGGCCCTCGGCGAGCAGGGGCACGAGGTCGAGGCGGCGATCGTCTTCGACCCCGAGGTGACGCCGCGGAACGTCGCCGTCTTCGCGAGCGCGCGGCCGGGGGGGCTCGGCGGCTGAGGCCGCGACGGCCGGGCCGACGCCGGCGGCGAGCCGCGGGCGGGGCGCGCGCCGCCGGGCGCGGCTCCCCGGCCGGCCTGCGGGATGGACTGCCCGCCAGCATCGTTGCGGATCGGGTGCTCCCCTGGAAGCAGCGTGGCGCGCCGGAGCGCTGATTTCGGGGGTGCTCAGCGAATGGCATGTCCGGTGCACATCGGCGCGCCATGGATAGACGTCAGTTCTTGGGGGGCGCTGCGGCGGCGGTGTCCGGAGCGCTCCTCGCAGGCAGGGCCCGTGCTGCTGGGCCCAGTGTGATCCGCGTCGGCGTGCCGGGCGTGGGCGTGGGCAATCGCCCCGTCACGGGGGGCAGCTTCTTTTCCCTCTTGCACCTTCAGGGGAGCCTCGTCGAGGAGTTCAAGAAGGACGGCATCGAGGTGAAGTGGAACTTCTTCCGCGGCGCCGGTCCGGCCGTGAACGAGGCGGTGGCGAACAACCTGCTCGACATCTGGACGCACGGCCACCTGCCGTCGGTGGTCGGTCGGGCGAGCGGCCTCAAGACGCGGCTTTTGGGCAGCGCCAGCCGGCGCGGCCACGCCTATCTGGTGGTGCCCTCCGACTCGCCGATCAACGGGGTCAAGGATCTGCGCGGCAAGAAGGTGGCATTCGCCAAGGGCACGGCGACGCAGCTGTCCGCGAACCGGATCCTCGAGGGCCACGGGCTGACCGAGAAGGACATTCGCTCCATCAACATGGACACGTCCACGTCGAAGGCGGCGCTGGCCACGAAGGACATCGACGCGGCGTTCGGTGGCACCGATTTCCTGTCGCTGCGCGATCAGGGCATCGCGAAGATCGTCTACTCGACGAAGGGCGACTCGCCGACCTACCCGAGCAATTCAGGCATCATCGCGCGGGAGGACTTCATCAACGAGCACCCCGAGATCGTGCAGCGCATCATCACGCTGGCGGTGAAGTCGTCGGCGTGGGTCGCGGACGAGAAGAACCGCAACCAGGTGTTCCAGCTGTGGTCGAAGTCGGGCACGCCCTACGCGAACTACAAGGAAGCGCAGCAGGGCGAGGACATGAAGCAGAACGCGAGCCCGCTGCTCGACGAGTACGTCATCGCCCGGTACAAGTCGGCGGTCGCCGACTCGAAGAAGTTCGGTTTGATCCGGAACACCTTCGACGTCGAGCCCTGGACCGATCGTCGCTTCCTGAACCGGGCGCTGAAGGACCTCGGCCTGGAGCGCTTCTGGGCGGAGTGGGACGCGAACGGCAAGGCGAAGGGGTGACCGACGCTGCCGGGAGCCGCCCGGGAGAATTGAAATTTCACGAGCAAGGGCGCCTGGCGGGCCGCCTCGAAGGGCAGCGGAGCACGTTGCTGAGGCTGCTCGGGCTGCGCTTCGGCGAGCTGCCGGAGCCGATCGAGGCGCGCATCCGCGCCGCGGATGCCGGGCAGATCGAGGGCTGGACCGATCGCGTGCTCACCGCGCCCACGCTCGACGACGCCCTCAACGAGCGCTGATGCGGCTCGTTCGCGCGTGATGCCGCGGGCGCCAGGCACGGCGCTGCACCCGCCGCATCGGCTGACCGCCGTCCGTCCACGGGGTAGCATGCGCGCGCTGACGCGGTGGTGATAGCCTGGCCCCATGCGGCTCTGGGCGCGCTCGATCTGCGAGCAATCCTCCGCGCCTCGGCCAGCTGCTTCACGGTAGCTGAGGAGGCGGGAGGTGACGGGCGCGGCGGCAGAGAGGGCGCGAACCCTAGTCCCCGAGCGGCGGGAAGCGCTCGTCCAGCCATCCGCGGATCGCCGCATACGCGGTGGGCGCGTTGATCTGGAGGTTCAGATCGTGCCCCGCGTTGGGCACGACGACGATCTCGAGCTCCGCGGCCGGCGCGTAGGCGGCCGGCTCCAGCGTGGTCCCGCTGAACAGGGTGCCGCACGGCGCGATCCCGCAGAATACCGTGTCGTGCCGCCCCACGACGGTGAGCACCGGCGCGTCGACCTGGAGGCTCGTGAGCGCGGTGTTGACCAGCGCGAACTCGGCGAGCTCGCCGGACGTGCCGAGCCCCTTGGTCGCTTCGTCCAGGGCGATCACCGCCGGATCCGCGTTCGGGAGGTGATAAAAGAGCGAGCCGCGGGTGCCCGGCCGGGTCGTCAAATAGCCGAGGTCGAGGCCGGCGCCCGCGAAGCTCGGGTCGAGCGTGGCCGGATGAATGTTCAGGAGCAGCTGCGGCAAGCCCGGGCCGTAGGTGTGCAAGAACCCCGTGACCACCACGCCGTCCACGTCGTGGTACGTCGCGGCCTGCTGGACCGAAATGATCGATCCCAGCGAGTGGCCGACGAGCACCACCCGGCTCCATGCGCGCCCGAGCTCGCCGCTCCGGAGCGCCTCCGCGAGCTGGTGATGGACGTAGGCCTGCGCGGTCGGTGTGACCAGAAGGGAGGGCGGTCGGTCGCTGTCTCCGGTGCCGATGCGGTCGAAGTTCAGCGTGGCGTAGCCCGCCGCGTTGGCGTAGCGCACGAACGAGTAGCGCTCCGGCTGGTACGGGAAATCCCAGTACACGCTCGAGTACGTGGTGCCGTGCACGGTGAGCAGCACCGTGTCCCGCGGGCTGTCCTGCGGCACGCAGAGCTCGGCGGCGACCTCGTAGTCCGCCGGCGCCCCAGGAGCGAGCGCGACCGCGTACCGGAAGCTCGTGCACACCGGCAAGAGGACGGATGCGAGATGTGCCATGTCCATGGCTTCTGAGTACTACATCTCCAGGCGCGCGGGAAGCGGCACGCGCGCCCTCCCCCGCGGCGCCCTCCTCGCGAACGTGTACAGCAGGAAGTAGCAGAACGCGAGCATCGCCACGGTGAGCACCGTGTACCTGTCGTCGTTCCAGGAGCTCCACCTCCAGATGCCTTGGCTGAGCGCCGCCAGGCCGAGGAGGGGAATCTCGAGGCGCCGCCTCACTCGGGTGAGCGGGGCGCTCAAGATCATGAACACATAGTAATAGCAGGTGATCTGCGACAGCAGGATGATGAAAATCTGCGCCAGGCACCCCCCCACCCAGAGCGAGCGTACCCGCCGAGCTGCGTAGGCGAAGAACGCGAAGCTCGCGGCGATGATGCAGTAGGCGACGCTTCGGTGCTTCGCATAACGCTCGCTGCGCATTCGCTTCCACACCTCGAAGGGATCGGCGAGCGCAACGTCCTTCGTGTACTTCATCCTGCCGGACTCGACCCCTGTTCCGAACCTGTGGGCCACGAGGACCCGCAGGCCCATGTGGTTCGTCACCGGGGTCTGGTCGTGCACCTTGAGCGTGTGCTCGTAAAATTGTGGATACGAGTCCTTGCCAGCGACCGCGACGCTCACGGGGATCAGCACGGCCGCGGCCAGGACGCCGCCGATCAGCACCTGCACGTGGGACGGAGCCATGCGCTTGTGCCGGAGGAGGTAGCTCCCCGCGACGGCGAGCCACCCGAGGACGGCGATGCCCGGGAAGATGCGGAGCAGGCCCGCGTAGACCATGCTCGCGCCGGCGAGCTTGAAGTACCTCTTGCGCACCAGGCAGGCCGAGAGGACGAGGAAGAAGAGCCAGTCATTCCGGAGGAAGCCGCCGCCCGTCCAGAAGAACGGCGCCGGCGACTGGCACCCCCAGAAGATCACCGCCACCGCGCAGACGCGCCACCCGAACGCCCAATAGAGGGCAGCGAACACCCCGAGCAGGTAGGCGATGTCGAAGCTGGCGAGGAGCTGGAGGTAGCCTGTCGTGGCCGGGTGAAGCTCGGCCAGGATGCGCCCCATAATCGTCCAGACCGGCGGCGGGTTGTAGCCGTGGTCCTTCGCCACGTCCTCCCAGTAGCCCTTCTCCGAGGCGGTCCGGAAGAACCGCACGTCCGCTTTGAATGCTTCCCAGCGCTCGGGAGAGAAGCGCGCCTTGCAGGCCTCGGGGTGTTCCAGGAGCCCGCCCACGGGGATCAAGAGGTTGTCCACGCCGAGGTTCCGGATCTTCTTGTCCGGCTCGCGCACCTCCGCGCTCATGTCGAGCGTGATGAGCTGGCCGGTGCGCTCGTCCGTATACGTGACGACCCCGAGCTCGTCCTGCGCGATGACCGTGCACTCGTAGAGGTCGTCGTAGGCCATCTCGGGGAAGTACTTGGCCCCGAGGTAGTAATGATAGTGCTCCCATCGGTGGTAGAAGGAGGGGTAGGCGAAGCGAAACCCGTCGAAGTAGGCGACGACCGCCACGGCCGAGAACGCGAAGGCGGCGCGCTTCTTCCAGCGCTCGGCGATCGGCCGGCGCTGCCGTCCGCGGCGCGCCTCGTAGAGGAGGGCCAGCGCGGCGGAGGACGCGATCGCGCCCTTCGTGATGTCGAGGGCGAGGGGGTAGTCGGCGGCGTACCGATGGATCAGGGAGAAGAGCGCCGCGGCGCCGGCGAGGACCGCGAGGCACCAGGCGATGAAAGGATGGCGATCCGGGGCGGGCCCGGCTGCACTGGCGCGTTCCTGGAGGGGGGTGTTCATCGGAGCTGCGCGTTTGATCTCGCTAGCGCGAGCGCGAGGGCTGCTGAACGCGCTGCACCGCGAGCGGCTCCGCGGAAGGAAATTGGAGGGCCGCGCCGGCGCGCGTCGAGCCGGTCGGGTGGGTCGGACCGCCCGCCGCGCCCGCCCAGGGCCCATCGCCGAGCTCCTTGCTGCAAGCGCCGCAGAGCAGCGCCAGTACGATGGGCAAGGCGCGGAGGATGTTCGTCCGTGCTCTCGGCGTCTCGTCGAGAGGCGCCGAGTGAAGATTCTCGTTCATGGTTTCTCCTTCCGCGCAGCGATCGGCTTGCGGTGCCGTGGAGATAGCGCCGATCTGGACCCGTGGGAGGCACCAGAACCGAAATGCCGATGGGTCCAGACCGTTCACCGTGGCGCTTCGACCTCGCGATGTGCCCGCGACCTGACGCCGGGGGCGGGCGTGGCCCGCCGCGCGCTCCCTCGGGCTGCCCCCGGCGCGGAGCACCGCACGCCTCGCTTGACAACTTCGGACTCCTAAGTTAGATGAGGGTCATGGGTCGCTCGCTCCCGCTCTTCTTCGAGGAGAACTCGGAGCCGATCGATCGGCGCATCGCGGTAGGGCTTCGAAAGCTGGGGCTCGCCATGAAGCTGCAGGCGTGGGAGCAGGCGAGCCACGAGGGCCTGTCGCCCACGCAGGGGCAGATCCTCGCGACGCTCTCGCTCGAGGGGCCGCTCAGCGGGAGCGAGCTCTCGCATCGCCTGGGCGTCACCCTGGCGACTATCAGCGAGTCGGTCCGAGCGCTCGTCGACAAGGGCGCTGTCGTCAAGCGCCCCGACCCGCGCCACCCTCGAGCGAGCCTGATCGAGCTCACGCCCCAGGGGCGCGCGCTCGCGGAGAAGGTGACGACATTGCCCGACGCCATCGTGTCCGCGGTGAGCGCGCTCTCGGCGTCGGAGCAGGAGGCGTTCCTGGCTGGGGTCGTGAAGATCATCCGTTCCTTGCAGATCAGCGGGCATATCCCCGTGAGCCGCATGTGCGTCACCTGCAAGTACTTCCGGCCGAACGCTCATCAAGGGGCGCTGCCCCACCACTGTGCTTTCGTCGACGCGCCGATGGCGGGTCGACACTTGAGGATCGATTGCGGAGAACACGAGCTGGCCGAAGAGCAGCAGCGCGAAGACGCGTGGCGGCGCTTCGTTCAGCCTGACTAGAGCGGTATTCGCTCGGGTTTGATGTAGACGTTTTCAATCGCGCGTGTGTGCGCGCGCGTCTCCCGCTGCCTGTTTCCTGGCTCTCGTCTTCCGTCCCTCGTCTTCCGTCTCTCGTCTTCCCTCTTCCATCTCTCGTGCGCGTGCGCGTGCGCGCTAAATCCGGGCAATCGCGCACGCGCACGCGCACGAAGGACGTGCACGGAAGAGGGAAGAGGCAAGACGGGAGACGGGAGACGTGCAGACGCGCAGACGCGCAGACGTGCAGACGTGCAGACGCGCAGACGTGCAGACGCGCAGACGTGCAGACGTGCAGACGTGCAGACGTGCACGCGGAAGGAGTGGACGATCATGACCATCCATGGATACACAGTTGGAACAGGCGCCGTCGCGAAGTCCCCGGTCTCGCCAGCCGACTTCGAGGACATGAAGAAGAGCGCCCTCTTCGGGGAAGAGGACGTGAAGTACCTGCGCCTCTCGCACGACATCGTGAAGGATGAGGTCGAGCAGATCCTCGACGTCTGGTACGGCTTCGTCGGCGCGAACCCGCACCTCCTCGCGTCCTTCACCGGCAAGGCCGACGGCAAGCCGCTCGGCGACTACCTCGGCGGGGTCCGCAAGCGCTTCGGCCAGTGGATCCTCGACACGGCCCGCGCGGAGTACGACCAGAAGTGGCTCGACTACCAGCACGAGATCGGCCTTCGCCACCACCGCATCAAGAAGAACAAGACGGACGGGGCGCCGTCGACCGACCTGGTGCCGTTTCGCAACCTCTTCGCGCTCATCTTCCCGGTGACGTTCACCCTGAAGCCGTTCCTCGCCAAGAAGGGCCACGCCGCCGATGACGTCGAGAGGATGCACGCGGCGTGGGTCAAATCCTGCCTGCTGCAGCTGACGCTGTGGAGCTACCCTTACGTGAAGGAGGGTGACTTCTGACCGCTGGCCGCGTTCGTGGCAGGCGCGCGAGGCTGGTGCACGGCGGCCCATCGCGCCACCCCGCGGCTCGAGCGTGAGCAAACACTGCGCGCGAAGGGCGCAGCCGCACGAGCAGGTGGGCGCCCCCGAGGCCTCAGGCGGGTGCGCCGACCCGATCGGGGCCCGATAGGGCATGATCCCCTCGACGCGCACGAGGTCCACCCCATGTTCACGGCGATGCTCCCCAGCTCGACCGACGCCGCCCGAGTCCGCCGGTTCGGCGGCCCCGAGGTCATCACCCTCGAAGAGGTGCCGGTCCCGCTGCCCGGCCCGGGCGAGGTGCTGGTCCGCGTCGCGGCGGCCGGGGTCGGGCCGTGGGACGCCTGGATTCGTGCCGGCAAGAGCGCGCTGCCCCAGCCGTTGCCGCTGACGCTCGGCTCGGACCTCGCTGGTACCGTGGCCGCGGTCGGCCCGGAGGTGACCGGCCTCGCGCCGGGCGCAGCGGTCTTTGGCGTCACCAACAGGCGCTTCACCGGCGCACACGCGGGCCATGCCGTGGCGGAGGCGTGCAGGGTGACGCGCAAGCCGCGCCGGCTCGACGACGTGCAGGCCGCCTCGGTGCCGGTCATCGCCGTCACGGCGTGGCAGGCGCTGTTCGATCACGCCCAGCTCGACGCCGGACAGACCGTGCTGGTGCACGGCGCGGCCGGCAGCGTCGGCGCGTACGCGGTGCAGCTCGCGCGCCGGGCCCGCGCCCGTGTGATCGCGACGGCCTCGGCCAAGGATCGCGACTTCGTCCGCAGCCTCGGCGCGGACGTCGTCGTGGACTACCGGAGCGAGCGATTCGAGGACGCCGCCAGGGACGTCGATGCCGTCATCGACCTCGTCGGCGGCGACACCCAGGCGCGGTCCTTCGCCGTGCTCAAGCCACGTGACACCCTGGTCTCGGCGGTGTCGACTCCTGATCAGGAAGAGGCCGCCCGTCGCGGCGTGCGGGCAAGCTTCTTTCTCGTCGACGTCACGACGGCCCACCTCGACCGCATCGCCGCCCTGCTCGACGCGGGCGAGCTCTCGGTCGACATCGGCGCCGTGCTGCCGCTCGCCGAGGTCCGCGGCGCGCACGAGATGCTCGACGGCACCCGCCCCCGCCCGCGTGGCAAGATCGTCCTGGCCATGGCGCCTGCTCGCTGAGGTCCGGGACCAGCGGCCCTCCGGGCGCGTCCGACGAGGCCAGTCTCCCGAGCGGAGCCTACGGGCGCTGGCGAGCGGCGAGGCTCCGGCGGCGCTAGTTGCCCGCTGTGTGGGCGATCGCGAAGATGAGGTTCCGCTCGAGCCGAATCCCCTGCGGCGTGCGCCACGCCTCGAGCTCCTTCGCGAGCCGGTCGCGCACCTCGCGCTTCTCGTCGAAGCTCAGGTGGGAGAGGTGGTTGCCGAACGAGCCCGACCCGCTCTGCCGCAAGATCTCGTCGATGTCGGCGGCGTGGTCGACGAACGTGCGGATCTCCACCGTGTCCACGATGAACCCCGTGCGCTGGAGCAGCTCCCGGACCTCGTCGACCGTCAGCTTGTGCGGGATCGTCCCCTGCGCCTCTTTCCCGAGGTCCGCCAGCACCTTGCGCTGGATCGGGTCGAGCTGGTGCGGCTTCTCCCGCGATCCGGTGCTGAACCCGATCTTGCCGCCCGGCTTGAGCACGCGCGCCGCCTCGCGGAGCGCGCGCTCCTTCTGGCCCTGGTCCAGCCAGTGAAGGACGCTGTTCAGGTACACCACGTCGAAGCTGTGCGTGGCGAAGGCGGAGAGGTCCTCGGCGCGCCCGACCGCGGTCGCGAGGTTGTCGCGCGTCTTCTGCCGGGCGATGTCCACGCGCAGGGGCAGGGGATCGATCGCCACCACGCTGCCCTCCGCGCCGACGATCTCCGCGACGTACGCGGCCAGGCGGCCCGTCCCCGCGCCGACGTCGAGCACGCGCTGGCCCCGCCGCACGCCCAGCGCCGCGATGAGGAGCTTGCCGTGGTTGAACTGCCGGTGGCTGCCGGTCTCGTAGGCCTGAGCGAGCTCCGGGGTGTCGAGCGTGAGACGGATGGTGGTGGTCATGCCGGCGCCCAGGCAGAAGGCGTGCCGGGCTGCCGACCACGCGCGCTCCGCGCATCCCCCACACCTCACCTCCGGTTCGCCGCCCCCCCGGCCACCGCTGCTGCTGCCCGGCGAGCACGGCTGCTGGCCTGTTGTTGCGCCGCGGCCAGCAGCCGCCGGCGATCGATCGACCCCTGGACCGCCGCCCCGCCCGCCGCGTCCGTCAGCGGCACAGGCCGTGCAGTCCCGCGGCCCGATGGAAAAGCGACGGATCGGATCACTCGAGGTGTCGGTCGTGGGCCTCGGGTGCAACAACTTCGGCGGCCGCATCGACGAGCAGCGGACGGCGGCGGTCGTCGATGCGGCGCTCGACGCGGGCATCAACTTCTTCGACACGGCGGACGTCTACGGCGGCACGCGCAGCGAGGAGCTGCTCGGCCGGGCGCTCGGCGGCCGGCGGAGCTCGGTGATCATCGCGACGAAGTTCGGCGTCCGGCTCGACGACGAGCGCAGGGGCGGCGCGCGGCCGGCCTACATCCAGCGCGCCGTGGAGGACAGCCTGCGCCGGCTGGGCACCGACTGGATCGACCTCTACCAGCTGCACCGCCCCGACCCCGAGACGCCGATCGACGACACGCTGGAGGCGCTCGACGCCCTGGTGCGCGCCGGCAAGGTGCGCGAGATCGGCAGCTCGAATTTCTCGGCCGCGCAGATCCGCGGCGCCGAGGAGGCGGTCCGCCCGGGGGGCGCGCGCTTCGTGAGCGTCCAGAACGAGTACAGCCTGCTCCAGCGCGAGCCCGAGCAAGACGTGCTGTCGGAGAGCAAGCGCCGCGGCATCGCGTTCCTGCCGTACTTCCCGCTGGCGAGCGGGCTGCTCTCCGGGAAGTACGGGCCCGAGGGCGCGGCGCCCGCCGGCGCCCGCCTCTCGGCGCCGGACGCGCCGCTGACCGCGCGCTTCCTCACCGACCGCAACCGGCAGATCGCCGCGGCGCTCGGCGCCTACGCGGCGTCCCGGGGCCGCACCCTGCTGGAGCTGGCCTTCTCGTGGCTCGCCAGCCGGCCCGCGGTGGCCTCCGTGATCGCCGGCGCGACGTCGCCGGAGCAGGTGCGCGCGAACGCCGCCGCCGTGGGCTTCCGGCTGACCGACGCCGACCTGCACGAGATCGATCGCCTGGCGCCGCCGCCTGCCGCCTCGCCGGGCGCGTGACCGCACCGGCCGCCCCGCCGGCGCCTCGCGCGCCCCCCGGGGCGAGCCGCTGCTGGAGCAGCACCCGATGCGCATCGGGTGCTGCTCCAGCAGCACCTCGGCTTGCCAGTTCCGCGGGGCAGAAGTCCCGCCAGGGATTGGCCTCGCGAGCGAGGAGAGATTTGAACGCAAAGTCGCAAAGGGCGCAAAGACGCAAAAATATATAATTTCTTTTTGCGCCTTTGCGCCTTTGCGCCTTTGCGTTGAACTCTCTCTCCGGATCCCTGGCGGGACTCCTCGCGGATGCGACTGGGCCGCCTCCCACCTTCGGCTTCCGATCCGACCACCGCCGGCGAGGCAGGTGAGGAGCGCGGTCGCGCCCGTGGCACGCCTCGTGCGTGCCGGGCCGCCCATGGCAGTTTCGTCATCAGCGGTGCGTGTGCAGGCTTCCGTCGAGCAGCTCCGGTCCGGCGGCATGGTGATCCTCGTCGACGACGAGGAGCGCGAGGACGAGGGCGATCTCGTCGTCCTGGCGGAGCACGCGACGCCGGCGGCCATCAACTTCATGGCGACCCACGGCCGGGGGCTCATCTGCCTGGCGCTCACGGAGGCGCAGGTGGACCGCCTCGCGCTGCCGCTCATGGCGACCCGGGCCGGCGCCCGCCGCTCGACGGCGTTCACGGTGAGCATCGAGGCGCGCGAGGGCGTCACGACCGGCATCAGCGCCCGCGACCGGGCGCGCACCGTCGCGGCCGCCATCGCCCGGGACGCGTCGCCGCGCGACCTCGTGTCGCCGGGGCACGTCTTCCCGCTCCGCGCGCGCCGCGACGGGGTGCTCGAGCGCGAAGGGCACACCGAGGGCGCGGTCGACCTGGCGCGGCTCGCCGGCGCGAACCCGGCGGCCGTCATCTGCGAGATCATGAACGACGACGGGACGATGGCGCGCCGGCGGGACCTCGCGCGCTTCGGGGCGCGGCACGGGCTGCCGATCGTCTCCATCGGGGACGTCATCCGCCACCGGGTGCAGCGCGAGGACGTCGCCGCGCGCGTCGGCACCACCCCGTTCCGGCCCGCGGGCCTGAGCGGCGAGTGGCGGGCGCACACCTACCAGCTGCGTCGCGATCGGCAGCTGCTCCTGCTGACGCACGGCGCGCCCGCGCTCTCCGGCGACCGCGCCGTGGTGTTCACCCACCGCGCGGCGCTCGTGTCGGACCTCCTCGGCGACGCCGACCTGTTCGGCGCCCTGCGGGAGATCGAGGCCGCCGGCGCGGGCGCGGTGATCTACAGCCCGCCCTCGGCCGACCCGGGCGCCGAGCACACGGCGGGCCTCGACCTCGCCGTCGCCGCCCGCGAGCTCGTGGAGCTCGGATACCGCCGCGTGACGCTGCTCGACTCGAGGGCGCTCCGGCCCGCCGCGGCGAGGCGCGAGATCGACCTCGAGACCGGCGATCCGCCGGCGCCGGTCGATGCCCACGGCGCGTCGCTTCCGCGGCGCGGGCGCGCGGCCGACGGGCTCTCCGGCGCCCCCGTCCTGCAGCCCTGAGAGGCCAGCGCTGCCCGGGCGCGCGCGGGACGGCGAGCGCGCGCGCGGCGTGCCTCGGCCGTCCCGAGGAGAGGGCACCCTGGCGCGCCGGACGGCGCGCGGGCGCTCAGGGCGCGGGGGTGAAGTCGACGGTGAGCGTGTAGGCGCCTCCGCCGATCGGCATGTAGGTGTCGACGATGACGAACAGGGGCTCGCCGCCGGCGACGTCGATCGCGAGCGTCTCGTCATCGCCGCGGCCTCCGTCGTCGGCGCACCCGAGCTCGGAGCCGAAGTCCGCGCAGCCCTCGCGCACGTAGAAGCCCAGGTCGGCCTCGGCGGACAGCGTCAGCGTGAGCGTGCCGTCGCTCGGCGGCGTGAACCTGTGGATCGCCTCCGGCAGGTCCCATCCGATGCAGCTGCCTTCGAACACCGACGCGCCGGCCGTCGTGCTGCCCGTGTTCTCGCCGATGGCGAGCTCGGCGGCGTCCTCGCACAGCACGTCGAGCTCGTAGACGCACGTGGAGGAGCATCCATCGCCGCTCGTGGTGTTGCCGTCGTCGCACTCCTCGATCGCGTCGACGGTCCCGTCGCCGCAGACGATCGGCGTGAACCTGACGTTCAGCGTGTAGGGACCGGCCTCCCGCGGCTCATAGGCGTCGACGACGATCGGCACGGCCTGGCCGTCTCTCACGTAGATCTCGATCCGCTCCTGGTCGGGCAGACCCTCGTAGGGGGAGCTCTCGTCGGAGCAGTCGATCTCGGAGAACATGTCCGCGCACGCGCTGCGGGCGTAGACGCTGTGATCGGTCGGCGACTCGAGCTCGATCACGAGCGTGCCCGACTGCCCGGTGGGCGGCGTGAACAGGTGGATCTCTTCCGGTCCGTGGCCCGTGTTGCCGAGGAAGCAGGTCCCTTCCAGGCCGCTCGTGCCCTCCGACGTGTCGCCGTAGATCGTCGTCGAGACGATGGGTGTCGCGCTCGCGCAGGCGGCCTCGGCGATCGGGGCGCAGGTCGCGGCGCAGTCGGTGTCCGCGCAGTCGTAGGACCCGTCCCCGTCGTCGTCCTCGTAGTTCGTGCAGTCCGTCTCGCCGGTGGGCTCGGCGCCGCCGCTGCCGCCTGTGCCTGTGGGCTCGGCGCCGCCGCTGCCGCCTGTGCCTGTGGGCTCGGCGCCGCCGCTGCCGCCTGTGCCTGTGGGCTCGCCGCCGCTGCCGCCGGTGCCGGCGGGCTCGCCGCCGCTGCCGCCTGTGCCTGTGGGCTCGCCGCCGCTGCCGCCGGTGCCGGTGGGCTCGCCGCCGCTGCCGCCGGTGCCGGTGGGCTCGCCGCCGCTGCCGCCAGTGCCGGTGGGCTCGCCGCCGCTGCCGCCAGTGCCGGTGGGCTCGCCGCCGCTGCCGCCAGTGCCGGTGGGCTCGCCGCCGCTGCCGCCGGTGCCGGTGGGCTCGCCGCCGCCGCCGGCGGTGCCGGTGGGCTCGCCGCCGCTGCCGCCAGTGCCGGTGGGCTCGCCGCCGCCGCCGGCGGTGCCAGTTCCGGTGCTCGTGGCGTCGACGCCGCCGGCACCGCCAGCGCCGCCGGAGCCGCCATTGCCGCCGGCGCCGCCCTCGCCGTCATCGTCTCCGCATCCTGCGGCTGCCGACAGCGCCAGCACGAAAATACCTGCAACGAGTCGTACGTTCATCCATCTGCTCCAACGCAAGAGAGAGCCGTCATAACGCGGGTGAGCCTGACTCCACGGCGCAGCGTGATGCCATCTTCGGCGCAACCGCTCCGCCTCGATGAACGCGTGGTCAGCGAATTTCTTTGTCTTAACCGGTTGAGTTAACGCTAACATAAGGGTAAACATCCCGGCAACTCGAAGCGCTTCGACGAGGAGGGCCGATGTCGGTTTCTCGTCCCGGAGGAAATTTATGATCGGAAGAGTCAAGGGCGCAGCGCTGCTCGCCGCGCTCGCCGCGGGGGCCCTGACGCTGGCCGCGTGCGGACGCAGCGACGACGGCGCGTCCGGCGGCAAGGAGCTGCGGGTCTGGCACTACGAGGCTCCCGACAGCGCCATGGGCGTGGCCTGGAGCGAGGCCATCAAGGAGTTCGAGACCACCCATCCGGGCGTGAAGGTCAAGCTCGAGGAGAAGGGCTTCGAGCAGATCCAGAAGACCGCGCCTATGATCATGAACTCCAGCAGCGCCCCCGATGTCATGGAGTACAACAAGGGCAACGCGACCGCCGGGCTGCTGTCCAAGCAGGGCCTGCTCCAGGACCTCACCCCCGAGGCCGCGAAGCGCGGCTGGGACAAGCTGATCGGCCCGGGCGTGCAGGTCGTCGCCAAGTACGACGACAAGGGCATCATGGGCGGCGACAAGTGGTACGGCGTGCCCAACTACGCCGAGTACACGCTCGTCTACTACAACAAGGACCTGTTCAAGAAGCACGACGTCGAGGTCCCGACCACGTTCGACGAGCTCACCAAGGCGCTGGACGCGTTCGTCGCCAAGGGCGTCACCCCGCTGGCCAACGCCGGCGCCGAGTACATGGCGCAGCAGTACGTCTACCAGCTCGCGCTGGACAAGGCCGACTCGCCGTGGGTGAGCGCGTTCCAGCGCTACACCGGCAAGACCGACTTCACCGACCCGGCCTGGACGCACGGGGCGACCACGTTCGCCGACTGGGTGACCAAGGGCTACATCGCCAAGAGCTCGGTCAGCACCAAGGCCGAGGACGCCGGCGTGGGCTTCATGAGCGGCAAGTTCCCGATGATGTTCTCCGGGACGTGGTGGTTCGGGCGCGTGGCCAAGGAGGCCAAATTCGACTGGGATACCTTCGCGTGGCCCGGCGCCAGGTTGACCCTCGGCTCGGGCGGCAACCTGTGGGTCGTCCCGGCGGGAGCGAAGAACAAGCAGCTGGCCTACGACTTCATCGACATCACGCTGAAGAAGAAGATCCAGAACATCCTCGGCAACGCCGGCGGCGTCCCCGTGGCGGCCGACAGCTCGGCCATCACCGAGCCCAGGGCCAAGAAGCTCATCGACGGCTTCAACACCCTCGCCCAGTCGAGCGGCCTCGCGTACTACCCGGACTGGCCGGTCCCGGGCTTCTACGACCAGTGGGTCTCGCATACCCAGAAGCTCATGAACGGCGAGCCGCCGCAATCGGTGCTCGGCGGCCTCCAGAAGAGCTACGACAGCGGGCTGCCCAGGTGACGACACGCAGCGCGACAGGGCGTGACGGGCTCGCGTACCTGCCCTACCTGATCCCCGGACTCCTGCTGTTCACGGGGATCATCGGGGCGCCGTTCCTGATGAACCTCGGGACCAGCTTCACCGAGTGGGCCGGTGTCGGCACCCCAACGTGGGTGGGGCTCGACAACTACCGGGAGCTGGCGACGGACGGCGAGTTCTGGGCGTCGTTCCGTCACAATGTGCTCGTCATCGTCGGGATGGCGATCCTCCCGACGATGATCGGGCTCGTGCTGGCGTCCGCCCTGACCGACCTGATCGACCGGCACTTCGGCCCGCGCGCCGCCAGCGTCCTGCGCGCCTGCATCTACCTGCCGCAGGTCCTGCCGATCGTCATCGCGGGCATCGTCTGGAGCTGGCTGCTCGCCCCCGAGAACGGCGCGGTGAACGACCTGTTGACCGCGATCGGGCTCGGCGCGCTCGCGCACGACTGGCTCGGCGATCCCGCCACCGCGCTGTGGAGCGTCATGGGGGTCATGGTCTGGATCCAGATCGGATTCCCCCTCGTGATCTTCATGTCCGGGCTCCAGCGCGTGGACCCCTCGCTGTACGAGGCGGCCGAGATCGACGGGGCCTCGTGGGCGCAGCGCTTCTGGCACGTCACGATCCCGCAGATCAAGCCCGAGATCTTCGTGGTGCTGCTGTGGACGACGATCGCGGCGCTCAAGGCGTTCCCGCACATCTTCGTGCTCACCAGGGGCGGCCCGGGAGGCGCGACGAACGTGCCGTCCTACTACTCCTACGTCCATTTCTTCGAGAAGACCGACGTCGGCTACGGCTCGGCGATCGCCACCGTGCTGACGCTGATCATCCTCGCGCTCACCATCGCCTTCCTGCGGCTGCAGGGCCGTGAGCTGGGGGAAGAGCCGTGACCGCGACGCTGGCCCAGAGCCCGGTGAGCGCGCCCGCGCGGCGCCGGCCGCGGCGGCGCCGCCGGGGCCCGTCGGCCTACGCGGTGCTGGCGGCGCTGAGCGCGCTGGCCGGTATCATGCTGATCCCGTTCGCCGTGGTGGTCTTCAACGCGCTGAAGACGCCGGAGGAGTACACCGAGAACGGCCCGCTCGCCCCGCCAGAGGGTTTCCATATCGAGGGCATCAGAGACTTCTGGGAGCGCGTCGGCTTCGGCCGTGTCCTCTTCAACAGCCTGCTCATCAGCGGCTCGGTGGCCGTGCTCGCGGTCGTCTTGTCGGTGCTGAACGCCTACGCGCTGGGCATCGGCCGGATCAAGCTCCGGATGTCGGTGCTGGTCCTCTTGCTGATGGCCAACACGCTGCCGCAGGAGTCGCTGGTCTACCCGCTGTACACCCTGGCCAACAAGCTCGGGCTCTACGACACCCGGATCAGCGTCGTCATCGTGTTCACCGTCATCCAGAGCGCGTTCGGCACCTACCTGCTGTCGTCCGTGATGTCGTCGTTCCCCCGGCCGCTGCTGGACGCGGCGCGGATCGACGGCGCGAGCCGGTGGCAGATCCTGTGGCGGGTGGTCGTGCCGGTCGTGCGGCCCACGCTGACCGTGATGCTCGTCTTCTTCTTCATCTGGACCTGGAACGAGTTCCTGATCCCCCTCATCTTTCTCATCTCCAACGACAACCAGACGGTCTCGGTCGCGCTCGGCGTGCTGCAAGGGCAGCGGCTGATGGACGCCACCATGTCCAGCGCCGCCGCGCTGCTCGGCCTGCTGCCGACCGTCGTCTTCTTTCTCATCTTCCAGCGCACGTTATCGCGCGGGCTCACCGCAGGAGCGATCAAGGAATGAAGTTCAGCGACGGTTACTGGATGATGCGCAAGGGCGTGCACGCGGCTCACCCGGCGGAGGTCCTCGACATCGACGCAGGGCCGGCGTCGCTCGTCGTGCACGCGCCCGTCCAGCGGATCCGGCACCGCGGCGACCTGCTCAAGGGCCCGGCGGTGACCGTCTCCTGCGCGTCCCCGATGCCGGACGTCATCGGCGTCACCATCACGCACTTCGCGGGCGAGCGGCCGCGCGGCCCGGCGTTCGAGCTTGCCGCCGACCCGACCGGGGAGGCGACGGTGGACGACGACGCGGCGACGCTGACCTCGGGCGCGCTGTCGGTGCGGATCGGGCGCCGCGAGGGGTGGAGGCTGGACTTCCTGGCCGGGGGCCGCCGCCTCACCGGCAGCGCGCACAAGGCGATGGCGATCATCGACACCGACGACGGCCGCCATTACGTGCGCGAGCAGCTCGACCTCGGCGTGGACCATTTCGTGTACGGCCTCGGCGAGCGGTTCGGGCCGCTGGTCAAGAACGGGCAGGCCGTGGACATCTGGAACGCCGACGGCGGCACGTCCAGCGAGCAGGCGTACAAGAACGTGCCGTTCTTCCTCACCAACGCGGGCTACGGCGTGTTCGTCGACCACCCCGGGCGCGTGTCGTTCGAGGTGGCCTCGGAGGCGATGGCGCGGACGCAGTTCAGCGTCGAGGGCCAATCGATGCGCTACTTCCTCATTTACGGGCCGACGCCGAGGGAGATCCTGCGCAAGTACACCGCGCTCACCGGGCGGCCCGCGCGGGTGCCGGTCTGGTCGTACGGGCTGTGGCTGTCCACCTCGTTCACCACCGATTACGACGAGGCGACCGTCTCCTCGTTCATCGACGGGATGGCCGCGCGGGACCTGCCGCTCAGCGTGTTCCACTTCGACTGCTTCTGGATGCGCGAGTTCCGGTGGTGCGATTTCGAGTGGGATCCGCGCGTCTTCCCCGACCCGCGCGGGATGCTGCGCCGGCTCAAGGCGCGCGGCCTGCGCATCTGCGTCTGGATCAACCCCTACATCGGGCAGCGCTCGCCGCTGTTCGAGGAGGGCAGGGCGGGCGGCTACCTGCTGCGGCGTTCGAACGGCGACGTGTGGCAGTGGGACCTGTGGCAGCCGGGCCTGGCCGTCGTCGACTTCACCAACCCCGAGGCCCGCGCGTGGTACGCCGAAAAGCTCGACGCGCTGCTCGACATGGGCGTGGACTGCTTCAAGACCGACTTCGGCGAGCGCATCCCCACCGACGTCGTTTACCACGACGGGTCCGACCCGGAGCGCGCGCACAACTACTACGCTTACCTCTACAACCAGACGGTGTTCGAGCTCCTGCGCGAGCGGCGCGGCGAGGGCGAGGCGGTCGTGTTTGCCCGCTCGGCCACGGCGGGCGGGCAGCAGTTCCCGGTGCACTGGGGCGGCGACTGCGAGTCGACGTTCGAGGCGATGGGGGAGAGCCTGCGGGGCGGCCTGTCGCTCGGCATGTCGGGCTTCGGCTTCTGGAGCCACGACATCGGCGGGTTCGAGGGCACCCCCGACCCGGCGCTGTTCAAACGGTGGATCGTGTTCGGGCTGCTGTCGTCGCACAGCCGGCTGCACGGGAGCCGCTCCTACCGGGTGCCATGGCTGTTCGACGAGGAGTCGGTGGAGGTGCTGCGGCGCTTCAGCCGGCTGAAGATGCGGCTGATGCCCTACCTGGCCGGGGCCGCGCGGCAGGCGTACGGCGAGGGCTTGCCGATGATGCGCGCGATGGTCGTCGAGTTCCCGGACGACCCGGCCTGCACGCACCTGGAGCGGCAGTACATGCTGGGCGACGACCTGCTCGTGGCGCCCGTCTTCTCCGCCGACGGGGAGCTCTCCTATTATGTGCCGCGCGGCGTGTGGACGCACTACCTCACGGGGGAGCGCGTCGAGGGCGGCCGCTGGGTGCGCGAGCGCCACGGGTTCGACAGCGTGCCGCTGCTCGTGCGGCCGGGGGCGGTGATCCCCGAGGGCGCGGTGGAGGACCGCCCCGACTACGACCATGCGAATGGGGTGACGCTGCGCGTGTACGAGCCGGCGGACGGCGCCAGCGTCGCCACGGTGATCCCGGGCGCCGACGGGGACGCGGTCACGACGTTCACCACGTCCCGGCGCGGCCCGGTGGTGCGGGTGGAGGCCGCGGGCGCCCCGGGGGCCTGGAACGTTCTCCTCGTCAACCGCCGCGTCGTGGGCGTCGAAGGCGGGGAGAGCGCGGAGCACCCGCGGGGAGCGCTGGTCAGGGCGGCCGGCGGCGCGCTGGTCATCACGCTGGAAGAGAAGGGCTGAGCCACGGCACGCGGCCCCAAAGGAGACGATCGATGAAGAGATTTCGCTTAATTGCTGCTTCCGTTCCGTTCGCGCTCGCGCTGGCGCTTCACCCCTCGGCCTCGAGCGCGGCTGACACGCTGCCGTTCCAGGACCCCGGTCTGCCGATCGAGGTCCGCGTCCACGACCTCCTCGGCCGGCTCACGCTCGACGAGAAGCTCTCGCTCTTGCATCAGTTCCAGCCTGCCATTCCGCGGCTCGGCATTCCGGACTTCAAGGCCGGCACCGAGGCATTGCATGGAGTGGGCTGGTCGACCGATCGCGACAACGGCGGCGCCGTCGTGACGGCGACCGGCACGGTGTTCCCGCAGGCGATCGGCCTGGCGACGACCTGGAACCCGGAACTCATCCTGCGGGTCGGCGAGGCTGTCGGCGACGAGGTTCGCGGCTATCACGCGCTCGCCCCGCGCGTCTGGGGTCTGCAGGTATGGGCGCCCGTGGTCAACCTCCTGCGCGACCCGCGCTGGGGGCGCAACGAGGAGGGCTATTCCGAGGACCCGCTCCTCTCCGGCGCGATCGCCACCGCCTACGGGCGCGGCCTCGAGGGGGACGACCCGCTCTACCTGAAGACCGCGCCGGTCATCAAGCACTTCCTCGCCAACAACAACGAGATCCGCCGTGACACCACGTCGTCGAACCTGCGCCCGCGCGTGAAGCACGAGTATGACGAGCTGGCCTTCAAGATGCCCATCGCCGCCGACGCCGTGACCGGCGTCATGACCTCGTATAACCTGGTCAACGGCAGGCCCGCCACCGTCAACCCCGATGTCGGCGACGTCGTGCGGAGCTGGACGCAGAAGACGCTCTACAACGTGTCCGACGCCTGGGCCCCCTCCAACCTGACCAGCTCGCAGCGGTACTTCGCCACGAGCGAGGAGGCCTTCGCGGCGACGCTCCTGGCCGGCGTGGACAGCTTCACCGTCGACAACAACGACAGCGCGCCTACGATCGAGATCCTCCGCTCGGCGCTCGCGCAAGGGCTCCTCGCCGAGGAGGACATCGACGCCTCCGTCGAGCACGTCCTCTCCGTCCGCCTCCGGCTCGGCGATTTCGATCCGGAGGGGGGCCCCTATGCCGGCATCGGGCCCGACGTCATCGACAGCCCGGCGCACCGCCAGCTGGCCCGCCGGGCCGCCGACGAGGCCATGGTGCTGCTCGAGAACAAGCGTCGCCTCCTGCCGCTGGACCCGTCGGCCACGCGGCGGATCGCGGTCGTCGGGCCGCTCGCGGACACGCTCTACACGGACTGGTACTCCGGGGCGCTCCCGTACCGGGTCACGCCCCTGGACGGCATCCGCGAGCGGCTCGGCGGCGCCACGGTCCTCTCCAGCGAGGGCGTGGACCGGATCGTGCTGCGCGACGTCGCGAGCGGCCGTTACGTGACCGCCGGCGCGGACGACGACGGGGACATCCTCCGCGTCAGCGCGGCCAGCGCGGGTCCCACCGAGGAGTTCGACGTGTTCGACTGGGGGCAGGGCATCGTCACGTTGCGGAGCGCGGCCAACGGCAAGGTGGTCGACCGCTTCAACTTCGGCGCCAACTTCGCGAACCGCGCCGCCCAGCCGTACGACTGGTTCGTCCAGCAGCAGTTCGTCCTCGAGCCGCAGGGCGACGGCACGCACGTCATCCGCTACGCCGGCTATGAGAAGGCGTTCGACTGGGCCGGCCCCGAGGTCTACCTGACCATCGCCGAGGACGGCGCGCTCGCCCTGACCGCGACCGAGGCGGCCGACGCGGCGCGCTTCGAGGTCGACGTGGTCCGGAGCGGCGTCGACGAAGCCGTGCGCGCGGCGACAGGCGCCGATGCCGCCGTGGTCGTCGTCGGCAGCATGCCGTTCATCAACGGGCGGGAGGATCATGACCGCACGACGATGGCGCTGGCCGAGGGGCAGTCCGCGCTGGTACGGGCGGTGCTCGCCGCCAATCCGCGCACCATCGTCGTGCTGGAGACCAGCTATCCGATGACCATCCCGTGGGAGAAGTCGCACGTGCCCGCCATCCTGTGGACGACCCACGCGGGCCAGGAGACCGGCCATGCCATCTCCGACGTCCTCTTCGGCGACCACAACCCTGCCGGGCGGCTGACCCAGACCTGGTATCGCTCGGCGGACGACCTGCCGGACATCCTCGAGTACGACATCATCAAGGCCCGGAGGACGTATCTCTACTTCGACGGCGATCCGCTCTATCCGTTCGGGTACGGGCTGTCGTACTCGACCTTCGGGTACGACAACCTCCAGCTGAGCGCCCGGTCGGTGCAGGCCGGCGACACGATCTCGGTGCGCGTCGACGTCACGAACAGGAGCCTGCGGGCCGGCGACGAGGTCGTTCAGCTCTACAGCCGCCAGCCGTCGTCGCGCGATCCGCAGCCCGCCAAGCAGCTGCGGGCGTTCCGGCGGGTCCACCTCGCGCCGGGCGAGAAGCGGACGGTCGACCTCGATTTCGCGGCCTCCGACCTCGCCCACTGGGACGTGACCCGGGGCCGCTGGGTCCTCGAGGCGGCCGGCGTCGAGCTGATGGTCGGCTCGTCTTCGGCGGACATCCGAAAGCGCACGACCGTGCGCGTGCGCGGCGAGCACATCCCGGCGCGCGACCTCGCCCGCGAGACGCGGGCGGTCGACTTCGACGACTACGCCGGCGTCGAGCTCGTCGACGAGAGCATGGAGTGGGGCGACGCCGTGGGCGCAACCGCGGGCGACTGGATCCGCTTCTCCGATGTGGAGCTGGGCAGCGGCGCCAGCCACTTCAGCGGCGGGTTCGCCCGCGCCGAGGCGGGCGACGCGCTCGTCGAGATCCGGCTCGACGATCCGGTCCGCGGCAAGCGGGTCGGGACCGCCGTCGTGCCGAGCACGGGGGACGTGTACGCCTACGTCACCGCGACCGCCGAGCTCGACGGCGCTTATGGGCGACGCGACGTCTACCTCGTGTTCCGTGGCGCCGCCCGCCTGTCGACGTTCGCGATCGACTGAGGGCGGTCCGCCCAGCGCAGCGTCGGGCGCGGCCGTCTCGTCTTCCTCATTGTCAGATCGCTCCTGGCTCCGGCGTATCTCTGGAGGTAGGCCGCTGTTCCATCATCCAGAGGAAGGAGCTCCATGAAGTGCCATCGCGACGTACTCGCCCTCTTTTGTGCCGCCTTGGGCGCAGCTGCCGCAGGCTCCGTACCTGCGCAGGCCCAAGCCTCCGACGAGTTGCTGGCGGATCCGGCCTCGCAGCATGTGCCGATGCTCGCATTGGAAGAAAATGACGGCTGCCAGGGGTGTCACGCGAATGACCACGACGGCGATTTCTGGAACGCCCATGGCTGGGGTGCGGTGGAGGAGGGACGGCTCCCGGTCGGCCGGCACGGGCGCCAGACCCTCGTCGTCCGCCCGGGTCAGTCGATCCAGAACGCCATCGACCAGGCGGCCGACGGGGCCAGGATCCTCATCCTGCCAGGCGTGTACCGGGAGACCGCCGACGCGACCAACGGCCTGATCATCAACAAGAGCGGCATCTCGCTCATCGGGCTGAACAGGCCGACGGAGCGCGTCGTCCTCGAGAACGCCGGCAGCCAGCGCAACGGGATCGTCGTCGTGCCCAGCGAGCGCAACGACTGCATGGGCTGCCACGAGAGCATGGCGCCGCCGTTCGCGCTCAAGCCCGGCATCGACAGCGCCATGACCGAGAGCGAGCCGGTCCTGTACGACGTCGAGATCCGGGGCATCACCATCCGCGACTTCTCCAACAACGGCCTGTTCACGGAGCGCGTCGACGGCTTCCGGATCGTGGACGTCCACTCGGACAACAACAAGAATTACGGGATCTTTCCCACGCGATCGCGCAACGGGCTGATCGCGCTGAGCAAGGCCACGGGGGCCAACGACAGCGGCATCTGGATCGAGACCTCCGAGCGCGTCCTGGCCACGCACAACCTGGTCGAGGACAACACCAACGGCTTCGAAGCGTCGAACAGCGACGATATCGATCTGCTCTACAACGTGGTCAGGGACAACTCCGTGGGGATCTCGGTCCTGCTGCTGCCGGGCATCTTCGACGTCCGAGCGGGCGCCAAGCGGATCAACGCTCGCGGCAACTACGTGTACGACAACAACAGGCCGAACACGGCGCGGCCGGGGAGCATCCTCGCGTCCGTCCCGCCCGGGTCGGGCATCCTCTATGTCGGCGTGGACGAGTCGGAGATCTCGGGCAACCACGTCTTCGGCAACGATCTCACGGGCATCGCCATCGCTGACTACTGTGTGCTGGTCAGCGGCGCTCCGGGCCGCGATTGCCAGGCGGATCCGTCCCTCAGCGTTCCTTACCTGCTGGACCAGGACGCCCGCGACAATTACGTGGCAGGCAACACGGCGACGGACAACGGCCTGAACCCAGGGCCGCCCGCCGAGAACCCTTTCTCCTTCGTCGCGAGCGACCTGACGCTGCTCACCCTGCCGGACACGCACGGCAACTGCTTTGAAGACAACACGTTCGACACGTTCTTCTCGCTGATCGGGCTGTCCGCTCCGCCCGGCTGCGACTAGCAGGCTGTTGGCCTCGCCCCTCGGGACGTTCGGCCCAGCGTTTCGGTCTTGCGGCGCAGCGCCGATCCGTGAGACTTTCCGTGGGGGAGATCGCCAAAGGCGACGATCGGGACAGACCTGGCCCGGCGGCTTCGGTCGAGCCATCGACGGAGGGTTGTCCGGGCGGGCGTGAGCGAGGGAACCGCCCGAAGGACGTGCGCGCGAAGGAGGAAGACATGGCGAGAGAGCGCACGCAGCGAGCCGCGACCGTCGGCGTCGCCGAGCACGGCAACGCGGCGGTGCTCGTCACTGTCGCGCCCGGCGGGGAGCTCCTCGATCGCCGGCGCGTCGACCTCACCGATCCCGGTCTGCCGACGCACCCGCATCACCACGAAGGGTCGTGGGCGGTCGGCCGTTACCTCGACAGCCCGTGGGCGCGGCCGATCGCGCTCGCCGACGCCGTGGCGCTCGTCGACCGCGTGCGCGAGTCCGCCGCGCGCGGCGCGCGCCAGGGCCTCGAGGCGCTGGCCGCAGCGGTGCCCGCGCCGATCGCGAGCATCGCGATCCGCGTGTGCCCCGCGCTCCCGCCGACGACCGAGGAGCGGATCGCCGACAATCGCGCGCAGACCGTCGCCGACTCCGTCATGTACCGCGAGGCCCTCGCGGCCGCCGCCGAGGCGCGCGGCTGGTCCGTGCATTGGTACGACCGCGAGCGCGTGTTTCGCGAAGCGGCGGCGGCGCTCGGCCTCGAGGACGCCGACGCTTTCCTGCACGCGATGGGTCGATCCATCGGGCCGCCGTGGCAAGCGAAGCACAAGCTCGCGGCGGCCGCGGCGCTCGCGGCACAAGCCTTCAGCCCGCGGCCAGCCCGCAAGGTCGACCCGGATGCCCCGTGATCTGTCGCCCAGACTTGCGGCGATCGTGGACGCCCTGCCGTTGAGGCCGGGGCTTCGTGTCCTGGAGATTGGTTGCGGCCCAGGCGTCGCGGCGCGCGCCGTCGCCAGGCGGATCGGCGAGGGGCATGTTCTGGCGATCGACCGCTCGGCCAAGGCGATCGCACAGGCGATGGCGGGATCGGCGGCCGAGCTGGCCTCTGGCCATCTAAGCTTTCGCCATGTGGCGATCGAGGAATTCGAGCTGGAGGAGGGGGAGGGGCCTTATGACATTGCGTTCGCTGTTCGGGTTGGCGCGCTCGACGGCCGCCACCCGGAGGCTGGGCATATCGCCAGGCAGCGGATTCGCAGAGCCTTGCGCGAGGGGGGCCGCCTTTACATCGATGGAGGCGATCCGCTTCGTGAGGTCTCCCTCGACGAGTAGTCGAGAACGCCGATCTCGGCGATCGAGCGAGGATTGAACCTCCGCGACGCCGAGACATGGTTCTCTCGTCCATCCTCGTCGGCGCCGGGTAGGGCAGACGCCGGACAGGCGCTTCAGCGAGAGACCTCGATTTCATAGCGGGCGAGCTGCTCCCTGAACTCCCCCGGGAGCGCGAGCGACCACGCGGCCTCGCCGAGGCACTGGCGCACCGCCGCGGCGTGCCTCCCCGCGAGCCTGACCGCGGGGACGTCGACCACCTCGTCCACCGTGGTCTCGAGCGTGACACGCGCGCTCTTCGGACCCGGCGGGCAGCCGCCGAACGCCTTTTGCAGCGCGGCGCGGAGGTACGCGCGATGGTCGAACGCGCTCCCGCTCCCCGTCGGGCCGCCGTGGCCAAGGCCGCGCCGGAGCCCCTCGTGGGTGCTGGCGCCTCTTCCCGTGCCGCCTCCCAGGCTCACGGCCCTGGGACGCTTTCCGGGCGCGCTCGCGACGTAGCTCGTCACGGGCGAGACGGCGCCGCCGCGGAAGGCGAGGGCGGCCATCTCCGGCTCGGTGAGCGACTCGAGGAGCTCGGAGCCGAACACGAGCGCGGACCAGAGCCGGCCGTGCGCCGGGTCCGGCGTGAACACGCGCCGCACGGGCCGCGCCCAGAGCTCGCCGGTCAGCACCGCCCGCGCGGCCCGGCCGCGGTGGAGGCGAAGCAGCTCCAGGCCGTCGCCCTCGGGCAGCTGCTCGCCGAAGGCGACCTGCGAAAGGCCGGCTCCGGGCAATCGCACGTCCAGGCGGTCGATGCGGAGCGGGCGAACCCACTCCTCGTAAACGCGGCGCATGGCGCCGGCGTCGCCGGGCCTGGCGCTCGCGCGCGCCGTCCAGACGAGCCCCCCGGTCGCGCGCACCGGGGCGGCGAAGGGGTGCTCGTTGCGCGTGAGGCCCGGCGCGCCCTCGCCGATGACGCCGACGTGCACGAGCGCGCCGCTCTTGAGGATCGCGCCGAGGCGGCGGGGTGTGAGCGCGGAGCGGGTGCGGAGATCGGTGAGCGCGAGGATGCGGCGCGGGAGGCCCACGGGCGTCGCGGCGAGCAGGGCGTCCGCGCGGGCGAGGGCGTCGTCGAGGCGGCTGCCGTTGCGCCGGGGGAGGACGAGCGTGCCGAGGTCGGCGGCGGCGCGGGCGGCGGGGACGAAGCGGCCGTGGCGCGGGCGGACCTCGCGGTCGAAGGTGAGGACCTCGACGAGGGAGCCGTCGAGATGGGAGAGATAAGCCCGGGCGGCGGCGAGGGCCGCGGCGCCGTCGCGCTCGGGGAGCGAGCGCGAGGCGTCGAGGAGGACGACGACGCGGGCGTTGCGCGGCGGCTCGGAGAGGCGGAGCGGAGCGTCGATGCGGAGCGCGACGAGCTCGCGGCCGCTGCCGAGGAGCGAGGAGGAGAAGGCGCCGTCGAGCGCGAGCGAGGGGCGCGGGGCGAGGGCGAGATCGGTCTCGTCCTGCGCGAGCTGGAAGGTGGCGCCGGGGGAGATGGGCTTCCCGTCGAGGAACAGGCGATCTCCGGGGCGCGCCGCGGAGACCACGACGGTGGCGGCGAGGGTCTCGGTCCCCACGCGCGGCAAGGTGAGGTGATGGCGGCCCTCGCGGTAGGCCGTGGGCATGCGGAGGGTGTACTCGACGGTCCTGGGCTGGCCGGGCGCGCACGGGAAGGCGTGGAGCGCGAGGAAGCCTTGCGAGCGCCACGAGAGGAGCGCCGTATCCTTGGGAGAGAAGCCCTCGACCCCGGGGAGATTCATGTACTTCGCGGCGGCGGCCTCGGCCTCCATGAGGTCCGCGCGGCGCCACGACGGTCGTCCGCCCTTGAGCCCGAGCGAGGCGAGCCCGGTGGCGACCGCGCCTTGCGGTATGTTGAGCAGGAAGAGCGCCTGATCGCGGCGCGGGCCGCCGTTATGGACGGTGCGCTGGACGACGAGCTCGGCGTGCCCGCGGTCGAGGCGGAGCGCGATGCGGTGCTCCTTCTCGACGAGCGCGTTCGTCTCGGTGCCCTCGACGCTGTCGCGGCCATCGGCCCGGGCGCTCGCGGCGGCGAGCAGCAGCGCGGCGCCGGCGAGGACGGCGCCGGCGAGGCGAGGGGAGGCGGTCGGCGCGGCCGCGGGCGCCGGCCGGACGGCAGGGCGGCGGGAGCGCGAACGGGGGCGGACGGGGGGCATGCGAGGGGAGCGACAGTACATCGATGCGACGGTTCCCGCGCGGGGGGCGGACAGGGCGTGCCTCGGGAGGCGCTCCGCCGCCGGGACCGGAGCGCCGGAGATGCCGGCCGCACCGCCCCGAGCCTCTGTTCGACGCGTCCGCGCGGTGGGGCCTGTGAAGACCGCAGGGTCTACGGAAACTCGCGCACCTTGACCGCGCGTGTCGTGCCCGGGTAGGCGTCGTTGTAGTGCTCCACCCCATAAAGCAGGATCTCGCCGTCTGGATCCACATAGATCCCGGCCCCTGCGTCGAACGCGCAGTAGCGCTTGTTGCCCGTGGCCGAGCTGCTGCACGACATGTGTCGGCTGGCCACCTTGGTGAAGCTAGGCACGAAGGTCTCGCCGAGGTCCACACGCCACAGGTCGACCCAGTCCTCGTCATACCATTTGTTCCTGTGCGTGCCGGCGACGAAGAGCTGACCGTCGCACTGGGTCACGAGCTGCAGGCCCTGATAATCCGCGCCGCCAAAGGGCGTCGAGGCGCTCGCCTGAGACACCCAGGTGGAGGTCGAGCTGCCGAAGTAGGGCATCGCCGCCTCCGAGGACACGAACACCTCGACGTCGTCCGAGTCGTGGCCAAAGACGAGCGCGAGGTAGCGGCCCGAGGAGAGCAGCGTGAGGCTCGCCGCTCCCGCGTTGACCGTCTGACCGCGCGCTCGCAAGACCAGCGGGCTCCACTGGGGGTTCGAGGGGGTCGACACCCTGGCGACGCGAAAGCCCGCCGTCGCCTGATCGTCGCTCTTCTCGAACGGCACGATGACGTAATCGCCGTTCACCTGAAGGCCGCCCGAGTGATCGTACGGCATCCCTGAGTCGTCGGGCTGGTAGCGCACGATCGCGTCGCTGCAGGACGGGAGCCGGGAGGGAGAAGCGTTCCGACCCAAGAGCCACGGGTTGTTGCTCAGCGATCCGAGGCGCACGACCTCGAAGCCCGGGCGCGCGCCCCCCTGAACCGAGGTCGTCACCAGGAGATAGTTGTAGTCACGCGCGAGCCGCTGGATGCCCTGGTGATGAATGAGCCCGGCGCCCGTCGTGGGCGCATATGCGCTGCAGGCGTCGCTGCCGCTGCGATAGGCCATGACATAGTTCGGGTCATAGAGCGCGTTGATGCTGCTGGCGGCATCGTTCACGCAGCGGTTCGTATAGGGGTTCGCGTGGTCCGTGTGGGCCCAGCCCCAGTGGGAGCTCAGCCCCTCGTAGGCCACGCCAATTTCGTCGAGCGCTGGCTCGGCCGTGCTCTCCTCCGTCCCACAGGCGACGAGAGACAGTACGCCCGCTGCTGCAGCAGCGAGCTGCCAGATCCTGGATTGGAGACTGCGTTCATCAATCTTCATGGAGTCCTCGGCGAGAGAGATGTACCGGGCATGCAAGCAAGTCGGTTGACGTTCATCTGATTTGTGTTTTTACGTGTTGCAGCGCTCATGCCAGGGCGCAGCGCGCGGCGTCGACCAGCGGTTTCTACGAGGCGTCGACCCCGATCAGCCCCGGCGAGCAAGCCGATGGCGCGCCTCCGTTGAGCTCCAGCGCTCCTCGGCTTCGCGCGACGAGCCACCCCTGCGCGGGTTGAGCAACAACGGCGCAACGGGCTCGCGGCCACCGCGGCTCGGCTGAATGCGTGCCGCGCGACCGTTTCAACCTGAAACGACGGCATTCACGTCGCCGGCCGATTCGTCCGCGAGGGCGTTGCGTGGGGGCCCGGGCGCTCGCTACACTCAGACGTGAGGGGGGACGATGCTGCACCACGCAAGACTCGCGCGCGCGAAGGACCCGCCGACGCCTTCGACGGTCTTCCGCAAGGCCGCCGCGCCCGCGCGGCCCTTCGCGGCGCGGGCGGCCGGCCCGGTGACGCAACCCGACGACGCCCTTCGGTCGCTCGGCCCCGCGGCGCAGCCCGATCAGGGCGCCCTGTCGCCAGGTGTCGGGCCGGCGGCGGCCGGGCTTTCGGGCCCGGGCAGGCCGCTTCCCGACAGCGTGCGCTCGCACTTCGAGCAGCGCTTCGGCCACGACTTCAGCCGCATCCGCGTGCACGCCGACGCGCGGGCCGACGCCTCGGCGCGCGCGCTCGACGCGCGGGCGTTCACCGTGGGGCACGACATCGCGTTCCGCCGCGGCGAGTACGCCCCCGACTCGCTGGCGGGGCGCAAGCTGCTCGCCCACGAGCTGACGCACGTCGTGCAGCAGGGCGCGGGTGTACGGTCCGCCGGACGCGTCAGCGAGCCGGGCGACGCGGCCGAGCGCGAGGCAGACCGCGCGGCCGAGGCGGTCAGCGCCGGGAGGCATGCGGGGCCGATCGGCGCGGCGCCTTCGGCGATCGCGCGGCAGCCGGCGCCCAAGCAGGGCCCGACGTACATCGACGTCGAGATCATCAGCGGCCCTACCGACTACCCACAGTGGGTCGATCGCTCGATCACCGCCGCCGGGTACACCATCTGGCTCAACGGCTTCATGCTCTACGTCGGCAACATGACGCCCGGCGGCCCGGGCATCAAAGTACCCGAATCGGACGTCGACTTCACCATCGACCGCGCGACGCCCATCAACAAGACCATTTACCAGAGCCACGCCGAGGCGAAGGCCGCGGTCGCCGCGGCGCCCAAGCCGGCCGACGGATCGCACCCCTTCGCGTACTACTGGGGGGCGGGCGGGCTGATCATCGCGCCCACCACGATCTGCCGGGGGTCGGCGCCGAAGACCACCGAGACCATGTGGCAGGCGCGTGTCAACTATGCCAACTACGTGCAGCACGCGCTCGCGGGCGTGGCCTTGGGCATGGTCGCCGGCAAAATCCTCGGCGGCGCCTATAGCTGGGCCCGCGGGGGCGGCGGGGGCAACCTCAAGCTGCCGAGGCGCTCGTCCGACGTGAAGTCGGGGGGGGGCGACCAGAGCAAGCCGCCGGCGAAGGTCGACCCGACGGTGAAGCCGCCGAAGGTCGAGGCGCCGAAGGTCGAGACGCCAAAGGTCGAGGCGCCGAAGGTCGAGACGCCGAAGGTCGAGGCGCCGAAGGTCGAAACGCCGAAGGTCGAAACGCCGAAGACGACGCCGGCCGCGAAGGCGCCCGCCGCGCAGACGGGACCGCAGACGGGCCCCGACCTTTTCAAGCAGACGGCCCAGGCGCCCGGCGGGCAGGCCGAAAAGGCCAAGTACTTCGAGACTCACGCCGCGGAGCTCAAGCAGCGGACCGGCTGGACGGCGGACTACACCGGCCAGACGCCCGACGGCGCGCGCGTTTATCACGGCGAGGCGCAATCGAAGGCGCTCGTCATCACGTCGGACGGGCGCGTCATGACCGGGACATGGGGCAAGCACGTGAGTCTCAAGTTCAGCCCCTCGGGGCCCCAGCTTGTCTGCGATTGGAGCTTGCCGGGATGGAAGCAATGGTGACGGACGACCTCGGTGCGCTGGAGGCCGGCCTCCGGTCGGAGGGGTTTCTCGACCGCGAGGTCGCGGCCACGAAGCTCGTCGCCGCCGGCCGCGACGGGGCCCGGGTGCTGGTGCAGGTTGCGACCGATCGAGGCGCGCCGCAGGCGGTGCGCGTCACAGCCCTGCGCCACCTGCCGGCCGACGAAGGGGCAACCGACGCGCTGCGTACGCTGCTCGGCGACGCGCTGCCGGTGCTCCGGGTCGTGGCGCTCGACAAGGTCGAGCAGGCGCGCGCTGCGGCCCTCGCGCCGCTCGTCGAGGCGCTGACGCGCGACCCCGCCACGTTCTGCGACCTCGACGAAGAGATCTCCGTGGCGGACGTCGCTGCGCGCGTGCTCGCGTCGCTCTCGTCTCGGGAGTAGTCCGCGACGTCGCGCCGGCGCGCGACCCCCCGGGGCCTGCTGTCATCGGTCGCGGGTCCGTCCTCTCGAAGGTGCCGCCGCCGTTGTCGGCGATCGGGCCGTACGCGTCGACGGTCATGACGATCGCGGTGCCCGCGAGCACGCTATGAAAACCGCCGCTGTTTCCGGCGGCCGCTCGTCATCGACCGGTGTTTCTGGCGGGATTTCCGGCGGGCTGAGCTACGGATAGCTGACCGTGATCTCGGCGAGGAACGTCCTGCCGTTCTGCCGGCTCGTGGACGAGAGGTAGGTCTCCGCGGCCGGGTAGTCGTACCGCGTGTCCATCGCGTTGTAGAGGCCGAGCACGTAGCGCGTGTGAAAGCGCTGGAGCTCGCCGGACACCGTGAGATCCGCGACGATGGCGCCCCGGGTCTCGCCGCCCGCGCTGCGGGAGATCCGCCGGGGCGCCTCCAGGTTGATCCGCAGCCCGGCGGCGGCGAGCCGCTCCACCACCGGGACGACGCCGCGGAACGACGCGAGGTGCTCCGGGGCGTTGATGAGGCGCCCTCCGCCCCCTCGCTGGGCGCGCTGGTAGCCGTACATCGCCGCGAGCATCCAGCCTTGCCGCCACTCGCGGCGGAGCTCGACGTCGCCCCCCACGACGAACGCGCCTCGCTTGCTGTTCGCGTAGCGCTGCAGCCCGTCGTGGTCCTCGAGGGAGATCCCGCCCGACAGCAGGCTCGCGTGGACGGCGCCGAGCGCGATCCAGGCGTCGCCGATGCGCTGCGTGTACTCGACCTCGGCGGAATGGAGGGACTCCGGCTCGAGCGTGAGGCCCGCCGTGGGGTCGACGGCGGGCACCTGCGTCTCGCCGTCCTCGTAGTACTGCTCGGAGACGCTCGGCGCGCGGAATGCGCTCCCGCCCATGATCTTCAGCACGCCTCCGGGCGCTGGCCGGAAGATGACCGCGGCGCGCGGGACGAAGATGGGCCCGAACGTGCTGTAGACGTCCAGGCGCGCGCCCGCCGAGAAGCGCACCCAGGGCGCGGGCGAGCCGTCGAGGATGAGGTAGCCGGCGCCGAAGCCGAACGGCTCGCGCTTCGTGCGGATGCGCCCGTCCGCGAAGACGCCGCGCAGCGTCGCCTCGGGGTGCCCCTGGACCTCGCCGCCCCCGGTGACCCGGAGCCCGGCGAGCGGCGTCCACGCCGCCCGGAGCTCGGCGCCCAGCCAGGTGCCGTGCTGCTGCTCGAAGACCGTCGCCTCGTCGAACCGGTAAACCCCGCGCCAGACGAAGCGGTTCACGTGGCCGCGCGCCATGAGCTGCAGGTCGGGCGCGGGCCGCGGCTCGTAGCGCACCTCGGCCATCATGTGCGCGTCGTCGTAGGTCGTCCCCAGGTCGTTGAGCCGCGTGCCCACGTAACCCGTCGGGATGCGCTGCTCGCGCGTGTGGTACATCCACTGCGCCGTGAACGGCCCGTACCAGGCGCGCCCGGAGGTGCCGCCGGCCCGGAAGGTCTCCGCGCGCTCGGCGATCGGCACGGGCGGGCCGCCCCGGGGGTCGCGCAGGGCGACCGGCACGTCGAACCCGTCGGAGCGGGCGCCGGTGACGCTCGCCCGCACGCCCGCGTCCGGGCCAGCGTTGACGTGGAACCCGGCGCGCGCGTGGGCCACGCCGTCGTAGTAGGTGCCGGCCGCCACGTGCGCGCCCGTGGGCTCGTCGCGGCCGCGCGGCACGAGGTTGACGATGCCGGAGAGGGCGCCCGTGCCGTAGAGCAGCGAGCCCGGGCCGCGGACGACCTCGATGTGGTCCACGTCGTGGAGGTCGTCGCGCGCGTCCGAGCCCACGAACGAGGCGTTGAGGACGTTGTCGTTCGTCGAGTGCCCGTCGGAGAGGACGAGGAGCCGGTTGCCGTAGTCGAGCGGCTCGCCGAGCCCGCGGATGCCGGCCGAGTAGACAACGTGGTCGTTCGAGAGGTAGACGCCGCGCGTGCCGCGCAGCGCCTCGGCGATGGTCGGGTACCCGAAGGCGCGCAGCTCCTGCTGCTCGATGACGCTGATGGAGGCGGGCGCGTCCTCGACCCGCTCGAGGACGCGCGAGGCCGACGACACCTCGCGGATCGGCTCCAGCGTGAGATCGCGCAGCGCCGCCTGCTGGCCGGCCGCGACCTCGATCGTCCGCTCGACGGGCGCGAAGCCGCGCAGGCTGACGCGCACCCGGCGCCGGCCCACGGGGACGCCCTGGATGACCGACGGCGTGAAGCCCATCGGCCGGCCGTCGATCTCGACGAGGGCGTCGGGCTCGCTGGCGCGCACGAGGATCGAGCCCGTGAGCGGGCTGAGCGTCGCCGTGATCGGCACGGTCTCGTGCGCGGCGACGGTCAGCGGCTGCGGCGCCGCCTGGTAGCCGGCGCGCGAGAAATAGAGCACGTGGCGGCCCGGCGGCAGGTCGAGGTCGCAGGGCGCGGCGCAGGCGGGCGGCGCGCCCTCGTTGTCGACGTGGACCGTGGCCTCGCTCGCGCCGCGCACGTCCACCCGGACCGTGCCCACGATGCGGCGGAGCACGATGAGCACCTCCTTGGTCTGCCCGAGCTTCACCGCGGTGTCCTCGACCGCCACGGGCTCGTAGCCCGGGAGCTCGACGAGGATCCGGTAGCGGCCCTCGGCCAGGGCGAGCCGGCGCGGCGCCGTGCCGCGGGCGCCGAGGTCCTTGCGATCGACGTAGATCGTGGCCCCCGGCGGCGACGTGACGATCTGCAGCACGGCGACGCGCGGCGCGATCCGCTCGAGCGCGGCCTGCGCCTCGGCGACGATCTCCGGGTCGGTCTCGCCCGCGAGCGCGTCGTCGTAGTACCGGTGCGCGTCCGCGAAGCGGCCCAGCTCCTCGTAGGTGAGCGCGATGTTGAAGACGACGTTGCGGTTCGGCACGAGCCGGTTGGACGCGAGGAAATGCTCGAGGGCCGCGCGGAACTGCCCCTTCTTGTAGCTGTCGCGGCCGAGCTCGAAGTGGAGGTCGGCCTCGTCGGCCTGGCCCTCGCCGTCGGCGCGGGCGGCGGGGGCGTGGAGCAGCACGCCCGCGAGGAGGGGAAGCGCCGCGAGGCAAGACCGGCGAGCGCGCCGCCGAGAGCGCGCGCGCGTGCTCGAGGGCGCGCTCGGCATGCCGCTAGTCCCGCCCGCCAGGGATCCGGAGGGAGATTTCAACGCAAAGGCGCAAAGGCGCAAAGGCGCAAGAAGAACAAAATCTGTGCATTTTCGCGTCTTTACGCTCTTTGCGTTGATCTCTCTTCGCTCGCGAGGCAGAGCCCTGGCGGGGTTGCTGACCCGCGCCGCTAGCGGTGCTCGCGCAGGCGCACCGCCCTCGTCGCCGGCGCGTCGCCGCCGGCCGCCGGCTCGCCGCCGGTCGCGGTCGCCGCCGGCTCGCCGCCGGCCGCTGGCGGCGCCGGCGCCGCCAGCACGGCGCGCGGGCGCGCGGGCCGCGCCGAGCTCGACGGCGCGAGCGCGGCGCCGGCCGCGGCGAAGCCGCTCGCCGCGGCGGCCACGGCCGCCGCAGGGGGCGTGAGGATCGCGGACGGCGGGAGGGGCGAGGCCTCGGGCGTCTCGTCCGCCGCGGGCATCGCCGCCGGCTCGTCCCGGCCCGGCGCGCCCCGCGAGGCCGCCTCGCCGGCGGGCGGCGCGCCCGGGACCTGTGCCGCCCCGCGCCCCAGCCACGCGAGCGCCGCCGCGCCCCCGAGGAGCACGGCGAGCGCCGCCGCCGCGGGCAAGGCCGCGCTGCGCCGGCCGCGGCGCCCGCGGGCGTCCCCCGCGGGATCGCGCTCGTGCCGCTCGGGCGGCGCCGCCGTCGGCGCGAGCGGCTCGCCGAGGTGCGACGCCACCGCGGCCGACGCGACGCCGGGGGAGGCGTAGGGGGGCGGCACGGACGCCGCGATCGTCACCGCGGGCGACGGGCCCGCCGCGGGCGGCACGGACGCCGCGATCGTCACCGCGGGCGGCGCGCCCGCCGCGGGCGGCACGGACGCCGCGATCGTCACCGCGGGCGGCGGGTCGACCGCGGACGGCTGCGTGGGCGGCGCCGACCCCTGCGCCCGCTCGGCCACGACGCACCACGACCCCGGCGCGGCGCCGCGCGACCCGGTCAGGGTCGGGGCATCCTCATCGACCACCCTCGGGCGGTCCGGCGGCGGCGGCGCGTCCACGGTCTCGTTCCCCATGGCCCTGCGCAGGATGCGCGCCGCCGTCAGCCGCGCGCGCTCCGACCCCAGCGGCTCGAGCAGCGACACCAGCTCGGCGACCGTCTGCGGGCGGCGCGCTGGGTCCTTCTCCAGGCACATCAGGAGGATGTACTCGAGCTCGACCGGGATCTCGGGCCGGTACGCGCGCGGCGGCACGGGTGGGTCTGTCACGATGCTGACGAACAGCGCCGAGACGGCCTCGTTCTCGAACGGCAGCCGCCCGGTCAGGAGCTGATAGAGCGTCATGCCGAGCGCCCAGATGTCGCTGCGGGCGTCCACGGTCCGGGTGTTGCGGATGTGCTCCGGCGACATGTAGCGGGGAGAGCCGAGCACCACGGAAGAGGCGGTCAGCTTGGCGTTCAGGCCGAGCGCGCCGGCCTCCGACGCCTTCGAGATGCCGAAATCGAGCACCTTGATCAGGGTCGAGCCGTCCGCGCGGCTCGCCAGGAACAGGTTGCCCGGCTTGAGGTCGCGGTGGACGATCCCGAGCGCGTGCGCCTCGGCGAGGGCGTCGCAGGCCTCGATCACGTAGCTCACCGCCTGCTCGACCGGCAGCGGGCCCCGCGTCTCCACGAGCGCCTCCAGATCGATGCCATTCAGGTGCTCCATCACGAAGTAGGGCAGCTCCTCGTCGGTCTGCCCCACGTCGATGACGCGCGCGATGTGCTCGCTGGCGATGGCCGCCGCGGCCTGCGCCTCGCGGAAGAAGCGCTCGAGCGCGCCCGGCGTGGCGCGCCCCTCGGGGAGCAGGAACTTCAGCGCGACGCGGTGGCGGAGCGAGACGTGGTGCGCCGAGACGACGAGCCCCATGCCGCCGCGCCCGAGCACCCGCTCCACGCGGTACTTGCCGCCGATGATGTCCCCGACCCGGGGAATCCTGCGCGACGGAGCCGGTTCCACCGCTTCCCAGCCTGCTTGGGCCATCGACCGATGAGTATACACCAGCACCCCCGGGGCCCCGGCAGAATCCTCGCCCTCGACGTCACCCACGCCGGCCGCGCCGGCCGCGTGTGCGACACGCCCGCTTCCAGCCCCACCTGCGGTGTGCGACGCGCTGCGCGCGGGCCGCCGCGCACCGCCCGCGACGATCCGGATCTCGGCATGTCCGCGCGGCCACGAGCGCCGCGCCTGGCTTCGCCTGGAGGATGGGCGCGGCGCGTTGCTATGCTGTCGGTCGGTCACCCCACGAGTCACCCCACGAGTCACCCCACGAGGTCTCATCGTGTACGATTTCACCGTGACAGGCCCGCTCGTCGGCGGGGCGCTCATCGGCCTCAGCGCGTCGCTCCTCCTCTTGTTCAACGGGAGGGTCGCCGGCATCAGCGGCATCTTCGGAGGGCTCCTCTTCCGCGAGCGGGGCGACACCGCCTGGCGCGCGGCGTTCGTCGTGGGCCTCCTCCTCGGCGGCCTCGCCCTCGCCGCCGCGCATCCCGCCGCCTTTCCGCCGGCGGGCGGCGGCCGCTCGCTCGGCCTCCTGGTCGCCGCCGGGCTGCTCGTCGGCCTCGGCGCGCGGCTCGGCAACGGGTGCACGAGCGGCCATGGCGTCTGCGGCCTCAGCCGCCTGTCGCTCCGCTCTCTCGTCGCCACCATGACGTTCATGGCGACCGCGGCCGCCACCGTTTACGTCAGCCTTCATGGGCTCGGAGCGGCGCGATGAAGCAGATCGCGCTCGCGCTGCTCGCCGGCGCGCTGTTCGCCGTGGGGCTCGGCGTCTCCGGCATGACCCAGCCGTCCAAGGTCGTCGGCTTCCTCGACGTCGCCGGCGGCTGGGACCCGAGCCTCGCGTTCGTGATGGCGGGCGCGATCTCGGTGCACTTCCTCGCCTATCGCCTCCTTCGCCGGCAGCAGCGCGCCGCCCCCGAGGGCGCCCCCCGCTTTCCCCTCCTGGCCGATCGCCTGTCCCTGCCGACCCGCACCGGGGTCGACGCGCGCCTGCTCGGCGGCGCCGCGATCTTCGGCGTCGGCTGGGGGCTGGCCGGCTATTGCCCCGGGCCGGCGCTCGTCTCGCTCGCGACCGGCTCCGGCGCCGTCCTCGCCTTTGTCCTGGCAATGGCGGCGGGCATGACGATCGCGCATTTCGCCGCCGCGCCGAGGAGCGCGCCGGCGGACGCGGCGACGGCGGGCCGCACAGCGCGCGACCCGTGACCCGTCGCGCCCGGGCACGGTGGCGCGCGCTCCGGGCAATGTGTCTTGCGGCGCACGCCCCCGCGATGTAATGCTCCTCTCCCAATGCTTGATGCTGGCCGCGGTCCGCCGCGGGCTGGTGGACGAGCATCATCGGCCTTTACCAACGCTGGGAGAGCGAGCCATGAAGCTTTCATTCCGCCCCTTTCTGGGGGCGACGGTTTCCCTTTGTCTGTTATCCGCCTGCGTCGAGCACGTCGACTCGACCGAGCTCGAGTCCGCCGAGGCCGCCGCCGAGACCGACGCCGAGGCGGCCCTCGAGGCGGCGAGCGACGAGCAGCCCTTCGAGGTCTGGGCCGTCGACCAGTCCGACACGAACGGGCTGACGTACGGCGGCACGCTCTACATTTACGATGGACAGGCGCTCTCGACCGGCCGCGGGGTCACGCCGGCCGTCGCGGAGGTCATCGACCTCGGGGGCGACACCGCGTCGCTGTGCTTCGACCAGACCGGCGCCAATCCGGTCCGGCCGCACATGCTCTTCTTCAATGCCACGCGCACCCACGCGGTGCTGTCCTTCGTGGCGAGCGGCCACGTCGTGATCTTCGACGCCGCGACCCGCGCGCCGGTCGCGTGCCTCCGCGCGTCGCAGGGCGCGGACGGGGCGCGGCAGGCGCACGCCGCGGTGCCGGCGCCGGACGACTCGTACATCCTGGTGGCCAACCAGAACGGCAAGCTGCTCGAGCGCATCTCCACCGATTACGCCACGGGCACCTTCGCGTGGGATCCCGCCGCGAAGCTCAACCTGGCCACGTGCGTCGCGCCGAGCGGCGATCCCTGCCAGTTCCCGGGCATCCGGCCCGACAACGCGCCCATTTGCCCGATCATCGACCAGGCGGGCGCCCATGGCTTCATCACGCTGCGCGGAGGGGGCCTGTTCGTCGTCGACCCTGCGGCGACGCCGATCCAGATCGTGGGCGAGTACAACGTCGGCGCCGTGCACGGGAACGGGTGCGGCGGCGTCGAGGCCGGCGGCTCGATGTTCATCAACTCCGGCGGGGGGACGGCGGCGAACCTCGATCAGTTCGACGTGTACCGATTCCCGCTCGCCGGTTATGCGCCGACGAACCCGGTCAACACCCCGGCGCCCCAGGTGGTGTTCACCGACGGCTCCGCGGACCGCGACGCCCACGGCATGCTGCTGACGAAGCGCGGCCGCACCATCTGGGCGCTGGACCGGATCCAGGGCGTGGCCGAGGTCTTCAACGTCAACACGAACGCGCACGTGGCCACCGTCGACCTGAAGGGCCCGCTGTCGAGCGACCCTGCGCCGGACCTCATGGACCTGTCGCCGTCGGGCAACCGCATCTTCGTGACCCTGCGCGGCCCGACGCCGCTGAGCGGCGATCCGCACGCGTCGGTGGGCAGCACGCCCGGGGTCGGCGTGGTCCAGGTCACCCGCGGCGGCAAGCGCGGCAAGCTCAAGCGCATCACGCCGATCACCAACATCGACGCCGGCGGCGTGCAGCGGGCGGACCCGCACGCGATCCGGGTGCGCCTGCTCTGAGCGCGCCGCGGCGGGGGAGGCGAGGGGCCGCTCGCGCCGGCCGGGGCGTCCCCGGCAGCGCGGCGCGGCCACGCCTCAGACCCGCTCGCCGTAGAGGATCGAGACCGCCGCCATCTCCAGCATCAGCTCCTTGAGGATGAGCTGGTCGGTGGACTTCTCGGCCTCCACGTCGAAGGCGAGGTCGCGCAGCTCGTGATGGGCGAGGGCGAGGCCCAGCTGCTCGGCGATGGCGAAGGCGCCCATGGCGTCGAGGTTGAGCATGAGCAGGTGGTGCAGGTTCGACGGCCGCGGGTCCGGCGCCCTCGGGATCGGCCTCTTCGAATCCATCCACCTATCTGCCTCCCTCACCGCTTCGTCACGCGCCAGATCACGCCCGTATGGGCGTAGGCGACCACGTAGCTGCGCGTCGCCGTGTTGTTGCCAAAGTCGAGCACATAGAGGCTCTTGCCGTCAGGGCTGAACGCGCAATCCACGGGCCGCTCGATTCCACCGCTGCCTGGGGTGCCGGACGCGGGACCGGGGGCCCGGTTTCGCAGGAAGGTAGTAGGGTAAGGGTAGGCGCGGGTCGCGCGCCCAGACGGTGTTGCCGGTGAGCGTGACGTCCTGGCCCGGCACGTCGTGCGCGTGGGGGTGTTTGGCGAGGTCCACGGTGAAGCCCTCGGGCACCACGACGCCCTGCAAGCCCACGGAGCCCTGGCCGACATACATCCTCCCGTCGTGCGGCCCGAAGACCGGCCCCCCGGGCTCGTGCCAGCCGCCCGAGGGGATCCCGTCCACGAGCACGACACGCTCCCTGGTCCGCAGGTCATGGCGCGTGATCCGCATGGGGTAGCCGCCCTTGAGCGAGACGTAGAGATGGCCGTCGCGGACCGCCATGCCGTGGGGACCGCCCAGGTCCTCCACCGCGAAGACCTCCGGGGCCCGTCCCGGGGCCATGCGCCAGATGCGCGGTGTCATATAAGGCCGGGTGGGCCAGGTGCTGCCGCCTTCGGCGAAGAAGAGCGTGCCGTCCTCGTCGAAGCAGAGGGCGCAGGGGAAGGAGAGGCCCGCCACGACGGGCTCCACCTCGTAGCCCTCCGGGGCCCAGACATCCGCCGCGTCCACGCGGCGGCGCACGGGCGTGGGCAGGTCCTTCAGCGCCTCCATCGAGACGCGCTTCATCTGCGGCTGCATCGAGTCCCCCCGTCGCGTCCGGCCCCCTCCCACGGGGGTCGGCGGAACGAACGTGGCGCATTCGAGACGGCCGTCGAGGGGGATCTGCGCTCTCCACGCGCCCGACGGGCAGCGGTCGTGGATGCGCTGGTTTGCCCGAAGGACGTCGAGCGCAGGACGTCGACGCGCTGCCGGAGCCTCGCCGCTCGCCAGCGCCCGCGGGCTCTGCCGAGATCGCCCGCGCGCGGCGGTCGCGCGCCGAAGCGTCCCGGAGGTCTCCGGCGAGGCGCGAGCGAGCGGCGGCGGCGAGCGGCGCCCGGCCCGGGGGCGGGTGGCAATTGACTTTCGGATCGCGTTTGGATTTCCTGGCCCCGCGATGGAAAGCATGGTCGAGGCCGCGGTGAAGACCTACATCGACGCGGCGAGCGAGCGGGACCCAGAAAAGCGGGCAGCGATGCTCGAGGCGTGCTTTGCGCCCGACGGGCGCGTCGTCTCACGCAGCCGCGAGATCCGAGGGCGAGCAGCGGTCGCCGACGAAATCGCGAAGCTGCTCGCGGATCCGCTGCTGGTGCGGGTCCGCATGCTCAGCGTCATCGACGCGGGGAACACCACGTTTCGGTTCCGTTCGGTCGTCGAGCGTAGTAATGGCGAGAATTTCGAGTTCTTCGACGCGGGTGAGGTAGACGCTACGGGTCGCATCTCGCTCGTGCTCACGTTCGCCGGCCCTCTACGTGAAGCTGCTGACCGCTTGGAACTCGTGGGCCCATGGGCCGCATCCGGGTAAACCGAGCGGCGTTGATGGGCGCTGCGGCGACGGCGCTGATGCACCTGCCATTCTTGCGCGGATATGGCTACTTCCGCGATGAGCTCTATTATCTGGCCTGCGCTCGGGAGCTCGACTTCGGCTACGTCGACCATCCGCCGCTCTCGATTGCGCTGCTCTGGCTCGTGCGCCGCACGCTGGGCGAATCGGTGGCGGCCCTGCGGTGGGTGCCCGCGCTGGCGCACGCGCTCACGGTAGCGATCGCGGCGTGTACGGCGCGCACGCTGGGGGGCGGGCGCGCGGCGCAGGCGATCGCCATGCTGGCGACCGCGCTCGCGCCCGTGGTCCTGGGCCTCAGCTCATTTTACTCGATGAACGCGCTGGATCTGGCGCTCTGGGGCGCCAGCACCTTGTTCTTCGTACGCGTGCTTCAAGAGGACGACTCGAAGTCTTGGGTGGCGCTCGGGGCGACGCTCGGGCTCGCGCTGCTCAACAAGCTCGGCGCGCTCTGGTTGATGGCGGGCATGGGCGGCGGTCTCCTGTTGGCGCGCCGCGATCTGCTGCGGACACGCGCGCCTTGGCTAACGCTGCTGGGCGCGCTGGCGTGCGGCGTTCCGTACCTGCTCTGGCAGATGAAGCACGGCTGGCCCACGGCCGCGTTCTTGCGAGGGGCCACCCAGTCGAAGATGGCGGAGGTGTCCTGGGCTGGCTTCCTGCTCGGGCAAATCGAGATGATGCATCCGCTTTTTGCGCCGATCTGGCTGGCCGGGCTCGGCTATCTCTGGATCGCTTCACGCGGTCGGCTGCGTCCGGTGGCCATCGCGTATCTGGCGATCTTTGCGCTGCTCGCCCTGAGCGGAAAGAGCCGCGCGAGCTACCTGGCTCCGTATTACACGGTGTTGCTCGCGGCGGGCTCGGTCGCCGTCGACGGCCTCCGTCGACGCTGTGTGAAGCCGCTGGTCATCGTCGCGGTCGCGCTCGGCGGGGTCGCGACGGCGCCTCTGGCGTTGCCGATCTTGCCGGTGCACCGCTATCTGGCGTACGCGAGAGCTCTTGGCGTCGCCCCGGCCACCGAAGAAAAGAAGCACGTGGAGGCGCTCCCGCAGCTGTACGCGGACATGCACGGCTGGGACGCGGTGGTCGCGGCGGTCGCCCGAGCTTACGCCACGCTCGAGCCCGAAGAGCGCCCGCAGGCCGGCATCTTCACGGCCAACTACGGCGAGGCCGGCGCCGTCGACCTCCTGGGGCCGAGCCGAGGCTTGCCGCGGGCCATCAGCGGTCACAACAATTATGGGCTTTGGGGGCCGCGCGGCGTGCGCGGAAATGTGCTTTTGGTCGTCGTCTCTCCGCGCGATCGAGGGCGGCTCGATGCGCTCTTTGAAGAGGTCACGCCGGTCACTCCATTGAGCTGCGGGTTGTGCATGCCTTATGAGGCGGAGTCCTGGGTGTACCGCTGCCGGAAGCCCCGCGTGTCCCTGGCCGCAGCTTGGCCGAGGCTGATCCACTACGATTGAGCGGCTCGATACCTACGTATGGACAAGCAAGTCGATGTCGTGGTTGTAGGCGCCGGCCCGGTCGGGCTCCTGCTCGCGATCGAGCTCGAGCTCGGCGGCGCCGGTGTGATGGTGCTCGAGCGGCTCGCTGCGCCGAGCGTCGCCCTCAAGGGGACTGCGGTCGGACCGCTCGGCGTGGAGGCGCTCCAGCGCCGGAGCATGGGCCCAGCGCTCGCCGAGGCGGAAGATCGTCACTTCGCGGCCATGGGACCGGTGGGCGCAGTGAGGCGGGCGCAGGCCCACAGGTCCAGGGGGCATTTCGCCCTTCTCCCGCTCCGATCAGAAGCGGTGGGCGAGCCCGAACGGCGCATGCTCTGGGTGAACCAGCAGGGCGTGGAGGCGATCCTGGGCGCGCGGGCGGCCGCGCTCGGTATAGAGGTACGGCGCGGGTGCGAGGTCACGGGCTTGGAGCAGCATGACGATGGCGTCGCGCTCCACTGGGCTTCCCCGGACGGGCCGGAGCATGCGCGCTGCGCCTGGCTGGTCGGATGTGACGGAGGGCGCAGCTCGATCCGCAAGATGGCCGGTTTTGCCTTCCCCGGTACGCCGCCGAGCCAATTCATGTACCAGGCGGTGCTCGACCTCGACCACCCCGAGCGCCTGCCGCGCGGGTCGACCCGCACGCCGGAGGGCGTCGTCATGAACGGACCTCGGCCTCGCTGGCTTGCGCTGCATGACTTCAGCGGTCCGCCGGCTGATCGCAATGCGCCCGTCACGCGCGAGGAGATCGAAGGCGCGCTGCGCCGAATCAGCGGCGCGGATGTCCGCGTGACGGCGATGGAGCAGGCGAATCGCTTCACGGACAGCGCACGTCTGGTCGACACGTACCGCCGGGATCGCGTCCTGCTCGCGGGGGATGCGGCGCACATCCATTCGCCTTTGGGCGGCCAGGGGCTGAGCCTTGGGCTGGTCGACGCGGCCAACCTCGGCTGGAAGCTCGCCGCCGTCATTCGCGGCGACAAGCCGGACAGCCTGCTCGACAGCTACACGTCCGAGCGGCGGCCCGTGGCCGAGGCCGTGCTGGCCAACACGCTCGCCCAGGTCGCGCTCACGCGGCCCGACCCGCAGTCGAGCGCAATGCGGCAGATCTTCGCGAAGCTGATGGAGATCGACGCCGTGAACGACCATCTCGACGGACTGACGAGCGGTCTGGCCACGCGCTACGACCTCGGCGCGGAGCGAGACGTGGTCGGACGCCTCACCGGCGATCGCCCGGTCGGCCGCGCCGCCGCTCGAACATCGCTGTTCGCGGAGATGGCGGAAGGAGAAGGCATATTGCTCGACGCGTCTACTGACGGGCACGCGGCCGCGCTCGCCGCCGGGTTCACGCGGGTGCGCTGCTTGCCGGCCGACGCAGGCCCGTCGATGCTGATCCGCCCCGACGGGTGCATTGCTTGGGCCGGCGACGTGGGAGACGTCGAGGGGTTGGTGGACGCGCTCGAGCGCTGGTTCGCGTCCGCCGCTCCCCGGCCAGGCGGCTTCGAGGAACGGTCATGCTCGGCCGGGCCATCGTCCCCCGCGCCGTCGCGATCGGGGCAGCGAACGTAGCCGGCGGCGTCACCACTGGCGGTCAGAATGTCACTGGCCGTCTGCCTGTCTCGGTCGTCGCTGCTGCTTCCGGCGACCGCTCGTCATCGACCGGTTTCCCCCGCAGGCGCGCCGCGGAGGGTGACGTCACGCCTGGATCCGCCGCCCGGCCCGGAGCGCTCCCCGCTGCTTGAGGAGCCACGCGCGCGCTTCGGCTTCCGTCTCGAAGAACACGAGCAAGGGGAACCGCTTCGTGAGGAGGTTGATGCTCTTCACGATGAGCGTCGCCATGACGCGGATATGGAAGCCCGCTCCGAAGACCGCGATCCCGTCGAGGCGCGCCGTGCGCAGCCCGTCCAGGTACACCCTGCGCGCCGCCGGCGTGACCGCCCCGCAGCGACGCGCGTCGGCGAGCACCAGCACCTCGCGGCCGCTGTCCGTCAGGCGCTGGAAGGCGTCCACGAGCGCGCGCGCGTTGTCCTCCAGGACATCGCCGTCGGTCGCGATGACCAGGAGGCCATCGGGCTCCTCGCGGAGCTCGAAGCTCGCGCCCGCCGGACGGGGATCGCTCATGCCAGGCATGGTAGCCCATCCCCGCGACGCGCGCCCTGCGCGCCGGCGCTGCGCCGATGGCGCGCGCCTCGGCGGGCGGCGGGCGTCATGCGCCCTGCCGCTGCGTGGCCCGGAGCGCGTCTCGCTGGGCGAGCAGCCACGCGCGCGCCTCGTCCTCCGTGTCGAAGAACGCCAGCGGGTAGACCTCGCCCGTGAAGAATTGCACGCTCCTCGAGGCGAGCGTCGTCACGACGCGCACGGAGAAGCTCGCCCCGAAGCTCGCGACCCCGCCGAAGCGCACGCCGCGCAGCTCTTCCGCCAGCGCGCTGCGCGCCGCCGCCGTCAGGGTCCCGACGCGGCGGGCGTCGGCGAGCACGAAGACCTCGCGACCGCTCTCCCACACGCGCCGGAACACGGCGCAGAGAGAGCGCGCGATCTCGTCCGAGATATCGCCCTCGATGGCGAAACAAAGAATGCCGTCGGCGTCCTCGCGAAGGAAAGGGCATGCGTCCTCGGAATGGGGCTCGCTCATCTCCAGCAGGCTAGCGCATCGGGCGCACGGCACGACGAGCGCTCGTGGGGCCGGCGCGGGAGAGCGCTCGCCGGGTGATGCGCCTCACCGAGCGTCGCTCCGCGCGCTGCCGCCGAGCGCGTCGCCCGGCGCGTATGAACGAGGTCGGCGCGGATCCGCCTCGGCGTCCTCGTGCTCACCTCTCGGCTGAGGAGCCGCCAACCACGTACAAGGAACGCGATCTCCGAGGATGGATCCTGGTCCCAGGTTTCCACAGCAGCTTGGCGTGATCCAGCCACCCAGATTGGAAGTTTTCGCCCTGGGCGCCGCTTGACATGCGGCTCCTCGCTGTGATGCGATGTCCATGAGGTCGCGCAAGGACTCGATGTGACCTGTCGCGTCGCATCGCTCCGGGGGAACAGGCACGTGATGCGCTGGCCGCTCGTCCCGCTGCCGACTCGATCGTCGTGATCGAGTGGGCCGTCTCCGGACGCCGGGCGCGCATCAGGTCTGATCTGCGCGCAAGGGTGCCGCGCGCGACCGCACGAACCACGCACGAACGAGCGACAACGTAGCAGGGCAGACTCAGCACATCGAACGGTCGGTGGCGGAAGGCGCCGAGGGGATAGTCATCACGCCCGTCGGCGAAGGCAACGCGGCCGCGCTCGACGAGGCCATCGCGAAGGGGATCCCCGTGGTGACGCTCGACGCCGACTTGGTGAGCTCGAAGCGCCAGATCTACGTCGGGGTACTCAACGAGTATGCCGGGGCCGTGGCAGGGAACACCCTGCTCGAGATGCTGCCCGATGGGCCGGGCACGGTGCTCATCCACGGCTGGGCCGACCCGATCTGGGTCGACGGTGTCAATCGAACTCAGGGCGCCAGGGACGTGTTCGAGGCAGCCGGTTACCACGTTCTGGTACATCAGTCCATCTATCATGACCAAGCCATGGACGTCGAGTTGATGAGAGGCGAGATCGAGGACGCCGACCCGCCCGTCGTGGGCCTGATCGGAATGTTCATCGACTCGTATCGATGCGTGCTGGCCGCGGACGCCGCGCACGCGCCGGACCTCCCCATCGTCACCTTCGACTTCGCGCCGGAGACCGCCGATTATATGCGCCAGGGTCGCATCCAGGCCACGCACGTCCAGCGGCAGTACTACGAGGGGTACCTCGGGCCCTACATCGTCTACGGCATCAAGAGCATCGGCCTCGACGCGATCAAGGAGATCCTCGCGCCGCAGCTCGTCGAAGGCAGCCAGTTCGACCTCGGCGTCGACGTGGTCCCGTGGAAGAAGGTCGACGCCTACAACGAGTTCCTCTACGAGGTCGGCGCAGAGCAGTAGCGGCGCGCGGCTCGAGGAGGATCGGCTCCGGCCGCGGTTCGCCACAAGGCCCGATGAGAGGCGGGCAGCACCCGACGCGGAGGCAGGTCGGCTGCATGCAACGGTTAGGCGATGTCGTCCCCGGCAAGGAGCGCAATTCCTCGGACCGGCAGCTAAGTTTGGGCGGCGGAGCAACTCCACCCCCTCGTAGAGTGCCTCAGCGCGATTCGCTGGTCCCGTTGTGCCGGTACGACGGGCAAGGGCAAGGTCAGCTACGCGCGCCGTCGCCGGAGGTGCTAAGCCTTCGCGTATGCCGACCCCCAAGCCCGCTGATGTCGATGCGTACCTCGCTGCCCAACCTCCCGAAGCCCGCGCCGCCCTCGTCAACGTCCGAGCCGCGATGCGCCGTGCTCTCCCAACTTCCGTTGAGGCCATCAAGTACGGAATGCCGGCGTACCTCGTTGATGGCCGCGCCGTTGCATCCTTCGCGGGATGGAAGGACCATTACGCTCTCTACATCGTCTCGTCTACGCTCTTTGAAGCTATCACAAAGGATCTTGAAGGCCGCGAGGCGAGCAAGGGAATCATCCGCTTCAAACTCGACGAGCCCGTGCCCGAGTCCGTCGTGGTGCGGCTCTCGGAGTGGAACGCCGTCGCTGGCCGCATCGCCTCTGACGTCCCGAAGAAGCCGACGAAACCAAAGGCAGCTGCTTCGCCTACGCCAAAGCGCAACACTCGAAGACGAGCGCCTTGACCGGTTCTATCCGCCCCTCGTCGGTGCCTCGTGGCTGCTCGACGACAAGGAGACGCCGATCCGGACCACGCTGCTCGGCGTCACCGGACCGATGGAGGTGAACGGCGCGCTGTACAACGACGTCATGCCCAACCTCGGCGTGACGCTGTCGGACGAGGCGATCGGATCGGAGCCCCTCGGAAGGCGTGGGCCCAACCCGGGCCCGATTGTCAAGCCCAGGGCCTGGGGTGCTCGCCGTGACCGATCCGTCGCCTCGGGCGGCCGTGGTCGCCTCGCTGGCCAGCACCCTGAGCCGCGCCGTCGCCCTCGGGGACGAGGTGGCGGCCCGGGTCGTTCACGAGACAATCGGTCGGCTGCTCGGGCTGCCGGTGGCACCGGAGGGGTGAGCAAGCTTGGGCCGAACGTCGAGCCCGCCGCTCGCGTCATCGGACCGCGCCCTGCGAAGCCAGAAGAGTCTACGAAGGCGGACGATGACGCCGCTCCGAAACGCAAGCGTGGCGGCTATCGGGCGATCGACAAACCGCGCCGAGCTCTTGCGCCGCACATTTGCGATCGATGTCCTCGAGTGCCCAACTTGCAAGGGGCGGATGAAGCTCGTCGCCATGGTCACTGAGCCCCGGAACATCGTCCGCTTCCTCTCCGCGCTCGGCGAGCCGACCGATGTTCCAGCACGGAGAGGAGCGCCTCCCGGTGCCAGGGCGGCAGGCTGGCCACGGCGTCGAGCACCTCACGCGCCTCGATCTGGGCGTGCATGTCGACGCCGACGGGCTCGTGCAGCAACCCGAGGGGGCTCGGATGGAGGACCGCGCGACGGACGTACGCGCTCTCGAGGTAGCGCGAGGCGAGGCGCCACGCGATGCCTTGGAGCCACTTCCGCAGCGCGTCCCGGGGCTTGCCCTTCGGGTCGGGCCGGTACATCCCACGGCGCACCGAGTTCCACGCGTTCGCGAGCACCTGCTGCTCGACGTCGGCGCGGTCGCGCTTCGGGATGCCGGCAAGCGTCGCCAGGACGATGCCGCGCTCCGCGAGGATCGCCGCCATGCTCGGACGGGCCATAGGGGGCCGCCTCGCGGGCTGCTCGTGCTTGGCACGCGCCGCGGCTGGTTTCGGTGCTGGACCGCCGTGCTCGGCGGTGAGGGAAGCGAGCGTACGGATGGGGGGAGCTGTCGATGGACGGATCGATCTGTTGGCCCTTTTCGGGCCGCGGGCGTAGCTTCGCCATGTCGGACCTCGTTCCGCGGGGGCTCAATCACGCGAACCTCGCCACGAGCAATGATGCTCAGCCGATAGAGGCCGGCGAGATCGGGCGCGAGCGCTCGCGGATAGGACAAGCAAACGCGTTCCGCAAAGTCAGGATTCTCGGAGCCGTTCCTGACTCGGCAGTCCGACTATACGAGCTCATTGACAGAACAGGCCTTTGCGATGGGGGCAGGTCTTCCACGCCTGAAACGCCTCGGATTACCGCGACGTAGCGCCAAGCGGAAGGCATCCTACCGTATAGCTGTACCCTGCTGGTACTAAATAATTTTTCGCCCGATGAAACTAAGTCCAGAAGATCAAACTCTGTTCGCGGAAAAGGGGATTCTTTGTTTTAAGGGTCTCGTTCCGCGAAACAAAACAAGTCCCGCCAAAGAAGCCATTCTCAATGAGCTTACGCGGCTGCACCTGCGGGAAAACGGAAAATGGCATACCAAACAATTCGATCATGTCGCTCCATTTAACGTCACCGGCCAAATTTCACAAAGGCTTCGCCATCAAGCCGCATTTGATGAAGTTATTCCCGACGATCTTGTGCATTTCGTCCATGAGCTGGCGGGGTTTAAGCTCGGCCCTCAACCTCATCCGCAAATCCTTGTAACGCCACCGCAGAAATTTGAATGGGATGTTCCGTATTTGGGTTGGCATCTCGATGTGAGCTCACCGTCTCGCGATGTGCTTCCCGGCATCCAGATTTTTGTGCTGCTGGATGATGTTCCGCCCCGAGGAGGGGCTACGTTGGCGATCGCTGGTTCCCATCGATTGCACAGTGCGAAAGGCTCCTCTCCGGTGAGTGCGCATCAAGCGCTGCGAGAAGATCCTGTTTGCTCCGCACTCTTTTTATCCACGGAATCCAACCGTGCTCGTTTCCTTACGCCTCAATCCGTAAACGGCGTTCCTGTGCAGATCATTGAGATGTGCGGCAAGGCAGGCGACGTTTATGTGATGGATATGCGCATTTTGCACGCTCCATCTATCAATGCATCCAAGAGCGCACGCATGATGCTCACCCAGCGTTACCTAAAATAGTCGCGCAAAAAGCCTGGGATTGCCGCGACGTAGCACCAAGCGGAAGGCATCCTACCGTATAGCTGTACCCTACTGAGCTCGTCCAAACGGCCGCCGTCGCGGTTCGCGGCGCGTCGTGATGGCCGGCGCACGCACCTCCGGGCAGACTTCCCCCCGGCCACGTCGTCGAGCAGCGCCCCTCCCTGTCGGTTTCGTCACGCGGGTTTCGCCGGGTACCGCGCGCGGCACTCCAGCGGCTCCACCGCTCGGCGGTTGGGCCCGGGCTGGGTCCATGGCTTCCGAGGGGGTGCGATCCGTTGTCACGCCCCCGAAATCCCGCCGAAAGCAACGGATCGCGACGGTTCGCCACCGAGGCGGAATCCTGGCGGGATTTCTGACCCGCGGAGCTAGCCGGATCGCCGGAACAGATTGAGCAGCCGCCGGAGCAGCCCGGGCTTCTTGGCCGGCGCTTCCGGCGTTGCCGCCTGGTCGCGGCGTGCCGACTTGGGCGCGGCGTCGCGGGGCTTCGCCTCGGCGCCATCGCGGGGCTTGGCCGCGCCGTTGTTGCGGGGCTTCGCTGCGCCGTCGTCGCGAGGCTTCGCCGCGCCGTTGTCGCGAGGCTTCGCCGCGGCGGTGTCGCGGGCCTTCGCGGCGGACGCCCTGGGCTCCTCGCGGGCGGCCTCCGTGGCCTGGTCCGTCGCGCGCTCCGCTGCCGGGCTCGGCGCGGGTTTCGCCGCCTTCTTGCCGGCCCGCGCCTGCACCTTGGCCTTCATCGCCTCCTTGGCGGTGATCGCCGGCTTCTTCTTCTTCGGGAACGCGGGGCTGGGAGGAGGAGGCACCCACGCGGCCTCCCGGCGCGGTTCGGAGGGCGCCGCCGTTTCCGGTGCCGGCGGCGGGGCCGGGGCCGCCTTGTGGGCCTCGGCGCGCTGGGGCTGCCGGGCCGCCTTGCGGGGAGCCTCGGGCCCCTGGCCGGCCGCCGCGCGCTTCGCCGCGGCGGGCTCCGCCTTGCCAGCACCGCTCGGCGCAGGCTCCGCTGCGGCGGCCCCGCGGCGCTCCCGCTTGGCCGCACCCGGCGCGGCGCCGGGCGCGGGCGCGCGCGTGTGGGCAGCGCCGCCGACGCGGTCGGCGCCTGACGGTCCGCGGTGGGGCGCCCCCTCCCGCGGCGCCTTGGTCCTGTCCGGCGCCCCGCGCTCTGCCGCGCCGCCGTCGCGCGCGCCGCGCTCTGCCGCACTGCGGTCCCGCGCGCCGCGCTCGGCCGCGCCGCCGTCGCGCGCGCCGCGCTCTGCCGACCCGCGCTCGCGGGCCCCACGCTCGTCCGGTCCGCGTTCCCCCGCGCGTGCCGAGCGCCGCGGCGGCGGCTCCTGCGCGGGCGCCGGTGTGCGCGGCCGGCGCATGTCGATGACCCGCGGCGGGCGCGTGCGAGCGGGCGCGGCAGCGGCGGGCGCCGTGCCGGCGGACTCTGCGGCAGCGGCCGCCGTCGTAGATGCCGCCGCGCCATCGGGAGAGGCCTCTCCGCCGCCCTCCGCCGCCCTTCCGGCGGCCTCGCGGGCCTCCTGGTCCGGCGCGCGCTCCGCGACGGGCTCCGCGCGTTCCGGCCGCCCATCCCCGTTTTCCGCTGTGTTTTGCTCGACCATGGGGCTCCTCCATAGCGTTGTCCGGCGCTCCGCGAAACCGGATCCCTCCGCCTCCCTCGCGCCGCAGGGCGCCCTCGCCCCGCCCCGCGCCCCCGGCGATCGTCGCGTTGATGCTCGCGCCCTCCGCGCGCGCTTGAATCCGCGCTCGTGCATCGTCGAACATGCGTGTTCCTCTCCGAACCCACGGCCCGGCGTGAGCCACCGTCGACGTCCGCCCGGCCGAGGCGTCGAGCTCGCGTGCCCATGGTCCCCCGTCCCCTTGCCTCGCTCGCGCTCGCGTCGGTCCTGCTCGCGCCGCGCGCCCTGCGCGCGCAGCTCCCTTGTCTTCCAGGAACGTGCCCGCCGCCCGCGCCGGCTGCGCCCGCGCGGCCCCCGCCGCTCACGCCGGAGGTCGAGCTCGCGACGCGCGCTCGGCTCGAAGCCGAAGCGCGCCCGCGGCTCGAGCCGCAGGCGCGCGCGACCGCGGCGCAGCAGGTCCACGACGAGCGCCGTCGCGCCTGGATCGAGCGCGGGGTCGAGCGAGAGCCCAACCCCGTGCGGATCCGGCTGCCCCTGCTCGAGGTGTCCGCCGCCGGGCGGATGCTCGCCACGTTCGGCAAGGACGCGTATGCGCAGGAGGGGGTCGGCCTGGGCGCGCGCCTGCGCCCGGGCGAGCCGCTCGCGGTCGAGATCGCGGCCGCGTACGCCTCGCTCGACGCCGCCGGGGTCGCCCGCGTCGGCGCCGTGACGCTCGAGCCCTCGGCGGTCTTCCTCTGGGGCCGGCGAGACCGCATCGACCTCTACCTGCGCTCCGGGCTCGAGGTGACGCTCCCGTTCGATGACGGCGCGCGGCCGCCGGAGGTGATGCTCGGCGGGCACGTCGGCCTCGGGTTCCAGTTCCGCGCCGCGCGCATCGGGCGCGGCGGGTTCGTGGGGTGGTTCCTGGAAGGGCGCGGGCTCGTCCGCGGCGGCCTCGGCGGCGCGATCTCCGCCATGAGAGGGCCGCACGCCGGCGTGGAGCTCCTGTTCGGCCCGAGCGTGGGGTTCTGATGCGCCCGCGCAGCCCTCTCCTCCGCCTCCGCCCCGCGATGGTCCGCTTCGCCGCGCTCGCGCTCTGCGCCCTCGCCTGGGCGCAGGCGGCCGCGGCCCAGTCGAACCCCTGCGTCCCGCCCTGGTGCATCGGCGGCACCGTGCGGATCGAGCCGCCCCCCGTGCGGGTGCAGCCGCCTGCCGTGGATCTGGAGGCCCAGGCCCGCGCCGAGGCCGAGGCCCGCGCCCGCCTCGAGGCGCAGGCGCGCCTCGAATGGGAGGCGTATTACCGATGGGAGGCGCGCCTTCGCCTCGAAGCCGAGGCCCGGGTGCGCGCGCAGCTCGAGGCGAGCTTCCTCGCCGAGGAGCGCGCGAAGCCCGACCCCTATCTGCAGACCCCCTCACCCGTGACCCGGTGGGTCGCGCCGAGGCCGGTCACGTTCCCCCGCGTCGAGCTCGGCGTCCTCGGTGTGTGCGTCGGCGTGTGGACCGGCCGGGGGAGACCGGCGCACCTCGGCGTTTGTCCGGACGTGCGCGTGCGGCTCGGCCGGCGGTGGGGGCTCGCGCTCGATCCCTCGATCCTGCGGATGGCCCACGGCGCCCTCGACTTCGCGACCCTGGGCGTTCATCCCGCGGCGACCTACTCGTTCGTCTCGGGCAAGGGCAGCCTCACGGGCTCTCACGGCTTCGCGCGCGCGGGGCTCGACGTCTGGGCGCCGGTCACGAAGCTCGCGAGGACGCCCGATGCCCTGCTCGGGGCCCACCTCGGCGCGGGCGCGCACCTCTTCGACGGCTGGTACGGGATGGGCGCCGAGGCGCGCCTGATCGCGCGCCTCGGCGCGGGCGACGGCGGCGATCCGCTCGCCGCCGAGATCGCCGATCTCCGCCTCGGCGCCGAGGTGCGCGCGCACCTCCTGATGATCGGGTTCTGAAGCCGGCCCGGCGGGATCGCCCGGGCCGGCTCGGTCTGCGCTCGGCTACTCGCCGAGGTAGGGGACGAGGTTGACGGTGTCGCGGTCGAGCTGGTGAATCCCGAAGCGGCCGGCGGCGAAGAGGACCTCCTCACCGCTCGCCACGAACTTCTCGGGCCAGCCCCAGGTCTGGAAGAACGCCTGCGCCTTCGGCGCCTCGGGCTGCTCGAGGGAGATGACCAGCACGCCGCCGGGCACCTCGAAGAGCGCGCGCATGTCGGTGGTGTGGCGCAGCGACGCCCACGACGCGAGGCGGACCGTGGAGAGCTGGTCGAACTCGGGGACCGTCGGGTTCTCGTTCTCGTTCTCGTTCTCGTTCTCGTTCTCGTTCTCGTCCTCGGGCGGCGGCGGCTCCTCCTCGGCGGCGAGGGGCGACAGCGTGGTCAGCTTCTGGTTGGGATCCCAGCCGTAGTAAATCCCGTAGACCGGCTGCCAGATCAGGCTGTGGCTCAGCACCGGCAGCCCGCGGCCGTCGATGGAGATCGCGTTGACCCGGCGGTTCGGGAACTGCTGGTACTCCTGGAGGTACGCGAGCCCCTCGTGCAGCTTGAGCCGCGCGAGCGCCGTCTCAATGTACTGCTGGCCCCACACCTTGTCCCGCGCGTAGATCGACGTGCCCTGGATCGAGATGATCTCGCCGGGCACGTTGATCCCCGGATCGAGCGCGGGCTGCGCCGGGTTGGACAGGTCGAGGTGCGTGAGGAAGTACTGCGTGTGCGGGCGCGGATCGTCCGGCGCGCCGATCGAGCGCTTGATGTTGAAGTAGAGCTCCCCGTCGTCGTTGAGGACGTTCACGGTCTCGCTGTCGTCCGGCAGCGTGACGGCGGGCCTCACGGCCGGGCTGTCCGGATCGGACAGGTCGACAACGCTGATCTCGATCTGAGCCCAGCTGCGGCGCGGCACGTATTCGTAGCAGTAGGTCGAGGTGACCCCCGGAATGTCGTTCCTGTCGACCTCGACGGGCGTGCAGGTCGTGTCGGCGCCGACGTGGTCCGTGCACTCGGCGAACCCGCCGTTGCAGTACTCGTCGTTGCCGATCTTGCGGCACTGCCGATCGCCGGCCATGTACGTGCAGCCCTCCTGCCCGAAGCACTGCGGGTTCTGGATGGCGTTCGTCCGGCACGTCCAGCCGACCCCGAGATCCTCGATGTGGCCGATGACGCGCAGGAAGGCGAGGGCGTCGCGCCCGGCGTGCACGGTCGGGAACGAGCTCCCCCCGCCGTAGTAGCCGCCGATCGAGGGGAGATCGCCCGTGTCGAGCGTGCCCGCCAGACGCGGCGCGGTCGGATCGGACAGGTCGATCACCTGGAGATGGACGACCTTGCCCACCCAGTTCTCGAACGTGGTGGTCAGCGACACGAGCAGATCGCCCACCTGGTGGAGCTGCGCGTCGAGCGGCAGATCGAAGGTGGCCACCGGCTGCTCGAGCTGCGTCACCCCGTCGGTCGGGACGACCTCCGCCTTCAGCTTCCGGTTCTCGTACGGCATCCAGTAGGTGTCGTACGGCAGCTTCACGCGCACGCGGTGGCTGCCGAACGCGAAGACCTTCTGGTAATCCGGCGCGAGCTCGAGCTGCCCGAGCTTGGTCGGGGCGTCGAGATCGCCCTGCGCGTAGAGGGAGAGGTGCTCGTCGGACACGTTCGCCGTGGCGATGTCCTCGGCGCGGAACGTGCGGCGCACGGGGGTACCGTGCTCCATCAGGCCGCGGCGGGTCAGCGTCGTGTCCGAGAAGGTGAAGATCTGCACCCCCGAGAACGGGCGCCGGTAGTTGTCCACGACCCTGCTCGCGGAGAACGGGAGCAGCACGAGGCCCGTCTCCGGCTCTCCGGTCGGCGCCACGGCCTCGACGGCGTCGTCGAGCACGGTGAACGCGCGGTGATCCCAGTTGGCCTCCGACCAGCTCCAGCCGTCGGCGGCGCTGTCGACCTCGGCGCGCGCCACGAGGGGGTCCGTGCTGGTCAGGTCGGTGATGTCGTAGAGGCTGGCGGCGAGGCGGCGGCCGTTCGCGTCGTTCACGCCGATGCCGATCAGGCGCGTCGCGCCGAGGACGGGGCGGAAGAAGTCGTTCCACCCGGACACGACGAACTCGCTCTCCTCGGTGACGTTCCCGGCCGGATCGATGGAGAAGGCGTGGAACGGATCCTGCCGCCGGTAGGTGACCGCGAACGCCCTGTCGTCCATGAAGATGGCGCCGTAGAGCGACTGCTCGGCGCCGAAGTCCTCGCTGTCGATCGGCGTGATGTCGTCGCGGTCGGCGGCGTTCCACGTCTCGAGGTAGCTGGGCGCCCCGCTCGCCCACCGCGGGCCGGAGAAGACGCGCAGCATGTCGTCGCGGAAGTCCATGTGGAACTGCGAGCGCACGAAGCTCTTCGCGGTGACGCTGCCGCGCTCCACCATGGATCCATCGGTGTTCGAGATGTCGATGACCGAGATCGTGCTGGGCTCCTCCGACCAGCTGAAGCGGTTGCGCGCGACGAGGAGCACGTCCGCCTCGGCGTGGATGGCGGTCACGGCGTCGTCGAGCTCGAGCCCGGGGCGCTCGGTCAGCGCGGCGGTGCCGACATCGAAGCTCCTGACCAGGGTCTTGTTGACCCAGTGGAACTGGCCTGGGGCGAACTCCTCGAGCTCCGAGCCGTTCGAGGCGATGTAGAGCGAGGTCTTGCTCGTGCCGCGCGCGAGGCGGCTCGTCATGATGCGGCCCGCGACCGGGTACTGAGACAGGATCTTGGGCGCGGTGCGGTCGGCGATGTCGATGAACAGGACCGTCCCGCCGGTCCGCCGCTCCACGGTCAAGCCGTCGGCCTTGAGCTGGTAGCCGGCCCAGTCGTTCAGGAGCACGGCCGCGCGATCGCCGACGACGTACATCTCGACCGGGGTGCCGGCGACCTGGAGCTGGCCGAGGAACTTCGGGTTCGACGGGTCCTGGATGTCGATGACCTGGAGGCCGCGGTAGGGGTTGAGGTTGAGGAGCTGCCCGCCGCCGAGGACGCGGTAGATGTCGCCTTCCTCGATCTCTCGGCTCTCTTCCTCCTCCTCTTCTTCCTCTTCCTCCTCCTCCTCTTCTTCCTCTTCCTCGCCGAGGTAGCCTTCGGTGAAGGGATCGTCGGCCGAGACGAACTCGGTGGGTCCCTCTGGGGTAGCGGGCTCTTCCTCTTCGGGCTCTTCCTCTTCGGGCTCCTCCTCCTCGGGAGGCTCGGGCTCTTCCTCCTCGGGCGGCGGGTTCTCGTTCTCTTCTTCTTCCGGCGGAATCTGCTCCTGCGGATCGGGCTTGTTCTCGTCGCCCCCGCATCCCTGTCCGTACAGCAAGAGGAACGCGGCCATCACCCTGGCCTGCGCTGACAGCACGCCTCTGAATCGAGCTCTCTTCGCCACTGCCTACTCCTCCCTAGTACCTCGCGCGAGGTACGGAGCCTGCGCACATCGATGTGTCCTTCACGGATGAGCCGCGGTCTGAACGCCCCGGTCCGAGGTCGACGGAACCTCGGTTCCCCGGCGCGCGATCGAGGCGCGTCCGGCACGGCGCGGCCTGCGATCGCTGGCGTTCGCGGCCTCGCGCTACCATGAGCCGTGAAGCTGCATTGCACGGATTATCCACGTTCTGGATGACATCCTCAACGCGGAATGCGGTGACGGGACGGGGGCGAAAGCGGATCTCTCCATGACGCAGGACGGCGCCGAGGCGTACGTCCGTGTGGACCTGGGCCGAGCGGAGCACCGGGCGTCTCACATGAGGAACGCCGTGCTCACATCGAGCGGTAGCGAGCGAGCCTTGCAGTCGCGTCGACCGGTGAGGAGGAAGCGACCCAGGACTCCGTCCGACCCATTGAACTCCTCATCATCGCCGGAGCCGACGGCTTCCCGGCGCCGAGGGGTGACCTGCCGCCCCGCCGTGCCCCGTTGCGCCGCCGGGCCACTCCGCTGCAAGATGCCCGCGCGCCCGTCGCCCCGCGCCCGCCGGCGCGGCCGTCGAACCGCACCCGACTTCCCTCCTTCGGACCCTAGCCCCCGCGATGACCAGCGAACCGACCTTCATCGAGAACCCCGTGCTCCGGGGCTTTCACCCCGATCCCTCCATCCTCCGGGTGGGCGAGGACTACTACCTGGCCACCTCCACCTTCGAGTGGTTCCCCGGCGTGCGGCTCCACCACAGCCGCGATCTCCGCCACTGGAACCCCATCGGCTATGCCCTGGACCGCCGCTCGCAGCTCGACCTGCTCGGCAACCCCCGCTCGGGCGGCGTCTGGGCGCCTTGCCTCACCCACGCCGGCGGCGTGTTCTACCTCGTCTACACCGACGTGAAGTCCTGGGGCGGCTTCGTCGACGCGCACAACTACTACGTCACCGCGAGCCGCATCGAGGGGCCGTGGTCCGAGCCCGTCGCGCTGAACCGCGGCGGCTTCGACCCCTCGCTGTTCCACGACGAGGACGGCCGGGCGTGGCTCGTCAACATGGTGTGGGACCACCGCCCCGGCAACAACCAGTTCCCCGGCATCGTGCTGCAGGAGCTCGACCTCGAGCAGCGCCGCCTGGTCGGCGAGCGCCGCTGGATCTTCACCGGCAGCGGCCGCGGCTGCACCGAGGGGCCGCACCTCTACCGGCGCGGGGACCACTACTACCTCCTCGTCGCCGAGGGCGGCACCAGCTACGAGCACGCCGCCGTCGTGGCGCGCTCCCGCCGCATCGAGGGGCCCTACGAGGTCGACCCGAGCTCCCCGCTCCTCACCTCCGTCCACGACCCAGCCATCGCGCTGCAGAAGGCCGGGCACGGCTGCCTGGTCGAGACCACCACGGGCGAGTGGTACCTCGCCCACCTGGTCGGGCGGCCGCTCCCGGGCGAGCGCCGCTGCATCCTCGGCCGCGAGACCGCGATCCAGCGGGTGCGCTGGACCGACGACGGCTGGCTCGCGCTCGACGGGGCGCCGCGACCGCCCGCGCCCGCCGTCCGCGTGCCGGCGCCCCGCCTGCCGGACCACCCCTTCAAGGAGCCCCCGGCGCGCGATCACTTCGATCGGGCGGCGCTGGGCGTCGCGTACCAGACGCTGCGCGACGTGCCCGACGAGAGCTGGGTGTCGCTGCGCGAGCGCCCCGGCTACCTGCGCGTCCGCGGCCGCGAGTCGCCGCAGTCGCTGCACCGGCAGAGCGTCGTCGGCCGCCGCATCCAGTCGCTCCGCTGCCGCGTCGAGACCTGCCTCGAGGTCGAGCCCGCCTCGTTCCAGCAGATGGCGGGGCTCATGTGCATGTACGACGACGAGAGCTACTTCTACGCGCTGGTCAGCCACGACGAGCGCGCTGGGCGCTCGATCGCGCTCCTCGGCAGCGAGCACGGGCGGCTCACCTGGCTCGCGCGCCCGGCCGCCTGCGCCGCCCCGCGCGTCCACCTCCGCTTCGAGCTCTCCGGCAAGGACCTCCAGTTCTCGTCCTCGAGCGACGGAGAGCGCTTCGACCCGCTCGGGCCGGTGCTCGACGCGTCGCTCCTGTCCGACGAGCGCACCTCGCGTGGCCTGGGCTTCACCGGCGCCTTCGCGGCGCTGTGCGCCCACGACCTCACCGGCAGCGGCCTCCCCGCCGATTTCGACTACCTCGACTACGCCGAGCTCCCGCAGGAGCCCTGATCCCCTCTAGAGCGGTCTTCGCCCTGCGTTACAGAGCGGCGTTCACCCGCACAGGAGACGGGTCCAGCTCGGCGTTTTCGGCGCGGAAGCGCACTCCGGTGCGCTGAGCACCGAAAACGTCGAGATGGGCCCGTCTCCGAAGCGGGTGACCGCCGCTCTAGGCGGCCGCCTCGGCGTCGGGCGCCGGCGCGACGGGCAGGGCCACGAAGAACGTCGCCCCCTTCGAGACCACGCTCTCGACCCAGATGCGCCCCCCGTGCCCCTCGACGATGCGCTGCGCGATGGCGAGCCCGAGGCCCGTCGAGCGCTCTCCGCCGGTGCTGACCGTCCTCGCCCGGCCGAACGGGCGGAACAGCTTGCCGATGTCCTCCGGCGCGATCCCGGGCCCCTCGTCCTGGACCGACAGGAGCACCTCGGTCGCGCCCCCGTTGGCGGCGGGGGCGCTCTCGACCCGGACGCGGATGGTCGTGCCCGGCGGGGAGTAGTGGATCGCGTTGCTGATCAGGTTGTTGAGCACCTGCTCCAGCTTGTGGACGTCCACGTCGACCCGCGGGACGCTCTCGTCGCTCTCGACGACGAGCTTCATGCTCTTCTGCCCGGCCAGCACCATGTTGAGCGCCACGTTCGACTCGACGAGCTGGACGACATCCGTGCTCTTCCGGTCGAGGTTCAGCTTGCCGAGCTCGATCATCGACACGTCGAGCAGGTCGTTGATGAGCGAGAGCATGAACTTGCTCGAGCTCCGGATCATCTGGATGATCTCGACCCCGTCCTCCCGGAGCAGCGACGCTTGCTCCCCGCGGCGGTGGGTCATCAGCATGAAGTCGCTGTAGCCCAGGATGACGCCGAGCGGGTTCCGGAGGTCGTGGGCCGCCATGCCGACGAAGCGGTTCTTCTCCTCGTTCAGCCGGACGAGCTCGGCGTTCTTGGCCGCGAGCTCCTCGTGCATCTGGAGGAGCTGCCGGTTGCTCTCCTCCAGCGTGTCGGCGTACTGCTTGAGCTTGAGCTGGCTCCGCTTGTGCTCGATGGCGTAGCGGATCGTGCGCTCGAGGATCTGCGCGTCGAACCGCCCCTTCACGAGGTAATCCGCCGCGCCCGCGCTCATCGCGGCCATGTCGATCTCCTCGTCGCCGACCCCGGTCAGCATGATGATGGGGATCGCGCAGCCGAAGCGGTTCGCCTCGTGCACGACGTCGAGCCCGGTGCGGGCGTCGAGCCGGTAATCGAGGAGACAGACGTCGTAGCCGCCGGCGAGCAGCGCCTCGATCGCCTCGTCCGAGGTGCTCAGCCAGGTGACGTCGTAGCGGGTCCGGGACACCTCGCGGAGGAGCCTGCGCGTGACGAGGTGATCGACCTCGTCGTCATCGACCACCAGGACCTTGATCTCGCTGTCGTTCATCAGGAGCCTCGACGTCGCCGACCCGTCGGTACACCGGCGATCTCGCGCCGGCACGCGACGCGCCACGCCGCCCGCGCCGAGAGCGCCGGCGCCGTGGGCATGGTCCCCGTTTTTAGGTTCATTGCTTGCGCTTCTGCTCGTCCGCGACGCCCACGAGCGCGCGCGCCAGGGTGATGAGCTGCCCCGCGTCGAACGGCTTGACGAGGAACGCCGAGGCGCCGAGGCGCGACAGGCACTGCCAGTCCGCCGCGCCCCCGGTCCCGGTCGCCACGATGATCGGGAAGTCCCCCCGCGGCAGCTTCCGCACCGCCGCGGTGAGGGCGATGCCGTCCAGGCCGGGCATGTCCAGATCGAACACGCCGAGCGACGGGGGGTTCGCCTCGATGGCGGCGAGCGCCGCCGTGCCGTCGGGCGCGGTCTCGATGACGGCGCCGGGCAGCGCCTGCGCGAGGACGCTGGCGAGGAAGGTGCGGAACGACGGGCTGTCGTCGGCCACCATGACGCGCGTCGTGCGGGCGTAGGCCGGCATCGCGCTGCGGGCGTCGAGGAGCGCCTCGCGCAGCGCGTCCGCGCTCGCCATGCGCTGGTCGGGCTCCTTGGCCAGCGCCGCGAGCACCGGCGCGTCGAACGACGCCGGCAGGTCCAGGCAGAGCTCGCTCGGCGGGATCGGCGGCTGATAGGCGTGCTGCATCACCAGATCGACGGTGCTCGTGCTCTGGAACGGCAGGCGGCCGGCGAGCAGGTAGTAGGCGACCACCCCGAGCGCGTAGACGTCGATCCGCGGCAGCAGCGCAGGGTCGAGCTGCCGGCCCAGCGCCACCTCGGGCGCCAGGTACGCCGGGGTGCCCGAGAAGGCGAGCTCGACCCGGTCGCCGCGGGGGATGCGCTTCGCGAGGCCGAGATCGGCGACCACGACGCGGAGGGCCTGGCCGACGAGGATGTTGCTCGGCTTGACGTCGCGGTGGGCGATGCCCGAGGCGTGGATCGCCGACACGCCGAGGCAGGCCTGGTCGAGGATGCTCAGCGCCTCGTCGAGCCCGAGCCGGCCGCCCTTGCTGTGGACGTAGGTGTCGAGCGTGACCCCGGGCACGTACTGCATCACGAAGTACGGCGCGTTGACGTACTCCCCGAAGGCGTAGATCTCGACGACGTTCGGGTGGTGGACGCGCGCCATCGCCCGCGCCTCCGCGAGCAGCCGGGCCTGCATCTGCGCGTTGTCGAGCTGCTCCGGCCGGAGCAGCTTGATGGCGACGTCGCGCTGGAGCTGCTCGTCGCGCGCCAGGAGGATGACGCCCATCGCCCCCTCGCCGAGCCGACCCAGAATGCGATAGACCCCGCCCAGTAAAGTGCCGTCGGGAGGCACCTGAACGTGGCCTCCGCCCTCGTGCATGCTCGAGCGGGTGGCGGCCAGCGCGAGGTCCTCGTCGCTCAGCGTCGAGCTGTCGCTGTGGGGCTCGGCCGGCGGCTCGACCCGCGCGGGGGACCGGTCGCGCACGACGGTGTCCACGCCCGGCAGCGTATCCGCGACGTCGGGCACGAGGGGCGCCGGGGGATCGCCGCCGTTCTCGCTTCCGGAACTGAAGCCAGGCGGGCCGCCCGCCGCATCTGCCATGGAGCGCATGATACGTGCCCTGCTCATGCCTATCAACGAAGAGCGACACGTGCTGCAGCTGCGAAGCGGCGTGCACGCGACTGCCTGTGGGCGTGTCGCAGGAGCGTCACGTCCGCCGCCATGGCTGTGCATGCGTCCGCGCGGCGTCAAGCGCGATGTCGAGAGTGTGTCGGAATGCCACGCTGCTCAGCGCGGCTGGCCCCTCGCGCGGAGCGGCGCGCGCCAGCGTGGCTGGGCGCCTCCCAGGAGGAGCGGCGCCCGGCGGGGCGGCCTCGGCAGCGGCGCTCGCTGATGCGGACTGAGCGGAGCCGCTGGAAAGCGTCCTGCAGAACGGGGCGCGGGGGCGGGAGGCGATGTGCTCGCGGAGCCCGGAGCGGTCGGCATAGGCGCGCTGGTCGCGACCGCTCATGACATCCGCCCGGCGCTCAAGCGGCCCCGATCCCGGCGAGGTAGGCCCTCGCGAGGTGGATGTTGTCGTTCTGCGAAGGGTGGAAGTCGCGGCGCACGTACTCGCGGATACCGCGGAGAAACACGCCCTTCAGCACGGACCTGTGCCTGAGGGGCGGGAGGCGCGCTGTCGTCGACGCCGCGCGCGCGTCGCGCTCGCCGCGGCGGGGGAGCTCCTGGGCGAGCAGCACGAGCAGGGCGGAGAGCCAGAACATCGCCAGCGTGATCGTGGCGAGCGCGAAGCCGGCGAGGCGCAGGGCGTAGCTCGGGTTGACGAGCTTGAGCACGTCGAAGGCGACGGTCTTGTGCTCGATCTCCTCGGCGGCGTGCCAGAGCAGGAGCTCCCTCGCGGTCGGGTGGGCGAGATCGAGCGTGCCGGCCTGGAGCGCGTCCTCCGCCATGATCGCGGTGTAGTGCTCGAGCGCCGCGGTGACCGAGAGCCGCAGCTCGGGCGAGCTGACGCGCTCGATGCCGTCGTAGGCGACCCGCTCGTAGGCGCGGAGGAAGCGGTCGATCTCGTAGCCCTGCGCGCGGAGCAGGTCGAAGAACCGCTCGTGCGCCTTGGCGTGGTGCCCTTCCTGTCCGAAGAACGCCTTCACCTGGGCGCGCAGCGCCGGGTCCTCGACGCGGTCGGCGTAGCGCGCGACGCTGCGGATGAAGAAGCGCTCGCCCGCGGGGAACAGCAGGTTGACGGCGTTGGCGACGTGGGTCGGCACCATGTGGCCGCCGAGCCAGTGGCGGGTGAGGCCCTGCTCGAACGACACGGGCGGCTTACGCGGCTTGAGGGGCGCCTTTTCGGTGATCATCGAGCTCTCCTTCCTCGCCATTGCTCCCAGCAGCGCCGGTCGCGGCGCCGGGGGAGCCCGTGCCGGGCGCGAAGCAGCGCGCTCCGGGCATGGGTGCCGGTCCGTGTCCATAGCAGCTATTGAACTGTAGTCAATAGCGCCGCGGGCGCGGCTCGGCGCCGCGCAGCGGGGCGCGCGGGGTCAGGGGTTGTAGCGGCGGCCGCTGCGATAGCTCGCGATCGCGAGCTCCACAGGGCGGAAGAGCGGCGCGGGGAGGGCGTCGATGGGGTACCAGGCCCAGCCGGCGATCTTGTGGGGCTCGCGGTCCTCGGGCTCGCCCTCGAAATCCTCTGCGAGGAGCTGGATGTCCACGTAATGCTTGCCGTAGGCGATGATGTTGCTCAGGCAGAGGAACGAGAGCTTCTTGACGACGAGGCCGCTCTCCTCGCGCACCTCGCGGATGGCGCAGTCCTCGAAGGACTCGCCGAGCTCGAGGTGGCCTCCGCACCAGGAATAGCTGCCATCGCCGTGGCTGCCGCGCCGCTGCGCGAGGAGCACGCGGCCGTCGCGCACCAGCATGACGCCCACGCCTACCTGCGGACGAGCCGCGGCGGGAGCGCCGACGATCGGGGGAGATCCCACAGAATACCTCCGGGCCGCGCGCTCTAGCACGGGGGCGGGGGCCTGCGGGAGAGCGGCAGCGATAGAGAGCGGCAGCGATCACGATGAGGAGCGGCGAGATCTGATTGACTTTTCAGTGAACATGCGTAGCGTGCAGGCTCCGATGGATGTCGCCCTTCCCTGGGAGCTGAACCCCGCACTGCACGAGAGCCGGCTCGTCCTCCTGGCGCAGACGGCGGTCGATGTCCGCAACAAGGCGTTCAGCGAGGCGAACCGGGAAGAGGGCGATACGAGCTGGGGGATCGGCTGCAAGGCGCACGAGCGGTTCGGTCACGCCCTCTGCAAGCTGGCAGACAGCGGGAAGCACCCGTGGCTGACCGTCCACCGAGACGGCCTGTACCTGATGCCCCATATCGAGGGGATCGCGGTGCGGGTGTACCGCGGTCCGGCCGACAAGCCCTCGCAGAGGCACCTCGAGGCGGCGCGCAGCGAGCACAGCCGGCGGAGCGAGCCGCGACAGATGACCTTCACGTTCATGGGGCAAGAGACCGAGCCGGACGGCCCTTGGTTCTGGATGATGGCCGTCGAGACGGACGTCGAGGGGAGGGCGCTCCGCGCCGTGTTCTTCCAGGCCAACGAGGCGGGCGGGACCCGAAACGCATGGGAAGCCCCGGTCGAGATGGCGCCCGCCGCGCCGGCGCCAGCGCCCGGAGACAAGCCGGCGCGCCCGGCGAAGCAGCGGCCGGCCCAGGGCCAGCCGGCGAAAGAAGGGCTCCTCGGGCGCGACGGACGGCCGCTGTTCCGGGCGCAGACCGTGCCCCTGCCGCTCGTGTCGCAGCCGAGCTGACGCGCGCGAGAGGGTCAGCGCGGAGGAGGGCTGTCCGAGGGGGAGCCCTCGCCCCGGATGTTCGGCTCGGCGCGCAGCTCGCCCTCCAGGACGGTGACGGCCTGGCCGCCGAGGTCGACGCGATCGCCGCGCAGGCGCACGCGCACCACGCCGCCGCGCGCCGAGGCCTGATAGGCCAGCATCTCCGCCTTGCCGAGGCGCGCCGCCCAGAACGGCGTCAGGCAGCAATGCGCGGAGCCGGTGACCGGATCCTCGTTGACGCCCGCGGCGGGGGCGAAGAACCGCGAGACGAAATCGAACTCCCGGGACGAGCTCCGGCTCGTGATGATGACGCCCCTGGCGGGCACCGTCGCGAGCAGGCCAAAGTCGGGTTGCGCCGCGCGGACCTCGTCCTCCGAGCCGAGGAGGACGAGGTAGTCGGACGCGTTCCTGCCGATGTAGAGCGGCTCAACGCGGAGCGCCTCATCGAGGCCGGGGAGCGGCTCCGCCTTCTCCTCCCGCTTCGCCGGGAAATCCAGCTCGATCCACCCGCCGTCGCGGCGAGACGCGGTGAGCAGGCCGCTCTGCGTGAAGAAGCGGGCCTGCTCGTCGGGCGCGAGCAGGCCTGTCTCCCAGAGCACATGCGCGCTCGCGAGCGTGGCGTGGCCGCAGAGCGCGACCTCCACCGTCGGCGTGAACCAGCGGAGATCGAAGCCGCCGTCGCCGCGGGCGACCAGAAAGGCCGTCTCGGAGAGGTTCATCTCGCGCGCCACGGCCTGCATCCACGCGGCGGGGCGCGCCTCGGGCAGGACGCAGACCGCCGCCGGGTTGCCGCGGTACGCCTTGGCCGTGAACGCGTCCACCTGCGTGATCCGGAGGCTCATCGCCATCGACTACCGCGGTCGTGCGCCGCAGTCCACGCCGAAGCGGCCGATCCCGGACTCGTATGCTGGAGAACTTCGAGATCCGTAGTGCGCGGACCCGCCGTCACGCCGTCATGTCCTCACCACCGGGATTCCCATCGTCCGGCGGAGCGCGTCGAACTCCTCCGTGAAGCGTCCGTTCTGGCCGCGCAGCAGGAGCGGCGGCTCGTCGCGGCACGGCGCCGCGGCCCCGGCGCGGCGCAGGGCGTAGACGGAGAAGAGGGCGGCCTTGCCCGGCTTCGGGACGACGTCGCGCCACGCCTCGAGCGCGAGCCCGGCCGCCGCCGCCGCCGCCTCGACGCGGCCCCGCTGCCGCGCCGCCGCGCAGGCCACGAACGGCGCGCCGGGCGCGAGCAGCCGCGCCGCCGCGAGGCAATAGTCCTCCACGCCGCCCCGGTGCTCGAAGCGGCACGGCCCGCACTGGACCCGATAGGACTCGATGCCTGTGCCGACCGGCAGGTAGGGCGGCGTCCCCGTCACGAGGTCCGCGGGCCCGAGGCCGTCGAGCGTCGCGGGGTCGCGCAGGTCCCCCCACCGGACCTCGCAGCGGTCGTCGATGCCGTTCCACGCGACCGACCGCCGCGCCATCGCCATGCTCACCTCCTGCGCCTCCACGCCCGCGCAGCGCGCGTCCGGGAAGCGCCACGCGGTGAACAGGAGCACCGTGCCGATGCCGCACCCGAGATCCACGACGCGGCGCGGGGGCGCGTGCGCGACCTGCTCGGCCGCGAAGCAGGCGGTCAGGAAGTCGTCCGCCGACCAGCGGTGGCCGTCGAGCCGCTGGAGGATGCGGAAATCGCCGGAGAGGTAGCAGAGGTCCTCGCCGGGGCCGGGCCAGACCTCCGGCCGCTCCGGCGTCACCGGCCGCGGTCCAGGGGCGACCCAGCCGGGCGGCCGGCGCGCGGGCCGCACGACCCCGCCGGTCGGCGCGAGGGAGGGCTGGACGTCAGGGGGAGCGGTCATCGGCCCCATGTACCACGCCCGGCGGCGCCGGGGGCCGGCGCCGCCCTCCGGCGCGGCGTCAAGGGCCCGCGTCGACCTCCGGGCGGACGCAGTCCGTCGCGAGCGCGGGATCATCGCAGAAGCGGCACCGCGTGGTCTGGCAGTCCAGCGCAGGGCACGACGTCGGGCACGGCTCGTCCGGGCGGCAGTCGATGAGCTGCCAGGTGATCCAGCTCATGTCGTTCGGGTCGTCCGGGCAATCGCACTTGCGATCGTCGAAGGTGTGCGACGCCATCATGGTGATCGTATGACACTCCCCCTCCGTCATACTGTCGTTCGGGAGGCGGTCGAAGTTGCGGTCTAACGTGGCCGTGACCGGGCGCTGTCCGCCGGCGATGGTCCCCGCCTCGACCGATGCCCGGCCCACGACGCCCCGGTGCGGGTGCGTATCGATGAAGAGCCGCCCATAATCGAGGTACAGATTGACCTTCACGGGATCGCCGTTGTCCTCGGACAGCACCGTCGCGTGGAAGTTCGTGATCATGTTCACCGGGTCGATGTGCACGGGCGTGTGCGGGGGCGGGAAGACCGCCGTGAGCACCGGCGGTGTCCTCTCGGGGTGATCGTACTCCGGCGGCGAGATCACGAGGCAGCCTGTCGCCGACGCGGCGAGCGCCGTGGCCCCGAGCGAGCGCGCGAGCGCGGTGGCGAAGCGCGGGCGCGCCGCGAGGACGGCAGCGCGGAGCAGGGAAGGGCAGGTCGGAGCGGTCATGGTGGCGCTGGTGAGGGTGGAGCGGTGTAGGGTCCGAAGCGGGACGCTGGAACTCTATCCGCTGCGGCGACGCGCGGGTTGGCTATAGCTGTAATCCGACCGCGGCCGCGTCGGCCTGCCAGCCGCGCCGGGCTGCCAGCGGCGCCGGCCTGCCGGCGGGCGAAGCGCAGGCCGCTCAGCCGCGGAGGCCGAGGCTCCGCCCACGGGGCGGGCGCGCGCGATGGCCGTCGTGGCGCGGCGGCCCGGGGCGGGCGATCACTTGCGCGGGCCCGCGGGCGCGTTCTCCAGGGCGTAGATGACCTTCACCTGCGTGCCGAACTGCACCTCGCCGGGCGCGACGGGGGTGGCGGCGTCCGCGGCCATCGCGCCGGCGGCGAGGCGGGGGGCGTACATCGGGCCGCGCGGGCCGGAGTCGACGATCTCGCTGATCGCGACGACGCCCCCGAGCGAGACGCCCTGCAGCTTGGCGAGCGCTTCGGCGCGAGCGCGCGCGTCCGCGATCGCCTTCTCCCTCGCCTGCGCCTCGAGCGGCTCGGTCTTGTCGAGGCCGAACGAGACGCCCCACACGTTGTTCGCGCCCGCGGCCACGACGGCGTCGAGCACCGGCCCGACCTGATCGAGGTTGCGGATGACGACCGTCACCGTGTTGCTCACCTGATAGTAGTACGCCGGAGGCGCCGGCTGGGGCGGCGCCAGATCGGGCGGCGCGGGCGGTTTCGGGGCGGGAGGCGGCGCCGGCTTCGGCCCGCGCCCCGCGGGCGCCGCGGGCGCCGTGGCGGGCGCGGCGGGCGCGGCCGCCGCAGGCGCCGCGAGAGGCTGCGGGGGGAGCATCCAGGGCGGCACGTCGGCCTGCCGCATGAGCTGGATGGAGTAGTTGCTGGTCTGGATGTCCTTGTCCGCGACGCCGAGCTTCCTGAGCGCCGCGAGGATCTCGTTCATGCGCGCGGCGGCCGACCTCGTCGCCTCGTTCACGCTGGGCGCCAGGACCTCGATGCCCAGCTGGGCGCGGGCGACGTCGGGCTTCGTGTGGACCTCGCCCCGGCCGACGACCGTGATGGTGTGGGACTCCGGATGAACGGCCTGAGGCGGCGTCGCCTGCGCCGCGCACGCGGCGAGCAGGGGCGCGGTCGACAGCAGGAACCCGGCGAGGCACAGCCGGCGCGACAGAGAGCTCTGGTTCTTCATGGCCGTGCAACGCGCGAGCCCCGCGCCACCTTACAGGGGCGCCGGCAGGCCGCGCGGGCCACGCGCGGGCCACGTCGGCGCGGGCCGCATTGCCCCCCTTCGTCAAGTTGTTCCACGGCGCGCCGGGTGCGCTATGGTCGTTCACGTGCTCACAATACCCAGCGATGAAGAGGCCCTCGGAGGACTGCAGGGGGCCACGATCCCCAGCGACCTCTCGCCAAGCATCGGCTACCGGATCGTGTCGCGCGCCGGGGCCGGGACGATGTTCGTCTCGTACTACGCGGTCCGCACCGCGCCCGAGGGCGAGACCCCCGTCGTCGTCAAGATCCTGAGGCCGTCGCTGTTCAGGCAGATGGGGCCGTCGGCGGCCGTCATCGTGAAGAAGGAGGCGGTGTCCCTCGGCCGCCTCAACGAGCAGGTCCCCCCGACCCCCTTCGTGGTCAGGCTCATCGACACCGGCACCTTCGCGGTCCGCCGCGGCACGAAGACGCTCGACCTGCCCTGGATCACGATCGAGTACGTGCACGGCGGCGTGCAGGGCGTGACGCTCCGCCAGCGGGTGCAGGGGACCATCCAGGCCACGGGCCACGCGTTCGATCCGGCGCGCGCGACGCGCGCGATCGAGTGCATCTCGAGCGGGCTGTCGGCGGTGCACGACGTGGGCGTCGTCCACCGGCAGCTCACGCCGGAGAGCATCCTGTGCTGCGGCTCCGGCGACGAGGAGCTGTTCAAGATCAGCGACTTCGGCATGGCGCGGCCGCGCGGCATCCGCGAGACGATCATGGCCGGCGTCGTCAGCAACACCGGGGTCGCGCCGCCGGAGATGCTGTCCGCCGATCCGAGCACGATCGGCCCGTGGACCGACATCTTCAACCTCGCGTCCGTCATCTTCTTCCTGCTCACGGGCGAGCAGTACATCGTCGCGGAGTCGCAGGCGCAGGCGCTCATGGCGGCCATGGCGCGCACGCGCCGGAGCATCCTCGAGACGCGGTGGCTCCACCCCGCGCTGCGCGGCAACGACCAGGCGTGCAAGTCGATCGACTTCGCGCTGCGCTGGGCCTCCGCCGGCGAGGCGCAGGAGCGCCTCCAGGAGGCCGTGGCCGTGGCCGCGATGCTCTCGCCGTACCTCCGCCCCGCCTCGCCGGTCTCCGCGCTCGAGCAGCGGATCGTGGCGAGCGCGGGCGAGCAGCGCACGCGCGCCCACGACGAGATGGCGCCCATGACCATCCCGGCGACGCACGTGAAGGCGCCGGTGCAGCTCAAGGGCGAGCTCGGCCAGACGCTGCTCTCGCCCCGCCAGCCGAAGGCCGCCGCCGCGCCCGCCGCCGCGCCCGCCGCCGCGCCCGCCGCCGTCGATCGCGCCGTCGACCGCCCGAGCCCGGATCGCGCGATCGAGGCCGAGCTCATCAGCGCGCCGCCGCGCCTCAGCCGGGAGGCGCCGCCGCCTCGGCCGTCGTTCATCGTCGAGCGCTGGACGTGGAGCGTGCTCCACCACCCGAGCCTCGACTCGGTCATCCGGAGCGTGGCCTGGGACGGCTACGGCCGGTGCCTCGCGGCGGCGACGGGCGGGCTGCTCTTCTGGAACGGGACGAGCTGGAGCGAGGCGTCGTCCGGCGGGCTCCCGAGCCCGCAGGGCGTGCGCTTCGTGCACCGGATCGGGCCCGGCCGCTGGCTGCTCGGCGGCGACGGCTCGACGCTGGCGGTGTACACGACGGGCGGCGTCACGGGCGTCTTCCAGCTGCCGGGCGAGCCGCAGAGCCACGTCGCGCTGAGCGGCGACCTCGAGGACATGGGCATCCTCGTCTCGACGACGCCGAACGATCCGCGGCCGCTCCTGCACGCGTTCATCGCCAAGCGCTGGCTGCGGCCGATGCCGGCCGAGGGGGTCGCGCTCCTCGCCGCGGTCGCGCGCGTCGAGGACGAGCGGTGGCTGCTCGTCGGCCGGTCGACCGCGGGCGAGGGGCTCGTCGCGCTCTACGCGCCGCTCGACTGGCACATGGAGCGCCTCCCCGCGCCGCCGGCGCGGGCGTTCGTCGCCTGCGCCGGGCGGCCCGATCTCGGCGTGGGCATCGCGGTCGGCGCGGATGGGAGCGTCGTCTGGCGGTACGGGCAGAGCGTCTTCACGGAGCACATCGAGCCGCGCCGCGCCCTGTCGGCCGCGTCGATCGACGCGGAGGGCCGCGCCTGGGCGGGCAGCGCGGGCCGCATCTGGGTGCGGCGCGGCGGCATCCCGCCGATGGCGGGGACGTGGGAGTGCGTCTGGGAGAACGACGCCTGGGTCGGCCCGGTCGTGTCGCTGTTCGTCGACTCGGAGGTGGTTGTCGCCATCACCGCGGACGGCGGTATCATCGAGGGGCGCGTCACCGGCTGACGGCTCGCCCGCGCGCCGCGCTCCGCTCCGATGCCAGGCCACCCGCTGAACCCCGAGGCAGGCTCGACCCCGGTCCCCGACGACCCGCGCGAGGTCGCCGCGGCGCTGCGCGCGGGCGAGCTCTCCCTCGGTTATGCGCCGTACTACGGGTTTCGCTACGGCGAGCGGGGGCGGCGCTTCACGGGGAGCGACAGCGCGTTCCTCGTCACGCTCTCGACCCACACGCGCCCGGTCGTGGAGCGCCAGATCCGCTGGCTCGCGGGCCTGCTCGCCAACCGCGGCATGCCGAGCGTGCTCCTGGAGCAGCACCTCCGGGTCCTCCACCGCACGCTCTGCCGGGCGATCCCCCGGCGCGCCGCGTCCTACGAGCGCCTCCTGGAGGCGGCCGAGCTGCTGCGCGAGGTCCGGCGCGCGCACCTGCCCGACGAGGTCTGCCGCGCGATCGCCCGGTCGTTCGCGCGCGACGCGGGGCTGCCGCCGACGCGGCTCGCCCTCGGCACCGGGTGGCTGCTCGCCGGGGCGGTCGCGGACGAGCGCTCCGGCGTCCGGAGCGCGGTCGACAGCGTGGCGTCGTGGTTCACCGACCCCGAGCTGTTCCCGCCGGCGTTCGTCGCCGCGGTGCACCGCGCGCTCGCGGAGGCGCGGGCGGCCGCGCGGCCGGGCCCCGCGCTCCGGTGATCACCGCGCGCCGGCGCGGCCGCCGATGAGGCTGATGTCCTTCGCGTCGATCAGGTCCGGCGCGGTCCACCCCTTCTCGTCGTAGTCGGCCATGCACCGGGCCACGAGCTCCTTACAGCGCTCCGTGGCGCCGGCGGCGGCGGCGGTGTGCAGCAGCTCCACCAGGCAGTTCTCCTCGTTGCCGCCGTAGCTCCGCTCGTAGAGCTCGTGCCGCCCGCCGAACTCGGTGCCCACGGCGTCCCACGTCAGCTTCATCAGCTTGGCGCGCTCCAGCGCGGAGCTGCCGTCCGAGCCGCGGGCGATCCGGTCGAGGTGCCGGCGGAGCTCGGGGACCTCGAAGTCGATCGCGTGCGACGGCACGTACACGAGGGAGCTGGCCAGGACCTTCTCGAGGATCCCCTTGATCCGCGGGTAGATCGAGGGAGCGAGGGCCCGGTAGGTCATGGCGTACTCCGCGTTGGGCAGCACCGTGCCGTCCTTCCACGGCGTCGGGGCGTGCACCATGGCGTCGGCCAGGCCCGAGAAGACGTTGCGCCAGGCGATGACCTCGCCCACCTCCGCCTGGACGCCGCGAAAGTCCTTGTTGCCCATGACCTCGACGCCCCGGAGCAGCAGGCCGGCGATGAACTCGAGCTTCACCGAGAGGCGGACGCACCCATGAAAGAAGGCGCGCGGCGCGAAGCCCGAGCGCGGCAGGAACTGCTGCGCCCGCTCGATGTCGCGGTAGATGAGGACGTCCTCCCAGGGCACGAGGACGTCCTCGAGCACCAGGATCGCGTCGTTCTCGTCGAAGCGGCTGGAGAGCGGGTAATCGAACGGGCTCCCCATGACGCCGGCCGTCATCGCGTACGAGGGCCGGCAGAGCAGCTTCACCCCGCGGGCGCCCGTCGGCACGATGAACGCCAGGGCGAGCCCCTCGTCCTGGATGGGCAGCGTCGCGTACTGGCTGATGAACGTGTAGTTGGTGAGGGCAGAGCCCGTCGCCACCACCTTGGCGCCGCTCACGACGATCCCGCGGTCGGTCTCCTTCTCGACGTGGACGAAGACGTCGCGCGACTCGTGGGGGGGCAGCCCGCGGTTGATGGGCGGGTTCACGATGGCATGGTTGAAGAACAGGACCTGCTCCTGCGCCTCCCGGTACCAGCGCCGCGCGTTCGCCTCGTAGGGAGCATAGAACTCGGCGTTGGACTCGAGCGTGGCGAGGAAGCTCGACTTGTAGTCTGGACTACGGCCCAACCATCCATACGACATGCGCGCCCACGCAGCGATGGCGTCCCGGGCCCCCCGCAGATCGTCCACGCTCCTCGGCGATCGGAAGAACTTGTGCGTAAGCCCACCTGAGCCGGTGTCCGTCGGCGCCGTCAGGACCGGCTGTGTGTCCGGGTCGTGCAAGGCGTCATAGAGCCGGGCCAGGATGCGCGCGACGTTGCGAAACGCCGGGTGCGCGGTCACGTCGCGGACGCGCTCGCCGTAGACCCAGACCTCGCGCTCGTCGCGCAGGCTCGCCAGGAACTCCTCCCCGGTCATCGGCATCCGGGGCTTCGCGAAGGAAGCGCGGCTCATAAGGGTACCTCGTTCTATGGTTGGGCCGCCCCGTCGCCGTCACGCCGCGCCGAGCGCTGTCCACCGCGGCGCCTTCGCGCGGCCGTCCGGCGCCCGACGCCGGGGCGGGCTGCTCAAGGGAATACGGCGGATTTCACCACATCCGGCGGCGGCCGTCGACTCGAAGAGGACCGCAATGGCGCAAGGGAGGCAAGGGACGCAAGGGGAAGAGAAGAATACAACGATACCTCTGTTCGTTTGCGCCTCTTGCGCCTCTTGCGCCTCTTGCGCCCTTGAGGTCTCTCCGCTCGCGGCGTGCCGCGCTCTTCCAGCTTGCTCCTCGGCGGATCCAGCTGGCGCCGCAACCTGTTGAATTTAGATGATTTTCTGCCTGTTCGGTGCCCTAGGCGGCGCCCGGCGGCGCGCGGTGCCGCGCCACGAGGAGCGTGATGTCGTCGTCCTGGCTCGAGCACCAGCTCTCGACGTCCCTCAGGAGGCGGTCGCGGATGACGTCGACGGGCGCGTCCTGGGAGGCCTCGACGGCGGCGCAGAGCCGCTCCAGCCCGAACTGCTCCTGCTGCGCGTTCCGCGCCTCCGTCACCCCGTCGGTGTAGAGCACGAGGAGGTCGCCGTCCTCGAGGAGGAGCTCGGCGTCCCGGGTCATCGCGTCGACCGACGGCAGGACGCCGATCCACACGCCGGAGCTCGCGACGCACTCGCAGCGCCGCGTGCCCGCGCGGCACACGACGAGGTCGTCGTGCGCGCCGGCGAACGTCACCCGCCCGCTGCGCTCGTAGCGGAGCAGGAGCAGGGTCGCGTGCTCGTCGCGCTTCAAGCGATCCCGGATGTTCTCGTGGATCGCCCGGTTGAGCGCGGAGATGAGCTCGCCCGGGCTGGCCGTCGGGTCCTTGCGCGCCATGCACGCGACCATGCTCTGGATCATCAGCATGATGAGGCCCGCCGCGAGCCCGTGCCCCGCGACGTCGCCGATGCCGAGCCACCCGCCCTCCGGCGTGGCGATCACGTCGTAGTAGTCGCCGCCGACCTCCGCGGCCGGCCTCATCGCCGCGCAGAGCTCCAGCCCCTCGACGCGCAGCCGCGGCGGGACGAGCGTGGTCTGGATGCGCTCCGCGACGACGCTCTCCTGGCGGACCCGCTCCTGCTCCAGCCGCTCGCGGATCTCCACCTGCCGGACGATCTCGCGGTGCATCATGACCGCCTTCATCGCCGAGCCGATCTGGAGGCGCACGGCGTCGTAGACGACCTCGTTCGCGCCGCTGTTGACGAGCGCGATGCCGAAGTGCTCCGCCTCGCCGAACGTGATCGGCATCGCGATGACGCTCCATCGCTCGGCGGAGCTCAGGAACCCGGGCGGCGCGAGGCTCGAGGAGGCGAAGCTCGCGGGCGGCGGCTCCACCTCGCGGCTGTTCTCCATCAGGAAGAGCGACCGCAAGGTGGCGCGCCGCGGGTCGTCGTAGAGCGAGACGGCGACGTGCCTGAGGTCGAGCCTGGGCAGCTCCGCGGCGAGCGTGCGGCGGAGCGTGGGCATGCTCAGGCTCGTCGAGAAGCTCATGCCGGTCCAGCTCAGGTCGATCGAGGCTCGCTCCAGGCGCAGCCGCTTCTCGCCCTCGGCGCGCACGGAGGCGTTGCCGATCAGGACGCGCGCGGTGTGCCAGAGCCGCTCGAGGTCGTCCTCGGCGACGCCGGGCGCCCGGCGGACGCGCGCGCGGAGCAGCGTGATCGCGCCCTGGAGCTGATCGAGCGCGACGCACTCGCGCCCCGCCGCGTCGAGGAGGTCCTGGAGCGCCCGCAGGAAGCGGCCCTCCTGCCCGGCGAGCTCCTCCTCGAGCGCCGAGAGCAGCTCGCGGGGCCAGTCCCTGAGCGACGCGGCCGAGGCGGTCACCGCCCGCTCGAGCGCGCGCGTGAGGTCCTCCCGCTGCTCGGCGATGGAGCGCGGCGCGCGGCGCGACGGCGCCTCGGCGGACGCGCGCGGGAGGGCGGCGTAGTAGCCGCAGCCGCACGACTCGCGCCGCGTGAGCTCGACCGGGAGGAGGCTGCACTCCGGCACCCGCTCGCCGGCGAGCTGGCGCAGGACCGTCGCGACCGCGAGCGCCCCGAGCTCCTTGATCGGCTGGCGGACGGTCGTCAGGGACGGCCGCGCGACGCGCGACACGGCGACGTCGTCGAACCCGCACACGAGCACGTCGCCGGGGACGCCGATGCCGTGCGCCTTCAGCGTGTCCATCGCGCCGAGGGCCATGTTGTCGTTGCCGGCGACGACCGCGTCGAAGCGGACCCCGCGCGCGAGGAGCTCGCGCATCGCGCGGCGACCGCCGTCGATCAGGAAATCGCCGTGCACGAGGAGGCGCTCGTCGTAGGGGAGCGCGCGCGCCTCGAGGGCCCTCCGGTACGCCCGGGCGCGCAGCTTCGCCTCCGTGTTGCCGGGCGGCCCGCTGATGTACGCGACGCGCTGGCGCGCGTGGTCGTCGACGACGTGCGCGACCGCCACCTCCCCTCCGAGCGCGTTGTCGACGACGACGCTCGGGATGCCCTCCAGCGCGACCCCCACGCTGCAGACGGGCAGGGGCGCGTACGATCGGCAGAACTCGTGCATGCCGTCGGCGCCGAGGGCGTTCGTGAGCGCCGACGACATGATCACCGCCCCGTCGACGGTCGCCGCGCCGACGAGCGAGTAGATGCTGCCCCGGGCGTCCAGGAGGGAGTAGCCCCGGCGGGCGCGCGTCTCCCCGAAGGCGATGACGAGGTTGACGTCGTGCGCCTCGGCGGCGCGCTCGACGCCGAAGCGCGCCTCCGACTGGTACTCGCCGCAGAGATAGTCGGTCAGGAGGGCGATCGTGGGCCGCTTCGTCGCCATGCGCCGTCGCTCCCGGCTCACGCCTCGTCGATGGACACGAGGCTCGGGGACATGCGCTGGAGGGCCGCCAGGCTGCGCCGCTGCCAGCCGAGCCTCGCGTCCGTGAGGAACTTGATCTCGCACCCGAGGCCCTGCGCGGAGATGCCGCAGATGAAGGCGATGAACGCCTTGAGGCAGCTCGAGTTCAGGAAGTACAAGGCGCGTATGTCGAACTCGACGGTGGTCAGCGAGAGGCGCTTCACCTCGAGCTGGACCTCGTTGCAATAGCTGGCGAGCGGCCCGGCCGCCGCCATGTCGCCCGTCCCCGTGAGCTTGACGCTGAGCCGATCGCCGGCGAGCGTCGGCTCGATGCCGAAGCTCTCGGTGACGACGGGCTCAACCCTTAAGCTGTTCATTGGGCCTCCACCGCTCGAGCGGCGCGTGCGCGATGATCGTGAGCTCGTTGCCCTCGATCTTGTAGTCGACGTCGAGCCCTCCCTCGGCGCGGACGCGCGCGAGGCCCAGGCCGGAGACGCCCTCGACCATCGCTGTCTCCGTGATGAGCTCGTCGTAGTGCTTCAGCGGATCGATGGCGGTCTTCAGGTCGAGCAGGCGCTTCTCGACCTCCCGCAGGCGCTCCGGGGACGCCTCGTTGCGCGCGCGGATCTTCATGATGTGCGAGCGCTCGTCCTCCTCCAGCGCGAGCTCGAGGCTGACGCGGGGGCCGGTGGAATACTTGGTGATGTTCTCGGCGAGCTCGTGCGCGGCCATGTAGAACCGCGAGCTCACGTTCGCGTCGTCCAGCACCGCGCCGCAGAAGCTGGACACCAGCCGCAGCACCGCCGTCGCCAGGCGCTCGCTCGGAAAGAAGGTGATGCAGAGGAATAGCGAAGCGCTCTGCGTCGGTTCGGGGGATGACACAATCTGTGACTCTACGCGGCCCTCGCGCGGAATCCAACCGCGTCTGAACGGTGTGATGTGCATCGCAGGCCGGCGAGCACCGCGCCCCACGTGGTGCGACGCGGTGCGCTGCGCTGCGCTGGCCCAGCCGAGCCGAGCCTAGCCGAGCTGGCCGAGCCGAGTGGCACGCTCATTGATTCGATCTCGGCGCCCACCGATGGTGAGGTGTGTCCGTGGATCCGGTCGGGCCACCGAGCGCCTCGCGCACAACCGCCGTCACCTGCGGGAGAGATCCCGTCGGGCAACCCCACAAGGAGGTTCTCGCCGTATGAAACGACCCCTCGCGCCCGGGCTGCCCGGGCCATCCGACTGCCGATCTCGCCGCGGGGCGGCGAGCTCGCGCGTTCACTCCCTCGTGATGCGCGGCGTCCTCGCCGGAGCCGCCGTCGCGACCGTCAACTGTAGCACCGGGCCCGGCGCTGAGGGAGACATCGCGCATGGAACCGGCGGTGTCGACGACTTGGGGGAGGGCGATCTCGGCGATTCGCCTCCCCTCGGTCTCGGGCTCGGGGTAGCGCGCGCGGCGCTCTCGAGCGAAGCCAAGGTGTGCGTCTCGATTCAGCGTGGAGAGCGAGGCACGGTGAGAGATGCGACACTGTGGCAAAACGCTCCAGCGTGGAGCGACTCGGCCTCTCCGAACCTCTCGACGGGAGCCGCCGGGAGCGCCGGCCGCCGCCGGTCCGTCGTGCAGTTCGACCTCTCTCCCGTGCCCACGGGCGCGACGGTCGTCTCCGCCTCGATGATCGTTCATCAGACGTACAAGGTCGATGGCAGCGCGATCGGCGTACATCGCGTCATGATCCCGTGGGAGGAGCGCACCGTCGCGTGGCGGACCTTCGGCGACGGCGGCTTCGAGCGGGAGAGCGCGGCGACGATCGCGGCGGAGGCGGGCGTCGGCCCCCGCGCGGCGGACGTGTCGTCGCTCGTCCAGGCGTGGGTGCTCGGGACCGCGCCGAACCACGGCGTGCTCCTCGACGAGGCGCCGGCGCGCTCCACCAGCCTGAGGAGCAGCGAGATCGACCGCGCGGAGGAGCGCCCCCGGCTCGACGTCTGTTACGTGACCTGCTCGGACGGCGTGATGAACGGCCTCGAGGCGGGCATCGACTGCGGCGGGCCGCACTGCGCGCCCTGCACGGGCGTGACGACGGGCGCCGCGAGCACCGCCGCGTCGAGCGTCGCGACGTCGAGCTCGACCGGCGGGGCGAGCTCGGCGGGCGATCCCTGCGCGGACCCGGCCGCGCTCCCGCCGGATCCGGTGCCGCCCGATCGGCTCTCCGAGACCGGGCTCTACGCCGACATCGCGACCCGGTCGCGCGCGGCGAACACGCGCGAGTTCCGCCCTGCCTACGAGCTCTGGTCGGACGGGGCGGCCAAGCGGCGCTTCGTGTACCTGCCGCGCTGCTCGACGATCGACACGAGCGACATGGATCACTGGTCGCTGCCGGTCGGGACGCGGTTCTGGAAGGAGTTTCGCGCCGAGGGCGTGGCCGTGGAGACGCGGCTCATCCACCGGTTCGGGCCGGGGATCGACGACTGGGTGTTCGCCGCCTATGCGTGGGAGCCGTCCGGGAGCGACGCGTTCCTTGTCGAGGACGGCGTCGAGGACGCGCGCGGGACCAAGCACGATATCCCGCGGACCGCGGACTGCTGGGAGTGCCACGGCAAGCTCCCGGAGCGCGTCCTCGGCTTCAGCGCGCTGCAATTGAGCCATGCGGGACCGGGCGAGACGATCCGGTCGCTGAGCAACGCCGGGTGGCTCACCGTGCCGATGCCGGGCGGGTTCCGCCCGCCGGGCGACGCCACGGCGGCCGCGGCGCTCGGCTATCTCCACGCGAACTGCGGCAACTGCCACAACGACACCGGCGTCGCGACGCTGCGGACTCGCCTGCTCGCGGCGGACACCACGGTGGAGAGCACCGACACGTACACGACGGGCGTGGGCGTGAGGCCGAGCTTCTGGGAGACCGGCGTGGTCCACCGGATCACGGCGGGAGACCCCGAGTCGAGCGCGGTGGTGCGCCGGATGGCGCACCGCGGCTCCAGGGCGCAGATGCCGCCGATCGGGTCGGAGGTCGCCGACGCGGCGGGGCTCGCGGCGGTCCGCGCGTGGATCGAGGACGTGCGGCCGCCGGCCGGGGCGGCGAGCGGCGGAAGCAGCGCGAGCAGCGCGAGCAGCGCCAGCAGCGCGAGCGCCAGCGGCGCGACCTCCGGCGCGGGCGGCGGGAGCGCCGGCACCGGCGCGGGCGGGAGCACCGGCGCGAGCAGCGGCAGCGGCGCCGGCGGGAGCGGCGGCGCCGGCCCCGCGTGCGCCGGGGTGCCGCGGCTGAAGCTCACGCAGGTCGCGTCGGGCCTGGAAGCGCCCCTCTTCCTCACGAGCCCGCCGGGCGACACCTCGAGGATGTTCGTCCTCGAAAAGGACGGGGTCGTCCGCCTCATCAAGAACGGTGTCCTCCTGGCCACGCCGTTCCTCGACATCCGGGGCGGGACCTCGTGCCCGCCGTCGCGCCCGGCGAGCGCGCGCCCGCTCGTGTGCACGCCGAGCCCGACCGCGGAAGGCGGGCTGCTCGGGATGGCGTTCCACCCGAGCTACGCGAGCAACGGACGGTTCTGGCTCTTCTACACCGCGGCGCCCAGGGGCAACGTCACGATCGCCGAATTCCGCCGCTCCGCCACGAACCCGGATGTCGCCGACACCTCGGCCGGGAGCGCGCCTGTCCGGACGCTCCTCGACGCGAAGCACGGCGGCTGGAACCACGCGGGCGGCACGCTCGCGTTCGGGCCCGACGGCTATCTCTACGCGTCGGTCGGCGATTCGGCCGTGACGCCGTACTCGACCTCTCCGGCCAAGGACCTCTCGTCGCCCCTCGGCAAGATCCTGCGGATCGACGTGAATACCGGGCTCGGTCCGTCCGGCAACCTCTCCGGCGCCGGCGTGAACCCGCTCGTGTGGGACTACGGCCTTCGCAACCCGTGGCGCTTCAGCTTCGACCGGCGCACGGGAGACCTCTACATCGCCGACGTGGGGCAGAACGCCTGGGAGGAGCTCAACATCGAGCCGGCCCGCACCGGGCGGCGCAACTACGGCTGGCCGACGATGGAGGGCGACCACTGCGTCGCTTCCGGGTGCTCCCGCGTCGGCGTGGCGCCCGCCGTGGAGCACAGCCACTCGAGCGGTGAGGGCGGCTCGATCACGGGCGGCTACGTCTACCGCGGCTCGGCGATCCCGTGCCTCCAGGGGAGGTACGTTTACGGCGACTACGGGACACACCGCTTCTGGACGCTGCGGTGGGACGGCAGCGCCGCGCGGGATCACGTGGAGATCACGGCGGACCTCGCGTCGAGCCTGCCGGCGGCCTCGTTCGGCGAGGACGCCGCCGGCGAGCTGTACGTGGTGATGCTCACCGGGGAGGTGTTCCGCATCGATCCGCGGTGAGCCCGCGAGCTACCCCGCGAGCTGCCCGTACCCCGCGCGGAGCTTCGCGAAGCGCGGGCGCCAGGCCCTGCTCTCGGCGAGCAGCGGCGCGATGCGCGCGAGCAGCAGCGCCACGTCGTCGGGGCGGCCGGCGTCGAGCAGGGCCCGCGCGCGCCAGTAGAGCAGCTCGACCCGCTGGTCGGCGCTCAGACCGCTCCCGAGCTCGCCCGAGGGCTCGCCCTCCTCGCGGAACGCCGCCCGCGAGCGCGCGCTCTCCATGCTGTTCCTCGGGTCCTTCACGGCGAGCTGCATCACGCCGAGGAGCGCCTGCGCATAGGGCGGCAGGTCCGCGACCGCGCCCTGCGCCCGGAGCCACCGGAGCTGCCGGCTCGCGTCCGCGTGCTCGTCGCGCATCGCGTGGATCCGCGCGAGCAGGAGCGCGCTGCTGTAGACCGGCCGGTCCTTGAACTGCTCGTCCAGCGAGCGCACCTGCCGCACGAGGGGCAGCGCCTCGTCCTCGCGCCCCCAGAGGTAGAGCTGCTCCGCGAGCTTGATCGTCGCCTCGCGCTCCGCCCAGGCGTTGGCCTCCTCACGGGCGAGCTGGACCGCGCGCCTGAGGTCGGCGATCCCGCGATCCGGCGCGTCGAGCGCCGGCCAGAGCTCCGCGCGCCGGACGAGCGCCGCGCCGAGGTGGACCCGGTCGCCCCGCGCCTCGCAGGCGCGCACGGCCTCGTCGAAGCGCTGCTCCGCCTCGTCGAGGTGGCCGCACCGCACGAGCACGCACGCGAGGAGCGTCAGCCCGATCACGTGCGTGTCGTGGTCGGCCTCGCGCACCCGCTCCACGCCGAGCGTCAGCCGCTCCAGGGCGTCCTCCAGGTTGCCCTTGCGGTACGACGAGCGGCCGGCCGCGACCTCGAAGCGCGCGGCGAGCCCGGGGTCGGCGTGATCCTCGCGGACGTCGAGCAGCGGGATCACCTCCTCGACCCGCGCGGCCGACTCCTCCCAGGCGCCGGCCCAGTCGAGCGCCGTCGCCTCCTCGAGCAGCGCCTCCGCGATCATCCGCGGGTCCTTCATGGTGCGGGCGAGCGCGCCCGCCGAGCGCAGATCGTCGAGCGCCTCGCCGGTGCGCAGGACGCGGTAGCGCACGCGCGCGCGGCCGAGGAGCGCGAGGTACCGCTGGCGCTGATCGTCGCCGTCGGCCCAGAGGAGCGCGGACGAGTAGTGGCCCTCCGCCACGGCGTTGTTGTGCCGGTCGCGGTGCATGTCGCCGAGGAGCAGGTACGCGTGCGCCGCGCGGGCGCGCGCGCCGGCGGCCGCGGCGTGCCGCGCGATCGGCTCGAGCAGGTCCGGCGCCATCGGCTGGGCCTCGGCCAGGCGCTCCCAGACGGCGAACGCGTGCCGGTGCATCCCCGCGCGCTGCTCCTCGGTGAGCAGCGCGTAGATCGCCTCCTGCAAGAGCGCGCTCCGGAAGGCGTAGCGGGCGCCCCCGCACGGGGGGCCCTCGCGCGCGGCGTCCTGCGCGCCGCGGGGGACGAGGATCCCCCGCGCGGCGAGCGCGCGCAGGCCGCTCGGGACGTCGATGCCGTCGCCGCGAGCGGACGCCGCGCCCTCGCCCTCGAGCGCCCGCTGCACGCCCGCGGCCACGTCCTCCGAGAGCTCGAAGCCGAGCACGGCGCAGAGCCTCGCGCACGCGCCGAGCTCCGGCGGGAGCGCCTCGAGCTGCCGCGTCGCGAACCACTGCCACGCGACCGACGGCGGGAGCTTGTCGAGCTCGGCGGTCGCGAGCTGGTAGCTGCTCGACCGCGCCCGCAGCCGCACGAGGCCCGCGCGCTTGATCGCCCGGGTGAGCTCCACGAGGCAGCGGGGGTTGTAGCCGGCCCACGCGCAGAGGCGGCGGAGGGCGGCGCTGGGCGGGTGCTCCGCGGGCCGGAGGAGCTCGGCGCAGAGGAGGAGCCCGGCGGCGTCGTCGAGCGGCGAGAGCGCGACCCGGTCGCGCGCGTGATCGCGGGCGCTCAGCGCGTGGCGCCGCGCCGCGAGCTCCGGCGCGCCGGCGAGGAGCACCCAGAGCGGGAGATCCGCCTCGCGCCGCGTCGCGAGGTCGAGCGCGTCGAGCGCGGCGCCGTCGGCGAGGTGCGCGTCGTCGACGATCACGACGACGGGGCGCTCCGCCGCCCGGCGGCGCAGCCCCTCGGCGATCGCGCGGATCACGCTGCCGCGGCGCGCCGGCGGCGGTTCTTCCGCGAGGCGCGCGCCGTCGGGCCAGCCGAGGAAGGCGGCCACGGCGGGCCACACGTCGCCGCCGAGCGCCTCGCCGAGCCGCTCGACGCAGAGCGCGCGCGGATCGCGGGGCGCCGCGAGCGCGCCGCCCTCCGCGCCGAGCACCCCGGCGAGCAGGGCGGCCGCGGCCTGGCCGGGCCGGCCCCCGGCGGCGCGCCCGGGGTGCTCCGGCTCGGCGCGCAGCGCGATCACCAGCGCGCCGGGGTGCGCGCGCCGGCTGCTCGCGGCGATCTCCTCGGCGAGCCGCGACTTGCCGAGGCCGCGCTCGCCGACGAGGGCGCAGAGGCCGGGCCCGAGGCCCGCGAGCGCGCGCTCGCGGCTCTCCTCGAGGGCGCTCAGGGTGTCGCTGCGCCCGACGAGCGGCAGCGGCGGCGCGGCGCGCGCGGCGTCGCGATCGCCCGCGGACAGCGGCGCCTCCTGCGCGAAGAAGTAGCGGCCGTCCTCGCTCGCCGCGGCGACGTCGAAGCCGGGGTGGGCGGTGACGAGCTCGGCGCTGAGCGCGATCCCGCGCCACGGATCCGCGGGGAGCCACGCCTCGGGCCGCTCCACGGCGAGCCCGGTGGCGGCCAGGCCCCCGTCGGCCTCGCGCCGGAGCTTCAGCGGCGCGACGTGGATCGCGAGCGGCGCGCCGACCGACGCGACGATCTCCCGCCCCGCGAGCAGCGCGCGCTCGGCCGCGGCCTCCTTCGGCCCCGGGAAGATCGCGACGAAGCGGTAGCCGCGCTGCCGCGCGAGGTGCCCCTCGTGCCGGGCCACGGCGGCGCGGACCTCGGCCTCGGCGCCGCGGGCCTCCAGGGCGAGCACCACGGTGTCGTGCCGGTCCGCGGAGCTCGCGGCCTCGTCCCGCGCCACCTCCGCGGCGCCGGGGGCGCCCGCCGAGGCGAGCGCGGCCCGCAGGCCGGCGGCGTCGCGGGGGCGGAGCGCCCGCTCCTTGGCGAGGCAGGCGAGGACGAGCGCCTCGACGGCCGGGGGGACGGGGGCGGCGGCCGGGGCGAGCTCGCTCGGCCGCGGGGGCCGCCGGCCGAGGTGCCCCTGCGCGACGTCCTCGCGATCGCCGGCGAACGGCGGGCGCAGCGTGAGCAGCTCGAAGAGGAGCGCGCCGAACGCGTAGAGGTCCGCGCGCCCGTCGAGCGGCTCGGCCCGGAGCCGCTCGGGCGACGCGTACTCGGGCGCCCCGAGCATGGCGCCCAGCGTGGTGAGCGCGCTGTCCGCCGGGTGGCAGACGACGCCGCGATCGCGCTGCGCGAGGCCGAAGTCGAGGAGCCGCACGCCGCCGCCGGGCTCGAGGAAGACGTTCTCGGGCGCGAGGTCCAGGTGGACGAGGCCGCGCTCGTGCACGACCTGGAGGCAGCTCAGCACGGCGAGCGCGACGTCGAGCGCGGAGCGCAGGTCGAGCGCGGCGGGCAGGCCCTCGAGGCGGGCGGCCAGCGTCTGGCCCTCGATCCGCTCCATGGCGATGTACGCGCGGCCGTCCTCGAGCACGCCGTTCTGGAGCAGGCGCGGCGAGACCGGGGGGCCGAGCTGCTCGAGCGCCCACGCCTCGCTGCGGAAGCGCTCGCGCGCGAGGAGCGAGTGGGCCCTGCTGACCTTGAGCACGGCGGGCGCGCCGTCCTCCAGCCGGGTCGCGTCCCAGACGATCGAGAACGCGCCCGCCGCGAGCGGCGGGCCGATGAGGAAGCCCGCGAGCGACGGCGGCGTCTCGGCGCCGAGCTCGACGGGCGCGGCGCGGAGCGGCGCCAGGGCGCCGTCCGCTGGGCAGGGGGCGAGGGCTGCGAGTCGGCGATGGCAGGATGGGCAGCGCGGCAAGAAGACCTCGAATCACCTCGGATGGGGCGGCGCGAACCGTGGCCGATATTACCGGGTCTCCGCTCATCACAAGTGGGAAAAGCCGCGTTGCCTGCGCAGCTTTACGCCCCTGGTAAAAGCGCACGTCGCGGGTCGCGGCGACAGCGTGGGCGTCGTGTCGACACCGGGGGACAGGTGCGGCGACCGTCGCATTGCGCGAAATGCGCGGCGGATCTCGCGATCTCCCGCGGAGCGGCGAGGGATCCGGCAGGGGGCGAGTCTCCGGCGAGCACCTACCCGAGGAGAGGCGGAGTCGCTCGCGCTCGAGGAACGGCCGAGTCCGGTCGCCGGGGTGGCACGGCGGGCCACACGGGGCCGGGAGCCGTGGTGTATGCTGCCGCGAGCGGTCGGAGGATTGGATGATCCATCGGCAGACAGGCGAGATCGAGCTCGCGTCCGGGCTCCGCATCGGCCCCTCGTACTCGGAAGCGCAGTTTTTGTCGTCGCCGCTGGCGCGGACGGCCAACGCCCTGAGCCAGGCGCATCCGCGGAGCGGTTACCGGACGGCGCGCCAGCGCATCGGCTTCCGCACCTTCCGGATCACGCTGCACTTCTTCAGCGGCAAGCTCGCGTCGGTCGAGCTCTTCGAGGTGGGCGCGGAGTCGAAGGCCTTCTGGAACGACTGGTCCGAGAAGGAGGAGGCCGAGCGCAAGGCGAATCACGACGCGTGGCTGGAGTCGATGCTCGGCGCGCCGCCGTACGAGTATCCTTGGGGCAAGGTCACCTCGGAGCACGACCCGCGGGGCGGCTACAGCAGCATCGTCGTGCGCTTCGCCTAGCCGCCCTGGATCCGCGCGAGCGCGCGCTCGAGAGGCTCCCTGCGATCCCGGGGGAGCAGGCCGAGCATCTCCCGGCCGAGATCGAGGACCACGGGCGAGAGCGACCTTGCGATCAGCGGATCGTACCGGGGGTCGACCTCCTCGCCGCGCTCGCGCAGCGTGCGCAGCATCGGGAGCATCACGAGGAGGCACTCCTGCGCGTTCGGGCTGGAGGACCGCCCGATCTCCAGCAGGTGCTCGGCGCGCTCGCGCAGGCACGCCGTCAGCGCGCGGCGCACCGGCTCGACGAGCCGCAGCAACAGGCCAGGACCACGGTCCGCGAGCAAGGTGGGGAAGGCGAGGGGAGCATAGGCGCCCGAGACGATGTCGAGGCAGAGCCGGAAGATCTGCTCCGGAGAGCGCTGGCCGTGGAGCGCCTCCAGCAGCGCCGCCTCCTCCACCTGCCCGCGGCGGAGCGCCCGGAGCCACTTCCAGATCGGCCAGTCGCGGGTCGCGCCGTCGACCCGCATCGTCAGCCGCGCGTCGAGCGGCCCCGGCGGCGACAGCCCGAGGAACCGCGCGCCCTCCTGCGGCAGCCATAGCCCCCGCCGGGCCAGCATCGAGGACGCTTCCCGCGCGAGCGCCTGGAGCGCCCCCTCGGCGACCAGGAGCTCGAGGGTCGCGCGCTGCGGCGCCGAGAGCTCCTCGGGCAGCACCTCGTCGTGCTCGCGCCCCTCGTACTGTCGGAACGCGACGTCGAACAGCGCGGTGAGCAGGGCGGCCAGCGACTCGCGGTGCGGCGCGGGCGGCTCGACGCGCTCGCCGCGGACGCGCGGTAAGAGCCGCTCCCCTGCGGCGAGCCGGCGCTCCACGGCCGCGCGCAGGACGCCGAGCGCCTCCGCCGGCCGCGCCTCGCCGAGCCGGCCCAGCACCCGCGCCGCGTACGCGCCGACGTGCCCGTCGCCCCACGGGAAATCCCACCGGGCGAGCGGGCCGAGCGCCGCGGCGTCGCCGATCGCCTCGAGCGCCGCGCGCGGCATGTCCTGCGGCGCCACGTGCGCGAGCGCGATGCCGGCGCTCCCGCGCACCAGCGGATCTCGGGAGCGCAGCAGATCCTCGAAGCGCGGCGCGTCGATCGTGATCCCGAGCCGCCGGCCGATCAACCCCAGGGCCACGACGGCGCTCGCCCCGTGGGCGCCCTCCGCCGCCGCCTCGACGGCGCGCTCGACGGCCTCGCGGTGCTCGAGGGTCGGCCCGGGGAGGGCGGCGAGCACGCAGGCCGCGCTGGCCCGGAGCTGCGGATCGCCGTGGAGCGCGTGCCGCACGTAGACCGGGGCCCCGGCGCGCGCGGCCTCGCCGACCGCGTCGGCGAGCGGAGAGCGCTCGCGCGCGGGCGCCCCGAGGTCGCCCTCCGGCGAGAGGAGCTCCCGCACGAGCAGCAGCAACCGGTGTCGGTCCGGGACCTCGGGGGCCCCCAGCAGCTGGATCACGAACGGGACGACCGCGAGCGAGGCCGGCCACAAGGTCCCCTGGTGCACCAGGCGCTCGAGGAGATCGAGCCAGGCGTCCGCGCGCACGTCGGCGTCCGGAGAGGCCAGATCGTGCAGGATCTCCGGGATGACGTCGCCGGGCCCGCAGGGCGTCTCGAGGGCTCCCCAGTCGATGGCGTCGAGACCTTCGAGCTCAACCACATCCGCCTCGCCGCCTCGCCGCCCGCTGCCTGCGGTCGCGCTCGGCGTTGTAATCGTCCCTCCCCAGCATGTTGGGTGGCACCGGATCCGGGCCCAGGTAGAGCGTTACCGGCATGCCCTGGCCGCCCCTGCCCGCCCCGAGGCCGGTGTACTGGATGGCCATACCCTGGTTCTCGGGCAGCTGCCTGAAGTTGTCCATCGCGTTGACGCAGTTCGCGCAGGAGTGCCACTCGCCGAAGATCCGGATCGTGGAGCCCGCGAGATCCGTGCGCCCGGTGAGCTGCTGGACGAGCATGACCTCGCTGTCCAGGAGCCGGTTCCCGGGGACGTTGCCGACGCGGAACTCCGGGATCTCGGTGCCGTCCGCGAGCGTGATCCTCACGTCGATATCGTGGCTGAGCCCGAACGGATCGACGGACCACGTGGGCGCTCCGCCGAACCCGTACAGGTCGTTGCCGCCGTAGATCCCCAGCGGATCCGGGCTGCACCACCGCGCCACCTCCGGATCGAAGTAGCGGTACCGCGTGTAGCGCAGGCCGGACTCCTCGTCCTCGTACTGCCCGAGCAGGCGGAACGGCGGCTCCACCGTCCGGCCTTGCGCCGCGCGCTCGCCGTCCACGAACGTCTCCCGCAGCTCCCCCCAGGCCGAGTAGGCGCCGGACCACGCCACCCGGCCAGCGGCGTCGATGAGCTCCCTCGGCGTGCCCACGTGGTCGGTGACGTAACAGAACACCTCCCCCTGCTCGGCCTGGAGCAGCGGCAGGAACGTCCCGGGGGCGTGGACGAAGGTCCGTGTCCCGCGCTGGCCGTGGATGTCGGCCGCGAGCATGTCGCCATCCCAGACGAACTCGACGACCTCGCGCAGGCCCGTGCCGTCGTCGAACACCTCCTTGCGGATCCGGCGCCCGAAGGCGTCGTAGGTGAACGCGACCCTGGCGCCCGACGGGAGCCTCACCTCCCGCAGCTGATCGCGGCAGTCCCACACGTACGCCGTCGTGTCGTCGGGCTGCCCGTCCGCTCCGCTGCGCGCCGAGCGCTTGAGGACGCGGCGGCCCCGCCGGTCATGGCTGTACGTCGCGCGCTCCGTGTGGACCAGGCGGTTGCCCGGGGCGATCTGCCAGGGCTCCTGCTCCGCCGGCGCCGTCTGCGGCGCCGGCTCGAAGCGCTCCAGCATCCTCCTCAGGGAGCCAGCGACGTCGTAATCGAAGACCTCGCGCCGGGCGCCCCGCTGCGCGGCGACGAGCTGGCCCATCGCGTCGTGCGCGAACGCGGTCGCGCCCCACCGGCGGTCGTCCAGCCGCTCGACAACCCCGTTCTCGTCGTAGCGCCAGGATCGCTGGGCCAGGACCGAGGACAGCGCGCCGCCCGGGGGGCCGACGCTGACCGTCCGCTCGATCAGCCTGTCCAGCGCGTCGCGCTCGCTCTGGATCGTCACCTGTCCCGGGGCGTGCCGCGCGACCTCGCGCCCGAGGCGGTCGAGGCGGATGTCGAGCCGATACCCGTCGTGCTGCACGCCCGTCAGGCTGTACGCCGCGTCGTACTCGTACCGCGTGGTCGCGCCGTCCGGCATGATCCGCTCGGTCCGCCTGCCGCGCGGGTTGTACCCGTACCGGATGCGGCGGGCGCCCTGCGTCTCGGCGATGATCCGCCCCAGCGCGTCCCGCTCGAAGACGGTGACGACCCGCTGGCCTCCCTGCTCGCTCACCGCGCCGAGCAGCCTGCCCTTCGGATCGCGGTGGAAGACCGCGGTCACGTCCGGCGAGTCGTCGCGCACGATGTTGCCGAGCGGGTCGTGCGAGAAGGCGCGGAAGGTGCTGTCCGGGTAGTCGATCCGGGCGAGCCGCCCGGCGCGCGAGTACGCGTAGGCGAGCTCGCGCCCATCGAAGGACGTCTCCGTCGCGATCCGCCCCGCCGTGTCGTAGGTGAACTCGTAGCTCTCGCCGCGCGGGTTCCTGACCCGCCGCAGCCGCTCTCGCGCCGTGTACGCGAAGCTCCACGTGCCCCCGCCCGGCTCGGTCACCTTCGTGAGCACGCCGGTGCCGCCGTACTCCATCTCGTGGCGATACCCCATGGCGTCGGTGGACCGGATCGGCCGCTCGAGCGGGCCGTACTCCCAGCGCTCGACGGTGCCGTCCGGGCGGCGGAGGGCGAGCAGGCGCCCGAGCCGGTCGTACTCGACCGAGCTGCGCCGGCCGAGCGCGTCGGTCCGCGCGACGGGGCGCCCCATGGCGTCATAGGCGTACTCCGTCCTGGCGCCGCGGGCGTCGACCTGCTGGACGACGTTGTGCCGCGCGTCGAACGCGAAGGATGCCAGGAGGCCCTGCTCGCCGTGGATCGCGCGGACCCGGCCGCGCTCGTCGCACGTCAAGACGTACCTCAGCCCGGAGGGATAGACGATCTCGCGCAGGCGGCCGCGCTCGTCGTACCCGTAACGCTCCACCACCCGTCCCTCCGACTCGACGCGAGCGACCGGCAGGTCGTCTTCGTGATCCCACGTGATCACGTTCCCGGCGCGGTCGATCTCCCGGATCTTGTTCCCGCGCGCGTCGTACTCGTACCGGATCGTCTCGCCCGCCCCGTTCGCCTCGGCGAGGAGGTAGAGGTCCGCGTCGTACGCGCACGTCCGGATCAGGATCCCGTCCGGCGTCTCCTCGCGCACGACCAGGCCGTCCTCGTTCCAGTGGAGGATCCGCGGCTCGTCATTGCCGCTCAGCCGCGTGATGCGACGCTCGAGATCGGGCACGATCTCGACCGCATGGATCCCGCCGTCGCCCCAGGTCCTCCTGCACCAGCCGGTCTCGGGATCGTACTCATAATGGAAGCTCACGCCGTTCTTCAGCGTGGTCTTCACCATCCGGTGGTCCTCGTCGTACGCGTAGCGGTCCGCGTACCCGAGCGCGTCTGTCGCGCTCGCGAGCTCGCCCATGGCGGTATAGCCGTAATCGACCCATTGCTCGAGGCTGTCGCCCGCCCACTCCTCGAGGCGCGCGATGCGGCCGCCGTGGGTCAGCTTGACCCGCACCTCCCGGCCCGCGGTGTCGATCACCCGGCGGAGCCTCGCCCCGCTGTACTCCAGCGCGATGGCGTTGCCGTACGCGTCCTCGATCGATCGCAGGAGCGCCGGCCCCTGGGGCTCGGCCGGCGCGAAGCGCCGGGTCAGGCGGCTTTCGTGATCGTAAACGGCGAAGGCGCCGTCCGGGAGCGCGGTCAGGGTGAGGCGGTCTCCCCGGTGGAATGCGCGCTCGCCCGGCTTCACCGCCCTGAAGTAGACGTCGCGCCCCTCCTGGTCGCGGAGCGTGATCCGGTGCTCGCCGCGCTCGACGCGCTGCTCGAAGCTGTGGACCCACCCGCCGCGGCCGAGCGACGTCCGCTCGAGGGCCCGCGCCGAGGAGTAATGGCGCTCCCAGGAGAGCTCGATGGCGCCGGGGAGCGAGAGATCCACCCTGGCGTCGACGACGCGCCCCGAGGTCACGTCCACCGGATGGCCGGCCTCGGTGCACTTGCTCCGCGGCGGCGCGGAGGCGCCCTGGTCGGCGAGGTCCTTGGCGCCCTTCTCGGCCGCCTCCTGGCCCGCCTCGTCGGCGTTCTTGGTCGCCGCGCGGAGCCCGTCGCCGACGACATCATCGCCCTTCCGGAACAGGGGCCTCACCAGGTCGCCCGCGAACTTCGCGAGGAGCGCGCCGCCGGCCCTCGCCACGACCTCGAAGGCGAGATCCAGGACCAGATCGATCGCCAGCGTCAGCGCCCCCTGGGCGAAATCGCTGAACGTCGGCGTCGTCTGCACCGTCCCCGGGTTCAGCACGAGCGACGTGGGCCACTTGCCGTACTCCCAGCAATCCGCGTTGAGCGACACCGGGCCGCCGATCACGCAACACGTCGCCTTCTCGCCGCAGATCTCGACGGCTCCCCGCGGCAGCCAGCACTTGTGAGAGCCGAAGAGGATGTGGAGCGGCGTCAGGGCGTCGAGCGGATCGGGGATGATCCCGAGGTGAGGCCACAGGAACATCGGCTCATGCTGGTGCGTGACCGACGGGACGCCGTTGAACAGCACCGTCGGGTGCTGCCTGTCCCCCAGCGTGAACGGGTGGAGCAGCGTCAGCTTCCAGAACCACATCGGCGCGGGCGGGAAGATGTGAAAGCCGCTGTGACCCTCGATGCCGACGATGAGCCAGCCGTTGATGTCGTGAAAGTTGTGCGCCATGCCCGACTCCCTCGCGCTGGTGGGAAAAATCAAGCTTTGGTGGAGCTGGTAGGGCAGTCCCACACCACGGTAGAAAAAGCGGCGCGATGTGGCAAGGTGTGTCCCGCGCGCTGTTCCGCGGCACCTTGGCGAAGCGCGGGTATCCGTCGCGGCCCGCTCGACGGGGCGTCCGCCACGACCCTCGTCCGCCGCGTCGCCGCTTTGGGGAGCTGTCGTCCTCGCGCGGCGGCGCGGCGTTCGTGGCGGCGTGTGATCGGCGCAGCCACGCACGGCGGCTCGTGTACGCTGCGCCGCCGTGCGATGTTCCGGGAGCGCCGTGCTCCACCCGCGCCGTCTCGTGGCCGTCGCCGTGCTCGCCGGTGCCCTGGCCGGGTCGGACGCGCGGGCGGAGGACCAGCCCCTGCGCATCACCTACGAGGCGCACGAGGGCTGTCCCAGCCCCGAGGTGTTCCTGCGCGAGCTGACCGCGCGCACGAGCCGCGCGCGCGCCGCCGGGCCGGACGAAGCGGCGCTCGAGGTGCGCGTGCGCATCACCGGGGGCGCGGGCGCTACCCGCGGCCGGATCACCCTCGGCGCGGGGGAGGGGGCGCGCGTCCGCGAGGTCGGCGGCGTCACGTGCGCGGAGGTCGTCGCGGCCCTGGCGCTCATCACGGCCCTCCGGGTCGACCCCACCGCGTCGCTCGATCCCCAGCCGCCGGCCGCTGAGCCGGGCTCGACCGAGGTTCCGGCGCCCGGCGGGGCGGCGACCGCCGGCGGGGCGGCGACCGTCGGCGGGGCGGCGGACCCCGCCGGCGCGGCGCGCGCGGCCGGCGCGGCGGAGGCCGCCGTCGGCGAAGCGCCGGGATCATCGAGCCCGCCCCGCGCCGCCGCGCCGCCGCCCGCCGCCCCCCCGGCCTCACCGGCGCAGGTCGCGCGCGCCGCGCCCGCGCCGGCCCGCCCGCCGTCACCGGCCGCCCGTGTGTCCTCGGGCTCCCCGCGGCAGCCGCTGCCCGAGGAGCGCCGGTGGACGCTCGGCCTCCACGCGAGCGCGGCGTCCGGCGTCACCCCTTTCGCCCTCCTCGGCGGGGGGCCCTTCCTCGAGCTGCGCGCCGACGTGGGCGTCGGCCTCTCGCTTCGCGGCGCGATCGAGCTGGCCGCCACGGGCGCCGTCGACGTCGGGCCGGGCGGCGCCAGCTTCACCCGCGGGATCGGACGGCTCGACGCCTGCGCGGACCTCTTCCGCCCGGCGCGCTGGCTCGCGCTCGCGCCCTGCGTGGGCGCCGAGGGCGGCTTCCTCCGCGGCGCCGGGCGGGTCGGCGAGGCGATCGCCGAGGCGAAGCAGGCCACGGTGCCCTGGGCCAGCCTCGGGCTCCTCGCGCGGGCGACCGCCTCGCTCGGGGCGCGCGTGCGCGCCGACCTGCAAGGCGGCCCGCAGCTCCCGCTGGTGCGGCGCTCGTTCGTGTTCGAGAGCCCCGCGCAGCTCGTCCACGAGGTGCCCGCGGTCACGTGGACGCTGCACGCCGGCGCCGGCCTGTCGTTTTGATGATCCGGTCGCCTGGATCCGGAGATTGCACGAGGCGTGAGCCGTGGTGAAGCGCTGACCCTGGCGGAGCTCCCCGCCGCCGTCCCACCCGAGAGCCGGGCGGCGGCCGGGCGCCTCGCTGCGCTCGTGACGCAGCACTCGGCCTTCGTCTGGCGCTCGCTGGTGCGGCTCGGCGTGCCGCGCGCGGACGCGGAGGACGCGGTGCAGCAGGTCTTCCTGGTGGCGGCCCGGAGGCTCGGGGACATCGAAGCGGGCCGGGAGCCTGCGTTCCTGTTCAGCACGGCGCTGCGGATCGCCTCGCGCGCGCGGAGGACGCAGCAGCGGCGCCGGGAGGTCCTGGAGGACGAGCCCCGCGAGCGCGCCGATCCGGCGCCGGGGCCCGAGGAGATGATGGATCGCGCGCGCGCCCGTGCGGCGCTCGACGCGATCCTCGACACGATGCCGCTCGAGCTGCGCGCCGTCTTCGTGCTGTTCGAGCTGGAGCAGATGCCGACGGCGGCCATCGCGGCGCTGCTCGAGCTCCCGTCGGGCACGGTCGCGTCCCGGCTCCGCCGCGCGCGCGAGCACTTCCAGGCCGCCGTGAAGCGGCTGGAGGCGCGGGCCCATCACCGAGGAGAATCGCCATGACCGATCCCGAGCGCCTCCTGGACAAGAAGGAGGGTGATCTGCAGACGGCGCTCCTCCGCGCGGCGCTCGACGAGAGCCCGCCGAGCGGCCTGACGAGGCGTACGCTCGCCGCGCTCGGCGTCGCGACGGCCGCGACGCTCGCGGGCAGCGCGGCCGAGGCGGGGGCGAGCGGGGCGGCCGCGGGGAGCGCAGCCGCGGGCGGGGCGGCCGCGGGGAGCGCAGCCGTGGGCGGGGCGGCCGCGGGCGGGGCGGCCGCGGGGGCCGCGCTGAAGGTGGCGGGCGCGGCCAGCGGAGGCGGGATCTTGAGCGCGCTCGGGATCGGCGCGCTCGCGGGCGTCCTCACGCTCGGGGTCGTGCAATGGACCGACGTCACGGCGCCGGCGCGGCGCTCGCAGGAGGCGCCCACCGCGTCGGCGGCACCGGTACGCCCGCCCGCCAAGGCGCCGGCAGCGCTCGCTCCGCCGCCGGCCTCCGGCGCGGCAGAGGCGGAGCCACGGCACGTCGCGGAGGAGCGCGCCGACGAGGGCCCGCCCCTGTCCGGGCCAGCCGCCCCGGGTCCTGCCGCCCCGGGTCGAGCCGCGCTGGCGAAAGCCGCGCCGGCCGCGAGCAGCCCGCGCGCGCCCGAACGGAACACGTCGACGCTGGCCTCCGAGCTGGCGTTGCTCGACACCGCGCGGCGCGCGCTGCGGCGCGGCGATCCGGCGGCCGCCCTCGCGCTGCTGGATCGCCACGCGCGCGAGTTCGCCGGCGCGCAGCTCGCCGACGAGGCCGCGGCGATCCGCGTCGAGGCGCTGGCGAGCCAGGGAGATCGTGCGGGCGCGCGAGCGGCGGCGCGGCGCTTCCTCGAAGCGCACCCCGGCAGCCCGCACGCCGATCGCGTCGAGTCGGCCGCCGGCATCGGCGCGCGCGAAGAAACCGTGATCCGGCGGAGCGGACCCGGAGATTGAACCGGCAGGAGGCTTTGTTATGAGGCTCTTGAACACCGTATCCACACTCTGTTGCTCCTCGGTGCTCTCGCTGCTCGTCGCCGCGTGCGGGATATCTTCTCTCGGCAGCGGCGTAGGAGGCGACGGCGGCAGCGACGGCACCAGCAACTCCGGCGCAGGCACCGGCTCGAGCTCTTCGAGCGGCGCTGGCAACGGCTCGAGCTCTTCGGGCGGCGCTGGCGCCGAGTGCCGCGGCCCGAACCCCGCCGGCTGCAGGACGCAGGGCTGCCCCGCGGGGCAGAGCTGCGTCGACGAGGGCTGCACGCCGTCGAGCTGCGGATGCGACCCAGCGACCGGATCATGGTACTGCACCGACGACTGCGGCGGCGGGACGTGCGTGCCGGACGAGCCCGCGTGCCGCGGCCCGAACCCCGCCGGCTGCAGGACGCAGGGTTGTCCCGCGGGGCAGAGCTGCGTCGACGAGGGCTGCACGCCGTCGAGCTGCGGATGCGACCCAGCGACCGGATCATGGTACTGCACCGACGACTGCGGCGGCGGGACGTGCGTGCCGGACGAGCCCGCGTGTCGCGGCTCGAACCCCGCCGGCTGCAGGACGCAGGGCTGCCCCGCGGGGCAGAGCTGCGTCGACGAGGGGTGCACGCCGTCGAGCTGCGAGTGCGACCCAGCGACCGGATCATGGATCTGCACCGACGACTGCGGCGGCGGGACGTGCGTGGCCGACGAGCCCGCGTGCGGCGGCCCTAACCCCGTCGGCTGCAAGACCCAGGGCTGCCCCGCGGGGCAGACCTGCGTCGACGAGGGCTGCACGCCGTCGAGGTGCGGATGCGACCCAGCGACTGGATCGTGGGTCTGCACCGACGATTGCGGCGGCGGGACGTGCGTGCCCGACGAGCCCGACGAGACCGAGTGTCGCGCCCCGAGCCCCGCCGGCTGCAAGACCCAGGGCTGCCCCGCGGGGCAGACCTGCGTCGACGAGGGCTGCACCCCCTCGGTGTGTGGATGCGACGCTGCGCGCGGCGTGTGGATCTGCACCGCCGATTGCGGCGGCGGGATCTGCGTGCCCGACAGCGACGCGTGAGGCGAGCCGAACCCCGTCGGCTGCCGCGTCCGTGTTGGCAGCGGGCGTTACAGCGCGCGCCGGTAGCGGACCTCCGGCAGGCTGCCCGCGCCGACGCGCGCGCCCCGTCGCGCCCCGTCGCGGGTGAAGCCGGAGAGCTCGTAGAAGCGGCGCGCGCGGGTGTTCCCCTCGAGGACCCAGATCGTCATGGTCCGGTGGCGGCGCCGCGCGAGGTCGGCCTGCGCGGTGTCGAGCAGCGCGGCGCCGAGGCCGCGGCCCCACGCGGCGGGCAGGAGGTAGATCGTGTAGAGCTCGCCCACCGCGCGGGGATCGTCGTCGTCGTCGCGCGTCGGTCCGGCGCTCGCGAAGCCGAGCGCGGCGTCGTCGGCGCAGAGCACCCAGGCCCGCGTGCCGGTCGCGGCGCCGTGGAACAGGATCCGCTGCCAGCTCGCCTCGCGCGCCCGCACGGAGAGGGCGTTGAGGTCGGCCGCCGGAACGAGGCCGAGGTAAGCCGCCCTCCAGGAGTCGACCTCGACGCGCGCGATGGTCGCTGCGTCCATGGGCTGCGCCCGGCGGATGACCGCCCTCGTGATCCGCTCCGACATGGTGCCTCGCGACCCAGTATGCCTCTCGCGCGGCGCGCGGCGCTGCCGCCGCGTGGTCCAGGGCGCTCGCCCGAGCCGGGCGCCCCGTCAAGCGGCGCCTGACGCCGCATTCATCCCGCTGCTCCATCCCCTGCCGGCGCCGGTCCCCTAAGGTCCGGGTGTGCGCGGCGACGCAACCGAGCGCTGCAAACGGAGCCGAAGGAGGAAACCATGCTGTGCAAGGAGATCATGAAGAGGGAGATCCAGTGCGTCATCACCTCGGACACGATCCAGACGGCCGCGCGCAAGATGCGCGACGCGAACGTCGGCTTCCTTCCTGTGTGCGACGACGAGGGGAAGGTGCTCGGCACGCTCACGGACCGCGATCTCGCCATCCGGGTGCTGGCCGACAGCCGCCCGCTGAGCACGAAGGCGGGCGACGTCATGACCCGCGCGGTGGTCGCGTGCCGGCCCGACGACGAGGTGCACCGCGCCGAGCAGCTGATGGGGCAGCACCACAAGTCGCGCGTCCTGTGCACGGACGCGGACGGCCGGCTGGTCGGCATCATCAGCCTGTCGGACATCGCGCAGCGCGAGGACGACAAGACCACGGCGCAGACCGTCCGCCGGGTGACCGAGCGGGAGGCGGCGCACGGCGCAAGGGCGTCGTAGCGGCGCTCGCGAAGGGGGCCGCCTCGACCGCCCCCGGGGCCTACGGCGGGGCGATCCGGCCTCAGCGGCGCTGCGCGATCACCCCGGGCCGCGCAGCGCTTCGACCAGGGCCTCGACCAGCGTGCGCACCGGCAGCGAGGGCGCCCGCTCGCCGAGCAGCTCGAGCACGTCCTCGTCGTCCTCGCCGCACGAGAGCTGCACGGCCGCGACCACGGCGCCATCGCGCTCGACCGCCAGGTCGAAGATCCCCTCCTCGTCGCTCACCGGCGCGCCGAGCAGCGCCGACAGGCGGCGGCCGAGCAGCTCGGCCAGCGGCTCGTCGCCGCCGAGGCCTGCCTCGTCGGGCTCGATCCTGGCCTGGACCGGGCGCGCCGGCCCCCCGCTCACCTCGGCCCCCTGGCGATCGAGCCGGAAACGCAACCCACGCGCCTCGAAGATCCCCGTCGTCACGCGCCCGATCAAGGCACGCCGCGCGCGCCCGGGCAAGCCGGTCCGAGCGCGATCGCTCTCCGCGGCCCGCGTCGGGCTCACAGCACGCTGACGAGCGGCCCGGCGTCGCCGTCGAGCCATTGCTCGGAGATCACGAAGCTGGTCGAGATCCCGAGCTGGCCGCGGTACGCCCACACGCCCGTGAGGATCTCGATCACCCTCCGGTCGCCGCGCCGGACGGGGAAGACCACGGAGACGCCGCTCGCGAGCTCCTCGCCGTTCTTCTGGTCCAGCCGGAACCACGCCTCGCCGGCGCTCGCTCCGAGCGTCCTCACGGCGGCCAGCGAGGGCGCCGTGCAGTCGATGCGCAGCCACTCGCGCCGCATCCGCGCCTTGCACGCGGCGCCGCTCTTGTCCCTCGCGAGCCGCACCGGCTCGGCGTCGTCCCACTCCGCCATCGCGGGCCGCGGCGTCCGCTCGGGCGCGGGCGGCGCCTCTTCCAGCGCGCGCGGCTCGGGCGCCGCCGCGCCGTCCCCCCCGTCCGGCGCGCCCTCTCCCCCGTCCGGGAGGGCTGCCCCCGTCTCTGCCCGAGGTCCGGCCGCGGCGCCGTCCGGCGCGGCGGCCACGGCGCCGGACGGCGCCGCGGTCTGGGCGCTCTGCGGCTCTGCGGCTTGCGCCGGCGCGAGCGCGCCGAGCAGGACTGTCCCGATCCAAAGGAGCTTCTTCATAACGTCCTCAAGAAGGCGACGAGCGCCGCCTTGTCCTTCTTCGACATGTGGCTCGTGCGGCCCATGCGATCCTCGTTGTTCTCGACGAGCTCCTCGAGCGTCCTCGCGGAGCCGTCGTGGTAATAGGGCGCCGTCCCGGCGACGAAGCGCAGCGATGGCGTCTTGAACACCTGGTCCTTCTTCTCCCTGTAAAACCCCGGCTGGGCGACGAAGCGCGGCATCGGGTAGCCCATCCGGTCGGTGTACTCGGTCTCGGGCACATGGCACCGGGAGCACTGGGCCGCCTCGCTCGTGAAGAGCGCGAATCCGTGCTTCTCCTGCGGCGTGAGCGGCCGATCCTCCCGCGGCGGGGGCGCGAGGCCCTCGCGCAGGAAGCTGGCGAGGTAGGTCGCGCGCAGCCCGAGCGCGCCGTCCTTGGCGCCGCCCGTCCCCCATCGATGCAGGCCGAAGCCCTCCAGGATGCGCGCGGCCAGGCTCTCGCTCTGGGCGTTCCAGCCATAAGGGCCCACGGCCGAGACGCGCCCCGCGAGCATGGGTGTCTGTCGCGCCACGCCGCCCGCGAGCCCTTCCATCGGCCGGTTGTCGGCGGATCCGAAGAAATTGGCGAAGTCGCCGCCGCTGACCTCGTGCCACACGTGGCCGTCGTCGCGCCCGTCGGGGTGGCACCCGGCGCACCCGAGCCCGCCGCTCGTGAGCCAGTCGGTCGCGTTGTAGAAGAGCCTCCGGCCGACGGCGGCCTGCTCGACGAGCGGAGGCTCGGCCAGCCGGATGAACGGCACGGGCCCCGGCTCGTAGCGCGCGCCCGCCTTGTGCTCGTCGAGGCGGACGATGGCGAGCGTGTCGGTCGAGCGGCAGTACACCCACGCCACGGACTCGTCGCCGGACAGGGCGACGCCGCTCGGCGCGCCGCACAGGGTCGCGGCGCCGACGTCGCGCGCGAGGGCGTCCACGGACCCCGGCGCCGCGGCGACGGTCGCCGGCGAGCTGCCGAGCCGGTAGGTGCCGAGGGGCCGGAGCGCCGGATCGATCGAGAGCGCGTCGAGCTCCACCAGGGCGTCGGTGCCCTCGCTGGCGACGAGCAGCGTGCGGGTGCTCTCGCGGTACACGACGGCGCGCGGCTGGACGAACGGGGCGAGCTCGGTCTTCGGCGCCTCGAGCTCCGGGTCGCCGGCGATGTCGAGCTCGAAGTCCCGCGCGATCCGGCTCGGAGCGCCCTCGCGGCGGCGGGGCGCGAGGGGCTCGTCGTTGCCCGTCTGCAGGGCGTCGACCGTGGCGGCGCCGAACCACGAGAGCTCGCCGATCGCGCCGAGCGCGTGGCGCGCGACGAACAGGCGGCGGCCGTCCGGGGAGAGCGCGGCCGCGTATCCGAGGGAGGCGGCGCGCGGCTCGTCCGGCGGGGCGCGGTACGGCGACGGGGGGAGCGCGATCGACCGCGCCTTGGGCGGAGAGCGCAGCTCGATCCGGGTGAGGGCCGCGGACGTGAGGTGCGTGACGTACGCGGCCGCGCCGTCCTCGCGGACCACGACGCCGCGGGGCTCGCGCGCGACGTCGATCGACCATGACGTCGAGGCGGTCGCGAGATCCACGGCGGAGACCTTGGCGGTCCAGGCGCTGGTGACGATGGCGGTGCGCTCGTCCGGCGTGATGGCCAGCCCCCAGGCGTCGGCCGGCAGCGGCACGCGCGCGACCTCCGCGAGGCCAGCGGTCGGATCCGGGCGCATGACGAGCAGCAGCCCGGGGTCTCGGATCGTGACGAGCACGCGGTCGTCGAGCGCGAGGACCTGCGCGGGGCGCCCTGGCATGGCGATCGCGACGGGCGGTGTGCTCACGTCCACGGGCAGCGGGATGCGGCGGACGACGCGGTGGTCCTCGTCGGCCAGGTAGAGCGCGTCGCCCTGGGGCGCGCGCACGAGGGCGCCGCCGGCGCGCAGGGCCGCGCGGAGCTTCGCGGACGGCGGCGTCGTGGACGGCGCTTGAGGGGGAGACGGCGGCGGCGTCGCGGTCTCCTCGGCTCCGGCATTCCGCTCGTCCGGCGCGGGTTGCCTGGAGGGGGGTGAGCAGGCCGAGGCGAGGAGGGCGGCGGCCAGAAGGAGAGTCGGTGTTCGCGGGTTCATCGGGCGCCCGCAACAACGACGCCGCGCGGTGGGGGTATTCCAGGAGTTACCGGGTCTGGGGACCCCGGTGGGCGGAGCGCCGGGAGCGGTTGCAGGTTCCGGACGGAGCGCTCTCCGGCGTCGAGGTGCTCGGCGCGCGGCGCGTGGTCGAGCGCGGCGGCGGGTGAGGCGTTGAACGGGTGCCCGGAACCCCACAGCCGCTAGGGGGACCGACCACGGGCGACGCCCGCGCGACCTGAACGATGCTGGTCCTGGCGGCCGGCGCGACCCCGCCGAGCGCGCAGCTGATCCGGAAGGTGCGCAGAGGTACGAAGAACGCCGCTCAGGAGGAAACGCTTTCATTGCGCTGACACGCCCTGTACGTTGATGCTAGCGGGGGGCCTACGATCGTTCCTGGCAAATCTGTCCCTCGCAGGAGTGTGCTCGGCCATGGAAGAACTGCTGGGAGCCCTGCTCGGTCTCGCGCTCATCGTGGTTGCCGTGCTCGTCGGACGGCTCATGAAGCTGAGGAACGAGAAGAACAAGCTTCAAGGAGCCCGCGATGCTGCCGAGCGGATGAAGGCCGAGCGAGAGCAGGCCCTCTTGGGTCTCCAGGAGCGGCACGACCGCGTCTTCTCGGAGCTCGCTGCACTCCAACAGACGCATGCGACCATGCTCAACCGCTTCCGCGGCATCGTCGATGCCGAAGCCGAGCGACAGCGTGTGCTTACTCAGCTCGAGGCAGATCGGTCACGCTTGCAGAGCGACATCGACCGTAGCACAGCCGAGTGGGGGCACGCCCTTCGGGACGTGCAGGCGCAACATCTCGCCACGGGTACAGAGCTAGAGAAGCTGCGCCTGGCCCACGCTGCCCTCAGCGACGCCCATGCCAGCCTCGCCGCAGCCGAGAGGGAGAAGCGGAGCGCAGTCGATCACCTGGCGTCTCAGCAAGCGCTGTTGCAGAATGATCTTCACGTCATGAGCGAGCGCCTCGGGCGCGTCGCTGCAACGGAGCAGGAGAAGCAGCGTGCCGTCGCTCAGCTCGATGCAGATCGAGCACGCCTCCAGGGCGAGGTCACCCAGGCCAGGGTCCAGTGGGAGCAGAAGCTGCAGGGACTCCAGGGCCAGTTCCAGCAGGGGACGGCTGAGCTAGCGTCGCTCCAGGCAAGCATCGCGAAGCTCCGTGCCGAGCAGCGCGCGCTGGACGAGGAGTCGAACCTCCAGTCCTTCGGCTTCTACCGGCCGCGGTACGATTTCTCATCATCGGAGATCTACCAGGGCAAGCTCGAGCAGATCCGCGACCGTCAGAAGCAGATGCTCAAGGACAAGGCAGCCGCCATCTGCCGTACCGTGTGGACGGTCAACGGAAGCGCCGCGGAAGGGCGGAAGCAGGTCAGTCAAACTCTCAAGCTCATACTGCGTGCCTTCAACGGCGAGTCTGATGCCGCCATCGCGAAGGTGAGCTACAAGAACGTGAACGTGATGGAGTCTCGCATCAAGAAGTCGTGGGAGGTCATCAACGGGCTTGTCGGGGTACAGGCCTGCGAGATTACGAAGGCATACCTCGATCTCAAGCTTCAAGAGCTGTATCTCGCGTACGAGTACCAGGAGAAGGTCCAGGCCGAGAAAGAGGAGCAACGGCGTATCCGTGAGCAGATGCGGGAGGAGGAGATCGCGCAACGGGAGCTCGAAAAGGCGAGGCTAGAGGCGGAGCGAGAGGAGCAGCGCTACGAGGAGGCGCTGCGAAAGGCGCAGGAGGAGGTCGAGAGGGCGGCCGGCGCCAAGCAGCTGAAGCTTCAATCGCAGATCGAGGCGCTGCAGAAGAAGCTCGAAGAAGCGCACGCCAACAAGGAGCGGGCGATCTCTCGAGCGCAGCTGACGCGCTCGGGGCACGTCTATGTGATCTCCAATGTCGGCTCGTTCGGGGAGCACGTTTACAAGATCGGTATGACGCGCCGTCTGGATCCCTTCGATCGGGTGCATGAGCTCGGCGATGCGTCGGTGCCGTTCGAGTTCGATGTTCATGCGATGATCTATTCGGAGGACGCTCCGGCGCTGGAAACCGCCCTGCATCGTGCTTTCCACGAGCGACGGATCAACCTCATCAATGAGAAGAAGGAGTTCTTCCAGGTCGACATTGATGAGATTGCCAAGACAGTTCGGAGAATGCACGGAGAGATCGAGATCACGCGCGTCGCCGAGGCGGAGCAGTACCGCAAGACCGTTGCAATGAGGCAAGAGAGGGAGGCTGCACAGCAGACCTCGACGCGGGTGCGCCTCGCACCCGAGGCGCAGCCGGTCGCAGCCTACGCGCCCGCGTAGCAGCGCAGCGACCCCCACCCCGCGCAACAACCCGATCGAGGTTGGGGTAGCCCGGGCGGGATCGCAGCGGCCGAGGCTCCTCGCGGAGCCGTTCCAGGGGCCGCCATCCGCCATGGCGCCGCCACCCGGCCGGCATCGCGCCTGACCGCGGAAGCCCGTGGTTTCAGCCGTCTGAGCGGCTGGTACGCCCTCTGCCATGGGCGCCGCGCATGGGAGACGCCGACATCACCTTGCGCCACCTCGCCCGACGGCGCCCCGAGGACCTGGTGCGTGCCCTGGTCCCCGAGGGATCCATCGAGGTCCTCGGTTGGCTCGACAGCCAGGTCACGAACATCGAGCGCCGCCTCGACAAGGCCCTTCGCCTTCGGGTCGGCGGCGAGCCGCGGGTGTTACATGTCGAGTTCTGCTTCGCGCTCCGGGGCGACGTGCCGGATCGCATCTTCGAATACCTCGGCTTCCTCTTCGCCGCGCTCCGCCTCGAAGCCCCCGGCGAGCCGGTGCCGCCGATCGAGAGCGTCGCCGTGGTCCTCTCGGGGCGCAGGCGGCGCTTGCCGAAGGCCGCGGAGCGCCGCATCGCCTGGCCGGGGCGGCCGTTCAGCGGCGCGCGCTTCCGGGTCGACGCCGTCTACCAGCGTACGGTCGCCGAGCTGCGGGCGCGCGGCAGCGTGCTCTGGCTGGTGTTCGCCCCGCTTGCACGCAACGCGACCGCGGCGGCGCTGCGGGAGGTGGTCGCGGAGATCCACGCGGGCGCGAGGACCGCGGAGGAGCGGGCCGAGCTCTACACGGCGCTCCTGGTGATGGCGACGATCGATCCCTGGCGGCATAATCTGCTGAAGGAGCTCATCATGATGGTCGAGGACGAGGAAGAGGGGCTGCTCCGTCGCACGCCGATCATCGGGGAGATGATCCTCGAGGCCGAGCGTCGAGGAGAGCAGCGCGGCGTGGAGCGCGGGGAGGAGCGCGGCGAGGAGAAGGCGATCGCCGAGCTGCTCGGCCGCCTCTTCGCGCGGCGGATCGGGCGACGACCGACGGCCGAGGAGGAGCGCTCGATCGTCGAGCGAGCCCGCGCGCTCGGTCCGGGCGAGGTCGAGGACGCCCTGCTCGATCTCGAGGCCGAGGCGCTGGTTCGCTGGCTCGCGGAGCCGATCCGCCCCTCGTGAGCTCCGTGGTACCCTGCCGCGCGACGAGCGCTGAGCCGAGCCGGCGCCTCGCTTCTTCCCGGAGACGCCATGCCTGACGCCACGCCGCCCGTTACCCTGCGCGAGATCACCCGCGATAACCTCGGCGCCATCCTCGAGCTCTCCGTGGCCGAGGGCCAGAAGGGCTTCGTCGCGACCAACGCGGTCTCGCTCGCCCAGGCGCATTTCGCGCCCGAGGCCTGGTACCGCGCCATCTACTGTGGCGACGAGCCCGCCGGCTTCGTCATGCTGGAAGACCAGTCGATGGCGTCCCCGCCGCCGGAGAGGCCCGAGATCGGCGTGTGGCGCTTCATGGTCGACCAGCGCTTCCAGCGGCGCGGCGTCGGCCGGGCGGCGATGCTGCAGGTGATCGAGCACGTGCGGCGCCTCGGGCGCTTCTCGTCGCTGCTGCTGTCGTACGTGCCGGGCCCGGGCAGCCCCGAGGGGTTCTACCGCAGCCTGGGCTTCCGCCCCAACGGTCGCATGGACGGGACGGAGGTGGTCATGGAGCTGCCGCTCGACGGCGCATCGTCGCCGTAGCGCGCCGCCGCGCCGCGAGCGGCGGCGGCGGCGGGATGATGCATGCGAGCGACGCGCGGCCTCCGGCTCAGTACGCGAGCACCTCGCTGCCGGACGAGAGCGCGCACGCGCCGTCCTCGGGATCGCCGCCCGTGCGGAGGATCTCGGACGGCTCCGGTTCGCGGTGGACGCCGGAGAGCTCGATGTCGACCATGCGCAGGATCGCGCGATCGAGCTTGGTCACGTAGTAGCAGGGGATCGTCGGCTCCTTGTGGGCACCGCCGACCCCGGAGTCGTCCGTCAGGAAGAGGTATCGGCCGCCCGTCAATTGCGCGGCTGAGCGCATGGTGATCTCGGTGAGCTCATCCACGCCGCTCGACGCGACGGGATAGACATGCACGCCGAGGTCCTTGAGGGCGCGTATCCCCTCTGCCATGGCGCCCGCGTTGGTGTCGTGGTGGGGCGCGTCCGCCACCCAGAAGGCGAGGCGCGCGGTGTCGTTGCCGGTGCGCCAGGCGAGGTCGGCCGCCTTGGACAGCGCCATGTCGGGCGCCTCGGGGAAGTCGCCGCCGCCGCCGGCCGCCTGCGCGGCGAGCTTCGCCTGGAACTCGTCGGGATCGTCGCGGAAGTCGAACCACCGGACGATGTAGTCGTCCTCGGTGTCTTTATAAACGACGAGCGACCAGCGCTGCGCGGCGTTCGGGTACTTGGCGAAGATGGATTCCGAGAGGGCGATGAACTCCGTCTGGAGATACGTGATCTCGTCGCCCATGCTGCCGGTCGTGTCGATGATGAGCGAGACGTCGAGCGTCTCCTTCGGTCCGGGAGGCGTGGCGTAGAGGCTGTTGGCGGCCTGGTGGTCGGCCTCGGTGAAGGGCAAGAAGCCCGGGAGCTGCTGCGCGTAGAGCGTGCTCCGGTACGAGAGGAAGAAGTCGAAGTTGCGGTTGTCGTCCCAGACGCCCGCGGTGAGCGTGCCAGGCTCGACGCTGCCGCCGCCGGTGCCGCCAGCGCCGCCGCCACCGCCAGCGCCGCCGCCGCCGCCGGTGCCGGTGCCGGGGCCGACGCCAGTGCCGCCGCCGGCGCCGACGCCGGCGCCGGTGCCGCTGGAGCCGCCGGAGAAGTCGCCCCCATCCGACACACCGCCCGCAGCGGCCGAGCCGGAAGCGCCGACGTCAGCGCCGGCGCCGCTGCCCGGGATCTCGCCGTCGCCGCCTTCGTCCGAGCTCGGGTCGCTCGAGCTCGCGCCGCCCGAGCACGCCGCCAGCGCCAGAAGGCTTCCCACCATGAAAGCGAAGCGGAAACGGATGCGCATGGGGTCTCCTTGGCCGCCGGGGCCTCACGTGCCCACGTCGTACGCGGCCGGGCGTGCCAGATTGCATGCTGCGTGCCGAGTTCGAATCGTGCGATTTCCGGCACTTACGCGGCTGTGTGGTGAACGTTCTGTGCCAGGACGCGCCAGCGCGGCACCGGCAACCCGACCCAGGTTGGGGCGACCGACCCAGGTTGGGGCGACCGACCCAGGTTGGGGCGACCGACCCAGGTTGGGGGAACCGACCCAGGTTGGGGCGACCGACCCAGGTTGGGGGAACCGACCCAGGTTGCGCACGGCGAGGTTGCGCACGGCGGAGCGCCCCCCGGAAGACGAGCTCCGCTCAGGCCCCCCGCAGCGCGGCGATCACCGGCGCGGTGTCGGGCCGCACCCCGCGCCACAGGGTGAAGCACTCCGCGCCCTGCTCGACCACCATGCCGAGGCCGTCGGCCGTCTGCCTCACGCCGGCCGCGCGCGCCGCCCGCACGAACGCGGTCGGCTCCTTCTTGTAAGCCATGTCGTACGCCAGCGAGTCCTTGTCCCACACGCCGTCGGGCAGCGGCGGCACCTCGTTGGTCATCGACGAGGCCGATCCGTTGATGACCACGTCGAACCGCCCGACGATATCGGCGAAGCCGCCGCCGGCGAGCCGGGCGGCGCCCGCCTGCGCCCCGAACTCGGCCGCGAGCTCCACCGCCTTGCTGGCGGTGCGGTTGGCGATGAAGATCTCGGCCGGCCGCTCCTCGAAGAGCGGCAGCAAGGTGCCGCGCACCGCGCCCCCCGCGCCGAGCAGCAGCACGCGCGCGCCCATGAGCTCGCGGCCGAGGTTGTGCGTGATGTCGCGCAGGATGCCGACCCCGTCGGTGTTGTCGCCGAGGATGGTGCCGTCGGCCCGGAAGGTGAACATGTTGATCGCCCCGGCCGCACGGCCGCGCGGCGTCAGCTCGTCGGCCAGCGCGAAGGCCTCGAGCTTGAAGGGCATGGTGATGTTCATGCCCTTGCCCCCGCTCCCCTGGAACTCGCGCACGGCGGCGGCGAAGCCGTCCAGCTCGCCGAGGATCGCGCCGTACTCCATGTCCTGCCCGCACTGCTTGGCGAAGGCGGTCTGCAGCGCCGGCGACTTGGCCTGGGCGATCGGGTTACCGATGATGGCATAGCGGTCGGTCATGGTCGTCTCCACGCCTCAGCAACGCGAGCAACGCGCGGGCCACACGCAGCCTCGCCAGCGCGCGCCGCAGATCTACGACAGCGCCGCGCCTCTCGCCAAGCGCGCGCGGCGGTGCCCCTCCGTCCAGCGCCGCGCCCTTCGCCGTCACGCGCGCCTGTACACAGCGTCAACCCGAGGTTGACGCCGCGAGCGATCGCCGCCGCCCGAGCGCGCGCCGACGTGAGCCTCGCCCCGCCTCGCGCCGCAGCGCCTCGCGCGGCTCGAGCTCCGTCGCTCGCGGGCCGCGCCGGGCGCTGATAGCCTCGCGCGCCATGCCGAGCCACGGGACCGCGCGCACGCACCACCGCACCTGCAACATCTGCGAGGCGATGTGCGGGATCGACATCGAGGTCGACGGCGACCGGATCACCTCGATCCGCGGCGACGAGCGCGACCCGTTCAGCCGAGGGTACATCTGCCCGAAGGCGCTCGCGCTCCAGGACCTCCACGAGGACGCGGATCGCCTCCGGGCTCCGGTCCGGCGCACCGCCTCCGGCTTCCAGCGCATCTCGTGGGACGACGCCCTCGACGAGGTCGCCGGGCGGCTCCGCGACGTCCAGCGGCGCCACGGCAGGGACGCCGTCGCTGTCTACCTGGGCAATCCAAGGACGCACAACTACGCGTCGCTCCTCTACCTCACCCCGTTCCTGGAGGCGTTGCGGACGCGGAGCTGCTTCTCCTCCAACTCGGTCGATCAGCTGCCGCACCACCTCGTCTCGACCCTGCTCTTCGGGCACCAGATGCTCGTCCCCGTGCCCGACATCGACCGCACCTCGTTCCTGCTCATCGTCGGGGCCAACCCGGTCGTCTCGAACGGCAGCCTCATGTCGGCGCCCGGCATGCCGCGGCGGCTCAAGGCGATCCGCGCGCGAGGCGGCACGATCGTCGTCGTCGACCCGCGGCGCACCGAGACCGCCGAGATCGCCGATCGCCACCACTTCATCCGCCCCGGGACCGACGTCTTCCTGATGCTCGGGCTGCTCTCGACCCTCTTCGCCGAGCGCCTCGTCGCGCCGGGCCGGCTCGGCGATTTCATGAACGGCGTCGCCGACATCGAGCGGCTCGTCCGCGACTTCACGCCCGAGCGCGTCGCCCCGAAGGTCGGCATCCCCGCGGCGCAGATCCGCGAGCTCGCGCGCGCCTTCGCCGCGGCGCGCCCGGCCGTCTGCTACGGCCGGATCGGCGCCTGCCTCCAGGAGTTCGGCGCGCTCACCACGTGGCTCATCGCGGTGCTCAACCTCGTCACCGGCAACCTCGATCGCCCCGGCGGGGCGATGTTCGCCCGGCCGGCCGTCGACGTCGTCGCGATCCAGGACCTGCTCGGCCAGCGCGGCGAGTTCGGCCGGAGCCGCAGCCGCGTGCGGCAGCTGCCCGCGTTCGCCGGGGAGTACCCCGCCGCCGCGCTCGCCGAGGAGATCCTCACGGAGGGCCCGGGGCAGGTCCGCGCGCTCCTCACGATGGCGGGCAACCCGGTGCTGTCGACGCCGAACGGCCGGACGCTGGATCGAGCGCTGGCCGGGCTCGATTTCATGGCCAGCATCGACTTCTACATCAACGAGACGACCCGGCACGCCCGCGTGATCCTGCCGCCGACCGGCCCCCTGGAGCGCGATCACTACGACCTCGCGTTCCACGCGTTCGCGGTCCGGAACACCGCCAAGTACGCCCCCGCGCTGTTCGCCCCGGCGGACGACGCGCGCCACGACTGGCAGATCCTCGTCGAGCTCGGGGCGCGCCTCGCGGCGCCCGGGCCCGCGGCGCCGCTCGCCGGCCGCGCGGCGCGCCTCCTGTCGCGGGTGCTCCCGCCGACGCGGCTGCTCGACGCCGCCCTCCGCTTCGGGCCTTACGGCGCCGGCGTGCGCCCGCTGTCGGGCGGCCTCTCGCTGCGCAGGCTCGAGCGCGAGGCGCACGGCGTGGATCTCGGGCCGCTCGTGCCGTGCCTGCCCGAGCGGCTGTTCACGCCGTCCGGGCGCATCGAGCTCGCGCCGGAGGTCCTCGTCGCCGATCTCGAGCGGGCGCGCGCGGCGCTCGACCGCGAGGAGCGCGGGGGGCCCGGCCACGAGGAGCGCGGGGCGGGGGAGGCGGGCGAGCCGGGGCAGCGGGGCGAGGCGGGGTACGACCTCCAGCTCATCGGGAGGCGCCAGCTCCGGAGCAACAACTCGTGGCTGCACAACAGCCGTCGCCTGGTGAAGGGCAGGAACCGGTGCACGCTGCTCATGCACCCGGAGGACGCCGCCCGCCGCGGCATCGCGGCGGGGCAGCGGGTCCGGGTGCGCTCGCGGGTCGGGAGCATCGACCTCGAGGTCGAGCTGACCGACGAGGTGATGCCCGGCGTCGTCAGCGCCCCGCACGGCTGGGGCCACGGCCGCGACGGCGTCCGGCTCGAGACGGCGCGGCGGCACGCCGGCGAGAGCGTCAACGATCTCACGGACGACCTCGCGATCGACGCGCTCTCGGGCACCGCCGCGCTGAACGGCGTCCCGGTCCGCGTCGAGCCGGCCGCGGCCCCGCCGGCGTAGCCCGGCCGCCCCCGTCGATCGGCCGACGCAGAGCGCGCCGCCTCCGCCGCGGCCGTCGCCCCTCAGCCGATCGCCTCGGCCGTGAGCAGCCGCGTCCGCCGGCCCGACGCGAGCGTGAGGTGCTGCCCCCAGCTCGTCTGGTGCGGGACCTCCCCGTCCACGATCTCGCTCGCCCGGATCTCGAACCCCGCGGCGCGGTAGGCGGGGCGCAGCGCGTCGTCGATCCACGCGTCCGAGAGCTCGGGGAGGCCGAGCCGGGCCGCGTAGGGCCGGTCGTCGAAGACGCTCTGGTTGAGCAGCGCGATGAGCTCCCCGCCCGGCCGGACGAGCCGGCGCAGCGCCTCGAGCACGGGCGCCTCCGGGAGCACCAGGGCCGAGAGCAGCGACGCCCACGGGAAGTTCAGGGTCAGGGTGTGGGCGAGCCCGGCGAGCTCCTCGGGCAGCGCCTGCACCGACGCGACCACGAAGAGCGCGTTCGGCCGGCCGCCGCGGGCGGGCTTGCGGCTGGCGCGCCACGACACCTCGCGCATCCGCTCGCCCGCGGGGTCCACGCCGATGCAGTACGTGTCCGGGTGGGCGCCGGCCGAGCGGTACACGAAGCGCCCGTCGCCCGTGCCGACGTCGATGAGCACGCGCGCGTAGCCGGCGAGCTTCGCCTCGAGGTCCGCGCGCGTCCACGTGACGGACGCCTTGCCGAGCTGCACGATCATCGCCGCCTCGAGGCCGCCCTCCCGGCCGCCCGCTCAGCGCGGGGCGCCGCCGCTCCCCGCGCGGGCGCTCTGGGGCGCGCTCGCCGCCGCGAGCTCCCGGCAGCCGATCGCCCGCGCGAGGTCGTCGATCGCCTCGCGCAGCATCCGCACCAGCATCGGCAGCCGCGGCGCCGCGCCGTCCGGGGCCCGCTGGAGCGCCGCGAGCCGCGCCTCGGCGGCGGCGAGGAGGTCCCGATCGACGCGGTACGACGGGAACAGGTGGGTGAAATACGCGGACGCGAGCTCGTGCGTCCGCGTCTCGAAGACCTGCTGCACCCGCTCGAAGAACCCCTGCGCGTACGGCTCGAGCAGCGCGCGCTGGAACGACCAGTTGAAGCCGGACATGGCCGCGCTCGTCAGGTGCAGCGAGCCGTACCCGCCCTCGTGGAAGCGCTCCCACGCCGCGGCCTTCGCCGCCGGATCCGGGCGCGCCGTCTCGGCGCGCAGCGCCGCGCGCTGGCCGCGATCGGAGGGGTCGCGCTCGCGCTCGGCGGCGAGCCGCGCGTCCGCGCCGGCCATGCCGCGCGCGATCCACTTCACGGCGACCGTCCAGCGCATCTCCTGGTCGATCTCGAGCCCCTCCACCTCGATCTCGCCGTCGACGAGGCGCGCGGCCAGGGCGAGATCCGGCGCGGCGTAGGCCGCGTTGAGGAGCGCCCGCGCCCACACGATCTGCGCGTCGCCGCGGGGGGCCGCCCGGAGCGCCTCGAGGGCGAGGCCGGTGAACGCGCTCGCCTCGACCTCGCGCATCGGGTCGGGCACGTAGCGCGCGAGGGCCGTCACCGCGTTCGAGAGCACGGGCTCGACGAGCGAGAGGTCGGGCTCGACGGGCAGCTTGTCCCGCACCAGCGCGAGGTACGCGGGGGAGGCGAGCTTCTGGTCGCGCACCATGCTCCAGAGCGACGACCAGAGCAGCTGGCGCAGCAGCGGATCCTCGACGCGGCCCATGTGCTCGCGCACGAACGCGAGCGAGCCCGGGTCGAGCGCGATCTTGGCGAACGTGAGGTCGTTGTGGTTCGGGAACACGAAGAGCGGCGCGCGCTGCCCCCGCGCCGCGGCGACCTCGGTGGCCGCGCCGTCGATCTCGGCGGGCACCGCGTCGACCACGAGCGCGCCGCCCTCCTCGCGCGCGAGCGCCACGTCGATGCGGTGCGGCCGGAGGGTCGGGTAGTCCTCGGGGGCCGTCTGCAGCACGCGGAGCCGGCCGATGCGGTCGCCGTCGGGCTCCCACTCGGCGGTCAGCGTGTTGAGCGACGCCTGCTCCAGCCAGACGCGCGACCAGGCGCCGAGGTCGCGGGCGGAGCCCTCCTCGAGCGCGGACAGGAACTCGCGCAGGGTCGCGTTGCCGTACTGGTAGCGCTTGAAGTACCGGCGCATCCCGTCGCGGAAGGCGGGCAGGCCGATCGCCGCGACGAGCTGCTTCATCGCGGCCGCGCCCTTGCCGTAGGTGATGCCGTCGAAGTTCATGAACGTGTGCTCGGTGTCCGCGAGCTCCCCGGCGATGGGGTGCGTCGTCACGAGCTGGTCTTGCCGGTAGGCCCAGCTCTTCATGACGTTGAACGCCTTCCACACGGCCGGCTGGAACCGGGTCGCCTGCTCCATGGCGAGGAAGGCCATGTACGTGGCGAAGCTCTCGTTGAGCCAGAGATCGTTCCACCACCGCATGGTCACGAGGTTGCCGAACCACATGTGGGCCATCTCGTGGAGGAACACCTCCGCGCGCGTGAGGCGCTGGTGGTCGGTCGGCGGGTCGCGGAAGATCATCCGCTCGCTGTGGGTCACGGCGCCGGCGTTCTCCATGGCGCCGGCGTTGAACTCCGGGACGAAGACCTGGTCGTACTTGGTGAAGGGGTACGGGTAGTCGAAGAACTCGGGGTAGAAGTCGAAGCCCTGCTTGGTGATCGTGAAGAGCTCGTCCGGGTCGAGGTGCTTCTCGAGCGATCTGCGGCAGTAGAGCCCGAGCGGGATGCCGCGGTGCTCGTCGCGGACGCCGCTGTAGGGGCCGGCGATCAGCGCGAAGATGTAGGTGCTGAAGCGGGTCGTCTCCTCGAACACGCGCGTCGAGCGCCCGAGGCCGGCGCCGATGGTGCGGCGGATGCGGGCGTTGCCGATGACCTCCCAGTCCTCGGGCGCGGTGACGGAGAGGCGGTAGCTCGCCTTGATGTCCGGCTGGTCGAAGCAGGGGAACAGGCGGTGGGCGCTGAACGGCTCGAGGTCCGAGTAGAGGTAGTCCTCGCCGTCCTCCGGGTCGCGGAAGTGGTGGAAGCCGTCGCCGGTATGGTCGTAGTCGTTCTCGTAGACGACGCGCACGCGCGTCTCCGGGTCGAGCAGCTTCCCCGGGAGGCGGATGCGGCAGTCGGACCACTCGGGCTCGACCGGGACGCCGTTGATCTCGAGGCGCTCGATGCGCCGGCCGCGGAAGTCGATGAAGGTGTCGCCGCTGCCGCGGACGTCGAAGTAGGCGATCGCCTCGCCGCGGTAGCCGCTGTCGCCGCGCGACAGGTCGAGGGAGAGCTCGTAGCGCGCGTTGCCGATGCGCGCGGCGCGCTCCTCGGCCTCCTTCTGGGTGAGCACGTCCCGTCCAGGGCCGCCGGTCTTTTCCGTCATGACGTGCACACCCTAGGACGAACCCCCGGAGGGTGGCCAGCGATCTGGCGCGGTCGCGCGCGCCGCCCCGCCGCGAGGCGCGGGGGGAGGCCGCCGGGCGGTCGGTGGAGGGACGGGGCGAGGGAACCGACCCAGGTTGGGGAACCGACCCAGGTTGGGGAGCCGAAGCCGACGCCGCGGGCGGCCTCCGGACGGAGCAGCGCGCCCTGGTTCTGTGCCAGAACGGCGTTGCTCTGTGCCAGGGGAGGGGGGTCCGGCACCGGCACAAACGCAATGCATTGCGACACACCGGGGTCCGGACCCCTCGAGAACGCTCGGCGGAGCGATTTTTAGGGCAAGATTGTGCCAGAAAACACGTTTTCGAGGGTTTTCTGTGCCAACAGCCCCGCGTACCCCCTTCTTTTTGTGCCAGAAGAGGGGTCCGGACCCCTTCGGACCGCAATGCAGAGCGCTGGCGGGGGTGCCGGACCCCTCCCGGGACGCAGTGCAGAGCACGCGCGGAGGTGCCGGACTCCCTCCGGGTGCAAGGCGGCGCGAGTGGGGGAGCGCGGCGCTTGCTCGGCGCGGTCCTGGAACGTCCCGACGGTCCGAGCCCGAGCGCCTACCAGGCGGGGCGCGTGCCGTGGTAGCGCGTGCGCGGGCTCGCTATGCTCGGACCATGGAGCGCGCGCCGGTATCCTGGGTCATCGACCCCCACGATCCGCGGGCCCCGCCGCAGGAGATCTGGGACCGGATGACCCCGGAGGAGCGGCAGCGCGTCGTCGATGCGCTCCCGTCGGAGCTCGAGATCTCCGAGGCGAGCCCGCCCGAGGGCGACTTCCACTTCAACGCGAAGCTGGCGGCCCGGGACACGCTGGGCGGACACTTCCAGAGCATCGGCAAGCGCGTGTACCTCGCGTGCGAGCTGCCGGTCTACTACCCGGCAGGGCGCATGGTCGCGCCGGATCTCATCGCGGTGCGCGACGTCGAGGTGATGGAACGCGTCTGCTGGTCCGTGAGCGCGGAGGGCAAGGGGGTCGACCTGGCGATGGAGATCCTCTGGAACGAGAGGAGCAACGAGGAGCTCGAGAACCTCGCCGCCCGCTACGCGTCGCTCGGGATCCCCGAGTACTTCGTCTTCGACCGCCGGCGCCGCCGGCTGCGCGGCTTCCGGCTCGCCCAGGGCAGCGCGCGCTACGAGCCGATCGCCCGGAAGGGGGGCCTGCTCGCGAGCGCCGTGCTCGATCTGGACCTGGGCCTGGAGGGCGACCGGCTATGCTTCTACCATGCGCTGGCCCGGCTCCCGGAGCCGCGCGAGGTGCTCGCCAGGCTCGGCGCGATGGTGAACGACCTGATGGCGCGCCGTGAAGAGGCCGAGCAGCGGCTCGATGACGCCGAGGAGCGGCTCGACGAGGAGCGACGGCGCGCCGACGAGGAGCGACGGCGCGCCGACGAGGAGCGGCAGCGCGCCGACGAGGAGCGGCAGCGCGCCGACGCGGCCGAGCGGCGGCTGGCCGAGGCCCTCGCCGAGCTCACGCGCCTCAAGCGCGAGCGCCGCTGAGCGCCCGCCGGAGGCGCGCGCGACCTCCCTGGCCCCGGCCGAGCTCGGCTCACCGCCCCGGCGGGCTGCGCCGCCACGCGAGCGTGACGGCGATCCCCGCGAGCGCGAAGGCCGCCTGGAGCAGGTGCACGAGCAGCGAGATCGCGATGGCGGAGCTCGCGGTGAGCCCGAGCAGCGGGGCGGCGAGCGTGAAGGCGCCGTCGGTGGCGCCGATCTGACCCGGGATGAGGTCGCCCGCCGCCGTGCCCGCCGCGCCCACGCCGTACGCGGCGAGCGCGCGGAGCGGGCCGCTCTCGGCGCCGACGGCGGCGAGGAGCACGGCGTACTGCGCCGCCTGGAGCGCGCGGCCCGCGACGCAGGCGGCGAACGGCCACGCCGGGACGGGCGCGCGCTCGCGGACCGCCTCCTGGAAGGCGGCGGTGAGCTGGCCGGCGCGGGCGAACCGCCGGGTGATCCACGCCGAGGCGGCGCGCTGCCGCGCCGCGAAGGCGACGCCGAGGCCGCTCGCGACCAGGAGCGCGGCGTGCGCGAGCACGCCGAGCGCGAACGGGGAGGCGCCGCCGCCGATCCGGAAGAGCGCCGCGGCCGCGAGGAGCGACAGCGGCGCCGCGCCCAGGAGCGCGAGCGACTGGTTCGCCGCGGCGATCGCCGCCGCGCGCGGGGCGCCCACGTAGGGGGAGAGCAGCGCGGCCTTGACCGCCTCGCCCGCGGCGCGGCCGGCCGGCATCAGCGCCATGACGGGGTAGGTGACCGCGTGGATGCGAAGGAGCTCGGCGGTCGGCACGCGCCGCGGGGCGCAGAGCAGGCCGGTCGCGAGCGCCTCGCAGCCGATGCGCGCCGCCTCCAGCGCGACCAGGAACGGCAAGAACGGCGCGGCGCGGATCACCGCGGCGAGCATCTCCGCCGCGCCGACATGGCGGATGAGCGCGGCCAGGGCGGCCAGACCGAAGGCCGCGAGCGCCGCGTGGAGCAGCGCCCTCCACCGCGCGCGGCGGGCGGCGGGCGCGTTCAGGGCGGCGGGCGGAGCGACCGGGACGAGCGCCCCGCCGACCGGCGCGGGCCCGGGCTCGCCGCCGGAGCATTCCTCTGCCGCTCGGGCCGGAGGCAAGGGAGCCATGCGGAGAGGGGCTGCGAGGCGCATGCCGGCGCCATGTGGGCGCGGCGTGCGCATGCGTCGGTGAGCTGCCTCGCGAGCGCAGGCGCCCTGAGCAGGCAACGCGCGCACGCGGCGGTGAGCTGCCTTGCGGAGCGCAGGCGCCCTGAGCGAGCAGCGCGCGCTCGCGGCGGCGGGACGCCCCGGGAGCGCCGGCGAGCCGATCGGCGAGACGGTCAGCCCCGGATCCGGACGGGCTGCCGTGAGGGCTCGCTGGCGCCCGCGCCCGTGACCCCGGCGCTCACGCCGGATCGAGCGGCGCGTGGAGGCGCGCGCCCGGCACCACGATGCCCCCGCGGTCGCCGGGGGTGAGCGAGCCGAAGCGCTCGCGGAACACCGGCGGCAGCGGCCTCGCCCCGGGCGGAGCGAGCCAGAGGCGCAGCAGGTGCCGCTTGCGATCCGGCTCCGGCCAGTCCTCGAACGCCGTGCGATCGTGCAGCAGCGTGTGGTTGTGCACGAGCTGGATGTCGCCCGGGCGGAGCTCCATGGTCATGTGGAGCGCCGGGTCGTTGGCGAGCGCGTCGAACAGGTCGAGCGCCTCGACCTGACGCGCCGTGAGCGGCGGGACGTCGGGGAAGCGGCGCGCCGACTCGATGTACTGTCGCTGGTAGATCGCGGACAGGAGCCCAGCGTGCCAGTTGAGCACGGGGATGCGGAAATACGGCCTCTCGCCCGCCGGCACCTCGCCGCGGCGATCGGTCTCGATCGGCGCGAACAGCGCCTCCACGAGGTCAGGGCGCGCGCGCCGCATCTCGTTGTACAGCGTGACCGAGCTGACCAGCGCCGAGAGCCCGCCCGCTCGCGCGGTCCGCAGGCAGAGCAGCGCGACGACGTCGCTCGAGTCGGTGTGGAACGTCTGCCGCTCGCGCGTCTGGTAGACGCGCACGCTCGGGTCCTGGCTCGACAGGCCGAGGTCCTTGACGTGACCGAGGACGTGCCCGCGCGCGTTCTGCGAGCGCGCGCTCCCGAGGTGGCTGCCGATGCCGAGGAACGCGATCGCGGCCGCGCGCAGGTCGTCGCGGCCGCCGCCGTCGAGCCAGCGGCCGCGCAGCCCGCGGAGCAGGGCGAAGCCGCGGCCGTCGAGCACCTCGGCGAGCACGCGGCGGAGGCGCGCGGCCAGCGTCGGCAGCGGGAAGCCCTCGGCGCGGATCTGCGCCGGATCGGCGCCCGTCTCGCCGAAGCGGCGGACGGCGGCCTCGACCTCCTCGACCTCCGCGGGCGTGAGGTGCTCGATCCAGCCGTCGCCCCGCGCCATCGCGGGGCCGTACCAGGCCGCGGGGCCGGCGATGTGCGCCGGGATCCGAGAGAGGTCGGCGCTCGGTAGGGTCTCTTCGGAGCTCATCGTGTGCCCTCGGGTCGCGGCGCGGAGGGCGCTCGCGCTCCCCCCGCGCGCGGGAAGGAAGGGAGCGCGCTGCCGCCGGCGCCGCAAGGCGATCCTCGTGCCGCTTTGCCTTCAGCGGACAGTATCAGGGGACGTATCTTGCCGCGATGCCGATCCCCGATCTGGCCCGCGTGGGCGCCTTCCTGGAGGAGGTCGCGAGCGAGCACATGCTGCCGTTCTGGCGGCGCCTCGCTCCGGGCGACGTGACGTCGAAGGCGACGGTCGCCGACCCCGGCGACCTCGTGACGACCGTGGATCTCGCGGTGGAGCGGCGCCTGACCGAGGGCCTGCGCGCGCTCCTGCCCGGGTCGGCGGTGGTCGGCGAGGAGGCGGCGCACGCCGACCCGCGGCTGCTCGACGCGCTCGGCGGCGACGGCTGGATCTGGCTCGTCGATCCGCTCGACGGGACGCGCAACTTCGTCGAGGGCAACGACCGCTTCGGGATCATGGCGGCGCTGGTGAGGGCCTCGGAGCCGCGCGCGGCGTGGATCCACTTGCCGGCGCGGCGACAGACCTTCTGTGCCGAGGAGGGGGCGGGCGCCTTCCTGAACGGCGCGCGCCTCAGCGCCGAGCCCGCGGCCGCCGCCGAGGTGCCGGCGGGCACCATCTACGCGCGCTACATGCCGAGCGAGCTGCGCGCGACCGTGGAGGTCCGCGCGCGGGGCCGGCTGAAGGAGGCGAGCGACGCGGGCAGCTCCTGCATCGAGTACACGAGCGTCGCGCGCGGCGACAAGGACTTCTGCGTCTACTATCGCCTGCTGCCCTGGGACCACGCCCCCGGAGCCCTGATCCTCCGCGAGGCGAACGGCGTGGCCGAGCACCTCGACGGGACGCGCTACGCGCCGACGGACAAGGACCAGGTGACGGTCATCGCCCGGAGCCGGGGCATCGCGGATCGGGTCCGGCAGGTGCTCTCCGCCGGAGACGACGCCGGGCGTGGTGCGTCGGAGGCGCGATGAGCCGCTCGACGCGCCGCGCGCGGCTCAGGGACGGGACGGAGCGATGCGCGCGGGCCCGCGGCGCGCGCGCAGCGCGGCGTCGGCGCTGAACACGGCGAGCCCGGTCCAGATGCAGGCGAAGCTCACCGCCTGGGTGGCCGTGAACGGCTCGCCATAGACCAGCACGGCCAGCAGGAACTGACCGCTGGGCGCGAGGTACTGGAGGAAGCCGAGGGTGGTGAGCGACAGGCGTCGCGCCGCGTTCGTGAACCAGACGAGCGGCAGCGCGGTGATGATGCCGGTGGCGGCGAGGAGGAGGTCGGTGCGGAGATCCACGCGGCCCATGGCGCCGGCGCCATGGGCGTGGAGGGTGGCCAGGTAAGCCGCGCCGAGCGGGGCGACGAACAGGGTCTCCAGCGTGGAGCCCGGGAGCGCGTTGACGGCGACGACCTTCCGCAGCAGGCCGTAGACGCCGAACGTCCCGGCCAGGGCGAGCGCGATCCAGGGGACCGAGCCGGCGCGCGCGGCGAGGTGTACGACGCCCGCGGCGGCGAGGCCGAGCGCGATCCACTGCGCCGGGCGCGGCCGCTCGCGCAGGAAGACCATGCCGAGGAGCACGCTGAGCAGCGGGTTGATGAAGTAGCCGAGGCTCGCGTCGAGCACGCGCCCCACGGCGACGGCGTAGATGAAGAGGACCCAGTTCGCCGAGACGAGCGCGCCGGTCGCCGCCATGGCCCCGACGACGCGCCGGTCGCGGAGCGCCGCGACGAGCGCGCGGAGCTGCCCCGTGGCCAGCGTGAGCGCCGCGAACGCGAGCAGGCTCCACACCGTGCGGTGGGCCAGGATCTCGACCGCGCCAACGTGCCGGAGCTGCTTCCAGAAGACGGGAACGACGCCCCACGCGCTGTAGGCGGCGATGCCGTAAACGACGCCCAAGGCCGCTTCACGGCGGCTCTCGCGAGCGTTCTCGGGCGTGCGCATGAACGGTGATGCCTTCCCGGGCGCGATCCTTCCGGCCCGGCGCAGCCGTCGCGGGGCGCCGCTCGCGTCCAGCCGCGGCGAACATGTCCAGGTTGCTCCCGGATTTCAAGCGTCTTCTGCGGGCGGGCCCGCCGTCATCGCGGGTCGCTCCTCAGCTCCGGCACGAGGACCTCGATCCGGCGGCGGTAGGCCGAGCTCGGGTGCTCCGCGACGAAGCGATCCGCGCGGGCGCGCGCCTCGCCGCCGCGGCCGAGCGCCTTCAAGGCGCCGATCGCGATCACCTCGCGCTCCTGGGAGAGCGCGCCGCCCGGGAAGCGCGCGCGGTGGACGTCGGTGAGCGCGAGCGCCTCGGCGGGGCGCGCGCCGAGCGCGTCCTGCGCGCGCTGCAGCAGGCCGGTCTCCGTCTCGGCGTCGGGCAGCGCCGCCTGCGCCGGGTCCCCCGCGACCTTCGCGTCGGTCGCCGGGGCGGGCGCGCGCGGGGGCGCCGGCGCGCTCGCCGGAGGGCGCGGCGGCTCCGGATCGAGCCCGCGCGGCGGCGGCGCCGCAGGGGGGGCGTCCGCGGGGACCGCCGGCGCTTCCGCGACGGGGGCGGCGGTGGGCGCCGCTTTCGGCGCGGTCGCGACCGCCGCGGCGCGGGGCGGCCCGGGCGGCGGTTGCGAGCGCGACGGCATGAGCCACACGGCCCCGACGAGCACGGCGCCCACGGCCGCGCCGATCGCCAGGCCGGAGAGGACCGTCGGCGGCGCGGCGGCCACGGTTGGAGCGAGCCCCGACGGCGCGGCCGAGCCGCCCGACGGCGCGGCCGAGCCGCCCGACGGCGCGGCCGAGCCGCCCGACGGCCCTGGCCCCCCGAGCGGGAGCCGCGCCGCGAGCCGCGCCAGCCGGACCTCGTCCGGCCCGTCGCGCCGCGCGGCCTCGAGCCCGAGCCGGAGCGCGTCCGGGCTGCCGTCCGCGTCGATCAACCTGGGAAGCTCGTCGCTCATGCGCTGCTCCTCGCGGTCATCCGCGCGGCTTCGGCCGGCGCCGCGACGAGCTCCTGCCGGCGCATCGTCGCCTCGATCTGCGCCCGCGCCGCGCGCAGCCGCGAGTACGCCGTCTGCAGCGGACACCCCGCCGCCTGCGCGATCTCCGCCATCGGCATCTGCTCGATCTCGTACAGGACGAACACGGCGCGCTTGTCGTCGTCGAGCTGATCGAGCGCCGCGTCGAGCCGATCGAGCGCGCGGCGGCGGTCGAGCGTCTCGTCCTGCGGCGCCGCCATGATCTGCTCGGGGACGGTGCCCGCCACCTCCTCGCGCCTCCGGTGCGGTCGCCGCCGGTACTCCGACGCGAGCCGCAGGCAGATGCCGTAGAGCCATGTGCGCAGCGCCGAGCTGCCATCGAAGGTGTCGAGCTTCCGGTGGACCACGAGGAACACCTCTTGGCAGACATCCTCGACGTCGGCGTCGCGAACGCCGAGCCTTCGCAGCACGCGCCACACGTAGGCCGCGTTCTCTTCGAAAATCTGCTGGAGGGTCATCCGGAGGGGCCGAGGCAGCGACGCCCGCGGCCCTCCCTGGATGGCCCGGGGGGCGAGCCTTTATCAAGGAAAGTGAACGTCGAGAACGACGTCGACCGTCCCCGCCAGCGGGGCCGCCCGGAAGACCTGGCGGCCCCTGTCCTGTGCGGCGATGTAGCAAAAAGTGTCCCGCGCGAGCGGTGTCGCACGGAAGGCACGGATCCGACGCGACGAGAGCTGGTGTGAACGGAACAAAGCCTGCGCCGCGCGGAGGATGTTTGGTAGCATGGCCCACACGATGTCCGGCGACAGAAGCGCATCGACAACGACGTTGAACACCACGGCATCGATGCGACTTGGCGCGCCGGCCGCCGGGCGCGTGAGCTCGGGGGCAGGCATCGTGCTGCTCTATGCGCCCAATTACGAGCAGTTTCGCCCGGCGTACAGCCTCTCCGAGTCGGGCTCGGTCCTCGGCCGCGACCCGAGCGCGGACATCTACATACCGACGCGCACCGCGTCGCGCCACCACGCCCGCATCGAGCGGCGCGGGGGCGTCTGGCAGCTCGTCGATCTCGGCGGCCGCAACGGCACGCTGCACAACGGCGAGTTCGTCGCCGAGGCCGTCCTCGCGCACCTCGACGAGATCCGGATCGGCGACGCCATCTTCAAGTTCGTCGAGAGCGACGCTGAGAGCTACGCGCACTACCGCATCGACGGCGCGTATTTCGACGATCCGGACGCGCCGGCGGGGGCTCGGCCGCGCGCCTCGACGAGCCGGATCGTCGGCGGCTACCAGAGCCAGCGCCTCGCCGGGAGCCTGCGCGAGATCGCGCGCAGCGAGCTGTCGGTGCTGATCCTCGGCGAGAGCGGGACCGGAAAGGAGATCTTCGCCGAGCAGCTCCACGACTGGAGCGGCAGGCGCGGGCCGCTCCAGGCCGTCAACTGCGCGGCGATCCCCGCCGCGCTCATCGAGGGGGAGCTCTTCGGGCACCAGCGCGGCGCCTTCTCGGGCGCCGACCGCGACCGGCTCGGCATCCTCCGCGCGGCCCACCAGGGCACGCTCCTGCTCGACGAGATCGGGGATATGCCGCTCGAAGCCCAGGCGAAGCTCCTCCGGGTGATCCAGTCGAAGGAGATCACGCCGCTCGGCGCGTCGCAGCCCGAGCAGGTCGACGTGCGGATCGTCGCCGCCACCCACCGCGATCTCGACGCGCTCCAGCAGACGGGCGCCTTCCGCGCCGACCTGTTCGCTCGCCTGAACGAGCTCCGCATCACCCTGCCGCCCTTGCGCGAGCGCAAGGAAGACATCTTCTCGCTGTGCATCGCGCTCGCGAGGCGCCACGGTCGGCCCGTGGCGCGGCCCAGCATGGCGTTCATGGCGGGCCTGCTCCACCACGATTTCCCCTACAACGTGCGGGAGCTCGAGGCGCTCATCAAGCGCTGGGCCGCGAGGGATCGCGGCGCCGAGCTCGACGTCGAGGACCTCAGCGACGAGATCCGGCGCACGATGCGGGGCTACGGGGCCCGGAGCTCGGCGTCGCAGCCGCCGCCCGCGGACGAGGCCCGCGCCACGCCGATCCCGGACGAGGCGCCGATGCCTGCAGGCGAGGGGGCGTACGCGCCGAGGGCGACGCTGCCGCCGAGGATCTCCCCGGACGAGAAGGTGCTGCGGGAGCTCCTGGTGCAGCGGCGGGGGAACGTCGCCGCGGTGGCGCGCGAGCTCGGGAGAGATCGCGCGCAGGTGCACCGGTGGATCCGGCGGTACAACATGAACGTCGACGACTTCCGCTGATCCGCGCGGCGCGGTGATCGCGGCCGGCTGATCGCGGCCCGGAGGGGCGAGCGGATGGCTCATCTCCGCGCGCGTCGACGCGCGCGGGCGGCAACTTCCGCCGAGCTGGATACGTCCATCGCTGGGGGAAAATGGCGCTGTCGCAGGCGGCGAGCGCAACGCCGAGCCCATGTCCGCGAACGGCGATCGTGAGATGTCACGTGACGAATCGGTCTGCGAGCGTGACATGTCACGATGCGAGCGTGACATGTCACGATGCGAGCGTGACATGATGGTTCATGATCGAAGCATTCATGTTGTCGGCTTGACGTAGATAGGAGCTCGCGCTAGACCGTCAGCGCGAGTCGAGGACGGCCGGAGGGTCTAGGCCGTCGCGAGGAGCCCGGTTCTCGGTCCTCCTGCGAGCGCTCTGCAGGCTCGCGGGGGTCGGTCCGCCACCGATTCGTGGTCCACTCTTTGGATTGTGGAATGAGGGGTATCTCCATGGCGAGAATGCGCGCGTTGAGGGAGCGGTGTGCCGGTTTTTCGGCTCGTTTGACGTTGCCGAGGGTGCTCTTCGCGGGGTCGCTCCTCGTCGGGGCGGTGCTCGCGACGACGACGTCCGACGCCGCGGTGCACGGATCGATCTGCCAGCCTCAGTATGGGACGGACGAGGAGGTCACGAGCCACCTGCTGAGCGGGACCTACGGTTTTCAGGGCGCCTCCCTGCTGTGCCCGGTGCCGATCGAGGCGAACCTCGGATCGGGGACGATCAATTTCTCTGCTGTCGTGGACGATCAGACGGACGATGGGGTTCTGGGCGTCATGTCGTGCCGAGGCCGCGTCTATGACGGGTCGGGGAACGTGCTGGGGACGACCCCCTTCGCGAGCACGACGGGGGTGTTCACCGGCGTCACGACGCTGAATTTCAGCGTCAACATCGGCAGCGGCTCGGCGTCGAACAGCTACGTGGTCGAGTGCGTGCTTCCGCCGGTGCTGGGCGGCACGAGCAGCAACATTCAGTCGGGTGTTCGCTCCGTTCGTGCGTTCTAACCCTTCACCGTCTGGCAAGGCCGTGCGCTACTCAACTATGCTGAGCCTCGTGGCCGTCGCCTGCTCGATCGGCGCGGTGGGGTACGTCGAGCATCGGCTGCGTACGGTCGATCAGGCCACCCTCGCGGCGGTCGGGCCGGGTGGACCTTCCGCCGGAGAGGATCCGGCCGCGCGAGCGCGGGCGATGGATGCTTTCTATCAGGAGCTCAGCGATCGGGTGGAGAGGGAACCTCCGGATCCACGCTGGCGCGCCGAGGCGGAGGAGGAGCTCGGCGCGAAGCTGCGCGAGGCGCTGCCGCGGGAAGTGCAGGTGACCGCGCTCGCGTGCGCGTCGACGCTGTGCCGCCTGGAGCTCTCGCACCCGCAGATGGACACGCTGTCGAGCGCCCTCGTGGAGAAGCTGATCGCGCGCGCCGTCGTCGGCGATATGGGCACCAACTTTCAGCGGTTCCCCGGCCGCACGCGTGTCTACCTGAGCCGTCCACCCGGGTAGCCGCGGCGGCCGGCCCAGGGCGACGCTCGGGCGACCGACCGCATGGGAAGGAGCGCGCCCTCCCCGCCGAGCCCCGCGCCCGCCGGCCCGATGGTGTGGCCCTGCGCGCCGGCGCGCAGCCACGCGGGCAGAACCGCGGCTCACGCCCGGCGGGCGAGCTCTCGTCGCTCGCCGCCCCGCCGCGAGACCAGCGTGGCACCCGCGTTGCTGGCGCGGAGCGCGGCGCCGGGATCTGCGCCGAGCACAGCGAGGTTGAGAATGCGAAGTATCTACTCTGTGGCAGGGCTATGCGCATGCGCAGCGATGATGGTCGCGTGCATGCACAACACGAGCGACGAGACGGAGCCTGGAGAGACACGGCCGGGGGAGACAGAGCCCGAAAAGATGGGATTCGTCACCGTCCAGTGGTCGATCGAGGACAAGACCGACGCCTCTCAATGCAAGGCGTACGGCGCGAGCGCGGTCGAGCTGATGCTCATCGACGCGAAGAACAACCAGGTCACCAGGCAGGTGGTCCCGTGCGAGCGGTTCGACACGAGCGTCCAGGTCACCGCCGCTGACTACGTCGGGACGATCACGCTCGTCGACGAGAACGGTAGGCCGGTCAGCGAACCGCAGCCGGTCGGGCCGTTCGAGGTCTCCGCAACCGAGCAGGCGACGCGCCGGGTCAGCTTCCCCGCCGCCGAGGGGCAGCGGGACAACCAGGGGCAGCGCGGTACGCATCGACCGCGCGACCGGCAACGACGGTAGAAGGCGGGCGGGGGCGCCGCCGGCGCGGCCCCCGGAGCGAGCCAGATCGCGGGCCGAGCCGCCGCGCAGGATCGGGCCGAGCCGCCGCGCCGCCGCCAGACCAGGGGAGCACCGGCGAGACGCCCTCAGCGAGACGCCGTCAGCGAAACGCCGTCAGAGCGGCGAGGGCGCCGCCCGGTCTCGCCGCGCCCCCGCGGAGAGCTCTCGCCCCTCGACCAGCTTCAGGAGCTTCTCCTTCGTGGTCAGCCCCACGTGGCGCGCCACCTCCTTGCCCCCGGCGAACGCGACGACCGTGGGGAGCCCGCGGATGCCGAAGCGGCGGGCGAGCGCCGGGCTCCGGTCGCCGTTCACCGCCACCACCTTCAGGCGACCTGCGCCCTCCTCCTCCACCTTGTGCAGGATCGGCGCGAGCGCGCGGCACGGCGGGCACCACTCCGCGGTGAACTCGACGAGGACGGGCACCCCGGCCTCCAGCACCTCGGCGTCGAAGTCGAGCTCGTTGATCTCGTGGATGGGATTCGTGGACATTGCGCGAGCCTCCATGCCTTGGCAGGTCTCGACGCGGGCATCCATTACAGCGCGCGCCGGTGTAATGTGGGCGCGGCTCGAGACCTGACCTCCGTAGACCATGGAAGCCATCAAGGACGCGGACGACATCCTGGGTCGCGTGTCGCACCTTGTGCGCGTCGAGCGTGCGGCGCTCGCCGCGCTGGCGCGCGCCGAGGGGGTGACGCCCGAGGATGCGGTCGACTGCGTGCAGGAGGGCCTCTGCACGCTGCTCACCGTCGCGCAGCGCGGCGAGCTCCCGGAGGACGCCGGCGCGTGGGGAGGCGTGCTCGCCGGCATGGTGCGGAACGCCGCGCGCAACCGGCGCCGCCGACACTTCCGCGCCCGGCCGCACGAGGACCTCGACGCGCACCCGGAGGCCGCCGGGGTCGTCCCGGCGACCGACGAGGCGATCGCGCGCGCGGAGGAGCACGTGCGCTTGCGCGCGTGCGTCGAGGAGCTCTGCGAGATCCAGAAGGCGGTGGTGACCCTGCGCATGCTCGAGGAGCAGCCGGGGGAGGACGTGGCGCGCGCGCTCGGCATCTCGGCCGGCCACGTCGCGGTCCTCCTGCACCGCGCCAAGGCCGCGCTGCGCGCCTGCATGACGGCGCCGCCCTGATCGCGGCCGATCGCGCGCGGCGCGGCGGCGCTCGGGTCTGCTATGTCTCGGGCGAGACGCCATGAGCTCCTCCCCGCCTGCCTTGCGCATCCTCGCGCCCGACGAGCCGCCTGCGTTCGAGGTGGTGAATCCCCAGGGTCGATCCAGCGCGGTCCTGCTCTGCGATCACGCCTCCAACGCGGTCCCGCGGCGCCTCGCCGAGCTGGGCGCGCAGAAGGAAGCGCTCTGCCAGCACACCGGCTGGGACATCGGCGCGGCGCGCCTCGCGCGGCGCCTGTCCGCCCTCCTCGACGCGGCGCTCGTGCTCTCCGGCTACTCCCGCCTGGTCATCGACTGCAACCGGCCGCTGGGCTCGCCGACCTCCATCCCCGAGATCAGCTGCGGCGTGCCCATCCCCGGCAACGCCATCGACGCCGCGGAGGCCGCGGCGCGCGCGGACGCGTGCTTCTGGCCCTACCACCGCGCCATCGACGCGCTCCTCGACGAGCGGCGCGAGCGCCGGAAGAGCACGGCGATCCTCAGCGTCCACAGCTTCACCCCGTCGATGCCCGGCCAGGACCGGCCCTGGCACGCCGCGGTCCTCTACGGCCGCGATCGGCGGCTCGCCGCGCCGTTCCTCGAGGCGATGCGCCGCGAGCCCGGGCTCTGCGTCGGCGACAACGAGCCGTACCGCGTGACCGAGGGGGGCGATTACGGCATCCCCGTGCACGGCGAGGCCCGCGGCCTGCCGTGCGTGCTCCTCGAGATCCGCCAGGACGGGCTGCTGAGCGACGACGGCGTGGAGGCCTGGGCGCAGCGCCTCGCCGCGATCTACCGGGAGATCGAGCCCGGGCTCTTCCCCGGGGCTGGCGGCGCGTGACCGGGGCCGCGCGCGGCCCCGCCCCCCGCGGGGACCGCCGGGCCGACGTCATTGACAAAAAAAGTTGTCAAGGTTAAGCCTGACGTGTGGCTGACGTTGACGTCGAGATCCGCCGCGGCCACGGCGGCCGTCGAGCTCGTCGAGAGCCGGCGGCTCGCGGAGCTCGGCTCCCGGATCGCGACATTTCGAAAGGAGCCAACATGCCAGTGAAAAAAGACGCGTCCGGCCGCCGGAGCGTCCAAGCGGAGGTCGAGGTCCCCGGCAGCCCCGAGGAGGTGTGGCGAGCCATCGCGACCGGACCCGGGATCTCGTCGTGGTTCGTGCCGAGCGACGTGGAGGAGCGCGAGGGCGGCGCCGCCGTGTCTCACTTCGGCCCGGGCAACAGCATGGACTCGGTGTCGAAGATCACGGCCTGGGATCCGCCGCGCCGGTTCGCCGCCGAGAGCCCGGAGGACATGGGGCCGGGGAGCCCCGCCGTCGCCACGGAGTGGATCGTCGAGGCGCGGTCCGGCGGGAGCTGCGTCGTGCGCGTGGTGCACAGCTGGTTCGCGAGCACCGACGACTGGGACAAGCAGTTCGAAGGTCATGAGCAGGGCTGGGTCGCCTTCTTCCGCATCCTGCGGCTCTATCTCTCCCATTTCCGCGGAGAGCCCAGCGCGGCGCTCCAGGTGATGGGCGCCGGCCCCGCGCCGCTCGCCGCGACGTGGGACGCGCTGGTCGGCCAGCTCGGGCTCGCGGGCGCCGCCGAGGGCCAGCGGGTGAGCACCTCCGCCGGCGCGCCGCCCCTCGCCGGCGTCGTCGAGCGCGCCGGGCCGAGCGAGCATCCGGAGCTGCTCCTGCGGCTCGACGAGCCGGCGCCCGGCATCGCCCACATCTTCGCGCTCCCCATGGCCGGCAAGATCTTCCTGCCGATCCGCCTCTACCTGTACGGCGACCAGGCCAAAGCCGCGGTCGCCCGCGCCGAGCCCTCGTGGCAGGCGTGGATGGCCGAGCGCTTCTCTCCTGGTCCGTGAGCCGGGGAGGCCGCCGAGGCGGAAGGGGCGGGAGCTCCCTGGGGACGCCTGGCGTCGTTCACGCGAGCGCGGCGGCGCTGCGGCGTAGGACCAAGGTCCCATGGCGCGCGGGGCCGCCATGACCCCACCATGGCCGCGACATGCACCGCGAGAGGCGAGCCCTGTGCCCGCCGCTGGAGGTGTATATGCCATCGTCATGACGGCCATGAATCCAAGGTGCCAGCGACTCATCGAGATGCACCTGCAGCACGGCGAGAGCCTCCTGGCTCGCTCCGAGGGGGGAACGTCGGTCGGCTGCGAGCCGCACCCCGATCTGCCGCATCTCTACACCGTCGACGCGGGCCAGCTGGCTCCCGGCGAGCCGTTTCGGTACGTGGTGCGCGGCGCGGACGGGACCGAGAGGGCGGAGCGGTACTTCGCACACTCGCTCGACCAGGGAGGGCCCGTGGACGTGTGGGAGGGGATCCGCGCCGTCGACAACGCCTTTTACACGGCCGAGGTCCAGCGTCACTTCGAGCGACGCGGGTTTGCCGTGGTCCGAGGCGTCCTGTCCGCGGACGTGGTGAGCGCCCTGCGCGCCGTCGTGCACCCCCTGATCGCCGACGTGTGGGGGGAGGACAGGGCGGCCTACCGCGACAAGATCAACCTGGAGAAGGTGCTGCTCCAGGTCCCTTATCTGCTCCAGGCGCTGGCCGAGAAGCTGGGGCCGCTCCTGCGGAGCATCGTCGGGGACGAGGTGTTCCTCGAGTACGAGCAGGTCATGGTGGTGCGCGCGGGCTCATCGTACGCCACCCGGCGCCACCGGGACGTCGACGGCGGCAAGGAAGGCTTCTCCGAGGCGTCCAGGCGCCACAAGGGCTCCGTGCACCTCTGGATCCCCCTCGTCGACATCGAGGAGACGCGAGCGTGCCTCTATGTCTATCCGTTCGACGCGCCGGAGCGGTCCGTCGATGTGACGATGCGGGCCGGCGACGCGCTGTTCCTGCACAACTACGTATGGCACGGGAGCCGCGCCAACGCTTCCGCGGTGGATCGCGCCTCGTGGCTCCTGAACTTCGCGCCCGCGCCCAGCCGCGACGAGGCCAACCCCGGCGCCGATCTCAACCTCCAGATCCTGCGCGGCGGGGCGCCCGCCGATCTCGGCCCCGAGGTGTGCTCCCGGCTGGTCCGGGAGAAGCACGCGTTCTTGAACCTCTTCGATGCGTTCTTCACGTACGATCCGTCACTGAGGCGGATGGTGCACCCGGACAACCGGCGCGCGACGACCCCCACGCGCGACCGCGAGCACCGGGGCTGAATATCGTTCAACATACAGTCGGTGGACCCATCCACCTGGCCTCTGCAGTGATGCGCCGCATAGCTGGAGTCGATCGTGGTCGATTCGGGCGGAATCGACCACGGATATGCGTAGCCGAGCCACAGAGGTACAGAGGGCACAAAGGAAGAGAGAGAAAGGCTATATCTCTGTCCTCTGTGCCTCTGTCGTTCGAATTCTTCTCCACCGCGGTGCCGGAGGCGAGCCTGGGAAAGGCCGTGCGGTGGATGAGCCTGTCGAGGATGACAGGACCGTGACCGGGCGGCTACACGACGGACATACGGCTCGATCCTCGGCCTGCGCGTCGCACGTCGCGGCGCGCGCTCCGCCTGCGCACGGCTGGCCCGCTCGTCGAGAGAGGCGACCGGCGTGGGACCAAAGTCCTATGGACAGCGCTGCACCGGCTGGAGTACAAACCCGACGCCGGATCGGCGAGCGGCGAGGCGGCGCACTTTGCACGATCGACAGGGGCTCTCATTGGCTGATCCGACGGACTACCCCGAGCGCCGCCTGGGGCTGCAGCGGGACAACGGGTTTCTCGAGGTCCGCTTCGAGCGGCACGATCGCACGAGGCCGGTGCACGTCGCGCACCGCTCCCCGTGCCGCATGCTCTTCCCGCGGCAAGAGCCGGACGAGCCGCTGCTCGGGGTGTTCATCACGACCTCCGGCGGGACGGCCGGCGGCGATGTCCTCCGGGTCTCCATCGAGGCGTCCCGCGGCGCCACGGCCACCGTGACGAGCCAGGCCGCCGAGAAGATCTATCCCTCGCTCGGCGCCCCGAGCCAGCTGTCGCTCCGGCTCCGCGCGGAGGAAGGCGCCGAGCTGGAGTGGCTGCCCCAGGAGACGATCCTGTTCAACAGCGCCCGTCTCGAGCGGCGCGTCGAGCTCGACGTCGCGCCCGGCGGGAGCCTCCTGGCGCTGGATCTCGTCGTCTTCGGCCGGCTCGCGCGGGGCGAGCGCTTCACGGCCGGCGCGCTGCACGACGTGTGGCGCCTCCGGCGCGGAGGGCGGCTCACGTGGGCGGACGCGCTCGACCTCTCGGGCGACGTCGCCGCGCAGATCGCGAATCCCGCGGGCTTCGGTGGCGCCACGGCGGCGGGGCTCGTGCTGCTCGTCGCCGACGACGCGGCGGCGTGGGTCGACGAGGCGCGCGCGCGGCTCTCGCGGGGGTCGTCCCGCGCGGGCGTCACGCTCGTCGGCGGGGCGCTCGTGGCCCGGGCGCTCGGCGCGGAGCCGGCGCACGTGCGGCGCGATCTCGCCGATCTGGCTTCGTGGCTCAGGGCGGCGCGCTCGGGGCACCCGGCGCGCATGCCGCGTTTCTGGTCGATCTGAGGAGGAGTCGATGAATCTCACCCCGCGAGAGAAGGACAAACTGCTCATCTCCATGGCGGCGATGGTCGCGCGCCGGCGGCTCGAGCGCGGCGTCAAGCTCAATTACCCGGAGGCGATCGCGCTCATCTCCGACTTCGTGATGGAGGGCGCCCGCGACGGCCATTCCGTGGAGGATCTGATGCGCAGGGGCGCGCGCGTGGTCTTCCTCGAAGACGTGATGGACGGCGTCGCCGAGATGATCCACGACGTCCAGGTCGAGGCGACGTTCCCCGACGGCACGAAGCTCGTCACCGTCCACAACCCGATCGGCCCGCGGCTCGGGGTCATGTCGGCGCCCCAGAACGAGCACGACAAGCCGTAGCGGCGAGGAGGAGGTCCCATGATCCCCGGAGAGATCATCAGCAGAAGAAAAGACCTGATCGTGCTCAACGAACGCAAGCCGAGCGCGACGGTCACCGTCAAGAACACCGGCGATCGGCCGATCCAGGTGGGCAGCCATTACCACTTCTACGAGGCCAACGGGGCGCTCGAGTTCGACCGCGAGAGGGCCCGCGGCATGCGGCTCGACATCCCGGCCGGCACGGCGAGGCGCTTCGAGCCGGGCCAGACGTACGAGGACGTGCCCCTGGTGGCCTACGGCGGCGACCGCGTCGTCGTGGGGTTTCAGGGCAAGATCAACGGTTCACTCTAGGAGACCCGGGCGATGCCTTCCACGATCACTCCCTTCAACTACGCGAGCCTGTACGGCCCGACCGTCGGCGACAAGGTGAGGCTCGCCGACACCGACCTCTTCATTGAGGTCGAGCACGACCTCACCGCCCTCCACGGCCATGGAGAGGAAGTCTCGTTCGGGGGCGGCAAGGTCATCCGCGACGGCATGGGCCAGTCGCAGAGGACGCGGGCCGAGGGCGCCGTCGACACGGTGATCGTGAGCGCCCTCATCCTCGACCACTGGGGCATCGTCAAGGCGGACATCGGCCTCAAGGACGGCCGGATCGCCGCCATCGGCAAGGCCGGCAACCCCGACGTGCAGGACGGCGTGACCATCGTCATCGGCCCCGGCACCGAGGTGATCGCGGGCGCCGGGAAGATCGTCACCGCCGGCGGCATCGACACGCACATCCACTTCATCTGCCCGCAGCTCGTCGAGGAGGCGCTCTGCTCGGGCCTGACCACGCTGATCGGCGGAGGCACCGGGCCGGCGGCGGGCACGACCGCGACGACGTGCACGCCCGGCCCCTTCCACCTCCGGCGCATGCTCCAGGCCGCCGAGGCGCTGCCGATCAACATCGGCCTGTTCGGCAAGGGGAACACGAGCCGGCCCGCCGGCATCATCGAGCAGATCGAGGCTGGCGCCTGCGGGCTGAAGCTCCATGAGGACTGGGGCAGCACGCCCGCGGCCATCGACAACTGCCTCTCCGTGGCCGACGCGTACGACGTCCAGGTGGCGATCCACTCCGACACGCTGAACGAGGGCGGCTTCGTCCAGGATACGATCCGGGCCTTCAAGGGCCGGACGATCCACTCGTTCCACACCGAGGGGGCCGGGGGCGGCCACGCGCCCGACGTCATCGCGCTGGTCGGGGTGCACAACGTGCTGCCGGCGTCCACGAACCCGACCCGGCCGTTCACCAAGAACACGGTCGCCGAGCACCTCGACATGCTCATGGTCTGTCATCACCTCAAGAAGGACATCCCGGAGGACGTGAAGTTCGCCGAGAGCCGCATCCGGAAGGAGACGATCGCCGCCGAGGACATCCTGCACGACCTCGGCGCCATCTCCATCATGTCGAGCGACAGCCAGGCGATGGGGCGCATCGGCGAGGTCGTCCTGCGGACCTGGCAGACCGCCGACAAGATGAAGCGACAGCGCGGCAGGCTGCCGGAGGAGAAGCAGAACAACGACAACTTCCGCGCCAAGCGGTATGTCGCGAAGTACACCATCAACCCGGCCATCGCCCAGGGCGTCAGCCGGCACATCGGGTCGGTCGAGGTCGGCAAGCTCGCCGATCTCGTGATCTGGTCGCCGGCCTTCTTCGGGGTCAAGCCGGACATGGTGCTCAAGAGCGGCTCGATCGTCATGGCGCCGATGGGCGATCCCAACGCGGCGATCCCGACGCCGCAGCCCGTGCACTACCGGCCGATGTACGCGGCCTATGGCCGGAGCGCGATCGAGAGCTCGGTCCTGTTCGTCAGCCAGGCGTCGCTCGCGCGCGGGGTCGGGGCGGCCGCGGGGCTGTCGCGCCCGCTCGTCGCGGTGGAGAACACCCGGTCCGGGATCTCGAAGGCGAGCATGATCCACAACAGCGCCACGCCGCGCATCGAGGTCGACCCGGAGCACTACACCGTGAAGGCCGACGGCGAGCTGCTCACCTGCGAGCCGGCGGAGGTGCTCCCCATGGCCCAGCGCTACTTCCTGTTCTGACATGCGACGCGCCATCCAGGTCATCCCCCGCGGGAGCACGCCCGAGACCGCCGCCGAGGCGCGCGTGACGCTCGCCTACGACGACCGACACCGCCGGCGGATCCGGCTCGCGACCGACGCGGGGTGGGAATTCCTGCTCGATCTACCGGAGGCGACCGTGCTCGGCGACGGGGACGGCCTTCGCCTCGAGGACGGCGGCTGGCTCCTGGTCCGCGCGGCGGACGAGGAGCTCGTCGCGGTCACGTGCCGCGAGGCGACGGATCTGCCGCGCATCGCCTGGCACATCGGCAACCGTCATATCCCGGCCGCCTTCGACGGCGCGCGGATCCTCATCCGGTACGATCACGTGATCGTCGACATGGTCCGGGGGCTCGGCGCCGAGGCGACGCCGCTCCGCGCGCCGTTCACGCCGGAGCGCGGCGCGTACGACCAGAAGGCGCCTCACGGGCATGGGCACTCGCACGCTCACGAACATGGGCATTCCCATGGGCACGGGCACTCTCATGCTCACGAGCATGACCACGCCCATTCCCACGATCATGGGCACTCCCATGCTCACGAGCATTCGCACGACCATGATCACGGGCACGCTCACGATCATGGACACCCCCACGCACACGGGCATTCGCACGATCACGGGCGCGGACACAGGTGATCGCCGTGGGTGAGGGCGCGCTCTATCGCCTGATGAGCTGGATGTCGCCGGCCTACCCGGTCGGCGGCTTCAGCTACAGCCACGGCCTGGAGTGGGCGGTCGAGGCAGGCCTTTTGCGCACGGCCGAGCAGCTCCGGGTCTGGGTCGCGGCGATCCTCGGCGAGGGCTCTGGCCGGGTCGACGCGGCCCTCCTCGCGGCCGCCTACCGCGCGGAGCACGACCGGGAGCTCGACGAGGTGGCCGAGCTCGGGGCGGCGCTCCGGGGCACCCGCGAGCTCGCGCTGGAGAGCGCGCAGCAGGGGGCCGCGTTCCTCGCCATCACGCGCGCCGCCTGGCCGCACCCGCGCCTCGACGCCTTCGCGGAGCGCCACGCCGGCGAGGCCCCGTTCCCGGTCGCGGTCGGGCTCGCCGCGGCCGCGCACGGTGTCCCGCTCGACCCGACGCTGACGGCGTACCTGCACGCCTTCGGCTCCAGCCTCGTCTCGGCGGGCATCCGCCTGGTCCCGCTCGGCCAGACGGACGGCCAGCGCGTCGTGGCGGCGCTCCAGCCGATCATCGTCGACGCCGCCCGGCGCGCCCGCGACACGCCGCTCGACCGCATCGGCGCCGCGACGCCGGGGGTCGATCTCTCGTCGATGCACCACGAAACCCAACACACGAGGTTGTTTCGATCATGACAGCAAGCACTCACGGTCCCCTCCGCGTCGGTATCGGAGGGCCGGTCGGCTCCGGCAAGACGGCGCTCGTCGATCGCCTCTGCAAGCGCATGCGCGACGAGTGGCGCGTCGCCGTGGTCACCAACGACATCTACACGAAGGAAGACGCCGAGTTCCTGACCCGCTCGGGCGCGCTCAGCCCCGAGCGCATCGTCGGCGTGGAGACCGGCGGCTGCCCCCACACGGCGATCCGCGAGGACGCCTCGATCAACCTGGCGGCCGTCCGCGAGATCGCGCAGCGCCTCGCCCCGCTCGACCTCGTGTTCGTCGAGTCCGGCGGGGACAACCTGGCGGCGACCTTCTCGCCGGAGCTCGCCGATCTGACCCTCTATGTCATCGACGTGTCGGCCGGCGACAAGATCCCGCGCAAGGGCGGCCCCGGGATCACCCGGTCGGACCTGCTCATCATCAACAAGATCGACCTCGCGCCCATGGTCGGCGCGAGCCTCGAGGTGATGGACCGGGATGCCCGGAAGATGCGGGGCGACAGGCCGTTCCTCTTCACCAACTTGAAGGCGAACAAGGGGGTCGAGGAGATCGCCGCCTTCATCGTGAAGAAGGGCGGCCTCGAGCCCAAGAGCCTCGCCTCCGTGGGCGGCTGAAGGGCGAGCGAGAAATCAACCGCCGAGGCGCCAAGGACGCCGAGATAGGATTCTCTTCTTGGCGTTCTTGGCGGTTCGAGGTCCGCGACGTCCTTCATCCCGATCTCGTGAACGTCGTGCCGGACCAGCACCGAGCGCAGCGCGGGAGCGAGTCGGCTAGCTCCCTACCGCGGCCCGCCGCCCGATCCAGCGCCCGCCGCGAGCGCCGCCTCGAGCTTCGGGTACTGCGCGATCAGCGCGTCGAGGCGCATCTTCCTGAAGTCGTACGCGACCTCGATCGTCTCGCCGAGCTTCAGGGTCTTGTCGCGCATGAGCAACCCCCCCGTCTCGTGCTTGGGCCACGCCACGTCGCCCTCCGGCGTACCCTTGCTCGCGAAGGAGAACCAGTACTTGCTGACCTTCTCGGACATCGCCCGATCGGCCGCGGTGAACCTGGGTTTGATGCCCCCGAACGGGAAGATCATCTCGCCGCCGTGCGGGACGCCGTGGGGCTGGTCTTGGCGGTCCCCCTCGGGCACGTAGCTGAAGTAGTACCACCGCGTCTCGGCCGCCTTCGAGTGCTTGTCCGCGAGCCACCGGGCCTGCGCGGTGAACAGCATGTCGCGCAGCACCAGGCCGGCGAAGCGGCTCGGGTCCTTGAGGTCCTCCTCGGTCACCTCGGGGTCGCTGCGGTAAAGACCCTTGAGCTGTTCCAGCGCGTTCTCGGCGTCCTCCCCGCCCGCGTCGATGATCATCTGCATGATCTCCGCCGGGTTCATGCCGAACGCGTCGAGGACGCTCGCCTCGTCGCTGTTGGTGCCGACGATGAGCGGCTTTTTCGCCTGCTCGCCGGCCTCAAAGGTCGCCCTGAGCCCCGTCGGCAGGACCGTGTCGCCGCGCACCGGGCTCGGCCCCAGGAACGGCACCTGGCCGCGCGGGTTCTCCGGGGTCGGCATGAACTTCTCGCTGAACTTCTCGGCCGGCACCGCCCGCAGCTCCTCGGCCGTGGCCTGCGCGCCATTGAGCCCGAACAGCCCGGAGGCGACCTTCACGCCGAGCTCCGACGCCTTCACCCGGGTCTGCTCCGGGATCGCATAGGGGCTCTGCGCGATGCCCTTGTGGAACAGGGCCGGGCTCCTGTCCCTCGAGAGCGGGGAGGCGAACAGGGCAAGGACGCTCTCGGCCCCCGCGGATTGACCGAAAATCGTGACATTGCCCGGGTCGCCGCCGAACGCCGCGATGTTGCGCTGCACCCATTCCAGCACGGCGATCTGATCGAGCAGGCCGAAGTTGACCGGCCCGAGCTCCCTGTCCAGGCCCGGATGGGCGAAGAACCCGAGCAGGCCCACGCGGTAGTTGAAGGTCACCACCACCGCGCCCTTCCTGGCCAGCGGACCCCCGCCGTAGATCTTGTCGCTGCCGACGCCGATCTTGAAGGCGCCGCCGTGGATCCACACCATGACGGGCTTGAGCGCGCCGGGGTCCACGCCGCTCGTCCAGACGTTCAGGTAAAGGCAATCCTCGCTCTGCGGACCCACGCTGCCCGCGCCATCCATCGAGGGATAGGTGGGCTGGAGACAGGCCAGGCCGAAGGTGTCGGCCTTGCGGGTCTCCTTCCAGCGCTCGACCGGCTGGGGCTCCTTCCAGCGCAGGTCGCCCACGGGCGGCCTGGCGTATGGAATGCCCTTGAACACGAGGATCTCGCTCTCGACGACGCCCTGGACCGGGCCCTCTACTGTGTTGATGATCGGCGTGCTGTTGCTCGTCATGGACTCGCCTCCTTGGAATTCGATGGTTGCTCGTCTGGCGCGCCGAGGCGCGCTCCCGTGAAAGCTGGGGAGATGGACCGCGCGCGCCGCGGCCGGCGGAGCGCACGTCCCGGGCGGCAGCGCGCTCAAGGGCGCGATCCCTGCATGGGAATCGATGCCTCCGCGCACCGTCGCGCGGCCCGCTGGATCTAGTCCCGGGAGCTGGGATCGCGCCATGGGACCTTGGTCCCATAGGCGCGTCGCAGGCAGACGATGTGATGTGTCGGGAAGGGCTGGCTCACGAGGCGCTACGAGAGCGCGGAGCCGGCGCCGAGTCTCGGGGCTGGGGGGATGGGGCGGGAAGCGCGCGCCGCGACCGCGGCCGCGCGGATCAGGCGTCCTGCACGACGACGCGGTTCATGCGGATCGGCGTCACGGGCCGGTCGCTCCCGTCGGTGGGCGACTTCTCGATCTTGTGCACGACGTCCATGCCCTCGATCACGCGGCCGAACACGGGGTGCTTCGAGGGGCCGGGCGTGAACCAGTCGAGGTAGGCGTTGTGGACCGTGTTGATGAAGAACTGGCACGAGCCGCTGTTGGGGGAGCCCGTGTTGGCCATGGAGAGCGTGCCGGGCTCGTTCGAGAGCTTGGCGCCGGCCGGGTGCTCGTCCTTGATGCAGCCGTCGGGCCCGTCGCCCGTGCCCGCCAGCCGGCTCTTCGGATCGCGGCTGTGCGGGCAGCCGAACTGGAGCATGAAGCCGTCGATGACGCGGTGGAAGTGCAGCCCGTCGTAAAACCCGCTCTTCGCGAGCTTGAGGAAGTTTCCGGCGGTGACGGGCATCTTGTCGACGTAGAGCTCGATCTTGATGTTGCCCAGGGAGGTCTCGAGGAGCGCGGTGGGGTTGGCCATGGGCGAGAGGGTAGGTGAAAGCGTGGGCGGGCGGCAAGCGCGGGGAGCGCGCCCCCAGCTGGCCCCGGTGCCTCCGAGGCCGCCATGAGCTCCCCTGCCGGCGCCGCCCGCAGCTCCTCGGCCGTGGCGTGCTGCCGCTCCGCCTGACAGCCCCGAGGCGGCCTCGACGCCGAGCCCGGCCCGCGCCCGCCGCGGCCTCCCGCGGGCCGCCCGGCCGCTACCGGGGGCTGGCCGTCGGCGCCTCCGGCTCGGCGTCGGCGAACCGCTCTTCCAGCCACCTCGTCAGGCTCGGGAGGTCCGTGTCCATCAGGCCGAAGTGAAAGCCGAGCTCGACCGGATCGTGCGTCGCGGAGACCTCTTCGTACTCCTTGTAGGTCACGTTGACGGGGCCGTTCAGCGCGGCGAGCTGGTGGTGGAGCGTCCTCGTGAAGTCCGCCCGGATGCGTTGATCCTTCGCGGCCTGGGAGATCCGGATCGGGGCGAGGATGCGGAGGGCGGGGTTCATCAGCTCGAGCTGGTCGAAGAACGCCTTCTTGCTGGGGTTCGGCTCCGGGCGCAGCTGCTCGTTCCCCTTGAGCCCGCCCCAGGAGTCCTCCTTGGCCAGCTCGACGCGCGCCCGCTCGTGGATGTGGTGCCACACGCTGTACGCCTTCACCGTGAGGAGCTCCTCCGGATTGATGTTCGGGTTGCCGGCGATGGCGCCCGCCAGGAACAGCGCGGTGAAGGCGAAGCCCGGCTGCGCGTAGTCCAGGGTGGTGCCGGCGGCGACGAGGAGGTGGACCCCAGAGGCAGGGGCCATCGCCGCGACCCCGCGCAGGTCGAGATCGGGCGTCCAGATCGGGGCGTGGTGCGCGCCGAACAGCGCCGCCTGGCCGCCCTGCGAGTGGCCCACGATCGCCAGCTTCCTCGAGAGCTCCGCGGGGAAGAGCCGGCGCGCGGCGAGCGCGATGTCGAGGATGCCGTGCGCCTGGGACTCGCCGAGCAGGTACGGGTGCAGCCCGTCGGTGCCGAGCCCCTCGTAGTCGGTCATCGCCACGGCCCAGCCCCTGTCCAGGAACGCGCTGAGGAGCCCGTGCGGGTACTCGTTCCAGGGGTGCGCCGGCGACGTGACCGTGTCGCGCGACGGCGCGCACGTGTCCGCGCAGCCCACCGTCCCGTGCGCCCAGCTCACGATCGGATAGCCGCCCTCCGGGGCGGGCTTGCGAGGCAGCGCGACGATGCCGGAGACCGCGATCGGCTTGCCGTGGACATCTCTCGATCGGTAGAGCACGAGCTGGTTGAGCCGCGCCGACGCGATCGCCGCCTCGCCCGAGAGCGGGCGGGACCAGATCACCTCGCCGTGCTCGCCCTCGAGCAGCGACTGTGGCGGATGGTAGAAGGTGTCGTCCTCGGGGACTGTCACGCTGGTCGTCATGGCTTCCTCTCCGGGGCAAGTGAATCGATGCCTCCGCGCACCGTCGCAGGGCCGGCCGTTTGTCGCGGGCCGGCCGTTTGTAGAATCGAGCGCCGGGCCTCGCCATGGGACCTTGGTCCTAGGGAGGCCAGCGCGGCGCGCAGGGGGTCGGGGGATCCCCCCTTCCGGCGCGGGCGCATCTGGGCCTGACCGTTCGAGCTGCGTCGGCGATGGCTGCTCCCCGCATGTGCTTGCGTGCCGCGCGCTGGCTCGGCGATGAACGGGGATGGCATCGGCGGCATCCATGAGACCATGCACATGAAACGGCTCGATCTTGTCGCGGCACCTCTCGTCGCTCTCCTCGGTTGCTCCGACGCGGGGGGAGGGGGCTCCGGCGGAGCTGCTCCCGGGACGGCGACCGGCGCGGAGGGCGGCACCGGCGGCGGTGGCGGCCTTGGCGGCACCGGCGGTGATGGCGGCCTCGGCGGCACCGGAGGCACCGGCGGCGCCGGTGGCACCGGCGGCTCCGGCGGCTCCGGCGCCGCCCTGGGCCCGTGCGGCACCGGCCGCCTGGCGCTCGGCTCTCCGAACGCCTTTCTCGATATCGGTCACCACAAACACCTCTCCCGGCTCTTCCTCTCCGGAAACCGCGTCCTGGGCTGGGACTACGATCGCTGGATCCTCTGGGATACGGACGCCCGCGCCGCCATCGCCGACGGCCACGCGCCGGGCGGCACCTTCTTCGATGATCCGATGTCAGGAGCCCCGCCGCGCGAGCTGCCGGGGGGCGTGGAGCTCCGCGGAGACATCGTGCTGATCCAGACGGACCCTCAGCACGCCTTCGAGCTGCGCAGCGCCGCCGACGGGTCCCTGCTGGCCTCCGTCACCGCGGAGTACGACGAGGCGGGGCTCGCGACCGACGGGAGCTACGTCTGGACGCGCAGGTATTCTGGCAACATCATCACCCTCTGGAGCACCGCGGGGGTCGAGCGCTGGTCCGTGGCGGCGAGCTACCACGGAGCCCTCTACGCGGCGCCGGACGCGCTGCGCATCGCAGTGGGGGGCGACCACGGCGTCATCGTGCTCCCCGCCGACGGCTCGCCTCCCACGGTCACCCCCGCCTTCTCGGGCACGTTCCACGCCTGGTTCCAGGATGGAGAGCGGTTTCTCACCACCACCGGCACCACGGTGCGCGTGTACTCGAAGGCCGCGACCCAGGAGAGCATCGTCAACCTGCCGTCGACCCGTAATCTCGGGGGGACGCGCGACTACTTCTGGACCTTCGAGGACAGCAGATCGGGCTACCCGCTCACGATCTATCGCGTCGGGGGCGGCGTCGTCCCCGCCGCCGAGTACGCCTACGGGAGCGACTACAAGCTCGTGCCGAACGAGCGCGCGATCGGCATGCTCCGCGGAGAATGGCCGGAGCTCGACGTCATCGATCTGGGCGGCGCCGAGGTGACCCGGAGCGAGCACGACATGCCGATGATCTACAACACCAGCATCCACATCGACCAGGACCTGCGCTGGGTGGCCTCGAGCTCGTACGGCGTGATCTCGCTGAAGGGCATCCTCACCGATCCGGAGGATCCGGGGCTGCTCGGCTGCGGCTGGATCACCGCCCTCGGAGGCTCTCGATCGGGGCATGCGGCCGTCGCGACGTCTTCGGGGAAGACCTTCATCTACGACACGGCCGCGCTCGACGCGGGGCCCTGGGCGGCCATCCCGTTCTTCACCTCAAAGGTGATGCTCTCGGCGGACGGCAGCCTGCTCGCGGCGCGTGCCTATGGCGCCGCGTCGAGCGTCGTGGACTACTCTCTCCGGCTCTTCTCCCTGCCGGACGGCGCGGAGCGCGCCTCGCTGTCGCGCGACGTGCGGGCGATGGACTTCTCGATGTCCCTCGATGGCGCCGTGCTCGGTCGCACCTACGCCTCGAGCACCACCAGGTACCAGCGCATCGTGAGCGACTGGTCGGGCGAATCGGTGGTTTTCCAGGACACCAGGCGTGCGCCGACGCCGTTCGTCTCCCCCGACGGCCGCCACTTCGTCGTGACCGATGATCTCGCCGAGAATGGCTGCGGGTTCACGCAGATCTACGAGGGCAGCGCGCTCGTCAACGCGGTGCCCGGCTGCGCGGTCGGCTGGGTCGACGATACCCGCGTGCTCGTCCAGACCTACGTCCAGGATCGCAACACGCCTCGCTGGAACTACAAGGCATCGACGATCTACGACGAGCTGGGCAACGTCGTCGGCACGCCGTCGCTGCCGAGGCTCCCTGTCGACACCGAGGACTACTACGGGATTCAGCCGGTCTCGGCGACGGTCTTCTACTCGCGCGGCGACGGCGTCTTCTACGACATCGAGACGGGGGCGGCGGTCGCGACCTTCGGGGGGGTGCGGAACGCCGTCGCCGGCGCCTTCCTCGTCCACGGGTGCGGCTACAACGTCTGCGCGACGCCCTACTGAGCGGGTCGCCACGGCGGCGCGGGGGGGCCGCGCGCAGGCAGGCGGCGGCGCGGCGGACCTGGTAGGCGCCTGTTCCGGGAGCGCGACACGGCATAGGCGAGCGGGGCCGCGACGGCGACTTCGGCGGCGCGTCCCCCGGCTTCCTGCGGGGCCATCGACGACGAGGGACCATCGTCGGCTACGCCGTCTCAGCGCGGCGGGGGAGCAGGAGAGGGAGACGCGGGGGAGTCACCGAGGCAATACACGCGCACGCCGGGGACGCCGCCCACGATGACGTGACGCGCGTCGGGGGAGAAGCTCACGTTCCCCATGTTCGCCTCGGCGAAGGAGTACAGGCGACGAACAGGCTCATGCTTCTCGATGTCGAAGATCGTGATCGTGCCCGTGTGACCGGGGGTGAGGCCCCAGTTCGCCGCCGCGCTCGCCAGGTAGCGGCCGTCGGGCGAGAGGGCGATCTCGCCGTCGTGGATGTCGATGTCGCCTGCGCCGCCGCTGCTCCGCTCGAGGAACTCCTCGATCAGCTCGCCGGTCTGGACGTCCCAGAAGCGGATGCTGCCCCGCTCATCGGCGGTGGCGAGGCGTTGATTGTCGGGGAAGAAGGCGAGCGTCCGCACCGGGTGCTCGTGGCCGACGAGCTCGTGGAGCACCTCGCGCGTCGCTGCGTCGTGGATGCGGACGGCGATGCCCGTGTACGTCGTGGGAATGGCGGAGTCGTCGCTCGCGGCAAACCCAGCGACCGCGATGAGCCTTTGATCCGGAGACCAGACCCAGGCTGTTTGATTGCCCTCGAAGCCGGGGAAGGTGGCGACGCGCGCGCCGGTCGCGGCGTCGAATACCCGGAAGATCCCCCTCGTGTTGGCGTCGTGGGTGCCGAGCATCAGCGTGCCGTCGGGGGACATCCTGAGGTCTCCCGACCACTCGGGGTCCGAGGACGAGGTCGTGGGCAGGTCCTCGTCCGTCTCATAGGTGACGGTCCGCGTCGGATCGCCCTCCTCGAGGTCGTAGTAGCGACCGACGCCGTCATGGTTGATGAGCAGCTCGCCGGAAGGGTGGAAGGCGACGAGGTGCTGGTTGCCAGGCGGCCTCGGAAAGACGCGCAGGCGGGCGCCCGTCTCGTAGTCCCACACCTCGGCGGGCTGCCCCACGCCCGCGAACGCGACGTAGGGTCGTGTCCTGTCCAGGTCGTGGCTCCAGACGAAGCCGTTGGCGAACCGCTCGTAGATGACCTCGCCCGAGCCGGTGTCGTAGACGTGGAGGCTCTGCGACGCGACCGCGAGGCGCGAGCCGTCGGGGGACACGGCGAGCTGGCGCGGCGAGAACGTGGCGGGATACTCCATCTCGACCGCGCCGCCCTCGAGGGCGAGCCGCTCGATGTGGCTCGGGTGGGCGACGTAGACCGCGCCGGTGTCAGGGCCCAGCGCGAGGGCCTGGACGACGTCGCGCGCCCGCACCTCCGCGCGCTCCGGGATACCCTCCTTGGCCTCGAAGACGATCACGTCGTCGTCCTCGGCCCAAGCGAGGCGCGTCCCATCGGGGGAGAAGGCGCCCACGCGGTCGCCGAAGGTCGTCTCCCCGACGAGCCTCCCGTCTCTGGCGTCGCGGAGCTGGGTGCCGCGGTCCTTGCCAAGAGCGAAGAGGCTGCCGCGCGGCGACGCGATCAGGGGCGCGACAGGGCCTTCGCCGACGTCGACCGACCAGCGCTCCTCCCACGAGGCGGGGTCGAGCGCCTTGACGGTGCCGTCGCCGAACCCAACCAGGATGACGCCGCCCTCCTCGGAGCGGGCGAACGCGGTGATGCCGGCGATCTTCGGGCTCTCGGCGAGGCGCTTGCCGGACGGGGCGTCCCAGATTCGCACGACCTCGTCCTCTCCGAAGCTCGCGGCCACGCGGCCGTCCGACGAGAGAGCGGCGCCGTAGACCGTGCCGCGGTGATCCGCCGCGGTGCGCTCGACGGCCCACGTCCGCGTGTCGATCGCGCTCGTCCCGAGCATATCGCCGACGAGCAGGCGCTCGCCGTCGCCCGAGAAGTCGACGGTCATGGCGGCCGACGGGAGGTCGCGGCAGGGGGTGAGATCGAAGCCGCCATCGGGGTCGATTCCGCCGCCGAAGCTGTCGCCGCCGGAGCCGCTCTCGCCCGGGTTGGCGGGGGGCTCGCCGGACTCGCCGCAGGCCGCGAGGATGGAGAAGAGAAGGATTGAAGATGCACCGAGAAGCTGTCTCATGGTGAGAGGCAGTGTAGCGACGTCCTCGGTTTGCGGGAAGGCCAGCAGGGTATCGGGTGTGGCATGTCACGGTTCGAGGGCGTGACATGTCACGGTTCGAGGGCGTGACATGTCACGGTTCGTGGGCGTGACATGTCACGGCTTCAGGCGACCGTCCCGGTACGAGCGGAGTTCTGTGACGCGGCGGGGACCACGCACCGCGATCTGGAGCCGGAGAACATCGTCAGTGGCGATCGACGTCCAGCGCAGGTAGGCGGCGGCGCGGCGGACCTGGTAAGCACCTGTTCCGGGAGCGCGACTCGTCCGGGGATCCCCCCCTCGCGACGCGGGTGTATCTGGGCGTGACCGTTCGAGCCGCCCCGGCGATGGCTGTTCCGCACAGTCCGGCCGGGGAGAGGCCATACTCCCCCCATGCAACCCGCCGCGCACGCGCGTCGTCTCCGTCACGTTCGCACGCCCTCGCCGCTCCACTTCCCGGAAGAGGCCCTCGTGCCGGAGACTAAGCGCCACCTTGAGATGAGGACGCTGCTCTATCTCGTGCTCAAGGCCTTCTCGGATCGAGCGGCGATCGGATCCAGCCAGTTCGTCTACTGGTCCGCGTCCAACCCGAGCCGGTGCCTTGCGCCGGACGCGTTCGTCCGGCTCGGCACCCCGGACACGCCGTTCGGCTCGTGGAAGACGTGGGAGCGCGGGGCGCCCGAGCTCGCCGTCGAGATCGTGAGCGAGCACGACGCGGATCCGCAGATCTGGACGGAGAAGCTCGGCAAGTACCACGAGCTCGGTGTGATGGAGCTCGTCGCGTTCGGCCCCGAGGCCGCGCCCGGGGAGCGGCTGCGGGTCTGGGACCGCATCGACGGCGATCTGGTCGAGCGGGTCGTCGAGGGGGAGCGCAGCCCGTGCACGGTGCTCGATCTGCACTGGGTCGTCGTCCCGGCCACGGGCCATCCGGCGGCGCTCCGGCTCGCCCGCACCCCCGACGGTGCAGAGCTCGTCCTCACCCCCGAGGAGGCCGCGCGCGGGCGCGCGGAGGCCGAGCGCCGGCGCGCAGAGGCGGAGCACCGGCGCGCGGAGGCGGAGCAGGCCGCCCGCGCGTCCGCGGAGCGGCGCATCGCCGAGCTCAAGGCCGAGCTGCGCCGGCGTGGCGGCTGACCGCGCGGACCGTCCGACCCACACCCCCGCCGTCGCGCCGCGCACGGCGCCGGGGCACGCTGCGATTCGCCGGTTCTGGACCTGCAAAGTGCGCCGCCCGGGCATCGACGCCATGGAGCTGACGAGGCTGGATGCGATCTGGTCCGCGCACGCCCCGTCGCTGTAGACCGAGGCCATGATCGTGCACGACGCGCCCTCGGGCGCCCCGCAGCCGCACTCCGAGCAGCCGCGGGTGTCGTCGGCGCCGCCGTAGAAGACGTACCGGTCCAGGTAGGGCTCCGCCCCGCGTAGAGCCCGCCCCGGGCGCCATGGGACCAAAGTCCCATGGACGGCGCCCCCGGGCGCGTCTTAGGTGGGGTAGGTGGGGAGTGAGGAGAGACAATGGCTACAGTGAGCTTCTCGTCGGACTGGTCTCATCAGCAGCACGGCGACGTTCGATCCGGCGAGTCCTTGCGGATCGAATACGCCACGGAGAGGTTGCCTCATCACCGGTCGGAGCGCTACGGGCGGAGGGCGTGGAGCATCCTCGCCCACCTCCGGTTTCATCCGAGCCTGCAGGAGGGAGCCGGCGACGTCTCCTCAGGAGCGTGCGAGGTGGAGGTGCCCGCGAACACCAGCCGGATCGAGCTGTGGTTCAACAACACCGATCACACGGGCGGCTCGAGCTGGGACAGCCGCTACGGCCAGAACTACTGGCTGGATGTGAAGGCTGCCGGGTGAGGCGCGGGCCGACGAAGACGAGGATCAAAAGATCTCGTCCAATCCAGCTGTCTCTTCTCCTGTACGCCGGCGGTCCGCGCGGTCAGCCGCCTCGCCGGCGCAGCTCGGCCTCACGAAAGACGAACACGTCTCGCAGACGACGGAGCCCGAGACGCTCGGCTACCATTTCGGCCTGGTGGAGACGGACGCGCCCGAGGTCGTGGCTTGGATTGCGGAGCGGCTCGTGCTCGTGCTCGTGCTCGTGCTCGCAATCGAGCGCTGAGCGCCCCGGAGGCCGCGCTTGACATCCTGTCTGGATACTTGCAAAAGGGACGCACAATGAACCGGATTCCGCTCTCGGTCCTCGATCTGGCCCCCGTCAAACATGGATCCAGCGCCAGCGCGGCCTTCGCCGAGAGCGTCGCGCTCGCGCGCCACGTCGAGGCGCTCGGATACCGGCGGCACTGGTTCGCCGAGCACCATGCCATGCCGAACATCGGCTCGGCGGCGCCGGCGGTCTTGATTTCGCGGATCGCCGCCGCGACCTCCACCCTGCGCGTCGGCTCCGGCGGGGTGATGCTCCCCAATCACGCGCCGCTCACGATCGCCGAGCAATTCGGCACCCTGGAGGCGATGTTCCCCGGCCGCATCGACCTCGGCATCGGCCGCGCCCCGGGCACCGATCCCCTCACGGCCTCGGCCCTGGGCCGCGACGACCCCACGACCGGCGACGGCCTCCCCGCGATGCTCGACGAGCTCTACGGGTTCTTCCGCGGCGACTTCGCCGCCGATCACGCTTACCACGGCCTGCGCGCCGTCCCCGCGCTCGGCAATGAGCCGCCGATCTGGCTGCTCGGCTCGAGCAACTACGGCGCCAAGGTCGCCGGCCGGCGCGGCTTGCCCTTCGCGTTCGCCCACCTCTTCAGCCAGGCCAATACGCTGCCTGCGCTGAAGCTCTACCGCGAGCTGTTCCAGCCGTCTCCCGCGCTCTCCCAGCCCTACGCCATGATCGCCGCCACGGTGATCGTCGCCGACACCGACGCCGAGGCGCGGCGCCTCGCGCTCCCGACCGCGCTCGCATTCCTGCGCGTGCGCCAGGGCAAACGCGAGGCCTATCCGACGATCGAGGAGGCTGAGGCGCACCCGTGGACCGAGGAAGAGCGCGCCGCCGCCGAGAAGTGGTTCGCGCAGAACGTCGTCGGGGACCCGGCGTCCGTGCGCAAGCAGCTCGACGAGCTGCTCGAGGCCACCCGCGCCGACGAGCTGATGGTGCTGTGCGCGGTGCCCGATGCCGAGGCGCGCCAGCGCTCGTACGCGCTGCTCCGGGAGCTGCACGGCTGATCGCAGCCCCCGTCGAGCAGCGACCGAGGTTCACGCCTCGGCCTTCTTGGTCATCAGGTCACTTCGCGCGTCAGCTTGGACGACCACGGGCACCAGTGGCAGCCCGGGAGGAACGCGCCGCAGGCCTCATCGAGGTGGTCCTCGAGGTAGCTTGCACTGGCATCGCATACCTCGATCGCCACCGCGAAGAAGGTGATCGTCGCAGGGTCGAGGTGATACGACCAGCCCGGGTTGTAGGGCGCTGGCGTTTTCACGATCCTCCCCATGACATGCACCTGGTGCGTCTCTGCTCCAGAGAGGATCCGGCGCGCGTGGGCGATCCGTGCTTCATCGGTGGTCTCGAAGATGAACTCTTTGTCTCTATGAATCGTGAATGCGAAGCGGGCCATGACGTTTCCTTTCGTGGGGTTCTGGATGATGAAGGAGGGTCTACGGCGATGGTCGTCCGCCCAGGGGCGGCGCCAGCACGCGGCACGTTGAAGGCGCCGCGCCGCGGGCGCAATGGGACCTTCGTCCTATGGACTGCGCCCGGGTGGGCGAGTGACCGAGAGGTATCGCTCTCGACCCCCCACTGCTTGTCCGCCTGCCCCCTGCGGCTGCGCAGGATGAGCCATCGGTTCGGCACCTGAGGAGAGCGCGTGCCCGTCTCCTCGTGCATCCCGTGCGCCAGCGCCTCGGGCAGGAGCCAGTGGAGGTGGATGCCCGCCGGGAGCGACAGTGGGACCTTGGTCCCATGGCGGAGCGCGCCGCCCGCGCGTCAGGATCAGGGCCCCTGGAGCCGGTCCACGGGCCGCAGACCTCCACGTCCTGCTCCCCCGGCGCACGGCAGCGGAGCCCACCGAGCGGCGTGTCGCCCAGGAAAAGCACGTTGCGGGCGGCTCCCGGTCGCCCGTCGAAGTGCGTGATGATGTCCACGAGGGCGTGCCCCGCGCTCCCGTCCGCATCGGCGGACGCCTTCTCCTGCCGTCCCGTCCGCTGCGCCCGGGGGCGGCTCCGGAGCAACGATTCATCGACCCTGCGCGCCAGGGTGAGATAGCCGCGCATTGTGACCATGAAGACGCTGCAAGGGAACACGCCGCCGACGCCCAGATACGTGACACGGGGGTCCGCTGTGCTCCTCGTCCGGGCGGCCTCGATGGCCGTGCCGATCACCTTGCTGAACGTGTCTGCCACGTCCTTCATCGCATCGCCGGAGTCGATGAGCACGACGAGATCGACCGCCCGGATTGCGCCTTCGGAGCGCGGCGGGCGTGGGCTTTGCCGGCACGCCGAGGAGGCGCCCTCGCCATCGTCCCGGATCCGCTTCGCGACGCTCATGTGCCGCACAGTAGTCGTGACGGTCCTCGCGCCATGGGACCTTGGTCCTATCCGGCAGCTCCGCGCGGCGGCGCGGCCAGCCCGTGATGCCGCCCGCGGATCCGGACACCCTCGCCTGCCTGAGGCCGCCGACACGGCGCGTCCGCCCACCGCGGCGCCCTGTCGGCCTCGCTCATCGTGACGAACCGCTCCCGCCAGCGGTGCAGGACGGCGGCGTCGGCGAGCGCTCGCCCCTCTGAAACGGCGTACGCGCGACCGCTGCGTGGATCCTATCGGCACGAGCCCCCGCCGGTCCATGGGACCAAGGTCCCATGGCGGACGGCGTCGGCCGCCGCTAGCGTCCTGCCGCTCGGAACCAACGAGGGCAACGCCCCACCGGGGCAAGGAGGTGCGAGATGTCGTCTGCGCGGCAGGGTCTTCCAGTGATCGGTCTTGAAATCCCGTGCAGCTCCTACGCGGTCAACGTTCCCCTGAGGGTGGATGTCCTCGGGATCGTCACCCTGGACTTCAAGGGCGGGTGGAAGGTGAGGGTCGAGGCCAACCTCGCGGCAGGTCTCGGCGGCGTCAGGCTGAAGGTGCTCGGCCTTGAGTGGTCGGCCGACAGCCCCGTGCTCGGCAGGGTCACCATCCGCCAGGCGGATGTCGACGTCACGCCGCTCAGCCTGCTCGAGATCGCCAGCGATCAGCCTCCGAAGTACCGCAACACCATGTTCCTGGATTTCACCGTCACGATCGAGCGGCCGCCGGGCGGCGGCTCGCCCCTGGTGCTGTCGAACACGAAGACGGCCAAGCTGTTGAACGACAATCTCCCCGTGTATCCGCCGCAGGGGAACGTCTACCAGCTTCAGGAGCCGGTCGACCTGGCGCCTATCGGCGCGCCGAACCAGGTCGTCGCCGCGCTCCTCCAGTTCCCGCTGACCGTCATGCACAACCCGTGACGCTCAGGCAGCCCTGCGACGTCGAGATCCCGGCCGCCGCGGCCTGAGCCCGGCGCGAGGACGCGCTCCTCGCCCAGCGTCCTCGGCACTCCAGGCCAGGGCAGCGGCCTTCGCGCGCCGTCGCGTGCCACCTCGTGCGCCGTTGTCCGCCGTCGCGCGGAGCGCGATCACGGCGACGAGGACAGCTCCTCGTCTAGAATGCGTCCCGCATGACGGATCGCTCCTCGTCCCCGCGCGGGCGCCTGCTCCTCGCGCTCGGGCTCGGCGTGGCCCTCGCCCTTTCGCCCCGACCCGCCGCCGCAGACGACCTCCGGGCGCGGGGCGCGCCGGCGATGCGCGTCTTCGACGTGGAGGACGGCATCCCCCAGATCACCATCAACGCCGTGGCCTTCGAGCCCGGCGGCCGCCTGTGGATCGGCACCCAGAACGGCGCTGCTTCCTATGATGGACGCCGCTTCACGCCCCTCCCGCTGCCGACCGGCGGGGGGTCGAGCTGGGTGCAGGGGATCGCGGTGGGGCAGGACGGCGCGGTCTGGTTCGGGATGATGACCGGCCAGGTCCTCCGCTTCGCGCAAGGGCGCTTCACGCGCTTCGGGGCCGCCGAGGGGCTCGCGGCCGAGAAGCCGATCCGGGCGCTCCTCGAGGTACCCGTGGGCGACGGGCGCGCGGTCTTCGTCGGGACGACCGACGGCCTCTACCGGCTCGACGGCGAGCGATGGGCGCGGCTTCCCCTGGGGCCCGGGTTCGAGCACCCGGACGTGCGCGCGCTGCACGCGGCCACCCTCCCGGGCGGGGCGTCGGGGCTCTGGGCCGGCACGGGCGACGGCCTCTTCCGCTGCGACGCCCGGGGCTGCGCCCGCTTCGCGAGCACCGCCGACGGACTGCCCAGCAACGTGGTCATGAGCCTGCTCGAGACCGCAGGGGGCGCTGGGGGCCGCGTGCTCTGGGCCGGCACGCGGGGAGGCATCGCCCGGCTCGCGGACGGGCGCTGGGAGAGCTTCACGCCGGCGAGCGTGCCGGAGCTCTCACAGCCGGTACGGGCGCTCGCCGAGACCGTGAGCGGCACCGGCGCGCGGACGCTCTGGGCCGGCACCTACGGCGGCGGCCTCGCGCGGCTCCAGGGCGGGACGTGGACGGCGCTGACCAAGGCGAGCTCGACGCTGCCCGACGACCACGTGATGGCGCTCGCCGCGGCCGGCGCGGCGCACGGCGGCCGCACGCTCTGGATCGGCACCAACGCCGGCGGCCTCGCGCGCCTGCGGCACGACGGGTGGACGGGGTTCACGCAGCGGAACGCGGGCCTGTCCGGCAGCATCACCTCCGTCGCCGAGGTGCGCGCGCCGGGAGGACAGGGCGACCCGCCCGAGATCTGGGTGGCCGTGAACAACACCGTGGTGCGGTCCTCGGAGCAGGGCTTCGCGCCGCTCGACGCGCACGAGCTCTCCGGCAAGCTCGGCGATCTCGTGACCTTCCTCCTTCCGTCGGCGCGCGAGCCCGGGGTGGTCTGGCTCGGCAGCGACACCACCGGGCTCCACCGCTGGGCCGGCGGGCAGCTCACCACGTACACGGCGCGGAGCTCCCCGCTTCCCCACGACGGCATCCGGTGGCTGTCGGAGTCGCTGGACGGGCGCGCGCTCTGGATCGGTACGGTCGGCGGGGCCGCGCGGCTCGAGGCGGACGGCGCGTGGCAGGTCTTCACGAGGGAGCGGGCGCCCATCGCCGACGATCACGTGACCAGCATCGTCGAGACCGCGGACCCGGGCGGGACGGTCTCCACCTGGTTCGGCACCATGAAGGGGCTGTCGCGCCTCCAGGACGGGCGATGGCGGAGCTACACGGCCGCGAGCGCGCCGCTCGCCTCCGACGCGATCGCCGCGCTCGCCGAGATCCGGGACGCCCGCGGCCGGCGGGCGCTCTGGATCGGCACCCAGGGCGGGATCGCGCGGTACGACCTCGACGCCGAGGCGTGGCTCGAGACGCTGAGCGAGCGGAGCCGGCCCGCGCTGCCGGACGGCATCGTCTACGGCGTGCGCGCGGACGCGCAGGGGCGGGTCTACGCGTTCACCGACCGCGGCGTCACCCGCTTTACCCCGCGCGCGCCCACGGCCGACGATCCCGCCGAGCTCGCCGCGTACACCTTCACCACCGACGATGGGCTGCCGAGCAACGAGTGCAACCAGAACGGCTCGTTCGTGGACGGCCGGGGCCGCGTCTGGGCGGGCACGTCCGGCGGGGTGGCGGTGCTCGATCCGGCCGAGGAGGTCCCGGACGTCGCGCCGAAGCCGCTCGAGCTCGACGCCCGCGCTCAACGTCCGCGCGGCGCGCTCGCCCTCGCGCCGGGCGCGTCGCTCGCCTGGGACGAGAACACCGTCACGTTCGAGTACGCGCTCCTGAGCCTCTTTCACGAGCGCAGCACGCGCTACCGCGCCCAGCTGGTCGGCTTCGACGCGGCGCCGAGCGCGTGGAGCGCGGACGCGAGCGCGCGCTACACGAACCTCGCGCCCGGCGCGTACACGTTCCAGGTCTGGGGCCGCGATCACGCCGGCAACGTCGCCGGCCCCGCGGCCGTCGCCTTCCGCGTCCGGCCCGCGCCGTGGCTCACCCTCTGGGCGTACCTCGGCTACGCCGCGGCGCTGTCCGGGCTCGCTTACGCCGGCGTGCGGCTGCGGCTCCGGGCCCTCCGGAGGCGCACGCGCGAGCTGGAGCTGCTCGTGGAGCAGCGCACCGCCGAGCTCAAGGCCGCCAAGGACGCGGCCGACGCCGCGAACCAGGCGAAGACCACCTTCCTCGCGAGCATCAGCCACGAGCTGCGCACCCCGCTCAACGGCATCCTCGGGTACGCGCAGCTCCTCCAGCGCTCCGGGCGGCTCATCGCCGAGGATCGAGCGAGCGTCGACGTGGTGCGCCGGTCGGGCGAGCACCTGCTCACGCTGATCGACGACGTGCTCGATCTCGCCCGCATCGAGGCCGGCCGGATGGATCTCGCGCCGGCCGACGTCCACCTGCCGTCGCTCGCGCGGACGGTCGCGGAGCTGTGCAAGGTGCGGGCGGCGCAGAAGGGGCTCGCGTTCGAGCTCGAGGTGGCGGAGGGCACGCCGGCGTGGGTCCGGGTCGACGAGAAGCGGCTCACGCAGGTGCTCCTCAACCTGCTCGGCAACGCCATCAAGTTCACCCGCGCGGGGCGGGTGACCTTCCGGGTCGCGCCGCGCGACGGACAGGCGCGCGGCGGCGTCGTGCTCCGCGTCGAGGACACCGGCCCGGGCATCGCGCCGGCGGATCTCGCGCGCATCTTCGAGCCGTTCGAGCAGGCCGGCGAGCGGCGCGCGCAGGGCGAGGGCGCGGGCCTCGGGCTCGCGATCACGCGCCGCATCGTCGACCAGATGGGCGGCCGCATCGACGTGGAGAGCGCGCCCGGCGAGGGCAGCGCCTTCACGGTGGCGCTCGACCTCCCCGTGCTCTCCGGCGAATCGACGGCGGGCGAGCGGCGCGGGGCCGCGGCGATCGCGGGCTACGAGGGAGCGCGCCGGTCGATCCTCGTCGTCGACGACCACGAGGACAACCGCGCCTTCCTGCGGGACGCGCTCGCCCCGCTCGGCTTCGAGGTCCTGGAGGCCGCGGGCGGAGAGGCGGCGGTCGCGCTCGCGGCCGGGCGCAGGCCGGACCTCGTGCTGATGGATCTGCGTATGCCCGACCTCGGCGGCGACGAGGCCGCGCGCCGCATCCGCCGGCTCCCCGGGCTTTCGGGGGTGCCGATCCTGGCCACGTCGGCCAGCGTGGAGGCGCCTGAGCGCGCGCGCAGCGTGGCCGCCGGCTGCGACGGCTTCCTCCCGAAGCCGATCGAGCTCGGCGCCCTGCTCGAGCTCCTGGAGCGCCGCCTCGCGCTCACCTGGATCCGCGCGGCGCCCGACCTCGCGCGCGGCGTGGACGATGGCGGCGGCAGCGGCGCGCCGCCGCGAGCACCGATGGTGCCGCCGCCCCGGGAGGAGCTCGCGCGGCTCGCCGAGCTCGTCGAGCGGGGTCGCCTCCAGGATCTCGTGCAGCGCCTCGCCGCGCTCGAAGCGGAGGACCCGCGGCTCGCGCCGTGGCTCCGGGAGGTGCGCGGGCTGGCCGAGGAGTTCCGGATCCACGAGCTCGGCGCGCGGCTCACCGCGGCCCGCGAGCACCCGGCGCCGATGTGAGGGCGGCGCCGAGGGCAACATTGGGCGCATCCCGCCGCTGCGGTTGCCTGGGCATCGGCTCCGCCGCGGTGATGCGCGGGGGCGTCGTGCTGGCGCCGATCGCGGCCTCGAGCATCGTGAGGCGGGCGCCCAGGCTGTCCTGCACGGCGAAGAACCGGCCGCCCGTCCCGGCGGCCACGCGCGCGTACTCCGCGTCGATGCCCTTGCGCGGCCTGTCCTGGAGCTGCGCGTCACCGCGGGACCGGTCGAGCCTCGGGCTCATGTGCACGCGGGCGCCCATCCGCCGGGCGGCCTCGATGGCGCGGCTCGCGGCCCCGCGATCCTCGCCCTCGCCCGCCGGCGTGCGGGAACGGACGCCATCGAGCGGCCCATCACCCACGAAGAGGACGTTGCGGGTGGCCCCGGGCCGCCAGTCGAAGTGGGAGATGATGTCGATGAGGGCGTGCCCCGCGCTCCCCGGGACACCGGCGGATCGCCCCTCCGGCTTGCCGTTCCAGGGCCCGAGGGGGCGGCTCGCGAGCAACGACGCATCGACCCTGCACGCGAGGGTCAGGTAGCCGCGCGCCGAGATCATGAAGATGGTATGCGGAAGCGCGGTTTCGGTGCCCAGGTACGTGACGCGGAGGCTCGCCGGGTGCTTCAACCTGGCGGCGTCGATGGCCGTGCCGACCACCTTGCTGAGCGTCTCTGCCAGATCCTTCATCGCGTCGCCGGAATCGATGAGCACGACCAGGTCGACGGCCGGGATTCCGATCCCGGCGCTCGCCGGGGACGGCCGCCCCCTGCCCGCCGACGACGCGACCGCTCCCACATCCATCTCTCGGCTCTCGCAGTACATGGCCCGGCCATGGTGGGGTCGCGACGGCCCCCCGCGCCATGGGACCTTGGTCCTACGCCGAAGCGCCTCGCAGCCATCCCCGCCGGAGGTGAGCGCGAACCGAAGCCGCACGGAGTCCGGGACCTCCGGCGAGTGAAGGGCGCCGCGGGCGAGCGCCGGGCTCCTTTGCGGGCGCCCCCCGCGCTGACTGGTCGAGGCCGCCTTGCCCCCGCCGGCGAGCCCCTACCGCGGCCCGCCGCCCGAGCCGGCGCCCGCCGCGAGCGCCGCCTCGAGCTTCGGATACTGCGCGATGAGCGCGTCGAGGCGCACCTTCCTGAAGTCGTTCGCGACCTCGATCGTCTCGCCGAGCACCAGAGTCTTGTCCTGCTTCCAATCTCCCTCGCGCCCCATCTCGTGCTTGGGCCAGCTCGTCTGGCCCGCCGGCGTACCGGTCTTCGCGAAGGAGAACCAGTAGCTGCTGACCTTCTCGGACATCGTCCGATCCGCCGCGGTGAACCTGGGCTTGATGCCCCCGAACGGGAAGATCATCTCGCCGCCGTGCGGGACGCCGTGGGGCTGGCCTTCGCGGTCCCCCTCGGGCACGTAGCTGAAGTAGTACCACCGCGTTTCGGCCACCTTCGAGTGCCTGTCCGCGAGCCACCGGGCCTGCGCGGTGAACAGCATGTCGCGCAGCACCAGACCGGCGAAGCGGCTCGGGTTCTGGAGGTCCTCCTCGGTCACCTCGGGATCCCTGCGGTACAGCCGCTTGAGGGCCTCCAGGGCGTCCTCGGCTTCCTCGCCGCCCGCCTCGATGATCATCTGCATGACGGCCGCCGGATCCATGCCGAACGCCTCGAGGACGCTCGCCTCGTCGCTGTTGCTGCCGATGATGAGCGGCTTTTTCGCCTGCTCGCCGGCCTCGAAGGTGGCCCTGAGCCCCGTCGGCAGGACCGTGTCGCCGCGCACGGGGCCCGGCCCCAAGAACGGCACCTGGCCGCGCGGGTTCTCCGGGGTCGGCATGAATTTCTCGGCGAACTTCTCGGCCGGCACCGCCCGCAGCTCCTCGGCCGTGGCCCGCGCGCCATCGAGCCCGAAGAGCCCCGACGCGACCTTGACGCCGAGCTCGGACGCCTTCACCCGCGTCTGCTCCGGGATCGCATAGGGGCTCTGCGCGACGCCCTTGTGGAACAGGGCAGGGTTCCTGTCCCTCGAGAGCGGGGAGGCGAACAGGGCGAGCACGCTCTCGGCCCCCGCCGACTGGCCGAAGATCGTGACGTTGCCCGGGTCGCCGCCGAACGCCGCGATGTTGCGCTGCACCCACTCCAGCGCGGCGATCTGATCGAGCAGGCCGAAGTTCACCGGCCCGAGCTCCCTGTCCAGGCCCGGATGGGCGAAGAACCCGAGCAGGCCCACGCGGTAGTTGAGGGTCACCACCACCGCGCCCTTCCTGGCCAGCGGACCCCCGCCGTAGATCTTGTCGCTGCCGACGCCGATCTTGAAGGCGCCGCCGTGGATCCACACCATGACCGGCTTGAGGACGCCGGGGTCCACGCCGCTCGTCCAGACGTTCAGGTACAGGCAGTCCTCGCTCTGCGGCCCCACGTCGCCCGCGCCGTCCATCGAGGGATACGTGGGCTGGAGGCAGGCCTTGCCGAAGGCGTCGGCCTTGCGGGTCTCTTTCCAAGGCTCGACCGGCTGGGGCTCCTTCCAGCGCAGGGCGCCCACGGGCGGCCTGGCGTAGGGGATCCCCTTGAACACGAGGATCTCGCTCTCGACGACGCCCTGGACCGGACCTTCTACCGTGTTGATGATCGGGGTGCTGTTGCTCGTCATGGACTCGTCTCCTTGGACTCGATGGGTGCACGTCTGGCGCGCCGGAGAGCGCTCCAGCAAAAAAAAACGGGGGATGGTCACGTTGGCGGGGCCGTTCAGCGCGGCGAGCTGGTGGTGGAGCGTCCTCGTGAAGTCCGCCCGGATGCGTTGATCCTTCGCGCCCTGCCCTGCGGGTGCCGCGTCGCGATCGACCTCCTCACTCGACGGGTATACTGCCCCCATGAAGCGGAAGACGCCGCCGAGGGGATGCGCTCGTCGACCGCGGCGCGGGGGTCTTCCGCCGGCGGGAGGGGCCTGGCTAGATCTTCACCAGGCGCCAGAGCTCGTCTGGACGATGATCCCCGGACGCCGGCATCCAAGCGACCGGCGGCGGGAAGATCCGCAGCATGCTGAAGGCCAACCGCGTCGTGCCGTTGGAGCCCTTGGGGGAGAGGGTGAAGGTGTCCGGCTCCGGCCCGCGCTCGATCTTCCAGGGGAAGGGCTTCGATGCGCCCCTCAGCAGCGGCATGGTGTTGGTCTGCGGCGCATCATCGTCTCCCAGATAGCTGCCCGTCTTGACGTTGCGCAGCGTGTAGCTGTCGGTGCCGTCGAAGGCCACCTCCCAGGTGAAGTTGTCGCCCTCCTCCGGGAGCAGCGACAAGGGCGCTTCGGCGGCCTGCTCCCCCACGTTCTCCCGCCGGAATGCCGTCTGAATCCTGTAACGTCCGTTTGCAATCACTTGGTTGCCCATGGCGGAGCAGGTTAATAGGCCCAGCCGGGAAATCTATGGGACCAAGGTCCTACTTGGCCGAGCGCCGGACAGATGCTGTCCCAGAAGCGCCCCGACCCGTACAGCTCTCCGCGCCAGCACCTCATCCGGCCCGTGGACGTCGAGGCGGCGCTCGCGGCGCGCGCCTACGGGAGCGACGACGCGCGCCCCGTGGTGCCCCGAGATCTTCTGACGGCTCCCCGGGATGGCGCTCGCCCGGCCCTCGACGGGCCACCTCAGGGGCGCTGCGAACCAGGACCTCCGGGGGCTCCAGACCCGTCGCCCGGCGTGAGATCGTGGCCCCGTGGCGACCCCTGGGGATCGCGCGCCGGGCTCAGGGCCCCTGGATCCGATCCACGAGCCGCACGAGCTCCGCCACCGACTCCACGCCGAGCTTCTCCATCACCCGGCCGCGGTGCACCTTGATCGTCTTCTCCGCCGCGCCGAGCTCCTCGGCGATCTGCTTGTTCAGGAGCCCCTGCGCGACCCGCAGGCACACCTCGCGCTCGCGCGGGGTCAGCGCCTCGAAGCGCGTCCGTAGCGCCTGCTGCTCGCCCCGGGCGGCGCGCGCCTCGGCGTCGCGCGCGATGGCGCGCTCCACCGCGGCGAGCAGGTCGGTGTCGTCGCAGGGCTTCGTGAGGAAGTCGATCGCGCCCGCCTTCATCGCCCGCACCGAGCTCGACACGTCGCCGTGGCCGGTGAGGAACACGACCGGCAAGGGGCACCCCCGTCGCGCGAGCTCGTCCTGCAGCTCGAGCCCGCCCAGGCCCGGCATGCGCAGGTCGACGACCACGCAGCCCGGCCGCTCCGAGGGGGCGCGCTCCAGGAACGCTTCGGGCGACGCGTGCCCCTCCACCGCGTAGCCCGCCGAGCGCAGCAGCCGCTCGAGGGCGCGCAGCACCGAGGGGTCGTCGTCCACAACGAACACGGTGGGCGAGGTCGCGTGCATGGCAGCGGCGCATTTCACGCCGAACCCGCCGAGGGCGTCAACCGCGGGCAAGCGAGGCGGCAGCGAAGCGCTTGACGCACCCGACGGCGCGCTGGCATCTGCTCTCCCCATGGCGTCGGACCGCCGCGCGCTCGTCTTGCTGGTGGATGACGACCCCAGCAGCCTCAAGCTGCTCTCCGAGGCCCTCGCGGGCCAGCCCCTCACCCTCGCCGTGGCCATCGACGGGGAGATGGCGCTGCGGCAGATCCGGCGCGAGGTGCCCGATCTCGTCCTGCTCGACGCCGTGATGCCAGGCCTCTCCGGCTTCGAGGTCTGCCGCCGGCTCAAGGAAGATCCGGCGACGCGCGATGTCCCCGTCCTGTTCATGACCGTGCTCGCCGACACGGCGAGCCGGGTGCGCGGGCTCGAGCTCGGCGCGGTCGATTACGTGAGCAAGCCGTTCGTCCGCGAGGAGCTCGTGGCCCGCGTGCGGACGCAGCTCGCGATCCACGCCGCCGCGCGGGCGCTGTCGGAGAAGAACGAGGAGCTCGCGGCCGCCCGGGCCTCGCTGGAGCTCGAGGTGGCGCGGCGGACGGAGGAGCTGCGCGCGCAGAGCCAGCGCCTGGAGCGCGAGCTCGAGCTGAACCGGGCCGCCGAGCTCAAGGTGCGGAAGGCCCAGGAGGAGCTCGCCCACCTCAACCGGGTGTCGGCGATGAGCGAGCTCGCGGCCTCGATCGCGCACGAGCTGAACCAGCCGCTCGCCGCCATCCTGAGCAACGCGCAGGCGGCGCAGCGGCTCCTCGGGCAGGCGCCACCGGACATCGCCGAGGCGCGCGCCGCGCTCGACGACATCGCGGCGGACGGCCGCCGCGCCGGGAAGGTCATCGAGCGGATGCGCGCGATGCTCCGCAAGGGCGAGCTCAGCGCGGGCGCGCTGGACCTCGGCGAGCTCGTCCGCGAGGTGGCCCGGCTCCTGGCCAGCGCGGCGCTCCTCGCGGGCGCGACCGTGCGGATCGAGCTCGCGCCGGGCCTGCCGCGCGTCCGGGGCGACGGGATCCAGCTCCAGCAGGTGCTCCTCAACCTCCTCGTCAACGCGCTCGACGCGGTCTCCCGCCGTCCGCCCGAGGCGCGCCTCGTGGTGGTGCGGGCCCGCCCGGCCGACGGCGGCGGCGTCGAGCTCTCGGTGGCAGACTCCGGTGAGGGTGTGCCACCGGCGGACCTCGAGCGGATCTTCGAGCCGTTCTTCACGTCGAAGGCCCAGGGGCTCGGCGTCGGCCTCGCCATCAGCCGCTCGATCGTCGAGGCGCACGGCGGCCGGCTGTGGGCCGAGTGCGGCCCCGGCCAGGGGGCGACGTTCCGCTGCACGCTGCCGGTGTGGCGCGATAGCGAGGGCGCCCACTAAGACCAAAGTCCCATGGTCGACCGCGGGGGAGGCGTGGCACAGACTCTGTTTCATGGCAGCACCACGATCCCGCGCCCAGGTCGCCGAGGGGGCCCAGGGCGGCGATGCGCTCGACGCGCGCGCCGACCCGCTGGCGTCGGGCTCCCGGCTGGCGCGAGCCCGACCGCCGCTCGTCCTGATCGTGGATGGCGACCCCGAGAGCCGCGGGGTGCTCGCGGCGGCCCTTTCGGGCCAGCCGTTCGACGTCGCGGAGGTCGGCGATGGGGGGGCGGCGCTCCAGCAGATCCGCTGCGAGGAGCCCGATCTGGTCCTGCTCGACGCTGCGGTGCCGGGCCTCTCCGGGTTCGAGGTCTGCCGCCGCCTCAAGGAGGATCCGGCGACGCACGAGATCCCGGTCCTCTTCATGACGGCGCTCGCCGACGCGGCGGGCCGGGCGCGGGGGATCGAGCTCGGCGCGGTCGACGGCGTGGCCAGGCCGTTCGTCCGCGAGGAGCTCGTGGCCCGCGTGCGGGCGCACCTCGCCGCGCGCGCGGCGGCGAGGGCGCTGTCGGACATGCACGAGGAGCTCGCGGCCGCCCGGGCCTCGCTGGAGATCGAGGTGTCGCGGCGGACGGAGGCGCTCCGCGCGGAGATCCAGCGCCTCGAGCGCACGATCGCGCTGAGCCGGGCCGCCGAGGGCGAGGCGCAGGCGGCGCGGGAGGAGCTCGCGGCGCTGAGCCGGGTGTCGGCGATGCGCGCGCTCGCGGCGTCGATCGCGCACGAGCTGAACCAGCCGCTCGCCGCGATCCTGAGCAACGCGCAGGCGGCGCAGCGGCTGCTCGCGCGGACCCCGCCGGACGTCGTCGAGGTGCGCGCCGCGCTCGACGACATCGCGGCGGACGACCGCCGCGCCGCGGAGATCGTCCGGCGGATGCGCGCGCGGCTCGGCGAGGGCGAGCTCGGCGCGGCCGCGCTGGATCTGAACGAGCTCGTCCGCGAGGTGCGCCGGCTGCTGGCGGGCGCCGCGCTCCGCGCGGGCGCGACCGTGCGGAGCGAGCTCGCGCCGGGCCTGCCGCGCGTCCGGGGCGACGGCGCCGGGCTGCAGCTGGTGCTCGGCAGCCTGCTGGTCAACGCGTTCGATGCGGTCTCCTGCCGCCCGCCCGAGGCGCGCCGCGTGGTGATCCGGACGCACGCGGGCGGCGAAGGCCGCGTCGAGCTCGCGGTGACGGACTCCGGCGAGGGCGTCCCGGCCGAGGATCTCGAGCGGATCTTCGAGCCGTTCTTCACGACGAAGGCCCGGGGGCTCGGCGTGGGCCTGGCGATCGGCCGCTCGATCGTCGAGGCGCACGGCGGCCGGCTGTGGGCCGAGCGCGTCCCCGGCGAGGGGGCGACGCTCCGCTGCGCGCTGCCGGCGTGGGACGAGGGCGCGCGCCCCGCTGGGTGACCCCGGCGCGTCCCGCTCGGCGCCGGGGCTGCGCGGAGCCTCCGGGGATGCGCTGAGGCAGCTTGTCTCATCCGTGGCTGCCTGCCGCGGGGGCGCCGCCTCCAGCCGCGGAGCGACGGCGAGGCGGCGGCCCGGACGCTGCTGTAAGCGTCTGTATTTCCTGGTCATTTCTGCATGCGCTCGCGGCGGCACCGTTCGTGTAACGGCCCCCCTCACGCGCCGGGCTCGGCCTCCGTGCTGGCCCCTTTCCGCGCGCCCGATGGGAGGTATCCATGACGCAGTCGATCAATCCGAGGTGGTGGGATGAGCACAAGACGTCCGGCTGGGAGCGCGTGAAGGAAGCGCTGCGCCGCGACTGGGAGCAGACCAAGGCGGACTTCACGAACACCAAGGGGCAGGAGCTCAACCAGGACGTGGACGACACGGTGAAGCAGGCGCTCGGCAAGCAGCCGATCCCGCCGCGGCACGTGCCGAACAGCGACTGGGACGACGTCGAGCCGGGGCTGCGCTACGGCTGGGGCGCGGCGAGCCAGTACACCGAGCACCGCGACTGGGACGACCGGGTCGAGAGCAAGCTCCGGGAGGAGTGGAACGACCTCAAGAGCGGGCGCACGTGGGACGAGGCCAGGAGCGCCGTCCGGCGCGGGTGGGATTCGGCGCGCCGCAAGGCGTCCTGAGCCGCACGCGGGCAGCGGGCCCGGCGGGCGGCGCGCGGGGCTGGGCGCGCCGTCCACCTGGCCGGTGCGCCGGCGGCCGCTATCTACGCCCGCGAGTGGCTACTACGCCCGCGGGCGGAGAGCAGCGTCCGCAGCGCGTCGTGCAGGCGGCGGTGCGTCGTGATGTCGCCCCACGCGAAGCCCTCCCGCGCGAGCTCCCGGGCGACCTCGGGGCCGATGCCGGCGAGCACGCAGGCGCTGCCGAGGAGCCTCACCGCCGACGCCACGCGCACGAAGAGCGTGAGCGCGTTCGCCTCCATCCGGTCGAGCCCGGTGACGTCGATGACCACCGCGCGCGCCCTGGTGGCGTTCACGGCGGCGAGGAGCCGCTCCATCAGGTGCCCGCAACGCTCCTCGTCCATGGAGCCGATCACGGGGACGCAGAGGATCTGGCTCCACACCTCGAGGATGGGCACGGACAGGGCGCGCATCGCGGCGCGCTGGTGCTCGATGAGCGTGAGCTTCTCCTGGATCTCCCGCTCGTGGGTGAGCTCGCGCGCCCGGGCGAGCTCCTCCTCGGCGCGGACGCGCGCGAGCGCCTGCGAGGCCGCGGGCAGGAGGCGACGGACGAGGCTGACATGGCGCGCGTCGAAGTAGGCGCGGGCGGGATGGGTGAGCACGAGCAACGCCCGCTCTGGCCCGGCCTGAAGGGGCGCGTGGAGCGCGGAGCCGCACCGCTCCAGGACGGACGCCGGCTGGCGCTGCCACTCGGCGAGCTGGGCGAGGTCGAAGCTGGCCACCGGCCGGCCCGCGAGGGCGCGATCGAACGCGGGCCCGCGCCGCCACACGGTGGCTGACAGGCGCGGATCGGTGGAGGCGACGACGTGGCCGTCAGCGCCTTCGGCGAAGGCGATCACGAGCCCGGCGGGGGCCCCGACGGTCCGCGCGGTCGCCTCGACGATGCGCGCCAGCGTCTCCGCGAAGGTCCCCGGCTCGGTGAAGAGCAGGAGCGCCTCCGCCAGCCCCTCGGCCTCCAGGCGGAGCGCCCGCTCCTCCTCGCGCGCGCGTTGCAGCTCGGCGATGGTCTCTCGGGCAGCCTCGTCCTCCATCACATCTCACTGCCCGAGCAGGAGGACGGCGATGGAGAGGTTCGCGTGCTGGTTCCTGCCCCGCGTGAAGCACCCTTGTTCACCGAAGGTGAACCTGCCCAGGAAGGGTGTCGCTCCGAGCGACGCGATCACCCCCTCGACCACGCGGTCGAGCTCGTCGCGCACGGCGAGCATGCACCCCGCGCAGAAGATCACGAGCGCGCCCTGCGCGCGGAACGGGCGCGGCGCGGACGCCAGCGCGGCGTCGACCACGGAGCGGACTCGGCCGATCAGGCTCTCCCGCGATCCGCTCATGAGCACGAGCTCGTCGCCATCGTGGATGTTCGCGCTGAACGTCATGGAGTTGTCCTCCTCCACGGTGCTCGGATGGATGAGCAGGAACTGGGGGATCTTGCCGATCCAGCCCGAGGGCCGCCCGAGCGGGTGCAGCGCGGTCTGCTCCAGGATGGTGCCGCCGCCCAGCTGCGCGGAGATCAGGCCGCCGGTCCATCGGTCGTAGACCTCGGCGGCCGGGAGCCCGTCGATCTCGGGCAGGCGCCTGCCCGCGGCGCGGGTGACGCGGCAGCGGTGCTCGGTGGGGACGTAGCCGCTGCTGAATGCATAGGAGATCTCTCCCGACGGGTAGAGGGCGGAGAGCAGCGCCGATCCCTCGCAGGCGCGCCCGCGCTCCAGCTGCGATTGCTGCCCGTCGAGGGAGTCTGCTGCAGAGGAGCCGCCGAACACAGGCACGTTGGGGCCGACCACGTCCGCGATGCCGAGCAGGATGTCCTCCTCCGCGCCGGTCTGCGCGGTGAGCCAGAACAGGGCCGGGAGCTCGCCGGCTCGCCCGGCGTCCTCGATGGCGCGGCGCGCGGCGCGCGCGCCCGCTTCGCGCGGCGCCCCGCCGATCGGCTCGGCGGCGACTCCATAAGCACCTTGCGCGTCGGCGACCCCGAGCAGGGCGAGGCCGGGACCGGACATGCCGTGGACTCCGGCAGAGGTCATGACGGACAGGCATGAGCTCGAGCCGTGGACGCGGACCGACGCCGGGAGCGCCGCGGTGGCGCGCGCGAGCTCGTCCACGTCATAACGCTCCGTGTAGCTCAGGAAGATGTGGTCGGGGGCTGCGCCGAGGCGCGCGTGGAGCGCGGACATGGCTTCGTCGAACGCCGCGCCCGCCGTCGCTGCGGTCGACGCCGAGGTCGCTATCTTCATCTGCCCTGTCCTCCCTGGTTCACGGTCCGACCCGCCGAGACCGGCGCGCTCGCCGGAGATGCGGAGTCGTCCTCGGTCGTGGTCCTACCATCTCTCTCCCGCGTGTCGCTCTCCCGCTGGCGAGGAGCGGGGCGGTCATCAGGTACCTATACACGAACGGGCGCCGTCCCTCGCCGCGATTCGGCTGCGTCCCGGGCGCTGGCCAGGTCGGGCCGCTCACCGCCGAACCGACCCGGGTTGATCACGACTCTGCAGCGCTGGCTGCTGCGGGCGATGAGCGCCCGCTCGCTCGATGAGGTCCTCGCCGGATAGGGGAAGCGGCAGGCTCGCCCTGCACGGGAGACGCTACCGCGCGAGCCCTTCCTCCCCGGAGAGCGCGTTGTACCAGCGCGCGTAGCTCGTGGACGCGACCAAGCGTCGGTTCTCGTCGGGCGCGCCGTCGCTCCACCACGGCGGCCCCCGCTCGCCGAGCGCGATCTTCGCCTCGTTCACGCGACGGCGGGCCGCGCGCAGCGCCCCCGCGTCGCCCGCGCGCAGCGCGCGTCCGACCTCGCGCCGCGCCGCCATGAGCTCGGAGACGAGGCGCCTCCGCGCGTCCTCCGGCAGCGCGGGGTTGGCCCGACGCCACAGGCGCCCGCGCACGATCAGGTAGCGGCCGTCGGGCGTGACGAGCGGCCCCTGCGAGGCGCCTCCGCGCGGCGAGGCGGTGCCGGGGCGCTGCGCGCCGGTGATGCGCGGGCTCATGCCGCGCCTGCAAGCAAGTCCCGGGCACGCCGCGAGCTGGGGCTGGCACGGCCTTCGCCTGTCCTCGCCCATCCGATGGGTGCAAAGGAGAACGGATGATGAAGGTTCTGGTGACCGGCGGCACAGGGGTGGTGGGCCCGGAGGTGGTGCGGCGGCTCCTGCGGAGAGGGCACGGCGTCCGGCTCCTGTCGCGCCACGCGAGCGACGATCGCAAGCCGTTCGAGGGCGACGTCGAGGCGTTCGACGGCGACATCGGCGACGCCGCGTCGATCCGCGGCGCCGCCGACGAGTGCGACGCGGTGATTCACCTGGCGGCGACCGTCGCCGAGCGGCCTCCGCAGGTCACGTTCGAGCGCGTGAACGTCGAGGGCACACGCAACATCGTCGCCGAGGCCGAGCGAGCGCGCGTCCAGCGCTTCGTCTACGTCTCGTCGCTCGGCGCCGATCGCGGCGAGTCGGATTACCATCGCTCGAAGAAGGCGGGCGAGGAGATCGCCCGCACCTTCTCGCGCGCGTGGATCATTCTCAGGCCCGGCAACGTCTTCGGGCCGGGCGACGAGCAGATCTCGCTCCTGCTCAAGATGGTGCGCACGCTGCCGGTCGTGCCGCTCGTCGGCAAGGGCGACGATCCGTTCCAGCCGATCTGGTGCGAGGACTGCGGCGAGGCGCTCGCCATCGCGGCCGAGCGCGCCGACCTGGCGGGGCGCGAGCTCGACCTGGCGGGCCCGGAGCTGACCTCGATGAACCAGGTGCTCGACCGCTTCGAGGCCATGACCGATCGGCACCCGACCCGGATCCCGCTGCCGGCGTGGATCGAGTCGACGGGGGCGAAGCTCGCGGCGAAGTTCGGAATCGAGACGCCGGTCAACGCCGACCAGATCACGATGGTGACCGAGGGGAACGTCATCCCCGAGGGCCGCGAGAACGCCCTCGACGTGCTCGGCGTGAAGGCGACCCCCCTCGACGAGAGCCTGGCCAAGCTCGGCGATTCGCTCCCGGAGCGGCTCCCGTCCGAGGGGCTCGGCCCGATGCACCGCAAGATCTACCGCGCCGTGATCCGCGGCGCGCGCCTCGACGCCGAGGGGCTCATCGCGCTCGTGCGCGACGAGTTCCCGGAGCTGACGCCGCGCAAGACGGTCGTCGTCGGCGCCGAGCCCGAGAGCCCGACGCGCATCGCGCCGGGCGCGACGCTCACGATGGCCCTGCCGCTGCGCGGACACGTCCAGGTGCGCGTCGAGGAGGTCTCGCCCCGCGCGATCACCCTCGCCACCCTCGAGGGCCACCCGTTGGCCGGCGCCGTGCGCTTCCTGGCCGAGCCCGCGCCCGGCGGCGACGGGTCGGTGCGCTTCGAGGTGCAGACGTGGAACCGCGCCTCGACGCTCGCCGACCTCCTGGTCATGGAGACGCTGGGCGGGGCGATCCAGACGTACACGTGGACCTCGCTCGTCGAGACCCTCGTCGAGCGCAGCGGCGGCCGCGCCGAGAAGGGCGTGGAGGTGATCCGCGACGACCCCGACGAGCGCGAGGGCAAGGCGTTCGAGCGCTGGCTGGAAGAGCTCATCCACCGCCGCGTCCGGCGCGACGGCGCCCCCGCGCCCGCGATGGCCGCGGGCTGAGCGCCGAGGGCGGAAAGCGGAAAGCGGAACGCGGAAACGAGACGCGGTCGGCGCGGCCGGGGCCCGGGTGTGGGCTGGCCCGCGCCAGCCCCGAAGCGCTCCGCAGGAAAGCGGCGCCGCGCGGTGTCGCTTCGTGCCTCGATCGGGCGCGGACCGAGGCAGCCCGCCACGGCTCGCGCTTGTCGTCCGCGGGGCGGCGGGCTTAGAGTGGACGCTCGCCCTCGCGTCTGCCTCGCCGGGCCCGATCCGCCGCACGTGACCTCGCCGTGGCCTGTCCAAGTCGTCGCGCTGAACGCCGTCTCGTGCGGCTCGGTGCTGTGGCAGGCCGGGAGCGCGCAGCGGGTCACGGTCATCGTCAAGGCCACGCTGGCCCTCGCGCACAATCGCCTCGCCTGGCCCGTCGCGCCGCTTCCGATCGTGCGCGAGGACCGTCACGGGCCCTCGGGCTCGCTCGAGGCGGCGAGCGAGGTCGCGCCGTACCTGCCGAGCGTGGGGGTGGTGCTGACCGGCCACGCTTACGCGCCGGGCGGGCAGCCGATCGCGACGATGATCGCCCGGTTGGCGATCTACCGCGGGGAGGCGCGCCTGCTCGACAAGCGGCTCAAGATCGTCGGGGATCGCGCCCCCGTCCCGCCGTGGAGATCGCAGCCGTTCCAGCGGATGCCGCTCGTCTACGAGCGCGCCTTCGGCGGGCCCGGCGTGCCCGAGAACCCCGTGGGGGTCGGCGCCGCGTCCAGCGCCGCGCCGGCGCTGCCGAACCTGCTCGACCCCGTCCAGCCCACGCGGCCGGCCGGGATGGGGCCGATCTCGCCGCGGTGGCCCGCGCGGCAGCGGCTGCTCGGCGGCGCGGAGCCGCGGGGGGGCGAGCCGCAGCAGGCCGGGCCGATGGCGGGCTTCGACTGGCGTTATTTTCACGCCGCGCCGCCCGATCAGCAGCTGCCGTTCCTGCACGGGGACGAGTGGCTCGTGCTCGACGGGCTGCACCCCGAGCTGCCGCGGGTGCAGACGCAGCTCCCCGCGGCGCGGGCGCTGGCGCGCCGCTATCCAGCGGGCGGGGGCGGGCAGGGGCAGCCCGTCGATCTGGCCGCCGACACGCTCGTCATCGATGTGGATCGCCAGATCTGCTCCATCGTGTGGCGCGGCAGCTTCGCGCTCGAGCGCGCCGAGGAGGGGGCGTCGATCCGGGTGTGCGCCGGCCTCGAGATGCCGGGCCATCCGCTCTCGTGGCCCAGCCTGGAGCAGGCCGCGCCTTCGCCGCACGACCGACCGAGCGCGCCGAGCGATCTCGGCGCGACGCTCCCCGTCGGCGGCGCGTCGAGGCCGAGCGCGCCGGGCGATCTCGGCACGACGCTCCCCGTCGGCGGCGCGTCGAGGTCGAGCGCGCCGGTGCTGCCGTTCTTGCCGAGCCCAGCAGCCCAGGCGCAGGCCTGGCCCGCCGCGAGCGCCGCGCGGGAGTCGCGGCCGTCGCGGTGGTCGGGCGCCACCCTCGTGGACGAGGAGACGCGGATGCAGGACCCGGCGGAGCTGGCGATGCAGCTGCAGGCGCCGCTCGCGCCGTTCGCGCTGGCGCCGCCCGGGTCGCCCGCGCAGCCGGCCGCGCCCATCCCGGGAGCGCCGTGGGCTCCCCCGGAGCCCGCGCTGCAGCCCAGGCCCGCCGCGCTGCTCCGGCCGATGGACGAGAGCGCGACCGCGCTCGTCGGCCTCGATCCGCCGGACGCGCAGGAGGTCGTGCCGGAGACCGAGGACGCGCCTGTGCCGCTGCGGCCATCGGCAGCTGGGTCGGCCGGGAGCACGCCGGCCGGAGAGGGCGCTCCGCCGGCGGTGGAGGCGCCGCGGGTGGTGGCGGCGGTGGAGGCGCCGCCGGCGGTCGCGCCTCGAGCCGCCGATCCGCCGGCGGCCGGCGTCGTGGCGCCCCCGGACCCCGCAGGCGCCGCCGGCGCGGCACCGTCCGCGGGCGCCGCTGCCGTGGACCCCGCGGACGAACGCCTGCGGGCCGAGGTGATCGCGCGGCTGCGGGCCGGCGAGCTGCTCGGAGGGCTCGAGCTCGCGCACGCGGACCTGAGCGGGCTCGACCTGAGCGGCGCCTCGCTGTCCGCGCTCGATCTCCAGGGCGCGAGCCTGCGCGGGAGCAAGCTCGCCGGGGCGCGCCTCGCCGACGCGAAGCTCGTCGGCGCGGATCTCGGCGGGGCAGACCTCTCGGGCGCGGATCTGACCCGCGCCGACCTGTCGCGCGCCGTGCTGGAGGGCGCGCGGCTCGACGGCGCCACGCTGCACGAGGCGATCCTCGCCTCGGCCCGCGGCGCAGGGGCGAGCCTCGCGGCCGTGACCGGCGCGCGGGCGAGCTTCGCGCGGGGAGTCTGGGACAGCGCCTCGTTCGAGGGCGCGGACCTGCTCGCCCCCAACCTCTCCGGCGCCTCGCTCGGGGCAGCGCGGTTCACGGGCGCGTCGCTCCCGGAAGCCCGCCTCGACGACGCGCGCGGCGCCGGCGCCGCGTTCGACCGGGCCAGGCTGGGGAACGCGCGCGCGCCGAGCGCGGAGCTCACGGGGTGCTCGTTCCAGGATGCGGCCGCGCCCGGATCGGTCTGGCAGGGCGCAAAGCTCGACGGTTCGCGCTTCGCGGGCGCCGACCTGACCGGCGCCGACCTGTCGCGCACGAGCTGCGCGTCGTCGGTCTTCGCGGGCGCTGACCTGACGGGCGCCAACCTGCAGCGCGCCCAGGGGAACGGCGCCGATCTCGAGGGCGCTCGCCTGACCGGCGCGGATCTGCGGCAGGCGCGGCTCGCGGAGGCGCGCTTCGACGGCGCGTCGCTCGGTCGGGTGATCGCCCACCGCGCCGATCTCGGCGGCTGCCGCCTCGTGCGCGCCGATCTCTCGGGCGCGAACCTGCGCGCCAGCCGGATGCGCGGGGCCGACCTCTCCTTCGCCCGGCTCGATGGGGCGGACCTGCGCGACGCGGAGCTCGACGGGGCGAACGTCTACGGGGCTTCGCGGCAAGGCGCGAAGCTGAGCAAGCGCGACGAGGCGCGGCTCGTCGAGGTCCCGCCCCGGTCGGGGGATCCCGGCGGCGAGGCCGCGGGGAGCTGACGCTCCACCGGGAGCCGGCGCCCCGGGGGCGGCCGACGCTCTCGCGGCGCGCAGCGACGCTCTCGCCGCCGACAGCCTGCGCTGCGCTCTCGCCGCGGGCCGGCGCGTGCTACGCGTCAGGTGCCCCGCGCGGCGCTCACGCCCGCCGCGGGGAGGAGCGAGCCGCCGTGTCCCACCCCCTCGTCGTCAACGATGCGCTGACCGCCCCGGCCGCGCTCCTCAGCTGGAGCGCCGTGCGCGCGTCGGGGCCCGGCGGCCAGAACGTCAACAAGGTCGCCTCCAAGGTCGAGCTGCGCTTCGACTTCGCCGCATGGCCGGAGCTCGACGAGGGCGCCAAGGCGCGGCTGCGCGCGCTGGCGCGCGGCCGCCTCGACGCCGAAGGGCGGCTGCTCATCGTGAGCCAGTTGACGCGCGATCAGCAGCGCAACCTGGACGACGCGCGCGAGAAGCTGCGCGCGCTGATCCTGCGCGCGCTCGAGGTGCCGGCGCTGCGGAGGCCGACGCGGCCGACGCGGGCGTCGAAGGCGAGGCGGCTCGACGACAAGCGGCGCACGAGCGAGAAGAAGCTCGTGCGCCGCAGCGGGGGCGCCGACTGACGGCCGCCCCTCAGCGCTTGCGCCGGGTGCCCGCGACGACCTCGGCCGCCGTCGCCGCGGTGGCCGCGCGCTTGAGCCATCGACGCAGCTTGCTCGGGTCGTCGCAGCCGGCGATCGTGCGCGCCACCTTGGCCGGCACGGCGACCCCGCGCGCCTGGAGCACCGTGGTGATGGCATCCTGCGCCATCCGGATCTCGCCGAGCAGCGCGCCGCGCGCCTCTCCGCGCGCCTCGCCGAGCGCCACGCCGCGCGCCTCGCCGAGCGCCACGCCGCGCGCTTCGCCGCGCGCCTCGCCGAGCGCCACGCCGCGCGCTTCTCCGCGCGCCTCGCCCTCTGCGAGCGCCGCCTCGAGCGCGGGCACGCGCTTCTGGAGCAGCGCGCGGGCCACGGCGTCGTCCGAGGACGCGGCGTCGAGCAACGCCTGGAGCGGCAGCGGGCGCACGAGGCACGGGTCCTCGATGACCGCATCCTTCGGGAGCGTCCGCCAGCCATCGGTCTCGCGCGACCATTCGAGCACCCGATGCTGCTTCACCAGGATGCAGAACACCCGCCGCACGCCTCGATCGACCAGCCGGCGCGCCTTGCTGGTCGGAACGGCGAGGGCCTGCTTGTCGCTGACCTCGAAGGCCAGCTCCTCCAGCCGCCGGTGGCCCCCCCGGTCGGGCTTCTGCGCGAAGACGCTGGCGTCGGGCGCGTAATCGCTACCCTCGTCGGCCCGGGTGAGCATGTCGACGGCGCCCCGGTAGCCCGGGGCGACGTGGGCGCCGAGGACATAGGTCAGATCGAAGTGCTGCGTCGCGTGCGGCGTGTCGGCCGGGGCGGCGAAGATCTCGGCGCCGTCGAGGTACTCCACCCGCGTCTCGGGCGGGGCCAGCCGGTCGTCGACGTGCGGGCGCGCCCTGGACGAGGGCGCCTTCAGCGTGCGGCCGGACGCGTCTGCGCCGGGAGCGAGGAGGACGTGGTCGTGCCTGCTGCCCATGCGCTCCAGCATAGCCCAGCCGGCGCCCGGCAGGGCTCGCGACGCCCGCGACGCAGGAGGCGGGCGCGGATCAGGCGTTCGCCCTCACACAGCCCAGCTCGTACAGCCCCATCCACCCGACCTCCGGATCCGTGCAGGCGCCCTCCCTGAGCTGCGCGACGAAATCCTCGATCGGCTTCTCGATCACGTCGATGAACTCGGTCTCGTCGAGCGCCTGCGCCCCCCCGCGCACGCAGTCCACGGCCAGGAACGCGTGGCGCTCGATGGTCGAGTAGGCGCACTCCAGCGGGCGTCCGAGCGGCAGGAGCCGCCCGGCGACATACCCGGTCTCCTCGAGCAGCTCGCGCGCGGCCGCGTCCTCCGGCGTCTCGCCCGGCTCGACGCCGCCGCCGGGGAGCTCGTCGAGGATCCGATCGGGGCCGGGCCTGTACTGGCGCGCCAGGATCACCCGCTCCTCGCGGGAGATGGCGAGGACGCAGACGACCCGCCCCTCCTTCTTGAGCGAGAACGTGCGGATCTGCCCGTCCGGGAGCTCGAAGGTGACGTCCTCGATCCTCCGCCACGGCGAGTGCTGGGTCACGCGCCGCTCCAACGCTCTCCACCGCACGACCGCCATCGGAAACCACCTCGGAGCCCCGCGCGCGCCGCCGCCGCCGCGAGGCGATGAGGGCCGCGGGACGGGCACGGCTACCAGGCGTCGCCGCGGACGGCAAGGGGAGGGGAGAGCTTCCGCGCGCCGGCCTCGCCCCCGCGCGACGGCGCGCCGCCGTGATGGCAGGCGCAAGATCGGATACGACAGGGAGCGAGCGCCATGGGCCCCACCGGCTGCATCAAGGCCATCCGACTCTGCGTCCTCACCGCGTCGCGCGCCGGCGTCGATCCGCGCGAGGCCCTCGCGGTCGCCGGCGTCGACCCCGCCCTGCTCGAGGACCCCACCGCCCGCGTCCCCCACGACACCGTCGTCCGCGCGTGGACCCGCGTCCCCGAGCTCGCGCGCGACCCGGCGTTCGGCCTGCACGCGGCCGAGCTGCTCGTCGGCCAGCTGTTCGACGTCGTCGATTTCGTCACCGACCAGTGCGCCACCGTGCGCGAGGCGATCGGCTGCATGCTGCGCTATCAGCGCCTGATCCACGACGCCTTGGACGTGCGGCTCACCGTGGATGGCGCGCGGGCCCGCGTCTCGCAGCGCTTCTCGGCCGCCGTCGCGCCGCCGCAGCTCTCGAGCTTCATCGTGGGCCTGTGGGTCCTGCGCGCCCGCGCCCTCACCGGCCTCTCCTTCACGCCGCACCGGATCACGCTCGCCCATCCCGCCCCGCCGGAGCGCGGCGAGTACGACCGCCTCCTCGCCGCGCCGCTCGCCTTCGGCGCGGACGAGAACGCGATCCTCTTCGACGCCGCGTTCCTCGACGCCCCCACGCTGCGGTCGGACCCGGCGCTCGGCGCGGTCCTCCGCCGGCACGCCGACGAGCTGCTCGCCCGCTTGCCGGCCGAGCCGGGCGTGCGCGGCGCCCTCGAGCGCCACCTCCTCGAGGCGCTCGGGCGCGGCGTCCCCGACGTCGGCGCTGCTGCGCGCGCGCTCGGCATGAGCGCGCGGACGCTGCAGCGGAGGCTCGGCGACGAGGGCGAGAGCTACAAGAGCGTCCTCGACGAGGCGCGCCGCAAGCTCGCGATCGCCCACATGCGCGAGCGGGGCCGCACCATCGCCGAGGTCGCGTTCCTGCTGGGCTTCTCCGAGGTGAGCGCCTTCTCGCGCGCGTTCCGCCGCTGGACCGGGCACAGCCCCGCCGCCTACCGCCGCTCCGCCTGACGGCGCGGAGGCGGGCTCGGTCAGTCGAACTCGGTCACCGAGTCCCTCCGCTGGGACACGCGCAGATAGGTGAGCGGCGAGTGGTCGGCCAGCGAGAAGCGCAGCTTGATCCAGTGGAGGAAAGGCAGCTGCTCGATGACGAAGGCCGCGACCCCGAGCGCGAGGCCCAAGGTGGCGGACCAGGTCTGGTTCACCTTCCCGGCGTGCTCGCCCCAGCCGGACCCGTTGGCGCGCAGCTCCTGGCCGAAATGCGAGAACGACCCCGTCGAGATCGGCGGGAGCGACGGCACCACGTCCACCCCGTAGACATGACGGAACAGCTTGTCCCCGAAGCACCGGCCGAGCTTGTCGGCGAACACCTTGTTGCCGACCATCGGCTGCCCGAAGGTGTAGACGCCGCGCAGGCACCCCTGCAGCGCCTGGAGGTCCTCCACCGCGTCTTCCGGAGCCTCGTTGGCCATGAAGAGCTGCGACGCGGCGAGGACCGCCAGCGCGCCGCCCAGGCTGTGGCCGGTGATGTAGAGCGCCTTCAGCTCGGGCTTCTCCGCGCGCTTCGGCCCGGCCTCGCGCGCGCGCAGATGTCCAGCAGCCGCGTGGGGCGCCAGGGCCGCCGACGGCGCGGACGAGGTGCTCTCGTCACACCCGGGCGTCGCGGGGGCGTCCTCCGGCCGCCCTCTGCCGGCGCTCTCCGGAGCGACCTTGTCCAGCAGCCGCTCCCTGGCGTCCTGCACGATGAGCTTCTTGACCGCGCGCACCTCCTCGAGGACCTTGTTGAGCCGCGCCTCGTCGACGCTGCGCACGAGCCCGTCGAGCGTCACCGAGCGGACGGCGGTCCTCTCGATCTCCCGCGAGAGCTCGTCGTCGACGCGGCGCCCGTGGAGCGCGCCCCTCAGCATCACCAGGAGGGGCGACCACACGGCCCGGGCGGCCCGGTAGAAGCCGCCATGCACCGTCCCCGCCGCGTGGAACGGCTCCGGCTTCACGGCCGCGTCCGTCAGCCAGGTGATCACGTTCCTCAGCCTCGTCCCGCGGAAGCAGAGGATCGCCAGCTGTTTGCACGGGCTCTGGACGAGGTATGCGCTTGTGTCGACGAAGAGCTCCTCGTTGGTGAGCGAGACCTCGACGCACGTCGCCCCCTGGAGGCCCCGGCGGCCCATGATCCGGGTGAAGGTGTCGATATCCGAGTACGCCCACGCCGACGCGGTGGCGAGGAGCTGCGCCGCCCGGCTGTCGTACTCCCCCGGCCTGCTCTTGAGCAGGTGCTCGACGATCCCGCGGGCGCTCGGCGCCTCCTGACCGTCGAGCATCGTCTGTTCTCCGGCGCTGCCCCGCGACGCCGTGATGACCCGGGGCCGTCGCGGGACCGCGAACGGCCCATCGCTGCTGTCCGCGCGGTCGGCGCTCACCGTCTCTGCGCGTCCAAGCTCGCGATCGATCTCGGGATTATCACGGTTCGTACAAGCGACCTGAAACCTCATGGCCACCCCCCCATCTCTCCTGTCGATTGCCGGCTGTCGCGGCGAAGGCGCACGTCGCCGCCCGTTTGCGCGATCGAGGCCCTCTGTCGATCCGCGCTCCGCGATCTGCGAGGCACGAGCGCGGCCCAGCAGCGGCGGAGAAGCGGCGCCCACCGTACCACGGCCGCCCCGCGCGCGGTGAGTCGCGATCTGGCTACGGCACCACGCTCTCGGGCGCGTGCTCCCGGGACAGAACAACGGGACAGCGGTGTGGACAGAGGCCCTCGATGCGCCGCTACCCGCGAGCCGTCCTGGCGGCGCGCCCGGTCAACACATTGGCGCCGCCGGTCAAGGACGGGGCGCGCGCTCGTCCTCATCCTCTCCGGCATGACCTACCTCATTCCGAGCCAAGAGCAGGCGCACGCGGGTCTGCGTGCCATCAAGGGCGTCCTCACCTCGGCCGGTCCCCTCGACGGGCCGCGGCGCGACGCGATCGCCGCGGTGCAGCGGCACCTCCTCCACACGGCGCACGACATCGACGCGCTCGCCCCGATCGCGCCCGAGGCGCTCGCGGCCGCCGTCCGCGAGCCCGCGCTCCGCGAGCAGCTCGTGAGCGGCCTCTGCGCGATGACCCTGTGCGGCGAGCGCATCGACGAGCGCGAGCTGCTCGAGGTCGAGCGCTTCGCCGCGGCGCTCGGGGCGCGCCCGCCCGCGGTCCGCCAGCTCCAGCGCCTCTACGAGCGGCGGCTGCTCCTCCTGCGCATCGACATCAGCCGCAACGCGCTGCTCGGCAAGAGCGTGCGGCGCATGCTCGACGAGGGCGGCGTATCCGGGCTCGCCAGGAACCTCGCGAGCTTCGCCGGCCTCCTGGAGAACGAGCCCGTGGCCGCGCGCTACCGGTCCCTCGAGGGGTACCCGGAGGGCACCCTCGGCAAGGCGCTGTTCACCTTCTATCGAGAGAACGGCTTCTCCTTTCCCGGCGAGAAGCGCGGCGTGCCCGAGGGCGTGCTCACCCACGATCTCAGCCACATCATCGCCGGCTACGGCACCGACCTCCGCAGCGAGGCGCTGACGATCGCCTTCCAGGCGGGGTATCGCCGCGAGAACCCGTTCGGCATCCTCGTGTTCCTGCTGGTCCAGCTCCAGCAAGGGATAAAGCTCACGGTGCTCGCGCCGTCGCAGCAGGGGATGCTGGCGACGCCGGGGCTCGCCGACGATCTCGTGCGCTCGTTCGTTCGAGGCACGAAGATGAACATCGACCTGATGGATGACTGGGATTTCTGGTCGGTCATGGACGTGGACGTCGAGGAGCTGCGCCGCCGTTACGGCGTCCTTCCCTGGGCGGCCGCGGCCTGACGCGGCTCACGCGCCGAAGCCGCCGGCGGCCGTCTTCGAGAACGACGCGCCGCCCTGGCTGGCGCGCACCGCCGACTGCGAGAACAGCGCGAACGCCTTGCGGATGTCGGCCGCGTCGCTCTTCGGCGTCAGGATCCAGCGGTCCTCGATCCCCATGTCGCGGAAGACGGCGCGGAAGTCGGTGTTCTTGTCGTCGATGCCGATCGCCGCCACGATGTGGGCCTCGGCGCGGCGCATGTCGCGGACGAGCGCGCACACGTCCTTGGCCTTGGCCCACGTCGATCCCGCGTCGGCGCCGTCCGAGATGATCAGCGTGACCGTGCGCGCCGGGACGCCGCTCAGCGCGAACTCCTGCGCCTTGGCGATCACCGTTCCCAGGAGCACCACCGTCTGGTCGTAGAGCGGCGTGCCGAGCGCGGGGTCGTAGTTCTTCGTGTCCATCTTCACCGCCTGGGCGATCGGGCAATACGGATACAGCACGGTCCCGTTCAGGTAGCGGTTGTGCGCGAGGATGGAGTCGCGCTGCTTCGAGTCGGCGAGGGCGCTCACCACCAGGTTGTGCCCGTCCCGCACCGCCCGGGCGTTGCCGGCGAACTTGATGGATCCCGAGTCGTCGGGCATCACGGTGACGAGCACCACCTCCGACGACGCGACGTCGTCCACCTGCACGCCGAAGCCGGCCTGGATCTGGGCGCCCAGGTCCGTGATGTGCAGCGCCTGCATCGCCTCCGGCGAGAGCGCGCCCTCGTCCCGCGCGGCCTCGAACAGCTGCTCGATGTCGAGCGAGCCACCGCCATTCATCGTCTTACCGTCGTCTTTGCTCATGTTCATCGCCTCTCTTCTCTTCTTCGCTTCACCGGGCGGCCAGCGCCGCGCTAGGCGAGCCAGCGCGCGATCGGGTCGGTGCTCTTCACGAGGTTCATCCCGGCGGCGGCGAACCGGCTCAGCGCCTTGTCCGCCTCGGCCGTGAAGTCGGCGACGAACCCCCCCTTGCCGTCGGGCACCGTGACCGGCGACATGCAGTCCGTCATCACGTAGATCTTCTTCGCGAGCGCGCGATCGGTGAGCGCGATCTCGGTCAGGATGTCCTCGATCGAGCTGCGCACGCAGTGGCTCGCCGCCTGGCCGGCGATGAGCACCGCGTCCGCGTGGAGCAGCGTCTTCAGGAATGCCGTGCTCCGCTGCGCCAGCGGCTGGCCGTCGTGGCGCGTCAGGACCTCGGGCTGCATCACCGAGTAGTTCTCGGTGAGCGGGTTGCCGCCCTTGACCTCCACCCACGACTGCACCCCGCGCGCGAACGCGTGGAACATCCGCGCCTCGTGCACGACGCCCGCGAGCGCGTGGCCGTCGCTGCCGAGGATGCAGTGCGGCGGCCACAGGTACAGCTTGTATTTGCCCGCCTTCTCGAGCTCCTCGCAGTAGTACCGGACCTGCTTCATCAGCCACGGATAGCTCCCGCCGCAGAGCCACCGCGCCACGGCCGGGTTCGGCCGCACCTCCCCCGCGTCGATCTGCGCCGTCGTGATCTCGCGGTGCGCCGTGAGCGGCCGGTCCTCGCGATCCACCCAGAAGGACGGGAAGAAGATCTGGTACGCGAAATGGGTGTCCATCGTGACCGTGACGTTCGTGATGGACGCGAGGTTCTTGTAGATGAACTCGGCGATGCGGCGGCTGTCGTCGACCGCGCCCGTGCCGCTCCTGCCGGCGACGTAGAGCGACCCCTGCGGGAAGCAGAAGTCCTTCTGCACGTCGATGAGCAGGAGGTGCACGTTCCGCGCGTCCGCGGCCGACGGCTTGACGCCGTGCGCCTTCCGCCACGCCGCGGCGGCGCCGTGGAGCGCCGTCTCGTCGGGGTGGTAACCCCACCGCTCGGCGTTCCTCGGATCGTAGAAGGCGGGCAGCGGGAGCTCTGTCGTTATCATGGTCTCTCTCTCCTCTCAAGGGCCCGCGGGAGCGGGCCAATCAGCTCAGAATCGAACTCACGCGATGCGAAGCAAGGTGATCGCCTGCGCGTCGACGACGAACAGGCCCTCTGGCCCGACGAGCAGCCGGGAAGCCTGGGTGACGAACGGCTCGGTGCCGGGGAACTGCCGCGTCTCCACGAGCGCTCCCCCTCGGACCTCGACGCGGACGACGCCGCCGTCGGTCGCCGAGAGCAGGAAGCCGGACGCCGCGCACTTGCCCGTGAGCGCCCCGAGCCACGAGCCGCCGCCCCCTTCGCCGTCGGCGACCGCCTCGACCGCGCCGTCCTCGCCCACGACGATGCACCGGTGCACCGTCCGGCCGGCCAGCTCGGCCGCGAGGAAGAGCCACGCGCGCCCGCGGCCGGCGCGCGGCGCCGCCCCGTCGAACACGCAGGTGGCCGAGGTGAGCTCGCCGCCGGGGAAAGGCAGCTTGATCGTGTCCTTGAGGCCCGGCCGCTCGGCGTCGAAGACGAACGCGATCGAGACGTTCCCGGCCCGGTAGAAGCCGAGCCCGAAGCGGGGACCGACCCAGAACACCGTTTGCCCGGCGAGGACATCGCCCATCGCGACGGCGCCCGCCTCGCCCGACAGCGCGGCGGCGCCCGGCCTGCCGCTGCGCAGGAGCTTGCCGCCACGGGTCCAGTAGCGGGCGCGCTCGTTGACGCCGAACGCGGGGCTCGTCCCCAGGCAGTCCACCGGGATCCGCTCGGGCGGCGCTCCCGGCGAGAGCACCACGAGCTCGCCGGCGCGGCCGATCAGCGTCGCCCGCCCTTGCACCGCGAACCGCATCGCGGGGTGGGGCGCGCCGGACAGGACGACCGACCCGTCCTCCCGCAGGAACCGCCCGCCCTCGTGCACGAGATAAGCGAGCCCGCCCGGCCCGGCGGACGCGGCGAGGATCACCCCGCGCGTGCTCAGGAGCCGCGTCGCGAGCACCTCGCCGTGGACCACCGTCGACGCCTTGACGGCGGCCGGCGCCGCGCCCGCGCAGGTCGGACAGGCAGGGCGCGCGTGCTCGACGCCGCACGACGCGCACCGCGCCCACGCGAGCCCCTCGAGCAGCCGGCGCGGGAAGACGCCGCGCTCATCCTTGACGAAGACGCGGTACAGCGCGTCGAGGAGATCGTCGGGCAGCACGCGGTACGGGATCGCCGGCTTCGGATACCGCACCTCGCGGTCGAACACGGTGATGCGGCGGAGCGGCCTCGCGCACTCGGGCACGCGCGCCGCCGCGGACCGCGGCCGGAAGACGCCGCCATAAGGCCCGACGCAGAGCAGGCTCTGCATGACCATCACGGCGAACGCGTACCAGTCGGAGTCCGGCGAATAAGGCCTCCCCAGCGCCGGCCGGGGCAGGGAAGGGTCGCAGAGCAGCGGATCGACGAAGCGCTCGGTGAACACCTGGCACAGGAACGGGCCGAACTGGAAGCTGTCGGCGTCGATGACGAACGCCTCGCCGCCGGCGACGAGGACGTTGAGATCGTTGAAGTCGCCGATCACCACGCCCCGGCCGTGGATCGCCTCCACGGTCCGGTGGAGCCCCGCGAGCACCTCGGAGACCGCGGCCGACGAGAGCCCGCCGTGGCGCATCGACGGCTCGCCGTACCGCAGGAGCGGCTCGGCGCCCCGCACGAGGCGCATGGCGTAGCCCACGATGCGCTTCTTCGATCGGTCGGTCGCGAGCTCGACGGGCGCGATCACCTGGGCGGGCAGCGCGCCGGGGAAGGCGCGCAGCTTGTCCTGGTGGCGCTCGATGCGGTCCTGGGCGGCGCGCTGCTCGGCGTCCTGTCCGGCGTAATCCGGGTGATCGGGCGTCTTCCAGACCTTGAGCGCGCGGCCGTCGCCGAGGTCGAACACGTCCGCCTCTCCGCCCTTGCCGATCGAGGCGCGAGGGTCGAGCCGAACCCGCTTTGCACCGAGATAAACGTCCACCTTCGCCTCCTCCGGGCGTACGAAAAATCGTGTTGTCCCCCTCGCGAAGTCGCGCAGGGCCGCGGGTCAATCGCGCGCGCTCTCGGCCCTCCGCACGACGACGAGCGTCGTGTCGTCGCGCAGCAGCCCGCCCTCGCGCTCCATCCGCTCTTCCTTCCACACCGGCCGCGTCACCGCGCGGTTGATGAGCGCGAGCCGCCGCCTCACCGCGTCCGGGTTGGCGAACATGCGATCGTCCTCCCAGAACCTGGAGAGCGGGCCGACCGCGCCGCCGCCGCCCGGGATCTGCCGGCACGACGACTCCAGGAGATCGAGCGCGCCGTCGGTGCCGAGCAGGGCAGTCTGGAGCCCGCTCGACGGGAAGGCGCGGTGCACCGTGAAGCGCGGCGCCTCTCCGCCCGGCGGGCGATCGAGCAAGCCATACGCGAGGTACGGGGGCTCGTTCCGCGGGAAAGGGCCGAGCCGCAGGAGCTCATCGCCGAGGGCGATCAGGCCGTCGCCGAGGGAGAACGCGCACGCCCTGCCCCCGGAGACGGCGAGGCCGACCACGGTGAAGAGGAAGTAGGTCGACACGACCTCGGCGAGGCTCCCGCCCATGCCGGCCGCCATCGCCCGGAGCGGCGCGAGCGCCCCGCGCCGCACCTCTTCCCAGGTCTCCGGCGACTCGACATCTCCGCCGCGCCGGAGCGCGCCGAGGACCTGCTCGGTCACGAGCCGGGCCCCGAGCGCCGCGCCCACCTCGCTGCGCGCGCCGCTGCCGCAGCCGTCGCAGACCACCGCGGCCAGACAGCCGCCCTCGGCCCGGAAGGCATAGGCGTCCTGGTTGGGCCGCCCCACCGCGAGGTGGTCCGTCCCGGTCACCGTGCCGCCGGCGACCTCGAAGCGCGATCCCCCTCCGAGGTCAGCCGGGAAAGCGGCCTCGCATGTCATACTGGTCCCTTCTGCGCCCGTCCCAGGGCGCGCTGCCGACCGGACGTGGACGACGCGGCCGAGCGGGCCGTCGGATCCCGACGTGGGAGGTCCACGGTCGATGCCGGCCGCGGGGGCGCGCACGCGGCGCGCCCTCGGCTGTGTGTTCAACGTACACTAAGCATGGTGTCGAATGAACACTATGTCAACCCCGATCGCCCGAGGGCGGCCTGTGCGAGCCAGGTGCGAAATGCCCGGGGGCGCGTATACTCCCCTGCGGACCCTGGCGCGGGTCGACTCGCTGGCGCGGACGGGCGACGATGGCCGCGAAGGCGAGGTCGCTGGAGCAAGGCCCCATGAAAACCCGCCATGTCCGTTCTAGGCCAGCGTCATCTCCGGAGGAGCTACCATGGGTTCTCAAGTCTGGTGTGCGTTGCGGAGCGCGTGCATGGCCGCCTTGGCGGCGGCAGCGCTCGTCGGGTGCGACCCGGGGATCGATGTCTCCGGCGTCGTGCGTGACGCGGCGGGCAATCCGATCATGGGCGCGGAGGTCACGGTGACGTGCCCTGAGGCGCGCCTCGACGACAAGGCGTCCACCGACGCTTCGGGGCACTTCGAGGTGCCCTCGAAGATCGGCTGCCTGGAGCTCGAGTGCAAGGTGTCGATTCGAGCTCCAGATGGCAAGGCGAAGGACTACATGGTCCGCGATCACTGCAAGGACAGGAAATATCAATGCGGCGCAGCGTGCAATGTCGTCACGCTGGACGCCGTCCTGTGACGCCGCCCCGCCTCAGATCTCGAAGCTGAACCCGTCCTTCTCGAGCCGCTCGTACTTCCGCCGGTCGAACCGGTAGAGCCGCGCGGCGCGGTGGGCGACGTCCTGCTCGACCTCGTCGAGCTCCACGAGCAGCCCGGTGCCGAGGACCTTCTTGCGGAAATTGCGCTTGTCGAGCGGGCGCTCGAGGATCTTCTCGTAGAGCCGCTGGAGCTGCGACAGCGTGAACTTCGGCGGCAACAGCTCGAACCCGATCGGCCGATACCGCACCTTGCCCTTCAGCCGCTCCAGCGCGGTCGAAAAGATCTCCTCGTGATCGAAGGCGAGCGCCGGCGTGTCGTCCACCGAGAACCACGCGGCCTCGCGGGCGTCGGTCGCCGCCTTCACCCGGTGATCCCCGAGCTTGACCAGCGCGTAGTACGCCACCGACACGACGCGCTCGCGCGGGTCGCGCCCGAGCGCGCCGAAGGTGTAGAGCTGCTCCAGGTACACCCCCGAGAGCCCCGTCTCCTCGGCGAGCTCCCGCCGCGCGGCGTCGTCCAGCGGCTCGTCGACGCGCACGAAGCCGCCCGGAAGCGCCCACCGGCCGCGGAACGGCTCGAGCTCCCGCCGGATGAGGAGGACCTTCAGATCCTCCTCATCGAGGCCGAACACGACGCAATCCACCGTCAATGCCGGCCGTGGGTGCTCGTACGCGACGGACATCCGGACCTCCGTGTGACCTGGACACGAAGCTTAGTGTGCTTCGGACACCATGTCAACCCGCGCCGCGCCCGGCCCCGCGGCGCGGCGGCACGGCGACCGCAGGCCTCGATGGCTTCACCGGGACATCGCGTCTGCGAGGGACAAGCGGGCTCAGCGAGCGGTGCGATGTTTCCCCCGACGGGTTCACGAAACTTGCCGTCCGCTGTCGACAAACGCTCGACGGCCGGCACGCACGCGGGGTAAAAAGCTCTCATGACGGGGGACGAGGCGCCGGTCGCGGCGGGGGCGGAGCTCCAGAATGAGCCCGAGGTGGAGCTCGGAGAGGCGGAGCTGCTCCTCCGGACCGTGCTCGAGAATCTCCCGGTCGCCGTGTGCAGGTACGACCGCGAGGGGATCTTCAGGTTCCACGACGGCAAGGGGCTGGAGACCTCCGGCGTGCGGCCGGGGGAGCACCTCGGCAAGAGCGTCTACGAGCTCTATGCGGGGTCGCCGGAGGGGGTGGAGGCGATACGGCAGGCGATCGAGGGGAAAGGGTCGCACACCGTCACCGAGGCGCACGGCCTCACCTGGGAGACATGGTACGTCCCCGTGCGCCACGGCGGGGAGCCCGGCGCGGTCAGCATCACCATGGACGCCACCGCGGCGAGGCAGCGCGAGCAGGAGCTCCGGAACAAGCTCGAGCTGATCGAGAAGCAGCAGCGGGTCATCCGCGATCTCTCGACGCCGATCATCGAGGTCTGGGACAAGGTGCTGACCTTGCCCATGGTGGGCGTGGTGGACAGCCTGCGGATCGCCGAGGTGATGGACAACCTGCTCACGGCGATCGTGAACAAGGACGCCCGCTACGCGATCCTCGACCTCACGGGCGTCGACGCGGTCGACACGCGGACGGCCGGGTACATCATCGAGATGATCAAGGCGATCCGGCTCTTGGGCGCGGAGGGGATCGTCACCGGGATCCGGTCGAACGTGGCCCAGACGATGATCGCGCTCGGGCTCGACCTGTCCGGCGTCACGACCGTCGGCAACCTCCGCGCCGGCCTCAAGCTCTGCATGCGGCGCATGGCCGCGGCGGGCGAGGCGGGCGGCGCGGGCTGCGTCCCGGTGAAATAGCCGCCTTTGCGGGCGCCCGCGAGGCGCGACGCGGGCGCGCCTCGCGCTCGGCCGCGGCGATCAGCGGTGGATCACGACGCGCGTCGACGGGTCTTTGCGCGTGACCTGGACCGCGTACCACCCCTCCGGCACGGGGGGCTCGGTCCAGTGGAATAGCCACTTGGCGTCGACCGGCGAGAGGTTCACGCAACCGCCGCTCTGCCCGTCGCCCCAGTTGTTGTGCCAGTACGCCGCGTGGAGGAGGTACTTGCTGAAGAAGTGCTGGCTCCACGGCACCTCCGCCTCGATCCAGTCGTCCTCGTCGACGTGAGGGGTGATGAGCGTCTTCGTCACCCACTTGCGGTTGATGCGGTACTGGCCGAGCGGGGTCGTGGAGGGCGGCACGAACGGCTCGGCCCTCTCCGGCTCCTCCGCCCCGTTGCGCCCGGCCGAGATGAGCGTGGCGAAGACGGGCCGGTCGTCCTCGTAGGCGATGAGCCAGCCTTCGAGCGCCGCGATCTCGATCCACGTGTTCCTCGGCCCCTCCACCGGCGCCGCGGGCGCCGCGCCGCCGAGCTGGATGCGGCGCCCCCACGGGTTCTTCGCCTTCCGCGGCTTGATCACCACCGCATCTCGCTCGAGCACCCAGTGCCCGTCGTCGCGGGTCTCGAGGTACGTCAGCTCGCCGACCCGCCGCGATTTGCCCGTCAGCCCGACCCGGTCGAGGCGCTCCCACACGGCGTCCGTCTTCGCGAGCTGGTTCTCCTCGGTGAGGCGGTACTTGGGGCGCGGCTTGCGGCGAAAGAACGCGATCGGGAGCCGCTCGTCGGCGCCGAGGTGGACCCCTTGGAAGGTGGCGGGCTCATACGGCTTCACCTTGTCCTTCGGCACGAACGTCAGATCGGAGGCCCAGAGCCACGTCGCCCCGCCGGCCTCGACCTCCTTCGTCCATGCGACCGACGAGCGCGGGCGGACCTGCATGTGCCGCAGGTCGTGCATCCCCTCGGGCCACGCCGGCGCGTCGATGCCCTCGACGTTCAAGAGGCGCTTGAGACCGAGCGACTCGCCGTAGCGGTACGGCACGGGCTGATCGACGAGCGGGGCGTGCTCGCTCAGCGTCTTCAGCAGGGGATCGGCCGCGTCGAGGGTGGCGCGCTCGCCGTCGACGCAGACGTACCCGCGGGGCTCCACGGCGTAGAACGCCGGGCAATCGCCGGCGGCCCGGACGGGCTCGGGGCTCTTCAGGCGGACCGAGCCGCCGATCGAGAGATACCCGATCCACTGGGCCTTCGGCCGCGGCGCGGACCGGATCCACACCTCGCGGGTCCTCGCGTACACGCGGGAGGGAGCCGCCGGCGCCGCCTCGGCCGCGGCGAGCGGGGCCTCGGCGGCGGGCGCCCTCGGCGGCTCGGGGGTGACGACCGGCCCGGCGGCGCCCGGGTCGGCTGCCGGGCGCTCGCTGGACGGCTCCGCGACCGCGACACCCGCGCGCCCGGCCGGGTCGGCGCCCGAGCCGGCGTCGTGCCGCGACGGCGTGCAAGCGAGGCAGAGCACGCCGACGGCGGCGAACCACGAGCGGCCGGACATAGGCGCGCCACCCTAGCACGCCGAGCCTGCCCGGCGGAATGTTCTGCCAATGCCGCGACGGGGGCCGGCGGCGCGCGCACCGGTGAGGTCGCGTCCGGCCGCCGCGATTTTCGATCGCGCGGGTGTCACGCTCGGCCCCGCTCGCGCCTAGAGCCGAGGAAGGCCGGTGAGGACCGCCGGCCGGAGAAGACAAGGAGACCTCCCATGCGTCGTTGGCTCAAGGTGACCCTGTTCGCGGCCGTCCTCGGCATCCCGGCGATGGCCTATGCTGGAACGCAGCTCGCCGGCGGCTGTCCGTGCGCGGATTGCCCGTGCCCGGACTGCCCCTGCGGCTGAGGACCCAGCCTCTTGGAACCGCGCGCGCGATCGCTGCTCAACGCCTCGATGAGGCGCCTCGCCGACGGCGATCGCGCGGCGTTCGACCCTGTTTATGCCGCCCTCTGGCCGGCGATCCGCGCGTTCTGCCGCCGCATGCTCGCGGGCGACGCGGACGCGGAGGACGCGGCGCAGCAGGCGCTCCTCAAGGTGTTCGACCGCGCCAGCTCGTTCGATCCCGAGGCGGACGCGCTCACCTGGGCGCTCGCCATCGCGGCGTGGGAGTGCCGCACGGCGCGGCGGCGGCGGACCCGATCGCGGGAGGCGCCGGACGAGCAACTCCCGTCGCTCGCGGCCGACACGCCCACGCCGGAGGACGCGGCGATCGCCCGGGATCTGGACGACGCGGCGCGCGAGGTGCTCGGCGCGCTGGGCGAGGCGGATCGCGAGACGCTGAGGGCGACGCTGCTGGAGGGCGATCGCGATCCATCGGTCTCGGGCGCGGCGTTCCGCAAGCGCCGCGAGCGCGCATTTGCCCGCCTCCGGGAGGCGTGGAGGAGGATCTATGGAACCTGAGGCGCTCGCCGGCCTGAAGGAGAGGGCCTATCGAGCCTACGAGCGCGGGAGGGCGCGACAGGCGGCCTGGGCGGCGACCCCGACGCTCGCCGTGGCGCTCGTCGCCGCGCTGATGAGCGACCGCCCGCTCACCACCGCGATCATCGGCGCGGCGCTCTACGTCGCCGCGGCGCTGCTCTCGTGGCGGGGGCGCGAGCTCGGGCGGGGCGTGCTCCCGGGCGTCGCGGCGGGGCTCGTCCCCTTCGCGGCGGCGCACGCCGCGCGCGTCTACGGTCACCTCTGCACGCCGGAGGGGTGCGTCTCCATCTGCGTCCCGGCCTGCCTGGCGGGCGGGGTCGCCGCCGGCGTGCTGCTCTCGCGCGCGCTCCGCCGGTCGGACCGGCTCGGGGCCTCCTGGGCCTCGGCGTGCGGCGTCGCCGCGCTGACGGGCGCCCTCGGCTGCGCGTGCGTCGGCTTCGGCGGCGTGGTCGCCCTCGCGGCGGGGCTGCTCACCGGCACGGCGCCGCTCGCGCTCCGCCCCGCGCGCGGCGGCGCGTGACGGGGTGAAGCGGGGCGGGGGCGGTCAGCGGGTCGCCCCGGCGCGTCGCTTCGACCACACGTCGAAGGCCACCGCGGCGAGCAGCACCAGGCCCTTGACGAGCATCACCCGCTCGGACGGGGAGCCGATCAGCGACATGCCGTTGTTGATCACGCCCATCATCAGACCGCCGGTGATCGCGCCGGCCACCTTGCCGACGCCGCCCTGCACGGCGGCGCCGCCGATGAAGGCCGCGGCGATCGCGTCCAGCTCGAAGTTGATCCCCGCGGTCGGGCCCGCCTGGTTCAGCCGGCCGGCGAAGATGATCCCCGCGACCGCGGCGAGCACGCCCATGTTCACGAAGATCCAGAAGGTGACCCAACTGACCTTGATACCGGACAGCATCGCGGCGTGCACGTTGCCGCCCACCGCGTAGATGTGTCGGCCGAAGATCGTCCGGTTGGTCAGCAGCGTGTAGCCCAGCGCCAGGGCGGTCAGCAGGATCAGCACCCACGGCAGGTTCTTGAACCGGGCGAGCTGCACGAGGATGAACAGCACCACGGCCGACGCGGCGGCGAGCTTCGCGACGAACACCGGCAGCGCATCGACCTGCTGCTTGTAGCGGAGCCGGGCGGCCCGGGCGCGCCACTGGGTGGCCACGATGCCGGCTACGCCGGCCGCCCCGACGAGCAGCGTGACCACGTCGGCCCCGCCGAGCGCCCCGAGGCGAACGTTGCCCAGGTACCCCTCGGTGAAGCCGTTGGCCAGCGTGCGCACCTCGTCCGGGAACGGGCCGATGCCCTGGTTGCCCAGGATCGTGAGGGTCACGGCCCGGAACAGGAGCATGCCGGCGAGCGTGACGATGAACGCCGGGATGCGGAAGTAGGCGACCCAGAAGCCCTGCCAGGCGCCGATCAGGGCGCCCACGACGACGGTGATGCCGGCCGCCAGCGGCCAGGGCACGTGGTTTTCGACCATCAGCACGGCCGCGACCGCGCCGGTCGCCGCCACGACCGAGCCGGCCGACAGGTCGACGTGACCGGCGATGATGATCAAGATCATCCCGATGGCCAGAATCAGGATGTACGAGTTCTGGACCATGATGTTCGAGATGTTCTGGGGCGCCAGCAGCTGACCGCCGGTCAGGCCCGTGAACAGCGCGACGATCAGCGCGAAAGCGACGTAGATGCCGCTCTGCCGCAGGTTGATCGAGAACCGGTGGCTCAGCGGCCGCTCGGGAGGTGACTGCATGTCGGCGGGCAGGGCCTTGGTGGTGGGGGCCGTGCTGCCGGTGGGCGCGACGCTGGCCATCTCGCCGCTACTCCTTTGCCTTGGTCATGTATTGCATCAGCCGTTCCGGTGTGGCGTCGGCGCGGGCGAGCTGACCGGTGATCCGTCCGGCCGACATGGCGTAGATCCGGTCGCAGATGCCGAGCAGCTCGGGCAGCTCCGACGAGATGACCAGGATCGCCTTGCCCTGGTCGGCGAGCGCGTTGATGAACGTGTAGATCTCGTATTTGGCGCCGACGTCGATGCCGCGGGTGGGCTCGTCCAGGATCAGCACGTCGGGGTCCGCGAACATCCACTTGGCGAGGACGACCTTCTGCTGGTTGCCGCCGCTCAGCGTGCCTGTGACCGTGAGCACGCTGGGGGCCTTGATGTTCAGCCGCCTCCGGTACTCGTCGGCGACGCGGTACTCCTCGTTGTCGTCGACCCAGCCCAGCTCGGCGAGCTTCCGCAGGGCGGCCGCCGAGACGTTGCGCTTGATGTCCTCGATCAGGTTCAGGCCATAGGCCTTCCGGTCCTCGGTCGCGTACGCGATGCCCTGGTCGATCGCGTCGCTCACCGTTCGCGGGCGGATCTCGCGGCCGTCCTTGAACATCCGCCCGCCGGCGCGGACGCCGTAGCTGCCCCCGAACACGCTCATCGCCAGCTCGGTGCGGCCCGCGCCCATCAGGCCGGCCAGCCCGACGATCTCACCGGCGCGCAGCGTGAGGCTCGCGCCCGACACCACCACCCGCCCGTGCCGGAGCGAGTCGTGCACGGTCCAGTCCTCGATCCGCAGCACCTCGGGGCCGATCTTGGGCTCGTGCGGCGGGAAGCGGTGCTCCAGATCCCGCCCGACCATGCCGGCGATGATCCGGTCCTCGGTCACCTGACCGCTCTTCATGTCCAGCGTCTCGACCGTCCGCCCGTCGCGCAGGATCGTCGTCGAATCGGCGATGGCCTCGATCTCGTTCAGCTTGTGGGAGATGATCACGCAGGTGATGCCGTCGTCGCGCAGCCCCCGGATCAGGTCGAGCAGATGCGCGGAGTCGTCGTCGTTGAGGGCGGCGGTCGGCTCGTCGAGGATGAGCAGCCGGACGCGCTTCGACAGCGCCTTGGCGATCTCGACCAGCTGCTGCTTGCCCACGCCGATGTCCATCACGGGGGTCACCGGGTTCTCCGGCAGCCCGACCCGGGCGAGGAGGGCTTCGGCCTCTGCGTTGGTGCGGTTCCAGTCGATCAGCCCACGGTGGACCCGCTCGTTGCCGAGGAAGATGTTCTCGGCGATGGACAGGTGGGGGCTCAGCGCGAACTCCTGGTGGATGATCACGATGCCGCGCTTCTCGCTGTCCCGCACGCTGGAGAACTTGCAGAGCTCGCCGCTGAAGTAGATCTCACCCGCGTACGAGCCGTGCGGGTAGACGCCCGAGAGCACCTTCATCAGGGTGGACTTGCCGGCGCCGTTCTCGCCGCAGATCGCGTGGATCTCGCCGCGGCGCACCGACAGGCTGACGTCCTGCAACGCCTTGACACCCGGGAACGTCTTGGTGATTCCGTGCATCTCGAGGATCGCGTCGTCGGCCATCCCGGTCTGCCTCCTTGAGGGGGTCGCGCGCGCGAGCCGGGCGGCGCTGGCCCGGCCGGCGGTCCCAGGCGGCGCGCCGGCCGGCGTCGCGCGGCGCGATCGCCGCCGGCCGGCCCCGCGCCGCCGGCGCCGCGGCTACTTGAGCTCGTCCTCCTTGTAGTAACCGCTGTCGATCAGCACCTTCTTGTAGTTGCTCTTGTACACGATGATCGGCTCGAGCAGGTACGACGGCACGACCTTCTTGCCGTTGTCGTAGTCCTTGGTGTTGTTCACCTCGGGCTTGCCGGCCTTGAGCACGGCGTCGGCCATCTTCACGGTGACCTCTGCCAGCTGGCGAGTGTCCTTGAAGATGGTGGCGAACTGCTCGCCGGCGATGATCGACTTGACCGACGCCTTCTCGGCGTCCTGCCCGGTGACGATCGGGTACTTCTGGCCGCCGGCGCCGTAGCCGTTGCTCTTCAGCGCAGACAGGATGCCGATGGACAGCCCGTCGTAGGGCGACAGCACGCCGTCGACCTTCGCGCCGCCGGTGTACGTCGCGGTGAGCAGATCCTCCATGCGCTTCTGCGCGGTCGCCGGGTCCCACCGGAGGATGGCCACGGTCTTGAAGTCTTTCTGACCGCTCTTGACGACGAGCGTGCCCTTGTCGATGTAGGGCTTGAGCGTGTCCATGGCCCCGTTGAAGAAGAAGGTCGCGTTGTTGTCGTCGGGCGAGCCGGCGAACAGCTCGATGTTGAACGGACCCTGGGCGGCGCCGTCGGAGCCGTCCTCCTTCTTCAGCCCGAGGCCCACGAGGAGCGAAGTGGCCTGCTGCACGCCCACCTTGTAGTTGTCGAAGGTGGCGTAGTAGTCGACGTTCGGCGAGTTGCGGATGAGCCGGTCGTACGCGATGACCGGGATCTTCTTGTCCGCCGCCTGCTGAAGCTGCGTGGTGATCGCCGTGCCGTCGATGGAGGCGACGATGAGCAGCTTGGCGTCCTTGGTGATCTGGGTCTCGATCTGGTTGACCTGAGTCGGGATGTCGTTCTCCGCGTACTGCAGGTGGACCTGATAGCCCAGCTTCTCCAGCGACGCCTTGACGTTGTTGCCGTCGGAGATCCACCGCTCCGACGATTTGGTCGGCATGCTGACGCCGACGAGGGGGCCCGCCTTGGAGCCGGAACCACCCTTGTCGGCCGTCTTCTCGCTGGAGTCGCAGGCGCCCATTCCCGCGGCCAGGGCCATGGCCACCGCGGCGGCGGCAAACCTCGCAAGCTTCATCGTCGCTCCTGCTGCAAACGGTGCAGATCCGAGCCGGTCGAACCGGCCAGTGAGGTAAGGAACTCGGCCCATGGCCCGCGTCTCGCCGGACATCGCGCGAGCTTCCGCGTCGGTCAGGCATCGTCCCGTCACGACCGTGGCGAAGCAAAGATGCCCTTGAGGACAGCATTGTGAGCGTTCACATTTTGCTTGTCAATTCCAAACGGCCGGTCGCCGGGAGCTGCGCTGGCGGAGAGGCTGCGGTTAGGCTCGTCTCATGCCGGAAGCCGCCCGCAAGCGCCTCGCGCTGGCCCTCCTCATCGTCGCCGTCGTTCCCGTCGGCCTGGCCGCGCGCTTCCACGGCGGTCCGGTCTGGCTGCGCAACAGCGCGGGCGCCGTGCTCTATGAGGTCGTGTGGATCGCCGCGGCGCAGCTCGTGTGGATCTCCGCCCGCACCCACCGGCTTGCGCTCGCGGTCTTCGCCGCGACGTGCGCGATCGAGCTGCTCCAGCTGAGCGAGCTGCCCTGGCTGTGGGCCGCGCGCAGCACCACCCCGGGGCGGCTCCTGCTCGGCGCGAACGGGGGATTCGATCCCGCCGACCTCGCGCTGTACGCCGTCGGCTCCGCCCTCGGTCTCGCGCTCTGCCGGCCGCTCCGGGTCGCTGCGTGACGCGCCGCTGCGCCGCTGCGCCGCGCGCCGGTTGCGCGGTGCGCCGGCCGGGGCCAGGCTGGCGAGCGCGAGTTCCAGGAGCAAGGAGGCGACGTCCATGACCGAGGCTCACCACACCGGCGGCTGTCTGTGCGGCGCGATCCGCTACCGCGCCCGCGGCGCGCCGGCGAGCGTCAACGTTTGCTACTGCAGCCAGTGCCGGCGCCAGACCGGCGCGCCGATGCCGTCGTTCGCCACCTATCCCGACGAGCAGTTCGAGCTGCTCTCCGGCGCCCCCGCGACGTACCGGTCGTCCAGCTTCGCCATCCGCCAGTTCTGCGCGACCTGCGGCTCATCGCTCTTCTGGCGCCGCGACGGGGCCCGGGAGCTCGACATCTTCCTCGGCACGATGGACCGGCCGGGCGACCTGCCGCCGCCGTCGTTCCAGCTCTGGACCGTGCACCGCGTGCCCTGGCTGCCCGCCATCCCCGGGGCCACCGACTACCGCGGCGCCAAGACCACCACGTAGTCTAGATGCACCGAGGCGAGGTATCCCCATGAAGAGATCGGTGAGGATCGCGCTCCGGGTCGCGCTGGGCGTCGTCGCCTGCGGGGCGATCGCGGCGCTGAACGTCGGCGCGCTGACTCGAAGCGCGTTGACGCCGGGGGCTCCCTTCGACGCGGCGGCGCTGCCGCCCGCGCCGGACTACGCGGATCCGCGGAGCTGGAGCGCGCTCCCGGAGCGCGACGACGCCGGCGACGCGGCGCCCCCCTCCGCGCCGGCGGTCGACCAGCGCCGCGCCGCCGCCGACGTCTTCTATGTCCACTCGACCTCTTACGTGGGCCGCTCCTGGAACGCCGACACGAACGACACAGCCGTCAACGACGCCACCGACCGGGGCGCGACAGGGATCCAGGCGACGGCGTTCAACGGCTGCTGCGCGGTGTACGCGCCCCGGTACCGGCAGGCGAACGGCATGGCGTTCACGCGATCCTCCGCCGACGGGGACCGCGCGATCGACGTGGCCTACGGCGATGTCCGGCGGGCGTTCGACGCCTTCAACGCGCGGCGCGGCGCCGGCCGCCCGTTCCTCCTCGCCGCCCACAGCCAGGGCACCGTCATGGCCGAGCGGCTGCTGCGCGAGGCCATCTCCGGCACCGCGCTCCGGGACCAGCTCGTGGCGGCCTACCTCATCGGCGGCGCCGTCACCGTCGACGGGCTGCGCGAGCGCGCGCCCGACGTTCCACCATGCCAGGCGGCCGACGACGTCCGCTGCGCCGTCGCGTGGAACGCGCGCGGGGCGGCGTACGTGCCGACCGACTTCGAGATGCACCGGCCGGACCCGCGGGAACGGCTCTGCACCAACCCGCTGTCATGGCGAACGGACGGGGCCCGCGCGCCCGCGGACCTGAACCCTGGCGCGGTGTTCCTCGAGAGCGACGACAAGGCGCCGCGCGCGGGGCTCGCGGGGGACGCCCAGTGCGTGGACGGCACGCTCATCGTGCACGACGTCGGCGCCACGCCCCGGGACCTGCCGAGCCGCATCCTCGATCGCGTGCTCGGCGAGGAGAACTACCACGCGATCGAGTTCCAGCTCTTCTTCATGAACCTCCGGGAGAACGCCGCGTCGCGGCTGGCCGCGTTCCTCGCGGCGTCGGCGCGCCAGTCCCGGTAGGAGGACGCTGGCGCTCCCGCCGGCGCGCCCGGCGCTCCCTCGCGGCCGCCTGTCCCTCAAGCCCCTTCGGCGGCCTCGCCTCCCTCGGCGCCCTTCGCCTCCTCCTCGGCGATCTTCGCGCGCACCTCGTCCATGTCGAGCGAGCGCACCTTCTCGATCACCTGATCGAGCGCCGACGCGGGCAAGGAGCCCGCCTCCGCGAACAGGAGGACCTTCTCGCGGAAGATGAACAGCGTCGGGATCGAGCGGATGCCGAACGCCTGGGCCAGCTCCTGCTGCTCGTCGGTGTTGATCTTCCCGAACACGATGTCCGTGTGCTTCTCGGACGCCTTCTCGAAGACGGGACCGAAGACCCGGCAGGGGCCGCACCAGGGCGCCCACCAGTCGATGAGGACGATGTCGTTCGACTCGACCGTCTGCTCGAAGTTCGCCGCGCTGAGCTCTTGGGTACTCATCCGCGGAGCATAGCCCTGAAACCTACCCCTGTCGCTGAGCGGCCGGCCCTCGACTCCGCGCCTCCGCTCCCGCGCCGAGCTCTGCCCTCCTCCGTCTCCCGCGGACTCCGTTCCTGCTGACTCCGCTGCTCCGCCCGCTCAGGGCGCGTTGCAGACCATGATCTGCTCGATCGCCTCGACGAGGAGCTGCTCGACGCGGTCCGGCCCTATGTCCGCGGCGCGGGCGAACCGCTCCAGATCGAACGGCGTGGGGTTGACCTCGAGGTAGGCGAGGATCTGGAGCGGATAGCCGGTCCAACGGATGACGCAGAAGCCGACCACGTTGCGGCTCGCCTTGGCCTCGCGCAGGCCGAGGGCGAGCTCGATGCTCGGCGTGTCGTGCCCCTCGTCGAGCACGATGCGCGGCGCGTGGCCCGCTCTCCTCAGCTCGGCGGCGAACTCCTCCATCTGGGGGCGGAGCACGCGCTCGCGCAAGTCTTCGAATTCACGGAGGAAATCGGCTTCCGCCGGGGCGCGCGCCGCCTCGATGCGCCGCGCGTAGCGGGCCGTGAGGCGCTCGATGCGGAGCCGGTTGTGCTCTTTCATCGGCGGCCTACGGGGCGAGGAGCAGCACCTTGACCTGGCTCGGGACGAGGCTGACCCCGACCGCGTTGACGGAGTTCTGCGTCGTGATGCTCGTCATCCGCGTGGCGGGCGCGCTGCCCACGAGCACGGTGAACGCCGCGGTGACGTGCCGCGAGGGGCCCATCACCGTGTGCGAGACCAGGCCCATCTCCAGGCCGGCGTTGTCGCCGTTCGTGAGCGGCACCTGCGTCGTCAAGTTGTGCGCCGGCGTGCACATGAACAGCACGTTGTAGGCCGCCGGCACCCCCATCGGCTGCGCCGACAGGTTGGGGTAGGGCACCGGCAGGTGCGCCGGCGGCGTCAAGCACACGTCCGGCCCGCCCAGGGCCAGGCCTCCCATCTGCGTGTTCGCGAACATCGGTGCCTCCTGTCAGCCGAGGTGGATCTGCCCACCGTCGATCTTGGTCAGCTCGCCGCTCGAGACGAGCGTCGCCTGCGCCTTGATGTTGACCGCGGCCTTCGCCGTGACCTCGTAGTACTGCGCCCGCACCTGCTCCGACTCGGCGATGAACCGGTACGCCCGATCGAGCCGCTGCACCCAGCGCTCCGCGATCGACTCGACCGACCGCGCGACCGTCTTCACGCGATCCACCTGCGCGACCAGCCGCTCGCCCACGTACGTCATCGCCCCGACGGCGAGCGACCCCTCGCTCGCGGCCACGCGCACCTTGCCCGCGGCCACCGACGCCTCGGCCGGCGTGACGAGGCGCACGCCCTCGCCCGCGGCGACCGTGACGCGCCCGCCCGGGGCGCTCACCTCCAGATCCCCCTCGGCCACGAGCCGCGTCGGCGCGTCGCCCTCGCGGTCGAGCACCGCGAGCACGTGGCACCCGGCGTCGTGCAGCGCGACGAGCACCCGGTCGCCGAGCGCCGGCTCGACGAGGCAGCTCACCGCCCGCTTCGCGGCGTAGTCGCCCGACCCGACGCGCACCTGGAACGACCGGTCCACGGCGCCGATGACCGTACCGACCTCCTGGATCGCGAAGGTCTCCACCCTTTGTCTCGCCAGATTGTCTCGCATGGTCTCGTTCTCCTGCTGTCGGGAGGGGCATCCCCTCAGGGCGTCCAGCGCTCGGCTTCGAGCAGATCCGGGTCGTCTCCGAGCGCGGCGGACCGGCTCGTGAAGGTCGCGCCCGCGTCGCGGGCCTGGTGGAAGCGCGCGCGGAAGAGCTTCGCGTGCGAGAGATCCGCCTTCTCGATGCTCGCGTGCGAGAGGTCGGCGTAGGTCAGGTCCGCGCCGCGGAAGCTCGCCAGCGGGCAGGCCGCCCGGTGGAAGATGGCCTGGTAGAGGTCGGCGCCGGCGAGGTTCGCCGCCTCGAGGTCGGCCTCCGAGAAGATCGCCTGCCGCGCCTTGAGGCCCGCGGCGGAGACCCCGGCGAGCCGCGCGCCGAAGAAGAGGCCGCGCTCGGCGTCGGCGCCGTCGAGCTTCGCCGCGGTGAGGTCCGCGCCCTTGAAGCCCGCCTGGACGAGCCGGGCGCCGCGCAGGTCGCACCCGGCGAGGTCGGCGTCGGTGAGCTGCGCCAGGGTCAGGTCCATGCCCGACAGATCCTGCCCGCGGAGGCGGGCGCCGACCAGCACCGCGAGGTGCATCGTCGCGCCGCGCAGGCTCGCGGTTGACAGGTCCGCCTTGAGCAGGCAGGCCTGCTTGAGCCTCGCCCCGTCGAGCGCGAGGCGCGCGGCCTCGGTCTCCACGAGCGAGAACCGGTCCAGGTTGGCCTCGCGGAAGCTCGCCTCGTCGGCGCGCCCCTTGATCATGCTGCCGATCGTGAGGTTCGCGCGGTCGAAGCTCGCCCGCGACGCGTCGCACTCCGCGAAGCTCGCCGAGACGAGGTCGGCCTCGTCGAGGCGCGCGTGGAGCAGCGCGCACCCGCTCCACACCGCGTGGCGGGCCCGCGCGCCGGACAGGTCGGCGCCCGCGAGATCGCACCCGTTGAACATGGACTCGCTGATCTTCGCGCCCCTCAGCCGGGCGCCGCGGAACGTCGTCTTCTCGAACACGACGCCCGACAGGTCGAGCCCGGACAGGTCGAGCCCGGACAGGTCCTCCCCGGCGATGACCTCGCCCTCGTCCACCTTCGCGAGCAGCTCGTCGCGGATCACTTGCCCTGCCCCGTGAACACGACGTGCTTGATGTGCGCGTCGGAGAAGGAGGTCCGCGGATCGCCCTTCGCGTCGAGCAGGTTGGCGCGGAACAGGTTCGTGTTCTCGAAGCGGGCGCCGGGCACCTTCGCCTTCTGCAGCATGGCGTCCATGAGGTTCGCGCCCGTCAGATCCGCCTCGGCGAGGTCCGACCGCATGAACCGCGCGCCCTTGCCCGAGATCTGCGCGAGGCGCGCCTTGCGGAGGTTCGCCTCGCTGAAATCCGCGCCGTCGGCCGAGGCGCCCTCGAAGATCGCGCCCTCCAGGTCGACCCCGCGGAGGTTCGCCCGCGCGAGCTCGGCCCCGGAGAAGTCCGCGCCGGGCAGCGCGGAGGCGGAGACCACGCGCAGCGCCGTGGCCTTCGCCTTCCGGAACGAGGCCTTCTCGCCCTTGAACTCGACGAGGGCCGCGTCCTCGAGGTCGGCCTCGCCGAAGTCCGCGCCCGCCCCCGCGCACTGGAAGAACGTCGCCTTGCGCAGGCTCGCGCCGGCGAAGCGCGCGCCCGTGAGGTCGAGCTGGAAGAAGAGGACGTCGTCCGCGGCGGCGCCGCTGAAGTCCGCGCCTCGCACGCGGGCCTCGAGGAAATCGGCCCCGGCGAGGTCGGCCCCCGAGAGCCGCGCCTCCTCGAGCCACGCCTTGTGGAGCACCGCGCCGCGGAGGTCGACCCCCTCGAAGCTCGCGCGCGCGGCGCGCGCCTCGCCGAGGTTCGCCCCGCGCAGCGTCGCCTTCCCGAGCCGCGCGCCCTCGAGCCTCGCGCGCGTGAGCACCGCGCCCGTCAGATCGGCCCCGCCGAGATCACACCCCGACAGATCCGCGCCCTCGAGGAGCGCCTCGCGCAGCTCGGCGCCGGCGAGGCCGAGCCCGTGGAGGTCGGCGCCCGTCAGATCGCGCCGCGCGAGCGACTCGCCGGCGGCGAGCGCCCGCTCCACCTCGGCGCGCAGATCGGATTTCCTCGGTTCCTCCGCGGGCTCGGTCGGCGGGTACAGGTGCGCGAAGGCGCGGTACGCGCCCAGGACCCTCTCCTCGGTCCTGCGGAGGCTCGCGGCGAACTCCGGATCCGCGAGCTTCGCCTCGAGGTCATCCATCGGCGCGCCCGCCTTGCGCCCCGCCTCGGCGAGCTCGCGCAGGCGGGCGAGCTCCTCGTCGGCGCTGAACCTCGACGGGCCGCCCCCCTCGCGCTTGCTCTTCGCGACCACCTTGTCGAAGTCGAGCCCCTGCTCGGCGCAGAGCTTCCGCGCCTCGTCCTCGGCGTCCCTGCGCTGCGCGTCGGCCTGCTTCTGGAGCTCCGCGGCCTCGAGATCCATCCGCTCGGCGAGCTCCGCCAGCTCGTCGGGCTTCGGGTCCTCCGGGCGCTTGATCTCCCGCGGGAGCTTCTCGTCCGGGTTCATCCCGAGCATGCGCAGGGTGAGGCGCGCCTGATCGAGCTCGCGCTGCGCCCGCGTGAACGACCGCTGCTCCAGGGCCCGCTCGCGGCGGATGAGCTCGTCCATGTCGCTGATCGCCTCGTCCGGGAACGACGGGGCGTCGGGCTCGGCCTCGGGCAGCAGCTCCTTGTCGTTCAGGGCGTGGAGGTGCCCCTTGTCCTTGTCGAGCCGCCTCGCCACCACGGCGCGGTAGTGCTCGACCGGCTTCGGCGCGTCCGCCCGCTCCAGGCCGGCGATCAGCAGGCGCACGTCGTCGGCGTCGTCCTCGGCCACCTGGACGACCCCGCGGAAGATCGCGACGCCGCGCTCCAGGTCGGGGAAGAGGATCACCGTCTCCAGGCGCGTCGCGACCTCCCGGAGGCCCTCCTCGCCGTCCGCGTCCTCGGCGCCCCGCTGGCGCACGAAGCACCGGGCGCGGAGCGTCGGCGCGCGGGTCCCGAGCTGCGGCCGCGTCGGGTGGAGGTGCTTGAGGCTGATCGGCTCTCCTCCCTGGAAGTAGTCCGGCAGCCGCTGGTCCTCCGGGGCCACCTGGAAGTACTCGGGGTCGAGATCCCGGGCGTAGCCGGGGAAATCGTGCTGCAGCCACTCGGCGCCGTACGTGCCGAGCTTGGCGATCCGCGAGGCGAGCGTGGGATCGAGCGCGCCGAAGCACGCGGGCGGCGGCCTGTCGCCGGGCGACTTGAGGAGGTGCCGCGGGTCCTCGAGGTGGGGCAGGTAATGCACCCTGGCCCCCTCTTCCTCGATCGCCCCGAGCCCCATTCCCTTCGGGTTCAGCGCGTAGTCCGGGCCGCCGAACGCATGCTCCCAGACGAGCGGCATCTCGGTGATCGGCTCCGGCTCGGTCGGCGCGCCGTGGTGCCACCGCCGCTTGCCGACGACGGCGATCGTCTTGTCGACGAGCGGCTTGTCGGCCGGGCCGACCGTCAGGCCCGCGGCGAAGGCCGGCCGGGGCTCCCCCCCGGGAGAGAACGCCTTGCCGAAGACGAGGACCTCGCCGCGCGGCTTGGGCATGCCTTCGTCCAGGAGACCGTCCTTGCCGAGCGCGGGCGTCACCCGCTGCCACATCGAGGCCTCGGGCAGCGGCACCTCCGGGGCGTCGAGCGGAAAGAACATCAGGAGCCCGACGCTCAGATGATGGCTGCGCCGGATCGTGAGCACCCGCTGCAGGACGGAGAGGCGAAGAGGCTTGATGACGCGCATGGATCTCGAATTGGATGTTGTGCCCGGAGCGCCTGGCGAGGGCCCGGCGCGGGCGAGCGCCGGCGGGAGGCGGGCGAGCGCGGCGCAGCTCGCCCGAGCGTCAGGTGACGATGAAGATGCCGCTCTTCTTGATCTCGGCCGCGACGTTCTTCAGCTTGAAGTTCTCGTTCTCGATGGTGACCGTATCGGCCTTGAAGATGGCGTTCTGGATGACGAGCTCCGGACCGTTCTTGATGGTCGCCGTGGGCCCCAGCTTGAGGTCCAGCGTGCCTGCGAGGTTCATCGACGACTTGAACCCAGCGACGACCTCCGCGGTGGCGCTGAGCGACAGCGACAGCTTGGTTCCGAAGGTGAACTCGTAGGCCTGCGTCAGCTTGACGTCGGTGGACGCCCCCTCGGTGATCGTCTTGAAGGAGCCGATCTTGTGGTCGTACGTGCTGCCGTTGGTGACGCTCTCGGCGTCGCTGTGCTTGTACTCCTTCGTCGATCCGTGCGTGTGCGACTCGAACGTGCCCATCTTGACGTCGCGCCCGTTCCCCATGGTGATCGACGTGGCGCTCCCGAGCACGATGGCGCGGACGCTCCCGATCGTGGTGAGGTTGTAGTTGCCGAACCTCGTCGTGTTGTGGTTGCCCGAGATGGTCTCGTTCTTGTCGCCCTTCGCCTCGATGTTGTAGTGGCCCTGGGCGAAGACGTTCACGTCGGCGGCCAGGGACTTCACGTGGACGCTGCCGGCCTCGGAGATGAACGTCGCGTCCCCCTTGGCCTTGTCGGTGAGGGTGCCGGCGACGGCCTGCGTCGTGATGTCGCCCGCGGTGGCCGTCGTCGTGATGTCGCCCGTGGTCGCCGTCGTCGTGATGTTGCCCGACGCGGCGGTCGTCGTGATGTTGCTCGTCACGATGCTGGTCCAGTTGGCGCCGACCAGGAAGTCCATGTTCACCCCGCTGTCGAGCAGGATGTTGCCGTCCGTCTTGCCGATGAGCTCGTGCCCGTCGTTGGGCGACCCCATGCGCATGTACGTGTTCGAGTACGGCGTCGAGAGCGTGATGCGCTGCGCTCCGGCCTGGTCCTCCAGCTCGAGGCGGTTCCTGCCGCCGGTCTGGACGACGTTCTTCGTGTGGTTGCCGCTCGTGACCGGGCTCGGCGTGAGCACGTTGGGCACCACGCCGGAGATCACCGGCCGATCCGGGTCGCCGCCGAGGAAGCTCAGCACGACCTCGGTCCCCCGGCGCAGCGGGAAGTGGAACCCTTCGACGCCGCCGCCGTGCGGCTGCATCATGCGCACGTACGTGGAGCCGCTGCCGTCGCGCGGGCTCGCCTCGTCGAACTTGAACTTGACGAGGTAGCGCCCGTGGTCGTCGATCTGCGCGTACTCGCTCGCCGCGGAGCCGTCGACCGTGCCGTTCTCGTAACCGTAGATGCGCGGCCACGGCGTCCGCGACTCCGCCCGGAACTGCGTCGACGCCGGGATGGCCGCGACCTCGACGAAATAGACCTCCTCGTGCGTGAGCCCGGTGAGCTCCTCGAAGTCGCTGTGCCCCGCGGACTGGTTGCCGTGGTGGCGCAGCTCGACCGCAAGGTACTTCGTGTTGAACCGCGCGCGCGGGTGGTCCTCGAGCTCGAACGTGTACCCCGAGCGCAGGTGGAGCCGCGAGCCGGTGGCCTGATAGACCGCCTCGCGAGCGAGGTATTCCTCCGCGCGCAGCTGGGCCAGCCGCTTGCCGGCGTCGGCGCTGAAGAAGCGCTCGCCGTAGAGGCTGATCTCGCCGGTGCCGTACTGGGACACCGGCGCCGCCCCCGCGAGGGGGAAGTGCGGCCGGACATAGTCGTAGTCCTTGAGCTTCACCCGCGACGGCAGCGCCCCGTGCTGGCAGGAGAAGGTGCGGAACGAGGCCGAGGCGCTGCGGTCCTCGCCGGTCTGCGGGTGGTAGCGGACCGGCGCGCCGAGCGGCCCTGCGGGGTAGCTCTTGTCGTCGCAGAGGACGAGCTTCTCGCCGTCCTCGGTGTGCTCGAAATAGTAAAAGATGCCTTCCCGCTCCATCCAGCGCGAGACGAAGTCGAAGTCGCTCTCGCGGTACTGGCAGATGTGCTCCTCGGTCTCGTAGCTGCCGAGGTTGAGCTCGACGTCGCTCCCCGTGATGCCGTTCTCCTCGAGGACGAGCTTGATCACCTCGGGCACGGACTTCTTCGTGAAGATGCGGCTGTGCTTCGACAGGGTGAGCCCCCAGAGCCGCGGCACGAGCACCGCCCGCAGGAGCGCGCGGCCGCCGAACTCGTGCACGAGGTCGACGCCGGCGAGCACGCCGGTGAACACGTAGGGCGGATTCGTATCGTCCTGGCGGTCGATCGCGAGCCGGGCCTTGGCCCCGACCATCTCGGCGAAGTCCGTGTCGTCCTCGCCCTCGCTCGGGATCGACAGGAAGATCTCGAACCGATAGGGGCGCGAGATCGCCTCCACGCCGCGAAAGCCGACGACGCGCGTCGGGCCTTGCAGGATGCTCGAGGAGAACGTGATGAGGTCGCTCATGGTCGTGTCTCTTCCAGGGTGCGAGGAGGTGAATGCTTCGCCTTCGTTCCCGAGGGAGCGCGTTCCATGGAGCTAGACGTAAAGGAGTCCGCGAGTCAACCTTGTGAAGAAACGTTAATATCGTCTCCCTCCGGCGGTATTTCGACGATGGACCGCAGGATCGCGCCGCTCGACTTCGCGTTTGCGAGCTTGACTCCATAGAGGTTGGCGCCCGCGAGGTCCGCTTCGCGCAGATCGGCGCCATCGACGTTGGCGCGGGGGAGGCTCGCCTCCTTGAGCTTCGCCGCGCGGAGGATGGCGCCCGCGAGGCTCGCGTTCGCGAAGCTCGATCGGGAGAGCTCCGCCTTGGTTGCGTTGATGTCGGCGAGGCTGGCCCCGTCGAAGACGGCGTCGGTGAGGCGCGCTTGCCGCAGGTCGGCGCCGTCCAGCGACGCGCCGTCGAAGCGCGCGTGCGCGCCTCTCGTCGAGGTGAGGTCTGCGCTCCTGAGGATCGCCGAGGAGAGCTGCGCGCGGTCGAGGGTGGCGCGGGAGAGATCGGCGCGGGTGAGGTCGGCGGCGGTGAGGCGCGCGTCGGTGAGGTCGGCGCCGCTCAGGTTCGCCCTGGCGAGGCGGGCCGAGGTGAAGTTGCACCGGGCGAGCGTCGCGCCGGCGAGGTTGACGCGCTCGAGGGAGGCGCCGCTCCAGTCGATGCCGTCGAGCTCGGCGCCCGCGAGCTCGAGGTCGTAGAGCGGCTGGCCGCTCTTGAGGCGGGCGAGCACCGCCGCGCGCAGGCCGCGCGCCTCCGGCTCGGGCGCGGGAGGCTCGGCGGGGGAGGCGTCCGAGGGAGAGAGGGCGGAGGGGGCGTCAGGGGGCGCGACGTCGGCGGGAGCCGCTTCGACCGGCGCGGTGGCGCTGGCGGGCGCGGGCGTCTCGGCCGCGGGCGCCGCGGCGTCCGGAGAGCGCGTCTCGCCCGCAGCGGGGCCGGTTTCGTGGACCGGCGCGGGCCACGGCTGCGCTTGCGAGGGCGGCGTCTCGGCGACGGCGGCCGCCTCGTCAGGCGGCGGTTGTGCCTGCGAGGGCGGCGCTCCGGCGACGGCGGCCGCCTCGCCAGGCGGCGGTTGTGTCTGCGAGGGCGGCGCTCCGGCGACGGCGGCCGCCTCGCCAGGCGGCGGTTGTGTCTGCGAGGGCGGCGCTCCGGCGACGGCGGCCGCCTCGCCAGGCGGCGGTTGTGTCTGCGAGGGCGGCGTCTCGGCGACGGCGCCCGCCTCGCCGTCCGGCGTGGGCGCCGGCTGCGCCCGCGCAGCCGGCGGGTCGATGACGGGGTGCGTCTCGTCGAGCCCGGCGAGCGGCGGCTGCACCCGGGGTGGCGGCGCGGCGTGGGCCCCCGAAGCGGCGAAGGGCATCGCGAACGGCACGGAGCCCGGGGCAGGCTCGGGGCGCGGCGGCGGCTCGGGCGCGGGCGCGAAGGGCAGGGGAGGCGGCGGCGGCAGCGGCGCCACCTGCTGCGTGACGGCGCTCCAGTGCGGCTCGGGTGCGGGCGCGAAGGGCAGGGGAGGCGGCGGCTGCAGCGGCGCCACCTGCTGCGTGACGGCGCTCCAGTGCGGCTCCTGCCGCTGCGAGAAGGGCAACGGGGGCAGCGCATGCAGCTGCGTCACCTGCTGCGTGACGGCGCTCCAGTGCCCCGCCGGCAGCTCCGCCCCCCGTTCGGCCAGCGCACCCCCCGGATCCACGATCGCGACGGGCGCGAGCCGCAGATCGATGCCCGCCGCCGGGCCGCGCGCGCCGGCCGCGGGCCTGCCCTCGCCCTCGGGCGCCGTCCGCCGCTCGGCCCCCCTCCCGTCCCCGGCGAGGGCGGGCGCCGGACACGCCGGCCCGGCCGCCGGGGGCCACGGGGCCGACGAGGCGGGATCCGCCGCGGCCGAAGGCCAGGCGAGGGGCCGCCCGGGCATCTCGACGCCTGCGACCACCCGCATCCGGGCCGGCAGGTCGCCCGGCAGGAGGGCGACGTTCCCCCGCCAGATCAAGGAGCAGAGCAGGCGATCCGCATCGATGGTCAGCGTGTCGGCGACGAGCTCGACCGGCTGCCCCGGGTCGTCGCCTCCCGGCCCGGTCCGATGCAGCCGCGCGAGCGCGCGCGCCGACGGCAGCCTGGACCGGATCCACGGCGCGTGCGGGTGCAGCCCCTGGAGGAAGATCCACTCGTCGCCGCGGAGGCGCTCGATCTGCTGGTCCGCAGGGGCGGCGTGGAAGTAGCGAAAGTCGAAGCTGCCATCGAGGTCCGGCGCCACGGGATCGGGCGCCTCGCCGCGCGAGAGGAGCGCTCTCCTCGGCGCCCAGTGCCCCGCGATGGGCCCGAAGCCCGCGGGCCGCGTCGGGTCGGCCGGATCGAAGATGCTCGGCAGCGCGGCCCCTGGGGGCACGCCCACGGGGTTCGCGTCGAGGTGCGGGCCGCCGTAGGCGCGCTCGTACACGAGCGGCACGAGGCTGAAGGGCCGCGGGCTCGGCGCATGTGGCGTGAATTCGCCGTAGACGTGGAGCTCCTTGTTGAGGACCCAGCGATCGTCGCGGAAGAGCGCGACCCGCACCGAGAGCGCCGTCGCGGTCGTCCCCGCGGGCGCGGCCGCGTGTCCGCGCACGAGGACCCCGGCGCCCGGCAGGTAGGGCGCAGTCTCACACGCCTCCTCCAGGCTGCCGCGCCCCTCTCGCAGCTGGTCGGAGCGGACCAGCGGCGCCGGGGCGGCGAGCTCCGCGTGCCGATCGTGGACGAGGGCGAACGTGGCTTTGACGATGACGGTGAGCCGCTCTGCGCCCTGCATGCGCCACAGCACGGCCCCGCAGGAGGCCGGCGTCAGGGCGACGATCGGGAGGGGCCAGGGCGATTGCACGGCGTGATCTCGGCTGGCCCGCGCGCCTTCACCGCCGCGGAGGGCTCTCGAACTGACGACGATACGCGGCGCGTCTCTCGGACGCAAGCGCGGGAGTCCACGGTGAGGACATCGCGTGTCGAGCGCTCGCGCTCACGGGACCATGGCGCTGTGAAGATCGGCGGAGCCGCTGAATTTGTGGTGCATGGTAGGCAACTCCCTGCGGGCTCGCCGGTGCGTCGCGGGCCGCGCGGCTGGCATCCACGGTTTGCTGGATCGCTTTATGTGTTTTGCTGGGCTGAAAACTTCGAGCTCGTGGGGGAGAGTTCGGCGCAAAGGCGCAAAGGCGCAAAGGCGCAAAAAGGAAAGATAAAAGGGCGTGAGAGGGGGCTCTTTCTCGCCTTTATGTCCTCTGTGCCTCTGTGGCTCCCTCTCTCCTCCAACCACGAACGAGCCCGGGCGACGCGGCACGACATCGAACGACCGCCACGGGGTTGGTCTCCGGGGCGCGTCGCGGTCCTTCAGCCGCGCGCCCGGAGGCGGGGGCGGCGCGCCGTCGCGGCGCCGGCGCTCGACACGGGCCGCGCGCCCTGCGATCGTCGGCGGCGATGGACAGGACCGAGCGCCTCTTCGCGCTCATGGACGCGCTCCGGCGCCACCGGCGTCCGGTCACCGCGGCGCAGCTCGCGGAGGAGCAGGGCGTCTCGGTGCGCACGATTTACCGCGACGTACAGACGCTGATCCGGCTCGGCGCGCCGATCGACGGCGAGGCGGGCGTCGGCTACGTGCTGCGGCCCGGGTTCTTCCTGCCGCCGCTGATGTTCACCGCGGAGGAGCTCGAGGCGCTCGTCCTCGGCGCGCGCTGGGTCGGCGCGCAGGCCGACGAGGGCCTCGCGGGCGCCGCGGCGAACGCGGTGGCCAAGATCGCGGCGGCCTCGCCGGACGACCTCCGCGGCCGCATCGACGACACGGGGCTCTGGCCCGTCGTCCTCCACGGGCCCGGCGACGCGCCGCAGCCCGTGCTCGGCCTCGTGCGCCAGGCGATGCGCAAGGAGCGCGCGCTCGCGATGCGCTACCAGAGCGAGTCCGGGAGCACCACCGAGCGCGACGTCTGGCCGGTGCAGATCGCGTACTACGACGGCAAGCAGATCGTCGCCGCGTGGTGCTGCCTGCGCGCGTCGTTCCGGCATTTCCGCGCCGATCGCATCGAGCGCGTCGCGCTCACCGCGCAGCCCTACGGCAAGCCGCGCCGGACGCTGACGAAGGAGTGGCGTCACGCCTGGGAGCGCGAGCGCAGCGCCCCGGCGTGAAGCCGGCGCGGGCGCGGCGCGCTCGCTCCGCGCGCGCTGCTGCCACGGGTTGTCAGGAGGGATGGCGCAGGCTCTCGGGTGCGCGCCGCCGTTGAGGCGCCCGCGGCGAGCCGGACGCCGCTCGCCCGCTTCGGGCACGGAATCCCGGCTTCGAGACCCCGCGCACAACGCGCACGACCATCCACAGGCCGCCGGAACCCCGGTGGCGTTTCCAGAGGTACAGGAAAAATATGAAGATCCTCGTCACAGGCGCGACCGGAACCGTCGGCCGCGAGATCGTGAAGCAGCTCGCCGAGGGCGGTCACCACGTCCGCGCCTTGAGCCGCAATCCGGGCAGGGCGAAGCTCCCCGCCGGCGTCGAGGCCGTGGCCGGCGATCTGGCCGCGCCCGAGACGTTCGCGGCGGCCCTGGAGGGCGTCGAGGCGCTCCACCTCATCAACTTCGGCGGCGACGATTATGCGCCGCTGCAGACCGGGGAGCCGATCGTCGCGCTCGCCAGGCAGGCCGGGGTGCGGCGGATCACGGTGCTGCTCGGCGGCTCGCCCGCCCCGCTCGACGCGGCGGTCGCCGCCGGCGGGATCGACTGGACGTTCCTCCAGCCGGTGGAGTTCATGGCCAATCACCTCGAATGGGCGGCGTCGATCCGCGGCGAGGGGGTGGTGCGCGAGCCGTTCTGCGACCGGCTGAGCGCGGTGGTCCACGAGGCCGACATCGCCGCGGTCGCGGTCGCGGCGCTGACCCAGGAGGGCCACGCGGGCAAGACGTACACCCTCACCGGGCCAGAGGTGCTCAGCCTGCGCCAGAAGATCGAGACGCTCGCCGCCGCCGCCGGGCGCGAGATCCGGCTCGTCGAGCTGACGGAGCAGCAGGCGCGCGAGCGGTGGGCGGCGGCGGGATTCCCGCCCGAGGCCATCGAGTTCTTCGTGGAAATCTACGGAAATACGCCGGAAATCGGCTACACCGTCGCCCCGACCGTCGAGCGGGTGACCGGGCGGCCGGCCCGCACGTTCGCGCAGTGGGCGAGGGAGCACGCGGCGGCGTTCGCGGCCTAGCTCCGCGCTTCAGAGATCCCGCCAGGGGCGCCTACCCGGGCGGCGCGCCGTCCTGCTCGTCCAGCCACGCGCGGGCGAGCAGGAGCGTGCGGGCGTTCTCGGGCACGTTGTCCAGGAAGCTCGCCCGCCACGCCGCGTTCGCGATCTTCGCCGCGCGCTCCAGGAGCCGGCCGCGGGCGATCGCGATCGCCCGGCGAGCCTCCACGCGCTCGCCGCACGCCGCGAGGGCCTCCGCGCGCACCAGGTAGATCTGCGACTCGCCCTCCTCGAGGTGGCCCTGCGAGGCGATGATCGGGGCGGCGAGCTCTGCGGCCTTGTCCGCCGCCTCGCGCGCCCCTTCGGCGCGCCCCGCGGCGAGCAGCGCCCCCGCGAGCGTGCCCAGGGCGCACGGCATGAGCGGCGGACACTCGGCGAGCAGCTCGCAGCCGCGGCGCGCCTCCGCCTCGGCGCGGGCGAGATCGCCCGCCAGGCGGGATGCCTCCGCGAGGTAGACGTAGGTGCCGCCCTCCATGCGCCGGTCGCCCGACGCCACGAACGACCGCAGCGAGTCGTCCAGCAGAGCGCGCCCCTCGTCGAGAGCGCCGAGGTGGACGAGCGTGCGGCCGAGGTTCTCCTTCACGAAGGCCGCCATGTGCGGCATGCCGAGCCGCTCCGTGTCGGCCAGCGAGGCGCGGAGCAGGCGCACGGCCTCGGCGTACGCGCCGATCTCGTTGCAGAAATGACCGGCGTTGCCGCGCGCGATGCAGGCGTTGCGCATGTCGCCCGCCGCCTCGTAGCAGCTCACCGTCGCTTCCCCGAGCTCACGCGCGGTGCCGACGTCCCCGGCCACGATCGCAAGGTGCGTGCGCAGCCGCAGGACCGGCGCGGCCACGGTCGGGTCGTGCCGGAAGCGCTCGAAGGTCGCGTCGATCCGGCGGCAGAGCGCCTCGGTCTCGTCGCTCTGGCCCATCATATAGTGCAGGGCCAGCGCCGCCTGCGCCATCGAGATGAGCACGGGCCCGGTCACCGTCTCCTCCGACCACCGCGCGCACAGCTGCCTGGCGAGCGCGATGACCGCCGCGGCGCGCCCCGCCATCTGGAAGGTCCAGAGCGCCACCCCCGTCGCGCGGCTCCACCACGCGCTCCCCTCGGGCAGCGCCCGCATCGCCGCCGTCGCGTGCTGCTCGGCCGCCGCGCTCTCGCCCCGGAAGCGGCACGCCTCCGCCCGGATCGTCTCGAGCTCGCCGAGCGCCTCGCCGGCCGCGCCGCACGCGACCGCGCGCTCGGCGCGCTCGAGCGCCGCCGCGTAGTCGTTCCCCCCGAGCGCCTGCTCGGCCGCCCGCCGGTAGCACCCGATCGCGCGCTCCAGATCGCCGCCGCGCTCGAAGTGCGTGGCCAGGACCATCGCGTCGGTCTCGCCGGCCTGGGCGAGCCACGCGCCCGCGAGGCGGTGGCCGAGCCGCCGGTCCTCGTCGGTCAGCATCTCGTAGGCCGCCTCGCGCACGAGCGCGTGCCGGAAGGCGTACTCCACCTCGCCCTGGAACGTCGACTCGTGCAGGCGGGAGATGAGCTCGCTGCGCGCGAGCTCCGCCAGGCAGTCGTCGAGGAGCGCCTCGTCCGCCTCGGGGCCGAGCAGCGCGCGCGCCGCGCCGCGCCAGAACGCGCCCCCGAACACGCTGCCCGCGCGCAGCGCCCGCCGCGCGTCCGGCGCCAGCCCCTCCAGGCGCGACTGCGTCATCGCGAGCACCGTCTCCGGGACGCCGCCGACGTGGCCGTCCGCCGCGGCGCGCACGAGCTCCTCGAGGAAGAACGCGTTGCCGCCCGAGCGGTCGACGATGCGGGCGACGTCCTCCGCGTCGAGCCCCCCGAGCGCCTCGCTGACGAGCTTCTCGCACGTCTTCCGCGACAGCGCCGTGAGCCGCAGATCCGTCAGCGCCCGCTTGGTCCAGAGATCCGGGAAGGCCTCGCGCACCTCGGGGCGCGCGAGCGCCAGGACCATGAGCCGCTCGCCCTCGAGCAGCCGGAGCGCCGCGTCGACGTACTCGACCGTGGGTCGGTCGCCCCAGTGCAGGTCCTCCAGCACGAGCACGAGCGGCCGCACCCGGCACTCGGCGCGCACGAGCTCCACCCACGCCGCCTGCATCTGGTCGCCCATGAGCTTGGCGTTTTGCCGCGCCGCCCGGAGCAGCACGTTGTCGTCCTCCGGGAAGGGCGTGCCCGCCATCTCGCCCAGGAACTCGGCGACCTGCCGCCGCAGCGGCTCGGGGACGTGCTCCGCCACGCGCGCGGCGAGCTTCTGCCGCCGCGCGTCGAGCGGCTCGCCGTCGAGCAGCCGCGCCGCCCGCCGGACCACCTGGCCCAGCACGCCGAACGGCGCGCCCTCGCGCATCGGGTCGCCGCGCGCGATCCACAGCTCGAACGGCTCGCCGCGGGCGGCGAGGCGCCGCATCAGCTCGTGGCGCAGGCGCGACTTGCCCACCCCGGCCTCGGCCGTGACCAGCACCGCGCGGGCCTCGGACTCGGCCACGCACTCGTCGAACGTCGCCTGGAGGAGGAGCAGCTCGCGCTCCCGCCCTACGCACCGCGTCGGCTTCCCGAGCAGCTTGCGCGCCTCGTCCGCGGGCTCGCGCTCGCCGACGAGCGCGAGCCCCGCGCCGTCGAGGGACACGTCGAAGCGCTCGCCGAGGAGATCCGCGGTCATCCGGTCGAGGAGGACGGGGGCCGCGCCGGCCGAGCTCGCCGCGAGCAGCGCGCTCGCGCGGTCGATGACCTGCCCCATCGGCTGCGTCTTCTCGAGCTCGTCCCAGCCGGTCGTGAGCGCGACGCGCGCGTGCGGCAGGAGGTCGCGGAGGGCGAGGGCGCAGCGCGCGGCGTTCACGGCGAGATCCGTCGGCGAGCCCGAGCCGGCGAGGACGGTCGCGAGGGAGCCGTCCCCGAGCAGCTCGAGCTGCGCGCCGTGCCGGGCGGCGACCTGCCGGAGCGCCTGCGACGTGTTGAAGAGCGTGCTGAGCAGCGGGGAGTCGCTGAGCGAGGCGGTGAGCTCGCAGGAGTCGGCGCTCGCGGGGAGCTGGCCGCCGCCGGGCGCCTCGGACGCGAGGATGACGCTGACGAGGCGCCGCTCGCGGCGCGTCAGGCCGGCGACCGAGGCGGGCGCGGTCGAGGACGACCCGGCGACGAGCTCGGCGAGCGCGCGCAGCTCGTCGACGGCGGCCCGCGCGGCGGGGCGATCGCCCGGCCGCTTGGCGAGCAGCCGCGCCGCGAAGGCGTCGAGCTCCCGCGGCAGCCCGGCCACGAGCGCGCTCGGGCGCGGGGCCTCCTCGAAGACCACCCTGGCCAGCAGGGCGAGCGGGTGCGGCGCGGCGAAGGGCGGCCGGCCGGTCAGGCAGGCGTACAGGACGCACCCGAGCGAGTAGACGTCCGCGCGGGCGTCGACCTCGCAATCGCCGATGATCTGCTCGGGCGCCATGAACGACGGCGTGCCCACCGTCGCCCCGGTGCGCGTCAGCGACGACGTCGCGTCCTCGAGGCGCGCGAGGCCGAAGTCGACGATCGTCGCCCGCTCGATCTCGCCGCCCGGGAGGAAGATGTTCTGGGGCTTGATGTCGCGGTGGACGATGCCCTGCGCGTGCGCGAACGCGAGCCCGTCGGCCACCCGGAGAAGGAGCCTGAGCGCGGCGGTCGGCTCCAGCCGGCCCCGGGAGATCCGCGCCCCGAGGTCTTCCCCCTCGAGCCACTCCATCACGAGGTAGAGCTCGCCGTCCGGCGTCGTCCCGTGGGCGACGTACCGGACGATGCTCGGGTGCGACAGGGCGGCGAGCGCGCGCGCCTCGCGGGCGAACCGGCTGCGCTTCTCCTCGGTCGGCTCCCGCAGCACCTTGATCGCCACCGGCGCGCCGCTCTCGACGTCGCGCGCGCGGTAGACGGTCCCGAGGCCGCCCTTGCCGGCCTGCCGCTCGATCGTGTAGCGCGCCCCCAAGCGCTCCCCCGGTATCATGCGCGCTCGAGTATCTCACGGAACGAGGGCGTGTCCGCCAGCGGCGTTCGGCGTTCGACGGCCGCGCGCCAGCGCGGCCGACCCTCGCCGGGGCCGCGGCGAGGCCTGATCGGCGGCCATCCGCCCTCCTGAGCTCCGTGAATCGTGTCGCGCCGCCGTTGCGCGCGCCTCGCGAGGCGATCGCGCGGCCCACGTCCCGTGCCGGGCGGGCGCTGTGCTACAACGTAAGCAACGCCTGCCGTGAAGGAGCGTGCGCCATGGGGAACGCGTGTGTTCAAGCCCTCGCCGATGCGATGGATCTCGGTTCGCTGCTGCAGGAGGTCCGGGATCGACATGGCGAGTTCGAGCTCCTGGCGCACTGGACGCAGGGCGAGTTCCACCACGACGTGGTCCTCCGGATCCATCGCTTCGCGCCGCTGCCGGGTCCGGTGCTCGTCGTGAGCACGAACTGCAACGGCGGGGTCAAGGAGGTGCTGTGCTTCGGCGAGGTCCCGGACCGCTATGCCCTCTGGCACCATCGCTGCCCCGAGGTCCCGGAGTTCTCCGGCGCGCTGCCGCCCATCGCCGCGCAGGCCCGGACGTCGCATTACTTCGACCCGTGCGAGCTGCTCGCGGCCGACGCGCGCAGCGAGCTGCGCGCCGAGTTCCGCGAGCGCGACGTGGGGGGCGGCTGGCGCCAGCGGTGCGGATAGCTGGCCGGTGAGGCCGCTCAGCGGCGCTCTGCGTCAGCGCCCGTCGCGGCCTCCCCCTCCGCGCGGGCCGTGCGGAAGGCCGCGTCGCGCCGCCACGCCTCGCGCGCCGCCTCGCCGGCCGTCAGCCCGCGGGCGCCCGCGGCCGCGGCGATCGCCTTGCGGAACCGCGCCCCGGCGCGGCGGTACTCGAGCGTGACGAGCGTCAAGCAGAGCGCGACGAGCAGGACGTCGCGCGGGTTCGGCGCGGGCAGCGACCAGGCGAGCCACCCGGTGGCGAGGGCGAGCAGCGCGCCGCACAGCTCCCAGGACTCGGAGCGCTCAGCGCCCTGCGCCTCCGCTGCGGCGGTCAGCGCGCGCGCGACCGAGGGTGGCGGCTCGGCGTCCTTGTCGGCGGGCGTACACCCCGTTGCGTTAGGAACGACCGAGCCGCCGCCAGTCAGGAGGGGCGTCGAGGACACCACGACAGCGTTCGTTGCCGCACCGCGATGCATTGAGCTCATACCAACACCCTCCTCGCTTTGCCGTCCGGCCCTGCATACCGTCCGCGCTTGCATATCGCGCGCCGTCGGCTAAATACGCGAGCCCACGTCGTTCTTGCGGCTGAGGCCGCATCGCGTGCGCATCTGTCGCGCCGGGCACGCAATCGATGCGCGTTCGTCGAAATCTCGGCCGCGCCGGGGCGCACCGAAGGCGCAGAGGTGGGGGCGCGTGGCTGCGCCCTCTCCGCCGCGCGCGCGGCGGAGAGGGCGGCGCGGCCCGGGGGGCGCAGGCGCTCAGGGGTAGACGTAGGGCGCGTCGAGCCCGAGGGGGAGCCCGAGCTGCCAGTAGGCGAGGAGGAACAGGCTCCACGCGACGAGGAACGTCATGGAGTACGGCAACATCAGCGCCATGAGCGTGCCAATCCCGGTGCCCTTCACGTATTTCTGGCAGAAGACCACCACGAGGGGGAAATACACCATGAGCGGCGTGATGATGTTCGTCACCGAGTCGCCGACGCGGTAGGCCGCCTGGGTGAGCTCCGGCGAGATGCCGATCGACATGAGCATGGGCACGAGGATCGGCGCGAGCAGCGCCCATTTCGCCGACGCGGAGCCGATGAGGAGATCCACCGCCGCGGTGAGGACGATGATGCCCACGATGGTGACGGCGCTCGGGAGCGCCATGGCCTTCAGCGCCGCGGCGCCCTTGAGCGCCAGGAGCGCGCCCAGGTTCGACTTGTTGAACAGGTGGATGAACTGCGCGGCGAAGAAGGCCATGACGAGGTAATAGGCCATCGTGCCCATCGTCTTGCTCATCCCGCCGATCACGTCGCGGTGGCTCGTGAACGTGCCCGCCGCATAGCCGTAGACGAGGCCGGGGATCAAAAAGAACAGGAAGATGAGCGGCACGATCGCGTTCATGAGCGGCGCCGCGCTGATCGTGAGCTGACCGCCCGGCGCGCGCAGCGGCGACGACGCGGGCGCGCTCGCCGCGACGAGCAGGCCGATGCAGATCGCCATCGCCGCGAGGCCCGCCCAGAGCGCCCTCGCCTCGCGCGGCGTGAGGTCGGCGACGCGCGGCTCCTGCTCCGGCGCGACGTCGACGGCCATGCGGGCGACGCGCGGCTCGATCACGCGGTCGGTGATGAGCCAGCCGAGCCCGACGATCAGCAGGCATGAGGCGCTGGAGAAGAACCAGTTGCAGAGCGGGTTGACCGTGCGCTTCGGATCGAGGATGCCGGCGCCGGCCTGGGTCAGGCCCTGCAGCAGCGGGTCGATGCCGGAAGGGATGAAGTTCGCGCCGTAGCCCCCGGCGACGCCCGCGAACGCCGCGGCGATGCCGGCGAGCGGGTGCCGGCCCGCGGCCTGGAAGACGACGGCGCCGAGCGGGATGACGAGCACGTAGCCGGCGTCGGCCGCCGTGTGGCTGACGACGGCCACGACGAGCAGCATCGGCGTGAGCAGCGCCCTCGGCGTCACCGCGAGCAGCTTCTTCAGGCCGGCGTTGATGAACCCCGAGTGCTCGGCGATCCCGACGCCGAGCAGGGCGACGAGCACCACGCCGAGCGGGTGGAACCCCGTGAAGGTCGGGACCATGCTCGCGAGAAATTCGGTAATGGCCTTGCCCGAGAGCTGGCTCTGGACGACGAGCGGCTGCTTCGTCCTCGGGTCGATCTCGCTGAACTGGAGCGGCGCGAGCGCCGCGGACAGGGCCATGACCGCGGCGGTGAGCACGACGAAGAGCAGGGCGGGATCCGGGAGCTTGTTGCCCGCCCGCTCGAGCGCGTCGAGGGCGCGGCTCGCCCGTCCCGCCCTGATTTCGGGCGGGACCGGGGCGAGCTCGGATGGCTGGTTGGACATGCCGCGCATGGTAAGGCGATTCACGCTGCGCGTCGCCAGTTTCGTAGCGGACGGCTCCAGGCCGTCGCAGTCGAACGTGCTCGCGCGCGCGCCGTTGCGACGCGGCCCGACTCCACACCTCATTCCGTCGTCTCTTCAAACAGGGCTGCTCAACAGGGCAGGTGGAACTCAAGCGTTCGGCTGCTGTACGATGGCCCAGAGGGGCTCATTACATGCTGATTCTTCAGGACTACACTGCCACGGAAAAGATCTACGAGGGCATCACGTCCGTTCTTTATCGTGGTCACCGCAACGCGGATCGGCTGCCTGTCGCGGTGAAGCTCCTCAAGAGCGAGTACCCGGATCCGCGAGAGCTCGCCAAGATACGGCACGAGCACGCGCTCATGCGGGACCTCCGTGTCCCGGGCATCCCCGTGGTGATCGAGGTGGGGAAGCACGGGAACGGCCTCGCGCTGATCATGGAGGACAGCGGCGGGCGGTCGCTGAGCGACATGATGCGGTCGCAGCGGCTCAGCCTCGCGTCGGCGCTGCGCATCGCGGCGTCGGTCGCCCACATCATCGACTCGGTCCACCAGCGCCACGTCATTCACAAGGACGTCAAGCCGCACAACATCCTCGTCGACCCCGAGACGATGCAGGTCAAGCTGATCGACTTCGGCATCGCCACGCGGCTGTCGCGCGAGAGCCAGGCCGCGCTGGCGCCGGAGGCGCTGGAGGGGACGCTCGCGTACATGTCGCCCGAGCAGACCGGGCGGATGAACCGCGTCGTCGACCACCGCAGCGATCTCTACTCGCTCGGCGTCACCCTCTACGAGATGCTCACCGGCGTGCTCCCGTTCCAGGCGAACGACGCGATGGAGCTCGTGCACCACCATATCGCGAGGAGGCCGGCGCCGCCGGCGGAGGTGAGCCCGCAGCTCCCCCAGATCGTCTCCGATATCGTGATGAAGCTCCTCGCCAAGACCGCCGAGGCGCGTTACCAGAGCGGCGCCGGGCTCAAGGCCGATCTCGAAGAGTGCCTGAGCCAGCTGGAGGCGACCGGCGAGATCCAGCCGTTCGCGCTCGGGCGCTCCGACCGCGTCGGCGAGCTCCGGATCGTCCAGAAGCTCTACGGTCGAGAAGAGCAGACGGCGACGCTCCTCGCCGCGTTCGACCGCGCGAGCCGGGGCGCGGTCGAGCTCCTCCTGGTCTCGGGCGAGGCGGGCGTGGGCAAATCCGCGCTGGTGCAGGAGCTCCACAAGGCGATCGCGCACCGCCGCGCGTACTTCATCGAAGGCGCGTTCGAGCAGATCGGCCGCAGCACCCCGTATGCGACCGTGGCGAGCGCGCTCCGGAGCCTCGTCCGGAGCCTCCTGGCCGAGCGCACGAGCGCCCTCGAGCTCTGGAAGGAGAGGCTGCTCGAGGCGCTCGGCCCGAACGGCCAGGTGCTCCTCGACCTCGTTCCCGAGCTCGCGCTCGTCATCGGCCCCCAGCCGGCCGTGGCCGAGCTCGGACCTACCGAGTCCCAGAACCGGTTCAACCTGGTGTTCCAGAACTTCCTCCGCGTCTTCGCGACGCGGGAGCACCCGGTCGTGCTCGCGCTCGAGGACCTCCAGTGGGCGGACGCGGCCTCGCTCAAGCTCATGTACGCGCTGATGACCGGGCCGGGCACCGCGCATCTCCTCGTCATCGGCACGACCCGGGAGGGCGAGATCGCCGCGGCCCACCCGCTGCGCCTGCTGGTCGACGCGCTGCGGAGCGCGAGCGTCGCCGTCCACGCGATCGCCGTCGAGCCGCTCCCACGGCCCGCCGTCGCTCAGCTCGTCGCCGAGGCGCTGGACTGCGCGGCGGAGCAGGCGGCGCCGCTCTCGGAGGTCGTCTTCGACAAGACCCGCGGCAACCCGTTCTTCGTGAGCCAGTTCCTGAGGTCGCTCCGCCAGGACGATCTCCTGCGCTTCGACGCGCGCTCCCGCTCCTGGACATGGGAGCTCGCCCCGATCCAGGCGATGCAGATGACGGACAACGTGGTGGCGCTCATGGCGGGCAAGCTCCAGCGGCTCGCGCCGGACACCCAGCGCGCCCTCATGCTCGCGGCGTGCCTCGGCCACGAGTTCGAGCTGGAGGTGCTCTCGGCGATCTGCGATCGATCGCGCCGGGACACGGCCGGCGATCTCTGGGAGGCCCTGCGCGACGGGCTCATCCAGCCCACGGGCACCGAGTACCGCTTCGTCCACGCCTCTTCCCGCGGCGACGCGGCGGACGACGTGCCCTCGACCAGGTTCAACGTGTCCTACCGGTTCTTGCACGAGCGCGTCCAGCAGGCCGCGTACTCGCTGCTGGACGACGAGCGCCGGAAGGCGGCGCACCTCCGGATCGGCAGGCTGCTCCTCTCGAACGCCGGCGCGAGCCCGCGCGACGACGCCCTGTTCGCCGTGGTCCACCAGATGAACCTCGCCGTCGACCTGATCTCCGAGCCGGGCGAGCGCGCGGAGCTCGCCAGGCTGAACCTGGCCGCGGGGAGGAGGGCGAAGGCGGCGAACGCCCACCAGGCGGCCGCCGGCTACCTCGCGGTCGGGGCGTCGCTGCTCGGCGAAGAGGCGTGGGCCCGCGACGGCGAGCTGATGTTCGCGCTCACCGTCACGCTCGCCGAGTGCGAGTACATGTGCGGTAACTTCGATCGCGCCGAGTCGCTCTTCGATCTCCTGCTGTCCCGCGCGAGCTCCACCCTGGAGCGAGCGCAGGTCCACGACCTGCGGATCGTCCTCTACCTCACCCTGTTCAAGGTCGCGGACTGCATCAGCGTCGGGCGCGCGGGCCTCGCGCTGTTCGGGATCGAGCTGCCTCGCTCCGAGGAGCAGTACCAGGCGGCGCTCGACGCGGAGCTCGCGGAGGTGCCCGTCAACCTGGCGGGCCGGCGGATCGAGGACCTGGCCTTCGCCCCGGCGCTCCGGGACCGAGAGGCGCTGATCGTCCTGAAGCTCCTGACGAACCTCTCCTCGCCGGCGTACCTCACCGACGCGAGGCTCGCGGCGCTGGTCACGGCGAAGCAGGTCAACCTCTCGCTCCGGCACGGGCACTCGGAGGTGTCCGCGTTCGGCTTCGTGCTGTACGGCCTGTACATGGCGGTGCTGCGCGATCGGTACGACGAGGCGCGGCGGTTCGGGCGGCTCGGCATCGAGCTCAACCGGAGGTTCGACAACGTCGAGCTGGCCTGCAAGATCCACTTCACGTTCGGCGTCTACGCGCATTTCTTCTCCCCGCTGCGCGAGACGGTCGAGCACCTCCGGAGCGCGCTCGAGGCAGGGATGGTGTCCGCGGACTTCGCCTACCTCTCGTACACGTGCAACGCGATCGCCATGGCCCGCCTCGGCCTCGGCGATGAGCTCGCGTCGGTCAGGAAGGAGATCGACCGATTCCTGGGCCTGATGGCGCGGACCAAGAATGCCCTGTCAACGGCCTTCCTCTCCATCGCGAGGCAGATGGTCGCCTGCCTCGAGGGGCGCACCGACGGCGGGGCGTCGCTCAGCGACGACGAGTTCGACGAGGCCGAGCTCGTGGCGACGCTCGGCGCGCCGAGCGCGATGTTCACGGCCTTCTGGTATCGCGTGGTCAAGCTGGAGCTCCTGTTCCTGGACGAGGAGTACGCCGCCGCGCTCTCGGAGGCGCTCGCGGCCGAGCGGGCCCTCGCGAGCAGCATGGGGTATGTCTCCACGACCGATCTGTCGTTCTATCTCTGCTTGACGCTGCTCGCCCTGGGCGAGGCCGCCCCGGAGGGGCCGGCGCGGGGCGCGGCGATGCTCGAGGAGCATCACGCGCGGCTCGCGCGCTGGGCGGAGAGCTGCCCGGAGAACTACCGGCACAAGCTCCTCCTGATCGCCGCCGAGCGCTCCCGCGCGTCCGGCGACGAGCTCGGGGCGATGGCGCGCTATGAAGAGGCGATCGAGGCAGCGCAAGAGAGCGGGTTCGTCCGGGACGAGGCGCTCGCGAGCGAGCTTTGCGCGAAGTTCCACCTCGCGAAGGGCAGGCGCAAGACGGCGCGGTTCTACCTGGCGAGCGCGTGTTACGGGTATGTCCGCTGGGGGGCCACGGCCAAGGCGCAGGCCCTCGTGGACAGGTATCCAGCGCTCGCCCTCCAGCCCGCGGCCGGCTCGGGCCGCGCGGACTCGCCGGTGTCCTTCACGGTGTCGAGCTCCTCGACCGCCAGTACCGGTCGCAAAGGGGTGCTCGACGTGACGGCGATGATCCGCGCGGCGCAGGTGATCGCCGGCGAGGTCGAGCTCGACAACGTGCTCGAGCAGCTGATGCGGATCGCCGTGGAGAACGCGGGGGCGCAGCGGGGCGCGCTCGTCCTCGATCGCGGCGAGCGGCTCGTGGTCGAGGCGCTCGCGACCGTCGATCCCGACGCGGTCCGCACGGGCATGACGACGCCCGTCGAGGACAGCGCCGAGATCGCCGTCTCGATCGTGCAGTACGTCGCCCGGACCCGGGAGCCGGTCGTCCTGGGCGACGCGACCGAGGACGCGCGCTTCGCGGCCGACCCGTACATCGTCGCGAGCCGCCCGCGGTCGGTCCTCTGCATGTCGATGATCCACCGGGGCCGGCTCACGGGCGTGCTTTACCTGGAGAACAACGCCGTCAGCAACGCCTTCACGGCGGCGCGGATCGAGCTCCTCGGTCTGCTCCTGTCGCAGGCGGCCATCGCCGTGGAGAACGCGCTGCTCTACGCGCACTTGCAGCACCGCACCGAGGAGCTGCGCGTGGCCGGCGAGCGGCTGGAGCTCGAGCTCGCCGAGCGCGCGCGCTCCGAGCAGACCCGGGCGTCGCTCCAGGAGGAGATCATCCGGGTCCAGAACGACAGGCTGGCCGAGCTGTCCACGCCGCTCATCCCGATCACCGATCGCATCATGGTCATGCCGCTCATCGGGACGATGGACGCCGCGCGCGCCCAGCAGGTGCTGCACACGGCGCTGCAAGGGGTCGACGCGAACAGCACGCAGGTCGTGATCATCGACGTCACCGGCGTCAAATCGATCGACACCGGCGTCGCTGCCTCGCTCATCCGCACGGCGAGCGCCCTCCGGCTGCTCGGCGCGCAGGCGGTGATCACGGGCGTTCGCGGCGACGTGGCGCAGACGCTGGTCGCGCTGGACATCGATTTCGGGGCGATCGTGACCAAGGGGACCTTGCAGAGCGGGATCGCTTACGCGCTGGAGCAGAGCAGGAGGGCTCGCCGTCTGTCCTGAGGGACCGACCAGGACACGACGTCGCGTCTCGCCATCTACAATCGTCCTCGCGCAGGCGCGAAGTCGCGCCTTCTCTCTTGTTGCGGCGCATCTCGTACTTATATGGATGAGGCATGTTGTCGAGCGAACACACTCGACGCGACGCCGAGCTCCGCGCGATCCGCCGCCGGCAGCCGTACGCGATCGACGTCGACGGACTTCGGATCTGGGTCGCACAAGACGTCTTTCCCCCCGATCTGGGCTACTCGCCGCGTCGGCTCGCGGCCGTCCTCGGGCGGTACACGCCTCGTCGCGCCCTCGATATGGGCTGCGGATCGGGGTACCTCGCCCTGGTGTTGAGCAAGAACGGAGCCAGAGAGGTCTGGGCGGTGGACAAGCACCCGCCGGCGATCGCGTGCACGACAGCGAACGTGGCGAGGAACCCGCCGCTCCGGGTCCGCGCGGTGGAGAGCGATCTGTTCTCGTCGGTCCCACCTGGCACGACGTTCGATCTCATCGTGTTCAATCAGCCCTTCTATCCGAGCACGGCGCCGCGAGGCGTGTTCGGCATGAGGCGTGACGGCGGCCGCGCCATCATCGAGAGGTTCTTGATCCAGGCGAGGGGCTTCGTCGCGCGCGATTCCGTCATTCTCATGCCCTTCTCGCAGATGGCGGGAGCAGAGAACGATCCGGGCGCGATCGCGGCGCGGCTCGGGTACACGTCCCGGATCGTGCGCCGCGACGACGACGGGCCTCACGCGCACGTCATCCACGAGATCCGAGCGCGGGGCGGCGCGTCCTGACGCCGACGGGAGAGGCCATGACCGGGTTCGACGTCAGCCGCTATCCGCTCTGCGGTGCGCCGGAGGCGATGCCCGCGCGCCCCCGCCGGCCGCATCGGCTGACCCATAAGGCCTGGGCCCTCGCGTCGCGCCGGTTCGTCCGCAATGACATCCCGCCCATCCTCGACCGGCTGGAGGGCTGCACGAGGGTCCTGGATATCGGCGGAGGAACCGGGGTGGTCGTGCGGCGCATCGCGGAGGCGCTCGGCGGGTGCACGACCGTCGAGCCCGACGCGGCGAGCGCGTCCGCGATCGGGGAGGGGCGAGCGGGCCACAGGATCTGCGTGCTGCGCGGCAAGGCCGAGCGCCTGCCGATCGAGGAGGACACGTTCGATGGGGTCGTATCGACCTGGGTGCTTCACTACGTCGATGACGTCGTGAGGGCCGTGGAGGAGATGATCCGGGTGTGCGACAAGCGCGGGTCGAGGATCTTGATCGTGCAAGGGGCCCCCGACAACGAGATGATCGGCCTGCTGAACAGGAACTGCTGCGCCGTGGCGGGCGACGCGGCGGATCATCAGGGATACCTGCTCGCGACGGCCGCGGAGGTGCTCTTCGGCCGCGGCTTCAGGAGCATCGAGATGACGAGGGTGAACGTCGAGCTCCGCTGCGAGGAGGCCGATCTCGAGGAGAGGATAGCGAGCGCCGCGGAGGTCCTTCAGCGGTTCTGGTACGACCGGCACCCGGCGGCGGAGCTCATGAAGCGGCGGCTCGCAGGCGAGCTGAGGGCCCATTTCACGAGGAAGCCGAGCGCGATCGGCAACGATGGCGTCCTTTTGGCCGCGCGCCGATGAGGTGCCCCGCCGGGGCCGGCCGGCGCGCGGCGCGGAGATGGGCGGAGATGGGCGGAGATGGCAGGAGACGTCAGATGATGAGCGGTTCAGCATCCGTGGGACGGTTCGCGCACGCGAACGCGGCGCGTATGATCGATTACTGGCTCGGCGGCATTCACTACCTGCCGGTCGACATCGAGGCGGCGAAGGAATACGAGGCCGCGTACGGCGATTTCCGCGGCATCTTCCGCGTCCTGCGCGCGTACATCGGGCGCGCCGCGAGGGCGATCCGCGCGGAGGGGATCGATCAGCTCCTCGTCTTCGGCGCCGGGCTGCCGACCTCCGGGAACGTCCACGAGGCCGTGCCGGACGCGCGGGTGCTCTACACCGACGTGGATCCCATCAACATCGCGATGGGGCAGCGGATCCTCGCCGGCCTGCCGAACGTCGGGTATGCCTACTGCGACGCTTCGGACCTGACCACACTGGACCGGGCGTCGGTCGAGCGCGTGCTCGGGCCGATCCGGCGGCTCGGGATCGTGTTCGTCGGGGTCGCCGCCTTCATCGCCGACGACAAGCTCGTGGCGACGTTCGCGTCGCTCCACGACCTGGCGCCGCCCGGCAGCTTGATGGCGCTCGATTTCGACAGCGAGATGTGCCGCCGGTACCCGCGGATCGTCGCGCTGCTTGAGGCGCCGGGGCTCCGGTTCCACATGCGCGCCCCGGAGGCCATCCGCCCCCTGCTCGGCCCGTGGCGGCTGACGAGCGAGGGGATCACCCCTGTCGGCGCCTGGCGCAATCACGGAGAGGACGCCGACTATCCGCCGTTCATGTACGGGTGCATGGCGCGCCGTGCGGGCGACGAGGACGGCTGATCCGGGGCCGACCGCCCGCGGGGCGCCCGCCCCGCCCGGACCGAGCTCGCCGGAAGGCGCCGGCGCCCGCGCGGGCGCCGGCCGCCCTCAGGCCGCCTTGCGCGCCTCGTCGGCCTCGAGCTCGCGGACGATCGGCAGGACCTTCTTCCCGAACTGCTCCACCTCCTCGAGGTAATGCAGGAACCCGCCCAGCACCAGATCGACCCCGGCCGCCTGATAGGCCACGATCCGCCGCGCGATCTGCTCGGGGGTGCCGATGAGGCCCGTGCGGAAGCCGTCGTTGTACTGCACGAGATCCTCGAAGTTGGAGTTGGCCCACATGCCCTCGCGCTCGGGCGACGCGCGGCCGGCTTGCCGCACGGCGTCGCCGAAGCCGTTCACGGCCTCGACGTCCGCGTGCGCGATGATGTCGCGCAGGACCTGCCGCGCCTCCTCCTCCGTGTCGCGGGCGATGATAAAGGCGTTCAGGCCGAACTTCACGCGGCGCCCCGCCCGCGCCGCGAGCTCCTGGATCTCGCTCACCTGCGCGCGGACGCCCTCGATGGAGTTGCCGTTCATGAAGTACCAATCGGAGACGCGGGCGGCCATCTGCCGCGCTGCCTTCGAGTTCCCCCCCTGGAAGATCTCGGGGTGCGGCTTCTGCACCGGCTTCGGCTTCAGCGTGAAGTCGTTGATCCGGTAGAAGTCGCCCCGCAGCGAGAAGTGATCCTCGGTCCAGATGCCCCGGAGCGCCCGGATGAACTCCTCCGAGCGCCGGTATCGCTCGTCGTGCTCGAGCCACGGCTCGCCGAGGGCGGTGAACTCCCCCTTGAACCAGCCGCTCACGACGTTGACGGCGAACCGCCCGCCCGACAGGTCGTCGGCGGTCGCGCCGAGCTTCGCGAGCACCCCGGGGTGCCACAGCCCCGGGTGGACCGCCGCGATCACCTTGAGCCGCTCGGTCGCGAGCAAGAGCGCCAGGCTGAACGACGTGGACTCGTGCTGGTTTTCGGCGCCGTAGCTCGCCATGTACCGGACCTGGCTGAGCGCATACTCGAAGCCGCTGTCCTCGGCGAGCCGGGCGAGCTTGCGGTTATAGTCGATGCCCCAGTGCGTCCGCTGCTCGATCTTGCTCACCACGAGCCCGCCGCTGACGTTCGGCACCCAGTACGCGAACTTCACGGGGCCGCGCGAAGGCGCCGTCGAGGGCAGCGCGGTCAGCGCGGTAGGCACAACATTTCCGTGATCACTCATGATTTCATTCCTCCAAGCGTGCCCGCGGGGGCTCACTCTCCGCCGGCCTCGAAGAGCTCGAGCGGCAAGCCGACGAGGGATTTGCCGATCCACTCGCGCGCGATGTTGTTGGACGGCCCCATGCCGATCGCGGCGCGCGCATCGCGGAAGGCGCGCTCGAGCGGCCCGCGGCGGTAGCCGTAGCCGCCGCTCACGTCGAGCGCGAGGCGCGCCACCTTGTTGGCCACCTCGGCGGCGTGGACCTTGAACTCGGTGAGCGGCATGAGCAGCTCGCCCTGCGGCCTGCCCGCCGCCTGGAGCTCGTCGAGCTGCTCGGCGAGCGCCGCCTGCCAGGGGCGGAGGCTCTCGACGAGGACCTTCGCCTCCCCGAGCTGCTGGCGGAGGACCTGGTAGTCGGCGAGCCGGCGATCGAAGTCGCGGTGCACCGTGCCGAGCGCGTACTGGGTCACGGTCGCGAGCGCGCCGCGGGCGACGCCGTGCCAGGCGGCGCCGAGCCCGATGAGGTACACCGGCGAGACGCCGTGATAGATGATGTCCTTGCCCTGGCCCTCCGCGCCGAGCCGATCGCGGCGCGGCACGGGCACGTTGCTATAGCGGATCGGCCCGCTGTGGTTGCCGTGCACCCCGAGCGCGTCCCAGCGGCCCGCCTCGATGCCGGGCCGCTTCCCGTCGACGATGAAGAAGGTGATGTCGGTCGGCCCCTTCGCGCTCGGCGTCCGCGTCTGGAGGACGTAATAGTCGGCCTTCCCCGCGCTGGTCGTGAACGACTTCTCGGCGGAGATCAGGTAATCGTCCCCGTCGCGCGCCGCCTCGCTGAAGTTGAACCACCAGTGGCCGCCCGACGCCTTCTCGCTCGTCGAGTAGGTGCCGACGAGCCCTCGCCGGGCGGGCTTGAGCCACCGCTCCTTCTGATCGTCGTTGCCGAAGAGCGCGATCGTCTGCACCGCGCCGATGTGCATGACGTAGACGAGCGCGGTCGACGCGCAGGCGCGCCCGATCTCCTCGGCCGCGATGGCGAACGCCGTGTGGCCCAGCCCGAGGCCGCCGAGCTCTTCGGGCAGGAGCACCCCATTCCACCCCTCGCGCGCGAGCGCGTCGAGGTTCTCGCGCGGGAAGACCCCCTCGCGATCGATCCGCTCGGCGTTCGGCGCGATCACGGCGGCGACAATCGCCCCCACGCGCTCGCGGATCGCTGCATCATCTCGTCTCGCCATGTCTCTCTCCTCATGACGGCGCACGCGCGCCGATCGCTCTTGCCAGGGTCCGGTCCGACGAGCTCCCGTCACGGCGCCGCCCCGCCGCGCGCGCGCCGCGCCTCGACGTCGCCATCCCGGGAGGGCTCGCTGCCCGGATCGGTCGTGTCGCGCTCCCTTACGAGTAGAAGCTCGGCTCCGGGATCGCGCCGTTCAGCGCATAGGCGCCGAGCTCGCGCGACTTGTAATCGACCGGGTCGTGCAGCGTGTGCGTGCGCAGGTTCCGCCAGAACCGATCCATCCCGGCGCTGGCGGTCGTCGCGCTCGCCCCCATCACCTCGAACATGCCGTTCGTGATCTCGAGCCCCGCGCGCGAGGTCGCCACCTTCGCCGCGGCGACGGCGATCGCGCACCCGCCGCGCTGCTCGGGGCTCAACCGATCTCCTTGCTCCCACGCCGCCTGGAACGCCGCCCCGGCTCGATCGGCGAGCAGGCGCGCGCCCTCGAGGGCGAGCCACAGGTCGCCGTACCGGAGGAGGACATACGGGTCCTCGGTCGCGGGCGTCCCCTTGGCGGCGATCCACGGCCGCCGCCGCGTGCCCGTGTACCGCCGCGCCTCCTCGAACGCCCCTTCGGCGATGCCGAGGTACACGTTCACCAGCACGAGCTGGGCGAGGCACGGGCGCAGCGAGGCGAACGGCGAGCCGAGCGGCCCCGGCGTGGTGAGCAGCTCGTCCGCCCGCACCTCGACGTCGTCGAGCTCGACGGTGCCGCTGTCGGTCTGCCGCTGTCCCATGTTGTCCCAGTCGTCGAGCACCCGGATCCCCGGCCGACGGGTGGGGACGGCGGCGACGACGAGCTTGGATGTCGCGTCGTCGAGCGCCGACACGATGAGCATGTCCGAGTCGCTCGCCCCGGAGCAGAAGCTCTTCGCGCCGCGCACGGCGAGGCCGTCGCCGCGGCGCACGAGGCGCGCGCGCGTGTCGAGCGGGTTCAGCGCGTTTCCCCAGAACCAGCGCTCCGCGACGCTCGCGGCCTGGAGCCGGCTCGCCTGGTCCGCGCTCCCGAAGAGCCGCAGCGTCGCGAGCATCAGGTGATGAAAGCCGAACACATGGGCGACGGCGCTGTCGGCGCGGGCGATGCGCCGGACCGCCTCGAGCACGACGGTCCAGGGCGCTCCCCAGCCGCCCAGGGGCGCCGGCACCGAGAGCGCCAAGAGCCCGCTCCGCCGCAGCCGATCGCGCTCCTCCTTGGGCGTCCCGCCCCGCTTGTCCCGCTCGACGGCCGTCACGGCGAAGGCGCGCGCGAGATCGTCGGCGACGTCGAGCGCGCTGCCCGGCGCCGGAGGCGACTGTCCATTGCTTGCGTGAGCCACTTCGCCCTGCATGCCTCGGCCTCGGTGGACATGCGATGTCGCGACGTCGCGCGCCATTGGCACATCACTGGCTAAAGTCGGAAATTGCCTTAGAACTAGGCATGAGCCGTGCCATCGAGCAGCCCGCGCGGACTCGGTCCTTGCGCCATGAAGGCTGTCCGGCGTTGCTGCTGGAGCAGCAGTCGCTGCGCGCGCGCTGCTGCTCCAGCAGCAACTGCTGCTCCAGCAGCAGCGTCAGCGTCGCGGTGCGCGCGGGCGCCCTCGGACGGCGGGCGGCGCTCGCGCGGAAGCCCGTCACCTCGCGTCTGCGGCGCGAAACGTGCCTCCGGGCCGCAGGCCCGGTGATCCACGGGCGAGGAGCCCACGATTTCATGAACATCTTCTGGTTTCTCCCGACGCACGGCGATGGCCGCTATCTCGGCACCGCCGAGGGGGCGCGCCCCGTCTCGCTCGCCTACCTTCGCCAGATCGCGCAGGCCGCCGACGACCTCGGCTATTACGGCGTGCTGCTCCCCACGGGGAGGTCTTGCGAGGATGCCTGGGCGATCGCGTCGGCGATGATCCCGCTCACGCAGCGGCTGCGGTTCCTTGTCGCGCTGCGGCCGGGCATCGGCTCGCCCACGTGGGCTGCCCGCATGGCGTCCACGGTCGATCGGCTCTCCGACGGCCGCCTGATCCTCAACGTGGTGACCGGCGGCGATCCCGCGGAGGCCGAGGGCGACGGCGTCTTTCTCGGCCACGACGAGCGGTATGCCGTGACCGACGAGTTCCTCACCATCTGGCGCCGCGTCATGGCCGGCGAGACGGTCGACTTCGAGGGCAAGCACCTGCGCGTCAAGGGGGCGAAGCTCCTGTATCCGCCGATCCAGACGCCGCACCCGCCGCTCTACATCGGCGGATCGTCGCCCGCGGGGCACGCGCTGGCCGCGCGCCACCACGACGTCTACCTGACGTGGGGCGAGCCTCCGGCGGCCGTGGCCGAGAAGATCGCGGACGTGCGCCGCCGCGCGGCCGCGGAGGGGCGCGAGGTGCGCTTCGGGATCCGCCTGCACGTCATCGTGCGCGAGACGGCCGAGGCCGCGTGGGCCGCGGCGAACGACCTCATCCGGCACCTCGACGACCGCGCCATCGCCGCGGCGCAGCAGGCGTTCGCGCGCTTCGACTCCGAGGGCCAGCGGCGCATGGCGGCGCTGCACAACGGGCGGCGCGAGGCGCTCGAGATCAGCCCGAACCTCTGGGCCGGGGTCGGGCTCGTGCGCGGCGGCGCCGGCACCGCGCTCGTGGGCGACCCGGAGACGGTCGCGCTCCGCATGCGCGAGTACGCCGAGCTCGGGATCGACACGTTCATCCTGTCGGGCTATCCGCACCTCGAGGAGGCTTATCGCGTCGCCGAGCTGCTCTTCCCGCGGCTCTCCGTCGCGCGGAAGGGGCCTGACGTCCGCACCAACCTCACGGGGCCGTTCGGCGAGGTGATCGCCAACGACATCCTCCCCCAGCGGTCGCAGAGCTGAGCGGGCCAGAGCGCCGCGTCGCGCGCGTCGCGCGCGCCGCCGGGCTGCTCCGGGCCGTGACCGCGCGCGGCGCGGGCGCGCGGTCAGGGCTCGGGGGCCAGGAGCTCTCGCACCGCCGCGCGCGCCTCCCCGGCCCTCGACAGCGATGCTGGGGATTCCGACGTGGGGGGCGCCGCGAGCTCGCCGGATTGCAAGAGACGCGCGCGCACGAGGTCGCGGGTGACGCCGAGCAGGTTCGCCGTGTGCCCCAGGTTGCGCTCGCAGCGGCGGTACGCGGCGCGGGTCACGATCTCCTCGACGCGCTCGTGCACGTTGGGAAAGTCGCCCTCGAACAGGGCGGTGATGGCGCTCTCGAGCGTGGCCATCCACGCGTCGACGCCGCTCGACGCGCCGGGGAGCGCGGGCGGAGGCGCCTTGGGGGGGAGGCTCGCGAGCCGCAGATCGCTCCCTGTCACGCGGCCGGCGCGGCAGACGAGGAGCGCCTGTTGAATGACGTGCTCCAGCTCGCGGATGTTGCCCGGCCACGGGTGCGCCAGCAGGCGCTCCATCGCCGACGACGCGAGCACGCACGGCGCGGGGCCGAGGCGGCGCCCGTACATGGCGAGGAAATGCCGGGCGAGCGGGAGGATGTCGCCCGGCCGCTCGCGCAGGGCCGGCACCGCGATCGCCGCGCCGGAGAGCCGGGAGAGCAGGTCCTCACGGAACCTGTCGACGGCGACCATGTCCTCGAGCGGGACGCTGGCGGCGGCGATGACGCGCACGTCGGCGGGCGCCGGCTGCCGCGCGCCGAGCCGGACGACCTCGCGATCCTGCAGCAAGCGCAGCAGCCTGTCCTGCGCGCCGACCGGGAGATACCCGATCTCGTCGAGGTAGAGCGTGCCGCCCTCGGCGGCCTCGACCAGGCTGCGCTTCGGGGCGGGGCCTCTCGCGCCGCTCCCATGCTCGACGCGCTCGACGCGCTCGACTCCGAAGATCGCGCTCTCCGCGAGCGCGGGCGACAGCGCCGCGCAGCTCACGGCGACGAAGGGCCGGCTGCGGCGCGCGCCGAGCTCGTGCACGTAGCGCGCGAGGATCTCCTTTCCCGTCCCGGTCTCGCCGGCGAGGAGCACGGCCGCGTCGCCCGCGGCCGCCTGCTTCACGCGCTGGAGCAGCTGGTGCGATCGGCGGTCCTCGAAGGCGAGCGCCGTGGCGCGCTCGGTCGGGGCCGTGGTCGATTCCGGGGTGGGGAGGGTCAGCAAGCGCATGGTCTACCTCGAAGCACCGGGAGTTGTTGGCTGGTGTCTTGCGCTTCCGTGGGATCGAGCGATCGAACCGGAGGGCGCCGCTCGCCGCCCTCCTCCCCGGCCGGACCTCAGGCGGCCACGTCGCGCGCCGGGAGCGGGAGGCCTTCGCGGAGCACGCTGTCAATGAAGGGCCTCACGACCTCTTCCAGCTTGCTTCCGAGCTCGTCATCGATCTCGAGCGCGCCGTCCTCGCCGAGCCGAAGCGCCTTGTCGAGGAGGAAGAGCCCGGCGAGCACGTGCCGAGCGCCGAGCGACTGGAGGACCGGGCGGAGCCCGTAATCGATGGCGAGCACGTGCGCGAGCGTCCCCCCCGTGGCGAGCGGCAGCACGGCCTTCCCCGCGAGCCCGAACTGCGGCAGGAGGTCGAGGAATGCCTTGAGCGCGCCCGTGTACGAGGCCTTGTAGATGGGCGTCGCGATGACGACGCCGGCCGCCTCCGCGACGATCCGCACCGCGTCCGCGACGGCGGGCGAATCGACGCGGCCGAAGAGGACGTCCTCGGCGGGGAGATCGCGGACGTTGACGGTGGTGACGCGAAACCCCTCGCGCCCGAGCCGCGCCGCGATCCGGGCGGCCAGCGCGGCCGTCTTCGAACGGGCGGAAACACTTCCAGTGATGATGGCAATGCCTGACATGAACGCGTCATAACAAAGCCCACGGCTCTTGTCCACTATAACGGATGATTTGTCCGTCTTGGCGGACTGTGTCCGACGGATCGCTGCTGCGGCCCTCCTGCGCGTGAGCCTGCGGAGACGGTGGGTGTCATGGCGTTCCCTGGTGCCTACATGCACCTGCACGGCGCCCCATCGGGCCTTGGCACCGCATCTGCCCTGACCTCCCACGCCGTTCCGGTCGTCGCTCATGCCACCTGATCCCTGGATGGTGCGACCGCGGTTGTCCTTCATCCGATCGGCAGGGAGCACGGATTTCCCGGCCCTGTGCCCCGGGAAACGAAATCCCACGCGAAGGTTCCTGGGTCGAGCGAGCGCCCCGCGGCGTGGCCGTGCGCGGGCGCGCGTGGGCCACAAAAGAAAAAAGGAAGAGGACGCCGGTCGGGGGGGAGAGCACCGGCGCCTCTTCCTGAGCGGGCGCTCGCCTTCGCGAGCGCCCGCCCCCGCTAATTCTCGAACCGGACGTTATCCAGGTAGTACGGCCCCGAGTTGGTGGTCACGTTGAAGTTGAACTGCAGCTTCACGTCGGTGGGCCGCGGCGTTGCGCTCAGCGCGTTCTTTGTCGCCGTCGCCAGCGAGGCGAACTGGAGCCTCTGGAACGATCCCCGCGTGATCGGCGTGAGCGGCACGTTCCCGGCCCACTCGTTGTTGATGCCGGCCGACGGGATCGAGATCAGCACCTCGACGTTCCCGACCCAGCTCGGGTTCGGCTGCGCGGGAGACACGAAGAGGTCGACCGTGATCTTGTTGCCGATCGTGAGCCCCGCGGTGCTGAAATTCGGGCTGACGACCGCGTGGAACGTGCCCGGCGTCAGGATCTGGAGGGAGGAGATGCCCTCCACTGCGCGGCCCGTGTGGAGCGACAGCTGGGCCTGCGTCGACGTCCACGCGCCCGGCTTCTCGAACCCGAGGATCGGGTTGTTGAGGAGGAAGTCCGCCATCACGTTCTCCCGGAACGGGATGAACACCTCGGTGAGCGCCTCCGAGATGGCGAAGCGCTGCCCGCCCTCGATGGGGTCGCTCTCGAGCTGCTCGGTCGTCTGGACGAACGGGGCCGTCTTGGCCAGCGTATCCGTCGTGCCGAGGTCGAGATCGACGGTGGGCGAGCCCGTGGCGTCGCCGATGGGCTCATGGCACCCGCTGCACGACAGCGAGAACGCGCGCCCGACGATCTGGTCCGGCGTGAGCGTGCTGCCCATGGCGGTGAGCTTGTTCTGGATGCTGGTCCTGAGCGCCGAGGTCCCGCTGCCGAACGTGGCGAAGTAGTTGTTCTGGAGCCCGATCATCTGGCTCTCCCCGGCGTTCATGGTCGTCGGGTAGCCCGGCTCGAACGCGAAGCGGTTGATGTCGTCGGCCGCGGCGAGCCGCTCCACCAGGCTCGGAAACGACGTGTTCCGGAAGGTGACGGCGCGCGCGTCGGTCGACGCGGGATCGAAGAGCGGCGCGGCCGGGGTGTCCTTCACGAAGGACGGGGTCGCGACCAGCGTGGCGCTCGTCCCGGAGCCGGTGTGCAGGAGCCTGAACTCCCGCAGGTTCCACGTCGTGAAGGGCACGGGCGGATCCCCGACGACCTCGGGGGCGAAGAGGAACTCGTTGGTCCGGATCTGGCCGCCGAACGGCCCTGTGTTCTGACCGTAATGATCGATGTGGATGACGGGCTCGAACCCGGGCAGCCCCTCGAAGTAGAAGTCGTGCAGCGCGTCCCGCCGGTCCGCGAGGGTCTCCGACGGGTCGGACAGGCCGTACCAGAAATCGACGACCGGGCGGCAGCCCTCCCGGCCCAGGCTCGGCGTCGGGTTGGGCAGCCGGGCCTCGAAGATGATGAAGTTGCGCAGCTGGAACGCCCCCGGGGTCATGCCCGAGCGCCTCGCGAAGACCACGCGGTACTCACCGCAGTTGGCGCCGTCCGGCGGGGCGAGGTCGAAGCGGTTCGACAGGGTCGTGGCGACGTACGCGTTGTCGGCGGTCTCGTCGGCGAAGGGATCCCGGTCGGCCTCGAAGCCCACGGCGCGGGGGCAGTCGATCGGCCAGCCGTTGATCGACCCGTCCGAGCCGGGGATCACCACGTCATCGCAGTTCGGGCCGAGCCCGAGCCCGTCCGCGGCCTTCCGGTTCGTGTCCATGAGCTGCTGGAACAGCTGGAGGGGCGTCAGGCTGACGCCCGCCTGATCGATGAGCTGCTGGAGCACGTCCTTCAGCGTGAACGCGCTGAGGATATCGGCGTTCGTGACGACGAGCGACTTGCGCCCCTCGATCGGGAACGCCAGCGAGAGCTCCTGTGCGGCGGACGCGGTGTCGCCCTCCGCGAGATCGGCCGGATCGCCGTCCGTCGGCGAGAGATCCGCGCAGGAGACCGGCAGCATCGCGAGCGAGATCAGCGCGGCGCGCCGCGCCCGTCGGAGCGCTCCGGCGGGGGCAGAGCCAACATGAGAGCGCACCGGATTGCTCGAACTCGACGGCTTAGAGAACATGAAACCTCCTGAGAACGACGACGACAAACGACGGAGCCCGCGCTCTGGCGCGCGCGCTCCCGGGTGATGGATGGACGTGCGGACAGAGCCCGACGATCGCGGACGAGCGCGCGCGTCGACCTGCGAAGACACGAGTCGAGCGCGCGCCCGAGCGGGGCACGACGCGCATGGATGGCGTCGTGCCTACGGCTCTGCGATGAGGCGAAGTGACGCCCTCATCTCCCGGAGCGGCTGCCCGTGAACGCGGGCTGAACAATAGTGGTATTTACGTCCCGAGCAAGCCTTATCCGATGTCGTGTCCGTGACATGCCAGGCGCCGCGCGTGCGGCGCCGATCGGCCGTCGATGAACACCCGGAGATCATCGTCGCTGGCGTGGACGAGGGATTCGCCGTTCATGTGCTCGAACGTCGGATGGAGCTCGTGCGTGAAGCGTAGTTGCGCGCGACCCTCGCTGCCCGGGCCGCGGTCGTCGATAGGGGAGAGCTCCCTGTCGAGGAAGATGCCTGTCCCGCGAACGCTCATGTTCATGGGGCGGTGTACGGATCTCGCCGCCATGGCCGTCGTCGGCGGGGCTCAGCTTCCCGACCGATGACGGCGGCGTCGGTCGGGCACGCGGCGGGCGGTTGCGCGGAGGCCGCCGGGAGGACGACGGCCGCGGCCGGGGGGCCAGCCCGGGCGCCGGGCGCGGCGCACCGGCCCGTCCTCGTCGAGGATCGCCACATGCCCCGTGAATGCTGCCGAGCCCGCTGGCCCTTCACGAAATCGTGAGGGGCGCGTCGCTCGTCAGCCCGCCGCGGCGCCGCGGCCTCGCGGCCCTCGGGCCGTCAGGGCGTCACGGCGTCGCGCTGACGATCCGGCGCACCGGCTCGGCGAAGGAACTCGACGGGTAGCGCGCCACGAACGCCGCCGCCCGCGCCCGCGCCTCGTCGGCGCGCCCGAGGCGCATCAGCGCGCGGATCGCGATGAACTCCCGCTCCTCGGCGAGCCGTCCCTTGGGGAAATCGGCCTCGTGCCGGGCCAGCGCGGCGAGGGCGGCCGCCGGGTCCTGCGCGAGCGCGGCCCGCGACTGGTCGACGAGGTTCGACTCCCGGACCAGGTCGTCGTTGTCCACCGCGGCGATCGCGTCGGGCGCCGGCGCGGCCGGCCGGGCGTTCCGCGGCGCCTCCCGGCGGGCGACGGGCGCGGGCGCCGGCTCCGCCGCCGGCGCGGGCGCCGGCTCGGGCGCGGGCGGCGGCGCGGCGGCGGGCAGGCCGCCCCGCGCGCTCGAGAACAGCTGCTCCAGCGGCAGGTCCGTCAGCGGCGCGGCGGCGCTCCGGCCGTCGTCGAGGGCGGCGTAGAGCCCGGCCCCGCCGGCGCCGAGGCCCACCGCGAGGAAGATCCCCTTGATCCACATCGGCACCGTCGCCCCGGCGCCCGCGCTCGTCGCGAGCGGCGCCACCCGGGCCGCGGTGCGCGCGAGCTCGGCGGACGTCATCGGGCGCGGGCGCGAGGCGGCGAGGAGGAGCTCGCGCGCTCCCAGCGGGGCGCCGCCACCTTCCTGCTTCCATCGCTTCGGATCGCTCATTGGACCCCCCTGCGCGCGCGCTCGGACTCGCTCTTCTTCAACAGCGTGGCGAACTCTTTCCGTGCTGCGTGGAGGCGCGAGTATACGGTGCCGACGGGGACGCCGACCAGGCTCGCGATCTCGTTGCAGGGCATCTCTTCGATCTCGAACATGACGAACACGGCTCTTCGGTCGAGATCCATGGCCTCGAGGATGCCATCGAGCCGCAATCTCGCTTGATGTTGGGAGGTGATCTCTTCGGGGCCGCGCGCGGAGTCCGGCACGTCGTCCACCACCTCGCCGAGGCGCTCCCGCCGCGTGTGCGCGCGGCGGCGGTGCGACGCGGCGACGCGGCGGCAGATGGCGAAGAGCCAGGTCGTGATGGGGCAGGCCCAGTCGAAGGACGGGAGCCGCCGCTGGACGACGATGAAGACGTCCTGGAAGGCATCTTCCAGGTCCGGATGCTGGATGCCGAACCGCTGGAGGGTGGCCCAGACGAATCCGCCGTGCTCGGCGTGTAGGGCGACGAGGCTCCGCGGCGACTGCTTGGCGTCGCCCAGGACCTCTGCTCGTAAAGCTTGCTCCACGGTCTGGTGGATGCTGCCAGCCGGGGGATCCTTCATCAAAAGGTGACCCCGACCCCCGCGAACGCCGCGCCGCCGACGGCCGGCTGCTCGAAGCCCGCCGGCTGCCCGTCCTGCAGCTGGAAGCTGTACCGTGTCATCGGAACGAAGAGATCGATCCCGGTCTCGAGCCGGAGCGGCCCGACGATGCGGACGCCGAGCCGGGTGCCGGCCCCGAGGCTGAGCCAGGCCCGCGAGCCGACGTCGGTCGGCAGGATCGTCGGGGTGATCTGCTCGTCCCCGTAGACGACGGCGTGGATGGCGCCCGCCACCACGCGGCCGCAGAGCCCGAGGGCGAGCGATCGGCTCCGGACCGCCTCCAGGCACCCGCCGAGCCAGCCGGCGGTGAGGCCGAAGGCGAACGTCCGCTGGGTCGCGTGCTGCTCCGGGAGCCAGAGCGCCCCGGTCTCGAGGGTCCACCGCGGCAGGACCGCCCACTCGCCCGAGAGGGCGACGCCGGCGCCGGGCGAGGGGACGAGGCCCACCGAGGCGAACCCGCGCCAGGCGACCGAGATCCCGACGGGCGGCGGATCTTCGGCCGGCGGCGGCGCGGCCCGGGTCTCGGCCGGCCAGGGGAACGGCGGCTCCGGCGACCGCGTGGCCGCCGGCGGGCTCGGCGGCCGCACGGCGGCCGGCGGAGGAGGAGGCGGCGCCGGCGCCGCGGCCGGCGGCGGGGGGGCCTCGGCCGGGGGGGAGAGGGCGGCCTCGGGATCGGTGGTGAGCATGATGTGCACCGCCGCCGCCGCCACGATCCCGTCGCAGCTCTGGCCGTGGTCGGAGAACTCGCGGACGGTCGGCGGGGCGCCGTCGCACAGCTGGGTCCGGATCGTGGCCGACCAGGCGCCGGGTTGCCCCTGCACCATGGCCTCGATCGAGGCGACCTTGCCCGTGGTGACGAGATCGCGCCCGAGCCGCCGCGAGATCTCGGCGCGGAACTGGGCCGCGCTAGGGCACTGCGCCTCCGCGCCCGCGAGGCGCACCCACGACACGTCGGCGGCGCCGCGGTCGCACTCCTGGGCCCACGCCCCGGCCGGGGCGAGCGCGACGCAGGCGCCGAGGACCGACATCAGCGTACGTACGGCCGGTTCGCTCATCGCCGCCCCCTTCGCGCCGGCGGACCGGGCTCGCGGCGGGGGAGGGGGCGACTTCGTATGGTGCGGCGCGTCATGACGGAGAGAATGTTAGCTCAGTCGCCAAATTGTGGGGGGCCTGTGTACACGCGGGTAGATCACAAGTCACACGGGATTTACGGGCGCCGATGCTGGTTCGCTTCCATCGCGTGTACACGAGGAGACCCAGGTGGGGAAGGCTCGCGGGCCGCGCGCCGACGCTGGCGAGGCGGCGGATGCCCCGCCGTTCCGCGCGGCTCAGCGCGCTTCGCGCCGCGGGTGGGGAGCACGATTCGCGCTCATCGCGTGAGGCGATCTCGCCGCCGGGGCGCTCCTCCGGTGGTTCGATGTCCGGTAGGATGAGCACCGACGATGCCGACGCCCGGACCGCGACGATGCGGACGCCCGGAGCGCGCGCGCACCCCCCATGCCCTCCCGCCCGACCACCATCGGCGTCCTCACGCCCTTCCTCGACGGCTTCTACTTCAGCGCCATCCTCAAGGGCGTCCACCAGGCGGCGCAGCAGCGCGGCCACCGCGTCGTGGTGATCTGCGGCACCCCCGACTTCATCCAGGCTCCCTCGCTCGCCCGGGACCAGGTGGATGGGTGGATCGTCGTGCTCGCCACCGACGGCATCGAGCGGCTCGCAGCGGCGCGCGTCCCGCTCGTCACGATCAGCACCTGCGCCCCCGAGGCGGGCTGCCCGACCGTGATGCCGGACAACCGCAAAGGCATGCGCGCCGCGGTGCGCCACCTCGTCGAGCACGGGCACCGGCGCATCGCCTACGTCGGCTTCATGGACCAGGACGACATCCGCGAGCGCTTGGAGAGCTACAAGGAGACGCTCGCCGAGAGCGGGATCCCCTTCGACCCCGGGCTCGTCTTCGAGGCCGAGAACAACTGGCAATCCGGCGGCGCCAAGGCCGCAGAGGCCGTCCTCGCGCGCCGGGGCGAATTGACCGCCGCGGTCGTCGCCACGGACAAGAACGCGCTCGGCATGATGTCCGTCCTCCAGGCCGCGGGGTGCCGCATCCCCGACGATCTCGCGATCGTCGGCTTCGACGACATCACCGAGGCCCAGTGGTCCACCCCGCCCCTGACCACCGTGCGCCAGCGGTTCGACGGCCTCGGGAAGATCGCGTGCGATCTCGTGCTGGCGCAGCTCGCCGGCGAGGCCGTCCCGCCCGGGCCCGTGCTCGCGCCGACCGCGCTCGTCCCGCGGCGGACCTGCGGGTGCAACCTGCTCCAGGGCTTCCTCCACCGGCGGGGCGGCGCGCCCGACGAGGTCGCCGGCGACGTCCTCGCCCGGCAGATGGTCGAGCTGCTCATCGGCCATCCGCTCCCGTCCGATACGCCCCCCGCCGCCGTGTGGCCCGGCGTCGCCACGGTGATCGAGGGGCACCTCGCGGCGCTCGAGGGCGCGAGCCCCCCTCCGTCGGACGCGATCGACGAGGCCTGCCAGCAGGCCGTCCGCCTCACGCCCGACGTGGAGAGCCTGATGGGGATCGCCCGCCTCCTCGGCCGGCACCGCCGCCCGCGCGGGGGGTGGACCGCCGAAGCTGCGGAGTCGGCCGAGGCGCGCGTCGAGGAGCTCCTGGAGCGACTGCGCCTCTCGCTCACCCTGGCCCGGATCGATGCCGAGCGGCAGTTCGTCGAGGAGCTCGGCGTGGTCGTGCGGTCCGATCACGAGGTGAGCCTCGCGCTGCTCGGCGGCACCCAGGAAGAGTCCCGCTCGCTCTCCTGGCTCGACTCGACGACCGCCGTCTGGGGGTGCCTCGGGCTCTGGGAAGACCCGACGACCCGCGAGCGGCTCGTCGTCACCGGCGCCTACAGCCGCGATGGCACCCCGACTCCCGCCCTCGGCGACGTCTACGCGCGAGAGGCCTTCCCGCCCGCCGAGCTGCTGCCGTCCTCGACCGCCGGCGGCCCATTCATGGTGACCCTCCAGCCGATTCGCACGCTCCACCGCGACTGGGGGGTCCTCGCGATCGTCGGCCCGGGCTCGATCGAGAGCGCCGGCGACGAGGGCACCGTCGCGATCTGGGGCGCGCTCCTCAGCGCGGCCCTCGAGCGCGACGCGCTGATGCAGTCGCTCTCCGAGCAGCACGCGAGCCTGGAGGAGGCCTATCTGCGCGAGCGCGCGCTCTCGGCCGCCGTGCGCGAGCTCGGCTGCCCGCTCATCCCGCTCCTGCGCGGCGTGCTCCTCGTCCCGCTCATCGGCGAGCTCGACACCGGCCGCGCCCGGGAGGTGCTCGAGCGCGTGGTCGAGGGCGTGAACCGGCACCGGGCGCGCTGCGTGCTGCTCGACATCACCGGCGTCCCGCGCGTCGACGCCCCGGCCGCCCACGCGCTGGAGCAGATCCACCGCGCGGCTGCCCTGCTCGGCGCCCGTGTCATCCTGGTCGGCGTGCGCCCGGAGATCGCGATGAGCCTGGTCGCCCTCGATATCGATCTCGGCGATCTGTCCACGCATCAGTCGCTGTCGTCCGCGCTCGAGGACCTCGCGCCGGACGGGCTCCGCGCGCTCCGCACGAGACGTAACGACGAGGCGCCGCCGCCGGAGCCGCGCCGTCGCCGAGGATCGGAGTGACACTCCACAGGCCGCGCTGAGCGCGCGCGCAGCGCTGTGGACTCCCACGCTCGCTCGGCGTGGACACGCCTGGACATAAGCACGTCATGAACGTGCATGTCGGCTGCCAGCGTGATTGTCGAGCACGAGAGACGTAGAGCGAGAAATTCTACGAGGATTGCAAGCAGAGCGGCGAGCGCCGCGAGAGGAACCGTACGAGGACCGTACGAGCGACCGACTCTCCTTCTCGCGCGCTGGACATCGCATCGGCAGCCGGGCAATACTTCTTTCATGCGCGTCGGCGACGTCGTCGGGCAGCGGTTCGAGCTCCTCACGCGCGCTGGCTCCGGCGGCATGGGGGAGGTGTTCCGGGCCCTCGATCGGGCGACCGGCGAGACGGTCGCCCTCAAGGTGGTGCTCGGCGAGGGCGCGCACGAGGCGCGGTTCGAGCGGGAGGCAAGGCTCCTGTCGGAGCTCTCCCACCCGGGCATCGTGCGGCACGTGGCCCACGGGAGGGCCTCGTCGGGCAAGTCCTATCTCGCCATGGAGTGGCTCGAAGGCGAGGATCTCGCGCGGCGCCTCCTGCGCGGCCGGCTCAGCATCGAAGAGACGCTGACGCTCGGGGTGAAGGCCGGCGAGGCGCTCGCGGCCGCGCACGCCCACGACGTCGTCCACCGCGATCTCAAGCCGAGCAACCTGTTCCTCGTCGACGGGCAGATAGACCAGGTGAAGATCCTCGACTTCGGGATCGCGCGCCGGCTCGACGCGACGCCGATGACCCTGACGGGGGTCGCCCTCGGGACGCCGGCCTACATGGCCCCGGAGCAGGCGCGCGTCGGGTACAACGCGCTCACGCCGCGCGCCGACGTGTTCGCCCTCGGCTGCGTGCTCTTCGAGTGCCTCACGGGCAGCCCCGTGTTCGTCGGCGAGAACATCCCCGCGATCCTCGCGAAGATCCTGTTCGGCGAGGTCCCCGCGGTCCGCTCGCTCCGCCCCGAGGTCCCCCCGCAGCTCGACGCGGTGATCCACCTGATGCTCGCGAAGGAGCCGGACGAGCGCCTCAGCGACGGCGCGACCGTCGCCGTGATCCTGAGCACCCTGCGGTCCGCCGGCTGCGGGCCCCCGCGCGGGGTCGCGTCGGAGCGCCCCGAGGCGCTCACCTCGAGCGAGCTGCGGCTCTTGTCCGTGCTGCTCGTGGGGAAGGAGCCGGCGCCGGTCGAGGCCGACACCGCGCCGCTCGACCAGACGCTGCAGGTGACCGTGGACGCGCAGCTGCGGCAGGTCGTGCAGGCGCACGGCGGGCACATGGAGGCGCTCGCCGACGGCTCGGCGGTGATCGCCATCGTCGCGAGCCGGGACGCGACCGATCAGGCGGCGCACGCGGCGCGCTGCGCGCTGGCGCTGCGGAAGCTGGCCCCGACCCGGCCGATGGCGCTCTCCACGGGCCGGGCGCACATGGCGCGGCAGCTGCCGATGGGGGAGGCGATCGATCGGGCCGCGCGGCTGCTCGGCGCCTGCGAGGCGCGGCGGGCGGTCCAGCGGCATCCCGACACGCGCGCGCCGCCGATCGCGATCGACGACGTGACGGCCCGGCTCCTCGGCGCGCGGTTCGAGGTGTCCGGCGAGGGCGAGCGGCGAGAGCTCCACGGCGAGCGCGACCTCGCGGGCGGCGCGCAGACGCTGCTCGGCAGGGCGAGCGCGTGCGTCGGCCGGGATCGCGAGCTGCTCACGCTGCAGACGATCTTCGCCGAGTGCGTCGAGATGCCGGTCGCCCGCGCCGTGCTCGTGACGGCGCCCCCCGGCGTCGGCAAGTCCCGGATCGCCCACGAGTTCACGCGCGCGCTCCGCGCCGAGGGCGGCCCGGTCGAGATCTGGACCGGCTGCGGCGACGCGCTGCGCGTGGGCTCGGCGTTCGGCCTGCTCGGGCAGGCGATCCGCGGCGCGTGCGGCATCCACGGCGGCGAGGCGGCCGCCGCCCGCCAGCAGAAGATCGTCGCGCGGGTCGCGCGGCACGTCCCCGGCCCCGACCGCGAGCGCGTGGCCGTGTTCCTCGGGGAGATCGCCGGCGTCCCGTTCCCGGGCGCCGAGAGCGCGCTGCTGCGGGCGGCCCGCGACGACGCGGAGACCATGAGCAAGCAGATGCGCCGCGCGTGGGAGGACTTCCTCGCCGCCGAGACGTCGGCGCGCCCCGTCCTGCTCGTGCTCGAGGACCTGCACTGGGGCGATCTGCCGACGGTGCGCTTCGTCGACGCGGTGCTCGGCGCGCTCGGCGAGCAGCCGTTCATGGTGCTCGGGCTGGCGCGCCCCGAGGTCCGCGAGCTGTTCCCGTCGCTCTGGAGCGGGCGCGCGCTCAGCGTGCTTCACCTCACGAAGCTGCCGAAGAAGGCGTGCGAGCGCCTGGTGCGCCACGCGCTCGGCGAGGAGCTGGACGCGGCGACGGTGGCGCGCCTCGTGGCGCACGCGGACGGCCACGCGTTCTACCTGGAGGAGCTGATCCGGGCCGTGGCCGAGGGCAAGGGCGACGTGCTGCCGGAGACGGTGCTGGCGATGGTCCAGGCGCGGCTCGCCGCGCTCGACGGCGACGCGCGCAAGGTGCTGCGCGCGGCGAGCGTCTTCGGCGACGTCTTCTGGCGGGGCGGCGTCGAGGCGCTGCTCGGGAGCGCGGAGCCGTGGGCCGCTCCGCACGACGTGCTCTCGGAGCTCTGCGACGGGGAGGTGATCGTCCGCCGCAAGGAGAGCCGGGTCCCCGGGGACGAGGAGTTCATGTTCCGGCACGCGCTCCTGCGGGAGGGGGCCTACGAGATGCTCACGGACACCGATCGCGTCCTCGGGCACCGGCTCGCGGCGGCGTTCCTCGAGCAGAACGGCGCGAGCGATCCGACGATGCTCGCCGAGCACTACGAGCGGGGGCTCGACCTCTTGCGCGCGGGGAGCTTCTACCTGCGCGCGGCCGAGCAGGCGCTGCGGGGGAGCGACGCGGACGCGGCGATCGCGCGCGCCCGGCGCGGGCTCGAGTGCGGCGTGCCGGACGCGGTGCAGCTGAGCCTCCTCGGCGTGCTCTCGGAGGTGCACGCGTGGCGCAGCGAGTGGGACTACGCGCTGCTCTACCTCGAGCAGGCGCAGCGCTTCCTGACGCCCGGGAGCATGCCGTGGGTGCGGACGGTGCCGGCGAAGATCACCGCCGACATCCACCTCGGGCGGATGGACGAGTTCACGGCGACGGTGCGGGCGCTGCAGGCGGTGGAGCTCGCGCCGGAGGCGACGGGGGTGGCGGCGTTCGCGCTCGGGGTGGGGAGCTACTACGCGGCCCAGCTGGGCGAGTTCCGGCTGGCCGAGGCGCTGACGCGGCGGGTGCGCGAGGTGGCGGAGCCGGTCGCGGATCGCGAGCCCGTGGCGCGCGGGTGGCTGCAGATCGCGCACGCGTTCCACGAGGCGTGGCGGGACGGGGATCTGTGGGCGGGGCTGTGCCAGGCCGAGGCGGCGCGCGCGAGCTTCGTGCAGGCGGGCTACTGGCGCGGGTCGATCGTGTCGCAGGTGGCGATCGGGATGAACGCCCGGCTGCTCGGCGATCTCCACCGGGCGGAGCGCGAGCTGTTCGAGACGATGTCCGCGGGCGAGGAGCTCGGCCCGGTGTCGTGGCTGCGGACGTTCCTGCGCATCGAGATGCTGATCGATCGCGGCGCGCTCGACGGGGCGCGGGACGAGACGGGGGCGATGCTCGGGATGGGGCTGGAGCGGCGCAACCCGCTGCAGCAGGGGTTCGCGCGCTGGGCGCTCGCGAGCCTGCTCCGCCGCGAGGGCGATCTCGAGGCGGCGGAGCGCGAGGCGCTGACCGCGATCGATCTGCTCGCGTTCCTGCCGCTGGAGCAGGCGGGCGCGCGGGCGCTGCTCTCCTCGATCCGGCTCGCCGCGGGCCGCGTCGAGGACGCGCTCGCCACGGCGACGGAGGTGGTGTCGGCGCACGATCGCTGGGGCGCGCCCGGCTACAAGGGCACGTTCGCCCGCCTCGTCCACGCGGAGGCGCTCCACGCGGCGGGCGAGCGCGAGGCCGCGTGCGCGGCGATCGCCGGCGTGGGCGAGCGGCTGCGCGCGCGGGCGGAGCGGCTGCCCGCGGCGCACCGCCGGAGCTTCCTCGGGGAGATCCCCGAGAACGCGCGCGTGCTCGAGCTGTCGCGGCAGTGGCTGCGCGCCGCGAGCTGAGGCGGCGTCGGCGCCCCGGAGCGAAGGGCGGGGGGACAAAGCGGCGAAGGCCGCCCGGCTCTCGCCAGGCGGCCCTCGCGGGCGCGCTTCCGCTGCGCTGGATCAGGCGCCTTCGCGCGCCAAGACCGGCGACGGAGCGGGCGCGGAGGAGGTCGGGGGGATCGACTCGACCGCGTGCGCGCTGCCCTCGCCGAGCGCGTAGGCCTCCTCGCCGTGGAGGATGCCGTCGAGGCCCTCGTCTTCCGTCTCGGGGTCGACCCGGAAGCCCATCACCGCGTTGATGCCCTTCACGAGCACGAAGGTGACCAGCGCCGCGTAGCCGGCCGCGACCGCGGCGGCGATCACCTGCTCGGTGAGCAGCGCCGAGTTGCCCTTGATGAGGCCGTCCTGGCCGGCCGAGTTCCACACCTTGGAGGCGAACACGCCGGTGAGCAGGGCGCCGAGCAGGCCGCCCACGCCGTGGATGCCGAACGCGTCGAGGCTGTCGTCATAGCCCAGCTTGCCCTTCAGCATCACCGCGCCGTAGCACACCGCGCCCGCCGCGAGCCCGATCGCGACGGACGCCATCGGCCCGACGAAGCCCGCGGCCGGCGTGATGGCGACGAGGCCCGCCACGAGGCCCGACGCGACGCCGAGGAGCGACGGCTTGCCGAAGCGCACGGCCTCGATGAGCGCCCACGCGAGCGCGCCGATGGCGGCCGCGATGTGCGTGTTCACGAACGCGACGGACGCGAGCCCGTTCGCGGCGAGCGAGGAGCCGCCGTTGAAGCCGAACCAGCCGAACCACAGCAGGCCGGCGCCGAGCAGCGTCATGGTGAGGTTGTGCGGCACGATCTTGCGCGTCGGGTACCCCTTGCGCTTGCCGATCACGATCGCCATCACGAGCGCGCTCGCGCCCGAGGCGAGGTGCACAACGGTGCCGCCGGCGAAGTCGAGCGCGCCGCGCGCGAGGAGCCAGCCGCCCGGGTTCCAGACCCAGTGGCAGATGGGGCTGTAGACCGCGAGCGACCAGAGCAGCGTGAACACCACGTATGAGGAGAACTTGATGCGCTCGGCATAGGCGCCCGAGATCAGCGCCGGCGTGATGATGGCGAACATCATCTGGAACGCCATGAACAGGAGGTGAGGCACGGTCGTCCCGGCGCGCGGCTCGGTGCCGACGCCGTTCAGGAACGCGTAATCGAGGCCGCCAATCAACCCGCCCTTGGATTCGGCGAACGCCATCGAGTACCCGATGGTCACCCACGCCAGGGTCACGATGCCCATGGCGAAGAAACTGTGCATGAAAGTGCTGAGCGTGTTCTTGGTTCGGACCATGCCCCCGTAAAACAGGGCCAGCGCTGGCGTCATCAGCAGGACCATTGCCGACGAGACCAGGAGCCAGGTGGTGTCCGAGGCGTTGATTTCGTTCACTGGTGGCCTCCTCGACGGCGAAGGTAAGAGGAGGCAGTTTTCCGGAATGTTTCGCCGGCATGTACTTCACGAGCGCGTGAATCATGCCGCCACGACGCAGCGAGTCAGGCCGCGTGGGCTCCCCAACCGCGGGCGAGCGGGGCGGAGCGGTGTTTCCAGCGGGTCGATGGATTTGCAGTGCGGCCACCTGCCGGTGGGGTCACCGCCACTCGGGGTAGAGGGCCTTCCCGGTCTCGAGGAGGCTCTTCATGCTCGACAGGATGGCGGGCCATCCGTTGCTGATGGCGGGGAGCACCTTGCTGTTCTCCGCGAACTGGTCGTGGGTGAGGGTGAGCTTCACGTGCGCGCCGAACTGGGCGAGCTCGAAGGTGACGCGCGACGGGCGTTCTCCGAGCACGTTGCCGAAGGTATAGGCGAGGAGCTTCGGCGGTTCGGCCTTGAGGACCTCGCCTTCCCAGTCGAACGAGCCGTCTTCCTTGACGTGCTTCACGGCGGACCCGGGCTTCCACTCGGACTGGATGGTCCTGCCGCCCCAGTATTGCCGGGTGAACTCTCCGGTGGTCAGCGCCTCCCACACCTTGTCCAGGGTCGAGGCGATGTACGTGACGTAGACGAACTCGGGCTTACTCATCGTTGCTCTCTCCCTCCAGCGCGCGCTTGAGCGCGTCGAGCGCCCGCACGCGCTGACGCTCGTATTTGCCTATCCATCGCTCGTAGATCTCGCCGATCGGCGCCGGGTTCAGGTAGTGGAGCTTCTCCCGCCCTTGCCAGACGACGGCGACGAGGTTCGCGTCCTCGAGCACGGCCAGGTGCTTGCTGACCGCCTGGCGTGTCATGTCCAGCCCTTCGCAGAGCTGTCCCAGCGTCTGCCCGCTCTCGGCGTGCAGCCGATCGAGCAGCTTCCTGCGGCTCCGATCCGCGAGCGCCTTGAAGACCTTGTCCATCGAGCCGCTCACCGGCCCCATCATGCAACCAATCGGTTGCCTGTCAATATGCAACCAATCGGTTGCCTGTCAAGCGAGTCGATCGCTCCGCGCACACCCGAAGGGCTGTGCTGTCGATGGACGGGTCTGATGTCCGCCACGCCTCGGCATGGCGGTAGGCCCGAGGGGGGTGAGCTCGTGCGGGCGCGGGGTGGGGGATGGGCCGATGTTTGAGCCTGAGCCATGGGTTAGCCGGCGAAGCCGGCTGGCCCATGGCTCAGGCGAGTTCGGCGGGGCCCCCACCCCGCGCCCGCACGAGCTCACCCCCCTCGGGCCGGGCGTCTCTGTACCCGGCGCGCTGGCGCGGCGAGCCTAGCCGCGCCCGCTGGCTTCGATGCTCTCCCGCACCCGATCGAGCGCCCCCCGCACCTCGGGATCCCGGTCCATCTCCGCCGGCGGCGCCGGCAGCCGCAGCGACCAGTTCTCCGGCCCCACGGTCCCCGGCGTGTTGACCCGATCCCGCGTCGCGAGCACGTCCTGCACGAGCAGCAGCACGAGCTCGCTCTTCGACCCGTGGATCAGGTCGAGCAGCGCCCGGTGCGTCTCCTTCGTGAACTCCCGCCCGAACTCGTGCCGCCGCGGCGCGAGCTGCGGCAGATCGAGCACCCCCGCGCGCTCCCGGTCGTCCCGCGACTCCCACCACGCCACCACCGAGTCGGTGTCGTGCGTCCCGAAGCACGCGACCGAGAGCGGCGGGTATTCCGCCGGATTGCGGAACACCACGTCGTCCTTCTCCCAGATCAGCACCTTGTACCCCGGCACCCCGAGCGCCGTCAGCGACGCCCGCACCCACGGCGGCACCGCGCCGAGATCCTCGGCCACGAGCTGCGCCCCGGTCTCCGCCGCCCCCTCGATCATCGCCCGCACCACGCGATCGCCGTGCTCGCGCTGCTCCGGCTCCTCCGCCGGATCGAACGTCGCCCTGGGCCGCTCGCCCCCCTGCCCCTGGCTCTTGCGCTCCGGGAAGATGTACGTCCGGTAGAAGCCGACCAGGTGATCGATCCGGAACCGGTCGCAGAGCAGCCCCGTGTAGCGGCAGCGCCGCCTTAGCCACGCGAAGCCGTTCTCGCGCATCCGGGCCCAGTAGTACGGCGGGAGCCCCCAGTTCTGCCCCTCCGTGTCGAACTGATCCGGCGGGGCGCCGACCGACATGTCGTGCCGGAACTCGTCCTGGTGCGCCCACACGTCGGCGCTGTCGCGCGACACCATGAACGGGAGGTCGCCCATGATCTCGACCCCCTTCTCCCGGAGATCCGCGCGCGCCGCCTCCCACTGCGTGTGCGCGAGCCACTGGACGTACTCGTAGTAGAGGATGTCCCGCGCGCGCTCCTGCCGCAGCCTGTCGAGCGCCTCCGGCCTCCGCTCGCGGATCTCCTCGGGCCAGTCCCACCACGCGACGCCGCCGAAGCCGTCCTTGAACGCGCGGAACTGCGCGTAGTCGGGCAGCCAGTCCGACTGCCGCTTCACGAAGTCGGCCAGCTCGGCCGCGCGCGGCGTCTGCTTCGCGTGGTGCTCCCGCTCGAACCGGTCGAAGGCGAAGCGCAGCGCCCGCCCCTTCACGCGGCGCACGAGATCGTAGTCGACGCGCGCGCTCTGCTTCGCGCGATCGAGCGCCGCCGCGTCGTCGCCGAGCGCCTCGCCGTAGAGCTCCGGCGGGAGCTCGGGCACGGCCGAGAGCGAGATGTACATCGGGTCGATGCCGAACGCGGAGAGCGCCATGTACGGCGACGTCTCGCCGCCCGACACCTCGCCGAGCGGCAGGAGCTGAACGAGGCGGAGCCCCGCGCCGCGCATCCACGCGGCGAACTCGGGGAGATCACCGATCTCGCCGATGCCCCACGAGCGATCGCTGCGGAGCGAGAAGAGCGGCACCGTCACGCCGGAGATGCGGCGGCGCGCGCCGGAAGGAGGAGGCGAGCTCTGGGACGAGCCCTGGGACTGGTTTTCGGCAGAGGGAGAAGACATGGGCGTTTTTCGCTTGGCTCCAGGCGTTCGGGGCGGAGTCTATCCCGGCTCGCGCGCTTGGCGATGCTCCATCTGTTCGTCGGGCCGCCCCGGCGCCGCCGCGTCATGGCCCTGCCTGCGCGCGTCGGCGCAGGACCGGGCAGGCGCGGAGGCGGCGCCTGATCCCGGCGGCGGGCGGCGCCCGATCCCGGCGGGCGATCCGGGCCCTGGAGGCGAAAAATCGAGCCGGCCGCGCTTGTGTCTCGACAGCGGCGCCGATTTCGCGAATAGGGCGACTCCACAGGTTTTTCCGATGACCAGACGCATATGGCCCGGCACGCCGACCCCCCTCGGCGCCGTCTATGACGGCGAGGGGGTCAACTTCACGCTGTTCTCTCAGTCCGCCACGAAGGTCGAGCTCTGCCTCTTCGAGGCCGTCGACGACGTCGTGGAGCGCGAGCGCATCGAGCTCCCCGAGCGAACGGCCCACGTCTTCCACGGGTACGTGCCGGGGCTCAAGCCCGGCCAGCTCTACGGCTACCGGGTGCACGGGCCGTACGATCCGCGCTCCGGACACCGCTTCAACCCGGCGAAGCTCCTCGTCGATCCGTACGCGTACGCGCTCTCCAGCGAGCCGAACTGGAAGGCGCCGCTCTTCGCCTACGACCGCGGCGGGCCGTCCGAGCGCGGCGACGGCGGCGGCGCCGGCCGGCCCAGGGACGCGGGGCGCGACGGCGCGGCGGCCGAGAAGGGCGAGGGCGGCCGCGCGGGCAAGGCGGGCGAGCGCCAGCCGCGCGTGAAGCAGGGCGCGTCGACGCCGCCGCCGCCGCCGACCGCGCTCGACGACCTCGAGATCTGCCACCGCGACAGCGCCTGGGGCGCGCCGAAGTCCGTCGTCGTCGACCACCGCTTCGCGTGGGACGGCGACCGGCCGCCGGCGACCCGCTGGCAGGACACGATCATCTACGAGGTGCACGTCAAGGGGTTCACCCAGCGGCACCCCGGCGTCCCCGCGCACCTGCGCGGCAGCTACGCGGGGCTCGCCTCCGAGGCGGCGATCGCCCACTTCAAGAAGCTCGGCGTCACCGCGCTCGAGCTGCTCCCCGTGCACGAGATGGCGAGCGAGCGCGAGATCTGGGAGCGCGGGCACATCAACTACTGGGGCTACAACACGCTCTCGTACTTCGCGCCCGCGGGCCGCTACTCGTCGAGCGGGCGGCTCGGCCAGCAGGTGGCCGAGTTCAAGGCGATGGTGAAGGCGCTCCACGCCGCCGGCATCGAGGTGATCCTCGACGTCGTCTACAACCACACCGCCGAGGGCAACCACCTCGGCCCGACGCTCTCCCTGAAGGGGGTCGACAACTGGGCCTACTACCGGCTCGTGCCGCACAACCCGCGCTACTACATGGACTTCACGGGCTGCGGGAACACGGTGAACACGCGCCATTACCAGACGCTGAAGCTGGTGATGGACAGCCTGCGGTACTGGGTGACCGAGATGCACGTCGACGGCTTCCGCTTCGACCTCGCGTCGGCCCTGGCCCGCGGCCACCACGACTTCGACCGCCTGAGCTCGTTCTTCGACATCATCCACCAGGACCCGGTCCTCTCGCGGGTCAAGCTCATCGCCGAGCCGTGGGACGTGGGCGAGGGCGGGTATCAGGTCGCCAACTTCCCCGTCCTCTGGACGGAGTGGAACGATCGCTACCGCGACTCGGTCCGCCGCTTCTGGAAGGGGGATCTGCTCGCGGCCGACCTCGGCTACCGGCTCACCGGGTCGAGCGACCTGTACGCGTCGAGCGGGCGCCGGCCGTACGCGAGCGTGAACTTCGTGACGGCGCACGACGGCTTCACGCTGAACGATCTCGTCTCGTACAACGAGAAGCACAACGAGGCGAACGGCGAGGGGAACCGGGACGGCACGAACAACAACCACAGCTACAACCACGGGGTCGAGGGCCCCTCGAACGACCCGGCGGTCGTCGAGCTGCGCGAGCGCCAGAAGCGCAACCTCCTCGCGACGCTGCTCCTCTCGCAGGGGGTGCCGATGATCAACGCCGGCGACGAGATCGGCAGGACGCAGCTCGGCAACAACAACGCCTACTGCCAGGACAACGAGCTCTCGTGGCACGACTGGGATCTCGACGAGCGGCGGCGGCAGCTGTTCGAGTTCACCTGCCGGCTCATCGCCCTCCGGCGCAGCCAGCCGGTGCTGCGCCGGCGGACGTTCTTCTCGGGCGGCTACGTGCACGGGAGCGGGCTCAAGGACATCGTGTGGTTCCGCCCCGACGGCGGCGAGATGACGCCGGAGGACTGGACCCACCCGAACGCGCGGGCGATCGGCTACCTGCTCGGCGGCGACGCCCTCTGGTCGTGCGGCCCGCGCGGCGAGCCGATCACGGGCGACACGCTGCTCGTGCTCATCAACGCGAACCACTCGCCGCTGGAGTTCGTGCTGCCCGCGATCGAGTTCGGCGAGCGGTGGGAGGTGCTCATCGACACCCGCACCGCCGCGGAGCCGGCGCGCACGGTGCCGGCGAGGGCAGGGGGCGAGCGCTACCTGCTCGTCGACAGGTCCGTGGCGGTGCTGCGGCTCCTGGAGCGCAAGGAGAAGAAGAAGGTCAAGCGCGTGAAGGCGCGGACGTAGCCGACGCGCCACGACGCCCCCGCGCCCCGCGCGGCCCTGTCCTGCGGCCGCCTGGGTGACCTCCGACGACCGGGCGCCGCGCCGCCCGCGCCGGCCCACGAGCACGCCTACCCATCACGTAGCGATGCGGGCCAGCCTGAAGGCAGGCACCGCGAACGCGATGCGGTGCATGGCATCCCTCGCGGCGCGAAGGCGTGCCGCTTTGCGCAAATGTTAACGTTAACAGTAAATATCGGCTTCCGATGTAGTTGGATCGATCGCGGTTGACATCCCACATGTTAACGTTAACATAAGCCATCAACGTGGCGCCGCGCGTGAATGCGCGCCCGTCGTTTCCGCCGCGACAGAGGCGGGGGACCGCCGGCCTCGAGGTTTCGCAGGCTGGCCATCTATCATTACTTACGCCTACAGAAGAGGATAGGGATGCGTTCGAAGACGATACGAATGCGCTGGCTCGGCTTTCCTTCGTTCGCCGCCCTGCTCGCGGCGTGCTCCGGCGGCGCCGACCTCGGCCCGACGCCGGAGGGAGACGGCGGCAGCACCGCCGATACCACCTCCGTGGCGACGGGCACTGGCGGCGGGGCGCCGATGGCCACGGTGGGAGCCACGAGCAGCAGCTCCACGAGCAGCAGCTCCACGAGCGGCGGCGCCACGAGCGGCTCGGGCGGAGACGCCACGACCGGCACCGGCGGCGGCCCGGTCGGCGTCGAGCCGGACGCGATCACCGCCCCGGAAGGCACGATCCCGAACACGCCGATGCCGGCGAACAAGGTCAACCTGCCGCGGGACAAGTGGCGAGATGGCCTGGTGTCGCCGACGCTCGAGGCGGGCCACCACCAGAACCAGCCGATCGTCGTCAACGGCTACGTTCAAGGCGCCGGCAACGCCGAGATCGTCTTCTACGACATCGCCGATCCGGCCAATCCGAAGATGCTCTCGCGCAAGCAGAGCCCTGGCTTCGATCCCAGGGGAGGGCCCAAGGGCGTCGGCGAGGCCGAGTCGCATCAGACCTCGCTCGGCCGTTATGGCGACAAGTTCTACCAGGTCACCACCTCGGGCACCGGCGTCGACATCTGGGACGTCACCGACGCCCGCGCGCCGCGTCACGTGAGGCTCGTCAAGCTCGACGGCATCAACTACGGGGACTTCACCGACTCCGTCTGGGGCATGTACTGGCAGGGCAGCGTCATCTACATCGGCGGCACCAACACGGGCCTGCACATCCTGGACGCCGCGGATCCCGAGGACGTGAAATTCGTCAAGAAGATCCCGATCTCGCAGTTCGGCGGCGTGAGCGCCGGTCCGCTGTGGGCCGTGGGCAATACGCTCGTCATCACGACGCCCAAGGACAACGGCGGCATCGCGACGATGGACATCAGCGATCCGATGAACCCGGTCGCGCTCGACTTCATCACCCCGAGCAAGAGCTACATCTGTGGCCTGTACGGCAAGCACGTCTACGTGCAGTCCCCGCTGCGCGTGTGGGACGTGCTGACCGACCCCACCGACATCGGCTCGGCCAATTCACCCATCGCCACGCTGCCCGACTCGGCGTTCAGGGCCAAGGGCTACCCCGCCGGGTCCGAGTACATGAGCTTCTCCGACGGCACGATGTTCCTCGGTCACCTGCGGCCGGATGCGGGCGTCTCCAAGATCGACGTGCGCGACATCCACAAGATGTCGATCACGAGCCGCGTCTGGGGCCGGCTCGAGTTCACGAACGGCGACGACCAGTTCTCGATCCCGGTCGGCAGCCTGCTGGTGCTGGCCGACGACGAGCTGCCCTACCGCGGCATGGTCATCGCCGCGCACTCCACCGAGCCGGACACCACGCCCCCGGCGGTCGACACGGTGCTGCCGAAGAACGGGGCGACGGGGCTGTCCAGGAAGTCGCGCATCGGCCTCAGCCTCACCGACAACGTCGAGATCGCCACGGTTCACCACGGCAGCTTCATCGTCAGGCCCGTCGGCGGGCAGCAGGTGAAGGGCAAGTTCGGCCTGTACATGGGCATCGTCAACTTCGACCCCGACGAGGACCTGATGCCGAACACGACCTACGAGATCGTCCTGCCGAAGGACGGTATGAAAGATCTCGTCGGTAACGGCATCGCGGCCGAGTTCAAGTCGACGTTCACGACCGGTCCCTGAGTCATGCGCTCGCTCCCGAAGCTCCTCGGCCTGCTCGGAGGCATGGTCGCGGCCTCGCCGGCCGAGGCGCTGGCCGTCACGGCCAGCATCGCCGACCGCGCGTCCTCGGTCGCCGGCGAGGCCGTCACGTTCGACCTGACGATCGCCGACGCGGTCGGCCCCGTGCAGGTGCGCTGGGACATGGGAGACGAGACACGCACCGAGTTCACGGTCGGCGACGTGCAGCAGGTGCACACCTACGCCGCCCCCGGCCACTACCCGGTGCTGGCGACGGTCAAAGACGATGTCGGGTTCACCAGCGTCTCGTTCGTGCACACGGTGCACCGGCCGCTCGTCACGGGCAGCGCGGCGGGTTCGACCGACCTCGTGGTCGACCCGGCGAACGCGAAGGTCTACACGGCCAATTACGAGAATGACAGCGTGAGCGTGCTCGACGCGAGCGCGCTGACCAAGGTCGCGGAGGTGCCGGTGGCGCGCGGCCCGGTCGGGGTCGCGCTCACCGCGCAAGGCAAGCTGTGGGTGCTGCACCGGGATGCGCACTCCGTCTCCATCCTCGACACCGCGTCGCTCTCGGTGGAGCGCGAGATCGCGCTGCCGTACGCGTCGCAACCGATGGGGCTCGCGATCAGCCCGACCGGGGACGCCGCGTACGTGACGCTGATGGCGGTCGGCAAGGTGCTGAAGCTGGACGTGGCGAGCGGCGCCGTCGTGGCCGAGCTCGCGCTCGGCGGTACGCCGCGGGGCGTCTCGGTGTCGCACGACGGCTCGCAGATCTACGTCACGCGCTTCCTCTCCGAGGACAGCCACGGCGAGGTGGCGCGCATCGACGCGGCGACCTTCCAGGTGAGCACGCGCTTCGCGCTCGCCGCGGACACCACGACGGAGGACACCGATCAACAAGGGCGCGGCCTGCCGAACTACCTGTTCTCCGTGGGGCTCTCGCCCGACGGCGCGTTCGCGTGGGTGCCGGGCAAGAAGGACAACATCTTTCGTGGTCCGTTCCGCGATGGGCTCGACCTCACCGACGACAACACGGTGCGACCGCTCGTGGCGCTGCTGAACCTCGCGGAGGGCGCCGAGGACGTCGCGCGGCGCATCGATCTCGACGATCGCAACCTGCCGAACCAGGTCGTGTTCACGCCGCTCGGCGACTACGCGTTCATCAGCGTCGCCGGCTCGGCCCTGGTGGAGGTCCGCGACGCCTACACAGGCGAGTTCGTGACCGCGCTGAAGGAGACGGGCTTCGCGCCGCGCGGCCTGGCGCTGACCGAAACCAACAAGCTGTTCGTGCACGCGTCGCTCAGCCGCGCGGTGACGGTCTACGACGTCGCCGACATCGTGAGCTCGCACGACCTCATCACCAAGAAGCTGGTCGAGATCCCGACCGTCGCCGTGGAGAAGCTCGATCCGCAGGTCTTGCGCGGCAAGCAGCTGTTCTTCAACTCGGCCGATATCCGCATGAGCGACCAGGGCTACATCAGCTGCGCGTCATGTCACTTCGACGGCGCGGAGGACGGGCGAGTCTGGGACTTCGGCAGCGCGGGGGAGGGGCTCCGCAACACCGTCTCGCTGCTGGGGCGGCGCGGCACGGGCCACGGCAACGTCAACTGGAGCGGAAGCTTCGACGAGATCCAGGACTCGGACGACAACATCCGCCACCTGTTCGGCGGGAAGGGCTTCCTGACCGCCGAGCAGCTCGCCGTGGGGACCGTCGGCACGCCGCGCGGCGACAAGAAGGCCGGCCTGAGCCCCGAGCTCGACGCGCTGGCGGCGTTCCTCGGCTCGCTCGACACGTACCGGCCGAGCCCCTATCGCAACCCCGACGGCTCGCTCACCGAAGACGGCGTGGCGGGTCGCGCCATCTTCAAGCGCCTGGGCTGCGATTTCTGCCACACGGGGCCCGACGGGACCGACAGCGCGCGCGGCAAGCTGCACGACGTGGGCACCGTGAAGCCGTCCTCCGGGATGCGCGCCGGTGAGCCGCTGCTCGGCATCGACACGCCGACGCTGAACGGCGTGTGGGAGACCGCGCCGTACTTGCACGACGGCTCCGCGCCGACGCTGCGCGACGTCCTCGTCACGGCCAACCCGGAAGATCGCCACGCCTTCATCAGCGGGCTCAGCGAAGCCGAGCTCGGGCAGCTCATCGCCTACGTGCAGCAGCTGGACGGCACCGTCGACGCGGGGCCGAGCGAGGGCGAGGCGCCGAGCGAGGCGCCGAGCGAGGCCGGTGGCTTCCTGGGCCTGGGCTGCAGCGCGGCGGGCGGGCCTCCCGAGCGCCGCGCGCCGCTCCTGGCCTTCGCGCTCATTGCCGGTTGGATGACGTTCGGCGCCCGCCGCAGGAGGCCGTCATGAAGTACCTTCCGAGCCTGTGCCTGGCTTCGCTGCTGCTGTCGGGCTGCGTCGTCGGCGAGATCGGCGAGGAGCTCGCCACGGACCAGGCGACGATCGACTGGGACACGCTGCCGCCCGTGAGCGCTCCCGACCCGGAGCTGTGGAGCCTGCCCACGCGGGAGGCGCAGTACCGCGCGTTCTGCGCGTCGCCGCGCGGTGACAGCTTCTTCCGGGCGGTGTGCGCCACGCCGCGGCCGAGCATCACCGACTTCGCCAGCTTGCTCAAGGTCGCGAAGCTCGACGAAGATCGCGCCTTCGCGCTCACCGGCAACTCCACCTCGCTGGTGAAGAGGGCCGTCTCGGCCGTCAATCCGCGCATCATCATCTTTCCGCGCGTGTCCGAGATGCGCGAAAGGCCGGCAGAGATGACCGCGCTCGGCTTCGTCCGCGGCGAGCCCTTCGTCGAGATCGCGAGCCGCGATCTCTCGACCGGCGACTACAACTTCTACCTGTTCACGTTCGAGCGGCAGTGCGACTACGACGGCGGCTGCGATCTCGCGAGCCTGCTCACCGAAGAGGTGGAGCACGGCTGGACCGCGTTCAGCGTTTACAGCGAGGAGGACGTCGAGAATACGTCGTTCGACTGTCGCTCGTGCCACCAGCCCGACGGCCACGGCACGAGGAAGATCTTGCGCATGCAGGAGCTGGAGTTCCCCTGGATGCACTGGTTCCCGCAGCGCTTCGTGCAGCGCACGGAGTCCGATCGGGTGCTCACGGCGCAGTTCGCGGAGGCTCACGCGCACGACGCGCAGTACGGCGGCATCCCCATCGCGACCATCCAGAATGCCATCGACGAGGGGAGCGGCGCGCACCTCGAGGCGCTGCTCGCCGCCGAGGGCCAGTCGGCGCAGCCGAACGCGTTCGACCCGCGCATCGAGGCCGAGATCAAGGTCGGCCCGTCGAGCCCGACCTGGGAGAAGCAGTTCGCCGTGTCGCTGGCGGGGGACTCGATCTCGGTGCCTTACCCGCTCGTGGACGTGACGGATCCCGCGCTCCGCGCGGAGCGGACCCGGTCCTACCTCGACGTGGTGACGGGGGCGGCCCCGCGACAATCCCTGCTCGATTCGCGCGACCTCTTCTCCGCGGACGCGAAGGTGAAGCTGGGCCTGGTGCCGCCGCCCGGGGCGAGCGGGCGCGCCGTGCTCACGCAGCTCTGCTCGCGCTGCCACGACGGTCGCGTGAACCCGGCGCTGAGCCGCGCCAGGTTCAACGCGAAGAACCTGGACGGCATGTCGCGGGAGACGAAGGACGCGGCCATCCTTCGCTTGCAGGAGCCGGCGACCTCGCCGCTGCGCATGCCGCCCTGGCGCGCCGCCGACCCTCTGCCGCCCGCGGAGCTCGCCGCGGCCATCGAAGAGCTGCGCAAGTAGCGCTGTCGACTCGTCGGCCGGGGGGCCGGATTTGAACATGAAGGCGGGAAGAAAGATCACTGATCTTCCTGCCTTCCCGCCTTCATGTGAATCACTCCGGGGCAAATTGGGCCACCACCTCGTCCGGCGAGGCGCTACCCCGTCAGCGACTCCGCCTGCGCCGCGGCCACCCACTCCGCGAGCCCCGGGTGCCGCCACATCGTCTCGGCGTACTCCGCCGCGGCGCCCGTGAGCGGGACCGCGTACGTGCGGAGCCGCGTGACCACCGGGGCGAACATGGCGTCGGCGATCGTGAAATGCCCGAACAGGTAGTCTCCCTTGTCGCGGTGCGCCGCCCGGCACTCGCTCCAGATCGACGTCACGCGGCTGATGTCGGCGTCCGCCGCCGCGTCGTGCGCGATCGGGGCGATCTCCCGGCGAAGATCCATGGACATGGCGCTCCTCAGCGCCGCGAACCCGGAGTGCATCTCGCTCGACACCGACCGGGCCAGCGCGCGCGCCGCGCGATCGGCCGGCCAGAGCCGCGCCTCGGGGAAGAGCTCGGCGACGTACTCGCAGATCGCGAGGGAGTCCCAGAGGACGAGATCGCCGTGCCGCAGCGCCGGGACGCGCCCCGACGGCGAGCGCCGGAGGAGCGCCTCGCGCGAGCCCGGCTGATACAGCGCGATGACCTCCTCCGAGAACGGCGCGCCCGTGTGCTTCAGCGCGAGCCAGGCGCGGAGCGACCATGTCGAGTACGTCTTCGTACCAAGATACAGGACCAGCGGTTCCATGACACCTCCCGTCGGCTCGCCGCCCTGCGACGAACGCGGCGGGTTCTATCTCATGCGCTGGCGCGCGTCTCGTCCGAACGCGCCGCCGGCGCCTCGCCCACGAGCTGACCGAAGTCCATCTTGATCACGCGATCCGCCAGTCCGAAATACTTCTCATCGTGGCTGATGACGATGATCGTCTTGCCGCTCGACCGGAGCTCCGCGAGGATCTGGCGGTAAAAGACGTCCTTGAACACGGGATCCTGGTCCGCCGCCCACTCGTCGAACAGGTAGATCGGCCGGTCCTCCAGGTACGCCGTGAGCAGCGCGAGGCGCTTTCTCTGCCCCTGCGACAGCGACGTCGTCGAGAGCGCGCCCCCCTCGACAGACACTTTGTGATCGAGCTGCAGGCGAGAGAGATACCCCCGCGCACGCCGGGTGAGCTCCGGAGAGTCGAGCCCGATCAGGCGCTCGAACAGGTGGAAATCGAAGAACACCACCGAGAAGAGCTGCCGGTAGGCCTGCCGGTTCTTGTCCGTGATCGCCTCGCCGTCCAGCCGGATCTCGCCCGCCTCGGGCGTGTACAGGCCGGTGATCAGCTTCGCCAGGGTCGTCTTGCCGCTGCCGTTGCCGCCGACGAGGAAGATCAGCTCGCCGCGCCGCACGGTGAGGTGGATGGGGCCCAGCGTGAAGCTGTCGTCCTTGCCCTCGGACCGGTAGGCGTGGGTGACCCCGGCGAGCTCCAGCCGCTTCCACTTCTCGGGGAGCGGGGCCGGCGCCTCGGCCTCGCCCGCGTCGACCGCGAGGCCCGCGCCGAGGTCCTCGACCTTCTGCACGGCGATGCCCGCGCGGCTCAGCGCCGGGAGCGAGCCGATGAGGACCTGCATCGGCGTCATCAGGTAGAGGAGGATGATCGCATATCCGACGAGCGTCTCCGCGCTCGCCACCTGGAAGAGCGGCAGGACGAAGAGCGTCACGCCGATGATGGCGAACACCATCCCCTGGCCCCACCCGTTCGCGGCGGTGAGCGCGACCATGCCGCGCAGGTTGCTCGCGTGGACCGCCCCCGCCTCCTCGTCGAGCGACGTCGCGAGGAACGCCTCGCGGCGCCGCGCGTGGAGCTTCAGCTCCTTCACGCCGCGCGTGAGCGCGCGGAACGTCTTCATCAGCTCGTCGGTCGCCTCGCGCGCGCGGCGGAAGTGGCGAGTCGCCCGGCTCATCGGGAGCTGGTACCCGACGACGCCGAGGACGATGAGCGCGACCACCGAGGCCAGCATCACCGGCGATAGCCACCCCAGGTAGAGGAGGCCGCCGACGACGATGACCAGGTTGATGCAGATGATCGGGATGTGCTGCAGCGTGGCGGTGATCACCGGGACATCGTCCGTGAGCACCGTGAGCATCCGCGGCGGGCCGATCTCCTCGAGCTGGCGGAGCGGGGCGCCGAGGATCTTGCGGCAGATCTTCACCCGGAGATCGAAGAGCGCCCCCTGGCTGAGGCGCGTGAGCAGGATCTCCGAGTGGTACCGGGCGAACGGGAGCAAGAGGCAGACGGCGGCGAAGGCCCACATCACCGCGCCGCGCTCGCCCTGGAGCGCCTGGTTGATCAGCACGAGCAGCGCCGTGTTGCAGGCGCCGCAGAGCACCCCCGCGATGACCGCGAGGACGAGGATCCGCCGGGAGTAGCCGGCGATGAAGGAGACGAGCTTCATGGACGATCGGGGGTGGCGGGGCGCTCTCCCCGCGCCGGCGCGGCGCCGCGCGCGCGGGCGGCCGCGACGAGGATCTGGCCGAGCGAGATGCCGCCGTCGTTCGGCGGGACCAGCCTGTGGCAGTGCGGCGCGAGCCCCTCCCGCGAGAGGCGGCGGAGCGCGTTGATCACGACGAACTCGTTCATGAAGACCCCGCCGCTCATGACCACGCGGCGCACGTCGTACCGCTCGGCCAGGCGCAAGCACACGGTAGCGATCACATCCACCACCGTCGAGTGGAACCGGCGGCTGAGATGTGCCGGCGTGGCGCCATGCTCCTCGGTCGCGCGCAAAAGATCGCGCACGAGCGGCCGGTAGTCGACGACGAGCCGGCCGTCCCGCTCCTCGATCCCGTAGTCGAGCGGGGGCGCGGTGCCGAAGTCCCGCTCGAGCAGCGCCTCCAGCTCGATGGCGGCCTGCGCCTCGTACTCGACCTCGTGGCAGACGCGGAGCAGCGACGAGACGCCGTCGAACAGCCGGCCCATGCTCGTCGTCGCCGTCGCGTTCAGCCGCCGCTGCGCCATCTTCACGAAGACGTCGCGGCGCTCCTCCGGGATGTCCGCGAGCGCCGGGACGCGGACCCCGCCGAGCTCGTCCCCGAACGTCTCGACGAGCAGCGAGATGGCGACGCGGATGGGCTCCTTGACCGCCTTGTCGCCGCCGAGGAGGTACATCGGCCGGAGGTGCCCGGCGCGCACGAAATCGCGGTAGTCGCCGACCAGGAACTCGCCGCCCCAGATGGTGTTGTCGAGGCCGTAGCCCGAGCCGTCGAAGATGACGCCGATCACCCGCTCGTTCAGCCCGTTCTCCGCCATGCACGCCGCCATGTGGGCGTGGTGGTGCTGCACCGTCGTGACCTGCATACCGCTCCGGTCCTTCGCCGCCCGAGTGGAGCGGAACGCCGGGTGCATGTCGCAGGCGACCGTGTCCGCCTGCACGGACAGGAGCCGCTGGACGTGCGACGAGCAGTCGACGTGGGCGCCGAACGTCGAGTCGTTCTTCAGATCGCCGATGTGCTGGCTGATGAAGACCTGGTTGTCCTTGCCGACGGCGACGGTGGTCTTGAGCTCGCCGCCGAGGGCGACGACGGCGCCGACGCCCTGGGACAGGTGGATCGGGTACGGGGCGTAGCCGCGCGAGCGCCGGATGAAGGAGAGGAGCGGGCCGTCGAGGCCCTCCGCCTCGGTGAGCCGGACGACCGAGTCGTCGACGCGGGTGCGGATGTCGCGGTCGTGCAGGACGAAGTAGTCCGCGATGTCGCGCAGCTGCGCGAGCGCCGTGTCGTTGTCGAACGCGATCGGGTGTCCGGACAGGTTGCCGCTCGTCATGACGAGGACGTCGAGCGCCGGGTCCTCGAGCAGGAGGTAATGCAGCGGCGTCGACGGGAGCATGACGCCGAAGCTCGGGTTCCTGGGGGCGACCGCGTCGGGGAGGGAGCCGGGCCGCCGGCGCAGGAGCACGATCGGGCGCTGCCGGCTCTCGAGCAGCGCCCGCTCGGGCGGGCTGAGGGCGACGTAGCGGCTCGCCGCCTCGCAGTCGGCCACCATGATCGCGAACGGCTTGGCGTCGCGGCGCTTGCGCCGGCGCAGCTCCCGCACGGCCGCCTCGTTGCGCGCGTCCGCGACGAGGTGGAACCCGCCGAGGCTCTTGACCGCGAAGAGCGCGCCCTCGCGCAGCCGGGCGATCGCGAAGCGGACCGGATCCTCGGCGGCGATCGGTGCGCCGAGCCGATCGGTGAGCGTGAGCCGGGGGCCGCACGCGGGGCACGCGTTCGGCTGGGCGTGGTAGCGCCGATCCTCGATGTCCTCGTACTCCCGCGCGCAGGCGGGGCACATCGGGAAGCTGCGCATCGTGGTCTGCGACCGGTCGTACGGCATCTCGCAGATGATCGAGTAGCGCGGGCCGCAGTGGGTGCAGTTGATGAACGGGTAGCGATGCCGGCGGTCCGCGGGGTCGCGCAGCTCCCGCAGGCAGTCGGCGCACACGTCGGAGTCGGGCGGGATGAGCGTGTCCGTGTAGCGCAGATCGACGCTGTCCTTGATGTGGAAGTCGTCGTACCGCGGGGCGGGCTCGGCCAGCGCCTCCTCGCGGACGGCCGTGATCCGGGCGAGCGGCGGCGGCGACTCGACGAGGGCGCGCAGGAACGACTGGATCTCGACGTCGCCGGCCTGCAGCTCGAGCAGCACGCCCTGAGAGTCGTTGAGGACCCAGCCGCGCGCGCCGACGGCGCGCGCGAGCCGGTGCACGAACGGCCGGAAGCCGACGCCCTGGACGATGCCCGAGACCCGGAAGCGGCGGGTCACGAGCGCCGGCAGCGGCTCAGCAGAGTCGCGGGAGTTCGGCGCCATAGAGCTCCTCGAGCAGGGTTTGGGTCCCATCGGGCTCGATCATGGAGACGGCCGGCGCCGGGGCGCTCTTGACCTCTCCGATGACCGCCGCGTTGCGGCCGTACGGGTGCGCGCGGAGGATCCCGAGCACGTCGCCCGCCTTGTCCGCCTCCACGAAGAGGCAGAGGCACCCCTCGTTGGCGAGGTGGATGAGGTTGATGCCGAGCATGTCCGCGGCCATGACGGCCTCCGGCAGCACGGGCAGCGCCGCGCGCGCGAACGAGAGCTCCGCGCCCGAGGCGCGGGCGAACTCGTGCAGGACGGCGCACAGGCCGCCGCGGGTCACGTCGCGGATCGCCGTGACGGCGCCCTGGGGGACGCCCCGGAGGACGGCATCGATGAGGCCGTTGAGCGGCGCGCAGTCGCTCTGCACCCGCTTCTCGAAGCCGAGGCCCTCGCGCACCGAGAGCAGGTGGATCGAGTGGTTGCCGAGCTGCCCGCTCACGATGATCTTGTTGCCGGGCTTCACGGCGCGGCTCACGAGCGGCGGGCGCTCGAAGACGCCGACGCCGGTCGTGTTCATGAAGAGCCGGTCGGCCTCGCCCTTGCCGACGACCTTCGTGTCGCCGGCGACGATCTTCACGCCGGCCTCCCGCGCCGCGTCGCGCGCCGACTCGAGGGCGCGGACGAGCGAGGCGATCGGGAAGCCGGTCTCGATGATGAGGCCCAGGGTCAGGTAAAGCGGCCTCGCGCCGCTCACCGCGAGATCGTTGACCGTGCCGCAGACGGCGACCTTGCCGATATCGCCGTTGCCGAAGAACAGCGGCGTGACCACGAACGAGTCCGTGGTCATGGCGATCCGGCCCGCGGGCACGTCGAGGATCGCGCTGTCCTCCATCGCGCCGATGTACGTGTCGCCGAGCGTCGCGGCGATCCGCTCGACGAGCTCCCGGCTCAGGCGGGCGCCGGTCCCGTGGTCGAGGACGACCTCTTCGTTCTCTCTCGCGTGTTCTTTCGTCATGTGAGGCTCCAGCGTTGACTCCGCAGATGCGCGGTGAGGGGGTGTAACCGTGCGTAAACCGCGTAAAAGCGACGAGGCCGCCCGCCCCTCGGCCCCGTCGCGCGCCGTCAGCCGAGCAGCTCTTCCCGGCTCGGCAGATCGTCGCTCTGGCGCAGGCGCTTGATGATCTCCGCGCCGGGCGCGATCGCGGCGCAGTACGACGCCATCCACTCGAGGGAGCGCTTCTTGTCCTCCTCCTTGAGCGAGAACACGCAGTCCTCGGGGACCCAGACCTTGTATCCGCGGAAGAACGCGTCCGCCGCCGTGGTCTGCACGCAGATCTGGGTCTGGATGCCCGTGACGAGCACCGTCTTGACGCCGAGCTCCTTGAGCTTGTCGTCGAGGGGCGTCTCGTAGAAGCCGCTGTCGCGGCCCTTGACCATCACGAGGTCGGACGGATGGACGAAGTCCTTGATCAGCTCGGCGTTCGGCGTCCCCTTGATCGCGGGGATCTCCTTGCCGCGGAAGCGCCGCTGGATCTGCGGATCGTTGGGATCGTTGATGAGCTGGAGGTGGACGACGACGTGCCCCAGGGCGCGGATGGCGCCGAGGAACATGTTGAATTGCGGCGCCACCCGGGTGAGGAGCTCGCGACCTCCAGGCATCTTGTCGATGAACTCGTACTGAAGGTCGTTGGTGAGCACGGCGATGTTGGGCATGATGGTCCTCTTCGATTCGGTTGATGGATTCGAGACGAGTCGGTCAAAGGCCCTTGCCCGCGACGCGCGCGGCAGGGCGGTGAAGCGCGTCGGCGCGCGCGCCGATCACTCGGGCGGCCCGGCGGCGCCCTCGCGGTCCGCGCCGGCCTCGGCCTCGAGCAGCGCCGCCCGGATGCGCTCGGCGAGCGCGCCGACGCGCGGCTTGCGGAGCAGCGTGTAGTGATCGCCGGCCGCGACGTGGCTCCTCAGGCCAGGGGCCCACCTGGCCCAGGCGGGCCGCGGGTCGCGGCGCGGCGAGGCCTCGGCGCGGAAGAGCTCCACCCGGGCCGACACCGCGCCGGGGGCGTAGCGCGCGAGCAGCGCCGCGTTCCGCTGGAACACGTCGAGCAGCGCCTCGAGCTCTGCGAGCGTGGTGCCGCGGGGCAGGGCGCCGAGCTCCTGCGCGCGCTCGAGCAGCCACGCGGCCCTCCCGCGGCGCGCGCCGTCGCCCAGCTCGGCGAGCGCCGCGGCGGCCGACGCGCCCGAGATCCCCGCGAGATCCGCGGCGAGCTGCGCGATCGGCGGGAGCTCGTCGCCGGGCTCGTCGAACGGCGGCAGGTACGCGTCGAGGAGGACGACGGCGGCCACGCGGCGCCCGCCGCGCTCGAGGACGCGGGCCATCTCGAAGGCCACGACGCCGCCCATCGACCAGCCGCCGAGGAGGTACGGCCCCTCGGGCTGGACGCGGCGGAGCTCCTCGCAGTACGCCTCGGCCATCTCGCCGACGCTGCCGAGCGGCCGCGGGGGGGTCTCCAGCCCGTACGCCTGGATGCCGTAGAAGGGGCGCTCGTCCCCGAGCGCGGCGGCGAGGTCGGCGTAGCAGAGGACGTTGCCGCCCACGGGGTGCACGAAGAAGAGCGGCGGGCGCGCGCCCCGCGTGTGGAGCGGGACCACGACCGAGGCGCGGCCCGGCGGCGCGCCGCCCCCGTCGCGCAGGAGCGCCGCGAGGCCCTCGACCGTCGGCGCGCGGAAGAGGCTGGTGAGCGGCAGATCGCGGCCGAAGCGGCCGCGGATCTCGGTCATGAGCCGCACGGCGAGCAGCGAGTGCCCGCCGAGCGAGAAGAAGTCGTCGGTCACGCCGACGCCGGGCGCGCCGAGGAGCTCCTCGAACAGGGCGCAGAGCTCGAGCTCGAGCCGGGTCCGCGGCGGCACGCGCGCGCCCTCCGCGAGCGCCGCGAGCGCCGCGGGCGCGGACGCGGCGAGCGCCCGGCGATCGATCTTGCCGCTCGGCGTCTGCGGCCACCGCTCGACCGGCACGAGCGCCGGCGGGACCATGTAGTCGGGCAGCCGAGCGGCGAGGAAGCGGCGCAGCGCGTCGGCGTCGGCGCGCCCGCCGCGCGGGATGAAGAAGCCCGCGAGCCGCACGTCGCCGGGCGCGTGCTCCCGGGTGACCACCGCCGCCTCGGCCACGTCCGGGTGGGACGCGAGCACGGCCTCGATCTCGCCGAGCTCGATGCGGAAGCCGCGGATCTTGACCTGCTCGTCGAGGCGGCCGAGGAAGTCGATCTCGCCGTTCGGCAGCCACCGCACGAGGTCGCCCGTGCGGTAGAGCCGCGCGCCCTCGGCCTCGGGGAACGCCGCGCGCACGAAGCGGGCGGCGGTGAGGTCGTCGCGGTTCAGGTAGCCGCGCGCGAGGCCGACGCCGCCGATGTGGAGCTCGCCGGGGATGCCGACGGGCGCCGGCTGGCCGCGGCCGTCGAGCACGTAGACCTGCGTGTTCGGCAGCGGGCGGCCGATCGTGGGCCGCGCGACGTCGGCGGTGTACTCGGCCGACGTCGCGAGCACCGTGGCCTCGGTGGGGCCGTAGCCGTTGAGGAACCGCCGGCCCCGCGCCCACCGCCGCGGCAGCTCCACCGGGCACACCTCGCCGGCGACGCACAGGACGCGCAGGTCGGGGAGCGTGTCGAAGCCGACCGCCATGAGGGCCGAGGGCGTGAGCATCGCGATCTGGATGCGCTCCTGCCGCAGGAGATCGATGAGCCCGGGCCCCGGCATGAGCGCCTCGGCGCGCGCGAGGCAGACGACGCCGCCGGCGGAGAGCGGGACGAAGATCTCCATCACGGAGACGTCGAAGCTGAGCCGGGTGAACTGGAGGACGCGCGTCCCCGGCTCGACGCCGAGCTGCTTGCGCTGCGCCTCGGCGAAGGCGGAGAGCGAGCGGTGCTCGATGAGCACGCCCTTGGGGCGGCCCGTCGAGCCGGAGGTGTAGATGACGTAGGCGAGGTCCTCGGGGAGCGCGCCGGCGTCGGGATCGTCCGCACGCTCGTGGGGGAAGGCGGGCTCGCTCTCGCCGAGCCGCACGACCGGCGGCAGCGCCGCGGGCAGCGCCTCGAGGAGCTCCGGCTGGGCGATGAGCAGCGCGGGGCGCGCGTCCTCGATCATGAAGGCGAGCCGGTCGCGCGGGTAGGTCGGGTCGAGCGGCACGTACGCGCCGCCGGCCTTCAGCACCGCGAGGAGCGCCACGATCATGTTGGGCGAGCGCGGCATGCACACGCCGACCAGCGCGCCGCGCCGGACGCCGCGGGCGCGGAGGTGGTGCGCGAGCTGGTTGGCCCGGCGGTTCAGCTCGCCGTAGCTCACCGCCGCGCCCTCGAAGAGGAGCGCGGTCCGCTCGGGGGCCGCGCCGGCCTGCGCCTCGAACAGGCGGTGCGCGCACGCGGCCTGAGGGGCGGGCTGCGCCGCGCCGCCGTCGCTGAACGTCCGCACGACGAGATCGCGCTCCTCGCGCCCGAGCAGCGGCAGGTCGCTGACGCGCAGATCGGGCCGCGCGGCGCTCGCCGCGAACAGGGCCTCGAGGTGGCCTCGCCAGCGCTCGATCGTGGACCTATCGAATAGCTCGGCGCTGAACTCGATGCCGCCGGAGATGTCCGTTTCGCCCTCCTCCAGCGCGAGCAGGAGGTCGAACTTCGCGGTCGCGGTGTCGACCTCGAACGGCGAGGCCTCGAGCCCGCCGAGCGCGCGCGGCCGCTCCGGCGCGCCCTGGAACGCGAAGGCGGCCTGGAAGAGCGGCGTGCGGCCGAGGTCGCGCTTCACCTGAAGGGCGTCCACCACCTGCTCGAACGGGACGTCCTGGTGCTCCTGGGCCTCGAGCGTCACCTGCCGGACCCGCCGCACGAGCTCGGCGAACGTGGGGTCGTCGTCGACGCGCACGCGGAGGACGAGCATGTTCACGAAGAAGCCGATGAGCGGCTCCATCTCGACCTGCGTGCGGCCGCCGGTCGGCGAGCCGACGGCCACGCCGGCGCGGCCCGTGTACCGGTGCAGGAGGGCGACGTAGCCGGCGAGGAGCACCATGAACATCGTCGCCCCCTCGCGCCGGCCGAGGGCGCGGAGCGCCTCGACGAGCGGCGCGGGCAGGCGCACGGGGACGGTGTCGCCGCGGTGGGAGAGGGCGCCGCCGCGCGGCCGGTCGGTGGGGAGCTCCAGCGGCTCGAGGTCGGCCAGCGCGCGCTTCCAGTACTCGAGCTGGCCGCGCCACGCGTCGGCCTGGGCGCGCTGCCAGATCGCGACGTCGGCGACCTGCACCGGGAGGGGCGGCAGGTCCGGCGCGCGGCCCGCGCGCGCGGCCTCGTAGCAGGCGGACAGCTCGCGGAGCAGGACGGGGATCGAGCCGCCGTCGCAGGCGACGTGGTGCGCGGTGACGAGGAGCGCGTGCTCCTCGTCGGCGAGGCGGAACAGCGCCGCGCGGAGGGGCGGGCCCGCGGCGAGGTCGAACGGCCGGCGCGCCTCCTCCTCCGCCGCGCGCCGCGCGGCCCGCGCCCGGTCCTGCGGCGGGACGCGGGACAGGTCGACGTGGCGCAGCTCGATCCGGGCCTCGGGGAGCACGACCTGGATCGGCTGGCCGCCGCGCACCTCGAACCGGGTCCGCAGCACCTCGTGGCGCGCGACGATCTGCTCGAGGCTCCGCGCGAGCGCGGCGCGATCGAGCGGGCCGCGGAGCAGGACCCCGATCGGCATGTTGTAGACCGCGGTGCCCGGCTGGAGCGCCTCGACGAACCAGAGGCGCTGCTGGGCGGGGGAGAGCGGCGCGTCGGCGCCGCGGTGCGCCGGGCGGAGCGGCCGGGGCGCGGCGCGGCGCCCGTCCTGCTTCGCCCGATCGATGCGCTCGGCGAGGGCGGCGATCGTCGGCGCGTCGAAGGCGGCGCGCAGCGGCAGGTCGACGCCGAACAGGCGCCGCGCGCGCGCGACGACCTGCACGGCGAGGAGCGAGTGGCCGCCGAGCGCGAAGAAGTCGTCGGTCGTCCCGAGGCCGTCTCGGCCGAGGACCTCGCCCCACACGCCGGCGAGGGCCTGCTCGGTCGGCGTCGCCGGCGCGCGCCGCGGGAGGGCCGCGGGGGCGGGCCGGCTGGGCGCCGGGAGCGCCTTGCGGTCGACCTTGCCGTTCGGGTTGAGCGGCCAGGCGTCGAGCTCGACGAAGGCGGACGGGACGAAGGGCTCCGGGAGCCGCTCGGCGACGAACGCCCGCAGCGCCTCGGCGTCGAGCGGCCGCCGGGCGAGGACGTAGGCGACGAGCCAGCGGCCGGCGGGGCCGTCGTCGCGCGCGAGCACGAGCGCCTCGCGGACGTCCGGGTGCGCGGCGAGCGCGGCCTCGGTCTCCGCCGGCTCGATGCGGAAGCCGCGGATCTTCACCTGGTGATCGAGACGGCCGAGGTACTCGAGCTCGCCGCTCGCGAGCCAGCGCGCGCGGTCGCCGGTGCGGTACATGCGCGCGCCGCGGGCCTCGTCGAGCGGGCAGGGGACGAACCGCTCGGCCGTGAGCTCGTCGCGCCCGAGGTAGCCGCGCGCGACGCCCGCGCCGGCGATGTAGATCTCGCCGGCCACGCCGACGGGCACCGGCTGCCTGCGGGCGTCGAGCACGTAGACCTGGGTGTGATCGATCGGCCGGCCGATCGTGGGGCGCGCGTCGGCGGTGACGGTCGCGCCGGTCGAGTACGTCGTGGTCTCGCTGGGGCCGTAGAGGTTGAGGAGCCGGCCGACGTGCGGCAGCGCGAGCACGTCGCGCGCGAGCGAGGCGCGGAGCGGCTCGCCGGCGAGGCACACGGTCCGCACGGAGGCGGGGATGCCCGAGGCCGCGAGCAGCGCTGCCGCGGCGGACGGCACGGTGTTGAGGAGCGTGACCTCGCCGGCGCGCCGGAGGGCGGGCAGCGCGAGCGCGTTGTCGGCGAGGACGACCTTGCCGCCCCAGCAGAGCGGCACGACGAGCTCGAAGACCGAGAGGTCGAAGCACGTGGACGTGGACGCGAGCACGCCGGCGAGCTCCTCGTCCGAGAACGCCCGCCGCGCCCACCACGCGAGCGCGGCGGCCTGGCGGTGCTCGATCACGACGGCCTTGGGCCGGCCCGTCGAGCCGGAGGTATAGATAAGGTAGGCCGCCTGGTCCGGCCGCCCCGGCTCCAGGGGGGCGAGCGGGGCGAGCGGTGCGGCGGCCGGGTCCGCCGCGCCGGCGGCGATCTCGTCGAGCAGCAGGACCTCGGACGACCCGGCTGGCACGAGCCCCGAGAGCGCGCGCTCGGTCACGAGCAGGTGCGCCGCCGCGTCCTCCAGGATGACCGCGAGCCGCTGGCGCGGGTACCCCGGGTCGAGCGGCACGTGGACGCCGCCGGCCTTGAAGATGGCCCAGAGCGCCACGACCAGGTCGAGCGTCCGCCGCACGCACAGGCCCACGCGCACCTCGGGCCGCACGCCGAGCGCGCGCAGGCGCTGCGCGAGCGCGTCGGCGCGGCGGCGGAGCTCGCCGTACGTGAGCTCGCCGCCGTCGGAGACCACGGCCACGGCGTCGGGCGACCGCTCGGCCTGCGCGTCGAAGAGCTCGTGCAGGCACGCGGCCGGCGGCGGCGGCGCGCTCGTGGCGTTCCACGCGACGAGCACCTCGCGCCGCTCGGCCGGCGTGAGGAGCGGGAGCTCGCCCACGCGCGCCGACGTCGCCTCGGCGGCGGCGCGCAGGATCGTCTCGTAGTGCCCCGCGAGCCGCGCGACGGTCGCGGGGTCGAACAGGTCGAGATCGAACTCGAGGGCGCCCTCGATGACGTCGCCGGTCTCGGTGAGGAAGAGCGTCAGGTCGAACCGCGCCTGCTCGACGTCGAGCTCGACCGGCGACACCGCGACGCCCGGCAGCGAGAGCGCGGGCGGGGGGACGTTCTGGAGCGCGAACATCACCTGGAACAGCGGGTTCCGGCGGAGATCCCGCTCGACGGCGAGCGCGTCGACGACGAGCTCGAAGGGGAGATCCTGGTGGGCGTACGCCTCGAGCGCGTCCGCCTTCACGCGGCCGACGAGCTCCTCGAAGCTCGGGTCGCCCTCGAGCCGCGCGCGCAGGACGAGCGTGTTGACGAACAGCCCGATGAGCGGCTCGATCTCGGCCCGCCCGCGGCCCGCCACCGGCGTGCCGACGCAGAAGTCCTCCTGGCCGCTGTAGCGGTGGAGCAGCGCCTCGAAGCCGGCGAGGAGCGTCATGAACAGCGTGGCCCCGAGCTCCTGGCTCCGGCGCCGGAGCGCGGCGGTGAGGTCGCGCGGCAGCTCGAACCGGTGCGTGCGCCCGCGGGACGAGCGCGCCGCGGGGCGGGGGCGGTCGGTGGGCAGCTCCAGCGGCGGCGCGCCGTCGAGCCGGCGGCGCCAGACCTCCCGCTCGGCCTGGAGCAGCTCCTGGGTGAGCTCCTGCCGCTGCCAGGCGGCGTAATCGGCGTACTGGATCGGCAGCGGGCGGAGCCGCGGCTCCTCCTTGCGCGCGAACGCCTCGTAGGCGGCGGTGAGCTCGCCCGCGAGCACGCCGAGCGACCACCCGTCCGAGGCGATGTGGTGGAGCGTGACGAGCAGCACGTGGTCGTCGGGCGCGAGCCGGAAGAGCGCCGCGCGCAGGAGCGGCCCCTGCGAGAGATCGAACGGCCTCGCGGCCTCCTCGGACGCGCGGCGCCGCGCGGACGCCTCCCGCTCGGGCGCGGGGAGCCCCGAGAGGTCGACGAGGGGGAGGGGCCACGCCTCCGGCGCGCCGTGGAAGCGCTGGACCGGGCGGCCGTCGACGGCGTGCAGCGTGGCGCGCAGGACCTCGTGCCGCCGGACCACCGCCGCGATCGCGCGGGCGAGCGCCTCCGGGTCGAGCGCGCCGCGCAGGCGGAGCGCCGCCGGCACGTTGTACGTGGCGCTCTCCGGCTCGAGCTGATCGAGGAACCAGAGCCGCTGCTGCGCGAACGAGAGCGCCACCTCGCCCTCGCGCGGCGCCGGCGAGAGCGGCCGGGGCGCAGGGCGCGCGCCCCCCTGGGCCTGCCGCTCGACGAGCGCGGCGAGCCGGGCGACGGTCGGCGCTTCGAAGATCCACCGGACGGCGACGTCGACGCCGAGCACGTCGCGCAGGCGGGCCGCCGCGCGGGTGGCCGAGAGCGAGTGCCCGCCCATCGCGAAGAAGTCGTCGTGCGCGCCGACGCGATCGACCCCGAGGACGGCGCGCCACACCTCGGCGATCGCCTGCTCGAGGCCGGTGCGCGGCGCCGTCCGCGCCGCGAGCTCCCCCGCGGCGCCCCACACGGGCGCGGGCAGCGCCTTGCGGTCGACCTTGCCGTTCGCGCTCAGCGGGAGCGCGTCGAGCGGGACGATCGCCGCGGGGATCATGTACGCCGGCAGGCGCGACGAGAGCTGCTCCTTGAGGGCGCCCGGATCGAACGACGGGGCCTCCGGGACCACGTACGCGACGAGCCGCGGGTCGCCCGGCGCGTCCTCGCGGGCGACCACGACGACATCGCGGATCCCCGCGCACCGCGCGGTCGCCGCCTCGATCTCGCCGAGCTCGATGCGGAAGCCGCGGAGCTTGATCTGGTGGTCGATCCGCCCGAGGAACACGAGCGCGCCGCCCGGCAGGCGCCGCACCAGGTCGCCGGTCCGGTACAGGCGCGCGCCCGCGGCGGGCGCGAACGGATCCGGCAGGAACGCCGCCGCGGTGCGCTCGGGGTCGTGGAGGTAGCCCCGGCCGACGCCGTCGCCGCCGACGTAGAGCTCGCCGGCGACGCCGAGCGGCACGGGCCGCCGCCGCCGATCGAGCACGTAGAGCTGCGTGTTCTGGATCGGGAGGCCGAGCGGCACGTACGCCGCGTCCTCGGGCGGGGGCTCGGCGAGGACGTGCTGGGCGACGTCGTCCGAGCACTCCGTCGGGCCGTAGGCGTTCATCAGCGGGATCTGCGGGAAGAGCGCGAGCCACCGCCGCGCGAGATCGGGCGGGAGCGCCTCGCCGGTGAGGACGAGCCACCGCAGGCCGTCGAGGCGCGGCCGGAAGCTCGGGCGCGACTCCAGCTCGTCGAGCGCCCCGCGCAGGAGCGACGGCACGATCTCCAGGACGGTGATGCCGAGGTCGCCCACGGCCTCGAGGAGGCGCGCCGGGTCGGTCGCGATCTCGTCCGGCACGAGCCGGCACGTCCCGCCCGCGAGCAGGGCGCAGAGCAGCTGCCACACCGAGATGTCGAAGCTGACCGGCGCGGTCTGCGCGACGACGTCCGACGGCCCGAGCCCGAGGGAGCGCACCTTCGCGAAGAGGTGGTTCAGCATCCCCCGGTGCTCGACCATCGCGCCCTTGGGCGCGCCGGTCGATCCCGACGTGAAGATGACGTAGGCGAGGTGCTCCGGCCGCGCGCGGGCCGGCGCTTCGTCGGGCGCGGCCGCGCCTTCGGCGAGCAGCTCGCCCGCCGAGAGCGCCTCGGGGGCGGCGGCGCACGCGGCCACGATCTCGTCCCGCAGCGCGCCCGGGATCGCGTCGCCCACGAGGAGGGGAGGGCCGCCCGCGCGCGTGAGGATGTCGGCGTTGCGCCGCGCCGGGTGCGCCGGGTCGAGCGGCACGTACGCGCCCGCCGCCTTGAAGGTCCCGAGCGCGAGCACCAGGAAATCGAGGTCGCGCCGCGTCAGCAGGGCGACAAGGCGGTCCGGGCCGACGCCGCGCGCCGCGAGCGCGCGCGCGACCTGATCGGAGAGGCGGTCGAGCTCCGCGTAGGAGAGCCGGAGGTCGCCGCAGGCGGCGGCGAGCCGGTCGGGCGTGCGGGCGGCCTGCTGCCGGAAGAGGTCGTGGAAGCAGACGCCTTCCGGGACGGGCGCCGCGGTGTCGTTGCAGCCCGCGATCAGGTACCGCTCCTCGTCCGGCGGGAGCAGCGCGAGCTCGTCGATCGGCCGGTCCGGATCCTCGGCGGCGGAGCGGAGGAGCACCTCCAGGTGGCCGGCCATGCGCTCGATCTCGTCGCGCGCGAAGCGGTCCTCGCGGTACTCGAGCGCGGCCGCGAGCTCGCCGCGCTCGCCATCGAAGCGGGCCACGCTGAGCCCCAGGTCGAACTTCGCGGTGCCCTCCACGGCCCCGTCCGGGGACCAGAGCACGGGACGCCACAGCGCCCCCTCGGCGCCCGCGGGCGGCTCCGAGACGCTCTCCAGCACGAAGCTCGCCTGGACCAGCGCGTCCCGCTCGCCAGGGCGCCCGGCGCCGGCGGCGCGCGCGACCTCGTCGAACGGCAGCTCGGCGTGGTCCATCGCCTCGGCCATGGTCCGGCGCACGCGGCGGACGAGCTCGCGGTACGTCGGTCTGCCGGAGAGATCGACGCGCAGGACGACCGTGTTCGCGAAGAAGCCGACGATCTCCTGGTGCTCGGGGCGGCTCCGGTTGGCGACGACGACGCCGATCCCGAAGTCCTCCTGCCCGGTCGTGCGGTGGAGCAGCGCCGCGTACACGGCGGCGAGGGCGACGAAGAGCGTCGCGTTCTCCGCCCGCGCGGCGGCGAGCGCCGCCTCGACGTGCGGCGCGGACAGCGAGAACCGGACCGTCCCGCCGGCGAAGGGCGACGCCGCCGGGCGCCGTCGCTCGGCGCCGAGGTCGAGCCGCGGCAGCCCCTCGAGCTTCGCCTTCCAGTGCGCCCGCTCCGCGTCCATGCGCGCGAGCGCGGCCCGCTGCGCGCGCGCGTAGCCGTCGTACCCGGGGGCCGGCCCCAGCGCCGCTCCGGCGCGGCCGGCCGCGCGCGCGGCGTAGGCCGCCGCGAGGTCGCGCACGAGCACCTCGATCGATCGGCCGTCGGTCACGAGGTGGTGCTGCGCGAAGAGCAGCACGTGGTGGCGCTCGCCGAGCGAGACCAGGCACACCCGCGTCAGCGGCCCGTCCTCGAGCGCGAACGGCCGCTGCCCCCATTCGGCGGCCAGCGCGCGCAGGCGCTCCTCGCGCTCCTCGCCCCCCGCCGCCTCGACGCGCGCGCGGGCGAGGGGCACCGCCACCTCGGGGAGCACGATCTGCCGCGGCTCCCCGCCGATCTCGCGGAACACCGTGCGCAGCGCCGGGTGCCGGTGGACCACGGCCGCGAGGCTCTCCTCGAGCTTCGCCTCGTCGAGCGCGCCGACGATCCGCGCGCCGAACACCACGTGATAGAGCGGGCTCTCCGGCGCGAATTTGCAGAAGAACCAGAGGCGGAGCTGGTGGGACGAGAGCTCGACCGGCTCCCCCGCCGCCGCGGGCGGCGCGGCGGGCGACTCGGCCCGCGCCGGCGCCTCGAGCGCCCCCGCGAGCGCCGCCGCGAGCTCCTCGACCGTGGCCGCCTGCCAGAGCAGCTGCGCCGGCACCGGGACGCCGAGCAGCTCCTCGAAGCGCGCCTGCAGCTCGATGCTCGCCAGCGAGTCGAGCCCGAGCGCCATGAGCTTCGAGGTCGGCGCGATGCTCCCGGCGTCCACCCGCGCGAGCCGGGCGAGCTCCTCGCGCGCCGCCTCGACGAGCAGGGCCGCCCTCCCCGCGGCGGGCACCGCGCGCAGCGCGAGCCGCAGCATCCGCGCCGGATCTGCCGCCGGCCGCGCCGGCTCCGCCGCCGCGCCGGCCGGCGCCTCCGGGGACAGCGACGCGACCAGCGCCTCGAGCGTCCCGTCGCGGAACCCCTGGGCGCACGCGTGCCGCTGGATCTTGCCGCTCGACGTCTTCGGGATCGTGCGCGGCCGGAGCAGCAGCACCGCGTGCGGCTGCACGTCGTGCTCCCTGGCGACGGCGGACCGCACCGCCTCCACCGCGTCCGGCGGCGGCTCGCCCCCGCCTCGCGCGTCGATCTCGGCCGCGATCCCGAGCCGCTCTTCCCCGCCGACCTCGATCGAGAACGCCGCGCAGCAGCCGGGGCGAACGCGCGGGTGCGCCGCCTCCACCGTGCGCTCGATGTCGTCGGGGTACAGGTTCCGCCCGCGGATGACGATGAGGTCCTTGATGCGCCCGGTGACGAACAGCTCTCCGCCCGCGAGGAACCCGAGATCCCCGGTGCGCAGGTACGGCGTGGCGTCGTCGTCCGCGAGGCGCGCGCCGAACGTGCGCGCCGTCTCCTCGGCGCGGCCCCAGTACCCGCCGGCGACGCTCGGGCCGGCGACCCAGATCTCGCCGATGTGCCCGTCCGCGAGGCGCTCGCCGCCCTCCGGCGACACGACGGCCACGCGCGCCCGGGGCGCCCCCGACGACACGAGCCGCCGCGCGCCTGCGCCCGCCGACGCCGGGTCCACCTCGAGCGAGACCCCGCGCGCGAGCGCGCCGGCGTCGACGCTCACGCACGCGGGCGGCGCGGCGCGGAGGCCCCCGGAGACGAACAGCGTCGCCTCGGCGAGCCCGTAGCACGGGTAGAACGCCTCCCGGCGGAAGCCGCACGGCGCGAACGTGGCCGCGAACCGGTCCAGGGTCTCGGCGCGGATCGGCTCCGCGCCGTTGAACGCCACCGTCCAGGAGCGGAGGTCGAGCGCCGCCAGATCCTCGGGCGTCGCCTTGCGAGCGCAGAGGTCGTAGGCGAAGTTCGGCCCGCCGCTCGTCGTGGCGCGGAAGCGCGAGATCGCCTTGAGCCACCGCATCGGCCGCTCCAGGAACGCGAGCGGCGACATCAGCGTGCACGGGAAGCCGACGAAGATCGGCTGCAGCACCTTGCCGATCAGCCCCATGTCGTGGAAGAGCGGCAGCCACCCGACGCCCGACGAGCCCGCGTCGTGCTCGAAGCCGGCGAGGATGGCGCGCTCGTTGGCCATCACGTTCGCGTGGCTCACCATCACGCCCTTCGGGTGCCCGGTGGAGCCGGACGTGTACTGGAGGAACGCGAGCGTCTCCCCGGAGATCGCCGGCGGCCGCCACGCCGAGGCCGCGCCGGGCTCGAGCGCGTCGGTGGCGATCCAGCGGAGCTGTCCGAGCTCCGGCGCCTGCTGCCCGAGGGCCTCCGCCATGGAGGCGATCATCGCGGTCGAGAGCACGAACCTCGCCCCCGCGTCGCGGGCGATCGCGCGGAGCCGCGGCAGGGTGCGATCCATCTGCGCGGGGTTCGGCGGGTACGTGGGGACTGCGATGACGCCGGCGTAGACGCAGCCCATGAACGCCGCGATGAAGTCGAGCCCCGGCGCGTAGAGGAGCAGCGCGCGCTCTCCGGCGCCCCCGGCCGCCTGGAGCGACGCCGCGATGCCCATCGCGCGGACGTGGAGATCGCGGTACGTCCACGCCTCGGCGCCGCCGTCCACGTCTCCGGTCGTCAGGAACCGGAAGACCAGGGCATCGCCCTGGGCCTCGGCGCGCAGCCGAAGGAGATCCACCAGGGTCGCGCAGCGATCCAGATCACCCACCAAAACACCGCTCATCGAAAAGCTCCCGCGCTCTCTCGCCCTCTGCGAAGCCCGCCCGGCGTCAGCGCGTCATGTCGAAGAAGTCGTCGATCCACGTCACGTCGCCCGCGGCCTCGGCGCGGGCGTAGGCCCACCGCGCCACCGCGAGATCGAGGATCCCCATCCCGAACGGCGAGAACACGATCGGCCTCGTCCGCGGTGCCGCGCACCGCCCGAGGAGCACCTCGGCGATCGTCCCCGTGACGAAGTCGCGCCGGCCGGACTCCTGCTCTGCCAGGTGGAGCGAGGTGCCGGCGCTCAGCACGTGCTCGACGCTGTCGACCACGTTGAACGAGGAGCGGACGATGCTCGGCGACAGGTCGCGCAGCGACAGGTGCAGCACGACCGGGTTGTGGGAGAACCAGCCCGCGTCGTGGACGTGCGGCGTCGCCGCCGAGGTCGTGAAGACGAGCAGATCGCTCCGCCGCACCACGGTCTCAAGGTCCTTCGCGACGCGGATCTCGCGGCGATCTTCGGGGTCGAAGGCGGCCGCGCGGAACCGCTCGGGCTCGGCGGGGTTCGTGTCGAACAGGAGCACCTCGGGGATCTCCCAGCCGAGGCGCGACAGGAACGAGACCACGTACCGGGCGATGAGCCCGGTTCCGACGATTCCGAGCGAGCGCGCGCGCCGCCCCCCGGACAGCGCCGCCGCCGCGGAGACCGCGGACGCCGCGGTGCGCGCCGCCGAGATGATCGAGCCCTCGAGGCACGCGAACGGATACCCGTTGTCCGCGCGGTTCAGGACGATCACCGCCGACGCCCGGGGGATGCCTTGCCGGACGTTCGCCGGATAGCTGGCGATCCACTTGATCCCCGACACGGGCTCTCCGCCGCCGAGGTGGGCCGGGAGCGCGATGATCCGCGCGTCCGGCCGGTCGGGGAAGCGGAGGAAATAGCTGTTCGGACAGACCACCTCACCGCGGTGGCCGGCGAGGTACGCGCCCTCGACCGCCTCGACGCACTCCTCGGGGCTCTCCTCGATGAGGCGACGGATGACATTGCCAGAGACCACACCAAAGCGCATCGATCATCCCTCGGCGTATCGCGACGCCCACGCAGGGTTGTAAACGGTGTCGAGATAAGGCACGCCGCGGTCCGCGCAGAGGAACAGGACCCTCGGCCTCGTGAGGCCGGTCGCCCGGCCGAAATAGCGCTGGATCGCCGCGTAGACCGTCCCCGTCGAGCCGCCGACGAGCAGCCGGTGGCGGTCGAGCATCGTCCGGCACGCGGCGATCGACTCCACCTCTGGGACGATCACGACGTCGTCGATCAGCGCCTCTCGCAGGAGATCGGGCACGACCCCCGCGCCGATCCCCGGGATGCGGCGCGGCCGCGGCGGGCCGCCGAAGATCACCGACCCCTCGGCGTCCACCGCGACGATCTTCACCCCGCGGAAGTGCTCCTTCAGGCGCCGCGACAGCCCGGCGACCGTCCCCGCCGAGCTCACGGCGACGAACACGAAATCGAGCTCCGTGAACGCCTCGCAGATCTCCCGGCCCGTCGTGTGGAAATGGGCCATCATCCCGTCGGGGTTCTTGTACTGGTTGGGCCAGTAGGCCTTCGGGAGCGAGGCGCAGAGCGACTGCACGCGGGCGAGCCGCGTCTTGAGGAAGCCCCCCGTGTCGTCCCGCTCCTCGACCTTCACGACCCGCGCGCAGAGCGAGCGGAGCACGTGCTCGTTCACCGCGGAGATGTGGGGATCGATCACGGGGATGTAGTCGAGCCCGAGGAGCTGCGCGTACGCGGCGAGCGCGATGGCGAAGTTGCCGGACGACGACTCCACCACCGTCGTCCGCGGGTCGATCTCGCCGCGCTCGATCGCCGACTTCAGGATCCAGAGCGCGGGGCGGTCCTTGATGCTCCCGACCGCGCTGCAGTACTCGAGCTTGACGAAGAGCTCGAGGCGCTCGTGGTCGAGCCGCACGACCGGCGTCTCGCGGAGCATGCTGACGAGCGTGGCCGCCCGCGAGAGGAGTTGTTCTTGATGAAGCATGCAGGCTTTACCACCCTCAAGGCGCTGGACAGGCACCCACGAACTAGGCCTCTCTCGGGCGCAGCGACACGAGCCGCTGCGACCAGAGCCCCTCGATCTCTAGGACCGCCTTCTGCATGCGCGCGGGCTCGCCGGCGCCGGCCTCCGCGAGCAGCTCGCCGATCGAGCGCGCGCCGTCCGCGCGCATCAGCGCCTCGCCCACATCGGGCGACACGCTCGCCCGCGCGCCGGCGTCGTACGTGTTCCGCAGCTCGAAGACCGAGGTCGCGCGATCCATCGCGACGAACCTGTGGATCTGGTCCACGCGGACGTGCCTCGGGATCTCGAGCGCGAGCGTCGCGAGGTCCTCCCACGTCCACGGCCGCTTCTCGACGAAGTAGTCGCCGATCGCGAGGTAATGGAGCCCGGTCGTCAAGAAGCTCGTCACCACGTCGTGCGCGGAGTCGACGATCGGCTCCACGTTGTTGTTGAACGAGGTGTTGAGCAGCACCGGCACGCCGGTCCGGTCCTTGAACGCCTTGAGGAGGCCGTAAAAGCGCGGGTTCGACCGCTGCGACACCGTCTGGACGCGCGCCGTGCCGTCCACGTGCGTCGTCGCCCCGAGGACGCTCCGCTTGTCCTCCCGGACCTTGAGCACGAAGATCATGAAGGGGAACTCGCCCTCTCCGGCCGGGAGCTCGAAGAACTCGCGCGCGTCCTCCGCCAGCACGGCGGGCGCGAACGGGCGGTAGGCCTCGCGCTTCTTGACCATCGCGTTCACGAGGTCCTTGTTCGCGGCCGGCCTCGGGTCGGCCAGGATGCTGCGGTGTCCGAGCGCCCGGGGCCCGAACTCGGACCCGCCCTGCGCCCAGCCCACGGCGGCACCGCCGGCGATCACGTCGGCGACGCGCCCCGGCAGATCCGCGGCGCGCTCGCTCCGGACGAAGCGGGACCAGCCGGCGAGCTCGCGGCCGATCTCCGCCTCTCCGCCGACGTCGCTGCCCCAGAACACGTGCTCGAGCCGCCGCCGCGACGTGAGGGCCCCCGCGGCGAGGTTCGTGTACAGCGCGGCCCCGAGCGCGCAGCCCGCGTCGTGCGCCGCCGGCTGCACGAAGACGCGCTCGAACAGGCCCGAATACAGGACTTTCCCGTTCATCGTGCAGTTGTGCGCGACGCCGCCGGCCAGGCACAGCCGCGTCTTGCCCGTCGCCTCGCGCTGGTGGCGGAGCACGTGCAGCGCGATCGCCTCCAGCGCCTCCTGGAGCGACGCCGCGACGTCGCGGTGCTGCTGCGTGAACGGGCCGCCCTTCTGGCGCACCTCGATCACCTGCGCGAGCGCTCCCACGCGGTCGCGGTACACCTCGTAATCGCCGCCCGGCAAGAGCGTGTAGAGCGCGCTCATCTGCGCGCGGTACCGCGCGGGATCGCCGTACGGCGCGAGGCCCATCACCTTGTACTCGTCGAACACGCCGTAGCCGAGGAGGTTGATCACCGCGACGTAGAAGTTCCCGAGCGACTTCGACTCTGGCATCGTCGACAGGACGTCGATCCGGTCGCCCGAGCCCACGGCCACGAGCCCGGACAGGAAGTCTCCCGATCCGTCGATCGCCACGATCAGGCTGTCGTCGAAGCCCGACAGGAGGTAGGTGCTCGCCGCGTGCGCCTGGTGGTGCGGGACGAAGACGATCTTGTCCCGGTCGATCGGGCGCCCGAAGCCCTGGCCGAGCTTCGCCGCGAGCAGCGTGCGCGCGTCGATGCGCGGCAGCGCGCCGCCGGTCAGGAGGCGCACCCGCGCGAGGAGCGCGTTGCAGTACTCCTCGCTCGCGTAGAACGCGATCCGGTCCACCCGGTCGATGTCGACGCCGCGCCGGGCGAGGCAGAAGCGGATCGCCTCCATCGGGAACTTGTTGGAGTGCTTGATGCGGTTGAGCCGCTCCTCCTCGATCCCCGCGACGACCTCTCCGCCCTCCACCAGCACGGCCGCGCCGTCGTGCGTGAAGCTCTGCGGGATGTCGTACATCTCCTCGTGGGCGAAGCTCAGCCCGCCTGAGAGCCCCAGCGTCAGCATGTCTCCTCCTTGCCGCTCGCGCTCATCGCGCCATCGAGCCACGGCGACGACGCCGCGCCGTCGAACTCGCCCTCTCCGAGCGCGCGCCGCCCGTGGGCGCGCTCGATGACGGCGTTCACCTCCGGTCCGAGCGGGCCGAAGACGACCTCCTTGCTCAGCCGCTCGAGGACGCTGTCCCCGGCGTACGCGCGCGCGCCGACGATGCCGCGCGCCGCCGCGACGATCTCCTCGGCGCACCTCGTCCCGCCGTACTTCGCCGCCCCGGCGAGCTCGTAGAGCCCCGGGAGCCGCTCGGCGCGGTCCCGCGCGCCGCGGATGGCGCCCATCGCCTCGCCCGCCTCGCGGACCGCCGCGCACGCGGCGCGGTAGCGGATCACGAGGCGCCCGACGTCGACGACCATGCCGTCCAGCTCGGCGAGCGGCGCGCCCTCCCGGGCGCGGACCGTCCGGAGGAACCGGCGCGACTCCTCGATCGCCCGGGCCGCGGCGCCGAGGTAGAGCGATGGAATCAGCGCCTGGTGCCAGACCATCTCGAACAGGAGGAGCTGAATCACCTCCGGCGCCTGGCCGCCGAGCAGGAAGTCTTCCTCGGGCACGAAGAGGTCGTGAAAGACGATCCGGCGCGTGTCGGAGTCGATCATGGCGTCCGGGAACAGGTAAGGGCCGATCTCCACGGCCGCGTTGCCGCGCGGCCGCGTCATCAGGACCGCGGGGAAGCCCTCCTCGAGCGCGGTCGTGAAGATGAGGAGATCCCCCTCGGTCGCGAGCGACGTGTACGACGCTGCGCCGCTCACCACGTATCCGCCGTCGACCTTCCGGGCCCGCGTCCCCACCGCGCCCACGCGGTCTCCGTGCACCCGCGAGTTCGTGTTGGCGACGAGCCGGCGCTCCTCGACGATCTCGGCGAGCAGCGCGCGCCGCCGCGCGTCGAGCCGCTCGTCGTCGCCGATGGGGAAGGTGGCTATCGCGGAGCTCACGTAAAAGTGGTTCTCCACCGCGAGCGCGACCGCCGGGGAGACGCCCCCGAGCCGGTGCAGCACGTGCGCGCACGCGCGGAACAGGCCCGCCGCGTCCCCCTCGTAGACGAGCCCCAAGAACGGCAGATCCGTCGACCGGAACACCCGGTAGAAGGCCGGGAGATCCCTGTCGGCGAGCGCCTTCTTCAGCGCGTCCTCCGCGAGCTCCGTTTGCCGCGCGAGGTCGATCCGCGGGCGCGCCCGGCGCCCGGCGCCCATGATCATGTCATTCGAGCTCACCGCTCTTCTCCTTGCATCCGTCGTGTCCCAACCCGCGATCCCGTCGCCCTCGCGCGCGCTCACGTGCGCCACGCGCGCCTCACGCGCGCTCGGCCGGCGCGAGCCGGATGAGCCGCTCCGTCCAGAGGGCCCAGAGCTCGCCCGCGACCTCGGCCCCCGCGCCGCCCGGCAGCGCCGCGACGGGCCGGCTCCCGTCGGCCTTCGCCAGCACGTCGTACGCGGATCGCGAGATCTTGCGGCGGAGCCCGCGGTCGTAGCTCGTCCGCAGCTCCCACGCGTCGCCCGGGCGCGCGCCGTCGTGCCACCCGCGCGTGCGGACCACCTGGGTCGAGCGCGGGAGCGACACGGCCATGCCGAGCCTGTCCTCGACCGACGCGCTCTTCTTGCGGACGAGCACGTCGTCCACGAAGGCGGCCTCGAGGCCGCTCGTGAGGAGCAGCGCGACGACGTCGTCGACGGTCTCGGCCGGCGGCTCCGCGCCGTCGTCGAGCGACGTCACGAGCAGCGCGCCGACCCCGGAGCGCTCCTTGAACGCGCCGAGCAGCGCGAACAGCCGGGGATCCGCCGCCTCGAGGACCACCCGCGCGCGGACGGTGCCGCCTTCGTGCAGCGCCGCGGCGAGCGCCGCCTTGCGCTCGTGCCGGACGCGGAGGGCGAAGCTCTTCCAACAGAGCTGCTCCGCCGCGCACGGCAGCATCAGGCACTCGGCCGCGTCCTCGGCGAGCATCGCGACCGAGATCGGCCGGTGCGGCGCGCGCCGCTTCATCGCGTTCAGCGCCGCCCGCCGCCGCTCGTCCCGCGGATCCGCGACGATCACGCGGCGCCCGAGCGCCACGAGCCCCATCTCCGAGCGGCCGTTGGCCCACCCGACGGCGGCGCCGCCGTCGATGAGCGCGGCGGCCTCGCGGGCCGGCGCGGCGCTGCGCTCCGCCGTCACGAAGGCGCCCCAGCGGCGCAGCGCGGGGAGCGCCGCGTCGGCGGTGCCGAGGTCCGTCCCCCAGGCCACGTGATCGAGCGCGGCGCGGCGCGGCGGCGCGTCGGCCGCGTAGAGCGCGGCCCCGAGGGCGCAGCCGGCGTCGTGCGCGGCGGGCTGGACGAACACCTCGTCGAACAGGCCGCTCGCGAGGACGCGGGAGTTGACGGCGCAGATCTGCGCGCCCCCCCCGGCCAGGCACAGCCGCCGGACGCCGCTCGCGGTCCGGTGGTGGCGCAGCACGTGGAGCACGATCTCGGAGAGCGCCTCTTCGAGCGCGGCGATCACGTCCTTGTGCGCCTGCTCGACCGGCTCGCCGCGCAGCCTGCCCGGCGCCTTCGAGACCACGGCGGCGAGGCGCTGGAACGCGAGGTCGTAGTCGCCGTCCGGCAGGAGCGTGTACACCTCGCGCATCGCGGCGCGGTGCACGGCCGGGTCGCCGTGCGGGGCGAGCTCCATCGCCTCGGCCTCCTCGAAGGGGCTGTACCCGAGCGCTCGGATCGTGCGGTGGCACAGCTCGCCGAGCGACTTCTGCGGCGAGAAGGCCGCGAGCTCCGTGAGGCACGACCGGGCGCCGCGCGTCGATGTCCCGGTGAAGACCCCGCCCTCGTTGTCGATGACGTAGACGAGCGACCGCTCGAAGCCCGACATCGCCGCCGCGCTCACCGCGTGCGTCAGCCGGTGCGGCACGAAGACGATCCGCTCCGGATCGATCGCGCACTTCATCTCTCGCTGGATGGCCGCCTGGAGCAGGCCGCGCGCGTCGGGGACGCCGGCGAGCTCGGGGAACGCCGCGCGCAGGCGCCCGACGAGGAAATTGGCCGTCTCCTCGCTCGAGTAATACGCGATCCGGTCCACGTCCTGGAGGGCGACGCCCCGCTGCCGCAGGCAGGCCCGCAGCGCGTCGAACGGGAACTTGTTCGTCCGGCGGACGCGGTTCAGCCGCTCTTCCTCGATCGCGGCCACCACCTGCCCGTCCTCGACCAGCACGGCCGCCGCGTCGTACGTGAAGTACTGCGGCGCGTCGTAACGGCAGTCGTAGACGGGATCCAAGCCTCCGGCGAGGCCCAGAGTCAGCATGCGCTCCTCCATCCTTCGGTTGGGACGTTCGCCGTCCTGTTCGTCTTGTTCGTCCCTACGGCAAACGCTGTACCAGCGAGCCGTGCGGACATTCCGGCGGATGGCATCGGGCGGGCGCGATCGTTTTGTTAGAACTCTTTAAGAAGCCGGAGAAACGTGGAGCGATAGGGGGCGAGCGAGGCGCGGATCTTCTCCGAGGTGCGCTCGAGGCTGTCGGCGCTCTGGAGATCCTTCGGCTTGATGCCGAGCTTTGCCAGGCGGCTGTAAACGTACGGTAACGAGCGGTTCATCCTCCGCGACAGCTCGCGCGCGCTCCTCGTCTCCCTCGCGCACTTCAAGAACAGGAGATCGTCGAGCTTCTCGATCTCTTGCGGTTGAATCTGCGGGGCCGTGGCGGCGTCGTCCGCGAGCTCGCCCTGCTGGGCCAGGAGGTCGAGCGCGCACGCGGCCCGCCAGTTCTCCTCGACGGTCCGCTCCGGGTCTCGCACGAGGAAATACCGCTCGACGGCGTTGCGGAGCTCCCGGACATTGCCCCTGTAAACACCGCTGCTCGCGAGCTCGCCGAGGGCGCTCACCTCGCGCGCCGAGGCGGCCGCGCGGTAGCGCTCGCTCATCTCCGCGGCGAGCACCCGCGTGAGGCCGCGCAGATCGTCCCTGCTCGGCGGCGGCACGACGATCGTGAACACGCTGAGCCGGAAGAACAGGTCGGACCGGAACGTCGTGTCGAGCCCGGCGGCGAGATCGCGGTTCGTGGCCGCGAGGATGCGGACGTCCACGCTCTTCTCCTCGCAGCCGCCCACGGGCCAGAACGAGCCGTCCGCGAGGAAGCGGAGGAGCTTCGCCTGCGCCTCCGTCGGCAGCTCGCCGATCTCGTCGAGGAACAGGCTGCCCCCGGAGGCGAGCTCGACGACGCCGCGCTTCGAGGCCGTCGCCCCCGTGTAGGCGCCGCGCACGTGGCCGAACAGCTCGCTCTCGAAGAGCGTCTGCGTCAGCGCTGCGCAGTTGACCGTGATGAGCCGGTGCTTCGAGCGCCTGCTGTGCTGGTGGATGTCGCGCGCGAGGATGTCCTTCCCCGCTCCGGTCGGCCCGACGATGAGGACCGAGCAGTCTGCGGACGCGGCCTGCTTCGCGTACTGAAGGGCCCTGCGCCGCGCGTCTGAGTGCGCGACGAATCTCCAAGAGCTGGTCATCAATGCATCTCCTGATCCTGTAGGACGAACGCTGCTTGTCTGGCGCCGCCCGCACGGGCGGGGCCATTGCAAACATATCGCAGCTCGCCTAGCGCCCTCGGCCTCTCACCGGGCGAGGGGGCGCGGCCGGACACCGATACAGGAAACTTCTCGACACGGAAGTCGCGGGCGCCGGCGCCGGGGCGCCGAGCGGCGCGTCATCGCATCTGGAGGAGGGGAGAGGGGAGGAGGCCCGGAGGGGAGGAGGCCCGAGAGAGGAGACCCGAGCGGGGAGGAGGCCCCGCGCGCGGCGCCGCGAGCACCCCCCGCGGCGCCGCGGCGGCGGAGGGCTCAGGGCGCGGCGGCGGCCGTCAGGCGGTCGACCACGGCGCGGTTCGAGTCGTCCGTGTGCCGGCAGTTGTCGCAGCGGCCGCAGTCGGGCGCGCCCTCTCCGGCCGCGGCCTCGCCGGGCTCCTCGAAATAGGCCTTCAGGGCCGCCATCCGGCACGACGGGCTCTCGGCGTAGCGCATCACCGCCTCGAGCCGCTCGCGGTCGCCCGCGCGCCGCTCTTCATAGGCCTTGAGGAACGCGTCGAGCTCCGCCTCGTCGGCGAAGTCGCGCAGCCGGCGCACGCCGCGGCTCCGGTCGACGATGCCGGCGGCCTCGAGCAGCGCCACCACGACCTTCACCTTGCGCTCGGGCAGGTCCGCGACCTCCGCCAGCGCCTTCACCGCCACCCCCGCCCGCCGCTTGCCCTCGGCCCGCTGCGCCTCGAGGCGGCCCAGGGTCTCGTAGACTCGGTAGCTCTCGTCGGGGCGCGGGTACTTGCCCCCGAGGAAGAACGCCTGAATGCGCCGGTCCTCCACGCGGTACAGCAGGACGCCGCGGGCCGGGCGGCCGTCGCGCCCGGCGCGCCCGGCCTCCTGGTAATAGCTCTCCAGCGAGTCGGGGAAGTGGTAGTGGACGACGTAGCGGATATCGGGCTTGTCGATGCCGAGGCCGAACGCCTTCGTGGCGACGATGAGGCGGTACTCGTCGCCCATGAACCGCTGCTGGGCCTCCTCCCGCTCCCTCGGGCGCATCTGCCCGTGGTAGCGGCCCACCGAGATCCCTTGATCCGCGAGCCACCGGTGGAGATCGTTCGCGGTCCGGACCGTCGCCGTGTACGCGATCCCGACGCCGCGCTCCTCCTCGAGGACGCGCAGGAGCCGCTCGCGCTTCTTCTCCTCGTTCGGCGTGCGGATCACCTCGAGCGACAGCTGCGGGCGGTCGATGCCGGTGTTCACGACCGCCGCGGCCCGCATGCCGAGCTGCTCCACGATGTCGCTCGCCACCTCGGGCGTCGCCGTCGCCGTGAGGGCCAGCACCGGCGGCCGCCCGAGCGCGGCGATCGCGTCGCGGAGCCCGAGGTACGCAGGCCGGAAGTCGTGGCCCCACTGCGAGACGCAGTGCGCCTCGTCGACCACGAAGAGCGACACGCCCGAGCGCCGGAGCAGGTCGATGTACTCCGGGTTCTCGAGCCGCTCCGGCGTCACGTAGACGAGCGGGAGCTCGCCGCTCTGGATCCCCTGGGCCGCCTCCCGCTCCTCGGCCGTGGTCAGCGTGGAGTTGAGCTTTGCAGCAGGGATGTCCGCCTGCGCCAGCTTCTCCTGCTGATCCTGCATCAGCGAGATGAGCGGCGAGACGACCACGGCCGGGCGCGGCAGGAGGAGCGCTGGCAGCTGATAGCAGAGCGATTTGCCCGCCCCCGTCGGCAGGAGCCCCAGGGCGTCTCGCCCGGCGAGCACCGCCTCGATGAGCTCACGCTGGCCCGGCCGGAAGGTCTTCACGCCGAACCGCTCGCGCGCCATGTGCCGGATCTCTTGCCAGCTCGGCGCGCCACGCCGTTGTTCCATTCGCGCGAGCATGGCGCGCTCGCGAAGGGCGCGCCATGCTCGCGCGCCTTCGATTGCCGCTCGACGCGGCGATGGCCAGTGAGGGCGGCCCTTGGGGCAAAACGTCACTGAGACGAAAAGCCACACATCGGCTGGAGCGCTCTGCGCAGGCACACCGGAATGAAGACCTGTCATGACGAAGAGGAGCGGACGCGAATCGAGCTCGAGGACGGCCGCGCCGCACGGGCGGCGCGCCGGCGAATGGCGCTTGGGCTCAGCGCAGGTCCGGGCGACCACGAGCGCGCTCTGCTGCCATTCCCTAGTTGCCTCAGGTTATTCCTTCATCGACGATCCGGAGCCGCGGGATCGCGCGGCGACCCTGACAGATCGCACCCTGCACGAAGCCTTGTTCGAAGTAGATTCTGCGCCGGAGGCACACGACGAATGACGGAAGCGTCGGACGATCAGAAGATGAGCAGCCAGGCAGACAGCGCGGCGCGAGAGGCGGCGCGGCTGGTCGAGGCGGCGTGCGACGGCGTGACGCCGCGCCTGCCGCGCGCCACGTACCGCGTCCAGCTCAACAAGGACTTCACCTTCGAGCAGGCGCGGCGCGTGGTCGCCTACCTCGACGCGCTCGGCGTCAGCGATCTCTACTCGTCGCCCTTCTTCAAGGCGCGCCCGGAGAGCCTGCACGGCTACGACCTCGTCGATCACAACGCGCTGAACCCCGCGATCGGCGGCCGCGACGACCTCGACCGGCTCACGGGCGAGCTCGCGGCGCACGGCATGGGCCTCCTGCTCGACTTCGTGCCCAACCACATGGGCGTCGGCACCTCCGACAACGCCTGGTGGAACGACGTCCTCGAGAACGGCCCGAGCTCGCTCTACGCGCCGTTCTTCGACATCGACTGGGCGCCGCTCAAGACGGAGCTCAAGCACAAGGTGCTGCTCCCCGTGCTCGGCGACCACTACGGGCGCGTGCTCGAGCGCGGCGAGCTCAAGATCGAGTTCGAGAGCGGCGCGTTCGTCCTCCGGTACTTCGATCACGTGTTCCCGGTGAACCCGCGGACGTTCGGGATGGTCATCGGGCCGCTCGTGCCCGGCCTGACCGCCGCGCTCGGCGAGGAGCACGACGCGCTCCTCGAGCTCCAGAGCATCCTGACCGGGCTCCGCAACCTGCCGCCGCGGACGGAGACGCAGCGGGCCAAGGTGATCGAGCGGCGGCGCGAGAAGGTGGTCCTCAAGCGGCGGCTCGCGACGCTCGTCGCGGACTCGCCCGACGTCGCGGCGGCGGTGGCGGAGGGCGTCGAGCGCATCAACGGCAAGGCGGGCGAGCCGCGGAGCTTCGACGCGCTCGAGGCGATGCTCGAGGAGCAGGCCTACCGGCTGAGCTTCTGGCGCACCGCCGCCGAGGAGATCAACTACCGCCGGTTCTTCGACATCAACGAGCTCGCGGCGATCAAGATGGAGCACCGGCCGGTCTTCACCGAGGCGCACCGGCTCGTCTTCGAGCTCTGCGAGCGCGGCCAGGTCACCGGCCTGCGCATCGATCACCCCGACGGCCTGTGGGACCCGATCGGCTACTTCGAGGACCTGCAGCGGGGCTACCTGGTCGAGCGCTGCCGCCGCCGCTTCCTCGCCGAGGCCGCGGGCGAGCCCGAGCCGCGGAGCCTCGACGACGCGCGCCGGAGGCCGCCCGCCGCCGCCCGCTTCGCCAGGCTGGAGCCGGCGATCCGCGCGGCCATCGAGGAGCGCGTGGGCGCCGGGGGGGCGCACGGCGCGCGAGGCTCGTCGATCGAGCGGCCGATGTACGTCGTCGTCGAGAAGATCCTCGCCCGCGGCGAGACGCTGCCCGAGGCGTGGCCGATCCACGGGACGAGCGGCTACGACTTCACCGCGGCGGTGGGCGAGCTCTTCGTCGACTCCTCGAGCGAGGCGTCGATGACCGCGATCTACGAGCGGTTCATCGGCGATCAGCTGGAGTTCGACACGCTCGTCTACGAGAAGAAGAAGGTGATCCTGCGGACGGCGCTGGCGAGCGAGCTCAACGTGCTCACGCACGCGCTGAACCGGCTCACCGAGCGCGACCGCCGCTTCCGCGACTTCACCCTGGGATCGCTCAACGACGCCCTGCGCGAGGTGATCGCGTGCTTCCCGGTCTACCGCACGTACGTCAACGAGCGGACGCCGACGATCTCGGACCACGACCGGGTCGCGATCGGCCGCGCGATCGCCCTCGCGCGCCGGCGCAACCCGACGATGGAGGCCACGATCTTCACGTTCGTGCGCTCGGTCCTGATGCTCGATCCGGATCTCTTCCGCGAGGAGGACCGGCGCCACTTCTGCGAGTTCGTGATGAAGTTCCAGCAGCTCACCGGGCCGGTGATGGCCAAGGGGCTCGAGGACACGTCGTTCTACATCTACAACCGGCTCGTGTCGCTCAACGAGGTCGGCGGCGAGCCCGAGCGCTACGGCGCGAGCGTGCTCGCGTTCCACCGCGCCAACGTGCAGCGGCAGAAGACGTGGCCGTACTCGATGCTCGCGACGTCGACGCACGACACGAAGCGGAGCGAGGACGTCCGCGCGCGCATCAGCGCGCTCTCGGAGATCCCGTCCGCCTGGGAGGAGGCGCTCCAGCGCGCCGCCGCCGCGGCCGCGCCGCTCAAGGCCGAGATCGAGGGCCGCCTCGCGCCGGACAGCAACGAGGAGTACCTCTTCTACCAGACGCTCCTGGGGAGCCTGCCGATCGAGCCGCTCCTCGGCGCCTCCAGCGGCCCGCGGGCGCCCGAGGGCGACGCGCTCTCGGCCTACGCGGGTCGCCTCGTGGACTACATGCGCAAGGCCACGAAGGAGGCGAAGGTCAACACGTCCTGGATCGACGCGCAGCCCGAGTACGACGCCGCCGTCGAGGCGTTCGTGCGCAAGGCGATCGCGTCCGCGGACGTCATGGGCGCGCTCCTGCCGCTCGCGCGCGTGGTCGCCTACCACGGCATGTGGGGATCGCTCTCGCAGACGCTCCTGAAGCTCACGTCGCCGGGCGTGCCGGACATCTACCAGGGCAACGAGGTGTGGGACTTCAGCCTGGTCGACCCCGACAACCGGCGCGCGGTCGACTACGCGTCGCGCGAGGAGGCGCTCGCGGAGATCCGCGCGCGGTGGAACGGCGGCGACCTCACCCTCGCGCGCGAGCTCTGCGCCGAGGCGCGCGACGGCCGCATCAAGCTCTTCGTCACGCACGTGGCGCTCGAGCTGCGCCGGCGGCACCCGGCGCTCTTCGGGGCCGACGGGGCCTACGCCCCGCGCGCCGTGATCGGCGAGCGCGAGACGCACGTCGTCGCCTTCGCGCGCCGCGACCCGAAGGACGGGCGCTCGGCCGTCGTGATCGCGCCCCGGTTCAGCGCGCGGCTGCTCGGCGGCGCCTCTGCCCCGCCGACCGGGAAGGTGTGGGCGGGGACCTTCGTCGACGTGGAGCCCGGCCTCTACACGGATCTCTTCACCGGCGCCGAGATCGAGGCGTCGCCTTCCGCTTCCTTGCCGCGCGATGCCGTCGCGACGTCCGAGCCAAAGGACGGCGCGGCGCTCCCGCTCGACCGCGTGCTCTCCGATTTTCCTGTCGCCCTGCTCGTGCGGGCGACCCAGCGAGGTGAGTGACATGAAGGCGATTCGCACGATGGGCGCATGGCTCGAGGGCGGCGCCGTCCGCTTCCGGGTCTGGGCGCCCGACCACGATCGGATCGAGATCGTCACCTACGGCAAGGACGGCGAGGAGATCACGGGCGCGCTGCCCGCGGCCCCCACCGGCGGCGGCTACTTCGAGGCGACGGCGCCGGGCCTCGGGGCGGGCGCGCTCTACAAGGTGCGCATCGACGGGGAGGGGCCGTTCCCGGACCCCTACTCCCGCGCGCAGCCGTTCGGCGTGCACGGCCCGTCGGCGGTCGACGACCCCTCGTTCGCGTGGACCGACGCGGGGTGGAAGGGCGTCGCGCTCGAGGATCTCGTCCTCTACGAGGTGCACGTCGGCACGGCGACGCCGGAGGGCACGTTCGACGCGCTCATCGGGCGGCTCGCCGACCTGCGGGCGCTCGGGATCACCGCCATCGAGCTCATGCCGGTCGCGAGCTTCCCGGGCGAGCGCGGGTGGGGGTACGACGGGGTCGATCTCTTCGCCCCGGCCGCGGCCTACGGCGGCCCGGGGGGCCTCCGCCGCCTCGTCGACGCGGCCCACGCCGCTGGGCTCGGGGTGGTCCTCGACTGCGTCTACAACCACTTCGGCCCCGACGGGAACTACCTCCGCGCCTACGCGAAGCGCTACTTCACCGATCGCCACAAGACGCCCTGGGGCGACGCGGTGAACTACGACGGCGAGGGCGCCGAGCAGGTGCGCGCGCTCGCCATCGCGAACGCCGAGATGTGGATCCGCGACTTCCACATCGACGGCCTCCGCCTCGACGCGACGCACGCGATCCTGGACGACACCGAGCCCCACATCCTCCGGGAGATCGCCGAGCGCGCGCGGGCGGCCGGCGCGGGGCGGCGCGTCGTCGTGATCGCCGAGGACAGCACCAACGACACGCGCCTCGTGACGCCCGTCGAGCAGGGCGGGTACGGCCTCGACGGCGTGTGGGCCGACGACTTCCACCACGAGCTCCGCGTGCTCTTCGCCGGCGATCGCGACGGCTATTTCGAGGATCACCGGGGCACGGCCGAGGACATCGCCGCGACGATCCGCAAGGGGTGGCTCTACGAGGGGCAGGTCTCGAAGCACTCGGGCAAGCCGCGCGGGACGCCCGCCGCGCCGGTGCCGCCGCCGCGGTTCGTGCACTGCATCCAGAACCACGATCAGATCGGCAACCGCGCGGTCGGCGACCGGCTCGGGGACAAGGTGAGCCCGGCGGCCTTCCGGACGATGTCGGCGCTGCTCCTGCTCACGCCGTACACGCCGCTCCTGTTCATGGGCCAGGAATGGAACGCGCGGACGCCGTTCCAGTACTTCACGGATCACAACGCCGAGCTCGGCCGGCTCGTCACCGAGGGCCGCCGGCGCGAGTTCCAGTACTTCACGTCGTTCGGCGGCGCGGAGGTGCCGGATCCGCAGGATCCGCGCACGTTCCAGCGCTCGAAGCTCGACTGGAGCGAGCGGCAGCGGCCGGAGCACGCCGGCGTGCTCGCCTGGTACCGCGAGCTCCTCGGCCTGCGCGCGTCGCACCCCGCGCTGCGGAGCCGCGCGCGCGACGCGTTCTCGGCCGAGGCGCTCTCCCCGGACGCGGTCCGGATCGAGCGCCGGGGCGGCGAGACCGCCGTGGTCGCGCTCGTCGCGCTCCGCGGCGCGCTCGCGCTGGACCTCGGCCGCCCGGAGGCGCGGGCGCTCGCGTTCAGCGAGGAGCCGCGGTTCGGCGGCGCGGCGCAGCGGGCGCCGCTCGAGCGCGGCCGGGCGGCGTTCGAGGGCCCGGCGGTCCTGCTCGTCGAGGTGCCGCTCCGGTGACGCCCGTCACGTTCACGCCCATCGGCGTGGTGCGCACCCCGTTCCCCGACCGCGTGAGCGCGCCGCGGCAGCCGCACGCCGCGGCCGGGGCGGAGGGCACGATCGAGCTCGTGCCCGGCCGCGGCCTGGAGCACGCGCTCTGCGACATCGAGGGGTGGGACTACCTCTGGGTGGTCTTCTGGTTCCACCTCAACGAGGGCTGGCGCCCGAAGGTCCTGCCGCCGCGGAGCGCCGGCAAGCGGCGCGGCGTGCTGTCGACGCGCTCGCCGCACCGCCCGAACCCGATCGGCCTCAGCGTGGTCAAGCTCCTCGGGGTGGACGGCCTCACCTTGCGCGTGAGCGGCGTGGACATGATCGACGGCACGCCGGTGCTCGATCTGAAGCCGTACGTGCCCTACGCCGACGCCTACCCGCACGCGCGCACCGGCTGGGTCGCGCCGCTCGCGCCGGGCGAGGCGCCGGCGGATCCGGAGCCGGGGTTCGAGGTGGTCTGGAGCGAGCGGGCGGCCGAGCAGGCCGCCTGGCTCGACGCGACGCACGGGGTCGCGCTGCGGGAGCGGGTGGACCGCGCGCTCGCGCTCGGCCCGCAGCCGCACCCTTACCGGAGGATCCGCGCCGACGGGGACGCGATGCGGCTCGCGGTGACCTCGTGGCGGGTGCGGTTCAGGGCCGAGGGGCGGCGGATCGAGGTGCTGTCCGTGGCGACCGGCTACCGCGAGAAGGAGCTCTGGAGCGGAGACGCGCCCGAGCTCGCCGCGCACCGGCAGTTCGTGGAGCGGTTCGGACGCGGCTAGCCCCGCGGGCGCGGATCAGAAGTCCCGCCAGGGATCTGCCTCGCGAGCGAAGAGAGAGTTCAACGTAAAGGCGCAAAGACGCAATAACGCAAAAATACATCCTATTTATTCTTTTTGCGCATTTGCGTCTTTGCGTTGGGCTCTCTCCGGATCGCATGCCGGGAACTCCGCATCAGCGGTGCGTCTCCGGCCCTTGCGGAACGAGCTGAGCGCAGACAAAGCGTCCACGGCGTTTCGCCGGCAATGCCCGGTGGAATCGCGCGACGCGAATCGAATGAGTGTGATCTCCACGAAGCAGGGGCGCAGGGCTGAGCCGCGGAGGGCTGAGCCGCGGGGGGCCGAGCCGCGCGGGATGGATCTGCACTTCCGTCTGCTCGCCGAGAGCATCCCACAGCTGGTCTGGGTCGCGGGCAGCGACGGCTCGTGCGATTACGTCAACGGCCGCTTTCGCGAGTACGCCGGCCCGGCCGCGGACCAGGTGACGCGCCTGGGCCTGGCCGCCGTCATCCATCCGGAGGATGCGGTGCGCTGCTCCGCGGCGTGGCGGGCGGCCGTCGAGCGGGGCGCGGCCCTCGAGCTGGAGTTCCGTGTGCGGCGGCATGACGGCGCCTACCGCTGGTTCCGCGGCCGAGCCGAGCCCGTCCTCGAGGATGCGGGCGGCCGGGCGGGCCGCTGGCTCGGCACGGCGGCCGACATCGACGAGCGGGCGCGAGGAGAGGGGGCGCCGCGCGGGCAGAGCGAGGCCGAGCTGCATCCCGGGTCGACCCTCTTGGCTCAGGCCGGCGAGGAGCGCCTGCGCGAGAGCGAGGAGCGACTGCGGCTGGCCCTCGAGGGCGGCCAGCTCGGCGTCTGGGAGCTGGATGTGCCGAGCGGGGGCCTCTTCTGGTCGGAAAAGGCGTGTGAGTGCGCGGGCATCGACGCGGCGCAGTTCGGCGGCACCCTCGACGATTTCGCGCGGCTCCTGCACCCCGACGACCGGGACGAGGTCTGGGCGCGCTTCGACAGCGCGCTGCGCGGCGAGGCGCACTGCTCCGCCGAGTTCCGCATCCTCCATCCCGACGGGCAGGTGCGCTGGGTGCACAGCCGCGCGCTGGTGCAGCGGGATCGCGATGCGCGCCCGCGTCGGCTCGTGGGCGTGGTCGGGGACATCACCCCCCGGAAGCTCTCGGAGCTGGCCCTCCGGGAGAGCGAGGAGCGCTTCCGCAACATGGCCGATCAGTCGCCCGTGATGATCTGGATGACGGGCTCCGACGGCCGCGCCACGTACGGCAACCGGTGGTGGACCGAGTTCTCGGGCCAGGACGAGGCGACCTACCTCGGCTTCGGCTGGCTCGACGCGATCCACCCCGAGGATCGCCCGGCCACGTTCGAGGTCTTCCGGCGGGCCGAGGCGCGGCGCGAGCCCTTCCGGGTGGATTACCGCCTGCTCCGGCGCGACGGCGAGTACCGCTGGTGCATCGCCTCGGGCTCGCCGCGGCTCGGCCCGGACGGCGAGTTCCTCGGCTACGTCGGCTCGGTCATCGACATCACCGAGCGCAAGCAGGCCGAGCTCCTGCTCCAGGAGAGCGAGGAGCGATTCCGTCGCGCCGTGATGGCGATCCCGTTCCCCATCATGATTCACGCCGACGACGGCCGGGTCGTCGGCGTCAACCCCGCGTGGACCGACATCACCGGCTACGCCAGCGAGGAGATCCCCACCATCGACGCGTGGCTCGACCGGGCGCACCCGGCCCAGAAGGACGTCGTCCGCGCCAGGATCAAGGCCCTGCACGCGCTGGACGGCGCCTCCACGGGCGAGCTCGAGGCCGCGGTCACCACGGCGCGCGGCGAGCAGCGCACGTGGCTCTTCCGCGGGGCGCCGCTGGGCAGGGACGCGTCGGGCAGGCGGCTCGTCATCAGCATCGCCCACGACATCACCGAGAGGAAGCAGGTCGACGACATGGTCCGGAAGAGCGAGGCGAAGTTCCGGACGCTCGCCGACGCCATGCCGCAGATCGCCTGGACGGCGCGCCCGGACGGCAGCGTCGATTACTACAACCGCAGGTGGTACGAGATCTGCGGCCTGAGCGAGGGCGAGGTGACCGGCGACAGCTGGGTCTCCTTCGTGCACCCGGACGATCGCCGGAGGTGCACGGACAGCTGGCGTCGCTCGGTCCTGTCCGGCGAGCCGTTCGACATCGAATACCGCTTCTGGGTCCTCACTACCCGCGAGCACCGCTGGTACCTCGGCCGCGCGGTGCCGGTGCATGGGCCGTCGGGCGAGATCGTGAAGTGGTATGGCACCTGCACGGACATCCACGATCGGAAGTGCGCCGAGGCCACGCTGAGGGAAGCGGACCAGCGCAAGAACGAGTTCCTGGCGATGCTCGCCCACGAGCTGCGCAACCCGCTCGGGCCCCTGCGCAACGCCGCCGAGCTCCTGCGGCGGTCCGGGCCCGAGCAGCCGTCGACGGCGTGGGCGTGCGGCGTGCTCGAGCGGCAGGTCTCGCACATGGCCCGGCTGGTGGACGATCTCCTCGACGTCTCGCGCGTGGCGCGCGGCCGGATCGAGCTGCGCAAGCAGCGCTGCGACCTCGCGCAGCTGCTCCGGCAGACCGCCGAGGACTACCGCAGCACGCTGGAGGCGAGCGGCCTCGCGCTCGCGCTGGAGATCCCGGACGAGCCGCTGTGGGTCCACGGCGACCGGACGCGCCTGTCGCAGGCCATCGGCAACGTGCTGCACAACGCGAGCAAGTTCACCCCGGCCGGCGGACGGGTGACGGTCGCCCTGTCGGCGGCGCCGGAGAGCTCGGCCGCGATCCGCGTCCGCGACACGGGCATCGGCATGGAGGCGGCGATGCTGGCGCGCGCGTTCGAGCCGTTCAGCCAGGCCGACTGCAGCCTGGACCGCAGCCGGGGCGGGCTCGGCCTCGGCCTCGCGCTGGTCAAGGGGCTCGTCGAGCTGCACGGCGGCGCGGTCTCGGCCGAGAGCGCGGGCATCGGCCGCGGGACGGAGGTGGTCCTCCGCCTGCCGCTCTCGCGCGAGGTCGCGCCGTCGGCCGAGAGCGCCGCGCCGGGCTCGGACCTCGCGGCGCGATCGCTGCGCATCCTGATCATCGAGGACAACGTCGACGCCGCGGAGACCCTGCAAGCGCTGCTCGCCATGGAGGGCCACCGGGTCGAGGTGGCCCTGTCCGGGCCCGCGGGCGTCGACGCGGCCCGCGCGTTCCTGCCGGAGGTCGTCCTGTGCGACATCGGCCTTCCCGGCGGGATGGATGGGTACGGCGTGGCGCGCGCCCTGAAGGGCAGCCCGGGCACCTCCCCCTCGCTCATGATCGCGCTGACCGGCTATGGCCGGGAGGAAGATCGACGTCGGGCCCAGGAGGCCGGCTTCGCGATGCACCTCGTCAAGCCGATCGAGCCGAGCGCGCTGCAGACCGTCCTCGCCTCGATCGCGGCGCGGGGGTGAGCGGAGGCGGGCGCGGGCCGCCCGGGCGATCGATCACCAGGCGGTCCACCCGCCGTCCACGGCCATCGCGTGCCCGTTGATGTACGTCGCGCGGTCGGAGAGGAGGAACGCGGCCGCCTCGGCCACCTCGTCGGGCGATCCCAGGCGATCCATGGGCTCCAGGGCGAGCAGGGCCTTCTCGTCGACCAGGTTGTTCTTGATCGCGCTGTCGTACATCGGCGTCCGGATGGGCCCCGGGCACACCGAGTTCACGCGGATGCCGCGCTTCGCGTACTCGAGCGCGGTGGTCTTGGTCAGCCCGACCAGGCCGTGCTTCGAGGCCACGTAGGCCGGGAGCGACCCGACGCCGGCCAGGCCCGCGACCGACGCGTTGTTCACGATGGCGCCGCCTCCCTGCTTCAGCATCTGGGCGAGCTCGTATTTCATGCAGAGGAACGGGCCCTTGAGGTTCACGGCGAGGGTGCGATCCCAGTTCTCCTCGGTGCAGTCGGCCGTGGCCGCGATCGCCCCGTCGATGCCCGCGTTGTTGAAGGCCCCGTCGAGGCGGCCGTGGCGCTCGACCGCGCGCGCCACGATCGCCTCGGCGTCGCTCGCCCGCGTCACGTCGGCCCGGACGAAGACGGCGTCGCCGCCGCGCTCCTGGATCCTCCGCGCCGTCGCCTCGCCGTGATCCTCGTCGATGTCGGCGAGGACGAGCCGCGCTCCGTGACCCGCGAACACGAACGCGGACGCCTGTCCAATCCCCGAGCTCGCGCCCGTGATGGCGATGATCTTGTCCTCAAGAAAGCGTGTAGTCATGCGGCCCTCCTTAGTCCGCACGCTAACCCCGCGCCCAGACCGCAACAAGCCGACCACCTCGGCGCCGCCGCGCCGGCCCGTCCGAGCGATGTGGCCCGCCCGCACACCGGCGCTGGCTCGACCTTTGAAGAGGCCCAGAGCCCAGCGCGGAGGATCATGGGGCGTTCGGGGACGGGCTGGATCGGTCTCGCCGGCGCGGGGAGGAGCCGCGGCGGCGGCAGCGCGCGGCGGCTCCGCCGCTCGCCTGGGCGCGATCTGCACGGGCGCGCCGGGATCGCGCGGCTGCGCGCGGAGGTGGCCGGCCTGTTCGGCGACGGTGCGCGCGCCGCGCGCATCGAGCGCGACCTCGCCGCGGTCCCCGGCGTCGCGTCCGCGCGGGCGAGCGCGAGGACCGGGCGGGTGCTCGTGCGCGTGCGGGAGGACGCGGCCCACCTGGCCGCCGTCGTGCTCGCCGCCTATGCCGTGCCCGGCGCCCCGCCGCCGCCGTCCGCGCGGCGCGCCGCGCTGGCCCTGGCCGAGGGCGTGGGCGCGCTCGTCCGCGGCGCGCGCCGCCGCCTCCGCCGCGAGGGCGCGGCCGAGCGCGAGCGCGGCGGCGGGGCGGCTTGGGCCGCGCGGGGCGAGCGCGCGCCGGCCGCGCGGGGCGAGGGCGCCGCCGCCGTCGACCGGGCCCACGCGGAGGACGCGAGCGAGGTCGCCCGCGCGCTCGGCGTCGACCCGCCCGCGGGGCTCGGCGCCGTCGAGGCGCTGCGCCGCCTCCGCGAGGTCGGCCCCAACGAGCTCGCGGGCGTCGCGACCCGCTCGTCGCTCGAGATCCTCGCCGAGCAGCTCTTCACCGTGCCCACCGCGCTGCTCCTCGGCGCGGCGGGCCTGTCGCTCGCGCTCGGCGATACGGTCGACGCGGGCGCCGTCCTCCTCGTCGTCGGCGCGAACGCGGCGATCGGCACGTACACCGAGTCGCGCGCCGAGGAGCTCCTGCACGCCTGGGGCGCTCTCCGGGTCGGGTGGGCGCGCGCCGTGCGCGACGGGCGCGAGCAGCGGCTCGCCGCGTCGGAGATCGTGCCGGGCGACGTGCTCGCGCTCCGCGCGGGCGAGCCGGTCGTCGCGGACGCGCGCGTCGTCGCGGCGCGCGACCTCGCCGTCGACGAGAGCACGCTGACCGGCGAGAGCGAGCCCGTCGAGAAGGGCGCCGCGAAGGTCGACGCCGGCGCGCCGCTCGCCGAGCGCCGCGGCATGGTGTACGCGGGCACCACGGTCGCCTCGGGCGAGGGCGCGGCGGTGGTCGTCGCGACGGGCGGCCGGACCGCGCTCGGGGACATCCAGCGCGCGCTCTCCCGCGAGGGCGAGCGCACCCCGCCGATCGAGCGGGAGCTCGCCTGGATCGGCCGGCGCCTCGCGGCCTTCGCGCTCGCGAGCTCGTCGGCGGTGGTGACCGTCGGCCTCGCGCGGCGGCGGCCGCTCCGCGAGCTCGCGCGGAGCGCCGTCGCCCTCGGCGTCGCCGCCATCCCCGAAGGGTTCCCTGCCGTGGGCACCACCGCGCTCGCGCTGGCGAGCCGCCGCCTGCGCGGCCGCGGCATCGTCATCCGCCGCCTCGCCGCGGCCGAGACCCTCGGCGCGGTGAGCGTCGTCTGCGCCGACAAGACCGGCACGCTCACCGAGAACCGCATGCGGGTCGCGGAGATCTTCCTCCCCGGCGAGGGCGTCCTGCGGGTCGCCCGCGCCACGCGCGGCGAGCGCGGCGGCGGCGATCGCGACGGCGCCGGGCCGCCGCGCGAGATCGCCCTCGTCGGCGAGGACGGGCGCGAGGTCGCCGTGAGCGCCCCGCGCGTGCACGCGCTCGCGCGCATCGCCGCGCTCAACGCCGACGTCGAGCTGAGCGACGTCGGCAAGGTCGTCCAGGGCAGCGGCACGGAGCGCGCGCTCGTCGAGTTCGCGCTCGCGGCCGGCTACCCCGTGTCGGCGCGGCGCCTCGCGGCGCGGCGCGTGAGCGAGGAGCGCCGCTCGGCCGAGCGCTCGTTCATGGTGACGGTCCACGATCACCCGGAGCTCGGGCACATCGAGCTCGTGAAGGGCGCGCCCGAGCAGGTGGTCGCGCGCTGCGACGCCCCGCCCGGCGCGGGCCGCGACGAGGTGCTACGGCAGAACGACGCGATGGCCTCGCGCGGCCTGCGCGTGCTCGCCCTCGCGTGGCGGCGGGACGGCCGGCCGGACGACGACGCCCCGCTCGAGCTCGCCGGCCTCGTCGGGCTCCGCGATCCGGCGCGCGAGGGCGCGCGGGAGGCGCTCGCGACCCTCTCCGGCGCGGGCATCCGCACCCTGATGCTCACGGGCGATCAGGAGCGGACCGCGCGCGCGATCGGCGCCGAGCTCGGCATCCCCGCCGACGCCGTGCACAGCCGGGTCACGCCCGAGGCCAAGCTCGACATCGTGCGGGCGCTCCAGCAGCGCGGCGCGATCGTCGCCATGACGGGCGACGGCGTGAACGACGGCCCCGCGCTCAAGGCCGCGGACGTCGGCGTGGCCATGGGCAAGCGCGGCACGGACATCGCGCGGGCGGTGGCCGACGTGGTCCTCGCCGAGGACGACCTGCCGAGCCTCGCCGAGGCGGTCCGCGAGGGCCGCCGGCTGCATGACAACGTCCGCCGCGCGATCGCGTACTTCGTCGCCACGAACGCGAGCGAGGTGCTCGCGATGCTGGCCGGCGCCCTGGTCGGCGCCTCGCCGCTCACGCCGCTCCAGCTCCTCTGGATCAACCTGCTCACCGACATCGCGCCCGCGCTCGCGCTCGCGCTGGAGCCGGCCGAGCCCGGCGTCATGCGGCGCCCCCCGCGCGATCCGGCCGCGCCGCTGCTCGGCGGCCGCGACCTCCGCGCGCTGGGGCTCGACGCGGCCACGATGTCCGGGGCCTCGCTCGCGGCGTACGCGATCGGCGGCCGCGCGACCGCGGGGTCGAGGGCGTTCACCGCGCTCGTGACCGCGCAGCTGCTCCACATCCTCGCCTGCCGCGCCGGCGCCCCGGAGGGCGCTCCGGGCCCGCTCGCGCGCCGGGACAACCCGCACGTCGCGCGCGCGCTCGCCGCGACCTCCGCGCTCCAGGCGCTCGCGCTCGGCTCGCGCTCTCTCGGCCGCCTGCTCGGGGCGCCGCGCCTCGCCGCCGGCGAGCTCGCGCTCGCGCTGATCGCGGGCGCGCTGCCCTCGCTGGTCCGCGGGTCTCCGGCGCGCGCCGCGGGCGCCGGCCGCGAGATCTCGATCGTCCGCCCGGTCGACTCCGTCGACCTCCTCGACGTCGAGCGCATCGACGACGGCGCGCGCGGCGCGCGCGCCGCCGGTTCGCGAAAGGGGGATACGGCATCATGAGGTTTCATCCACCGTCGTTCGCCCTCGGGGTCGGCAGCGCCGTCCTCCTGATGGGCAAGAAGCAGCACCTCCGGCCGGTGGTCGTCGAGATCGCGGCGCTCGGGCTCCACCTGGGCCGGCTGGGCCTCGCCCTCGTCGAGCGCCAGCGGGAGCACGCCGAGGATCTCTGGGCCGAGATCGCGGAGCGCGCGCGGCGCACGGCCGGGGGCGCGGAGCGGGGCGCGCGCGCGGCGCGCCGGAGCAACGGCGCCTCCGAGCTCCACGGGGAGCCGTCGTCATGAGGCTGCCGCCGGTGCTCGTCGCCCACGTGCTGGAGCGGCGCGTCCGCCTGCGCGCCCCGGCGCTGACCGGCCATCGTCGCGCGTGCGAGCGGGTCGCGGAGCAGCTCGCGGCCGATCCCGCCTGCGAGGTCGTGACGGTCCGACCGGTCACGGGCTCGGTGATCGTCGAGCGCCTCGAGGGCGGCCTCGACGCGGAGCGGCTGCGCGCCCGGCTCGCCGAGCTGGTCGGCGAGGCGCGCGACGACGACGGCCGCCTGATCGCCGCCCCGCGGCCCGAGGGCCACCCTGGCCCGACGCGCGTCGCGCGCGCCGTCGCGCACGCCGTCGCCGGGATCAACGCGGACGTGCGCGAGGCGATGGATTACCGCGCGGATCTCGGCACGCTCTTGCCGGTCTTCTTCGCGGCGGCCGGGATCGCTGAGGTCGGCGTGACGCGCCGGCTGCCTGTGCCGGCCTGGTTCAACCTGCTCTGGTGGTCGCTCCGCTGGTTCGTGACGTTCAACCCCGCGGCGGTCGCGGAGGAGCTGCGCGCCGCCGCCGGCGGGGCGCCGTCGCCGCCGGCCGACGCGGCCGACGGGAACGGCGGCGCGGGCCCGCCCGGTCGCGCGCTGTAGGGCGGGGGATCGCCGCGTGGCGCGGGCCATCGCGCGGCCGTGCGGCGCGCGCCGAGCAGGTGGATGCCGCCCATGACGACGAGCAGGCTCCGGGCGAGCCCTCGAGTCCAGCGCGGGTCGATGCGCGCTTTGACCGCCTCGGCGAGCGCGACGGCGATCGGCGTGCTCAGCAACAGGGCGGCGGACGCGCCGATGAACACCGATAGGCGGCTCTGGCGCTCATGGCTGGACCGGCTCCACGCCGCGCGCAGGAGCAAGCGCGGAGAGAGGCAGCGAGAGCATTCCACCGGAGAGCGGATGTTTCTCGTAACGCACCTGCGCGGACACCTTTTTGCGGCGTGAGCGTGCCGGCGCGCTGTCGTGCTCGTTGCTTCCCGTCGACCGCGACGTAAAGCGGCGACGCTTCACAACGGTTCGGGATTCGATTGAACCTTGGTAGCGGCGCGCGTACCTTGTTGTCCCAGATCGTAAGCCCCAGAAGCAGAGGGGAACACGTTGATGGCGCGACCGCGATTTTCTACCTGGCTTGGCCTGTTTGTTGCATCACTTGCCGTGTTTCCTGGCTGCAGCTGCGGCAGTGAAGAGCTGACGGTGACCGGGCCCGGGTCGGGCGGCGGTGGGGCCGGGGGTGCTGGCGGTGCGGGGGCTGGCCCTTCGGTGGCGTCGAACGGCGGGGGCGGTGAGGGGGGCAAGGCTGAGGTTGCGGACCGGGGCGTCGCTGCGAGCGATGTGGTCAGCGCGGGCGAGGTCGTGAGCAGCCCGAGCTACCGCATGGTCTTCACGCTCGGTCAGCCGACGCAGAATCAGGGAAAGACGACCTCGCCGAGCTACCGCATGCAGGGCGGGCTCGTCGGGGCGAATGGGAGCTTGCCATGAACGGGATGGGACGGCGTGTCCTCGCGATTTGTGTCCTCCTCGCCGCCTCGGTCGGCCTCGTGCGCGGCGCGTCTGCCGCTGTGCCGACGCAGATCACGCACCAGGGCCGGCTCTTCACGGCCAACGGAGAGCCGGTCAACGACGCGCTCCAGGTGACGTTCGCGGTGTACGCCGCCGAGGCGCCCGAGGACGGCGAGGCGCCGCTCTGGAGCGAGACGATCTCGATCTCGTTCGACGACGGATACTTCTCCACGGCGCTCGACTTCACGGAGGAGCAGGCCGCGAAGGTCTTCAACGGCTCGGTCCGTTACCTTGGAATCACGGTCGCGAACGATCCGGAGATGGAGCCTCGCGCGGCGATCGGGAGCGTTCCGTACGCGATGGTCGCGAACAACGCAGTTGGTGAGATCACGCCGAAGCTGGTGAAGATCGGCGACAAGGTCGTCATCGACGAGAACGGCAACTGGGTCGGCAATCCGACCGGGGTCGCGGGGCCGCAGGGTCCTCCTGGGCCCGAGGGGCCTCAGGGGCTGCCTGGCGAGGTGGGTCCTGAGGGGCCGCAGGGGCCTCCTGGGCCCGAGGGCCCTCAGGGACCTCAGGGGCTGCCTGGCGAGGTGGGTCCTGAGGGGCCGCAGGGTCCTCCTGGGCCTCCGGGGCCGGAGGGCCCTCAGGGGCCGGTCGGTCCGTCGGGGGTGCTCGCGACGATCGCGATTGCGGGCAACGTTGCCACCTCTTTTTCTGGCTTCAGCCCCGAATACGTCTTCGTCGGTCCTCCGGGGTTGGTGAGCATCACCGGGACAAAGCGCGTGACGGGATCGGCCTCTGCGGCCCTTGGTCTAGGCCCGTCCAGCGCTCCGCTCCTCGCCATGGTCGGCCTCTGTTACCAGCCGGTCGACGAGGCGGGCGTCGGGGGCGATCTCGTCAACTTCTTCGGAAACGCCTATGCGAGCCACTATTTCACGCCGACGCGCGCCACCTACGCTGTCTCTGGCACGACCTCGTTGACAGAGGGCAACTGGAATGTCGGCATGTGCCTCCGCAATGAGGGGGGCAGCGCGATCCTTGGAGCGAGCTCGACGACCGCCGGCAGCCTGGTGAACGGCTGGTTCATCGTCACGAACGACTGAGGGCGAGCCCTCGCGCTCGAATCCGCACGAGCGATGAGCCCGCTCAACGCAGCTGGCTCGCGTAGCTCTAGGAAGGAGCGATGGCCCAGGCGAGCTCGGCGGGGCGCCCGCGCGCCCCCTCCGAGGGCGCGCGGGCCTGCACGTCAGCGCAGCGCCACCGGGCTCCGCGCGATGTACTCGTCGTAGGCGAGCGTCCGCAGGTCCTCGATCCGCTTCGCGCGCATCGCCTCGATGACCGCGCGCGCGAGCTGGAGATCGGTGATGAGCGGGATGTTCGCGTCGACCGCCCGCCGCCGGATCAGGTATCCGTCCGGACGCCCGAGCTGGTCGTACTCGCGGGGGATGTTGATCACGAGATCCACCTTCCCCTGCTCGATCGCGCTCATCGCCGTCTCCCCCTCGTCCGGCTGCTTCGCGAGGCTCGTGCACTCGAGCCCGAGCGCCCGGAGCGCCTCCGCCGTGCCCGGGGTCGCGTAGATGGGCAGCTTCAGGTGCTCGGCGATGATGCGCGCCTCGTCCGCGAACCAGTACTTGTCCTCGAGCGGCCCGAGCGACAGGAGGACGCCCTTCTTCGGGAACCGGAACCCGGTCGCGAGCAGCGCGTGCAGCAGCGCTTCGTGCACGTCGTCCCCGAAGCAGCCGACCTCGCCGGTGCTCGCCATCTCCACGCCGAGCATCGGGTCGGCCCCCACGAGGCGCGAGAACGAGAACATCGGCGCCTTCACGCCGACGTAATCGAGATCGAGCCCGCGGTTCTCGACCGGCTGCGACACGCCGAGCATCCGGCGCATCGCCTCCCGGACGAAGTTGTTCCCCGTCACCTTGGACACGAACGGGAAGCTCCGCGACGCGCGCAGGTTGCACTCGATGACCTTCACCGTGTTGTGCTTGGCCAGGAACTGCATGTTGAACGGCCCGGTGATCGAGAGCGACCGCGCCACCTGCTGGGCGATCTGCTTGATCCTGCGGATCGTCGCGATGTAGAGCGACTGCGGGGGCAAGACGAGCGTCGCGTCGCCGCTGTGGACGCCGGCGTTCTCGACGTGCTCGCTGATCGCCCAGAGGATGATCTCCCCCCGGTCGGCGACCGCGTCGATCTCCACCTCGCGGGCGTGGGTCTCGAACTTCGAGACGACCACGGGGTAGGCCGGGGACACCGCCTTGGCCCGGGCGAGGATGCGATCGAGCTCGTTGGGCTCGTGCGCCACGCTCATGGCCGCGCCGCTCAGCACGTAGCTCGGGCGCACGAGGACCGGGAAGCCGCCGAGCTTGTTCACGATCTCGCCCGCCTGGGCCGCGTCGACGACGTGCGCCCAGCGCGGCTGATCGATCTCCAGCCGGTCGAGCAGATCGCTGAACTTCTTCCGGTCCTCGGCCGTGTCGATGCTCCCCGGGCTCGTGCCGAGGATGCGCGCCCCGGCCTGGTGCAGCCGGAGCGCCAGGTTGTTCGGGACCTGCCCGCCCATGCTGACGACGATGCCGTACGGCTGCTCCCGCTCGTAGATGTCGAGCACCGTCTCGAGGCTGATCTCGTCGAAGACCAGCTTGTCGCACGTGTCGTAGTCGGTGCTGACCGTCTCCGGGTTGTAGTTCAGCATCATGGTCTCGTAGCCGAGCTCCGAGGCCGCGCGGATCGCGTTGACGCAGCACCAGTCGAACTCGACGCTCGATCCGATGCGGTAGGCGCCGGACCCGAGCACCATGATCTTCTTCCGCCAGGACGGCGCGACGTCCGTGGCCGACGCGTGGTAGCTCGAATAGAGGTAGTTCGTCTCGGCGGGGAACTCGGCCGCGAGCGTGTCGATCTGCGCGAGGTGCGGCACGATCCCGTGCCGCTTCCTGAGCTCCCGGAGCGAGCCCCGCGGCGCGCCCGTCAGCGTGCCGATCATCCGGTCGCTGAAGCCGAGCTGCTTGGCCTCCCGGAGCGTCGCCTCGTCGAGCGCGGGCTCCTGCGCCGCCGCGGGCTTGTCGGCCTGCGCCGGGACGGGCACCCGGAGCGTCTTGAGGTCCCGGTGCATCCGCACGATCGGCTCGATCTGGTGCAGGAACCACCGGTCGATCTTGGTGAGATCGTGGATCGCGTCGACCGACATCCCCTCCTGCAGCGCGCGGGCGACGGCGAAGATCCGGAGCGGCGTCGCGTTCTTCAGCGCGTCGGGCAGGTCCTGGAAGGTGAACGCGTCGGGGTCGAGCCCCTTCACCCCGATGTCGAGCATCCGGAGCGCCTTCTGGATGACCTCGGGGAACGTCCTGCCGATGGCCATGACCTCGCCGACGCTCTTCATCTCGCTGCCGATCCGCATCGAGGCGCCGCGGAACTTGCCGAGGTCCCAGCGCGGGACCTTGCAGACGAGGTAGTCGAGCGCCGGCTCGAAGAACGCGGTCGTCCTGCGGGTGATCGCGTTGGCGATCTCGGGCATCGTGTAGCCGACGGCGATCTTCGCCGCGACGTACGCGAGCGGGTAGCCCGTCGCCTTGCTGGCGAGCGCGCTCGACCGGGAGAGGCGCGCGTTCACCTCGATGACCCGGTAATCGACCTTGTTCGGGTCGAGCGCGTACTGGATGTTGCACTCGCCCACGATGCCGAGGTGGCGGATCGTCTTCAGCGCGACCGAGCGGAGGAGCTGGTACTCCTCGTCGTTCAGCGTCTGCGACGGGGCGACGACGATCGACTCCCCGGTATGGATCCCCATCGGATCGAGGTTCTCCATGTTGCAGACGGTGATGCAGTTGTCGCGGCCGTCGCGGACGACCTCGTACTCGATCTCCTTCCAGCCGCGGAGGCACTCCTCGACGAGCACTTGGGGCACGCCGCCGGCGAAGCCGCGCCGCACGGCGTCGTCGAGGTCGCGCTCGCTCTCGACGATGCCGCTGCCCTTGCCGCCGAGCGCGTAGCCGCCGCGGAGCATCACGGGGAACCCGATCTCGCGCGCCGCGGCCATGGCCTCGGCCGCCGTGCGGCAGGCGCGGCTCCGGGCCGTCTTCACGCCGATCTCGTCGAGGCGGTCGATGAAGAGCCGCCGGTCCTCGGTGTCGCGGATGGCCTTGATCGGCGTGCCGAGCACCCGCACGCCGTACTTGTCGAGGATCCCGGCGTCGTGGAGCTCGAGCCCACAGTTGAGCGCGGTCTGCCCGCCGAAGGAGAGGGCGATCGCGTCGACCTCCTCCTTGACGATGATCCGCTCGACGAACTCCGGGGTGACCGCGCAGAGGTGGATGCGGTCGGCGAGCCCCTCGCTCGTCTGGATGGTGGCGATGTTGGGGTTCACGAGGACGGTGGCGATCCCCTCTTCCTTGAGGGCCTTGATCGCCTGCGACCCCGAGTAGTCGAACTCGCCGGCCTGACCGATCTGGAGCGCGCCGGAGCCGAGCACGAGCACGCGCCGGGGTTTCTTGGGGAGATAGGCGCCGTACATGGCTCAGCTCCTTCCTGCGGTGGAGGTGGGGCGGGGATCCGCGCCAGCGGTCCCTGCGGATTTGAGTCGCGAATCGGCGGACCCCTTCATCGCGCCGCAGAGGCGCAGGAAGTCGTCGAAGAGGTAGCCGGCGTCCTCGGGCCCGGGCGTCGCCTCGGGGTGGAACTGGACGCTGAAGAACGGGCGCAGCCGCGAGCGGATGCCCTCGTTCGTGCCGTCGTTGATGTTGACGAACCAGGGCTCCCACTCGGCGGGGAGCGACTCGTGCTTCACCGCGTAGCCGTGGTTCTGGCTCGTGACGTAGCAGCGGCGGCTCAGGAGGTCCTGCACCGGCTGGTTCACGCCGCGGTGGCCGTACGGCAGCTTGTAGGTGTCGCCGCCGGCGGCGAGCGCGAGGATCTGGTTGCCGAGACAGATGCCGAAGATCGGCTTCGTGTACGTCCCGAGCAGGCCGCGCACCGCGGCGACCAGCTGGCCGAGGTCCTTCGGGTCGCCGGGGCCGTTGCCGATGAGGACGCCGTCGGCGGCCTCGGCGAGCTCGGCGATGGGCGCGTGGAAGGGCGCGCGGACGACGGTGACCCCGCGCCGGAGGAGCGAGCGGACGATGTTGTCCTTCGCGCCCGCGTCGATGAGGAGCACCTTCAGGGGGCCGCCCTCGTACGTGATCGGCTCGCGGGGCGACACGAGGCGGAACACGTCCTCGCGCATGTCCACGGCCTCGGCCGAGCGCTTCACCCGATCCAGGTCCATCTCGGCCGGGAACAGCCAGCCCTTCATGGTGCCGACCTCCCGGAGCCGCCGCGTCAGCGTGCGCGTGTCGATCCCGGTGATCGCCGGGATGCCCTCGCTCGCGAGCCAGGCGCCGAGCGAGCGGACCGCGGCGTGGTGGCTGTAGCGCTCGATGTAGTTCTGGACGACGAGCCCCTGCACCTGGATGCGGTCGGCCTCGTAGGGCCCGTCGACGCTGCCTGCCTGCCGCGGCGCGGGCACGCCGTAGCTGCCCACGAGCGGGTACGTGATCGTCAGGATCTGCCCTTTGTATGAGGGATCCGTGAGCGTCTCGACGTACCCCGTCATGCCGGTGTTGAAGACGACCTCGCCGCTCACCGCGCGCGGGGCGCCGAAGCACCGGCCCGTCATGGTCGTGCCGTCTTCGAGTACGAGCTTCATCCGATTCGCATCCATCCTCTTTGACCGCCTGGGCCGCCGCGGCGCGGACCCTTACGCAGGAGGGGCCGCGAGCGCGTGCTGCGCCGTAGGCCCGTGGGGTACCCGGTCCGCGCGCGCGTTGCGCGGCGGGCCGGCATCATGATCGAGGCTGGGCTTCCAAGCACCTCCGGTCGCTGGAGCCGCCTGCTCCGGCATTCCGTCGAGGTGGGCATCGCGCCCGCCGTCCCGTTCTTCCACATGCCGGGGACGCCCATTTGCCGTCCCCTCGCTCCACGTCAACCAGGAACTTTCGCCTGAGATTTCCCGGCCGCTTCCCGCGCTCTTTTGACGGGCCGCCGGGCTGTGCAGCTCCGGCTAGGGGGTCTGCGCGCGCTCGACGTAGGCCTGCTCGAGGACGAGCGCGTCCATCTTCGTCCGGAGGAAGCAGTCGAGCGCCTCCTTGGGGGTGCAAACGATCGGCTCGCTCGCGTTGAACGAGGTGTTCAGGAGGACCGGCGTGCCGGTCAGCCGGCCGAACTCGAGGAGGAGCGCGTGGTAGCGCGGGTTGTCCTTGGCGGTGACCGTCTGGGGGCGGCCCGTGCCGTCGACGTGGGTCACGGCGGGGATCTCGTCGCGGCGCTCCGGCTTGACCTTGTAGACCATGACCATGAACGGGTCCGGCGAGGTCTGCTCGAAGTAGTCGCCGACGCGCTCGAGCGGGAGCGCCGGCGCGAACGGGCGGAACATCTCGCGGCGCTTGATCCGCTCGTTCATGAGGTCCTTCACGTCCGGCCGCCGCGGGTCGCAGAGGATGCTGCGGTTGCCGAGCGCGCGGGGGCCGTACTCCATCCGCCCCTGGAACCAGCCGACCACCTTGCCCTCGCTGATCGCCCTGGCGACGCGGGGGATCAGGTCCTCGTCGGGGAGCGTCTCGAACGCGACCTGCTCCTTCCGGAGCAGCTCGTCGATCGCCTCCTGCGAGAACGCGGGGCCGAAGTAGCTGTGGGTCTGGTGGAAGGCGCGCGGGTTGCCGAGCTTGTGGTGGTGGACGTAGAGCGCCGCCCCGAGCGCCGTGCCCGCGTCGCCGGCCGCGGGCTGGACGAAGACGTCATCGAACAGCCCCTTCGGCCGGATCTTCCCTGCGGCCACGCTGTTGTACGCGCAGCCGCCCGCGAGGGCGAGGCGCGGCGAGCCGGTGAGGTGCTTCGCGGTCGCGAGCAGCTCGAAGTAGACCTCCTCGAACGCCGCCTGCGTCGAGGCGGCGACCGCCTTGAAGCGGTCCTCCATCCCGCTCTTCGGGCTGCGCGCGGGGCCGAGCAGCTCGACGAGGCGCTCGGCGTGGATGGTGCCGTAGCGGGGCTCGCCCTCCCACGTCATGGAGATGCCCTTCGTGTGGTGCTGGAAGTACTCGAGCCCGAGCTCGAACGCCCCGTCCTTGACGCGCACCACCTGGCGGAGCTTGTCGAGCAGCTCCGGCTGGCCGTAGGCCGACAGCCCCATGACCTTGTACTCGTCGCCGAACTTGGGGAAGCCGAGGTACTGCGTCATGGCCGAGTAGAACAGCCCGAGCGAGTGGGGGAAGCCGACGCGCCGGAGGATCTCCAGCTTGTTGCCGCGGCCGCGCGCCCACATCGTGCTCACGAAGTCGCCGAAGCCGTCGATCGAGACGACCGCCGCCTCGTCGAAGCCCGAGGGGAAGAACGCGGAGGCGAGGTGCGCGCGGTGGTGCTCGACGTTGTGCGACTCGGCGCGGATGCGCTTCGGGTCGACGCCGAGCGCGGCGCCGAGGTGCACCTTCGGGGCGCTCGCGCCGAGCGCGCCCTTGAGGAGCCCCGCCGGCGAGCGCCGGGTCAGCGCGTAGAGGAGCTTGTCGCCGAGGTGCGCCCGCGTGTCGCGCCCGATCGCGATGTGATCGATGTCCTCGACGCGCGCGCCGGCGGCGCCGAGGCAGTACTCGACCGCGAGCCGCGGGAAGCCGGCGCAGTGCTTGATCCTGCTGAACCGCTCCTCCTCCGCCGCGGCGACGAGCTGGCCGTCGACGAGCAGCGCGGCCGACGCGTCGCCGTGATAGGCGTTGATCCCGAGGATGAGCATGTTTCGGCCATCTTCCGGCGCCCCCGCGCGAGGGTCAAGGCGCGCCCGGCGCGCGGGCGCGCTGGGGTCAAGGCGCGCCCGGCGCGCGGGCGCGCGGGGCAAAGACGGCCGCCGCGCGCCATGCGAAGGCGCGTTCGCAGGAAGGCGCGCGGTCAGATCTCGGCGAGGCGGATGGCCTCGAGGCGATCGCCCTCGTCGATGCGCTCCCGATCGGCCGCCACGAGGACGAGCGCCTCGGCCTCGGCGAAGCTCGTGACCGCGCCCGAGGCCTGGTTCGAGGCGATGCGCGCGACGAGCTCGCCGCCCGAGATCTCGAGGCGCGCGCGGAGGAACTCGGCGCGCCCGGTCTGGCGCCGCAGCGCGCCGGCCGCGCGGACGATCACGCGCGGCGGCAGCGGCGCGGCGTCTCCCTGGAGCGCGCGCAGGAGCGGCACGCCGAAGAGGACGAACGTGAGCGAGGCGGAGGCCGGGTTGCCCGGCAGCCCGATCACGTGCACGGCGCCGCCGCGCGAGAGCTCGGCGCGCCCCACGGCGAGCGGCTTGCCCGGCTTGATGGCGACGCGCCAGAAGTCGAGCGTCACACCCGCGGCCTCGAGGGCGGGGCGGACCACGTCGTGGTCGCCGACGCTCACGCCCCCGACGGTCACCACGAGATCCGAGCCGCGCAGCGCCGTGGATACGGCCTCGGCGGCGCGGGCCGCGTCGTCGGGGACGAACGGCGCGATGCGGACCGCGGCGCCCGCGGCGCGCGCGGTCGCGGCGATGAAGTAGCTGTTCGACTCCGCGACGGTGCCGGCGGGGCCGGGCGAGCCGGGCCCGCGCAGCTCGTCGCCGGAGCACAGCACCGTGACCACGGGGCGGCGCGCGACGAGGACGCTCGGGCGGTCGAGCGCCGCCGCGAGCGCCACCTTCCCCGGCGCAAGGCGCGCGCCCCTCCGCAGCGCGACGGCGCCCGCCGCGAGATCCGCGCCCCGGCGCCGCACCCAGGCGCCGGCGCGCGGCGCCTCTCGCAGGGTGATCTCGTCGCTGCTCCGCGCCGCGTCCTCCTGCGGCACGATCGCGTCGGAGCCGGGCGGCAGCCGCGCGCCGGTGAAGATCCGGCACGCGGTGCCCGGCGTGAGCGTCGGCAGCGGGCGGCCGGCCGCGCTCTCGCCGCGCACGGGGAGCGTCCAGGGCCCGCTGCCCGCGAGCTCGGCCGAGGCGACCGCGTAGCCGTCCATCGAGCTGTAATCGAAGGCGGGCATCGCGTCGGCCGCCGCGATGTCCTCGGCGAGCACGCGCCCGGCCGCGTCGTCGAGCGACACCCGCTCCGGGCCGACCGGGACCGCGGCCGAGAGCAGCCGCGCGAGCGCTTCTTCGAAGGGGATCATCCGCGCTGCTCCTCGTCGCGCGCGCCGTCCTTCGCCGGCTGCGCGTGCCGGTGGTGGTGGCCGCCCTTGCCGGACGCGAGCGCGACAGCGTGCGCGAGCACGGGGCCGATGAGCCGCGTGACGGCGAGCTCCACCGCCTTCGGGCTGCCGGGCAGCGCGATCACCACGAGCCCGCGCACGACGCCCGCGGCGGCGCGCGAGAGGATGGCGTTCGGCCCGATGGCGTCCCAGCTCAGCCGCCGGAACGCCTCGCCGAAGCCGTCGAGCGTCTTCTCGAAGAGCGGCGCGAGCGCCTCGACGGTCCGGTCGCGCGGCGCGATCCCGGTCCCGCCCGTCGTGACGATCGCGTCGGCGGAGCCCGCGCCCGCGATCTGCTCGATCGCCGCGCGCAGCAGCTCGGGCTCCTCGCGCACGACGGCGTGTGACGTCACGGTGAAGCCGGCGTTCTTGAGGAGCTCGCCGAGGAGATGTCCGCCCTCGTCGTCCTCGAGGGTGCGGGTGTCACTGAGCGTCAGCGTGGCGACACGCACGGGGGAGCGGCTCATGCGGCAGATCTACGCCTCTCGCCGGCGAATGGCGACCTCTTGGTGACGCCGGCGCGATCGTCGCGGGGCTCCGCGCGAACGCGGCGGCCGCCCGGGCGCGGGCGGCGCTCGGGCCTCGTGCCTGCCCGCGCCGCGCCTCATGTCCGCCCGCGCCGCGCCTGCTGTCCGCCCGCGCCGCCGGCCGCCGTCCCATCGGGCATCGGCCCTGAAGGCCGCGGGCGCGCGCGACGTCGCCCGGCGCCATCGTGATGTCGTTGACGTTGGATGGCTTTCGCATCGCCGCTGCGCTAGGGGAGCGGCGTGTCCGGCCCTCTGATCCCTTACATCGAGCTCCCCGAGATCCCGCTCTCGTTCCTGGAGCACATCCCGCTCGTGGGCCAGCTGATCGATCCGGCGAAGCCGCCCTCGATCAAGCCCTTCGGCACGCTGGTGGCGCTCGGCGTCTACATCGGCGCCGTGGTCGCCACGCGGCACGCGCGCGAGCGGAAGCTGGACGAGAAGAAGATGAGCGAGTTCATCTTCTGGGTCGTGGCGGCCGGCTTCATCGGCGGGCACGTCTTCGACGCGATCTTCTACCACCCGCAGCGCGTCGCCCGTGACCCGCTCTACCTCTTCGCGCTCTGGGACGGCCTGTCGAGCTTCGGCGGCTTCACCGGCGCGCTGATCGGCGCCGCCTCGTGGCGCTTTTACCGCCGCGAGAGGATCCTGCCCTACTGCGAGGTGGTCAACAGCGCGTTTCCGCTCGCGTGGGTCTTCGGGCGCGCCGGCTGTGCGTCGGTCCACGATCATCCGGGCCGCCTCTCCGACGCGTGGTTCGCGGTCAAGTACCCGCTCGGGACCGGCGTCGTCGGCCGGTTCGATCTCGGCCTCTACGAGTGCGTGCTCACGATCCCGCTCGCGATCGCGTTCGCGGTGCTCTGGCGCCGGAACCCTCATCGCCCGCTCGGGTTCTATACCGGGGTCATGTGCACCGCGTATGCGCCGGTGCGGTTCGGCCTCGACTTCCTGCGCGAGCGGGAGGGGACGCTCGTCGGCGGCGATCCGCGCTACGGCGGCCTCACCCCCGCGCAGTGGGCCTGCTTCGGTCTGCTCGCGCTGGGCCTTTATTTCCTGCGCATGGCGGCGCGCGGCGAGCCGTCGAGCGCCGGGGTGGGCCCGCTCGACGGCGCCCCGCGCGTCGCGGACGACGACGCGTCCGACGACGAAGACGACGACGAGGGCGATGAAGCCGAGGAGCCCCGCCCCTCCCGCGCTCGGGCGGGCCGGTAATCCTCCGGGCGGGCCGGCGCGGCGCCCGCGTGGATCCCCGGGATTTCCGGAGGCATGCGCACCACCTTGGGGTCGTGTCGGACAGATCCGCGCCGCGCGACGCCCTCGCGATCCGGCCGGCGCCGGACTCGGCGGCTCCCGGGCGCTGCGCTTCCTGACGGCGGTCCGGCGCCGCCTGCCTCGGCCGGCGCCGCCTGCCTCGGACACAGCGCGGGCGGCGCCGCCTTCCAGGTCCGCCGGCGCTGCGCCTTTCGCGCCGGGGGGTCAGGACGGCTCCGTACGGGCTTCTTTTGGCTCGCTCGCCCGTGGCGGGTCCCTTGACGCGCCTGGGGCGCTAGATATCGTGGGGTGGAGTTTGCACCAGAGGGTCGGCCCGCCGACCTTCGCTCGATTGAGCTCGGTTGCCCCTTCCGCCGAAAGGGGGGGTCGATCGAGGCGCGCTCGCGAAAGGCTCCGCATCATCGACATCGATCACGGAGCGAGTGGACCAAATAAGAGGGAACGCAGGGGCCAACCCCAGGTTTTTCTACAATGGCTGAAGATTCGCGTAAGTTGTTCGTGGCGGGCTTGCCCGACTCCATCACCGAAGACGTTTTGCGGCAGCTCTTCGAGGCCACCGGCGGCAACGTCGTCGAGGTCAGTCTTCCGAAAGATCGCGCGACAGGTCGTCCGCGCGGGTTCGGCTTCGTCACGCTCTCGACGACCGGCGAAGCCAACGCCGCGCGCGAGTCGCTCGACGGGTCCTTTCAGGGCGGCAAGTCCATCTCGGTCCGCCCCTTCCAGGCCGAGCCGCCGCGCCGCGAGGGGGGGCGCCCGATGGGCGGCCCCGGCGGCGGTCCCGGTGGTGGCCCAGGCGGCGGTGGCGGCGGCATGGGCGGCGGCCCGGCCGCGGCGCCCGATCGGACCCTCTACGTCGGCAATCTCCCCTATGACGCGAGCGTCGAGGAGGTCGAGGGGCTGATCGGCTCGACGGGCGCGGGGCCGGTGGTGCGGGTCCACCTGCCCATGGATCCCGACGGTCGCAAGCGCGGGTTCGGCTTCGTGACGATGGCCAGCGCCGAGGCGGCGCGCGCTGCGATCGATGCGCTGCGCGGCGTGGACGTCCGCGGTCGGCGGCTCGTCGTCAACCTCGCTCACCCGAAGGGCGAGCGGCCCGCGCGCGAGGAGCGCCCCGGCGGCTTCGGCGGCGGCGGCGGCGGCTTCGGCGGCGGTGGTGGCGGCTTCGCCGGCGGCGGCGGCGGCTTCGCCGGCGGCGGCGGCGGCGGCGGCGGCTTCGGCGGCGGGCCTCCGCCGCCCGCGCGCAAGACGTTCGACGATCGCCGGCGGCGCGGCGGTCACGACGGCGACGGCCCTCCCGGCGGCGGTGGCGGTGGTGGCGGCGGCGGTGGCGGCCGTCGCGCCAACAACAAGAACTGGGATCGCGGCCGCACTGGGGACGACTGGGACGACGAATGAGCTCTCCCGGTTGACAACTGCACCGTTTCCCGTAGGGTAGGCGCCCTCCAGACGGGCGGTCGGGCGTCGCTGACCCCGCTCACGCCCCCCTGGTGCCCTGCCGGTTGCGGTGTCAGCGCCCCCGTGCTGCCCGTGCCTAGGTTCAACCAGGGCCGCCTGTGACACAGGTCGGCCCTGTCTTCGGAGACCTCCGATGCGCGACATCATCAAGCTGACGTGCGGCAACTGCGGCCGCGCGAACTACCACACGACGAAGAACAAGCGGACGATGACGGACAAGTTCGTCATCAAGAAGTTCTGCCCGACCGAGCGCAAGCACACCGAGCACAAAGAAGGCAAGATCTCGAAGGGCTAGGCCAGGCTGCACGCTGCGCAGCTGGCCGTTGCCGCCGGGGCCCGCGCACGCGGGCCTCGGGTCAGGCTCTGCGCCCTCGCGGTGCTCGGCTTAACCTTGTTCATTGTTAGGGCGAAGCGATGATCTTCGACTGGCTCTACGGCCTGTTCTCGAACGATCTCGCGATCGACCTCGGCACCGCCACCACCCTCATCTACGTGAAGGGCAAGGGGATCGTGTCCTGCGAGCCCTCGGTGGTCGCCGTCCAGCGCGATGCTCGCGGCGGCAAGAAGGTGCTCGCCGTCGGCCGCGAGGCGAAGGAGATGCTCGGGCGCACCCCCGGCAACATCCAGGCGGTGAGGCCGCTGCGCGACGGCGTCATCGCCGACTTCGAGATCACCGAGGCGATGCTCCGGTATTTCATCGCGCGCGCTCACAACCGCCGCACGCTGGTCAAGCCGCGCATCATCATCTGCGTCCCGTTCGGCATCACCGAGGTCGAGAAGCGCGCGGTGAAGGAGAGCGCCGAGGGCGCCGGCGCGCGCGAGGTCTTCCTGATCGAGGAGCCGATGGCGGCGGCGATCGGCGCCGGGCTGCCGATCACCGAGCCGAGCGGCAACATGGTCGTCGACATCGGCGGCGGCACGACCGAGGTCGCCGTCATCTCCCTCGCCGGCATCGTCTACTCGCAGAGCGTGCGCGTCGGCGGCGACAAGATGGACGAGTCGATCATGGCCTACATGAAGCGCAAGTACAACATGGCCATCGGCGAGCAGACCGCGGAGCGCATCAAGATCACGATCGGCAACGCGTACCCGCTCGAGCAGCAGCTGACGATGGAGGTCAAGGGGCGCGACATGGTCGCGGGCATCCCCAAGACGGTCGTCGTCAACTCCGACGAGATCCGCGACTCGCTGAGCGAGCCGACGAACGCCATCGTGGACGCCGTGCTCATCGCGCTGGAGCGCACGCCGCCGGAGCTCGCGGCCGACATCGTCGACAAGGGCATCGTGCTCACCGGCGGCGGCTCGCTCCTCAAGAACCTCGACGTGCTCCTCCGCGAGGAGACGGGGCTGCCCGTGATGGTGTGCGACGACCCCATCAGCGCCGTGGTGCTCGGCAGCGGCAAGGCGCTGGATCACCTCGAGCTCTTGAAAGAGGTCACGATCAGCTGAAGGTTGGTCTCACGCCCCGCCCGTGAGCTTGCCGGCGGGGCTCTCTTGCGGCGCGCGCCCCGAGGCGGCGCGCGCCGCGCGCGGCGACGACAGGGGTGGCCTCGCGGGGCGCCCCGTACTACCTGGGTCCGGGAGCCACGGTGAACCTGAAACGCTACCGCGACTTCGTGATCGTGCTGCTGGCGCTCGCGGTGCCGTTCTGGTTCCTGCGCGCCAGCATGCGCGACCCCAAGCAGAACACGGGGGCCGACCGGATCATCATCAGCATCGCGGCGCCGATCCAGTACGCGGCCGCGACCCTGGCGCGCGGCATCTCGAACCTCTGGGGCGACTACATCTACCTGGTCGACGTCAAGGAGGACAACGCCAGGCAGGCCTCGCAGATCGCCCGCCTCCGCGAGCGGGTGCGGAAGCTCGAGGCGCTCGAGGAGGAGAACCGGCGCCTGCGCCGGCTGCTCGACCTGCGTCAGAGCCTCCGCACCGACGTCGTGAGCGCCCAGGTCGTCGGCAAGAGCACCAACGATTTCTTCCGCGTGGTGCGGGTCACGCTCGATCGCGAGGCGCGGGACATCGGCTCGAACCTGCCGGTCCTCTCGGCGGACGGCGTGGTCGGCACGACGCTGAAGAGCGCCGGCGACACCGTCGACGTGCGGCTCGTCGTCGACGGGGGCAGCGGCGTCGACGTGGTCGTCGAGCGCACCGGCGCGCGCGGATTCGTCCGCGGCACGGGCGACGAGAGCAAGTACTCCTGCAGCGTGGAGTACGTGCAGCGCACCGACGAGATCGAGGTCGGCGATCTCCTCGTGACGAGCGGCGTCGGCCGGCGCTTCCCGAAGGGGATCCCGGTCGGGACCGTCACGCAGGTGATCCGCCGCGATTTCGGCATCTACCAGCAGGTCTACGTCGCCCCGGCCGTCGATTTCTCCCGGCTGGAGGAGGTGCTCATCGTGACGACGACGCCTCCGGAGGAGGCGCCGCCGCAGGCGCAGCGGAGGTGACGCGATGAGAAACTCCGCGTTCCTGGCGATGGGGGCCGCCCTGCTGATCGTTCAGTCGAACCTCTTCCGGCTCATCGGCAAGCTGAACATCCCGGGCTCCACGCCGAGCCTGCTCCTGCCGCTCGTCGTGTTCATGGGGGTGCACGAGTACTCGATCGCGCGCGGCGCGGCGCTCGCGTTCCTGCTCGGCTACCTGCTCGATCTCTTCACCGGCGCGCCCGTCGGCCTGTTCACCTTCATCACCGTGGCGACCTTCGTCGTGTCGCGGGCGGCCGGCGTGCGGCTCGCCGCGCAGACGCTGCTCACGAAGATCGCGCTGGCCTTCGTCTTCGGGCTCGTCGAGGGGGTGCTCATCGTGATCCTCACCGCCATCTTCGGGGGCGACGCGGCGCGCCCCCGCGCGCTCGCCTTGCTCGTCGCGCCGCACGCGGTCTCGACCGCGCTCTTCGCGCCGTTCGTCTTCCGGCTGGCCGAGCGCGTGCACCAGGCGACGATCAACGTCCCGCGGCCGGGGGAGAGCCCGCGGTGAGCCTCCTCGTCCAGCGCTCCGACGTGAGCGAGTTCCGCCGGCGCTTCCGGTGGATCGCGCTCGGCATGGTCGTCGGCTTCATGGTGCTCGTCAGCCGCCTCTTCTACCTCCAGATCCTCGAGGCCGACGAGAACAAGGCGATCGCCCGCGAGAACATCGTGCGGCGGGTGACGCTCGCGACCACGCGCGGCATCATCCGCGACAAGAACGGCAAGGTGCTCGCGGCGAGCCGGCCCTCGTACAACGTGTACGTCGTCCCGCGGCGCCTCGACATGGAGACGACCTGGCCGAAGCTCGTCGAGTACCTCGGCGTCGGCATCGAGGAGCGGGCGCGGCTCGAGGCGCTCATCACCTCGATCCGCGCCGACGACGGCCCGCGCAAGAACCAGCAGATCCTGCTGAAGGAGGACATCTCGCGCGACGCCGTGGCGACGCTGGCCACGCACGACGCCGAGCTGCCAGGGGTCGACGTGGTGCCGGTCCCGGTGCGCTACTACCCCTACGAGGAGGTCGGCTCGCACGTGCTCGGCTACATGGCCGAGGTGGACGCCGAGCGGCTCGCGTCGCTCCGGAGCGTCGGCTACATCGAGGGCGACCGCATCGGCGTCACCGGGATCGAGCGCGCCTGGGAGAGCTACCTCCGCGGCACGCGCGGCTGGGAGAAGGTGCTCGTCGACGCGAAGGGGCGGCGCCGGACGGGCGGCGACGGGATCATCGAGGAGCCGCGGCGGGTCGACCCGATCCCCGGGCGCGACCTCCGGCTGACGCTCGACGCCGACATCCAGAAGGCGATCGACAAGGCGATGCGCGGGGAGCTCGCCGGCGGCGTCGCGGTCGTCGACGTGCGCACCGGGAGGATCCTCGGGCTCTACTCGAAGCCCGGCTACAACCCGAACGCGCTCTCGGGCGGCTCGGGCAAGCAGGTCATCCGCGACGCCTTCCGGCGGCTCTACTCGGATCCGCTGAAGCCCGCCCTCGACAAGACGCTCTCTGGCGCGTACCCGCCCGGCTCCACCTTCAAGCCGTTCACCGCGCTGGCGGCGCTCGAGAAGGGGCTCATCGATCCCCGGCAGTCCACGCGGTGCCGTGGCGCGCTGACGTTCGGCAAGCGCACCTTCCGGTGCACGCACGTGCACGGGCCGGTGGCGATGCAGAAGGCGATCGCCGAGTCGTGCAACGTCTACTTCTACAAGCTCGCGGCGGAGTACGGCGTCGGCATGGACGTCATCGCCGAGATGGGCCAGCGCTACGGGCTCGGCGCGCGGACGGGGCTCGGCATCAACGCCGAGGCGGGCGGCAGGATGCCGACCCGGGCGTGGATGACGCTCCGGAACAAGGGCCAGTTCCGCCTCGGCTTCGGCCTGAACGCGGCGATCGGCCAGGGCGCGACGACGGTGACCGTGCTCCAGCTCGCGCTCGCGTACGCGGCGCTCGCGAACGGCGGCACGCTCTACCAGCCGCAGATCGTGCGGGCCGTCGAGACGAGCGCCGGCACGGTCGTGCAGGAGTTCACGCCGCGCGTGCGCCGCCAGATCGACATCCGGCCGGAGAACCTCACCCTCGTGCACCGGGCGATGGTCGCCGGCGTGAACGAGGAGGGCGGCACGGCCTTCAAGGCGCGCGTCGCCGGCGTCGAGATGGCGGGCAAGACCGGGACCGCGCAGGTCTCGCACCGGCTCACGCGCGGCGTCGAGGCCGAGCGGGTCTGGTATTTCAACCGCGAGCACGCCTGGTTCGCCGGCTACGCGCCGGCGCGCGCGCCCGAGGTGGCCGTGGTCGTGCTGGTCGAGCACGGCGGCACCGGCGGCAAGCACGCGGCGCCGGTCGCCTTCGAGGTCGTCCGCGCCTACCAGGAGCTCGCGAAGGAGCGGCGCGGCGGCCCGAACGAGGGGCCGCGCGCGGGCAAGAGCAGCGCGGGCCGCGCGCCCGCCGCGTCGGGGCGCACGCCATGATCCGGGGCGACTCTCTCTCCGCTCGCGATCGCGACCACTTCGACTGGCCGCTGTTCATCGCCGCGGTCTCCATCGCGGTGCTGGGCGTCGTCAACCTCTACAGCGCCACGAGCGTCTACTCCGGGGCGCGCGCGGAGCTCTACATCAGCCAGGTCTACTGGCTGTTCATGGGCGGCATCATCGGCGGCGTCCTGATCGCGATCGACTACCGGCACCTGGAGCGCCTCGGCTACGTGCTCTACACGTTCGGCGTCTTCTCGCTGGCGCTCGTCTTCGTGCTCGCGCGCGACGTGCGCGGCTCCGCGCGGTGGATCGAGTTCGGCGCGTTCCGCTTCCAGCCCAGCGAGTTCATGAAGGTGTTCCTGGTCATCGCGCTGGCGAAGTTCCTGCACGACGACCCGCGCAACGAGGGCCGCACCCTGCGCGATCTGGCGATCCCGGCGGCGCTGACCGCGGTCCCGGCGCTGCTCGTGCTGAAGCAGCCCGATCTCGGGACGGCGCTCATCCTCGTGTTCGTCTTCCTGACGATCGCGGCGGTCACGCGCGTGCGGTGGAGGAGCGCCGCGCTGTTCGTCGTGTCCATCCTCGTGGCGGTGCCGATCGTCTGGGAGTACGTGCTGCTCGACTACCAGCGCGCGCGCGTCCTCGTGTTCCTCCACCCCGAGGAGGACCTCCTGCACCGCGGCTGGCACGCCCACCACTCGCGGGTCGCGATCGGCAACGGCGGGCTGTTCGGCAACGGGTACCTCCGGGGCACCCAGAACCAGTTCCTCTTCCTGCCGGATCAGTTCACCGACTTCCCGTTCCCGGTCTTCGCCGAGGAGTGGGGGTTCGTCGGGTGCGTGGTGCTCGTGTGCCTCTACGCGTTCCTGGTCGTGTGGGGGATCCGCATCGCGTCGATGGCGAAGGATCGGTTCGGCGCGGTGCTCGGCGTCGGCTGCGCGGCGATCATCTTCTGGCACGCGGTGATCAACCTCGGCATGACGTCGGGCGTGCTGCCGGTCGTCGGCGTCACGCTGCCCCTGTTCTCGTACGGCGGCTCGAGCGTGACCACGGTGATGGTCGCGATCGCGCTGCTCATGAGCGTGTCGATGCGCCGCTACTCCGGCGTCGCCTCGCTCGATCGGCTGTGACGGCGGCGGGGCCGCCCGCGCGCCGCCGCCGCGTCAGATCGCGCTCTCCGCGAGCCGCGCCTCGACCACGAACGCGAACGCCTTGAGCGCGTCGCGCTCGGTGACCTCGCCGCCGGTCTGCGCCCTCCGCAGCGCGGCGCGGAAGCCGAGGTAGCGGCGCCCGTCCAGGCCGAGCAGCGCCGGCACCGCCGCCGGGTCGCGCGGCGCGTCGGTCGCGCCCGCGAGCTCCGCCGCCTTGGCGAGGATCCCCGCGACGAGCGCGCCGCAGCGATCGAGCGCCACGGCGTACCGCTCGGCGGCGATCGCCGCCTCGATCTCCGCGACCGCCTCGCGCTCGGCGGTCGGCCACAGCGCGACGAACGACAGGCCCGGCTGGGCGAGGTGCCTCGTCGCCGCGGACGGCCCGTCCGCGCGGGCCGTCGCCGGGGCCTCCGCCGACGCGGCGAGCCGCCGGGCGGCGAGCCGCAGCGACGACGGGATCCCGCGGCTCACCGGATCCCGGACGCCGGCGCTGCGCGGCGCGGCGCCGGCGCTCGGCGGGGCGGCCGCGCCGGGGGCGGCCTCGCCCTCGCTCGGGTCGCCGATCGTCGAGTTCGGGGGCATCGTCGACCACGGCCTGCTGGGCGGAGCGAGCCGCGAGATCACCGCGTCGAGCGGCGCCGACGGCGGCGGCGACGCGTCGCGCAGGGCGGTGACGAGCCCGCCCTCGATCGCATCGAACCCGCCGAGCCCGCTCCCCATCGCGTCGGGCAGGCGGCTCTCGAAGGCGCGCAGCACCGTGGCGCTGATCTCCTCGAGCCCCTCGTAGAGCCCGAGCCCCGTCTTCGCCGAGGTGGCCAGCGAGGCGGCGCGGAACGGGTTCAACATCGCGTCGAGCTCCTCCAGGGGGAGGAGGTCCGGCAGATCGCGCTTGTTGTGCTGGAAGACGAGCGGGACATGCTGCAGCTCCCGCCCCTGCTCGGCCAGGTTCTCGCGCAGGTTCTCGAGGCTCTCCACGTTCGCGTCGGCGCGGACGGCCTGCGAGTCGCTGACGAACACGATGCCGTCGGCGCCCGTGAGCACCAGCTTCCGGGTCGCGTTGAAGTAGACCTGCCCGGGCACCGTGAAGAGCTGGAGCCGCACGTTCATCCCGCGCAGCTGCGGGAGCCGTACCGGCAGGAAGTCGAAGTAGAGCGTCCGGTCGACCGGCGTCGCGAGCGAGACGAGCTTGCCGCGGTACTCGGGCTTCGCCGTGGCGTGCAGGTACTCCAGGGTGGTCGTCTTGCCGCCCAGGCCGGGGCCGTAATAGACGATCTTGAAGACCAGCTCGCGCGACAGTGGGTTCACCGACGCCATGGGCGGCGGCGACGATACACGAAAAGGGGATCGAGGGCGCCGGGGCGTGCGCGGGCGCGCTTCAGGGCGGCCCTGGCCGGGCCCCGGCTGGCCGGCCGGCGCGGCCCCGCGTCATCGGACCCCGACGAGCGGCTCGAGCTTGTCCTTCTGGCCGATCTGCAGCATGAGCGCGACCTGGCCCCGCTGCGCCTGGAAGTAGTCGAGCCGCAGCCGGTGCGTCCCCTCGGCGAGCCGCGCCTCGCCGTCCGCGGTCTTCGCGCTGTGGACACCGTCGTTGGCGAGCACGCGCTTGTCGTCGATGTAGAGGATGGCGCCGTCGTCCGAGGTGAGCCGGAGCTGGTACAAGCCCTCCTCGGGCACCTTGAACTCGCCCTCGAAGCGGATCGCGAACCACTCGTTCTGCGCGAGCGCGCCCGGGAAGCCGCCGGAGAAGTCCTGCGACTTCACCTCGAACTTGTCGGTGTACAGGACCGCGAACGGCACGAGCCCGTCGAAGCTCGGGAGCTTCTGGCTCTTCTCGGGGATCACGTACGCGAGCCCCCGGAAGGCGCCGCCCTCGCCGTTGCCGAACGCGATCGGGGCGGTGATGCGCGGGGCGCCCTGCGTGGGCAGGCGCCACTTCGCGGTCTTGCGGCGCGCCGGCTCCGGATCGGGCTTGGCCGGCTTGCGCGACCGGGAGGCCGTCTTGGCGGGGGGAGGGGGGGGTGGCGGCGACGTCTCTGCCGGCTTGCTGCCGCTCTGGATGGTGACATGGCAGCCGCAGAGGAGGGACGCGGCGAGCACGCACGAGGCGATGCGCGATGAGGTTCGGACCATGACGTCTCCTGAGAGGGGACGGACGGTCGCGCCCGCCCCCACGTGAATGCGACGATGGCGCTTAGACGTTCGGGCAGGGCGCGGCAATCAGCGTCACGCCTCGTCCGGAGCGCCCGACGCGGGCGACCCCGCCGACCGCGGCCGCGGGGCCCGGAGCGCTCCCCGCGGCCGCGCCCCGGGCGCGTCGCCCTCCTCGCGCCCTGGCGCCTCGAGCTGCGAGAGCCCGTCGATCGGCGCCGCGGCACGCCAGAGCGGCGAGCGCTGGGCGAGCCCGAGCGCGGCGAGGCAGGCGAGCACGCCGGCGAGCGCGCCGGCGTTCATCACGCCCTCGAGCCTCCGCCGCGTCGGGCCCGCGTAGCTCAGCCCGAGCAGCGCGCCGCTGACCAGGCCCCCGATGTGCGCCGCGTTGTTGATGCGGATGCCCGTGTTCGACGCGTTCACGACGAAGCCGAAGAGGACGATGTAGAACACGGCCTGGAGCGCGAGGTCCTTCCAGCGCGGGTCGCGGCGACGGAGCAGCCAGCCGAGCAGGAGGCCCATCACGCCGAACACCGCGCCGCTCGCGCCCGCCGTGCACACGACCTCGGGCTGCACGAAGACGTTCCAGGCTGCGCTCGCGGCGAAGCCGACCAGGCCCGTGACGACGTAGGCGATCGCGAACCGCGCCGAGCCGACGGCGGGCTCCGCGGCGCGGGCGAGCATGACCAGCGTCATCATGTTCATCCCGAAGTGGAGGACGCCCATGTGGACGAACACCGCGGAGAGCAGGCGGAACGGCTCGAACGGGGCGCCGGGCTCGATGAGGAGCGCGCCGAAGCGGAGATAGTTCGACCTGTCCCACGCCGAGAGCAGGCCGAGATCCCGGGAATGCGCGGCGACGAGCTGCCCGACGAACACGAACGACGTGAGCGCGCCGAGGATCTTGGTCGCCAGCAGGCCCCGCCCGTCGAGGAGCCCCCGCGCCGGCGGGGCGTGGACGGCGGGCGCGAGCAGCGGCGCGCCGCAGCGGATGCAGCGGCTGAAGTCGCTCCCGTTGAGGGCGCCGCAGCGCGCGCAGTGGAGCGAGCGCCGCCGCTCGCCGGACGGCCCCGCCGTCACAGGCCGGTCCCGACCCGCCGCCCGACCCGGAGGCGTGCGCGAGACCTGAACGTTGTATCGAGGGTCACGAGGGCTCCTTTCACGGCGGACGCTCCGCGCCGAGGCCGGCACGGTCGGGCGCGCCGCGCCGAGGCCGGCACAATGTGGAGTCTTCGGGCCGTAAGGTCCACGCCTTTGGGCCGTTGTCGAGGTGTGAATGCGGCACCCCTCCCGCGCTCGGCCCCCGCCGCCGCGTGGCGCCCGCGCGGCGGCGCGGGGAGCCGGCCCGGCGGCGCGCCCGCGCTCCTCCTCGGGCGGGGGGCGCTCCGTCCCGCCGCGGGCGCAAGGTGGACACCGGTGCGGACCGCTCCACGTCCGGGTATCGTCGCCGTCGTGACCGCGGCGGCAGCAGCGAGGCCCGATCTCGAGGCGGAGCGCCTGCAGTGCGAGCGCGCGGCGCAGGGCGATCGCGCCGCGCTCGGCCAGCTGCTCCGCAAGTACGGCCCCTCGCTCTACCGCGCGGTGCTGCTGCCCCGCCTCGGCTCCGACGCGGCCGCGCAGGACGCTCTGGCCGAGACGTACGCGCGCGTGGTCGAGCGGTTCTCCCAGTTCCAGTGGCAGAGCTGCGGCATCTACCCGTGGCTCCGCGTGATCGCGCTGCGCATCGCGCTCGACATGCTCCGCGCGCGCCGCCGCGAGGCGCTCTTCGAGCCGGAGGATCTGCAGCGCGAGATCGACGCCGCCGAGACGGATCTCACCGCCCGCGGCGAGGTCGAGCTCTGCGAGAAGCGCGACCTCGCCGACGCGCGGGCGCGGGTCGAGGACGCGCTCGGGCGCCTCAACCCGCGCTACGCCGAGGCGATCCGGCTCCGGGTGCTCGAGGAGCGGCCCCGCGACGAGGTGGCCCTCGCGCTCGGCGTCAGCGTGGCGACGTTCGACGTCGTCCTGCACCGCGCCATGACCGCGCTGAAGAAGGCGCTCGCCGCGGGGGTTGCCGCGCCGCGCGCGGCGCTTAAGGAAGGGGCGCGATGAAGCCGCGGCTGCCCTCGGATCCGCGCCCCCCGCAGAGCGGAGACGGGCCCGCCGAGCGCCGCGGCGGCCCGGATCGCGGCCGTCGGCTCGCGCTCGTCGCGCCCGAGGCGGCGCCGCGCGCGCCCGAGGCGGAGCCGCTCGCGCCCGCGTCCGAGGACGAGCTACGCGCCGCGCGCGATCTCGCGGAGGCGCTCGATCGCGGCGAGGTCCCGCTCGCGGCGGCCCTCCGGGCCGCGGCCCGGCCCGTCGGGCTCGACCGGGCGGACCACGAGGCGCTGCTCGCGCGCGCGCTCGGTGACGAGGGCGCGCCGCCGACCAAGGCCGAGCTGCGCGCCGCGGAGCGCCTGCGCCAGGCGCTCGATCCAGGCGCCGCCGGCGGCGCCGGCATCGAGCGGGGCGGCAGCTCCCGCGAGCTCGCCTCGCCCGGCGAGCAAGACGAGCTCGCGGAGCTCGCCGTCGCGCTCCGGGCCGCGTGGCGCCCGGCGCCCCTCGCGGAGCTCCGGAACCGCGCGCTCGTCGAGGCGGCCCTCCGCGCCGCGCCCGCGCCCGCGCCTCGCGCCCGACGCATCGCGCCGGTCACGATGGCGGCGCTCTCGACCCTCGCCGCGGCGGCGGCCGCCGCGGCGCTGATCTTCGGCCAGCTCCGGGAAGAGCGCGCCTCGGTGGCGCGCGCGCCCGGGGCGGCGGCCGCGCCGGTCGGGGCGGCGGCCGCGCCTCGGCTCCCGCTCATCGAGGCGCGATCGACCGCCGCGCTCTTCGATCCGGCCGCGCCGTTCCCGAGGGAGGGCGGCCAGACCGAGCGGATCGATCGCATCGCCGCCGCGCGCGCATCGGATCTGCGCCAGAACCGCTATGCGGCGTGGGGGGTGCGCTGATGCGGAGCGCGCGCCTCGCCGCCGCCTGCCTGGGGCTCCTCACGGCGGCGCACCTCGGGTGCGCCCGAGACGACGACCCGGCGCGCGCCGGCGCGGCCCCGGATGATCCGGCGTGCGCGTGCGCCCCGGCGCAGATCGTCGATCCCACGCTCCTCGCCTTCCTCTCCAGGGCGCGCGCAGCGCACCACGCCGCCGACGTGTCGCTCGGCGCGGGCGATCGCGCCGCCGCGATCCGCGCCCTCGAGGGGATCATCGCCGCGCCGCGGCCGCCCGGCGCGCCGCCGGAGGTCGCCGAGGTGACCGCGGACACCTACGCCCGGCTGGCGGAGCTCCGGAGCGAGGCCGGCGACTTCGACGCCGCGGCGCGCGACGTCGACGCGGGCCTCAAGCTGGCGCCGGCGCCCTCTCATTACGAGGGCCACCTCTACGAGGTCGCGGGCGTGGTCGAGGAGCGCCGCGCGAAGGCGCTCGACGAGAAGGGGGAGCGCGAGGCGGCGGCGCAGGCCCGCGCGCGGGCGGTCGGCCTGCTGGAGCGGGCGATCTCGATCCAGGATCACGTTATCACCGAGGCCCTGAAGGGCGCCCAGGAAAACCCGCGCTGAAGCGCGCGACCGCCGTGGTCTCCAATTGCGACGGGCGAGCGTTCCTCGTTAGACTCGACCGGAGGGGGCCGCTGCCCGACGCGATGACGCTCCGTGTACCAAGGCCGAAACCCGGGTACGATGTCAAATCGCTCCCGCTGAAACCCGCAGACGCGTTCCTCCTGTCGCGGATCGACGGCGTCCTGACCGATCGGGATCTGTCCCTGATCACGGGCATGTCGCACGGCGACACCGTCGATGCGCTGCGCCGCCTCCGCGATTTCGGCGCGATCCTCCTGGACGGCGAGTCGGGCCCGCCTCCGCAGCGGGGCGCGGCCGACGGTGCGCGGCGCGGGGTGGACACGGAGCGGCCGATGGCGTCCGGCGGCGAGCCGTTCCCGCTCGGCCGCGACGCGCTCCAGCAGGCGGACTCCCCGCCGCTCTACGATCCTGCCGAGCTCGACGAGCCGGTCGAGCTCGCCCCGGAGCGGAAGCGGCGGATCCTCGACCTCTACTATCGGCTCGAGGATCTCAGCCATTACGCGCTGCTCGGCGTCGCGGATCAGGCGGACAAGAAGCAGATCAAGAGCGCCTATTACCAGCTCGCGCCGGAGTTCCATCCGGACACATACTTCCGCAAGCAGCTCGGCTCGTACAAGCAGAAGATCGAGGCCATCTTCACGCGCATCACGCTGGCGCACGACACGCTGACGTCGAAGCAGCGGCGCGCCGAGTACGACGCGTACCTCGAGCAGACCCACAAGAACCGGGCGATGGCGGCGCTGATCGAGCAGACGCCCCGCGACATCGCCACGATCACCACCGCCGTCGACGCCTCGGTGCGCGCCGCGTTCGCCGAACCGCGCGACCTGGTCGGATCGCCTGGGCGTTACTCCTCCGAGCGCACCCCCGCGGAGCAGGCCCCCGCCGCGGCGTTCGCCCGGGCAGCGGCGCCGGCGCAGCCGTCCCCCGAGGCGATCGCGCCGGACCGCGCGGGCGCGTCGGCGCGGAGCGCGGCGGCGATCGCGCCGGACCCCGGGGGCGCGCCGGCGCGGAGCGCGGCGGCGACCACGCCCGTCGCGCCCGCGCCCAGCGCGAAGGATCGGCGCGAGATGTTCGCGCGCAAGCTCACCGGGGGCCTGCGGCGCGGTCCGGCGGGCGCGCCCGCCGCGGCGTCTGCGGCGGCGTCTGCGGCGGCGGTCACGGCGCCCGCCGCGGCGGTGGCCATGGCGCCTGCCGCGGGGGCGGTGTCGAGGCCCCCGGGCGGCGTCCGCTCGCCCGAGTCGATGCGGGCCGTCGATGCGCTCAAGGCGCGCTACGATTCCGCCCGGAACGAGGCCGTCCGCAACCAGATCGCGCGGTACTCCGAGGCGGCCCGGGCCGCGCTCGAGCGGAACGACTACGCGAGCGCGGCCAACGCGTACCGGATCGCCGCGTCGCTCGCGCCAGAGGACGCCGCGCTCCAGAAGGCGTCGGCCGACGTCCAGCGCCTCGCGGCGGTGACGCTGGCCGACGGTTACCTCAAGCAGGCCCAGTACGAGGCACAGAACGGGCGCTGGGTCGAGGCGGCGCTGAGCTATGCGAAGGTGTGCAACGGTCGCCCCGACGACGCCAGCGCGCACGAGCGGGTCGCCTATGCGACGCTCCAGGCCGGGGAGAACACGCGGCGGGCGGTGGAGTTCGCGCGGCGGGCCGTGGAGCTCGTGCCCTCGTCGGTGGAATACCGGCTGACGCTCGCGCTCTCGTACGCGGCCGCGGGGCTCGCGAAGAGCGCGAACGGCGAGTTCGACCGGGCTGCCGAGCTCGCGGGGAACGACGCCAGGCTGCGGGGCCTCATCGCCCAGACGCGCGACCAGGCCAAGAGGTACGGGAAGCAAGTCTAGCGCCGCCGGGCGCCGCCGGGCTGGGTCGGGCCGGCGGCGGCGCCTTTCCGAAGCGGGCCGCGCACGATTGGCCCGCTCGGCTCCGCGAAACGGTCTAGCATCGTGACCTCGGCGGCCGTTCGGGCCGAAGATCACAAGCCGAAGATCACAAGAGGAGCAGCGGCATCGATGGAGCGTGTCATCGGCATTGACCTTGGCACCACGAACTCGTGCGTTGCCATCGTCGAGGAGGGCGTCCCGACCGTCATCCCGAATCGCGGTGGGTACAAGACGACGCCGTCCATGGTCGCGATCACCGAGGCCGGCAAGCGGCTCTGCGGGCACATCGCGAAGCGGCAGGCGATCACCAACGCCGAGAACACGGTCTACGCCGCGAAGCGGCTGATCGGCCGGAAGTGGTCGTCCCCGCAGGTGAAGAACGCGATCCTGACAGCCTCGTACAAGATCGTCGAGGGCCCGCACGGCGACGTCCGCATCCAGCTGCGCGACAAGACGTACTCGGTCCCCGAGATCAGCGCGATGGTCCTCCAGGAGATGAAGCTGTTCGCCGAGGACTACCTCAACGAGCCGGTCTCGAAGGCGGTGATCACCGTCCCCGCCTACTTCAACGACAACCAGCGGCAGGCGACGAAGGACGCGGGTCAGATCGCGGGGCTCGACGTCATCCGCATCGTCAACGAGCCGACGGCGGCGGCGCTCGCGTACGGGTTCGGCAAGAACGTCGAGAAGACGATCGCCGTCTTCGACCTCGGCGGCGGCACGTTCGACATCTCCGTGCTCGAGATCGGCGCGGGCGGGGTCTTCAAGGTCATCGCCACCGCGGGCGACACGTTCCTCGGCGGCGAGGATTTCGACGCGCGGGTCATCGACTGGCTGGTGCAGGGCTTCAAGGAGCAGCACGACGTCGACCTGCGGCAGGACAGGATGGCGCTCCAGCGGCTCAAGGACGCGGCCGAGAAGGCGAAGTGCGAGCTGTCCAGCGTGCTCGAGACCGAGATCAACCTGCCGTTCATCATCTCGAGCGCGCGGAACGAGGCGCTCCACCTCCAGCGCACGCTCTCGCGGGCCACGCTCCAGGAACTGTGCGAGGACCTCGTCGAGCGGTGCATCGAGATCTGCAGCCAGACGCTCGAGGACGCGCGGCTCGATCGCGACGAGATCGAGGACGTCGTGCTCGTCGGCGGCATGACGCGCATGCCGCGGGTGCAGGAGGCGGTGCGCGACTTCTTCGAGCGCGAGCCGTGCAAGGGGGTGCACCCCGACGAGGTGGTCGCGCTCGGCGCGGCGGTGCAGGGCGCCGCCCTCGTGGACGAGACGAAGCAGATGATCCTGCTCGACGTCACGCCGCACGCGCTCGGCATCATGACCTTCGGGTCGAACTTCGAGGAGCTCATCCCGCAGAACACGACCGTCCCCACGAGCCGGTCGAAGATCTTCACGACGAGCCGCGACAACCAGACCGCGGTGAAGATCCTGGTCATGCAGGGCGAGCACCAGAAGGCGACGGACAACGAGCTGCTCGGCGAGTTCATCCTCACGGGCCTGCGCCGCGCCCCGAAGGGCCAGGTCGAGATCGAGGTGACGTTCGAGATCAACAGCGACGGCATCGTCTCCGTGAGCGCGAAGGATCTCGAGACCGGCCAGCAGCAGTCGATCCAGGTCACCGCGTCGAGCGGCCTCACGAAGGAGGAGGTCGGCGAGATGATGGAGGCCGCGAAGGAGTACCTCGTCGACCGCCGCGCGAGCGACCAGTTCGAGGGCGTCCGGCAGGAGGCCGAGAAGCTCATCGCCGAGATCGAGCGGATGTTCCCGCAGGTCGAGCAGATCGTGGCGTCCAGCGACTTCGGCCGCGACGCCATCGGCAAGGCGCGCGGGATCGTCGAGCGCTCGCGCCAGGCCATCGGCCGGCGCGACGCGGCCGCGGTCAAGGAGCAGATGGAGGCGCTCTCGCGCACCCACCGGATGTTCAAGGGTGTCGTAGCCAGGCCACAGGGGTGAACGGTGGCCGCGATGAGGGATGACGATGCGGTCGGTGCCGCCTGACTCCAAGACCCTGGACTCCTCCTGGGGGCACGATGAGGTGGACGAGCTCGAGGACACCCAGCCGGTCGCCTCGGAGGAGATCCTCGCGCTCACCGCGCTCGCGCGCGGGGAGCCGGGCTCGTCCCGCCTGGGGGCGACCCCGCCCGCCGGCTCGCCCCTCCCGCCGGACTCCGAGGGCAAGATCACCCTTCCGCCGCCGATCCCCGTCAGCGAGTACGTGGCAAAGATGATGACCCGCCGCTCTCATTCGAGCTCCGAGATCACCGCCCAGCGGCCGCGCCCGCCCGAGCCCCCTCCGGAGGAGTACCCGCCGGTGCCGCCGCGCAGGACGATCCCCTGGGAGCCGCCGCCCGGCAGCAGCTTCTCGGGCAGGCACGGCCCGCCCAGCCTCGAGGCCGGGCGGCTCGGGCTGGAGTGCGACGAGCCCGGGGTCCCGTCGCGGCCCGGCGGCCGGATGGGCTTCGGGTCGCTCGAGGGCGACCACGAGATCGGGCCGGACCTCGACGACGACCTCCTGCGCGAGCCGAGCCAGCCGTACCCGCACAGCTTCGGCGAGATCGACGTCTTCGGCGGCCCTCCGGTCGACGCGCGCGACGTCCACCTCCCGCCGAGCGCGCGGGGCCGCGGGTACGGCGCCGACGAGGGCGGCCCGCTGGGCATCGATTTCCGGCTCGATCTCGGCTTCGAGGAGCCGATCCCCGCCGCGGACGAGCAGCCGGTCACGCCGCCGCCCGGCACGCTCCGCTACGGCCTGATCGTGGAGGACGACGAGCCCGCCTTCCGCGGCGGGACGGGCGCGCTCGCCGGCTCCACCTCGTACCGCGTCTCCGGCGACGCGCAGGGCGGGGCGCGCTCGCCGCGCCGGACCGAGACGGATCGCGCGCCGGCGGTGATCGCGCGGATGGACAAGGGGGTTCATTCCCGGGCGACCGAGCCCCAGATGAGCGCCCCCGGGCCGCGGGAGCAGATGCAGCACCGCTTCGATCAGGGCGACTTCGGCGGCGCGCTCGTCCTCGCGGAGGGGCTGCTCGAGGAGAACCCGAAGGACTGGATGGCGCGGCAGTACGCCGACAGCTGCGTCGAGATGCTGCGCCAGATGTACCAGTCGCGCCTGGGCGACGGCTCGCGCGTGCTCCGCCTCGCGATGCCGCCTGACCAGCTCCGCTCGCTGAACCTCGATCACCGCGCGGGCTTCTTGCTGTCGTGCATCGACGGGTACAGCTCGATCGACGAGATCCTCGACGTGTCGGGCATGCAGACGCTCGAGGCCTTGCGGCTCCTGTACGAGCTCGTGCAGGAGGGGATCGTCTGCGGCGTGTAGGCGCCGGCGTCGCCTGAGGTCCCTGCCTCGCCTCGAACCGCGCCGCGCCGGCCGCCGCGCCTTTCCGCGATGACGCTGGCTCGCTAGGGTGCACCGGTGCGTACGGCTCTCCAGGCCGCCGTCGGTCTCCTCCTCGCGCTGCTCGCCGGCCGCACGGGCGCGTCCCTGCTCGCGGTGGTCGCGCTCGGCGCTCCGGCGCAGCCACCGCCGCCCACCGCCGACGCAGGCGCCGCGGATGCCCGCGCGGGCGCCGCGGATGCCGACCGCGCGACGCCGACGCCGGCGCCTCCTGCCGACGCCGAGCTCGCGCCGCGCGCCGATCCGATCGCGAGCTACACGCTGCGCGCGACCCTCGATCCGGCGCAGCACACGATGCGCGGCGAGGGCACGCTGGTCTGGCGGAACGCATCGCGCGAGCCGCAGCGCGAGCTGTTCGTCCACCTCTACCTGAACGGCTTCAAGGACCAGCGCACCGTGTTCCTGAGGTCGGCCATCGGGGGCTTTCGAGGTAACGAAATCCTCAGCGACTACGGGCATATCCAGGTGACGCGGTTCGCGGTCCGCGAGATGGACGGCGCGGACGTCTGGCCCCCGGGGAACCCCACGACGCCCGGCGATCCCGACGACGAGACCGACATCCGCGTGGCGCTGCCGCGGCCCGTCGCTCCGGGCGATGCGATCACGATCGATCTCGCCTGGGACGCGCGCCTGCCGGCGCTCGCGCTCAGGACGGGCCACCACGGGAGCTTTCACATGGTGGGGCAGTGGTTCCCGAAGATCGCGCGCCTCGAGCCCGACGGGACCTGGGCGCACTTCGCCTTCCACCGGCTCTCGGAGTTCTACGCCGATTTCGGGGCCTACGACGTGACCGTCGACGTCCCGGAGGGGTTCGCGGTCGGCGCCACCGGCCGGCTCGTCGAGGAGCAGCGGCGGGACGGCCGCGCGATCCGGAGGTTCGTGCAGGAGGACGTGCACGACTTCGCCTTCGCCGCGTGGGACCGCTTCCGCGAGATGGGCGCGACGACCGACGAGGGCGTCGCCATCCGGTGCCTCTTCCCCGAGGGGAGCGAGCGCGAGGCGGCGCTCGAGATCGACCTGGCCCGGTTCGGCCTCGCGCACCTCGGCGCGGCGTTCGGCCGCTACCCGTACGGCACGCTCACGATCGTGCACCCGCCGGAGGGCGCCGAGGAGGCCGGCGGGATGGAGTACCCGACGCTGATCACGACCGGCGGCAGCTGGCTCTGGCCCGCGGCGGGCGTGCGCTTCGTCGAGGCGGTCACGATCCACGAGCTCGCGCACCAGTGGTTCTACGGCCTCGTCGCCACGAACGAGCACCGCTACCCGTTCCTCGACGAGGGCCTGACCACCTACGCCGAGGTCGACGCGCTCCGCGCGCGCTACGGCGACAGCTCGGCGGCGCGGCTGCCGGGGCTCGAGATCGACCTCCGGACGCAGTACCGCGCCGACGCGCTCGCGTCCGGCCAGAGCGGCGCCGTCGCGCAGCCGGCGACGAGCTTCGTCGACGGGGCGGACTACGCCGGGCTCGTGTACGGGCGGCCCGCGATCCTCCTCGCGACCCTCGCCGGCGTCTACGGCGAGGACCTCGTCCGACGGGCGGTGGGCCGCTACGCGCGCGAGAACCGGTTCCGTCACCCCGGCCCCGAGGCGCTGCTCGACGCCGTGCGGCGGGAGGTGGGCGACCCGGCGGCCGACGCGCTCCGCGCCGGGCTCTTCGACCGCGCGTGGGTCGACTACGCGGTCGCGACGTTCCACTCGTGGCCCGCCGACGCCGCGGAGCCCGCCCCGGGCGAGGGCGGCCACGAGGGCGCGGCCTACCGCGGCCACGCCGTGGTGCGGCGCCGCGGCCCGCTCGCGCTCCCCGTCGACGTCGCCCTGCACGGCGCGGACGGCGTCGTGCAGCGGGTCCTCTGGCAGGCGCACGAGAGCACCGCCAGGATCCCCTACGCCGGCGCCTCGCCGCTCGTCGCCGTGGTGATCGACCCCGATCGCCGGGTGCTGCTCGACGAGGACCTCGCGAACAACGCGCTCCGGGTGGACCCGGACCTCCTCGCGCCCAGCGTGCTCGCGCGCGCGAGCTTCGCCGTGGGGCTCGCGCTCACGCTCCTCGGGCCATGAGCGAGCCGGCGGAGGAGGGCGAGACGGTTCCGAGCGGGGCGGCGGCTGCAGGCGCCGATCCGCCGCTCGCCCGGCCCGCCGCGCGGCGCCCAGCCGCGCACGAGCGGCTCGGCGCGGTCGGGCTCTACTTCGGCTACCGGGCGCTCGCCTCGCTGGTCGTCGCCGCGCCGCTGTCCGTCTTCGCGGCCCAGGCGGTCGGCGACCACCCGCGCGGCGACGCGATCCTGTTCGATCCCGGAGGGCTCATGCTCAGCGAGCTCGTGCGCCTCGGGGCGCCCGCCGCCGGGGCCCTCGCCGCGCAGCTCGGCGCGGGCGCCCTGCTCGCGGCCGCGCTTGGGCTGGTCCCGCTCGCGGTGCTCCTGGTCGCGCTGAGCCAGGCGGGGCCGCTCTCCGCGCAGGCCGTGGGCGGCCGCGCCGCGCGCGCCCTCGGGCCGCTCGCGCTGCTCTGGGGCGTCGCGCTCGCGGCGCAGGTCACGGCCGCCGCGCTCGTCCTGCTCCCCGGGACGAAGCTCTGCGCCGCGCTCTTCTCCGTGCCGCGCAGCCGCGACCTCGCGGCGGCGGCCGTCGCCGCGGTCGCGCTGGCGCACGCCGCGGCGATCGGCCTGCTCCACGACCTCGCGCGGGCCGCCCTCGTCGCCGAGCAGCGGGGGTTCTACACCGCCGTCGCCCGGGGCCTCGACGCGCTGCGCGCCGCGCCGCTCGCGGCCGCCTGGGCCTGCGCTTCCCGGGGCGCGCTCGCCGCCGCGGCGCTGGCCGGCGGGGCGTGGGGCGTGCACCTCGCCGGCGCCGGCACCGGCCCGCGCGTCGCCGCCGCGTTCGCCGCGCAGCTCGCGGCGCTCGCGGCTGCCGCGTACCTGCGCGCCTCCTGGCTCGCGGCCGCCCTCCGGTTTGTCGATCGCTCCGCGCCCGCGCAGGAGCCCGCGCCGCGCTCGGCGGCGGAAGACGCCGAGGGGTGAGCGCGCCGCCCCGGCAGCTAGCAGCTGCCAGCGCGCTCCCTCGGCCTCCGACGAGTCGCGCGCAGGCAGGAAGGGGGAGGCCCAAAGAATTCCTTGACATACGCCAACATCCGCGTAACGTAGCCCGCCCGTGACCGACGCCTCGGCGTAAGCGCGGGGCCCGCAGCAAGCCCAGGTAGCTCAGTTGGTAGAGCAGAGGATTGAAAATCCTCGTGTGGGCGGTTCGATTCCGTCCCTGGGCACTACCCCTTCTTTCTTGTTTCGGCGAGCGAGGCGCTCGCTGCCCTGTCCTCGCGCCCCCGCGTGTGCCTCCGCGCCGCCCGGCGTCGATGTTATCGTGGACACCTGAGCGACTCGGCCTTTCGTTCAGAGAGACCAGGCGGTCTCAACGGCTGACGCGTCGCGCACACGCCGGCACACGCCACGCAACGCGCGGCGGACGGTTCAGGAGTGCTTTCGCGGGTTTGGCCACATCAGGTGACAGTGGAACTTGGTTCCTGTGCGGTAGCGATCCTGGTAAGGTGACGGGGGGACCACTCGTTGCAACCTGAACACTCCGGAGGCGCCCTAGGGAACGGCGCCTCCTCATGGAGGCTCCCTCATGGCCGATCGTCGTGTCGACTCCTCGCGAAAGAGCTCTCCGGAAACGGCCTCCGCTTCCGACTCGGCGCCGCGGAGCCGGCCGTCCGCGCCAAGTAGCGAACCCAGCGCGACCGCTCGGAAGAAGAAGATCCTCGTCGTCGACGACTCGCTGACTTCACTGCTGTCACAGCAGCTGACGCTCGGTGAGGACGACTACGACATCGTCATCGCGCGCAACGGCAAGGAGGCCATCGCGAAGGCCGTGGCGGAGCGCCCCGACCTCATCCTGATGGACGTCGTGATGCCCGCGATGGACGGCTTCCAGGCCTGCAGGTGGCTTCGCGCGTTCGACGCCACGAAGACCGTGCCGATCATCATGATGACGACGAGGAGCGATCAGACGAGCATCAAGATCGGCTTCGCCAACGGATGCACCGACTACCTCATCAAGCCTTTTGACAGCGATACGCTGCTCATGAAGGTCCGCACCCACCTCGGCGAATAGCCCCTCTCGTGTCCCCGGCGCGCCGCCGGGCGCTCCGGCGAGCCTCTCTCTCCGAGAGGACCTCCACAGCAGATCTCTCGCCCGCTGGGGCTCTACAGACAGCATCGCAGTCGTCGCGAGGGCGCATCGACGGTTGCCGAGCGACGCGCAGGGCGCATCCGGCAGGGGGCGCGCCGGGCAGGACGGTCCACCTCCGGCGAGGGGGCCGTGTCGTGGCGGGCTCAAATGGCTACACGGGCGGCCATGCGCGCCGCGTACGGCGCGCGCGGCGCCCGCGCTCGATCACTCGAACTGGCCGTAAACCGCGAGGGATACGAGCGGCCCGGCGCACGCACCGAGGTTCTCCAGCGGCCGGGCGCATCCGGAGATATCGACGTCACGTCCGTCGCACACGAACTCGTCGTCGATGCAGGAGATCGCCTCGTCGAACTGGTCCTCGCAGCCTTCGTACTCGGAGGTCCGCTCGGCGTCCTCGAGGGCATCGATACACTCCACCTCGTCTCTCTCGCTGCACGAGCCGGTGCAATCGCACTTGTCTTCGCACAGACCTGAGGGAGAGGCCCCACAGCCCGCGAGCATGGCGAGCGCGAGGGCGACCGTGAACGAGAGGGCGAGCTTCAAGGGCGGTTTCCTCCAACCTGGCCGCGCGGCGCGCGAGCTACGATGACGCCGCCCCTCTTATCGCGTCCGCGGGGGAGGTACAAGCCGGACGTGGTTGTGCGCGGGCGCGCCAGGGAGCGGGCGAGCCCGCAGGAGCATGTCAGTTCCGCCGGGCGCCTTCGGCCTGCGCCGGCCAGAGACGGCGGAAACCGACGCCGACGATGATCCCGTCGTCGCGCTGCACCAGCCCGCCGAAGCGGCATTTCTCGACCAGCATGCCTTCGGACAGATCGCCGCCGTCCTGAAACCGGATGCGCTGACCCTCGCTCAGGGCGGCAAAGACGCGCGCGTCCGCTGCGACGGCGACGAGCGACTCCGGGGAAGGGGCGCGCAACGGCGCGAGGTCCGATGGACGGGCCCGGCGAACCAGCCCCCGGTGGGCCGCGGAACGCCCAGGAAGGGCGCCGTTGATTGTGTCCCGAGCGGAAACGGTTGCTTCGGGAGCGTCGATCCACACATCGACCAAGGCGCCGCGCCGGAAGAGGACCACCCCTGGCAGCGCCTTGCCGGCGGCGGTGGTCAGCAGGACCAGCTCACCCACGCCTGGCTCGCTCGACGCGCGCCCGCCGAGGCGCTCGCGCACCGCGTCGACCGTGGGCTTCGCGGCGGCGGACGCGGCGCGCTCGGGGCGGCCCAGAGAAATCAGCGGGAGCGACAGCTTGCGCGTCATCGGACCCGGCCATTCTACGCGAACCGACGCGCGCTCGCCCGGCCGCGGGGCCGGAATCCGCGCCCGACGACGCCGCCCGCACGGGGGAGCGCCCGCGCCGCGCCGCTAAAGGCCGATGGCGCCGCGGTACATCCAGCCCGTCTTGCCCCGGTGCTCGACCTTGTACCAGTCGTTCTGCCGGCCAATGAGCTTGACCCGCGTCCCGCGCACGAGGCGCATGACCACGTCGCCCTCCTTGGGCGCCCCGCGGACGAGCGCAGTATCCCAGCTCACCGTGGCAAGGCCGCTCACGGCGGTCTCGCTCGTGGTCGTGCCGGCGGCCTGCTCCTGCTCCTCGCCGCCGGCCTCCGCCTTCGCCGCCTCCGCGGCCGCGCCGGGCGGGTGGAACGTGGCGGTGTACACGAGGGAGTAGCGGCGGTACTTGTGCGGGACCTCCTCGAGCGACACGTTCGAGAACTCGCGCGCGGCGCACTGGAGAATGCCGCTGACCGTCGAGGCGGGCAGGCTCGTCTTCTTCCCCTTGACGACCTGGACCTCCTTCTTCTCGAAGTTCAGCTCGAAGCCGATCGGGAGCTTGCCGTCGGCGCCAAGCGCCGCCGGACACTGGGCGAGCTCCTTCAGCCGGGGCAGCGCGATCGGGTCGAACTGGAGCTCTCCGCAGTCCTCGATCTTCTTGTTCTTCTTGTCGGAGCAGCGCGTGATCCGGCCGGGGCCGACCACGACCTGCTGCTGGTTCTTCGCGGGCTCCGGCGGCTTGGCCTCGGCCTCCGCGGTCCCGGGCGGCGCCGCCGCGGGAGGGGGCGCCGCCGACGCGGCCGCGGTCTCGGCCGTCGGCTTGAGGTCGCCGGGGACGCTCGGGCCGATGCGGACCCCGGCGAGCCTGGGCCAGGCGACGCCCACGACGAACCCCACGAGCGCGATCACCCCGACCCGCGACCAGACCGGCTGCTCGTCGCCGGGACGGGGGATGTCGACCGTCAGCGGGCGCTGCCGCTTCGCCATGTCCGCCTTCGCCATGTCCACCACGTCGCCTAGCACAGCTGGGTCGCCAGAACGAAATAGTACGAAACAGTCCGCTCCGCCGAGCAGCGCCGCTCAGTCGGCGCCCGCGACGCCCGCCGCCTCGAGCAGCGGCCTCACCCGGGATTGCGCGATGGCGTAGACCGCGCTCACGCCGTCGCGGCGGGCATAGAAGACGTTCGTGCCACGGAAAGCGTCTCCCGCGCCGATCGCGATCGTGAACGACCCCTCGGACGAGCGCGGCGCGCCTGCGCCCGCCGGCGCGGGCTGCGGCCGGGTCAGCTCGATGGCGACCCGGAGCCGCGGCGGGCTCAGGCCGTGGTGCCGCTCCGGCGAGCCCAGGGCCACCGCGCCCTCGGCGCGCAGATCGGCGAGCGCGTCCCGGACGCGCGCGGCGGTCGCGGTGGCGCTCGCCGGATCGGCCGCCCCCGCGACGGTGAAGCCGTGCGGAGAGCCCTCGAGCACGACCGGCTTGCCGTCCCGTGGGCTCAGCGTCACCCGCGCGACGTCCTCGGGCGCGACGAGGAAGACGTCGCGGCGGAGCAGCAGGCGCCCGGCCGCGGCCTCGATCGACGGCGGCGCGACGAACACGGCGGCGCCGCCGTCGGCGCGCGCGAACGAGCCCGCCCCGGCGTGCGCGCCGAGCTCCACCCGCGCCGCGCGCGACGCCGCGCCGGACGCGCCCCCGCCCTCCGCGGCGGTGAGCTCGGCCTCGACGACGAGCCGGGGCGCGGCGAGCCCGTAGCCCTGGGCGGCGTCCACGGCGACCCAGCGCTCGGCCTTGAGGCCGGCGAGCTGCGCGGCGAGCTCGTCCGCGAGCCCGCCGTCGGCCGAAAGGCCCGCGCCGGTCGGCTCGACGAGCTGCCACGCGCCCTCGCCCGTCCGGCGGAGCCGCTGGACCAGGCCAGGGCGCTCGATCCGCAGCGCGCTGACCTGATCCGGCGCGAAATCGAACACCTCCATCGAGCGCAGCGACACCTCGGACGGGAGGAGCGCGCCGGCGGCGGCGGCAGGGAGCTCGGCGATCGCGCCGTCCTCGAGCCGCCGGACGCGCACAACGCCGGCCTGCTCGGCGCCGATCTCGAGCGTCTCGATCCGCTCCAGCGGCTCGCCCTCGCCGGCCGCCGCGGGCGTCGACACGACGCGGAGGGTGGCCCGCGGCGGATCCAGGCCGAGCGCCTTCGGGTCGCTCGCCGTGGGGAGGAGGCGCGCCGCGCGCACGTCGAGGATCGCCTGCACGAGGGCGCGGCCGGTCTCGGTCGGGACGGGGCGGTCCTCCGGGGCGCGCAGGTGCCACTCGCTGCCGGCGCGCGCGAGCTCCAGCGAGCGCGCGCCGGGCTCGCCGGCCGACAGCTTCACCTCGGCGACCTCGTCGAGCGGCGCGGCGACGAGGGCGAGGTCGACGAAGCGCGACGCCTCCTCGGTGAGCGGCTCGAGCACGCTCGCGGGCACGCAGGCGGCCGCGCGCGTGGGCTCGCGCCGCACCGCGACGACGTGGTCGGGCCTGTCGGGGCAGGCGCCGCCGACGTCGATCACGCCGGGCTTCGCCGAGGGATCGCTCGGCAGGAGCGTCAGCGTGACCCGGGGGCCGCCGGAGGCCGCGGCCTGCTCGGCCTCCTCGTCGGAGAGGAACGCCTCGGCCTGCATGCGGCCGAGCGCGGAGAGCACGAGGTCGAGCGCCGGCGCGCTGACCCGGACGCCGCTGCCCTCGGGCGAGCCCTCGGCGAAATGGAAGCCGGCGCCGCGGCCGCCGCCCCACGGGGCCCGCGAGAACCGCCGCGCGCCGCCCGCGCCCTCGAGCGCGAGCCCCGAGAGCTCCGACGGGAGGTAGGGGACGAAGCTCCGGGTACGGAAGCGATCCGGCGACACGTCGAGGGCGGCGGCGAGCTGCTTCGTGATGACGAAGACGCCGCGGCCGGCGACCTCGGCGTAGACCGCGCCGGGCGGCGTCGGGGCGCCGCCGCCGAGCAGCAGGCGCTCGCGGCGCGGGCCCATCGCGAGCGCGATCGTGAGCCGGGGCGCGGTGAGGCCGAGGGCGGCGCGATCGCTCGCCTCCGCGGAGACGCGGCGCTCCGCCGTCGCGAACTCGAGCGTGCCGAGGAGCTGATCGACCGTGGGCTCGTCGGCGGGGTAGCGCTGGCCGTCGATCTCGACGCTCCAGGGGCGCTGGCCGGCGTCGTCGATGTCGCCGCGGGTGAGCCGCGCGGTCTGCTGCGCGGCGGGCGGCGCGCCGGGCGGCGCCACCGTCACGGTGAGCTCGGTGATCTCGTCGGGGCGCCACGCCTCGAACAGGTGCTTCTTGCGGCGCTCGGCCTCGTCGGTGGACACCGCGCCCCGGTCGAGCACGAAGAGCGCGACGGCCGCCGCGGCGGCGAGCGCGACGAGGATCAGCGTCGTCGCGTGCCGGCGGAGGCGCCGCATCACGGCGCCCCTTCGCGCTCGGCCCCGCCCGGCGCGCCGCGCCCGGTTGGGGACCCGGGGCCGCGCCTGTCGTCGGGGCCGCCGGGGCGGCGCTCGGAGCCGCGCCGCGAGAGGTGCACGGCGAGGCCCAGGAGCGCCGCGGCGAGCGGCATGTAGACGACGACGTAGCGGAAGACGCCGGCGAGCGCGTCCTCGCTGAGCCGGAGGCCCGCGGTGACCGCGGGCTTGTCGGGGATGTCGAGCATGGGCGGGCTCGCGGCGAGCCAGGAGAGCGCGCTCTCGACGAACACGGCCGTCCCGCGGAGCTCGGGGCTCTGCCAGTTCGCGGCGTAGAGCGCGCTGGGCGAGCTGACCACGACGACGCGCGGCCCGTGCGCGGCGCTGGAGCCCGCGGGCTTCGGCAGCTCCGCGGCGTAGGCGACCGTGAGCGGCCCCGGGTGATCGCCGTCGCGCGGCTTCGGCTCGGACGGGTCCCGGGCCCAGCCGAAGAAGTCGACCATGCCGAAGGCCTTGTCGCTCGTGACGAGCAGCGGCGCCGGGGCCACGGGCCCGGTCGCCGCGGGCGCGAGCGAGCTGGCCACCGTGAGCACCGGGCCGAGCCCCTGGTCGGCCGCCTTGACGAGCCCCTCGGTGATCGGGTGCGGCCTCACGACGGGCGAGAAGGTCTCGCCGAAGCCCTGCGTCGAGCGGAGCTTCGGGTCGAGCTCGAACACGAAGTCGGACCTGAGCTCGACGCCCGCGACGGCGAGCAGGCCCGCGAGCCCGAGGTCGACGTACCGCTGATCGCTCTCGTCCGGCACCGGGCCGATCGCGAGGAGCGCGCTGCCGCCCTCCTCGATGAACGCGCGGTAGCGGGCCACGTCGCCAGGGGGCACCGGCTGGCTCGGCTCGGCGAGGACGAGCACGCGGCAGCGGCCGAGAACGGCCTCGGGCGCCGGCGCCTCCGGCGCGGCGCCGGGCTCCTCGTCGTCGCCGTGGTCGTGGCCGCCGCGGCCGCCGCCGAGCTCCACGACCTCGTAGTTGTTCTTGTTGAGCCGGTCCTTGAGCGCCGCGAGCCCGCCGGCGCCGCCGACCTCGATCGACTTCTCGCCGTGGCCGCTCGCGAAGCAGACCCTCGGCCGCTCGCTGCGGAGGACGCTCCGGATCGCGCCGGTCAGCGCCTGCTCGAGCCGCGGGCGGGCCCGCAGGTCGCCCTCGTCCTCGACCTCGACGAGGTCGCTCGCGGTGAGGAAATGGGGCCGGTCCCCGCGCGCGACGATGATCGCCGCGTCGGTGACGATCCGCCCGTCCTCGGTCTTGCCCGCGACGACCCCGTAGCGCTGCTGCACGGCGAGGAACTCCGCCGGGCGTCGGTCGGGGTCGGTCACCGCGACCTCGAGCCGCGTCGTCTCGGCCCGGTACGCGTCGAGCAGGTGCCGCACCGAGAGCGTCAGCGGGTCGGCCTCGGAGAGCAGGACGTAGACGCGGATCGGCTCCTCGAGCGCGCGCAGCGTCGAGACGGTCGCGTCGCTCAGCGTGTACAGGCCGCCCTGCGTCCAGTCCCAGCGCTTGTAGTGGCGGGCGACGAGCAGGTTGACGAGCACCGCGAGCACCATCGCCGCGATGATCCCGACGCTCGTCGAGAGCTTCTCGCCGAGCGAGGTGCCGGGAGGGACCCGCGAAGGCGGAGGGACCCGCGAAGGCGGAGGGACCCGCGAAGGCGGGGTCCCGACCTGCGTCGACGAAGGGACCCGCGCAGGCGGGGTCCCGACCTGCGTCGACGAAGGGACCCGCGCAGGCGGGGTCCCGACCTGCGTCGACGAAGGGACCCGCGCAGGCGGGCGCTCATCGTGCGCCGACGGAGGATCGGGCCGCTCGTCGCCCATCAGCCCCACCTCCACGCGTCCACCGCGCGCACGGTCACGAACAGCGGCAGCGCGACCACCGTCGCGTCGAACACGAGCCGGCGCAGGTCGACGATCCCGCGAGAAAAATCGTTCATCTGCGTCCAGACCGAGACGTAGGAGCAGAGGTCGTGCGCCGGGCCGTCCGGGAAGATGAACTCCCCGATGCCGAGGATGAACAGGCCCATCACCGCCATCGTGCTGAGCACCGCGGCCATGAGCTGGCTCTTCGTGAGCGCGCTCGTCATCGTCCCGATCGCGAGGTAGCCGGCGCCGACCGCCACGACGGCGAGGTAGCTCGACCCCACGACCCGCCAGTCGAGCTCGCCCGTCCTGGCGATGAGCACCACGTAGAGCAGCGTCGGCGCCCACATCGCGACGTACGTCACGAGCGCCGCGGCGTACTTCGCCAGCACGACGCCCGCGGAGCCCACCGGCGCCGTGAGGAGCGCCTCGATCGTGCCGCTCCGGCGCTCCTCCGCGAAGAGGCGCATCGTGAGCAGCGGGCACACGAAGAGCAGCGGCAGGTAGATCAGGATCGTCTGGCCGAAGAAGACCTGCACGGGCCCCGTGTCGCCGGAGAGCTCCGCCTCGCCCGCGAACTGGGTCGCGATCAGGAAGAAGTGCACGCCCTGCACGAGCAGGAACGTGGTGATCAGCACCCACGCGAGCGGCGTCACGAAGAGCGAGAAGAGCTCCCGCTTGAAGATCGGCCAGAAGCCCCTCACCGCCGCTCCTTCACCGCGCCGCGCCGCGCCGCGCTCGCCTTTTTCCGGGCCGCTCGTCCGGCGGGCGCGCCGGCGTCGCCCGCCGCGGCCGCGCCCGGCTCGCCGGCGCCGCCCTGCGCGTCATCGGCGGCGGTCAGCTCGGAGAAGACCTGCTCCAGGGACGGAGCGTGGGGCACGAGCTCGCGCACGCCGAGGCCCGCGCCGACGAGCGCGCTCACGAGGCGTTCGGTCGCCTCGCCCGGGTCGGCGCCGGCGTCGAACTCGACCGTGAGCCACGCCGCGTCGCCGGCCGCCTCCGCCTCGGCCGAGCGCACCCCCGCCGCGCCGCGCGCCGCCGCGAGCGCCGCGTCCGCCGCGCCGCGCACCGCGACGCGCACGCCGGACGCACGGCGCATCGCGCGGAGCTCCTCGATCGATCCCTCCGCGACCAGCCTGCCGCGGGCGATCACGATCGCGCGCGTGCACGTCGCCTCGACCTCGGAGAGGATGTGCGTCGAGAGGAGCACCGTGCGGTCGCGGCCGAGCCTCCGGACGAGCGCGCGCACCTCGCGGATCTGGTTCGGATCGAGGCCCGCCGTCGGCTCGTCCAGGATGAGCAGCGGCGGATCGCTGACGAGCGCGTCCGCGAGGCCGACGCGCTGGCGGTAGCCCTTCGAGAGGTGGCCGATCATGACGCTCGCGACGTCCTCGACGCGCGCGTCGCGCAGGGCGCGCGCGACCGCCTCGCGGCGCGCGCGTCGCGGCACGAGCTTCAGCTCGGCGCGGAACGCGAGGTACTCCGAGACGCGCATCTCCGGGTAGAGCGGCGACGTCTCGGGCATGTACCCGAGCGACGCCCGCGCGCGCATCGGCTCCTCGGCGAGGTCGTGGCCGGCGACCCGCACCCGGCCGGAGGTCGCGCCGAGGAACCCCGCGAGGATGCGCAGGGTCGTGCTCTTGCCCGCCCCGTTCGGCCCGAGGAACCCGACGATCTCGCCCTGGCTCACCCGGAAAGAGAGGTCGCTCACCGCCAGGTGGGCGCCGTAGGACTTGGAGAGGTGCTCGACCTCGATCATCGGGACATCGGGGCGCAGGGGGTCAGGGCGGCCGGCGCGGCGCGCGCGGGCGGGCCGGGCGATCGCGCGGAACGCTTAGCGCACCGGGCGGGGCAGGGGAAGCGCGCGCCGGCTCCCGCGCGCCGCCGGCGGCGCGGGACGCCGGCGAGTAGCCAGAGCCGCGCGTCTCTGGTAACCCTCCGCCGTCGCGCCCGGCGGCCCGGGCGCTCACGCCACGGGCCCCTCTGCAAGGCGACGCACCCGGTGCGCCGAGCGCCGCGGCCCCCTCACACCCACCGCTTCACGATGGATCAGACGCTCCTCCGGTCGTACTTCTCGACCATCTATGAGTTCCCCACGGCGGCGGGGACGCTGCGCGTCTCGCTCGACGGCGAGATCGTCCAGGATCAGGCCGGGCTCCCCGAGCTCCTGACCCGCAAGTTCGCCGTGCTCACCGCCTACAACCCGCGCTCGATGCTCATCCCCCGCCGGGTCAACGATCAGCGCCACCACGTCCTCCGCGATCTCTTGATCCTCGGGTGCTACCGGGTCGAGCCGTGCGTCGGATCCGAGGCGGAGCCGGAGGGCATCTGGCGCGAGCCGGCCTGGCTCGTCCACGGCATGGACCGCGACGAGGCGATCGCCTTCGGCCGCGTCTTCCGGCAGAACACGATCGTGTTCGCGCAAGGCGGCCGGCCGGAGCTCATCATCACGGATCCCACAGCCGACGACATCGGCCGAACTTTCCAGGGCAACTGGCGGGTTCGAGCGTGACCCGGGCGGCGCCCGAGGGCGCGGGACGCCGATTCCATGTTGAAACATACCCGCAAAATGTGGGTTCATGCCGTGGCGTTTAGGGATGGGCGGACCGGCCTCGCTCACCACATGAGGAGACACAGCAGAATGCGCACCCAGGTCACCCTCGCAGCGCTCGTCGCCGCGCTCGGGCTCGTCGCCGGCGCTGGCGGCTGCGGCCAGAACAAGGTCTCGGAGTGCAACGCGCTCATCGAGGTCATCAACAAGGGCGTCCAGAGCATCGAGAAGGGCACCAAGACCGGCGCCGATCAGGGCGGGTCGAGCGAGCTGAAGGCGATGGCCGATGCGATGGACAAGGTGGCGGCCGACGCGGCGCAGGTGAAGCTGACCACCCCGGAGCTGCAGAAGTTCTCGGGCGAGTACCAGGCCATGGCGAAGGACGTCGCCAAGGCGGCGCGCGATCTCGCGACCGCGGCGGACGCGAACGACGCCGAGAAGAGCAACACCGCCCAGGCCGCGATCGAGAAGGCGATCAAGCAGGAAGACCCGCTGGTCGACAACATCAACAAGTTCTGTCAGGCGCCCTGACGGGCCCTCTGCCCGGAAGGGCGCTCGCGCCGACGAGGGGGCGCGCGGCGACGAGGGCGCGCCCTCGTCGCCGCGATGCGGCCGGCGAGGCCTGCGATCAGGGGACGAAGCGGTAGCCGACGCCGCGCACGGTCAGGATGTGGCGCGGCGCGGTCGCGTTGTCCTCCAGCTTGTTGCGGAGCTGGAGGATGAAGTTGTCGATGGTGCGCGGGGTGCCGTGGTGCGTCGGGCCCCACACCTTGGCCTGGATCTGCTCCCTGGACAGCACGCGGCCGCCGGCCTCCGCGAGGCAGAGCAGGACGTCGAACTCGGTCGCCGTGAGCTCGATCAGCGCCTCGCCGCGGCGGACCTCGCGCGTCGCCGCGTTGATCACGATGTCGCCGGCGCGCAGCTGCGCCCCGTCCGCGCGCGCGATCGCGTCGCGCCGGAGCACCGCCTTCACGCGGGCGAGCAGCTCGGCCAGGCTGAACGGCTTCGTGATGTAGTCCTCGGCGCCGAGCTCGAGGCCCATCACCTTGTCCATCTCGGCGCCGCGCGCGGACAGCATGATCACGGGCAGGGTGCGCCGCTCGTTCCGGAGGATGCGCAGGAGCTCGAAGCCGTTCAGCCGCGGGAGCATCACGTCGATGATGATGAGGTCGATCCCGCCCGCGCGGGCGAGCGCGAGCCCGCGCTCGCCGTCCTCGGCCACCTCGACGCGGTAGCCCTCGGCGGTGAGGTTCATCTCGAGACCCATAGCGATGCTGGGATCGTCCTCGACGAGCAGGACGGTCCGGGCCGGTGCCTGAGGGTTCCGGGTCATGCTGAGCACGTCCTCTAGCATGTTCATGTCCGGACCGGAGGCGGCCGCGTCTACGGCGACGCGTCCGCCCTGACGCCGTGATCCGCCGCCTCGGGGGGCGCCTTGGCGCCCGCCGGACGCCGCGCCGCGGCGGTCGCCCTGGGTGAGCCCCGGAGCGGGAGCACGAGCGTGAAGGTGCTGCCCTTCCCGGGCTCGCTGTCGACGAGGATCCGGCCCCCGTGCGCCCGGATGACGTGCTTGACGATCGACAGCCCGAGCCCGGAGCCTTCCTGCTGCCGGGCCAGGAGGTCGTCGACCCGGTAGAACTTCTCGAAGATCCGCTTGTGCTCCGTGCGAGCGATGCCCTTGCCGTTGTCGCGGACCGTGATCAGCGCCGACCGGCTGCTGCCATGGGCGGAGACGCTGATCTTCCTCGGCTGACCGCCGTACTTGTAGGCGTTCGAGAGCAGGTTCACGATCGCGTCGACGAGCGCGCTGCGATCGCAGAGCACGGGCGGGAGGCTCGCGTCGACGGAGACGTCGAGCTCGACGCTGCGCTTCTCGCGGGTCGGCTCGAAGGCGTGGATCGCCTCGTGGATGACCACCCCGAGGTCCTGCTCCGAGAGCTCGTAGACGCGCCGGCCGCTCTCCATCCGCCCCCAGTCGAGCAGCCGGTCGATGAGCTGCTGGAGCCGGGCGCTCTCCTTGGTGAGGGCGTCGATGCAGCGATCCTCGCTGTGCGTGTCGCCGCGCCGGAGCTTGAGCGTCTCGGTGAACATCCGGATCGACGTGAGCGGCGTGCGCAGCTCGTGCGAGACCTTGGACACGAAATCGGCCTGGAGCTCGGACAGGTTGCGCTCGCGCCGGAGGAAGACCCAGACGAGGATGACCCCGGTCGCGAGCGTCCCGCAGAACGTGAGGACCAGGATCCCCACGATGAGGTTGTACTGGGCCTCGCCGAGCACGAGGAGGAGGAAGCCGACGCCCGACAGGAGCACGCCGGGGATGATGACCAGGTAGACGAGGAGCTGGATGATCCGCCGGTAGCCGAGCGTGGTGAGGTCGCGCCGCGGGGTCCGCATGCGGGGAGCTTAGTGGGGCGGCGCCGCGGCCGCGAGCGGCCTACGCTTCGATGCGCTCGAGCACGAGCGCGGGCGCCTCGGCGGGCGCCGGGCCGAGCTGGAAGGCGGCGCGGACGCGATCGGCCGCGGCGCGGGCGTCGTCGGCCCGGCGGGCGTGGATGCGGGCGAGGGGCGCCCCGCGGTCCACGCGATCGCCGCGGGCGGCGGCGAGCTCGATGCCCACGGCCGGGTCCACGCGCTGGTCGGCGCGCGTCCGCCCGGCGCCGAGCGCGACCGCGGAGAGCCCGATCTCCAGCGGATCGACGGCGACGACGTACCCCTCGCCCTCGGCCGCGACGTCGACGACGACCGGCGCGCCGGGCAGCCGGCCGGGGTCGTTCACCACGGCCGGATCGCCCTTCTGCGCCGCGATCATCCGCGCGAGGACCTCGGCCGCGGCGCCGCTCGCGATGGCGGCCTCGAGCTTCGGCCGCGCCTCGGCCGCGCTCGCCGCGGCGCCGCCGGCGATCAGCATCTCCTCCCCGAGGGCGAGCGTGCACGCGACGAGGTCGCCCGGCCCGCGGCCGTGCAGCACCTCGATCGCCTCGCGGGTCTCGATGGCGTTGCCGACGGCGCGCCCGAGCGGGGCGCTCATGTCGGTGAGCAGCGCGGAGACGCGCTTTCCGGCCGCGGTCCCGACGCGCACGAGCGCGGTCCCGAGCGCGCGGGCGTCGTCCAGGGTCTTCATGAACGCGCCCCGCCCGACCTTGACGTCGAGCACGAGCGCGTCGATGCCCTCGGCGAGCTTCTTCGAGAGGATGCTCGCGACGATGAGCGGGATCGACTCGACCGTGGCCGTCACGTCGCGCAGCGCGTAGATGCGCTTGTCCGCCGGCGCGATCCGCGCGGTCTGCCCGATCATGCACGTCCCGACCTCGCGGACGACGCGCGCGAACGTCGCCGCGTCGAGCGCCACGTCGAACCCCGGGATGGCCTCGAGCTTGTCGAGCGTGCCGCCCGTGTGGCCGAGGCCGCGGCCGGACACCATCGGCACGGGGACGCCGCACGCGGCGACGAGGGGGGCGAGGCAGATCGAGACCTTGTCGCCGACGCCGCCGGTGGAGTGCTTGTCGACCTTCCGTCCGGGCACGTCGGACAGGTCGAGGACGTCGCCCGAGTGGAGCATCGCGCGGGTGAGCGCGACGGTCTCCGCGTCGTCCATGCCGCGGAAGAAGACGGCCATGAGCAGCGCGCTCATCTGGTAGTCGGCGAGCTCGCCGTCGCCGTGGGCGCGGACGAGCCGCGCGATCTCGTCCTCGGACAGCCGCCCGCCGTCGCGCTTCCTCGCGACGAGCTCGACAAGGGTTTGCATCGCCTTGGAGCTTAGCCGCGTTCGACCCTATTTGTCCCCGGCGCGCGCATCCCTATGGTCGCCGGGAGCGCGCGGGCCGCCGCCGCGGGAGAGCGGACGCGGCGCCGGTCGCGGTCGCACCGGAGAAGGGAGCCGTACGGGGCCTCATGGACAGCCTCCTCTACGCACGGGCCCAGATGGGCCTTTCGCTGGCATTTCACATGATCTTCGCGGCCGCCGGGGTGGCGCTGCCGCTGATCATGGTCATCGCGGACGCGCTCTGGCACCGGACGGGCGATCCGGACTACCTCGAGTTCTCGAAGCGCATGGCGAAGGGGACGGCGATCCTCTTCGCGGTGGGCGCGGTCTCGGGGACGGTGCTCTCGTTCGAGCTCGGGCTCCTGTGGCCGAGCTTCATGGGGACGTTCGGCGAGGTGATCGGGCTGCCGTTCTCGCTCGAGGGGTTCGCCTTCTTCACGGAGGCGATCTTCCTCGGCATCTACCTCTACGGCCGGGGCAAGCTCCCGCCGAAGCTGCACCTGCTCTCGGGCGCGCTGGTGGCGCTGAGCGGCGCGCTCTCGGCGTTCTTCGTGATCCTGGTGAACGCGTGCATGAACGACCCCGCAGGGTTCACGATGGTGGGGGGCCGCCCGGCCGACATCGACCCGGTGGCGGCGATGTTCAGCCCGCCGTGGAAGCACGAGACGCTGCACGGCATCCTCGCGTGCTATCAGGCGACGGCGTTCGTGATGACGGGGATCCACGCGCTCGTGCTCCTGCGGCACCCGAAGAGCCCGCTGTTCCGCAAGGCGTTCGCGGTGACGCTCGCGATCGCCGGGGTGACGGCGCTGGCGCAGCCGTTCGTCGGCCATTTCGCGGCGGTCGAGGTCGGCGAGGGCCAGCCCGCCAAGCTCGCGGCGATGGAGGCGCACTTCGAGACCTCGGCCCGCGCGCCGCTGCTCGTCGGCGGCCTGCCCGACGTGGAGCGGGGCGAGGTCGACTACGCGCTCGAGATCCCGGGGGGCCTGTCGATGCTCCTGCACGCCGATCCCGACGCGGTGGTGCCGGGGCTCGACGCGGTCCCGCGCGACGAGTGGCCGCCGGTGACGGCGACGCACCTCTCGTTCCAGGTGATGGTCGGCGCGGGCTCCGCGATGGCGCTGCTCGCGCTCGTCGCGGCGGCGCTCGCGTGGCGCCGCCGGGGGATCCCGGATCAGCGCCCGTTCCTCTGGGCGGTGGTCCTCGCGAGCCCGCTCGGCATCGTGGCGATGGAGGCCGGCTGGCTGGTGACGGAGTTCGGCCGCCAGCCGTGGATCGTGCGGGGCGCGATGCGCACGCGCGACGCGGTGACCCCGTTCCCGCACCTTGAGGCGCCCTTCTGGACCTTCACGGCGCTCTACGTCTTCCTCGGCGTCGTGGTGACCTACCTGCTCGTCCGCCAGCTCCGCGCGGCGCCGCTGGCGGTGACGGGAGACGTCGCGCCGCCGGGGGGCGGGGCGGCGGGCGGCGGTGGGCCGTACGAGGGCGGGGCGGCGGGCGGCGGTGGGCCGTACGAGGGCGGGGCGGCGGGCGGCGGCGAGCCGCGCGCGCTCGGGGCGGCGGGCGGCGGCGGGATGCGCGCGCTCGGGGGAGGCGCGGCCGATGGTCGTTGAGTGGCTCCTCGGCGGGGTGATGGTGGCGGCGCTCGTGCTGTACGCGCTGCTCGGCGGGGCGGATTTCGGCGGCGGCGTCTGGGATCTGCTCGCCTCCGGCCCGCGCAAGCAGGAGCAGCGCGCGCTCATCGAGCGGGTCATGGGCCCGATCTGGGAGGCCAACCACGTGTGGCTCATCCTTGTCGTGGTGCTGCTCTTCACCGCGTTTCCTCCGGCGTTCGCGGCCATCTCGGTCGCGCTGCACGTCCCCCTCACGCTGTTCCTCGTCGGCGTCGTGTTCCGCGGCTCGGCGTTCAGCTTCCGCAGCTACGACTCGCGGCGCGATGAGCGGCAGAAGCGCTGGGGGCTGCTCTTCTCGCTGGCGAGCGTGATCGCGCCGGTGCTGCTCGGCATGATCGTCGGCGCGGTGGCGTCGGGGCGGATCCGGGTGGCGTCCGGGGTGGTGACGAGCGGCTTCTTCGCGCCGTGGCTCTCGCTGTTTCCGTTCATGGTCGGGCTGTTCGCGCTCGCGCTCTTCGGGTTCCTCGCGGCGGTCTACCTGACCAACGAGGCGACGGAGCCCGCGCTCGTCGACGATTTCCGTCTGCGCGCGCTCGTCTCGGGCTGCGTGGTCGCGGCGCTCGCGCTCGCGTCCTTCGGGGCCTCGTTCGAGGGCGCCCCGCTCATCCGAGAGGGGCTGACGGATCATCCGATCACGTGGCCGCTCCACGTCACGACGGGCATTGCGGCCACGGCGGCGTTCTTCGGGCTGTGGACGCGCCGCTTCCGTCTGGCGCGCTTCGCGGCGGCGGCGCAGGTCACGCTGATCCTGCTGGGCTGGGCTGCCTCGCAGTACCCGTACCTGGTGGTGCCGGACGTGACGCTCGCCGGGGCGGCGGCGAACCCGAGGACGTTACGATTGCTTGTCTGGGTCCTCGGCGTCGGATTCGTGCTGCTGTTCCCCTCGCTGTACGTGCTCTTCCGCGTCTTCGGCAGCGGCCGGGCGGGGGCCGCGTCGGACAGCGATGACGCTCATTGAGCGGGAGTAGCAGCGAGGTACGCGGAAGTCGCGGGAGTCGAATTGGCCGGACCACCTCGTCCCACCCATGAGAGGGGAGAGGTGGGAGGTCGGTGAGCGGAACAGGGCCTCTCTGTCCGTCCTGGCGCTAGAGGGCGATGGTGCGAGGTCAGGCGCGCATTGCATTCCTGAAAGCCAGAGCCCTCTCTCATGAGGCCGCTGAAAAATCGCCTGCGCTTTCGCGGGCCTCCCCAGGGCGGGCGAACCGTGTTAGGCTCGCAGTCGCGAAGTTTTTCAGGATGCTTGTGGGGGAAGGAGCCCTGTGGAGATGGCGAACATAGCTAGATACCGTCGACACGCGATTGTGGGTTTTTTTGCAGCGACAGCCGGTGTGACGGGCTCGTTCGCCGGGTGCTCTGACTCGTACCGTGGAGAGCTCACCGGCAGCGGCTCGGGGCCCGGCGGGTCGGGCACCGGCGGCCAGGGCGGCCAGGGCGGCGAGGGGGGGAGCACGGGGACCTTCGGTCAGGGGGGGCAGTGCGAGTATACGTGTTCCAATGATCTGAAGAAGGTCATCAGCTGCAACGGCGTGACGATCGAGGAGTGCGGGCCCGAGTTCGGGTGCGTCAACGCGAAGTGCGAGCCGAACCCGTGCGAGGCGGCGGAGAAGTCGAAGAGCTCGTACGGGTGCGACTACTGGGCGCTCAAGACGGCGCTGATGCCGACCACCAAGGGCGCGTGCTTCGCTGCGATGGTCGCGAACACGTGGGACTTGCCTGTGAAGATCAACGTGGAGCGCGGTGGGGAGCATCTCCCGGTCGAGAACTTCGCCTACATTCCGACGTGGAATCCGACCACGAGCAGAGTGGATTACGCGGAGTATGATGCAAACGCCGGGCTCGCTGTTGGACAGGTCGCGATCCTGTTCCTTTCAAGGAAGTCTGCTGGGGCGAGCGTCGAGGACTGCCCTGCGGTCGGCGCGCTCGATCTGGAGACCGGTGTCTCGGGCACTGGTCGCGGAACCGCTTTCCACATCACGACCGATTATCCTGTCGTGGCCTACCAGATGCTTCCCTATGGTGGTGGGAAGGCCGCCTTCACGTCAGCGACCTTGCTCTTGCCGACCAGCGCATGGGACACGAATTACATAGCTATCAACGGCTACTCGGAGTCGGAGTCGGCGTCGCCGGACGATTACCCTGGGTCGTATCCGTCTCTGGCCGTCGTTGCCCATCAGAACGAGACCGAAGTCACGATCCGGCCGGGGGTCGACATTGTCGGTGGGACAGGTGTGGAGCCTGCGACGAGCGGCATGGCGAAGACGTACACGCTGAACGCGGGCGAGTTCCTGCAGATCACGCAGCCGGCGGAGCTGACTGGAAGCCCGATACAGTCGACCAAGCCTGTCGGTGTTTTTGGCGCCCATGCCTGCATGCTCGTGCCGAGCGGTGTTGGTGATTGCGACTCGGGTCAGCAGCAGATTGCGCCTGTGAGGGCTACCGGCAGCGAGTACGCGGCGGTCCGCTACCGTGACCGCATCGAGGGAAGCAACGAATCACCGCCCTGGCGCATCGTGGGCATGGTCGACGGAACGTCGCTCACCTGGGAGCCGTCCAAGCCCGATGGCGCCCCGGAGAGCATCGAGCAGGGCAAGGTGTACGAGTTCGAGGCCGAGGGGCCTTTCGTCGTCAAGAGCCAAGATGGTAGTCATCCGTTCTATGTTGGCCAGTATATGACGGGTGGCAATCAGTACAGCACCATCGGAGACCCGGATTGGGTCAATGTGATCCCTCCGTCTCAGTATCTCGATTACTACGTGTTCTTCACGGATCCGACATACCCCGAGACGAGCCTTGTCGTCGTTCGCACGCGCTCGAAGCTGAACAACGAGTTCGCCGACGTGCAGCTGGATTGTGCAGGCAAGCTCGACGGGTGGGAGCCTATCGGCGACGGTAATTACGAGTACACGATCGTCGACCTCACCACGGGGAATTTCGAGTCGGTGGGCGATTGCGCGAACGGACGACACGAGATGAGGAGCGATCTCCCGTTCGGTGTCACGGTCTGGGGTTGGGGAGCGATCCAGCAGAACTACCGTGTATCCTACGCGTACCCTGCCGGTGCTGGATTCCTGCCGATCAATGATGTCGAGATCCCTCCTACGGCCAATTGAGCTCTGTCCGGCGAGTCGCCGAGCTGGATTGCCGTCTCATTGAGGCCGGAGGCCGAGCGCCGGCCTCATTGCCCTTCATCGCCTAGGACACATCGCCATCGGTCAGTCAGAGCACCGAACAGGCTGAGTGTGCGCTCAGCTTGTCCCGGCCCCGCGGTCGATCTCGCCGGATGGGATGGGCGGTAACGTGCTATGGTTCAACGCTGGCCGCGAGGTCCCTCGCGCAGCGAGCGCCGACGAAGGAGTTCCTGTTGCGCGGGCTTTCCGCTGACTGGGCATCGGTGGCAACATAAAGAGCATCGGTCCATGCCGTGCCTCCACGAACTACACGACGCTCGGTGTTCGCTTCAAGCCGAGCACAATCGTGGCACGGGGTAGGGAACCCGAGTTCGAAGACGTCCAGTACCAACTCTCCTGCATTCCCTGCCATGTCAGCCATCCCCCACCTGGCGTCGCCGTCCGGAGATTTTGATCCTACCGGTAGAAAGTCGTCCATCCCGCACTTCTCCGCACCGTCCCCGTTGCCATGACAGCTGTAAGCTGCTTTCGAAGGATCGATCGACGTTCCCCACGGGTACAGCCTCTGCTCGGCGCCCCCTGCGGCCGCGTAGTTCCACTCCGCCTCGGTAGGTAAGCGGCCACCATCCCATATGCAAAAGGCGAACGCTTCGAACCATGTCATGCAGGTCATGGGATGGTTCTCGTTCTGCTCCGGAAAATCGGTCCAGAACGCATCGGGGCAGCGGAGCGCGACCTTCATGGCCGCTTTGTCGGCTGTCAGCTCGCTGTTCCAGTCAGAATTCCATCCACTTTCTCGAATCTTGGGATGCGCGCCTGCGTCACGGAGAGGCGGATCGGCTTGCGTGCCTTTCCCCGCTTCCACGAACGCGCGGAACCGCCCCACGGTGATCTCGTAGATATCCAGGCGGACCCCGCTGATGGTCGCGGGGTATTCCGGAGCGTTGATCCGATCAAATGTCCCTCCGGGGATGCTCGCCGTGCCGCAGCAGTCGGCGCCCGGACTGGGTCCACAGTCCCTTCCCGCACCTGGTCCCGCTCCCTGGCAGCTCGGCGCGACGCAGGTGCCGAGCCGGCATCCAGGGAACGGCGTCCGGCACGGCGTCTCGTCTTCCCAGACGCCGTCGATGCACTGGCGCGGCGTACGGCCGCTGCAATCTCGCTCTCCCTCGCGGCACTCCACGCAGTGCCCTCGCGAACATACCGGCCGCTCTGCGCTGCACAGTCGCTGGGTGACCCATTCTCCCGAGGCGCACTGCCGCGGTGCGTCGCCAACGCAGTCTCGCTCGCCATCGCTGCACGGCGCTTCTCCGGTCGCGGAGCTCGCGCTCGGGCCGCCGCCCCCGGAGGCGGGAGCGTCGGCGAACTCGTCAAGCCCCAGGACGAGGCCACATCCCGCAGTGGCCAGGCTTGATGCAAAAATAATCAGCAGTCGCGTGCGTGCGCTGTTCTTTGTGTGTGCTCGTGTGAACATCGCTCTTGGTGCAGCCTGTTCGGGTGATGACTCGCTGTGGTGGAATACTCGTTCACCGGCGGCCCGCCGTGCCGCGCGGTCGCCGCGCTTCGGTTCCCGTTCGAGCCAGGCGGCTCCGCCTCGGCGGCCAGCTTCGGCCGGCACCGGCGCGGGGACCATACGCCGCTGCGCGCACCCTGCAGCCGTCGCCGCGCCGCGCCGTTCGCCTCCGCCGCCCACCTCGGCCGCATCGCTGAACCCCGTCAAGTGGCGCCGGCCCGCCGCAGCTCACCCCCGCAGCAGCGCGGTCAGGAACGCTGTGCGCGACGGCGCCTCGTGCTTTCAGCCTTGCCACCATCACCACGCTACGCCCGGAGCCACACGCCTGGAAGCCCCGGCCTCCCGCCGGACGCGCCCCGGACACAGCCGCCCGGCCCCCCGCCGCGCTCCTCGCACCTCCTGGTTCGACCCAGGAGACATCCTCCTCCGGGCCGAGTAATCTCCCGCCCGGACGCCGGCCCGCATGCGGCGGAACGCCCGCGTCAACCTCGTTTTTCGAGCGTTGCTTGGAGGACAGCTCACCGTGATGGATCGAAGAAACCTGCCGGGCGGTAAGCCGCGACGCCCGTCGCGCCTTCGCTGCGCGCTGACCGCAGCCGCCCTGGCCGCACCGGCCCTCGTCGCGCTTGCGCCCTCCACCGCGCGCGCGCAGGACCGGACCTTCTACCTCGATCGCCTCAGGATGGCCGGCGCCCCCGACGACGGGATCGGGGTCTGGCGCCCCCACATGGGGGAAAAGACGCGCCTCTTCGGGCAGCTCGGGCTCGGCGCCTCGGTCCACCCGCTCCGCAACGACAACTACGTTGACGACCTCGCCGTCGAGGAGCAGCTCGAAGGCGAGGGGCCCGTCACCTCGCAGCTCATCACCTACCTGAGCGCCGGCGTCGAGATCCTCGGCCGCGGCGCCCTCCAGGCCTCGTTCCCGATCGTCGTGTTCCAGGACGGCAACCAGACCTGCCACCCCGACCGGACCCTCGGCCTGGACCAGTGCGTCAACCTGAAGACCGCCACCCCGATGGACCTCCGGCTCGACGCACGCCTCGTCGCGCTGGAGCTCGACGAGCGGCGCTTCCGTCTGGGACTCACGGCCGCGGTCTTCGTGCCCGTCGGCAACGTCTACTCCTTCGGCGGCGACCGGACTGTGAGCAGCGCGTTCGGCCTCGGCGCCGAATACGACTTCAAGGACTTCTTCGTCACCCTCAACACCGGCGTCGCGATCCGGCCGCCCGTGCGGCTCCACGAGCTCCGCGTCGGCACCGAGCTCACCTACGGCGTCGGCGGCTACGTCCCGCTGGTCGACGACACGGTCCGCGTCGGGGCCGAGATCTTCGGCTCGTTCGGCCTCCGCGAGGAGACGCTCGGCGAGCTCGACGCTTCCCCCATCGAGTGGCAGCTGAACGGCCGGATGGCCCTCACCAAGGACAAGGCGCTCTACGCGGGCGCCGGCGTGGGCACCCGGATGAGCGGCGGCTACGCCCCGGATTTCCGGGGGGTCGCCGTCGTCGGCTACTCGTTCAGCATCGCCGACTCGGGCACCCGGTCGCCCGGCTTCAACTACGTCATCGAGCAGGAGAAGGACACCGACGGCGACGGCTACCCCGACGTCATCGACCTCTGCCCGGAGGACCCCGAGGACGGCAAGCAGCCGAAGCCGGCCGACGGCTGCCCGGACATGCCCGATCGCGACGGCGACGGCATCCCCGACGTCGTCGACAAGTGCCCCGACGATCCCGAGGACAAGGACGGCATCGACGACCGCGACGGCTGCCCCGAGGAGGACGCGGACCAGGACGGCATCCCCGACGCCGAGGACAAGTGCCCGAAGGAGCCGGGGCAGGTCGTCGTCGACGAGCCCGAGAAGAACGGCTGCCCGTACTACATCCGCAGGATCACCGGCTCCGCCGAGATCGAGATCATGAAGCAGGTCGAGTTCGAGTTCGACAGCTCCAGGATCCTCCCGCAGAGCTATCCGATCCTCGACGAGGTCGTGCGGCTGCTCAAGGCGAACCCGGAGATCAAGCTGCTCAGCATCGAAGGGCACACCGACAACCAGGGCACGATCGACTACAACGACCGGCTCGCGCACAACCGGGCCATCGCGGTCAGGGTCTACCTGATCAACAAGGGCATCCAGGCGGAGCGGCTCACCTCCGTGGGCTACGGCTCCCGCCGGCCGCTCGTGGCCAACGACACGCCGGAAGGCCGGCAGCGCAACCGGCGCGTCGAGTTCCACATCAAGTCACAGTCGATCGAGGGCCGGTAGGCTCCCGCCTGGAGCGGCGGGCCGGATCGACGCCGGGATCCGCCGCCGCCGGCGCGCGCGTGCCTCGCCACGTGCGCGCCGGCGCCCTCTCCGCGATCCGAAGGGCCTCGCCGGCCGCGCGTTCGCGCGCCGGGCGCTGCGCTCGCGGGCCGGCCGCGCTCGCGCGACGGCCGCGCTCGCGTGACGGCTGTGCTCGCGCGCGGTGAGCGCAGCCCGCCGCGGCGCTCAGTCGTCGTGATGCCCGAGCGCCGGGCGGCGATGGTCGCACTTGCCGGGGATCGGGAAGCCGCAGACCTGCTCTTCGAGCAGGCAATCCTGCGCCGCCGGGCACTGCTCCGGATCGAGGACCGCCGGATCGCACGGGCGAGAGCAGAAGTCGGGCCTCGGCAGCGGAGCGTCGTAGCGGCCGTTGCCGTCGACATCGATGTAGATCGGGTTGGTCACCGCATAAGGCGGGACCGGCGACCAGTCGGGCACCGTCGGCGTGGGCGCGAACAGGGCGCTGATCGCGGGGATCCTCCCGAACCCGTCGCTCGCCAGCCGCGAGAGCTGGATCTCCCCGAACGGGACGTCGAGGGAGACAGGGCTCATGAGGTTCCTGTCCTCGAGGCCCATGGCGATGATCACCACCCAGGAGTCGCGCTCCGGCACCGTGAAGGTGACCTTGCCGCGCACGTCCACGAGCGCGCTCGGCGGCATCTCCGGCTCCAGCAGGCGGATCATCCTGCCGTTCAGGTAGATCTCCACCCGATCGACGCCGAACCAGCTCGCCGTCTGGACATCGAAGAGGAGCTCGAGCGGCTTGCCGGCGCTCGCCCCCGCCACCTCGCCGTAGGTCTTGCCGCCGATCGTCGCCCGGACGAAGGGGCCGTACGTCGCGAAGGCGTGCGCGCCCCGCAGGCTCTCGACCGCGGCCGGCGTCTCGAGCGCCGCCGGGGAGTCGGTCGCGCTGCGGAAATAGGTCCGCGGGAAGCCCGGCTCCTTCGAGGCGTCGTGGCCGTCGCTGCTGGCGATCTGCGCCGGCAAGAACCCCCGCTCGAGGTAACGGAAGTAGTCGTCCACCTGGCCCGCCCGGAACGTGCAGGGCTCGTCGCGCGCCTCCGCGGCGACGGGCGCGTCGCCGAGCGCGGCGGGCCCGCAGAGCTCCTGGCTGTCGGGGCTCGTGCCGGGGAAGCCCCAGTTCTTCTCCTGCTCGTCGGGCGTTCGCGCGAGGATCCGCTTCGTGAGCGCCCACGCGAGCTCGGTGCGCGCGCGGCGCTTGCAGTCGGCGATGGCCAGCGCGACCGCGGCGCCCGAGGGCGAGCCGGAGGCGCCGCCCGCCGCCGGCGCCGACCCGCCGGGGGCCGCGCAAGGCGCGCGCAGCCAGCCCGCCACCTCGGGGCACGCCGCCTCGATCTCGCCTTCGCCCTGGGCGGCGTTCAGCCGCGCGAGGCAGCGATTCCAGTCGACGACCTCGGCCACGCTCGGCGTGCGCACCAGATCGAACCGCTTGCCGTTGATGACCTCCATCGCGTCGAACGCGCAGCTCGCCGTCCGGAACACCGGGTTGTTCTCCTCGAGGAACGTCGGCGTCCGGTCCATCGTGTAGGTGTCGACGCCGAGCTGCTCGATGTAGCCGAAGAAGCCGTCGCGCGGGTGGGCGACGATCGTCAGCGGCTCCACGGTGCCGTCGCCCGAGGCGCGGATGGCGTCGAGGATCGTCCCGCCGGGCTCGCACGTCCAGTCGTGCGCGCCGTGGGTCGGGACGTCGAGCTCGTCGTACTTGAGCGGGAAGCCGATGAAATGCCCCTGCTCCAGCGTCGTGATCTCCGCCCCGATCGCGGTGGCGAGGTGGGGCGCGAGCCCGAGCGCGCGCGCGGTCGGCTGGTAGTCCGTCTCGACGTCGTGGTCGGTCGACACCGCGAGCTCCACGCCCTCGGCCGCCACCATGGCGACCCGCCGCGGCACGGGCATGCCGCTGTCGAAGCTCGGCCTGGAGTGGAGGTGCATGTCGGCCGACATCCACCCGCTCGTGTCGACCTCGCGCACCAGCGTGGCGTCGAGCTGGAACGCGCGCCCCGGCGCGAGCGTCACGTCGCGCTCCACGTAGATCCCGTACTCGATGCCTCGCGACACCGTGATCTGGTATCGCCCCGGCTCGATCTCGACCTCTCCTTCGCCCGTGGCCGTGACCTCGATGGCGCGGTTGCCGTTCCCGAGCCGGCCGTCGCCGAGGTAGACCCTGCGCCGGCCGTCGCCCGGGAGCCGCCGCCCCGCGTCGTCGAGCGAGATGAAGGCGAGCTTGGCCGGTATCCGCTGGCCGGCCTCGTCCGCGACGCGGTAGCGCACCGTCGCCGGCGTGGGCAGGCGCGGCGACACCGCGACCTGCTCTCCGGCCCCGAGGCGCACCCGGACCGGCGCCGACGTCGCCGTCCCCGCGGCGTTCCGCGCGACGAGCACGTAGCTGCCGGGCGGCAAGGCGCCGCGGAAATCGCCGTCCTCGGACGGATCGAGGCCGACGTCCGCGTCGATCTCGTTGATGAGGCCCACGTCGCCGCGCGCCTCCCGGTTGGCCGCCACGAGCTCGTCGAGCGAGCCGAAGGGCCGCGACGGATCCGGGTCGGAGAAGACGAACACCCGCGCGTTCGGCGCGGCCTCCAGCGTGCTCTCCCACAGCACGTGGCCGTGGACCGTGCCCGTCTCGGTCCCGCGGAGCCGGTGCATCACGTCGGTCACGCTCGCGATGTCGCCGTCGCCCACGGCGAGGTAGCGCTCGTAGCTGAACGCGCGGTGCGCGTCGCACGCCGCGTCGTCCCCCTCGCTGAACAGGCACGATCGGCTGGCGGACACGAACGCCGTCGCCGCGCTCGCGAAGAGGGGCACGTTGACCACGGACGGCGCCGCGCCCTCCTGCGCCCTGGTGAAGTAGCCGTAGCTGACGTCCCCGCCCGCCGCGGCCACGAAATCGAACGTGAGCGGCTCCGAGAACGAGTTCCGCCCGGCGTTCCAGGCGTCCTGGACCGCCGTGTCCTCGTCGAAGCCGGCGCCGGGCGCGAAGACGTCGTTCTGGTTGCCGAAGAACACGAAGTCTCCGGCGACGATGCCGGCGCGGCGCGCCGCCTCCTCCTGCGCCTGGTCCGCGGGATCCCCGAGGACGCCGCCGAGCACCGAGACGGGGGCCGTGGCGTTGTCGAGCGGCAGGACGTCGCTGCACGCGCAGGTCAGGCAGCCGCCCGGGTCCTGCTGGTACCCGTCCGGGCACGGCTCGCAGCTCCTCGGGGCCTCGCAGCCGGGCGGCGGCTTGTCGTCGAGCAGGAGCACCGTGCGCACCGTCACGAACCGATCGCCCGGGTGAAGGAGGTAGTCTGTCCGGAAGCGGATCCTGGAGCGGACGTTGGGGAAGAAGAGGCCGAGCAGGTCCTCCTGCGCCCGGAGCAGGCCTATCGCCTCGAACAGGAACTCCCCGTCTCCCTCGACGCGGATCCCGGCCTCGGCGCCGTCCGAGCCGTCGGCGAGCACCGAGACGTCGGTCGCCGTCGGGTCGGGCACGATCAGGTTGGCGAGCGAGAACATCTCCGCGAACCGATCTCGCCCCTGTCCGCCCTCCTCGCCGATCCGGCCGCGGCGCCGATCGACGTCGACGATGGCGCCGCCGAAGATCCCCGGCCCGGGCGAGTCCCGCCCGCCCAGGATGGCCACGCGGATCTGGTCGTTTTCGAGCAGGAAGTCGCCGACGTCCGCCATCGCCACCGGGCCGCCGACGAGCTCGGCCCGGTGCTCGATCCGCTTGGCGCGGAGCAGCCGGTCGCCCCCGCAGCTCGGCAGCGCCGGGGCCGCGAGCGCGGCGGCGGCGAGCGGGAGGAGCGCGACCCTCGTGAACCAGCGGTGTGTTCGCCGCACAGCGATCTCTCCTACAGCGAGAGCTGGAGTTGCAGGATGACGGCGTCGTTCGCCAGCGAGAGCCCGCCGAGCTCTTCACGATGCGTGTAATCGAGCTGCGCTCTCAGCAGATCGTCGTACGCGTGGTAGCTCACGCCGCCCGTGAGCGCGAGGTTGTCCCCCTCGTCGTCGACATCGATGTTGGGGTCGATCCACTCGACCCGCCCCGAGACGCCGAGCTTCCGGGCGACGATCATGGTGCCTGCCTCGAAGACGAGCGCGAGCGACGACACCGACGTGACCTGCGAGATCGGCTGGGTGGGCACCGATTTGGGGCTCGCCCCGGTCCAGAGCACCTCGCCGAGCGCGTGCAGCCCCGCGGCGTGAAGCAGGACGTCGGCGCTCGCGCCGTACAGCGTGCGCGCGCCGCCGTTGCTGAAGAAGCCGTCGGCGCCGACCCCGAATCGAAAGGGCGAGTGGGCGACGTCCTGGAGGGTGCGGCCGAGCGGGCCTCGCGGCTCGGTGGCGAGCCTGCCGGCGAAGGCGATCCCCTCGAAGCGGTTGCCGAGGGGGGCGAGGCTCTCGGAGTGGCCTGCGTAGAACTGATCGGCGCGCTGGAAGGCGTTGTAGACGCCCGCGTGGTAGCTGAAGGCGCGGTCCTGGAAGTGCCCCTCGGCCTGGATCCCGACCTGCGTGAACGGCGCCATCGCGCGGACGGCGAGCGGCCGTTCGGTGAGCGCGCCGTCGCCGGCGCCGAGCATCGCCGAGCGCGAGAAGGGCACGGTCCGCGCGCCCGCGTAGACCTCGAGCGCGCGCTCCGCCGTGACGCCGGCCCACGCCTCGTGGATGCGCGCCGTCCCCTCGTCGCCCCCGGCGAGCTCCGTCGAGACGGCGAACCGGACGAGCCCCGCGACGTCGCCGCGAAGCCCGACGCGGGCGCGGCGCAGCCGGAAGCCGGGCTGCTCGGCGCTGTCCCCGGCCTGGTTCAGCGCGTCGTCGCCCACGTAGGGCGCGGCCTGCAGCGCGAGCAGCGCGATCGGCGCGACCTCCAGCGGTCCGAGCGCGACGCGCATCCGCTCCCGGAAGCCCGGCGAGAGGAGGTCGCCGCGCGCGGGCGCCGGCGAGCCTTGCGCCGGCGCCTCCCGCCGCGGCGGCTGGCCCACCGGCGCGCTCGGGCGGGCGGCGGGCGGCGCGGCGGGCTCCGGCTCACCGTCCGGCTCTCCGCTCGGCGCCTGCGCCTCGGCGGGCGCCTCGGCCGCGGGCGCCCCGGCCGCGGGCGCCCCGGCCGCGGGCGCCCCGGCCGCGGGCGCCCCGGCCGCGGGCGCCCCGGCCGCGGGCGCCCCGGCCGCGGGCGCCCCGGCCGCGGGCGCCCCGGCCGCGGGCTCCTGCGCGCGCGGCGAGGAGAGGGCGAGCAGGACGGCGGCGCCGCCTGCGACGCAAGCAAGGTGCCTCATGGCTTCAGGTCTCCTGGAGGGCTGCGTGGAGCGCCCCGTGCCGCTCCGGATGGCCGGTGGGTGTCATCGCGTGCCGTGTCTGCCTGCGAGGTGGCCGGGAAACTAGAGGAAGACACGCGGCGCTGCAATCGGCGCCGCCTCCTGTGCTAAGGCTCGCAGCCCGTCGCGGGCCTTTCCGCACCTCGCGCCGCGCGCGCAGGGAAGGGGAGGGCCACCGTTCTCATGGAAATGCCCGGTTCGAGCCCGCCCGACAGCGCCCTCACGCCCGCCGCGGCGCCACCCCGGCGCGACGTCGCGGCCGAGCCCCCCGCGTCGCGGCGGTGGCCTGGCTGGGCGAGCGATCGCGTCTTCGTCGCGACCTTCGCGCTCCTCGCCGTCGCGGCCATCGTACCGATATGGCGCGTGCGGTTCCTGCCGCTGCTCGATCTGCCGAACCACCTCGCGGCCGTTCATATCTGGCACCACTTCGACGAGCCGTGGACTCGCTACCGGGACTTCTACGAGCTCAGCCTCCGTCCGGCCCCGTACGGCGCCTATCACATCCTGACGCACCTCCTCGCCTACGCCGTCGACCTCGAGGACGCGAACCGGATCGTCCTCTCCGGGTACGTGCTCGGGATCCCCGCGGCGGCGCTCGGCTGGGCGCACCGGACGCGGCGCAGCCCCTGGCTCTCGCTGCTCACCTTCCCGCTGGCGTTCAGCCTCTCGTGGGCGTGCGGCTTCCTGCCGTTCCTCGTCGGCATCTCGCTGCTGCTCGCCGGCGTCGTCGCGCTCGACGCCCATCTCGAGCGGCCGAGCCCCGGGCGCGCCGCCGCCGTCGCGCTGCTCAGCGTCGGTTGCGGCCTCAGCCATCCGCTCATCCTCTTTGGCTATTACGTCTGCGTCGCCGCGCTGATGCTCTGCTATCTGCCCCGGTGGTCGCGCATCGCCCGCGCGCTGCCGCTCTTCGCGCCCGCCGTCGCGCTCCTCGCCTGGCAGCTCGTCGCCTTCGAGAGCCCCATGGTCGACCTGCGGAGCGGCCCGCGGTTCCAGGGCGCCTGGGTGCCCTGGCACGAGATGCTCCGCTCGTTCCCCGAGTACACGCTCAACTCGGTGTCTGGCGAGCTCGACACCCGGCTCTTCTGGGTGCTGCTCGCGGTGGCGTCGCTGCTCTCGCTCTGGAGCTTGGCCCGGCGCTTCGGCCTGCTCCTCCCCGCGCGGGACGCGGCCCCGCCCGCCAGCTCGCCGCTCGGCCGGCTGCACCACCACCGCTCCCTCGTCCTCTGCGCCGCGATGGTGGCCTGTTATTTCCTCGTGCCGCTGCACCTCGCTCGCCCGTTCGACTGGTGGTTCGTGAGCGGGCGCTTCTCGCCGCTCATCTGCTTCTTCGGATTCCTGGCCATCCCGGCGCCGCTCCGGGGCCGCTCTCGCCTGCTGATGGCCCCTGCCGCGGCGGTCGCGCTCGTGCTGCCGCTCCACCTCTCGGAGAAATACGCGAGCTTCGACGAGCGGCTCGAGCCGTTTGCCCGCATGGTGGCGCGCATCCCGCCGGGCGCCGAGGTCCTCTTCGTGTCGCTGCCCCCGCGGACCGACGAGGCCTTGATCATCGAGGGCACGAACCACTTCTCCTCGTGGGTGCAGGTCATGCGCGGGGGCTTCAGCGCGGATGGCTGGCACAACGTGGGTTTCCCCTTCAAGCTGAAGCGCCGGCTCCCCGCGCCGCCGTCGAACCGCGGTGAGTGGTTCAAGCCGGATGTCCACGGCGTCGCGTACGACTACGTGATCCTCCGCAACGAGCGGCCGGAGAGGCCGGTATTCACCGCGGCGCACACCTCGTTTCGCCGGATCGAGCGCGAGGGCGCCTTCACGCTGTACGAGCGCACGCGCTGATCGCCGTCTCGGTCGCACCTCCGGCGAGCTCGGCCGATCGCGCCGCGCGCGTCATCGCCCGTCGAGGGGCGCAGCCGATCTCCGCGGATCCGCCGTCGTCCACGGCGCCGGCGGGGTATCCTACGATCCTTGCGGTCGGGCGCCGCTCGGGTGCGCCGCCTCCGCGGAGGGGAGCAGCTCGCCGATGTCGATCAGAACCCGCGCTGTCCGTCGCCGCCCGCTGGCCTGGACCGGAGGGCTCGTCGCCCTGGCGGGGCTCGCGCTCGCGTCCGCGGCGGCGCCGTCCTGCGCCGCCGGCGCCGGATCTCCCGGCGTTCCCCTGGGCGGCGGAGGGGAGGGCGGGGGCGATTGCCCGACCGACTGCTCCGCGGATCCGGGCGCTCCGCTCTGCGACCGGGCGACGGGCAGCTGCGTCGCGTGCCTCCCCGGCCCGGACGCGTGTCCGGCCGGCCAGGTGTGCGATCCCGAGGCGAAGCGCTGCGTGGCCGGATGTGAATCCGAGTCCGACTGCCCTGCTCCGCTCCACTGCGATCCCGCCGAGCACACCTGTGTTGCCTGTGTCGCGGACGGCGACTGCCCTCCTGGCACGCTGTGCACCGGAGAGGGCGAGTGCGCTCAGGGCTGCTCGCCGACGCGCCCGTGCGACGGCGGCGCCTCGTGCTGCGACGGGCTCTGCCGGGATCTCCAGACCGACGCGCTGAGCTGCGGCCTGTGCGGTCGGGCGTGTCCGGATCTGGCGCACGGCGAGAGCGCCTGCGTCGCGGGCGGCTGCGTGCTCAGCGCCTGCGACGGCGGCTTCCTCGACTGCAACGAGGACCCGGCGGACGGGTGCGAGCACGACGAGGGGGCGCGCGGGCCCTGCTCGTGCACGCCGGGCGAGGCGAGGGCGTGTTACCAGGGGGCGCCTGGCACCGAGGGCGCCGGCCCCTGCGCCCCCGGGGTCTCCACGTGCAGGCCGAGCGGCCTCGGTTGGGGGCCGTGCCTCGGCCAGGTGCTGCCGGAGCTCGACGCGTGCGCCGACGGCATCGACAACGACTGCGACGGCACGGTCGACAACCCGCCCGATGAGGACGGCGACGGGTGGACGATCTGCGAGGGCGATTGCTGCGACTCCTCGCTGGACGCGTGCGGCCCCGCGTCCCTCATGAACCCTGGCGCCTTCGAGGTGGCGGACAACGGGATCGACGACGACTGCGACGGCGCGGTCGACAACGCCTCGCCTTGCGACGAGGGGCTCGCGAGCGACTCGGCGACCGCGCTCGACTACGCGAAGGCGATGGATCTCTGCGCCACCACGACGGCGTCGCGGCGCACGTGGGGCGTCATCTCGGCGAGCTTCCGCCTCGCCGACGGCGCCGGCACGCCCGTGGCGGCCCAGCGGTCGATCCGCCGGGGCTTCGGCTCCGGCATCCTGCCGCTCCGGGGCGCGCGGCTCGCGGTGCTCTCGACGGGCGTGGCCGCGGCCCAGGCGTCGCCGAACAACACGCGGCCGAGCTTCGCCCCGTTCCAGGGCGGCCAGAACATGGGGACGTCGAGCGGCATGCCCGCAGACTGGCTCGAGGCGAACGGCGAGCGCCTCCCGAACACGCCCGGCTGTCCGGAGCCGCTGGGCGGCACGACGGCCCACGATCCCGTGATGTTGCGGCTGCGCGTGCGCGTGCCGACGAACGCGAGCTCGTTCAGCGTCTCGACGTTCTTCCTCTCGTCCGAATACCCGGAGTGGGTGTGCAGTCGGTTCAACGACTTCTTCCTCGCGCTCCTCGACTCCACGTTCGAGCCCTTCCCGGGCGAGGCGGCGAACCCCGACGACAAGAACCTCGCGTTCTACGATCCCCCGCCCGCCGGCGGCTCGGTCTACCCGCTGGGCGTGAACCTCGCATTTGGCGATACCGGGCTCTTCACCCAGTGCGTCAACGGGCCGACCGGGTGCGGCGGCGGCGCCAAGCCCGGCTCGACGACCACCTGCACGGGCGTCGGCCAGCTCCTCGGCACGGGGTTCGACATCACGAGGCCGCCCGCGCAGATCGAGGGCGAACCTGGCTGGTGCGGCACGAGCGAGCGCGCCGGCGGCGGGACCGGCTGGCTGGTCATGAACGGCAACGTCGTCCCCGGAGAGATCATGGAGCTGCGATTTGTGATCTGGGACACCAACGATCCCTGGAACGACTCCGTCGCCCTCCTCGACAACTTCCGGTGGTCGGCGTTCGCCGCGACGCCGGGGACGCGCGATTGACGGGGGCGAGCGCGGTCTGACCGGCGGAGAGGTCCATGTCGTCGGATGTCGCCTCTGGAGGCGGCACCTCGCGTCGGGCCCTCGGGTGGCGGCGTCCAGGGGGCGCGCGAACGCAGCGGACGGACGGCGACCCGTTTACACTGCGCGTCGAGCCGGGGACCGCGGCACGCATCCCTCGGTCGCGCTCGAAGGAGCGCTTCTGTTCATCACCAAGGAGACTGCATGAGGAGAACGATCACCCCGCTCGCGCTGTTGCTCGCGAGCCTGTCCTTCGCCACGCTCGGCTGCGACAGCAAGGGGAACGACGCGACGACCCCGGGGGCGGTGGCCGAGGGCAAGCCGACCGAGAGCGCGGCCCCGGCGGCGACGACGGCCGCGCCGGCGGCGACGCCGGCCGCGGCCACGGCCGAGCCTTCGGCGGCCGCGCCGGCGGAGACGGCTGCGGCGGCGGCCGCGCCGGCGGAGACGGCCGCGGCGGACGCGAAGGCGGAGACGGCCGCGGCCGCCGCGAAGGCGACCGCGGCGGCGTCGGCCGCTGCGGCCGCAGCGCCGGCGGCGACCGGCGCTGCCCAGGCGGGCGAGAAGAAGTTCGAGTGCGGATCGAAGGGCCAGAAGCTCTGTCCGATGCAGGCCTGGATGAAGAGCACGATGGCGTCGGCGACCTCGAGCGGCGACGGCGAGAAGATCGCGGCGGCGCTCCTGTACGTGGCCGGCAAGCCGCCGCCGGGCATGGGCAGCTGGGGGGCGATCTCCAAGGCCGGCGCCGCCAAGGCGAAGGCCGGCGACATCGACGCCGCGAAGGCGAGCTGCAAGCAGTGCCACGACCTCTACAAGGAGCAGTACAAGAAGACGATGCGCGATCGTCCCTGGTGAGCCGCCCGCGGCGCCTGGCGGGGGCGCCCCCGTGCGCCGGCGCCGCTGCGTCTCTGCGGCTCACGTGTCGATAAGTTAGGTTAACTAACGGATTTGCTGGCGCGCTGCGCCCGCGCGCGCCCCCCACGCCGTGGCCGGAGCCCGGCGTGCGGCGCGCGATGTGCGTGTCCTCGTGTGCCCGCGCCGCCGCAGCCGCAGCCAGAGCGCAGCCGCAGCCAGAGCGCAGCCGCGCCAGAGCACGACGTGCGGCGCGCGTGTCCTCGTGCGCCCGCGCCGCGGTCGCCGTCCGGCCGGAGGAGCGCGGGACAAACATCTTGGATGGGGAGGGGTGATGCGATAGAGCGCTGAGCTGATGGCGCGCGCTGCTCGCACAGGCCCTGGGGGCGCCCCCGCGCCGGCCACCTCGCCCGGTCGCGCGCGGGGGGCCGCCGGCTCGAGCGGGGCCGGGAGCGCGCCCCGCGGGCGCGTCGGCCAGGCCGCCGACCCGTTCTCCAGCAGCGCGCTGCCGCCCTCGAAGCCGCGCGCCGGCGCGACGCCGCGGCTCACGGGGGACGCGGCGCCCGACGTCAGGCCGAGCACGGCGGCCCCGCCTCCGCCGAGCGTGCGCCCTCCGCCGAGCGTGCGCCCTCCGCCGAGCGTGCGCCCTCCAGCGGCCCCGGCGCGGACGGACGCGCCCCCTCCGGCGGCCGCCTCGAGGAGGCCTCCTGCGCCGGAGGACGACGAGGACGAGGACGATGAGGACGACGCCAAGGGCGGCCCGCGGCGCGGCCGGCCGCGTGGCCCGTTCACGCAGCACCGGCGGCTCGACTCGCTGCGCAGCCTGCTGCAGAAGCACCCTGCCGGCCTGACGATCTACGACCTCGCGCGTGAGCTCAACGTCACGCCGCGCTCGCTCCGGCGCTACCTCGTCGAGGTCAAGCGCGAGCTCGATCTCGTGTCGGTCGCCACGCGCCCCGGCGGCCCTCGCCTCTGGCGCCTCTCGCCGAGCGAGGCGCCCCGGCGCGTCGAGGTGCGGCGGACGCAGGCGTACGCCCTGCTCGCCGCCCGCCGTCTCTTCGAGCCGATGCGCGGCTCGACGCTCTTCGAGGAGATCGACCTCGCCGCGCAGCGGCTGCTCGGCGTCGCGCGCAGGCCAGGGCGCGGCCCGAACGCTGGCGTCGCCGACGCGCGGCTGGAGGAGCGCTTCCTCTACCTCCCGTTCGCCCCGAAGGACTACGCCGCGCGGACCGAGGAGCTCGACGACCTGTTCCAGTCCGTCGCCGATCTGCGCCCGCTCCGGTGTCGTTACCGCCGCTCGCGGGACGGGCGCGAGGAGCGGGTGCTCATCCATCCGTACGCGCTCGTCCTCTACAAGGACGCGATCTACTGCGTGGGCCTCCACGTGAGCCGCGGCGAGGTGCGCACGTTCCTGCTCGATCGCATGCGCGACACGGAGTGCGCGGTCACCGAGCGGTTCGAGCTGCCCCCTGATTTCTCCATCGACGACTACTTCCAGGGCCAGTTCGGCATCTGGCGCGGCGGTGAGCCCCGGCGCGTCGTGATCGACTTCGACGAGCGCGTGACCGAGTTCGTGCGGACGCGCAAGGTGCACCCCTCCCAGGAGATCACGCAGCTGCCCGGCGGCGGCGTGCGGCTCACGATGCACATCGGCGACATGACCGAGCTCGCGACGTGGGTGCTCGGCTTCGGCGAGACCGCCCGCGTGGTCGAGCCGCCCGACCTCGTGGACCGCGTGAAGCGCGAGCTCGCCGGCGCGCTCGCCCGCTACGCGGAGCCGCCGCCGGCCGAGGGCTCGGGGCAGGCCGAGGGCCAGTAGGACCTCGCGGGCGCGCCTGCCGCCGCGAGCTCACGCGCGGGCGCTCGCCCGCCGCCGCGAGCGGCCCCTCGACCGCCCGCGCGCGGGCCGCCTCAGCGCGACGCGCGGAGCGCCTCGTCGATCATCTTCTGGTGCTCCGCCGGGTCCGCCCAGCGGGCGCGCCCCTCGGCCGGGAGCTGATCGATCGGATCGAAGTACGTGTACCGCTGCCCCGGCTTGACGCTCGGCGCCTCGAACACCGAGATCCCGGTCGTGCGGTCGTAGTGCTCGAACGAGTGCGCGTCGCGCTTGCCGCCGCCGCCGGGCGCGTCGACGACGAACGTCGGCGTGTTGAACCCGGCGGTCGAGCCGCGCACGTGCTTCTCGATCATGAGCCCGGTCGCGAGCGTGGTCCGGAGGTCCTCCACGCCGCGGACGAGATCGTGGATGTAGACGTAGTAGGGGTGCACGTGCAGGTGCCCCAGGCGCTTCACGAGCAGCTTCATCGTCTCGGGCGTGTCGTTCACCCCGCGCTGCAGCACCGACTGGTTCCTCACCGTGATCCCGCGCTCGAACAGCTTGTTCATCGCGTCGCGGGTGATGCCGGTGATCTCGTTCGGGTGGTTGAAGTGCGTGTGGATCACGACCTCCTTGTGCAGCTTCCGCCCGAGCTCCACCGTGCGCGTCACCGCGTCGATCCACTCGTCGTCGGTGAGGATCTTCTGCGGCATCACGGCCGGGCCCTTCGTGGCGAGGCGGATGCGCTGGATGTTCGGCATCCTGAGGAGCGTCTCGCCGATCGCGCTGATCTGCTCCGGCCGCAGGTTGTACGCGTCGCCGCCGGAGACGACGATGTCCTCCAGCTCCGGGCGCGACGCGATGTACGCGTACGCGCGCTTCCACCGCTCCTCGTCGACCTTGAAGTGGGTCTTCTCGACCTCCTCCGTGTCGATGCCCACCGCGTAGCTGCGCGTGCAGAAGCGGCAGTACACGGGGCAGGTGTCGAGCGGGAGGAACAGCGCCTTGTCGGCGTACCGGTGCGTCAGCCCGGGGACCGGCGCGTCGGCGCGCTCGTGCAGCGAGTCGAGCCCGAGCTTCGGGTGATCCGGCAGGAAGCGCGAGGCCAGCGGGATGAACTGCGTCCGGAGCGGATCGCCGTACGGATCGTTCCAGTCGATCAGCGAGAGCATGTACGGCGAGACGCGGACGCTCATGGGCGCGTGCGCGAAGCCCTCGGTCGCGTCGCGGATGAAGTCGTCCGACACGATCCCGCGCAGCGTGTCGAGCAGCTTGTCCGGGCGGGTGATCGACTTCTTCGCCTGCCACCGGTGATCCATGAACTGCTCGTCGGTCACCTCGGCGTAGGCCGGGATCCTCCGGAAGTCGGGCACCTCGGGCAGCTTCGTGTGCTGGAGCGACGCCGGATCCACCGGCGGCTTGAGGGGCGCGATGTCGGGGCTTCGCTTGGTGAGTTCGATGAGGCTCGAGGTGGTCGTCATGTCGTGGACCCTTGCCCGCGCGGAGCAAAGAGAGCGTGATGGATGGCCGCCTGTCCGCACCTGCGCTTCCCGGGGCCTGCCCGGGGGCGGCTGCGGCAGCCGTTCCTGGGATCGTAGCATCGCGGTACCCCCGTCGGGGGCGGTGTGCGCTACGCCGTGCGGTCGAGCGCGCCTCCGGCTGGCGAGCGGAGGGGCGGCGCGGCGGGCGAGCCGATCAGGGCTCGATGGAGGCCACCGTGGTGTCCCGGGTGGTGCGGTAGCGCGCGTAGTAGGTCCGCACGCGCGTCACGTATGCCTGGGTCTCCTCGTAGGGCGGGATGCCGCCGTACCGCATCACCGCCCCTTCGCCGGCGTTGTACCCGGCGATGGTGAGATCGAGATCTCCGTTGAAGAGGTTGGCCAGGATGCGCAGGTACCGCGTTCCTCCGAAGATGTTCTCCCGCGCGTCGAACGGGTCGCGCACCTGCATGCGGAGGGCGGTCTCGGGCATCAGCTGCATCAGCCCCTGGGCGCCGACCGGCGAGACCGCGCGCGGATCGTAGTCGCTCTCGCACTTGATGACCGCGCGGACGAGCTCCTCGGGGATCTGGTAGAGCGTCGCGGCCTGACGGATCCACGTGTCGTAGCGGCTGAAGCGCTCGAGGGATTTGTCGCTCGGGGCGACCGGGGCCACGCCGGGGCGGGCCCCGGGGCGGCGCCCGTCGCCCTTGATGTACACCTTGAACCGCGCGTCGCCGGCGGCGCGGTTCGAGAAGTGCACCGTTCCATCCGCGTCGGTGTACGTGAAGATATCGGCGAGCGCGCTGCCCGGGTGCAGCGCGAGGGCGGCCAGCCCGAGCGCGGCGACGAGGGCCCGCAGGGGCACGCGAACGGAGGAGCCGGAGGTCGACGGGACGGGCATTTCTCGGCTCAGCATAGGTTGGGATCGCCTGCTCGCGCAAACCGCACCGTGGCGGCGGAAAGGAACGTCGTGGAAAGGACGTCGCGGAAAGGAACGTCGTGGAACGCCGCGGCGGGCGGCGCCATTCCGAGGACGGCCGCGCGAGGCCGTCCACCGCGGGGGCGTCCGCGCGGAAGCTCGCTCTGGTGAGCACGCCCCGGGCGCTGTACTAAGGCGGGCGCCATGGAGATCGGCTGGCGACACGTGCTCGCGGGGGTTGCGGCCCTCTTCGTCCTGTTCCTCGTCATCAAGATGCGCCCTGCCCGGCGGCGCCGGGACGCGCTGAGCGCCGAGGTCCAGGCCGCGCGGGAGCGCGCGCGGCGCGCCGCGACCCCGCGCGAGCGGGCCGAGGCGCTGTGCGACGCGGGCGTGCAGGCGATGCGCGGCGGCCGCCGCGTCACGGCCGCCGTGGGCTTCTTCGTGCGCGCGATGCGGGCCGACCCCGCCTCCGCCCGGGTCATCGAGCTCGCGAGCGGCGCGCTGGCCAGGCGCAGGCCCCGGCTCCTGGAGAAGATCCTCTGGCGGCGGCTCGCGGTGCTCCCCTGGGAAGGCGAGCACCGCGACGCGGCGCGCGCGGCCGCCGTCGGGCTGGAGGCGCTGTACCGGCGCGAGATCCGGGACCGGAGCCGCGCCGAGATCATGCGCAAGCTGACCCGGACGCTCGGCTGAGCCGCCGCGCGAGGGCCGGCGGCGCCGGCCTCGCCGGCGTCACGTCCCCCAGAACGATCGCGGCAGCGCGCCGCGGTTCGACAGCGCGACGAGGTCCATGAGCAGCGCGATCGTGACGTGGACCAGGAAGCCCGAGTAGATGCTCTTCGTGCGCATCGCCAGCGAGCCGAGCGCGATCCCGGCGACCACGGCGCCGGCCGCCTCCAGGTACGGCTTGCCGAAATGGATCATGCAGTAGGGGACGACCATCGCGAAGATCGCGCCGGAGCCCAGGGTGTGGCGCAGGCCGGCGAGCCAGAAGCCGCGGAAGAAGATCTCCAGCGCGAAGAACTGGGCGAAGTACATCGCCTCCCAGGCGATGAGGTCGAACCAGGAGCGGGAGGACTGCTTGTAGAAGGGGTAGTAGCTCCCGAAGTCGGGCGCGCTCGCGACGATGAACACCGCCGGGACCACGACGGCGAGGCAGAGCAGGTAAATCCACGCGTGCTGCGCGAGCCCCCGGACGCGCAGCCCCATGTCGAGCAGGCTGTCCCTGGGGAAGCAGAGCTTCCACCCGACCATGGGGATGGCGACGTAGCCGAAGACGCGGGTGAACGACCACCACACGTAGCTGTAGAGCTCGTCGTAGCGGCGGAGCGAGATCGGCACGATCACCCCGGCCGGCGAGAGCGTCTGGGCGAGCTCGAGCTCGCGCAGCCACGGCCGGATGTGCTCGTCGTAGACCGCCCGGCCGCCGTAGTACTGCTGCAGCATGAGCACGACCGCGGTGATCGTGAACAGGACCGCGGGCCGGCGGTCGTAGCCCCCGGCGGCGAGGGTGCGCCGCTGGTGCTCGTGGGCCTCGACGTCGAGCTCCCGCCAGGTGCGCCGGAAGAAGAGCCAGAGGAGGGGCGCGAGCGCGATGAACGCGGCGACCGGGAACAGCGCCTTCAGCAGGGTGCTCGCCAGCGCCGACGAGGGCTCGGCGAGGCGGGCGCTCGCGTCCGAGGGGGGCCGGAGCGGCCGGAGCCGGTCGACGTGCGCCACGAGCCAGCTCCCCAGGTTGAGCATCGGCGCGCCCTGTACCATGATCCGCGGCCCAGCACAGCGCCGACGCGCGGGCTCCGCCGCGTTCGCGCCCTCCGCCGCCGGCGCGGTCCCTCCGCCGCCGGCGCGGTCCCTCCGCCGCCGGCGCGATCCTCCGCGGCGCGCCCTTGCGGTGACCCCGGCCGCTCTGCTAGATCGCGCTCCCTCTTCAATGCCGCGCGAGTCATCTCGCGCATTTCCGGCGCAGGCCCCGCCTGCCCGTGGGAGTCTCAGAATGGCCAGCAAAAATCCGCTTGCGATCGTGAAGGAGCGCTTCGGCGACAAGGCGAAGCTCGTCGAGGCCCTGAAAGGGCTCGCGAACGAGGACCTCTGGCTCGGGCGCGTCAGCACGGATCGGGGCGGTTCCAAGGGCCTGGAGCACGTGTCGAACGCCAAGCTCCTCCGCCTGCACGCGACGTTCAGCACGGTGAAGGAGAAGTTCGGGACGCGCGCGAAGCTCATCGACGAGACGCTGGCGGTCCTGAACCGGTCGAAGGACCAGGGCTACAGGAAGCGCCTCGAGGCGTACCCGGTGCCGCGCCTCTACGACCTCTACCAGTCGGCCTCGAAGCGGGCGAAGGCCGCCTCGGCCACCCCGAAGGCTCAGGCCTGAGCCGCCCGCTCGTCGAGCGCGCCGTCCATGCCGGACCGGACCGGGCTGCCCGCCCTTGAAGGTCCGGCGTTCCTATCGTAATTGAGCCGCGTCGCCAGCGCGCGGCGTCCAGCCGTCCAGCGTCGGACCGACGATCTGACGTCCCCTGATGAGCCTGAAGCCCCCCGTGGGCCCTCCCAGAAAGGTGGGTGTCGCCCGCCGCGAGCCCCGCCAAGGAGAACGACTGTGAGCAGCGCGCACGAGACCGAGACCGGCGTCTGGACGACGGAAGACGCCAAGTCGCTCTACATGATCGACCGCTGGGGTCGCGGCTATTTCGACGTGAGCCCGGACGGCAACCTCACCGTCGCCCCGCTCCAGGAGCGCGGCAGCAAGATCGCGATCCGCGACGTCGTGGACGCGGCGCTCGAGCAGGGGCTCCGCACGCCGCTCCTGATCCGCTTTCAGGACCTGCTCCACCACCGGGTGCGCGCGCTCAACGAGGCGTTCAACAAGGCGATCGCCGAGAGCAAGTTCCGCGGGACGTACCGCGGCGTGTTCCCGATCAAGGTGAACCAGCTCCGGGAGGTCGTGGAGGAGATCCTCGACGCGGGCAAGACCTACCATTACGGCGTCGAGGTCGGCTCCAAGCCCGAGGTCTTCGCGGGCCTGTCGGTCCACCACGACCCCGAGTCGCTGATCGTCTGCAACGGCTACAAGGACGAGAACTTCATCCGGACGGCGCTGATCGGGCGCAAGCTCGGCAAGAAGGTGATCCTCATCGCGGAGAAGCTCTCCGAGGTGCGGATGATCACCCGCGTCGCCAAGGACATGAACGTCGAGCCGATGATCGGCCTCCGGGTGCGGCTGCTCACCGAGGGCGCGGGCAAGTGGAAGACGTCCGGCGGCGAGAACGCGAAGTTCGGGCTCTCCACCGCCGAGATCCTCGCGGCGATCCGGATCATGGACGAGGCCGGGATGAGCGCCTCGTTCAAGCTCCTCCATTTCCACATCGGCTCGCAGGTGCCGGACATCCTGATCATCAAGCGCGCCGTGCGCGAGGCGACGCGCTACTACGCGAAGCTCCGCAAGATGGGGCAGCGCATCGAGTACATCGACGTCGGCGGCGGACTCGCCATCGACTACGACGGCTCGCGCTCGACCTTCCACTCCTCGATGAACTACTCGGTCGAGGAGTACGCGCGCGACATCGTGCACAACATCGCGGACATCTGCGACGAGGAGCGGGTGCCTCACCCGAACATCGTCTCGGAGTCCGGCCGCGCGATCGTCGCGCACCACTCGGTGCTGGTCGTCCAGGCGTTCGGCTCGATCGAGAAGACGCCGATGTCGCCGATCGACATCCAGACCGAGGAGCACAAGCTCATCCAGAACCTCCTCTACATCAAGGACAACCTCTCCGGGCCGAACCTCGGCGAGTCGTGGCACGACCTGCTCCAGATCAAGGAGGAGGCGCAGAAGATGTTCGAACTCGGCCTGCTCAACCTCGACGTGAAGGCCCGGGTCGAGATCCTCTTCTGGGAGATCGCCGAGGCGATGGAGAAGATCGCGTCGGAGCTCGACCCCGAGGAGGTGCCGGACGATCTCGGCGAGCTCCGCAAGCAGCTCGCCGACCAGTACATCTGCAACTTCTCGGTGTTCCAGTCGCTGCTCGATCACTGGGCGCTCGGCGCGCTCTTCCCGATCGTGCCGATCCACCGGCTGAACGAGCGCCCCGCGGCGGACAGCACGCTCGTCGACATCACCTGCGACTCCGACGGCAAGGTGAGCAAGTTCATCGATCTCAACGACGTGAAGGACACGCTCCCGCTGCACCCGATCGTGGGCGACCAGCCGTACTACGTCGGCATCTTCCTGACCGGCGCGTACCAGGACATCATGGGCGACATCCACAACCTCTTCGGCCGGGTCAACGAGGTGCACGTCTTCCTCGATGACGACGAGGAGAGCGGGTACTACATCGAGGAGACGATCGCCGGGAACAAGATCCACGAGGTCCTGGCGCTGACCCAGTACGACAACCGCGATCTCGTCGGGAAGGTGAAGGCCCAGGTGGACGGCGCGATCAAGCAGGACCTCCTCAAGCCGACCGAGGGCATGCGGCTGCTCGCCGACTACGAGCGGGGGCTCAAGGATCAGACGTACCTGAGCCTCTGAGCGGCGCCGTGCTCTCCGAGACCACGGCGCCTGCGGGCCCGGCGTCCCTGTCGAGGCGCCGGCCCGGGTGGGTGCGCCAGGCGATGCTCGTCGCGCGGAAGGATCTCGCGATCGAGCTCGCCACCGGCGAGATCGTCACGACGAGCGGGTTCTTCGCGGTGCTCGTCGCCGTGATCGCGTCGCTCGCGTTCTACGCCGGGCAGGACGCGGCCGAGCGGGTCGCGCCCGGCGTGATCTGGGTGAGCGTGGCGTTCGCGTCGGTGCTCGCGCTGAGCCGCACGTGGCAGCGGGAACGCGAGGACGGCGCGCTCTCGGGCCTGCTCGTCCTGCCGATCGCGAGGAGCGCCCTGTTCGCCGGCAAGGCGCTCGGGCTGTGCGTCTTCGTGATCGCGGTCGAGGTGATCATCATCCCGGCCGCGGCGCTCCTCTTCGCGGTGGATCTCGCGAAGACGGGCGCGGGGCTCGCGCTCTTCTGCCTCGCGGCGACGCCGGGCATCGCCGCGAGCGGCACCCTCTTCGGGGCCATGACCGTGCGCACGCGCGCCCGCGACCTCGTGCTCGCGAGCGTCCTCTTCCCGCTGCTCGCGCCCACCCTGCTCGCCGCCGTCGCGGGGACGCGGGAGCTCTTCGGCGGCGCGACGCTCGGCGAGCTCACCGATTACGTGGCGCTCATGGGCGTGTTCGACGTCGTGTTCATCGCGGGCGGGATCGGCCTCTTCGATCTGATCATCGACGGCTGACCCGCCGCGCAGCTGGGCCGCGGCGCGCCGGCGATCGCAGGCTCACGCGGCCGCGCCGCGCGCCGCGACCACGTCGTCGGCGAGCAGCGCCGCCGCCCGCGCGAGGCCGTCGAGATCGAGCGCGGCGCCGGTGCACTCGCCGATCGCCCACACGCCGTCGCCGGCCCGGCCGCGCGCGTCGACCCGCACGGCGTACCCCGCGCGCGGGTCGACCTCGACGCGCGCGCCCGCCTGCGCGGCGACCTCGAACGACGGCGCGGCCGGCGCCTCGACGGCGAGCGCCACCACCTTGAGATCGCGCGTCGGGCTGCCCTGGGCGGAGGGCGCGCCGCGCACGGTCACGCTCTTCACCTGCGAGATCCCGTTCACCGCGGCGAGCGCGGCGAGCGGGATCCGCGCCGCGATCCGGTCGCCGAGGGCGCTCGCGAGCTCGTCGGCCCAGAAGCCCTCGCCCGCGATCGCGACGGGGCCGGTCGGCTCGACGCCGCAGGCGAGCAGCCGGCAGAGCGCGCGCGCCGAGAAGACCCCGGGCAGATCGTTGTTCGGGAACGCCGCGACGCCGTCGTGCGCCCCGGTGGCGAAGACCAGCGCGGGCGCCTCGATCACGGTCGCGCCCGCGTCGCCGGCGACCAGGAGCTCGCCGAGGTAGACGCCGGCGGCCACGTGCTCGCAGAGCACGCGCACCCCGTCGAGCGGGTGCCGCGCGAGGAGCTCCGCCGCTCGGCGCGGCGCCCCGGCGAGCGACCCGGCGGGGGCGAGGCCGTCGTCGATCAGCGCGACGCGCAGGCCGCGCGCCGCGAGCGCCGAGGCCGCCGAGACGCCGGCGGGCCCGGCGCCGATCACCGCCGCGTCCAGCTCGAGCCGCGCGGCGGGCTCCGGCGGGAGCGGCGCGCTCGGCAGCCGGCCGAGCCCCGCCAGCTTGCGCGCGATCGACTGCATGACCCCGGACAGCCCGGGGACGCCGGCCATCAGGTGGTGGTGGTCGATCCCCTGCGGGAAGAACCAGTCGGTCACCCGGAGCAGATCCGCCTCCCGCGAGCCGACCACGTTCTGCACCTCGATGCGCTCGCCGCCGGCGGCGGGCCGCAGGCAGGTCATCACGTTCGGCACCCCGTCGACCCGCGCCAGGCAGCCGTCGCAGCCGCCGCGCAGGCAGGTCGGCGCGCGCGGGCGGTGCAGCTTCGGGCTCCGCGCGAGCGTCACGCGCCCGGAGGCGAGCAGCGCCACGGCCAGGGGCTCTCCCCGCTCCGCCGGGACGCCCGCTCCGTCGAGGGTGATGGTGACCGGATCCCGGAGCGCGCGACCTCGCCGAAACATGGGCGGACGCTAGCAGACGCGCGCCGGGCGCGCGCGCCGCGGGCCAGGGAAAACGCGGGAACGAAGCGGCAAGCGAGCGGCAGGGAAGCGGCAAGCAGACGGTAAGCAACGGCAGGGAAGCGGCAGGGAAGCGGCACGGAAAGCGCGCGGCGTCGCCGGCGCGAGCGCGCGGCGCGGAGAAGGTGCCCCCCGCTTCGCGCGCTGATCTATGCTGTGGCCGATGCGCCTCGGCGTCCTCGGCCCTGCACAGGGTGATCTGCCCGCGCTCGCTCGCGGTGCGCAGCACCTGCTCGACGAAGGCCACGCCGAGCGGGTCATCTACGTCGCCGAGGACGACGCGCTCGACCGGGTCGTCGAGGGCTGGGCGCAGAGCCTGGTCGGCGTGAACCCGACCGAGGGCGCCCTCTTCGATCGGGCCGCGCGCTGCGCCGCCGCGACGCCGGAGCAGATCGACGCGTTCGTGGCGTCCGAGCGGGCGCGGCTGCGCCTCAAGGTGCTGATGAGCCTCCCGCCGGGCCAGCGCACGATCGAGATCCTGGACGGGCGCGTCGCGCTGTTCGTGTTCGACAAGGCGGCGCTCGACGAGGAGGACATCGTCGCGGCGTCGCTCCTCGTCTTCGGCAAGAGCTCCGAGCCGCTCATCAAGAGGGTCGGCCCGCGGACGTTCTTCTCTCCCGGGCCGATCGGCTCCGAGGGCGGCCGGGCGCTCCTCGACGACGGGCAGGGCGGGGTGCGGATCGAGGTGATCAACGCGAGCGGCGCGGTGACCGCGCGCGAGATCGTCGGCCCGCCCGCGGCCGGCCCCAAGCTGAGGGTTCAAGGTGGCTCGCACGGCTGAGGGCGCAGCGGGCGCGACGGGCGGGCGCGCGCGCGGGTCAGCGTCAGAAGCGCGCCGCGTCGCGATCTTCGGCGGCAGCTTCAACCCGCCCCACGTGGCGCACGTGCTCGCGGCGACCTACGCGATCTCCGTCGCGCCGATCGACGAGGTGCTCGTCGTCCCCGTCTACCGCCACCCCTTCTCCAAGGAGCTCGCGCCGTTCGAGCATCGCCTGGCCATGTGCCAGCTCGCGCTCGGCTGGCTCCCGCGCGTGTCGGTCTCGGCGGTCGAGCGCGATCTCGGCGGCGAGAGCCTCACGCTGCGCACGCTCGAGCACCTCGCCGCGGCGCACCCCGGCTGGGCGATGCGCCTGCTCGTCGGGGCCGACGTGCTCCCGGATCTCCCGCGCTGGCACCGCTTCGATCGCATCGAGCAGCTCGCCCCGCCGATCGTCCTCGGCCGCTCCGGCTTCGCCGCGACCGCCGCGGAGCCCCTCGACGCGGCGGCGGACCCGCGCCCGCTCCTGCGCCCCGCGGACGTGCTCCTCCCGCAGATCTCGAGCAGCGAGATCCGCCGGGCGTTCGCCGCGGGCGATCTGGAGGCCGTCCGCCAGCGCGTGCCGCGCGCCGTGCTCGACTACGCGCTCGCGCACGGCCTATACGGGAGCGGCGCATGAACGAGATGGACAGCACACGCCCGTCGCCGATGCACCGGGACGACAGCGCCCTCCCGGAGGTGTTCATCTACGGCGCCGGCAAGGTGGGCCGCGGGCTCGCGCGCGCGAGCCGCGACGCGGGGCTGTCGGTCACGCTGCGGCCCGCGCGGGACGGGCTTCCGATGGAGCGCATCGAGGCGGACCTCGTGATCCTCGCCGTGCGCGATGGGGCCATCGCGCCCGCGGCCGAGGCGATGCGCGACCTGCGGCTCGTCGGCCACCGGGACGTCGCGGTGGTGCACTGCGCCGGCGCGCTCGGCCCGGAGGCGCTCGCCGCGGTGCGAGGCCGCCGCGTCTCGGTCGCGCAGATGCACCCGATGATCTCGTTCGCCTCGCCCGCGTTCGTGCCCTTCCTCGAGCGCGGCCACCTCCACATCGACGGCGATCCCGCCGCCGTGCGCGCCGCGCGCGCGCTCGGCGTGCGCCTCGGGATGACGCCGCGCACGTTCTCCGACCTCGACCGTGTCGCCTACCACGCCGCCGCGGGCCTCGTGGCCAACGGCGCCGCGGCGCTCGCCGCCGCCGGGGTCGACCTGCTCGAGCGCGCCGGCGTCGAGCGAAAGACCGCCGCCGAGATGCTCGGCCCGCTGCTCCGCACGGTCGCGGACAACGTCGAGGTGCTCGGCGTACCCGAGGCGCTCACGGGGCCGGTCCGGCGCGGCGACGCGCCCGGCGTCGCGCGGCACCTCGAGACGCTCCGCCGGCTCGCGCCGCACCTCGTCCCGTTCTACGTCGCCGCCGCGGCCACGCAGCTCCCGCTGGCCCGCGCCCTGGGCGAAGCGCCTCCGGACGCGTTCGACGCGATCCAGCAGGTCCTGGACGGAACCCGGTAGTCGCACTGAAATTTTCTATTGGTGCGGCAATTACTTATTGATGCTCGACGGCAGGATCCGTTGATGCGTGCTCCAGCCGAGAGGTACGCTTCCATTGCCTTGGGATCTGTCGCCGCAGCCTGCGTTCCTTCTGCCACCACGAGCGATGCCGGGGGTTTCCGGGCGCTCGATGAGCGCGTCCGTGAAGCCGCGTCGCGTGGGGTGCTCCACGTCCATGGACAGCGGCCGATCCTGGATGCGGTTTGCTCCCACCTCGCGCGTCGCGCTCGAGGCGTGGGGCGCTCGCTGATCTCGGCCGCGCACGCCGCGGGTCGGGATCCCTGGCGCGATCTCGCGCTGCGCTGCGGCGTCGCCTCCGCGGATCCGGTCGCGGTCGCGCAGGGCATCAGCGCCGCCGCGGAGGGCGCGATCCTCCTCGTCTCCGAGGGGGAGCCCACGAGCTGGGGGAGCCTCGTGCTGGAGGAGGTCTCCCGCCTCATCGCGGAAGGATCGAGCTCCGCGCTGGTCATCGTGTGCAGCGACGCGGCGAGGCGGCCGTGGACGAGCGCGATCGCGATCGACGGCGTCGCGTCGCCCGACGACCTGCACCGGTTCTGGGAGGCGTTCGCGGCGGAGGCGGAGCGCCGGGTCGTCGCGAAGCTCGACCGGCTGGACGCGCTCGAGGGCTGGTGCTCCGCGGTGCTGGCCGCGCCGGCCGAGCCGCGCCCCCTGCCGCAGCAGCCGAGCCTCGAGGCCAGGCGGCTGCTCGATCGGCTCGCGCTGAGCCAGCGGCCCTGGCCGTCCGCGCAGCTCGTCCGGCTCGCGCCCCGGCGCGCGGAGCCGGGGCCCGGGGCCGCCGCGTGCCCCCTCGCCGGCGACGAGCTCGCGGGCCTCGGGCTGATCGAGGCCGACGAGCGCGGGTGGGTGACGGCGCGGCGCGCGGCCGCCGATCCGGCCGGCGCCGATCCCGAGGACGTGCTCGCGGTCGCGGAGGCGCTCGAGGAGCAGCCGTCCGACCCGTGGAGCCTCTCGCGCGCGAGCGAGCTCCTCGCCTCGCTGGGCCGGGCCGACCGCGCCGAGGCCGCGGCGACGCTCGCCATCTGCTCGGTCGGCGAGCCGTCGGCGCGCGCCGATTTCTGGCAGCGCTGGGCGCGATCGATGCGCGCGCTCTCCGGCTCGCCGCCCGGCGAGCGGCTGCTCCGGGCCGCGGAGCTCGCGCTCCGGCTCGGCGACGTCGAGTTCGCGCTCGACTTCTCCTCGGCGGCCCTGGGGGAGGGGGAGTCGTTCGCGGCGCTGCTCGTGCACGGCCGCGCGACGAGCGCGCGCGGCGACCTGACGACCGCCGCGATGGTGCTCTCGCGCGCGGCGGCCGCCGCGGCCACGCCCGCGGAGCGGGCGCGCGGCGCCGTGGAGGTGGCGGAGCTCTGCTGCAAGACGGGCGACCTCGCGGCGGCCAAGGCGCACGCGGAGGAGGGGCTCGCCGGCGCGGGCGAGATCGCGACGCGCCTCCAGGCGCGCAACATCCTCGGCAAGCTGCTCCTCACGCAGCAGGCCTGGTCCGAGGCGGAGCGGCACTTCGCGGCCGACGCGTGGGAGGCGGCGCGCGCCGGCGAGCACGTGAGCGAGCTGCGCGCCCGGCTGAACCGCGCCATCGCGCAGCTCTCCAGCGGCCGGCTCGACGAGGCGCGCGCGATGCTCTCGGCGGTGCTCGACGACGGCGAGCGGCGCGGCGAGCGCGCGGCGACCGGCTACGCGCTCACGAACCTCGCGGTCATCGCCCACCTGAAGCACGAGTACCCGGAGGCCTTGCGCCTCTTCGAGCGCGCGATCGGCATCTTCCGCAAGATCGGCGACAAGGTCGCGCTCGTGAACCTCATCGCGAACCTCGCGGAGCTCCGGCTCCAGCTCGGGCTCCTCGAGGAGGCCGAGCAGGCGCTCGCGTTCGCGCGCAAGGTCTCCGGCCCGGGCATCCCCGGCGTGTGGATCACGCACGTGGCCTACGTCGCGGCGCAGATCCACCTGGAGCGCGGCCGCACCCAGGAGGCCGGGGACGAGCTCCGCGCCGCCTTCACGTACGGCGCCGGCCCGAAGCTCGGCGAGTGCTACGCCGTGGCCGCGCGCATCGCGCTCGACGACGGCGACCTCCTGCTCGCCGCGCAGATGATCAAGGCGGCGCGCGCCGAGGCGAGGTCCGATCGGCACCTCGCCGAGGTCGCGCTCCTCGAGGCGCTCCGCGCGCGCGCCGCCGGCGAGCCGTTCGGGCAGCTCGCCGTCGAGGCGCTCGCGCTCTCGCGGAAGGACCACGGCCGCGAGCGCGCCCTGGAGGCGCACGTGCTGCTCCACCACGCCTCGGCGTCCGGGGATCGGCCGCCGCGCGCGCCCGACGACGACGCCGCGGCCACGCGGTCGCACCTCGAGGCGGCGATCCACCTCCGCGATCGCATCACCGCGTCGCTGCCTCCCGACATCGCGCGCAGGTTCCTCGCGCGCCGGCTCTTCGCGGCGCTCGGCCGGCTCGAGGCGTCGGCGCGCGTCGCCGCCGAGGCGGAGCCGAGGGGCTGCGAGCTGTGCGGATCGAGCGCGTGCGCCGGGTGCGCCCGGATCGCGGCGCGCGCGCACCGGCCGTCCACCGTGGTGCCCGCGATCAAGCGGCTGGTGGGGACGGCGCCGGCGCTGCTCAGCCTCCTCCACCAGGTCGAGAAGGTCGGCGCGAGCGACGCGACCGTGCTGATCCACGGCGAGAGCGGCACGGGGAAGGAGCTCGTCGCCGAGGCGATCCACGAGGCGAGCGGGCGGGGCGGGCCGCTGATCAAGGTGAACTGCGCCGCCCTGGTCGAGACGCTGCTGCTCTCGGAGCTGTTCGGGCACGAGAAGGGGGCGTTCACCGGGGCGGCGGCGCGCCGTCGCGGGCGGTTCGAGCTTGCCGAGGGGGGGACGCTCTTCCTCGACGAGATCGGCGACATCTCGCCGCGCACGCAGGTCGCGCTGCTCCGCGTCCTCCAGGACAGGACCTTCGAGCGGGTCGGGGGTGTCACCCCGCTGCGCGCCAACGTCCGGATCCTCTGCGCCACCCACCGCGATCTGCGCGCGATGGTCGCGCGCGGCGAGTTCCGGGAAGATCTCTACTATCGCCTCCGGCAGGTCGTCCTGGAGGTCCCGGCGCTCCGCCAGCGGCCGCGCGACGTGCCGGCGATCGCTGCCGCGATCCTGGAGAGGATCGCCGCCGAGCGCGGCACGGCGCCGAAGCGCCTCTCCGGCAGGGCCATCTCGGCCCTCTCGCGGCACGCCTGGCCGGGCAACGTGCGCGAGCTCGAGAACGCCTTGCGCGCCGCGGCGATCTTCGCGGACGGCGAGGTGATCGAGCTCGAGGACTTCACGGCGAACGTCGAGGGGCTGCGGGACCTCGAGGCCCTGGAACCGGCGAGCGCTCCGATGACACCGAGGGCTGGCATGCTGCCTGCTATCCCTGCCGTCGAGCCGTCGAGCGGCCCTCGCTCCTCCGCGCCCGAGCGGGCGGAGCCTGAGTCTCACCCCCCGTCGGCGCCCGTGATCCCGTCGGCGCCCGTGGACCGCACGCCGCTGGAGCTCGCGTACGCGCATGTCCGAGGAGGGGTCAGCCTGAGCGACATGAAGCGCGAGATCGAGCGCGAGTGCATCGCCCGGGCGCTCGACGAAAGTCGCGGGAATATCACGCGCGCCGCGGTGCTCTTGGGTATGAAGAGACCACGTCTTTCGCAGCTTGTGAAACAGTATGGCTTTGGCGGGACGTCGGAGGATTGAAGTGATGCGACCTTGCAGGAGGGGTTGGCTGTCCGGGGGCCTCGCGCTTGCGCTGTCGGTCCCTGCGCTGCTCACGGGGTGCGCGTTCGCGCCCGGGGAGCGCGACGAGCAGGCAGACGACGCGTGGAGCGAGCTCGAGCCGACGAGCTCCGACGAGGCGCTCGTCTCGGATACAGGCGGCGAGGACGTCGAGCGCGACGTCGCCGCCCCCGCCGCCGACCGCGCGGAGCTGCCGCGGCTCCGGCTGCGCGAGGCCTCGCCTCCGGCCGCCGGCGACGAGGGATCGAGGACGCGGACGTACGTGCGATCGCGGGACACGCAGATGCCGGAGCCGCTCCCGTGGCACCCTAAGGGCAGCAGCGACGGCGACGGGACGCGCTGAGCTGCAGGCCACCGCCGGCCCTGTGCGGCCGCGCCCGGCGCCCTAGCGCGCTCGTCCACGAGCGCCCCGGCTCGTTTTGGGGTTGCCGCGCGGCTCGCTGCGGTAGCCTTCGCGCGTGGCGCCGCTCGGGATCGATCTCCGCACACGGACGACCCTGGTCTGCGGGGCCCTGGCCCTCGCCATCGCGGCCTCGACGCTGCTGCGGGGGCGCGTCCGGCGCGTGCACCTCTTCTTCGCCGCCTTCGCCGCCGACGTCGGGCTCTGGTACCTCTCCCAGTCGCTCTTCGGCTTCTTCCAGGCCTCCATCTGGGAGCGCTTCACGGCCATCCTCGCCGTGCTGCTCCCGCAGTTCGCGCTGCACCTCTTCGAGGCGATGATCCCCCACGACGGGGATCGCCGCTCGCGCCTGCTCCGGTTCGCGGGGGTGCTCGCCATCCCGCTGTTCGTCCTCGTGCTGGTGAGCCGGGAGCCGGGCTCGTGGCTCGATTGGCTCACGCGCGGCTGCATCTTCCTCTACGTCTTCGCGCTGCTCACCGCGGGGCTGTTCACGCTCGGCCAGCGCGGCAAGCAGAGCTCCTCGCGCGCGACGCAGCGGCGCGTGCGGTTCCTCGTGGTGATCGGCGCGCTCGCCGCGCTCGCCAGCGTCGCCGACTTCGCCTGGTTCCTCGGCGCGGAGCCGCCGCCCGTCGGCGCGGCGCTCTCGATCGTGTTCCTGTTCGTGCTCGCCCAGGCGCTGCGGCACGAGCGCCTCCTCGACGCCTACGAGATGCTCGCGCGCCTGCTCGTCGCCACGGCGGTCGCGTTCCTCATCGCGCTGATCTTCTATCTCCTGCTCACGTTCATCGGCGGCTTCAACACGATGTACCTGAACGCCGTGCTCGCCGCGATCGTGATCCTGGTGCTCTTCGATCCGCTGCGGGAGCGCGTCGAGGAGCAGCTCCAGCGCCTCTTCTTGCGGGAGCGGTTCGATCTCGATCGCTCGCTCGCGGACGCCCGGCGGCGCCTCGTGCACACGCTCGAGGTGGAGGAGATGGGCTCGATCGTGATGAGCGCGCTCGAGCAGTCGCGCCGGGTCACCGCAGCGGCGCTCTACCTGCGCGATCAGGACGGGACCGGCTTCGATCGGCTCGCGTCGCTCGGGCCGCGCGTCCCCGAGCGGATCGAGGTGGCGACGGCGCGGGCGCTGCTCGATCGCCTCGATCGCGGGCCGCTCGCGATGGAGGAGCTCGAGCGCGAGGCGCGCGAGCGGCGGGCGCGCCGGAGCCGCAGCGACGCGGGCGACGACGGCAACTTCGCGCGGCGGACGGAGGTGCGGCCGCAGGTCCCCGAGGACGCGGTGCTCGCGGCGGCCGAGGTGCTCGGCAGCCTCTGCTCGGGCGTGGTGCTGTGCGCGCGGGACGAGCAAGGCGAGCCGATCGGGCTGCTCGTCGTGGCGGACACGCGCGTGCGCGACGCGTTCTCGCCCGAGGAGCTCACCCTGCTCGAGACGCTCGCCGCGCAGATCGGCGTCGTCCTGGAGAACTCGCGCCTCTACGCGCAGATGAAGGAGCGAGACCGGCTCGCGCTCCTCGGCCAGATGGCGGCCGGCCTCGCGCACGAGATCCGGAACCCGCTCGGCGCGATCAAGGGGGCGGCACAGCTGCTCGCCGATCCCGTGCCGGAGGCGCAGCTCGATCCGGCGTCGCGCGAGTTCATCGGGATCATCCTCGAGGAGGTCGATCGGCTCGACCGCGTCGTGGGCTCGGTGCTCGATCTCGCGCGGCCGGCGCAGGGCTCGGTGGTCCCGACCGACGTGAACGCGATCGTGCGCCGCACGCTGCAGGTGCTCTCGATCGAGCGCAGGAACGACCAGCTCGAGGTCGAGGTCACGCTCGACCCCGATTTACCCCGGGTCGCCATCGATCCCGAGCAGCTGCGGCAGGTGCTGATGAACCTGTTCCGCAACGCGGTCCAGGCCATGAAAGGCCGGGGCAAGGTGGTGATCTCCACGCGCGTCCGCTTCGGCCGCGGCACGCGGCCGGGCTCCGGCTCGGACGAGCCGTTCGTCGAGCTCAACGTCACCGACAACGGCCCGGGGATCTCGCAGAAGGTGCTCGCGAACATCTTCCTGCCGTTCTTCACCACGAAGGACAAGGGGACGGGGCTCGGGCTGTCGATCAGCCAGCGCATCGCGCAGAGCGCCGGCGGCCGCATCGAGGTCCGCTCGTACGAAGGGAAGGGGAGCACCTTCGCCGTGATCCTCCCGGCCGCCGTCGACAAGCTGGGCGCGGCGCCGTCCGCGCCGTCGCCGGCGGCGCTCCCGGCGGCCGAGCCGGCGCCTCAGGATCGGCCTGGCTGAAGCCTCCGCGACTGCCGGCGGCGCAGCGGCGCTCCCGACGAGCGCCGCTTCGGCGCGCGCGCTCGCCGCGCCGCGCCGCGCGATCAGCCGTAGCGCGACGTCATGAGCGCCGCGAGCGCGGGGCGCTCGCGCACGAGCGCGAGCGTGTGGTCGGCGTGGCCGTGCGCGTAGCCGTTGCCGATGTAGAGGTCCACGTCCTTGCCGATCCCCTCGGCCCCGAGGGCGGCGGCGGTGAAGCTCGTGCTCATCGCGAAGAAGTACGCCTTGCCGCGGTCGCGCGTGGCGACGATCGCGCTGAGCTCCACCCCGGGGACGTTCACGCACGAGAGCGTGAGGTCGGCGCCCGCGCCGCCCGTGAGCGGGAGCACGGCGTCGCGCACCGCGATGGGATCGCGCGCGTCGGCGACCGCGACGTGGTCGCAGAGCCCGAGCGCGCGCAGGTCGGCGGCGAACTCGGCCGATGCCTCGATCCCGATCACGCGCCCGCCGGGGCCGACGCGCCGCCGCGCCTCGGCCGCGCAGAGGAGGCCCGACTTCCCGCCCGCGCCGAGCACCGCCACGGTGTCGCCCGGGCCGGCGAGGCGCGCCACCTGGGGCGCCGCGCCCGCGACGTCGAGCAGCGCGAGGGCGAGCCGCTCGGGCATGTCGGTCGGCATCCGCGCGAGCGGCGCCGACGCGAAGACGATCGCGGTGCCCTCGACGTCGACCTGCGCGGACGCGGGGCGCACGGCGACGATCCGGCGGAGCGACAGCGGCGTCAGCGACAGCGAGGCGAGCGTCGCGACGCGATCGCCGACGGCGACGCCGCGGTGCTCCGCCAGCGAGCCGACCCGGCGCACGACGCCGAGCAGCATGCCGCCCGAGCCGGTGACCGGGTTGTGCTGCTTGCCCCGGCGCGCGACGGTCTCGAGGACGAGCCGCGCCACGCCGTCCGGGCTGCCGAAGGAGGCCTCCTCCATCTGGCGGAAGCTCGCGGCGTCGATGTTCAGCGTCTGCACCTCGACGACGATCTCGGTCTCGAAGCTGCGCGAGGCGTCAGCGTCCAGCCGCGCTGCGGGCTGCGGCAGGGCCCCCGGTGGATCGAGCACGCGGTGCGTGCCCAGCGGATCGCCTGCGGCGAGGGTGCGTTGCGTCGCTTCGGAGCTCACGCCGAGGCCGTTGAACATGCCGCGCCCGAAAGCAAGGGCAATGAGCCGGAGCGGCGGCGGTCTGCACCGCTGAGGCGGCCCGGCGCGCCGCCCGGAGGGGCCCGGAGCCGTCCGCCCGGCCGGCGCCGATCGGCATTTTTCCCGCGGATTGGACGCACTTGCGCCGACCGGAGGGCGGCGTCAGGGAAGGGCTAGAGGAAGGGGGTCGGGGACGGGAACGAGGGGCGAGGGCGGGGCGCGGCGCGCTGCGTCAGGACGAACGAGCCAACTCATTTGAAAGAACCGCCCGGATCTCTTGACCAGCTTTGCTCGGTGAAACTAGACTTTGCCCCCTGCTGGCGCTCGCGTAGCGCTCGAAGGTTTTTACTCCCTGCGATGGATAACCACGCTCCCAAGGTGTCGGCAACGCGGCAACTGGCGTTGCGCTTCATCTCCGGGAAGTACCAAGGCGGCGAATTCCCCCTCGGGGAGCAGCAGGAGATCGTCGTGGGTCGCTCCAGCGACCTCGACATGGTCCTCGTCGAGGACATGGTCTCCCGGCGCCACGCCCGGATTGCCTGTACCGAACAGCAGATCGTGATCGAGGATCTCGGCTCGACGAACGGCACGTTCGTCAACGGCGAGAAGATCAAGAAGACGACCCTGAAGGAGGGTGACCGGGTGCTCATCGGCACCAGCATCCTCAAGGTCGTCTCCACCGATCCGAGCGCGCCCCCGGCGCGCCGCCGGATGGACGAGCCCTCGCTCAGGAGCGGTCAGACCCGGTCGATGTCCGGGTCGATCGACGAGATCCCGCTCCCCGATCTGCTTCAGCTCTTCGGCACATCGAAGAAGAGCGGAGTCCTCGTCGTCCGTTCCGACGACGACGTCGGCAAGATCTACCTGCGCAAGGGCATCGTGACCTTTGCGACGATCAACGATCTGACCGACGTCCCGCCGCTCAAGAGCGTCTACCGGATCCTCACGTGGGCCGGCGGGACGTTCGACCTGGAGCCGGCGGAGGAGCGGGTCATGACCGGCGAGATCAGCGCGACGGTGCAGGAGCTCCTCATGGAGGGGCTCCGGCAGATCGACGAGCTGAACAACATCCGCCACCAGCTCCCGGACCTGTCGGCGCGCCTGGTCATCCCCCAGCCGCTCAAGCCGTCGCTCCGCGATCTCTCGCCCGTCGATCTGGACGTCCTCCAGGTCGTCTACAACCACGGGCACCTCGCGATGGTCCTCAACAAGAGCCCCGCGACGGATCTCGAGACCGCGCAGTCCGTGCTGAAGATGATCAACGCGGGCTACCTCCGCGTCGAGTGAGCCGGGCCCACGCGCGAGGCGCCGCGAGGCCGCGTGATGCGGCTCGATCGCTCGGCGTCCGCGCGCCCTACCCGGGCTGACGGCGGGCGAGCGCGCTCAACCCGCTGCCACGGGAGACGGGCGCCCGGACAGGCGCGGGCCGGGGCGCGCTCGATACGCGCCGCGCCGCGCCGCGCCACGTCCCGGCGCCGCGCCCCCGAGGGCGCGGCGCGCGGGCGGCGGAGCGGGGCGTCAGGACTGCGACGCGCCGCGCTTCGCTGCCGGATCGGCCGCCGGGCTCGAGAGGCGGAGCGACACGGCGCGGGCGTGCGCCTGCAGGCCCTCCGCCAGCGCCAGCTTCTCGATGATCGGGCCCTGCGCCCGCAGCGCCGCGCCGGAGTACCGGATGAGGCTCGCGCGCGTCACGAAGTCGTAGACGCCGAGCGGCGCCCCGAAGCGGGCCGAGCCCCCGGTCGGGAGCACGTGCGACGGCCCCGCGAGGTAGTCGCCCGCGGCCACCGGGGTGAGGCTGCCGAGGAGCGCGGCGCCGAGCGTGCCGATCTCCGAGAACAGCCCCTCGGCGTCGGCGACGTGGAACGCGACGTGCTCGACCGCGAGCTGATCGGCGACCTCGGCGAGGCGAGCGCGCGAGCCGACGACGAGCGCGGCGGCGTGCGTCGAGAGCGACGCCTGCACGATGGCGCGCCGCGTGAGCTCGGGGAGCGCGGCGTCGAGCTCGCGCGCGACCGCCTCCGCCAGCTTGGCCGAGGTCGTCGCGAGGAGCGCGTAGGACGCCTCGTCGTGCTCGGCCTGCGAGAGCAGATCGGCCGCGACGAGCCGCGGATCCGCGGCGTCGTCGGCGAGCACCAGGATCTCGCTCGGCCCGGTGATGCCGTCGATCGACACGTCGCCGAAGACGAGCTTCTTCGCGCAGGCGACGTAGGCGTTGCCGGGCCCCACGATCTTGTCGACCGGCGCGAGCTCGGGGAGCCCGTAGGCCATGGCCGCGATCGCCTGCGCTCCACCAGAATCGAGCAGGGTCGTCACGCCCGAGAGGTGCGCCGCGGCGAGCGTGACGTCGTCGGCCGACGGGCTCGCGAGGACGATGTCGCGCACGCCGGCGACGCGGGCGGGGATGGCGGACATCAGCACGCTCGACGGGTAGCGGGCCTTGCCGCCCGGCGCGTAGACGCCGACCCGGCGCAGGGGGCGCACGCGCATGCCGAGGAGGACGCCCTCGTCCTCGTAGCTGAAGCCGGCCTGCAGCGGGGGCCCGCTCGCCGCCGCCTCGGCGGGCCCGAGGTCGCCCGCGTCGCGCTGCCGCTCGTGGTAGCGCGCGATCCTCGCGGCCGCGGTCTCGAGCGAGGCGCGGACCTCCTGCGGGAGCCGCGCGAGCGCCTCGGCCCCGCCGAAGCCGCCCTCCGCCTCGGGGCCCGCGTGGCGGACGAGCGCCTTCGACGTCCTCCGCTCGAACTTCTCGATGTAGCCGAGGACGGCGGACGTACCCCCGCGGCGCACGTTGTCGATGATCTCGGTCACCGCCGGCGTGACGTTCGCGAGATCGCCCGTGCCGCGGGTGCGCAGGGCAGACAGGGTGGACTCGAACTCAGGCGAACCTTCGATGTAGATGGGCAGCATGGCTTGATGGTGGACCGCCGCGGCGGGATCTCCGCGCGGACGGCGACACCCCGTACCACACCACCCCGGCCGCCGGTACGTCGGCCGCGCACGACGGGCCGTGCCTGCACGGCCGCGCGCTGCGTCCGCGGCGCCGCGCTCCGGGCGCGCGTCGCTCCGCGAGTTTGCCGGCCCGAGCGGATCGAGTAGGGTCGCCCCATGCGGTCCGGCTCGTTCGGCCTCGCCCCCGCCGCGCTCTCGATCGCGCTGCTCGCGCTCGCGCCTCTGGTCCTCGTCGGGTGCCCGGAGAACTCCTGCTTCCTCAAGATCTGCCAGGGCAGCAGCTGCCGCTGCTCGATCTCGTCGTGCAGCGACGGGGCCGGCTTCGACACCAAGCAGAACCGCTGCCGCTGCCTCAAGGGCTACCTCTCGATCGCGGGCCAGTGCCTCACGCCGCAAGCGGCGAACGCCTTCTGCGGCGTGGGGCGCCACTACGAGGCCGGCGGGTGCGCCCCCGACCGCTGCCGGCCGGGCGACGAGATCGACCAGAGCACGGGCCTCTGCGTGTCGCGCGAGCAGGTGGCGACCAACGCCGGGGTCGCCATCGGCGCCGGGCAGAAGCTCGGATGCCCGCCCGGCCAGCAGCTCATCGTCGACGGCCCGACCGCCGCGTGCGTCCCGCTCTCGCAGACCTGCGCGCGCGACGAGGTCTGGACCGGCCAGGCCTGCGCCAAGGTGGGGCAGTGCCCGACGGGCGCGATCTGGGACCCCGCGCTCGCCCAGTGCGTCCAGTACGCGCAGGGCTCGGGCGACAGCGGGCTCACGGTCAACGTGGGGCAGTGGGCGTCGGCGAACTACGGCCCGAACGGCGGCATGGGCACGAGCGGCTTCTGCGGATCGTTCGCGAAGAAGCCGCACAGCTTCGGGATCGTCGAAGGCGCGTCGGCCTACGTCCGCATCGCGGTGATGATGTCCTTCCCGGACAGCGAGATCGCCCGCGGCGTCGTGCAGGCCGTGACGGTGTTCGACGCGAGCGGGAACCCGGTTCCGCCGCGCGGCGCCGCGGAGGTCGACGCGGCGGCGCGCAACGTCTTCAACACGCTCGTCCTCGGGGGCGGGCGGTCGAGCGCGCCGACGTCGTCGACCACCGTCCGGTGCGCGGTCATCCACGCCGGAAAGCCGCAGCCCGTCCCCGCCGTCGGCGGGCTCTGAGCGGGGCTCACATCCTCGACAGCGTGCTCACGACGAGCGTGGCGGGGAGGGTGCTGAGGCCGACGCAGCTCACGACCTTGTTGCGCTCGATCACGAAGTTGCTCGTGGTCGGCTCGATCTTCGCGAACTCGACGCTCAGGCGCGCGCCGTCGAAGCTCGCGCGCAGGGGGCGGCCCTCCACGTCGCTGCGGACGTCCTGGCAGGTGCCGCGCGAGCGGGTCGGGTCGAACTGGCGCGACTCGGGCGCGATGAAGCGGAGCCGGTCCTCCACGGCGAACACGCCGCTCTCGCCGGGGATCTCGCGCAGCGAGAAGCGGGCCTCGCCCTCCTCGTAGTCCTGCGGGGCGAACTGCTCCGGGCGGCGGACCCGGAACTCGAGCGCCTCGCCGGCCAGCACGGCCTCGAGCTCGCGCCCGTTGCCGACCCACAGGCCCGTCAGGCCGGCGAGCGGCGACGTGTGCGTCGGCTCCACGCTCGCGTCCGGGGCTGCGGCGCTGCTCGCGCTGGCCGCCGGGCGCGACTGCGCCGCGGCGCCCCTCCGGCGGACGTCGCGCGGCCTGTCGAGCACGCCCAGCGCGAGCAGCGCGGCAGCCCCGCCGAACATCACGAGCGCCCCCGCGCCGATCGCGAGCCACGAGCCGCGCGCGCTCGCCGGACGACGCGGCGCCGGCCGGCTCGCCAGCGCCGCGCCGCCCGGCGAGCGCGCCGCGTCGCGGACCTCATCGACCGTCGTGGCGGCGGGCGGCGGCGGGCGGCTCGACGCGCCGAGCGGCGCCGAGGTCGCTTGCGCCGGAGGGCGGGCGATCGCGTCGAGCGCCGCGAGCATCTCCTCGCAGCTGGCGAAGCGATCCGCCCTATCCTTCGCGCACGCCTTCTGGAGGAACGCGTCGAGCTCCGGAGGGACGTCGTGGCGCGCGGCGCTGACCCTGGGGAGCGGCGCCTCCGCGTGCTGCCGCATGATCTCGATGTCGCTCTCGGCGTCGAACGGCACCCGCCCGACCAGCATCTCGTAGAGCACGACGCCGAGCGCGTAGATGTCCACCCGCTTGTCGAGATCGCGGCGCCCGAGGACCTGCTCCGGCGACATGTAATAGAGCGAGCCGATGATCCCCTTGGTCATCCCGCGCCCCGCGAGCGCGTCCGCCTCGGCCTTCGCGATGCCGAAGTCGGTGACCTTCGCGACGCCGTCCTTGCCGCGGAGGAGCACGTTGGCCGGCTTGAGATCGCGGTGGATCACCCCCTCGCGGTGCGCGGCGGCGATGCCGGAGGCGATCTGCCGGAAGATCGAGAGCGCCTCGGGCAGCGGCATCGGCCGGCGCTCGTCGGCGTACCTGGCGAGCGCCTGCTCCAGGCTCTCGCCGTCGATGTACTGCATGACGAGCCAGAGATCGTCCCGCTCCGCGACCACCGCCTTCAGGTGGACGACGTTCGGATGATCGATCTGCGCGAGCGCGCGGCCCTCGGCGAGCGTCCGCGCGCGCACGTCGGGCCGATGCCCGAGCTCCTGCCGCACCGCCTTCAGGACGACGTGCAGGCCGGTGTGGACGTCCCGGGCGAGGTAGACGACCCCCATGCCGCCCTCGCCGAGCACCCGCTCGACCACGTACTTCTGGTCGACGAGCGTCCCCGCCGGCAGGTGACCCCCCGGCGCGCGCCGCGGGAGAGAGCCCGCCAGCGGCGCCGGGACGACGTGCGGCGCCGCCGCGGGCCCGTTCGCGCCGCCGGCCCCGAAGGCCGGCGCGCTGACCCGGCGCGACGGATCCTCGGGCAGCAGCGCCTCGAGCAGCGGCTTCCCGGGGACGGTCGCCCGCGGGCCGGGCGGAGGCGCCGAGGGGGCGGCGACGGCGTCCTTCGCGGCGATCGGCGCGCCGCACGCCACACAGAACCGCGCAGAGCCCGGGGCCTCTGCGTTGCAAACCGGGCACCTGGCCATGGCACGGTCAGCTCGACCCACGGCGGCCGCGCGCGGCGCGCCGCGGGCGCTGCGTCACGTCCAGTGACCCGCGCGGAGGGCCGCGGAGTCGATCGTCTTGATCTTCGGCGCCAGCGCCTCGCGGAAGATGGCCTCGTCCTCGTCGTCGAGGCCGCTCTCGCCGAAGCCGGACGCGACCTCCATCGAGGTCGCGAGGATGCGAAGGAACTGCTGGAAGCTCGACGCGCAGAGCTCCGGCTTGAGCGAGTCGGTCCCCGTCATGCAGGTGAACACGGGACAGTCGCCCTCGGCGTCGAGCTTCGAGATGTCGAGGAAGTAAGGGTCTCCCAGGAGAGCGCTGCGCGCGATGAGGATCCAGCTCTTGCGCCAGCCTGGGAGGGAGCTGTCGCCGCCGTTCGCCTGCTGCTCGGCCGCGAGCTTCTCGGAGGGGATGAGGCGTACGCGCTCGACCGGCGTCACCGTCTCGACGTCGAGCGGGTCGGCTTCCTGCAGGAAAGCGCGGTACCTGGCGGGCACCCGCAGCGTCCTGCGCAGCTCTTCCACCACCGCTGGAGCCGCCTTTCCGAACCTCGCGGGGATGCCTCTTCGGGCAAAGGCATCCTTGAGCGCCGTAACCGACTCGGCAAGGTCGCTATCCACCGAACATCCCTTCCTTTGCAAGTCCACCGGACAGCCCGCTGGGCGGGCGCCCTCATCGCTTCGAAACCGCTTCGCTCCCGGGGAGAGCACCGGCGCGCACCCGGAGGAATACCCCGCGCCGGGCCAGGTAGTGTAACAGAAAAACGATGGTCGACGTTGCGTACGCTGAGAGCCGATTCCGGCCCCCCGAAATTGCGCACCGATACGGTCCGGGCGTGCACCTCCTCGACGATCCGCTCGCGTGGACTCTGCTGGCCCGCGCCTGCTCCCCGGAGACCGGTCAGCCCGACGTGGGGCGCCTCGTCGGCTTCCTCTACCAGACCCTGGCGCGCGCCGTGCTCGCCGCCGAGCTGGAGCGCACCCGCGTCGACGTCCCGACCCGGATGATCTCGTCCCACCCGGAGGCCGTCTATCGCGGCACCGCGCTCTCCCGCGCCACAAAGGTCGTCACCGTGGGCATCGCCCGCGCCGGGACGATGCCCTCCCAGGTCGTCTACGAGCTCATGAACGAGGTCCTCGACCCGGCGCTGGTGCGGCAGGATCACCTGTTCATGAGCCGGCAGACGAACGAGCACGGCGAGGTGGTCGGCGCCACCTGGCACGACGCCAAGATCGGGCGCGACGTCGGGGGGCGCCACGTGCTCTTCCCCGATCCGATGGGCGCCACCGGCTCGTCGATGGTCAGCGCCATGACGTACTACAAGACCGCGCTCGAGGGGCGGCCGGCCAAGTGCATCGCCATGCACCTCATCGTGACCCCCGAGTACATCCGCCGCGTCACCGAGGCCCACCCGGACGCGATCATCTACGCGCTCCGGCTCGATCGCGGCCTCTCGCCGGCGCGCGTCCTCAAGACCGAGCCGGGCACGCACTGGGACGAGGAGCGCGGCCTGAACGCGATCCAGTACATCGTCCCGGGCGCCGGCGGCGTCGGTGAGATCCTCAACAACGCCTGGGTGTGAGCGAGCGGTCAGCGGCCGCGCTTCGAGCGGCGGTTGTGGCCGGCGGCGAGCGCGCGGTAGTCGATGGCCGCGTGCGGCCGGCTCACGGCGGGGCGCAGGTCGCTGCAGAGCCGCGTGAGCTCCGCGATCATCGCGCCGAGGTCGCTCGCGCCCGCGGCCCTGCGCTGCGCGAGCTCGCCGTAGGCGGCCTCGAGGGACGCGATGCCCTTGCCCGAGACGTGCCCGCGGCGGGACAGGTCGACGTAGCTCCGCGCGAGCGCGACGCTGTCGAAGTTGTGCGCGACGACCAGGTCCTGCGCGACGCGGAGCACGGCGTGCGCGGCGATCCGCCCGTCCTCGTGGAGCACGAAGGCCGCCTGCAGGTAGTTGTAGAAGGGGACGACCCGGTCGCCGAAGATCCGGAAATCCGACGGAGATGACTGCCGATCGAGGTGGATCAGGATGCGCTCGACGACGGGGCCCTTCTCGACGTAGCTCGCGAACCGGAGCGCGTCGAGGATGGTGTCGTCGTAGGCGTGGCCGAGCCGCATCACCTCGCCGAGCTCCAGCGGGGTGACCCGCCCCTCGCAGACGTCGGCGTACAGCGAGTAGACGAACGCGTCGGCCTCGGCGTCGTCGCCGAGGAGCACCTCGCGGATCAGCGCGCCGCTCGCGTCGCGCTGGGTCGGGAGCTCGCAGCGCCGCTGGAGCAGCGCGGGCAGCTTGTAGCCGAGCTGGCCGCGCAGCGCGCGGAAGCGCAGCCGGAGGATGTTCTGCAGGTTGGGCTTCAGCGTGAGCGACGCCCACCGCGCGCCGTCGAGCCGCAGCTTCTGCTCGATGCGGGAGCGGAGCTGCTCCGGGCTGCCCGAGAGGATGTGCGTCTCGACGCCCGCGCGGCCGAGCTCGCGCAGGAGCGACCCGGCCCCCGGCACGGTGCGCTTCTGGTCGGGCCGCTCGATCGCGGTCCGCACGAGATCGCGCAGCGTGTCGAAGTCCGTCCTGAGGTAGGTCTTGTCGAGGTCCCACCGCGCGATGAACGGCGCGCGCACCGCAGGCGCCGCTGCGTTCGCCGGAGTCCGGGGCCCTTGCGCTCGCTCCTCGCCGCTCACCATCTCTCGCTCAGCGCGCCATCCACTCGCGGCGCATCTTGTCGAGCGACTGCACCACGTCGCTGTCGGCGCTCTGCCGGGCGAGGTCCATCGCCTCGCGGAGGTACATCGACGCCTCGCTGGTGCGCTCGCGCTGGTGCGCCACGTGCGCGAGCGCGCCCAGGACGAGCGCGCGGTCGGGGCCGCCGGGGCCGGCGAGGTCGAGCGCCTCGCGCAGCACGCCGTCGGCGTCGGTGAGATCGCCGGCGCGCGCGAGCGCCTCGCCGAGCTTGCGGCTGAAGATGAGGACGGCGCGCACCGGATCGTCGAGCTCGCCGCGGAAGATCTCGCGCCGCGCCAGGTCGAGGCCGCGGCGCAGCGCGAGCACGCTGCCGGCCGTGTCCCCGCGCGCGGCCGACCGATCCGCCGCCTGCTCGAGCAGCATCAGCGCGACGAACGCGTTCTGCGCGTGGTAGGCGTGGATCGCCTGCACCTCGAGCGGCAGCGCGAGCGGATCGCCCGCGCTGTCGAACGTCGCCTTGGCGTGCAGGTCGCGCCGGACGCCGGCCGGGATCGTCGCGAGCGTCACGTCGCGGAGCAGCGGGTGCGCGGTGCGGATGCCGCTCGAGTGCTCCTCGATCATGCCCGCCGCCGCGAGCTTGTTGAGCAGCTCGTCGAAGGCGCGGATGTCCGGCAAGAGGCGCTGCAGCGTGGCCCGGTCCGCCGCGTCCCCGATGACCGCGAGCGCCTGCAGCGTGCGGCGCGCGTCCTGCTGCAGCCGCTCGATGCGCGCGGCGACCAGGTCGGCCATGCGCGCGGGCGGATCGCTGCCGCCCTCGAGGGTGTAGCGGACCAGCTGGTCGATGTAGAGCGGCGGCACCGTCGCGGCGTCGCCGCCGAGGCCGGCCGGGGTCGCCGCGCTCGGCGGCAGGCCCAGCGCGACGTGATCGGCGGTGGCGCCGTCCGAGGGATCGCGCCGCGGCGACAGCCGCGCCCCGCCCGTGCTCTGCGGCGTCTTGCGGGCGGCGCGGTGATCGAGGCTCACGCTGCTCCGGAGGAGCGAGAGCGCGATGTCCTTCGGCAGGCCGCCGAGCGCGCGCACGGCCCCGCCCCACCCCGGCTCGAAGCCGGGGGTGTGGCTCGCGACGATGAGCAGCGCCGCGAGCGGCGGCTCCGCGATCACGTCGGCGAACGCGTTCCGGCTCGCGCCGTCGACGGCGTGCAGGTCGTCGATCGCGAGCAGGACCCGGTGCGGGAAGGCGGACTGCTGCGCGCGCGAGAGCGCCCAGCGCAGCGCCTCCGCGGCGATGAAGCGCCGATCGTCGGGCGACAGGCCGCCCGCGGCCGGCTTGTTCCAGGCGTGCCTGCGCACGTCGGCCGCGCGGTCGCCCTTGCCGAAGATCTCGAGCAGCCCGCGCCGCGCCTCCGGCGTCGCGCCGTTCCAGTTCGACGCGTTGCCGCCGTCGTGCGGCAGCTCGGCGAGCCCGGCGATCGCCCAGCGGAGCGCGTAGTAGCCGACCTCGGCGCCCCACGGGTCCGGGCCGGTCTGTATCACGATGTCGCCCCGGCTCGCGGCGACGTCGAGGAACTCGCGGAGGAGCCGGGTCTTGCCGACGCCGTGCTCGCCGACGATGCGCGCGGCGACGACCGAGCCCTCGACCTCGGCGAGGCAGGCGTCGAGCCACGCGAGGTCCTCCTCGCGCGCCGCGAACGGCAGCGGGAGCGGGGGGGCCGACGTCGCGCGATCGCGCCGCGCGGCCTGGGGCGCCGCGCCCGGCGCGGCGCGCGGCGCCGGAGCGGGCGCGTGGGCCTGCGCGATCCTGGCGCCGCACTCGCCGCAGAACTTCTGGCCGCGCGGCACGATCGCGCGGCACGAGGCGCAGATGACGGTCGCCTCGGCGAACGAGAAGCGGCCGGAGGGCGTGTCGAACGTCCCGACCGCCGCGCGCAGCGCGGCCGAGAACTCGTCGGCGGTCTGGTAGCGCCGCGCCGCGTCCTTCTCGAGCGCCCGCAGCGTGACCTCGACGAGCGGCTCGGGGATCTCGCGCTCCGGCGCGACCAGGGCCGGGTCGGGCGGCGGCAAGGAGAGGTGCATCAGCACGACCTGCGTCGGCGACTCGGCCTCGAAGGGGAGCCGGCCGGTGAGCAGCTGGAACAGGATGACGCCGCACGCGTAGAGGTCGCTCCGCGCGTCGATCGGATCGCCGCGCCCCTGCTCGGGGGCCATGTAGTCCGGGGTCCCGCAGACGATGCCGGGGCTCGTGATGTTCGTCGTCGCGACCTCCGCCTTCATCTTCGCGAGGCCGAAGTCGACGACCTTCACGAAGTCGCCGCCCGAGCGCATCGGCTCGAGCACGATGTTCTCGGGCTTGAGATCGCGGTGGATGATGCCGAGGTGGTGCGCCTCGGCGAGCGCCGCGAGCACCTGGCAGAGGATGTCGACGATGCGGCGGAAGGGGAGCGGGCCGTCCTCGTAGACGACGCGGGCGAGGTCGCGCCCGCGCAGGAACTCCATGACGAGGTAGAGTTGCCCGCCGTTCTTGCCGAAGTCGATGACCCCGACCGAGTTCGGGTGGTTCAGGCGGCTCGCGGCGCGCGCCTCGGTGATGAACCGGACCGACGCGCTCTCGTCCCCGAGCAGGTGGGGGTGGATGATCTTGACGGCCACGGTGCGCCCCAGGGCCTTCTGCTCGGCCCTGTACACGCGGCCCATGCCGCCCACGCCGACGAGCTCCAGGATCACGTAGTTGCCCGGGAGCGTCGTCCCGATCAGCGGGTCGTCGGAGGTCCGGTTGAACTCCGAGATGGGGAAACCGCACACCGGGCAGAATTTGTGCGCCTGCTCGCACGGATTCGCGCATTGCGGGCAGACCACTGTGGACACGCGCGGGACCTTACCACGTTCGGGATAGCGATTGGAGTCGAGGTCTCCCTGGGCCCCCGGGGCCTCGGCCGGAGGGGGGCAGGGGGGCTCGTCCTGCCGTCTGTTAGGTCCTGGATCCCACTTGGGGTAACCTCGGGCGCGATGGTTACGCCTCGCCTACGTCTCGGTCAGCTCCTGGTCGACGCGCGGATGATCACCCAGGACGCCCTCGAGAGGACCCTGGAGCTGCAGCGCACGGACGGCCGGCGGTTGGGGACGCTCCTCGTCGAGCAAGGTCTCATCAACGAAACCCAGCTGACGCAGATCCTATCGCACCAGCTCGCTGTTCCCTGGGTGTCGCTGCTGCACATCGAGTTCTCGCGGCAGCTGCTCAACCTCGTCCCGCACGACGTGGCCGAGCGTTACTGCCTCGTGCCGATCTACGTCCGCCACGTCCGCAACCAGGGCGAGACGCTCTACGTCGCGATGGACGATCCGACGAACGAGGACGGCATGAAGGAGTGCATGGCGTTCTCGGGCTTGCCGGTGCGCGCGATGATCGCGCCGCCGAGCGACATCCGGAACGCGATCCGGGTCTATTACGGGGCGCGCGCTCGCTCCGCGCCGCCGCCGGCGCCCGCGCAGCGGGCCCAGGCGACCGAGCCGCAGTCGCGGGCGCGCCCGGTCGATCCGCCGCCGTCCTCCGAGCTCGGCGCGCCGGAGACCGCCAGGCACTCGGAGGAGGTCTCGTCGACGCCGGAGCCCTTGCTGCTGACGCGGCCTGCGCTCCGCTCCGGCGCCCGGCTGGTCGACGACGCGGTGCCGGCGATCGAGACCTCCGAGGTCGACGCCAGCGACATGGGCGTCATCGACGACGAGCTCGCCTGGGAGGCGCCGCGCCCCGCGGCGCGGCCGGCGGAGCGGGAGGCGCGCGGGCGGCCGGAGGAGCGGCAGATCCGCGGGCGTCCTGACGAGCAGCGCTCGCGTCCGACGCTGAAGGTCGCGCCGTCGCCCGAGCTGCTCGCGGCGGCGCAGGCCGCGCAATCAGCGCAATCCGCGCAGCCGGCGCAGCCGGCGCAGGCCGCGCCGTCGGAGCGCCGGAAGACGCTGCGCCCGAGCTCGGCGCCGGGGCCGCTGACGCCGCCCGCCAGTGAGGCCGCGCCCAGCACGGAGGCGCCGCCCACGTCGAGCACGCCGGCCGCCGCGCTCCTCGGCGCCGTGCTCGGGCGCGCCAGCGCCGCGCGCGCCGCCGCGGAGACCGCCGCGCGCAGCGCTCCAGAGAGCGCCGCGCGCACCGCCGCGGAGAGCGCCCCGGACTACGGCGACGAGCCCCCGAGCGAGCGCGAGGTGCGCAACATCCCCGCGCCGCAAGGCCGCGGTCGCCGGCGGATGGTGTCGCTCACGCTCCTCGACGGGACGACGATCACGCTCCCCGCGCGCGGGACCAAGTCCCAGCAGCAGCAGCAGCAGCGGCAGCAGCCGGCCCCGGCGCGGGCGGCGGCCCAGTCCGAGCCGCCGCCGGCGCCCGCCGCGGACGATCCGGGCCTCACCGCGCGCGATCTCGTCTCCGCGCTCCGCGCCGTCTCGCACGGCGCCGACGCGAGCGAGATCCTCGGCAACAACGTGCGCTGGGAGGCGATGTTCGCCGCGCTCCTGTCGCTGCTGCTGAAGAAGCACCTCATCGCCGACTGGGAGTTCGTGGACGAGCTGAAGAAGATCTGACGTCAGCCCGCCTCGCGCGCCGCGCCGGCGCGGACCAGCGCGTCGATCTCCCCGTCCGAGAAGCCCGCGTCGCGCAGCACGGCGCGCGTGTGCTCCCCGGCGCGAGGCGCCGGCGCGAACGCGGCGCCCGCCGGCGTGACGGGCGTCCTGAGCTGCGGGACAGGGCCGCGCGGCGAGGCGATCTCGAACAGGAGATCGCGCGACGCGAGGTGGGGATCGGACGGGGCGCTCCGCGGATCGAGCACCGGCTCGAGGCAGCAGTCGCGCTCGGCGGCGAGCGCCTCCCACTCCGCGCGCGTCCTCTGCCGGAAGACCGCGGCGAGCTCGCGCTTGAGCCCGGCCTGGTGCGGTCCGGGGACGAGGGCGCTCGGATCGGGCTCGATCCCGGCGCCCTCGCAGAACGCGCGCCAGAACTTCGGCTCCAGCGCGGCGAGCGCCATCGCGTGACCGTCCTTCGAGAGGTAGGTGTTGTACGGCGCGAGCCCCCCGGTGAGCGGCGCGTCGCCCGCCGCGCGCGCGCCCTCCGCGGCGTCCTGCCCGCGGAGCGCCGGGTCGCCGCCCGCGAGCGCCGCGGCGAGCGTGGGGAGGGCGAAGCCGAGCACGCCGTCGGTCATGGCGATGTCCAGCACCGCGCCCCGCCCGGTCCGGTCCCGCTCACGCAGCGCGGCGAGGATGGCGATCGCGCACCACATCCCGCCGCTCACGTCGGCGACCTGGGAGCCCGGCACCTGCGGCGGACCCTCGGCGGGCCCCTGGGCGCCGAGGACGCCCGCGCGCGCGACGTAGTTCAGATCGTGCCCCGCGCGCGCCGACAGGCTGCCCGTCTGGCCGTAGCCGGTCAGCGCGCAGACGATGAGCCGCGGGTTGTCCGCGCGGAGCGCCGCGTGGCCGAGCCCGAGCCGCTCGAGCACGCCCGGGCGGAACTGATCGAAGAGCACGTCGTACGTGGCGGCGAGCCGGCGGAAGGCGTCGCGCCCCTCGGGCTTCTTCAGATCGAGCAGGGCGCTGCGCTTGCCGCGGTTCAAGAGCTGGAACGCCGCGGATTCACCGGCGATCTGCGGGGGGAGCCCGCGCAGGAGGTCGCCGCCGGCGACGTCCTCGATCTTGTCCACCGTCGCCCCGAGATCCGCCAGGACCAGGGTCGCGAAGGGGCCCGGCAGGAGCCTCGAGAGATCGAGGATGCGCGTATCGGTGAGCGGGCGCATGGGGGCCTCCCTGTCGTTGCGCGAGGCGGGTCGACGATCGAGGGGGAAGAGAAGGGACGCCGGTCGCGTGCGCGCGCGGCGTGAAGCGGGCTCCGAGAGATCAGAGAGGTGATCGCAGGGCTGCGATCCGAGAGAGGCTCGTCGGCGGCGCCGGGGAGTCGGGGCGCCTCCGGCGCCGGGATCAGCCGGCGCTGAGCTGGAACAGCTTCGGGAGCTTCATCGCGAGCATCTGGTTGCCCGCGACCTTCAGCTTGCCCGCGAAGTAGAGCTGCATCGAGTTGGCCTGCGGGTTCTCGTACAGCTTCTGGAAGTCCTCGCTGGTGAGCGAGATCGTGACGTCCGCGCCGCCCGGGTTGCCCGAAGCGAGCTTCGGCCCGGTGTCGGACAGGTCGATCAGCCACTCGCCGCCGCCCTCGCCGGTCACGTTGATCTGGTACTTCCCGCCGATCTGCTTGGCCGCGTCGGAATGCTTCGCCAGGGCAGCAGGGAGCTCTTCGTTGAACAGTCTCTGGATATCGACGGCCATGGATCGCCTCCGGATCTCGTAGGGGACGTGGTGACGTGAACGTCTAGGTACCGTGCGCGGTTTACCCGTGCCCGCACGCGCGCGTCAAGCGAAGGCCGACGCTCTGGCGCGCTCGCATCGGGACGTTGGGACGCGGCACGCACGCCGTGTCCATCGCGCCGTACGCGCCGTCAGGGCGCGCCTGGCGCCGCTCTCATGCGCGCGCGCGGTGCGTCTGCGCGGCGGGCCGGGGCGCTTTGTCCAGCGCGGAGCGGATCGGGACCATCAGCAGGCGATCGATGGCGACGCGCTGCTCGGCGGGCGGCGGGCTCTCCGGGGCGCCCTGCATGAGCCGGAGATCGCGGAGCGCGCCGCGATCGAGCGGGCCGGGCGACGCGCCCAGCCCGTCGAGCGACGGCGTCATGGCAGGGAGCAAGCAGACGAGGAAGATCTCGCTCGTGCCCTGGCGCACCCACGTCCCCTGGTACACCGCGACCGCTTGGCCGAGCGCCTCCTGGAAGACGAACGCGCGCCACTCGAGCGGCGCGGTCAGATCGAAGACGCGGCCGCCGGCGCGGAGCTCCCGGCTGTCGAGGCTGAGCGCCGCGCCGCGCGCGTCGGTCAGGAGGAAGCGATCGAGGCACCCGGGCGAGCGCTCCGTGAGCTCCTCGAGGAGCGCGGCGAGCACCGCGGGGCCGAGCGAGATCGGCTCGCCGTCCGGGCCGATCGCCTCGAGCCCGACCTCGTCGGAGCCCACGACGGACGCGCGGTCGAGCAGCGCGGCGAAGGCGCGGCGCGCGGGGCCGTCGAAGCTGGCCCCGACGGAGGACATCCCGGCGCTGGAGGTGAGCAGGGCGACGATGCGATCGCGGCGCGGCGTCGCGAGGAGCGTCACGCCGAACCGCTCGCGGGTCGTGAGCAGCACGTGCTCCCCGGCGCCGCCCTTGCCGCGGAGGAGCAGCCGGTCGCCGTCGAGGCTCAGCCCGCGCCGGCTCGCCTGCGCCGCCGGCAGGAGGTGCCGTCGCCCCCGCGCGAGCAACGCGCCCGCCGCCGCGACGAGCGCGACCGGCAGGAGCGCGCGGACCGTCACGCTGCGCGCGGTCGCGACCAGCACGAGCGCGGCCACGAGGAGCGGGATCGACCAGAGCCGTCGTGCGCCTGCGCCCCGCGCCGGCGAGAGCTCGGGGGCGGTGGCGTCGAACCACCGCGGCTCGGGGGGAGGCGTCACGGCCTCATCGCTTGCTGGCTGGCCCGCGAGCGGAGCGGACGGCCAGCCCGTGGCAGGCGGAGGCTCTTGCGCGCGGGCCTCGATCGGTGGGAGCGTGGCGACGGACCCAAGAGGGTCCTTCTGGCCCTTCGCCTCGCGTCCCATCGCACCTCCACCCCAGCCGAAAGTTCGGCGTAGAATAGCATCGAGCGGGGCCGGAGCGAGAGAGACTTTGGTGCGACGCGCCGCGTAGGCGGCGCGTCGGCCGGGGGCACCGGCGCGGGGCGGCGCCGGGAAGGCGCCGCAGGCTGCGCTCCGGTCGCAGGGCCCCGGCCCCGCCTGACGGGCGGGAGGCATCGCAGGGCTCCCGCGCGGGCTTCGCCTGAACGTGATGGGCGACGCGCCGCGAGCGTCGCGGTGAAGCAGGCCGCGACGCTCGCGGTGAAGCAGATCGAGGGCCGCTGGGCGAGCAGGCGGGGGCTCGGCCTGCAGCCCCGACGGCGAGCGCGGCGACGAGCGAGGCCTCGTCCTCACGGTACGGCGGTGGTCGCCGCAGCGCTCCGCGGCGGTCGCCGCAGCGCTCCGCGGGGGCTCGTCGGCGGAGACCGCGTCGCCGGCGCGGCCTGGAACTCAGGGCGCGAGAGGAGATCCCGCCAAAGGCGAGGCTCTTCCGGATGCCCGCGACGGCGTGCTCGGCAGCAGCCGGCCGTACGCGCGGGATGACGCCGCGCGATCCAGACGCCGGTCGTCCACTCGGCGGTGGGGTGCTCCACCTGGAGCCGCGCGTTCTTCGTCGCGGCCCGACGCGGGATCAGGCCCGCGAGAGTCTTTCCCCAGGCCGAGCAAAAGGGTAGGTCTGCCCTGTGCAGCGCCGCGATATCCCGCCCGAGCTCTCGTTTGCGGCCCCTCCCGCCGCCGAGCCTCGCGAGCTCACGAGCCCGCCGACCTCGCGCCGGCAGAGGGGCGCCGAGCCGGAGGTGGTCTCGGTCGCGGAGCTGGATCGCCGGCTGAAGCGGATCCTCGAGGGCTCGACGGCCGACGTGCGCGTCGAGGGCGAGATCTCGGGCCTGCGCGTCGTGGGCAGCGGCCACGCCTACTTCACGCTCAAGGACGAGAGCGAGGAGGCGGCGATCGACTGCGTGATGTACCGGACCGCCGCGCCGCGCGCGCGCAAGCTGCTCGCCGACGGCGCCCGCGTCGTGCTCACGGGCCGCGCCACGGTCTACGTGCCGCGCGGCCGGCTCCAGTTCTGCGCGGACGACGCGCGCCTCGCCGGCCGCGGCGCGCTCCTCGAGGCGCTCTTCCGCCTCAAGGAGAAGCTCGCCGCCGAGGGGCTCTTCGCGCCGGAGCGCAAGCGCAAGCTGCCGGTCGATCCGCAGATCATCGGCGTCGTCACGAGCGGCGACGGGGCGGCGATCCACGACATCGTGACCGTCGCGTTCCGCCGCGGCGGCGCCCGGCTGATCCTCGCGCGCACGCCGGTGCAGGGCGCCGGCGCGGGGCAGCGGATCGTCCGCGCGATCGCGCTGCTCGAGGAGTTCCCGGGCATCGAGGTGATCATCGTGGGGCGCGGGGGCGGCTCGGCCGACGACCTCAGCGCGTTCAACGAGGAGATCGTCGTCCGGAAGGTGGCGGCAGCGCGCGTGCCGATCGTGAGCGCGGTCGGGCACGAGATCGACGTCGCGCTGACCGACCTCGCCGCCGACGCGCGCGCCGCCACCCCGTCGCAGGCGGCGGAGATGCTCGTCGCGGACGCGGCCGCGCGCCGCGCGGCGCTGGAGCACCTCGAGGCCCGCATGCGCCGCGCGATCGCCCACCGGCTCAGGGCAGCGCGGGCCGACGTCGACCGGCAGCGCGCCCGCCTCGGCTCGCCCGCGCAGATCCTGGCCGAGCCGCAGCAGCGGATCGACGACGCCGTCGCGAGGCTCCGGCGCCGGATGGAGCGGATCCTCGTGGAGGACCGCGCCGGGCTCCAGCGCCTCGAGCGCAGGCTCGCCGCGCGCCACCCGCGCGCGGTGCTCGCCGGCGCGCGCGGCGCGCTCAGGCCGCTGTCGGTGCGCCTGTCCGCCGCCGCGCGCCGCCACGTCGCCCTGCTCCGGGAGGGCTTCGCGAGCGACGTCGCCCGGCTCGAGGCGATGTCGCCGCTCCGCGTGCTCGCGCGCGGCTACGCCATCGCGACCGACCCGTCGGGCCGCGCGGTCCGCGATCACCGCGAGGTCGCGCCGGGCGATCCCATTACGGTGCGCGTGCACCACGGCGCGCTGCTCGCGCGGGTCGTGGCCACCGCGGGGCCGGACGAGCCGCTCGTCGAGCGCGGCGCGCCCCCGGCGCCGGCGGCGCCCGCGCCGGCCGAGGCGGCGGCGCCCGCCCCGCCCGCGCGCCAGAGCGGCGGGCCGCGCGCCCCGGCGGCCGGCCGCGCGCCGAGGCGCAGGGCGCAGCCCGGCGCGCCCGCGTGCGAGCAGCTCGGGCTCGGCTTCGCGGCCGACGAGCGCGCCCCGGCCTTCGGTCGCGCGGGCGCCTCGGGCCAGGTCTCGGCGGGGCAGGGCGGAGCGGAGGCCGGCCCGGAGGAGAGGCGTCATGTCGAACCCTGAGCGGCGAATGTTCGGTCTGGTCGGGCACCCGGTGGGCCACTCGGTCTCGCCGGCCATGCACTCGGCCGCGTTTCGGGCCCACCAGCTGCCCCACATCTACAGCGCGTTCGACGTGCCCACCGGCGCGGAGCTCGCGCGCTTCGTCAGCGACATCCGGAGCGGCCTCATCGCGGGCGCGAACGTCACCATCCCGCACAAGCGCGCGATCATGTCGATGGTCGACGACGTGGACTCGAGCGCGGCCGACGTCGGCGTCGCGAACGTCCTCTGCGCGGCCGAGCCGCGGCGCGTGGCCGCGCACAACACCGACGTGATCGCGCTCCGCGACGAGCTCGACCTGCTCCTGCGATCCGCCCCGCCCCAGGGCGACGATCCGGCGGGGCGAGGCGGCGCGCTCTCGAGCCCGCGCCAGCGCGCGCTGATCATCGGGGCGGGCGGCGCGGCGTTCGCGGCGATCGCCGCCTGCAAGATGCTCGGCTACCACCTCATCAGCGTGACCACCCGGTCGTGGACGAGCACCGAGGAGATGCTGGAGTCGCCCGCGGGGCAGCGCGCGTCCGAGCTCGGCGCGCTCACGGCGCCCTGGCCGATCCCGACCGAGCGGTCGATCAGCAGCAAGTCCTCGGTGGCGCTGCGGCTCAACTGGAGCGAGTTCGCCGTCGCCGCCGACCTGATCATCCAGGCCACGAGCGCCGGCATGCTCGGGGGGCCGCCGGGCGACGAGGTCACCCGCATCATCCCGTGGGACTCGCTCTCGCCGAGCGCCTGCCTCTACGACGTCGTCTACAACCCGCCGGTGACGCCGTTCCTCCGCATGGCGCGCGAGCGAGGGCTCCGCGCGTCCGACGGGCTCGGCATGCTGGTCGGCCAGGCGGCGCAGTCCTTCACGCTCTGGACCGGCCTCCCGGCGCCGGTCGAGGTGATGCGCGCCGCCGCCGAGGACTCGCTCAGGAAGGCCACCGGCGGTCGATGAGCTCTGACGGATCCCGGAGGTACGCTCCGCCTCACGAAGCCTTCTCGTCCGCGCCCGCGGCCTCGCGCGCCCACGGCGCCGCGCTGGAGCACGCGTCGCCCTGGCCCCACGTCGAGGTGCGCGGCCAGCTCTCGATCGCGCGCAAGGAGTGGCTGCACACGAACGGGGCGGGCGCCTACGCGAGCTCGACGATCGCCGGCATGCACACGCGCCGCTACCACGGGCTGCTCGTCGCGGCGCTCGACCCGCCGCGGCGCCGGCATGTGATGCTCTCGCACGTCGACGCCAGCGTCCGCCCGATCCGGCAGCAGGGCGCCCCGACCGAGCGCCGTGCGGCGTGGCCGCGGTGGGACCTCGCCAAGCACCAGTTCCCGGGCATCGACCCGGAGAACGGCTCGTTCTACCTCGAGCGCTTCGATCAAGATCCGCTCCCGCGCTGGGCGTACGCCCTCCCGGGCGGCGAGCTCGAGGTGACGCTCGGCCTCGTGCGCGGCGAGAACGCCGCCGTCCTGCGCTACGCCTGGAGCGGGGCGGATCCGGTGATGCTGACGCTGCGCCCGCTCCTCGCCGCGCGCCACATGCACCAGCTGCTCCGCGAGAACGGCGGCATCTCCCAGAAGGTCGAGCTGCGCGCCGGCGCCGCGCGCGGCGAGGCCGGCGCGGGGCGACACAGCCCCTCGATCGGCGAGGTCCGGGTGCAGCCGAACCGCGCGCTGCCGCGGATCTGCTTCCGCTACCAGGGCACGTTCGTCGGCTCGCAGGACTGGTGGCGCCGCTTCGAGTACCTCGGCGAGCAGGATCGCGGCCTCGATTTCCTCGAGGACCTCTGGACGCCGGGCCACTTCGAGACGGTGATCGGCCCCGAGCCCGTGCACCTGCTCGTGGCGGTGGGCGCGCTGCCCGAGGACGAGCCGGAGAACCTGCTCGCCGCGGCGAGCGCGGCGATCCGCGCCGAGGACCCGGGCCCCCGGCGGCCGCTCCTGGAGCGGCGGCTCTGCATCGCCGCCGAGGCGTTCCGCGCCGACGCGGCCGCGCGGCCCGGCGTCATCGCGGGCTACCCGTGGTTCGAGGTGTGGGGCCGCGACGCGCTCATCTCCCTGCCCGGCCTCTACCTCGTGCCGCGCAAGACCGAGGGGGCGATCCGCGTCCTCCGCGCCATCATCGACTCCATGCAGGACGGCCTCGTGCCGAACCGGCTCCCCGACGCGGGCGAGCCCCCGGATTTCCACGCGGCGGACGCCACGCTCTGGCTGTTCGAGGCGGCCCGCCTGCTCGCCGACGCGATCGGCGACGCGCACCCGTTCGTCACGGGCGAGCTGCTCGCCGCGCTCCGCGACGCCTTCGAGGCCGCCCTGCGCGGGACCCGCAACGGCATCCACGTCACGGCCGACGGCCTCTTCGCCGCGGGCCGCCGCGGCGAGGGCGCGATCGACGGGCTCACGTGGATGGACGCGCGCGTCGCGGGCCGCGCGGTCACCCCGCGCGCGGGCTGCCCGGTCGAGCTCACGGCGCTGTGGGCGAAGGGCTCGGAGACGCTCGCGCGCCTCGCGCGGGCCGCCGGCGACGATCGCCTCGCGGAGCGCGCGGAGGCGGCCGCGAGCGCGGCGCGCCGGGGCTTCGCCGCCCGCTTCTGGTGCGAGGAGACCAGCTACCCGTACGACGTCATCTCGGAGGACGCGGAGGGGGAGGGCGCGTTCCGCGACGCGTCGATCCGCCCCAACGCGGTGATCGCCGTGGCCGTGGATCCCGCCTGCTTCACGCCGGAGCAGGCCTCGGCGCTGCTCGAGCGGGCCCGCCTGGAGCTCGTGACCCCCGCCGGCGTGCGGACGCTCTCGCCCGCCGATCCGGCCTACGCGCCCCGGTACCAGGGGGGCCCCGAGGCGCGGGACGCCGCCTATCACCAGGGCACGGTCTGGCCGTTTCTGCTCGGGTTCTACGCGCGCGCCGCCCGGCACTTCTCCACGCTCGGGGAGCACGTCATCCCGCTGCTCCACAGGCTGGTGACGTCGGCGGCCGCGAACGAGATCGCGCTCGGCCAGGTGCCCGAGGTCGCGTCCGGGGAGGCGCCGCACCACCCCGGCGGCAGCTTCGCTCAAGCGTTCAGCGTGGCGGAGCTCCTGCGCGTGATCGCCTGGGACCTGCCCGCTCAGGACGGGGGCGCGCCGCGCTGAACGCCCGGCGCCTCCGCCGCCCTCAGCTCCCTCGCTCGAGCGCCGCCTCCTCGCGGATCGCCTTACCGCCCTGCGCGGTGAAGCGCAGCAGCTTGCCCGGATCCTCGGCCTCCATCGCGAAGGCCTCGATCTCCTCGAACAGCGCCTCGATCTTGCGCGGACCGCACGTGGGCAAGAAGCCGCGGAGCACGCGCGGGTCGTAGAACCGGAAGTACTGCTGCTTGCCCGTGCCGCTCTCGACCAGGAGGAAGCGGCGGAGGTGCTTCCGCACGTCGCCGAACGGGCGGTTGCTCGTCAGGAAGACGCCCCAGCTGTCGCCCCAGCCGCAGTCGACGAGCGCGTCGAGCAGGGTCGACCCCGGCGGGAGGTGCACGAGCGTGGGGCCGACGTCCGCGAGGATCTCGCCCTGGAAGCCGGTGTAGAGCGAGGCGGTCTGCTCGCCCGCCTCGCCGAGGAGCAGCCGGATGCGCGGATCGCGGGCGGCGTCGACCACCGCGAAGAGCGGCGAGCGCTCCTCCCGCAGCCGCGCCCGCGCCGACGCGGTGAACGGCGAGCCGGTCGTGGGGATCCCGGTCCTCCGCGCCCGCCGCGAGGACGGGACCGGCTCGGTCCGCGCCCGCCGCGAGGACGGGACCGGCTCGGTCCGCGCCCGCCGCGAGGGCGGGGCCGGCTCGGTCGGCGCATAGCGGCGGCTCGGCTCGTGGCGAACCACCGCGAACAGGGTCGCCCCCGCGCGGATCTCGTCGCCGTCCCGGAGCGACACCTCGCGCGCGCGCTCGCGGTTGACCTGCGTGCCGTTGCGGCTCCCCAGGTCGCGGAGCAGGTAGCTGCCGTCGATCTGCTCCACCGAGAAATGCAGGGCAGAGAGCTCGCCGTCGCTCGAGATGGAGAGATCCGATTCGGGCGCGCGGCCGACGAGCAGCGGACGGTCGCCAGGGATGTGCGCGGTCTGTCCGGCCAGGGGGCCCGAGATGACCCGGAGGACGAATCCGGCTTCCTGGTCTTCGCTCATGGTCGTCTCCATCGCACAAGGCGCCGATGAGGCCGGCGAGTAAGCCTAGAACACCGATCGACGGGAAATCCACACGAAGCCGGGAGCCACGAGAGGGGCCATCGGACGACTGCCAGCCTTTCCAGGCTGCCCACATATCCTGGCAGCCTGCGCGGATCCCACGTCCGGATCCGCTGTTTGCCGCCCGAGACAGCGAACGTGGGGAATCGTGGTTCGAGCGGCCAGGTCGATCGCCCGAGCCTCGTCGTCGAGGCCTGCAGCGGTGGTCGTCGCGCGCGCGCCGAGCGCCTCGAGGGGATGTGGCAGAGGCTGGTTGCGGCGGCGCCGGTCATGTTCGCCATGTTCGCCCTGCGGGAAGCATCGTGGATGGATGGTGGCGGCGGTCGCCGACCTCAAGCCCGCCGCGCGGGGACGGCGCCGCGCTCGCGGGCGCGTCAGCCATGGCGGCTGCGCAGCGGCTCGAGGCGGAGCCAGCGCGCGACGAACGCGCGGTCCTCGGGGGCGAGCACGCCGGTGACCCACGCGGCCACGAGGTAGAGCCCCGCGTAGAGGGGGGCGCCGAGCGCGAGGCAGAGCGCGGGGCGCTCGTCGACCGCGCCCGTGACGAGGAACGCGGTCAGCGGCGCCGCGGCGACGAGCGCGGTGGCCGCGACGCGCCCGTAGTGGCGCCACGGGAAGACGCCGCGCAGGCCGACCCCGGAGAGGCGCGCGATGGTCGCGACCATGACGACGATCCCGAGCGCCTGGGTCAGGACGGCCGAGAGCGGCGCGCCGACCATGCCGAGCGTCGGGAGGAGGACCAGGTTCGCCGCGGTGTTGAACACCATGGACAGCACCTGGATCCGCAGGATCATCGACGTCTTCCCGAACGCCATCAGCACGATGGCGTACGCCGTCACGCGCAGCGGCAGGAGCGCGGAGTAGATGCGGAACGGGACCGCGGCGCCGGCGTACGCGTCGCCGTAGACGGTGCGCATGAGCGGCTCGGCGAACAGGAGGAGGAACGCCGCCACCGGGAGCATGATCAGCGTCGTCTTGCGGATCCCCGAGTGCCACAGCGCGACCGCGGCCCGCGCGCCCTGCGCGGGCGTCGCCCCGCCCTCGAAGCGGGCGACGAGGTCCGGGAGCATCGTGGAGGCGACGGAGTAGGCGAGGACGCCGACGAGCGGGAGCTCCTGCGAGCCGACGGCGAACTCGGCGTAGAGCCCCGCGCTGAAGAAGAGGCCGATGACGAACTTGTCGAGCTTCTGGTTGAAGAGGCCGGCGAAGCGGGTCACCGAGAGCGGGAGCGCGTACGCGAGCTGGGCCCGGACGCCGCCGGGGAAAGGGGCCGCCGCGACGTCCCCGAACAGCCGCGCGTACAGCCGGTACGAGAGCCCGAGCCGGAGCGCCTGCGCCGCGCACTGGGCGGCCAGGATCCACGCCACCGAGCAGCCGAGCGCGGCGGGGACGATCGCGCCCGCCGCGGTCGAGAGCGTGACGACCAGCGCGACGCCCGCCGACTTGCGGTGGTTGTTCGTGGCGATGAAGAGCGGGCCGAAGACGCTCGCGGGGTAGGCGATCACGCTCATCAGGCCGATGAGCAGGAGGAGCGGCGTCGCGCCCTCGCGGACGTCGAGGAAGACGCCGGGGACGAGGGCGAAGCCCGCGAAGGCGAGCGCCGAGAGGGCCCCGAGGCCGAGCAGGAGCAGCAGGCTCTGCCGCACCAGCCCCTTGAGCTCGGGGCGGGTCACCTTGGGCGCGAAATAGAGGAACGACTCCGGCAGGTAGAGCTGCGCGAGATCGCGCCCCGTCATGAACAGCATCGTCGCGAAGGCGAGCGCGCCGTACTCGGCCTTGCCGAGCAGCCGCACCACGACGACGCCCTGCACGAGGACGATGAGCGTGTTCACGAACTGCCCGCCGACGATCATCCCGATCCGGTCGGCGAGCGACGCGCCCTGCGCCTCGGCGGGGGGCGGCGCGCCGTCGGCCACCCGCGCGGCCCCCGCGGCCTCGGGCGCACGCGGGGGCGCGCTCGGCTCGACCGGGGTGGGCTGCTCGTCCCGCATGGCGGCTCGGTAGCACATGCGCGGGCGGAGCGGCCTCCCGCGGCGGGCGCGCGGGGCCCCGCTCGGCCGTGATATAGGCGCGGCGATGAGGCGCGCGCTCCTCGTGAGCTACTACTTTCCCCCACGGTTCAGCGTCGGCGGTAAGCGCGCGTACCGCTTCGCGAAATTTCTGCCGGAGCACGGCTGGGCGGCGACGGTGCTCACGGCGAGGCCGCCTCCCGGCGAGCGGCTGGATCCGTCGTTCGCGGAGGCCGACCTGCCGGCGTGCGACGTGCGCCGCGACTACCTCACGGACGCCGAGCTCGCGCGCATGCCGCGCCGCGCGCTCGGCTCCGACGGCACCGTGGAGGCGCCGACCGAGGCGCCGCTGCCGGTCGCGCGCCGGAGGGGGCTCGCGCGCGTCGCCGCCGAGCTCCGCTACGTCCGGGTGATCGGCCCGGACGCGGGCCGCATCCCGGCCCTCGCGGCCCGCATCGCGCGCCTCGCCCGCGAGGCCTCTGCCGAGGTGATCTTCGCGAGCGGGGCGCCGTGGGAGACGGTGCTCGCGGGGCTGCTCGCCGGCAGGGCCGTCGGCCGGCCGGTCGTCGTCGACTTCCGCGATCCGTGGTCGTTCGGTCCGGTGATGGCGACGCGGCCCGCGTGGGTCCGCGCCGCGGTGGCGCTCGTCGAGCGGGCCGCGGTGGGCGCGGCCGCGGCGCTCACGGTGACGTCCGAGATGACCCGCGACGCGTACGCCGCGCGGGGCATCGCGCGCCGCGTCGCGTCGATCCGGACCGGCTTCGACCCGGACGCGGCGGTCGCGCCGCGGCGCGACGGGGCGGTGACGCTCGTGCACTTCGGCAACTGCTACAGCGAGCGCACGCTCGCGCCGTTCGTCCGCGCGCTCGCGGCCGTCGCGCGCCGGCGGTCGCTCGGCCCGGGCGCGATCCGGCTGCTCAACCTGGGGCGCGTCGCGGGGAGCGATCTCCGCCTCGCCGAGGAGCTCGGCGTGTCGCGGCTCTTCGAGCACCGCGCGGTCCTGCCGTACGCCGAGGGGCTCGGCCTCGTCGCGGGCGCCGACCTCGCGCTGCTCACCGGCTTCGGCGACGAGCCGTACCTCCTGCCCGGCAAGCTCTACGATTACCTCCTCGCGCGCGCGCCGGTGCTCGCGGTCTCGCCGTCCCCCGAGGTCGCGCGCATCCTCGAGGCGACGCGCCTCGGCTGGACGCACGCGGCCGGCGACGCCGCGGCGATCGAGCGCCGCATCGAGGACGCCGTCGACGCGCGCGCGGCCGGGCGGCCGCTCGTCGAGCCCGACGGCGCGGCGCTCGCCGGGCTGAGCGCGCGCGCAGCGGCGGGCGCGCTCGCGCGCCTCTTCGAGGAGGTCGCGGCGCGCGGCGCGGGTTGACGCCGCGCGCGGCGCGGGCGCCGCGCCGTCCGTCCTCGCGTTGCCGCCGCGCGCGGCACCAACCCGCGCCGGCCTTTCTCGCGCGGCGCCCGCTCGACGTCCTTGCCTGCGCGGCGGCCGCCGTGGCATGCGAGCCGCGATGCCTGACCATCTTCCCAAGGATCGAGCGGGGCTCCCCGAGGGCGAGCGCGCCCTCCAGGAGGCGTGGCGCGCGAAGTACGCGCCCGAGGTGAAGGAGCTCATCGTGCGGCGCGAGGTCCCGTCGCCGAAGCTCACGCTGATCGTCATCTCGTACAAGGCGAAGGACTACCTCATCGAGTGCCTCCAGCACGCGCGCGGCCAGACGGCGGCGCTCGACGTGCCGTACGAGATCCTGCTCGCCGACAGCGGCGGCATCGAGCACCTCAGGCCGCGCTCCGCGCCGCTCGTCGACGTCGAGCTCCGCCTGACCGACGGCATCCCGCTGAACGCCGCGCGCAACGCTGCCATCGCCTGGGCGCGGGGCGAGCACGTCGCCTTCATCGACGACGACGGCCTGATCGCGCCGACGTTCGTCGAGGTCGTCCGCCGCGTCTTCGAGGACCCGCGCATCGCGGCGATGCGCGGCCGGATCATCCCCAAGGAGCACCCTTACTTCTGCACGCTCGCGGGGCACTACGACCGCGGCGACGACATGATCGACGACGTCCTCGCGACCGAGGGGCACATGGCGATCCGGCGCGGCGTCTACCTCGAGACCGGGGGCTTTCCGGATCAGTTCTACGGCGCCGAGGGGGTCTACCTCGTCTACCGCATCGCCAAGGCGTTCCCCGACATGCGGGTCGTCTACGTGCCGGATCTCCTGATGCGGCACGACTACTTCGACAGCTGGGAGAACTTCATCTGGAAGACGCGCAAGTACCGGCGCATCCGGCGCGAGGTCGGCGGCATGGAGCCGGATCCCGAGTTCCTGCGCTACCTCGACGACTACCTCGCGCGGCGGAAGCCGCAGCGCCCGCTCACGGTGGAGCAGACGGTGGCGCTCGGGCTGCTCAAGGCGGTGCGCTGGGGGGTCCTGCGCCTGCCGGGGTGGGCGGTGGGGCAGCCATGACGGCGCAGGCCGGCACCGCGCGGGCGGGAGAGGGAGGCGGGCCGATGGGCGAGGATAGCGGTTTCGAGCGGGATCTCGAGGCGATCAGCAGGCACTACACCGAGCGCTTCCTGCCCGCGAACCCGTGGGCGAGCCTGCTCAACGCCCACCCGTACCTCGTCGCGCGGCAGCGGCAGCGCCGCGTGCGCGAGGCGCTTGTCGAGTGCGGCGTGCGCACGCCCGAGGCCCTGCGCGGGATGTCGGTGCTCGACGTGGGCTGCGGGTCGGGCTCCAACCTGGCGTGGCTGGTCGAGCTCGGCGCGGATCCGTCGCGCCTCACCGGCATCGACCTCGTCGCGCAGCGGACCGAGCTCGCGCGCTCGCGCTTCGCCGGCATGCGCTTCGTCGCGGGCGACTTTCTGCAGGCCGACGTCGGCGGCCCGTTCGACATGGTGATGATGTTCGCCGTCCTGTCGTCGGTCACGAACGCGGAGCTCAAGCGCGGGCTCATGGACAAGGCGCTCCGCCTGCTCCGGCCGGGCGGCATCTTCTTCTTTTACGACGTCGTCTCGCGGCGCCCCATCCCCGGCACCGCCGCGTACCAGCGCCTGACGTTCGCGGAGCTGGAGGGGTACTTCGCCCCGCGCCCGCTGCGCGTCTTCCGCAGGGACATCCTCCGCCGCGAGGTCGCCGACCGGCTCGTCCAGCGCTTCGGGGTGACCGTGGCCGAGCTCGTCCAGGCCACGGGGCTGCTCAACATCGACGGGACCTTCGCCTACGCGCGCGGCTAGCCCCGGGAACAACGAGCTCCGACCCGGAGCGGACGCGGGAAAACGCGGGTTCCGGTGCGAGGCAAAATTCCCCACCGGGGAGAAAAGGTCCTGCTCGACGCCCGGTTGAAGCTGGCCGGGATGCTGAACAGCCCGGCGCGGCGCTGGCATGGGACGTGCCGACAACGCCGCAATCACGTGCGAACCACGTGACATGAGGCTGCCATAGCCGGTGAGCGCAGCGCGCACAGCGCGGCTGCACACCGCAGGAGATGACTCCATGTCCCAACGCGTCCTCCCCCCATCGGCCGCGATCGCCTGGCACAACCTGTCTGCCGGCGATGCGCTCTCCAAGATCGAGAGCGCCGAGGCGGGCCTCGCAGACGACGAGGCCGCGCGGCGGCTCGAGGAGGTCGGGCCCAACGTGATCCAGCGCGCCAAGGGCGACAGCGCGCTCAAGCTGCTCTTCCGTCAGATCAACGACCCGCTCATCTACGTGCTGCTCGCGTCGGCGGCCCTCGCGATGGCGATGGGCGAGGCGATCGACGGCGCGGTCGTGCTGGCCGTCGTGGTGCTCAACACGGCCATCGGCTTCGTGCAGGAGCTCCGCGCGGGCAAGGCGATCGAGGCGCTCGTCGACATGGTGCCGCAGACGGCCACGGTCGTGCGCGGCGGCCAGCGGAGCGTGATCCCCGCGGCGAACGTGGTCCCCGGGGACGTGGTGGTGCTCGAGGCCGGCGACAAGGTCCCCGCCGACGCGCGGCTGCTCTCGGTGAAGAACCTCCACGTGGACGAGTCGGCGCTCACCGGCGAGTCGGTCCCTTCCGACAAGCACGTCGCGGTCGTCCCCGAGGACGCCGGCGTCGGCGACCGCAAGAACCTCGCCTTCGGCGGGACGCTCGTGACGAGCGGCACGGGCACCGCCGTCGTCATCTCCACCGGCGCCGCGACCGAGCTCGGGCGCATCTCGTCGATGCTCCACGAGGCGACCGAGATCGAGACGCCGCTCACGCGCTCGATGGCCAAGGTGGGCCGCGTGCTGACGATCGCGATCGTGGCGGTCGCGCTGCTCATCGTCGGGGTCGCGCTGCTCCGGGGTTACCCGCCGGTCGACGCGATGCTCGCCGGCATCTCGCTGGCGGTCGCCGCGATCCCGGAGGGGCTGCCCGCGATCATCACCATCTCGCTCGCCATCGGCGTGCAGCGGATGGCGCGGCGCCGGGCGGTGATCCGGAAGCTGCCCGCGGTCGAGACGCTGGGCAGCACGGGCGTCATCTGCTCCGACAAGACCGGGACGCTGACCCGCAACGAGATGACGGTCCGCGCCCTGTGGACGCCGTCCGCCGGAGCGTCCGGCGAGGGCGCCGACGAGGCGCTCGAGGTGACAGGCGTCGGCTACGCGCCGGCCGGCGAGCTCCGCCGCGGCGGCGCGTCGGCCGGCGAGGTGCCCGAGGCGGCGCGCGCGCTGCTCCGCGCGGGGCTGCTCTGCAACGACGCGCGCATGACGCGCGACGGCGAGGCGTGCGGCATCGAGGGCGATCCGACCGAGGGTGCGCTCGTGGTCGCGGCGCAGAAGCTCGGCGTGGACGTCGACGCGACGCGGCGGGAATACCCCCGCATCGACGCCGTGCCGTTCTCGTCCGAGCGGCAGCTCATGGCGACGCTCCACGAGGCGCCCGGCGGAGAGCGGGTGATCTTCATGAAGGGCGCGCCCGAGGCGGTGCTCGGCTGCGCCGCGATCGGCGAGGCGGAGCGGGCCCAGGCGATGGCGCAGGTCGAGCGGATGGCGGCGCAGGGCATGCGGGTGCTCGCGGTCGCGTCGCGGCCCGCGGAGCGCGGCGCGGCGTCGCTCGACGAGGCGCACCTCGCGGAGGGGTTCGCGCTCCTCGGCCTCGAGGGGATGATCGACCCGCCGCGCCCGGAGGCGATCGACGCGATCAAGGCGTGCCATGAGGCCGGGATCACGGTGAAGATGATCACGGGCGATCACCTGGCGACCGCGCGGGCGATCGGCCAGCAGCTCGGGCTCGTGAGCGAGGGCGGGCGGGCGATGAACGGCACGGAGCTCGCGCGGCTGTCGGACGACGAGCTGCGCGCGGCGGCGGCGTCGACGAACGTGTTCGCCCGCGTGGCGCCGGAGCACAAGCTCCGCCTGGTGAGGGCGCTGCAGGCGCAGGGGAAGGTCGTCGCCATGACGGGCGACGGCGTGAACGACGCGCCGGCGCTGAAGCAGGCGAACATCGGCGTGGCGATGGGGATCACCGGGACGGCGGTGTCGAAGGAGTCCGCCGACGTCGTGCTGACGGACGACAACTTCGCGAGCATCCGGGCGGCCGTCGAGGAGGGGCGCCGCGTCTACGACAACCTGGTCAAGGCGCTCGCGTTCGTGCTGCCGACGAACCTGGGCGAGGCGCTGATCCTGCTCGTGGCGGTGATGACGTTCCCGATCCTCGGGGGCGCGCCGCTCATGCCGATCACGGCCGTCCAGATCCTCTGGGTCAACCTGGTGGCCACGGTGGCGCTGTCCCTGCCGCTCGCGTTCGAGGCGATGGAGAAGGACGTCATGGGCCGCCCGCCCCGCGATCCGAGCGAGCCGATCCTGAGCCGGTTCGTCCTCGTGCGCACGGCGATCGTCGCGGTGCTCATGACGGCGGGCGCGATCGGGCTGTTCTTCTACGAGTACTCCACCGAGGTGCGCGGCGGGGTCGTCTCGGACGTCGCCTACCGCGAGGCGCAGACCGCGGCGGTCACGACGGTGGTGCTGTTCCAGATCTTCTACGTGCTCAACTGCCGAACGCTGCGCGACTCGATGCTGAAGATCGGGCTCTTCACGAACCCCTGGGTCTACGTGGGCATCGGCGCGCTCCTCGCGCTGCAGCTCTGCTTCGTCTACGCGCCGTTCATGCACACGCTGTTCGGCTCGGCGCCGCTCTCGCTCGACGCGTGGGTCAAGTCGACGCTGGTGGCGATGTCGATCCTGCCCGTGATGACCGCGGAGCGGTGGTGGCGCACCCGAAGGGCGCGGCTGTCGGCGGCGGAGCGCGAGCGCAAGACGCCCGCGTCCGAGGTCGGCGGCGTGGCGAGCGCGGTGGCGAACCACGGCGCCGTGGCGAACCGCGGCGCCTAGGGCCGGAGGCGCCGGCTGCGCGAGGCGCGGCCGGCGCCGCTGCGCCGCGGCGCGGTGATCACGGCTGCGCGCGAGGGCCTGGGGGCCGCGCGCCCGTCAGCGGACGGGGAACGCGGTCCAGCCCTCGAAGTCCGGACAGCGCTCGCCGCAGGCGCCGATGAAGGTCGCGGTGGCGTCGAAGAACGGGTCGTCCTCCGGGGGCTGCGCGGCGCCCTGCAGCCCCGGCGAGCCCGGCTCGAGCGAGAGGTCGAGGGCGAGCCACCAGCGCGACCGGATGCCGAGGTCCGACGAGGGCACCCGCTGGTTCGACCGATCGGGATCCTCGGACATGATCCACGCCTCCTCGTCGTAATCGTACTCCTCGGGATCGGCGCTCACCTCGGCGAAATCGGTCTCGTTGGCGAGGATCGAATGGGTCATGTCGAGCGCGCCCGACCCGATGTTCGCGGCGGTCTCCCGATCGACGATCTTGATGCCCACGTTGCTGAAATCGGCCACGAGCACGTTGTGCAGCTGTCCGCGCGTTCCGCTCTCGAGCTTGACGCCGGCTCCATCGGAGCTGGCGTCGGGGTTGCCGAGGAGGGTGACGTTGTACAGCGTCGGGCTCGACGCGAGCGCCGGATCGAACTCCGGCTCTTCGCCCCTGTTGTCCGCCTCGATCCCGCTGCCGTGAAAGTCGACTGCCGTCCTGAGCCCGGCGAGGAACTGCCCCTTGCCGCGCCAGCCCCCGTCCCAGTCGAAGCTGTCGTCGTCCCCGCCGACCACGAGGACGTGCTTCATCTCCGCGGTGCCGCCGAGCACGTAGACGCCGTCGTCCATGATGTTGACCATCTGGACGTGATGGATGGACGTGCGGCGCCCGACCCCGATGAGCTCGAGCCCGGCGCTGGGCTCGCCCTCGCGGACGTCCTCGCCGGCGAACTCGATGCGCAGGTAGCTCAGCTGGCCGCTGTCGTCGTCGTCGTCCTCTCCTCCGCAGAGCAGGCCGAGGGAGCGGGGCGACGAGTCGGACATGGCCTTGCCCTCCGGCGCGTTGATGCGGGCCTTGCCGCAGAGCACGAGGCCGCCCCAGTCGCCGGGGCTCCGCGGCGAGGTCGAGCTCGTGAGCACGATCGGCGCCTTGAGGGTGCCGTTCGCCACGATGCGCGCGCCGGGCTTGACGGCGAGGAGGCTGCCCGCGTCGGCGATGACCGTCGTGCCCGGCTCGATGGTGAGGGTCGCGCCGGCCTCCACCACGACGGGCGCGCGCAGCCGGGGAGGACGGCTGCGCGTCCAGGTGGTGTCCGACACGATGGGGCCCTCGACCTCGAGCTCGCCCTGGCCGCCGGTGCCGCCGTCGCCGGTGCCGCCGCTGCCCCCATCGCTGGAGGGCCGAGGTTGTCCAGGCCGGATGCCGAAGACCACGTCGCACCCCGCAGCGCCGAGGAGGGCCGCGGCCAGCGCGAGCAAGCGCACCGGGCCGGCAGGGCGCATCAGAACCGTCCTCCGAGCGAGAGGCCGGTCGGGCCCAGGCCGACGTGGACCGCCGGGCGGCCCGCGGCGCTCGCCGCCGGCGATGGGGTGGTGAGCCAGAGGATCCCGCCCGCTGCCACCGCGGCCGCGCCCACGAGGAAGACGACGGTGCCGGCCTGGGCCAGATCGACGGCGTCGCCGCGGAGCTCGATCCCTTCGTCGTCGCAGGTGTCGCCATCGCAGTACGGCGCCGCCTCCTCGAAGCGCGCGCGTGCCCCGAACCCCAGGCCGACCGACACCCCGATGCCGACCACGCCGGCGCCGGCCGCGATGATCGCGGCGAGCCGCTGCGCGGGCATGCCGGCCGCCTCGCGGGGCGCGGGGCGCGCGGGCGGCGCTGCCCGCGCTGCGGTCGCGCCCGCAGGCGCGACGGGCCGCGCGCCCGGCGGAGGCGGTGCGGCTGCGAGGGGCGGTACGGTGACGGTCGCGGTCCCGCCGGCCGGGTCGACCGCCGCCGTTGTCGACCACGGGAGCCTGCCCGGCGCGCTCGCCTCCACCGTGTAGGCGCCCGGATCGACCGGCGTCGCGGTCCCCCAGAGCACCGGGGCGAGCTCCTGGCCGTTGCGCCGCACGGACAGCCCCGGCGCGGCGCTGCCCGCGGGGACCTCGACGAGCAGCCGCGAGAGCCGCGCCTCGAGCGCCGCGGCGCCCTCGCGGGCCTGCTGCTCGCGATCGGCCTGGCCCTGGCGGCGGGCCGCGTCGGCCGCCTCGCGGTAGGTGGCCCACGCGCTGGCGGTCTTGCCGAGCCGCTCGTAACAGGCGGCGAGGTACAGGAGCGTGCCCACGCCGGCGTCGAGCCGCTGGCTCTCGGCGAGCCGCGGGCACGCCTGCGCGTAGTCGCCCTGCCTCATCAGCGCGATCGCCTGCTCGAAGAGGACCTCTGCAGCGGCCGCGTCGCCGCCCGCCTGTGCGCGCGACGACCGGGGGCCAGCTGCGAGCGCGGCCGCGAGCGCGAGCGCGGCGGAGCCCCGCCTCGCCGCGCGGCGCCGGCTCATTTACGGCCACCGTAGTTGGGGACGCCGTCGCCGGCCGGCGCGCCGGCCGCAGAGGCGGCGGTGGATGCGGAGGCGTCCGGGAGGGGCGCGGCGGGGCGCGGCGCGGCGGCAGTGGGTGCGGGGGCGGCGGCGCGCGGCGTGGCAGGGCGCGCGTCGGGAGGGGAAGCGCCAGCGCGGACCGGGGCGCTGCGGGCCGGCGGGGCGGCAGCGGGGCCCGGCGCGGCCGTGAGGGCGGCTGGAGCGGGCGCGATCGACGCCGCGAGCGCTGGGGCGGGCGACGCCGTCGCGATGTCGTCCAGCGGCGGGCGCGGGTCGGGCGCAGCCTGCGCGCGAACCGGCTCGGGCCCGGAGCGCGCCTCGATCGGCTCGGGCGCAGCCTGCGCTGGAGGCGGCGAGGGCTCGGCCGCGGCCGTGTCCGCGGTCTCCGCGGCCGGCTGCTGTCGCGCCCAGAGCAGCGCCGCCACGGCCAGCCCCGCGATCGCGGAGGCGGCGCCGGCCCGCTGCAACCAGCGCGGGTGCGCTCGCCCTTCCGGCGGGCGCCGGCTGTCCGACCACGGGTCGGCGGTCTGCGTCATCGGCGCGGACGCGCCCTTCATCCCGGGCTCGGCCGCGAGCTCGGTCTCGCCAGGCCGCTCGGCGGGCTGACCCGGGTCCTCCGCTCCCGCGTCCGCCGCGGCCGAGCGCCGCTGGCTGGAGTCGGCCGGCGGCGTGGCCGCAGCGCAGACGAAGGGGCTCGCCGGCAGGGTAGAGGACACCGGCAGCGCGGACGCCGCCGGCAGCGTCGTGGCCGACCCGAACGGCGTGCCCGCGGCGGGGGCGAGGTCGACCGCCGGCGGTTGCCCGTCCGGCAGCGCCGGGCGCGAGCCGCGCTCGCTCGCGGCGAGCGTCGCCTGGGCGCGGTCGACCAGCGGCCGGCACCGCGCCGGGGCGAACGGCGCGAGCGCGGCCGCGAGCGCCGCGACGTCCTGCCACCGGTCGTCCGGGCTGCGCTCCAGGCACCGCATCACCGCCCGGCTCAGCGCCTCGGGCAGCTCCCCGCGCAGGGACGACAGCGGCGCGGGGCGCTCCTGCATCACGCAGAGGATCAGCTCCCCGAACGTCTCGGCCTCGAACGGCAGCTTGCCGGACAGCGCCTGGTACAGCGCCACGCCGAGCGACCAGAGATCGCTGCGCGTGTCCACGCCGCGGGACGAGCGCATCTGCTCGGGCGACATGTAGAGCGGCGAGCCCACGAGGGCGTTCTGGCTCGTCAGGCTCTCCGCGCCCATCGCCTCCGCCGGCCCGAGGTGCTTGGCGATGCCGAAGTCGAGCACCTTGACGAGCGGGCTGCCGTCGGCGCGCCGCGTGACGAAGAGGTTCCCCGGCTTGATGTCCCGGTGCACGATCCCGCGCGCGTGCGCCTCGGACAGCGCCTCGCAGATCTGCACGCCGATCTCGCACGCCTCCTCGATCGGCAGCCGCCCCTCCGACCGGAGCCGGGCCGAGAGATCGGCGCCCTCCAGGAGATCCATCACGAGGTAGGGCAGGCCCCCGTCGAGCGTGTCGACGTCGAGCACCCGGGCCACGTGCTCGCTCCGCAGGCTGCTCGCCGCGCGCGCCTCCCGCAGGAAGCGCTGCACGCTCCCGTCGCGCTTCGCCGCGTCGGGGAGCACGAGCTTGATCGCGACACGCTGGTTGAGGACGAGGTGGTGCGCCTCGAGGACGGCGCCCATGCCGCCCGCCCCGATCACCCGCACGACACGGTACTTCCCCTTGAGGACGTCGCCTGTCTGGAGCGGGAGATCATCTGGCATGCTCATGGCGCTGCCTTGTCGGCGACGGGCTCGGCACGGCCAGGCTATCGGCGCGGCGGCGGGGGCGCAAGGCGCGCAGGGCGCGGAGGACGCGCGAGACGTGCGAGACGTGCGAGGCGGCGCGGAGCGAGGCGGAGCGATCTCGGCGCGCGCAGCCTCCCTCCCGGCTCCCTCAAAACGCTGGTGCCGCGCCGCATACCGCGGCATGCTCCTCGGTCGACATGATCTACCTCGTCGCCGCGACGCGCCCGAACTTCATGAAGCTCGCCCCCATCTGCCGCGCCCTCAAGGCGCGCGGCCTCCCGATGCGGCTGCTCCACACAGGCCAGCACTTCGACACGACGATGAGCGACGTGTTCTTCCGCGACCTCGGCCTGCCGACGCCGGATCACACGCTCAAGGCGGGCGGCGGCTCGCACGCCCAGCAGACGGCCGCGGTCCTCGTCGGCACCGAGGCCGACCTGATCGAGCACCGGCCCAAGGTGGTTGTCGTGGTCGGCGACGTCACGAGCACCCTGGCCGCCGCGCTCGCGGCGTCGAAGCTCGGCATCCCGGTCGTCCACGTGGAGTCCGGCCTCCGCTCGCGCGACTGGACCATGCCCGAGGAGATCAACCGCGTCCTCACCGACCAGCTCTCCGATCTCCTGCTCACGCCCTCTCACGACGCCCACCCCAACCTGCTCGCCGAGGGCATCGCCCCGGAGCGGATCCGGTTCGTCGGCAACGTGATGATCGACTCGGTCCACTACGCGCTGAAGCGGCAGACCGACGCGCTCTCGCGCTTCGGCCTCCAGCCGAAGAAGTACGCCATCGCGACGCTCCACCGCCCCGCCAACGTCGACAGCGCCGAGCGGCTCGCCGAGACGCTCGACGCGCTCACCGCGATCGCCGAGCGCCTGCCCACCGTGTTCCCCGTCCACCCGCGCACGGTCGCGCGCGCCGAGTCGTTCGGGCTGTCGTCGCGCCTCCGGGAGACGAAGGGGCTCCGGATCATGGAGCCGCTCGGGTACGACGATTTCGTGACCGTGATGGGCAATGCGCTGCTCGTCGCCACCGACTCCGGCGGCATCCAGGAGGAGACGACCGCGCTCGGGATCCCCTGCCTCACGATGCGCCAGGGCACCGAACGGCCGATCACCGTGACGCAGGGCACCAACACCGTCGTCGCGCTCGACGCCGCGCTCATCGCGCGCGAGGTCGACGCCATCCTCGACGGCCGCGGCAAGCGAGGCACGGTGCCCGAGGGGTGGGACGGCAAGACGGGCGAGCGCATCGCCGACGCGCTCGAGGCCTTCCTCGCAGGCGACCCGCCGCCGAAGACCGCCGGCCCGCGCGCCTGAGCCGACGTCCCGTCCGCAGCGCTCGCGGCCGTTCCGAGCGGCTCGCCGCGCCCCGCCGCAGCGCGCCGCGCGCGCCCCGGCCCCGCCTCTCCACACAACACAGGCTCCCTGGGAGCGCGCCGCTGGAACTGCCGCGCTCGCTACGGCCCGCGACCCAACGTCGTTCGCTGTGGCTGACGTGGGAGACGCGCCGCCTCAACGGCCGCGCTCCCCACAACACCCGACCAAACGGCGTTTGCTGTGGCCCATCCCCCAGGGATCTGCCTGTTCAGCGAGCAAGGCTCCGGTTATAGGTGTATCGTGGTAAGGAATTTCCGAGCTGAAGTCGATAAGGCATCTCGGGGGCGGGGACGACGGGGTTTCACCCTCGTCGAAGTGATGCTCGCGGGCGGGCTCGTGGCGCTCCTGGCCGCGCTCGCCACCCAGGGGGTGTCGAAATACCTGGTGTTCGCCACGTCGGCCGAGGCCAAGCAGACGATCGGCGGCATCGCCAGGGCGGTTGTCGCGTCGGCCGACCGCCTCCAGGCGAGGTCGGACGGGGCCGCGTCCGAGCCGCTGTGCAGCGATGCGGTCACGGTGCCCAACGCGTTTTATCGCGTGCAGGGCGTCAAATACCGGCCCGACCCCCGCCCGGGCGTGGACTACAACACCGGGAGCCCGACGGCGGGCTGGCTGTGCCTAGGATTCGAGGTCAGCCACCCTCAGTCGTACCAGTATCGATATCGGCTCGGCGGCTCTCCCATGCCCGTGTCGGTCAATCACTTTCCGGAGGACGTGCCGCTGAACAGGCGGTGGGCCGCTTACGCGCGAGGCGATCTCGACGCGGACGGCACGCACGCGTGGTTCGCGCTGGACGGCTACATGAAGGACGGGCAGGTGGTGTTCGCGAGCGCGGTCGGCTCCATCGACCCGGACGAGTAGGCGGCGCGCCCGTGGATACCTCAGCGTTGCACAGGCTGTTCGGCGCCCTCTCGGCGCGCCGCGGCGGTGAGAGCGCCGCGATCGAGCTCCCCGGCGCGGATCTCGCGGCCGCGCACCTGCCGAGCGCCGATCTCCAGGGCGCGAACCTCGCCGGCTCGCGCCTCGACGGGGCCAAGCTCCCCGGCGCGAACCTCGCGGGGGCGCGGCTGGACACGGCGTCGCTCGTGAACGCCGACCTCACCGGCGCCGACCTGCGCTGGGCCGATCTCTCGGGGGCGCTGCTCGGCGGTGCGCTGCTCACGGCCGCGGATCTGCGCGGGGCCAAGCTCCCGCGCTCGTTCTCGTCGGCGAGCTCGCTCGCGGGCGCGCGCGTCGATTCGGCGGCGTGCGCGCGCTCCGGCCTCGACGAGGAGGCCATCCTGGCGCTCGCGAGCGCGGGCGCGTCGTTCGACGACGTCGCTTCGTTCGCGTCGCCGCTGCGCGAGGCGCTCGTGAGCGCGGACGCGGCCCCGGCGAGCGCCGAGCGGAGCCGCCGCACCGTGCCGCCGGACTCGCGGCGGCTGGGGGCGGCGCCGGACTCGCAGCGGCTGGGGGCGGCGCCGGACTCGCGGCGGCTGGGGGCGGCGCCGGACTCGCAGCGGCTGGGGGCGGCGCCGGACTCGCGGCGGCTGTCCGCGGCACCGTCGTCGCAGCGGGTGTCGGCGCCTCCCGAATCACAGCGGTTGGGGACGGCGCCGGACTCGCAGCGGCTGTCCGCGGCACCGTCCTCCCAACGGATGTCGGCACCGCCCGAATCGCAGCGGCTGACCGGTTCGCCTGACGCGCGCCGGCCCGGCGCGGCCGCCGGGGCGTCGCGCCGGGCCGGCGAGCCGGCCGAGCCGCTGCCGGCCCGGCGCGCCGCCGTGGCCGCCGGCTCACGCCCGGCGCCGGATGGGCCCCTGCTCGCGCGGTCGCTCGAGGTCCGCCTCGCGCTCGCCGGCGGCGCGCTGCTCCTCGCCCTGGCGGCTGCGGTCGCGCTGGCGAAGGTCCCGCCGCCCGGGCTCCTGTGGGCGGCGCACGCCGGCGGCGCGCTGGGCGCGGCGCTGTTGACCTTCGCGCTGCCGCCCTTCGGCGCCGAGCGCGGCGCCGCGCGCGCCCTCGGCGCCCGCCTCGTGCTGGCCGCGCTCGCCGCGACGCTCGTCCACGGCCTGGACCCGTCGCGCCTCGCCGTCTTCCGGCTGCGCGCGACGCTCTCCTCGGGCGACGCCGCGCATCGGGCCGCGGCCGTGCGCCTGCTCGCGCGGAGCGGCCACCGCGGCTTCGACGGGCTGGATCTGTCAGGGCTCGACCTCTCGCGCGCCGATCTCACGCAGGCGAGCTTCCGGAATGCGCGCCTCGTGGGGGCGGACCTCTCGGGCGCCGCCCTGATCGAGTCGACCTTCGAGGGCGCCGATCTGAGCGCCGCGAACCTCCGGGGCGCCGACCTCTCCGGGACGGACGCCGAGCAGGCGCGCGGCTGGGAGCTCGCCGAGTGCGATCCGGGGACGGAGCTGCCCGGCGAGGGCACGTGCCTGCTCGGCCACCCCGTCCGCGGTCCGCAGCCGGCGGAGGACGCCACCGCGCGCTCCGCGCACGAGGACGCGCGGCCGGCAGGGGCGCTGTAGAGTGGTTATGGGCTGGGACTGACACGTCGGCCATCTCTCGTCTTCCGTCTTCCGTCTTCCGTCTTCCGTCTTCCGTCTTCCGTCTTCGCTCTTTCGTGCGCGTGCGCGTGCGCGACTCCCCGGAATCAGCGCGCACGCGCACGCGCACGAAGGACGCGCACGAAGACGGGAGAGGGGAGAGGGGAGAGGGAGAGGGGAGAGGGAGAGGGGAGAGGGGAGACGGGAACGGAGAACGAAAGACGGGGACGAGAGACGGATGACGGTGTCTCAGTCCCAGCCGAGACCCGCTCTAGAGATATCATCTCCCCGCTGTCCCCTTACCGTCTGGCGGTCTCTCCTCTTGCTGCATGCCGTGCTCTTCCAGGTCGCCCTCGGCGGAACCGGCGAGTGTTGCAAGCTGTTGAATTCCTCCGCGCCGCCGGGCCGTCAGCCCGGACGCCGCGCCGCCGCGCGGGCGGCGCGGGCCGCCGCCGCGTCGTCGACCGCGAGCGCCTCCTCGGCCACGGCGGCGAGCTCCGCGAACGAGGCCCCGGCGAGCGCGTCCTCCACCGCGTCGAAGGCGGAGGCGCACATGCTGAGCCGCGTGATGCCGAGGCCGACCAGGAGCGGCGCGACGCCGGGATCGCCGGCGGCCTCGCCGCACACCGAGACGGGCCGCCCCACGGCGTGCCCCGCCTCCACCACCGCGCGCACGAGCCGCAGCACCGCCGGGTGCGCCGGATCCGAGAGCGCGTGCAGCCGCGGGTGCCCGCGCTCGGCCGCCAGCGTGTGCTGCGTCAGATCGTTGGTGCCGATGCTGAAGAAATCGGCCTGCCGCGCGAGGCGCTCGGCCATCAGCGCCGCCGACGGCACCTCGACCATGATCCCCGTGGCCACCGGCCAGAGGTGCGGCAGGCCCGCGGCCGCGAGCGCCTCGTGCGCGCGCTCGAGCGCGGCGCGCACCGCGACCACCTCCGCGGCGGTCGAGACCATCGGGATCAGCACGCGGACGTCGTGGCCGCGCCCGGCGACGAGGATCGCGCGGAGCTGCGCCTCGAGCATCGCCGGCCGCGCCAGCGAGAGGCGGACCCCGCGGACGCCCAGGCTGGGGTTCGTCTCGGCGTCGAGCTCGAGGTAGGGCAGCGCCTTGTCGCCGCCCGCGTCGAGCGTGCGGACCACGATCGGCGCGCCCGCGAACGCCGCGAAGATCTCCGCGAGCAGCCCCGCCTGCTCGGCCTCGCCCGGCTCGTCCACGCGGCCCAGGAACAGCATCTCGGTGCGCAGCAGCCCGACGCCGAGGGCGCCGGCCTCGCGCGCGGCCCGCGCGTCCGCGGGCCCGGCCACGTTCGCCCACAGCTCGACCTCGCGCCCGCACGCGAGGCGCAGGCGCCCGTCGCGGGCGCCCGGCGGGCGCCGCGACGCGCGAAGGGCCGTCCGCCGCCGCTCGATCTCGGCCGCGGTCTCGGGATCGGGGTCGAGCCACACCTCGCCGGTCGCGCCGTCCAGGCCGGCGCGCGCGCCGCCGCCGTCGGGCACAAGCGCCGCGGCCCCCGCCACCGCGGGGATGCCGGCGGCGCGCAGCAGGATGGCGGCGTGCGACGTCGGGCCGCCGCGCCGGTCGATGACCCCGAGCACGCGCGCCGCGTCGAGCCGCGCGGCCTCCGACGGCGTGAGATCGTCGACCACGACGACGGCCGGCGGCCCTTCGGGCAGCGTGGCCGCGGCGCCGCCGAGCAGGGCGCGCACCACCGCGTCGCCCACGTCGTGGACGTCCGCCTCGCGCGCCCGCAGGTACGGGTCGTCGAGCTGCCGGTAGATCGTGGCCGCGGCCTCGATGGCCAGGCGGAAGGCCCAGGCGGCGTTGCAGCGCTCCCGATCGATGCGCGACAGGGCCTCGTCGACGAGGGCCGGGTCGCAGAGCAGCGCCTGGTGCGCCTCGAGGATGTCGCTGCCGCGGAGCGCGTTCCCGAGGTCCAGCGCCGCGATCTCGAGCGCCCGCCGCAGCCGCGCGGCCTCGGCCGCGGGGTCGTCGACCGTGGTCTCGGGGATGTCCGGGAGCACGCGCACGAGCCGCACGAGCGGCCCGAGCGCGACGCCCGGCGCGACCGGGGTGGCGAGGCCCGACGTGGCGGGCGCCGCCGCCGCGCCCGCCGGCGCCTCGCGCTGCACGAGCGCGGCGAGCGCCGCGACCGCCTCGGCCGCCTGCCGGCCGGTCGCGCGCAGGCGCAGCACGTCGCCGCGGCGCGCCCCGAGCGAGGCGAGCGCGATCAGGCTCGACGTCGCCACCGGCCCGCGGCCGGCGGTCACGTTCTCCAGGGTGATCGCCGCGTCGAACGCCGCCGCGCGCGCGATGAGCTGCGCGGCCGGGCGCGCGTGCAGGCCGCTCGGATCGGCGATCGCGACGTCGACCGCCACGGCCGGCGCGCCCGCGGCCGCCGCGTCCGCCGCGGGGCGCTCGCCCTCGCCGAGCTGCGCGGCCTTCGGCTCGAGCGCCCGCCGCGCCTCCGCGGCCACCTGCTCGACCGTGCCGCCCGCCGCCGCCCGCACGGCGGCGGCGACCGCGCCTTCCACGATCGGCCCGCCCGTGAGGCGCGTGCGCGCGCCGAGCTCCGGATCCACGAGCTCGAGCGCCGTCTCGGCGCTCAGGATCGCGCTGCCGAGGTCCATCAGCACGACGGCGCCGGCCGGCCCGCAGACGCGCTCGATCGCCGCGGCGATGGCGGTCGCATCGGTGCCGAGCTCGGCGCCGCCGTCGCCCGCGCCCGCCGCGCACGCGATGGCGACCGACTCGCCGGTCATCTGGCGGGCCAGCGCCTCGGTGGCCTCGGCGAGCGCGCGGCTGTGCGAGACCAGGACGAGCCCGACGCGGCCCGCCGCCCCGCTCATGCGCCTGCCGTCGCGGCCAGGCTCCGCAGCAAGAGCCAGCACGACGTGGCGCCGGGGTCCTGGTGCCCAGCGCTGCGCTCTCCGAGGTAGCTCGCACGGCCCTTGCGGGCGATGAGCGGCACGGTCGCCTCCACCCCGGCCCGCGCCGCATCGGCGGCGCGGCCGAGCGCGTCCCGGAGCGCGGCGCCGTCCGCGGCCCCGGGCGCGCTCAGCGCCGCCTTGAGCGCGTCGACGGCAGGGACGAGCGCGTCGACCATCGTCTTGTCGCCGGGCGACGCCTTGCCCCGGCGCCGCACGCCCTCGAGGCCCGCCTCGAGGCAGCCCGCCAGGGCCGCGAGGTCGAGCGCCGCGGCGCCGGCCACGCGCTGGCCCGCGTCGCGGAAGAGCGTGCCGTACAGCGGCCCGCTCGCCCCGCCGACGGTCGACAGCAGCGTCATCCCCACGTCCCGGAGGAGCGCGCCGATGTCCGCGCGATCGAGGCGGCCGAGCCGGTCGCGCACCGCCGCGAAGCCGCGCGCCATGTTGACCCCGTGATCGCTGTCGCCGATCGCCGCGTCGAGCTCGGTCAGGAACGCCTTCTCGCGCTCCAGGACCTCGGCCGCGCGCTCGAGCCACGCCGCGATGTGCTCGCCGCTCAGGGTCTGCATCGCTCAGGCCCCCCAGCGGAGCGCCGGCGTGTGCACCGGGGCGTCCCAGAAGCGGATCATCTCGTCGTCGAGCCGGAGGACGGTCGCCGACACGCCGGCCATCTCGAGCGACGTGATGTACGACCCGACGAGGCTGCGCGCGACCTTGAGGCCGCGCTCGCGCGCGATCGCGTGGGCCTTGCGGTAGACGACGTAGAGCTCGATGAGCGGCGTCCCGCCCATGCCGTTGACGAACAGGAGCACGTCGTCGCCCTGCTTGAACGGCAGGTCGTCGAGGATCGGCTGCATCAGGAGCTCGGCCACGCCATCCGCCGGCTCCAGCTGGGCTCGACGCCGGCCGGGCTCGCCGTGGATGCCGATGCCGACCTCCATCTCGCCCGGGCCGAGCTCGAACGACGGCTTGCCGGCGTGCGGCACGGTGCAGGCGGAGAGCGCGACCCCCATGCTGCGGCCGTGCGCGTTGACCCGCCGGCACAGCGCCGCCACCTCGCCGAGCGGCAGGCCGGCCTCGGCGGCGCCGCCGCAGATCTTCTCCGCGAGGACGGTCGTCCCGACGCCGCGCCGCCCCGCCGTGTAGAGGCTGTCCTCGACCGCCACGTCGTCGTTCACGATCACGCCCTCGACCGCGATCCCCGCCTCGCCGGCGAGCTCGGCGGCCATCTCGAAGTTCATGACGTCGCCGGTGTAGTTCTTGATGATGTGGAGCACGCCGGCCCCGCCGTCGACGGCCCGCGTCGCCTCGAAGATCTGGTCGGGCGTCGGGCTCGTGAACACGGCGCCTGGGCAGGCGGCGTCGAGCATGCCGCGCCCGACGAACCCCGCGTGCAGCGGCTCGTGCCCGCTGCCGCCGCCGGAGAGGAGGGCGACCTTGCCCCTGGCCTTCGCCTCCGCCCGCGTGACGAAGAGCGGCGCGGCGTTCACCCGGAGGAGCTCGCCGTGGGCCAGCGCCATGCCCTCGAGCGCCTCGCCGACCAGATCGTCCGGCGCATTGATGAGCTTCTTCATCCTGCCTCCGCTCCGTCGTCGTCCGCGTGTCGTCCGTTTACGCCCGCTTACGTCCGCTCTCCGCGCGCAGGATATCCCCATGGCGTCGCCCGCCGCGAGAGGAGATCTTTCCGCCGCGCTGCCCTACGCTCCGGGCGCCATGGACCGACTCGCCCCCACGCTCCGCCCGCCGGGCCGCCCGGCGGGCTTCCAGCGCTGGAGAGATCTGCTCTTCCTCCACTGGGAGACGCCGGCCTCTGCGCTCCGCGCCGTCGTGCCGCCGGCGCTCGAGCTCGACACGTTCGAGGGCAGGGCCTACGTCGGCGTCGTCGCCTTCACCATGCGCGACGTCACGCCGTGGTGGTCGCCGAGCGTCCCGGGGATCTCGAACTTCCACGAGCTCAACGTCCGCACCTACGTGCACCGGGCGGGGCGCGATCCGGGCGTGTGGTTCTTCAGCCTGGACGCGGCCAAGGCGCTCGCGGTCCTCGTGGCCCGCGCCGGCTGGCACCTGCCGTATCACTACGCCTCGATGGCGCTCGAGCCGCGGGGCGGCGAGGTCCACTACCGCAGCGAGCGGCGCTGGCCCGGCCCCTTGCCCGCGCGCTTCGAGGCGCGCTACCGCGTCGGCGCGCCGATCGACGGGGGCGTCGCCGCGCCGGGGACGCTCGAGCACTTCCTGGCCGAGCGGTACCTGCTGTTCGCGTCGAGCCGGGGCGCGCTCGAGGTCGGGCAGGTGCACCACGCGCCCTATCCGCTGCACCGCGCCGAGGTGAGCCACGTCGAGGAGAGCGTCGTGGCCGCGGCCGGCTTGCCCGCCCCCCAGGGGGCCCCGCACGTGCTCTTCAGCCCGGGCGTGGACGTCGACGTCTACGCGCTGAAGCCCGCCGCGCCGCGGGCGTGAAGCGGCCGCGCGCGGCGGCGCGGCCTCTGGCGCGCGCGCCGGCGCGTCAGCGCCCCTGCAGCCAGTGGATGACCTCGGATTCGAGGCCCGGCGCGCCCCCGAACCCGAGGCTCAGCGTCTGCGGGAAGCCCACGTGCCCGCCGAACCGGAGCCACTGGACGTCGAGCAGCGGCGAGCGCGGGTAGGCCTCGAGCGCCGGCCGCACCGTGTCGAGCGGCACCATGGGGTCGGCCTCCGTCGCGACGATCAGCGACGGAACGGCGAGGTCGCGGAGGCGCGGGGCGGCGCTCTCGCTCGAGTAATACGCCTCCGGGCTCGGATAACCGAACCGCGGCGTCATGATGCGCCGGTCCCACTCGCGGATCGTGCGGATCGCGAGCGCCTCCCGGACGGGCAGGGGCATGGCGCGGCGGGACGCCACGGCGCTGTACATCTCCTTCAGCGCCGACAGCACGTGCCAGCGGTACACCCAGCGCTCCGGCTGATCGATCGCCGCGACGGACTGCTCGAGATCGAGCGGCGGGCAGATCGCGGCCACGGCGCGGACCCGCGGGTCGAGCGCGCCGGACGCGGCATAGCGGAGCGCGATGTGCCCGCCGAGCGAGTAGCCGACGACGAGCACCCGCTCGTACCGGTCGAGCTCGGGGGAGGCGATGGCGGCGTGCAGATCGGAGAACAGGCCAGCGTGGTAGAGATCGGCGCCGTCGCCCCCGGCGCCGCGCAGGTTGACGCGCAAGCACGAGAGCCCGGCGCGCTCGGCCTGCGCGGCGGCCTCGACCACGTAGTGGCTCTCCAGCGTGCCGCCGAGGCCGTGGACCGCGACGAGGATCGACGTCGCGCCTTCGCGGTGGCGGACCCGGCCGAGCAGCCGGACGGGCCCGGCCGACGACTCATCGACGTTCACCGAGAACGGGGAGGAAGGGGGGAGCGACGGCGCGCGGAGCTGATGCTTGAGCCAGGGAGCGATCGTCCAGAAGTGGCCGTGGAGGAGGATGCGCCGCATCGACGCGCTCCTACCACGGCCACCGCGCTCGTTCTATTTGGCGCCGCGGCTCACCGGCACACGACCGGGGAGGCGCCGCTGCAGGAGTCCGCGCACTCGTCGCAGTAGGCGCACTGGATGGCCGCGTTGTAGATCGCGGCGCTCTCCGGATCGCGGGCGACGCAGGCTTCCTTGCAGTCGGTGTCCGGTCCGCACGTGACGTAGCAGTCGATGAAGTTGACGCACGCATCGCGCTCGCTGCAGGCCGCGAGCTCGTCGCGGCAGTTGCCGTCGAACGCGCACCGGACGCACCCCGAGCTGCCGTCCCCGCACACGCCCGCGTCGTCGCAGACCGGCGGCGGGACGGCGTGCCGGACGGTGAGGCTGAACGCGCCGTCGCTCGCGTCGCGGGACCCGTCCACCACGACCACGACCGTCTGGCCCGCGGCGAGCGTCACGGTGACCTCCGACTGCTCGACCCGCGTGTCGTCGTTGCACGCGAGCTGCGTCCCCCGGCACGTGGCGTCGTGCACGTGGACCACCGTGTCGAACGCGGACCCGTACGTATCGAAGACGTAGTCGCCGGCGACCTGCGCCGTGAACGAGTACCCCGCGTCGGGGGCGTTGGCGGCGCTGGGGCAGGCCTCCGTCGCGGTGGGCCGCACGCTGCTGGGCCGGCCGACCGTGCTGCCGGTGATCGTCTGCGGCACGAAGCCGGTGAACGCGCCCGCCGGGCAGCTCGGCTCGCTCGCCCGCGAGATCGCCAGCTCGAACGTGCCCGCCTCGCCGTCCGCGCCGTCGACCACGATGTAGACGGTCTGGCCCGTGGCCAGATCCGCCGTGAGGGGCGCGCTCGAGTCGGCGGCGCAGCCGATCTCGGCGCAGCCCGTGGCGTCGAGCAGGGCGAGGACGACGTTGTACCCGGATCTGCTGGCGTCGAACGAGTAGACGCCCGCGGTCGCCGCGGTGAACGCGTAGATGTGCTCGCTCGAGCTCGCGGACACGCACGTGGGGGCGTAGGCGTTCGGCAGGCCGACCGTCGTGCCGCTCGCGGTCTGCGGCACGGCGTTGCCGAGGTCCTGGTTCGGGCCCACCGTGCACGCGCACATGCCGGCCTGGCAGACCTGCGCGTCGTTGCACTCGGTCCCGCAGCCGCCGCAGTTCGCGGCGTCGGTCTGGACGTCGACGCAGGCCTCGCCGCACGCCGTGAGCCCGGAGCCGCAGCCGTCCCTGCACTCGCCCGCCACGCACGTCTGCCCGTCGGTGCACTCGGTCCCGCAGCTGCCGCAGTGCGACTCGTTGTTGGCGAGGTTGACGCAGGCGCCGCCGCAGTCGGCGAGCCCGCTCGAGCACCCTTCCTCCTGGCAGGCGCCGCCCTCGCAGACCTGCCCCTCCTCGCACGCGGCGCCGCAGTCGCCGCAGTTCGCCGGGTCGGACGCGGTGTCGACGCACGCGCCGCCGCACTCGGTGCGCCCCCCGGCGCAGTCGCCCTGACAGTCGCCGCCCTGGCAGGTCTGCCCCTCCTCGCACGCGTGGTTACAGCTGCCGCAGTGCGCCTCGTCGGTGTCGACGTCGACGCAGCGGTCGCCGCACAGCGTCTGCCCGGACTCGCACACGGCCACGCAAGCGCCCGCGCTGCAGACCTGCCCGCTCGAGCACGTCGCGCCGCACGCGCCGCAGTGGCTGGAGTTCGAGCTCGTGTCGACGCAGACGCCGTCGCATTGCGTCTCGGGAGCGATGCACTCGTTCGTGGTAGGACCGCCATCCGAGCACGACGCCACGGAGGCGAGCACCGCCGCGGCGAGCCAGAGCAGGGTGTACGTCGGCGCAAGCCTGAAGCGCGATTTGACCTTTTCCATGAGCCTTCCCTCGGCAGAGATGCCGGCGACGGGGGGTCGTAACGAAGAGCTACCGGGGAGGATACGCTGATGGCCTTCCGGGCTGTCAATGCTTGCAGCCCGATCCTGCGCGTAGATCGTGCCGGCGCGCGCCGCGTCGGCGCCGCTGCGGTCTGGAGGCCTGCGTCACGGCGTCAGGTCGTCAGGTCCATTGCGTGCGCGGCGCCGCCGGCGACGGGGCGCCGCCGAGCCGCGAGGCCGGCAGGAACTGCAGGAGCGCGAGCGCCTCGGCGATGTCGTCTTGGCTGATGAGGCCCAGGTACCTTTCACCGTCGTACACCGCGGCCACAGGGGCGCTCTTCTCGGACATGAGCCGCATCACGTCGTCGAGCGAGCGGTCGGCGTCCACGCGGGGGACGTCGCGCCGCATGATCCCGGCGACGTACGCGCCGCCCGCGCCCTCGGCGAGCGCGCGGACCACGTCGCCCCGCGTCAAGGCGCCGATCGGCTGCCCGTCGAGCAGGACCGCGAAGTCGGTCTGGTAGGTCGTGAGGATGTGCTCGGCGGCGTCGCTCACGCGATCGCAGGGCGACAGCGCGATGGCGCGCCGGTTGTAGGCGCGGCCGACGGGGACGACGCCGAGGATCGACCGCGCGCGCTCCGTGGTCCGCTCCTGCGTCGCGCCGAGGAACACGAGCACCGAGATGAAGGCGAGCACGAGGTGGCCCGAGAGCACGGCGAGGGCGAACAGGGCCACCGCGATGACCTGCCCGATCGCGGCCGCCGCGGAGGTCGCGCGCGCGGGGCCGATCGCCATCGAGAGGCCGGCCCGGAGCACGCGCCCGCCGTCGAGGGGCAGCGCCGGGATCATGTTGAAGACGGCGAGCGCCACGTTGGCGCCGAGGAGCCAGAGCAGCGCCGTGGGCAGCGACGGGCTCGCCCCCGTCCCGAGCGAGGGGAGCTCCGAGAGCAAGCCGAGCGCGCCGGTCACGACCAGGAGGACGGCGGCGAGGACCACGTTCACGGCGGGGCCGGCGAGCGCGATGAGCAGCTCGTGGAGCGGCTTCTGCGGGCGGCCCGCGAACATCGCGACGCCGCCGATGGGCAGGAGCAGGATCTCGCGCACGGTGAGCCCGAAGCGCCTGGCCACCAGGCTGTGACCGAGCTCATGCAGGGCCACGCAGGCGAAGAGCGCCAGCATCAGCGCGGCGCCGAACAGCGCCCCCCGGGCGCCGTGGTGGCCGCTCCACTGGAGCGCTCCGAGGGCGACGATGAGCCCGAAGGTCGCGTGCACGTTGACGTCGATACCGGCGATCCTGGCGACCCTGAATGACCATTTCATGGTGTCTGGCTCCTGCTGGATGCGCGCGAGCGGCGCGTCACGGCGCGGGAGAAGCCGACGACCGCGCGCGCCCGGCGGTGCGGCCGGGTGGCCTGGTCATGAGAGCTCTCGATGCCTGCTCGACGATCCTCGGGGTTGTAAAGCAATGCGCGTACCGGATTTCACGGCGGCGGCGGCGGGCCGGGCGGGCGGCGCGCTCCCGCGGCGCCTCGCCGCAGCGGGGCATTTCGCACCGGGCATTCGAGGCGGAGTGTTTGCGCGGGGACAGGGGGCAGAGCGCGCCCGGCCGAGGCGGGTGAGGGGCGGCGGCGCCGGCGGCGGGCGCCGCGGCGCGCGGAGCGAGGAGCGAGGAGGAGGGGAGGCGAGGGCGACGCGCGGATTGCCCGGGCGCGGGAGGCGGTCTAGGACGGCGCAGGCGCGAGCGAGGGCCCTGCCATGACGCAAACCGCTTCGAGCACCGACCGATTCCCCCCGCAGATCAAATACATCATCGGAAACGAGGGGTGCGAGCGCTTCAGCTTCTACGGCATGAAGAACATCCTGACGTTCTTCCTCATCAACTACATGCTGATCCACGAGCACGTGGCCAAGGCCAACTACCACCTGTTCGTGAGCGCCTGCTATTTCTTCCCGCTCCTCGGCGGCTTCCTGTCCGATCGCTTCTTCGGGAAGTACCGGACGATCCTCTGGCTCTCGCTCATCTACTGCGCGGGGCACGCCTGCCTCGCCATCTTCGAGAGCAGCCCGAGCGGCTTCTACGCCGGGCTCGCGCTCATCGCCCTCGGCTCGGGCGGGATCAAGCCGTGTGTCTCGGCGCACGTCGGCGACCAGTTCTCCGAGGAGAACAAGCACCTCGTCAAGCACGTGTTCGCGCTCTTCTACTGGATCATCAACTTCGGATCCTTCTTCGCATCGGCCCTGATCCCGAAGACGCTCGAGTGGTTCGGGCCGAGGGTGGCGTTCGGGATCCCCGGCGCGCTCATGCTGATCGCGACGGTCGTGTTCTGGATGGGGCGCGACAAGTACGTGCATGTGCCGCCGACCGGCAAGAACCCGCACTCCTTCCTTCGCGTCCTCTGGGATGCCGTCCGGGGCGGGCGCGGCGCGCGCGGCGCCACCGAGGGCGGGCACTTCCTCGACGCGGCGCGCGGGAGGCACCCGGAGGGCGCCGTCGAGGGCGCCAAGGCCGTCTTGCGGGTGATGACGATCTTCGCGCCGATCCCGGTGTTCTGGGCGCTGTTCGACCAGAAGGGGTCGACCTGGATCGTCCAGGCGACCCGCATGGATCTCGAGGTGCTCGGCCACAAGCTCGCCCCATCGCAGCTCATGGCGCTGAACCCGCTCATGGTGATGCTGATCATCCCCTTCAACACGATGATCCTCTATCCCGCCCTCGAGCGGCGCGGGGTCCGCCTGACGGCGCTCGGCCGCATGACGGCGGGCATGGCGATCGCCGGGGTCTCGTTCGTCGCGGTCGCCGCCATCGAGCTCGCGATGGGCTCGGGCGGCAGCCTCAGCGTGCTCTGGCAGGCCGGGCCCTACCTGCTCATCACGCTCGCCGAGGTGCTGGTGTCCACCACCGGCCTCGAGTTCGCCTATTCCCAGGCGCCGCGCGAGATGAAGAGCACCATCATGAGCTTCTGGAACCTCACGGTGACGGTCGGCAACCTGATCACCGCCGGCGTCGCGGCGCTCAACGTGTTCTCGGGCGCGATGCAGTACCTCTTCTTCGCCGCGCTCATCCTGCTCGCCGCGCTCGTCTTCGGCCTCCTCGCGCGGCGGTACGTGGTGGTCGACCACTTCCAGCCGAGGCCCGCCGGCGCGCCGCCCGTCCCGGCGGCGTGACGCGCGCGGCCCCCGCCGCGCGCTCGGCCCCCGCCGCGCGCGCTCGCCCCTCGCCGCGCGCTCAGCCCGCGTCGCGCTGCTCCTCGTCCTCGCGCTCGGCCGGCTCCGGTGGGACGCGCACCCGCACCGTGCGGATCTGCCGAGGGCTCGCGTCGACGATGTGGAGCTCCGCCCCGGCCGGGGTCCTGAGGACGTCGCCGGGCGCGGGGATGCGCCGGGCGAGCCCCATGCACAGGCCCGCGACCGTGGACCAGCGCGCGTCGTCCGGCAGCTCGATCTCGAGCTGCCGGCTGAGCTCGTGGACCGGCATGTCGCCGGGCACGAGCGCCGACCCGTCCGGCTCGCGGCGGATCCCCTCGGTGGGGAGCGCGTGCGCCTCGTTCTCGGCGAAGATCTCGCCGACGAGCTCCTCGACGAGGTCCTCCATCGTGACGATGCCGATCATGCCGCCCTGCTCGTCCACGACGATGGCGAGCTGGAGCCGCCGCCGCTTCATCTCGGCGAGGAGGTCGACGGCCGGCATCGACGCGACCACGAAGTAGGCCGGGCGCAGGACGCTCTCCAGCGAGAACGGCCCGTCGCCCCAGAGGAGCGCGAGCACCTCCGGCGTCGTGACGTAGCCGATCACGTTGTCGTTCGACCCCTCGTAGACCGGCATCCGCGTGTGGCCGTGCTCCAGCACCGCGCGCTGGACCTCCGCGGCGGTCGCCTCGCGCGGGACCGCCACGACGCGGACGCGCGGGAGCATCACCTGGAGCGCGGTGAGCCCGGCGAAATCCAGGGCGCGGGAGGCGATCTCGCCGGCGCGCCGGTCGACCGAGCCCGCCTCGGCGGCGTCGTCGACGATCTGCTGGATCTCCTCGGGCGAGATGCGCGCCTCGACGAAGTTCGTGCGGTCGCCGAAGAGCCTCAGCACCAGGTTCGAGCTCGCCGTGAGCAGCCAGACGAGCGGGCGGGCGAGCGAGGCCAGGCCGCGGAGCGGCGGGCCGACGAGCAGCGCGTACCGCTCGGAGGAGCGGAGCGCGAGCGACTTCGGGACGAGCTCGCCGAGGACGAGCGAGAGGAACGAGACGAGCGCGACCACCGCGGCGAGCGCGAGCTCGTCCGCGGCGTCCCCGATCCACGGCACGGCGCGGAGCAAGGGCGCGAGGTCCTGCGCCAGGGTCGACCCGCCGAAGGCGCTCGCGGTGGCGCCGACGATGGTGATGCCGATCTGCACGGTGGCGAGGAAGCGCTCCGGGTTGCCCCGCAGGCGCTTCACCGCGCGCGCCCGGCGGCTCCCCGACTGAATGAGCTGGTCGAGCCGCGTCTTGCGGACCGTGACGACCGCGATCTCGGCGCCCGCGAAGATGCCGTTCACGAGCACGAGCGCCAGGATGATGAGAATCTCCGATAAAATGATGGTCTCCTCCGAGGCGCTCCGGGGACATAGCGCGTCGCCCCTGGCGCGGCAGCGACGCGGAGCATGCACGGACAAGGCCGGCGAGCGATCGTCGCCGCCCGCGCTGCGATCCGTGGTTGCGCCTGTGATGGAATTTTCTGAAAGGGCTGGCGCGCCGGGGTGGCGGGCTGGGCGGCGGGGTCACACCGCGCCGGGCGGCGGGGTCAGGCCGCCTTGCTGGCCCGCCGGTCGCGCACCGCCTGGGCGAGCAGCTCGAGGACCGGCACCGTGTCGTTCCAGCCGAGGCAGGCGTCGGTGATGCTCTGGCCGTAGATGGGGAGCTTGCCCGGCGTGAGGTCCTGCCGGCCGCCCACGAGGTGGCTCTCGATCATGACACCGAGGATGTCGCGGGAGCCGGAGCGCAGCTGGTCGGCCAGGCTCTCGGCCACGATCCGCTGGCGCGCCGGGTCCTTCTGGCTGTTGCCGTGGCTGCAGTCGACCATCAGGCGGCGCGGCAGGCCCGCCTTGGTCAGGCGGTCGGCCGCCTCGCGGACGTGCTCGGGCGCGTAGTTGGGCCCGCGCTGCGAGCCGCGCAGGATCACGTGGCAGGCCGAGTTGCCGCGCGTCGCCACGATCGCCGAGATGCCCTGCTTGGTGACGGACAGGAAATGGTGCGCCTCGCGGGCGGCCCGCACGGCGTCGACCGCGATCTGCACGTCGCCCTCGGTGCTGTTCTTGAAGCCGACGGGACAGGAGAGCCCCGAGGCGAGCTCGCGGTGGATCTGGCTCTCGGTCGTGCGCGCGCCGATCGCGCCCCAGGAGATGAAATCTGCGATGAACTGCGGCGAGATCGTGTCCAGAAACTCGGTCGCGCTCGCGAGGCCGAGCTCGGCGATGTCGCGGAGCAGCCCGCGGGCGACGCGGAGCCCCTTGTTGATCGAGAAGCTCCCGTCGAGGTCGGGGTCGTTGATCAGCCCCTTCCAGCCGACCGTGGTGCGCGGCTTCTCGAAGTACACGCGCATGATCACGAGCAGGTCGTCGCTCAGCCGGTCGCGCGCCTCCCGGAGCCGCGCCGCGTACTCCAGCGCGGCCTTGGGGTCGTGGATGGAGCAGGGGCCCACGACCACGATGATCCGGTCGTCGTCGCCCGAGACCACGCGCTCGGCGGCCCGGCGCGTGAACGCCACCGTCTCCGAGGCGGCGGAGCTGACGGGGATCTCTTCGATAAGGATCGCGGGGGGGATCAAGGGCCTGAGCCCTGCAATGCGAAGGTCGTCGGTCGAGTAGTACATCGTGAGGATGCCAGCATAGCGCGTCGCAGCGCGCTGCGATATGCCCCGACTGCCCGTGCGTGAAACGAAGGCATTTTTTCTTCCGGATCGCCTTCCGGTCCGTTCCGATCGGTCCGGGGCGGCGCCGGCCAGGGCTGGCCAGGGCTAGCCAGGTTTGGCCAGGTTTGAATAATTCCGGTCGGCCTGAAGATTTGCCTCGCTGGTGCTCGCGCGCCGTCGAGGCGCAGGCGTCCGGAACGCCCGGTCGCGGACGGCGGGGGGCTCGCGCGGGCGCACCTCTGGGCGGCCGGCGGTCTCCACGGCTCACGCGCCCGCGGGCGCGTGAGCCTGCTCGGCGCCGGATCTGCGGGCGAGCGGGGCGCTGCTCGGGGGCGTGCGGCAGGGCGCCGCCGGCCGCTTCGCGCTCGCGCGGGCGGAAGCCGCGGGCGGCGCCCGTCGCGCGGCCTTTGCGGGCCGCGGCGCGGGCTGCCGCTCGCCCGCGGCCTCCGCCGGCCGCGGCGCTGGCGGCCGTTCGCCCGCGGCCTTCGCGGGCCGCGGCGCGGGCTGCCGTTCGCCCGCGGCTTCGGCCCGCCGCGGCGCAGGCCGCCCGGCGTGGCCCCCCGCGGTTTGCGGTGGCCGCGTTCGCTGGCGCTCGGCGCAGGGCTCCTCGATCAGCGCGCGCAGCGAGGCGATCGCGCGGGTGCGCCACTTGTACGCGGTCGACAGCGGGATCCCGTGCTGCTCGGCGATCGTCGCCATCGGCAGGCCCTCGATGTCGTGCTCGATGAGGATCCGCTGCTCCTCGGTCACCAGCGACCCGAGCCGCGACAGGATGAGCGAGCGCGTCTGCTCCGCGTCGATCTGCTCCTCGGCGTTCGGGCGCTCGTCGGCGACGCGCCGCGGGGCCTGCCAAGACGAGAGCTCCTCGCGCCGGTGGTGCGCCCGATCGCGGTAGTGCGCGGCCACGTGGACCGTGATCCGGTTGAGCCACCGCTCGGGCCGCGCGCGGAGCGGATCGTAGGTGGGGAAGCTCTGGTATCCGGCGAGGAAGACGTCCTGAAGGATGTCGCTCCGGTCGCGGCGTGGGACCCCGAGCCGCTTCAGCCAGTTCCACACGGAGTCGTAGGTCTTCCCCCGAAAGAGCCGGACAAAGGCGCGCTGTCTATCCAGCGGCATCGATGGAGCGAGCGTGCGGTGCGGTTGTCCCATGCTCCCTTAGTTAGGAGGACCCGATCCCCCATCTCACAAAAAAGCCATGGCCCCTCAAAAATGATCTTCTGTGCGCGCGCGATCCCCGAGCGACCCACCCCAAAGCGCCACGGACGGGAGCGGTGCTCTCCCGCTTCGGATACGGGCCCACCTCGGCGTTTTCGGTGCTCGGCGTGCTGGAGCACGCCTGTGCGCCGAAAACGCCGATCTGGGCCCGTCTCCTGTGCGGGAGAGCACCGCTCGGCGGCGCGGGTCGAGAGGTAGAGAGGGGGCGGCGTGATGCGGTGGAGGGGAATCGCCGAGGGGACGGGGGGATTCAGAGATTTCCCTCGCGGCGTCCTTGGTGGCTTGGCGGGTCAATTCATGCTCGCCTGACCAACGGCGTGGAGCGCAGAGGGGAGGGGAGCGGCTGTCGCGCGGGCGCGGAGCGCGCGGAGCGCCGCGTTCCTCTCGGCGGTGAGGCGGCCCGCCGGGAAACGCCGCCGGTGCTCGGCGAGGCGGCTGTTCGCCTCCGCGTAGCGGCCCTTCGAGAGCGCCGTGATCGCGCCGTCGATGAGGGCGCGCTCGGCGGCGATCTCCTCGTCGTTCGACGCGGCGGCACGCCGGCCGGCGGGCGCGGCTGCGCCGGCGGCCGGACGGAGCGCGGCCTTCCGGCCGGGGAGCGCCGCGCCGCCCGCTGGCGAGATCCCGGCGGCCGCGCCCGGGGCGACCGCGCTTCCGCGATCCCGCGAAGCGTCCGCCGCGGCAGCTGCGTGCGGCGGCGGCGCGGCGCCCGCGGGTGACGGCGGCGCGGCGCCCGCGGGCGACGGCGGCGCGGCGCCCGCGGGCGACGGCGGCGCGGCAGCCTGCGTCTGTGGCGCCGCGACGGCGGCCAGGGCCGGCGACGCAGCATGGGCCTGCGGCGTGGGGGCCTGCGCCTTTGGCGCGGCGACGGCAGCCACGGCCGGCGCGGTCGAGGCGCGCGCATCGGCGGCGACCAGCGACGCGTCCGCGCGCAGCGCGCCGATCGCGATCGCGACCGCCGCGGCGGCGGCCAGCGGGGCCGCGGCGGTCGCGACGGCGTGGAGCGCGGCGGAGCGCGAGGCCGAGGCGGCGGCGAGCCGCCGCGGCGAGAGCGCGCGGCCGACCCGCGCGAGCAGCGAGCGCCCGATCTCGCGATCGGCGCGCGCCTCCTGGACGAGCGCGCCGGCGCTGACGGGGATGAACGCGAGCGCGCGGCCGCGCTGCCGCGCCTGCCAGCGGCGCATCGCCGCCTCGATGTCGACCCACGCGAGCCGGTGCCGGCTCCACGCGGTGCTCAGGGGGATCGAGAGCTGCTGGGCGATCTCGGCCATGTCGATCTCCTCGAGCTCGTGGGCGACGAACACGCAGCGGCGCTCCATCGGCAGCTCCGCGAGCAGCTGGTCGAGCACGCCGCGCCGGTCCCGCGCGATGACGCGCTGCTCGGAGTCGGGCGTGGCGTCGGGCAGCTCCGCGAGATCGTCGAGCGACCGGAGCCGCTCGCGACGGCGGTGGGCCCGCCGGAAATGGTTCGACGCCTGGTGGGTCGCGATCCCCATGAGCCACGACCGCACGCTGCCCCGGCTCGCATCGAACCGCGGCAGCGCGCGGTAGGCGCCGGCGAGCACCTCCTGGGCGACGTCCTCGATGTCCTGCGCGCGCACCCCGAGGCGAGCGAGGTAGCGGGCGATGAACGAGAAGTGCTCGCCGGCGATGGCCGCCATGAAGGCGTGGGAAGGCTCCACGGACGTGCTCTTGCGTGACGGTGACCCCATGTCTTTTCCCCCCTGGAGCGCGGCGACGTCGCCGCCGCGAAGCTGGTCAATGCGGCGCCCACGCCCCCCGAGCCACGGGAGCGCGCCGCGCGGGCGCCTCGCGCCGCGGATGCAGGTGGAAATCCACCCGGAAACCGACGAGCCCGCCGGACGCGGGCGGGGCCCAGAGGACACCCGACGGCCCCTCGATGCGGAACTCCGTGAGACGGAGCACGAGATCGCCATAGAGCTGCACGCTGATCCGATCCGAGAACGGCATCTCGACGCCGGCGCGCGGCCCCGTGGCGAGCCAGAGCGACGGCGTATCGACGAGCTCGATGTTGGAGCCGGATGTCTCGACGACCCCGATCGACACGAAGGCACAGGCGAAGAGGCGACGGATCTGGGAGCACGGGATCGCGCTCGCCGCCGCCAGCCAGGTCGTGACGAGGCCGCTCTTGTCGATCTGGACCGCGGCGGGCCATTGAACGTGGCCTTCCAGGCCGAGCGAGAAGGACGGATAACGGAGCGCGACGTGGAGCGCCGTCCCGGCGGTCGTGTCCGGCAGTATCCCGAACACCGCGGCGCCGGCGAGGCCGACGCTGATCCCGGGCCCCGAGGGGCGCGCCGGCGCTCCGGCCGCGGCCTCGACCGGGGGCGCGGGCGCGGGGAGCGGGGCGGCCGCGGGCTGCACGTGGAGGCTCGGATCGAGCGCCACGCGGAGCGAGAGCGCCATGTTCATGATGAGCTCCCTGCAGTCGTCGTTGTAGGCGACCAGGTGCCGCGACCACGTGATGGAGCCCTCGGCGTCGTGGAGCTCCATCGCGGCGTGCACCTCCCGGCCCGGCCCGCGGAACACGAGCGCTGTGGCCTGCAAAGCCGCCTCGGGCGCCACCGGGTCGTAGCCGAGCTGCCTGGCCAGCTCCTCGCGCAAGAGCCCCTCGTCCGGACAGCGCTCGGTCCCCGGCGCGCGCCGGTACTCGAGCTGCACCGCGGCGCGAGGCGGCGCGGCGGCGGCGCGCCAGGGCGTGAGCAGGGCCGCGGCCGCCGCGGCGAGCCACGCCGGCGTCCGGCGCCACGGTCGCCCCGGGGTCGCCGCGCCGGCTCCGGTGTTTCTTGCTGAAGGTGCTGACATGGTGCTCATCGCGGCGTGGTGACCGCTCGTTCAGGCCAGGGTTCGACGACGAGTGCGCTCCGTCGAGGAGCGGCCAAGGGGATCCGCTAGAAGGCGTCCACCGGGAGCGCGAGCCCCAGGCCGACCACCCCGGAGAGCGGCGGAACCCGCCATACCTCTTTGCCGTTCACCCAGAGCGATGGGCGGCTGTGGTTCGTGTGCAGCTCGACGAACCCGCGCAACGACAGATGCTCGGAGAACCGCCAGTCGCCGGCCGCCCGCAGGCCGATCGAGCTGATCCAGGCCTTGCGCGCCTGGATGGCGACGCCGGGATCGCTCGTGATCTGCAGCTCGCCGGCGTCGAAGACGGCGCACACCGACAGGACCCCGCGATGGCCGCAGATGTCGAGCGTCGGCATCGCCAGGCTCGCGTGGACCAGGACGCCGTCCTCGAAGGTGTCCGCCAGCGAGGTGAGCATGCGCGCCTCGACGCCGATCGACAGGGCAGGCCAGCGGAACGTCGTGGCGAACGAGGCCCCCCCGGCGAGCGCGGGCAGGAGGCCCGTCGCGAGCAGCGGCGACGCGGACAGCTCGCCGCGCAACATGTCGTCTCCTTCCTGCATGTCCCGTCGCGGCTCATCCGTCTCCCGTCGCGATTCAGACCGAGGCGTATCCGCGTGCACCGGGGCCGTTGCCGTGACGACAGCGACCATGACGGCGCAACCGGCGCGTGACATCGGCGTCCCGGCTAGGGTGGGATCTGTGCCGCGCCGCGCGGAGGGAACACCCCGACCCGAAGCCCCCAGCTGCCTCTCATCCGGCCGCTACACCCCGACATTTGCCCCCTCCTCAAACGTCTCCGGCGCCCGTGGGACAGTGCACCTCTGCCGCGTGGCGGAGGCGGGCTCGACGTCACCGCTCCCACGTCGTGATCCTGTAGATACCGACTTTGGAGCGCACGTAAAGGCTTTTGTGCGCGCACCCGATCGCCTGCAATGCATTGTGTTTTTGTTTTTAAAATTCTCCCTATCGAGAGATTTTTGTCGGGCCGATCGAACCCTGCACTGAGGATCTTCATCTCCGCGACATCGGGTCTGGTTGCGCCCGACCCTGGTTCAGGGAGAGCCCGCATCGCGCCCCGGGCGGTGCCGGCGCCGCCGCTTCGGCGGGGGCGCGCCGCAGTCACTCGTTCTCGCCCGGACGCTTGTCCGGGCGCGTCTGGCAGCAAAACGTGGTCGCACCGGTGAGGGTGATCCCGCCTCGCAGCTCTCCGCCGCTCGGCTCGCAGTGGCCGGGGTCGTTGACGTGCCAGACCGCCTTCATGCTCTTGGGCTTCATCCCGGGCACCGGCGCGAGGCATGCCGGGTCCATGCCCGACGTCGTGTCGGTGGCGAGCAGCGCGCTGCACGCCTCGTCCTGGAAGGAGAGGAGCGTCAGAGAGCACTCGCCGCCCGTGGGGGGGCCGCACTCGCAAGGCGAGCAGTGGCGATCGTCCACCATGCCGTCGTAGAGGACGACGTCCTCCGGGTAGTCCGGCGGGCACGTCGCCTCGCCGGCCCCGAGGTGCATGATGCACTGCGAGAACGCGTGATCCAGCGGCCGATCATCGACCGGAACGCACCTCTTCGGAGCCATGCAGGTATCTTCCGGGAGGATGCCAGAGCAGGCTTTCCCGGAGCGATACCACCGCGAGACGATGCGCGGCACCGGGGGGGGCTCGACGCTGGGCTCGCACGGCGTCATCTCGGGCGCGCCGAGCAGGAGCGCCTTGCGATCGCTCGCCAGCGCCTCGCTGGGCACCACGCAGGTGCCGCCCTGGATGTTCCGGGCGTCGTGCCGCGAGAGCTCGATGCCATCGCACCTCAGCGAGGCCGCCGTCCTGAGGCCGTCGGGCAGGGCGCACGTTGGCTCGCTGCACCGGCACGGGTCGCACACGAACGGGAAGTCAGGGGTCTCGTACCCCACGTACACCGTGCTCGGGGCGCTGTTGGGGCACTGCGGCTCATCCGTCGTCCTGCCCACCCAGAGCAACGCAGGGCCGTCGAAGCCCTCTGGAACCGGGTTGACACACTGGCCTGCGCACGTGCCGCATGCCTCGATGCACGCGTCGGGGTCGAGCTCCGTTTTGCAGTGTTCCGCGCACGTATGGTACGTCCCGCCGCCGAGCATCTCGCAGCCTCCGAGGCACGCGGCGAACAGCAGCGCAAGCGCGAGATCGGTCCTCTTCATGAGACCTCCTTTCGGGTAGAGCTCGCAGCCCCCGGCTTACTACAAATCCGGAGGACGCCGTCGAAAACGAGCCGCGCAGTGCGAGGAATGGCGCTGCTGGACCCATTGCGGATCGAGTGAGCGAATTCTAGCCGTTTGTGAAGATAGGCAGTTTTTGTTCGCGTGCGGGATGGACCGGCACCTGCGCCGGCGCAGCGACGCACTTTGTGAAATGAAGACTCCCCACCTCCCGTAAGCTCTCCGCGGCGGCGCGCAACCTCGCACAACCGCGCGCATCCACGCGCAACCACGTCGTTCGCCGTAGGCGCGCGGGCCGCCTCACCTTCCGGTTGCCAGGCGGAGAGCCGCGCACCCTCTGGTCGTCTTGCGCCCGAGCGCGGCCGCCGAAAGCCCTCGCGGAGCGCGCGCTTGCTGCGTTAGGCTCTGCGTCCTGATGAGTGGGGATCCACCCGATACCGAGCCTGCGCTGCATCCGACGGCGACCCATCCTCAGGAAGACATCGGCGGCCGGGGGGCGCCGTGCGGCACGCCGGTCCCGTCCGCGACCGTCGAGCTCTCGTCCGGGCGACGTTACGAGATGGAGGCGGCCGCGGCGGGCGATCGGCTGATCGTCCGCGGAAAGGACGGTGAGATCGTCCTGCAGATGGAGATCACCGACGCCGGTCCGGTGCTGTCGTTCGCGGCGCCCGACGGCGAGCGCCCCGGCGCGCGGCGGGGCCCCCGGAGGGGAGAGTCGTCCGTGCCCCCGCGGCGCGCGGCCTCGCCGCCGCTGTCCGCGATCGTCCCCCTGTCGAGCGGGAAGGGCCAACCCGGGGAGGGCGAGGCCGAGGAGCCCGTCGAGGTGCCGCGGGCGATGCCGCTGCCCTCGATCAAGCCCCCGCCCGAGACCGAGCTGATGGAGCTCGACGGCGGCAACGCGCGATCGGGGGTGACCCTCCGGCGCCCGCCCGGCGAGGCCGGCGCGGGCAGCGCCCCGCCGGCGGGCGCCGCGGCCCCCGACCCGGCCGCCGCCCAGGACCCTCCCGGCAAGCGAGGCGCGCTGCCCTCGCTCAGCCTGCAGCAGTACGCGGCCCTCTGCGCCGAGTCGTCGGTCGGGGTGGCCTCGTCGTTCGATCGGGCGCTCCTGCGCCACGGCATCACGGACCGGGACCTGTGGAAGGCGATCGATCGCAGCTGGCAGGACCGGCTCGAGCGCGAGCCGATCCTCACGCTGCGCTGGATGGAGCTCACGACGCGCTACCGCGAGCACCTGACGCGCCGGTAGAGCTCGCCGGGTCAAGCCGCGCGCGGCGCGAATTCCTGCTACAGGAGCGCCCCGCGCTCGCCGGGCAAGCTCCTGGAACCTGGAAGACGGGGCGGCGGAAAAAGGCGCCTGAGCCTCTTCCCGTCCTCTCCGTCTTCCTGTGAACATTCTCAAGAAGTGGCGCCGGTCCCCGGAGAGCGCGCGAGCGCGCGCCTCGTCAGGGCAGGTGGTCGGCGCCTGGAGTCGCTGTGCAGGGTCTTCTCGAAGCCATCCGAAAAGCCTGTCTTCCGGGCCTCTGGTCCCAGGGCGTGAAGCTCGCCCGCGAGGGCGCCGCCTTCGGCCGGGAGGACCGCGGCGATGCCGTCGTGGTCCGCGTCAAGGCCGCCGGCCAGCCGGTCGCGCCCACCGTCACCCTCTACCCCGCGGACGCCGAGTGGACGTGCGACTGCGGCGGCAAAGTCGACCCCTGCGCCCACGCCGTGGCGGCGGCGATCGCGCTCTCGCAACCGGCGGCGCAGGGGCAGCCGGCCGCGCAGGGCCAGCCGGCGCAGGGCCAGCCGGCGGCGCAGGGCCAGCCGGCGGCGCAGGGCCAGCCGGCGGCGCAGGGCCAGCCGGCCGCGCGGGGCGGCGCCGCCGCCGTGGCGGCCCCGGCGGCGCGGCTGCGCTACCGGCTCCGACGCAAGGGCCTCGTGCTCGCGCTCGAGCGGATGGTCGTCCACGCGAGCGGCGCCGAGGAGCCGCTCCGGATCTCGCTCGCCAGCCTCGCCGGGCGCGGCGTCAGGGCCCCGGCGGGGGCCGAGCGGCCCGGACCGAGGCTGCCCGAGCTCTACCCGACGCACGAGGACCTCGCGATCGATCGGCTCGTGGGCACCAAGCAGCACGGCTACTTCCCGTCGGATCGCCAGCCCGAGCTCTTCGCCGCGCTGGCCGGCGTCGCCGACGTGGAGCTCGACGGCGCGCCCATCCGCGTCTCCAGCGAGGCGATCGGCCCCCGCGCGGCGGTGCGCGATCAGGACGACGGCGTCGCGCTCGTCGTGGAGCGCGACCCGCGCGTCGACGAGGTGATCGCGTCGGGCGTCGTCCGGTGCGGCGGCACGCTGCACCTGCTGCGGGAGACGGACCTCACGGGCCCGAAGCTCGAGCGGCTGCCGCTCCGGCGGATCTTCTCGCGGGGCGACCTCGGCAAGCTCGTGACCCAGGTCCTGCCCGAGCTGACCAAGCGCGTCCCGGTCACCGTCCAGAGCCAGCGCCTGCCCCGCGCGGGCGGCGCGTCCAAGCCGCGGATCCTCCTCGAGCTCAGCCAGAAGGATCACACGCTCTCGGTCGTGCCCAGCCTCGTGTACGGCGATCCACCCGAGGCGCGCATCGAGGGCGGCCGGCTCGTGCACCTGTCGGGCCCCGTGCCCGTCCGCGACGAGGCCGCGGAGCGCGAGCTGCTCATCCGGCTGCGCGACGAGCTGCACCTCATCCCGGGCCGCCGGGTCGACTTCGACGGCGCCGAGGCGATCCGCTTCGCCTCGCGCCTCGAGGCGTGGGACGCGCGCGCCTTCGCCGACGCGCGCGGGGAGCTCTTCGGCAAGGCCGAGCTCGTGCCGCGCTTCGTCATCGACGACCGCGCCTTCGACGTCGCGTTCGAGCTCTCGAGCGACCGCGAGGACGGGGCGGGCGAGGGCGCCGGCGCGCCGCCGAAGCGCGCGGACGCCGCGGCCGTGATCCGGGCGTGGCAGGACGGCCTGCCGCTCGTGCCGCTCCTCGGCGGCGGGTGGGCGCCGCTGCCCGCGGCGTGGCTCGAGAGGTACGGCGCGCGCGTCGCCGACCTGCTCGCGGCGCGGCGCGACGACAAGGAGGTGCCGCCGGCGGCGCTCCCGGCGCTGGCCGCCCTGTGCGACGAGATCGAGTACCCGCGCCCGTCCGGCTTCGACAAGCTCATGCCGCTGCTCGACGGCTTCGCGTCGCTCCCGGAGGCGCCGCTGCCGGCCGACCTGACGGCGACGCTGCGCCCGTACCAGCGCCGCGGCGTCGACTGGCTGTCGTTCCTGCGCGACGCCGGGCTCGGGGCGGTGCTCGCCGACGACATGGGCCTCGGCAAGACGCTGCAGACGCTCTGCGCGGTGCGCGGCCGGACGCTCGTCGTGTGCCCGCGCAGCGTCGTCCACAACTGGGCCGACGAGATCCGGCGGTTCCGCCCCGGCCTCAGGTTCGCGGTCTACCACGGCGCCCGGCGCGCGCTCGATCCCGCGGCCGACGTCACGCTGACGACCTACGCCGTGCTCCGCAACGACGTCGAGCTGCTCGCGGCGCAGGCGTGGGACATCGTGGTGCTGGACGAGGCGCAGGCGATCAAGAACCCCGACAGCCAGGCGGCGCGCGCGGCGTTCGCGCTGCGCGCCGAGCTGCGCGTGGCGCTGAGCGGCACGCCGGTCGAGAACCGGCTCGACGAGCTCTGGAGCCTGCTCCACTTCACGAACCGCGGCCTGCTCGGCGGGCGCAGCGCCTTCCAGGAGCGCTACGGGCGGCCGATCGCCGAGGGCGCGGCCGGCGTGGCGGCGGACCTGCGGCAGAAGATCCGTCCCTTCGTGCTGCGGCGGCTGAAGCGCGAGGTGGCGCCCGAGCTGCCGCCGCGCTCGGAGATGGTGCTCTACTGCGAGCTCGAGGAGGCTGAGCGCGAGCTCTACGAGGCGGTGCGCGCGACCACGCGCAAGGACGTCGTGGAGCGGCTCGCGCAGGGGGCGAGCGTCATGGCGGCGCTGGAGGCGCTGCTCCGCCTGCGCCAGGCGGCCTGCCACCCGGCGCTGATCCCGGGGTCGGGCGCCGGCCCCGCGGAGGCGGGCGCGGCGCCCGCGGCGCGGGCCGCGCCCTCGTCCAAGGTGATGCGGCTGCTCGCGGCGCTGGAGGAGTGCGTGGCGGACGGCCACAAGGCGCTCGTCTTCTCGCAGTGGACCTCGCTGCTCGACCTCGTCGAGCCGCACCTCACCGAGGCGGGGATCCCGTGGAGCCGCCTCGACGGGGCGACGCGCGACCGCGCCGGCGTGGTCAACGCGTTCCAGTCGCCGGGCGGCCCGCCGGTGATGCTCATCTCGCTCAAGGCGGGCGGCACCGGCCTGAACCTGACCGCGGCGGACCACGTCTTCCTGCTCGATCCCTGGTGGAATCCGGCGGTCGAGGATCAGGCGGCGGACCGGGCCCACCGCATCGGGCAGCACCGCCCGGTGCTGGTCCACCGGCTCGTCGCGAAGGACACGGTGGAGGAGGGGATCCTCGCGCTGCAGGAGCGGAAGCGCGCGATCGCCGGGGCCGCGCTGGGCGAGGCGGACCGGGCGGTCGCGCTGACCCGGGAGGACCTGCTCGCGCTGCTGGGGTAGCGCGAGGCGAGATCGGGATCTGGGCGGCGCGCCGGGCGCGCCCAGGCAGCGCCGCGCCGGCTTGCGGGGGTTGGGCCGTCATGGGATGAGCGGGCATGCCGCGAAGAGCCATCCTCCCCCTCGCTGGGCTGCTCACGTCGCTCGCTGCGTGCACCGTCAACAGCCCGCGAGAGCCGGCGCCCGAGCCGCCGTCGCCGGCCTCGTCGCCCGCGGAGCGGCCGACCACGGCGGCTCCGACCCCGCCCGCGCCGGCGACGCAGGAGCCGACCGCGCAGGCGCCGACGACCGCGGCGCCGACCGCGCAGGAGCCCACGGCGCAGGCGCAGCCCACGACGGCGCCGACCGCGGGCCCTGGACCCGGGGACGACGCGCTGCTCGGCACGTGGAGGTCCGCGGCGTGCGGCTCCCGCAAATACGAGCGCGTGCTCTCCTTCGCGAAGGGCGGCAGCTTCACCGCCGAGGATCGCGTCTCGCCTTGTCCGCCGAAGGCGGCGTGCATCTGGTCGGGCATCATCCAGCGCCAGGGGGCGTTCAAGCGCTCGGGCGACAGCCTCTCGCTCTCGGTCGCCGATGCCTCGAAGGGGCCGGGCGGCCAGCCGTTCCCGACCACATTCGCCGTCGACGCCGCGACCGGCGCTCCCGTCGAGACCGGCGACGGCGGCAAGCCCTGCCCGTACAAGCGCTGATCCGCCGCGCGCGGCGTCGACGCCGCGATCCGCCGCAATCCGCCGCGGCCGCTCGGCCGCCGCCGGTTCGCGTCCGCGCGCCTGCGTGCTATGCACCGCCGCTTCGATGAGCTCCGAGAGCGACGCCGCCGGCGCAGGCCGCCCGTTCACCGCCGCCGATCTCGACGCCTGCCTGCGGGTGCTCGAGTCCCTGGTCGACGACCGCGCGCAGCTCGCCTCGATCGGCGTCGAGGATCGCCGCCGGCTCCTCCTCGCCGCCGGCCGCGTCTCGCGCCCCGAGCGCGCCGAGCAGCGAGAGCTCGCCAGGGCGTTCCGCAAGGGCGAGCGGCGCGCTCGGAGGTCCGCCGACACCGCGCTCCTCGACGCGGTCGGCATCCGCGCCGCCCGCCGCGAGCCCGTGTTCCGCACGCCGGACGCCCCCGCGCTGGCCGCGCCCGCCGCCTCCGCCGCGCCAGCCGTCCCCGCGCTGGCGCCCCCGCTCGCGCCGGCGCCGCCCCCCGCGGAGGAGCCCGCGCCGCCGGGCGAGCGCGGCGGGCCGGAGCTCGCGAAGCCGCGCAAGTGCTACGTCTGCAAGGCCGAGTTCCGCAAGGTGCACTTCTTCTACGATTCGATGTGCGGCCCCTGCGGCGACTTCAACTACCGCAAGCGCAGCCAGACCGCGCCGCTCGACGGCCGCGTCGCGCTGGTCACCGGCGCCCGCGTCAAGATCGGCTATCAGGCGGCGATCATGCTGCTGCGCGCCGGCGCACGGGTGATCGTCACGACCCGCTTCCCGCACGACGCCGCCCGCCGCTACTCGTCCGAGGGCGACTTCGACGTCTGGGGCTCTCGGCTCGAGATCTACGGCCTCGACCTCCGCCACACGCCGAGCGTCGAGCGCTTCACGCGGCACCTCCTCCACACGCGCGACCGGCTGGATTTCATCATCAACAACGCCTGTCAGACCGTGCGGCGCCCGCCGGGCTTCTACGCGCACCTCATCGAGGGCGAGACCGCGCCGGTCCACGCCCTGCCGGAGGTCGCGCGGCCGCTGCTCCAGGCGTACGACGGCCTCCGCGCGCGCGGCGAGCTCCCCCTCGTCGCCGGCGGCGACCCCGCCGCCGGCCTCCGCGCGCCGGCGCTGCTCTCCCAGATCCCCGCCCCGGGCGACGCGCCCCTCGACGACGTGCTCTTCCCCAGAGGGCGTTACGACGCGGACCTCCAGCAGGTCGACCTCCGGACGATGAACAGCTGGCGGTTGACCCTCGCCGAGGTCCCGACCGTCGAGCTGCTCGAGGTCCAGCTCGTGAACGCGGTCGCCCCGTTCGTGCTGAACTCCCGGCTGAAGCCGCTCATGCTGCGACAGCCGACGTTCGACAGGCACATCGTCAACGTCTCGGCGATGGAGGGGCAGTTCTACCGCCGCTACAAGACGGACAGGCACCCTCACACCAACATGGCCAAGGCCGCGCTCAACATGATGACGCGCACCTCCGCGCCCGACTACGCGAAGGACGGCATCTTCATGAACAGCGTCGACACCGGGTGGGTGACGGACGAGGACCCCGCGGCCCTCGCCGCCCGCAAGCTGGAGGAGCACGGCTTCCACCCGCCGCTCGACATCGTCGACGGCGCCGCCCGCATCTGCGACCCCATCTTCTCCGGGCTCCTCAGCGGCCAGCACGTCTACGGCCAGTTCCTCAAAGACTACATGCCGACCGACTGGTAGGCGCCGCCGCGCGCGGACGCCCCCCGAGTCGAGCAAACTCAGCAGCAGCTGCCGACGGGACGGAGCTTTCCCCGCGCGACGGACAGTCCCGTGCGCTCACGGGGTACCCACCTCCACCGGCCGCGCCGTCGCGGGTGCGTCAGGGCGAGCTCTGCTTTGACGCTCCGCATCCTCGTTGTTGACAGCCGAGGCGGCCCGCTGATAAGCGATCACTTAACACTTACCACGAGGGAGCGCTCCCATGGAGACCCTGATCCACAACCCGCTGAGCCGCTTCCTCATCCAGGCGTTCCTGATCATCGCCTGCGCGCGGCTCGTGGGCATGGTCGCCCGCAGGCTGGAGCAGCCGATGGTCATCGCCGAGGTCACGGCGGGCATCCTGCTCGGCCCGTCGCTGTTCGGCTGGCTCTTTCCCGACACCTCGGCGGTGCTGTTCGCCCAGGAGTCGCTGCCGCTCCTGAAGCTGGTGAGCGAGGTCGGCCTCATCGTCTTCATGTTCCTCATCGGGCTGGAGCTCGATCCGAAGCTCCTGCGCGGGCGCGGCCACGCCTCGGTCATCATCAGCCACACCAGCATCATCGTGCCGTTCGCGCTGGGCGGCCTCCTCGCGCTGTACCTGTACCCCCGGCTCTCCCAGAGCTCCGTGCCGTTCATGTCGTTCACGCTGTTCATGGGCGTGGCCATGAGCATCACGGCCTTCCCGGTGCTCGCGCGCATCCTCACCGAGCGGCGCCTGCTGGGCACGAAGGTCGGCGCCCTCACGATCACGTGCGCCGCCGTCGACGACGTCACCGCCTGGTGCATCCTCGCGTTCGTCGTCTCGATCGCGCGCGCCACCGGGCTCGTGGGCGCCGTCTGGACCACCGTCTTCGCCGTCGCCTACATCGCCGGCATGATGTTCGTGGTCCGCCCCTTCCTGGCCCGGCTCGGCGAGCGCGGATCCAGCAAGGAAGGGCTCTCGCAGGACCTCGTCGCCGTCACGCTCCTCCTGCTCATCGTCTCGAGCTGGACGACCGAGATGATCGGCATCCACCCGCTGTTCGGGGCCTTCATGCTCGGCGCGATCATGCCGAAGGGCACCGGCTTCGCGCACAGCCTGGCCGAGAAGCTCGAGGACTTCGCCGTCGTCTTCCTGCTCCCGCTCTTCTTCGCGTACAGCGGCCTGCGCACGCACATCGGCCTGCTCAACTCGGCCGACGGCTGGATCATGTGCGGCCTCATCATCGTGGTCGCCTGCGCCGGCAAATTCGGCGGCAGCGCCGTGGCCGCCCGCCTCACCGGCCAGCGCTGGCGGGAGGCCAGCGCGCTCGGCATCCTCATGAACACCCGCGGCCTGATGGAGCTCATCGTCCTGAACCTCGGGCTCGATCTCGGCATCATCTCGCCCACGCTGTTCACGATGATGGTGCTCATGGCGCTGGTCACCACCTTCATGACCACGCCGCTCCTGCGCTGGATCTACCCGCCGGAGGAGCTCGCGAAGGAGCTCGCCGACGTCCCGGAGCGCACGCCCCTGCCCGTCGCGGCGGACGTGTTCACCGTGCTCATGTGCGTCTCCTACGAGCGCTCCGGCCCCGGCATGGTGACGCTCGCGAGCGCGCTCGCCGGCCACGGCCCCGAGGCGAGGCGCCTCTACGCCCTGCGCCTCATCCCGCCGACCGACCGCGGCTCGTTCTACCTCGACCAGGGGCCCGAGCGGCAGGGCGCGGCCGCGCTCGCGCCGCTGCTCTCGCGGGCCAAGGAGCTCGGCGCCGAGGTCCGGCCGCTCTCCTTCGTCTCGCCCAAGCCGAGCCACGACATCTGCAACGTCGCCGACGTGAAGCAGGCCGACCTCGTGCTGGTCGGCTGGCACAAGCCGCTGCTCAGCCAGACCGTGCTCGGCGGCACCGTCTACGAGGTCATGCGCGGCGCCCGCACCGACGTCGGCGTGCTCATCGATCGCGGGCTCACCGCGGTCCGCAAGCTGCTCGTGCCGTTCCACGGCACGGCGCACGACAAGGCGGCGCTCGCGCTCGCCCGCAGGCTCGCCCAGCAGGTCGGCGCCGACGTCACCATCCTCCACGTGGTCAAGCCGAGGCGCAGGTCCAGCGATGCGCTCGGCGCGCAGGACGCGGTCGACGAGGTGTTCGAGGGCGAGGAGGGCGGCGCGCTGCGCAAGGCCAAGGTGGTGCTCAAGGTGGTCGAGCACGACTCCCCCGCGGACGCGGCCCTCGAGGAGTCGAAGCGCGGCTACGACCTCGTCCTCGTCGGCGTCGGGGCCGAGTGGGGCCTCGCGCAGCGCCGCTTCGGCATCCGCGCCGAGGACGTCATCCAGGGGTGCCCGACCTCGCTGCTCGTCGTGCGCAGCTACGAGCCCGCCGCCGCCCGCGCCCCGGCCCCGGCGCCCTCCGCGCCGATCCTCTCGGCCGCCCTCGCGGGCGAGCCCGATCGCTCCTGAGCCCCATGCCGGCCCTCTCCGACGCCGAGAGCGCCTCGAGGGCGCGGGCGCTCGCCGAGTTCGGGGCCGCGCTGCGGCTCCTCCGCGTCGAGGCGGGCCTCAGCCTGCGCGCCCTCGCGCACCGCATCGGCGTCTCCAGCGCCTACCTGAGCCGCGTCGAGCACGGGCACGACGCCATCCCCACGCCCGACCGGCTCACCGCGATCGCGGGCGCGCTCGAGCTGCCGCCGGCGGTGCTCCTCGAGCTCGGCCACCAGGTCGAGCCGCTCGTCTCGCGCTACCTCGAGCGCGTCCCCGCGGCGAACGCGCTCTTCCTCGAGCTCGCGCGCCGCAACCTCAGCGGCCCGCAGCTCGCGCGGATCAAGGCGTTCGTCGACGCCGAGTTCCCGGTGAGCGCGCCGTTCGGCGTCTCGCCCGCGCGGCGGCTCAGCGGGCTGCTCACGCCCGAGCGCATCGTGCTGCACCTCTCGTGCGCGCACATCGAGGACGTCATCGACGTCGCGGCGTCCCGGCTCGCGCCCCCCGGCGGCGCGCTGGCCGCGAGCGCGCTCGCCCAGGAGATCCTGCGGCGCGAGCGCGAGTCGTCCACCGTGCTCGGCAACGGGGTCGCGGTCCCGCACGCGATCGTCTCCGGCGCCTGCCCCGCGGCCGTGATCGCGACGCTGGCCGAGCCGCTCGCGGTGCCGACGCCGGGCGGCGCCCCGCTCCGGCTGCTCGTCGTCCTCGTGTGCGGCGAGGGCGGCCGCGCGCACCTCGAGCTGCTCGCCCAGGTCGCCCGGCTCGCCAGCCACAACGCCGCCGACGCGCTGTGCGCCGCGCGCGGCCCCGAGCAGCTCATCGAGCAGCTCTCGCAGATCGAGGCCGGCTGCGGGTGACGCCGCTGGCCCCGCGGCGTCACGCGTCGTCACGCCGTGAGGCCCGCCGTCACTTCACGCGCACGAGGCGCTGCACGACCGACGAGCCGCCGCGCGCGTCGCGGAGGACCGCGGTGATCGTGGCGATGCCCGGCTCGGACGGCGGGATCCACGTCACGGCGTGGTCGCCGAGGTACCCCTTGGCCGCGTCGCTCACGAGCTTGATGCCCCCGTCGAGGTCGCCCATGTCGGCGAAGTAGTTGACCCAGACGATCTCCTTCAGCGCCTTCTGCTTCGCGTCGGGGTCGTCCTCCGCCACCTTGGGCGGGATGATCGCGTCGATCGCGTGGGTGGTGCAGGCGGTGAACGGATCCTCCGCGCTGCACCCCGTGTCGCGCCGCTCATCGCGGTCGATGGGGCAGCGCTCCACCGTCGGGATCGCGGCGAAGTCCTCCGGCATCTCGTCGCCGTCGAAGGTGAGCCCCTGCATCTCCGGGTTCTTGTTCGCGCGGCTGTCCTCGAAGACGTAGACCTGCGTGTAGCCGGGCACGAAGCTGTCCGGGCCGAGCCTCCGCCCGTCGGCGTCGAAGCAGGCCACGGGGAAGGTCCCGGCGCGCCCGGTGCCCTGGTCCTCCACCGCGCCGAGCTGCCCGGTGCAGGCGACGAAGAAGACGTAGGCGCTCCCGAACCGCGGGCCCCCCGTGGCGGGCGCCTCGCGCCCCTCGAGGATCTTGTCGCTGATGGTGATCGTGTACGTGTCGCTGAAGATGCCGATGGGCACGCCGTTGAGCTCGGGCAGCGGGGCGTTCGGGTTGGTCTCGAGCTGTTCTGCCCACGCAGCGATCTTCGGGGCGAGCTCTGCGAGCTGCGGGTAACAGCCGTAGTAGTCGTCCCCGACCGGGTTCTCGCACCCGCCGAACCAGTAGACCGAGACCGGCCGCGACCCCTCCTCGGGGCCGCCGAGCCCGTCCTGGTAATGGATCCTGAAGGTGACCTGAGCGCCCGGGTAGGCGTACGAAGAGCTCGCCTTCGGATGCTCTTCGGTCGGGGCGACGTCGGCGACCACGGCGAAGACGCGGAGCCCGTTCACGAGGCTCGGCGGATCGAAGCCCGCGACGCACCCGGAGGAGATCGCCGGCGCGGCGAGCGCGCTCAGCGCGAGCGTCCCGAGCACCGCGCGCCGCCACCTGCGCCCTCGGCCCGCGCCGACGTGCTTCGACGTGCCGCCCGCGCCGCCCGCGCCGCTCATCGCCCGCGTCGATCGCATCTCAGAACTCTCCTCGCAGCCCGAAGCTCGGCAGGATGGGCAACCCCGTGACGTACTGACGGGCCGTGTAGTTGTAGTTGTACTGAATCGCCTCGCTGTTCGCGTTGTTGTAGACGTTCTGCACGTCGAGGTAGGCCGAGAGCTGCCAGCGCTTGAACTTCCACGACTTGTCGAGGCGCAGGTCCAGCTGGTGGAACGGCGGGAGCCGCTCGCTGCTCGGGCCGGAGAACGGGATCGGCGTATAGGTCCCGGTGGGCGCGTAGAAGAGCGCGTTGGTGCGGTACGCGTCGCAGCTCAGCTCGTTGACGTTGCACACGTTGGGCGTGACCAGGTTGCCGGAGACCAGGCGGAACCGCGCGCCGAACTCCCAGCCGTCGCCGAGGCGGTAGCTGCCCAGCACCGTCAGGATGTGCGTCTGATCGAACGAGACGAGCCGCTCCGCCTCGCCGAGCCCGGGCACCCGCGTGCTGCGCGACAGCGTGTACGCGGCCCAGCCGAAGAAGCGATCGTCGGGCTTGTACTTGAGCAGGAACTCGCCCCCGATGACCCTGCCGGACCCGGCGTTCTGGTAGTCGAGCTGGATCGATCCGGGGCGGTTCACGCCGACGACGAGCGCGTCGAGCTGCTTGTAGAACCCCTCGGCCGACGCCTCGATGTGCCGGGTGATCTCCTGCTCGACGCCGGCCGCGTAGTGCAGCGCCCGGGTCGACTTCAGGCCCGGGTTGCCGAGCGGCGGGATCACCTCCTGGAACTGCGGCGGCTGGTGGAACACGCCGACGCCGCCCTTCACCGTCGTCCGCGGGAACCCCTGGACCACGTCGACGCGCCCGTTCACGCGCGGGCTCACGGTGAGCTGCTCGTTCAGGTCCTGGTAGTCGAGGCGCACGCCCGGGACGATCTTCGCCTGGGGGCTCGGGGCGAACTCGAGCTCGACGTAGCCCGCGGGGTAGAAGAAGCTGCCGTCGCGCGAGACCTCCTGGAGGGTGCGCGTCGAGAACGGCTGGTTCGGCGGCTCGCCGGGGCGGTTCGGCGCGGGGGCGCGGAGGTTCACCGCGTAGAGGCCGGCGAAGACGTCGACCCCCGCGTTGAGGACAGCGCCCTTGGACAGCCGCCGCGCGTACTCGATGCGGCCGGAGAGCGTCTTGAGATCGAGCTGGAAGTAGATCGGCCCCACCCCGAAATCGGCGTCGTCGCGCGCGATCGCGAGCACGCCGTCGAGCCGGTCGCGATCGGTGAGCTCGTGATCGTAGCGGAGCTGCAGGCGCTGAAACGCGGTGTGCAGCCCGACGTTGCCCGAGAGGGCCGGCTCGTTGGGCGCCGGGTCGCTGAGGAGCAGCTCGAGGGCGTCGTCCGAGCCGAAGAAGGTGAGGCGGAGGCGCGACGAGGGCGTCGGCTCGGTCTCGAGGAGGGCCTGGTAGTCGTAGTAGACGGGCGCCTGCGTCACCCCCGCGCCCGCGGCCTCGAGCACCGGGCCGAACGACTCGCCGATGTAGCTCCGCCGGCCCGCCACCATGAAGCGCGTGTTCTTGAGGAACGGCACGGGCCCCTCGAGCAGGACGCGCGCGTCGATGAGGTCCATCTGCGCGAGGCCGTGGAGCTCCCCGTCCTCCTTCGGCGAGCGCAGGGCGACGTCGACGATGCCGCCCTGCACGCGGCCGTACTTCGCGCTGAAGTTGCCGGGGTAGAAGTCGATCTTCTCCAGCATCTCGGTCGGCACGACCGAGGAGAGGCCGCCGAAGTGGTAGATGAGCGGCACCTGCGTGCCGTCGACGAAGGTCTGCGTGTCCTGCGGGCCCGAGCCGCGCACGATCAGCAGGCCGGCGAGGGTGGGCGGGCGCGCCACGCCCGGCAGGTTCTGGAGCGAGCGCAGCGCGTCGCCGTTCGTGCCGGGGATGCGGTTGATCTCGCGCTGCTCCAGCGTGCGCTTCGTGACCTCGCGCGGCGGCCTGTCGCCGCGGACGGTGACCTCGAGGCCCTCGCCGCGGGGCAGGAGGCGGTACTTCACCTCGAGCTGCTCGCCCGCGGCGATCTCCTCCTCGACCGAGAGCGGCTCGAAGCCGGGCGCGGCGACGGTGACCTGGTAGCGCCCGGGCGGCAGATCGACGAAGACGAAGCCGCCGCCCTCGTCGGTCGTGCGCTCCGGCGGCGCGGCGCCGCGAGCGTCGACCGCGGCGACGCGCGCGACCGACACGGTGGCGCCGGCGAGCGGGACGTCGCCGCCGCTGGCGAGCACGGTGCCGCGGAGGTTCTCGGCGGGCCTCTCCTGCTCGCCGGCGGCCGGCGGCGGCGCGGCCGTCTTCAGGGTGAACGAGTAGCGGTACAGGATGCGGGCCGCGGCGGGCGTGCCGTCGGCGCGGCGGGCGGGCTCGAACTCGAGCTTCTGGGCCGCGGCGACCGCCGCCTCGTCGAACCCGTGCCCCGCGCTCTCGACGACGACCGCCTGCTTCACGCGCCCGTTGCGATCGATGTCGAGCTGCAGGGTCACCGACCCTTCGAGCCCCTGCTTCTCGGCGTCGGGCGGGTACGCCGGGGGCGTGTAGTTGAGCGCCCGCGGCGGCGTCGCCCGCCCCGCCGGCGCGTCCGTGGGGGCGGGGGGCGTGACGATGGCGCCCGGCGTGACGATCGCGCCGCCTTCGCCGCGGGGCACGCTCGTCGGGCCCTCGGGCGCCTGCGGCTCGCCTTGGCCCTGCTGGCCCTGCTGCTGCGCGCGCGCTGCGGCCGGCGAGAGCGCGGCGAGCGCGAGCGAGAGCAGCGCCGCGGCGCGCGGCCCTCGCGGGCGCGCGCCCGGGAGCGGGCCATCGACATCGGTGCGGGCGGGGGCCGGCTCCTGCTTCGTCACGAGGTCACACCGGGTCGCGCCGCTTGAGCACCGCGCAGAGCGTGACGAGGATGATGACGGTCATCCCGGCGAGGACCGCGAAGGGGATCCAGGTCTGATCGTACGTGGTGAAGCCCCACGCGCCCGCGTAGTTGTCGGCGGCCATCTGCGCGATGGAGCACTTGAACTTGCCGCCCTCGATGAAGTCCGCGGGGCTCGAGTCGGTGCGGCGCAGATCGATGACCCAGGCCGGGTCCTCCGCGACGGCGAGCCGCTCCGGCGCGATCGCGCCCTCGAAGCCCCAGCGCGCCGGGATGATGTACATGAGCGGCCGGAGGTGCGGCACGGTCGTCATCGGCACCATGAGCCCGCCGAGGACGACCTGCGGGATGAGCGCGATCGGCGTGAGCGCCATGGCCGCCTCGGACGAGGCGACCACCGTCGAGAGGAGGAGCCCCATCGCGACGGCGCTGAGCGAGGTGGCGGTCAGCGCGGCGAGCTGCATGGCGAACGCCTGCGCGCCGCCGTGGAAGCCGAGGGCGAAGAACACGATCGCGAGCAGGATCGTGCACTGGACGAGGCAGAACCCGGCGAGCAGCAGGTACTTGGAGAGCACGTAGTTGACGAGCCCCAGGTTGACCATGCGCTCGCGGAGGTAGATGGCCCGCTCGCTGACGATCTCGCGCGCCGCGTTCGAGGTCCCGAACCAGACCGCGGCGACGACGAGGAAGAAGATCGCCGCGGTGTGATCGGTGGTGACCTCCATCCCCTTGAGGATGTCGGTGCTCTGATCCGCGCCGCCGGCGCGTCGGCCGAGCTCCTGGAGGGCGCCGAGGCACCACGCCGGGATCGCCTTCTCCTGCCCGCCGAACACGATCGCGAGCAGGATGCCGATGATCGGGGCCTGGAGGAGCATGATCAGGGTGCCGCCGATGTCGCGCTTCTTCACCTTGAAGTAGCGCGACAGGAGCAGGCCGAGCTGCCCCTTGGTCGTGGCGCGGCCGGCCGGGATGCCGCGCTGCCCCTGCCCGGTGCCGATCTCCCGCCGGCCGGAGTACATCCGCCGGTACGTCGGGTTCCCGTCGCTGAAGAACTCCTTGCGCCACTCGAGGGCCGCGAGCCGCCTCGCCTCGCCGCGCGACGCGTTCGGATCCCGCGCGCGGAGCTGATCGAAGATGGGACGCTCGCGGAGGGCGAGCATCTCGAACATGTCGCGCGGGTTGTCGACGTCGTTGGGCTGGCCGTGCCGCTCCTTCCAGCTGCCGAAGAAGCGGTACGCGTCGGGCCGGGTCGGCCCGAAGAACATCGGGATGCCGCCGTAGCCGAGGATGAGCGCGTGGCTGAACTTCTCGAACTCGTCCTTCGCCGGCTGGTGGATCGTCATGATGATCGTCTTGCCGGTGGCCTTGGTGAGGTCGTGCAGCAGGCTGATCAGCGCGGTCGTGTCGTCGGCGGCGAGGCCCGAGGTCGGCTCGTCGAGGAAGAGGATGACGGGGTCGGTGACGAGCTCGAGCGCGATGTTGACGCGCTTGCGCTGCCCGCCCGAGAGGATCTTGTTCTCGGGCTTGCCGATCTGGAGGTTCTTGACGCCCTCCAGGCCGAGGTCCTTGATGGTCTGCTCGACGCGCGCGTCGATCTCGGCCTCGCTGTAGTCGGGCGGGAGCCGGAACTTCGCGCTGTAGCGGACGGCCTCGAAGACGGTGAGCTCCGGGTGGACGAGGTCGTCCTGCGGCACGTAGCCGATGGAGCCGCGGAGCGTGTCGTAGATGTTGTAGAGGTCCTCGCCGTTGATGCGGACGACGCCGCTCGTCGGCGGCAGGTAGCCGTTCAGGGTGAGCAGGAGCGTCGTCTTGCCGGCGCCCGACGGCCCCATGAGCGCGATCATGTCGCCCGGCAGCGCCTTGAACGACACGTTGTCGAGGAGCGTCTTCTGCTCCTGGGGGTTGTCCCGGTCGGGGACCTGGAGGGCGAGGCTCCACGCCTCGATCTCGTAGAGCGGACGCCCTGCCCACCGGTCGGCGGCGTACTCTTCCTGGACGACCTCGACCGCGCCCGCGCCCCCCATCTCGATCTGGAGGGGCATCGGCCCGATGTAGATCTTCTCGCCGCTCTGGACGGCGATCTTCTGGCCGGGCGCGATGCGGTTGCCGCGGACGTAGGTGCCGTTGGCGCTGCCGCGATCCTCGACGTAGAGCTGCCCGTTGATCGAGTGGAGGAGGGCGTGGTGGCTCGACACCTGGGGGTGGGCGAGCACGATGTCGTTGTCGGGGGTGCGGCCGATCTGCTTGACGTTCGGCCCGCCGCCGGAGAAGTCGAGCTGGCCGAGGACCGTCTTGTTCTTCCTGCCGGGCGCGCCCGCGGCGGGCCCGGACGACGCCGCGGGCGCGGGCGGCGGCGCGTAGCCGGAGGCGGCGGGCTGCGGCGGCGGCGCGTAGCCGGCCTGCGGCGGCGTGTAGCTGACGGCGGCGGGCTGCGGCGGCAGGGCGCTCGCGCCGGGCGCGGCGGGCAGCGACGACTGCCGGGCCGCCTGGGCGAGCTGCACGAGCAGGCTGACCTGGACCGGGACGGGCCCGAAGGCGACGGCGCCCTGCGGATCGATGGGCGTCGGCGCGCCGGGGGCGATGCGCTGCGCGCCCACGTAGGTGCCGCTCGTCGAGTTGTGGTCGATGACCATCATGCGATCGAGCGTGACGGTGGCGTGCTGGCTCGAGACGCTCGGGTGCTGGAGCACCAGGGAGGCGCGCGTGGGGTCTCGCCCGATCACGACCTGGCCGGGCGCGGGCGCGAGCTGGCCGGGCGACGCCATCATCAGCGTGATCGCCGGGTGATTGAGCGGGACCGGCGCCTGCGCGACGACGAACTGGGTGCGGAAGTCGAACGGGACCTGCTCGCCGGGCGCGAGGGGCCGCCCGTTGGCCGACGCGGGTCCCTGGCCGCAGAGGAAGAGCAGCTTGCCGCCGCCCTGGTGGACGATGCGCGCGTGCTCGGGCAGGACGCCGGGAGCGACGAGCACCACATCGCAGGTGGGGGCGCTGCCGATCGTGATGCTTTGTTTACCTAGCCCCGGGATCATGCGGGCCGCGTTTCACCACAGGCGGTTGGGGAGGGCAAGGAAAGAGGCGCGTGCTGCGGCTGTCGCTCGCTGCGACGCTGCTCGCGGCCGGGTGCGTGGCGGGGACCGCGTGGCTTTCGTCGCGCGGTGTGGGGCGTGTGGAGCGGCGGTAGGCCTTCGTCGCTGGGCGAACAGGGCTTCAGCGCGGCGCGTGGTGGCGGCCGGGACGCGTGCGGCTCAGCGCATCAGAGGTCGAGGAGCATGAAGCCGGCGCGGGCTTCCTCGAGGGAGAGCGTACGGGTCGACGGGGGCTCGTCTTCCAGGTCCGCGGGTGCGCCCTCCATGTCGTGTCCGACCTCGAGCTCTTGATCTCCAGGCATGGAGGAACCTCCGGAGAGCTAGGCTAATCCGGAATCCTGTCCTTCTTCAATTGCATTCCGCGGCCCCATCGCGCCGCAGCGTTCGTCCGCGCGTCCGTTCACGCTGCGGCGGTTGCGTCGGTCGCGTGGTTGCGTCGGGGCGCGGTGGCGTCGTCGCGCCGCTCGGCTCAATCGGCGGTGAGCTTCCAGAGCAGGAGGGCGATCAGCGCGACGACCACGACCGAGATCGACGCGATGGCGGCGATGTAGACGCCGCGCGAGACGCGCACGGTGCTCGGGATACCCGAGGCCGTGGACGAGGACACGGGCCCGGAGAAGCTCGGCGCTGGCACGGCGCGCGGCGCGGTCGCGGCGTAGCCAGGCGCGTGCGGCGAACCGGGGGCGAGGTGCGGCGCGGCGGCGGCAGGGGGACCTCCCGGCGCCGCGCCATGGTGCCCAGCGAAGGCCACCGAGGGAGGAGGAGCGTCCGGGTCGATCGGATGAGGCTGCGGGCCGAAGGCGGCGCCCGGGTGGGGGGGGGCGCCGAAGGAACCCGGGTGCGGCGGCGGGCCGAAGGCGGCGCCCGGGTGGGGCGGGGCGCCCGGGTGAGGCGGGGCGCCTGCGTGAGGCTGCGGGCCGAAGGCGGCGCCCGGGTGGGGCGGGGGGCCCGGGTGGGGGGGGGCGCCGAAGGAACCCGGGTGCGGCGGCGGGCCGTGGGCGCCAGGCGGGCCGAAGGCGGCGCCCGGGTGAGGTGACGCGCCGAAGGAACCCGGGTGAGGTGGCGGGCCGTGGGCGGCGCCAGGCGGGCCGAAGGCGGCGCCCGGGTGAGGCGGGGCGCCGAAGGAACCCGGGTGAGGCGGCGGGCCGAAGGCGGCGCCGGGGTGAGGTGAAGCGCCGAAGGAACCCGGGTGAGGTGGCGCGCCATGGGCCATCGGGGGCGGCGCGGCCGCCGCGGGAGCGCTCAGGGGGAGGGGAGACAGCACGGCGGGCGCGTCCGGCGCGATCGCGTGAGGCACGGGCGCAGGGCTCCCTGGCACCGTCGCAGGCCGCGCCAGGCCGGCGTCCATCGCCGTCGGGCTCACCGTCGGCGTGCTGTCGATGGTCGGGCGCAGCGCCTGTGCGCTGCTCGCGGCTGCTGACGCCACGGCGGGGACGTTGTCCGTGGCGGTCGGGCTCACCGCCGGAGCGCCGGTGGTGAGCGTTTGCGCCACGGCAGGGACGTTGTCGGCGGCCGTCGGCCGCACCGCCGGGGCCCCGGTGGTGAGCGTCGTCGCCACGGCGGGCGCGCTGCTCGCGGCTGCTGGCGCCGCGGCAGCGGCGTTGTCGGTCACCGTCGAGACCAGGGCAGGGACGTTGTCGGTCGCCGTCGGGACCAGCGCGTGCACGTTGTCGGTCGCCGTCGGGACCAGGGCAGGAGCGACGTTGTCGGTCGCCGTGGGGGCCAAGGCGGGCCCGTCGCCGGTGGTCCTCGGCGCCAAGGCGGGCGCGTCGCCGGTGGTCCTCGGCGCCGTGGCGGGCGCACCGGTGTTGCCCGTCGGGACCACGGTCGTCGCGTCGCTGGGCGACACGGCGCCTCCAGCCGACGCGCGCGTCAGATCGACGCCGTCGCCGGCGCCGTCTGCCCCCGGCGGCCCGTGCGCGATCGTCAGCGAGCGGCTGCCCGTCTCGAGCACCCGGACCATCTGGACGGTGATGTTGTCGTGACCGCCGCGATGGTTCGCGAGCTGCACGAGCATCTTGCAGGCGTGATCGACCGAGCCCGACGCGAGCGCCTGCCGCGTGCACCCGAGGATGTCCGCGCCGAGCACGAGATCGGTGAGGCCGTCGCTCGCCTGGATCAGCACGTCGCCCGGATACAGCTCCATCGGCTCGGGTCGAACCTCGACCTCCACCTCCGGCTTCATCCCGAGGGCGCGCGTGATCTTGTTCGCGTCGGGGTGGCCGATCGCCTGGGCCTCCGTGATCATGCCCGCGTCGATCATCCCCTGCACCATCGAGTGGTCGCGCGTGAGGGGGTAGATCTGGTGGCTCCGGATCACGTACGCGCGGCTGTCGCCGACGTGCGCGACGTCGACGCCGCTGTCGTGGAGGACCATCGCGACGACGGTCGAGCCCGGGCGGACGCGGTTCTCCGCCGGCCCGCCCAGCTGATAGACGCGGCGCCCCGCCTCCTCGATCGCGGCCTTGAGCGCCGCCCTCGGATCCACCGCGGCCGGCGTCTGCTCGATCACCTCGAAGATGGTCTTGATGGCGGTGCGGCTCGCCTCGCTGCCCCCGTAGTGCCCGCCCATGCCGTCGCACAGGACGCAGAGGTAACCGAACTTGGTCTCGGCGTAGCCGCACGCGTCCTCGTTGACCTGCTTGTTCGGATCCCGGCCCGCATCGCTGGCCTGGGCGAACTCGATCTTGAGGTGCGGGGAGGACTCGGTCGGGGGCATCATGAGGGGGCGTCGCTTGGGGCGTGAGGCCGGGCCCCGGACACGCTACTCCAAACGGACGCTGAACTCGACCGGGCCGAACCGCAACGACGCGCCGGGGGGCACGGGCGTCCACACGCCCGCGGCGACGCGCTGACCGTTCACGTACGTCCCGTTGTTGGAGCCCTCGTCCCGCACGAACAGCTGACCGGCCTCGAGCTTCACGCTCGCGTGGGTGCCGGACACGCGCGGCTCCGATAGCGCGATCATGCACGAGGCGCCGTCGCGCCCCGCGCGCACCTCGACGCCGGGGTGCACGGTGAAGATGCCCGCCGGCCCGGAGAGCGTCGCGCGGCTGGCGCCGCCCGGCGGAGGCGCCATCATCGGCCCGCCGCCGTAGCCGAAGTCGCCCGGCGGAGGCGGCGCGGGCGCGTACGGCGGAGGCGACCCGCCGCCCGCCACGATGGGCCTCGGGGGCGCCGCGGCCGCCGTCCCGCCGCGCCGGCGGCCGCCGCCGCCGCGGAAGATCGAGACGAGCAGCAGCACGATGACGACGCCGCCGAAGGTCACGCCCGCGATCAAGAGGTACGGCAGCGGCGCCTCCTTCGCCTTCAGCGTGAGGATCTTGTCGGCCGTGACCGCGCTCGTCCGCCGGGCGTGGTTGTCGTAGACGATGAGGCGCGCCGTCATCTGGTCGCCCTTGCCGACGAGGAACTTGTCCGTGTCTGGCAGCTCGAACTCGACGACGCTGTCGCCGGCCGAGATCGCCTTGCCGCGCATCCCGCCGTCGATCAGCGTCCGCTGGGCCTTCCTCGCGTCCTCGATGCTCCCGCCCTGCAGCGACTGCGGCGCGGCCTGGTTCTTCGGGATCATGTAGATCTCGGCCCGCTGCGCGTTGCCGCCCCAGCAGAAGTTGCCGAAGATCTTGATCGTGCCGCCGGGGTAGAGCGGCGTCTTCTTCGCGGCGCGATCGGTCGCGTCGCGGTCGATGTCGAGCGGCCACGCGGTGGGATCGATGCCGACGGGGACGTTCTGGAACGTGGCGTCGCCCGCGATCGGCGGATCGGTGTTGACGAAGGCGAGCTTGAACGTCTGCGTGATGCTCGGCGCGACGCACGAGACCCGCCACTTCACGATGTGCATCTTGTTGAAGCGGGTGCGGATCGCGTTGACGAGGTTGGCCGCGCGCCGCTGCTGGCCGTCGCGCACCACGCTGAAGAAGCCGCCGATCTCGGTGTTCGCCATCCCCTCCATGAACTCGCGGGAGTTCGCCGTGAACTCCTCGACGAGCCGGCTCGGGAACCAGATCGAGATGACGGGCACCGGCGTCTTCGGCAGGACGTCGTTGTTCTCGGGGAACCGCCCCTTCGTGAGGTAGTCCCGGAGCAGGTTCGACGCCGCCGCGGTCGAGCTCGGGTCGGCGCCGGCCGAGCCGTTCGAGAGGACGACCATCGCCTGGTGCATCGGCACCGAGACCCCCTGGCCGGCGTTGCCGAGCTCCTTGAACGCGTCGGTCGCGGCGTTCTTGATGATCGTGAAGAGCGGGCGCGTGCGGCCCTGCGTCGGGTAGGTGCGCGTCACGCCGGCGATGGCCTGCGCCGCCGCCTGCTTGTTGCCTACCCACTTCGAGTCCTCGACGACGCCGCGATCGTTGAAGAAGATCACGTCGACGATGTCGTTCGGCTGCATCGCGTTGACGAACGCGCTCGCGACCGCCTTCGCCTCGTCGAAGCGGGTGCCCATGCTCGACGCGGCGTCGATCAGGATGAGCCACGCCGTCCCGACGCCCGGCTGCCCGGCGCTGTCTCCCCACCGCGCCTTCGACTCGAACTTCGCCGGCAGGTCCGTGCCGTCGACCGTGACGGAGAAGATCGCGTTCTTCTCCGGGAAGTCGAACGACGAGTAGAGCGCCGACGGCTGCTCGATCGCGTCGGCGACGCAGTCGAGGTTCGCGTCGCCCGTGAGCGCGGCGCAGTTGCGGGTGATGTCGCTGAGGCGCTTGTTCTGCACGACCTCGAGCACGGTCGTGAGCACGGGCGAGCCGTCCACGGTGCTCGCGCGCGGGTCGATGCGGAGCAGGTGTGCCTCGGGCGCGGCCTCGGCGCGGGGCTGTCCGCCGAGGAGCGCGAGGACGGCTGCGGCGAGGGCGAGCAGCGGAGCGCAGCGGCGGGCCTTGCCCCGGCGCCGTTCGCGGCGGGCGGAGGCGCTCATGGAGTGGATCGGGCGAGTCGCGTCATGAGAGGGAGTCATGCGTGGGGATCTCCAGCGAGCGCGAGGGAGCTGAGGAGCGCTCCCCGCGCGAGCGGGGCGGCCGCCGCGCGCTGGCGGCGGCTATCCGGGTGGTTTTCACGCAGCCTGGCCGGGGCGCCAGGTGCCGGTCGAACGTCGCGGGGGAAGGGGGCCAGGCTCGGCAACGCCTCTCCTCGTGCGATGGGCCGGTCAGGCCCGCGCGGCCACGCTGAACACGATGACGCTGAACCCGCCGAAGCGGATCTTGTCGCCATCGCGCAGCTCGCGTCGGCCCTGGAAGCCGATCGCCTCCTCGTTGTGGAACGTCCCGTTGGTGGAGCCGAGGTCGGCGAGGACGATCCGGCCGCCGTCGACCTCGATCGCCGCGTGGTGGGTCGAGGTCGTCCCGTGGGCGATCTCGATGTCGACCCTCTGCCCGGTCTCGGCGCGGCCGACCGAGTTCTTGCCTTGCCAGAGCGGCCAGAACCTGCCGAGCGGGTCGTCCTGGAAGCTCACGAGGAAGCCCGCGAGGGTGCGCCGCTCCTGGCCCCGCGGCGGCGCCGGCGTCGGCGGGCGCACGGCCGGCGGGGAGGACATGTACGGAGGCGGCGGCGCGGGCAGCGGCATGTTCTGCTGGGCCGGCGGAGGCTCGCCGTAACCGCCGATGCCGCCCCCCTGCTGCATGGGCGGCGGCGCGGACGGCCCCGGCTGGTTGGGCGCGTACGCCGTCTGGTTGAAGGCGTCGCCGCTCATCTGGATCCCGTCGAGGGCGATCGGGTGACCGCCCTCCATGCAGAACGAGCCGCCTGCCGGGATCGCGTGCCCCTGCACGCAGCGCGCGCCCTGCGGCTGCGGCGGAGGACCGAAGCCGGGCCGCGGGACCGGCGGGACGGGATAGCCGCCCTGCGGCTGCTCCGGGAAGCTCGGGGCCGGGCCGAAGCCGCCGCTGCCGCCCGGGGCGCCGAAGATCGGCGGCTCCGGCGGGAACGGCGGCGGCTTCAGCGGCAGCGGAGGAGGCGGCTGGGGAGCGCCGTAGCCGCCGGGCGGCGACCCGAAGGGCGGCGGGGGACCGAAGCCCGACGCGCCGCCGTCGGGCAGCGGCGGGAAGCCGGGCGGCGAGCCCGGCGGTGCTCCGAAGGGCGCCGGCGGCGGTGGACCAAAGCCGCCGCTCGGCGAGCCGAAGTTGGGAGGGGGCTCGGGGGGCGAGCCGAAGCCAGGGGCAGGAAACGGCGGAGGAGGAGGCGGCGGCGGCGGAGGCGGCGCCCCGAACGCTCCGGGCCCGGACGGGGCGAGCGGCGAGGCGCACACGGCGCAGAATTTATCGGCGGGGGTCGCGGGCGCACCGCAACGCGGACAGAGCATGGTGATCCTTCTCGGGTTTCGCGGCGCCGCGGCGCCGCGGCGCGAGCATACCGTGGGCGCTCGGCCGAGGATCAAGAAGAAGTATGCGGGAATCCTTGCCGGAGACCGGCAATGCGGCTCGCGCGCGCCTGCTCGCATCGCCGTTCGGCGCGCGCCGTCTGCGGCGCTGCGCCATGAACGCCAGCGCGCCTCAAGCCAGGGGGCGGACTGCTCCCCTGGCCTCCTGCTCTGCGGGAACGTGCGCTGTGCGGCCGGGACGCCGGCCGGCGCGGATCAATCCTTCGCGTCGCGGACGCGGGCGGCCTTGCCGGCGAGGTTGCGCAGATAGAAGAGCCGCGAGCGGCGGACCACGCCGCGCGAGACGATCTCGACCTTGTCGATGCGGGGGCTGTGGAGGAGGAAGATGCGCTCGACACCGACCGTGAAGCTCACCTTGCGGACGGTGAAGGTGCTCCGGACCCCGGCGCGGTGGCGCTTCAGCACCACGCCCTGGAACACCTGGATGCGCTCCTTCTCGCCCTCGACGATCCGGTAGTGGACGCGCACCGTATCGCCGACGCGGAAATCCGGGATCCCCTCGCGGAACAGGGGAGCTTCGATCTTCGCGAGGATGTTCGATGTCTGCATGGTCGGTCAATCCTTCAAGGGGTCGGGGATCCGTCTTCGCGGTCCCGTGCTCAAGGGGGCAGGGCCGCCGCAGTTCGTGGACTGTGTCCGGCGGAGCGGGGGCCGCGCGCGGCCCGGTGCATCACGCCATGACACAGATGCTTGCCCGGTTGCGGTTCCGGGAGCATGGGGCGCGAGCGTGGCCCGCGCGCCTCTCCGGGGGGTACCGGAGAGGTGCGGCATTATGCATGCGGGCGATCCTGTGTCAACGCCGGTCGCGGCGCACGTGCGCGCTCTCGCGAGCGCTCGGTCTCCGTGTGGCTCATCGGCCGCTCAACGGCGGACGGGGATGATCTGGACGCGGCGGGCCTCTCCCTCGCCGTCGCTCTTCGTGACGACGCCGGGGAACTTCGCCAGGGCCAGGTGGACGACGCGGCGGTCCTGCGGGTTCATCGGCTCGAAGGTGATGATCTTGCCCTCCTCGACCGCCTGCTTGCCCAGCCGGCGGGCCATGGAGGAGAGCGTGTCCTCGCGGCGCTGCCGGTAGCCCTCGGCGTCGATGATCACGTGGCGCCGCTTCTTGCCCGGCCGGTTGATCACGCGGTTGGCGAGGAACTGCAGCGCCGCGAGCGTCTGCCCCTTCTTGCCGATCACGCGACCTGCGTCCTTCCCCTCGATCTCGAGGCGGATCTCCTCGGGCGGATCCTCCTCCTCGTTCTCGAGGAGGTCGACGGTGCAGTCCATGCCCATCGCCGCGAGCACATCGATGACGAAGTCGAGCGCGATGTCGGCGCGACCGTCCTCCTCGAACTCGGCCGCGTCTCCAGCGCCCTGCGCCTCTGCGTCGACATCGACGTCCGCCGCGTCGATTCCCCTTTCGGCAGCTTCACTATCCACGGACACGTGCTTTTCCCTTTCCGAGAGCAGGCGCCGACTTGTCGTCGCCCTGAGTCTTCTTCATCGCGGATTGGGGCTCCGCGTTCGCGATCTCTCGCACCTCGATGCCGCCGGCCCGCTCGTTCTTCGCCTTCAGGTACCGCTCGACGAGCACCTGCTGGCCGATGCCGAGCCAAGTGTTGGTCAACATGTAAACGCCGAGGCCGGCCGGGAGGAAGAGCATCATCGCGGTGAAGATGCCGGGCATGAGGTACAGCATCATCTTCTGCTGCGCAGGGTCGCCCTGCGGGGGCATGAGCTTCTGCTGGATGAAGCTCGAGGCGCCCAGGACGATCGGGATGATGAAGTACTTCCCCGGGGCCGACAGGTCCGGGATCACGGGGCCGAACGGCGTGTGGTAGAGCTCCACCGCCGTCTGGAGCGCGGTGTAGAGGGCGAACCACACCGGCATCTGGAGCAGCATCGGGAAGCAGCCGATGACGGGGTTGGCGACCTTGTTCTTGCGCCAGAGCTCCTGCATCGCGAGGCCGCGCTGGGTGGCGTCGTCCTTGTACCTCGCGTTGAGCTCATCCATCTCCGGCTTGAGCTTGCGCATCGCCGCGGCGCTCTTGATCTGCTGGATGCTCAGCGGGAAGAGCAGGAGCCGGACGGTGATGGTGAGCAGGACGATCGCCCAGCCCCAGCTGCCCACGGCGCGGTAGAGGACGTAGAGGTACGAGACGAGGAGCTTCGCGATCGGCGAGAACCAGCCGAGGTTGATGACCTCGCTGGTCCCGTGGCCCACGGCGCCGAGCAGGTCGCGCTCCTTCGGGCCGGTGAAGGAGAGGGCCTTGTAGGTGACCGCGCCGCCGGGCGCGAGCTCGTGCTCGGGGAAGGCGAGCCGCGCGCGGTAGACGTGCCCGTGGCCCGGGTCCTTGGCCTTCTGCTGGAACTTCGACGTGTCCCAGATCTCCTCGATCTGGGTCTCGGCCACCGGCTTCCCGGGCCCCTCGAGCGGGATCGCGATCTTGCTGAAGTAGCTGCTCGAGACCGCGACGAAGCGCGCGTTGCCCGGCGTGCGGCGCCAGCGCTCGGCCGTGAACTCCTTGTCCTTGAAGTCGCCGGGCTCGAAGGCGTCGGGGTGCTGGCGCTCGGTCGTCTGGTCGGTCGCGGCGACCGTCTCGGTGATCCACTCGGAGATCAGGCCGAGGTGGCCCTCGGTCTCCTTCTGGGTCCGCCAGGCGGTCTGCTCGACGGCGAACCGGTGCTTGCGCGGCTCCTGGGCGAGGTTCTCGACCGTCACCTGCAGCGACAGCTCGTACGGGCGCCCGGTGGCGGCGACGACCTTGGTGAGCCTCGTCGCGTCGTCGCTGTAGGTGAACGTGCAGCTCTTGCCGTCCTGCGCCGCGAGCTTCCAGTCGAGGTCGTCGAACGGCACCTGCTGCGCGTTGCCGCCCGGCAGGCGCAGATCCGTCCGGAGGGGCATCCGCGACTCGAGCGAGGTCGTGACCAGGTCCATCGGCCTGCGCTCGCCGTTGCCCGTCGTGTACTTCGGGTCGGTCATCCAGATGTGCCGGACCGACCCGCCGCGCGTGGAGAGCTCGGCCTTGAACCGATCTCCGTCGATGACGCACGCCTCCGCGGGGGCGCGCTCCGCGGGGGCCGTGCTGTCGTTGACGTCGAGCGGCTGGAGCTGTTCCGCGCTCTCACCGAAGAGGAGCGGCTTGCCGAACTGGATGAACAGGATGATGGCGAGGCCGAGGAACAGCCATTTGGCGATATTGCTGCGTTCCATGAAGTCCTTCGTCGATCCCAGGATCTCGAGCCCGCGCCCTTCGCTGCTGGCGTCTCGTGACACCTCACGAGGCTGCCCAGGGTCGCTCCGGACGGGCTTCGCCCCGCGGGGTGTCGGGCGCCGTGCCGCCGGGGCCGTGTCGATGGTCGAGCGGGATTAGTCCATGAGAGTGACCCGGCCGCTGGAGCCCGCTCGCCGGGGGGGCGAGGCGTGCGAGGCGAGCTCCGTGCCAGTAGACGAACAGCGTGCCGTATCCCGCGGGTCAGCGTCCCGTGGCGTTGGCGCCCGAGCCGCCGCGCCACGGCGAAGACGAGGTGGTGGCGGAGGGTCGAACCCGCCCGGATGAAACGGGTGACACCTACACAGTCGCTTGAGCGAAAGCAAGCTCCCCCGAAGCGCTCCGTGACCCACGATGCAGGCGGCGGCGTAGCGCGAGCACGAGGGCTCGAACCGGCAGACCGGGCCCACCAACGCCACGATGACCTTGGAGAGCGTCATCTGGTAGGCGCGGATCAGCGCGAGGAGGAGCTTCGCCAGCATGCGGTGACCCGTGGATGAGCGGGGAGCTTGGGGCCCGGCGCACCACGGCGCAAGGTGAGCTACGTCATCGGCCTGTCGGATCCTCTGCGCCGCGCTCGTCTGCGCCGCGCTCGTCCGTGGCCGGGGCCGCGCCGCGCGCAGCGGCGGGAGGCGCGCCGCGCGCAGTGGCGGGGGGCGCGCCGCGCGCAGTGGCGGGGGGCGCGGGAGGCCCGCCGGCGAGCGCGTCCCGTGCCTTGCGCCGGAGCACCGGGACCACGCTGCGCAGCTCCGCGAGCACGTCGTCGAGGCCGAGTGCGCCGGCGCCGGTGCGCAGGATCACCACGATGTCGACGCGCTCCGGGAAGAGCTCCGGGAATCTCCGGAACGCCTCCCTGAGCAGGCGCTTCGCTCGGTTGCGGGCCACGGCGCCGCCGACCTTGCGCGAGGCGACGAGGCCCAGCCGAGGCGCCCCCGGTACGGGCTCGGGGGCGAGCGGCGCGCGGCGGGATCCCGCGCCGCGCGCCGCCGCGTCGTTCGGGGCCGCGACGAGGATCAGCAGGTGTCGGGTGGTGACGCGCTGACCGCCGTTCTGGATGCGGACGAAATCGGCCCGCTTGCGGATGCGGCGCCCGCGCGGGAACGACGAGGAGGAGGACGCCGACGAGCGCGGATGCGCTGTCGCCATCACGCTTGCGTTACTTCTTGTAGATGGTAGGCGCGAGCCGGGCGCGGCCCTTGCGGCGGCGGTTGTTGATGACCTTGCGACCGCCGGCGGTCGCCATACGCGCACGGAAGCCGTGGGTCCGGGCGCGGCGAGTATTGTGGGGCTGGTAAGTGCGCTTCATGGCTGGTCGTCCCTTGGCGTTCTGGACCGCGAACGGCGGCGACCTGGCCGCACGTCAAGCGGGCGCGCAAGAAAGCACGACGTTCGGCCCAGGTCAACACCAGACGACGTGGCCTTGCCTCGGTTCGCCGTTCTCTCTCACCTTTCTAGGTACCTGGGTTAGCGTGTAGCCTCCGATCGACCGCGACGGCCGTTCTCAAGGGGTCACAGGAGGGAATTTGACGCGCACCGGTGGACATGTGGGGGAGAAGCAGCACGTGACTGCGCGGGGCGTCGGGCGACGCGCGCTGGGCGCTGCTGCGGCGGGAGCCCTGTTCCTGAGCGCGCTCCCTGCGAGCGCGCAGACCAGGACGTTCTACCTGGACCGGCTCTACATGGCCGGCGCTCCCGAGGATTCGATCGCGCTCTGGCGGCCGCAGGTGGCGCCGGACACGCGCTTCTTCGGTCAGTTCGGGCTCGGCTTCGGCCTCAATCCCTTCCGGGTCGAGAACATGCTGGACGACGAGCACGCCGCGGAGCGGTTCAGCAGGGACTACGGCGCGCCGGTGTCCTCGCAGCTCATCGGGTACCTCAACGGGGGCGTCGAGTTCCTCGACCGCTTCAGCGTCCAGGTGGGGCTGCCGTTCATCGCCTTCCAGACGAGCAACCAGACGAACGACTCGACCATCGCCGGCGCGCAGGACGCGGCGAGCCCGTCGGCCGCCGCGATCATGGACCTGCGGCTCGACGCGCGGGCGATCCTGTACCGGTCCGACGATCGCTTCTTCAAGCTCGGCGTCAACGCGGCGGCGTGGGTGCCGACGGGCCACAGGTTCTCGTTCGCCGGCGACAAGAGCACGAGCGCGCAGATCGGGCTCTCGGGCGAGATCGACCTCAAGAGCATGTTCTTCGTGCTGAACACCGGGGTGCACTTCCGGCCGTACGCCTCGCTCAACGACTTCGACGTGTCGCACGAGTGGCGGTGGGGCATCGGCGGCTTCGTCCCGCTGCGGAACGGGACGTTGCGGCTCGGCGCGCAGCTCTTCGGATCGACCGGGCTCGGCCGGGGCACGACGTTCGACGGGGACAACACCCCGCTCGAGTGGATGGCCGAGGGGCGGCTCGCCCTCGACCAGCGGAAGAAGGCGTGGCTCGGAGTCGGCGGCGGAACGCGGCTCACCGGCGGCTACGCGCCGGATTTCCGGGTGACCGGGGTCATCGGCTACGCGTTCGGCATCTCGGACGTCGAGCCCATGTCGCCCGGCAGGCGCTTCCAGGCGCCGCCGCCGCGCGCCGCGGACACGGACAAGGACGGCTACCCGGACGACATCGACCTCTGCCCGACCGATCCCGAGGACAACAAGCCGCCGAACCCCAGCGACGGCTGCCCGGCGCTGCCCGATCGCGACGGCGACGGCATCCCCGACGTCAGCGACAAGTGCCCGGACGAGGCCGAGGATTTCGACAAGATCAACGACGCCGACGGCTGCCCGGAGGACGACGCCGACGAGGACAAGATCCCGGACGCGAAGGACGCCTGCCCCAAGGAGCCGGGCGAGCCGAGCCCGGAGCCGGCGAAGAACGGCTGCCCGCAGTTCATCCGCCGCATCACGGGCTCGAGCGAGATCCAGATCCTGAAGCAGGTGCAGTTCGCGACCGGCAGCGCGCGGATCCTGCCGAACAGCTACGGCATCCTCGACGAGGTCGTCCGGCTGCTCAAGGTGAACCCCGAGATCACGCTCGTCGCGATCGAGGGCCACACGGACAACCGCGGGTCGGATCAGCTCAACGAGCGGCTCTCGAACGACCGCGCGCACTCGGTGAGGACCTACCTGATCGAGCGCGGCGGCATCGACCCGGCGCGGCTCACGGCGGCGGGCTTCGGGCCGCGGCGGCCGATCGAGACCAACGACACCGAGGCCGGTCGCCAGAAGAACCGGCGCGTCGAGTTCCACATCCGGGAGAGCAACACCGGCGGCAACAAGGCTTCCGGCGGCGGCAACAGTGGCGGCACGGTCACGCCCTAGGTCCGAGATCCGGGCGGCGCGCGCGGGCGTCCTGCTGTGTGCAGTCCTCGCGTCCGCGTGCGGCCCGGAGCAGGGCACGCCCTATCGCTGCAGCTGCACCTTCGTCACCGACTTCGACGCCGACGCGAAGCTCGACGTGGAGGTCTGCTCGAAGGCCGAGGCCCGCGCCGAGGGCGTCGGGCGCGGCTGCGCGCAGACCCACGCGCCCGGCCCGGTGTCCGGATGCTCCTGCACGAGCGTCCCGGCGCGCGGGCCGTGCGAGCTCAGCGCGTGTCGCGTCACCCCAGCAGCGCCTTGAGCTCGGCCGGCGTCGTCACCGGCGCCGAGCACGTCCGCCCGCGGCAGACGTAGGCGACGGCCGCGCCCGGGCGCGCCGGCTTGCCCTCGGCGACGACCTGCGCCGCCGCTGCGGTCTCCGGGCGCGCCGGATCCACGAGCACGACCGCCCGGTTCGGCAGGTAAGCCGTGAACGCCTCGCGCGCGAGCTCGCCCGCCGCGGCCGAGCCCGCCCCGCCGACCACGACGACCGTCACGCTGCCGCGCGCGAGGCGATCGAGCGCGCACACGGTCTGGCTGAGCCCGAAGGGGTTCTCGATGGCGGCCGGGGCGAGGGCCTCGAGCTGCCGCTCTGCCGGCGGGAGGTAGCGCTCGTCGGCGATCTCGGCGAGGCGCAGGCAGAGCAGCGCCGCCATCGAGGTGGCCGACGGCGCGGCCTGGTCGTAGATGTCCTGCGTGCGCGCGATGAGCGCGTCGCCGTCGTCCGGCGTGAAGAAGAACCCGCGCGCGGCGTCGTCCCAGTGGTGCGCGATCATCGCGTCGGCGATCGCGCGCGCGACGCCGACGTAGCGCGGGTCGGAGGTGGCCTCGTAGAGATCGAGGGCCGCGTTCCCGAGGTACGCCTGGTCGTCCAGGAAGCCCGGCCGCACGTCGGCCGCGCCGTCGCCGCCCGCTGCCTTCGCGCCCGCGGGCGCGCCGTCCTTGAGATAGCGGCCGACGCGGCCGCCGCGCACGAGCTTCTGCTCGAGCGCCGCGAAGGCGCGCGCGGCGGCCTCGACCCAGACGGGCTCATCCAGGGCGCGGCCCGCGTCGGCGAGCGCCCCGATGAGCAGCCCGTTCCAGCTCGCGAGCACCTTGTCGTCGCGCGCCGGCCGGGGCCTCGCCTCGCGCGCGGCGAGCATCTTGGCCCTGGCGCGCGCGAGCGCCTCGCGGCACCGATCGAGGTGCGCCGCGGAGCCCCCGCCGGCGCCCGCGTCGAGGATCGCCGCGGCCTGCTCCAGCGTGCGGTGCTGCGAGAGCACCGTCGCGCCGGTGTCTTCGAAGTTGCCCTCCTCGGTGACGCCGAAGACCAAGCGGGCCACGTCGTACGCGAGCGGATCGTCGCCGACGGCCGCGCGCAGCTGGTCGAGCGTCCACACGAAGAACTTGCCCTCGCTCCCCTCGGAGTCGGCGTCCTGCGACGCGTAGAACCCGCCCCCCGGGTCGCGCATCTCGGCGAACAGGTAGCCCACGATCTCGCGCGCCGTCTCCGCGTAGATCGGCTTCTTGAACGCGCGGAAGCCGTCGGCGTACAGGCGCAGGAGGAGCGCGTTGTCGTAGAGCATCTTCTCGAAGTGGGGCACGAGCCAGCGCTCGTCCGTCGAGTAGCGGTGGAAGCCGCCGCGCAGGTGGTCCCAGATGCCGCCGTCGCGCATCCGGTCCAGCGCGAGCTCGACGCTCTCCGCCGCGACGCGATCGCCCTCCAGCACGCCGCGGCGGAGCAGCACGTCGAGCGACATCGTGTTCGGGAACTTCGGCCGTGTGCCGATGCCGCCGTGGCGGTTGTCGAACCGCGCGAGCAGCTGCCGCGACGCGCGCCGGAGCAGGTCGGACGAGGCGAGCTCGACGGCGCTCGCCGCCTCCGCGGCGCTCGCGGCCGCTGCGGCGCTCGCCGGCGCTCGCTGCACGCGCTCGATCGCCTCGGTGATCTCCTTTGCCTGGAGCTCGACGTCGCCGCGCCGGTTCCTGTAGGCGTCGGCGACGGCGTCGAGGACCTTCGGGAAGCCGGGCATGCCGTGCTTGTCCCTCGGCGGGAAGTACGTGCCCGCGAAGAAGGGCCGCTGGTCGGGGGTGAGGAACACGGTCAGCGGCCAGCCGCCGCTCCGGCCCATGAGCTGCACGACGAGCTGGTAGATGTGATCGAGGTCGGGCCGCTCTTCCCGGTCGACCTTGATGTTCACGAAGAGCTCGTTCATGCGCCGGGCGATCGCCTCGTCCTCGAACGACTCGCGCTCCATCACGTGGCACCAGTGACAGGCGGCGTAGCCGATGGACAGTAGGATCGGCTTGTCCTCGCGCCGCGCGAGCTCGAGCGCCTCGGCGCCCCACGGGTACCACGCGACCGGGTTGTGCGCGTGCTGCAGGAGGTACGGCGAGGGCTCGCTCGCGAGCCGGTTCGTGAGGGATGCCATGAGGCCCACCTAGCGCCGGGCGAAGGGGACCGCCAGCCGGGCGGCGGGCGGCGGCGGGCGAGGCCGCGCCGGGCTACGCCCGCTCCAGCACGAGCGCGCAGTTGTGCCCGCCGAAGCCCGCCGAGCACTTCACCGCGTGACGCAGGTCGACCGAGCGGCGCTCGCGCACGATGTCGAGGGAGCACCCCGGATCGAGCTCATCCACGTTGATCGACGGGTGCAGCAGCTGATCGCGCAGCGAGCACACGACCGCGATCGTCTCCACGGCGCCGGCGCCGCCGAGCAGGTGCCCGATCATCGACTTTGTCGCCGAGATCGGGATGCGCGGGAGGCGCTCGCCGAAGACGCGCCGCAGGGCGAGCACCTCGGCGGCGTCGCCTTGCGGCGTCGAGGTCGCGTGCGGGTTGATGTACCCGATCGCCTGCGGCGCGACGCCCGCCCTGGCGAGGGCTCGCTCCAGCGAGAGCGCGAGCCCGAGCCCCTCCGAGTGCGGCCGCGTGAGGTGCTCGGCGTCCGTGGTCATCCCGAAGCCGACCACGACGGCGAGCGGCCTCGCGCCGCGCGCCCGCGCGTGCTGCTCCTCCTCGAGCACGAGCGCCCCAGCGCCCTCGCCCATCACGAAGCCCTGGCGCCGCCGGTCGAACGGGCGGCTCGCGCGCGTCGGGTCGCCGTCGATCGCCTTGGCGAGCGCCTTCGCGTTGCCGAACCCCGCGACGGTGTTGAGCCGCGTCGCGGCCTCGGCGCCCCCCGCGACCATCACGTCGGCCTCCCCCGCCTCGATCAGCAGGGCCGAGGTCGCGATCGAGTGCGTGCCCGTCGCGCACGCGCTCGCGAGGTTGTACGACGGCCCCATGAGCCCGTAGCGCATGGCGATGAGCGCCGCCGCGCCGTTCGGCATGACGCCCGGGATGAAGTAAGGCGACACGGCCCTCGGGCCGCGCGCCGCGCTCCTCGCGATCTGCTCCTCGAAGATCTCGACGGAGCCCATCCCGGTCGACATCAGGCACCCGACGCGGGTCCTGTCGAGGCCGCCGTCGCCCGGCGCCGCGGAGCCCGTCGGCGCCGCGCCCGCCGCGCCCTCCGCCGCCTCGTCGTCCGCGGCGGGGGCGCGCTGGAGCGGCGCGATGCCCGCCTCGCGCAGCGCCTCCACCGCGGCCGCGAGGCTCAGGTGGGTCACCCGGCCGTAGATGTCCGCCTCCTTGGGCGACAGGTACTTCCCGACGTCGAACCCCTTCACGCTGGCGGCGATGTCGCTGCGGAGCTTGTCGACGGGGAAATCGCGGATGTAGTCGACGCCGGATCGGCCAGCGAGGAGGTTCTGCCAGGTGGTCGCGACGTCGTTGCCCAGCGGGCAGACGGCGCCGATCCCGGTCACGACGACGCGCCTTCGCATGGGACTGCTCGTGCTCGTTTCAGGGGAGGGGGAAGGGGTTCAGGGAGGGGCGGACGCGCTCAGGCGGACAGCGCCTGCGGGGCGGCGTCGTTCAGGTTGGGGGCGATCGCGAGGGCCTCGATCGACGTGTCGCGGCGGCGCTCTCCGCCGCGGCGCAGATCGAGCGCGGCGCGCTGGGCCGCGAGCATCTCGTGCCGGCCCACCCCGAGGTACTTGAGGATCGGCATGTAGACCTTCTGGATGAACACGTTCCGATCGACGCCCGCCTCGCGCATCTTCAGGATGCGCGAGTCGTAATCGGGGACGATCCCGACGCCCGGCATCTCGAAGTTCGCGAACACGTGCGCCATGTCGGCGAGCGTGCCCTGCCGGTCCTCCTCGAGCAGCACCTTGATGACGCTCTGGTAGAAGCGGCAGTGGGCGATCTCGTCGCGGGCGATGTAGTCGTAGATCGCCCGCAGGCACTCGTCGCCCTCCGCCGCCGCCCGCTCCCGGTGCTTCACGTAGATGACGAACGTCGCCATCTCCTGCACGCAGCCGTAGAACGTCATCTGCCGCGGCGTGTGGAACGGGAGGTCCCACTTCTTCGCGAAGATCTGGTGCTGCAGATCGGTGAGCTGCTCCTCGGTGCGCTTGCCGGACCGGAGGAGGTACTGCATCAGCGTGAGCGAGTGCTTCGACTCCTCGTAGGCCCAGTTCGCCTGGAACCACGCCTGGCCGAAGTAGCTGCGCACGAGGTTGATGCCGTTCGACACGTAGTCGGGCAGGTACATCTCGACCGAGCAGAACGTCTCCGCGCAGAGCGCGAGCTCCTCGCTCGCCTCCTTGTTCACGCGGTCCCAGGGGATGTCCTCGAAGATGTTCCAGCGGCGCTCGCGCTCCGCCTTCTCGAAGAACGTCATGTACTCCCGGAAGATCTTCTCCTCGAGCCGGCTCATGCGCGCGCCTCCAGCCGCTCCCCCACCTTCGTGCAGAGGTCGCCCACGGTGATGAGCTCGACCAGATCCTCGTCCGGAATCATGATCCCGAGCTCGGTCTCCATCTCTCCGACGATCTGCATCATCGAGAGCGAGTCGATGCCGAGCTCCGTGATCACCGACGCCGCGGTGACGTTGGGGAACTCGCGCTTGTCCACGCGGGCGGCAACCGTCTTGAACATCTCGAGCAGATTGGTCTTGTCCGTCATGGTTCAGTCGATCCTGCGAAGCTCGTATTGAGCGAGGGAGCTGTAGTGCTTGTCGAACGCGTTCACGCACGTCGACAGGTAACGATCGTAGTCGTCGAAGACCTTGTCCCCCCACGTCGACCGGATGGTCTTCTCGTTCAGCCTGAGCCGGCGGAGCCACTCCGCGGTGGTGCGCTGGTAGTGCTCGCGCCGCGTGTTCACCTGCATCACCTCCCAGTAGGGGTTCGCCGCCTGGATGATGTCCTCGAGCCGCGGGTTCAAGCCGCCGGGGAAGATCTCCTTGGTGACGAAGTAGATGTCCTCCAGCTCCTGCCTCGTGCCGGCCGGGAGCCCGCCCCAGGGCGTCATCCGCGGCGTCCGGTTGCGGAGGATCGTCTGGAGGCCGAACCAGGCGCCCTTGTTCGTGAGCTCCCAGGCCTTCTTGAAGTACGCCCGGTAGATGTCGATCGCCTTGCCCTGGCGCGCCTCCTCCGGCGAGCACAGGTGGTCGATCATGCAGATCGAGATCAGGCTGTCGAACCGCTCGGGCGTCGCGAAGGTCCGGAAATCGCCGCCGATCACCTCGACGCCGGGGATCTTGCGGGCGTTCACCTCCGCGGCCTGCGCGGTGGACAGGGTCACGCCGACCGCGCGCTTCACGCCGCGCGTCGAGGCCACGTACTCGAGGGCCGCGCCCCACCCGCAGCCGATGTCGAGGACCTTCTTCTCGGGCCCCACCTTGGCGAAGTCCGACAGGATCCGGAGCTTGTTCAGCTGCGCGGCCTCGAGCGACTGCTCGGGGGACTCGTAGACGGCGCAGGTGTAGTTCATGCGCTCGTCGAGCCACAGCCTGAAGAACTCGTTCGAGACGTCGTAGCTGACCTCGACCTCGGCCTTACTGGATCCCATCGATGACTCCTTCGACACGTGCCGGGGCGCCGCCCGCGCGGCCCCCTTCGGTTCGCGCCGCCGCTCCGCTCGCGCGGACCGCGTCGGCTTGGGGGGAGGGCGTGACGCCCTCGTCAACGTCCGAGGCGACCTCGAGCTCGCCGGCCTCGAAGCGCCGCTTCATCTCGCGGCGCCGCACCTTGCCGCTCGACGTCTTGGCCAGCGTCCCCCGCTTGATGAGCGCGACCTCGGACAGCTGGACGCCGAGCTGAGCGCGCACCGCCTGGAGGATCGCCTGCGCCACGCCGGCCACGCCGCGCTTGACCTCGGCGACGACGACCGCCCGCTCGGCTCCCGACGCGGTGAGGCACGAGAACGCGACGCAGTGGCCCTCGCGCACCCCCTCCACGGAGGAGGCGACGCGCTCGATGTCCTGGGGGAAATAGTTCTTGCCGCCGAGGATGATGAGATCCTTCGAGCGGCCGCAGAGGTACACCTCGCCGGCGACGGTATAGCCGAGATCGCCTGTCCGCAGCCAGCCCCCTCCGAACGCGGCCTTGGTCGCCTCCGGCTCGTTGAAGTACCCGGCGGCGACGCTCGGGCCGCGCACCCAGATCTCGCCCACCTCGCGCTCGCCGAGCGGCGCGCCGTCGGGCCCCGCGATGATGAGCTCGTGGCAGGGGAGGGGGCGGCCGCAGGAGACGAGCTCCAGCGACGCGCCGCCGTTCGCGGGCCGCGCCTTGCCGGACTGCATCGCCTTCGCGTCCACCCGGTCGGTGGTGAGCCGGGCCGCGAGGTCGCTGAAGGTGATCGCCAGCGTGGCCTCGGCCATGCCGTACGACGGCAGGATGCTCTCCGGGCGGAGCCCCTGCTTGCCGAAGCGATCGAGGAACGCGCGGAGCACGTCGGCCTGGATCGGCTCGGCCCCGCACCCGAGCGCGCGCAGGCAGGAGAGATCCCACTGGCCCGCCTGCGCCTCGGTGACGGCGCGCGTCGCCAGGGCGAAGGCGAAGTTCGGGGCGAACGTGATCGTGCCGCGGAACCTGTGGATCGCGTCGAGCCAGAGGGAGGGGCGGCGGATGAACGCCGTCGTCGGCAGGAACAGCACCGGCACGAGCGCGTAGAGCGGCGCGATGACGAAGCCGATGAGCCCCATGTCGTGGTAGAGCGGCAGCCAGCTGACCCCGCGATCTTCCGGGGTGGAGCGCAGCCCGTCGAACATGATCGCGTGGCTGTTCACCGTCAGGTTGCGGTGGGTCACCATCACGCCCTTGGGCCGCGAGGTGCTCCCCGACGTGAACTGCAGGAACGCGAGGTCGTCGAGGGACACCCGCCACGGCTCCGCCGCGTCCGACGCGTCGAACCCCTCGGGCTCGCGCAGCTCGCGCTCCAGGACGACGCGCAGGGCCGCCGGGCCGTCGCCGCTCGCGGCGAGGTGGGCGTCGATCATCTCCTTGAGCGGCTCGTTCGTGACGAGCACGCGCGCGCCGGAGGCGGCGAGGATGTGCTGCACCGTCTCGCTGTACGCCTCGAGCTTCGCCAGCGACTGCGGCGGATACATCGGGACCGCGACGATGCCGGCCGTGAGCGCGCCCACGAAGGTCAGGACGAACTCGTCGGCCTCGGCCAGGATCAGGGCGACGCGGTCGCCCTTCTTGAGCCCGAGCTTGCGCAGCGCGTGGGCCCTGCGCCGCGCCTCGAGCCAGAGCTCGGCGTAGCTGACCGACCGCTCCTCCCCCGAGCTGCGCATGAACGTGATCGCTCGGTCGGCGTGCACCGAATTTTGCTGGAGAACTTCGACGAACGTTCGCATGGCTCTGTGCTGACTCAGACGGGTCGGACGTAGGTGTCCGTCCGACAAGGACACCCGGGGCTTGAGTGAGCGCAGCCATAAGCGAAATCCGGGCCAGGGCAAACAGAAAACAATGGAATCCTGGTTTGGGCCTGATTTCGCGATGCGAGCTCATGAATCCGTCTGATCGTGGCGTCCCGGGTGACGAAAATCCGTGCGCAGAGTGCGTCGAATATTCGTCACATCGGCCCCGGTGTGCGAACCGGGTTTCGCGCGGCGCGGGCGGCCGCCCGCCTCGGCGCACAAAAAGCGAAGAGGCGCCGGTCGCCCGGCGCCTCCCGATCTCCCGCGCGATGTCGCCGGCTACTCGCCGTCGTCCATGCCCGGCATGCCCATGTGGCCCGCGGCCTCGTCTTCATGGGGGTTCGCGGGCTTCTCGTCCTTCTTCTCGCTCTTCTCGAACCGCTTCTGGTCCGCAAGGGCCCAGTCGGCCGACCACGACGACAGCACGTAGATCGTGCCGTCGCCGCCTTCCTTGACGGCGTAGCGGCTCTGCCCCTTCGCGGTCTTGCCCACCTTGATGGTGTGGTCGCCCGCGTTGTCCTTGAGCTTGATCGTGACGATGCCGCCGTTCGTGGTCGCCGCGTCGAGCCCGGTGTCGGCGTCCGACTTGCCGTCGCCGAAGTCCTCCGCGCCGAGGCCCTTGAAGGCCCGGAGCAGGTCCTTCACCTTCGCCTCGTCGAACTTCTCCCACTTCGCGGAGGCCGCGCCGATCTTGCCCCCCTTGTCGCGGGGCGCGAACGTGCCGGCCCACTTGTCGCCGTTCTTCGAGAAGCTGAACAGGCCGTTCTTGTTCTCGACCGAGACCTGGACCACGTTCTCGTCCTCGAACTTGAGGATCGAGTTCTCGCGCCAGTTCTTCGGCTCCCGCGTGTAGAGGTAGCTCGAGTAGCCGCCCGCGACGTAGACGCCGTCCTTGCCTTCGACGCGCGACATCTGCCCGCGCGACCCGCTCTTGCCGAAGTACATGTCGAGCGCCTTCTCGTCGCCCTTGTACGCGACCACGTGGACGGCCTTGTCGTCGGTGAGCTCGTACTGGCCGTAGGTGCCGCTCGTCCTGTCGATCACCTCCTTCAGCTTGAGCTCCTTCAGGTTGTCGAGCAGGCTCCGCACGTTCGCCGTGTTCGCCTTGGCGTTCACGGGCTTCGTGACCTCCCACGTGTCGCCCTTCTTCTCGAGCGTCACGTCGGACTTGTCGGCGTTCTTGATCGAGATCTTCGTGATCTTTTCGACGTCGTCCTTCGAGACCCCGACGCTCGGCAGGTCCGCCGTCGCGGCGGTCGCCGAGTGGGCGGCGAGCTGGTCCTTCTGCCGCTTCTGCGTGAGGAACACGCCGACGCCGAGGAGCGCGAGGACGACGAGGGCGATGTAGATTTTGTGCTCGGTCTTCATGGCTCTTTCACCCCATGGGGCTCTGGCTCAGTCGAGCGTGATGTTCTCGCGCGCGCTCTCGCGCCGCCGCCACCGGACGATGCCGAACGCAGCGAAGAGGACCGCCGGCAGGAGCGTGAGCGTCCACTGCACGCGCTGCTGCACGGTCTTGCGCTCCGCCCGGTACTCCTCGGCCTTCTTGGCCAGCGCGGCCTCGTCGTCCGTGGCCTCCTGCTTCGGCTTCTCGATGTCCGCGTAGGTCAGGTTGGTCTCGCCGAACATCTTCGCGGTCGCCGCGAGCAGCGTGCTGTCGCCCGCCATCCAGTCGAGGGTGTTCTTGAACGCCAGGATGGTGGCGGTCAGGTACTTCTGCGCGTAGGGCTGCGAGAGCATCAGGAGGTCCTCGTCGCCGCCCATCCCGCCCATCATCGCCATCTGCGGCGGCATGGGGGGCGGGTTGCCGGCGCGGGCGAACGGGTTCGCGAGGAACTGCGACGCCGAGAGCACGAGGATCCGGCTCGGGGCCGCGCTCTCCGCGGGCGCGGTGATCCCGAGCCCCTCCTGGCCGCCGAAGGCGCTCTTGAGCTTGCCCTCGACCGTCACGCCGATCGCGCGCTGCGCGTACTCGCCCTTCGGCTTCCAGTCGGCCGAGAACTTCATGTCGATGGTCTCGGACGTGTCGGCCGTGGTCTTCGGGGTGGAGCGCGCGACGACCTTCATCGTCGCCTCGGGCTGCTTCTCCGGGTGCGGCACGAGGGTCGACGGGAAGGGGAAGGCGAGCTCGGGGAGGCGGAAGAAGCCGGGGAACGACGAGTCGAGGATCTGCTCGTTCTCGTCGAAGCGGCTGTCCTCCTGGAGCTGGAGGATGCCCGGCGCGCGGAACCACATGAGCTGGCCCGACTGCGACTGGACCGGGATGGCCATCGAGCGGCTCCAGTCGAGGATCGCCTCCTTCTTCATCTCGACGCCGTAGCCGTCGAGCAGCTTCTCGAGGCCCCAGGTGTTGAGCGTCGCCTTCATCGACGGGTCGGACGCCTTGAGGTTCACCGCGCCGGCGAACACGGCGAGCGACTTGTCGCCGAGCATCAGGAACTGGTCGATGCGGCGCAGCTCCTTCTCGGTGAACTCCTTGCCCGGCTGCGTGATGACGAGGCCGGAGAGCTCCTTGTTGATCTCGGCGTCGCCGCCCTTCAGGTCGACGTCCTCGAACTTGTAGAACGGGAAGTGGTGCTCGAGCAGCGCCCGCATCGACGGGCCGCCCCGGCCGCCCTGCGAGGCGACGAGGTTCGGGTCGGTGAGCTTGATCTCGTCCTTGCCGGTCACGACGCCGATCTTCGTGTCGATGCCGTCCGCCTTGTCGCGGATCTCCCGGATGGTGTTCGTGATCCAGAACTCGAGGCCCTGCCCCTGATCGGGCGAGAGCATCGGGATCGCCTCCTTCTCGCTGCCGTACTTGAAGGCGATGCCCATGAACCCGCGGGTGATCGTCGCCTGGTCCTGGCCGGTCTCGCTCCCCTCGCCGAACGCGGCCTCCTGCAGGCCCGCCTCCTTGGCGGCGGCGCGCTGCTCGTCCGTCTTCGGCTCGATGATCGCGTAGTGGAGCTTGCCGTTCGAGGCCTGCTCGTACTCGTTCATCAGGTCGGTGAGGTCCTGGATGAACGCCTCGTGCTTCGGGAGCCCCCGGGTGACGTAGACGTCGATCTGGAGATCCTGCTTGAGCCCCTCGCGGACGAGGTGGGCCGAGCCCTTCGAGAGGGTGAACCTCTCGGTCTTCGTCATGTCGAAGCGCTTGTAAACGCCGTGCGAGATGACGTTGGCCACCACGAGGATGGCGGCCACGATGGCCAGATAGACGCCTGTTTGCGTCGCGGCTTTGGCTTTGCGTTCCATGGTAATCCTTACGCCCACTTCCTGCGCTCAAGCGCCCTGAACGCGGCCATGAGGCAGCCCGCGGTGACCGAGAGGAAGAAGACGATGTCTCGAGTGGACACCATGCCGCGCGCGAACGGCGTGAGGCGGGTGTCGAAGCTGATGAAGGAGAGGACGTCGCGGATGGCCGACGGGGCGTAGTCGGCGAGGTTGTCCACGCCGTGCAGGAACCCGAGCAGCAGGAAGGTGATGAAGAAGGCGATCACCTGGCTCTCGGTCAGCGACGAGATGAGGAGGCCGATCGAGACCGCCGCCGCGCTGTACAGCACGAGCCCGATGTAGCCCGCGATCACCGGCCCGCTGTCGAGCGCGCCGAGGTGCCAGGGCCACGTGAACATCAGGATCGGGTAGAGGATGGTCGAGAAGACCAGCACGAGGACGAGCCCCCACGCCCCGAGGAACTTGCCGAGGACGACCTCGTGGTCCTGCACGGGCAGGGTGATCAGCATCTCGAGCGTGCCGCTCCGCTTCTCCTCGGCGAGGAGCCGCATCGTGATGACGGGGATGATGAGGAAGGAGAGCCCGATCGGCGCCCACGAGAACAGCTGCACGAGCGAGGCGCGGTCCGCCTGCCAGAAGCCGCCGTTCATGAAGAAGAAGGTGACGCCGAGCGCGATCAGCCCGAAGCAGATCACGACATAGGCCAGGGGGGAATCGAAGTTGGAGCGGAACTCCCGCTTCGCGATGGTCAGGGTGGTGCTCATACCGTTCAGCCCTTTTTCTTCGCCGGCGCTTCGTCGTCCGCGCCTTCGTCCTCGTCGCCGGCGCTCTTCGCCTCGTCGCCGGCGCTCTCCTCGTCTTCGTCCTCGTCGTCCTCGTCCTCGTCGTCCGCGGCGCTCGCCTCGTCCTCGTCGTCGAGGTCGTCGGTGATCAGCCGGCGGCCGCGGTCCTTGCGCTCGTCGCCGCGCGTGAGCGCCTTGAACACGTCCTCGAGGCTCTGCGAGTCGCGGCGCATCTCGAGCAGGAGCCAGCCCTTCTGCACGATGAGCTGGAAGAGCTCGGGCCGGATGTCGCCGCCGAGCGCGCCGAGGAGCTGGAAGCTGTGGGCGCTGTCGTCGGTCGGCAGCTCGGTGACGCTGGTGACGCCGGGCAGCCCGGCGAGCGCCTCCTGGACCTCCTGCGCGGTCGGGGGCTTGCGCGCGCCCGACCGGTAGCCGTCGCCGCCCTCGAAGACCTTCTTCTCGTGGACGGTGACGACGTAGCGGACCTTGCCGCTCTTCGCGCGGATGTCGTCGAGGGGGCCGTCGGCGACGACGCGCCCCTTGGAGACGATGATGGCGCGGGCACAGGCGGCCTCGACCTCGGAGAGGTTGTGGGTGGACAGGAGGATCGTCCGCTCTTTGCCGATCTCCTTGATGTAGCGGATGACCTCCGCCTTCTCGTTCGGGTCGAGGTCGCTCGTCGGCTCGTCGAGGATGAGGATCGGCGGGTCGTGGACGAGCGCCTGGCCGAGGCCGACGCGCTGGCGATAGCCGTGGGAGAGGGTGCCGATGTCCTTGCCGAGCACCTGGGCGAGGCCGCACACCTCGACGATCCCCTTCATCCGCTTCTTGAAGACCGACTGGTCGAGCCCGCGCATGTCCGCGACGAACGACAGGTACTCCCAGACGTTCATCTCGCCGTAGAGCGGGGCGCGCTGGGGCAGGTACCCGAGCTTGCGCCGGACATCGAGCGGCTCGTCGAAGACGTCGTATCCGTGGACCCGCGCCGTCCCGGCCGACGCCGAGATGAAGCAGGTGAGGATGCGCATCGTCGTCGACTTGCCGGCCCCGTTTGGTCCGAGGAAGCCGACGACCTCGCCGCGATGGACCTCGAAGCTCACCTTGTCGAGCGCGCGCAGCGACCCATAGCGCTTGGTCAGCGAGCTCGCCTCGATCATCACATCGCTAGCCAAAATGACCTCCTTACGATGGTTCCTTGAGAAGCGGAGCGCCTTGCTCCGCGGTTCGCCTCTGGCGATCCCCCGCCCCTCACCGGCGACCTCGCCGTCGGGGCCCCTGGATCGCCCATTACCCAGGCGAAGGGGGCGCCATCGTAGCGGCGGGGGGATCTGTGTCAACAGCGCCGACCCGAAGCGGCTGAGCCGGGGGTTTATTCCCGTCGGGCGGGCCCGCGCCGGGCGTGGTTGTCCGGGGTATCCACGGTTGGCGTGGGTGGGCGGGACGGCGGCGCTTCTTCGGCATGTCCCGGTCGTGCCGTGTTCGGTTGCTTCACGGCCTTGTCAAATTTCCTCTTGACCCGGGCGTCCATGTTGGACTAGTTGGCCACACCTCGCGTGAGCCTCATCGTCCAGAAGTTCGGCGGCACGTCCGTCGGGTCCATCGAGCGCATCCAGCGGGCGGCCGCCCGGGCGCTCGCCACACAGCAGGCCGGCCATGACGTCGTGGTCATCGTGAGCGCGATGGCCGGCGAGACGAACCGGCTGCTCAAGCTGGCGTCGGACATCGCGCCTGTCCCCGACGCGCGGGAGATGGACGCGCTCGCGGCGACCGGCGAGCAGGTCTCTGCGGCGCTGATGGCGATCGCGATCCAGGCGCAGGGCGGCAAGGCGCGGAGCTTCCTCGGCCACCAGCTGAAGATCCTGACGGACAGCGCGTACACGAAGGCGCGGATCAAGGCGATCGACGCCCAGCGGCTGCACGAGGCGCTGGCGGGGGGGAAGATCGCGGTGGTCGCCGGCTTCCAGGGCGTGGACGACGCGGGCAACATCACGACGCTCGGGCGCGGCGGCAGCGACACGAGCGCGGTGGCGATCGCGGCGGCGGTGGGCGCCGAGTGCGAGATCTACACGGACGTCGACGGCGTTTACACGACGGACCCGAACATCTGCAAGACGGCGCGGAAGATCGAGCGGATCAGCTACGAAGAGATGCTGGAGCTCGCCTCGCTGGGCGCGAAGGTCCTTCAGATACGGAGCGTGGAGGTTGCGATGAAGTATGGTGTCCCGGTGCACGTGCGGTCGTCGTTCTCGGACGTGCCGGGCACGTGGGTCGTCGGCGAGGAGCAGTCGCTCGAGAGCGTGACGGTGACGGGCGTGGCCCTCGACCGCAACGAGGCGCGGGTGATGCTGGTCGGCGTTGACGACAAGCCGGGCGTCGTGGCGCAGATCTTCGGCGCGCTGGCCGAGGAGAACATCAGCGTCGACATGATCATCCAGAACGCGCCGAGCTACGGGCTGGAGGCGCGCGGCGCGGCCGGCGAGGTGAAGGCCGACGTGACCTTCACGGTCGGCAAGGCCGATCTCCCGCGGGCCAAGCAGGTGATGGAGAAGATCGCCGGCGGCGTCGGCGCGGTGGGCATCCGCTACGAGGAGGACATCGTGAAGGTGTCGATCGTCGGCCTCGGGATGCGCACGCACGCCGGCGTGGCGGCGCGGATGTTCCAGCTGCTCGCGGCCGAGGGGATCAACATCCAGGCGATCTCCACGAGCGAGATCAAGATCTCGTGCCTCGTCTCGACGAAATACGCTGAGCTCGCCGTCCGCGCGCTGCACGACGGCTTCGGGCTCGGCGCAAAGGCGTAACGAAACCTGTGCTACGGTCGTAATGCGCTCGCTGTGAGCGGCTCACCGACATGGTCGGTGCGGCTGCTCGCGGCGCGTTGCGTTATGGCGTCGCGATCGCTCCGCGAGGGGCGCACGGCGTTGTTTTTGTCGTCGTGGAGGTTCGCATGCGTAGCAGGGATGTTGGGCTGCTGGGGCTAGGCGCGCTCTGCGCCGTGGCGCTCTTCGTGGGCGCCGGCGGGTGTCAGCCCGAGGGGAACAGCGTCGGTGCGCCGGCGGGGCCAGGGGGGCCCGGAGGGACGACCGGCACCGGCGGCAGCGGGGCAGGGACGAGCGCGGGAGAGGGCGGCAGCGGGGGCGAGGCGGGGGCGGCCACGACGGGGAGCGCCGGTGGGGGCGGGGGAGGGACGGAGGATCCGCCGCCGGCTCAGGTGGTGACGATCCAGGACGTCACCATGGGCACGGTCGCGTCGGGGATCGTGGAGCTGAGGGGCGTCGTGGCGATGAGCCCGAAGTTCCTCGTGTCCCAGAGCAGCGCGGGCCGCTGTACCTACGGCGTCTATCTCTCCGCGCCGGGGCTGACCGAGACCGCGCCCTACTCCGGAATCCTCGCGGTGGATCGGGGGAACGACGCCACCACGGGGTCCGGCGGGAAGCTGTATTGCGCCAAGCTCGGCGAGGAGCCCGCCGGGGGGGAGATCCCGGATGACGTCATGCCGGGAGACGTCCTGAACGTGATCGGAGAGACGGCCTATTTCCTGCTGGACTTCTGCGGCGCGGACACGTGCGGCGATCTCCAGTGCGATGAGCAGGAGCGCGCATGTCACGACGACGAGACGGCGTGCGAGGCCGACGAGCACCAGTGCTGGGAGGACTGCAGCGCTGATCCCCTGCCGTACGTCGAGAGCAAGACCCGGCAGCGCCAGCTCGCCTATCTCACCACAATGGAGAAGGTCGGGGACGCGCGGGCGCCCTTGCCCGAGCCGCACGCGCTGACGGCGGAGGAGGTCGCGTCGCTGAGCTCGGCCGCGGACGCGAGCTTTCACGACCGGTGGGGTGGGGTGAAGGTCCGGCTCCGCGATGTGGCGGCGGTGCCCTGGTCGCAGGGGACCGTGGTGAATTACGGCAACATCGTCGCGGACACCGATCCTGGGGAGGGCGTCGCGAAGCTCCAGATCGGCAACGACATCTACTACCGCGGGTACGCGCCCCTGGACGACGCGTGCCACAAGGGGCCGGTGTTCGCGGACGCGGCGACGACCTGGCAGCAGATCGATGGATTCAGCTCGCTGGACGGGTGTCTCTGGACGTTGCAGGTCGTCGACCCGTGCGCCGATTTCCTCCCGGCCAGCGGCATGTGCGGCGCGAGGACGAGCTGCTCCTCGGAGCCGCAGCCGGGCTCGGAGTGACGCCATGACGGCGCTGCCCCCGCGCATCGCCGCGGCGACGCGCGGGGGCGCCTCGTCCGGCGCGCGCCGCTACGCCTGCGCCATCGCGGCGGCGAAGCGCAGGAGCCCCTCGCCCCAGCCGCCGAGGATGTACGTGCGATCGTAGAACTCGGGCACCAGGGTGTCCTGGTAGCCGGCGACCTGCACCAGGAACACGCGCACGTCGCGGTGCACGGCCGCGCGGTACGCCGCGACGAGCTTGGCCACGTCGATGTAGTGCCCGTTCCAGGCGAAGTCCGCGTAGTCCTTCGGGCGCGACCCGTAGAGGCCGCCGTGGCCGGCCTGCATGTCGCTCAGCACGAACACCGCGTCCCAGCGCTGCCGCTCGCGGATCGCGCGATCCCAGAACAGCCACACGCCGTTCTCGGTCGCCATGCCGATCGTGCGGGCGAGCTGCTCCGCGCGGTCGAGCTGCGAGAACACGCTCTCCTGCTTGCGCACCGCGAAGCTCTCGAGGCGGTCGCCGAACACGCCGAGGTGCCCGTCGTCCGCGCGCATCCCGGCCACGACCCCCGTGAGGTTCGCGATCGTGGAGACCCGCATGGTGCCGAGGCTGCTCGTGGTCGTGCCCTGCGCGGAGCCGCTGTTGTCGCAGAGCACCATCACCCGGCCGGGAAAGCGCGGCGCCTCGCCGAGCGCGCGGTGCAGGCACTGCTCCACCGCGTCGAGCACGGCGCCCGGCGCGCAGCCCTTCACCGCCTGGTAGGCGCTGTAGTACCGGAAGGGCAGCTGCTTGCCCTCCGCGGCGGTCGCCACGAGCTTCGGCAGGAACGCCTCGGCCGGCACGCCCGCCTCGACGAGGTTGCGCAGGTTGCGCAAGAGGGCCATGTGGCCCATGGCCGGCAGCGCCTTGCGCCACGCGCACCGGTTCGAGCCGCGGGCCGAGACGATCGCCTCCCAGGTGCGGCCGGTCGCGCGGAGCGCGCCCTTCGCGAGGCGGTCGACGCTCGGGCTCTTCGGGTGCACGAGGTTCACGACGTCCACGGTCTTGCTCCCCTTGCCCTCGAGCCGGTACTTCGCGAGGGCGTGATCGTCGAAGCGCTGGAGGGCGTCGCGCAGCGCGCGCTTCAGCGCGTTCGGCACCGGCTTGCCGAAGCGGTAGAGCTGGTACGCGAGGGCGACCGCCGGCTCGTCCGCGCGCTTCAGGATGCGCGGCGCGAAGCGGCGCACGAGGCCGGTCCCGCGCACCGCGGCGGCGTTCGCCGCCCGCACCAGGATGACCTGCGGCGTCGTGCGGAGGTGCTCCTCCTCGCGCAGCCGCGCCGCCTCGGCGAGCGTCGCCTCCGGGTCGGCCGCGAGCGCCTCGTCGATGGCCTTCTCGATCAGCGCCGCGGGCGAGAGCGCGCGCCACTCGGCCGGATCCACGGCGCCGAGCGTCTCGCGCAGGCGCTTCACGTCCGCGTCGGAGAGGCGCGCGCGGTCGGCGGCCCTCTTCTTGGTCTTCGCCGGGCGCGGGTCCGCCGGATCGCGGTGGTAGTACATGGGCTCGCCGAAGAAGCACGAGGAGGCCGCGAGGCGGAGGCGCTTCAGCGGATCGGCGATGTCGTAGGAGCGCCCGCCCATCCAGTTCAGGTGCGAGACGCCGTCGCGCTGAGCCTTGCGCTTGAGATGCTGAAAGAACGCCATGGGGACACCTCCTTCCTCGACGCACGCGCGGCGAGGGGTCGAGAGAGCGGGCGCAGCGCGGAGAAGGGTGGTCACGGGGTTGTCGTGTCAAAACGAAGGAACCGTGACGCTCACTGCCGCGCTGCGCCCTTGTGCCAGAGGCGGGATTCGAACCCGCGACCGCGTCCTTAGGAGGGAAGTAACCCCGGAGCTCACTGCCGCCGCTCATCGCGCCGGAGAACACCGTCCGGAGTTGTTTTTCGCGCTCTACCGCTGAGCTACTCTGGCGTGGACGCTGGGGGTTATTGCAGGGAGGATGCCAGGCGGGCTCGGGCGGGATTTTCCCGGGGTCGCCGCGTGGAACGCGCGCCGGGCACGAGGGGGGTCTATCCCAGGGGATAAAATCGTAGATGCTGGGATAGAGGGGTGAAGCCCACGAAACCCCCTCCCGCCCCTCGCGCGGCTCAGGTAGAGAGCTCTGGCTGGGCCCGCCCGTTGCGCCGTGGAGCTGCCCCCATGTCCGACTCCTACATCTACCAACGCGATATCGAGGGATACGGCCGCTTCACCGCGTCGCAGATCCGGAAGCTCGTCGTGCCGGTCGATGCGGGCTTCCAGCAGGCCCTGCGCGCCGTGGCGGCGCGGCTCGACGCCGCGACCGAGGCCTCGCGCAAGGCGATGGCCGAGGCGACCACGGCCGCGGCGGCGGCCCCGGCGTCCAGCGCCGCGAGGAGACGCGAGGCCGACGCGGTCGCGAGGGGCCGCGACCTGCTGCGCCGTCTCGTCGAGCGCGCCGCGTCTCGGCCGGGCGGGGTCGCGCTCGCCCGCGACCTCCTTCAGGGCCAGAGCCTCGCCACGGCGCTCCGCGGCCGCCCCGCGAAGCTCGCCGAGGCGCTGGCGCACGCGGCGGAGGTGCTCGAGCAGCACACGCGTCCGCTGCCCGAGCGCGAGGCGTGGGTGGCCGAGCTGGAGCGCTCCCGGGATGCCCTCGAGCCGTTCCTCCGGAGCGTGCGCAAGGCCCGGCTCGCCCGCCGCACGATCACCCCCGAGGCGAAGGCCGCGCGCGCCGAGTGGCTCACCGTCTACGGTGCGGCGAAGCTCCTCGTGGAGTGCGTGCTCCGGCTCCACGGCAAGGTGTCCCTGATGCCGCAGGTCTTCGACGATCTCGCCGGCGCAGGCCGCGCCCCCGGCGAGCCGGTGAGCCCGGAGCAGCGTCCGGCCACCCGCGCCGCATGAAGCCTCCTGTCCTCTCCAGGGCCTGACCGCATCCGACCCGCAGGCCCCGGCGCCGTGGGGCCGAGGCGAGCGCGCTCGCCGCGCGGCGCGGCGAGCGCCGGTGTCGAGCCGCCAGGAAGACGGGCCTACCGCGCCCCGAGGTGCGTCCGGAAGAACCGCACCAGGTGCCCGTACTGGAGCACCTGGTTGTCCCGCTTCTGCACCCCGTGCCCCTCGTCGGCGAACAGGATGAGCTCCGACGGGATCTTCTTCGCCTCCAGCGCCTGCTGGATCTGCACCGACTCGCCCGCAGGCACGCGCGGATCGGTCACCCCCTGCATGATCAGCAGAGGCGCCTTCACCCGATCGAGGTACGTGATCGGCGACAGCTTGAGGAGCGCCTCCCGGTCCTTCTCGGGATCCCCGTACTCGGAGATCCGGAGGATGCGCCGGTAAGGCGCGGTGTTCTGGAGGAACGTCACCAGGTTGCTCATGCCGACGACGGCCGCGCCCGCGTCGTAAGCGCCGGCGAACATCGTCATGCCGATCAGCGCGGCATAGCCGCCGTAGCTGCCGCCGAAGACGCCGACCCTCGGCGGCCGGCCCTCGTGACCGAAGCTCGCCCTGACGAACTTCGCGGCGTCCTCGATGTCCGCGATCACGTCGAGCCGCTTCGCGCCGTCGTCCGCGTGCAGCCACGTCTTGCCGTAACCGTCGCTCCCCCGGACGTTCGGCTCGACGAACACGAACCCCGCGTCCACGAAGATCTGCGCCCGCGCGTTGAACCCCGCCCTGGTCTGGCTCTCCGGGCCGCCATGGAAATGGACGATCACCGGACACGGCCGCTCGCACCGGGCAGGGCGCCGCACGAACATCGGGATCTGCGCCCCGTCGCGCGCCGGATAGGACTCCAGCGTGACCGCCGCGAACGCGTCCGGCGGCATCTCCGGCATGCTCGGGGTGTGCCACTGCGTCAGCTTGCCGGTCGTCCAGTCGAGGACGTAGCTCGCCGCCGGCGCCCTCGAGGTCTCCAGGAGCAGCGTCGTGAACCGGCCGTCCGGCGTCGTCGCGACCGGCACCACGTGATCCGCCGCCGGCAGCGCGGGCAGCTTGACCTCGCGGTACGACCTCGCGTCGAGCGCGCGGAGCCGCGTGTAGCCCCGCTCGTTCACCGTGTAGAGCACCCGCTTCCGCGCCCGATCGATGGAGAAGGCGCTGACGTCGAACGGGATCTCCGGCGTGATCGGCGTGAGCTTCCCCGCCTTCCAGCTGTAGAGCCGGCGGTGCTCCCCGAGGCGCGGCGTGAGGACGAGGACCTCGCCGGGCGCCGCGCCGTACATGGCCCTGTAGTCCTCGCGCTCGCCCTGCCCGAAGAGGGGAGTCAGCGTCCCGCCCGCCGGATCGGCCTTTGCGGCGCCCGGCGCCCACTCGTAGAGCTCGCTCATGTTGGAGCCGACGTCCTTGGCGAGCAGCAGGCGGCCTCCCGCCGCGGCGTCCACGGCGCGCCAGATGCCCTCGCGATCGAACACGAGCTCGCGCTGCTTCGACGCGATGTCATACCGGTAGATGGCATACGCGTCCTTCTTGATGTCGTTGGCCCGGTGGTAGACGGTTCGGCCGTCGTCGGAGACGAGCTGCAGCTGCGTCTGCACGCCGGGCTTGTGCTGGATGGCGAGGAGCGGCCCACCCTTCGCGTCCTGGAGATAGAGCCCGGGGTTCTCCTCGCCCTTGCGATCGCGCGAGAGGACGAGGTGCGCGCCGTCCGGGGTGACGTCCACCACCACCGTCGGATCCTCGCCGCCCGTCAGCTGCAGCGGGAAGCGCTGCGGCCCATCGAGCCGGAAGACCTGCCTCGTCCCCGTGATCGTCCAGGTGAAGTAGAGCGCCTTGCCGTCCGGGCCGAGGACGCCGCCCCCGGGCGCGCGCACGTCGAGCAGCGCCTGGATCCGGCGCGACACGTCGTCCGGGAGCGGAGGCGGGGCGTAACGCGCCAGGATCTCAGGAGAGACGCTCGCCGCGCCGTGGCCCTCGTAGCCCGGCCGCTCGGGCGCAGGCCGCGGCGCCTCGGCGGGGGCCGACGGCGAAGGCGGCGCGGGCGCGGCCGGCCGGGGCGCGGCCGGCGCAGGCGCCGTCGGGGCGGGCGCGCACGCCGCGGAGAGGGCCAACAGGCCGACCAAGGAGCGCAGCGCGCCGTCGTGGCGCGGGCGCCGCGTCGAGCGGGACGACATGCCGCGCATTTCGCCGGAGCGGCGGCGCCCCGGCAAGGTCAAAGGCCGCGGCGCGACCGGCCCGGATCGCCGGAGCGGCGGCGCCCCGGCGACGCCCGATGCCGCGGCGGCGACCGGGGCGGCTCAGTCGGGCTCGCCCGGGAGCCTCAGGCGGCCGAGGGCCGCTTCCGCCGCCGCGAGCTCCGCCGCGATCTTCCGCAGCAGCTCGGCTTCCTCCCCCTGCAGCGAGATGTTCGGGACGAGCGCGTTCAAGGCCCGGCGGTTGTACGCGAGCCCGAGCGGCGAGCCCTTCTCGAGGTTCATCGCCATGGACTCGGCCAGGAGCGAGAGCGCCTCCCGGTGCAGCCCCTTCGCCGAGAGCACCTCCGCGAGCGCGGCCGTCGAGCGGGCCAGGCCGATGAGATCGCCGAGCGCCTCCTCGGCCTCGATCGCCGCGGTCAGGCGCTGCGTCGCGCGATCGAGGCGGCCCTTGCGGAGCTCCAGCCGGCCGATCGTTTCCCACACCCGGGCGATCTCCCGGGCGTCCCCGAGCTGCTTGTAGGTGCGCTCGGCGGCGAGCGCGTGATCGATCCCCATCGACAGGGCGTCGGACTCGCGCCCGGGCCGGGCGGGGACGTGGAGCGGGATCCGCGCGAAGAGGTGATCCGTCTCGGCCAGCTCGACGCGCGCCACCGGATCGACGCGCGCCCGCTCCTCGAAGACCCGGCGCGACTCGGTGAGGAGGTGCGTCGCCCGGACGGGATCGCCCATGCGCACGTAGACCGCCGCCTGATCGTTGAGCAGCCGGGCCGAGCCGAGCGCGTCCCCGGCGTCGAGCAGCAGGCGGCTCGCCGTCGTGAGCTCCTCGAGCGCGCGCTCCAGCGAGCGCATGTCGCCGAGGTCGTAGCAGACGCTCGCGATGAGCGCGGCGACCTCGGCGTGCAGCTCCGGCGGGTCGCCCTGCGTGAGGAGCGCCCGCGCGGCGTCGAGCACCTCGAGCGCGCCCGCGAGCGTGAACGCCGGATCCGGGCCGGCCGCCTGCCATTGCACCCGGGCGATGCCCGCGAGCGCGCCGATCCGGAGCCGTCGGCGCGCGGGGGTGGCCGGCAGGCCGTCGAGCAGCGCGAGCGCCTTCTGCCCGTAGCTCAGCGCCTGGGGATACGCGCCCATGGCGGCCGCCTCCGCCGCGGCCGCGCGGTAACGCCGCGCCGCCTCCTCGAGCTCGCCGGCCTCGGTCAGGTGGGCTGCCGCGCGCGCGTCGTGGGGCCGGCGTCCGGCGCTGGCCGCGGGCGCGGGCGCGGCGCTCGGCGCGTCGGCGGGGTCGGGCTCCGGCGGGGCCGGGTGCACGGACACGCCGAGCGGCGCCGCGCCGCGCAGGGATTCGGCCGCCGCGCGCGCCGGGTCGACGCGCGCGGGGGCGTCGGCCGCCGGAGGCCGGAAGGATGGGCGGGATCCGCCGGGAGACGACCGCTCGGACAGCGCGGCGGGGACGCGCAGCGCGGCCCCGCGGAGCGAGCGGATCGGCTCGTCCGCCGTGGCGCCGGCGCCGCCGGGCGCGAGATCGCGGGGGACCCGCACCGGCCCCGGGATGGGCGCGTCCAGCGAGTCGGGCGGGGCGTCGAACCGGACGGACTCGGGCGGCTCGGAGAGGCGGCGGCTCTCCGGGTTGCGGTGGAACAGCTCGGCGTAAGGCCACGGCGGGTTGCCCGGCCCGGCGGGCGCGATCGGCGTGGACCTGTCCTGGCCGCCACGGGGCGGGGCGCGGCGCGCGCCGCTCATGGACGAGCCGCCGGCATAGGCCGCGGCCGGCGGCGGTCGCAGCGTTTCCGCCGCGCGAGGTACCCCGCCGCGCGCCGCCGGGAGCGCGGCGTCGGCGCCCTTGTCCCGGTCGTCGGCGGCCGCCGCGCCGCTGGCGTCGGGGCCCTGCGACGCCGCGGCGGCGGGCGCGCCCGGCGATGCGGCTGTCGGCGGGGGTATCGCCGCGCTTGTGCGCGGCGTCGCGACGGCCGGAATCGACGTGGACGACGGGGTGGTCGCGATCGGCGCCGCCGCGCCGGGCCTCGCCAGCCCGGCGGCCCGCGCGGCCACGTCGTCGCCGCGCGGCGCGGCGGTGGGTGCGGGCGGCGCGGGAGGCGCCGCAGCGAGGCCCGGCGCGGGCTCGGGCGTGGCGGCGCGCGGCTCGTGCGCGGCGGGAGCATCCGGCGCGACCGGCTCCTCGCTGAGGAGCGTCGCGAGCCGCCGGTGCCACAGCCGCGCCAGCGACGGGAGGATCGACCCGCGGAGCGCCTCGACGGTCGCCGGCGGGAGATGGAACCGCCCCTCGCCGCGGTCCTCGACCGGAACGCCCGCGTCGGCGGCGCGCTGCAGCGCCTCGAGCACGTCGACCGCGTCCACGCGGAGGAGCGCGGCGACGAGCTCGCTCTCGAACCCCGAGCCGACGATCGCGCCGGCCCGGAGCACCCGGAGCACCTCGCCGGGCAGCTCGCGCAGCGCGACCTGCGCCGGCGGCGGGGGCGCGCTCACGCTCGTCAGCGTGGTCGTCGCCTCCAGCGGCCGGAGGATCGCGTCGGGGCCGAGGGCGGCGCGCACCGCGTTGAGCAGCTCGCCGGCCGGGCCGGCGGGCGCGTGCAGGCGGAAGGACAGGACGAGCGCGACCCGGAGCGCCTCGGGGCGAGACATCACCCGCCGCAGCACGTCGAGCGACGCGTGATCGGCGAGCTCCACCGCGTCGAAGACGATGGCCCACCTGCGATCGGTCTGCTGCGCGAGGCGGTTCGCGGTCTCGATGAACTCGACGTCGACCATCCGCTCGTGCACGTCGCCGAGGAGCCGGCGCCGGAGCCCCGAGACGACGCGGCTCCGCGCCTGATCGAGCAGCGGGGGCGCCCCGCCGACGAGCCGCTCGACCTTGGTCCGCACCTCGTGCAGCGGCCCCAGCGTCACCTCCGGCACGTCGCAGCGCACGCGCAGGACGCGCAGCCCGAGGTGGGACGGAGGCTCGCCGGGGACGATGTCGAGCAAGGCCGTGTGCCTGCCCTCAGAGACGCGCTGCCAAAGCTGTTCCACGGTCCGCTCCTTCCGTATGGCTCGCTCGGAGGCCTCGCACGACTGCGCCCGCTCTTTGTAGACGTTTCCCGTACCGCACGTCATGGGAATGGCAGCGTTTTCGCCGGGACCTCGCGGCGAGCGCGCCCGGTCGCGTCGTCGCGTCGTCGCGCGCGAGGGCGGGACGACGCGCGCGCCCGGGTCACGGCCGCCGGACGAACCTGTAGATCTCGCCGTCCTGCGAGAGCACGTAGAGCTCGCCGCGCGCGTCCTCCCCGAACGACGTCACGCGCGAGAGGGCGCCGTCGGGATCGAGGATCGGCTTCCAGTCGGTCGGCTCCGTCGCGCGCCCATCCTTCCAGCGGAAGCTGCGGAGGATCGCGGTGCAGTAGTCCGCGTAGAAATAGAGCCCGTCGAGCTCCGGCAGCTCCGCGCCGCGGTAGACGAAGCCGCCCGTGATCGAGCAGCCGTCGTTGTGGGGGTACTCCAGCACCGGCGGCGTCAGCCCTTCGCGGCTGCAGGGGAGGTCGTGGAGGCAGTGCCCGTCCCCCTCGACCACGTTCCACCCGAAATTGTGGCCCGCGAGCTGGTCGACCGGCACGACGTGGACCTCCTCGTAGCGGTCCTGGCCGACGTCGGCGATGTACAGATCGCCGGTCTTGCGGTCGAAGCTGTAGCGCCACGGGTTCCTGAGCCCGATCTGCACGATCTCCGGCGCGGGCCGCTCCTGCCCGTGGCCGTTCACGTCGAGCGCCAGCATCTTGCCGAGCAGCGAGCGCCGGTTCTGCCCGTGGCCGTGGGGATCGTCGCGCTTGCCGCCGTCGCCGGTGCCGACATAGAGCCTGCCGTCCGGCCCGAAGGCGAGGTGGCCGCCGTTGTGGTTCGAGTACGGCTGCGCGACGTGGAGCAGCTCGCGCGCCGTCGCCGGATCCGCGCGCTCGGGGTCGCCCTGCGCCGTGCGGTACTCGACGACGCGAGTGTCGCCGCGCCGATCGGTGTAGTTGACGAAGAAGCGCCCGTCCTCGGCGTAGCGCGGGTGGAACGCGAGCCCGAGGAGGCCTTGCTCTTCCCCGGTCGAGACGAGCGCAGAGACGTCGAGGAACGGCGCGCCCTGGGCGCGGCCGCCCGCAAGGACGCGGATCCGCCCGGGTTTCTCGACGACGAAGAGGCGCTCGCGCGCGTCGCCCGGCGCGAAGGTGAGCGCGACGGGCTGGTCGAGCCCGCGCGCGAACACGGAGAGCGTCACCGCGCGGGCGGCGTCCGCGGCCGGCGGCGGCGGCGGCGGCGGCGCGGGCGAGCCGCACGTGCAGCCGGGAGCGAGCGCCGCCGCGACGGCGGCGGCCGCGATGGGGCCACGACCTAGTAGCCCCAGAGGAACTCCGCGCGGGCGAACGCCGTGAAGTAGCTCCCCGGACCGTCGCCCGCGCCGGGGAGGAGCAGCGTGTACTTGCCGGCGAAGCCCGCGGCGAACTGGCGGTTGAAGGCGTAGTCGATGCCGAACGGGACCGAGACCCCGAACTGCCCTCGGTGGCAGCTCGGCTGACCATACGAGCCGCACGGCGCGAGGCGGACGCTGTCGTAGGCGCCGGTCATGACGCCGATGTACGGCACCCACTGCAGGATATCGATGACGTAGGTGGCGCCGGCCGACGCGCCGAGGAACATGAGATCGCCCCCCGGGTGCGACGCGGTGTCGAGCTCGACGATCGCGTTGAAGGCGTCCGTGAGCCCGTAGGCGACGTGCAGGCCGCCGCCGAGCCCCGGGTACGTCCCGCCGTCCGCGAGGAGCGCGTACCCGATGCTGGCGCCGGCGTGCCATTGCCGTTCGAAGGCGTCGGCCCGCGAGGGGGCGAGGAGCGCGACGAGCGCGAGCGCGGCGGCGGCGGTCAGCGGGGCGGCAGGGGAGCGTCTCATGGTCGGTGGCGGCGAGCAGCCCAGGGCGCCCCCGCGCCGAACCAGGGAGCGAAGGCGACGGCGGCGCGCGCCGGGCGCTCGAGGGGCGCGCGCCGCGCGAGGCTAGCACGCGCGCCGCGGGACATGCTCAGCGGAGCTGCTCGCGGCGGGGGGAGGCGCGGGACGCGCCCGCGTCCTCCTCCTCGAACTCCTCGGCGTAGACCCGCGCCGCGGGGTCGGCCGCGCCGTGGCCCGGATCGATGCGGAGCGAGGGCTGGGGGAAGCGGACGCCGGCCGCCCCCGAGACCCCGGGGAAGGTGTAGAGGATCTCGCCGCGATCGCCGATCTCGACGCCCACCTCGTCGGGGCGCTCCTTGGCGAGCTCGGTGAGCAGGGCGTCGGCCTCCGGGGCCGGCAGGTCGAGCGCGACGCCGACCTCCTGCGCGGTGAGCGGGCGGCGGCGGTGCGACGCGAGGGAGAAGATCGCCTGGATCTGCGCGTCGCGGGAGGCCTTCACCCCGGACCGGGAGAGCTTCCGCCCGCTGATGAGGAGGAGCAGGCCGAGCGTCAGCGCGATGAACCCGATCGGCAAGCCGATCGCGAGCCCGGCGATCGAGCCCGGGAACAGCGCGGCCGCGCCCAGCCCGAGGAGCAGCGCCAGCGCGGTGCCCCCGATGAGGACCAGCCAGCCGAGCACGCCCGCGACGGCCCCCCCGACCGTGGACGGCTTCCCCGCCAGGCTGACCGACTTGCCCGCGAAGGGCAGGCGCTCCCGGCCGCACGCGGTGCAGTACGCCGCGAGCCCGCGGTGGATGACCGGCGCGTTCTTTCCGCAATGAGGACACATGACGACTCTCTCCGCGAGCAGCTCTTCGCGAGCCAGGCTGTAGCGTAGGAACCGAGCTCCCCCACCGCCAGATGTACGATGATGTGCTCTCCAGGTTTTTCGGGGGCATGCCGCGGAACGCCGGCGCGGTGGGGTCCGTCCCGGCGCGATGCGCCCGGCGCGCGCGGGCGCACGGGCGTCAGAGGCCGAGGTAGCGCGCGATCTCGGCGCGGGCAGGGTCGGAGGCCACGGCGCGCAGGGCCTCGTACCGGCGCTGCCACGCGGCCGCGCTGCCGTCGTCTCCGCGCCACCGCGCCGCTTCGGCCCGGGCGAAGGCGATGTGGCGGAGCGAGAAGCGGGGGGCGTCGAGCGCGAGGAAGGCGTCGAGCCACACCTCGGCGTCCCCTTCGTCCTCGCCGAGGAGCTGCGCCGCGAGCGCGGCGTACGGGACGAGCGCGGGCGGCGCGTCGCCCCGGCGGCGGAGGGCGGCGTAGCGGAGCGCGCGGCGCGTGGCCGGCGGCGCGTCGCGCGCGGCGCTCCAGGCCGCGAGCGCGCGCGCGAACGCCGGCTGGTCGCCGCGCGCCCAGGGCGCGTCGAGGCGCGCGAAGCCGACCCAGGGCCACGCGGCCGAGAGGTCCGCCGGCAGCAGCGCGGGCGGGCCGCCCTGCCGGAGCGGCGAGCCGCCCTCGGAGGGGGCGAGGGCGAGCCGGGTCCACCGCGCGCGCGCCTCGAGCAGCGCGAGCCCGGCGAGCCCCGGCGGCGCGTCGACGGCGCCCGCCGCGCGCGCGGCCGCGGCCTCCTCGTCGGCGAGCACCGCCGCGCGCGCGGCGTCGAGCCGGCGCCCCAGCGAGGCGAGGAGCTCGGCGCGCTGCAGGTGCACGGCCGCGCGGAGGGCCGGCGGCGCCGCGGCGAGATCGACGCGCTCGATGAGGTCGAGCGCGCGCGGGCGATCGCCGGCGAGGGTCCACGCGCTGGATCGCGCGAGCGCGCGGGCCGCCGCCGGCGCGAGCTCCGGGGCGAGCGCGCCGAGGCGATCCAGGGCGTCGATCGCGCCGGGCGCGTCGCCCTCGAGGGCGAGCTCGCGCGCGGCCTTCAGCGCGAGGGATCCCGCGGCGGCGCGCAGGGCGTCGCCGTCGGACGGCGAGAGCTCGGGGGCGGCGGCCAGCTCGGCGGCGCGCGCCGCGGCGCGCGCGCGCCGCGAGCCGGCGACCACGGGCCTCGCGAGCCCGCGCTCCGGCAGCCAGTCGAGCGCGCGCAGCGAGCCCGCGCTCCGCGAGAGCGCCGCGCCGGCCGCCGCGCGCGCCGGGGCAGCGCCGGCTCCGGCGCCTCCGACCACGACGGCGTCCGCGCCGGCCGTCTCGGTCCCGTCGTCCTCCGGCCGCGCGAGCGCGGCGGCCTCGATGGCGTCGAGCGCGCCGTCCTCCGCCAGCGCGACGGCGAGCAGATCGCCGCGGGCGTCCGGATCGAGCGCGTCGGCCGAGACGAGCAGGTCCCGGATCGCGCGCCCGGCGCGCCCCTTCGCGTCGGCGGCGTCCTGGCGGGCGGCGGCGAGGCGGGCGCGCTGCGCGAGCCGCGCCTCCACGGCGTCGGCCACGCCGGCCTCGGGGGCCTCCGGCATCGGCGGGGGTTCGACGCCGGCCCGGGCAGCGCAGGCGACGAGGACGGCGCGGACCTCGCCCCAGTTGCGCGCCATGCCCGCGTGGCGCTTCGAGGCCCGGTCGTCCTGGGTCAGCGTCAGGAGCTCGGCGCCGCGCTTCGCGTCCGCGCTCGCGCCGAGGCAGAGGATCGCGGCGACCGTCGTGCGCAGATCCTCGTCGCGGGGGTCCATCCCCGCGTAGCCGTTCGCGATCGCGAGCGCGCGCGGCAGGTCGCCCTCGGCGAGCGCCGCGCGGAGGGTCTGCACGCGCACGTGCCAGTCGGGCCAGCGATCCGGCTGCCCGAGGAGCGCGCGGCGGTCGCCGAGCCGCGCCGCCTCGCGCGCGAGGCTCGGCGCGCCGCGCGAGGGCCCCAGCTCGTCGAACGTGATGCGCCTGGAGCCGGCGGCGACCGTGGCCTCGGCCGTCGCCACCGCCTCGGTCGCCCTGGCGAGCGCCGCGCCGTCCGGCCGGCCGACGGCGGCGTCGACGTACTCGGCGACCGCGGCGCGCACGCCGAGCTCCTCGGCCAGCGCGCTCGCCGCGCCGTAGGTCCACGGCAGCCGCGACGGCAGCGCGAACCAGCGGATCTCGGGCCGGCAGTCGGGGAGCGCGGGGCCGCGCGGCGCCTCGATCGACGCGAGGCACGCCGCGGCGCTGCGCCTGCCGGCGAAGACCACCGCGACGGGCGCGAGGAGCACGAACACGAAGAGCGCCACGGCCGCCGTGGCGAGCACCAGGACGAGGGCGCGCTGCCAGCGCGGCCTCGGGGCCGCGGCGCCGCGGTGCAGGAGGGAGCCGTCGCCCTCACGGGGCCGTGTCGTGGGCTGCGCGCGCACGGGACCGCTATTAGCCCACGGCACGGCCGAGCGACACTGCCTCGGCGGCGCGGCCCGCCGCGTCGGCCGCGCCGCCCGCCGCGTCGCGCCGGCGCGCGGCGCTACGGAGCGCTGTGGCTCTCGCCGGCCGCGGCGTCCGGGGCGAGCAGCGCCCCGGCGAGATCGGCGACCGCCGACAGATCCTCGACGCGGTCGACCTCGAGCTCGAGCCCGCGGGCGAGCTGCGGCGCGCTGGCGAGGGCGACCTCGGCGACGGTGAGCGTCCTCCCGGTGAGCTGGTGGAGCGACGTCACGCCGTGGTCGCGGATGCCGCAGGGCACGATCAGCTCGAACGCCCTGAGGTCCACCGCGATGTTGAACGCGAAGCCGTGCATCGTCAGCCAGCGCGAGAGGCGCACGCCGATCGCGCCGAGCTTGGCGAGCTCGCCCGCCCACGCGGAGCCGCCCCACTGCTCCGGGGCCGCGCGATCGACCCAGACGCCGATCATCCCGTCGACCACGCCGGCCTCGACGTAGTGCTCGCGCGCGAGCAGGATCATCACCTCCGCGAGCGACCGCACGTACCTGCGCACGTCGCACCGGTCCGGGCGGAGATCGAGCAGCGGGTAGCACACGAGCTGGCCGGGGCCGTGGTAGGTGACGTCGCCCCCGCGGCCCGTCGCGACGAGGTCGATGTCGCGCTCGTTCAGCGCGCCGGAGTCGAGCAGCACGTTCTCCGGGTTCGCCCGCGGGCCGAGCGTGATGACGGGGTCGTGCTCCAGGAGCAGGATCGTGTCGCCGATGCGCCCCTCGGCGCGCGCCTCGACGAGCTGCTTCTGCAGATCGTGGATCGGGGCGTAGCGGCGCCGGCCGATCCACACGGCGCGCGCGCGCCGCGGCTTCGGCGGCCCGAGCTCGGCGCCCTGGTCCCGCGGGGGCTCTAGGAGATCGCGGAGCGAGGTGGTCGGCATGGTCTACTCCGGGACCTTCTCGCCGTGCGCGCGCCGCTCGTCGCGGTAGGCCTCGATGTGCGTCGTGAAGCTCGCCGCGACCTCGGGGTCGAACTGCGAGCCCGAGCACCGCTCGATCTCGGCCACCGCGACCTCGTGCGGGAGCGCCCGGCGGTACGAGCGGTCGCTCGTCATCGCGTCGTACGTGTCGGCCACCGAGATGATGCGCGCGATGATCGGGATCTCGTTGCCCCGCATCCGGAGCGGGTAGCCGCGCCCGTCCCAGCGCTCGTGGTGCAGGTGCACGCCGGGGATGAGCGGGTGCAGGAACTTGATCGGATCGAGGATGTCGCGCCCGTAGACGGGGTGCCGCTTGAACACCTCGTACTCGTCGTTCGTGAGCTTGCCCGGCTTGTTCAGGTTGAGCACGCAGCCGATCTTGCCGATGTCGTGCATGAGCGCGCTCTGCCGGACGATCTCGATCTCGTGCGGGCCGAGGCCGAGCCGCTGCGCGAGCATCACCGCGTAGACGGCGACCCGATCCGAGTGGCCCGCGGTGTAGCGGTCCATCTTGTCGATGGCCTTGGCGAGCCCCTCGATCGTCTGCTGGAACGTCGCCTGGAGGTCCTGGTAGAGGCGCGCGTTCTCGATCGCCGCCGCGGCGCGCGAGCCGATGATGCTGAGGAGCTTGCGCTGCCCCTCGTCGAAGCGCTTCGTCCGCGTGAACGACGCGACGGCGACGAAGCCCATGAGCCGCTTTTGGATGCGGAGCGGCACCGCGACCAGCGACTGGAGCGGCAGCGACGGCTCCGCCGCGAAGAACCTGAGCCCCTTCATGCCCTGCTCGAGGAGCAGCGCCTCGGGGCGGAAATGATCGAGCACGAGCGTCGGATCGAGCCTCCCGAGATCGGCCTCCGGCGGGAGCGACGGGCTGCGGAGGTGCTGCCGCTCGAAGAAGCTCCCCTCGCCGTCGTCGAGCCAGGTCGAGATGAGATCGCCGCGCACCTCGTGCAGGCAGCTGTCCGCGACGGTCTCGAGCACCTGGTCGAGCGAGAGGCTCGCCGCGATCGCCTCGCTCACCTTGTAGAGCGACACCGCCTCGCGCAGCCGGATGTTCTCGGCGGCCATCCGCTGCTTCTCGATGCCGCGCTGGACCACGTGCACCACCTCGTCCAGCTTGAACGGCTTGAGCACGTAGTCGTAGGCGCCGCGCTTCATGGCGTCGATCGCGGTCTCGACGGTGCCGAAGCCCGTCATGATGACCGTGAGCGCGTTCGGCGCGGTCTTGCCGATCTCGTCCAGCAGCGCGATGCCGCCCATCCGCGGCATCTTGAGGTCGCTGATCACGAGGTCGTAATGGCCCTTCGTGAGCTCGCTCAGCGCGCTGGTGCCGTCCTCCGCAGTGCGGACGTAGTAGCCCTCCATGCCGAGGAAGTCGGCCAGCATGTCGCGGATCACCTTCTCGTCGTCCACGACGAGGATGCGAGGGCGGTCTTCTGGAAACGTGGACATGCGGCCGGCAAGCCTACCAGATCCGCTCGCAGCCCATCGGTCCAAGGTGGGCGGGTCGGGCACACGGACGGACCCGCGCCCCGCGAGGACCGGTCTACCTGAGGCGCTCAGGTAAGGCGGACGGCGCCTCGGGTAGGGAGCGACCGCCGCGAGCGAGGTGATCGCGACGGGAGCGCCGCGGCCGCCGACCGCGGCGGCCGGCCGGCCGCGCGCGGGAGCGGCGTGGGCCGCTCAGTCCTCGTCGCCGGTCGAGATGATGGGGTGCCGGATGGTCCGGGGCGACTCGTCCAGATCCGGGACGCGGATCGAGATGGGCCCGGGGCTGCGGATGGAGGGGGGCGGCGCGGACTCGGCGTCCTCGGTGCGCAGCGGGATCATCCTGCTGCTCGGAGCGGGCTCGTCCGTGGCCGTCGTCAGCACCGCGACGGCCCGCTGCTCGCCGAGGGCGTGCTTCTGCTCGAGGAAGCGCAGGACCGACGGGCCGGTCGAGCGCTCGAGCGCCGAGCGCAGGTCGCCGGGCAGCGTCGACTCGATGATCATCTTCACGCCGGTGCGGGGGTGCTCGATCTCGATGCGCACGAGGTGAACGAACGAGCGATCGAGCCCGTGCTTCTCCTCGAAGTAGCGGTTCGTGGGCACGTGGCCGTAGCGCTCGTCGCCGAGGATCGGGTGGCCGATCGCGGCGAGGTGCCGCCGGATCTGGTGCGTGCGCCCGCCGTCCGGGATGACGCGGAGGATCGAGTGGCCCGAGGCGACGGCGAGGCGGCGGTACCGCGTGCGCGCGGTGTACGTGCGCGTCCCCTCGCGGAGATCGCGGGTGATCGCGCCCTTGCCCGGGGTCACGCCCTTGGCCGCGGCGAGGTAGATGAGGCGCCCCGTCTTCGTGAGCGCCTCGCCCCAGCGCGCCGCTGCCTCCTCGTTTCGCGCGAGCATGACCAGGCCGCTCGTGCCCGGATCGAGCGCGTGCACGACCACGGGCGTCGTGGTGTTGCCCGGGATGCGGGCGCATCGGGCGAGCAGCGAGCCGAGGTACTCGGGCTGCGGGGCCACCGGCTCGTGCGGGCCCTTCTCGACGACCAGCACGCCGTCGTCGTCGTAGATGACCTTCGGCGCTGGCGGGGGCGTCCTCCGGAGGGCGGCGATCGTCTCGATCTCCTCCGTGAGCGGGATCATGTCGAGCGGCGTGAGCTCCGTCGACGAGTACCCGAGGCGGCAGAAGTGATCGAGGTCGCGCGCGAGCGTGTCGGGATCGCACGAGACGTAGACGAGCAGCGGCGCGCCGAGGCGCGCGATCGCCTCGCGCGCGGTCGGGGAGACGCCGCGGCGCGGCGGGTTCACCACGATGCCGTCGAACTTCTCCGAGCCGTTGACGAGCGAGCTCACGATCTCCGCGACGTCGCCGGTGCGCACCTCCACGCGCTGGCTCAGCCCCTGGGCCTCGGCCGCCGCGCGGGCGTTCGCCGCCGCGGGCGCGAAGGACTCGACCATCAGGACGCGGTTGCCGCCCTGCGCCAGGGCGAGCGAGATCGCGCCCGAGCCGCCGTACAGATCGAGGATGCGCGGCGGCTCCTTGCGCCGGGAGGCCGGGCCCATCGGGGCCTCGCCCTCGATCACGGGCCCGTCGTTCTCGAGCGACGCGATCTCGCGGAGCAGGAGGGCGTGCACGCGCGCGGCCTGCGAGCGGTGCGCCTGCACGAACGAGCCGAACGCGGCGACGTGGTAGGTCTGCCCGATCCGGTCCTCCGCGTGCGAGACGCCGTCGAGCACGATCGTCTCGGGGCCGAGGATCTGCGGCGCCTCCGCGTCGTGGAAGTTCGCCGCGACGCCGATGACGCGGGGGAGCATCGGGCGGATGGCGCGGCCTGCCTCGCGCAGCTCGTCGCGCGTGCACGCGCGCTCGCGCTGGAGGACGAACGTGATCAGCACGAACGCCGGGTTGTCCTCGGTCGCGCCCATCTCCGCGTAGAGCGGCGTGCCGGGCGCGAGGTGGACCTCGCGCAGGTCGAGGGCGCGGAGCACGCCGCCGCGCGCCGGATCGTACGGCAAGAGCAGCGGCCGGACCTCCGGCGGCGGGGACGCGATCAGCTCGCGGAGCCGCGAGGTCACCGCCGCGAGGGCCGGGGCGAGGACCCGGCAGCCCGGGATGTCGACGACCTCGTGATGCCCTGTGCGGCCGTACAGCCCGATCGCGCCGGAGGGGGCGACGATGAGCTTCGCTCGGCCGCGATAGCCGGTGATCGGATCAGCCGGGATGACCGGGCTCGTCTGGAGCAGCTCGAGCGACGGGTAGTGCGCGGCCGCGGACACGACCCTCGCGCGCTTCGTGCTGAGCTGCTCTGCGTAATCGCCCGCGATGAGCGGACAGCCCGCGCACTCGACCGAGTGCACGCACTCGATCAACGTGTTCGGGATCTCGCCTGCCTTCAATGTGCGCCGCACGGGCCCGGACAAAACGCCGCCGCCCGATCCCTCTGCGCCGGTGCTCTCGCCCAGCCCGTGCGGTTCTTCGATACCTGCGCCGGAAGCCATTCCGGGGGAGCTTACAGGGGCTCTCGGCCAGCGTCGAAGGTGTAAAGAGAAGTCCGTCGAGCTTTTCGTCTGCAGCGCTTCGACGTTCCGGGCGCGCTCGGGATCCCCGAAAAGCCCCGTGTCTCCCCGGCGGCCTGCGCGAGCGCCCGGACGGCGGGCCGTCCAGGCCGCGTTCGCTCCGTCGAGGCGGCCCGAGCCGAGGTAAGGAGCGGCGCGAGGCGCCGCCACATTGGCGCCTGCGCCGCTCCTTACCTCGGGCCGCCGTGCCGTTCGCGACATCCGTGGGCGCAAATGGCGCGTCCGTCCCGCGCGCGCCGTGGATGAGGTGGTAGACTGAGCGCCTCTTGCGTCTTCCGATCGCTTCTCTCTTCGGCGTCCTGGCTGTGCTGTTCGCCCATGCGGCGCTCGCCGCGCCGGGCGACAAGGAGGCGAACCAGGGCATCAACGCGGCCCGGGGCGGGTTCTGCAAGCGGGCGATCCCGCTCCTCGAGTCCGCGGAGGGCCAGCGGCACCGCCCGAGCTCTGCGGTCCCGCTCGCCGACTGCTATGCGAAGCAGGGCGAGCTGCTGAAGGCGAGCGAGATCTATCACACGGTCGCGAGCGAGAAGAAGGAGCCCGGGTACACCGGCCGGGATGTCGTGGCCATCACATCGGCCAAGAAGAAGGCGGCGCAGCTCGACGCGCGCATCCCGACGCTCGTCGTCACGCCGGCGGAGCCCTACGCGGGGCTCGTCGTCGAGATCAACGGCGAGGCGATCGGCGACCCATCGACGCCGCAGCGCTTCGATCCCGGCAAGCCGCTCTCGGTCGTCGCCAGGGCCGAGGGGTACGAGGAGCTCTCGCAGAAGATCACGCTGAAGGAGAAGCAGCGGCGCGAGCTCAAGCTGCGCCTCAAGCCGAAGCCCGGCGCGGCGAAGCCGGCGGAGAAGCCCGTGGCGGCGAAGCCGCCGGAGCAGAAGCCGCGGGAGAAGCCTGAGGCGGCGAAGCCGCCGGAGAAGAAGCCGCCGGAGAAGAAGCCGCCGGAGAAGAAGCCGGTGGCGAAGAAGCCGCCGGAGAAGAAGCCGCAGAAGCCGGTGGCGAAGAAGCCACCGGAGAAGAAGCCGACGAAGCCCGTGGCGAAGAAGCCGCCGGAGCAGAAGCCGACGAAGCCCGCGGCGACGGAGTCGGCGGAAGACGAGCCGCGCGTCGCGGCCGGGCCCGACGAGAAGGCGAAGCCGCAGGTCGAGATGCCCGAGCCCACGCCGCCGGACGAGATGCCCGAGCCCACGTCGCCGGCCCGGCGCAAGCAGCGGAACGTGTGGCTCGGCGCCGGCTTCCGGGGTTTCTTCGTCCCCCAGGTCATGTTCGGGCTCTTCGGAGAGGGCGGGCGGCACGCCTTCTTCCCCGGCGGAGACGTCTCGCTGTCCACGCGGCTCGGGCGGTTCGATCTCGTCTTCTCAGTCGCCTACGCGCGCTTCCGGTTGCAGGAGACGCCCTTCTTGCCGGACGGGCACCCCGACACCGACTACGAGATCATCGAGAGCGATCTCCAGGCGCTCCAGGCGGACGCCCGCCTGGTCTGGAACATTCCGCTCGATCGCGACGAGCGGTTCGCCTTCCGCGTCGGGGCTGGCCTCGGCGTGGGCTGGATGTTCATGGGCGAGCTCTACCGGACCCAGGCGTACCCCGGGGACGCCGTCCCCGGCGACCAGAGCACCTTCGTGCCGGGGGATCCGTACCGCTACAAGAAGTGCCGCGGGCCGAACAATCCGGAGGGGAGCTTCCGGTACTGCAACCAGCTCGACTACGACGCGGATCATTACCCCGGCTACGCCGAGCCGAGCTGGTTCACCCGCCCCAAGGGAAAGCCCCAGGGCCTGAAGCCGGTCGTCTATCCGTGGCTGCTCTTCCCCGAGCTCGGCCTCTCGTTCCGGCCGTGGGACCGCGTCGCCTTCGATCTGCGGGTCGGCGCCTCCGTGACGGGTCCGCTCGGCGCGCTCGGCATCCGCTTCGCGCTGTGAGCGGCGGGGCTCAGCGCTCGAGCTTCACGTCGCGGCGGAGCTTCCGGGAGACCACGGCCTCGAGCGTGCTCCAGAGCTCCTCGCCGGTCCTCTGCGCCACCCAGCGGCCTTCAGGCTGCAGGTAGTCGAAGTGCCACGCCGCCCGCTCGGCGGCCATCCAGATCTGCCGCGCCGCGCGGTGGCTGTTGACGACGTACTTGCCGCCGTCCTCGAACTCCAGGGTGAGGATGCCGCTCTGCAGGTCGGCCTCCACGCCGTCGGGGATCTCGTTGATCGCCCGATCCAGCGCGCGCAGCGACCGATCGGCCACGGCGTCGAACTCTCGCTCCGACAGGGGCTCTCCGCTCATGCCGCTCGGCTTACAACGGCGCGCGCCGCGGCGGTATGGGGAAGCGCCGGGGGCCGCTCACTCCCAGGGCACCGTGTAGAGCTTCACGTTGCTCATCGCCTTCATCGCCTCGACGACGCCCTCCTTGACCCCGGTGCCGCTGTCCTTGATGCCCCCGAACGGCGACAGCTCGGAGCGGTACCCCGGCACCTCGCGCACGTTGACCGTGCCGCAGCGCAGCTCGCGGACGAGCCGGTGGACGTGCCTCATGTCGTTCGTGCAGACGCCGGCGGAGAGGCCGTAGCTCGTCCCGTTCGCCACCGCGATCGCCTCGTCGATGTCCCTCACCCGTAGGATCGGCGCGTGCGGGCCGAAGGTCTCCTGCTGCACGGACGGGGCGTCGCGCGGCACGCGATCGATCACGGTGGGGCCGTACAGCGCCCCGCGGCGCTCGTTCCCGAACAACAGCTCGGCGCCCCGCGCGAGCGTGTCCGCCGCGGCCGCCTGGAGCTGCCGCGCCGCCGCCTCGGAGATCACCGTCCCCATGTCCGTCGCGGGGTCGCGTGGATCGCCGACCTTGATCTGCGCCGACGCGGCGGCGAGGCGTGCGGCGAACTCGTCCGCGACCCGCTCGCTCACGATGAGCCGCTTCACCGCCGTGCAGCGCTGCCCCGAGTTCTTGTAGCAGCCGTAGACGGCGAGCCGCACCGCCTCGTCCAGATCCGCGTCGTCGAGCACGATGAGCGGATCGTTGCCGCCGAGCTCGAGCACCGCGCGCCGGTAGCCGAGCATGCCGGCGATGCGCTTGCCGATCTCGACCCCGCCGGTGAAGCTCACGAGCTCCACCGCGGGGTGGGTCACGAGCGCCCGCCCGATCTCGGCGGGGTCGCCGGTCACGACGCTGAGCATGCCGGGCGGCAGCCCCGACTCGTGCAGCACGGCCGCGAGGTAGACGGCGGAGAGCGGCGTCTTCTCCGACGGCTTGAGCACCATCGCGCTGCCGCTCGCGACGCTCGGCGCGACCTTGTGGGCGACCTGGTTCAGCGGGTGGTTGAACGGCGTGATCGCCGTCACGAGGCGCAGCGGCTCGCGCAGCGTGTAGCCGCGGCGAGGCTTGCCGTTCGCCGAGATGTCGAACGCGAGGCACTGGCCGTCGTCGCGGAGCGCCTCGTACGCGGCGAACCGGAGCACGTCGAGCGCGCGCCGCACCTCGTACGCCGTGTCCTTGAGGCACAGCCCGCTCTCCCACGTGATGAGCCGCGCGACCGCGTCCGCCTGCGCCTCGATGAGCGCCGCGGCGCGGAGCAGGATCTGGCTGCGCTCGTGGCGCGAGAGCCGCGGCGGGCCGGACGACGCGGTCTCGATCGCCCGCGTCACCTCCTGCTCGTCGAGCCTCGGCACGCTGCCGATCACCTCGCCCGTGAACGGGTAGCGCACGAGGATGCGCTCGTCCCGGCTCACCGGCCTGCCCCCGATCAGGCACGGAAAATGGAACCCCGGTCGTTCGATGGAGAGCGTCGAGCCCATCCTGTCCCCCCTTCAGGCGCTCGATCGATGGCGCTAGGCCGCGGCGATCGAGAGTCGGTTCAGCAAGAGATCGAAGACGTCCGCGTTCGACAGCGCGCACGGCCGGCCGCTCGCCGCGTCCGCGTCCGCGCCGAGCAGCCTCGCGCGCTCCTCGGGCCGGAGCGGGTGGCTCGCGAGGATCGGCACGTCGGCCTCGTGCAGGCCGCCGTGAGACCTGAGCCCGCGCCGCACCGCGGACAGGTCGTGGTAGGCCGCGCTCTTGCCGAGCACCGTGCTCCGATCGCCGAGGACCACGAGGTCGCCGATCCGGTCGGGCGGCAGCGCGAAGCGCCGCGCGGCCTCGTCGCGGGGCAGGACGAGCTCCACGCCCGGGAGCCGCGCGAGGACCTCGGCGGCGCGCGGCTGCGCCGAGGCGCAGGCGTACACCGTGGCGTACGACCCGAGCGCGCCGTGGTGCACGACGTACGGGTCGGTGATCGGCAGGAGCACCCGGAAGCCCGAGAGGCCGGCCTCGCGGAGCGCGTCCTCGAGGTAGCGCACGTTGGGCGAGCCATCCGGCGCGGTCTTGTCGTTCATGCCGTGATCCGCGGTGATGCCGCAGACGAACCCGGCGTCGAGGTACGCGCCGAAGAGCGCGTCGAAGCGGGCGTAGAACCGATCCGACATCGGCCCGCGCGGCGGCTCCTTGTGCTGCACGTAGTCGGTCAGCGACACGTAGAGCAGCGTGGCCGAGACCCGCTCGTGCAGCGCGAGGCCCATCTCCATCGCGTAGTGCGAGATGTCCCAGTCGTAGATCGACGGGTTCTCGCGGCCGACGGCGGCGGTGATCGACGCGATCCCGTGCTCCGGGAGCGCCTGCTCGTGCGCCTTCTCGGCCGACAGCGAGATCGGGCGCGGCCCCCCCTCGCGGCAGGCGCCGAGCAGCGCGCGGAGCTTGTCCTTGGCCGTGATGCACAGGGTCCGGACGCCCGCCTGCTCCATCCTCTCGAAGAGCGTCGGGACGCGCAAAAACCGCGGGTCGTTCATCGGCACCTCCTCCCCCGAGGCGGCGTCGAAGTAGTAGTTGCCCGAGATGCCGTGCACGCGCGCCGGCTGGCCGGTCACGATGGACACGTTGTTCGGGTTCGTGAAGCTCGGGATCTGGCCGCGGCCGCGCACGTACAGGCCGCCTCCGGCGAGCGTGGCCGCGAGCCGAGGCATCAACCCGTCCGCGAGCGCCTGGTCGAGGTACTCGGGCGCGCAGCCGTCGACGCAGAACACCACGGTCTTGCGCGCGGGCAGCGCGTAGCGCCGATCGCACAGATCGATCATGCCGAACGCTGACACGCAGCGCGCGGGCCGAGAAGGGCGGCGGCCGCGGCGCCGCCGGGGCCGCTCCGCCTCGAACGGCGGGCGCGGCGCGCGCCGCGGCGGATCAGTAGCCCGGCCAGGGGTCGGCCGGCTTCGGAGGCGCCGGGGCCGGCCGCTTGAAGCACATCACGCCGGCGTCGAGCGCCACGAGCTCCCAGCCGCTCTCCCCGCGCGCCTTGGCGACGGCGCGGGCTTCCTCGACGCCGTGCGCCTGCTCGCAGTCCTGCTCCCACCGCGGCGCGGGGGCGCTCGGCGCGACCCCCTGGGCGCGCACCCGCCCCGTCGCGAGCGCGCAGGCCGCGCCCAGCACCAGACCGCCCAGCACGAGCACGACCCGCTTCTCCATGATTCCAGGAACATGGTGGTCCGCTGCGGGCAGGACCGTCAAGCGACGCACCTGGGACGTTCGGCACGCCCGGCAGGATTCGAACCTGCGACCCGCGGCTTAGAAGGCCGCTGCTCTATCCAGCTGAGCTACGGGCGCGTGGACGACAAGCGCGTCATTCGTACTGCATCGCGGCCCCGGAATCGAGCGTCACGAGCGGCGCGGGCGTGCGCGCGCGGCACGCCGCGCTGCGCCGGTTCAGCCCGACGCGGCCATCCGCCGGACCTGCTCGCCGGTCCGGCCGTAGCGCCGCTGCCGCCGGGCGTAGGTCTCGAGCGCCTCGTCGAAGGTCGCCTCGGTGAAATCGGGCCAGAGCGTGTCGGTGAAGAACAGCTCCGCGTACGCGGCCTCGAAGAGCAGGAAGTCGCTGAGGCGCTTCTCGCCGCCCGTGCGAATGATGAGATCCGGATCCGGCATCGCGCTGGTCGTCAGGAAGTTCCGGAGCGACTTCTCGTTGATCTCCTCCGGGATGACGAGCCCGGCGCGCGCGCGGACCGCGAGCGCGCGCATCGCGTTCGCCATGTCCCGGCGGCCGCCGTAGCTCAGCGCGAGCGCCAGGGTCATCTCGGTGCCGCCCGAGGTGTCCTCCACGAGCTTCTCCATCGCGCGCCGCGTCGGGGTCGGGATGTCCTCGAGGTCGCCGACGATCTGCACCGCGATGCCGCGCCGGATCAGCTCGTCGTGCTCCCCCTCGGCGAACTCCTGGCAGATGCGCATCAGCGCGTCGATCTCGTCCTTGGGCCGCGACCAGTTCGCGACGCTGAACGCGTAGAGCGTGAGGTACGGGATGCCGCGATCGCGGCAGGCGCGCACCGAGAGGCGCACGGCCTGCGCGCCGTGCTGGTGCCCCTGCATCCGCGGGAGACCCCGCGCCGCTGCCCAGCGGCCATTGCCATCGAGGATGATCGCGACGTGCTTGGGGAGAGTGCTGGACGTCATGGTTTTCCTGGTGGGGACGACGACCCACTTTGCGCCGGCCTTGGGCGCGCTAGGGGGGCAGACGGTGATGCGATTATGGAGGTTCTGTGGAGGATGCCGCGGATGAGCTCAAGGGCCGCCGCCCGTGGACCTTAGCGCGCGTCCGGCGGAGCGCTCCGCCGGGCGGCCAGCCGCGTCTTCGCACCACCGATCGGGTGCGCTGTCAAACCGGAGAAACCTCCCGGAAACCCAAATGCTCCTGGCGGTGAGTCGGGGGGTGAAATGGAGCGGGGGAGCTCGTGCTTTCCGGGCGGCTCAGGCCCCCGGCAGCGACAGCTTGAACTCGACCTCGGGCGGCCCGCGGTGGGTGCACTCGGCCGAGCCGCTGTGGGCCTCGGCGATCGCCTTGACGATCGCGAGGCCGAGGCCGGTGCCGCCCCGGTCGGCGCGGGTCGTCACGAACCGGCGGAACAGGCGGCCGGCGACGTGCCGCCCGATCTCGCCGCGGTTGCGGATCGCGATCGCGACCTGTCCGCCCAGGCGGGACACGGCGATGTGGATGGGCGCCGCGGCGTCGCCGTGTGTGCGCGCGTTGTCGAGCAGGTTGTCGAGCGCGCGCGACAGCCAGAGCTCGTCGCCGCGCACGGCCGCCGAGCTCGGCGCGTCGAGCTCGACGCGGCTGCCGCGCTCCCGCGCCCGAGCCGCGGCGGCCTGCGCGATCGCGACGAGGTCGATGACCGCGGCGTGCTCCACGCCGCGCGCCTCGAGGCGCGCGAGCGACAGGAGCTCCCCGAGGAGCGCCTCGATCCGGGTGATCGCCTCGCGGATGCGGGCGACGAAGCGCGCGGCCTCCTCGGGGTCGTCGAGCGCGCCCTCGGAGAGCACCTCGGCGCTGGCGCGGATCGCGGCGACCGGGTTCTTGAGCTCGTGCGACAGGTCCGCGGCGAACGTCTCGACGAAGGGGCGGCCCTCGAGCTGGCGCCGCATCGAGTCGATGGCGCGCGTCAGCCGCTGGACCTCGCGGCCCTGGGCCGGCGGCGGCGCCGCGCGCACCTCCCCCTCGCTCACGCGCACGGCGAACTCGGTGAGCGCCTCGATCGGCGTCGCGATGGCGCGGCCGATCAAGAAGGACGAGAGCGCCGCCGCGGCGCCGAGCACCGTGCTGATCACGAGGATCGGCGGGGCGAAGTCGGCGACCATCCGCTGCACGACGATGGTCGGCTTCACGACCTGCACGCTCCCGACGCGCCGGCCGCGGACCTCGATGGGCGCGGTCACGAAGACGGTCCCGGGCTCGCCCGGCGACGCGCCGCGGGCCCGGAGCACGCGCCCCTCCGGGTCGAGCAGCGCGATGTTCTGGGCCGTCGGGCCCTCGCCGTCGAGCGCGCGCACGGCCGCGAGGTCGACGCCGCGGACCTCCATCTCCATCGCGGCGACGGCGGCGAACGCGGCCGCTTCGTCGCGCGCGCTGCCCTCGGCGAGCAGCGTCGCGCGCGCCTCGATGCGATCGATGACGAGCAGCCCGAGCCCGAACGCGAACGCGCCGACGATGCCGCCGAGCGCGATGAAGATCTGCATCCGGATGCTCATCCCGGCCGTCCGGGCGCGGACGAGGCGGGAGGCGAACAGCGCGACGAGCAGGATGATCGAGACGGCCGCCGCCGCGGTGACGACGAGGCGCACCATGGGCTAGGCGCCGCCTTCCGGGGGGCTCGGCTTGTCGGTGACGCGGTAGCCGACGCCGCGCACCGTCTCGATGAGGTCGGCGTCGCCCCCGGCCTCGACGACCTTCTTCCGGAGCCCCTTCACGTGCGAGTCGATGGTCCGGTCGGTGATCGCGAACCCGTCGCCCCAGACGCGGTCGATGAGCTGCGCGCGCGTGAACACCCTGCCCGGCGCGGCGAGCATGCAGGCGAGCAGGTCGAACTCGACGCGGGTGAGGTCGACCTTCTGGCCGTTGACGTGCGCCCTCCGCGTGGCCTCGTCGACCATGAGCGGCAGCGGCGCGGGGGCGGCGTCGGGCGCCTGCGGCCGCGCGGCGCGGCGCAGGACGGCCCGCACCCGCGCGACGATCTCCCGCGGCGAGAACGGTTTGGTCACGTAGTCGTCGGCGCCGGTCTCGAGCGCGGCGACGCGGTCGGCCTCGCCGTCGCGGCTCGACAGGACGATGATCGCGGCGCGCGCCCCGCTCCGCCGCACCTGGCCGATGAGATCGAAGCCGCTGCCGTCGGGGAGCATCAGGTCGAGGATGATGAGGTCCGCCTTGTCGATCTCCCGCTCGGCGGCCGCGAGCGTGGTGGCGACCGTGGCCGCGAACCCGTCGCGGCGCAGGAAATAGGCGATCGACTCGGCGATGGCCGGCTCATCCTCGACGACCAGGACCTTGGCCATGATCGGGGAGCCTAGACCGGCGCGGCGGACGCGTCGACAGGGCTGGCCGGCGGGGTCGTGCCGCCACATTGTGGCGTGGTCACGCGCACTTGCGTGGCGTGGCCGGGCGCTCCGGGCAATCCGCGCGACCCGCGCTCACGGGAGCGCCGCGTTCACGAGCTCGCGCACGATGCCGAGCAGCCGGTCGTAGTGCTCCGGGACGGGCCGCAGGCCGGCGCAGTGCACCACGAGCCCGCCGGGGCGGAGCTCGAGGTGACCCTGGAAGCCGCGGCGAGCGAGGAGCTTGCGCAGGCGCGGGTGGAACGCGGCGGCGGCCTCGCGCGGCGAGGCGGCGAAGGTCGTCACGTGGGCGTCCCAGAGCGCGTCGCCGAGGACGACCCGGGGCGGCGGGGCGCTCTCGATGAAGGCGACGCGGGTCAGGAAGTGCTCGCCGACGCGCATCGCGGCGCGGCGCTGGAGCGCCGGGTGCGCCGCGAAGCCGAGCAGCGATCGCTCGAGCGGCTCGGCGTCGCCGTCCGCGTACCACGGCTCGGCGATGACCGCGTGCCCGGGGTTCGCCGTCCACGTGCACGAGGAGAGGTAGGCGGACGGGGGCGCGATCGTGTCGTACGGCTCCCAGCGACGGAACCAGGCGTCGTCGGGGCGCGCGGTGAAGGCGAGGCCCCGCCGGGCAGCCCACGCTGCGATGAGCTCGGAGCCGAGCGAAGGCGGCATGGCCTGCGAGGTTAATCCCCGCGACGGCGCCTCGGAAGCCTCCGCCGCCACGCCGCGGCGAGCGCACCCGCGCCGAGCGCCATCCAGGACGCCGCGCCGGCAGCGCCGCCGCTCCCGGGCAGATCGCAGGAGCACCGGCCGTAGAGGCCCACCGTCGTCGTGGTCGTTCCGTCGTCGTTGCCGTCGTCGTCCACGGGGCCTCCGGGGCCTCCCTGGCCTGCGGTCACGGGCGCGCCTCCGGCGTTGCCGTCCGGTCCGCCGCTGCCGCCCACGCCCCCAGCGCCGCCGCTGCCGCCTGCGCCGCCGTCGCCACCTGTGCTGCCGCTGTCGCCGCCGCCTGTACTGCCGCCGCCGCTGCCGCCCACGCCCCCAGCGCCGCCGTCGCCCGTCGGGCCGCCGTCGTCGGCGCAGCGCGTGACGTGGAGGGGGCGCGTGCGCGTGCAGTCCGTCGGCGAAGCGCAGCGCGGCTCGGAGAGCGCGGCCGGCGCGCCGCCGGCGCCGATCTCGCCGAGGGCCGGGTAGGCGACCTCGATCTTCTCCCAGCGCCCGCCGGTGTGCTCCATCCGGCCGAACACCCGCTCCTGGTACGGAGCGGCGCCGCCGATCGCCGGATCGTAGACGCCGCGCCCCGCGTCGTAGTTGGGGTTGTTCGGGTTGTTGACGTACGACAGCCCGTTGTACGCCCACACGGCGCTGTACCAGTGCTCGACGATCGCCGGCTGCCGGTCGCCGACGCAGCGCGTGGCCTTCCACTTCATCGCGAGGATGTGCGTGCCCGTGGCCGCGTTGTACGTCGGGTCCGCGGCCACGCGGCGCGGATCGAAATCCGGGCTGTCGCCGCCGCGCATGCCGCTCGTGATCTGCGAGGCGCCGTAGCCGCAGTCGAACGAGATGATCGTCCGCGAGCTCGCCCCCGCCTGGTCCATCGGCCGGTCCGGCGCGCAGAACTGCTGCCACCCGGACTCCTGCATGGCGATCGCCTTCAGCAGCTCGCACGGGAACGTCGCGTCGACCTGCCGCGGCGCCTCGGGCTTCTCGCAGCCCTGGCCGAGATCGATGGTCTCCGGGCCGGCGTCCCCCCAGGCCGCGGGGCCCCGCGAGACGAGATCGAAGATGGCGTTCCACTCCGCGACCGACGGGTTGATCCCGGGCACGGCCTCGATCGCGCACCCGCGATCGTTGTAGGCGCTCGACGCGGTGAAGCAGGGGCAGTACGCCGCGCGGGCGTCCGGCGCTAAAAGCGCGGCCGCGGAGATCGCCGCCGGGACCAGGAGAAGGCGGCCCCTCACGGCTCCTCCTTCGCGGTGGTGAAGCCGGCGACGGCGATGCGCGCGCCGGACGGGGCGGGGATCGCGAAGACCTCGCCGCTCTCCGCGTGGATCGCGAAGGGGACGGCGAACGCGGAGGGGTTCGTGTGCAGCGCGGCGACCCACGCCCCATCCGGCGAGACGGCCTGGATGGCGTCGACGCCGGCGCCGAGCGGGCCGCGGACCTCGGCGCTGGCGCCGACCACGCGGAGCCCGGCGGCGCGATCGGGCGTGTACGCGAGCCCGCCGCCCGGCCATGCGTGCGGGGCGAGGCCGCTGTTCGCGCTCACCTCGAGCCGGGCGCGCTTGCCGCGGGCGAGATCGAGGCGATCGATGACCCACAGGCCGGGATCGGTCTCGTGCCGCTCCTGGAACACGAGCGCGCCCGTGGTCGCGTCGATCGAGAAATCGCGCGCGAACGGCGGGATCGACGGGGCGAGCACGCGCGACGCGCCCGAGTCGGGGTTCACGAGGACGAGGTCGGCCGACCCCGGGGAGACGCGGTAGACGACGAGCTCGCCGTTCCACGCGCCGGCGAGGAAGGCGAGGTAGCCCGTGTGCCGGTGCGCGGTGCGCGTCGCGCCGGTGGCGAGGTCGACCTCGTCGATCGTGAGCGCGTCGACCCGGAGCTGCGCGAGGTCGCCGTCCATCGGCGGCTCCGGGCCGGCGACGCCGCGCGAGACGAAGACGCGCCCGTCGGCGGTGACGAGCGGGCGGCTCGCGTGCACCACGCCGTCGCAGAGCGCGACCGGCTCGGCGTGCGGCTCGACGCGGAAGAGGGTCGCGTTGAACGAGCGATCGCGCGACGGGCGCGCGTCGGCGGTCGCGACGACGATCGGCGTCCGCGGCACGACGCGGGCGCGGACGACCGCGTCGCCGAGGTGCTGGAGCGTGGCGAGCGCGGGGCCGGCCTGGCCGCCCCCGACGGCGGCGATGTGGAGCGTGGTCCGGGTCGCCCCCGGCGACGTCGCGAGGATCGAGACCCGGGCGGCGGCGGCGCTCGCAGCGGGCGCCGCGGCGGCCGCGGGCACGAGGAGGTGGCCGATCCGCGCGAGCGCGGGCGCGGGGGCCTCGCCGCGGGCGTGCACCGCGGCTCCCGCGACCGACAGCGCGGCGAGCAGCGCGCCCGGAAGCGCGATTCTGTTCAGAGATGACCGTGTGAGGAGCAAGCGGGCGGAGGAGCTGAGACGCACGATGGAAGAGTAGACGATGTGCCCGCGAGCGCTCGCTCGCGGGCGGCCCGGCGCTCCCCGCGGCGGCGCGCCTCCGCGGGCCAGGGCAGCGGATCCCGCCGGTCGTGGCGCGCCGGCGCCGGCTCGGAGGCCGGCGGCGCGCCGGGGCTGCTCAGAAGCGGCCCGACATGCCGACCCCGGCCGCGCCTGGACCGGCGACCGGGGTCAGCCGGATCCCGGCGGAGGGCGCAGGCGAGCTGGCGGCCGGCCGGGGCTGGTTGAACCCGAGCTCCCAGATGAGGCCTCCCGCGACGCCGGCGGCGCCCAGCCCGAGGAGCACGCCGCCGACGGTGGCGTGGGTGCGGCCCTGGTTGCCCAGATCAGCCACGTCCGGCTCGCAGTTGACGCGCCCCTGACAGCTGTCCTCGGCGGCGCCGATGTCTGCGAAGCCGCTCGAGGTCAGGATCCCGCCGACCAGCAGCGTGACCACGCCGGCGCCGGTCGCGACCCACGGCGCATACCCGTACGGGGGCTGCGGCGGCGGAGGCGGCTCCGCGGAGAGGCTCGGGGTCGCCGAGGCGGTGGGGAGCGTCGGCGGCGGCACGGGCGCGGACGCCGACTCGCTGGCGGTCGGGGTCGGCGCCGGCCGGATGGAGTTCTTGAGGTTCTGGATCTTGTCCTGGATCGTCTGCGCGTCGGTCGCGTCCGGCATGCGGGCCAGATACGTCTCCAGCGCGGTGACCGCCTCGGCGCGGTCGCCCTTCTTCTCGTAGGCGTTGGCGATGTTGATGAGCACCGCGTGCGCCGCGCAGTCGAGCCGGTAAGCGTCCTTCCAGTACTGGATGGCGCGGTCGTAGTCGGCCCGCTCGTAGAACTGCGTGGCGGCCTTGTGTGCGCCCTTGGCGCCTTCCAGGTCAGCGGGCGTCGCGGTGCGGTTGCACTCGGGGTACTCGATGGCCGGATCTCCTGCTACGGCCAACCCCGCGGCGAGGAACATCCCCGCGCCGAGACCGACCAGCCAAGTCCGAAGCACACGCATCCGAGCCGCCCTCCACGAGAAGTGGGCGCAGCATACTGATCCGTTTCGCCGGCAGCGAGAAAAAGGCATCACGGCGGACTTCGGGGCAATGCGCTCGGCCCGTCGACCGCGGAACGGGCGGCCGAGCGAGGCGGCGGGCCGGATCCGGCGCCCGCCGGCGCGACCATCGCGCGCGGCTTGGTCGTCGTCGACGACCGACGACGACCGACCCGGAGCGCCAAGGATCGGTCACGGCGCTTGCCCGGTTGCCGGTTCTGCTAGTCTCGCCCGGTGATGCTCCCCGAAAAGAAGCAGATCCTCGTCGTCGATGACGAGGCGAACCTCCGGCGGGTCCTCAGCGCCCAGCTCGGCCGGGATGGCTACGAGGTCCACACCGCCGAAGACGGCGAGGAGGGCCTCGCGTTCCTCAAGGAGCACCACATCGACCTGGTCATCACCGATCTCCGGATGCCCAAGGTCGACGGCATGGACCTGCTCCGGGCCGCGCTCCGCGACGACCCCTCGCGCCCGGTCGTGCTCCTCACGGCGCACGGGACCGTCGACAACGCCGTCGAGGCGCTCAAGACGGGCGCGTTCGACTACATCACGAAGCCGTTCGATCAGAACGAGGTGCGCGTCGTCGTGAAGAAGGCCCTCCGCACCCGCGATCTCGCGAGCGCGGACGCCACGCGCGACGTCTCGGCGGCGCCGCCCCGCGGCGGATCGGACCGCTTCGGCATCATCGGCGAGAGCCCGCCCATCCAGGAGCTCTACGCGATCCTCGAGCGGGTCGCCGACACGCCGACCACGGTGCTCATCAGCGGCGAGAGCGGCACCGGGAAGGAGCTCGTCGCGCGGGCGCTGCACGAGAACTCCAGCCGGCGCGACCGGCCGTTCATCAAGGTCAACTGCGCGGCCATCCCGAAGGATCTCATGGAGTCGGAGCTCTTCGGCTACGAGCGCGGCGCCTTCACGGGCGCGGTCGCCTCCAAGCCGGGGCGCTTCGAGCTCGCCTCCGGCGGGACGCTCTTCCTCGACGAGATCGGCGAGATCCCGACCGAGATGCAGGTGAAGCTCCTGCGCGTCCTGCAGGAGAGCGAGTTCGAGCGGGTCGGGGGCATCAAGACCATCCACGTCGACGTCCGGCTCGTCGCCGCCACGAACCGCGATCTCAAGCGGGAGATCGCGGCGGGCACGTTCCGGGAAGACCTCTTCTACCGGCTCAACGTCGTCCCGATCGCGCTCCCCGCGCTGCGCGATCGCAGGAGCGACATCCCCCACCTCTGCGCCCACTTCGTCGCGAAGTTCAACGCGCGCCTCAAGAAGAGCATCGAGGGCATCGAGCCCGAGGCGCTCGAGCGCCTGTCGTCGCACGCGTGGCCGGGGAACATCCGCGAGCTCGAGAACGTCGTCGAGCGCGCGCTGCTCTTCGCCGACGGCGCGCGCATCCGGCTCGACGATCTGCCGGAGGAGATCCGCAGCGGCGCCCCGTCGGCGCCCGGCGCGTCGCTGCCGCCCGCGGCCGCCGACACCGCCCTCGCGCCGTCGACGCCCGACGGCCTGAAGGAGCAGGTCAAGGCGGCGATGAGCAAGCTGGAGCGCGACCTCATCGAGCGCGCCCTCAAGCAGACGCACGGCAACGTCACCCACGCCGCGCGGCTCCTCAAGATCTCTCGCAAGGGGCTCCAGCTCAAGATGAAGGAGCTGAACCTCCGCGAGCGCGACCCCGAGTGAGACCGTGGGCCCCGGCGAGCAGCGCTCCGTCCGCGCGCTGAGGGGGAAGGCCCTCGCGGTCGCCGCGTCGCTCGCCGTCCTCCTCGCGGCCTCCGCCGGCTGCGAGCGCGGCGGCGCCTCGCCGGGCACGGACACCGACCTCGACGCCGCGCCGCCCTGGGACGTGGGCCAGGCCGAGCCGGAGCCGCGCCCCGGCATGGCGTGGATCCCGAAGGGCGTGCTCATCGCCGGCACGCCGCCGGACCGGCTGCCGCGCATCGCCGACGAGGAGATGGCGGGCGCGCAGGTCGTGATGCACGGCTTCTACATCGACGTCTTCTCGTACCCCAACGAGGTCGGCGCGATCCCGACCACGAACGTCACGCAGGACGAGGCGCGCGCGCTCTGCGAGGCGCAGGGCAAGCGCCTCTGCACGGAGCTCGAGATCGAGCGGGCCTGCAAGGGGCCGGCGAACACCACGTACGAGTACGGCGACGCGTACAAGGCCTCGGTGTGCGCGACCGGGCAGAGCCGGGTGCTGACGCCGAACGGCGTGAACGCCGGGTGCGTGAGCGCGTTCGGGGTGCACGATCTCCACGGCGGCGTGTGGACCTGGACCTCGAGCCAGTGGCAGCGGGACACCAGCAAGCCGGGGCTCGTGACGCTGCGCGGGGGCAACGGGCCCTCGGGCGAGCTCGTGGGGCGCTGCGCGCACGGGCGCGGCGTCAAGCCGGACACGCGCCGCCCCGAGGTCGGCGTGCGCTGCTGCGCCGGGGAGGTGAACAGCTTCGAGGTGGTGCTCGAGGTGACGCGCGATCGCCCGCTCCGGCTGGAGCCGCTCGTCGACCCGCGCGTGGCGGCGCAGCTCGCCGAGCTCGCGCCGGAGGGGGCGCGCGCCGCGGCCCAGGCCGGATCGCCCGAGGCCGCGTTCAAGGTCGAGCGCATGTGGACCTGGCACCCCCGGGGCAACGAGGAGCTCGTGCTCGGCGGCGGCTGCGCGCGCCCCGGCGCGAAGGAGGGGGCGCGCGGCCGCGGCAAGCGCGCGAAGCGGGCGCGGCCGGGCGACAAGGCGACGTGCGGGCTCCTCGTCGCGCGGATGCGCCTGAGCACGCCCGCGCTGCTCGCGTTCGTCTCGACGGACCTCTGGGAGCCCACGCTCGGGGAGACCGACTCCCCGCGCGAGCTCCTGCTCTACGGCGGCGACGCGCTGGGCGTCTTCCGCCGCCGGATCACCTACGAGTGGGGGAAGATCGGCGTCGCCGACAAGGAGCGCAAGCGCAGGCACAAGGGCCGTCGCGGGCTCTCGTTCGACTAGGCGACGACCGGGCAGGGCGCGCGTCCGCGCGGCGCGGCGCTTCGGTCACAGCGGGGGTGGCGCTTTCGCGCGGCGGCGATCACATTCCAGCGGCGCGCCGGCCCGTGGCACATTGGCCTTGCGCCCGCGCGCCTGGAAGGGCAGCGCTAGCAGCGCGCCGCCGCCGCTCTGCCTGCGCGCCCGCCTGCACGCTCCCTCGGCACGCCCCCTTCGATGACCCGCCCGCACGACCCCGAACCGCGCGACGCGCCGAGCATGCGTCCGGACGATCCCGGGCGGCGGCGCGCGGCCGCGCGGAAGGCGCTGCGCGCCGCGGTCGCGCTGGGGCGCGCGCGGCTGCGCAGCGCGCGCGGCGGGCAGCTCGGCCTCGCCATGGCGGCGCTGATATCGCTCGGGTACGGCGCCACGGCGCTCGTGCTCCGGCTCGACGACGGGACGACGTCGCTCGAGGGGCTGCTCGGGTCCGCGGCGCGCGGGCTCGCGTGGGCCGCCGCCGGCCCCATCGCCCTCGCCGCGGCGCACGACCGGCCCGCGTCCGACCGCCGCGACGGCGTCGAGGCGCTCGCCGCGTCGCGGGGGATCTCGCGGGCCTCGCTGCACGGGGCGCGCAGCCTCGCCGCGATGCTGGAGATCGCGCGCGTCGTCGCGCTCCCGCTGGCCGCGCTCTCGGCGCTCGCGGCGCTCCTCTCCGGCTCGGTGCTGCTCGCGCTCCAGCACCTCGCCTTCGGCGCCGCGCTCGCCCTGTTCGGCGCCGTCTCCGGCGTGACGCTCGGCGGGCTCGCCGCGGCGAGCGGCCGCATCGCGGGCGCGCGCGGGCGCGCCCTGTTCCTCTCTCTGACCCTCGTCCCCTGGGCCCTCGCCGACCTCGCCGGCGACGCGCGCTGGTCGATCCCGGGCGCGCTCGGCGCGTTCCTCTCCTTCGCGGCCCGCTCGGCCGGGAGCCCCGCTGGATGATCCCGGGCGCGCCCATCGCGGCGCTCGAGGGCGTGCGCGCGCGCGACAGCGCCGGCGAGGCGGGTCGCCCCCGCGGGAGCCTCTTCGGCGCGGCGGCGGCGCTCGGCCCGGGCGTGCACGCCGTCCTCGGCGCGCCGGAAGACGGGACCCTGGCGCTCGCCGAGGTGCTCGCCGGGCGCGCCGCGCCCCTCGCCGGCCGCGTCCTCGTGGGGGGGCGCGAGCCGTACCGGAGCGCGGCGACGCGGGCGCGGATCGGCGTCCTCTCCATCGCCCCGGAGCTGCCCGACGGCGCGTCGGTGGCGTCCTGCATGGCGGTGGCGCTCCGCGCCCGCGGCGCGCCCGCGAGCGGCGCCGCCGCGCTGCTCGACGCGCTCGGCGTCGCGCCGCTCCTCGCGCGCCGCACCGCCTCGCTCAGCTTCGCCGAGACCCGGGCGATCGAGCTGGCGCTCGCCCTGGGGGTGCCGCAGCCGCTCCTGCTCTGCCTCGTCGAGCCGTTCGCCGACGTCGCCGTGCCGTCGCCCGCGCCGGTCCGAGAGCGCCTGCGCGCGCTCGCGGCGGGCGGCGCCTGCGTCGTGCTCATCACGTCCTCGGCGGTGGACGCGCGCGCCCTCGCCGATCGCATCCACGTGCTCGATCGCGGCGCCATCGCCCGGACCGAGCCCGGCGACGGCGAGCGCCTCGCCGTCGCCCCGAGCCCGGCCGCGCCCGGCGCCGCGGGGCCCGAGATCGAGCTCCACGTGCTCGTCCACGAGCGCGCGCCCGGCGCGCCCGGCGCACGCGCGCTCGCCGCCGCGCTCGCGCGCTCCCCCGCGGTGCGCGCGGGCGCGTGGGAGCCGGGGCCGGCCGAGGCGTCGTCGACGCTGCGGATCCGGGCTGCGGACCGGGATGCGGCGGCGCTCGCGCTCGTGGATGCGGCCGCGCAGGAGGACGTCGCGCTGATCGCGATCTCGTCCCCGGCGCCGTCGCTGCGCGACGTGCGGGCTGCGACCGCGCTGCACCTCGCCGCCGTTCGCCCGCGCCGGCCGTTCGGCGCGCCCGCGGGGGACGGCGCGGCGCCGCTGCCCGGCGCGCCGCCCCAGGGCCCCGTCGCCGTGGCGGCGTTCGACGCGCCGGCGGCCGACGGCTCGCCGCAGGCCGCGGAGGCAGGACGCCAGCATGGTGGGTGAGAGCGCCCCGATGGACGCAGCGCCGCCGGTCCCCCCCGCCGAGGGGGGCTCCGAGCGGGGGACCCCCGCGCGGGTGGGCGTCCGGCTCGGCATCGAGATGGCCCTGAGCCGCCTCCGCGCGCGGCGCCCGCTGCTGGCGCTCGGCCTCGGCGTGGCGCTCGCGGTCGCGGCGGCGGTGATCGAGCTCGCGTTCGGGTCGTCCGGCGCCGTCGACCGGGCGCTGCTCGCCACGTTCCGCCTGGTCACACCGCTCACGATCTTCGCCCTCGCCGCCGACGCCGCGGATCGGACCGCCCTGCGCGACGCGGCCTGGCCGGCGGCCCGCTTCGGCGCGTCCTCCCACCATGTCGCGCTCGGCATCGCCCTGGCCACGGCCCTCGCCGCCGCCGGTGTGGGCGCGCTGCTCGCCGTCGTCGTCGTCGCGACCGCCCAGGGGCCCGGCGCTGCGCCGTTTGTCCAAGACATGCTCATCAGTGGGTGGATCGGCGCGCTCGTCGGCGCCGCCTACGCCGGCTGGTTCTCGCTCGGCGCGACCTTCCACCGGCGCGGCCTCGGCCGCTTCGCGCCGCTCGCGGCCGATTTCCTCTTCGGAGGCTCGGCCGGTGTGGTCGGCGCGCTGATGCCGCGGGGCAACGCCGTGAACCTCCTCGGCGGTCCCGCGCCGCTCGGGCTCGGGCAGCCGGCGAGCGCCGGCTTGCTCGCGCTGAGCGCCGTTCTCCTCGCGCTCGCCGCGGCGGCGCGCTGCAGGGAGTAGCGTCGCGCGCCGCGGCGGCGGGGGCGCTCGTTCCGGCGACCGCGGCCGGCCGGCGGCCGCGACCGGCCGCTCGACCGCCGTGCTGAGGCGCGGAGCTGCTGGCGACGCGAGGGGGATGGTTTCATCCGCCCGTTCACGTACTCTTCGAGGGATGACTCACGACGACGACGAGGCCACCAAGGCGGTCAACACGCCTCGCTCGGTCCTGCTCGTCGGCTCGGCGGAGGCGCTCGCGGCGCGCTGCAGGGGGATGTGCCTGCGGGCCCGCGTCATGCTCATCGTCGAGAGCGACCTCGCGGCGCTGACGAACACGGCCGTGGAGCGGAAGCCGCTCGCGCTCCTGTTCCCCGACGACATCTACGCCTTCGACAGCGCGGAGTTCGACGCGCTGGCGCGCGACATCCAGGCCGCGGTGGTGACCCTGGAGCCCGGCGTCACGGACGAGGTCATCGAGGCGCGGCTCTCCGAGGCGCTGCTCCGCGCCGAGCTCCTCCGCCAGCCCGAGCCGGCCTCGAGCCGGTACGTGCTGGTCCCTGACGGACCGCGCCGCTCCAAGCGCCGCTGAGCGCGGCGTCGTCCTTCCTGAAGGCGTCCCAAGGAACCCCGTCCCGTGAACGAGCTGCACCTTGATCCTGCCGCGTCCCGCCTGACGATCCGCACCCGCGCCGCCGGGATGCTCGCCCGGCTCGCGCACGACCTCGAGATCACCGCGCCAGCGCTGCGCGGCCGGGCGCGGCTCGACGGCGACGCATGGACCGCCGAGCTCGAGGTCCGCGTCGCCGATCTCCGCGTCGCGGGCGTCCTGCGCGGCGACCGGCTCGACCCGGACGCGCTCTCGGCCGGGGATCGCCGCGACATCGAGCGCCGCATCCAGGGCGAGGTGCTCGGGGGCACCGATGTCGTGGAGGTCCGCGCCTCGGGGGCCGCGCGCGATCGCGCCGACGTGCGCGTGCAGGTCGCCTCGAGGAGCGCCGCGCTCGCGGCGCGCCTGTCCTCGCGCGATCTCGGCGAGGGGCGCATCGGGGTGACGGGGGGCTGTCAGCTCTCGCTGGCTGCGCTCGGCGTGCGCGAGGTCAAGGGGCCGCTCGGCGCCTTCAAGGTGCGGGACGAGCTCGAGGTCCTCTTCGACCTCACTCTGCGGCCGGCGGGGTAGGCGGCTCGGCGGGGAGCTCCGGGGCGGCCTCGCCGCGCGAGCACGCCCCGTGGACCTGGTAGGGCTTGCCGGCGAGGCGCTTCGCGAGCGAGGCCCCGCGCCAGGCGACGTAGGCCTTGTTGAACTCGAGCACCTGATCGGCGGCGAAGTAGGGGTTCTTCGTCTTGCCCAGCGTGACGAGCGTGAGCACCTGCTCCGCCACGCTGACGGGGCAGCCCTCGAGCCGGATGACGCTCTCGTTCCGGGCCTTCGCGAGCTTCGTCGTCACCTTCACCATCTTCGCCAGCACGTCGTCGTGCTTCGCGGTGTAGGGGTCGCGCGCGCTGCGCTCGCGGTACAGGCTGTCGATGCTGATCAGCTGATCGCCGATCTTGCCCTTGTACGTCGCGCAGTCGCCGATGAAGACCACCTTCTCGCCCGGCTTGGCGTCGATGGGGCCCTCGTAGGCGCCGAACACCACGTGCATCCGCGGCATCTTCGCGTCGCACTCCTTGTCGTACTCGCGCAAGATCTCGATCGCCTCCTCGATGGCGCCTGGGCAGCCGCCCCAGCAGTAGTCGGTGTGCTCGGGCTCGGGCGGCGTGCCCGCGTAGGCGGTGATGTTGGTGCCCTCGAAGTACTTCTCGACGCGGACGAGGCCCACCTTGAACCCCTTGGCCTTCTGCTTCGCCTCCTCGAGCGTCACGTCGCCGGTGATCTCGATCTCGCCGAGGTCCATCGGGCCGAAGCCGCGCTCGGAGGCCAGGCGGATGTGGTCGACGCTCCTCGGATCGACGCCGATGATCTGGCAGCAGACCGAATCGAAGGCGACCTGGTTGTTCCCCATAATGATGAGGCCGAGGTCGAACGGCGTCGGGGTGAGCATCCGGCCCTCGCCGGCGGTGATGGCGTCGATCGCGATGAACTGCGGCTGCACGATGTACTGGAGGTCGGCGACCTTCTCGTTCAGCCGGTGGTCGTGATCGATGAGCCGGTGCCGGTCGTCCTGGATCCCGATGTAGTTCTTCATCGAGAAGGTCACGGTGGTCCAGGGGTGCGACTTGAACTTGGGGCAGTTCACGAAGAAGTCGGCCTTCGCGACGGGCTCCGGCGTGAACAGGTAGTCGCGCAGCCGGCCCTCGTGCGTGAGCCGGATCTCGACCTGCTGCTCTTCCTCGAAGTGGTAGTGCTTGACCCCGGTCCGCCGGAACATCGGGTAATAGCCGGCGCCCTCGTAGGTCATGCGGGTCGGGAGCGTGATGCCGCACCGCTCGCCGACGGCGAGCTCGGTCACGCGCCCGTCGTCGCGATCCCTGAGCGCGCCGATCACCCCCTCGATGAACTCGGGCCGCGTATAGGCGTGCGGGAAGTGCGCGCCGGACGCGACGACGTTCGGCTTGATGAGCGTCCGGCCGCGGGGGCGCAGCGAGAGCTCCTCGAGACCGCTGCGCACGATGCTGCGGATCTTCTCCACATCATACGTCGAGCAGCGCCGCAAAATTACACGAGGGCGCGACGCGATTTTCATAGATCACCAGCGTAAGTGTCGCCGTGAGTCACCGCAACACCTGCTGCCGAACGGGCCGCAGCGGGGTCCCGATCGGCCCGGACGCCCGCCGTGGTGCAGCGCGGACAGCTCCGCCGCCGCCGCGCGGCGCGGATCAGCCCGGACGCTCGCTGCCGACGAGCCGCGCGAGCTCGGCGCGGACCTCACGCGTCGCGTCGATGAGCCGGCCTTCGAGCTCGTAGATGCGTTCGGCCGGCGCTTGTTCGGTGGGCTCGTGGGGGGCGCGCAGGCGGCACCGGGCCACCTTCAGCCGGATCGCCGTCCCCGTCGACCGGAGCGCGCCCTCGACGCGCGCTCCGGGGGCCGACGATGCGGTCGAGCGGAGCCGCACGCGGTCGCCGTCGAGCTCGACGAGCTCCGCCTCGCCGCCCCTCGACCAGGTGAGATGCCAGCTCATTCCGGCCTCCGGGGGTTCGGTCGAGCCTCGCCGCGCGCCGCGCGGGGCGCGGGGCTGCGCCCGCGGTCGCCGCCGCCGCGGGCCCGCTCGATCGCCGCGCGGGCCTCGCGGGCGGCGTCCTTCTCCTTCAGGCTCTCGCGTTTGTCGACGGTCTTCTTCCCCTTCGCGAGGGCGATCTCGGCCTTCACGCGGCCGTTCTTGAAGTAGAGGCGGGTCGCGATCACGGTCATGCCCTCGCGCTCCACGCCCTTGCGGATCGCCTCGATCTCGGCCTCGTGGAGCAGCAGCTTGCGCGGGCGCTTCGCCTCGTGCCCGAAGGCGGCCCCGGGCATCACGGGGATGTTGACGCCCTTCAGGAACACCTCGCCGTGCTCGATGGCGCACCAGCTGTCCGTCAGCTCGGCGGCGCCCTCGCGGAGCATCTTCACCTCGCTGCCGAGCAGCACCAACCCCGCCTCGAACCGATCGTCGAGGGTGTAGTCGAACGTCGCGCGCTTGTTGCGCACGATGAGCTTCTCCCCCTCTCGTTCCTTCTCTTTGCCAGCGCGGCTCACGCGGCCGCATAGCGCGCGCGCCGCCGTCTGTCCACCGCCTCTCCGCGCATGGCGCCGTGGCCGGCGCGCCGGGGCGGCGGATCGCGCCGGCGCGCCGGGGCGGCGCGGCCCTGTGTGGGGTCGTGCGGTCCCGTGCGGCGCCCTGCGGCGCCGCGCCGTCGCTTCTGTGCCGCGCGGCCGCGGCGCGGTCGCTTGACGCCGAGCGCCGCTGCTCGTCCAATGGATGCATCGAGCGCGACGTGCTGTCGGGCCGGAGGACGGAGTGAATCGCGGACGGGGCTTTTCCGCCTGGCTCGGAGCGGTGGTGGCGATCTCTGCGGTGGCCCCCGCGTGGAGCTGCAGCTGCGCCGCCGACTCGATGGTCGACGCGCCATACGCGAGCGGCGCCGGGGTCGGGGGCGACGGCGGTCAGGGCGCGAGCTCCGGCAGCGGCGGGGAGGGCGGCGGGGCCGGGCACGGCGGCGAGGGGCAGGGCGGGAGCGTGCCCGCGGAGACGGGCGTGGAGGCGACCGAGACGGTGACCGCCGGCGAGGTCGCGAGGAGCTCCCGCTACCGGATGGTGTTCACGCTCGGCCAGCCGACGCAGAACCAGGGGACGTCGGCCTCGCCCAAGGTGCGGATGCAGGGTGGGCTCCTCGGAGCCAACGGGAGCTTGCCATGACGAGGATGTGGCGATGAGGACATCGAGGATCGCGCGGCGCATGACGGCCTCCGCCCTGGCGGCGGGCGCTCTCGCGAGCGCAGGGACCGCGGCCGCGGCGGTGCCGGCCACCATCACCCACCAGGGCCGGCTCTTCGACGATCGCGACGCGCCGATCAACGAGACGCTCGACGTCGTCTTCGCCCTCTACGACGCTCGCGACGCGTCGATCCCCATCTGGAGCGAGGTCCACGCGATCACGTTCGAGGACGGCTTCTTCTCGGTGCGCCTCGGCTCGATCACGCCGTTCCAGGGTGCGATCTTCGACGGCGCCGAGCGGTACCTCGGCATCACGGTCGGCGACGACGTCGAGCTGAAGCCGCGCGCGACGGTCGCGAGCGTGCCGTACGCGCTCCTCGCCGGCAACGTGAACGGCGACATCACGCCGACCTCGGTCACGGTGAACACCGCGAACGGCAGCACGGTGGTGATCGACGGGAGCGGGGTCGTCGTGAACGGCGGCCAGGTGATCAACGAGGACGGGGAGTGGGTCGGTTCGCCGGCAGGGCTCGAAGGGCCGGAAGGGCCGCAAGGGCCGCCGGGCCCCACCGGGCCGACCGGCGCGACGGGCCCGGAAGGGCCGACGGGTCCCGCGGGTCCGACGGGCGCAACGGGGCCAGCCGGCCCCACGGGACCGGAAGGCCCGGTGGGGCCCAGGGGCCCGGAAGGCCCGGTCGGGCCTGCTGGGGCGGCGGGCCCGATCGGGCCGGAGGGCCCGGTCGGCCCCATGGGACCGATCGGTCCGATCGGTCCCATGGGCCCTCAAGGTCCGATAGGTCCGATCGGCCCGGAGGGTCCGATCGGTCCGACGGGCCCTCAAGGTCCAGTGGGTCCGGTCGGTCCCGAGGGCCCCGTCGGGCCTCAGGGGCCCCGCGGTTTCACGGGCCCCACTGGGCCGACCGGGCCCCAGGGGGTCGTGCTCTCGGTGATGGCCAGCGGCGTCGGCCCGCACCTCACGCTCCCGTCGGGCGTGGCCGTCGACTTCTTCGGCCCGACGGTCAAGGTGGCGGTCTCGTCGGGGAGCCAGTCGATCTACGCGACCGCGCATCGGTACCTGGGATCGGGCACCGAGTCGGCGAACAGCCTCAGCCTGTTCATGTGCTACCAGCAGGATCTTTCCGAGCCGGAGGGCCCCCCGGTGTTCGGCCCGATTCAGACGGTCGGCCTCGGGATGACCGGGGGCAGGGTCCCCCCAGGCACGCGCGTGCCCTTCGGGCTCAGCGCCGTCATTACCGGCCTCAGCCCGGGCACGTACAACATCGGGATGTGCGGCCAGACGTTGAGCCGCAACTGGAACAGCAACGATTACGGCTACGTCTCTGTCCTCCTCGTCAACGGTGGTTAGCCGCTGGGGCCGCCGCGGTTAGCTGCTGAATCCAGCGCGATCAGCCGCTGAGTCCGTCGGTCGCGGCGGACGCACCGGGCAGACGGAGCAGCTCGGAGCACGCGCGCTCCCGCCGCGCGCCTCGACACGAACGCGAGAATCCCGCGCCGAACAGCGCAATGCCACGACGCGCGTGCGCTGCGCGCCGTCACGTACGATCGTCCGCGACGATGGGCGGAAAGGGGGCTAAACACTCGCGGTTTCACGCGGGCCTGTCCACCCCGGACGCCACCCCGCGGGGCCCACCCATCCGCGCCTCCTATGCAATCCATCTGTCTCCGCGGCGCCCGCACGCACAACCTCCAGGGCATCGACCTCGACTTCCGGCCCGGCGAGCTCGTGGCCATCGCCGGCGTGTCCGGCGCCGGCAAGTCCTCGCTCGCGCTCGACACGCTCTACTCCGAAGGGCAGCGCCGGTTCGTCGAGAGCTTCAGCCCGTACGCTCGTCAGTTCCTCGAGCGGCTCGAGCGGCCGCCGATCGACGCGCTCGAGCCCGTGGCGGCCGGCGTCGCCGTCGACCGCCGCGCGCCGGTCAAGAGCTCGCGGTCGACCGTCGCCACGATGGCCGACCTCGAGCCGTACTTCTGCGCGCTCTTCGCGCGCGAGGCGGTGCCCGTCTGCCCGTCCTGCGAGGCGCCGGCGGCGCGGACCGACCCGGTGCGCGCGGCCGAGCTCGCCGCGAGCCAGCACGAGGGCGCGACCGCGCTCGTCACGTACCCGGTCGCCGTCGCGGGGACCGAGCGGTTCCTCGACGTGCGCGAGTCGCTGCTCGCCGCCGGCTACCGGCGCCTGCTCGTCCGCGGCGAGGCGCGCGACCTCGACAGCGTGGCGCCCTCCGAGGCGATGAGCGGCACCGACAAGGTCGAGGTCATCGTCGATCGCGTCCGCGTCGCCCCGCGGGAGCGCCGGCGCCTCGGCGCCGCCATCGAGGAGGCGTGGAAGGGCGGGGGAGGCGACGCGTCGCTCCACCTGCAGCGCAAGGCCGAGGAGCCGGGCGGCAACGGGGCGGGGTCGACGCGGCTCCGGCTCGTGCGCGGGCTCGCCTGCCCCTCGTGCGCCCGCGCCTTCGATCCGCCGCGCCCGGGGCTCTTCTCATACCAGTCGCCGACCGGCGCGTGCGCCTCGTGCCGCGGCTTCGGCCGCACCCTCGGCATCGACTACGACAAGGTGATCCCGGACCCGTCGAAGTCGATCGCGGGCGGCGCGATCCGCCCCTGGAACGGCCGCTCCACCACGTGGGAGCGGAAGGTGCTCCGCGCGTTCTGCGAGCGGAACGGGATCCGCACCGATCGGCCGTGGCGCGATCTCTCCGAGGCGCAGCGCGCGCTCGTGCTCGAGGGCGAGGGCACGTGGAGCCAGGGCAAGTACCCCGGCGTGAAGGCCTGGTTCCGCTGGCTCGAGACGCGCACCTACAAGATGCACGTCCGCGTGCTGCTCGCGCGCTACCGCACCTACGACGTGTGCGGCGCGTGCCACGGCAAGCGGCTCTCACCCGAGTCGCTCCTGTACCGCGTCGGCGGCCTCGATCTCGCCGCGTGGCACGAGCTCGAGCTCCGCGAGGCGCGCGCGCGCCTCGAGGCCGAGCGCCCCCAGACGGGCCAGGGGGAGATGGCGCGCCGCGAGCTCATCGCGCGGCTCGGCTACCTCGAGCGCGTCGGGCTCGGCTACCTCTCGCTCTCCCGCCAGGCGCGCACGCTCTCGGGCGGCGAGGCGCAGCGCGTCGCGCTCACCGCGGCGCTCGGCACGTCGCTGACGGGCGCGCTCTTCGTGCTCGACGAGCCGACCGTCGGGCTGCATCCGACGGACATCCCGCCGCTCATCGCGGCCATGCGCGAGCTCGCCGACCGCGGCAACGCCGTGCTCGTCATCGAGCACGAGCCCCTCGTCATCCGGGCGAGCGATCGCGTCGTCGAGCTCGGCCCCGGCGCGGGCAAGCAGGGCGGGCGCGTCACCTTCGACGGGCCGCCCGAGGGGCTCGCCGCGCAGAGGCCGCTGCCCGCCGCGCCCGCGGAGCGAAGGTCGCCGAGCGGCAAGATCATGATCCACGGCGCTCGCGAGAACAACCTGCGCGACGTCTCCGTCGACGTCCCGCTCGGCGTCGTGGTGGCGATCACGGGGCCGAGCGGGTCAGGGAAGAGCACGCTGGTGAACGACGTGCTCTACCGGCACATCGCGAGGGCCCGCGGCTACAAGGACGTCGATGCGCCGGGCCTGTACCGGCGCATCGAGGGCACGGCCGACATCCGCACCGTCACGCTCGTCGATCAGGCGCCGCTCGGGCGCACCTCGCGGGGCAACCCCGCGACCTACACCGGCGCGTGGAACCGCATCCGCGCGCTCTTCGCCGAGCAGCCCGAGGCGGCGGCGCGGGATCTCGGGCCCGGCCACTTCTCGTTCAACGTCGCGCTCGGGCGCTGCGAGGCGTGCGCCGGCGAGGGGAGCGAGACGATCGAGATGCAGTTCTTGGCCGACGTGTCGCTGACCTGCCCGACCTGCAAGGGCAAGCGCTTCCGCGACGAGGTGCTCGAGGTGAAGCTCGACGGCCGCTCGGTCGCCGACGTGCTCGATCTCTCGATCGACGAGGCGTTCGTGGCCTTCGAGCGGGAGCCGGCGGTCCGGCGGGCGCTCGCGCCGCTCAAGCAGCTCGGCCTCGGCTACCTCACGCTCGGCCAGCCGCTCTCGACGCTCTCCGGCGGCGAGGCGCAGCGGCTCAAGATCGCGCGCGCGCTCGGCGAGCCCTGCGCGGGCGCGCTCTTCCTCCTCGACGAGCCGAGCGCCGGCCTGCACCCGGAGGAGGTGAAGCACCTCAACGCTTCGCTCTCGGTGCTCGTGGCCGAGGGCGCCTCCGTGCTCGTGGTCGACCACGACCTCGACGTCATCGCGGCGGCCGACTGGGTCATCGATCTCGGGCCGGGCGCGGGCAGCGAGGGCGGGAGCGTGGTCGCGGAGGGGACGCCCGAGGCGGTGGCCAGGACGGCGACGCGGACCGGCGGCGCGCTGGCCGAGTGGTTCGCGCTGCGGGGCGACGGCGCGGCGCCGAGGCCGCGCCGCGGCGCCAAGGCCGCGGCGCCTGCCGCCGCCCCGAAATCCGGCAAACGCAACGGCAATGGCAACGGCGCGGCGCGCCCGTCGCTCGATCGGCGGCGCATCGAGGTGGAGGGCGCCCGCGAGCACAACCTCGCCGAGGTCTCGACGGTGATCCCGCACGGCGAGCTCGTCGTCGTGACCGGCCCGAGCGGCTCCGGCAAGAGCACCCTCGCGTTCGACGTGGTCTTCGCCGAGGGCCAGCGGCGCTTCCTCGAGACCTTGACCCCCTACGCGCGCCAGTTCCTCCCCACGCTGCCGCGGCCGGACGTCGATCGCGTCACCGGCGTACCCCCGTCGATCGCGCTTGAGCAGCGCACCACGCGCTCCGGCGCCAACTCCACCGTCGCGACCGTGACCGAGATCGCGCACTACCTGCGGCTGCTCTACGCCAAGGTCGGCGAGGCGCGCTGCCCGGACTGCGACGTGCCGATCGAGGCGCGCTCGCCGGACGAGGTCTATCGTTCGCTGCTCGCGACGCGCGGCGCGCGGACGCTGCTCGCCCCCGCGGTGGTGGCGCGCAAGGGGACGTACCTCGACGTCTTCACCGCGGCCGCCCGCGCCGGCATCACCCGCGCGCTCGCCGACGGCGAGCCGTGCGCGACCGACAGCCCTCCCCGCCTCGACAAGCGCCGCGAGCACTCGATCGACCTCGTGATCTACGAGGGGCGCATGGACGCCCTCGATCGCGCGCTCTTCGATCGCGCCCTCGCGTTCGGGCGGGGCGCGGTGAAGCTCGCCGGCGGCCGCGGCGGCGAGCAGCTGCTCTCCACCACGCGCACCTGCCCGCGCTGCGGCGTCGGCGTCCCGGAGCTCGATCCCCGCTGGTTCTCGTTCAACACGAAGCAGGGCCGCTGCGAGGCGTGCGAGGGGACCGGCGCCTCGGATTTCGACGACGACGCGCTCGCGACGCCCGATCCGTGCGAGGCGTGCGGCGGCTCGCGCCTCGCGCCGATCCCCCGGGCCGTCCGGCTCGCCGGCGAGCGTTACCACCAGGCGTCGGGCCGGTCGGTGGCTGCGGCCGCCGCCTGGGCGAGGGGCCTGCGCTTCACGGGCGATCGCGCGCTGATCGCCGAGGCGCCGCACAAGGAGCTCTGCCGCCGGCTCGACTTCGTCTGCGAGGTGGGCCTCGGCTATCTCACGCTCGATCGGCGCGCGTCGACCCTCTCGGGCGGCGAGATGCAGCGCCTGCGGCTCGCGGCGCAGCTCGGCAGCGGCCTCACCGGGGCGCTGTACGTCCTCGACGAGCCGACCATCGGCCTCCACCCGCGCGACACCGATCGGCTGCTCTCCAACCTGCGGCGGCTCGCCAGCATGGGGAGCACCGTGCTCATGGTGGAGCACGACGCCGACACGATCCGCGCCGCGGACCACCTGATCGATCTCGGCCCCTCCGGCGGCCGCAAGGGCGGCAGGATCGTCGCGGCGGGCCCGTCGCGCGAGGTGCTCGCGAACCCCGACTCGCCGACCGCGCGCGCGCTCGCCGGCGAGGACGCCCTGCTCAGCGCGCGCCCGGCGCGCCCGCCGGCGCGCGAGCACATCGAGCTCCTCGGCGCCCGGGCGCACAACCTCCAGGGCGACGCGCTCCGGATCCCCGCGGGCCGGATGACGGTGGTCGCCGGCGTGTCCGGCTCCGGGAAGAGCACGCTGATCCAGAAGGTGCTCTACCCCGCCGCGCGCCGCGCGCTGAAGCTCGAGGCGCCCGAGCCGGGCCCGCACAAGGCGCTGCGGCTGCCGAAGAGCATCCTGCGCGCGGTGGCCGTCGACCAGTCGCCCATCGGCCGGACGCCGCGCTCGATCCCGGCGACGTTCCTGGGCGTCTGGGACGAGGTTCGCAAGCTCTACGCCGCCTGTCCCGACGCGCAGGTGCGCGGCTACGGCCCCGCGCGGTTCTCCTTCAACACGGCCTCGGGCGGGCGGTGCCCCGCGTGCGAGGGGCAGGGCGTCATCGCGCACGAGATGTCGTTTTTGCCCGACGTGACCACGCCGTGCGAGGCGTGCGGCGGCGCGCGCTTCGAGCCGGCGACGCTCGACGTGCGCTACCTCGGCCTGTCCGTCGGCGAGGTCCTCGATCTCACCGCCGAGGAGGCGGTCGAGGTCTTCGCGGCGCACCCGCGGATCCGCGCGCCGCTCTCGACCATGTGCGATCTCGGCGTGGGCTACCTCCACATCGGCCAGGGCTCGCACACGCTCTCGGGCGGCGAGGCCCAGCGGCTCAAGCTCGCGGCGGAGCTGACGGCGGGCGCGCGGCCCAAGCCGACGCTCTACGTCCTCGACGAGCCCACGACCGGCCTGCACCTGGCGGACGTGACGCGCCTCGTCCGCGTGCTCGATCGCCTGGTCGAGCGCGGCGACACGCTGGTGATCATCGAGCACCACCCGGCGGTCATCGCTTGCGCGGATCACGTGGTCGAGCTGGGCCCGGAGGGCGGCGCCGGCGGGGGGCGCATCGTGGCCGAGGGCACCCCGCGCGAGCTTTCGCGTCAGCCGACGGCGACGGGCGAGGTGCTGAAGAGGATCTTCGCGAAGGCGACGTGAGCGGGCGCGCCGGCTCGGCCCGGCGCGCCGCCTCGCGGGTCGCGGCTCAGCCGCCCGAGCGCTTCGCGTACTGGTACGCGGTGTAGGCGGAGATCAGGTGGCAGATCCAGCCGAGCCATCCGCCGGTGCCGATCCACAGGCCGGGGGTGACGATCAGCCAGAAGATGCAGCGCAGAAACGCGCCGTTGTAGAGCTGCCCAACGCCCGGAATGAGGAAGGACAGAACTGCGGCGATCCCGGATTTGCTCATGAGGTCGGAAGCTGATCACCCTGATCGCCTTGTCAAGCGGACTCGAGCGAAAGCTTCGGATTGCGCCCGCGACGGCGCGGCAGGCCGCGGAGATCCGCTCAATTCCTGCCGGGCAGGATGATCTTCTTCCGGCCCGTCGAGGATGCGGACGGGGTGGTCGTCGGGGTCGTCGCGCTGGGCGTCGACGGGATCGTCGGCTGAGCGGTCGTCGACGGGATCGTCGGCGTGGTGGTCGGGTTCGCCGGCTTGGGCTGTGCTTTCGGCGGCGGTTTCGGGGCCGCTGCGGGGACGGGGACCGGCTCCGGCGGGGGCGGCTCGGGCGTCGTGGTTGCGGCCGGCGGCGGAGGCGCCGGATCGCTGGCGACGGACGCCGGCGCCGGCGGCGTGTCGACCGACGGCAGCGCCGTCGCGCCCTCGGACGAGCTTCCGCTGCGCATCATGAAGAAGGCGGTCGTGAGGCCCCCGATGACCACGAAGGCGCCGATCCCGATCAGCGCGAGCGTCGGGCCGGAGCTCTTCGGGCGAGGCCGGGCGGGGATCGGCGCCGCGTACGGGCCGCCGCTGCCCGGCAGCGCCGGAGCGCCGCCGCCGTGAAACCCCGGCGCGCCGGCGGCCCCGCTCGGAGCCCCGAACGGCGAGCCGCCGTACGGGCTCGCGGGAGGCGGGAGCGGCTGTCCGTAGGCGCCCCCTGGTCCTGGAGGGCCGCCGTAATTCGCGGTTGCGCCGGGCCCGTACGGGCCGGGCGCGCCTGCCGGCGGCGCGCCGTACGCGCCTGCCGGGGATCCGTAAGGGGCTGGCGCGCCGGGCGGGGGCGCGCTGTTGCCCCCGCCCTCGACGATGGTCCGCGGCACGGCTCCGCCCGCGGCTCCTGGATCGTGCGGCGCGGTGCCGGGCGGCACGGGGAAGGCGCCCTGAGGCGAGTTGAGCCCTGCGAGCGGAGGCTCGCCGGGCACGGTCTTGCCAGGGCCGTACATGCCGCTCGGGGGCGCAGGCCATCCGGGCGGCGGACCGCTATTCTGATTGCTCATCGAGATCGCATCCTACCGCCTGCGCCGGGCGAGTCAGTTGTTCGGTACGATGATCACGCGCCGTGGTGGCTTGCTGGACGGCGTGGTGGGCGGCGTCGTCGGCGCCGGGGTCGTCGTGTTCGGGGTGGGCTGGGGGTTGTTGGCCGGCGGCTGCGCGCCGGGCGGCGCGGGGAACGGGAACGGGAACGTCGACGGGATGACGATCGGCGGCAGGTTGGGGAGGATCGCCGTCCCGCTGGGGCGCGTCGTCGGCGCCGGCTGCGTCCCCGTCGCGCTCGGCGTCGCCGGCGGCTTCGAGGTGGAGGTCGACGTCGGCCGGGGCTGGGGCTTGGCGACCACCGGCGGCGGCTCGACCGGGGGCGGCGTCACGGCGGGGGGCGCCGTCGTCGCGGGGGTGCTCGGCTCCGAGGGCGCCGTCGCGGTCGGCTGGAACGTCGGCATGGCCGGCGCCACGTCGGCCTGCTCCCTCCGACCGAGCTCGCTGGCGATGTACACGCCCCCCACGACGGCCCCGGTGATCCCCGTGGCGAGCAGCAGGATGGTGAACAGCGAGGTCCCGCGCCGCGCGGGCTGCTTCGCCCCGTGCGCCGAGGCGGCGTGCGAGGTCCTGGGCAGCGGATCCATCGGCGCCGTCCCGGGGATGTACCCTTGCGCGCCGCCCCCGTAGGCGCCGCCGTAGCCGGGCGCCGGAGCTCCGTTGAACGCGCCGGCCGAGCTCCGGTCCATGAAGGGCGCGTTGCCGACCGCGGTCCCGCCTGGGCGAGGCGACACATCGAACGGCCCGGGCTCGTAGCTCGTCGCTGGCACCCCGGGCACCCCTTGCGGGGGCATGTAGGGCGCGGCGCTCACGGTCGCAGGCTGGCCGACCGGGGGGTAGCCGCCCTGAGCGAAGTACGGGCCCGAGGACGGCTCTGGCCTGGGCGTGAACCCTGGCGCTCCCGGCGTCGACGCCGACGGACCCCGGGCGTCCGAGGCGAAGCCGCCCAGGGGCGTCGAGGGCCCGAGCGCGCCCGGGGGGGCGCTCGCAGCGTGCGGTGCGCCGCCGTTCTCGGGCGGGATCGTCTTGGGGACGGAGCTCGTGCGACCGTCGCCCATCGGGTTGGCCGCGGGCGCAGCCGCGGAGGCCGCGAGCATCGCGGGCGCGGCGAGGGCTGCGGGCAGGGCGGGCCCGGACGACCGCGCCACGCTGACCTCGGACGGCGAGGGGGTGAGCGCCGAGGGGGCGCGGGCGGCGCGGGCGAACGGCTCGAGGGCGCCGCGGAGCTCGGCGGTGGTCGCGAACCGATCGGCCGGCGAGGCCGCCATCGCGCGGTGGACGGCGGCGCAGAGGCCCGGCGCGAGCTCCGGCGCCAGGTCCGAGAGCCGCGAGATCTGGCCCGACAGGTAGGCGCCCGCGATCTGCTGGGGCTCGTCGCCGCCGACCGGCCGGCGGCCGGCCAGCATCTCGAAGATGATGACGCCCAGCGAGAAGATGTCCGCGCGCGCGTCGACGGAGTCCGCCGAGTAGGCCTGCTCGGGCGCCATGTACTCGGGGGTGCCCATGATCACGCCCGGGCGCGTGAGCCCGCGATCGAGCTCCCCCGTGACCTTCAGCTTGGCGATGCCGAAGTCGAGCAGCTTGATGAGCGGCTCTCCCTTGGCCGTCCTCGTGATGATGACGTTGTCCGGCTTGAGGTCCCGGTGGACCACGCCCGCGCGATGGGCGGCCTCGACGCCCTCGAGCATCTGCATCGCGTACTCGAGGGCGTCGGCGTAGGCGAGCCGGATGCCGGCCCGGTAGAGCTCCTCGTACAGCGTCTGGAGCGTCTTCCCCTCCAGGTACTCCATCACGATGAACGCCAGGCCGCCGGCGGTCTGGTCGACGTCGACCACGCGGACCACGTGCGCGCTCTGGATCTGCGCGGAGACGCGCGCCTCTTGCAGGAAGCGCTGCACCAGGCCGGAGCGGCGGGACAGCTCGGGGTGGAGAAACTTGAGGGCGACCGTCGTCCCCAGCACCTCGTGGCGGGCTTCGTAGACGCTCCCCATGCCGCCGTCGCCGATGAGGCGCACGAGTCGGTACTTGTTGTGGATGACCTGGCCTGCCTGCGGACGCATCGATCTCCGTTGAGGGCGCTGGAGTTGCTCGGAGAGTCTCACAGGCTGGTAGACGAACGTCAGCCCCATTTGTGCGACACAGCGTCGCGAAGGTCGCGAACCGTACCGCTTTTCGGCGCCGCGGGCCCCATCCGCGCCGCAGGGCTCCCGTCCCGGGCAGCCGCGCCGCCGAGCTCGCACGCCCTGGCACGACTCTTGATGACGCGTTGCGTCGCCCACCTCGGGGGGGTGCGACGTCGCTGATGCGCGCGTGCGGGAACGAGTATACCTGGGGGCGCCGCCGGGGGTTGCGGCGCTCGAGGAGATGCCTGTGCTGGCTGCGCCGTTGCTGGATGCCCTGATCGATCGCGCTCTGGAAGAAGATCTCGCGGGAGGCGATCTCACCACCGAGGCCTGTGTCGACGCTTCCGCGCGCGCGACCGCGAAGGCGGTGGCGCGCAAGCCGCTCGTCGTTTGCGGTGGGGACGTGTTTCTCCGCGTCTTTCAGCGCCTGGATCCGCAGGTCGAGGGCGAGGTGCTGATCGCGGACGGCACCGCGGTCGACACCGGCGCCGTGCTCTGGACGGTGCGCGGCCTCGCGCGCACCCTCCTCAGCGCGGAGCGCACCGCGCTCAACTTCGCGCAGCGGATGAGCGGCGTCGCCTCCGAGGCGCGCCGCTACGCCGCGGCGATCCCGCAGGGGTCCGGCGTGCGCATCAGCGACACCCGCAAGACGACGCCCGGCCTGCGCGCGCTGGAGCGCTACGCGGTGCGCGTCGGAGGCGCGCACAACCACCGCGACAGCCTCGGGAGCGCGGTGCTCATCAAGGACAACCACATCGTCGCGGCGGGCGGCATCGCGACCGCCATCGGCCGCGCCCGGGCGCGCGCCCCGCACACGACGAAGATCGAGGTCGAGGTCGCCTCGCTCCGCGAGCTCGACGAGGCGCTCTCTGCCGGCGCGGACATCATCATGCTCGACAACTTCACGCTGACCGACGTCAAGACGGCGTCCGCGCGCGTCCGGTCGGCGCAGCACGGCCGGCCTCTCCTCGAGGTCTCCGGCGGGATCACGCTGGAGCGCATCCCCGAGCTCGCCGCGGCGGGCATCGACATCATCAGCGTCGGCGCGCTGACGCACTCGGCCCGCTCGGCCGACATCGCGCTGGATCTCTCGCTGTGAGGCGGCTCGACGCCGGGGCCATCGAGCGAGAGCTCGCGCGCCTCGGCGCGCCGATCGGGAGGCCGCTCGCCGTTGCGTGGGAGACGGCGTCGACAAACGACGACGCCCGGAACGCGGCGGCCGCCGGGGCGCCGCACGGGGCGGCGTTCCTCGCCGACGCGCAGACCCAGGGGCGCGGGCGCGGCGGGCGCGCCTGGCACTCTCCGCCCGGGGAGAACTTGTACCTGTCGGTCGTGCTGCGCCCCGGCCTCCCGGCGAGCAGCGTGGCCCCCATCGCGCTCGTGATGGGCCTCGCCGTGGCGTCGGTCGTCGATCGACAGCTCGCACGGCTCGCGCCCGGTTCGCGCCGCGGCGACGGCGCCGCCGCCGAGGTGCGGCTCAAGTGGCCGAACGACGTGCTCGCCGGGGGCCGCAAGCTGGCGGGGATCCTGGTCGAGGCCCAGCTGCGCGGCGAATCGGTGAGCAGCGTGATCGTCGGCGTCGGGCTGAACGTCCACGCGTCGAGCTTCCCGCCGGAGCTCTCGGGCCGGGCCACGTCGCTCGCGATGCTCGGGATCGATGACGTCCCTCGCGAGGTCCTCGCGGCGGAGCTGCTCCAGGCGATCGGCGACGCTGCGTCGAGGTTCGAGGCGGGAAGGCTCGCGCCCTTCGCGGAGGATCTCGCCCGGATGGACTGGCTGCGCGGCCGCCGCGTCGAGGTAGCCGGTGTGGCCGGCGTCGCGGCGGGGATCGACCCGGAGGGGCACCTGCTGATCCGCGGAGGGGACGGCGTCCTCCGCGCGGTGGCGGCGGGCGAGGTCAGCGTCATCACCGGCTGAGCGCCTCGCGCCGCTTGCGCTGCGCGGTCGGCGCGGCCAAAGCTTGCGGCCTCATCGCGGGTCGCCGGCGGCGCGGAGCCGCCGAGGCCGGCCCGGGCTCCTCGGAGGCGTCGCTTCCTTGAAAGAAGACACCCTCGTCGTCCACGAAATCTACGCCAGCGTGCAGGGCGAATCGACGTTCGCCGGGCTGCCGTGCACCTTCGTCCGGCTCACCGGGTGCAACCTGCGCTGCGCCTGGTGCGACACCTCGCAGGCCTTCTACGGCGGCAAGCGCCTCCGCCGCAGCGACGTCCTCGAGCGCGCGCTCGCCCTCGGCACGCCGCTCGTCGAGCTCACGGGCGGGGAGCCCCTCCTCCAGCCCGGGTCGCTCCCGCTCCTCAAGGAGCTCTGCGACGCGGGCCGCACGGTCCTCGTCGAGACCAGCGGCGAGGCCGACGTGTCGCGCGTCGACCCACGCGTGCACAAGATCATGGATCTGAAGGCGCCCGGCTCCGGGGAATCCCACCGGAACCGCTGGTCGAACCTCGACCATCTCACGCCGCGCGACGAGATCAAGTTCGTGCTCGCCGATCGGGCGGACTACGAATGGATGCGGGGCACCATCCGCGAGCGCCGCCTCGACGCGCGCGGCGTGACGCTGCTCGCCTCGTGCGTCTGGGGCAAGCTCGCGCCGAGAGATCTCGTCCAGTGGGTGCTCGACGACGGCCTTCGCGTCCGCGTGCAGGTGCAGCTCCACAAGGTGATCTGGGGCGCCGACGCGCAGGGGGTCTGACCCGCGGGGTCGCCCCCTCCACGCTCGGCTCGTAATGGGAAGGGGCGGCGGCGTCCTCTCGCGGCGTCAGCGCTCGCCGCGCTGGAACTGCTCGAAGTCGTCGACGTCGCGGGGCGAGCCGAGGACGAGCGGCACGCGCTCGTGGAGCGACTTCGGCACCAGATCGAGGATGCGATCGGAGCCCGTGCTCGCCTTGCCGCCGGCGGCCTCGAAGATGAAGGCGAACGGGTTCGCTTCGTAGAGCAGCCGCAGCTTGCCCTGGCCGCTTCGATCGGCGGGGTAGGCGAAGATGCCGCCCTTGAGCAGCGTCCGGTGCGCGTCCGCCACCAGCGATCCCACGTACCGGGCGCCGTAGGGCCTCCCCTCGTGCTTGTTCTCCTCCTTGATCCACGTGTTCCAGCGGCGCACGTCCTCGGGCCACCGCGCGCTGTGGCCCTCGTTGATCGAGTAGGTCGAGCCGCGCTCCGGAATCCGGATGTTCTCGTGGGAAAGGAAGAACTCGCCGACGGTCGGATCGTAGGTGAACCCGTGCACGCCGCCGAGGCCGGTGGTGATGACGAGCAGCGTCGACGACCCGTAGAGCACGTAGCCGGCCGCGACCAGATCGCGGCCGGGGCGCAGAAAATCCGAGGGGTCGGCGCCCATCTTGGCGTCGCTCTTGCGGAGCACGCCGAAGATCGTGCCGATCGAGATGTTCACGTCGATGTTCGACGATCCGTCGAGCGGGTCCACGACGACGATGTACTTGGCGCGCGGATCCGTGGAGAGGAGCCTCATTTCGCCGAGCTCCTCGCTCACCACGGCGGCGCAGTGCCCGCGCCGTCCGAGCACGCTGAGCAGCGTCTCGTTGGCGACCTCGTCGAGCTTCTGCACGATCTCGCCCTGCACGTTCGTCTGGCCGGTGTACCCGAGGACGTTGGCGAGGCCGGCGCGCCGGACCTTCGACGTCACGAGCTTCGCCGCCAGGCCGAACTGGTTCAGCAGCGAGGTGAACGCCCCCGTCGCCGCGGGGAACCCGAGCATTCCCTCGAGGATGTACGTCTCGAGCGTGATCCCGATGCGCGACTGCGCCTCGGGCGGCTTCCAGCTCAGATTCCGTTGGTCCGATGAGAGCGACATGATCCCTCCGCGTGGTGGCAAGGACGTCGCCGCCCCGCCACGTGCTCGCGCTCGCGGCCTCTGCTGCTGATTGCTCCCGCAGAGCCGACCGGCGCGGCGACGAGAATTGCGTATCCGACGGCTCCGTACAACATCCTCCAAGCGCTGCTCGACCGGGGTGTTCGGCTCGATACGTTCGTCTCGGGTCCTCGGACAATGCCAGGGCTTCCTCGCTCGCTGGCGTCGACCCGGGCCGCGGGGCAGGACGGCTCGTGCTCACGCCCAGGTGGGCTGCGCGTTCTGGCGGCAACCCCCTCCACGGAGTGATTCATGGCGCTCACCTCCCGCGTAGAGCAGATCCTCTCTTGGTACGCCTCGGAGAACCCCGGCACGCTGACGAGCCTCGTCCGGCTGCTCAACCACGGCGCGCTCGCGGGCACCGGCAAGATGGTGATCCTGCCCGTGGACCAAGGGTTCGAGCATGGCCCGGTGCGATCGTTCGCTCCGAACCCCGAGGCCTACGATCCCGACTACCACTTTCAGCTCGCGATCGACGCCGGGTGCAACGCGTATGCGGCGCCGCTCGGGTCGCTGCAGGCGGGCGCTGCCAGGTTCGCGGGGCAGGTGCCGCTGATCTTGAAGCTCAACAACAGCGACACGCTGGCGAAAGTGGAGCAACCCCTGTCGGCGGTGACCGGATCGGTCGACGACGCGCTCCGCCTCGGCTGCGTCGGCGTCGGCTACACCATCTACCCCGGGTCCGGCGCGAGAAACCGGATGTACGAGGACCTCCGCGAGCTCGCCTTCGAGGCCCGGCGCAAGGGCCTGGTCGTCATCGTCTGGAGCTACCCGCGCGGCGCCGGGCTGTCGAAGCAGGGCGAGACGGCCGTCGACGTCTGCGCCTACGCGGCGACCATCGCGGCTCAGCTCGGCGCGCACATCATCAAGGTCAAGCCGCCGACGGCTCATGTCGAGCAGGAGGAGGCGAGAAAGATGTACGAAAAATTTGGCATCCCCATCCAGACGCTCGCCGAGCGGGTCCGCCACGTCGTGCAGGCGACCTTCAACGGCAAGCGCGTGGTGATCTTCTCAGGCGGCGAGTCCAAGGCGACGGACGCCGTGCTGGAGGAGGTGCGGGAGATGGCCGCGGGCGGCTCCTTCGGCTCGATCATGGGGCGCAACGCGTTCCAGCGCCCGCGCGCCGAGGCGCTGAAGCTCCTCGCCGACGTCATCCACATCTACAGATCGGGGCGCTGACGCCCTCGATCCGGCGCTCGGGGCGGGACGCCCGGACCGCCGTCCCCGTAAGCGTTGCCGCACGAGGCATCCCGGCAGAGGCGCCGCGGGGCCCGCCACAGAGGCGCCGCGGCGCCAGTCGTTGCCGGCCGCCGAGCGGCGCCGCGCCTCCGCCGCGCCCGGGAGCGCGCCTCCGCCGCGCCCGGGAGCGCGCCTCCGCCGCGCCCGGGAGCGCGCTTCCGGCGCCAGGGGAGGCGTGCTCCCCCGCGCCTCGGGCCGACCGCCTGCGGCATCGTCCACGTCGACGGGGTTAGCCCTTCGTGATTAGATGCCGCGCTGGATACACCCCCCCGTCCGGGCTCAGGAGACCGCATGCCGATCAAAGTGAACCTCGCCTCGTCAGACCCGCTGAGCCTCGCCGTCGACGTCCTCGTCATCGGCGTGCCTGAAGGCGCTTCGACGGGTGAGGGCGTGCTCGCGAGGCTCGTGGAGGCGCTTGGCGAGTCCGTGGCCCACCAGGTCAAGCGTGACGACTTCACGGGGAAGAAGGATCAGAGCGTCGATTTCACGACGCGCGGCGCGCTGAAGCCTGGCCGCGTGCTGCTGCTCGGGCTCGGGTCCGGCAAGCTCACCGACGTCGATGTCCGGCTGGTCGCGGCGAAGGGGGCGCGCTTCGCCAACGGCGTGCGCGCCGAGAGCGTCGCGGTCGTGGTGCCGCCCGGCGTCGAGCGCGCGGAGCGGTCTGCCGCCGAGGGCCTCGTGCTCGGGTCCTACCGGTTCACCCGCTACTTCACGGGCGATCGCGTGCCCAAGTTCGGGCTCGCGCGCGGCACCGTGGTCGTCGAGGGCAAGGCGGGCAAGGCGGCGCGCGACGCCGTCGCGCTCGGACAGCAGGTCGGCGAGGCGATCTGCGTCGCGCGCGACCTCGTCAACGAGCCGCCGAACGAGATGCATCCGGAGGCGCTCGCGCGCGTCGCCGCGGAGGTCGGCAAGCAGCACGGCCTCAAGGTGACGGTGTTCGACAAGGCCGCGCTGAACAAGCGGGGGATGAAGCTCATCATGGCGGTGGGGCAGGGGAGCGCGCGCGAGCCTCGGCTGGTCCACATGAGCTACGCGCCTCCCGGCAAGCCGAAGGGGAAGCTGGTCTTCGTGGGCAAGGGGCTGACGTTCGACAGCGGCGGCCTCTGCATCAAGCCCGCTCCGGGCATGGAAGAGATGAAGGGCGACATGGGCGGCGCCGCGAACGTGATCGCGCTGATGGCCGCCGTCGCGGCCGCCAAGCCGAGCGTCGAGGTCCACGGCATCATCGGCGCGGCCGAGAACATGCCCGACGGCGCGGCCTACCGGCCGGGCGACATCTTCGGCTCCCTCGACGGCAAGACGGTGGAGATCATCAACACCGACGCCGAGGGGCGCCTCGTCCTCGCCGACTGCCTCGCCTATGCGCGCGGGCTCAAGCCGGACCTCATCGTCGACAACGCGACCCTCACGGGCGCCTGCGTCGTGGCCCTCGGGCCCACGGTGTCGGGCTTCTTCTCGAACCGCGAGGATCTGGCGGATCGCCTGCGGGGCGCCGCGAAGGCGGCGGGCGAGTCGATGTGGCAGCTCCCGCTGGTCGACGAGCTCCGCGACGGCCTGAAGAGCGACTGGGCCGACATCAAGCACACGGCCGACCGCTGGGGCGGGGCGATCACCGCGGCCCTGTTCCTGCGCGAGTTCGTGGGGGACGTCCCGTGGGCCCACGTGGACATCGCCGGCCCGTCCATGGCGAGCAAGCCCTACGGCATCTTCTCCAAGGGCGGGACGGGTCACGGCGTGCTTACCTTCCTCCGCCTCGTTGAAGGCTTCACCGGCTGAACCGTGCAACTCCGCCGTAAGCTCGCGCGCGCCATGGGCCGCGCCATCACCGACTTCGACATGATCGCCGACGGCGATCGGATCCTCTGCGCCGTCTCGGGGGGCAAGGACAGCTACGCGCTGCACGCGCTCCTCATCGACCTCGCGCGCCGCGCGCCGGTCCGGTTCAGCGTGATCGCGGTCAACATCGACCAGGGACACCCTGGCTATCCCGGGCACCTCCTGTCCGACTACATGGCCGCGGGTGGCCACGAGTTCCGGATGATCTCCGAGGACACCTACTCGATCGTCACCGAGAAGATCCCCGAGAACAAGACGTACTGCTCGCTCTGCTCCCGCCTGCGGCGAGGCATCCTCTACCGCGTCGCGCGCGAGCTCGGGTGCTCGAAGATCGCCCTCGGCCACCACCGCGACGACGCCGTGACGACGCTGCTCTTGAACCTGATCTTCGCCGGCCAGCTGAAGTCCATGCCGCCGAAGCTCATCTCCGACGACGGCGACAACGTCGTGATCCGCCCGCTGATTTACTGCGCCGAGGCCGAGCTCGCCGCGTTCGCCGCGGAGGAGCGCTTCCCCATCATCCCCTGCGATCTGTGCGGGTCGCAGGAGAACCTCCAGCGCAAGGCGGTGAGCCGGCTGCTCGCGGAGCTCGACGAGCGCCACCCCGGGGCCCGGCAGAACATGCTCGCCGCCCTCGGCAACGTGCGCCCGAGCCATCTCTTCGACACGGGCCTCTGGAAGCGCCTCGGGCTCGAGGTCGCCCGGGAAGAGGGGAGCGCGAGCAGCCAGGCAGGCGCCGACGCGCCGGCGCCGGAGGTGCTGCCCGTGGGCCACTTGCTCAGAAACCTGGCCTAGCGGCTCGCGCATGAGCACGGAGGCTCCCGGCGCGATCTCGATCGGCGCTCCGCGCGAGGCGGAGGCGAGCGCGTCTGCGCCCGACGAGCGCGGCGGAACGGCGGCGCGCAGGGGCGACGGACCGTCCGCCGCGGATGGCCCCGAGGCGCCGCAGCCCGGAGCGGCGCGCCCGGGCCTCGGGGAGGGGCGCGCCCCGCAGGCGCTGCTGGCGGCGGTCGTCGCCTGGATGATCACGGTCGCTCCTGCCGGGTTCGGCCGCGGGGCACCCGTGTCCGCCAGCGTCGCCGCCACGCTCGCCTTCCTGTGCGGCATCGCCGCGCCGCTGCTCGCCGCCTCCCACCGCCGGGCGGCGCGGCACCTCGGCATCTCTGCCTTCCTGGCGCTGGTCACGCTGACGTGGCTGCTCGCCTCACCCTCCCTTCAGCCGTCCCGCCTCGACCCGGTCCGGGCGGCCATCGGCGGGATCGCCTGGGGCCTCTTCGCGCTTTCCTGGCGCGACCGCTGGGAGGTGCGGCGCCAGCCGGAGCCGGACCCGGACGTCCCCCTCCTGCAGCCTCGGGCCCACCTGCCGCCGCTCGCCGCCGTGATCGTCGCGTTCGGCGCGCTGGTGAGCCTCGCCATCCTCGTGCTCGCGTGGCGGGTCGGGGACCCAGACCGCGCCCTCCTGGCCCAGGCCGTCGCCGTGGCCTGCGCCGTCGCCCTGATCACCGCGGCCTCCGGCGTCGCGGTCGCCCGCGGCCGCCGATACACGGCCGGCGCGCGGCGGCTCACCCACCGCGCCGTCCGGCAGCTGCTGGTCTTGATCGTCTTCGCCGTCCTGGGGGCGGTCGTGATGATGCTGCGCTGAGCAGCGGCCCGGCCGCCGCTCGCCGAGGGTGGCTGCCCTGCAGCGTCCCCGCATCTCCGCCGGTTCCACGTCAAATCGCGTTACACTCACGCGCGTGTCCCGTGCAGTCGATGTCTTCGCGATTCTGCTCCTCGTCGCCGCCGCGTTCTCCTTCGCCTTCGGGGTCCACGCGCTCGGCGATCGCCAGGATTTCAAGGCCATCTACCTCCTGGTGATCGGCGGGCTCTCGCTCAAGGCGTCCACGGAGATCCTTCGCCCCCGTGGGGGCAGCGCGTGAGCCCTGGGCGCCGAGGGATCGCGTCCGTCGCGTGCCTGTGCGCGTGCGCGGCCTGGGCTGCCTCGTCGACGTCCGCGCGGGGGGCGGCGCCGCTTCCGGCCGACGTGGCGGCGCGCGTGGGCGCGCTCGACATCTCCGTCGAGGCGGTGGCTCGCATCGCGGCAGCGCAGCACATCTCGCCGGCGCACGCACGGGACGCGGCGATCCGCGACGCGCTCCTCGCCGCCGCTGCGCGAGACCGCGGCCTCGAGCGCGACGCCGACGTGCAGCGCGACATCAGCGCGGTGCTCGCCCGTCGCCTGCTCCACCGACTGAAAGACGAGGCGGAGAACGCCGGCCCCGTGACGGACGACGAGCTGCGCGCGGCGACCGAACGGCACTGGCTCGACCTCGATCGACCCGAGGGATACCGCACCGTGCACGCCGTCGTGAGGCTCTCGGCGGACGCCGGCGAGGCCACCCGTGACAAGGCGCGGGCGCTCGCCGACGCGATCCGGGCGGCGGCGCTGTCCTCGCGCGAGGTCGCCCGGAGCTCCGAGCCGCCGCCGGCCGCCGGGCCGCGGCAACCTCCCAGCGATCCGGCCGCCGACGCGTTCATCCGCGCCGCGAAGGGCGTGCCCGCGGATGGCCTCGAGGTCGTCGCGGAGGCGCTCCCGCCGGTGACGGCCGCGGGCCGCGTGCTCAGCCCAGCGCCGCAGCATTTCGACGTCGAGTTCTCGCGTGCGGCGGCGGCGCTGAACGCGCGCGGAGACCTCAGCGCGCCGGTCGCGTCGTCGTTCGGCGTGCACGTCATCATGCTCCTCGAGCGCATCCCGGCGCAGGTGGTACCTGTCGAGGAGCGACGCGGTCTGGTGCGCGACGAGGTGGTGACCGAGCGCGCGCGCGCCGCCCAGGCCAAGCTCCTCGAGGTGCTGCGGCGCGAGCCGAAGATCGTCGGCGGCGTCGACGCGCTGCTCGAGCTCGTTCGGATCGAGCCATGACGACCTCGCGCAACGGAGCTCGTAAGCGGAGCCAGTGCGGGCTGCCACGCGATCAGGCGCCCTCCTCGTTCACCTCGATCCTCGAGGATCTCCTGTGCGCGATTCCGGGCGCGCATGCCGCCGCGCTCGTGGATTTCGAGGGAGAGACCATCGACTATGCGGGCCGGCTCGATCCCTTCGACGTGAAGGTCACGGCGGCCCACTGGCAGATCGTGCTGGCCGAGGCCGCCGGCTCGCCCCTCGGCGCGCCGCGCCAGATCACGGTGCGCGCCCACCGCCGGAGCTACATCGTTCGCCAGCTGCAACCGGGTTACGCTTTGGTCCTCGTGCTGCACCCGCGGGCAGCGTTCGCGGCGTCCCATCGCGCGCTGCAGGAGGCCGAAGCGCGGCTCTGCGCCGAGGCAGGCTGGGCCACGTCCCGGACCACGCGCTGGTACTGCGTCGACGTCGAGACCGAGGCTTCGGATCGGGGCCGCCCTGCCCGCCTCCGCGGCGCCGGCGGCTGGCAGCCGATCGAGGTGATGGGCTCGATGGTGGGCCTCGGGCCGCGCGAGAAGGGGTTCAGGATCCGGCTGCCGAGCGGCGCAGAGATGCTGCTCGTCCGCGAGCGCATGGGGCGCTGGTTCGCGGACGAGCATCCGGAAACGTGAGGGACGGGAGCGGCTAGGCGAGTGAACGAGCGAGCTGCGCGCCCCGGTGGTGAAATCCCTTAAAAGTGCGGCGGGCTCGATCCGAGCGAGCGGGTCG